>NZ_CP151955.1:4800000-7403249 GCF_038593025.1 Paenibacillus sp. FSL L8-0436 | reverse complement strand
AGACTGTCACTCCTTTAAATCTTCCAAATGTGGCATCAGCCATGAAGTGGAAATGTCGAAGAAAATGGGTTAGTGCTGAATCTTATCCCCAATATGCAATATCAAGAGACAAAAAAATATGGATAAATTTGAATTGTTCACAACTTTATCCACAGCTTGTTGATAATATATAGAACAAACAAATCTATTCACATTCAAAAGTAATACCATCATAGCAAATGCCCCCTTATTTTTCAATGAGCGGCGCCATTTTATCCACAAATTCAAGCACTTGTGTATAATTTTTAAGAACAACACTACATATTGTTGATAATTTGTTTACCGTTCGACAGTTTCCGTCATGACTTCGATTTTTTTATACACAGGTTGTGCGCATGTGTGATTAGTCGACTTCATTTTTTGCACACAGGTGGATAACTGTAAAACGCTGTGGATTAAATTTTTGGATCGGTGGATTGTGGATAAGCGGATTTAAATGAGGGGAGTAAGGTTGGAGAGACAAGGTTGACTTTTTCGCACATTATGTGTTTAAATATATAAAGGTGTTTTCTGTGAGGATATGTCTTCAAATTATAATGACAATACTTGTAGATACTGTCCCTACTCAAAAGAGCGGCTTAGTCCGTTTCTGCTAATATGACAGTAATTAAGTTCCTGTAAGGGAGGTGCAATACATGAGACCGACGTTCAAACCGAATGTGAGCAAACGCAAGAAGGTGCATGGTTTCCGCAAAAGAATGAGCACGAAAAACGGCCGCAAAGTGCTGGCAGCCCGCCGCTTGAAAGGCAGAAAAGTTTTGAGTGCGTAAGTTAGGCCACTTAAGGACCACTGCGGTGGTCCTTTTTTAAATATAAGGGGGCTGGACAGGTGGATCATCTGATTCGCTTCCTTATATAGCCTGAGAAACGGATATCGCCCTTTATAATGGAGGAGGTTCCGTTTTTCACGAGTGCATGAATATTTGTTAAGCTCTGCAGAGGATGTTGGCTATACTTTGCGGGGCTTTTTAATGTATGCGGATGTAAATGAAGGATTAAGCCATATGTCCGGACTTAACCGTTTATGGCGGCAGCCGGATGACTATACTAATTAGAAGAAAAATTCCGGAGCTCATCGTGTCCGGTCTTTGAATAGGAGATTCCCGTGCACAAAAGATTACGATTACGAAACCGTGCCGACTTCAGTCGCGTATATCGCCATGGGAAGTCATTTGCGAATCATCAATTTGTAGTGTATTGGTTCAGCAGAAAAGAGGTGGAGCGGTTCCGGTTGGGTGTGTCGGTTAGCAAAAAGGTCGGAAACGCCGTCGTCCGTAACCGGATGAGACGACTGGTGAAGGAAATTATCCGCCATCATGAACCGGAAATTGCCGGCGGGCTGGACATGGTCTTCATCGTTCGTAAAGGAGCACTTTCCATGGATTACGCCGAGCTGGAGAAAAGTGCGCTTCATGTGCTGCGCAAAGCCAAGCTGCTCAAGGCTTCACGCAAGTAATGGCGGCTTAAGCGGCTTGTTTATTTGTATTCATAATTATGGTATGATTTACGGTGCAATGGAATGTTTATGAGAGGGGTTTTGAAGTGTCTCTATTGAAGACTAGACGAGGAAAACAATTTCTTCTCCTCGGCCTAATGGTACTGATGATTGCTGTTCTGTCAGGGTGCGCTCCATCATCAGCGGTTACGCACACTACGGAGGATTTGAAGAACGGAAGCTTTTGGCAAAGTAATGTCGTTTATTATTTCGCCATAGCGCTCGATACTTTCGCAAAATGGTTTGATGGACAGTATGGACTAGCCGTACTTGTAATGGTTTTGATCGTCCGCACGTTAATTTTGCCGCTTACCATGAAGCAGGTAAGGAGCTCGCGCGCGATGCAGGCCATTCAACCGGAACTCCAAAAGATCCAGAAAAAATATAAAGATCAGCCTGAAAAAGTACAGCAAGAAACGATGCGCCTGTTCCAGGAGAATAAGGTGAATCCGATTTCCGGCTGTCTGCCGCTGATTGTGCAAATGCCGATTTTTATCGCTCTATACAACTCGATCTATTACAACCCTGCTCTGCGGGAGCATTCGTTCTTGTGGCTCCAGCTCGGCAAACCCGATCATCTGTTCATCCTGCCGTTGCTGGCTGCCGCTACTACATTCCTGCAGACCAGAATGATGACCAAGATGAATCCTGTTCAACAGCAGGGCCCTATGCAGTTCATGATGATGGTATATCCGGTTCTGATTTTCATCATGTCCTACAATTTCCCTTCAGCACTTCCACTGTACTGGTTCTACAGTAACCTTTACACCATTATTCAGAACTACTTCTTATACCGCAACAACGATAAGACCAAATTGGCTGTTGCAGGTGCCGGCAGCAGCAGTGAAGTTAACCTTGTGAAGAGCAAGAATCCTGCTTCCGCTACGAAAAGCAAAGGATCGAAGGGGGCCAAAAAGTCAAAATGAGCAAAATCGTCGCAACAGGGAAAACCATTGAAGAAGCTGTAGAACGGGGACTTAACCAGCTTGGAGTTCAAAAGGACCGGGTCACGGTCAACGTACTTGAACAGCCGTCAAGAGGATTCCTTGGATTGATCGGTGCGAAGGATGCCAAGGTTGAATTAACCTTAATTGCCGAGGCCGCACCGGCATCAGCGGCGAGTGCTCCGTCAATGCCTCAGCAGTCATCTAGAGAGAGCAAACAGGAGGCTGTCGGCGGCGTACCACGCCAAGATTCCGGACAACCGGTGGAGGAAGCATACCAAGAAGCCGTTCATTTCATCGTGGATGTCGCCAAGAGTATGGGGCTTGAGGTAGAAGTGGAAATCGTTCATACAAAGGAATCGACCATTCTGCAAATTTCCGGTCCGGATCTGGGGCTGCTGATCGGCAGAAGAGGACAAACTCTCGATGCTTTGCAGTATTTGGCTAATATTGTGGCCAACCGTTATTCTGATAGTTTCATCCGGCTGGTGCTGGATGCGGAGAATTTCCGTGAACGCCGCAAAAAGACATTGGAAGAACTGGCTGACCGGCTTGCGGGACGGGTAGTTCGAACCCGTAAAGAGGTCGTGCTGGAGCCGATGTCACCGCAGGAACGGAAGATTATACATGCCAGGCTGCAGGATCACCGGCAGGTCAACACCCTTAGTAAGGGTGAAGAACCGAATCGCCGTGTCGTTATAACATTGAAGTAGAGACTAATATTGCCGCAATGACTCCTTGACCAATGTAAGGGGTCATTGCTTTTTTTAAAATAGAAGAAAGTATAGATTATATCGAGGTGAATAACAGCATGCTTAGTGACACCATCGCTGCCGTATCGACGGCATTAGGCGAAGGGGGAATTGCGATCATCCGGGTGAGCGGCCCACAGGCCATCTCCCAGGTCGCACCCTTATTCCGCAGCCGGGTTCCGCTGACCGAAGCGGAATCACATACCGTTCATTACGGCCATATTATAAGTCCGGCTGACGGAGAACGAATGGAAGAAGTGCTGGTAACTGTGATGAAGGGACCGCGTTCTTTTACAACAGAGGATGTAGTGGAGATCAGTGCCCATGGCGGGGTGATTTCGGTCAGAAGAGTGATGGATCTGCTGTTGCAGCAGGATATCCGATTGGCTGAGCCGGGTGAATTCACCAAGCGTGCTTTTTTGGGCGGACGAATTGATCTTTCCCAGGCAGAAGCGGTGATTGATTTGATCCGTTCCAAGTCGGACCGGGCTTTTTCCGTTGCGCTGAAGCAGGTTAGCGGTTCTTTGTCCCAGCGTATCCACTCCCTGCGCCATACCCTTATCGAGACGCTGGCGCATATTGAAGTGAATATTGATTATCCCGAACATGATGTGGAATCCTTAACCGCCGAGTTTATCAAAGACAAGAGCAGTGAAGTAATGGACGGCATTAATAAGCTGCTCAAGACTGCTAATGAAGGTAAAATTTTGCGCGAAGGCATTACGACAGCTATTGTGGGCCGTCCCAATGTCGGTAAATCATCCCTGCTGAACGCACTGGCCCGCGATAACAAAGCGATTGTAACGGATATTCCAGGAACAACGCGTGATGTTATAGAGGAATTTGTAACGATTAATAATATACCGTTGAAGCTGCTGGATACAGCAGGTATTCGTGAAACCATGGATGTGGTGGAAAAAATCGGGGTAGAGCGTTCCAAAGCAGCTTTTAGTGATGCTGACCTGATTCTGCTGGTGCTGAATGCAAATGAAGAGCTGCATGAAGATGAGCTGGAACTTATGGAACAAATCCACGGTAGACAAGCCTTGGTCATCATGAATAAAATGGACTTACCAGCACGCCTGGATAAAGCCAAGCTGCACGAATATTTTAGCGAGGCCAGCATTGTCCCAATGTCGGTACTGGAAGAGGAAGGCCTGGATAAACTGGAAGAAGCTATTTCGGAGCTCTTTTTTGGCGGCAAGCTGGAATCGGGCGATTTGACCTATGTAAGTAATGTACGCCATATCGCACTGCTCAAAAAAGCGCATAGGTCGCTTCAGGATGCGTACGAGGCTGCGGAGATGCATATTCCAATTGATATGATCCAGATCGATGTAAGGTTGGCTTGGGAGCAGCTTGGAGAAATTATCGGGGATACTGCTGCTGATTCTCTGCTGGATCAAATTTTCTCGCAATTCTGTTTAGGCAAATAACATGCTTCTTGCGAATGATTCATTACTGAGTTATTGCAGATCATGTTCATCATATTACTGCGATTGAAACGCAGCCTTTGGGGAGGAACAAGACATGAGTTATGAAGGAGGCAGCTATGACGTTGTTGTCATAGGCGCCGGACATGCCGGTTGCGAGGCTGCTCTGGCGGCTGCACGCATGGGCTGCAATACGTTGATGATTACGATAAACCTGGATATGGTGGCGTTCATGCCCTGCAATCCGTCCATTGGCGGACCAGCCAAGGGCCATGTAGTGCGCGAAATTGATGCCCTCGGCGGCGAAATGGGCCGCAACATTGATAAGACATACATTCAATTGCGTATGCTTAATACAGGTAAAGGACCCGCAGTCCATGCCTTGCGCGCGCAAGCGGATAAATTCCTGTATCAGCATGCGATGAAGGAAACGATGGAGAAAACCCCTAACCTAACGTTGCGCCAGGGCATGGTGGAGGAGCTTATCGTTGAAGACGGCCGCTGTGTGGGTGTAATTACGAAGACAGGTACGGCGTACCGCAGCAAGACGGTTATTCTGACGACTGGAACTTATTTGCGGGGCAAAGTGATAATGGGTGAGCTGACATATGAGAGCGGGCCGAATAATCAGCAGCCTTCAGTACGGTTGTCCGAAAATTTGCGTGAGCTTGGTTTTGATCTGGTGCGCTTTAAGACGGGGACACCGCCACGTGTGCATAAGGATACGATTGATTTTTCCAAAACGGAAATTCAGCCGGGTGACGACAAACCCAAGTTCTTCTCATTTGAAACGAAGTCGTCGCAGAATGAGCAGCTTCCTTGCTGGCTCACCTATACCTCTGAAGTGACTCATCAGATCATTAATGACAATCTTCACCGGGCGCCGATGTTTACTGGAATTATTGAAGGAACAGGACCCCGTTATTGCCCTTCTATAGAAGATAAAGTTGTCCGTTTCAGCGATAAATCCAAACACCAGATATTCCTTGAACCGGAAGGGAAAAACACATCGGAATACTATGTACAAGGACTTTCCACCAGTCTTCCTGAAGATGTTCAGCTGGCGGTTCTCCGTTCGATTCCAGGGATGGAAAAGGTCGAAATGATGCGTAATGGTTATGCGATTGAATATGATGCCATGGTTCCTACACAGTTATGGCCTTCACTGGAAACCAAACGTTTGCCTGGGCTGTTCACTGCCGGTCAAATCAATGGAACCTCCGGCTATGAAGAGGCAGCAGGGCAGGGGGTTATGGCAGGTATTAATGCAGCGCGGAAAGTTCAGGATAAAGAACCGGTTGTACTTGATCGGTCACAAGGTTATATTGGCGTACTGATTGATGATCTGGTGACCAAAGGAACTAATGAACCATATCGTCTGCTTACCTCGCGTGCGGAATACCGTCTGCTGCTTCGCCATGATAATGCTGACCTGCGTCTGACGCCTATCGGACATGATATTGGTCTGATCCCAGAGCAGCGGTATGCGGCTTTTCTGGATAAAAAAGAGCGTGTTGAACGTGAAATCGTCCGGCTCCAGGAAACTAAGGTGAAACCAGTGGAGGTCAATGATGCGCTTGCGGGTTATGAGTCTGCCCCAATCGTAGATGGAAGCAACATGCTTACCCTGATGCGCCGCCCTGAGCTTACGTATAGTTTCGTGGACCAGGTTTCTCCTTCTCCTGAAGCACTGGACGAAGAGATGAAGGAGCAGGTTGAAATACAGATTAAATATGCCGGATATATCGAGAAACAGCTGCAGCATGTGGAAAAACTGCAAAAGATGGAGAAGAAGAAGATTCCTGAGAGTATCAACTATAATGAAATTCATGGATTGGCAATGGAAGCGCGGCAGAAGCTGACTAAGATTGCTCCAATCTCAATCGGGCAGGCTTCGCGGATAGCTGGGGTAACACCAGCAGATATTTCGATTCTTCTTGTACATTTGGAGCATTTCAATCGTGTGACGGCAGCGAAAGGATAATCTATGGATAATACTGTAGCACAGTTTACGGCTCTACTTCAGGAACAGGGAATCAAGCTGAACCCGGAGCAGCTTAAGCAATTTGAGCTTTATTATCAGGAACTGGTTTCCTGGAATGAAAAAATGAATCTCACCGGAATTACTGAACGGGATCAAGTATATACCAAACACTTTTATGATTCCCTTTCACTTGCTTTCTATTTAAAGATGGATGATGCGAAAAGCTTGGCTGATATCGGATCAGGAGCCGGCTTCCCAGGGATTCCGCTTAAGATTTGTTTCCCGCATTTGAAGCTGACAATTGTTGATTCACTAAGCAAACGAATTTCCTTTCTCCAACATGTATGCGATACACTGGAATTACAAAATGTTCAATTGATTCATGGCCGGGCAGAGGATGTCTCCCGACAATTTGTTCATCGCGATGCCTATGATATAGTTACGGCCCGGGCGGTTGCCCGTTTATCCCTGTTGAATGAATTCTGTCTTCCTTTTACGAAAAAAGAGGGTGTGTTTGCAGCAATGAAGGGCAGTGATCCTGCTGAGGAACTAAAGGAGGCGAAGTTTAGTTTCAAGGAGCTTCGCGCTGAATTGCAAAAGGTTGAATCCTTCAGTTTACCCGTAGAGGAATCTGCCAGACATATCGTTATTATTCGCAAGACAGGAGCCACACCAGCAAAATATCCGCGTAAAGCGGGAATACCGGCCAAGTCTCCTTTGATCTGATTGTTTCACGTGAAACATCGTGTAAGAGAATAAATGTTGTAAAGATCAAGTCCTTATTCCTTAGGGCTTGATCTTTTTTTATGTTTCTTCATAGCTTTATTCGTGGCATACATTGCAGGAAAAATAGGTCCATATGGAGAATAGGATTATGAGCGAAAAAGTGATAGAATAATATAGTAAGACTTTTAGGAAGGGTTGCACTCCCGATTTTGCAGAATTTTCATCTGGAAAGAGATTTTTGCGCCGGGAACCGCCACCGAAAGAACTGCAATATCTTTTGGAATGAAATCAATAGAAGCTTTCTTTTTGCTGTACGATACGATAAGCTTTTCGCTAGGCAGGGTCAAGGCGATCGTACTATAACGAAATTAGGTGGTAATGAACGGAATGAAAGAACAATTCACCAAGCTTTTTGGATTTACCGAGCGGAGCAGCGGAGAAGAGATCAAACAAATCCCGGTTCATGAGGTCATCAGCAGTCCTTATCAGCCACGGACTATTTTTGATGACGACAAGATAGACGAGCTCTGTCAGACTATCAAAACTCACGGTGTGATCCAGCCTATTGTCGTGCGGATGCGCGATTCCCAGTATGAGATTATCGCAGGTGAACGTCGCTGGCGGGCTGTGAAGAAGCTTGGTCTGGAGACAATTCCGGCTATTGTTCGTGAGTTCAATGACTCACAGGCAGCATCTATTGCCTTGATCGAGAATTTGCAGCGTGAAGGTTTGACCTCAATTGAAGAAGCTGTCGCTTATCAGAAATTGATTGATCTTCACCAATTGACTCAAGAAAGCTTGGCCCAGCGTCTCGGTAAAAGCCAGTCAACAATCGCGAATAAAATCCGCTTGCTGCAATTACCTGAACAGGTTAAAACTGCACTTATGGAGCGCCAAATTACAGAACGGCATGCCCGTTCCTTATTATCTCTAGACAGTGTGGAAATGCAGTTGAAGGTGCTTGCGGAGATTATTTCTAAGGGCTTAAATGTTAAGCAGACAGAGGCAAGGATCGCATTTTATAAAGCTGTGAATCAAACCAAAAAATCCAAACGGGTTTCCTATACAAAGGATGTCCGGCTCGCTCTAAATACAATTCGTCAATCCATAGATATGGTATCAGGTTCTGGAATGGAGATTAAAACCTCGGAAAATGACCGCGGTGACCATTACGAGATCGTGATTCAAATCCCAAAAAGATAATTCGTTTTAAAAGCTGAAGGCGGCCCTGAGGTGATTGGCCGCCTTTTCTGTGACTTGGACCGGAGTATATCACATAAGACAGAAATGAAATGATATTTGTCTATTTGTCTATATTTCTCGCAAAAAGTGATGCCGTATTCAATTTACGATTACGCCGTAAAACAACTCACGACCTACAAGATGATTCTTCCTAACAATTCGAGGTGAAATAAGTGTCCAAGATTATTGCCATAGCAAATCAAAAAGGTGGAGTCGGTAAAACGACAACCTCTGTGAACCTTGGTGCCGGTATGGCTACTTTAGGGAAAAGAGTGCTTCTTGTCGATATTGATCCGCAAGGCAACACTACAAGCGGCGTTGGCGTCAACAAAGCGGATGTAGCAAATTGCATTTATGATATCCTTATTAATGAAGTGAATCCTCAGGAAACGATATTGGAAACACAAATTGAGGGGCTTCATATTATCCCGGCAACGATTCAATTGGCGGGTGCGGAGATTGAATTGGTATCTACAATTTCCAGAGAACTGAAGCTGAAGAAGGCGCTTAATGCAGTGAAGAGCAATTATGATTATATTATCATTGATTGTCCTCCATCATTGGGCATCCTTACCATTAATTCGCTGACGGCTGCGGATTCAGTGATTATTCCTATCCAGTGTGAATATTATGCCCTTGAAGGATTAAGCCAGCTGCTTAACACTGTACGGCTCGTGCAAAAGAACCTCAACCCGCATTTAAAGATTGAAGGGGTATTGTTAACCATGCTTGATGCCCGGACTAATCTGGGGATCCAAGTCATTGAAGAAGTGAAAAAGTACTTCCAGGAAAAGGTTTACAAAACGATCATTCCACGTAATGTACGATTGAGTGAAGCGCCTTCCCATGGGCAATCCATTATTACTTATGATACCCGTTCCAAAGGAGCGGAAGTGTACTTAGAGTTGGCAAAGGAAGTGATCTCTTATGAGTAAGCGTTTAGGGAAAGGTCTCGATGCGTTAATTCCATCCTTGTCTATTAATGAAGACGATAAGGTTGTGGAGATACCTTTAGGGCAATTGCGCGCTAACCCTTATCAGCCCCGTAAGGACTTTAATGAGGAAGCCATACAGGAGTTGGCTGAATCCATAAGACAACATGGTGTAATCCAACCGATTATTGTTCGCGCTGTGCTAAAAGGTTATGAAATCATCGCTGGTGAACGCAGATTTCGAGCTTCACAATATTGTGGAAAAGCAACCATTCCTGCTGTTGTGCGAAGTCTTAGCGATCAGCAAGTTATGGAAATTGCCCTGATTGAAAATCTGCAGCGGGAAAATTTAAATGCGATGGAAATCGCAGTTGCTTATCAAGGGCTAATGGATCAATTTTCGCTTACCCAAGAGGAGCTTTCACTGAAGGTAGGTAAATCAAGATCGCATATCGCTAATTTTTTACGGCTGCTGACTTTACCGGAAGAAGTGAAGGAATATGTTTCACGTGGAACAATTTCCATGGGACATGCTCGGGCAATCGTCGCCTTGAAAGATCCGGAGACGGTGAAACAGTTAGCGGATCAATGTGTGGAACAGCAGTGGAATGTCAGACAGTTAGAAGAGGTCGTAAAGAACCTGGACCGTAAACCTGCCAATGGCATAAAAGCGAAAGTTGTTAAACGTGATCCATACATTGATAATGTTGAGGAAGGGTTGCGCGAGCGATTCAAAACAACAGTGAAGATTAAACAAGGTAAAGAAAAAGGGAAAATTGAAATCAATTATTACAGTGCCCAAGACCTGGAAAGATTACTGGAACTATTGGGAAACTGATTTGGATATCTGTGCCCGAAAACATATCCTGAGATATCCTTTAGCGGATATGGAGGGGTGTGTTTTTTAAATGAGAAAAAGTGAGGGTGGAGAGATGGGAGAATTGGTTTATTTAGATCATGCGGCAACTTCATGGCCTAAGCCCCCTGAGGTGGCTGCCGCGATGCTGGATGCCCTGCAACACTCCGGCGCGAATGCCGGCCGTGGTAATCACTCGCTGGCTATTGGGACAGGCAGGGTACTGGTGAGAGCGCGAAGCATGCTTGCTGAACTTTTTTCTATCTCCAACGCACAGGATATTGCCTTTACCCACAATACAACAATGGGGCTAAATATGGCCATTAAGGGTACACTGCAACGGGGGGATCATGTCATCTCAACGATGACGGAACATAATTCCGTTCGTAGGCCGCTGGAATATTTACGCCGGACTTTAGAAGTGGAAGTAGATTATTTGCGCGTCGATTCTAAAGGCCAGGTCGATTTGCTGGAACTTCAAAAATCATTAAGACGCAATACTAAAATGGTGATCTGCAATCATAGTTCCAATCTGCTGGGCAGTATTCTACCGATCGGAGAAATTGGCGACATCGCAAAGTCTCACGGGGCGGTATTCCTGGTGGATGCTGCGCAAAGTGCCGGGACGGTGGAAATAGATGTAGCCCAAATGAATATTGATTTGCTTGCATTTCCTGGTCATAAAGGGCTGCTTGGACCGCAGGGGACAGGAGGACTATATATTGCTCCAAACCTTGATTTAGAGCCATTGATGCATGGAGGGACAGGTAGTCAGTCTGAAATCAGTGAGCAGCCTACTGTTCGGCCTGACCGGTATGAAGCGGGGACACAAAACGCGGTGGGGATAGCCGGGCTGCTTGCAGGGTTGAAAAAGATTAAGTCTTTAGGCCCGGCGAATATTCACCGGCAGGAATGGTTGCTGACACAGAAACTAATGGAAGGCTTGTCCGGCATTCCTGGTATGAGGTTGCTTGGGCCTGAAATCGGTGTTTCGCGCAGCGGAATTGTTTCGTTTACAATAGAAGGGCAGGAGTCGGCAGAGATTGCACATCGGCTGGACCGGGAGTATAACATTGCTGTGCGTGCCGGTATGCACTGTACTCCGTTGGCCCATAAAGCAGCGGAGACACTGGAGAGCGGTGCTGTACGGGCAAGTGTAGGAGTCAGCTCCACAGAACATGATATAAACAGAATGCTGGTCGCCATGGAGGAACTATATGGCATTGGCCGCAGCAGATAAATACGAAGGATGGTCCATATATGTCAGAATTGAATCAGTTAATAAATGAGCAATTATCCGGGTTTGTTATTGCGTTCACCGTTGTGGTTATAATAATGGCTATAGTGTTGATTCTTCAGGGCAGCAAGCTTGGAAAGATGCGGCGCAGATATGAAACGATGATGAGCGGTAGTGGTGTGGAAGATTTGGAAAGCTTGTTGATTGATCTTAAGAATCAAGGCGATATGCTGGAAGAGGAGCAGAAGGAGCACAAGGCTTTGATTGAAGCTGCTCAGGCTAAAATGCGCGGCATGAAGTCAATTATGGCCATGAAGCGATATAATGCCTTCGGTGAACGCGGGAATGACCTGAGCTTTTCGCTGGCAATAGTGGATGACAATCGCAGTGGAATTGTGCTCACCAGTCTTCATAATCGTGAAAACTCCTATATCTATTCCAAACCGCTTGAAGCGGGAGAATCCCAATATCCTTTGTCTCCGGAAGAGAAGGAAGTTATTGCTCTCGCGTTGCAGCAGATTTAGCATGAAGATTCCACTGTTTCAAGGCAGAGTAGAGGCTGACAGCAATAATATCAGATAACCGCATTACAAGGCTCAATCTTGTGTTTTGTAATACGAAGTACTCCATAAAGCCGCCTACATTAACGATGCCAGTCAGATGGATATCGCCGACAGGGGGGAGTTGCTTGTTAACGCCGGCTCCGGGTTTTAAAGGTCCATCCACGACCTGAATACAGCCGACACTCGTAGAATGGCCTAGGCAGGCATCTATACCAATAATAAAAGGGTTATTATACTTCTCTCGGATGAGGGTAAGTGTTTCTTCCAGATTAACGGCATGCACAGGCTCGTCCAGTGTTCCATACAGGTGGAACAGAGGGCTGTGGAACCGCGCCAGTGCTGTTCCGACCAGCGGTCCAAGTGAATCTCCGGTTGAACGGTCCGTGCCTATACAGACGATTACAATCGGTGTATCGGGACGGGTGCTGGAAAAGTGAAAAAGCAGACGGTGAGTAATGGCAGAATAGATATTGGGATCGGCATGTGATATTTTTAAACAGGATGGTTCTTGCAGTGGTGCAGCTTTAGAAGAAGAATTCATATAATCTTCCTTTCTGAGGGGACTCTACGAAAATATCAGCAGCTTTGTCTTTCAGTTGAAAGGTTGCTGATGATCCTAGTATATGGATGAAAGAGATTTTTTATACTACAGGGGAAAGAGATAGGACGTTTAACCCAGAGGGAGGCGTGGAGATGGAGGAAGAGCTGCTGATTGCTTTTGATTCTACGCAGCAGGCGCTGCGCGCCGAAATGCTGCTGGAATATGCGGAAATCGAAATTGATATCTTCCCGACTCCCAAAGAAATTACAGCAGGCTGTGCAATGTCTATTCAGTTCTTTCGGGGAGCAATCGGGGAAGTCCGGAAGATTATAGCGGAGCAGGACGTTGAAATCCGCGGGATCTATGGCAAGGACAATAAAGGAATAGGTTATACACTTATCACCGAAGGGGAGGGAGTAGATGAATAAGTGGATGTTGAATGCAGAGAAACCTACAGATCCATTGAAAGCTGCATATACTCTTAGTGATAAGGTGTGGGAGTTTTTCACCAACACGGAAATGTGGGCCAATGTACTGTTTTCTGGCTTGCGGATTCTTATCATCTTCATTCTGACCCGGGTCATTATAAAAGTGGTATCCAAGATCATTGACCGTTCAATGGAACGGGAAACCCGTGGCAGAATACTGGTGAACAGCCGCCGGTTCTCAACCGTTGGGGGACTGCTGAAGAATGTGGTTACGTTTATCTGTAATTTTGTAATGATCATGATAATTCTCGCTGAATTTAATTTTAATTTGGGCCCGCTGCTGGCAGGAGCCGGGGTAGTGGGGCTTGCTGTTGGTTTTGGAGCCCAGAGTTTGGTCAAAGATGTAATTACCGGATTCTTCATCATTTTTGAGGATCAGTTCGCGGTAGGTGATGTAATCCAGACCGGTACTTATAAAGGGACTGTAGAGATGATCGGTCTCAGAACGACAAGACTGCTGAGCACTACCGGTGAGGTTCATATCATCCCGAATGGTACCATTATCAATGTGACCAACTATTCCCTTGCCAACGCTTTAGCGGTGGTGGATGTTCCGGTGAAAATAGAGCGGGGGCTTGAAGGCACTCTTTCATTGATTGGTGAAGCGCTTGTGGGAATCGAGGAACGTAATTCAAATGTACTCGCGTACCCGAATATACTGGGGATTCAGTCCATGAGCACTTCAGAATATGTGATTCGTGTAGCGGCGAACTGTCTCCCTAACGCCAGAGAATCGGCAGAACGGCAGATCCAGAGCGATATCAAACAGGCGCTGGAGAAGCAGACTAGTCTGGAGGCGGCTAAGGCCGAGCAGGAAGCGCGTGAACTGGCGGAGCGCGAGGCTCGGGCAGCGGAAGCCGAGGCGCTTGAAACGGCACGCAGAGGCCGGGAAACCGAGGGGAATAACCCGAGAAGGCAAGTCGCTGCGGCTCAGGAAAGAGAAGGCGAAGAGGGGGAAGAGTGATGGAACGTAAGGTTTTCCAGTTGGGTGATGTTGTGCAGATGAAGAAGCCGCATCCTTGCGGCACTAATGAAATGGAGATTATCCGCATGGGTATGGACATCCGCATTAAGTGCATCGGCTGCCAGCATAGTGTCCTGATTCCCCGTGCAAAGTTCGAGAAGAACATGAAAAAGGTTCTGCGTGCAGCGGAAAGCGGACTTGAATAATTAAGCTTGCAAAGCAAGCTGCATCATGATACAATAAATCTTGCTGCGGAGAGGTACCCAAGAGGCCCAAGGGGGCTGACTCGAAATCAGTTAGGCGTGTCACAGCGTGCGTGGGTTCGAATCCCACCCTCTCCGTTTTCCCAAAAACACGCTAGTATCAATGGTTTCAGTACGATATGTGTGCGGAAACTACACGATAAC
The DNA here is from genome assembly GCF_038593025.1 of Paenibacillus sp. FSL L8-0436. Lineage (NCBI taxonomy): Bacteria > Bacillati > Bacillota > Bacilli > Caryophanales > Paenibacillaceae > Paenibacillus > Paenibacillus sp. FSL L8-0436. Next base: position 7,388,646 of record NZ_CP151955.1, on the reverse strand, counting down.
GACGCTAGATGATTCCGAGATACCTTACTGATTACACGATGCTCTCTACGTTAATATGACGTAGGGGGCTTTTTTGTATGGATAAACGCTCGGGCAAGCCGACATTAACGGAGCGGACGCCGATTGCAGACGTAGCATTGCCGGGTTACTCAATGGAAGACGCGATTGATTTCGTAGTGAAGGTTAAGCGCGCTAAAAATCTAAAGGATAAAACCATCGACGGGTACATTCAGAACATGCGCTACTTTACGGAATGGCTAACGGAGAATGTCGGAGATATCGCGGTAGACGAGGTTACGACGGACCACCTGCGCAATTACATACTGTGGTGTTCGGATGAGAAGAAATATTACGGAGGCCATCCGTTTAAATCGGAGTTTGATCGAGATCGGCGCGGCATATCTCCGGCCTCTGTAAACGTCCGTATTCGCGTTCTAAGAACGTTCTTCAATACGCTATACGAAGAGGAGGCCATTAGCGTTAATCCCGCTAAAAAGGTCTCTCTATTGCGCCAGGACGAAGATACGGTAATGCCGCTGACTGACGACGAGCTTAAACGGTTTATGAGAGCGCCGGATCAGCGTCAGTGGGCGCAATGGAGGGATTACGTTATCATGACGTTAATCTTAGACGCCGGCTGCCGCCTGAATGAGATATGCGCGTTGGAGAAGGCGGAGGTTAGTTTCGTTAAGAAGCATATCGCGCTGCCGGCTTCGAAAAACAAGAACCGCAAATCGAGAATAATGCCTCTGTCTACGGAAACGCTGCGGCTGCTTAAGCAATTGATAGCGGAGTCCGAGCAGCACTTTAATACGTCTCACGTGTTTACAACAAATTATGGTGAACAACTCAGCGAGAAGACGATACAGAAGGCGTTCGATAAGTACGCGGAGAAGGCGAAGCTCGGCCGGTCTGTTTCCCCGCATGTGCTGCGTCATAATTTCGCAACTATGGCGGCTGAGAACGGTATGTCGATATTCCACCTGCAGAAGATCATGGGACACGCGGACATAGCTACAACGCGGAAATACGTGCAGATCAGCGAGAGCAGTATAGCGGAGGAACACCGGAAACACTCGCCATTATCGCGCCTAATGAATCGTAAGGGTGGCGCGAATTAATGACGACAGAACAGCGTAAGTCTGGCATTGTCCGCGTATCTAAGCGCGATAGCTCCTACACGATACTCGATCCGTATTTCTTATCGGACGAGCGCTTAACGTGGAAATCGAAGGGGTTACTCGGTTATCTATTATCGAAGCCGTCAAACTGGCGCGTCTATATCTCCGATCTCGTTAAGCGGTCAAAAGACGGCAAAGACGCGGTCTATTCGGCATTGCGTGAATTAGAGGCTGCCGGGTATATCGACCGTAAGCAGACGCGGGAGAACGGCCGCATTACCGGTTATGAAACGATCGTATACGAACGACCTATCGTAGAGTATAACGAACCACTTACGGAAAATCCCGATGTGGAACCGAACGCGACTTTTCCACTTACGGAAAATCCGGATATGGGCGAATCGGATGCGGAAGAACCTACCCAAGTTATTAATGATTTAAATAATAATGACTTAAAGAGAAAGATAAATAAGAGCGCGCATATACCCGATGAAGACGAAGCGGTTCTCCACGCATTGACCGCCGCGCTGACTAAACTACCGCTCAACGATACCGCCAGCCTCTACGATCACTACTTCGAGGATATTTACGCTATGCTGACGCGGAGGTTTGGCGACCGCCTAGAGCCGGAGGTCATTGCGTTAGCTGCCGATCGGTATTTCGATAAAGCGGTCGATTTACGGACAGGACTGCCGAGGGACAGCGTATACTCACCGGTCGGTCTATTTCACGATGTTTATACGGAGGCGCTGGCGGAGTGGAAGGCGCTGCGGTACAAGCGGAGTATTGCGGGTGGTTGAGCTATCCACAATGGCGGTTGTGTGAGGTTCTCCAACTTTATCCACATGTGCTATAATAGTTTAAGCGAGACATGCGGCGACAGAAAGGAGGAGGGCATGAGTACCTATGAATCCTTGTCGCTGATGTTTAATTTCGGAAGCTATACCGTTGCACTGTTAGCAGTCGTTATCTCATTGTACGCGATTAAACAAACAAAAAAGTAGCGTCACCCCGCCAAGAGTAGTCGCTACTTCCCTGTATCAAATCATTTTATTAGAAGCCGTGTGTCTCGCGAAACACGTTTTCTTTTTCGTCAATTATATTTTACAGCGTTTAGTTGGTAAACACAACAAGAAGAGCTCGGTCCATTGCGGATCGGGCTATTTTTTCGTCGTTATATTACCGTTGATTTACCGTGGGATTGGCTGCGCACAACCTTCCGGAGTGTATTCGTTAGGGCTGGTGTATGTGCGCAGACTCCTACGTTTTACCCTACATATATCGACCGCTATGCCTGCGTACGCCCGTGATATAGCCGCGATAGAGCTGTCCAAGGGTAAACGTAAGGGTACGCATCAAAACACCTAATTCAACGGTAATTCCACGTAAAAAAAGACCGCTACCGTTATTCGGCGCGGTCCTTTTCATCTATGTATTTTACTTATCAATAACGAGTAGTTCCGTAATATCATCTATTTCCAAAGCGTCGGCGATTTTAGCTAGGTGCTCCCTGTTAATACTATTTCTCATATTGTTTGACAACTCACTAATAGAAGCCTGACGTAAACCTGCCTTGGCTGCAAGTTCGGTCTGTGTAATTCCTCTGGCTCTAATAATCTCGTCCACTTTTACGCGTACTTTCCTCACGTTCTCACCATCCTTGAACCCATTATACCCAAAGAAAAACAAATCGTAAATCAACCGTTGACATTATACGAATATACGTATATTATGGGGTCAATAGGTTATACGATTATACGTATAAATTAACAGGAGGTTTCAAATATGCCTAACTTAATTTCAATCGCAGCCACTACTATAGAAGTTCCCTCGTATCCCTCTCGCGCATGTTCCCGTACCGCAACTCGTAACCGCCGCCAGGCCCTTAAATCCGCTTTATGGTCCTGCCTCAAATTAGGCGTTACGTTGACCGCCATCTTCGTAAAGGAGCTGATATTATGAGCCGAATCACCGTAGTCAACGTACTTAACGACCCACTCGAAGGGTTCTATCGCTCCGAATACCCCGGCGTTCTCGTTGACGCAAATTACGCCTTCTACATTGACGTAGAATACGCAACCGTCGTCCTCGAACGTGTGAGACGCGCCAGCAACGGCGAATACCTGACGACGGGCGGTCCCGGAGCCGTCGGCTTCGATCTTCCGGTCGATAACGTTGAATTCTTCGACCGCATAACGGAAATGTCGGCCGTCGAGCTTCTGTCCGCGTTGGTCCGGCGCAGCAAGGAGGGCGCGTAATGACCGTGAAGCTGATAACGCTAATCTACACGTACGACGCTGACGACGAGGAGCCGCTGTCCGAAACGCTGCCGGCGTATCTTATCGGTTCCGACCGCGCGATCTTCGTATCAGACGGCCAGTTGTGGGCGCATGAAGTCCGCCGGAGTGAAGTCGACCCGGAATACTACGTAGGCAGCAACGAAGACGCCGGCATTATTCTCGCGGAGAACGTAACCGGCACGGCTGCAGACGTTATCCCGGCGTTGATTGAACGGTGGGGCGGAATGACAGCGCTGAACTTTATCGTGCGTGATTTGGTCGCCGCACCGCTGCTGGAATTGGGGCTAACGATATGATCCGCCTGACGAGTGCCGGAGGGATACCGGTCGAAACAAGGGTGTCGCGACTCCCGACGTCCTTTTCGCGGAAATCCGCATTGCAATCATATAATAGCCGACGGGCTTAAAACGCGGAGGTCATTCATGGCACAAACGTTTGAAATTGGATACGCACGCGATTGCAGAACCGGAAACTTTATCGTCACTAAAATCGACTACGCCTTCCCCGCAAACAGCAAATACCGCCGCCAACAGATATGTGTCCTTCCTGGTGCATTCTTCCGCGCATTACCTTCCATTGATCGTAGATCCGTCGCAAATGTCATTGAAATTACCGCTAACCAGGCGCATGAGCTCGGCTTCATCGTCCGCGTAGAAACGGAGGTCGCCGCACATGAAGTATGCGCGTAGACTTGCCCGCAAGGACCGCCGCAGATTGTACATTCGCGAGGTTAACGATAAATGGGCTGAGATTAAGATTAATCCCGTAGGTGTTCGGCTTGGGTAGTGAACACGATTAGTATTCGTGTTTGTATTACCGGACCATCTTCGATGAAACTTAGAGGCGCGTCAACGCCGTATGTGGGGAAGACTGTTTAACCGACCGCCATCGTTGCAGCGGTGATAGCCGATATTTGCGCACAAGCGCAACTTTGACAACTCGAATTGTCACCCGCGCCTACCGGTTACAGACGGAGGATCGCCACGCGGAACGCTTCACCGGATTGCGCTAACAATTCGGGTAACAACGTAGGAAGCGCCAACTTCTTACGGATCACTTACGGACGACTTCGCTTATCGGGCGGTGGGGTCGTCCGTTCCTTATGAATAGTAGTACGCACGTTTGTTCGTACGGTTTCAAAAATTAACAAAATTATTTTAGTTTACTGTAGCTACCTTTTGGGTTATTTTTACTTACGAAAGGCGCGGCCGGTAAATGGTGGCGTCTTTTTCATGCGAAAATTTCTGGACTAGGTGCGGGGGTGACTGGAGACCACCTATATTATAGTATGCGCATGTCCCAACTTCGGTGTTTTATGTCCCTTTCTCTAGTATAGGCATTTTATTTTTCGCGAATGGTGCGGGAAGCCTCGCAGACTACGAATAATACAATAAGCGGAAATATTACAGCGCTAGTGTACGTTCTGCGATCGGCATACGTCATATTTATTATCCGGAGAGTGTACGGACCGAACATACGCTGTAGATAATATCGTAAATGGTGCGGGAGGCTCCGCAGGCTGTAAGTATATGAGTAGGCGGATATTTTATTTTCGCGGAAGTGTGCGGGAAGCGATCGAGCGTCGACTTTATTTATATAGGCGCTGTGCGAAACGGGAGTCAGCGGCACCATACGTATTGAGGACGTAAGTGTGTCACGACCGTATTCACTACGTCTCTATATGTGTAAGGCGCGGAGCCGACGATAATATATTTCCGTAAAAGTGTGCCAAACGAAATCGGGCGGTGGCTTTATTTTTATGGCCACTGTGCGAAATGGTATCGGGACGCATTGAAGTGTATGTAGAAGGAAGGTGCGCAGAACATCTCCCAGCGGTGTCAATATAAATGACGGCGGAATGTGTGCGGGAGCGCAGGTTGACTACCAATAATAGAGTATAAGCGTTAAGACCGCTTAACTATAGACCAAAATCCAAACGATAAGGGAGACGATTAACAATGACAAACGGACTTATGACACGCGAGCAATACGTAGCAAAGATGAGCGCCGGAGAATGGGCGGAAGATGGCGCAATCGCTCGGGAGTATCGCATACTGTTCGGATTTACTATCGCGGAAGTTGCGAGCGGAATCGGAGTAAGCCCGTCAACGGTTGGGCGGTACGAACGTGGGCTTCCGATTCAATCTGCGCGGTTGCTCGGGTCAGCTTACTTCCTCTTTCTAGGGGTTCGGCGGCTTCAAGCGGAAAAGGCAGCGACGTCGGAAGCAGATGCTTGGAACAGCGCAGAGTATCTCATCGACGATAACGGAGACGGGTCCGGGGTTGTTCTTAAGAAGCGCGAGTACAAGACCGTAGGCGAGATTAGTACAGGAGACCCCGCTTTTGACGCTGAGCTTGCGATAGCATTCTGCGAGAAGGAGGGCGCATCGTACTTCGTGACCTATTAATCCGGTATCAGTCCGCGCGGCTTCGTAATGGGGCCGCTAAAATATCAACTAATAAGGGAGACGATCGACAATGACAAAGTTACAGGTTATCAATTGTACACAAGCATCTGAGGGGAAAAGGACGCTTTCGGGGGTAGCGCTTCTTTATGCAAAATTGAAAGTTAACACTATTGAAGTAGCGGACGACCGTGGTCTGGCATTTTATAACGAGGACATGCTTCGTAATAACATGGTTGTACGTGAAGAGGTTATCTACGCAGGAAAGGGCAAGGTTCAGACGTGGGTTAGTGTACTACACTACGGCGAGGACTGCGCGGGTGAGTGGTTCCTGCACTGTGGGGAGTTGCTGTCTCCATTCCAGACCTATCAAATTGTACGTGAAATTTTTAGCCTTTATCAAAGTGAGCCTGACCTTGAGTCGTTCCTCCAGATTGTCGACGCTATGAGTGTAAGCAGATTAACCTCTGCTGATCAGCCCACAGATCGAGCTACTATGATGCACTATGAGGTCAAAACAGAACTAGACGAGATACTAAGTATTATAGGCAAAGAATTCTAATTAAGGGAGTATGTGCAGCTCTGAAATACGGCAGCTTAAACCACAATACGAGGAGGAAGTTACATGTTAAAGAAGATCGAGGAATGCGAAATCCCGGTAATTAAGATTCTGCTGGAAACGTTGAAGGAGGTAAGCGACTTCTCAGCGAAACTGCGCGCAGTGTTTGCGGACAGCGGCGACTTTAACGTTCTCGATACCGATCAAGTCCACGCGCTCTTAAGTAATTATGGGATTCCGGGCGAAACAATGATGTACTGCCGCGACGGCTTAATCTTTTCCTACTGTGATTTCTTGGCCGGCACTATTACCGCCGACGAACTTATCGAGGAAATCGAAGAGGTTATCGCGCACTTACAACGACTCTATAAAGAACACGGCGAGGAAATTTACGAGCCCTTCGATATGGAGCAGTATCTCGCGCGTTATCCGATGGGCGGGCCGCTAACTCCAGTGAAGGGAGAGAGCGCAGCATGAGAAGCGACCCGCAGTCACTGAGCGATGAAAACCTTATGCTGCGGAAGGAGGTGGGGCGACTTCGCACAAAGCTCGCGACCATTGAACGGAAATGTTCCGGAGGATTCTCGCCGGAGTTACAACGCTCAATCAGTGTTATAGCAGGTACCGCGCAGCGAACGAGTGTGGAGCGTTTGGGTAGGTAGCACCTCTATCATTTTGCGAGCTAATAAGGGATATACGCGAAAAAACGGACACTTCTCTTTAAGATGTTCTTATAGAGTTATGTCCGGATTTTAACAGTGTTCGGCGAACGGTAGTGAGTCGGACGTGACCGGTTTGTGGTCGCGTCAGCCCTTGACCTTTAAGTGCTGGCCTACGGGGAATAACGCCCCTTGTCCCGGCTCCGCCAAAACCCGGCGTATCCGACTATCCTTTTCACGCGCATAAGATTCTCTCAAAGGAGGCTTGTGTACGCGAGATGAATCATGGGGCATATTCAAGAAGTGCGCTCATGTAGGCAACCCAAAACCAAAGGAGGAACGCGGATGAGTGCGGATTTAATCACCAGTAGTACATATACATTAACCTCGCAAAGAAACGAAGTGACAGACGGATTCAAGGCGTTGTTATTAGCTCGCGGCCTTGAGGTGAGCGCCGGAGACTTGGCGTTCGCTGCCGGAATGGTTGACGCCTGGAACGCTCCGGACGATATGAGTCATCCGGTAGTATTTGCGGCTGAATGTGGATTTGGCAAATCTACGCTGCTCGAAGTCTATCTTCGCCATATGGCCGCGACCGATCCACATTTCGGCGCAATCATCGTCAAGCAGAAAAAGGACGAAGTCGAAGCGCTGGTTAACGCAATCAACCGGAATGACACAGCAGCGGGGCGTGTCGGGATACGGTATCGCCGTGCGTTCGCTATTCGCGGGTATGACCCGGCCATCACTTCGTACGAATCCCACCGCAGACAGTTTAAGCAGCAGGCATACTTCCCCATCGTCGTCATGACGGCAGAAATGTTTGCCCGGCAGTCAACAATGCGCGTGCTCGGTCGGTTCTCCTCATTTTATGATTGCGATGAGCAGCGCCGCCCACGTCGTCTTCTCGTTATCGACGAGCGCCCGGTATTGGTCCGAACACATTCCGTATCGGTTGAGGACGTGAATCGCCTAATTGATGATGTACGCGCGATCACATATCAAGCTAAGCAGCGAGCGGGCACATCAGCACGCCGGGATATTGACAGTGACTACCGCGAGTTCCTTAGCTACGCGCAACAGCTTCGGAATGAACTGGAAAAGTGCGACGGTTCGGGACGGATGGCTCCCGTTGACTTCGACTACCTTATGTCCGATTCCTTGCGCAGAATGTGGGCCGACCATTACGAGGGTTCAGATTTCGAGGCTTTAGCGACGTTTGAGGGAACGATCCGGCACGGGGGAAACGTGTATTTACGCCGTGATACAACGCCCGTGGTAACGGCATCTCATCGCGTTTACTATGAGTGGACCGCTTTCCGGCCGTTTATACTAGACGCCACGGTAGCGACTGACCCTCACTACGCGGAGGGGAATTTCGTCGTTATTCAATCGCCTACTCCACATCTCTACGTTAATGTCTCCTTCCACGTATGCACCGGTGAGAACCTGTCGAAATCGTTCTTCGAGGCGCATCCTCAGTCTTTCGAAGAGGCGGCTTTAATGGTAAAGGAGGTTGCCTCAAAGCACCGTAAAACTATGGTCGTGTTCTACAAAGAACACCTTCCGCAGCTTGAGAGTTACTTAATCGATGAAATACAGACGGGTCGAGTATTAACGAAGCACTTCGACAGCGGGCGGGCTACCAACGATTACAAAGATTGTGACGCAGCAGTATTTCTCGGCTGGCTGCTTAAGGGAGAGGCATATTACCCACAGGTTGCCAGCGCGATTAATGATGCGTTACTGCCACACGACTCATTTACCGATTTGGCCGGCGTTCATTATAAAGACGAGCGCGTAGAGTCGTTCAAGGTCGGCGAACTCGTAACTGAACGCGTTCAGGACGTCCACCGAATACGCCCGCGCTCACGAAACTACCCGGTCAGCGTGTACCTGTTTCACCGCGACGAAACGATAATCGGCAAAATAGTCGGATGCTTTCCGGGAGCTTGGCGCAGAGAGTTTGTGCCGCAGCGTAAGTTATCGGGCCGCCGAACACACGCGGATAGTCTGATCGACTACTTTCAAAGTATGGAAAACGGCACCCGTGTTAAGTCAAAGGACGTCTATACGGCGATCGGAGTTTCGCAGAGGCAGTTTGCGCGCTTACAAGAGGACAGACGAGTTTTAGAGGCTATGCGCGGGTGTGGCGTATGCCGAGAAAGGACTTTCTATATAAAGAGACAGTTACTTGAGGAGAAGGCCGCGTGATGCGGCTACGCGCCTGCCATTAAATATTTAATATCTTGAGGGAGGAAACCCAATGCAAGAGCTCGCTCTTAAACTTAAAGCTCGTCCACTTGAGGATTACCCTGCACTTCTAGCCCGGCTTTCCCATGTAGTTTCCGTCCCGCCACTCGCTGCTGTTACGCGTCCGCCTTGCGATCCTTTTTCCGCCGTACAAGAACCGTCCGGTTCCGCCAGCGACGCCTTCCCAAATCAGAAGCGCGCAGATTTCCGCAGATACGCAGACCATCCGCTAAAACTCCGGATTCGTTCGGCGGGGCGGATGGCTGCGTCTATCCTCGGATATCACCACGCGCAGCATGTCGGAGGAGACGGCCGCTTCCCAACAAGCCGGGAAAACCAGCGCCTTGAACGAATGGCCGACTATGTACTGGCGGAGGAGCATGCGCTCGGCCTAACGATTCTACGCGATCCATACGACAAGCCGCGCGACGTTGACGTTATCATACCGCCAGGAGAGGGCGCTCGCACGTTTATGAAAGAGTACGGAATTAACATTTACTGCCTGGCTGACGCGGAAGCGGTATCCGACGGCGTCCGGATTAAAGTCTGCAGAACGTGTGAGTATCCGTTCGAAGACCGCAGCCCGGGCAGGAATAAACGAGATTGCGGGGATAGCTGCCGCACGTTCGCGAAGAAGCTGTCTGCGCGGCGGGGGCGGTACGGGTCGGAGGAATTGATAGGCGAGCGCAGCCGGATGGCTCTGCCTTATCCGTTCTACAATCCGCAGGAAATGTACGAAATAGAGAACCGCTCGGAGCGCGCATATGGAGGTTATGAAAAGCTTAGCGGGATAGATGCGGCCAAGAAGCGCAAAGAGTCACACGGTAAAAAGAATACGGTTCAGCTCGTAGACAAAAAGGGAACGGAGGATAACGGATATCTCGACGGGCGGTACGGTTGGCAGAGCGATCGGAACTCCTGGAAGGGTAAGACGTCGCACATATGGTGGGGCCCGGTTGTGTCTTACAACCTGAGCGACCGAGAGTTGACGGAGAGTTTCGTAGACTGCAAATCCTCGTACACTGTCCACATCTCCGCCTAAGAAGGGAGAGGTACACAATCCCAACTATTCTATTTACTAAGCTTGCGTTATTTCTAATAGACAAAGGGGGTTTGTGATATGGACGGAATGGGTGTCCGTGGTATTCGGATAATGGCCGGCATGACGCAGGCTGCGTTTGCTGATACATTGGGCGTTAGTCAGGCGCTTGTGTCCGATGTGGAGTGCGGACGCCGTGCGGTGTCGAGAGACTTGCGTATAAAGATCGCGCAGGTCTTCGGCACTGGTGACGACGTGCTCACGGCAATTCAGCGCGCGAAGGAATCCGGTAAGTTGGCGCTCTAGGGCGCTTTTATTTTGATTAAAGACTTTAGCGCTTTTAAGCGTTAAACAACGTCGTACAGGCGGACAGTAAACGCCCGGAAGCACCACGCAGGAAACAAATCCACGGCAAACTGCTAGGCCGACGAAGGACGCTACGTAATGGACAACGCAATATGGCGGCTCGACTCCGATAATCTGGCCGCGTACACAGAAGACCCGGAAGTCATGGCGAAGATCCGCCGATCATATCCGGACTTTATCGTAATGGCAACGTACAGGCAGGACGGGAAGCTCCTCGCCAAACAGTACCGCATTCCTTCCGCCCGCAAGCGCTCAGCTCGGCACCTATTCGGCGTCCGCTTATCGTAGAATCTGCGTGTTTTTAGCGTGTTTATAACCTGGACGAACAATGTATCGCCGGGCTTATTTGTGCGCCTTTAATCAAGCATACGAAGGCAATAGCATACCGAATATGCGCTATTTTACGCGAGGGAGGCTAACAGCGGTGGAGGAATACGCGATAGAGTACGGAGCAAAGCGCCCGCTCAAATTCAGCGAGTACGTTGTCGATAGTTTAGCAACGGCGGAACTGTTAGACGAGATCATCTATTTCGTAGGCCGCGAGGTTAACGTCGATACATACCGAAAAATGGACGTCATGAAGGCGTGCCGGCTTATCGAACGGCTCGCGATCATGGTATGCAAAGCGGAGTCACCTACGAAATTGTATGGGATCACGAAGGCACAGGTAAGGCACGCGGTAATACAAGCGCTTGAAATATTCGGAGGAGGCCGGCCGCCATGGGAGAGAGAATCCGCGTCCTTTCAATTCAGCCAATCGAGTACTATCAGCGCATAGTCCGTATGCTCAACGAAGACACCGGCCAACAACGGGAAATAGTCTATGGCGAGTCCGTGTCTGATCGCTGGATACGCCGCTGGGCTCCGCTGCTATGGCGGAAAGCAACACCAATAAAAACAAAGGGGCAAGTTAAATGACATTATACCCAAAAGCTAACATATGGACCGGCGGCATTGGAACCGGAGACGAGTTGGAGATCGGAACAAGTCTCGGTAAGTCTTCCGTATCAACCGCGCCACGACGCAAGCCACACCAACCGAGCGGCCGCATGACCGGATACGTTAAGATGTATGACCTCACGAGGGGATTCGGCTTCATTCGCGCCGGCCGTGACGATTACTTCTTCCATCGTTCGGCGCTCGGGCCTGGCCTTGACTATTTGGTTCTCGACGAGACGGTACATTTCGACCTCTCAACTGACCGCGCCGGCCGTACCGTAGCAAAGAACATCACACTAATCTAAAGGGGAAATGAACATGAGTTACACAAAGGCAAAGGGAAGTCTTGAAAGAGTACGGGAAATTGAGCAATCTTCTGCGGGCATCATGCTAAGTGCAAAGCGTGCTCTTTCTGCGGAACTGTCCAAGATCGAAATGGATCGGCGGCTAACGACAGAAGGACAGCAAGAAGCAAAGGCTGCCGCCAAACAAAAGCACGCTATCGAGTTCCTGCAGAAGTCGCACACCATGCGCCAGGAATACGCCGCTAACCTTAAGAAAGCAGTCCGCGAGGCTGAAAAGGTCATTTACACGCCGCCGCGCAAGCCGGACGCAACGAAACTCGGCCGTTTTGAAGACGCCTTCCGGACGCTGAAAACGGAGCTTATGTTCGCGACGTCCCAACGGGCCGCCTACGATAAGCTGCGCGAGTTTACCGGCAAAATTGACGATCCGTATATCGCAAACCGTGTCCGCGAAGACTTTGCGGAGCTGACTACGAAGGTTCTCGCGATCCCTGGCGACGGTAGTTTCGTAAAGGGAACCGGCGCAGCGACCGTAAATACGAATGCGCGGACGGAGCTTGGCGGTCTGTACGACGGCCTGCTGAAACCGTTCGAAAGTGACGACCTCAAAGGCGCGCGCGATGTTCTCGAAACTGCGCAAATGCTTGAAGAGGACGGAAAGGTTCACCGATCATACACCATTATTGACGCCGCCGAAGAAGCGTTCGGTATGGAATACTCCCGCTACATCAATGATACGGACGCTTTCTTCGCGGCACATCCGGAACATACGCCGGCTCCGTTTGTTGACACCGAAGGCGAACGCATTGTCCAGACAACGGACGATTTGACGTGGATATATAAGGAGGAAGCGTAATGAGCGAGGAACTTCTTGAGATCGCCAATAAACGACTGATCCGGGCGCACTTCCTTGTTGCGTCACGGAACGCCGGTGTACGGCCGGAAGCGTTGGACGCTGCGTTTAAGCTGGCGGATTTGTCTGGCGTAGCTATTGACGATGCGGGGCGCGTTTGGGGCGTAGACGACGCAATCGAGGCGTTGCGAACGGAGAGCGATTTCGTGTTTGCGCCGGTTGAACCGGTGAAGCCGCGCAGCATCGGCGGGCCGGCGGGACCTTAACAAATATCTGTAACACAAACGGAAGGGCTGGCGAGTAATCGCTGGCTCTTTTTAATTCTAAGGGGGAATAGTATTGAGCAGTGTTGTTGTTTTACAAACATATGATCGACTATGGATCGGTTCAGACAGTGCGGTATCAGCTCGAATTGACGGGGTTACACACCGCTGGAATAATAATGGTCAAAAACTTTGGGTGGTGGATGATTCCGTTATCTTCTGCTCCGGACGATCTGCGCTGGCCGAGGACGTTATGCAGGAGTTTCAGGCAGCGCCTAAGCGAGACTTAAACGGTTTGCACGAAGTCGCCACGCGTCAGTACCGTGCGTACGTGGAGCAACACGGCGAGCCGCCTGCCGATCAAAGCGAGATTTACCTTACTCTCCTCATATGCAGGTATGAGCAGGGCCGGACGGTTGTATATGGTATTGAGCCGCATAATGATTTCAAGCTTACTGAGCGCGTCCTTAATACACCGATGGACTTCGCCATATGGTCCGGAGGCATCCGCGTACATGAGTCGTCCACGGCAGCAATGGCGAAATTCCGCGAAACGATGAATGTTGTACAGACGTTTCAGCACGCTTTTGACGAGATCGCATACGAGGCGGTCGGCGGAGAGCTTACGGTCTATCAAATGGATAAGGGCGTAATAACTCCGTTCATGCATACTAAGATCAACGAAAAGCCCGGCATGAAATGGCTGACGGAGGATATCGTGCGCGCTGAACTGCTCCGATTGCGTTCCGATATGATCGTCGCTGAGACAGTCGTCGGCCAGCTCGGTTCCTTCGTGTCTACGTTAATTGGCGAAGGAAATGATGTCGTCCAGATCAACACACACGGAATCGCAGCGGGTAACGCGGACTTTAACAGCGCACCATTTCGGGTTAACATGCAGGGTGACGTTATCGCACGCTCGATCAAGTTAACGGGCGAGGTCAAGGATAGCGAGGTCATTGCGTCGGTTATCCGCGCGAGTCAGATTATCGGCGGGAGTATCTCCAGTGACACCGATATTGACGTCACCCGCGACGCGCGTATCGGTAATAACCTGTTTATGGGTCTGGCTGGCAGCACTACAGATAGGCGTATTGAGTTCGTGGACCCAAATATCTATGAGGCTTTTATCTCCTTCGCGGGTGGGACTAAAGAGTTGAAAATCCGGGCAGGTAACGACATACGGATTGATACCAGCCTTGACCTGTTCCTAAAGGGCGATCGAATCATGCTGCAGCCTGGCTCGGGTGGGGCTTATATCGGCTCGTCTACTTCCGAGAATCGTATCGTAGTTGGTTCGGAAATGGACTACGCCAATCTGAGGCTGGATAACTTGGGGACGTCGTTGTTACTTTTAGCCGGGCGTGTGGCGGCGCTTGAGGGCGCGTAAATACTATTCAATTGCGAATCTCTCAGATATACTAATGACAATTACTATTTTTGGGAGGTTCGTGCATGAAAAAGAAAATTATAGGAATAGCAGCGGCTGCGCTATTGTTGGGTAGCTCGATCGGATATGCGGCCAGTTCGTCGCTTATCGGCGCAAAGGTAACGGGACTATTCTCGGTAGAACAAAACGGCAAGAAGATCGCAGACGCGGTTATCATAAACGGCAGCACCTACATCCCAGTCCGCGCGTTATCAGAGGCGACGGGTACGGAGTTGACCGTAAAGGGGAAAACTATAACGATGGAAAGTAAAGCGAACGCAATAGCGGAGACAGATACGACGGTCGCTGAACCGGTAGTAACTGCAGACGCTGCTAAGATCAAGGAAAGAGTCACATCGTTAGAAGGTAGAGTTAAGCTATTGGACGATGCGATCGCAAAGGAAGAGGCTAATTTCTACTTGATGGAGACTCCAGAACAGCAGGTATCCGCGAAGGAGTTTATAGAGGATCTAAAAGCAAGACGAGCAGAAGCACAAACGGATCTTGCGAAATTACAGGCGCAGCTCGGCGAATAACATACGAATAAATAACGGCCGCTCCAATAATGGGGCGGTCTTTTCTATTACGAAAGGGGACGCTTATTAATGAAAAAACGCTGCTTACTCGAATTTACGGTGGATGTAACGACGGCAGCCGCAGACCTTACGGAGATGATTACGGCTGTATTAGCGGTTAATCCTGGCCGCGAGCTTGAGATACTTCACGCACTGGACGAGAAGATCGGGTTAGCGCTGGCTGCAGCGGAAGGAGGCGAAGATATTGGCATTAACTAACGCAGAGTTACAGTCTGACCTCGACCGCCTAACGGAGACACTCCGCGCGGTCCGCATCGAACAAGGGCTGCCGGCCGATCCGTTGCCGCGTCCCATAATCGTAGAGCCGCCGCTATCTGCCGCGATTGTACACCGCCTCGCTCCGTTTAAAGCGATCGCGGTTAAGCTTGCGGCTATTCTGGCGCAGGGACAGCTTACACGGGTTGACGTCAACAAGCTCGAACAGTATCGGGATTATGGACGCATGCTCAACTACTCATACGGCATATTTGCGCCACTATACTCAACCGGAGTTCATTCGATATTCTGCGAGCTTGAACGTATTAACGAGGCTATCGACGAAGGGCGCACGGTTGACTTCGACGTGAACAGCGCTATGCGGCGTCTTCATTTCGACATAAGCGCGTTAATGAGCGAACGTTCAGGCAACGAGTGGGGTATGTACGATAAGTACGGAGGCTATTCGGATGAACGCCGGGCTGCAGAAGCGGAGCGTAAACGATTGATTGCGGGTGACGAGGCGTTCCGGGCGGCATATGACGAAGCACTAACGCTAATACCAACAGAAGAGGAGACGATGATTTATGAATAACGCTAGACAACGCAAGGTGCTTGAAGCGCAGCTAACGCCACAACAACGGAAGGCAGCGCAGCTTATCGTAACGAATGAATGGGCGGAGTTGCTGACGGATGATGGTAAGAAGAAGAACGCGCAGGAGATGGCGGACGAGATCGGCATCGCGCGGAGTACGTTCTTCGAATGGAAGGCGCAGGAGGTATTCGGTGCTTACGTTAACTACCTTACGGATATGCAGCTTAGCGCAATGAGATCGGAGGTTAACACCGCGCTGATGAAAGCGATCCGAGGCGGAGCGAACGGAGTCCCTTCCGTTAAGGCGCTCGACCTATACTTCCGCAGATACGGATTGCTCACCGATCGGACCGTCGTTGAGGATACGCGTCAGACCGTAGAGGACAGACGTAAGACAGACGAAGAGATCCGCGCGGATATCAGCGAGCTTGATGCGCTAGTTAACGGTAATAGTAGCGGCGACGAGGACGTAGTAGCGTAGAGACGTACGCCGACTATTCCGGACTAAAAGCGCGTTTTACCTGCACGGGGCTCACGGTGCCTGCCCGCCCTAAAACTCGGGGGTCGGCGCTGCATAAACGGTGCATAATCGAATGTATAAACGCTTGATTGACGTATGTATAACGCGCATAAGCTACGGTCGGCCTGCGTATGAGCCCGTGAATCCTTGATACATAAGGGTTTGCGGGCTTTTTCTTTTGTCTACGGATAGCTACGTGATTATAAATCAGCTAGGTCAGCGGATGAATAAAAATACATACTTTAGTACGGTGACGCGTCAAAACCCCAAGGCACCCAAGCCAGGACTCGAATTCTGCTGCATATACAGTCCGACAATAAAAATTTAATCCGGGGGTCATATTCTACGTTTGTCTACGCGTATCCGTTATGCTATTATATAGGTAGATAATCGAATAAACGTAGAAGTATCGGAATCAGTCCGGTATGTGATCGTAAACTAAACGTTGATGCTGCGGGCTTTTCCGTACATTAGCGGGCAAATACGTGACTCGAAATCAGTTAGGCGTGTCACAGCGTGCGTGGGTTCGAATCCCACCCTCTCCGCCACTACAGCACTTTATAATCGTTAATCCAACCTTCGCTGATCGGCGGAGGTTTTTTTATTTGTACTTAATCACCACAAAAAGAGGAACCCTTTCGGGTCCCTCTCCAGAGGCAGTACATCAATGATGTTCGGAATTTCTCTGTGTAAAGCCGCTAAAGTGATTGGGTTGTGCTGAGACTGTGCTTTTTTTAGGAGACCAGCCCTTACTCTTCCCGGGTTACAATAGTTGCTGAATCAGAATCCCAGTGATTGTGTTCGTCTACGACGTCCAACGGAACCACACCTCTCTTTTGTACTGCCTGAGTTTATTATGGGACAGGATCGACTCTTTTATACATGGTGCTCAAAAATTAATGGACCCGCGCTTTTTCGACCTTTTTCCATTTGCGGTTTTTGTTGGTGGTTTCGGGGAAGGTATCACCCTTTTCCATTTCAATCCGTTTCGGATTACTGATCTGTGTGTGGAAGCTGCGTGCTTCGCCTACTTCCATGTAGACACCGGGGTTAGGTGCTTTGTCGCCTTTTTCATATTCCGTCTGTTCGCCCATGATATCCCTCCTTCTCTAGAGTGGTGAATACAGTTATATTGTGCGCACTCGTGGGGTTGTTCATGTAGCTAAAAAGTACCTGGAAATGGCATTGATTAATATTGCTTGCACTCGTCAGAACTATTTGGTATATTAATATGGTGCGAGTCTATGTTTGTGCTCGTTCCTTGCTCCTGACGTGATCAGGGGCCGCAGACCATAAGGAGGTGAAAATTATGCGCAAATATGAAGTCATGTACATTATTCGTCCTGACATTGAACAAGAAGCCGTTCAAGCAGCAGTCGAAAAATTCCAAGGCATCATCTCCAACGGCGGAGAAATTACAAAGCACGATGTGCAAGGTAAACGCCGTCTTGCGTATGAGATCAAGAAATTCCGTGATGGCGTTTATGTTTTGGTTAACTTCAATGCAGAACCTGCAGTAGTTACCGAATTGGAACGTCTCATGAAGATTTCCGACGAAGTAATTCGTTATCTCATTACGAACGACGTTGCCTAAGATATTGACAAGCTTTGTAATTGATCGCGTTAAAGGAGGGGATTGAATTGTTGAACCGTATCATTCTGATCGGTCGGTTGACCCGTGACCCGGAACTTCGTTATACTCCCGCTGGTGTTGCCGTAACGCAGTTTACACTTGCTGTAGACCGCAACTTTACGGGCCAGAACGGTGAACGCGAGGCGGACTTCATCCCGGTAGTAACCTGGAGACAGCTGGCTGAGACCTGTGCCAATTACTTGCGCAAAGGACGACTGGCAGCCGTGGAAGGACGCATCCAAGTACGGAATTACGAGAATAACGAAGGTAAACGTGTATACGTAACCGAAGTCATTGCCGATAATGTCCGTTTCCTGGAATCTTCGCAGAACCGTGAAGGCGGAAATACACCAAGTGGTGCAGGTACTCCTGAAGAACCAGCCTATGGCGGTGGCGGCGGTAACAGTGGACGCGGAAATAGCAATAATTCCCCGCGTAACAACAACAATAATCAAGATCCTTTTTCGGGCGATGGAAAACCGATCGATATATCGGACGATGATTTGCCATTTTAATAAGGAAGGACTGAACTGAACATGGCTTTCAAACAAAGAGAAGGCGGAGACAACGACAAAAGACCGGCACGTCGTGGTGGACGCAACAAGCGCAAAAAAGTGTGCTACTTCACTGTGAACAAAATTACTCACATTGATTATAAAGACACTGAGCTTCTTAAGAAGTTCATCAGCGAACGCGGAAAGATTTTGCCGCGTCGTGTAACAGGTACAAGTGCAAAATACCAACGCGCTCTGACCATTGCTGTAAAACGCTCGCGTCAAATCGCGCTGCTGCCTTACACAACGGAATAGGACGCTTTATACAAAGCAGCCGGGCAACCGGCTGCTTTTTTGTTTGCTCCTAAACGACACCCTCCCGCATTAACCGGCCTCAGCTAAATAGAAGAAGACGGATAAAACCAAATGATAGCAGGACGGCTGTAGTCAAAGTACGCCCGCTTGGTCATAAATACTTAATTGTATATAATGAGTAAGAAATGACGGAAGCTAAACAGCCGTAAAATTTAATTCTTGGAGGCATGATGATGGTCAGTGCAAGCCCCTATGTAGTCATTGAGAATGTACAGGAATCGGTAGAATATTATCAGAGCGTGTTTGGCGGGGAAATTAAGATTTTGAATGAGCATAAAGGCAAATGGCTGCATGCAGAGCTGCATCTGGGCCAGAGTCTGATCCATTTCTCCGATGATTACGGGAAAGGCGCCAAGACGGAAAATGTCAGCATTATTATGGGGCTGGACAGCGAGGAACAGCTGCGCGGCATTTATGACAAACTGATTGCTGATGGCGGTCAAGTCCTGGTTGAGCTGCAAAAGACTTTCTTCGGCGCTCTTCATGGACAAGTTGCAGATAGTAAGAATAGAATTAGTTGGGTATTGAACTGTTTTGTTGCCAATTGACGGATGTCACAGAATGTAGTAAATTACAGTTATCCTAAACTAAAGGGGAAATTTTGATGTTGGTGAGCGTTCTTAACTAAGCAATTTCATATTACCTGAACAATTAGCTGCGCCAGGTATCGGATTAGGCGATACGTGTGCTCTGTTTGAGTCTGTCCCGCGACATGCTCTGGTTGTTGAAGGTGAATGATTTAGTTAAGAACACACGAAGCGTCACGATGGCCTCTTTACGGCTGTTGTTCTCTTTGTAATTAACCGTGCTCTTGCAGCACGGTTTTTTCTGTTTTCAGAGACAACACCCTATAAATGAGGGCAAGGACTGCCGTAGTGGTAGTCTTTGCCCTTTTTTGCGTTAGGAACAATCACGCCTGATACATTCAGGTCGACAATAGAGGAGGAG
The DNA here is from genome assembly GCF_038593025.1 of Paenibacillus sp. FSL L8-0436. Taxonomy (NCBI): domain Bacteria; kingdom Bacillati; phylum Bacillota; class Bacilli; order Caryophanales; family Paenibacillaceae; genus Paenibacillus; species Paenibacillus sp. FSL L8-0436. The sequence continues at coordinate 7,368,799 of NZ_CP151955.1, read as the reverse complement.
AAACATTGAATCTGCAAAGTTTGAATACCCTTGAATACGAAGAGATCAAACAGGATTTGGCACGGCATGCAGTATCCTATGAAGGAAGAAGATATGTAAATGAGCTGGCACCGATGACTTACCTGCCGGCAATCCACCGGGCAATGGATGAAACGGATGAAGCCTATGAGCTGCTGGGAAGAGGGGCAAGTGTTCCGTTGCCTTCTCTGGAGGGAATCGAGTCGATCATGTCACTGCTGGGTACCGGATATATGTATAACGAGCAGGATCTTATGTCGGTATGCACCTTTCTGAACAGCTGCAGTCAGCTGCGCAAGTATATGGCCTCCAAGGAGCAAAGTGCGCCGCGGATCGCCGCCTATGGAGCTTCTCTGCAGGAATTGAGGCATGTCAGAGAGGAAATTGAACGCTGTATCCGGTTTGGGGTGATAGAAGACCAGGCGAGTAAAGGGCTGGAGAGAGTGCGCAAGCGTCTGGCAGTGGCTAAAGAGCGGCTGAACAGGAAGCTGGAGAGCATTATGTCCAAGCACCAGTCTATCCTCCAGGAGAATCTGGTCAGCATGCGCGGCGGGCGTTATGTTATTCCTGTAAAACGCGAATATCACAAACAGGTGAAAGGCTCAGTGCTGGATCAATCGACCAGCGGACAGACCGTCTTCGTCGAGCCTTATGATATAGCCGCCCTGCAGGGAGAGCTGGAGCTGCTGGCTGCTGACGAGGCACGGGAAGAGGGAATCATTCTAAGCATGCTCAGCGGCATGGTAGAACAGGAGCAGGAAGCCTTGCGGGTCAACATTGATGTGACGGGCACCTATGATTTCATCTTTGCCAAAGCTAAGTATGCCCGCACACTTGGGGCGAGGAGAGTGGCTTTGAATGACCGTGGTTACTTGAGGATGAATGGCGGCAGGCATCCGAAGCTGAAGGATATGGTGCCGGTCAGCCTGGAGTTTGGCAAGGGCTTTAAGTCTTTGATTGTAACAGGCCCCAATACTGGCGGGAAAACAGTTGTGCTCAAAACGCTGGGCCTACTTACCTTAATGGTACATTCCGGAATGCTGGTTCCTGTAGAGGAGGACTGTGACTTTGCTGTATTCAGCGATGTAATCAGTGTTATTGGAGACGGACAGAGCCTGACGCAGTCGCTGAGCACTTTTTCTGCCCAGATGAAGAGTATTGAGGGAATGCTGCAGGATGCCGGCAAAGGGGTACTGCTGCTGATTGATGAGCTGGCGGCAGGGACAGATCCCGGTGAAGGTTTTGCTCTCTCCATAGCCATTCTTGAGGAACTGAACCGCAAAGGGGCGAATATCATTGTCACTACTCATTTTAATGAGCTAAAAGTGTTTGCTGCTTCAACCCCGGGATTCCAGAATGCGCGGATGGAGTTCGATAAAGAGACACTCCGGCCGCTCTACAAGCTGACCATTGGCGAGGCGGGTGAAAGCTACGCGCTGCAAATCGCCGAGAAGCTGGGTATCCCGGGCAATGTCATTCAGCGCTCGCAGCAGCTTGTAGCCCAGCAGCGGGAACAACAGGGCGGGAGAGTCAACTGGAGCAGGCCTAATGCCGGGCACACAGGGCATAAGACTGAAGGATCGAGACTGTCCGTTGAATCGAATGATGAGGACAAAGAGCGGACTCAAGAAGGCGGAGAGCAGAATGACTCTGCGGAGGAAGCAGACAGCAAGAAGCAGGCCGTAAGTTTTGAGGTAGGCGATGCGGTGTATGTCAGCTCCCTTGGGAGAACGGGGATTGTGTATGAGAAGCGAAATGACTTGGGAATGGTCGGGATCATGATTCAAAAGCAAAAAATGCAAATAAATCATAAACGCTTGAAGCCCTACCTCTCCAAAGCGGAGCTGTACCCTGACGATTATGATTTTGATATTATTTTCGAGAGCAAGGATACCCGTAAAAAGCGCAAGCTGATGCGAAAAAGACATGTTGAAGGCGTGACGATCATCCATAGGGATGAGGAACAATAGGCATAAATTCTGAACGGAGGTCTGCCCCGAAAAGGCAGGCCTTTTTGTGTCCGCCGCACAAAGGTTACAAATAGGGTCTTTTCTTTAAGGTGAATATTGTATATCCTCTATAATGTGGTTTATCAAAACCGTGTTTTAAAAATTTTACGAATTATATGATATATATAGCTTAAATTGGAATGACAACTAAATTTTAATAATAAATTCAGTAAAATAAACATTAGAAAACGCTTCCATATAGGGTTAGAGGAACAGAAGAAAGGAAGGAATACATGCATAAACGTAAACTTGGCGGAATGCTGATGCTCATGGCTTTTCTACTTTCAGCATGCAGCGGTTTAGGCTTAAGCAATAATTCAAATACAATATCCTTCAGCAAAACGGCTGATGAAGTGAAGGCAGGAGGTACCATTACCTATGGCTACACCTCACCCTTCCAGGGATTGTTTGAACCCGCTTTTTTTGAAGGAGATGATGATTCCAATGTTCTTGATTTCATTACGGAGGCTATGTTTACCGTCGAGGATGACCTGACGACCGTACCGAATATTGCTTCCTGGCAGGAATCCGAAGATCATACCGTGTTCACATTCAGCATTAAACCTGGTGTCCGCTGGCATAACGGCGATGAGCTGACGGTGGAAGACTGGAAATTTGCACTTGAGACAATTGCCAGCCCTGACTACACAGGTTCAAGGTATTACAGCGTGGAAATGATTAAGGGAGTAGAAGATTATCATAGCGGAAAAGCGAAGGAAATCTCCGGAATCAAAGTCATTGATCCATATCGGCTGAGAATTACGGTAAATGCCGCACGAGTAAATACAATTGACAATTTGTGGCCTTATCCGATGAACAAGAAATATTATAGCGGAGTGGCTGTTAAAGATATGCCGGAAAGTGATCAGGTGCGGAAAAACCCAATTGGCATTGGCCCCTTTGAGATAACGCAAATTCAGCCGGGGCAGCTTGTGGAAATGAAGCGGTTTGACCATTATCACCGGGGAAAGGCGTTGCTTGACGCTGTTGTATATAAGGTAGTGGATCCTGAGAGCCTTTCTCCCCAGTTCGAGGAAGGCATGATCGATATTGGAACGGTTCCGCGGGATAACTTTGCAGCCATAAAGGACTTGGATAATATTGAGGTTCTGCAGTCACCGGAGCTGTCCTACGAATACATAGGCTTCAAATTTGGACATTGGGATGATGTAACACAACAAAATGTCATGGATAACCCCAAGTTTGCAGACAAGCGCTTGCGCAAAGCTATGTACTACGCACTGGACCGTCAAGGTATTATCAATAAATTCTCCAATGGACTGGGAACGCTGATTGAAACTCCGGTCCCCAGTACAAGCTGGGCCAAAATTGCCGATTCAGAAATTATTACCTATCCCTATCACCCTGAACTTGCCAGGTCATTGCTTGATGAAGCGGGATATGTGGATGTGGATGGCGACGGCTTGCGCGAGGACCCCAAGGGAGCTAAATTCATCATTCACTATGATGCCATGAACGGCAGCAAGACCTCAGCGCCGCGCACGCAGGCGATTCTGCAGAATTGGCGGGAGGTCGGCCTAGATGTACAGCTAAACGGCGGAAGTCTGAAAGAGCTGAATACGTTCTACGAAGCGGTAGAGAACGATGATCCTTCGGTCGAGCTGTTTAACGGGGTATGGGGACTAGCCAGTGACCCGGATCCGTCAGGCTTGTGGCGCTCATCAGATCTGTGGAATTATTCGCGCTGGCATTCAACACGCAGCGAAGAACTGATCCGTGAGGGTGTGGGCACCAAATCGTATGATAAGGAGCATCGCAAGCAGGTGTATTATGAGTGGCAGAAGCTGATTAACGAAGAGGTTCCGATGATCTTTTTTGCCGAACGGGCCAATATTACTGCTGTTAATCATCGTTTGCAGGGCGTAAGAGTGAATGCTATAAGCAATATTGTGGAGCCGCAGAAGTGGTGGATTAAGGATATCGATTAGACATTTGAGACCGCAAAAACCGCATCCCGAGAGATCACGGGGGTTGCGGTCTTTTTGTGTCAAAGCCTAAGCTGGTCAGCAGGTTTTTAAATATTTATTTGTCAAGTTGTATAACAAAATAGAGTTTTGCTCGTCATATACTTTATGGATTACAAGTTGCTGCAGCACAGATGATGTCGGTATTTGTTGTTTCTTTTTATGCGTCAAGTGATTACAATAGAAATATTGTTTCTGTGTCAAAGTTGTTTTCCAGGTTTATTCAACAATTAGAATGACCCTAATTCCTGAAAGGGGGAACACTAAGACTGAATAAGGGCAGAGAGCATGTTCAACAAAAGAAACCCAGTCATGACTGTCTGGTAAGCAGCAGGCAAGCATTGTAAATAGATCTTCAAGCAATCCTGTGTATATTCCACCATAAAGAAGGAATCCAATGATGAAGAAGAAAAAAATAAAAAAAAGGTATATTGCCCTTATAGCACTTGTAGTCATCCTCGCCGGGGGTTTTCTGTTTCAAAAACAGCTGGCCGTCGTGGCTTTTGATCTTTTCCTGTCAGACCGGGTCGAAAAAACATTGGCGGAAGAATCTTATCAGCCTTTGAACGACAACAAAGTCAAACCGGAGTCGGTTGTTTATAAAAGCGACCCGTTCTCTCTCATGCTTCTGGGTACAGACCAGCGTGACAATGAAACGGCGCGTTCCGATACGATGATCTATGCGGTCATTCGTCCAGAGGATTACAAGATGCTGCTCATTTCCATACCGCGGGATACGTACACCGAAATCATCGGGCATAATGACAACAAGAAAGACAAAATCACACATGCTTACGCATTTGGCGGCCAGCAAATGGCTAAGGATACGCTGGAGGCACTGCTGGGGCACGATATTCAATATTATGCCACAATTAATTTCCAAGGCCTCAAGGATGCGGTGAATGCCATTGGAGGCGTACCGCTGCCGATTAAGAAGGATATCGTAAACAAAGGCAAGGATCATGAGAAATTTACGATCGAGGGCGGCAAATCGAACTACGATGGTGAAGAGGCGCTCAATTACACCCGTTACCGGGAGGACAGTGATTTTAACCGGACCAAACGGCAGCAGGTCTTTATTGATGTGGTTGCGAATAAAATGTTATCAATCAGCCAAATCGGCAAGATCCCTGAGCTGCTGGACATTATGGGTGAAAATTTCAAGACCGATATCGAGCCGTCCACCATTATTAGCCTGGCCAAGAAATTCATGAGCGGCAAAGACATGGATATTTCCAGCTTTACCGTGATGGGTGAAGGGGAGCGTATCAACGGATTGTATTACGATATCATAGATGAAGAAGACTTGAAGGAAGCGAAGGCCTTGATCGACAATTGGATGAGTGCCAGCACACCGGTTGATCAGCTGATTGAGCCGGGCAAAGCGAAAAACGCGCTGGAGCCTAAGGCTACAGCTCAAGCACAATAGAACGGTCAGGACGAATATCATATCCTTAAAAAAGCAGCAGCCATGTGCAAGGTTAGTGGCTGCTGCTTACTGTCTTCATGGTATAATGAGATGGAACTTATTGCTCGCTTAGGCGTATAACTACAATGGCCCTGTAACAAGGGGAAGGTAAGTGTTAATTCCTTCGGAACTCTTTGAGGAGGATCAAGAGATGAATATTGCGTTTTTTTTACTTCCGAAGCAGGAGGTCGCGTGCGTGACACTGGATTCAACACTGCGGCAGACTCTGGAACGGATGGAATTTCACCGCTATACTGCTGTACCGATCCTGAACCGGAACGGGGAATATGCCGGAACCGTAACAGAAGGCGATTTGCTCTGGTACATGAAGGACTCGGGCGGGGCGGTTACGTTTGAAAATGCTTCAAAATATTTGCTTAAAGATGTGCCGCTGCGGATGAACAATCTGCCGGTATCGATCAACGCCGATATGGAGGATTTGATTAATCTGGCCAAGGTGCAGAACTTTGTGCCGGTGGTCGACGATATGAACCGATTTATCGGTATTGTCCGCCGGAGTCAAATTATTGAATATTGTGAGAAGGTTGTTTCGCGGCAATCGCAGGAATCGTTATAATTTATTGATGCATCAGATGCAATTGCAGTAAGGCCTGTATTTCCGGCAACAAACGGAATGCGGGCCTTTTTTGAAGAGGGGTAGCCCGTAGAAGCAGTGTTAACGGGGCCTATTGTCTGAAGACAAACAGGGCTCTTTCCGGGGGGGTGACGTCCCGTGTGGCTGGGAAATATTTATGCTATAATGGAGAATAATGCTTTTTGCCGGAGGTTAAGAGACATGCCCAATGTGCCGAAGGATTTGGATGTGGCCAAACGCGCCAAGGTAATTGAGTGGTTAAAAACCGAAGTAATTGATCAAGTCTCAAGGCTGTTCAAGGCATTGTGGGAAGGCAGCACGGCCCGTGTGGGCGACAGTCTGGCCAGCCTGATTATGAGCTCATATATTCTGGGGCGCAGACTGGGTATTCCCTATCGAGAGCTGGATGATTTATTAATCGAAAAGCTTAGAAAGCACAGGCAGGAAGGGCATCAGCTTGAAGAATGGTACCAGGATATATCTGCGTTAGAAGAACATATGCGTAAGAGGTGAATACTGTTGAAATTTCGCTGGACATCTGTGGCATGGAGCATCGTCTACTTGCTGCTGCTGCTATCCTTATCAACCCCGCTGCTCATTATCACTACCCTTTTCTTGATTATTCCGGCTGTAGTGCTATTCACTACTCTGAGTACTAAACAGTTTATTGTACATCTACTGCCAGTACTGCTGATTGTAGGCCTGATTACGCCTGTTTACGTAGTGTTAGCGCTCTATTTCTTAATCCCGGCAATAGTTATGGGACGATGGTACAAGAAACGCGCTTCGGCGCTGTCCACCATCCTTGCGGGAACCGTTACGATTTTAGGCGAGTTTCTGCTGCTGCTGGTGATCGGTACGGCGCTGTTCAATTTTGATCTCTCCAGTTATGTCAATGATATGATGCAGATGGTTACGTCCCCGCTCTCTGATCTGGGCACGGGCAATCCGCTGATGACCGAGTTCAATCTTACATCTGAGGATGTAAATACAATCAGTCATATGACCATACAGGTTATTCCTATGACGCTGATTCTGAGCTCATTTATGATGGCTGTAATCACCCACTCCATTGTCCGCCCCATCCTTAACAGCATGGAATATGCGGTTCCCAAGCTGAAGCCTGCGCGTGAATGGAGACTTTCAAGATCATTTATCTGGTACTATCTGCTGGGAGTCGTAATTAACCTGCTGTTTGGCAATTCAGACAACAGCTTTATGCTGATGATCTCGGCCAATCTGCTGCCATTGCTGCAAATTGTATTTAAAATCCAGACGATCGGATTCCTGTTCTTCGTGGTCTATGAGCGAAAATGGAGCAAGATTGTGGCGATACTGCTGGCACTGCCGGTTATTTGGCTGCCGGGATTATGGATTATCGGTATTATCGATATGGCGTTCCCACTGCGAGAGCTAGTGAAGAAATCGAAACGATAGGGTGAGAGCTCATGCCTAAATTTCTGCAAAGACGCTGGCACGGCTATCATACCGTATGGGCGTTCCTGCTGCTGCTGGTCCTTATTATAGTCGTCAGTATCTATAACTGGGCCCTGGGGATTGCCAGCCTGTTTCTGGCCGGCACTTTGTGTTTCTCCATGCTGCAAGCGGAGATCTCATTCCGGCGCAACCTGGTGGAATATATCAACGGGCTTTCTTTCCGCATCAAGCGGGTGGAAGGTGAAGCGGTCAGCATGCTTCCGCTCGGCATTATCCTGTATAGCGAAGACCGCACGGTGGAGTGGAACAACCGCAACGCCGGGGATATCTTTTCCCGGAAGTCCCTGGTAGGCGAAGCGCTGCAGGAGCTGCTGCCTGAGGTGATGTCCTCTCTGACGGGAAATGTGCCGGTCAAGCGGGACCCGGCCAAAGAGGGCGTGCTCAAGGACATCAGACAGGAAATTTCAGTGGATGACCGGTATTATCAGGCTGTGGCTATACCCAGCGAGCGTCTGCTCTATTTGTATGACATTACCGAGCTTGTGGTTCTGCGGGAAAGGTATGAAGAAGAGAAGCTGGCCATCGGTATTGTGATGATGGACAATCTGGATGAAGCAGCCCAAGGCATGGATGATCAGCAGCGCACTTCGCTGATCGCCAAGGTAGCCAGTGAGATTACGGAGTGGAGCAAGCAGTTTGAAGTATACCTGCGGCGGTTGTCCTCAGAGCGCTACCTGATGCTGCTGAATCACCGCAGCCTGCAGGCGCTGGAAGAGAGCCGGTTCGTTGTACTCGACGAAGTGCGCGAAATGACGGCCGACCTCAAGGTGCCGATGACGCTGAGCATAGGCCTTGCCTATGGTTCAGAGTCCGCCAGTGAGCTCGGAGCGCTGGCGCAATCCAGTCTGGACATGGCGCTGGGCCGCGGCGGGGATCAGGCAGCTGTTAAGGCGGGCCAGAGGCTCTCCTTCTATGGAGGCAAGAGCAATGCGGCGGAGAAGCGCACGAGAGTCCGGGCGCGGGTCATTGCGCATGCGCTGCGTGACCTGATGCAGGAGAGCGACAGAGTGCTGATTATGGGTCACCGGGTCCCCGATATCGATGCCGTAGGGGCCGCTATTGGGCTGCTTAAGGCGGCACAGATGTACAATGTGGAAGCTAACATCGTGATGGAGACGCCTAATCCGTCCATCACTAGGATGATGGAGCAGATCCGCCGCGATGATGAGCTGTACAAAACCTTTGTTACTACAGAGCAGGCACTCCAGATGATGACTGAACATACGCTGCTGATTGTCGTGGATACTCACAAGGCCTCCATGACGATGGAGCCGCGTCTCGTGCAGTACGCCAGCCGCATTGTTGTTGTTGACCATCATCGCCGGGGTGAGGAGTTCATTAATGATGCGGTGCTGGTCTATCTGGAGCCCTATGCCTCCTCCACCTGCGAGCTGGTAACAGAGCTGCTGCAGTACATTCATGACAAGATTAAGCTCAGTCCGCTGGAGGCTACCATGCTGCTCGCGGGAATTACGGTCGACACGAAGCATTTCGCGTTGCATACCGGCTCGCGAACCTTTGAAGCGGCAGGGTTTCTGCGGCGGATCGGTGCGGACACGATCCTTATCCAGCGTATGCTGAAAGAGGATTTGCAGGAGTACATTTCCAAAGCGGAAATTATCAAACATGCCCGGATGGTGTATGATCATATTGCACTCGTTGTAACCTCACCGGGAATGAAAATTCCACAGCTCTTAATTGCCCAGACAGCGGATACGCTGCTTGGAATGACGAATGTGGTGGCTTCATTCGTGATCAGTGAGCGGCCTGACGGCCTCATCGGCATCAGTGCCCGGTCACTCGGACGAATGAATGTGCAGGTGGTCATGGAGAAGCTCGGCGGCGGAGGGCATTTGTCCAACGCAGCGGTGCAGCTCGAGGGAACATGCAAGCAAGCAGAAGCCAGACTAATGGAAGTTCTGGCTGAAATTGAAGCGAAAGAGGGGCTATTCGAATGAAGGTCATTTTTATAAAGGATGTTAAAGGTCAAGGCAAGAAGGGGCAAGTGAAAGAGGTATCGGAAGGCTATGCAGCGAACTTCCTGCTGCCGCGCGGCTTGGTACGCCCGGCCACAGACGGCAATGTGAAAACTCTGGAGAATCAGGCAGCCGCCGAGCAGCGCCGCAAGGACCAGGAGAAAGAGGAAGCGCAGCAGCTGGGTAAGAAGCTGGACGAGCTGACGCTGACCCTGAAAGCAAAATCGGGTGAAGGCGGCCGTCTCTTCGGCGCTATTACAAGCAAGCAGATTGCCGAAACTTTGGTGGAAACACAAGGGATCGTAATCGACAAGCGTAAAATTGAGCTGAGTGATCCCATTCGCCATGTAGGTACGTTTCAGGTAAGTGTGAAGCTGCATACTGAAGTAAAGGCTAACCTTACGGTTCAGGTAACGGAGGAGTAAGATGGGTGGAGATCTCTTTTTCGATCGGATTCCCCCGCAGAACCTGGAGGCAGAGCAGGCTGTAATCGGTGCTGTTCTGCTGCAGGATGAAGCGCTGGTTACCGCGATGGAGCGGGTGAATACCGAAGACTTCTACGATAAACCGCATCAAATGATTTTTGAGGCGATGGTGCAGCTCGGAGAAGAGAGCCAGCCGATTGATCTGGTTACGCTGACGTCCAGACTGCAGGACAAGGGACAGCTTGAGGATATCGGCGGTGTCAGCTATTTGGCTAAGCTGGCGCATGCAGTGCCGACTGCGGCCAACGTGGAATATTATGCGCAGATCATTGAGGAGAAGGCGATGCTGCGGCGGCTGATCCGTACAGCGACGCAGATCGTCAGTGAAGGGTACACCGGCGGTGAGGATGTCGCTGATATGCTGAGCGATGCCGAGCGGCGGATTCTGGAGATCTCCAACCGCCGGAGCGGCAGCGGCTTCATCGCCATCCGCGATGTGCTCATGCAGGTCTTCGACCGCGTGGAGCTGCTTCATCAGAATAAGGGGGGCACCTCCGGGATCCCCACCGGCTTTGCCGACCTTGATCATATGACCAACGGCTTCCAGCGCAATGACCTGATTATTGTAGCGGCCCGTCCATCGGTAGGGAAGACGGCATTCGCACTGAATATTGCCCAGAATGTAGCGGTCCGTGCCAAAGAGACCGTAGCCATCTTCAGTCTGGAAATGTCGGCGCCGCAGCTGGTACAGCGTATGATCTGCGCGGAAGCCAACCTCGATGCCAACATTATGCGTACCGGTGATTTCAAAAGTGATGATGATTGGTCGAAGCTTACGATGGGGATTCAGTCCTTATCGGAAGCAGAAATCTATATTGATGATACTCCCGGGATCACGGTTACAGATATCCGGGCGAAATGCCGCAGGCTCAAGAAGGAAAAAGGCCTCGGCATGATCGTCATCGACTACTTGCAGCTGATTCAGGGCCGCGGCAAGGGCGGGGAGAACCGTCAGCAGGAGGTCTCCGAGATTTCCCGTACCCTGAAGCAGATTGCCCGTGAGCTTGATGTTCCGGTCATTGCCCTTTCCCAGCTCAGCCGGGGTGTGGAGCAGCGGCAGGACAAGCGTCCGATGATGAGTGACCTTCGGGAATCCGGTTCCATCGAGCAGGATGCTGATATCGTAGCCTTCCTGTATCGTGATGACTACTATAACCAGGATACCGAAAAGAAAAATATCATTGAAATTATTATTGCCAAACAGCGTAACGGCCCTGTCGGCACTGTAGAGCTTGTGTTCCTGAAAAATTTCAACAAGTTCGTCAACTACGAGCGGGCACACTCTGAACCTTTTGCAGGGTAGATCATTTATTCACAATTCCCGAACGATTGCACATTTCCTTGTGCGATCGTTCGTTTTTATTTGACTTTAAAAAGTACCGCTGTTACACTGGTTATTGTGCTTTAGCGGGTTAAAACTGCTTTGGCGTCCGGAGGGCTGCGTACATAAGAACGCTGTACAGAGCCCATATTATGAAAAATAATGGTGCTAGCTTGCACCTACGGAGGAATGAATATGTCAACGGTAGTCGTCGTGGGAACACAATGGGGAGACGAAGGCAAAGGGAAGATCACGGATTTTCTGGCAGAGAGCGCAGATGTGGTCGCCCGGTATCAGGGGGGTAACAATGCCGGTCACACGATTCTGATTGACGGAAAGAAATTCAAGCTGAGCTTGATTCCATCAGGTGTATTTTATAAAGAAAAGACTTGTGTAATCGGTAACGGAATGGTTATTAATCCGGAAGCCCTGATCCAAGAAATTAATTATATTCATGAGAACGGATTTGACACCAAAAATCTGGTGATCAGTGATCGTGCCCATGTCATTATGCCATATCATATGCTGCTTGATGCCTTGGAAGAAGACCGTAAAGGCCCGAACAAAATCGGTACTACACGCAAGGGAATTGGCCCGGCGTATATGGATAAAGCGGCACGCAACGGAATCCGGATCGCCGATCTGATGGATGCCGAGGAATTTGAGCTGAGACTGCGCCAATTAATGGAGGAAAAGAATCAGGTCATTACCCAGGTATATGGAGCGGAAGCCTTGAACGTGGAAGAAATTCTGGTCAAATATCTGGAGTATGCAGAAGTGCTTCGCGGTTATGTGACGGATACTTCAGTGGTTCTGAATGATGCTATAGATGCTGATTCCAGAGTACTGTTTGAAGGTGCCCAAGGTGTAATGCTGGATATCGATCAAGGGACTTATCCGTTTGTTACATCGTCAAACCCTTCGGCTGGCGGTGTGTGTATCGGCTCTGGCGTGGGCCCTTCGAAGATCAAGCAAGTTATCGGGGTTGCCAAGGCCTACACTACCCGTGTTGGCGATGGTCCGTTCCCTACTGAGCTGAACGATGCTACGGGTGATTACATCCGTGAAACAGGCCATGAATATGGTACTGTAACCGGACGTGCACGCCGTGTGGGCTGGTTCGACAGTGTCGTTGTCCGTCATGCCCGCCGGGTCAGCGGAATTACCGGTCTGTCGCTCAACTCGCTGGATGTGCTTAGCGGCCTTGAGACGGTGAAGATTTGCACCGGCTATAAATTCCGCGGCGAGGTGATTACTCACTATCCGGCCAGCCTCAAAATGCTGGCTGAATGCGAAGCCGTCTATGAGGAGCTTCCAGGCTGGAGCGAAGACATCACCGGAGCGAAGACACTGGAGGATCTGCCGGCTAATACACGCAGATATGTGGAGCGGGTATCGGAGCTTACAGGTATTCCGATTGCCATCTTCTCCGTAGGACGCAACCGTGAGCAGACCAATCAGGTTCTGCCTATCTATATCTAAGTAATTCCTGTGAGTAAAGGGGCCCTATATGGGTCTCTTTTTTTTTTTGCGCTTCAACAATTATGTAATATTTTGGTTTCCCGGAGCCGGTTCTAGTCAATACTGGGAGGATGAAAGCAATAACGCACTGATCCTCCGGAGATTGAATATGAACAGGGCGCAAGGGAGTGATGAAGATGAAGATAGTAAGACGTGCACTTGGAGTCTGCCTGATTGTCGTACTGGCCAGCGCACTTTCGGTTCTGACCACGGCATTCGTCGTCAATACGTATATACAGTCGGTGTTAGCCAGTTTTGATATAAAGCTGGAGGGGCCGTCACCGGGAATCGGCGGTTTTATCAAGAGCCTCACGGGAATGGGAGCCACAGATAACGCCAAAAATGTAGCTGAGGATGTTAAAGATGCTCCCGGTGCAAAGAAAGACAGTAAAAGTGAAACGGTGGACACACCAGAACAAAAAACGGAGAAGTCCGTGGAGGAAAAGGTGCCTGAGGATGCTTTGGCTGTAATGGGAGAGGCTTCCGGAGAGGAAGAACAAAGTGACAGTGCACTGGACCAGCAGCTGGTGATGACACCGGAAGCGATGGGTGAGCTCAAGGACAGTTTGCCCGTGGATGAGAAATCCAATATTTTCAATATCCTGATGACCAAACTTCCGCAGGAGGAGATGCAGAAAATCTCAACGGCGATGGAGGATGGGTTGACGGAGAATGAAGTGAAGGAACTGCAGCAAGTCATTGCCAAGTATGTAAATCCTGATGAATATGACACATTAATGAAAATGCTTACACCCAATTCAACTGAGGGTACCACAAACTAAAAATTGTCATTTTTTGGACACGTTATTGATGTTAAAATGTCAAAATCATGGAAGAAACCCGCGATTATCACGGGTTTTGTCTTTGGGGTAAAGTTGAAATTTTTCTGCCGTCTATGGTACAGTAAAAAAGGACTATAAGGGGTTAATTTTTTGTAACCTTTTTAAATATAAGAAAAGTACGAATTTTACCTCATACTTTATGCTTATATTTTGGGACGGAAACGAAATGCAGGTACACTAACGCACATAGTAAATAGATGCAGCAGCATATATAAAAGGGGTCGAATAACAAGGTTGGCCGCTTCTAAGCGGACTGAAAGGGAGAGTTTCATGAAAGGATTTAAGTTCATGCGCGGGATGGGGAAACTGCGGGACAAAGCAGAGACATCCGCAGAATTCAGCGCAGAAAGTCAAAAGGGCAGTTCTGCCTCTAGCGAAACTAACGTCTTTTATCAAGAAACCAAACCTCGGAGATTCCGGCGGTCCTGGATAGCAGCTTCTGCCGGTCTGGTGCTTCTGGCGACCTTTTTAATCGGGGCAGAGAAGAAATATGTGACCGCGAACACGGTAACCTATTATAAGGTGCTGGTTAAGGGTGAGGAAATCGGAAAGATCAGTGAGGAAACGGAGCTGGACCGGCTGTTCGAAGAGAAGCAGCAGGAATATCAGCTCAAGTATCCCGATTCAGTGATGGTGCTGCAAACAAGCGGCATTACGACAGAGGCGGAAAAAGCGTATAAACCGGAGATAGACAGTGCGGCTACGCTGGACAAGCTGGATGGCATGCTTAAAGCTTATGCAGTGGGTGTGCAGCTGACGGTGGATGGCAAAGCTGTGGGGATTGTCAAAGATCAGGAGACAGCGAATGCCGTCCTGCAGGGCGTGAAAGAACACTACGTTCCGGCTGCCGCGGTTTCAACGGGCGCCCAGCTCAAGAGGACAGCAGCTACGCGTTCCGCGAAGGCGGCTGCACCGGCAAATGCAGACAAGGTAGAATCGGTTGCCATTCAGGAGGACGTTGCCGTGGTTCCTGTTAAGGCGGACCCCACCCAGGTACTGAGCGTCGAGGAAGCGGTTGAGGTGCTCACCGAAGGGAAAGAGGAGCCGCTTGTTTATGCGGTTCAGGAAGGCGATACCGTTTCTGGGATTGCCAAACGTTTTGAGATTACGCAGGCTGATATTTTCCGCAACAATCCGTCGGTGAAAGAGCTGACCCTGCAAATTGGAGACGAGCTGCAATTGACCGTACCACAGCCAGAGCTTACTGTAGTGACCGTGGAGCAGGTATCGGAGCAGCTTGTCACTGAACCGGAAGTGATTGTCCGCAAGAGCGATGAGCTGGCAGCAGGCAAGAGCAAGGTTGTCCGGGCAGGACAGACCGGCGTGAAACAGATGCAGTACCGGGTGACCAAGGAAAACGGCCTCGTAGTGAAGGAAGAATGGATGGGCCAGGCGGTTCTGAAGGCTTCCTTGCCTGAGGTGGTCTATCGCGGCACGAAGGTGGTCGGCGAAGGAACAGGCATGTTCGCCTGGCCGGTCAGCGGGGCAAGCCTCTCCAGCAGCTTTGGCCAGCGCTGGGGACGAAGCCATAAAGGAGTCGATCTCGTATCCGGCAACCGGACCATCACAGCTGCGGATGCCGGGACGGTTACTTTTGCAGGTGTACAGAGCGGCTACGGCAATGTGGTCATTGTGGATCACAAAAATGGATATGTGACCTACTACGGCCATCTGAGAAGCATCTCAGTTTCTGTCGGCCAGCGGCTGGAGCAGGGAGCCAGCATTGGTGTTATGGGCAACACGGGGCGTTCAACCGGTACCCATCTGCATTTTGAGATCCGCAAGAACGGCACAGCGGTCAATCCGCTGAGATATCTGAAATAATCCATAGGTTATAATCAGCCGTCCGATTTTTCGGGCGGCTTTATCTTTTAAAGCTAAAAATATATTGATGAACTGGATGAAAGTACATTTCTATCCCCACTTCGTAGGATGTGACGCCAGTGCAGGTATGTTAAAATAAGAGAATGAGTGATTAGTACGCTTAGAAAGGTGAAGCTGAGCATATGCAGATGGGAACGATTCTGGTAGTAGACGATGAACAGCCTATTGCTGATATATTAAAGTTTAATCTCGAAAAAGAGGGCTATGAGGTAATCTGTGCCTTTGACGGCAACAGTGCTGTGGAGCTAGCTCTGTCCAGACGGCCCGATCTGATGCTGCTTGATCTGATGCTTCCCGGTAAGGATGGCATGGATGTCTGCCGCGAAGTGCGCTCAGCGCATTTGGACATCCCGATCATTATGCTGACAGCCAAAGACGGTGAGATCGACAAAGTGCTGGGTCTGGAATTGGGTGCGGATGATTATGTGACCAAGCCTTTCAGCACGCGCGAGCTGCTGGCCAGAGTCAAAGCTCAAATGAGGCGCCAGCATAAGCCATCGCCGTCCGATATGCTTAGTGAAAGAGCGGAGGGCAAACAGGGCGTCAATCATTTCGGCCTGTTCGTTGATACCGACATGTACATGGTTTATAAAGACGGAGAGCCGCTCGATTTAACACATCGTGAGTATGAGCTGCTCTATTATATGATTCGCCACGCCGGCAAAGTAATGACCCGGGAGCATCTGCTGCAGGCGGTATGGGGCTTCGAATACTTCGGGGATGTGCGGACCGTGGATGTCACGATCCGCCGGCTGAGAGAAAAAATTGAGGAGAATCCCAGCAAGCCGGAATATATCTTCACCCGGCGCGGACTCGGTTATTTGATGCATAGCCCCAAAAGCGGGGGGCTGTGATGAAAGGGCGGTCCTTTTTCCGGACGATTCAGGCCAAGCTTATCATTATTTACGTGCTGCTGATTCTGATCGCGATGCAGCTGATTGGTGTATATTTTGTCAGCTCGATGAAGAATTCACTGACTGATAACTTCACCAAAGATTTAAAGGCGCGGGCAGAAATGTTGTCGATCCTTACGGCAGATAAACTGGGCAGCGAAGCCGGAACAGCCGGTGAAGAGACTGCGGTCGAGAGTCTGCGCGGAATGGTCAATAATCTGTATATCAGCGGAGCTGAAATTCAGGTACTGGATGCGAGCGGTAAAATTATTACGACATCTGTCCCTTCGCAAAATGATTATGTCGGGCAGCGGAACACACAAACCGTGGTCAGCCGCGCCCTGCAAGGCATCAGCGATAATGAGGAATATATCATCGCCGATGATAATGTGCGCAAGAAGGTGGTCGCCAAGCCGGTTCTCTCCGGCGACAAAGTGGTAGGCGCGATTTATATTGCTGCCGATATGAAAGATTTATACGCCACGATGAGCCGGATTAACAGCGTGTTCCTCTCCGGTCTGCTGCTGGCGCTCGCCCTGACGGCCGTTCTGTGTGTCATTCTCGCCCATACGATCACCCATCCTATCAAGGAGATGACCCGGCATGCCACAGCGGTTGCTGAGGGCCGGTTCAACCGTAAGATGCCTGTGTTCGGCAATGATGAAATTGGGCAGCTCAGTCAGGCGTTCAACTATATGACAGGAAGGCTCCGCGAAGCGCTGTCGCAGAATGAAGAGGAGAAGGAGAAGCTTGCTTCCATCCTGACCAATATGAGTGACGGCGTGGTTGCTACTGATGAAAGCGGCGTGGTGATTCTGATGAATACCCGGGCAGCAGATATGCTGGGAGCAGAAGGCCCGCTTCCGGAAGGGGCACCGCTCGATGAGCTGCTCGGTCTCGATCATGAGCAGTCGGGGTCGCTGGCGCAAGGCAACGCCCAATCAGCGATGCTTCATCTCTCGCCAATGGGCGGAGGCGATCCCAATATCGTCCGGGTGACCTTCACCCCGATTCACCGCCGTGAAGGCGGAGGGATTGCCGGAACCATTGCGGTGCTGCAGGATGTTACCGAGCAGGAGAATCTGGAAGAATCGCGGCGGGAGTTCGTGGCGAATGTCTCGCATGAGCTGCGGACTCCACTGACGACGATCAAGAGCTATGTTGAAGCGCTTGATGATGGGGCGCTCGATGATCCGCAGCTTGCTGCGCGGTTTGTCGGAGTCATCCGCAATGAGACAGAACGGATGATCCGGCTTGTTACGGATCTGCTGCATCTCTCGCGGCTGGATTCGAGGGAATCGAG
Organism: Paenibacillus sp. FSL L8-0436; assembly: GCF_038593025.1. NCBI lineage: Bacteria > Bacillati > Bacillota > Bacilli > Caryophanales > Paenibacillaceae > Paenibacillus > Paenibacillus sp. FSL L8-0436. Next base: position 7,351,002 of record NZ_CP151955.1, on the reverse strand, counting down.
CCTGCGCATTCAGCAGACGGATATCTCCGAGATGCTGGAGGATGTGGCGGACCGCTTCTCCTTCCAGATTCGCCAGAAACGAATTCATATCAGCACAAGAGTGCGCAAGGAAGTCGCCACGGCCTGGCTGGACCGTGATCAAATTGATCAGGTGCTGGGCAATTTGGTCTCCAATGCGCTGAAATATACGCCGGAAGGCGGAACCATTCAATTGGAGGCACTCAAAACCGAAGATGGAATGCTGGCCGTTTCTGTACGTGATTCCGGGATTGGGATTCCCAAGAAGGATATCGAACGGATTTTTGAACGTTTTTACCGGGTTGATAAAGCCCGCTCGCGCAATATGGGCGGCACTGGACTCGGGCTGTCCATTGCCCGGGAAATTGTCAAAGCGCATGGCGGGTCAATTTCCCTGCAGTCAGAGCTTAATGAAGGCTCGCTGGTAACCTTCACACTGCCTCTGAAAGAGCAAAGGGGGAGTGTATTGTGAAGGAAACAATCAAGTCATGGATACTTGCCCTGCTCGTTTGCGGAAGTCTTGTAGAGAGCTATTATCTGATCTACCGGCTGCCGGGGAGCGACTCAGCGGTGATGTCAGAGAACTTGTATGTGAAGACAGATAATATGGGGCCCGAAGAAAAAGTAGAGAATCTGCTCTACCCTGATAAAATGATCATTCATATGGGGGAGGACAAGCATACGCTGTTTTATCCCGGCTCCACCTTCTATGACCTGATCATGAACCGGCTGAAAGGACGCGGGTTTGAGAGCTTTCAGCGGCGCTCGGTGCAGGATTTCGATTGGGACAAGATCCGCAGTGAGAATTCGGGCATTGAGCTGTCCTTCGGTGCCGGCATTCCGGTAACCTTGCTGCAGCGGGTAATGCAGCTTGCTCCCGATTCGCTGTTCCAGGGAGAAAGCATTGACCGGATCTGGATTTACAATATTAAAAATGATTCCAAGGCACATGCCGTCTTTTTCAGCACCAGAGGCGATATCGTATATGAAGCGGCTAAGGCCGATTTGACCGTTCAGGACGTGCAGCAGCATGTGGATTTCGGTATGAATTGGACGCCATATACCGCAGTGAATGGCGATTATTATGTGCCGGAAGAAAAAATATCGCTGGTTGAGGTGGAAATCCCCTCCGGCATGTACACCATTGAACAAATGCAGAACAATCTATTCTTTGATGCCGGGAGTACCAGATATATTCCAGAGAAGGATGGCTCAAAGATTTATACAGACAGCAAACGCAGCCTGCAGGTTGATCAGGAACAGAACTGGATGAGCTATAGCGATCCGGCTGCACTTCCTGCGGGTGAAAGTACACCTGCGAAGGATGCCCTGGAAGCGGTGGATTTTGTCAATCAGCATGGCGGATGGAACGGTACATACCGTCTGGCATCAACGGAGGAAGGCAACCAGGAGCGGACCGTTTCCTTCCAGCAGTACTACGGTTCTTATCCGATTATGAGCAAGCCGAAGCTGCAGTATGGCGTCATTAACCTTGAGCTGCAGCAGGGCACAGTATCCTCCTATGAGCGATCGCTGATGTATACGGAAGAGGGAAAAGCCGTTAAACAGGTCGTGGAGCTTCCCGGTGGCGATGAGCTGCGGGCTAAGCTGGCCCAATTCAGCGAAGCTTCGCCTGTGAAGGATTTGACCCCGGCCTATGTTGCTTCATTAAACGGGGAGAAGCTGAAGCTCCTGCCGGTATGGCGGGTAACGCTCCGTGACGGTACTTTCCTTACACTGAACTAGAGTAATAGACGCACGGGAATTCACACGACGAAGCAGAATCAATGAAGTGAATGCTCACAAACGAAGCGAATGCTTCCGAAGCTAGTTTTGTTCGAAGCGGAATCAACGAAGTTAATGCTCACAAAACTTTAAGGAGGAGCGGTATGGACTGGGGAAGAGCCAAAAATGTGCTGATTTACGCCTTTCTGGTATTGAATCTGCTGCTTTGTTATCAGCTCTGGATGGACTTGCGCGATCAGGCCAGTGCCAATCTGGATTTCACTTCCCTGTCCGCAGAAACGCAGGCGGTGATGGAACAGAAGGGGATTCGTGTGTTGTGTCCCATTCCGGCTGCCACTCCGCAGCTGCCCGATATCACTTACCGCTACTCCGGGGAAGAGCAGAATGAGGAACCGGTTGAACTGAAGGTGCCGATAGACAGCAAGCTGATTTATTCATCATTTGCCGAACTGAGCAGTTCACTGGCAGACCAGATCACAGACATCGCCAATTATCGCTTTGATTCTCAGGAGAGCGAGGTCGGCAAATTTGTACTTCATCCACTGGTCGACCATAAATGGTCTTTGTTCAGAGTGCGGCTTGAGCTGATCAACAGCGATCAAAAAATTGTGGCTTACCGTTGGCCGAAGATTGAAATCGGAGCTACAAACAGTGACGAAGATATCCAGAAGGTGCTTCCGGCCTCACAGGCACTCAGCAGCCTGATTGAGAAATATTTTCCGGCGGATTCGGTAGTTAAAGAGATTGAGCTTGGCTATTATGGGGAATTGTTCAACTCTGAAAGCCAGGTGGCTTCACCAATGTGGCGCTTTATGCTGGAGAACGGCAACGCCTATTACGTCGATGCCATCAGTGCGGACATCATCAGTCCGAAGACAACAGAGTAGAAGGAGCAGGAGAGAGATATGGGGATTTCATTTACGGTACTGTCCAGCGGTTCTACCGGCAACGTAACAGTGGTGCGAAACGGGGAAACGGCGCTTATGATCGACGCGGGCCTCAGCGCCAAACGGATCGACGAGCTGCTCGCGATGCGTGAGATGACAGGCAAGGAGATAGACGGAATACTGGTTACGCATGAGCACTCGGACCATATCAAGGGACTTGGAGCCATGGCCCGCAAATACGATCTTCCGATCTACGCCAACTCCAATACCTGGGGGGCGATTGAGAAGGGGATCGGCACTATTGCCGAGCATAACCGGATTATTATGGAGACCGGACAGCACAGGGATTTCGGCAGTCTGCGGGTAGAGTCATTTGCAATCTCCCATGATGCGGCTGAACCGGTAGGGTACAATTTTTATGACGGCAAGGAGAAGCTTTGTGTTGCTACGGATCTTGGGTATGTCAGTGATAAAGTGCGGACGGCGATTGCCGATTCGGATGTGCTGGTACTGGAGGCCAACCACGATATAGAGATGCTGAGAATGGGGCGTTATCCGTGGAATACGAAACGGCGGATTCTTGGCGATTTAGGCCATCTCTCCAATGAGGCGGCGGGAGCGGCACTAAGCGAGATTCTTACCGGACGGACCAAACGGACCTATCTGGCTCACTTAAGCCGGGATCACAATATGATGGATTTGGCCAAAATGTCGGTGCGCGGGGCAATGGAAGACCGGGGCTGCTTTTTCAGAGACAGTGAGTTCAGATTGTGCGATACCTATTATGACCAGCCTACGCCATGGGATAAGGTGAGCCAGTCATAAGCTGGTCTACTTCCGTAATTTTACGTTCCAACTCTTGGCGTGAGAAAAGCCCTTTATCAATCAGCAGCTCGATCATGGCACTTTGAACCAGGATCAGATGATAGTATTCATCCTTCAGGTCACCGAGTTTGCCGATAAATTGCACCAGATCCATACTTGTTGAAAAAGATTCCATATCTATTCCTCCTTCTGAGCTAAATGAAAGCTGATCTGTAAAAAATTTGTAGGGTTTTTACGTCAGAAAAAACGTGGGTGCCAGCCCTGCCTGTGATACAATCATAAAGAGCAGAATTAAGCCTGAGTTTAAATAGTACTTCTATTATTGTAGTCTTTTAAGTTGAAAAATATTCCGGATTGAAGCTTATCCTTTTTTAATATGTTGCAAGAATAGGAGACCCCTTGCGCTTATAACACACACATTTGTGGTGAATGAATGAAGTGAAACCTTTTAGAGCTTTCAGGAGTCTAAGAGATAAAGCGGAAAGCTCGGGCGTGGTTGCTTGGCGTTCAGGTTATGGATGCAGTGGCAATAGAGGGGAGAGGATGTAACGGTGGGACTGTTTGATGATGATTTTTATTCAACCAAGGTACCGCGGCGCGAAGGCAGAGGGCAAGAACCCCCTAAGGTCTTAACGAGCCGGAATTGGTCTGCCCGCAAATCACGGCGGAGCCTGGCAACTTGGCAGGTGTCTGTCATTAGCTCAGTGATCAGTGCGGTGGTTGCAGTGCTTCTGTTCAGTCTGGCTACAGGCCAGTTGACACAGGAGAAGGCGGAGCAGCCGAAAGTGATCGAGAAGGTGACTGCAAGCAGCGGTGACCCGTATGAACGGATTGTTCAGGCTGCGGCGCTTGTCCGGCCGGCCGTTGTGAGCATAATTAATCATAAAGAAGATAACAAGGAACTCAACATTCTCGACGAGTCGGCACTTGGCTCGGGAGTGATCTATAAGAAGGACGATAACAAGGCCTTTATTATTACCAATAATCATGTGATTGAGGGCTTCGGCAAGCTGGAAGTGGTTACGGTGGATGGTGAGACACGCAAGGCAACACTTGTGGGTACGGATAAAGTAAGTGATATCGCAGTGCTCTCCATTGATGCCAAAGGCATTACCACAGTCGCCCAGATTGGTGATTCCTCCAAGCTGCGGTTTGGGGAGACAGTCATTGCTATCGGCAATCCGCTGGGACTCGGCGATAGCTTGACCTCGGGGATTGTCAGCTACACAGAACGGACCATTCCCGTATCACTGAACCAGGACGGTGTCTATGACTGGGAACAAGAAGTCATTCAGACCGATGCTGCAATTAACGAGGGCAACAGCGGAGGCGCGCTGGTCGATCTGGACGGCAAGGTGATTGGTATTAATACAATGAAGATTTCCGATACAGGCGTGGAGGGACTTGGTTTTGCCATCCCGGCCAATCATGTTATGGAAACGGCGGGTGAGCTTGAGGCTAACGGGAAGATTGCCCGCTCTTATCTCGGAGTGTATTCTGTAGATTTGAATAACCCTTATGTGCCGCTCGCAGAAGACCAGCGCAAGGAGCTTAATCTGCCAACCACCGTTAAAGACGGAGTAGTTGTGCTGGATGCGGTAGGGCCGGCCAAGGATGCAGGACTGCAGTTCAATGATGTGATTACCAAGTTTGACAATGAACCGATCACATCGACCCTTTCGCTGCGCAAGTATCTGTATGATCACACCAAAATCGGAGATGATCTGAAGATTACTTATTACCGCAACGGAGAGGTAAAACAGGTGACGGTGAAACTTCTTGAAAAACAAAAGGAATAAAAGCGGCATTAGCCGTATATAATAATGTGGCAGTCAATTAAGCGAGACGGCCCAGCCGTCCTTATTATAAAATTAAGGACGGCATCCGTTTCGAAGTCACATCATCTGGGTATATTACTTAATATGGATGCAAACCCCCCTTTTTATAAAGACTGGTAGCCCTTACATTGGGAACAACACCTTATAAGGGGAAATACGGATATATTCGGATGTTGGCTTGCCTTTGTAACTCTGGTGTGGTAACATGAGATTAATCATACATTTGATACCTAATTCTCGTATTGAAAAGGGCTGTCAATGCAAATACAACCTTTTTCAATGTGTGAATTTTTTCTTTGTTTGAAGATAAAAAGAACATATTAATTTAAATTTGTGGAGGTAACACACATGCAAACAGGTACAGTTAAATGGTTCAACGCAGAAAAAGGATTCGGTTTCATCGAAGTTGAAGGCGGAAGCGACGTATTCGTTCACTTTAGCGCAATTACTGGCGACGGCTTCAAAACTTTGGACGAAGGCCAACGTGTTGAATTCAACGTTGTTCAAGGCAACCGCGGACCACAAGCCGAAAACGTTGTAAAACTGTAATAATAGAAGCACCGTCCCCGCTTTTGCAAGTTGGGACGGTCTTTTTTTATAAGATCAACTGCTATATCATCATGAAACCACAACATGATCTTGAAGTAGAGCAACTGCAAATGAATGATTTGTAAGCATCTTAGAAAGAATATAATTGGATGCTTTTTTACTTGTTTCTCAACTTGTAACATAAAGGAAGGGAGGAACGGCAATGAACTACCGGAAGAAGCCTTTAGAGGAAGTACCGGAAGAAAATACCGCAATTTGGGCCTGTACCAATGATGGATGCAACGGATGGATGAGGGATAATTTCGCATTTGAACATGCGCCTTCTTGCCGTCTCTGTCATGCCCCAATGGTTCGCAGCATGAAGATGCTGCCGCAATTGCTTAATTCTAATGGCGATCTCAAATCGCTGAAGAAGGGTATTTCGATTACCTAACCAATGCCTTTATGAGTCAAGCTTTCTATAGAACGACGAACAAATACAAGACGGTAAAACCGTCTTATTTTTTTTGCTTTCTGAACGTAATATTGTGATATTTGTCACAAATTTATTGTTTTTTAGCCCCAATCCGGGTGTATAATGTGATAATTATCACACTTTAAGCTTTAAATTTTTGACAGAATAGACATAACGAATGGAGAGAAGAAAGGGGAAGAAACATGGATACAGTTATGCTGTCGCGTATACAATTTGCGTCGACGACGATCTTTCATTACTTCTTTGTACCGGTATCTATTGGACTTGCACTCTTGATCGCGATCATGGAGACGATGTATGTCCGAAAAGGCAACGATGAGTACAAAAGAATGGCGCAGTTTTGGGGAAAGCTATTTCTCATTAACTTCGCAGTAGGGGTAGTAACAGGGATATTGCAGGAATTCCAGTTCGGAATGAACTGGTCCGATTATTCCCGCTTTGTCGGGGATGTATTTGGGGCTCCACTTGCGATTGAAGCGCTGCTGGCGTTTTTCCTGGAGTCTACATTTATCGGCTTATGGATTTTCGGCTGGGACAAAGTTTCCAAGAAGATTCATTTACTGTCCATCTGGATGGTAGCACTGGGGACGATGTTATCGGCATTCTGGATTCTCGCAGCCAATTCTTTTATGCAGCACCCTGTTGGTTTTGCGATGAATAATGGCCGGGCCGAAATGAATGATTTCCTGGCTTTGATTACAAACGGGCAATTGCTGGTGGAATTCCCGCATACGGTGCTCGCGGCTTACGCTACAGGGGCATTTTTGGTAACGGGTATCAGTGCCTATAAAATGCTCAAGAAGCAGGATGTGCCTTTCTTTAGAAAATCGTTCGAAATTGCCGCGATTGTCGGCATTGTCTCCTCCATGGGGGTAGCCGTTGCAGGTCATGCCCAAGCGCAGTATCTGGTAGAGACACAGCCGATGAAGATGGCAGCTACGGAAGCCCTTTGGGAGGACAGTGGTGACCCTGCGGCTTGGACAGCCAGTGCTTTTATCGATCCTGACAATAAATCAAACTCCGGGGAAATCAAGATTCCTTATATGCTGAGTTTCCTGTCCTACAGTAAGTTCTCCGGTGAAGTTAAAGGGATGAACACGCTGCAGGCGGAATATGAACAAAAGTACGGCCCGGGGGATTATATCCCGCCTGTGCGTACGACGTTCTGGAGCTTCCGGATCATGGTGGTCGCAGGCACGCTGATGATTGTGCTCGGCATGTATGCGATGTATCTGATGTGGCGCAAAAAGATGGAACGTCCGAACACCTGGTTTATGCGGTTCATGTTCTGGGGGCTGCTGCTTCCGCCAATTGCCAATACTGCAGGCTGGATCATGACAGAGATCGGACGTCAGCCTTGGACGGTATTCGGATTAATGACGACAGAAGACAGTGTGTCTCCTAATATATCGGCTGGACAGGTGCTGTTCTCGGTGATCTCCTTTACGGCGATCTACGCTATACTGGGAGCGGTGCTGATCGGATTGTTCATCAAAGTTATCAAAAAAGGCCCTTATGCCATGGATAACGATCACGGTCAGTCGCATGATCCATATAATAAGGAGGGATCGCATGCTTTCTCTTAATGAATTGTGGTTTGTGCTGATTGCGGTATTATTTATCGGGTTTTTCTTCCTGGAAGGCTTCGACTTCGGCGTAGGAATGGAAACGCAGTTCCTGGCCAAGAATGATACGGAACGCCGGGTGCTAATCAACTCGATCGGGCCGTTCTGGGATGCGAATGAGGTATGGCTGCTGACGGGGGCGGGCGCGATGTTCGCTGCGTTCCCCAACTGGTACGCAACGTTGTTCAGCGGATTCTATATTCCGTTTGTCTTTGCCCTGCTGGCGCTGATTGCCCGCGGTGTCGCCTTTGAATTCAGAGGCAAACGTGATTCATTGGCCTGGAAAAGAACCTGGGACGCCTGCATCTTCTTCGGCAGCTTCCTTCCGCCGTTCCTGCTGGCAGTAGTGTTCGCGAGCTTCATTAAAGGGTTGCCGATTGACGGTGACATGCAGATGTATGCCGGATTCTTCGACATCGTGAATGTGTATACCGTAGTCGCAGGGATTACTGTAGTGCTGCTTTGTCTGGTGCATGGTTTGATGTTCACTACGCTCCGTACGGTTGGCGATCTGCAGGTTCGTGCGCGCAAGCTGGCGCAGAAGCTGTTGTTCCCGCTGGCTGCGCTGCTGGTTGCTTTTGTAATTATGACTTACTATATGACAGATGTGTTTGAACAACGTGGTGCACTGCTGTTGGTATTAGTGATTCTAGGCATTGCCGCCTTCGTTCTGTCCGGCTATTTCATGACCAAGAAGAAGGACAGCTGGGCGTTCGGGATGACCGGAGCGGTTATGGCTTTGTCGGTGATGTCGATATTTGTGGGCCTGTTCCCGCGGGTTATGATCAGCTCTATTGATGAGGCGTTTAATCTGACCATCACCAATGCGGCATCGGGCCAGTATTCACTGAAGGTGATGTCGATTGTAGCGCTGACGCTGCTGCCGTTCGTGCTCGGTTATCAGATCTGGAGTTATTTCATCTTCCACAAACGGGTTCACGAGAAGGAGCATCTTGAATACTAATGGATAAAAATTTGCTTGGGTACAAAGGAGTTAAGCCGGTCTTTCTGATCGTAGGCTTCCTTACCCTGGTGCAAAGCCTGTCCATACTTCTGCTGGCTAAGTCGCTGGCAGAAGTAGTCTCTGCGCTGTTTGCGGGAGAACCGCTGAAGGAACAAGGGGCGACAATGCTCTTGTTCCTTCTTGCGTTTCTTGTACGCCATGCCTGCGCCATGCTGATGAGCCGCGTCTCTTACCGCTTCGCGGAGAACACCGGCAGCAGCATGCGGAGACAAATGATGGACAAGCTGTTCCAGCTGGGACCGAGGCTGGCCGGCGACCGGGGAACGGGAAATCTGGTTACGCTTGTGCTTGAAGGGGTAACGAAGTTCCGCACCTATATAGAGCTTATTATTCCGCGGATGGTAGGGATGGCGGTAACACCGGTCTTGCTCCTGGTGTACATCTATACTCTGGATACGTCGAGCGGTGTTATTCTCACCCTGACGATGCCGATTATTATCGTCTTTATGATTCTGATCGGAATGACCGCCCGCAAGCAAATGGACCGCCAGCTGAAGTCCTACCGGACGCTGTCCAATCATTTTGTTGATTCGCTGCGCGGGCTGGAGACGCTGAAGTTTCTCGGGCGCAGCCGCAGTCATAGTGACAGTATTGCCGAGGTCAGTGACCGCTACCGTTCGGCTACAATGCGTACGCTGCGTGTAGCATTTCTGTCTTCCTTCGCGATGGACTTCTTCACGATGTTATCTGTGGCCTCAGTAGCGGTAAGCCTGGGGCTGCGGCTGGTCAATGAGCAGATGACCCTGGTTACCGGGTTAACCATTCTGATCCTGGCGCCGGAATATTTCCTGCCGGTCCGGCTGGTCGGAGCGGATTTCCATGCTACGCTGGATGGCAAGGAAGCCGGTGAAGCGATGAAGGACATTATCGACCGGGATACGGTAACAGCGGAGGTATTGGAGGCTGAAGGAACGGAAGCTCCTACAGCCGCGCCGTCTTCTGCCGCTGTATTTACTTGGCGGCAGGATAGTGTGCTGAAGCTGGAGCAGGTTGGCGTTAAATATGAAGCAAACGGGATTGCCTCGCTGGAGGGCGTTAACCTGGATTTCAAGGGTTCTGCGAAGATTGGAATTATCGGAGAGAGCGGCGCGGGTAAATCCACACTGGTCGATATCCTGGGCGGCTTTCTGCATCCTACCTCAGGGAGCATAAGCATTAACGGGAACCGTGTCAGTGCGCTTACCGATGAGGAGTGGCGCAAGCATACCTCATATATTCCGCAGCGGCCGTATATTTTCAGCGGTACGCTGGCGGATAATGTACGTTTCTATTATCCGGAAGCTTCGACGGAAGCTGTTGCTTCGGTGATGGCCGCCGCTGGATTATCCAAGCTGGTGGAGTCGCTGCCAAGCGGACTGGATGAAATGATCGGCGGCGGCGGCCGTTCGCTCAGCGGCGGCCAGGAACAGCGCGTCGCGCTGGCCCGCGCACTGCTGAGCAGCCGTCCGGTCATGCTGCTCGACGAGCCGACCGCCCATCTCGACATAGAGACGGAATACGAGCTGAAGCAAACAATGCTGCCGCTATTTGCAGGGAAACTTGTGTTTCTCGCCACCCACCGCCTGCACTGGATGATCGATATGGATCTGATTGTCGTGATGCAGCAGGGACAGGTGGCCGAGGTTGGTACCCATCCGGAGCTAGTTGCCCGGCGAGGTGCTTATTATGAGCTTATTCAAAGTCAATTGGAGGGAATCCATTGAAACGTGAAGGATGGTTTGCTCCCTATGTCTCCCCTTATTTCTGGCGGTTTCTGCTGATTATCGTACTGGGTGCGTTGACGATTTTTTCAGCTTCGTCCCTGATGTACACCTCGGGATTTCTGATCTCAAAGGCGTCCATACCGCCAGAAAATATACTGATGATCTATGTGCCGATTGTCGGCGTGCGCACGTTCGGGACGAGCCGGGCGGTCATCCACTATGCGGAACGCCTGGTCTCGCATGATACGATCCTGCGGATTCTCTCGAAGATGCGGATCCGGCTGTACAATATCCTGGAGCCGCAGGCGCTGTTTCTATCTTCGCGGTTCCGTACCGGGGATATTCTCGGCATGCTGGCCGACGATATTGAATATTTGCAGAATGTGTATCTGCGCACTGTATTCCCAAGCATTATTGCCCTCCTGATCTACGCGGCGGCGGTCATTTCCATCGGCACGTTTGATCTGGCTTTTGCTCTGCTGATGGGGCTCTATATGCTGGTGCTGGTAGTTGTGCTACCGCTGATATCCCTGCTGCTGACGCAAAAACGTCAGCGCCAGGTGAAGCAGGAGCGCAACCGCCTCTACCAGAAGCTGACGGATGCTGTGCTGGGAATGGGCGACTGGGTAATCAGCGGGCGGCAGGGCCAATTCGTGGAAACCTACGAGGCCGATGAGCGGGCGGTCGCCCACACCGACGGAGCGCTGCGTCGCTGGGCGCGCCTGCGCATGTTCATCGGGCAGGCGGTTGTCGGCATCGGCGTGCTGTCGATGCTGTACTGGGCCGCCGGCCAATTCGCGGACGGGGCCATTGCCGGAACGCTGATTGCAGCGTTTGTACTGGTGGTGTTTCCGGTAGCAGATGCTTTCCTGCCGGTCTCGGAAGCGGTGGAGAAGATCCCGCAATACCGCAATTCGCTGGAGCGCCTGTCCGGCGTGGAAGCCGCGGAAGGAAATATGGCGGGGGCAGCACCGGATTCGGGGAAGGCTGACACTGCCCGCCATGTGGATGCTGCGGTCAAGGCGATCAAGGAAACCGGGCAGGCGCCTATCCGGCTGGAGAATGCCGGTTACCGCTATGCTGCGGGAGATGACTGGTCGATCCGCAATCTGACGCTCGATATTCCGCAAGGCCGGAAGGTTGCTGTTATCGGGCGCAGCGGGGCAGGGAAATCGACACTGCTGAAGGTGATTCAAGGCGTCATTACGCCTTCCGTCGGTTCGGCCACGATTAAGGGCATTGAAGCTTCCGCTTATGGCGAGAGAATTCCGCAGCTTATTGCCGTGCTGAACCAGAGCCCGCACTTGTTCGACACTACCGTAGCCAATAATATCCGGCTTGGTAATCCTGATGCGTCTGATGAGGACATTAAGCAGGCCGCCAAGCTGGCCAAGCTGGATACACTGATCTCATCGCTGCCGGAAGGCTATAACACAGCGGTGCGCGAGGCGGGCCAGCGCTTCTCCGGCGGTGAACGCCAGCGGATTGCCCTGGCGCGGATTCTGCTGCAGAATACACCGGTAGTTGTGCTCGACGAGCCAACCGTCGGGCTTGACCCGCGTACAGAGCGGGATCTGCTGGCTACTATGTTCGAGGCCATGGAGGGCAAGACGCTGATCTGGGTCACCCACCATCTTGTCGGTGCAGAGCAGATGGATGAAGTAATCTTTATGGAGAACGGGTTCGTGGAAATGCGCGGCACCCATGCCGAGCTGATGGACAAGGAACCGCGCTACCGCAAGCTGTATGAGCTGGACCGGCCAAGCGGGTTCGTGAACACGGCACCAGGAGAATAGAGATGTTACGAAAAGGCTCTTTCCACCCGATTGGGGGAAAGAGCCTTTTTTAAAAACATAAGAATTTATATGCTTCGCGCTATTGGCGGTTCACGATTACCTACAGCCGGTGCAGCTACTCCGCCTGACGCACTTCCGCTTCCTCTCCGAACCGCTCCTTCACCCATTCTGTAAACATCACGAAGTCTTTCTCCACCTGGGTGGCATAACCGTAAGCCCATTGGGAAATATAGCGGGCAAAAGCATCAGGGTCCGGGCCCATCGCTTTGGCAATTTCCTTCTCGCTGTGGTAGGAGAGGATTCCTTGGTCCACATCTGCGTCGGCTCTGGCATGCATTTTGGCCGTTAGGCTGCCCATGACTTCAACAACCTGGAGCATATCGTCTACAGTTGCGATGTCTTTGAGCTTCAGGCTTTTTTTATACGGGGAGCGTTCGCGGACATAAAAATCCCGGCCATCCATCGTCAGAAAGCCCAGATAGGGATCAGCTTTGTGATGCATCGCCTGCTGTGTGGCCGCCACACGTTTCCCTTGATGTCCGAAGGTGCTCCAGAAAGATTCCGAATAAGGCATGAAATAAGCCGGGACTGGCACACGAACCTCTTTTACTTCCAAAATGGTATCGTCGGTATCTTCTTGACTGCTTCCGCCTTCGATCAATATATAGTAACGGTCCAGCCCGATGGATGCAGTGCCCGAGCCATGTTTGACAGCAATGTCCTTCATCCGGTAATGATCGTCGTTCCAGCTGCGGGCAACAATGGTCTGCATATAGAAGCTCCAGGCCTTCTCCAGCAACGTTTGCTCCGCTACCTCAGGGACAGCCAGTTCGGAGTTCTCCAGAAATACTCTGCCGCTCTGCATTTGGGACGTGACCTTTTCCAGAAAATGACCCTGGCGGCGTTTCTCCAGCTTGCGGAGCAGCTTCTTCACCGGCCCTTTGGCCCCGTTCTCATTCATTACGAAGTTGCCGGGGTTGTCCTTGCCTTGGCTGAACCGGCGGATCCCTCTGGAATAGGCCTGCACAAAACTCTCGATCACGTTAAGCTGCTCTGCCTCCCCGTACCCCAGCTGCCGCCCGACAAGCGCAATACTGCCTGCCATACGCAATATATCGTACAGATAGGAGCCGACATAACCCTCATCGAAATCATTGACGTCATATACGATAGAGCCATCTTCGCTGCGGAAAGCCCCGAAATTCTCGAAATGCAGGTCCCCTTGAATCCAGGTCGGGCGCTCCGCCGAAGTGTGGTAGGGAAAGTATTGTCTTGTGGCGTCAAAATAGAACAGATAAGAGCTGCCCCGGTAGAATGAAAAAGGGCTAAGCGACATCTTCAGGTACTTTTCTGCCCGCTTCGCGGGAGTCAGGCCCATAATGGTGCCGTCGAATTCATCAAAAATGGAGATTAGCAGATCTTTACGGAGTTTCGTACGGGTACGAATGACACCCTCAGTTATGGATTCATTGATCATGATAGGTACTCCTTTGCGGGAATAAATAGAATTAAACTTATCATAACGCATTAACCCTGATATTTCCTGATGATCTTAGTGAAGAGCGGCCATCTCCCTTTTCGTGAACCGCTGTTAGTGTGTTATGTCCAGTTATTTACCGCATATTTCACCATGAAGAAGCGTGATATACTTGAATGAATTTCTTGTAAAACATCGGAAGAGGTGGAAGCATGTGAGTTGCAACCGCAGGATAGAGAGTTCAGAAATTTCATTCAACTATACGCAGCCCGCTATATGTATTTATGGCTGGTTGCCGGGATACGTATAGCTTCAGCTGCGTTTATGATAAGGAGATAAATGCAAATGGACTTAACATGGGACCTGGAGAGCCTGTACCCCTCATTCCAGTCAGATCAATTTCAAGAGGACCTTAAACTTGCGGAGACCCTTGCCAGCGGCCTCAAGGCATGGGAGGCTCTTCATTTAAAGGATAACGATAATGCGGCCAAACAAACGGAAGAGTTCCTGGAGCGTTACAACGCGTTCAAAAGAGTATATCTCTGCCTGTTCAGTTATGCGGAGCTGGTCTTCAGCAGTGACAGCGGCAATGCAGAAGCAGTGAATAGCATGGATGAACTGGAGGATACCGCAGCCGGTGCCGGCGAAGCGTTGGTAAGCTTCAGCAAATGGCTGGCCCAAGTGAGCGCGGAGGATCTGGAGAACATCATACAATCTAGCGATTATCTTGCCGGACATGCCTTTTATCTGCGCCAGCTTCAGCGGCAGTCACAGTATTTGCTCAGTGAAGAGGCTGAGACGGTCATTGCCCGGATGCAGAATACCGGTGCCAAGGCTTGGGAAAGACTGTATATGAGAACCTTGTCTACATTGCGCGCGGATGTGGAAATGGAAGGTGCGATTCGTAGTCTGTCTCTATCGGAACTGCGAAATCTGGTCTATGACAATGATCCACGGGTTAGAAAAGCAGCGTATGAAGCTGAGGCCGGCGCTTGCCGGAGCGTGGCGGAACAGAGTGCGGCCTGCCTCAATGCCGTGTGCGGAGAAGCGGCAGCAGTCTATGAGCTGAGAGGGTATGCTTCGCCGCTGCATAAGGTGCTGGCAGCTTCGCGCATGGATCAAGAGACACTCGAAGTCATGCTTCAGGCTATAGAGGAAAGCCTGCCGGTCTTCGGGCAATACTATCTCCAAAAAGCAAAGCTCCTGGGACATACGGGGCCGCTGCCGTTCTATGATATCTTTGCTCCGGTTGGCGGGGAGTCTTCTTCCAGAATTACCTATGCGCAAGCGCAGGAGCTTATTGTAGCCGGATTCAGCACGTTCAGTGCAGAACTGGGGGAGTTTGCCCGCAAAGTGTTCACCCGGCGCTGGATTGATGCTGAGCCAAGAGCGGGGAAGGGGAATTACGGCCTGTGCGTCGATATCTTTCCGATCGGAGAGAGCCGGATTATGACGAGTTTTACCGGAAGTTATATGGATGTCAGCGTGCTGGCGCATGAGATTGGACATGCGTACCACAGCAGCTGCCTCGCCGGGGAGACGATGGTCAATACCGATTATCCGATACCAATTGCCGAGACGGCATCGATTTTTTGCGAGAGTCTGATCCATCAGGCGCTGCTTCAGTCTGCTCCGGAGGAAGAAATGCTGCCTATCCTGGAACGGAGCCTTTCCGACGCCGGATATTTTATCGTTGATTTCTACGCCCGCTACCTGTTTGAAAGCCGGCTGTATAATAGAAGGAAATCAGGCGCGTTAACTGTTGAGGAGCTTAACAGTCTGATGCTGGAGGCAATGACTGCCGCTTATGGTGACAGTGTCGCTCCGGAATCGATTCATCCATACCAGTGGATCAGCAAAGCCGGATATTATATGACAGGCAACGAGTTTCTGAATTTCCCTTATTCGTTCGGGCTGCTGTTCTCCAAAGGACTATATGCACAGTATAAGAAGCGGGGCGGGGATTTTGTGAACCAGTATCAATCCTTCCTGGCAGCCAGCAGCAGAACTACCATCGCGGATGCCGCAGAACTGATGGACATTGATGTGCATTCACTGGAGTTCTGGCGGGATGCGCTGGCTCTCATTGCAGAGGATATTCTGCAGTTTGGGACAGGTAGTTCCTTTTTGCCGGGAAGTGTGGTAGAACAATAGAAGGAGTATACGCCGCAGCGGCACAGAAAGGGATGCTTGATTGAATGTACGTAGTGTGTAAGGAACATGTGGAGCTGGCCATCGACAAGTTTGTGGACGAGTACGAGGATGCACCGGATATTGTGGATCTGAAGGAAACCGAGTTCTCGGACTGGGACCCGCCGGCGAAATGTGCGGAATGCGAGAAAAATGCGGAGTATTTGGTGGTCTAGGGACCTTCAATAAGTAATCAGGCAAGAGTAGAAAGCACCGGGCTGCTGTAGTTACAAGCGGCCCGGTGCTTTTTTGTGGAAATATAGGGGATTAAGCATCCGCCAGTTCCCCGGTCCGGCTGCTACGGCGGTACATAAAGGCTGAAAGAATAGCAATTCCTGCGGCCAGTGAAAGTCCCCAGTAGATGTTGGAGTAAGCCGACGAAAGCGATAATCCGCGCTGCCACTCCAGGGCGCTGGCTGCCAGAGCTACGCTGAATGCCCCGCTGAAGAATTGAAGCAGCTGAAACAATCCCATACCGGAGCCGATCTGGGCAGAAGGGAGAATCCGCGAGATTTCATTGGATACACTGCTGGACAACGCCGTAAAAGATAGGCTCATAATCATATAGGTCAACATGACCGCAATCCAGGAGTGGGCGGCGAGCAAAGCAAACAGGACGGTGGCGGTTAGCACAAGGAGCGGTGCATATCGCAGAATGCCCCCATTGCCATATCGGTCAATAATCCGTCCTACCCCCCGGGAGACGATAATCGCCAGCAGTGAACCCGGAAAGATAACCAGCCCGGCGTGGCTTGCACTGAAGCCGAAGCGGTGGGTCAGAATCTGCGGCAGCAGAAACAAGGTGGCAAAGCTGCATAAATAAGAAGCGATTCCGACTAGCGACAGGACCAGATAGGAGCGGTCACGGAACAGTGCAGGCATCACGAACGGATCGGGAGTACTGCCAATGCGGCGGATGAACAGGGCAAGGGAGGCCACTCCGGCGATCAGCGCAATCCAGTATCCGCCGGTCAGAAACAGCAGAAGGCCGGTCGTTCCGATACCGAGAAACAGTCTGCCGAGCGCGTCGAATGAACCGCGGCGGGGCACTTCTCTGGGCAACAGCACCAGAAACAGCGGCACCAGAAGCAGGATGGCGGCCGTAACGGCGAACAGCCAGTGCCAGCCGAGATATTCGACGATACTTCCGCCGGCTACCGGACCGAGACCCAGGCCAAGCGAAACCGCAGACATGATGGTCGCCATTGCTTTGCCGCGGCGGGCCAGCGGGACATAGCGGGTGAACAGCACGAGTGACAAGGACATCACCGCGCCTGCACCGGAGGCCTGCGCAATACGTACAATCAGCAGAAATACGAAATTTGAACTGAAGAAGCCGGCAATCGCCGCCAGGCCAAGCGTCAGCAGACCTATAGTTAGCAGCCTGCGAATCGGCAGGAAGTCGGAGAGCCGGCTGAATGTGATGGAGGCAATGGAGAACATGATCGAATACCCGGTTACGATCCAGGAAGCAGATGCAGCCGTGATGCCGAATGTTTCAGTCACATCGGGCAATGCCAGGTTGAACATAGCGGTATTCATTATAACGAGTACAATGGCGACACTGAACAGAACAGTCAGCAGCCCTTCCCGTGGAAGAGTGGCTTCCACCGAAGGGGCTGAGCTGTCCACTGCAGGTGGATATGTAGAGCTTGAGCTCATGTGAGGGCCACTCCTTTATTGTTTGATAGTTCGATTACTTACGAACAATTGAAATATAGCATGCAGTAAGGTAAAATGCAATTAGGGATTTTATAATATTTTGCACCCATCTGCACCACAAAGGGGATATTTATCTATGAAGATACTGTATCATCCGGACCGTAAAGACATTCAGCTTGCTTCGGTATTGTATGCGCTCAGCGATCCTCTTCGATTATTTGTTGTTTCGGAAATCCGCAAGCATGGTGAACAGGCCTGCAACAGCTTCAATGTCCCTATCGCTAAATCGACCATGTCCCATCATGCCCGCACGCTGCGTGAGGCGGGAGTCGTCCACACCCGTGCCCAGGGAACACAGCGCCTGCTGTCGCTGCGCTCCGATGACCTGGAAGAGCGGTTCCCCGGCCTGCTGGATTCCATATTGGAGGCCTATGAATCGGCTGGTGAGTCAAAGCTGTTGTTTATGGAGAAGACGGAAGAGCACTAGACGGCAGGCTTTCGGATTCTTTTGCACAACAAATGAAAAAGAGGACGTCATAGCACGTCATAGCACGTCCTTTTGCTGTTTCTATAGAAGGAAAAAGAACCCTGCCATCAGCAGGGTCCAGTTTATACTATGCAGATTAAGGTACTTGCCTCAGGCGTATCCTATCACGTTCCTTCTTCTTTTCCTGAGCTGTTAGCGGTTTGCAGCGGCCTTGCCGGTTACAGTCTGGCCCTTCAGCGGATTTAGATTGTCCTTCCACTGGATATGGAGGGACCGGGAGCCGAACAGGTCGGCTCCGTCCGATACCTGGTAATGCAGATGCGGCTCGCTGGAGTTGCCGGAATTGCCAAGCTTCCCGATGATATCGCCCGTTTTGACTGAATCGCCCTTTTTTACGGTGACCGAACCTTGCTTCAGATGGGCCAAAAAGCTGTATTCCCCGCCGTGGTCAATCACGACCAGATTGCCTGGGGGTTCTTTTTCATTCATCACGCCCACAGGGGTATTATCGGGGATATCGTTTATGACTTCGGTGACGATTCCGTCAGCAGGGGCGGTGACATTCTTCCCAAAAGCATGGTAGCTCCCATTGCGCAGCGGATCTCCTTCGTATGAAAGTCCATTCACTTCCTGCACGAAATCATAGGCGTAGCGCTGGCTTTCGTACTCATAATGATAATTGTTCAGCACGTTGTTGCCGCCCCAGAATACAAACCAATCCCCTTGGAACGGCAGCGTCATGGCAGTCCGGGTCAATGCCTTATCTGTCTCGGGATAGGTGGTCAGCTCCGTGATGTTTAGGCCGTGAATGACGCCCGCTTCATCAAAAATAGCAATAATCCCCTTGTCGCCCTCATCGCTTGTCCATATCCGGTGTTCGGCGCCATTCAGCCGCATTACGGTGGAAGGCTCAAAGGCAGTGACCCCTTGAATAAACGCCGAACCCATCTCTTTGACCTCATCTTCACTGATTTGCTGCTTGAATTCAGGGCTGAACCGCTCATAAATTCCGCTGTAATTGCCGCTTAACAGAGCCCCGGCTAAATTCTCCGGCTGTACGGGCTGTTGTCCGCTTTTGCTGGTTTCAGGGGTTGCGGAAGGTGTAACTTGCGTCACATCCTCTGTTGGACTGGCAGATGCTGATGCCTCCGGACTGTTATTCATCGAATTCTCTCCTCCACAGGCTGATAATAAGATGGCCAAGACCGTCGTACCGGCCATTATTTTGCTGATGCTTCGCATATGTTGTTCCTCCCGGCAGTGCTGTTGTCTTATCGTCTCTTTATTGTAGCTAGTCAGTATTTCCGCCAGTATAACACTGCATTAACGGTTGCTTAACTTTGAACAACAGTTTTGGCAGACGAATTAAGCTATTGTTAAGGTTGTGCGGCCAGTCAGGCGGTGCCAATCATGTTATGATAGTTGCGATTACTAGATCGAAAGGGGAATTGGCATGAACCATGCTGCCATTTTGCTCGTCGATGACGAGGCGTCCATTGTTGAGCTGATTAAGACGGTACTTTATAAAGAAGGATTCACGGATATAGATTCGGCGGGTACGGGTGAAGCTGCTATTCTGGCTTGCCAAAGCAAGGTGTATGACCTGATTGTGCTGGATGTGATGCTGCCGGGGCGCAGCGGGATTGATATTTGCCCTTTCCTGCGGCAGACGACGAATGCGCCGGTGCTGTTTTTGTCTGCGCGTATTTCCGATTTTGACAAGCTTACCGGCTTTGCGGTCGGCGGCGATGATTATATCACGAAACCATTCAATCCGCTGGAGCTGGTGGCCCGGATCCGTTCGCAGCTTCGCCGTTATCTGGGTGACGCGGGCGGGCCGGAGCCTGTTCAAGATAAAGAGGGGCAACACGGACAGCCTCCCCAGGGAAATGTCAGGCAGGAGCGGCAGCCGCTTCAGCAGAACATTAGCTATGATTTCGGAAGATTCCAGGTGGATGAGACGGCGGGCGAGCTGAGAGTGGAGGGCGAAGTGGTTACCTGTCCGGCGCTGGTGTTTCAATTGCTGTTATTTTTCTGCAAGCATCCGAACCGGCTGTTCACCAAAAGCGAGCTGTACGAGCGGGTATGGGGCGAGGCCGCGCTTAGCGACGACAATACAGTTATGGTACATATTCACCGGATCCGCGAACGGATTGAAATGGAGCCTGCCAATCCGGTGTACCTGGTCAACGTTAGAGGACTGGGGTATAAGCTGGTACAGCGCAGCGTGAAGGAAAAGGGACAGGCATGAAGATGAAAAGGCGTCTGACCCTCCGGTTCGTGCTGCATTCGGCCATTGCCGGATTGGTTGTGCTGCTTATTGCGGCAATCACCGTTATGTGGGTGCTGCTGCGGCTTTCGGAGATTAATCTTACCGATAATTTTGTTTCTGTGGGTTTGGAAAGGCTGGTTGAGTCCTCCGAGTTCGGAGCGGACGGTATTATCTTCGACCCGAAGCTGCTGGAGCAGGTCAAGCAAAATAAAGGCTGGCTGCAAAGCCTGGATGAGAACGGAAAAGTAGAGAAGTCCTATAACACACCTTCTGATGTTCCCGCGCAGTATAATCCGGGAGAGCTGGCCGCCTATTGGCAGCAGCAGCTGGGTTTTCCGTATGACGTCTACCTCTGGATTCAGGAGAAACACGGCAGAATGTACACGCTTCTCTATGGGGTGCCTGAGGTGCTTAAGCCGCTATTGCAAGCGGTCAGCGAAGAACCTTCCTCCTATGCGGAGGGGAAGCTGCTGCTTTCAGCGAAGACAGAAAGCCGGATCCAGGCGCTTGGCGGTTATGTGCAGCTGCTTAATCCGGAGGGCAGTGAGGTGGCGGCGTTTAACCGGCCGGACTCTGCTCCAGCCAAATATACTGTACAAGAGCTTGCCTTGCGCTCGAAGTATGAGGGAAGATACGGATACCGTATGGCGTTTGACTATAATGAAGATACCGGCCAGACCTGGGTGGTAAGCTTGCCCAATGATGCGGCGAAGTCATCGGCCAAGGCCCCCCTGATCTCCGCAGAAATGCGTATTGTACTGACTGGAATTGCCGGGATGCTGGGGGCGACGCTGCTGATCTTTGCGCTGCTGTCCTTCTTGAACGCGCGCCGCTTCGGCGCTCCGATGTTCCATATGCTGGCCTGGCTCGATTCCCTCGGGCAGGGCTCTTATGACGAACCGGTGGACCGCAAAGGCCGTCCGCGCAGCCGGCTGAAGTCAGGCAAGTGGAAGCGGCGTTATTCTATCTTTGCCGATGTCATGCTGTCCTTGGACCAGCTGACTGAGATTCTGCGGCGTGACGAGGACCGGCGGCAGCGGACAGAGACCCTGCGGGAAGAATGGATTACCGGCATTACCCATGATTTGAAAACCCCGCTCTCCTCCATTAAAGGCTATGCCCATTTGCTCGCCGAGGATACTTATGACTGGTCCTCTGAAGAAGTCCGCAAGTTCTCTGCAATCATGCTGGAGAAGTCGGCGCATATGGATACGCTGATCAGCGATTTGGCCATTACCTACCGGCTGAGATCGGGTATTCATGTCCCGCAGACCGAGGCCGTGGAGATGAGAGCCTGGCTTGGCAATGCGCTGGAACAGGCCGCGGCCAACCCGGAGTATGGAGAGGGGCGGATCATTTATCAATCCCCTGACACAGAAATTACCGCCAGGATCTATCGGCCTTGGATGGAGAGGGTCGTCGGCAATTTAACGGCCAATGCGCTGCTGCATAATTCTTCGGACACGCAGCTTACCGTAACACTGAGTGCGATGGATACCGGCGGATTGGTTATTATTTTCCGCGACAATGGCCAGGGGATGGATGAGCAGACGGCGGCGAATTTATTCGAGCGGTATTACCGCGGGGGAGACACAGCTTCCACAACGAACGGTTCCGGTCTGGGCATGGCGATCTCCAAGGGCTTGGTTGAGGCGATGGGTGGACAGATCACCGTGAGTTCCGTCCCCGGCAAAGGAACGGAAATCCGGCTTATCTGGGAGGGTCTGGTGGCTACTATTTCCGGCTAACGTTTCCGCCAATGGTTCCAAGCTTAATTTCACCATTCCCGGTCTGGGAAATCACGGCATCGCCCGTAATGTGATCCATATCTAGGGACCCGTCTCCGACAGCAACCTCGGCAGAACCTTCTACTTGGGTTACCACAACATGCCCATTGATATTATCGATATCAACATCGGTACCAATATTGCGCACGGTGATATCGCCGTCCCGGTTGGAGAGTGTTACCGGACCTTTGGTGTCGATAACCTCCAGATCTCCGTTCACGTTGTCCACCTCCAGCGGAGCCGAGAGATCAGCAACCTTAAGTTTGCCATCTCTATGCGAGTCCAGCTCCACAGCGAGTTCACGCGGAAGTGTAATCTCCAGATCCACGGCCCCGGAACCCATAGCCAGCATCTGGCCGCCAAAGGAAGCATCTAAATAAGCAGTAGCCTCTTCTGCCCGCAGCTTCAGCTTCAATTTATCCATACTTATGCCTTTGGCGGTGACCACGGCGGTGACTTCAATCGTATCCGTGTCTGCACCATTTATTTCAATTTCTCCGTTGCGGTTATCTATAACCAGCTTCGTCAGCTTGTCAGCCTCCAGTTCAAGCTTCTGAGTTGACGATGTTTCTGCGCCCTTGCTACAAGCGGTTACTAGCAGCAGGCAACCTACGATTAATAATCTCCATGTCCAGCGCATTGGAATTCCCCTTTTCTAAATTTAATATGGAAGAGTATTGTGTACCGTTATGAGACATCACGTTTGACGAACAGGGTGTGCGAAAGAAGATGCATGACTGCCAGATGAAGTCCTATAAAAGCCAGAGAGAAGCCGAGCGTCATGCCTTTCACCGCCGGATCACCCAAGAAATAACCGCTAAGATCGGAATGGGAGAAAATAAAGAAACGGGTCCACGGCCAGCCGTTCATGGCGATGGAAATAACAAATCCGGCCACGGAGACGAACAAGGGAATGACGATAGCAAAGATAGGACTGCGAAAACCCGCAGATATCATAAAAGCCAATGTAACTGAAATGAGCAGAAACGGCAGATGGAACAAGTAACTGCCAAGGATTGAAAGCAGCATGGGCGTTTGGTGCACGGTGTGATCCCGCACATACATATAGCTGTCTCCAAGACCGCCCCAGCCGAACATGATTCCCCCGAACAGCAGGGAGAGCAGAAGGCCGAGCAGCGTCAACCCCAGTCCGAACAGGATCGCGGCAATATATTTGGCGGTATACACCTCTGTCCGGCTGGCCGAGCGGGTCAGCAGCAGCTTGATCGTGCCGGACACAAATTCGGCAGCTGCAATCTCTCCGGCAATAATGATTGAGATCAGCGAGACGGCAAATATAATGTTTCCTGAAAGATCCCCCGCAAAGCTCCAGGCATTCGTCTCAGGCGGCAAATTATGCTGCAGGGAGTACTCGTTCAGCAAAATGTTTTTCTCCGCCTGCCGTATTTCAATCTGCAGCGCATCCGGTTCGGCAGCTTCCTCTGCCAGCCGATGATTCTCCTGCTCAAGCTGCGACCTCCAGTCTGCCGCTGCGGTTCCCCCATCTCCAGCACGCACATTGATGATCTGAAGGATGACGAAGACCGCAACGAGAGCAATGAGCACCCAGGTACGTTTTCTTTTGTAAATCTTCATATTCTCATTTCGGATATAGTTGATCAGCTTCAATGTCCTTGTCCTCCTGTAATCTCAAGGTATTTGTCTTCAAGCGTCCGCTTCACCGTGTTCACCCCGTATACGTTGATGCCTGAATCCAGCAGCTTCTGGCTGATTTCGGGAATGCGGTTCTTGGGTAGGCGTACACGAAGCTGGTTGTGGCCGGCAGTAATTTCCGCGCCTGACAGGAACGCTTGCAGTACTTGCACCGCCAACTCCGGCCGGTCCACCTCGAACTGGACGAGCGCGTCATCCTCCTGAACCAGCTCCGACAAACGATGCACTCCGATCAGCTTGCCTTGCTGGAGCACGGCAACGCGGTCGCACATCATCTCCATTTCGGACATCAGATGGCTGGAGATCAGAATGCCGACATTCTCCTGGCGGGCCAGATTCTTCAGATGCTCCCGCAGCTCGTGGATGCCCGCCGGATCAAGGCCATTGGTCGGTTCATCCAACAGCAGCAGAGAGGGCTTATGCATCAGCGCTACAGCCAGGCCGAGACGCTGCCGCATCCCCAGCGAGTAGGTACTGACTTTTGCAGAAATGCTCAGCTCCAGTCCTACAAGCTGGATAATCTCCTTCAGCCGGTCCTCGGTGACGCCCGGACTCATTCTTGAGAAGAGGATCAGATTGTCATATCCGGATAAATATTTGTACAGATCGGGCTGTTCCACGATAACGCCAACCTTGCCCATAGCTGCGGAGAATTGCTGCCGGGTGTCGATTCCGTCAATAATGACCTGTCCTTCCGATTTAGAGACGAGTCCCACGATCATGCGGATTGTCGTTGTTTTTCCAGCTCCGTTGGGGCCCAGCAGGCCCATGATTTCTCCTTTTTCCATTTCCAGTGATACATGGTCTACAAGAGTTTTGCGGCCAATGACCTTGGTCAGATCCCGTATTTGAAGCAGCGGCAAAGCTACCCCTCCCTTTTCCAAATGATTGTAGTAGGATATAATTCTGCATATCGCTTAGCTGAATCCCGCTGCCCATAACCTACCAAGCGGACTGTCATATTGAACAGTTACTGCGTGTCATATGCTGGATGTGACAACAGATCAAGCTGAATTGGAGATGCTGATTGATGCAAAAAAATAAAGCCCGGCGGGCGTGGCAAGATCTAACCGTTCTGCTCTTACGCCTGTTATGGAGCATAGCGGTCGTTATATTGATGTATCTGGATAAGCCGGATTTCCCGCTCTGGCTGGTGCTGCCAGCGGTATTGCTGGGCGGCTTATTTCCTGCATGGGTTGGACGGGATTTCAAGACGCGGTATATTCTTCTGGAATTTATATTCGCAGGCGGGATCGCGTTCGCGCTGGCGTACTATTTTGGCTTAACGCGATTATTCCTGCCTGCTGTAATGATGCTTGCCTTCCATACCCGGGGCAAGGCGCACTTATATACGCTTCCAATCACCTTATTGCTGTACAGCTTAAGCGCCGGACCCGCGATAGGGGAAGGACTGTCGCACCCGCTGATCTGGAAGAGCCTGTCGGACGGGTTGTTTGTCTACGCAGCCGGATATGGATTGCAGATGGGAGCGAAGTCGATCAACACGATCCGGCAAAAGCTGACGCTAGTCAACGAGCAATATACCATTCTGGAGCAGTATTCCTCTCAGATTGAACGCATGACCCTGCTGGAGGAGCGTTACCGGATGGCCGGGGAAGTGCATGATACGATTGGACACAGCTATACTTCGATGATTCTGGGTCTGGAAACGCTGAGGCCGCATGTAGCCACGCAGGAAGGAGAGCATAAGCTTCAGAGTGTTCTGGAGCTAGCCCGCAAGGGGCTGGAGGATGTGAGGCGGCAGGTCCATCAGATGGACCCGCTGGAGGAGCCGGTGACCTTGGACCGGGCTTTAATGCAGATTTCCGGGCAGTTCGAATCCAATACGGGGGTCGCATTGTCGTTCCGCACGATGGGCGAGCCTTATGCAGTGATTAAGCAGGCCAAACATACGTTATGCCGTTCGCTGCAGGAGGCACTGACCAATGCCAGCAGGCATGGGCAGGCGAGCGCCATCCGGGTGGTCCTGCAATATGATCCGGCCCAGCTCATGCTGCAGATTCAGGATAACGGCAAGGGAACTGCTCAGCTGCGCTACGGCTTCGGCCTCACCGGTATGAAGGAGCGTCTCGCGGCATTGCAGGGCAAGCTATATATTGATTCCCAGGAAAATGACGGCACCTTGGTAACCTGTATGATACCGAATCAGACGCAGGAAGGGGAGCGGCGGATTGATATCCTGCTGGCTGACGATCAGCCGCTGGTCCGCGAGAGTCTGAGGCTGCTGCTTGGAGAGGAGAAGGATTTCCGGATCCGTACTGCCGCGAGTGGCAAGCAGGCACTGGAGCAATGCGCCGCCGAGCAGCCGGATATTGTCCTGATGGATATTCACATGCCGGAAATGGACGGTCTGGAGGCTACCCGGCAGCTTAAGGAGAAGTGGCCGGAGATCCGGGTCATTATCATTACAACCTTCGAGGAGATTACCTATGCGGCGGAAGCGCTGCGGCTTGGCGCTGAGGGCTATCTGCTAAAGGCACTCCATCCGAAGGAATTGGCGGCGACGATCCGCCTGGTCTACGGAGGCGGGACGATGATCTCGCAGGAGGTGGCCCAGCAGCTGTTCCAGGATCAGCAGTTGGACACTTCACTGAATCCGTATGACCTGACCGAGCGGGAGCTGGAGGTTCTGCAAGAATTAACGGAAGGGCTGCGCAATAAGCAGATTGCCCAAAAGCTGCATCTGTCAGAGGGAACCGTCCGAAACTATATTTCGGCGATTTATTTGAAGCTTCAGGTGGGCGACCGCGACGAGGCCGTAGAGAAGAGCAGGAAAGAGCAGCTGGTGCAGCCCCGGGCATAGATTTAAGATAAGCCTGATAGCTGGCGGATGCCTTGCTAATCATACAACGAAGAATACAGCAGTCGGCCCGGAGGCCGGCATATGGAGGATATTATGCTAATTCAAATTATCGGCGTGGGCAAATTGAAGGAGAAATACCTGATCGACGGCATCGCGGAGTATGCCAAGCGGCTGACGCCGTACCTCAAGCTCCAGCTCATCGAAGTAGCCGATGAGAAAGCGCCCGACAACCTGAGCGCCGCAGAGGTTGTCCAGGTTAAGGCACGCGAGGGCGAACGCATCCTCGCGCACATCAAGAGCGAGGCGCATGTTATTGCGCTCGCGATCGACGGCAAGCTCTGGAGCTCCGAGGAGCTTGCCGCAGAGATCGACCGGCTCGGCACCTACGGGACGAGCCATGTCGCCTTCGTCATCGGAGGCAGCCACGGGCTCTCCGATGAGGTCCTGCGCCGCGCCCAGCAGCGCATGAGCTTCGGCCGCATGACGCTGCCCCACCAGCTCATGCGGCTGGTGCTGGTGGAGCAGGTGTATCGGGCGGTGAAGATAAACCGGGGGGAACCGTATCATAAGTAGCGGCGAAGGGTGGAAGCCGGTCGCAGAATGCAGTCGCTCAAGCGATAGGAGTTAACATTATAAAGGGTTCCTCGGATGACACTTCCCGCTCTAACGTAAACATCACTCGTGCGGAACGGTCTGCGGTGATCGGTATTCGGCACAGAAAGCACAGACACGGCTCCAACTGGCTTCGCCGTTGACAACGATATTCCGGCATGGGCCAGGGGCGAAGTAATCCCAAAGATTACGATTAACTAATAGCCGTATGCACCTGTAGTGAATTTGGTGTATTCTTATCTTTAGCGAGACTTTAGAATATTACGGATCCTACCAATCATGTTATTTACTTTTAACACAGATCTTAAATGATAAAAAGGAAGAGATTCAATGGGAAGAAAACAATCTTTTACTGAGACAGAGCTACTTGATACGACAAAAAAATTAGTGCTTGAGTATGGGTACGACGGTTTTCATCTCAAGTTGCTCTCACAGCATCTGTCAGGAGCCCGAAGCACTATTTATCAGTATTATTCTAATAAAGAAGAGATCGTGGCTGCTTGTATGAAGCGTGTAATAGCAACAGTACTAGACAATGCATCAGCAATTGATGAGACTGATCCTATGGACGCTCTCGAGCAGTTACTTCTCATTTACGTAGAAGAATATAAGCTCCATCAACTATTGGGAGATGCCAGTAAAATAAATACGGCTAATTCTACTGCAGCAGCGAGGGATCTTGAGTTTATTGAGGAAGCACATAAGACTCTTAAAATACAATTGTCACGCTTGTTTGAACGCGCACAACAGGAAAAAAGCCTGAGACAGGATATCCCACTTCCTGTACTTATTGGTGTTTTTTTTAACTTAATTGATACGCCTAATATGTTGAATATCCCTGTACCTGATTGGGGAAAGCTGTTGTTTCAAATGTGGATCGGAGGAGCCAAGAGCTAGCCTCAGTCTTGGATTTAATTTGACACAAGTGTCATTTATATTGTTTAATTAATGTGACGAGTGTGATAGTATTTCTAATTTGACACAAGTGTCAAAAAATGTAGAGATAAGGAGTTGGAAAAGAAAATGTTTTTAGCTATGAAAGAATTGATGCATAGTAAAATGAGATTTTTAATGATCATCATTATTTTTGTACTAATTGCTTGGTTGGTATTTATCTTGTCAGGTTTGGGGAATGGATTATCTACGCTAGCTGCGTCAACATTCAAGACTATGAAGGCTGATTATGTCATTTTTGAAGAAGGGTCCCAGTCCTCAATGAGTAAGTCGCTGCTGTCTGATCAATTAATGACGGAGGTGGAGCTACTACCAAATGTGAGTGCTGCCGCACCTATGGGAAGTACGATGGCAACGGCGTTGAAGGAACAAAGCACCAAGAATGAAGATAAGTTGGATATCGCGATTATAGGAATTAACCCAGGAAGCTTCTTGGAACCGGCTATCGTAGAAGGGGAAGGCCTATCTTCTGAGAACCCTACTGGTGTCGTAGTAAATTCGTCCATGAAGGATGAGGGATATAACATTGGTGACACTTTTCAATTAGATGCCACGACGGAATCATTGACGATTATCGGATTTGTCGAGAATCAGACCTATAACCACGTTGCATCAGTATTTACTCCAATGGTTGAATGGCGGAAGATTACCTTTGCGGCTCCGGGTTCGGATAAAGGAGTTGCAGGGCCCGTTAATGCGATAATGTTACAAGGCAAGGATATCGATCCAGATTTAATTAATAGTAAGCTATCAAATACGGATACGGTTAACCGAGCGGCAGCCGTTCAAGGAATGCCAGGGTACAAAGAAGAGAACGGTACTATTTTAATGATGCTTGCATTTCTGCTCGCTATCTCCGCATTCGTGCTTGGGGTGTTCTTTTATGTAATTACGATGCAGAAGACCAACCAGTTCGGCATTATGAAAGCTATAGGTGCTAGTAACAGGTTCTTGGGCAAAGCCATTGTATCGCAAGTGTTTGTTCTTTCGCTGACTAGTATTGTAGTTGGAATCTTACTGACTTATGGAACTGCTACCATTATGCCGAAGGGTATGCCATTCAAGCTGGAAACTAGTCTTGTCGTCACGTATTCTGTTATTTTGCTAATTATCGCTATGTTAAGTTCGATGGTATCTGTTCGCAAGATTACAAAGATTGATCCGCTCAAAGCGCTCGGGAGGGTTGAATAATGACTAAGGGCTTGCAATTGAGTGAAGTCACAAAGTATTATGCCGAAGGAAGCAATCGGATCGCGGCACTCGATCATGTGTCAATATCAGTGGAACCGGGCGAGTTTGTTGCTGTAGTTGGACCGTCGGGTTCAGGTAAAAGTACGTTTTTGTCTATTGCTGGAGCGCTACTTAAGGCTTCAGAAGGAGAGGTTAAGCTGAATGAACATAATATTTCTACACTTACTGGCAAAGAACTAGCGAATATAAGACTACAAGAAATCGGATTTATTATGCAATCATCGAATTTGGTTCCCTATTTAAATGTTCTTGATCAATTGCTAATAGTAAAAAGGATGTCGGGAAAGGTTAACAGGGAGGATAAGGAATTCGCCACTAAGTTGCTGGAAGAGTTGGGTCTGGGCTCGAAGTTAAAAAGCCTTCCGGAAGAGCTATCAGGTGGTGAGAAGCAACGGACAGCGATTGCTCGTGCTTTAATTAATAATCCCAACATCATCTTGGCGGATGAGCCGACAGCAAGTTTGGATACCAAGCGCGCCCATGAAGTGGTCAGTCTAATTGCGCAAGAGGTGAAGTCACGCCGGAAAGCGGCGATTATAGTTACCCATGATGAGCGTATGCTTGAATATTGCGACAAGGTATACCGGATGGAAGATGGGAAATTGTCGTTGGCTGAATCGTCAAGATCAGGGGTGTACCCAAGTTTCGTTCTTTAGATGTTACGGAGAACCGTATCACAAGTAGGGGCAAGTTTTTTGAAAGTCTTGGAATATTTTGTCTCGCCTGTATCATACCTTTGTACAAGAAAAAGGCCCCCTATTGGCAAGGGGCCTTTTTCTTGTCTATGCCATTACCGCTTTTTGGGACCAAACGAGCCTTCTTCGTGTATTAGAAGTTTTCTAATACAATTTTTCCAATGGATCGTCCAGTTTCCAACTTCTCATGAGCCAAACGTAGGTTTGCTGCATTAATGGGTTCTAGTCGTTCATTTAGTGTAGTTTTTAATTTACCATCATCGATTAAGTCCGCCAGGCGATTCAGCAATTCGTGTTGTTTAATCATATCTCTGGTGTGAAACAAGGACCGTGTAAACATGAACTCCCATACAAACGTTACACTTTTAGAAAACAGCAAGTCCATTTTCAAGTTTCCTGCCCAGGTAGCCTTGTCTGTAGGAACGATACAGCAAATTTTACCTTGGGGGGTAATGGCGTCCGCCATATTCGATAGATGTTGTACAGTTTCATTCAAGCAGAAGATATAATCTACGGTATCTATACCGAATTCCTTGAGCTGAGGTAGAAAAGGGTTATTGTGGTTTATTATAAAATCCGCGCCTAGACGTTCGACCCACTGAGTTGACTCTGGGCGCGAAGCAGTAGCGATGACAGTCAAACCTGCTAATTTGGCAAGCTGAATGGCAATCGATCCCACTCCTCCAGCTGCACCGATAATAAGTATACTTTTGTTTACATGTGCGTTTATGCTAATTCCTAAACGATCAAATAGGCCCTCCCATGCAGTTATCGAGGTAAGCGGTAATGCGGCTGCGGCTGCGAAATCCAAACTTCTGGGCATATTTCCTGCAATTCGTTCATCAACCAAGTGAAATTCACTATTACTGCCTGGTCGAGACACACTTCCCGCATAATAGATCTTATCCCCAGGTTTAAACAATTGACAGTTAGGACCGACTTGTTCTACGATTCCGGCAGCATCCCAACCAAGAATCTTCGGTGATTCGGCTTCGTAGTTATGATTTTCGCGAATGCCTACGTCTGCAGGGTTGACAGAGATTGCTTTTACATTTACCAGCAAATCGCGGCCTGTAGGTTCCGGTTTATCCAAATGCAGATCAATAAGGCTTTCCGGATTGGATATTGGGAGGTATCGGTATGCGCCGACTGCTTTTATCTTTTGGTGAGTATTCATGATATCCATCCTCTCAAATAGGAAATGTTGTACAATTGCATTGTAAATCAATTCGATTGCTTTAAGTAAGTACGCATATTTTTATGATATAGTATTAAAAATCAAACCGTTGGGGGGATAAGCTGATGGGAGACCGAAGAAACAAATATGGAGTGAATCCCGATATGCAAGCATGTCCGGTTGAAACAACACTGGATATTATTGGTGGAAAATGGAAGGGGATCATTCTCTATCAGCTCATGGAAGGAACGAAAAGATTCAATGAATTTAGGCGCCTCAATCCGGGAATTACACAGTTTATGCTCACACTGCAGTTAAGAGAGCTTGAACGGGATGGCATTATTCATCGAGAAATATACAAAGAGGTTCCGCCAAAAGTAGAATACTCCCTTACTGATTTCGGAAGGACTTTGGAACCGGTCATTGTGTCTATGAAAGCATGGGGGGAGTCTTATAAAGTGCGGATTAATGAAAATCGAACGATACAAGGGGCGGAGAGTTAAAGGCAAGTTAGGTAAATCCAGGCGGTGGGTACAAGGCCACTAAATATACAATGCATGTTTTATAATTCAAAGGCCATCCCCATAGGGTGGCCTTAAAACTCGCCTCTTCTATTAGCGCGGTGAACCGTATCATAATTAGGGGCGAGTTTTAGTGGAAACTGCATAATAGGTGTGGAGAAGGTTGGCATGGCAAGGAAACGCTCACACAAGCTGAGATGATCAAGGGGTGAGTATTTGAGGTAACTCATTTATCGTTTCCTTTGATTCCCTAGTCTCTTTTCATTTATTTTTGTATAACAAAGTTGACTTTATGTATAGTTTGGTATACATTGTGTTTAGTATACTTTACTAAAGGCGGTGTCGTACATGACTTATCAAGAAAAGAAGAGCATCGTATCGCTAATCAGCACCATACTCATTTTTACAGTGTATTTGCTGTACAGGTACCCACAGTATCCCAATGAAGTGTTGGATTCAAAAGTAACCTTCCATTACTGGGGATCCTTCATTCTTGTATTGACCTTGGTTTCCATCGCGGCACATATCGTGATCAGCATTGTTTTTAACATCATCTTCCGTATGACGACGGGTGAAAAGGAACCTACATTCGCGGACGAACTGGATAAGCGCATCGACTTGTTGGCCTTTCGAAATTCATTTGCTATGTTTGTCAGTGGCTTTCTTCTGGCTATGGGCTCATTGGTTATAGGCCAGCCTTTGAAGGTGATGTTCATCGTCCTAATCGTCGCTGGATTTCTTTCAGACGTAACCGGTTCAATATCGAGACTGTATTACTACAGGAGAGGATTCTAAGATGGGCAAAGTTCTTGTTGGCAATTACATCAGAAAATTACGATTCAATCTTAATGAAATGACCCAGCAGCAGCTGGCCGACAAGGTAGGTGTAACCAGACAAACGATCGTAGCTCTTGAAAAAGGAAATTACTCTCCTTCACTGGAGTTAGCCTTTCGTATTGCTCACGCCTTTAACTTGCCGCTCGAAGAGGTATTCTTTTACGGGGAAAACTCAGAGGAGCCATGAGGGGAATAGATAGGGGGTAAAGGATGAGAGCAATTGTATATGCCAAATACGGATCGCCTGATGTGCTTCATCTGAAGGAGCTAGAGAAACCTACACCGAAGGATAATGAAGTCCTTGTCAGAATATATGCGGCAACGGTAACAGCGGGGGACTGGCGTATGCGAAAGGCCGACCCATTCCTTGCAAGATTGTACAATGGTCTCTTAAGGCCCAAAAAGGTAACGGTATTGGGGTTTGAGTTAGCTGGGGAAGTTGAAGCCGCAGGCAAAGATGTAACACGATTTAAGATTGGTGATCAAATATTTGCGTCTTGTGGTTTTGGCTTCGGTGCATATGCCGAGTACAAATGTCTGCCTGAAGATGGGTTGGTGGTCATGAAACCGGTCAATGTGAGCTATGAGGAGGCTGCCGCTGTTCCCGTCGGGGGGATAACCGCGTTGAACTTTCTAAGGAAGGGGAATATCGCGAGCGGAATGAAGGTCCTTATTTATGGAGCCTCTGGAAGCGTGGGGACTTATGCGGTACAGCTTGCCAAGTATTACGGGGCAGATGTAACAGGGGTATGCAGTACTTCTAATCTTGAGATGGTAAGATCTATAGGAGCCGATCGGGTCATAGATTATACGAAACAGGATTTCATGGCGCTTGAAGAAAGCTATGATTTAATCTTTGATGCCGTTGGGAAAACGATATCTAAAATCAAAAAATCCACATTCAAAAAAGCATTACGTACGAACGGGAAATATGTGAGTGTGCATATGTCACAAAAGCCTCGCGTTGAAGATCTTATCTTCCTACAAGAGCAACTTGAAGCGAGTAACATTAAGCCAGTTATCGATAGACGCTATTCGCTGGAACAAATTCCTGATGCCCATCGTTATGTTGAACAAAAACATAAAAAGGGGAATGTCGTCATTACTGTAAGTGAAACTTGCCGTTAGTGGCAGCGTGGTGAACCGTATCATAAGTAGGGGCAAGTTTTTTGGGAGAAACTCGCAGAAGTCTGTATTTACAGCATGCCGACGATAGGAGCAGGGTAAGCCATACTCTGGTCGGAACGATGCGTAAACAGGCGTCTGCGAGTTTATTTGTACTAATTTGTACTATAGAATGACGATGTACCTGGAAGGGGACTTTTGCCGATTCACAGCAAAAGCCCCTTCCGCCGTTTTGACAGAAGGGGCCAGTTCAAAAAAATGCTGTTGCACCTGAGGGTTGAATTCCAGTTCGATGCTTCGTATGTCTTTCGGGACGCCGAAGTGAATCTGCCTGATGACGCTCTGGAAGAGGGTCTTTTGCGTCTCCGGGGGAGAAGAGTGCAGCAGCGAGTGGAATTGGCCTAGCAACTGCTGCACTAGCTTCACAGGAATCGGGTCGGAGGTACATTCCATGAGCCGCTGATCTACGTTGGTTTTACGCTCAAGGAGGCGTTCGTTCTGTTTCTTGAACTCGCTTAACCGCTCGATCAACAGGCTTTCGTCTACACCGTCCCTTTCGTACAGCTTGAAGTATTTTTTGCGCTGCGCGTCAATGGCGGCAAGCTCCTTGTCGATTGCTTCCTGTTCCTTTTGCAAAGGAACCACGTTTACGGTCCGGTCTTTGTTCAGTTTCCGCACAACGTCCTCCACAATTTTTGGCCTTTGGACCACCTCGGCCAACCGGTCAAAGACGTATTGCTCTACGTCGTCCGCCTTTACTGAGTTGGAACTGCACACTCGACGGCCTCCGTTTCGGAAGGCAACATATCTGCTTCAAAAAACGTGGTTATGGCGCTGGGGCATTACTTGACGCTGTAGACCCTTTTTTTGTTCTTTCCGCTAGCTTCGTAATCGACTTAATGTCTTGATCGGTTAATTGATCTAAGAAATGCTTGCGTATCGCCTTTGCGACTATGGGACGGGCATCATCCAATGCTGATTTTCCAGCGGAAGTGATGATGACTTGTACGCCACGATCTTTGTCCAATGATTTCCTCAACACAAGTCCGCGCTTTTCCATCCTCGTCAGATGATGTGACAATCGGCTCTTATCCCAGTCCATGGATTCGGCCAGCTCCTGTTGGCGAAGGCTGCCGTCCCCCAGAAGGTTTAACCGATCCAATACCCCATAATCGCCCTCGGATAGTCCGGAGTGCTCGGACATCTCTTTAATTACACGACCGAAGATGCTGTGAAAGGAGCCTTTCCACAAATACCATAATTGAATTTCTTCTTCGTTCAGTTCGCTCTTATCCATGGGAATATAATAGTATGGTTGACGTGTCAACTTCAATATGCTAAAGTTGCTAAAGGTTGACATGTCAACCATACTGATATTGAGAAGACCAAGAAAGGAACATCTATTATGAAAATGAACGTAAGTACGTTTACTCCAGTCATCTCGTTAAAGCCGGTAGTGCTGTCAGCCCCGGGCCGCGGTGAGGATTTGCAAGTGCGGGTATCAGCGCCAGCGATGGGGAGTCAATTGCCTATTATTATTTTCTCGCATGGCTTTGGTTGGTCGTTGGATGGCTACGGTCCGTTAGTCGACTACTGGGGTGCTCACGGCTTCGTGGTCATTCAACCTACCCATCTCGACTCGAGGACGCTGAATCTTCCTCCTGACGATCCCCGCACACCACTGATCTGGCGTTTCCGCGTCGAGGACCTGAAGCTCATCCTTGACCAACTTGATCTTATTGAAGTTTCCGTTCCAGGCCTCAGCGGACGTCTTGACCGAAGCCGTATCGCCGCAGCCGGACACTCGTGGGGAGGTCAAACGGTGAGCATGCTGCTCGGTGCGCGCGTCCTCGATGCCTACGGGGAACCGGGAGAGGATATGTCCGACTCGCGTATTAAGGCGGGCGTATTGCTTGCCACGACCGGACTGGGCGGGGCTGACTTGACTC
This sequence comes from Paenibacillus sp. FSL L8-0436, assembly GCF_038593025.1. Lineage (NCBI taxonomy): Bacteria > Bacillati > Bacillota > Bacilli > Caryophanales > Paenibacillaceae > Paenibacillus > Paenibacillus sp. FSL L8-0436. The sequence goes on along the minus strand of NZ_CP151955.1, from coordinate 7,315,022 downwards.
CGTTCGCGGCAGAGCACTTCCCATTTATGAACCCGAGCTTCTCTGACATGAGGACGCCGTCCCTGGTGGTAGCGGGGGATCATGACCAATCCCTGCTGTCTACTCGGGGGCCGGACTGGTTCACCGACCCCTATTTCTTGAGTCCGGGCAGCAAGAGCCTGCTCACCCTCTTTGGGGCAGAACACTCTCTTGGTGGAATTTCCGGGTACAACGTTGCGGAAACGACGGACGAGAACCCCGAACGAGTTGCTTTGCTCCGGCAGCTCACGTGGTCTTACCTTCGCAATGCGCTCAATCTCGATGATTCCAGCTGGCTGGCAGCCCGGAAAGCTCTGGAGGAGGGCGCTAATCCGTTAGGTCGCATCGAATCCAAGTAAGAATAATTGATCAAAGCGATCTCAAAGAAGGGACCATCCTGCAAAAGGATGGTCCTAAAACTTGCCGTTACAGACAGCGCGGTGAGCCTTATCATAAGTAGGGCGAAACTTAGGAGGATAAGGAATTCTCCCCGGGGCTGGGGAAGAAAAAAACCTCAAAGAAGTGGTTTGGCTCTATGTGACGAATAGTGAAACCACACAGTTTTTCTAATGTAAAACGATTATTCAAATTTTCCCAATACGACTCATGCGGAGGTGAACTTGACTGGAGCATTTTTATGACTTGGTTCAATTGGCATTCTCGATTGCTCTCATCTATTCCTTAGTATTACATCCATTCGCCTATTTTTCTTTACAAGAGATACACTATGGTCATCCAGTTGCTCCAGCCGGTTTAACTTGGTTTGTGGCTGTCAGACTGTCGCAACCGAGCAGCATTCAGCGGTGGAGAGTACGTACCGCCAGACGAAGAGAAGCACCTGATGAAGAGGCCAATGGTCCTTCCCCACATTGATATTCCATACTTTCAATTAGGGAGGACAACGATGAAAAAGATTGTATTGCTTCAAAAATGGGCCAAGCCCATTCTCGTCATGCTGATAGGAGTTATTCCGATCATTGTGCTCAGCGGGTGTTCGACAGCATCCCAATCAAACTCGATTAATTCCGATTCATCAGGGATATTTAACCACTTTCTTATTTATCCATTTTCGATCCTGATCAAATTCTTCGCGGATACATTTCACGGAAACTACGGATTATCGATCGTGCTGATGACTTTTATCATCAGACTTGCGATCATGCCGCTCATGATGAATCAAACCAAGAAACAAATGGACATGAAAGAAAAGATCGCCGTCCTCCAGCCGGAGTTAACTGTACTTAAGGAGAAGTATAAAAACGACGTTAGTAGGGATGCAAAAAAACAAGAGCAAGTCGAGATGATGCAGCTCTACCAGAAGCATCAATTTAATCCCTTAAACATGGGGTGTTTACCGATGCTTCTCCAATGGCCGATCACCCTCGCATTTTACTACGCCATTCGTCGTACCCCAGAGATTGCAACTCACGATTTTTTGTGGTTTAGCTTGGGGAAAACAGATATGATTTTGCCGCTTATTGCCGCTGCGGTGTATTACGTTCAGTTCCGCGTGTCTCAATCCATTTCAGCGCAGGTTCAGCAAAATCAAAATAACCAGATGGCTTTCATCGGATTGTTGTCACCGATCCTGATGGGTATATTCTCTTTTCAGATGCCTGCCGCGTTACCATTATATTGGGCGGTGGGCGGTATATTCATTATCGTACAAACGATCATACTCAATAAAATGTACACGAAGCCAAATGTAGTGAGTAAAAACTTACCCACAGGTGTAAAAGATTACCAGTAATAAAACAGACTAAAAACAGAGCATCTGAGGCGCGACCTTAGATGCTCTGCCTTTTATGTTGGCGGCTGCATCGGAATGAAATCCTGCACGTTCCCGAAATCAAAGATAAACTTTCAGTATAATGAAATCCTACTTTTTAAAGGGTATCGGAACAAAATCATCGTTAGCAACAGCAGCGGGACAAACCTGTTGCCGTCTTATTGACAAAATCAATCTCATTTCTGATCCCTTTATGGGCGTCATTCCACAGGCCCTTTGTCAGGCGAATGCGCAGCAGGCATGTGTTAGGGTCTTCGTCGTTATTGGCTTCGTTATACCACTCGGCGAATATTGTGCGCAGCTTTGTCATCATCTCCGCGTTTTTCTCGTCACATACCCAGCCCAGGTTTTCACCGATACCATCGGCCGTAAAGTTTTCGACGATGATACAAACGGCGACTTCGGGGTTTTGGGCGATCTGCTGCATCTTGCCTGAGGTCGCGTAAGTGACGGTGTAGAACGCGCCGTCCTCATAATAGGCGTCCACAATGCGGGCGGCGGGACGGCTTTTGCCATTGGCCCCCGGTTCCAGCGCGATGGTAGACAGAGAGATTAGGCCGTCTTTGTTACCCACTTGTTCTTCCAGCAGCTTCATGGCTTCGTCGTACTTGCTCATTATATTACCTCCTAAAGTGTCATAAGGCATATACTGTTAGCTTATCATTGTAAAATTTTAGTGCATGTGAAGAATAATACGATAAAATGTTAAATCGCTATCTTAATCCTCCACTCGACTTAGGTATGGTTCAACTGATAGAGCCTTAAAAATACTATACTTAGCAATAGTATAAGGTACTCGAGCAGGTGCCCTTCGATTTCGTTCTATAGATGTTATGGTGATGCGTATCGCGCAGCAGGTACAGCAAAAAGTTGAGTTGAAATTAGAAGCAGCAATGCTAAAAGTGACAGTAGGTACGTAGGTCACAGCACTCAACTCATTTGGAGTGGCAACACTTTAGCCGTTCAATCTTGGACGGCTCATTCTGTATACAATAAGCACAAGCACCCGGCTATGGTATATTAGAGCATATGGGGATCTTGTGATGTATGAAAGGGGAAGGACTTTATGGTTTGCATGGGATTCGGCTTGATTACCGAGGATGTGCGCCGTCTGCGGGAATTTTACACAAAGGTGCTGGGTTGCCCTGCAGAGGGCGATGATATCCACACCGAGATGCAGTGCGAGGGACTGCCATTTGTACTGTACGATAAGGCGGCCTCCATCGCCGATATGGCATTTTCGTATGATGACACCATGGGGCATGGGCACACCACCATCTCCTTCCGCGTGGAGGATGTGGACGCCCAATACGCCCGGCTGCAACAGATGGGCGTCGCCTTCATGACGCAGCCATATACCTACCCATGGGGTGCGCGCAGCGTGCATTTCAGGGACCCGGACGGAAATATCGTGACCTTGGTTACTCCGCCGAAACGGTAGGCATTCGTGGATATCGATTCAATCAAGCTCTCGCTGCTGAGGTATGATTCAACTGATAGAGTCTTAAAATAGTACACTTAGCAATAGTATAAGGTACTCGAGCAGGTGCCCTTCGATTTCGTTCTATAGATGTTATGGTGAACCTTATCATAAGTAGGGGCAAGATTCTGTTGCACAGCATACCGTTTCGAGGGGGCAGCAATGAATAAAACAGACCGTTTATTAGCCATCGTGCTGGAGTTGCAAGGCAGGCAAGTGGTACGTGCCGAAGATTTGGCGGCCCTGTTTGAAACCAGTGTACGGACCATTTATCGGGATATTCAGGCGATCAGCGAGGAGGCGTACCGTTTATAGGCACTACAGGTACAGGGTATTCCTTAATGGAGGGATATTTTCTGCCGCCGATCAGCTTCACTTCCTGTGCATTTTGACTTAAGAGAGTATACCCCTCCGGATGAACGCCACTTGCGAGTTCATCTTCGATTTAATCATGACCTCGCAGATAAGGTGAAGGAATCCAACTATCATTACATTGAAGAAATGAAAGAGCATCAAGCTGGATTAGATGTGGTTTTACGCGTACGCCAACTGGATGAATTGCTGCAATGGGTGCTCGGCTGGGAAGCGGGTGTAATCGTATTGGAGCCTGAATCATTCCGGAATAAGATTCGTGAGGAAGCCCAAAAAATTTCAGAACGCTACTGACATAACGCTGTCAGTAGCGTCGTTTTATTATCGGGTATGTAAACATAAAGGAGTATAGGAAGGATGGTATTTTGTGAATTTTGCTTCTGTACGCATCATTACCGACGATGTGAATCGTCTCGTCGAGTTCTATGAAAAAGTTCTGGGTGTTTCGGCGGTGCACCCCGCGCCTGTTTTTGCCGAACTCGTTATGCCAGCATGTACCCTGGCAATCGGCCACTCCCAAACGGCGCAGCTATTCGGCGCTGGTTCCGTAGTGGCAGCGAGCAATCACACTGTCATCATCGAGTTCCGCGTCGACGATGTCGAAGCCGAATATGCACGCTTGAAGCCAATTGTCTATGATTGGGTAAAAGAACCGACCACGATGCCGTGGGGGAACCGTTCTATGCTGTTCCGTGATCCCGACGGCAACCTTGTAAACCTCTTCGAGCCGGTGACCGAGGAAGCGATTAAACGGTTTAGTGGCAGGCATTGATTAACTGATCTTCATGAGGGTCATGTCGAGGTCGTAGCTAATTAATAGGTTTGTCAATGTGGTCCTGATAGTAGTCAAAATATAACTGATTTTGCGTACCTCTCACGGCATAGAACACATCGGGGACAGACTTGCTCCGCTGCCGCAGGGTTTTGCACTGCGGGAACGGCAAGCTCGCCGCGGAAAGGCTTGCTTTCAATTAACTGGCACAGGGTGTCTGATTTTCTACATCAGGCACCCTACAGTGTTCACGTAGGATCACGACGCTATTATCTAGTATTTACTATGACTTCTTTCGTAAGTTCTTGGTATAGGGCAAGTTTCTCTTCGGCGAGAGAAGTCATGTAATCAATTTCTTGCCGCCTGGATTTCAGTCCCATCAGATGCTTCTCAAGGATTTCAATCCGTTTTTTTAAGGTAGGATTATAATTAGAAGGATTCTCCCCTTGTTGAATTTTATCCATTACACAGCCCTCACGAGTAAATTCCGTAATCTCCTCAAGCGATAAGCCCAATTTTTTTAGTTTATTTAGACATTGAATGTAGGAAACCTCGCTTTCTTTGTAGACACGTGCCCCTCCATTACTACGCTTGGGTTCATGTAGTACCCCGATTTTTTCATAATAACGAATCGTATAAGGAGTTAATCCCGTTTTTTCTGACACTTGACTTATCGTAAGCATCCGATTTCTGCCCCTCCTTTTTAATGCTGATATTGAAAAATATTATACAGCTTTCAGTTAACTCAAAGCCAATGTTTACAATTGCCCCTAACTTCACCCTGAAAAATCTCTTGACTTCCAGTTGACTCTAACTTGTAAGTTAACTTTACTAATTGATAAAGGGGTGTAACAATGAACAACGAATATTTCACGATTCAACAAGCATCGGAAGGTATCTGGGGTGCTATTTCGGTTCCAGGCAGCGGTTCTCTGGGGAATGCAGCAATTATTGATCTTGGGGATTTAACCGTTGTAGTGGATACAACCAACCTGCCGCATTCTGGTGCTTTGTTACGTCATACTGCTGAACAATTAACAAACAAACCGGTTAAATATGTAGTGAATACACATTTTCATGGAGATCATGTCAACGGCAATCAGGAATTTATGAAAAGCGAATTTATATCTACCGTTTGGACAAGAGATTTGCTTTCTGATATGGGTGAAGTGAATATTGATCTCATGCAGCAAAACATTCAAAAGTTAATAACTAGCCTAAATCATGTACGTTCAAAACAAAGAGATCCCCACATGCTAACTGAAATCGACTATGATCTTTCCGTACAGCGAGCCCTTTATGATGCCATCCCTTCCCTTTGCAGGGTGATACCCACGATAACTTTTGACGATAAACTCGTTATTCAAGGAACAAAACGAACAATCGAAGTTTTATCTTACGGAGGCGGTCATTCTTTAAGTGATGCTGTTGTGTACGTTCCAGAAGAGCAAACTTTGATCGCTGGTGATTTAATATCGACTAAGACCATTCCGGTCATACCATACGGTAATCCATACGCTTGGATACGCATCCTTAAACGCATTCAAAAAGACCTCAAGGTCGATACTGTCGTTCCGGGACACGGAGATGTATCTAATTCAGATCGAATCACGGATGTCATACGCTTTTTGGAGAAAACGATCACTTATGTTTCTGGAGCTGTAAAAAGCGGGAAATCAGAGTCTTACTGGCTGGGACAAGGGGTATTAAAAGGCTATGAGGATTGGCATCTGCCCCAGTATTTCAGATGGAACTTTCGCTGGCTCTTTAACAGTATGCTTGTTCAAAACAACAGATGAGACAACAAGCAACACTGTTTGCAAAATAAATATAGAAAAGAGGATAAGTATGAAGTATTCCTTATAAAGTTACGCGAAGAAAGCACCCATCGTGTGCCTTTCGATTTCGCTCAATAGATGATACGGTGAACCGTATCATAAGTGACGGCGAAAAATTGGGGTGTTGGGAGGGGGTAGAGGCTTGTGGGAGTGGTGGAGCCAAAGCTCCAGTGTTCGAGATAGAATAGAACTTAGAACAAAGGAATGGCTCCTTGAACTCCAATGGCTATTCGAACATCTACTGCTGAACCTCCTCCTTTAGAGGAGCCGTCTTAATAGCTTTCATCGCTTCCCTCAGTTGATCTATTTCTAGAAATCCTAACTCTTTCGCTTCCTCCACATGCTCCTCGCCTTTCGTAAGATCGCCTTTTTGGCTGTAGGCTAAAGCCATCAGACAATGAATCTCAACATCCTCTGGAAATAAAGTGATTTCTTGGGTTAAATTCTATGGACAATTCCGGTTTGTCCATTTCAAGGAACATGTACATTCCTTCATATAACAAATCCCTGCCTTTATCGTATACAAGCGCGTACCCTTCGCAGGATCCCATCTTCACGCCACCGATGTATTTGGAACGATCCGTTGCGGAGATCGTTCCTTCACCTGTTAACGTATCCTCCTGAAAATCGCCATTGTATTCCAGCCTATCGGTCTTCGGTACCGTCGCGAGTCTTGCGATGATGTCGATGCTGGCGTATCCAATGCGTAAGGACATACCGTTTCGTAATTTGTGGGCGTTTCTGGTATTCTTCGCGCTGTTGTTTGACGGGGGCTTGGTGCCGACTTATTTGACTTTAGAAAAATATTATATTTTTCCTACTCTTTATTTAAATAGTTTTCTGTATCTTGAGCTTGTGAGTTGCAAAGGAGGAAGCTATATATGAAAAAGAGTTTTTTTTCTAGGTCTGCCCGTTTGACTAACGGCGTGGAAATATTCTCCTAAGGGGTAATAAAGGGTAAGGAAGGAGGAGGTATTCATGCCTTCAACTAAAAACCGGATTACTCCGAAAAAAAGAATGTATTTCCATAGCGAACTGCGGCAATGTCCGCACTGCGGAACGAAATTGAAGCGGCACCATACCGCTTGGCATAAATACGTCAATACCCTGAACGGAATCTTCGATATCTGGAATATGGCATATGCCTGCCCGAATTTGGAGTGTCCGTATCCGGGATCCTATTTTCGATCCGCCGAGGCCGATGCGCTCGTGATGAAACATACTTCTTACGGATTCGATGTTCTTGCCCTCGTCGGAGAGCTTCGGTTCAAGCAGCATTACACACTTTCCGAACTGCACGAGGAGCTCAATCGACGGGGAGTCGTTACTTCCGAGCGGAATTGTGAACGACTGTACGAGCGATATCTGACGCTGCTTCGCGCATCGGTCACCGACCATCTCCGCGAAGTCTTGGCGGGAGTGGTTCAAGCACACGGCGGGTTACTGCTTTCCATGGACGGCGTTCAACCTGAGAAGGGAAATGAGACGTTATACGTCGTACGCGAAGGATTCAGCGGCAGCATTCTCGCTGCGCAAAACTTGAAAAGCGGAAGCGCGGAAGAGCTGAAACGTTTATTAGAGCCTGTGGAGAAGCTTGGGTTTCCGATTATTGGCCTGCTGAGTGACGGTCAGCACTCGATTCGTCTGGCGATGTCTAGCCTATGGCCGGAAGTGCCTTACCAATACTGTCAGTACCACTACCTCAAGGATATTGCCAAGCCCGTCATGGATCTGGACCGCAAGCTGAAGACGGGAATTAAGAAGAATTTGCGAGGCATTCGCTCGTTAGAGAAGAAGATCCAGTCCGATGATTCCGAAGAGGCTGCCATTGCCAAAGACTACCTGGCTGCGGTGCGCGCCGTTTTGCTCGAAGATGGGAATCCACCGCTCGATCTTCCGGGGATTCGGGTATACGAAGAAGCCTTAGCGATTCAAGGTTCGCTTCAACGAAGCGCTAAAAAAGGGGGTTCGCCTACAGTGAGAAACTCCTGAAGTTGTTTGAAACATGGGATAGCTTCCGCTCCTCATACCACAAAGTAAAGCATTGGCTGAAGCCTCTTCAAGATGCTGCCCATATTTTGAGTGCGCCCGCACCGCAAACCGCAGAATGTGTTCGTGTGCAAATGCAGTGGCTCCGCACCGAATTGAGACGGTCCTATACCCGAGAAGAAGACACCGAAATGGTCGAGAATTTTGAGCGATATAGCACCGGATTTTGGCAAGGATTGTTTGCGTGTTACGATACGCCGTACCTACCAAGGACAAATAATGACCATGAACGATTTTTCCGCCGGACCAAAACGCGTCACCGCCGAATGACGGGGCTGCGCAGTTGGAATCGCTACATCTGGCGAAATGGAGAATTTGTTGTTTGGGTCGAGGCCGTGGGAGTTGCCATGCCTGCGGGCTACAGCGAACACAATCTTGGCCTGGCTCTCGATATCGGGTCTACCAAAATGAAAATGGAACATGCAACCGAGGGGGAATGGTTGGAGGAAATTATTGGGAATACGGATTTATTTTGCGCTATCCAAAGGACAAGACAGAAATTACTGGCACCATATATGAACCCTGGCATTATCGTTACGTAGGGCTGCCGCATAGTGCGATTATCAAGAAGAACAACCTTTCACTGGAAGAATATCTGGCTTACCTGAGAGAGCAAAAACAGGTCGCTGTTCCTATCGATGGTGAAACCTGTGAAATCTACTATTACCCGATTTCCGCAGAGACAACAATTGATGTGCCAATCGATAAAAACTATCAGATTTCAGGTAACAATATGGGGGGAGTTATTGTAACCCTCTCCCCTTTTCTGGCGAGGGAGGCGAAAACTAACCGATGAGCGCGCCTATTGATAAGAAGTACGGCGGTCTGGACGGTTTCAGAATGATTGCCGCAATTCTCGTGATCACCAACCATACGTCGCCACTTCTGTCCTATGATGCGTTTGCTGACTTCGCCCTCACACGAATCGTTTCCAGGATGACGGTTCCGTTTTTCTTTATGTGCACGGGATATTTCTTCTTGCAAAAGATCGGCGCGGATAAAAGTAAGAATTTTGATATGCTGAAGAAGTTTTTAAAGAAGTTAGGAAAGTTATACGTGATTTCTATCATTTTATATATCCCAATAAATGTGTATGCTGGATATTTTACAAATCATTTTTCAGTTGTGACGATGGTTAAAGACATCTTTTTTAACGGAACGCTGTATCATCTGTGGTATTTTCCTGGCCTCATGCTAGGAGTCTGTATTTGTTACTTTCTCTATACGAGACTTTCTGCTATAGGAGCTTTCTTGATATCGTTGCTCCTGTATGGAATCGGGTTATTGGGTGACAGCTATTATGCATTTGCACAGATGAATCCGTCTATTGAAAGCATCTATCAAGCTATGTTTTCCTTGTTCGATTCCACGAGGAATGGTGTTTTTTTTGCCCCTGTGTTTGTTATGTTGGGAGGCCTGATTGCTACATATGGCAAACATGATCAGGGAAAGAAGATGTCGTACACGGATGGATTAGTCTTTTTCTTCTGCATGATGGTTACGGAAGGCTTGCTTGTACATGCATTTCATCTGTCCCGGAATGATAGTATGTATCTGTTGTCGATTCCGTGTGTGTATTTTCTGTTTCAACTCTTGCTTAGCTTTAGAATCGGAAGCAAGGCGTATCTGAGGACTCTGGGCATGTATGTCTATGTCCTACATCCGATGTGCATCGTCATCATCCGAGTCGTGGGGAAATTAACAGTGCTTACGCCGTTGATCGTTGGAAATAGCCTGATTCATTTCTTGCTGGTAACGTTGCTGTCATTTGTTGTCTCTGTAATCGTGATGAAAGTTGTAAGAAAGCTGAAAAAAGTGATCAGCGGCGCGCCAGCTTACCGTGGAGGGTAGTTATTTCAATTTTATATCAATTCAATCAACTGAATGTGAATCAATCAAAAAGTGAAAGATACCCCTTTTTAGGTATGTATTTGTGGACTGGAACGTAATAAAATGTCGAAGTAAGCAATGAGTATCTGAAAATGAAGAGGAAAGGAGTGACATATATGTTTCCACCAAGAAGCGGATTTAATGACAAAGGTCGCAGGGGACCGCTACAAATTGTAGTGAACCTACTTGTGAGCAGCGAGCAAGCGAGAACAGCGCCTGCGAAATAAGCATTCGGTATGGGAAGAGCTGCACCTAAGTCTTTGGACTTTCGGGCAGCTTTTTCTTGTGGGACAACATTCATCCTATAAGTAAGAAAAAGAACAGATCTACATAATGCAAGGAGTTGGAATTAATCAGATGAGCTATTACTTTCAAGTCTGCAGTTCAGAGAGCTATCAGGATAAATACATGATATTTCTATTGGAACATTACAATGAACTAAATCTGCCTTATCCTTTTTCAATCTCGCTGAGTTTTCTGGCAAGCTCTGTTCTAATGCAAAAAGAAGCTATCTTGTGTTTCAACGATGAGGATGAAGTTGTCGGGGCGATTGGTTACATTTGCGGGACTGCGGAGAACCAATACAAGGATACGCATGTGGCACAAATCCAGATTGTTTTCTTTGTAGAAACGTATCGCCGAAGCCGGCTGTTCCTAGAGAGTTTGCAATTTCTGGTGCAATATATATCACAACTACCTGAGCCTATTGTTGAGCTCCGTTTTTGGGTCCCGGTCCATCTCCGGCTGCAAAGACTTCTAGCCAAGCTTGCAGAGAAAACAGCGACATGGGATACAGCGCAAGGTTGGATTGATGAATATCATGCCGATTTCAAGGAATGGCAAGCATACGTAATGAAGTTCAGAAATGAAGCCTATTTTACTTCGTAGTGCTTGCTCTGTTGTGATCCTCGAGATAGCTAAGCTCACATGAACGAGTAGGAGGTGGGGCGGTTTATGCTTGCCCATTACCGGAATTGCCAAAATGATGAAGATTATGCGCAGTTTACTTTATATTTTATCCGAAACCGAAAAGATTTTAACCGCCAATTCTCACTTGCGGATGCACTTGTACATGTGTTGGAATCCATCCCCAACTCCCGCATTATATTAATAACGGACAAGATGGGGGCAATGATAGGTTGGGGGCATTATCGCTATCTCAATACTGAGAATGAACTTGATCCCAAAGGTGAAATCGTTTTTGTTAATTCTGTCATTGTCCACCCCTCCTATCGCAGCAGTCGCGTATTTATTCAGGGGTTCCGCTATTTGGTACAACAAATCATCGCAGAGAATTGTGGCGTTAACTATCTACAATTTTGCGCTCAGATCGACAACACTTATCTAAATCGACTGTACGCGAAGTTTTCCCGCGTTATTGGGCAAAGAGAAGGCTACCATGGAATTGAAAATGTCTATTCCTCGGATTTCGGACAGCTACTTCAGTATCTGAAGCTCAGTTCAAAAGGCGGAGATTGAAATGCATTATCTATATACAATAATTCGTTATTAGATTCCATATAAACTGCTTAGCTGCCAATTTTTATTTGGTTGTTTATTAATGGGAGTGGCTTATGCGGTAGCTGCACATTTAGGTCTGAAATATGTGGTCGATGCAGCGTTTACGCCAAAGGATGCTCGAGCTGGAGAGCTAACTGAAATATTGCCAGGTTACTATTATTACATCACTGATTACGGTCTTAACGAGAAGACGGGCAGGACACCACATACACTCTCCCCATTAAATCATTTCTACAATGCAGAACAGGACGGGGTGAAGCTGATGAAGTGGCTGGACGACGCCGTGAATAGGGATGAATATTACTCCGTGGGGCGGCATTTTGTAGCACAATAGTTGAACTATAGACAACTAGGCCGCCGAGTATTTCGACGACCTTCGGTGCATGTGTATGAAGGCTTGATTTAGCTATTAGATCGGGTAAAAGGTTGGCGGTCATGTGCCGCGGCGGATTTTTCGCCGATAGACCCGTTAAGCTGAACCGTATCATAAGTAGGGCGAACAATTTTATTGCGATTTCACTAATAGGTTTGGCTCTGCCCAACCTAAAATATCCACGACAGTAGCTTCATCTCTTCTGTACAATGAGGAAGTTAATCTGAAAGAAAAATGCTCAGTACCTTTTTTGGCTACAGGGATAATGGTCACAGGCGTACAACCTTCGTCATGGACATACGCATATAGCACTGCTATAATGGACATATGAACACATATGACAAAATATTGGCAGCTGCTCTTAAGGTACTCGAAGAGGAGGGCGGAGCCCAATTTTCGACGCGAGCCGTAACTTCGATCGCGCAGGTTACGGCTCCCACACTCTACCACCATTTCGGCAATGCCGATGGACTCCTGAGTGCAGCTATAGTGGAAGCGTTCAAACAGTTATTTGAAAGCAAGATTGCCGCAGTGGAGTCCACCATTCCAGAGATGGCTCTTCGTCAAGGATGGGATGACTATGTCCGCTTCGCGGCAGCCCGTCCTCGGATTTATGCGGCGATGATGGGGCGGTTGCTCGAGGGCGCCCATATCGAGGCGGCAGATCATTCGTACCAAGCACTAGTGCAAAATATTCAGGGAGTCGCCGCCCAAGGCAAACTGGCTGTGTCAGCCCAGGCTGCGGCAGATCTGGTATGGGCTTCCGCCAATACGGCCTCTTGGCTGTATGTGACGGCCCAGATTCGTAAGGCACCCCTACCCCAACCCGACGTCGTTGATCTCATTCGGGAAAGCGTAATGCAGATCATTTTGATCCAAAGGCCGGACGCCGATTCAAAATGAGGGATTCGATGACAGAGCCTGGAGACTTCAGGCAAAGCCCTGATTTAGAAGACGTATAAGAAAGATCGCCTATCCAACCTGGACCTCCAGGAGGATGGCGATCTTTTTATGTTTGGAGGATGCGAGCATTAGTTCTCTTGGATTTGTGTTGTGTGACAGGTGAAATGTGGCACGCTGAGTGCATCACGCAACGCCCGCCAAAACGATGTTCGGGCCGCAGGACAACACTTCGAAAAAAAATATAGCACCGCTATAGACAATTTTGTATAGCGGTGCTATAGTATTCATATAGCAGTGCTATACCGTGATCCATATCTTGTCAAACCTAGGAGGGTTACTATGTCATTCAAAACTCAAGAACTGGTCATCGTCACAGGTACGTCCAGCGGCATCGGTAGGGCTACCGCGGAGCAGCTGGCCGCTGAAGGATTTCACGTTTTGGCGGGGGTTCGTCGTCAGGAAGACGCCGACAAAATCAAACGCAAAAATATCGAGCCGGTGATCGTCGATGTTACCAATATCGACACACTAAAGGCGCTGGCCGAACGGGTGGAGAAAGATCCGCTTGGTCGCCCTTTGCGGGCAGTGGTCAACAATGCCGGCATCGCCGTTAATGCACCTCTTGAGATGGTTCCGCTCGATGAATTTCGCCGCCAGATCGAAGTCAGCGTGATCGGACAGGTCGCGGTTATTCAGGCGCTCACACCGGCCTTGCTGAACAGCGGAGGACGCGTAGTTAATATCGGCTCCGTTGGCGGCAAGGTCTCCATGCCTGGTTTCGGGATATATTCGGCAGCAAAGTTTGCCATGGAAGCAATCAATGACAGCCTCCGGAGGGAGATGGCCTCGTTTGGCCTCAAGGTGATCATGATCACTCCGGGTGGTGTCAGCACTGGCCTGTCGGAGCAAGGGATTACGACAGCGGAGCGGCTGGCCAAGTTGATGACGCCGGACCAGCACCGACGCCATGATCGTCTTTTTGACGCCGTGAAGGCTCAGGCTGAAACGTGGGCAAAGGACGGTATACGCCCTGAGAAAGTGGCAGCAGTGATTTCACGCGCAATCCACGAAAGAAAGCCACGCACCCGCTATACGGCCGGTCGTGATTCAGCACTGCTGACCCGACTGGTCCGTATTCTCCCAGACAAACTCCTCGACCGGATGCTCCGCAGCCAGATGAAACTGCAGTAACGGGCAGTTTCACGAAACCTCTTGGACAGAAAGCTAAAATGGGGGAATGAAATATGCCACAAAACAAGTTTGAACATGCCATTATTGTAGGTGGATCGTTAGGTGGTCTAATGATGGGGCTTGCGTTATCTCGTTCTGGTTACACAGTTACCATTCTTGAACGTGCAGATTCATCATTAAGAAATGGTGCTTTTATTCGTTTACAAACAAAGCCTTATAGTAATAGTGAAATTGAACGAGAATTAAGACACTTGGCATCCAATGGTAACAACAATGTTGAAGCCTGGTCAGCCATTCAAGAACGTTTGCGCAATGCGGTTGCTAAAGAACCTGGTATTACCCTTCAGCACAATACACGAATTGTTAGTGTTGGGCAAAATGAATCATCTGCTTGGGCTACCAGTGAAGAGGAGCAGACGTTTAAAGGTGACTTTTTGATTGGCGCAGATGGATATCGCAGTATTGTCCGCCGCTATTTAAACCCTGACAGACCATTTGCAGATTATGCTGGCTATCTGGTTTGGGTAGGGAAGGTGGACGAAGAACTGCTGCCAAAGAAAGACTGGAAAAAACGGCAACTTTCGAGTGCTTATTTCAACAATAGTGCTGCCGGTACATTGACAACTGCGGTGATGCCAGGTATAAAAGGGGGAACCAATCCTGGCCAGCGATGGATTGGTTTTTGCTGGTTTGATAATTCGCATAATCATTTGCTGTCTGAATTAGGTGTATTAAAGGGCGGGATTGCCCAGCATTCCTTATACGGTGAAGCTATTCCGGATTCGCTACTAGAAGAACTATCACAAACCAGCCAAGCAAATTGGAATAAAGAAGATGATGCAATTTTGCAAATCGCGATTAAGGACCGCAGTTTAATCGGGGCACCTGTTAACGAATACATCCCTAATATATTGTCAAAAGGAAGAATAGCCATGATCGGCGATGCAGCTCATACCATGTCACCAATGACTGGCGCAGGCTTTAATGACTCACTTGATGATACGGTTGCCATTATGGACTCCATTAAACAGTATCCGAATTCGATAACAAAAGCTTTGGGTGAATACCAAACACGTCGTTTAGATGTGGTTCGTCAAGATGTTCTTGGGGGCCAAGGCTTTAATCGTTCTTTTGGACGATTATAACAGTATTTAACTAAGCCATTGATACACTGGAATTTCAACGAAGTATTTATAAATTAGGAGGAATTAGCATGAACGATACAAAGAACCGTTACGTTACTGTACTCTGGGAGGCGAGAGCTAAGGCAGGGAGAGAAGCCGAGATGAAGGCATTCATGACTGCTGCTGTCACCCCGTCGCGCAACGACCTGGGCAACATTGACTACGAGGCTCACGAGGTAGAAGGCCAGCCTGGCACATTCATCATCTACGAGCGCTGGGAAAACCGGGATGCCCTCGATCGGCACCTGAGCGCCCCCCGGATGCAGAAACTGGTGCCCCAGCTCTTAGAACTGATGGAGGGATCCATTGAGGAAGGGATTCGACTCCTGCAGCCGTTCCGCCCAGCGCAGTAAAACGCAACACCGAGCGGAACTCATTAAGTTCTGCCGGAAAGCGTGAGAGATATTTTCGTGAGCGGTTAAAGACTTTAGTGGAGGAGGCAAAACGTTGGCAACGATCGATGATTTTGCAGCACTAGATATTCGTGTCGGAACAATTAAGGAAGCGGAGTTTTTTGAAGAAGCAAAGATCCCTGCGATAAAGCTTAAGATTGATTTTGGACCGGAGATCGGGATGAAATCCTCAAGTGCACAAATAACTAAGCGTTACAAGGTTGAGGAAATTGTAGGGAAGCAAATTATAGGAATCGTCAATTTCCCTCCTCGGCGCATTGCGGGATTCAAATCGGAAGTATTAGTTTTGGGAGGAGTCCCGGAAAAAGGAGATGTTATTCTATTAAAGCCGGATACTGAAATACCTAATGGTACTCCTATTGCGTAAAAATAAGACTCTAAAAGCGGCTCAACCTTAAAATCAGTGCTTGACGATTAGAGCAACAGGCGGTGCTGACTGCATTCCAGAAGAATGCTGTTTTTGTAGCGGTTACGATTGTAGCCCAACAAGGTGCCCAGACGTTTTCTGTTCTCACCATTTAGTGCATCCGCTGGAGGATTTAGCAAAAGATGTTGCGATTTCAAATGAGCTTTCGCCCATGATGATAACGTATGCTGAACGGTCTTGGTTTACTCACTACATTCTTGATGAAAGCGTAGAAGATTGGGGGGCTGGATCTCTTGAGGAATTGGTGAGCGTAAAATGCTGTGTGCCTGTCGTTTTACGAAATCTGAAGCAGGGGGATTGATCATGGGTGAAGTATCTGCAAGCAAAAATTTACCGGAAGGTTACAGACCCGTAGTGATTCCGAAAACTCTAAAAATGATTCATGGAGGTAGAATGATGAACGAACAACAGCAAGCCAAAGAAAGAAATTCGGAGGCCAGCCCGATCAAAAACAAAGTCGGAAGCATTTTTGTCCCCGTTAGGAATATTGAGAAGTCACGCAGTTGGTATTGTCAGGTTTTAGGACTGAATGAAGATGACTGCAATATCATGAACGGTCACTTATGTTCTTTGCCAATGGAAGGAACCGGGATTATTCTTGATACGATGCCAAAGTGGGGAGGCGACCAACCGGGAGGAGCTCCTTCTATCGAAACACCTGCCTTTATGTTAATGACAGAAGATCTAAGAAGCTCACTTGACTATATGAAGAAGATCGGTGTGGAACTCGTTACAGAAATTGAACACGATCATTGGTTCGTCGTGAAAGATCCAGACGGAAACAAGCTGATGATTTGTCGTGAATAGAGAAGATCTCAAGCACGATTGAACCAAATTGGATCTGGCTCGAGGCTTCTTTATCACCTGTCAATGATATTACAGGTGAGAGAGATAGCAGCATTTTAATAGTCTCCAGAGATATCAGCGAGAGAAAAAGGTACCTTGAAGAGTTGGAACATATGGCATATCATGATTATCTCACGCGGATTTACAATCGAAGGAAATTTCATGAACTGATTGAGTCGTCACTGCTCAAAGCAGGTCAAGAAAATAAAATCATCGCCCTATTAGTTATGGATATCGATATGCTTACACCAACTTCTTGACGCTACCTCACATCAACCGCTCCATTAATTAAAGGATGTACTTTGATGTCGTAGTCAACATTAATTTTCATATTTCCCCAATATTTCAACCATTGCTCTTCCGTTATTTGTTTAGAAAACGGCTTAAGCGAATGGGTTCCGACCTCTAAGGGATCCACTTTCCACCGTTGCATTCTTTTTAATAAATCTGACGTTTGTTCCTCAAGGTAGACCTCAATTTCATGAATTAAATGTTCCGATTGTTCTTCACTTTGAATATTCATTTCTCCCTGGTATTCCTCAATTCTTCCTTTCAATCCCACATGTATAGACAAGGATGAATAGTCCTTCGATAGTTTCATGCGAACATTGGATCGAATACGTCCTAAACTGATAGATAACTTTGGAATGGCCAAGACTTTTAGGAAATGATCGTTATCCAGAAGTTGAAAAATATTATCGTCCACGTCTTGAATGACCATTACTTCTTTATCGTTTTGGAAGAAGGCTGTTCCTACGTAATCGAAATTGTTCTTATCCGAATGAAAAACCGGCAGGATCGGATCCTTAAGAGGGGAATATACCTTCTTCATAAATTGATGAATATCGACGATGCTCATTTCACCTTGGTTATGCTTCTCGTAATGCTTTAACATCCGATAAAGAAAATAATCTTGGTTTTCTTGCTTCGTCAATTGATTTTTTATGTATTCATCAAAATCGCCTCTGACAATCAACAAATAGACACGCGCTGAAATATCGGGATCAACCAATATCGTATTGATCAGCTTTTCAATTCCTCCTTTTTTTGCCAGTTCCTCATTGATTAATAACATTCGCAGCTGCCCCTGCTTTAATTCCCGATAATAAATTAAATTAAACTCCCTGCCTCCCTGCTTTAACAGATCCACTTCCTTGGAGAGAAGACGTTTTTTTTCTTGGATGAGCGGCGGTACTAAAGTGCTGATTTTCAACTTTCCTTCCGTCCCCTCGTCAACCGACCAGAAAACTACCGGAGCGATCTCTTCGATCAAATTGTTCTCGACATATGGAGAAGAACAGCCGGCCATCCACATAAGACATACACTCGCTAATAAACTATAGTGCTTGTATGGTACCATGCCTACATACTCTCCTTTCGTTTAACTGCAGTGAAAAGGATCGCAGGAACAAGTAAATAAATGAATGCGCCGAGCCAGATTTGAATGTTCAGTAACATCTTTTGACCCGGAACCGTTTGCCATAACGATTGATCCATTATGATGATGCTTATCAAAATGACGAACCAACTCGACAATAATCCGATCCGAGTCGTGCGTTTGTTCATTTTTCTCATAAAGACTCTTCCGGCTCCATAAAAACACAACAGAAGAATTGAAATGTCAAACACATAATTAAACATATGGAAAGAGATAAGGATGTAATCGATTCGTTCTAAACCGCTCGTTTGAATGTAGCTACCCATATATCCTATCGGAAAATTGATCTTGCTTAAGAAGTTCGAACCGTAAAATAATACCGTAGCAATGAACAATAATGAATATTCCAGGATCGTCAGCATGTTTCCAATGACCAGATATTTCGATATTTTTTTATTGGAGCTTAACCATGGAACCATAAAGACCAAATATACTGGACCGGAAAATGCCGACCAAATAAACAACAAACCCTGCCATGATTGTCCTGACCATTCGGTGGGTATGAGAGGATACAAATCGCGGTAATTTGCAATCGACGGAAAGAAAAAAGGAATAAACACGATTACGATCCAAGCCCCGCAAAGAAAGGCGATGATGACAAAACGCAATGTGTTCTCCATTCCATGTGAAGCCACAAATAAGCTGATCAAAAGAATTATTAGGATCAGCCAATTTTTATTCATTGATGGATAAATAAAACTATGGAGCATTTCAACGTATCCCAGTGTGATGATTGAAATTTTTAACAATATTATCAAAAAACCAAGTATTGCGAAAACTTGAACCGCCCGTTTCCCGAAAAGCTGTAAAAATCCTTGATAGCCTTTCGCTGCATAACTGGAAGTAAACCATTTGGACATCATCATCAAATTAAGTTGGGACAGCAGCCCCATCACGACAATTCCCCAAACCATGTACGAATGAACCAAATAAACCGGCATGATTAAAATAAAATAATGCATTTGCATGCGATTCACTAAGAAAAGGAAATAGATGCCGCCAAGGGTGGAAGTTCGATTATATAAGGATAAACTCTTCACTTCTTCATCTCCTGTCGCCATTTCCGTAGTGGTTTTAGATATTTCGGACGCGTTTTCATCCAAATTAAAGGGCCGCGGATAAAGAGGTCGTTCCAATCCTTTCCATAAAAAGGAGCAATCGGCGCTAAATAAGGTTGACCTAATGACGTTAATGCATGGAGATGTGCAAGAATCCCGATTAGCCCGATCACGATTCCCGGCAACCCAAGAAACGATGCAAGGATAAGAAGAAGAATTTGTATCAGCACCATGGATTTTGTCACTTGATAATTGGGAACTAAAAAGAAAGCAATAGCGGATATACCCATCAAAACTATCAATACTTTACTTGCAAAGCCTGCTTCTACAGCCGCTTGTCCAATGACGATACCACCGATAACCCCTAACGTTTGACTGGTTTTGGTCGGCATTCGCAAACTTGCTTCTTTGATGATTTCCAGCGTTACGATCATGAATAATCCTTCTGCAAACGGAGTAAAGGGCAATTTGCTTCTCGATTCCAATAATACGAAAAGAATCGGCAGCGGAACCATTTGGTAATGAAATGTCGTTAACGCAACATAAAAAGGAATCATCGTCAAAGAAACAACAAAACTTCCGTACCGGATTAAACGTAAAAAACTGGCTACCGGCCAACGAAGGAAGTAGTCTTCCGGCGATTGGATTAGATGGAAAAAAGTAATGGGAGCAATTAAGGCAAACGGTGAATTTGCAACCAATAACGTCAGCTTTCCCTCACCTAAGGCGAAGGCACAGGCATCCGGCCGATCCGTTTGTAGAAACTGCGGAAAGACCGTATGGTTATGATCTTCAATAAAAGCTGCAAGCTGAGAGGAGTCTAAAAATTGATCGAAATCCACACTTTTAATTTTCTTTCTTGCAAGGGAAACAAATTCTGGATTAATTAATCCGTCTATGTACAGTAACACAACTTTTGTTTTACTCAGTGAACCGATAGTAAAGCTTTCCGTTTTTAATGTCGTTATAGGCAAACGTCTGCGCAACATTGTAATGTTTTTGTCTATTTGTTCACTGAAGCTGTCTTTCGCTCCATATATAACAGTTTCCGTTTGGGAAGGTTCAACTGCCCGACCAAGAGGGTTTTCCAGTTGGACGCCTAACCACTGATCGTTGACTGAATCGTTTAGAAGAACAAATCCTTGCATTATTTTTTGCTCAGCATCTTCGATCGATATAACATCCGAAACTTTGGCATTGGTTATGCATGAAGAAAGCGAATTGCCGGCAGAACGATCAAGTGGCTGAATAATCGTCTCGTTTAAACGCTCTTGATCGATTAACGTTTTTATGTATACAAGATAGACTGAGGCACTGGTACCCATTCTGTGCTCAACAATTTCGGCATCATCCATATGGTTTAATGTCTGTTTTAAATCATCAAGCCATGTGGACATTTGATGATTTTTCATTTGAGGGTCTTTTTTAACCATAGTCTTCTCCTCCATCATTAAAGTAATCATCTGGTATTATCTTGCTCTGTAATCGAAAAATTATACAACCGGCAATTTGTATTTCAAACCGTCCTGGGTGCATAATTCGTCTGCCGGTGCCAACTTTTGCAGCCTCCAGCTTTGTGGATAGCGCACCTGACCCTGAAACGTCTGCGAAGGAACGCTTTTAAGGCCCTTTTGAGGTCAGATGACGATGGTGTACTTGACGGGATGCTTTTGCTTCTGCGGTCTGAATATTTTTCAGATCGAGCTGAATTTGCTCTGGAATATGGTAGGGATGGTTTGCTTGATTTCGGGGGTGGCACATTCGGTCACGGCCATGGCGTAGTTTCTGACTCCGCTCTTGGCGTTCATCAAAAAATCCATTGCGATCACGTCATCGGTTAGCGTATGAAGCCCTGTCAAGTGTTCTATTATTGTGTTCATGTTTTTATCTCCTATAGGTTCACTTTAGACAGCACTCCACCGAGCTCCTGAAGCTGCTGAATGTTCCACGCTTGTTGTCCGAGGGCTGCGGTACATAACAATAAATTAATGGCTTCCATTTTCAAATTACATATTAAATACAGTATTTCATTGGCTTCCAAGTGGGTACAATTATGTCCAGGACATGAGCCTATTCAGTAAAAATTTTATCATAATTGCAATAATAGTAAGCCTTTTCTTTATTACACTTGTACTACCCATAACGGAGGAACTCTATTTTCGAGGATTTCTACTGGCACGTATGAAATGGATGGGCAAGTATAGTGTACTGGTCAATCTCGTATTATTTGCAGTTTATCATTTCTGGTCTCCTTGGCTTATAGTTTCAAGAATTGTGGCATTTTCACCATTATTTTATTTGGTATACAAAAAAGATTCTTTGAAATTGGGAATATTCGTACATTGCTTGGCTAACTTTACAGATGTAATAGCTTTAGTGATGTTATTGTGAACCGTACCGTAATCCCGTTGAAAAGGGAGCGGAGGTATTCAAGAACTTGCAAGGGACTTTTACAGGTCCTGGGTGGGTCTTTGGTATGGTCGAAACAAGCGGCCGGCTGAGACTATGCGACGATTTTTATCCGATATACGTTTGGGATGTTGTCATGGCGGGGGTGGCCGGGTAATAGACATGATTAGAACTTTCAAATTTGGCTGAATTTGGAGTAGGAGCCAAGGAAACGGAGGGAAAGATCATGGCGACACAGACAGTATCAGGCATCAGCCCGGTACAGGCCATTGCAGCTTACGGTGGCACACAAAGCGATGTCAGTTCCCTGGAGAAGCAGCGGAACCGGTTGCTGATGGAACTGGACAAGGTGAATGCAGCGCAGGGCGGAGAGATGCAGACGCCTTATCGCCGGGAGCAGCTGCAGCGGCAAATTCGATTGATGGAGGCCCAACTGGTGCAGAAAAGTGGGAGTAGCACCCCGGTCGATTTTGTACTGGCTCCTCCGCTTCAAGACCATCTCCCGCTCTGGCGGACTGAAGGAAAGGGAGGCCTCAAGGGCGTCGGTCTGACTGATCCCCGGACGGCGACGGTGAACTCAGAGGGCCATTTCAACGCGTTGATTTAGACAAAAAAGCGAAGGTGCGAAAAGCGTCCGGTGATGAACCGGCTTCTCGCACCTTCTTTTTTTAAAGAGGCGGCAGAACTCCAAGGTTAACTGATCTGGTTGTTATATAACCTCTACTGTACCAAACTATCCAATTCCGGCTGCAATTTGTTCCGCAGAACAAACAGCATGACGGCACCGACAAGGAATGCGGCGGCATCCGCAATGACAATCGACCAGACCACCCCGTGGAAGCCGTTCATTTGATTGGCGATATACAGCACAGGAATCAGCGTAACTCCTTGAATAATTGACATAATAAATGCGGCTGTTCCTTGTGCTGTTGCCTGGAAGACCCCAGTAAACAAAGTGGTCATTCCTGTAATGAACAAGGATAAGAACGTCACATGCAGAATGTAGCTGCCCATTTCAATTAATTGCGGGTCATTTGTAAATAGACCAATTAAATGGTCGGAAACTAAATAGACGATGATACCGAATACGGCTGCTAACCCCACAATCACTTTGATCGTAAATCCAATGGTATTCTTCATGCGCAATTTATCCGCTGTAAAAGAGAAGGCAATGAGCGGCACAACCCCCTCGCATAAGCCCATCAGAATAAACTCAGGAAATTGCAACAAACGTGTTGAAATTCCGTAAGCCGCTACGGCCGAGTCCCCGTATTCGACAAGAAAATGGTTGAAGATAAGCGACATTGCCCCCAAAAAGATGCTCATAATAAAGACGGGAACCCCGATTTTGAATACATTGCCCAGAATGTCTTTGGTAGCCTTGAACCATTTTACGGAGACAGTTAAAAATTGACTTTTATATCCCATATGGAAGGCGTAGTATACACTCGCAACCAAGTTAGAAATGACCGTAGCTGACGCAACGCCGATCACGTCCCAATGGAACACGAAGATGACGAGCGCATCGAGAATGATATTTACAACAACACTTAGAATCATACCGATCATCGACGTGATAGCTGCACCCTCCGAGCGCACGATATTCTCCAGTGTGAAAAATAACACGACGAACGGTGAACCGATAAGCATAACCGTGACATAGTCCTTCGTGAATCCGAAGGAGTCAGGCGTGGCCCCCAGGCCATGAACGATGGGATCGATCAACGGGAGACCTGCGGCCATCACGAGAAGACCGAGAACTAAGCTGCTGTAAAAAGCGAATGAAGACACATGCTTTACGTCATCATACTTTTTCTCTCCTAGCATACGGGAGATGTAGGTGCCGCTGCCCATGCCAATCAAGTTGCCCAGCGCCATAATGACTGCGAATAACGGCAAGGTTAGCGCGAGTGCGGTTAACATAGCAGTATTATGGAGTGTACCAAGGAAATAGGCATTCAAGATGGAGTATATGACATTCATTGATGTGCCTAACATCATCGGTATAGCGAAGTGAGCTACGGCCTTTGCGACCGGTGCTTTTTCAAAGTAATAAAGGTTTTCTTCATCCATATTGGATCACCACTTTCTTTATTTTATTCAATCTAACGGTGTTAGATTGAACCTTACAGTGTTAGATGATATCATGAACCTATAAACCTGTAAAGCATAAACTTACACTGTTAGATAAAGGGTGGATAACGATGAAAAAGCAGCAGCCTCAAATTTCGGAGGACAGGATTCTGGAAGCCTCGTGGGAGCTTCTTGGAGAGGAGGATATCGAGAAATTCAGCATGAGACGATTGGCCGACAGGCTGGGGATTCAGGCTCCCTCCCTGTACTGGTACTTCAAGAGCAAACAGGATCTTTACCAGCGCCTGGCCAATCAGGTATCGAAGGTGATTCTGGAGGAGTTCCACTCCGAGGGGGATTGGAAGGAGCAATTGACAGGGCTTGCGGTAACAGTACGGAGCGTGCTCAGCCGATATCCCTGCTCTACGCAGCTCATGATGATGACGCTGCCCCACGAACCGGACATCATCCGGTTCACCAACCGTATGCTGCTCTGCGTGGAGTCGACGCCGCTTACGCAAGCGCAGAAAATGCAAGTGATTACTACGCTTGTGAACTATGTCTACTACTTCGTCCTAGACGATTATCAGCATGAGCGCAATGTCTCCGCTATCCTTAAGGAGGACCCGGGAGCAGCTCCGGGTGAGGAGATGATTCGGCTTCTGGATTCCATGAGCGAGACGGATGCGGGACTGTTCCGCAGGATGTTTACGAACGGGCTATTCGAGCTAATGGGGACCGACGGGGCGTTTGAGTTCGGCCTGAAGCTGATTCTGCTCGGGATTGAGCAAGTGATAAAGGAGCAGGAGAAGTAGAATGTCATCTGGAAAGTTTGACATGCTGAAGGAGTTGCGTTCTGAACTAATCGGTTATTGTTATCGGATGATGGGGTCCATTTTTGAAGCGGAAGACGCGGTACAGGATACCATGCTCCGTGCTTGGCAGAACTGGGACCAGTATTGATTGAATTATGCCTACCAGCAAGAGGTTGCAGTCTTCTATGAACAGGATGCGGGGCAGGCGTTTACCGTTATGGAGCAGTGGCTCTTATCGAAAGGGAGCGAAGCGATTTCAGAAAATAACAGATGATCTGGGCCTCTATAAGAAGATAAAGCGGAGGATCTTCGCAAAGTAACCGTAGGCAGATTCTCGCCTTTGCTCGCTAAGCTGTGCAGCCCTGTGCCTGAGGTGGATCAGCTTGAGCAGAAGATCCGTAAAGTCTGTACCCGAATCGTTGAAGAGAGGGGATCCTCGTTATTTCCTTTGAATAAAGAAAATAATCTCAATATACAACTCTGTCATTTCTTTAGGGGTTTTATCTAAACCATTTCGAATCCATTGTTCAATTAATCCTAAAAAAGCAGAGGTTATAAAGGATAAAAAGTATTCCATTGGGACCTTTAAATTTGCATAGAAGCTTTCATGCTGTTCTAAATTAAAACGTACCTTTTCTGACAAGGCATCATTAAATCGAATGTGAAAACCCGCTCTACCATGATCGCTTAAAAATATCTTTAAAATTGGCTCATTGATTTCGATAAAACTGAACAATGAATCAGCTAATTGTTTTTGTTCTATATCGAACGTACGAGTAGGCAAATAGCGAGATTGTAATTCATCAATACGATTTCCTATACCTGAGAATAACTGCTCTTCCATTTGATCCAGTAAATCGAATTTATCTAAATAATGCAAATAAAATGTCCCGCGATTGATTTGTGCTATTTTCGTAATGTCCCCTATCGTAGTCGATTCAAATTTCTTTTTTTCTAAAACTTGGAGAAATGATTTTTGAATAAGATATTTTGTTTTTTGTTTCTTCTCTTTATATATACTCATTAAAAATCACCTTCTTCTTTAAATACAACAACTTCCCTACTTCTGTTTATTGCTTATGCTATTCCCAGATTATAAGATAATCACATGCTGAAAATCAACGTATTGAAAAATGAGAAGGATAAAGTTTATTGAAATTATTTATAGAAAAATTAGCATGGGCCGCTCCCGTTACTGTTATTTTAATCATCACTTTATTTGGTAAACTTACTCGTTCAAGGAGATCCAAAAGCAACAAACCTACCATGTGCGTGCTTCTTGGTTTCTAACAATTTGACAATTTCTGCAAACGATGATAAATAGTACTTCATGTTACCTCGAGAGAGACTAGATGGGAGTGAGGCATAATGAGAGGGAAGAAGTTCATGATGACGATCAGGAACAAAGTAATTCTAACGGTCGTCGTTACTGTAATCACCAGCCTTGTGATCGGAGGCGCTGGGATTTACAATTTGAAGCGGGTACAATCCTCGCTTGAGGAGAGTCTCAGTGTCAGGGCGGAAGTCATCGATATCATTCGTACAGCGGATGTCGACCTATATCAGATGCTGTTGGCAGAACGATCGCTGTACAGTTATGAACCAGGGTCGGAACAATTTTTGTTGCAACTGGAGGATTACGGAAAACAAAAGGAGTCGGCAAAGAAGAAACTTAATAAGTATAAGTCAATCGGAACTATTTTTGATAATGAGGAAAAGTTGATTCAAGACTACGAAGCAGCGGTTGTAGCGTATGAATCGGTCTCCAAGAAAGTGATTGACGGATTATCGTCAAAGGATTCAACTGTCCGTGAAAGGGCGAATCTTCTTTCTTATCAGGAGGGCAACGAAAAGTTTGACCAGATGGAAGACACGTTGGATCACATAGGCGATCTGTACTACGATGATAATCAAATCATGTTGGACAGCACACAAAAACAATACAGCTTCCTGCGGTTGATCAGTATCCTCTTAACATTTGCAGGCTTGATCGCTTCATCGTTGCTTGGTTATTTGATCATCCGATCCATCCATCATCCGATCCGTTATTTGCGCGGACGTGTCCGAGAGATGGCGGAGGGCAATCTGGCCGTCGATATACGTACCTTCTCCCAGGATGAGCTTGGGGAATTAACCGCTGATTTTAATATAATGGCATCTCATATGAAAGAACTCATTTCGATAGTAAGCCAATCGATTGGCGATGTAAATACTTCCGCTCATGAACTTACCTCTATTGCGGAACAAACAACGGCTACCGGCGAGGAAATGACATTGGGCATTAATGAAATTGCAATTGGTGCTTCCGAGCAGGCGTCTTTGGCAGAGACAACGAGCCGTGAAGCGATGGCGCTATCGGACACGATTGAAAAGGTAAATGTAAGGAACAAAAAAATGACCAGCTTGTCTTCGGAGGCGGAAATCGTCTTAAGAGGCGGCATGGATAAAGTAAAGAAATTGCAGGATCACAATCTCCAAACGACAGAAGCAAACCAACTGGTCGTACAACATATTGAAGGCCTGGCAGGACAGATGCTTACGATTTCCACAATCGTACAAACGATTAATGAAGTATCTGAGCAAACGAAGCTCCTCGCATTAAATGCGAGCATAGAAGCGGCGCGTGCCGGCGATTCCGGAAAAGGATTTGCAGTCGTCGCTACAGAGATTCGCAAGCTGTCGACCATGACTTATGACTCAACAGAGAGAATTAACACAACTATTGCACGCCTCAAGGAAGAAGTTTCTCAAACGTTGCAGGTCATGAATCAGACAGAGGTGGTTATCTCCGAACAATCTCTTATTGTTCAGGAGTCGGGAACGGTATTTGAATCGATTACGGATATGCTAAAGGAAATCATCTGCTCGATTCAAGAGATGGATGGGGATATAGGGCAGATGAATGTTAACAGGGAACAGGTGGTCTCATCCATTATCAAGATATCCGATGTAGCTCGAGATGCAGCGTCTGCCACAGAAGAGATCAGTTCGGCTTCTAACGATCAGAGTCAAGCGTATTCCCATCTGCATAGTGCAGCTGAACAATTGAAACAATCAAGCCAACAAGTGAGCGAAATGATCAGCAGGTTTCGAATTGTACAAGAATAATTAGTACTGAGAATAAGAAAAGGAGCTATCTGACTACGATTTGGACAAAAATTAATAATATACCACTCATTGCGTTAGCAGCAATCACTTCTCGGGTTAGCCGGGTGATTGCTGCTATTTTTTCTGCACTTTTATTGCTAATCAAAGTCGTCGATGTACAGAAGATTTTGTTATCTCAGGGGTTTATATAATAGAAGGAAGGCTCAATACTTTTGTTCTGCCTTATTTAGTTTGACTATTCCCAACCCCCATAATATTCTTAATTATGAAGCATATAGCAAGGCCAAAGCATGGCCGTGACCTGACCATTCAGAGGCGTATCCCCCCGGAAAGGGGAGAACTTCCTCTTTTTAACATTGTTTCATTAATAGTTTCAAAACTCTACTACGCTCTCTGCGCAGTTTCGCTGTTTAGAAAGGTTGGATTCAAATGCTGTTGACGACTGAGGACCAATTAGTCAACGAAATCGCGGACTGGCTGAAAAAGCATTTTTCGGCTGAGCTACTGTCCGCCGAGCGTGTTAGGCGTGGGCTATTGAACGAGAAGTGGATTGTCGAGACGAACAAGGGGTGGCTGTTCGCCAAAAGCTATCACCCTGAGCGGTTTAAGATGCATGATCCGGAGTTTCGCGGCAAGATTGAAAATGCGCTGCAACTGCAACTTCTTTTTTACCAGTCGGGAGGACCGTGTCCTGAGCCGCTGACTTTGGATGGGCGCTGCATGCACATCCTGCCGTGCGGAAGGTACATGACCGTCATGACGTGCTGTCCGGGCGCTATGGTGCCTGCTGGTATGATCGGTGAGCATAGGATGCACGCACTCGGACGTGCTGCCGCGGATATGCATACCGTCTGGGATTCCGCGATGGCATCAGGGCTCGGAGCAGCAGTGCCGCCGGAGGAACCGGTTTGGCGGTTGTCTCGCGGGGAGCTGGAGCGCACCTGGGAGGTAAGTTGGGAGGCGGCCCGTGACTCGTCTGAGCGTGTCCGGAACGCATTGCAATTACAGAAGACGATTGTTGATTCCCTTGGATATGATGACTTTAAGCCTCTGACTGCCGGCTGGGCCCATCTCGATCTGTGGGCAGACAATTTGCTTTTCGAAGGAGATGTTCTGGCAGCCATCGTTGATTTCGACCGGGCACGCTACTCGTTTCCGGCGCCGGACCTCGGGCGGGCTGTCCTTTCCGGCACGCTCAGCGAGCGCGGATTCCGCAAGGATGCAGTGGTCGCTTTCACTGAAGGCTACCGCAGTGTGCGGCGGCTACCGCCGGGCTCGCTTTTGAGGGCAATCAAATACGTCTGGTGTATCGAGTCGCTTTGGTGGATCCAGCCGTCGTTCGAATCGTCCAGCGTGGTCCCTGTACGTTTTGCCGAAGAAATGATCCACACTGCGGAGCGGTGGGAGCAACTCGACGCTCTTCTTGGGGACATCTAACTGGATGTACGCTAACCTAATGCACGGATACGGTAGTTGAATAAAGCGATTTTCGAAGAAAGGGGACTGATCAACAGGTCGCCTTGTCCCAAAAGAAAAACATTATACTTCGTCGTTCGAATCGTCCAGCGTAGTTCTTGTCCGCTCTGCCGACGCTTTTCTGTGTGATCTCCCCTGAAAATTTACTAAATCTTTAAACGTTCTTTAAAGGAACTTAGAAACTGCTGTTTATACTAAGTACATTCACCAAGAACACAACCAAAAAAATATTGGAGGGATGTACAATGAACAACAATCAGGATGGTAATAAGACAACGAAGAATGCAAGGAAAAAGTGGGTAGTGGGTACAGCGATAGCAGCAATATCATTAATGGCGATGGGAACCTCAGCGTTAGCTTCAACAGATAAGGCTGTTTTCAAAGATTTTTTCAATGGAAATACCGAAATTTCTAGGGAATCTGCGACTTTGATTAATCAGTCTAAAGTAACGGCAGGGATTAAAACAACGGTAGAAGAAAGCATTATTGGAGAAAATAGTGCGATGATCATCGTTTCTTTTGAGAACGAAGACGGCACGGTTTTCCCTCAAGATGCGGCCATTGCTACGCCTGAACTAAATTGGGCAAAGGATGCTAGTTACATGGTGGAGCAACGAGTGACAGAGGATGGTAAAAAGATCATCGCCATGTTTGATGTCGACACACCAAGTCCTTTGAAAGGAAAGAAAGTTACGATTAAGGCGGATGCAGTAGTGAATAATACAGGAGCTGTTATTGCTAAAGGTCCATTCCAAAATACATTTACAGCACAAGAGAGCAGTACATCGTACAATATCGGAATTGATCAGACCCTTTCACAGCAACAAGAAAAGCTGTCCATTCAAACCATTAATATTTCTACGATTGGGATTGGCATTGAAGGTAATCGTTTAGATGGGCAAACGGATCAATTACCGAAATATAACCCCAAAGTTAGCATATCGACGTCAGATGGCAAGGATACTGAACTTCATTTAGGCTCGGCAAGCACATTAGATCAAGGGTTTAAATGGAACTATAATTTAGACCAAGAGGGAAAAAAAGTCTTCTTAAATACAGCGAAGATCACAAGTATATCGATCGATGGTCATATCATTCCGGTTACTAAATAATGATGGATTGATAAAATGGGGCTGTTTCAATCAGTCCCATTTTTTCTTGTCAAAATTAATGAAAGACAGTCACCTAAATTAGGAGGAAATAACGTGGAACAATCCATTGTGTTTACGATTCAATCAACATATTTTCTGGTACCCTTATTCTTATTAGTTCTTCTGTATCTGATTGTAGGTGCTCCGTGGAAAGAAAGAAAACTAAATGTAGGCCAATATTTTATAGTAATAACGTTTAGTATTTACTTACTGTGTGTCATCCAGTTAGTGTTCTTCCCCATCGATGTGAATATTGGCAAATATGCTAATCTAACTCCTTGGTACAAAACGATTAATTTCATTCCAATATTAACGATCGACGTAAAAACCTTTGTATTAAATATCATAATGTTGATGCCTTTTGGTGTGTATCTGCCACTGCTCAATAGAAAGTTTGACTCCTTAAAAAACGTAGCTTATCACGGATTCTTTTTAAGTTTATTCATTGAGGTATTTCAGATGATGATTAGAATTATTTTTGGCAACGGCAGGAGCACAGATATTAATGATCTTATTGCCAATACTGTTGGAGCGATTTTGGGATATATAGTAATAAACGGACTATTAAAGAGAAGCAATGGGAATAATTTATTTAATAAGATAAGATTATGATAGGGGGACGTTGGACATGGTTTTGAAGGGGGGAATATATGACTACCGAAATACTTATTGTAGACGATGATAAAGAGATTGCCGAGTTAATTGGGGTGTATTTGCGCAATGAAAGCTATCAAATTTATACAGTGCAGGATGGACTTGAAGCACTTCAATTCATGGAGCGTCACTCTATTGACCTCGTGATATTAGATATTATGATGCCCAAAATGAATGGACTGGATGTTTGTAGAGAAATTCGAAAAGAGCATGAAATTCCAGTCTTGATGTTAAGTGCAAAAGCAGAAGACATGGATAAAATTGTTGGTTTGATGACAGGTGCTGATGATTATATGATTAAGCCTTTTAATCCATTGGAATTAACAGCGAGAGTAAAGGCATTACTACGCAGAGCTAATTATCAACCAACGGTTAAAGATCCAGATAGCATCTATATTCACTCCTTGAAAATTGATAAACAAAGCCATGCTGTTCATGCTCAGGGACAAGAAATAAGGTTGACAGCTATTGAATTTGATATTTTATATTTGTTAGCCAAAAATCGCGGAAGAGTGTTCGGCTCAGAAGAGATTTTTGAAAAGGTATGGAATGAAATAGGATCAGGATCTAATAAGACCGTTATGGTTCATATTAGTAACCTAAGAGACAAAATTGCTGCTGCAACAGGAGAGACGATTATTCAAACGGTTTGGGGAGTTGGTTATAAAATTGAAAAATAATACGTTTTTCATTATAAAAACAATCCCAGTTTGGAAAGCAATTCTCTATGCTCTGCTATCGCTAATAGCATCAACGATAACGGTAGCTATGCTACTTCCTTCGATTTATTATTATGAGCAGCAGTATAGTGCGTTAGATTTCATAGCGAGTATCCTTTTTTCTCTAATGGGAAAGAGTATACTTGTACTTTTGTTTGTCTTGATTCTCTGTTTCTATCTGTTCTTGTTCTATCGAATGGAAAAGAAGCGCTATATTTCAACTGAATTTAATCGTATGATACGTGAAGTTGAGCTTATTGCTAACGGTTACTTTGATTATAAAATAGAAGAGAGAGCGGAAGCTGGTTTAGATGAACTTGCTGCCCACATTAATAATGTCGTAATTCAAGCCCAGAAGGCCATTGAGGAAGAGCGAAGATCAGAACAGATTAAAAATGATTTGGTGACGAATGTTGCCCATGACCTTAGATCACCTCTAACCTCTATCATCGGATACTTGAATCTTATAAATGAAGATGAATATAGGGACGAAGTGGAGCTTCGAGGTTATATACAGATTGTGTATGCAAAGGTCGAACGCTTACATCATTTAATAAATGATTTGTTTGAATATACCTATGTTCAAAACAAAGAAACCCTTATAAGCGATCAATTTATTAATATTGAAGAAATGATTAATCAATTAGTTGTACAACACAGGATTCAGATGCAAGAAGCGGGCATGCAGATGAGGACATTCATAACGACTGATAGTCCTGTCATAGTAGGAGATGGCAATAAAATTGCCAGGGTGTTTGAAAACCTTATTCAAAACGCTATGAGATATGGAAAAGAAGGAAAATACATTGATCTTATAGTAAGTGACTCGAGGCAAACCGTTGAAGTTGAAGTGAAAAATTATGGAAAAGCAATACCAAGTGTGGATCTCCCCTATATTTTTGAGAGATTTTATAGAGTAGAAAAGTCACGTTCTGAATACACGGGTGGATCAGGCCTAGGACTTGCTATTGCTAAAAGTATCGTTAAATTACATGGCGGGGAAATTGAGGCAAAAAGTTCGATGGGGAAAACCTCCTTTGTCGTTACATTATTGAAAAAACCATAAAATAATAGCACTTTACGTATAAGATGAAGCGTAATGGTTGGATTGCAATACTAGATGGTAAAAGTGAACCGTCAGCCCGCTGGGGAGGGAACCCGAAATCGGATTTACGAGGAAGCTGAAAAAATGCTAAAACGCTACTGACATCACGTTGTCAGTAGCGTTTTTGTATATTAGGAGTATGCGAATTTCGTAGTATTTTAGAGATAGGGAGACCTTTCTCAGAATCTTATCATAAAGGTGGAATTTATTCATGAGCAATGTCAAGTGGGAAGTAGATCCGGACCACAGCTCCGTCGAGTTTTCGGTGACGCATTTAATGATTAACAAAATAAAAGGAGTATTCGAGCATTTCCAAGCGGCCTTAAGCTTTGACCCCAACGATTTAACAACCATGGGGATACAGGCTTCGATAGACGCAAATAGTCTCACAACTCGCCAACGTCAACGGGACGAACACCTGAGGAGCGACGACTTCTTTCATGCAGCTAAGTATCCAGCCATTACGTTTCAAAGCACCCGCTGCGTCCTAGCTGGCGAACGGCAATATGAACTTACGGGCAATTTAACTCTGCATGGAGTCACAAAGCCCATCACTTTTCATACCGTTTTTGAAGGGTTAAATAAAGACCCTCGTGGCCGGGAGCGTGCAGGTTTTCATTCAATAGCCAGTATCGAACGCAACGAATTTGGTTTGTCATTTAACTCGCCGCTGGAAACGGGTGGTATAATCGTCGGAAATGAAGTGAAGATCGAGCTTTATATCGAGGCAATTAGAATAGATTAGCGATATGAATATAGATCATTACGCTCAGAATCAAATAGAAGGAGTTAGAGAACAGTATACCTAAGGAGTGGTGTATATGGCGCGTGTCTTATTTATTAATGGCGGATCAGAGGGACATATCAATCCAACGATTGGAGTTGTGCAAGAGCTTATTCTGCGTGGAGAAGAGGTGGTGTACTTTTGTATAGAAGCTTTTCGGGAACGTATGGAGAAGACGGGGGCTTCGGTACGAACATTTGACGATCAAAAATTTATAAAAGCCTTTATCTTAGGCGGAAGAGACTATTTACCCGAGAGAATCAACGGTCTTTTACTTACGGCAGATATCGTCATACCAAGCGTTCTTGAACAGATCGAAGGAGAGCATTTCGATTACATCATCCATGATTCCATGTTTGGCTGCGGACATTTGCTTGCTCAAATTCTTAAGCTTCCTGCAGTCAACTCTTGCACTTCTTTTGCGCAGACAAAAGATTCATTCGATAAAATGCTGGAACCGTTTTTCACAGAAGTATCTACAGAAATAGCTAAACCTATAAACGATAAATTTCAAAGCCTGACGGCAAGGATGAAAGAAAAATACGATGTGGACATCCAATCTCCGTACGAAGTGTTTTGTAATCCTGCGCCGCTTACAATCGTTTATACAACAAGGGAGTTTCAACCGGATGGAGAAGCATTCGACCAAACTTATAAATTTGTAGGTCCATCCATCTCTTCGAGATTTACTCAAGAAAACTTCGACTTTCCTGCAATCAAGGAGAACAACCTCATTTACATTTCACTGGGTACGGTCTTTAACCAAGCCATTGATTTTTATAGGCTTTGTTTTGAGGCATTTAAGAACACAGATCATCCTATTGTCATGGCAATTGGGAATAAAGTTCAAATTTCAGATTTAGGGGAAATTCCTAAAAACTTCATCGTGAAAAATTACGTTCCACAAACCGATGTCCTGCAATACGCGAAATTATTCATTACCCATGGCGGAATGAACAGTACCCTTGAAAGTCTCTATTATGGGGTTCCGCTAATTGTAATCCCACAAAGCGCGGATCAGCCGGTCATTGCCAGGCAAGTCGCCAATATCGGAGCAGGCATTCAATTACAAATGCAGAGCTTGACCGCAAATCAACTCCGTGAGGCTGTAGATCATGTGATAGGCCTCTCATCTTTTAAGAAAGCTGCCGCAAAACTTAGGGAATCCTTTCGAAAAGCAGGCGGGTATCATCAAGCCGTTGACGAGATATTAGACTTTAAAAGTCAATGTTACCAAGAGTATTCGATGTGAACACCGTCAATAATGTTGCCACTTTTGCTGGAGCGGTTGGTATAAATGTAAAGGATGCGGAGAATCAGGATCAACATGACTTAAAACTGATTATCATAGAGAGAAGGAATACGTCTACTCACTATCCTTGTAAGCTTTATATGATGAGAAAAGGCAAATATGGAGTATTGATGAGGCGAATAAATACATTATCACGAGTGCGAAAAAATAGAATTGTACACGAACTAAGAATGGCCACAAATAATCTGCGTGGCCATTCTTGGTTTTTGTACACATTAATTGCTTCCGGTTTGAGCCGGCATCCCACGTTTTGTACACATATTATAGAGATACCCTACTACCAAGTTAGACTTTTGTACAGTTCTATACTTCGTCAAATACCTCTTTTAAAATATTGAGTGCTTTCTTTTGTTCCTTAGCACTTCTTTTTAACAGCAAAGCATGAATTGCCATAATATCTTCGCTTTCTTGTTTGCTTCCTAAATTCATTAGTTCAAAGAATTCTATATTCAGGGCGGTCGAAATCTTTATGATAGTTTCTATTGTTATGTTACTTTCACCGCGCTCAACTCTGCCCACAAAGGAGAAGGATGAGCCTATTTCATCTGCTATTTCCTGCTGGGTTAAACTCTTTTCAGTTCGTAACTTCCTTACAATAGCACCAATTTGTTCAGCAATAGTTTGATTCATATAAGTTATCTACTCCCTTACTAAGAAGTGTAGACAATAGACGGAATGTAGTGTAGCCATTAAAAGATTCAAAATAATAAAATGTTGTCCGTGTATGTATCGTGAGGTATACTGTAAATATCTTCAAAAGGACAGTGTTCTGTTGATATTTAGTTTAATGATTAATCTCAATGCTATTGGGATTTGACTGATGGGGAACACATTGGTTATATTTGTAATAATTTAGATAATATTTCTATAACTACACCTAAGAGGCTCCTTTTTAGTGAAAAATATATTTTACGGAGGCGTTGGTAGTGGGGAACGATATAGACAATGATGTTTATCTGCTTTCAGAGCATATACATGCCCTGGATAAAGGGTTCGACTTATTCCGACTGAGCTATAGACAGAACAATTGGGACGAAGCGGATCGTATTGCTAATCAAATTTTATCCTTGGCTGAACATTTGTATGAAAATAAGAAAAAATGGGGCGAAATTGTTAGTCCTTTGAACCAAATGATCAAGCGCCCTTTGATATTTTATTTTGGCTACGGGTATTTAGCGAAGTCTATAGTTTATCAGAAGCAAGGTCTTTTTGATCGGGCTAGAGAATACATAGCCAAATATGCGGATTTGGGATGGTATGAGAATGCTACAAATGAGGACATAGAGGAAATCGAGCGTTTTAAAGGATTTTCGAAGGCCAACGGGTATGCCGTTGATTTGTTGTCTGGCAAGAGGGGATTATTGAAAGAATATATTGATTTTATACAAGATAATGATGAAGAAACACTGCCCGGACTGATTACAATTTTTGAGGCTGCAAACTTGAATGAATGGAATATAGACGATTATTACTATAGCTCTATTCCTGAACAACTAGATGCTTTTTCCGAGCTTGAAGACCTTGGAAATCGGGTGTATTACGTAAAATTACTGAATCAACTTGCCGCCTATAGTTTGAACCAGCGGCGGAACGATATCGCAATAAATTATATGCTTGATTATATGCAAATAGCAGTTACAATGGACTTATACAGGGAATTTTTTACAATTATAGCCATGTTTGAAAACGTTCGTTCACTCGCTACAACGGAGCAGCTGAGTAAGTACAAAAATATTTTACAGGAGGTGCATCATGAAAAAAGCATTAGTAGCTACATTTATGCTGATGACATTTCTTAGTATTTTAATTCCGGTTTCCACTTCACCTTCAAATGCAAAAATCACTCCATTCAATCATGGTGTTAACGGGTAATGAAAGGCCACTTGCAATATGCAGGTGGCCTTTCATTTTTTGTATCTTGTCAATGTGTAGCGTTATTTCTCGATTTAGTCTGTGATGCTAAAAGCCAATATGGATCGGAATTGATACTAAAGAATAGATGATAAATGACAAATTGAAAATTGTCTTATGCTGAAAAGTCTGTGCTTGGATATGGTCACAAGATAGGTACATAAGTAATGCCGAAACAAAAACATATTTGTTAAATTTTTTTGCTTGTACTGATCCGCAGGATTACCGCATGAAGCCACGGTACAAAAGATAGAATGGCTATAGTAAATACCGTTGCCATCTCTTCATGCTCTCTTCTAGTGATATTGTACCCATTATGTAAAAGTTCTAGCCCTGTACACATATTATCGGCTGCAGATCGGCGGGTCGAGGTTAACCGCTGAAGGAAGTGCGCCGTTACAGTGTTGCGGTAAACCATATCACAAATAAACACAAAGTAGAGGCATGGCTTTCTGATTATAGTAATATTCCATCACAACCAACTTGGAAGACATTTGCTGATACTTTATACGCTTCAAAGATATATGAGTAGGTAAAAACAACCAAGCATTGCCCCAGGGCATCGCTTGGTTGTTTGCATTCCGCTTAATCAGCTCATCCCGCCTAAATCCCTACTCCGGAACTCCCTGTGTCACTCCATGCACATACGTCTGCCAAGGCGTGTCGAGCGCTCCTTGCCCCGGGTTGTAGGTGAAGGAGTATTCCACTGTATCCCCTTGCTGCAGGTTGAGGAGCGGGTAGGTGAAGTTGCCGTTCCCTGTAGAGGTCATGGCAACGTTGATCTGGCCGCCGCCATTGATCTTGTAGTGCAGGTCTGCGAAGGTCGCGCCGTTAACGTAGAATTGCAGGTTGTTGGCGGTCTTCTTCAGGCCGCGCACGCTGTCACCGATGACGACGGTGCCGGGTGACGGCGTGACGACAGTGATATTGCTGGCGGCCGTTTTGCTGCCGTCAGCGGTTGTGGCTGTTACGGTGACAACGCCCGGCGCGAGGCCGGCTACGCTGCCGGTTGCGTTGACGGAGGCGATGCCGGGATTGGAGACTGACCAGTTGACCGCTTTGTTGGTAGCGTTCGAAGGCGCTACGCCCGCAGTTAACTGGACGCTCTTGCCTACCTCTACTTGGGAAGAGGACGGTGTGACGGTGACTCCGCTAACTGGAACGTTGCCGGGATTTTCGCCGCCTGTGCCTTCTTTGTACACCCGTACATAATCCACCTGCATTGTAGCCGGGATACTGGATGGGTCCGGTATGCGGCCACCGTCGAAATGGCCGCCGACTGCCAGGTTCATGATGAGGTAGAACGGCTGATCGAACGGTGCGTCGGGATTGTTCGGCGCGGCGACAGAATACCATTGCTCACGGCTTACTTTGAAGAAGAATTTGCCGTCTACATACCATTTGATGTTGTCATCTTCCCACACCATAGAATAGACGTGGTAATCGTTCGCGAACGTCTGCCCTTGCGGGAAGTGATACTCACCGGCGATATAGCGGTTCACCGGCCATTGGCCGCCGAAATGGATAGCGCCGCTGGTGGTGCCGGGCAGCCGCCCTTTGGCTTCCATGATGTCGATTTCACCGGATGCAGCCCAGGCTCCATATACGGAATTCTCCGGCAGCATCCAGAGCGCCGGCCAGATGCCGTCGCCGGTAGGCAGCTTGGCGCGGATGTCCACCCGGCCGTATTCAAGTGACATATGAGCCTTGGTGTTGATTTTGCCGGAGGAATACTCCGCGTACCGGTTCGGGTCCTGCGGGAACGAACGGTGATCGTTCAAGGCCCGGATGTTCAGCTGTCCGCCAGTCACGAATACGTTCTGTGTGCTGTTCGTGTAGTGCTGCATTTCTGCATTGCCCCAGCCCCAGCTGTTAGCATCATCGCTGATGTAATAGCCTGTTTCATAATTCCATTTGCTTGTATCGAGTGCGGTGCCGCTGAATTCATCCTGCCAGATGAGGTTCATGCCGGCGATCGCCGGATCACTTGGCGTCCCGATGGCAATGTCTCCCTGGTCGGTTTCATCGGGACGCGGTGCATTGGGGTTGCCAATAAAGTTGTAATACACATAGTTGCTGCCGACGTTTCCGCCGGACTGCCCGTTTAACGGGTAGCCGATACGGATTTCCATGTTCTCCTGAATCGGCTGGAACCAGAGGCCGTAGACGTAGTCTGCCCAGTATCCCCACTGGTTGGCGGCGGACATGTTATTGTATCCATTGCCCGAGTAGATGAATCTGCTCTGGCCGGAGTTGCTGAGATCGACCCATTGCCCGCCTATTTTAATCTGATACACGAAGTTGCCTAGTTCGCTGCCAATCGGTGCGCCTCCGTCAATCTTAGGTAACGGGAAGCCGATGGCGCCGCTCTTGTCCGCCGTGTAGGTGGTACCGTCGTAAGCGGAGAGGAGGAATGAATTGCGGACAGGCTGATTGAAGGTAATGGTGTAGATGAGGCTGGCGGAAGAGGTCTTCGACTCCAGCTTGACGTTGATCGATTCTGTTACCTTAAACCAGTAACCGCCGCCCCCTTCAGTAAATTGGCCGAAATTGCTGTCATAGATCCAGCCGCTGGCCGCATTGTTGTCGATGTTAATCCACTGGCTGCTGCTAACAGGCTTGACGGACAGCTTCAGATCGTGAGCTACTGCATCATAGATGAGGCCCGGATTGTTGTTGAAGATGGGATACGTAAAACCTGCGCTGCCGGTGAAGTCCGCCGTAAGCGCCGGCCCTTGCGTCGGCGTCATCGACGTGATGGTTGCGGTGTTAACGTTCTGGAACACAAGCGTGTAATCCAGTGTAACTCCGCTATTGGCCTTGGAGTATAGCTGAATTTCTGTGGTGGCCGTTAGCGTGAACCAGTAGCCATTCGCGCCGCCGTCGCTCCAGTGTCCCCAGTTCTGGTTATAGACATAACCGCCTGCGCTGTCGATGTCTACCCAATTGCCACTTTTCTTCACCTTAACGCCCACATCGCCGGAAACGTCACTCCAGCTGGCGGCGCCTCCATTGAAGACCGGCATAACAAACCCGAAGCTGGCTTGCCCCACTCCGGGTTTGGAGATGACCGGCCCGTCTGCTGCCGAGAAATAAGCCATGGACGTTACAGTGTTGCCCGCCGCCTGAACCCTGGAAGCTGGTAACAAGCCGATGCCCGACAGCATCACCAGCGCGAGGAACAGGCTCCATACTTTGCGTGTAAACCTAATCTCAGCCTTGAACATTCGTTTCATACTTGCCCTCCTTTAGAATCGTTTGGCACAATAGAAAACGCTTACAGATTATTACATCTATATTTTAACCAATGGAATAATTCGGTTAAAGGTACAGGATTTTATATGAAGGCCCATTATTTTGGCTTTAGGCAGGATGAACCCAAAAAATCCCCCATAAAGGGGGATCGGCACACTTATTTCCGCCGGATCATCTGTCTGTATTCCGTGGGCTGCATGCCCATGACTTCGCGGAAGGCCCGGGTGAAGCTTTTGTAGCTTTCATACCCGACCAGCGGCGTGATCTCGACGATTTTGTATTCCGTCTCGGCCAGCAGCCGCCGGGCTTTATCCAGCCGTACATCACGCAAGTATTCAGAGAACCCTTTACCGACATTCTTTTTGAACAGGTTGGAGAAATAAGCGTAGTTCAGCGATACATGGTTGGAAACCATGGCGAGATCAAGCGGCTTGTGGTAATTTTCGTGGATGAAGCGGATCGCTTCGTTCAGGTCCTGCGAGTTACGGTAGCTGCACTTAAACTCGTAATAGAAATGGTTGAGACGCAGCATCTGATGCTGCAGCGCCTGAATATAATCACGGATACCCGGATAGTCATACAGGTTACGCAGCGATTCAATATCGAGCGCATCCTCCCCCATGTAAGGCCGTATCACCCACTCGTACTCCTCCAGCATCTGCACCACAGCCCGGCATAACCGATCGGTATATTGAATGTGATAACGCTGCAGCACATCTTTGTGAAAAAGCATCGAGATGCCCTCGGCGATTTTGCTGTCGTTGTCAGCTCCAATGAAACGGAACAAAGCGTACAGCTCCTCATGGGGAAGCTGCCACTGCTGCATAAGCCCCGCGATGTTCTCCGGCAGCATGCAGCGTAGCTCGGGGAATAAATAGCTGTGCCGGTATAACTCCTGGACCTCGGTGTAGGCGCAGGGAAGCGCCTTTAACCCTTGCTGCGGCCCGGTCATGACGGCTGTAGCGCCAATCTGTGCGGTCTTGAGAGCGGCGGGCAGCTTGTCGGTCGGAACAGAGGCATCAACGGCTAATATCAGGTGCGGCCGGTGCTGAAGGCAGATGCAGCCCTCACTGCCATACACGCGGTAGGCGATGGATTCCATGCTGTGGGCGCTGCTGGCACCCCGCTGGTTAATCCGCCGCTCCTCGCGCAGCAGGCAGAGCCGGTAGCTGCGCCATAGCTCCGCATTTTGCTGCTCCGTCTCGCCCACCCACACCTCATCGTTTGCCGAGCCCTGCATGTATAGGCTGAGTTCCTTGCGGTCCGTCTCCCGGGCGAGCCGGGATAGCTGCTCCATGTTGCGCGAAAGCGCCTGCCGGGTCCGGATTTCCTGCCACACATGCTCAACCGAGGCTTGCAGATCCTCACGGTTCACCGGCTTGAGCAAATAGCCCTTCGCCCCCAGTTCGATCGCCTTCTGGGCATAAGCAAAATCGCCGTATCCGCTAATGATCAGGTAATCAGCTGTGATGTGCTCTTCCCGTGCGTGCGCCATCAGCGTCAGTCCGTCCATATCGGGCATGCGGATATCGGTAATGACGAGCTGGATGCTGTTCTGGCGAAGCAGCTGCAGCGCCTCTATGCCATTCCCCGCGCAGTAAATGCTGTCCGGCTGGAGAGGGAATTGGCGCACCATAGCCTGCAGGCCGTCGCGGATATGCTTCTGATCGTCCACAATCAGCATATTGATCAACTTTTACCATCCCCCCAGATTGACTTGTTCCCAAGGTAACCGTATCGTGACGCATGTATAGACGCCCGGTATGCTATCAATTGAAAGGCCGCTGCCCTTGCCGTAGTGCAGCTGCAGCCGTTTGTGCACATTCTCTAATCCTAGGCCGTTTTGGCTGGCGACAATCGGGTTATCCGACTCATCCTCCAGCGCCTCTTGCAGATTGCTGAGCGTCTGAGAGCCGGCTCCGTTGTCGCGGATTTCAATCAGAAGCATGAGGTTGTTCTCCACGGTTACGTTAATTTCGATGATCACGCTGCCCCCCTGGGGCGCCGCATGATGTACGGCGTTTTCCACAATGGGCTGCATGCACATTTTCGGAATAGGGTAGCGCAGCACCTCAGGCGGGAGGTCCGCCCGCAGCTCGAAGCTGCTGCCTTCCATAAAGTTAATGAAGCGGATATAGCTCTGAATATTGGCCAGCTCATCCCCGAGACTGACGGTATCGCCCCGCCACTGCATGCTGTAACGCAGCAGCGAACCGAGTGACACCAACGCACCGGCGATAGCTGGCTGCCGTTCTACTTCCGCATGCATCCGGATCGACTCCAGTGCGTTGTAGAGGAAGTGGGAATTAATCTGCGAATGGAGCGAATGGAGCTGTGCGTTTTTGGCGATCAGCTGCTTATCGACGACCTGGGTCATCAGGCGCTGGATTTCATCAAGCATGTTGTTGTAGCTGACGGCGACATAGTCGATTTCATCACCGGGTTCATTGTCGCCAAGACCTGTATGGATCTTGGCATCAAGCTGGCCTCTGCGCACCTTGCGCATGGAAGCCAGTACCATCTCCAGACGGCGGAAAATGCGCCGGGTCATATATGAAACTAACAGCAGCAGCATCAGCAGCACGCAGGATGTAATGGCCACGACGAGCAGGTACCAGCTTCGAGGTCCCTTCATCAGATCATGACGGGAAGCGATATCGATGACATAGGCATCCAGCGGCGCGATGTAACGGTATAGCGCATAATAGGTCTGATCACCGGCCCGGACCTCGACGGGATTGTTATGCTGCAGTACGTCGAGCTGCCCGTGAACGCGGGTAAGGATCTCATCCAGCTGCCCGCCTGCGTCCAGGGCAAAAGCATGCGAGGTATTATAAACATGGCGTGAAGGAATGGTCCCATCCATGACAACAGAGAAGAAATTACCGCCTGTCTCCTCCTCCAAAAGATTGCTGAAAAAGACGCTGTGCCGGGTCCGTATTTCCATGATGGTAGGCCGCTTGTACTGTTGTCCCTGAAGGCGCACCAATCTGTAGTAGGATAACGTATGCTCCCCGTCCTGAAGGGAGAACAAGCGGTAAGCGGCTCCGTTCTCTCCACGCAGTGACATCCAGTAGTCCTGCGGCCAGAACCGGTCGTAATGATAGATTTCCGGCCAGATCTCGTACAGGTTCGGGTTATCGACATAGAAGCTTAGCTCGCTAACCATGTCGTAGCTTTGAATAATATTATGCATTTGCTCGTATTGATTCTGCCTGAACTTGACGAGCCGTAGACCGTCGGCCCGCATATCGGAATGAATGAAGTCCACAAATGCTTTCTGTGTCAGAGCTGTTGAGGAAGCGTTCTCAAGCATATCCATGCGGCTGCGCAGCTGTTCCTCCAGGCGCGAGACGTGGCTGCTGCCGGTGGCCATGGCGTCCTTGTAGAGCTGGGTTTCCTGCGCCCGGATAAACAGGAAGGATACCACAATGGCAGGAATGGCAATCATCAGGCTGAAAGCCAGAAATAATTTTTGTGATATACGGGAATTGCGGTAAAGCTTCCTTATTTTCATCCATACAGCCTTCATTCCCATACCTCCCTACATTTGTAATATACCATGGATTACAAACCTTCAGGCGGGTAAACAGGAGAATGGGCGAACTTGCTGAAACCCCTGCGTAAGCAGACAAGACCGGCTGCCCCTCTGGCAGCCGGCAGTGCTGTTAATCGGCCATTTTCGCTTTCCGCACATCCAGCTCGGTCTGGCGGAACTCCATTACCTGCTGGAAGCCGTAACTGTCACGGCGCTCAAGGAAGCTTGCGAAGATTTTGTCAAACGCAGCCTCATCCTTGGCTGTAATCAGCTCCGGCAGCACTTCCTCCCAGTTCTGTGAAATCCGTGACCAAGCTACTGCAACCTCGGAATCGCCCAGCGGGTCCAGCCCCTTGTAAATGCCGCTGTCAATATCGGCCTGAGCGTTGGCGAAGTCCTCCATCTGCTTGATCACAGGTGCTTTCTCCGGTCTCCACTGGTTAACGATAACCGGGTTACGCAT
The DNA here is from genome assembly GCF_038593025.1 of Paenibacillus sp. FSL L8-0436. Lineage (NCBI taxonomy): Bacteria > Bacillati > Bacillota > Bacilli > Caryophanales > Paenibacillaceae > Paenibacillus > Paenibacillus sp. FSL L8-0436. The sequence continues at coordinate 7,270,687 of NZ_CP151955.1, read as the reverse complement.
CATCCAGTACGTATCGAGCACGCCATACTGCTTCTCCAGCGTCTCAATATCGCTCTCAATCAGGTTCAGCATATCAGCCTTGAGCTGAGGCTTGCCGTCCACCGTCTCCCACGTTTCGCCTTCTTTGCCGAGGAACAGATCGTGCTGCCCTTCTTCGCTGGAGAGATAGGTCAGGAAGCGGATGGCCCGTTCCGGATTTTTGGTCGACTTGCTGATCATTGTCACCATCCAGCCGTCCATATTGCCGGGGAACAGCTTGGCGCTGTCGCCGCTGCTGTTCTGCGGTCCATCCACAGCGATATAATACGAATCGGGATTGGTGCCGGCAGCCAGCATCGGATTTACGGCCGTCATGCCGGACCATTCGCGGATCATCATGAAATAGCGCGCGTTATTCGTTTTCTCCTCCACCTGCGTATCGGAATCCACCAGGAAGTCTACGTTGATCAGCCCGCGCTCGTAAGCGGTGCGGAATGTTTTCAGCCAGGCAATATATTCAGGATCGGTTACGCGGTCGTATACTTTTCCGTCCTTCTCGTGCGGTATGGCCAACAGATTATGCAGATATTCAGTCATGCCGTATGGCACATTGCCTTGGGCGAAGAAGGGGCTCATCGGCTGGCCCTTATATTTCGAATATTTATCCTTGAACAGTTGCAGCGCGTTCAGAAAGCCCTCCGGGGTGCTGAGGTCCGGACTGCCCATTTCTTCATACAGATCCTTCCGGACAAGGAACGTCTGGTTGGCCGCCGTCATACCCGTTTCATGCATCAGGTTCGGGCTGTAGGAGTCGTTCGGAATGCCATAGGTGTTGCCGTTTTCCTGCCGGTACCATTTCAGGGTCCCGTCGCCCGCCACCTTGTAGAAGTAAGGATCGTACTGGTCTGCCAGTTCGTTTAAGGCATAGACATGGTCGCCTTCCCACAGTTTTTTGACAGCGGTTTCCCATGATCCCATGGAGATAAGGTCCGGCAGCTGGCCGGAGGTCATCATTAAGGTGATATGCTCGTTCGCTTCGCCGGAAGGGACTTCGAGCTTAACATTGACGCCTGTTTTCTCTGTAATGTACTTGGAGGTCAAGCTTTCGCCCCAGGAGTGGGCGTACCAGTTGGCACCGACGAACCAGGTTAAATCGATTGGACTCGTATCCAGTTTCCATGCGGGCTCATCGGGATTCAGCGTTGCTTCGTTCTGCGGCGCTTGTGTGGAGTCTGCCGGCTGCGCGGTCGGGGCACTTTCATTATTGCCGGAATTGCCGCTGCATGCGGCCAGAGCCAGCGACAGCATCAAGGTCAGCATGATAGTCAGACTTCTTTTAACGGGTTTACGCTTCATAAGAAGATCATCCTTTCGGTTTTTTGTAAGTTACTGATTAGGGAATCGGTTCACCCCTTAATAGCGCCGATCATCACCCCTTTGACCAGATAACGCTGAATGAAGGGATAGAACACCAGAATCGGCAGGGTAGCCACCATCATGGAGGCGAACTTTATGGAGTTGCCGGGCAGCCTTGCCCCGAACTGGGCCATCGCCTGCTGCTGCATGAAGGACATGGAGTTTTCGGCAATGATTTTGTACAAAATGGTCTGCAAAGGCAGAATCTCCTGCGAGCGGATATAGATAACGCCCTGATAATAATCGTTCCAGTGATAGACTGCCGAGAACAGCGAGATGGTAGCGATTACAGCCATGCTGTTAGGCAGTACAATCCGGAACAGCACGCCGTAATCTGATGCCCCGTCTACCTTGGCCGATTCCTCGAGACTGTCCGGGATGGTGCGGAAAAAGCTCATGAAGATGACCATATTGAAAAAGCTGTACATGCCGGGAATAACGAATACCCAGAAGTTGTCGTACAGGCCCAGCTTCGTCATCAGGATAAACGTTGGAATGAGTCCGCCTGAAAAGAGCATGGTAATCAGGGCGATTTTCATATACAACTTGCGGCCGATCAGCGTCGTCTTGCTCATGCCGTAAGCTATTATGGCGGTAAAAAAGACATGTGCAGCCGACCCGATTATGGTGCGCAGGGTCGTAATTACGAACCCGTTCATCATTGTCTTGTCGTTAAATACGACGCTGTAGCTGGCCAGCGAGAACTGCTCCGGGAACCAGTTGACGGTGCCCAGCAACGCCTGCTCCGGCGCGTTAAGCGAGTTAATAAGCACGAACCACATCGGGTACAGCGTCAGAAAGCATACCCCTAGCATCAGGAGGGCGTTGCAGACTTCAAATACTCCGATGCCCCTTAGTCCTGAGCGTCTTTTCACCGGTTGGCCCCCTTTCTAGAAAATGCCGTCGCCAGTTAATTTTTTGGATGTCTGATTCGCCATAAACAGCAGCCCCAGCGCCACGATGGAACGGGCAAATAAAACGGCTGTTGAGAAAGAATGGCGCCCCGACACAAGTCCCATGTTATAGATATAGAGATCGAGACTCTCGGCCATCTTCATGTTCATATTGTTTTTTAACATAAAGATCTGCTCAAAGTTACTGCCGAGAATACCGCTGACGGCGAGGATGAACAGAATAGCGATGGTCGGACGGATGCTCTGCACGGTAATGTGCCACATGCGCTGCCAACGTCCCGCTCCGTCAAGCTCCGCGGCCTCGTACAGACCAGGGTCGATGCCGGATATAGCCGCGATGTAGATGATGGCGCTCCAGCCTGTTTCCTTCAGCGTATCGGTAAAAAAGGTAATCCACCAGAAATATTTCGGGTCGCTGTTAAAGAGAATTTCGCGGTTCTGCAGTCCGAGTGTCATCATCAGATGGTTGACCACACCACCTTCGCCCAGCCAGTTGAGCGCGATGCCGCCGAAGATCGTCCAGGCGATAAAGTGCGGCAGGTACGAAATGGTCTGCACAGTGCGCTTGAAGCGCAGGCTGCGGATTTCGCCCAGCAGCAGAGCAAACAAAATCGGAATCGGAAACCCCAGCACAAGCTTGATGCTGCTCATCCCCAGCGTATTGCGGATCGAACGCCAGAACCGGTCGTCCGTCACAAAGTCCTGAAAGTGCTTCAGTCCGACAAACGGCGACTCCAGCATAGGCTTCGCGATACTATAGTCCATAAAGCCGATAATGAGCCACAGCATCAGAAATAACAAAAGATCAACATCCAGATGATTCCCGGAATGACCATGCTTTGCATCTGCCACTGTCTAAAAAACGCTTTCATTTGTTTCGTTTGAAATTGAAACATGTCTCGTGTCCCCCCTTCCTTTTCATCGTAAGAAAAAAGACCCGGGAAAAAAAGGGCATGATTTTTGACCCTATCCCATTTTTTTGGATTCATTCGGGCCGGGCACTGAAATGCATTATGCTGTGGTTAAATGGAAAGGAGAGTGTCATGGATGAGTAAGCTGATATGGGAGCAGGATTTTGTGAACGGCGGAGGTGATTTGAGTCTCTGGAACATCCGTATAGGCAACGATCTGCTTGATAATAACGATAATCCCATCTACGCCGGTTGGGGGAACGGCGAGCAGCAGTTCTATACGGATCACCCGAACAATCTCTATTTCGATGAGTATGGTTTAAATCTGCGCGCGTGCCTTGAAAGGGTTGAGCAGGAGGGACGGAGCTTTGCGTATACATCGGCCCGTTTGGATACAAGGAATCACTTCTCTTTCTGCTACGGTAAGCTTGTCATACGAGCCAAGCTGCCGGTAGGGCAGGGTCTATGGCCTGCCATCTGGCTGCTGCCGCAGGATCTGGCATACGGGCCTTGGCCAGCCTCTGGAGAGCTCGACATTCTGGAGGCCAAGGGCCGCCTGCCCCGGCAGATCGCCGGCACGCTGCACTACGGAAAGGACCTTGACAGCAAAGTGGTTGAGGAATTCACCCACGAGCTTGAAGACGGAACCATCAATGAGTTCCGCGATTATACGCTGGAATGGGATGCGGGTTCTATTCGCTGGCTGGTAGACGGGTATTGCTTCGCGCAGCGCCAGCTGGAGCCGGGCATCATGCCGTTCGACCAGCCCTTCTATCTGCTGCTTAACCTGGCCGTGGGCGGATGGTACGACAACGTGGAGGTGGACGAGGCAGTGCTGCCCGGGTTGATGACGGTGGCGGGGGTTTGGCTTTATGCGTAGGATGAAATTGACTATTTAGATTGAACTTGAGAATATACATTTAGGGAAAAGAAATCGAAACCTAACAGCGGTTGGAAGTCCAAACATTCTCTGTAGTCACGGCCAATAATCCCAAAATAGAAGAATTATAAGTTCAATCTATATAGCAATGAATCAATTATGCTCAGGTGTCTTTTTGATAAACCAACCGAGCACCAAAATAAGTATTGCAAGAATAAATTCAATCCAAAAAACCGTTTGTAGACCGGAAACCATGCTTTGTGTCTTCTCATGCATTGCAGTGGGATCGAGCGAATGGTGAAGATAACGAGTGGCTCCAGACGACATGATGCCGACGAACAATGCAATGCCAATTCCACCTGCAATCTGTTGAAGCGTATTGTATATGGCTGTGCCATGAGGGACCAGGTGACGTGGAAGTTGATTCAATCCTGCCGTCTGAGCCGGCATGACGACGAATGACATGCCTACGAATAAGAGGACATGATTGAACAGCACAGAACCTTGTGTTGTATCACTGTCGATGCCGGCAAACAGCCACAACGATATGGCGATCAGGAGCAGACCGGGCACAATTACGCGTCTCGGCCCGAATTTATCGAATAATTTCCCCGACACCGGCATCAGGATCCCGTTCAAAATGCTACCTGGCATAAGAAGTAAGCCTGTCGCGAATGCTGTCAACTTCATCACATCCTGCATATAGAACGGCAGCAATGTTGTTGTGGAGAATAGAACCATCATCAGAATAACAATCAATACCGCAACGAGAGAAAAAGTATGATGCCGGAATACTGAAAGATCGATCAACGGCTCTTTGATCTTGAGCTGTCGCCATACTAGCAAGAGCAAGAAAAGGCTGCCTATTGCAATCAATCCGTAACCTTTAGGCCCAAGAGAGACACTTGTTTGGCTGAAGCCGTAGGTGACGCAGCCGAAACCGGCGGTTGACATCACAATGGACACAAGATCGACCCTTGGCTTGGTCAGTTCTGTCACATTCTTTAAGTAGATGAATGCATAAATCATCGAAAACAGTGCGACAGGAATCACCATGTAGAACAGCCAGCGCCAGTGTAAGGTATCGATAATCAAACCAGACAAAGTCGGCCCGATGACAGGGGCAAGCATGATGACCAGCCCCATGAGACCCATGGCGGCACCCCGGCGTTCTGGAGGATAGAGGGCGAGAATCGTATTCATCATCAACGGGATCAATAATCCTGTACCGCAAGCCTGAATAACCCTGCCCGTCAGCAAGATTCCGAATCCCGGGGATACTGCACACAAGCAGGTACCGGCCAAAAATAATGCCATCGCAGACATAAACATCTGGCGAGTTGTGAACCATTGCTGCAGTAATGCGGTCACCGGCACGAGTACACCGATAACGAGCATATAACCTGTCGATAACCACTGTATGGTCGCGGCAGCAACATTGAATTCCCGCATCAATCCAGGAAGCGCATTAGCAAGCAAATTTTCGTTAAGAAAGGCAACAAATGCACCGATGAGTAGTGCGGTTAACATCGGCCCTCTCTTCATTCCACTTGCCTCTTGAATCCGGTTGTCCATTTTCTACCTCCCGAATAGTTATTTCGTAGTGCCTTGATACCAAACCGCCAGCTTGCCGTGCAGATTACCCCACACCATCACTTTCTAACAAGGAGTAAAAATTATCGCGGTCTTCGTTATCGAATTTGCCAAGCGTCCGCACCCTGATAAATTCATGTCCGCCATACATGTCTATTTCCTCGCCATACCTGTTATAGAGCGCGATCATATTGCCATCCCGATTCAACTCCATGTACCCGTAACAATCTGCTTCAGGTGCTTCGCCGTAAAAGAGCGTAAATTTGATTTTGATCACTTTGTGCATGCAGAGCCTCCTTTTCCCCATCAACCTGAAGTAAATTTTACGTGAAACCGGATGAATTGGAAAAAGCGATATCGCTCTTCCTACCCGGAAATTCATTCATATTTCGAAAGCATGAGGGGGATACCCCGCTACGCCGCTAATTCACACATTATCTCTTGACGGGATGAGATTAGGGGAGTATTATAACGTGCCAGTTAACTCTGCAAGATAAATCAAACGAAAGAGTATGTGCGGCCGCTCCTTTAGCAATCAGCTTACGGGAGACAATAGTAGACTGATGATGAGGAGAGAGTAGAACATGTTCCTTTTTAAGAAAAATAAAGGTATCACTCAAGAGGAGCTGCAGGCCACAGTTGAAGGCTTGGAGCAGGCTTATATGGATAAGGATGAACAAGGTTTGATCAAAAGATTTCATCCGGATAAGAGGGGGATGTCCTTCTTAAATCACTTTCAACTGATGCTGACATTTCAAATCTATAATATAAAATCTGAAATCCTCAAATTTGAATTACTGTCGGTAGACGCCAATAAAGCAGTCTTTACTTACACCCGGAAGCACATGCATACCTGTGTCAATCCCGCCGATGAACGTGAGGAAAAAAGAAATCAAATTAACAGTTATTACGTTGAGGCTGTGAAGGAGAACGGTTCAATTTGGATTACGAGGTACAGCTCTTATAGCACGATTTATGTAGATAAGCAGGGTGAACTCCTTATGGGCGTGGATGCGGTCATTCCTCCTGGTGAAGAGATCGACCCAAGCATTGCCCGGTTCATCCCGTATTTTCAGCTTGATAGCTATGTACCTGCAACATTCCATGTTTACAGTAACAGTCAATTTATCGGATATTATCCGCTGGGCGAATACCATCGGTACCAGCCTTCGTGTACGTTCACGATTAATTATTTTGATGAGATGGAGGCTGCCTCTGTAGAAAAGCATACAGCGGATTATGTCTCCCAAAAGACCATAGTGGCTGCTCAAGTACTGCATCAGACGGATTGCAGCTCTATAGTTGAGACGCAAATAATGAACAATAATGTATTAGAGCATGAACTTGTTACCAGCCTGCTTACCAAGGATGGGTTCTACATGGTTAGATTTCTGTATGATAAAGGGCTTCTTGTGAACATGACCCTATAAGATCAGCTCCGCAAGACGATGAATCCCCTGCTCAATCGATGCTTCATCTACTTTTGCAAACCCCAACACCCATCCCTTCCTTTTGCTTTCCAAACAATAAGGTCCAAGAGGGTATACACGTATTCCCTGTTGAAGGGCTAACTTTGTCACGGTTTCTTCGTCGTATGATTCTTCAGCTTCAAGTAACATATGCAATCCCGTTTCTACTCCACTTAGTGTGAAGCGTTCCCCTAACCCGCTAGCCATAATAGCCTTTGTCATAGCTTCGTGTCTTCGCCGGTACACATTTCTGACTCTTCTCATATGGCGCATAAAATGCCCATTCTTGATGAAGTGGGTTAGTGTGAGCTGATCCATAATCGGAAGATGTCGGTAAGTCAGCTCCTGTACCCTGGCTAGTTGAGCAATTGCCTCGGCAGATCCAACGATAGCCGAAATACGAATGCCTGGAGCAATCATTTTAGAAAAACTCATGAGGTACAAGGTATTATTAGATGCCTGACTAAAGAGTGTGGGAAGCGGGTCCCCACGATATCGAAATTCACTGTCATAATCGTCCTCAATGATCCAAAATTGTTCTTGCGCGGCCTTATGCAGCAGTTGTTGCCTGCGCGGCTCCGACATAACGACCCCGACTGCGCACTGGTGCGAAGGAGTCGCAAAGATCAGTTTGGATTGTGGATGAATACGGTCAACCACAAGACCATGCGCATCAACGGGGACGGGCACCACATTCATACGCCGATAGTTCATCGCCATCCAGGAAGCTGGAAAACCGGGATCTTCTACAGAGACAGTGTCCCCATCAGATAAAAGCGCTTGTGCGATTAAGTCAATGCTATGCTGAGCTCCTGAGGTCAACAGAATCTGATTTGTTTGGATATGGATACCTCGTTCAAGTGATAAATAACGCTGGATTTGCTCACGTAATGGTGTGAGACCGTAGGGGTTGCCGTAAGCCCAGCTTGATAAGTCCATTGCAGCGGATGCGTGGAGAAACGATTGCCGCCAGTTCTTTTGAAAATGTCCATCCAAATAAGGTTCGTGGGGACTAAAATCAATATCCGCTTCTCCATGTTCTTTTCCTCTGAACCAGTCCTGTAATTGATCGACCGCTGAGTTCAACAAGGGAAGTGAGGGAGGCAGAGGGCCATTTGCTATGATTTCCTTCGTTGACTCAGTGATTTGATTCCATTTACTAACCCGCGTTCCTCCTCGCCGGGATGTAACCGTATAACCTCGGCTTAGCAATTCCTCATAGACGATCTGTATAGTAGAGCGAGAGACGCCTATCTGGTGAGCGAGTTCGCGGGAAGGAATCAGCAATTCTCCTGGAGCCCAGATTCCACTTGTAATATTATGAATGGCTTGATCAAGCAATTGCTGCCAGATCGGTCTCTTATCATTACGGATTACTTTCATCATCGTGTATACCTCCAAATAGTAGCTCCAATCATAAAATATTAAGTAGTTATGGATTGCTCATAACCTTAATGTTTGGATCTTAAAAGGCACTCCATTCACTGATATACTACCGTAATAACGCTGGTATTTGCAATCTGAGTCGTTGCCGCACTCTAGAAGAGTATCGGAGTTCAAACTATTGGAGTGGGATGAATATCTCATGAGTGAAAGGAGAGATTCCGAAATGGATCCAGTTCGTTACAAGACCAGGGAATGCAAGGATCAGGAGAAAATTGAAAGCTTCCTGCAGCAAGCGAGAATTGGATATCTTGGGTTGGTTGATGGGAACCTCCCCTATGTTGTACCGCTAAATTATGTATGGTCTGAGGGGAAGCTCTATATTCACGGGGCTGGCGATGGAAGACGCAATCAGGTCATGAGCGAAAATCCAGAGGTGTGTTTTACAGTATGTGAGGAATACGGGACCATTACGGATCCGGTACCTGCTAAAACGGATACGGCTTATATGAGCGTAATGATATTTGGACAAGCAGAGCCGATCACAGATTTGGACGAAGCCACTCATGTACTTCAGGGATTGATCAATAAATACGTACCCGGCTATTATAACCGCCCCTTGTCCAAGCAGCATGTGGACAAGTATAGGTCGGCTGTATTCGGCGGACCGGTTCAAGTTTACCGGGTAATTCCGCACCATATGACAGCAAAAGAAAGTCCTATTGAAGCAGAAAAAATGTATAGAACGGACACGATTGCCGGACGAGAGATTTAATGACAAGATATGCTTTCATATTTCTTCAAAATTTAGCGCGACTGCCCTATGACTATGTGATATAGTTTTAGGGCATTTTTTCGGTATAAATTTTAATTATTTTGATTGAATTCAACAGGTTAAGCTGAACATCTTTGCAGTGAAATCCGATAAAGGTAAGGAATGGCACTTATTCAATGTGCTTGAAAAGGAGAATGTATATGCCTACTAAGCTAATGAAAAATATCATCGTGATTTGTTTGGTTCTCGTATTCTTACCGGCTACATCCATTCGGGCTGCATCCGTCATTACAGACCCGGCTTTGGCGAAAGCCGTTCGCGCGGAATTAGAGCTGCCGGCTAAGAAAGAGCTGAAGGCAGTTGATTTGAAGAAGCTGGAATCTTTGTATCCTAGCGAATCTAAGGCTAAAATCACCAGTTTACAAGGTCTTGAATATGCGGTTAACATGGAGAGCTTATTTCTGCCCGGCCAAAAGATAAAGAATATTAAACCGCTAAGCAAGTTGAAAAAGTTAACGTTCTTAGCAATTGAGGAGAATCAGATTACTGATCTTTCACCGATTTCCGGGTTAAGTTCTCTAGAGAAGCTGGTTGTTGACGGTAACATGATAAAAAGTCTAGTGCCGTTAAAAAATCTAAATAAGCTGACCGATCTTCTTGCCAGCAACAATCAGGTGGAAGACCTAAGTCCCATTAAGAAATTGAAGTTAGAATGGCTCTTACTGAGCGGAAATAAAATTCAAGATTTGACGCCATTACGAAATCATCCAACATTGGAACATCTCTATCTAGACGATAACCTCATCCAGAATATTGAAGTGCTCGAAACGTTGCCCCAATTACAAGAAGTATCTTTGGCAAACAACCCGCTGAATGAGCAAGCGGAGCAGGTTATCCAAGAGCTGGAGAACAATGGTGTCATAGTAAATTTGGAAGATAACGGGGATACTCAGCCGGAGTAAGCAATACGTCGATCTGAACCGGATTTGCCTAAGCCCGAATTTAAAAATAGAGAGGGGGTGTACCAAGCCATTTGAGGGCTATTGGCACACCCCCTAAGTATCTGTTGTTCATACCACAGCCCAAACGATTACCGTTTTAAACCTATTTATTTTTATTGGAGGGACTCCCAGATTGATGAAGGTTATCCGGTTTTTTTTCATTCTCACTTTTCTTTTCATTGTCGGATGCAATAACAGTAATTCGTCCAAGCAACCAATAACCACCCCATCAGTAGCTACTTCCACGAGTACAGCTTCACCCACAAAGCTTCCTAAGGGTTCCAGTTCCACCAGTGTGAACAATTATTCAGATGATGAGATCCTTTCCTTTGTTCTTAAATACAGCGGTTTAAACGAAACTACAGTAAAACTACAGGATTGGCCTGATACAAATGAAGACGAAGAACAATTGAGCGATCCTATTTATTTTGTTGTAGTCGAAAAAAGACCAGATAGTAAAAGTAATGAGGTAGATCAAAGGGATTATTACAGTATTTACTTTGGTGAGAATCTTGGGGATCATATTGCTAGGTCCTTACGGATATTTGTAAAATATGATCTGAGTGAGATCGTCTTATCCGAAGCTGGATATTTTGATGAACAGACGGAAGTTATCTATCCGTAGGTAGTAAAGAGTCACTTCCGAACACATTTTCGCGAGGAAAGAAGGTGCTCCCGTTGGCAAAATGGGATAATATGCTATCCATGCTTTGGATGCTACGCTCCGGCAGGAAACTCACCGCCGCACAGATCGCGGACAGTCTGGAGATCAGCATCCGCACCGTGTACCGGTATATCGACGCATTATGCGCCAGCGGTGTGCCAGTCGTTGCGGAATCGGGCCACGACGGCGGCATTCACATTCTGGAAAGCTTCAGGGAGACGCCATTATTCTTCAATTCCGTGGAGTTGAAGGCACTTGTGGACGCGTTCAAATTTGCGCAAGGTGCCGGCTATCCGTATACCGAAGAGCTGGAAAGCGCATTGGAGAAAGTGAAGAATGGGCTGCACGAAGAGCAGCGCGACGATCTGTCCCGCCAGACGAGTGGCTTGGATGTGATTTCTCCGGTGCGTCCGCCTTCCGGCGTTTTGTTGTTGCGGGACCTGGAGCAGGCGGCGAAGGATGGGCGAACGGTCTGCATCGCCTATCGTAAGGAGAACGCGGGACAGGCCGACGAACGTAACGTCGATCCATATGGGCTAGCTTACGACCGGAACGAATGGTACGTTGTCGCGTTTTGCCATCGTTCGCTGGCAATGCGGACGTTCCGCGTAGATCGTATCGCGCGGTTGGAGGCAACTGAAGCGCGGTTCGAAAAGCCGGAGCATTTCTCCGCGTCCGCCTATTTCCACGACCAGTCTAAGCGGGAACGGGAGGCGGACGGACCGCTGACGGTCATCCGTATCGAGGGAGAGCCCGACACCCTGAACGCGGTTTGCCGCCACTGGCATCTGCGCCACTATTTGACGGAAAGGACCGATTGCGAGGCGCGGTTTCTGCTCGACGTTCAGACGATGAACAAGTACCTTCCGATGTATCTGCTGACGTTTGGTCCGGCCATCTGTATACGGGAGCCGCTGGAGCTGAAGCGTCGGATTAAGGAAATGGCCTACGGAATCGCAAAACATTACGAAGACGATCCCGATTGAACTTCGCTGACAACGCTTGTCAGCGAACCCGGCATACGATAGAGATAAGGCTGCGGCATTGGCGGCCAAACGACGATGAATAAAGGAAAGGTGGATTCATACATGCTTCAACATCCGCAGCAATTATACGAATATCATGTTTGGGCGAATGTATTTGTACGAAAAGCTCTATATGTCCGTACTGGCGGAAGCTCCGAACGAGGAGATTTTCTCGAAAATCCCGGTCTGGGTGGAGGAAGCGCAGGGCAAAACCGTGGACGAGATGCGGCGGCTGTTCGCTGGCGTCGCCGAACAGTTTCACGATTTGCTGCGGCGTACGCCAGACCCGGACAAGGCGATGACGATCGAGCATCCGAAGTGCGGTCGTCTCGATACGCATTTCTCCGGCATCCTGCAGCATGATCTGTTGCAATCAATAAATTGTCGGAGCAGATGGGACTGACGAGTCGCACCTTGCGCCACTGGGAATCAGAAGGACTCTTTAAGAGTTCAAGGGATACCTCCTCTGGCTGGAGAATTTATGATGAAAATGCACTCTTATGTATACGAATTACTGCAGTACTTCGCAAAATGGATATTCCGATAAAGGATATAAAATCTGTTATCGCAAACAAGTCCCCTTCACAGCTTAGCGCGGTTATTGCAAATAAAATCTCCACTCTAAAGTTGCAGAGAGCAGAAGTATTACTTTTTGAACAGCAATTAGACCGGATCTTGAAACTCCTTCAAAAGCAAAACGCAGACTGTTTGTCTAGTCTGGATGAGATCCTTACTGAGACGGAGGATTTGTTAATGAGCAATTTGAAAGAAACCAACATAATCAAAATAATTACTCTTCCTCCTATGAGGGTGGCCTACAATATTGCTATAGGTGCTTCTCCAGAAGATGAGGCAATGGCACCGGTGCTGGATTGGATTAAGTCGGCCAGCTTACTGGGCACAGCACGTTTATTTGGTGGTAATGTGAAGCCAATGCCAAGTCATCCGGGTACCCCATATGGATATGGTATGTGTGCTACCATCCCAGATGGTACTGATGTTCCAAAACATTTAAAAGAAATGATGTTACCCGGGGGCCTATACGCCATGCTTGAAAGCAGTGATGATATAGGTGATTCATGGAAAACGTTAATGCGTCACTTGTCAAAGCATAATAAGTACAAATCTGACCGTTCAAGACTATGCTTGGAAGAACACATTCGTAATGATAATCCAGATGGTTGTGGAAGCAAATATTATCTGAATTTATTCGAACCTGTAAAACTGAAATAATCTAGGGACACCACAAGAGCAGCTCGTTACTCCTGCCCATAACCATCCCGGCCTCCCGCAGAAACAGGAATGCTCATAGTCACCTTCCCTCCGCCGGAGGACATATTTGCGATAGTTAAGCTCCCTCCATGCTGCTGGGCGGCGGACTCGGCAATGTACAGTCCCATCCCGTGATGATTGCCGGAGCTTCGGCTCTGGTCTCCTCTGTAGAACTGGGTGGCGCCTTCTTTCAAATCGGTTGGCGAGAAGCCGTTCCCCGTATCTGTGACCGTGAAATGAACAGCAGCGTCATCCCCCCGGACCAGCAAAGCAACGCTCCCCTGCGGAGGCGTATGCTCGACCGCATTGGCGATGACATTGATGATGCCCCGCTGAAACAGCTCCTTATCTATAAAGAGAAATACAGGAAGAGTATCCTTCTGTACAAGCGTATGCAGGTCCTTGCCGGAGGACAGAGCCTTCATCTGCAGCTCTAATTCTCCAAGAATCTCCGCTGTACTTACCAGCGACTTCTGACGAACAAAGCTGGCCTGCATGCTGGACAGATCAATAACCTCTTGTACGAAGGCTTCAATATCCTCGGCGCTGCGAAGAATGTATCCGTTATATTCCAGCTGGGCAGCATTCTGTGTCGTCTCCTGCAGCAGCTCCGCATTTCCCCGAATGACGGTAAGCGGGGTTTTGATATCGTGGGCCAGCGCGGAAATCTGCTCTCTGCGGGAACGCTCCAGCTCCCACTGCCGCTTAAGTGAAGTGTGCAGGGCTTCTTTCATCCGGTCCAGTGAGACCAGCACATCGTCGATTTCGCGGATACCGCTGGGCTTGACGGTAAACTCAAGATTCTCGCGCTGGATGTTCTCTGTCGCTTCCTGTAATCCTGCCATTTTCTCCGTGAGTTTTCTGCCGAACCGGGCGGCAAGCAAGGCCGCTTGGAGCAAAATGCCCAAGATGAAGAGCAGCACTCCCAGCAACTGAGGATTCGGCAGATAGGTGCGCAGCAAGGAAGATGCATACTGCGGTGTTAAGCTATACCGGAATATCCAGATCTCCTGTCCGTGCTGGGCGGTTGTATAGAAATGAGAGTCCTGAGTATTGCCTTGCTGTATAATCTCCCAGGCATGTGCTGCTTCACTCCGGCTCAGATTACCGGCGAGAAGTTCTCCTTCCTGGGTGACGACCGTATAATCTACCATTCCCGGAACGCTATCGGGCGTTACTGTTCTGCTTGAGGCAAGACGCTCCTTGAACGCAGCAATCTCCTTCTCGGCATAGTTAGCAGGCAGTATAATATTGGAGGAAAACGCCAGTGTGAACAAGCCAAGTACAAGCACCAGCAGCAGAATCGTCCCTGTGCTTAAGAACAAGAGGTATTGCAGGAAAAAGGTGCGAAGGCGCACTGTTTTGATTCGTTTCACAGATTCCACTTATATCCAATCCCCCAGATAGTCTCAATCGCGTCGATCCCGTATTTGCTCAGCTTGGCGCGGATGTTCTTGATATGCTCCGTAATGGCGCTGCGGTCGCTTTCTCCGTCAAACCCGAAGACCGCTTCATAAATATGTTCTTTGGAGAAGACCTGTCCGCGGCTGCGGGCCAGAAATTCGCAAATTTCATATTCGCTTTTGGTCAGAGGCACTTTGTCCTCTTGGACCAACAGTTCTTTACCGGAGAGGTTGAAGTGTACATTCTCCAGATAGAGGACATTCCGCCGCTCTCTGCTTTCCCGCCTGAGGTGGGCGCCAATCCGTGCCCGCAGCGCGCCTATGCCAAAAGGCTTCACAATATAATCATCTGCCCCCAGTCCGAGGCCGTACATCAGATCGCTTTCCAGTGTTTTGGCCGTTAAAAAAAGGATCGGGCAATCCACCGCCGCACGTATCTCCCGGCAAAGTGTAAAGCCGTCCACACCCGGCATCATCACATCCAGCAAAATAAGATCATACGCGCCAAGGTCATTCCGGCACACCTGTGTAGAATCGGAGATCGTTGTCACCAGATGATTGTCAGTAATAAGCGCGTTGCGGATCAGCGACAGGATGGCGGGTTCATCGTCTACCACGAGTATTTTTGCCATATTGGTTCCCCCGATTGTAAGTTGTATGTCTAATTATCAGTTGAGCGTCCTTCCCACCGCTGGAACCATGCAGCGCACAGAAGAGCAGCCAATATTGTTCCCAGCAGCCAGACCGTAATTCCGGCGCTCAGCCCAGATACAGCGGGGGATATTGTCGTACCGGAAGCGTGGATTGTCCACAGCGAGATGAAGCGGACGCCCCATGCGAAGGGAATATACGGCCAGATGGCATCACCCAGCCCGGTGAGCATTAAGGCGGCGACCAGACTCCCCACAATCCCTACCCCGATGGAAGACCCTCTTCCGAAGCGCAGGCTGGCTGTGAGATGAAGAAGGTAGAGAAACATATTGCTGCCAAACAGAATAACTGCCCCGGTGATGTAAAAGGGCATTCCCAGTCTGTCCTGCTGCAGAATCCCGCCGAACCCCAGGCCAAAAAGGCTGTAAGCAAACAGGACGGCTCCAAAGCCAAGCAACAGCAGGAGAAGCAGCTTGCTTATATAGGTCGTGATTTTGTTTGCGGGTATAGCAAGCATGCTTTGAAACTGTCCTGCAGCCGCTTCCTGTTCCACCGACATGGAGCAGACCAGCCCGATCAGGGTAGGAAATGCGCATCCTACAGACTGCATAAACGCCAGTGCTTTGTCGGTTGCACTCCATGGGGAGTACGAATAGTACGCTAAGAATACGCCAGCTCCGATAAGAGGAACCAGCAGATGAATTAGCAGAAACGGCGTATGGCGGCTTTTGAGCAGATCCGCCCTCAGCAATCCCAGTAGTGAAGCCATGTTACTTCGCCTCCTGCTTACGGAACCATAGCGCAGTAAGGAGGGAGAGCAATCCGAACCAGGCCAGGGAGATCAGGGCATCCGGAAGAATCAATTCCGTGCTTCTCAGCGGACTGTCCACCGGTACGGGGAGACCGTTCGGCAGGATCGACAGAACCGGGCACATGAGCCTGGCAGTAATAGTATAAGGCATAAAATCCCACAGTCCACCGGTATCGAAGGCAACGACACCCATGACATTACCGAACATATTAAGCAGAACAGCGGCGAATAATCCGAGTCGTGCAGCCAGGAACAGACACAATGGAATCTGCCACAGAAACGTGACGAAGATCAGGAAGCTGCCAGCCATGCTGTTCAGCAGCGGAATGGTCTGGCCGAACAGTATTCCGCCGAAAGTAATGCCAACCAGGAACAGGAGGATAGTGACTAATAGCCATTCTGCGCAGGCAATTATTTTCCCGGTCCAGAGGGTCTTCAGATCAACAGGCAGAGCCAGTAGTCCACGGTATTTCATCTTGGCGTCCTTATGTAGAGCCAGTGAACAGGTAAGGGTCAGCGCTCCGGGCAAGAGCATCGTGTACCACCAGTTGTAAGCCCCGCTTTGAAATAAGCGTCCGCCCATTAAAATGGCGCAAAGGAGCATCGTGAACACAGGTGCCAGCCAGACAAGCTTAGGGATAAAAGTGCCCCGCCATTTTAAACGTTCAGCCCTAATATGACAAAGCATGTTATTCACCAGCCCTTCGGTTGGCTGCGGCGACCTGCATGAACAAGGCTTCGAGCTCTTGCCCGTGGGGAACGGCTCCCTGATACCCGAGAACACCCCCGGCGATAATTCCGATCTGATCCACTACCTGTTCGACCTCGGAGAGAATGTGACTCGACAGAATGACGGTGATTCCTTGCCCCGGAAAAGAACGGATCAGCTCCCGCAACTCCTGAATCCCGATGGGGTCCAGCCCGTTGGTCGGTTCGTCCAGAATCAGCAGCTTCGGCTGGTTCAAGAGTGCAATCGCGATTCCCAGCCGCTGCTTCATGCCCATGGAGAACTGTCCGGCACGTTTCTTTCCGGTATCGGTTAAATCCACAACGGCGAGGGTCTCCTCGATTCGGGACTGCGGCAGTCCGAGGGCAATCGTACGCACCTTAAGATTCTCTCTGGCAGTCAGATTCTCATAGAGCGGTGGCGCCTCAATTAATACGCCAATTTCGCTTAAATCCTTCCGTGTCCATTCATGCCCATGAATACGAATACTCCCGGAATCGGGGCGCAGCATGCCTGCGATCATTTTGAGCGTTGTCGATTTGCCTGCACCATTCGGCCCCAAGAGCCCGTAGATCGAGTTACGGGGTACCGCTAACGTTACTTTGTTGACGGCTGGTTGATGTTTGAAGCTTTTGCAAAGATTCTGGGTTTCTAAAATAATGTCCCGCATATTATATCATCCTTTCCACTTCCACAGTGTAAGGGGAGATTCTAAGGATTCTGTAAGGATAATGGGGGATACACCCGAAGAATTAAGAGGTAATCTATAAATAGGGCAGGATTGACATGGAGAGGTGAATACCGTAATGGATAAGGAAATCTTAAAGCTCGTAGGAACCCGTATTCGTGCTCTTCGGAAAGAGCGGGGCTTGTCTCAGGAAGCTCTTGGTGAGAAAGGCGGATTTCATTTTTCATACATAGGGCAGATTGAACGTGGGGAGAAAAACGTATCTTTACTGAATTTAAATAAGATTGCGGAATCCCTTGAAGTGAATTTAATACAGTTGTTTGCATATCTGGATGAAGATTTCATCGTTACATCAGCAGAGAGCGATATTCAAGACATTGTAGCTTTACTTCGTGATGCCAATGATGAGAAAATACGGCTGGCTAAAAATGTACTAAAAGAATTATTATGAAACAAAAGTATGGCCGTCGACCCAACCATTCAGAGGCGTATACCCGGCATAGGGGATAACGGCCTCTTTTTTGCGTTTCTTGATTTTACTTGGCCCCTTCTTTAAGTGGCGAGATACGGTATAGTTGTATATATATTGAAGCTAGAAGCGTGGGAGCAAGCTGCCTCGCCTTTTTCACCTTCCAGCTGTTAAATTACGAATGAGGAAAGGGAGACGATATGGTTTTATCAAAAAGAGCTTGTGATTATCTTGCACACTCCGAATGGAAAGACTCTGTTAAGGATGAGAAGGAGATAATCAATGCCTTTCAAGCGGCAAGAATCATGCCTACAGATCCGTTAATAGATTTCCAAACAAGATTCGGCGGATTTACACTCTATGCTTACTTGGAGCCTATCGTATATGGAATTCTTCATAAGAGGCCTTGCCGGGGCGATTTTAAACATGAGAGCGGATTAATCGTAATGGAACCGGAGGATGATATCGTCATACGCCACTTTAATTGTGCAGATACGTTGTATCAAGAGATATTTTCAATCGATGAGCAAGGTCGATATTATGAGGGATACGAATTGAAATGCAACAATTTTGAGACCCATATAGAGAGTTCAGCCATGCTGAATCAGGTCAACAAAGGGAAATGGCAGACCGTTTTTAAATATGAGTTAGACGCATATAGGGACTACTATGAGATTGTGGATGAGAACAAGTATGGTGAATTAGTCAAACTGCTGGGGCTAAAAAAGGTGGAAGATTTCCCTGAGGATATTATTAGTTGGGATACGAATGGAGAAATTCTTGTCTGGAAAAGGGCCGATTCCGTGGTTGTACTTAGTGAAAACGGAATTAAGCCCCGGGAACTAGAGGGAATTAAAGAGATTTTCCAAGAAGAGTAGGTATCGTCAAATTAAGCAGTGGGGTTGTTCACTAAACTAGGAGGATATTCTATGGATTATACGAAGTGTTTTAAGGAAGTCTTACTGAAGTATTCTTTTATTGACCCTTTCGTGGAATTGATCCGTCATAACGAGAACATCACATACAAGGTCACAGAAAAGTATTCTGGAGACACTTACTTGTTGCGGATGCATAAACCCATTACAAAAAACATGCAGGGTGTACATAATACGCGTGAGGCTGTTCAATCGGAGTTGGATTATCTGTTAGCTTGGTCTTCTCATTCCGAATTACCTGTTCAAACCCCTGTTCCGAATGTAAACGGTGAACTGGTAACAACCGTTGTCATTGAACACGAAGAAGTGCATTGTTCCGTCTTAAAATGGATTTTTGGGGAAATCATGTCCAAGCAAGATTTGAATAGTGAGGAAACAGTTCGTACCTTTGGGACGCGTATTGCCCATTTGCATCAGTTTTCAATGCGCTATCAACAGGGTCCAAGTTTTATTAGGCCCGAATATGAAATAGAGTGGACAAATACCATGCTGGCCAAATTGCGATCCGGTAAAGAAATGGGTATTATCGCTACCAAGGATTTTTATATTCTTGAAAATACATTTTCATTGATCAATGATCGTATTAAAGTATTGAGCAAAACGATGGAGACATGGGGATTCATCCATGCAGACATCAACTATAGTAACTTAATCCTCACACCAAAGGGGATTTCGTTCATCGACTTTGGCTTGTCGGGTTCTGGATATTACGTGATGGATATCGCTATGGGTGCCCTTTTGACTGAAGGAGAATTGCGAAACGCTCTACTAGCCGGCTACACTACTATCATTTCCAGAAAAATAGACACTGAACAGCTAGAGGGTTTCATGTTTTTGGTGATATTTGCCTACTACGCTTTTCTGGTAAGTAACCAAGATAAGCATATGTGGATACGTAAACAAATGCCGGATTTGATTGAGAATTATTGCAAACCCTTCCTAAACGGTGAAGCGGTTTTCTACAGTTTTTGATTCATTCGAAGCAATCCAATCTTAATTAAAGTGGTGATCTTAATGCAGAACGTTTATCAAGGAATAGACAACGTTTTGGAGAAAATGCAATCAGCTTTAGAGAAGACAAGGCAGCAAAACCCCGATTTTTACGCGAAGTATCCGATGCAGCTGCTAACCGAAGCGGAAGAGCAGGCAATACGCACCGTCTCCGGGGAATGGAATCTGCCCGATGAGTACATCTACTTCCTAAATCACTATGTTCCCGAATCAGTCTCCTGGAGCACGGATGAATATATCAATCTATTTATTTACGGTGCCAAGGACTTGGTTGAAGGCCAATCGGGCTACAATTATAATCCCGTTACGGAAGAGGTCATTACTGATTGGCCGTGCGACTATCTCGTTATTGCGTCGGATGAAGGCGACCCGTATTGCCTGGATCTCTCCAGAGGAGATACCGTGATTTATACTGCAGGGCATGGAGAGGGTTCTTGGGATTTCTCCGTTGCTTATGATAATCTTACCGAGTTTCTTTACAGCGTCTTGCTTCCTCGGGGTATCGGGGAGGAAGTGGAGATGGGCGAAGACGAGCAGTTGGATTACTACAAAGTGTTCATTACAGGCCCGGGCGCCGACAAAATAAAAACATTGGTGTTTATCAAAAAGGTATTCTCCTGCGATTATGCGCTGGCAAAAACTTATCTGGAGGCGGTACCTCTACTCGTGTACAAGGGCATTGATCGGGTTGTGGCTAACATAGAGGACCAATTAAAAGCCATCGGTGCGGATTATGAATTACAGCAAATCAGTGTGGATGAATTTTTGAAGCAATAGATTTGTGAGGCGGGCAGATTGTATTGTGGTCGAAAAAACCGGCTCGGTTGTTCTTTTTCATGTTCATCACAGCGGAGTCGAATTTCCACGTGGAACATTTGAAAAGCATAAAAACCACCGGATTCCAGCGAACACCGAAAAGGCCGCATCAGGAAGGCTATTCTGGAAATAGAGGTAAAAATCGTCTATCATATAGGCTATAGAACTTCTAAATGACAGCTGATTAAGGATAATACAAGGAGAAAAGATGGATAATTCAATAAATATTCTCGTGGCCGAGGACGATAATGACATCAGCCGGCTGCTGTGCAGCATTATTCGAAAAAGCGGTTATGTGCCACAGCCTGCCTTTTCCGGAACGGAGGCGCTGCTCTATCTGGAGCAACGGGAATGGAGCATGGTACTGCTGGATTTGATGCTGCCGGGAATGACGGGCGAGGAGCTGCTTAAATGGATCCGCTTGCGGGGAGGCGTGCCAGTCATTATCATTTCGGCCAAGGGTGAGCAGCAGACCAAAGTGTCAGCGCTACGCGGGGGTGCGGATGATTTCATTACGAAACCTTTCGATATCGAGGAAGTCTCGGCGCGAATTGATTCCCATCTGCGCCGGTTTGCGCAGATGGCTCCGCCGGCTGTGCTGAGCGTGCTGCAGCATAAGGGACTTGTGCTCGATCACGATTCCAAAACGGTGACGGCAGAGGGGATAGAGGTTGCGCTGACCGCCCGGGAGTATGAGATTCTCACATTGCTTCTATCGGCACCGAAAAAGGTATTCACGAAAGCAAATCTATACGAAAGCGTATGGGATGAGCCATATTACGGAGACGACAATACGGTCAACGTCCATATGAGCAATTTGCGGAGCAAGCTTGCGAAGGCTGCGCCCGGCAGCGAATTTATCGAGACGGTATGGGGCATGGGCTATCGGCTAAAGCCTTAAGACATTCTTAAGGATTGGCTTTAGCTCCTCTTAAGTTTTCGTTTCTATACTTGGTCTATCACATAAGGGAGGCCAAGACTACAATGAGCGAATATGTATTGCAGACGAATCAATTGTCTAAGAAGTTTAAAGGCAGCGTAGCGCTGGATAAAGTGAATTTATCTATCCGCAAAGGCTCCATATATGGCTTTATTGGGCAGAACGGAGCCGGAAAATCGACGTTGATGCGCATCGTTACCGGACTAGCTTTTCCGTCCGACGGAAGTATCGCGCTGTTTGGCGCGGGCGACGAGCGGGCGTTGACCCAGGCCCGTAAGCGGATGGGTCTGATTATCGAGAGCCCTTCGTTGTTCCCCCACATGACCGCCGCCGAGAATCTGGAGGTGAACCGGCTCCTCCGGGGCATCCCCGGCAAAGACTGCGTCCCAAGGATGCTGGAATTGGTCAGACTGCAGGGAACAGGCAGGAAGAAAGTGAAGAATTTCTCGCTGGGCATGAAGCAGCGGCTGGGTCTGGCAATCGCCATGCTAAGCGATCCGGAATTTCTAATTCTCGACGAGCCGACCAATGGGCTCGATCCGATGAGCGTCATCGAAATGCGCGAGCTGCTCAAGCAGCTTAACCACGAACGAGGGATAACGATTCTGATCTCCAGCCACATTCTGAGCGAACTGCATTTGCTGGCAAGCCATTACGGCATCATTCATAACGGTAAGTTGCTAGAGCAGCTCACTGCTCAGGAATTGAATGATAAATGTCAGCAGTACGTGTTTATTAAAGTGGATGATCCGGACAAGGCGGCAACGGTTATTCAGAACGAGCTCCGCACCAATGATTTCGAAGTGATGCCCGATGGCGCGATTAAGCTGTTTGGCAATATCGAACAGCCAGGTAAAGTATCTTCGACGCTATTCTCCGCAGGTCTGGAAATTGAGCAGTTTATGCCGATGGGCGAAGACCTGGAGAGCTTTTTCATGAAGCGGATCGGGGGTGCCGGGCATGTATAATCTGGTTAGATCCGAACTGTTCAAGCTGCGTAAGGACAGGTCGTTCCGCGTGCTGCTGCTAATAACCGCCATTCTTTCATTGGCCTATCCACTGCTCTACTATTTTGACCATAAGTCGAGTGGAGAGCCGCAGTTCACAGGAGCCGAATTTCTGATTCAGTTTATTGCAAGCAATGCCTATCTGATCAAATTTGGCGTTGCAGCGCTGGCCGGATTCTTCATCGCCAATGAATATGCGACGGGTGTCATGAAGACGATCGCATCGTCGGGTAACGATAGAGGGCGGCTGTTCACCGCCAAACTGATCGGATTCTCGGTCGGAGCCATGGCTATCTCTTTGGTATTCCCGATCGTAAGCACGACCGAAGTTTCTCTGCTTTCAGGTTTCGGCCATTTGCCGCAGGGGTTTGACGCGTCCTTCATACCGCGGGCCCTAGGACTGACACTGCTGTACACTGCAGGCTATGCGGCGATCGGGGCGCTGTTCACTGCCGTGTTCACCGAAAGTGGCAAGACGATCGGCTTCTCGATGATTTTCTTCCTAATGATTGATACGATTTTGGGGGGCTTGGGTGAGTACATCCCTTTCTTTACTACAGTGTATGATTATTCTATCTTCAAGCTGATGAACGATATCGGCAAGCCCAGTATTGACAGCGGCGACCTGCCAGCGCTCCTGCTCGTGCCAGTGCTGACGATTGTCGTATCCGCGCTACTCGGTATTCTCGTGTTCCGCAGAAAAGAAATTAAATAATAATGAGAGGGGCGGGAAAGTCTTGCTTATCATAACGCTCATAACGGTTACGGTGGCGGCTCTCCTGCTTGCCCATCTGCTGCTGATGAGGCGGGAGCTGGGGCGGATGACGGAGCAGCTGCGCCGCTATAATGAACGGACAACCGGCAAAAAAATAGACGTGACTCTATTCGACCAGAGGCTCGAAAGACTTGCAGGTCAAATTAATCGCCAGTCCGATCTCGTAGTCGACGCGGAGGCCCGCAGAAGACGAACCGAGAATGAGCTGCGGCAGGCGATTGCGAACATTTCCCATGATATCCGTACTCCGCTCACCTCCATATTTGGCTATATTCAACTGCTGGAAGCAGAGCCTGTTACGCCTGAGGAGAAGCACGAATACCTCACCATTGTTAAAAATCGCACGAGACGGCTGCAAGCACTATTGAACGACTTCTTCGAGTTATCCCTAATCGAATCTTCCGATTATCAGCTTAAGACCGAGCGGATCGGAATGACTGTCCTCCTGTCAGACATTCTGGTCGGTTTCTACGACCGGTTTAACGAACGGGATATTACGCCGGACATTCGGATGCCGGAGGAAGAGGTAGCCGTATATGCCGACGAATCAGCCGTGCGGAGGGTCGTTGAGAATTTGCTTACCAATACTATCAAGCATGCGAGCGGTCATGTGAAAATCCGCTTCCAGCAACAGCCTGAAATTGCCGAGTTTACGATCATTAACGATGCGAAGGAATTATCCGATATTGATGTGAGGCTGCTATTTGACCGTTTCTACACGGTCGACCGCACCCGATCCGGCCAAGGATCGGGACTTGGTCTTTCTATCGCCAAAAGTCTAATGGACAAGATGAACGGCACGCTGACCGCGGAGCTGCACGGGGGCAACTTAAAGATGACCTGCCGCTGGAAGCTGTGATCACGGGACACCGAATTAGCCAATCAATGGAGCCAGCTCCATTGATTGGCTTTTCGTGAACGGAATTGAAATCCACCCCATAATATAGCAGGGGAAGCGGTGTAATTGATGGGCTAGTAGTTTATGCCACTTTACTTACAGTTTCTTGAAATATTCTATTTCTCTTGCATAAAAATCAACTGCCTTACCCTCTGTGATTTCCCAATTACTTTCCAATTGTTCGATGATTTCTTGAAGCTTCTCAATAGCTTTATCATAATCTCCTTGAATCTCATATATATGTGAAATTGCTATCAATGCATCTATATATTTGGGATTGGGTTGTAGTTCGTATCCTTTGGTGTAATATTCGATAGCTTCGTCGTATTTGCACAGTTTCGCCATGCAGTCTCCCCTAAAGGACCACGTACGCCATTCATCAGGATACAGATCCGTCATCTGCTCCCAAAGAACTAATGCCTGAGAAAGGTTGCCTTCTTCCTTGCAGATCAGTCCTCCATATAATTGATATAAATAACCTGGATGGATTTTGTTCAATCCTTCTAGAGTTTCTTTAGCTTCAGCGCATCTGCCATCTGCAAGTAAGTGGTTCATAAGCCATACATAACCCTGCCAGTAATCTGGATGATTTGGCACGAAATTTTTATAATACTCTATAAGTTTATGGTGATTTGAATAGTTCCAGTCAAAAATGACTCCATTCTCCGCATCCCGTAAAGCATTATGATTACTTTTTTTATGTGGATCTAATAACAGGGCCTCCTTGGCATAATGGGAAGCTAATTCACGGTGCTCCTCTGAACGATGAATGTGTAACTGAGCCAGCAATGTGAGACATGGGGCCTTTTTTTCGTCATTAGTTAGCCTTTCTTTGAGAAATTGTTCAGCATAATTAAAATCATCTTTGGAAATAAAATGTTCGGTACTAATCATATTTTCAATACGCTCTAGATGTGTGTCATCAGTTAATGCAAATAGCTCATCAATTGTAACCCCTAAAATCACAGATAACTCAGGGAGAATTTGAATATCTGGCATGGTTACGTTGTTTTCCCACTTGGATATGGCTTGGGATGACATATTCAGTTTTGTTGCAAGTTCTTCCTGAGTCATTCCTTTTTGTAAACGTAGGGTTTTGATTTTTTTTCCGATCTCAATATTCATTTGAATACCCTCCAATTTTTATCAGTTCGACTAGTCCCTTGAATTATAACTTGTGGTTTAAAATCTCCTCAATGACCGCGTGGTTAAACGAATTAACTTATCAGTTACATTAGCGGCTACAAGGCACGAAGCCTCTCTTTGGATCATTCGATTCATCAAGTGTACATTTTTGCTTTCAATGATATTAACAATATGTTATTATCAAGTTGAAATTAAGAGTGAACTAACTTTATGGTGCACAAATCGGATGAAAGCAGAGGGGATGCAAGTGAATAAATCATGGGGCGGCTGGAACCTGTTTGAATTGACCTGGCTGGTTTTGTTTACCTCAATTGCTGTTGGGTTTACGGTGCTTTCTAAGGATTCTTTATTCGGATTTACGGTCTTTATCACCGGGGTGCTGTGCGTGGTGCTCGCGGCGAAGGGAAATCTGATGAGTTATGTGTTTGGGATGTACAATACCGTTGGTTATGCATACTTGGCTTACGTCAACGGTTTGTTTGGAGAGGTTATGCTAAATCTGCTGTTCTTTGTTCCTATGAATGTGGTCGGCTTCTACATGTGGAAAAATAACCGGACTAACGGCAAGCTGTCCATGCGTCAGCTGGAGCTCAAGCGTCTGCTTCTAGTGGGGGCGGTCTGCGTATTAGGCAGCCTGCTGCTGGGCCTGGGTCTATCATTCATACCGGGGCAGAATTCGTCTTATATTGATGCCACTACGACGGTGTTATCCGTTGTCGCCACTCTATTAATGGTTCGAAGATTCAAGGAACAATGGCTGGTCTATATTGTCCTCAATATGTTCACGGTGCTGCTGTGGGTGATTCGAATGCTCGAGGGGAGCGGTGAAGGCCTGCTGATGATCGTCATGTGGAGCGCGTATCTGGTTAACGCTGTATACGGCTACTACAATTGGAACAAGGGCGCTAGGGAGGTATCAGCATGAAGAGACTTGGCTTGACGCTCGGGAAGTTTGCCCCGCTGCATAAAGGGCATCAGTTCATGTTCGAGACGGCGCTGCAAGAGGTCGATGAACTGATTGTAGTGATCTATGAGACGACGGTGACCCCGATCCCGCTGCATATCCGGGCCAACTGGATTCGCAAGCTCTACCCGGCGGTGCGGGTGATTGAAGCCTGGGACGGTCCGGACGGGTATTCGAACGACAGGGAGCATGAGATAAGGGAGGAGCAATATATTCTGGAGTTATTGAAAGGCGAGCAAGTGACGCATTTCTACTCCAGCGAGTTTTACGGAGAGCATATGAGCATCGCTTTGGGCGCAGTAGACCGGCGGGTGGATGAAGCCCGCGGGCAGGTACCGATTTCAGCTACCATGGTCCGTTCGGTTCCTTACAAGTACCGGGAATATGTGAGCGATAGCGTATATCGGGATTTAATAACAAAAGTGGTTTTTGTGGGAGCGATGTCTACCGGCAAATCCACGATCACCGAAGCGTTGGCCCGGCAGTATCGTACAACCTATGCTAGCGAATACGGGCGCGATTATTGGACGGAGCATCAGGTGGACCGCCGAATTGGCTTGGAGGCGTTCGATGAAATTGCTGTCGGCCATATAGAGCGGGAAGAATGGGCTTTACTGCAAGCGGATAAATATCTTTTTGTCGATACCAATGCGATCACCACTTATATGTTTGCCTTGGATTACCACGGCCGGGCTCCTGAACGCTTAACCCGGATCGCCCTGGAAAATGCACAGCGGTACGACCTTTTTTTCCTGTGTGACGACGATATTCCTTACGAGGATACATGGGACCGCAGCGGGAACCAGAAGCGGCATATTTTCCATAAGCAAATTATTGCAGATTTGAAGGAGCGGCGGATTCCCTACATCACGCTTCGGGGAAGCCTGGAGGAGCGAATGGGCAAGGTAGACGAAGTGCTGGCAACGTTCAAGCCCTATCATAATTATTTTGGCGAAGCACGGTGGTAACTAATGTTATTGACAAAACTTTTGACTATGATTAGTATTGAAAAATATTTAAAAGAAGTTATGATCCTATAATCAAATAATTTCTAAGCTATGAATGCTATGGATCACACTATAGCAGGAGCAGCTTCTGGAGAGACCGTGGGGATTCCCCGGCGCCGAAGGGTTCACAATCTCAGGCAAAAGGACAGAAGAGTACTGGATAATTCATTTGTTATTCTGATAAGCGTCAGAATAATGAATGTATTTTATTTAATATTCTTATGACCGTGAGATTGGAGCGCATCCAGTCTCTTTTTTTATTGTCATTTTTACTTGTTCATCATTTCACAAAGAATTATTAGATGTAGAGGGGGAGTTTCACATGGCACCACAAGAACTAAAGAGAGATTTAGAGAACCGGCATGTTCAGCTCATTGCAATTGGGGGGACCATCGGGACCGGATTATTTTTAGGATCAGGTAAAGCTATACAACTCGCAGGACCATCCATCATCTTTGCTTATTTAATCGTCGGTATTGCCGTGTTTTTTGTTATGAGGGCCTTAGGAGAACTTCTGTTGTCGAAAGCGGGTTATCAATCTTTTACAGACATCGCCGAAGATTATCTTGGACCGCGCGCAGCATTTGTAACCGGATGGACCTATTGGTTTTGTTGGATCATGACGGCTATGGCGGATATTATAGCTGTTGGCGTATATGTACAATATTGGTTTGATATCCCGCAATGGATCCCTGCCGTCATTTGTTTAATCATTTTATTAGGACTCAATTTATTAACTGTAAAAAGTTTTGGCGAATTGGAATTCTGGTTTGCTTTAATCAAGGTAGTGACTATTCTCGCGTTAATTGTTATCGGGGCAATCCTGCTGGTGATTGGATTCAAAACAGCGAACGGAACGGTTACTGTCCGTAATATTTGGGCACATGGGGGGATATTCCCGAACGGGGTTTCAGGGTTCCTACTTTCCTTTCAAATGGTTGTGTTTGCCTTTGTCGGTGTAGAATTGGTGGGGGTATCGGCAGCCGAAACATCCAATCCGGAAAAAACCATCCCATCGGCTATTAATAAAATTCCTTTAAGAATTCTATTTTTCTACGTGGGTGCCATTATCGCCTTGTTATGCATCAACGCATGGACGGAACTGAATCCGGCAGAAAGTCCTTTTGTTAAAACATTTAGTTTGGTGGGGATACCGATTGCTGCTGGAATTATTAACTTTGTCGTATTAACTTCAGCCGCGTCTGCCTGTAACAGCGGAATGTTCTCAACAAGCCGGATTCTATATAATTTGAGCAGGAATGACCAGGCTCCAGCCAATTTTGCAAAGCTGAATAAAAATCATGTCCCAAGCAATGCGCTTTTCATCTCCACGCTTGTGTTATCCGTGGGAGCTCTTTTGAGTAAGCTGATTCCGGAGACTGCTTTTGGAATCGTGACGACCATCAGTGCCATTTGTTTCATCTGGGTTTGGGGTATCGTTCTGATCTGCCATTTGCGGTATAAGAGAACAAAGCCGGAATTGCAGGCGAAGTCAAAATTCAAAGCACCGTTCACCCCATTTATTAATTATGTAGTCCTAGCGCTGTTTGCAATCATACTCATTATTATGCTGTTTGCTGAAGAAACACGTCCGGCCTTATTGTTGACGCCGTTATGGTTTATTCTATTATTTGTTTTGTATTCGGTGAATCGGAGAAAGCGGGAAAGAAGCAGCAAAATAATTAGTACAGAATCACATCCCATGGATGCCTAACGCTCACTTTTTTATGAAAAAGGGGATTGCCTCAGGCCTTTCGGCCGGATAGGCAATCCCCTGTTCCAAATCAATATGGGTAGGCTTGCTGCGACAACGCTATTTCAGAGGAATTTTCATTTCCAGTTGCTCGTTGTAAATTTTAACTACCTTTCCTTTAGAATCCAATTTATATGCCCCGGTGTTGCCCTTTTCAAAAACTGCTTTATAAGGCCGGATAATCAGATATTCTGCGGCTGGGTTAATCTTTCCGAACAATAAATCTTCAGAAGTAGTATCCCGGGTAATTGCAACAGTGTCCCTCGCGATCGAGTTTAACTCATTTCCGAGATTATCATAAATATCATATCCTATATCATAGGCTTGAATGTTGGGTACTCCTTTTACCGCCAGTGCAATGCGCACAGAAGCCTCTCCTACAGCGACTCGGGTGGTTTCAATTTCAAATTGGCTGTCTGCCTTTGGAGCAGGCGGCTGAATGTTACGCACCACTCCTTCTTGCTTAAGAGAAAACTTCAGTACGTACGGCTCTTGTATACCTTGGAGCTCCACATTCACGCTGATTTCAGAGCCAGCGGCTAGACCTGCCTTTTGTTCTTCATTTAACCATCCGATTGGCAGTACAACAACCGCCTTGTTGCTATCACCGTCCTTGCTCCAGCGCGGTGACTTCAACTCAATGCCTCCAGGTTGAGCTATCTTTGCATCTATACCCACTATTGTCCCTTCTGCAAGATAGGGTTTGCCTTTAGCATCTAAGGTTATTCCTGCGAAATTTCCTGAATATAAGGTTCCCTCACAGCTCAGATTGATCTTAATATAATTGCCGTCAAATTGTGCACTTCCTTTTACAGTAAGCTTATCGTGTGAATCCGAGGCTTTTGGTGTATTCAGGGAAGCTTCAGCAGCCGGTTGAACAACAGATGCATGGGTTGCAGCCGGCATTCCCAGCCCTCCAAGGCATACTGCAGCGCTTAAAATTACAGATAATTTCATTGTCTTTTTTCTCATAATATCCATCTCCTAAGTTTTTTATTGAATTAACACGCTTATTTCCAGACCGTCGATATAATGCTTCACCGTGTTTCCGAAACGGTCTGTTTTGAATAGCCCGCTCTTTCTTTCCGGGTCCTTGAACTCATTAAGATAGGCACGGATTGTGAGCTTATTAGGATGCTTGTCGAACGGCTCTGTAAGCAAATCCACATGAAGTGACCCATTGGAAGAATAGAGGGCTTCTTTTGATATATTTTCTAACACTAGTCCTTGTTCATCCTTTACTTCAAAGCTTATTAAATGCAAATCTGGATTATCTACATCTGTCTCTTGTTCGAGCATAAGCGACAGACGGGTCGTTAATGGGCTGTATTCCAGCTTTTGCAGCGACAAACTGAAGCCTTCTGCTTGTGCGTGTATATTGGGTGTGGTAATAGTATTCTCTGTAACCTTACGTGCAGGAATCTGGAGAATAAACGGTTCATTAATACCTTGTAAGCGAACTGTTAGGGTCAGTACAAATTGATCAGGAAAAGCTTTGGTGGAGACACCCAAATTCGAAGAATCCACCAGCCTAAAAATAGCTGTATTGCTCTCCTTGCCTCCCATCCAGGTTAGAAACGGAATAGTCGCCCATTGCCTATCTGCAAAGTCCTCCAGTGAGACTCCGTCGATCAATACGTCTGCATAATCTATTGTGCCTTTCTCCAGAAAAGGCTTCCCGTCTGTCCCCATCGTCACTTCGGTCAGCGTACTGCCCAGCCCTTCTCCCTCACGCTTCACGGAGAATGCTAAACGGCTGCCGTCAAATACGGCCTCTTCGGCAGATAAGGTGATTCCTTCATGAGTATCACTGCTGTTCGGGCGGGAAATCAGACCCAAACGCTGCGCGGCCTGCAACCCCAGATCACCGGCCTGTTCAAAAATGCCGCCTACCCATGGAAGCTGCTTTAGCGCATTGGCCAGTGCTGGCGGATAGATTGCCGTTAGCATAACACTGAGCAATATTGCCGCAGTAATAGCCGCAATTTTTGGATATACCTTGCTTTTCTTTTTCTTGTCCGCAGAATCCTGAACAATTGTGGAGAGAGATGCATAAGTCGAATCCTGCCGTGATCGCAGTAAAGGAGGAAGCTCCTGTGTATTAGCTTGTCTTAGCTCCCTGAGCTGCTTTTCTAAGTTTTTATTATTCATTAGCAAGACCTTCCCCCCGTACAGGATGTATCTGTTTGGATAACAATCGCCGTGCGCGGTGAAGCCGTGCCCTGACCGCCCCTTCGGTGATGCTAAGTACATCCGCAATCTGCTTAATGGATAAATCCTCATAGTAGAAAAGCACGATAGCAAGCCGCAGGGGCTCGTCCAGCCGGTTAATGGAGCTTTGCAGGTCCACATTCCCTGAGGCTTCAAAAGGCAAATAGGAAACATTCGTTTCTTCGGGAATCTCCGCCATAACCACAGTTCGTTCCCGCATACGGAGCAACTGATTGCATTCATTAATCAGGATGCGTATAACCCAGGTTTTAAAAAATTTGGGCTGCTTAAGGTTGGCCAACCCTTTGTACACCTTCAGTGTCGTTTCCTGAAGAGCGTCCGCGCAATCTTCATCTTAAATCAGAATGGTTTTAGCTACTCTGTACAGCTGTGATTCCAGTTGCCTGAAAAGACGGGTAAATGCCTCATGGTCGCCTTTCTGTGCCTTTTTGATATCCAGTTCGTTTTCCAGCAAATGATTCTTCCTCCTCGAGGGCCCTCTGTATAATTAGATGGATGAGACATACAAAAAGTTATCTTTTAGGCAAAAAAAATTAAAATTCTTCAATATCACCTTCCAAGAAGCAACTCTGGCAGTTATTCTTATAAATGAAAAAGACCCCTTAAAAAAGGGGCCGCATCTAATCATAGTATATGACTGAAATTTAATGATAGTATGAAAATAAATGATTTAGCGATTCCCCCATAGTAGAGCCAACCCTTCCAACTTACCTCAAATTGGAAGGGTTTTGCCATGCTCTTTATTCACTATTCCTCATGATTCAAGTTTACTTTACTGGGAATCTTGACATGCTCCGGAATGATTTCTTGCGTATAAAATGGTATTGTTATGACTTTTTATTTGAACGCACCTCTAACCTCTTTGACAATCCTTCTTATTCTCTCAATCTCCTCTACATTAAGCTCGCTCACAACTATTGCATACTCATCAATTGCTTCGCGTTGTGCTGCTTCGATCTCGTTTTGTTTATCATAACTTTGCAAAAGTTCGCTTGGCTTAACTTTTAAGGCGGTTACAATTTTCTCAAGTGAATCTATAGAAAAATTCCGTTCTCCTCGCTCTACTGATCCTATGTAGGCATCATCTAGGGTGGACAACTCTGCTAATTGCTGCTGGGTTAAACCTTTTGCTTTTCGAATATCCCTGATTCGGTCTCCAACCATGTTGCGTAATTTTATCATTACTAATCACCTCTCCTAAAGGTTAGGAGAGTCTTGGTATAAATAGCAGGGATGTATAGGCGGTAAAATATATTGAATAAACTACGTATAAGGAGTATATTTTGTTTATTCTACTACTTCTAACTGAATAGATAAAGAAACTTTTTTCTGAACAATACTCTTTATAAGGAGGTTTCACCTATGCACCACTCCATCCTCAAAGCCTTCAACCCGGATATTCTTGTCGAAATCCTGGAGGCCGCATATTTGTTTGAACAATGGAACAAGCTGATTTATACCGCAGATATCCTGCTTAACTATGCCCAACGTATTTATGAAGAGCGGCAGTACTGCAAAGCAATGGGATTGAATATACCTATAATTGAGATGAAACATCCGCTTGTTTATTATTTTGGGTTCAGTCAACAGATGCAGGGAGATGCATATCAAATGCTGGGGGATTACGAGCACGCCAAGGATAGTATCTACAGATACGCAGAACTTGGCTGGTTAGAGGATTTGGGGAGGGACGGCCAAGAGATTGCTCGTGAATTTCGGTTCTTGGCAAAGGTGAATTTATACGCCGTAGAGATTTTATCAGGAAAGACAGAACTCCTCAGTGACTATGTGCGCTTTCTTCAGACGTATCCGAAGGGAACATTGGATGGACTGGCTGTTATTATGCAAGCTGCGCTGTGTTATGAATTAAATGTGGATGAGCAACTGCGCCTCTTAACTGATGAAATAACAGGAATCGAGTCTGAACAGGATGGAGAGGTACGGTCGAAGTACAGGAAATGTTGTGATCTCGTGGATTTATATAATAAGAGGAAGGCTCAATACACTCCCATCCCATAAACTTGAATTTACATTGTTAATTTTACAAAGGCCTAGTTGTCCGTTAATACTTCTTTTACACTCATCTTCTATAGTTAAGCAATTACTAAAAATAGAGGGGAACATTGAACATCAATGAAAACATGGGAAACTGTATTATCTACGCTGCTCCTTGCAGGCGCTCTACTTCCTGCCGCAACAACTAACGCAGCATCTGCCTCAGACCTAAAAGGTTATGAACCTCTGCGTAAGCACATGGATAGGATTGGAGCAACTATCACTTGGGATAGCGACGATAAGTCGGCACTGGTCAAGCTGAAGAACGGATTCGCGGGCACGTTCACGGCAGGCGAGAAGGAATATCGTCTGGCGGGTAAAGCCGGCGAGCTTCCGGCGGAGGTCAAATTAGCCGATGGCAAGATGTACATTCCTTCTAAGCTGCTTCAAGCGATTCTGGCTGAAAATGCAAAGTTCATCAATTCCGCCGATATCATCACCCCTTATTCTGTAACCGCCCAGGTGGAGACGGCAGCCGTTGAAGATGGCGAGGATGCAGCCGATGACCCGGCCATCTGGCTCGATTCTGCGAACCCGGCGAATTCCAAAATCATTGCCACGAACAAAGGCGGAGGCGTCCTTGTCTATGATTTGAACGGCAAAGAGCTTCAAAATTATAAAGTAGGAAAAATGAACAATATCGATATTCGTTATGATTTTCAGCTTGGCGGTAAAAAAGTAGATATTGTTGGCGCGACCAACCGTTCTACGAACACGATCGATATTTTTGCCATGGATGGGGCTACCGGGAAGTTGACTGACATCGTAGCAGAGCCCATTAAAGCGAAGATGGAAGAGGTATATGGATTCAGTCTTTACCACAGTTTGAAATCGGGCAAATATTACGCACTGGTGCTGGGTAAAGAAGGCGAATTTGAACAATATGAGCTGATAGAGAATGGAAAAGGCAAGGTTTCAGGCAAGCTCGTCCGCGAGTTTAAGCTGGCTACGCAATCAGAAGGAATGGTAGCCGATGATGAGTATGGCATGCTGTATATAGCAGAAGAGGATTACGCGATATACAAATATAATGCGGAGCCTGATAGCGGGACCAAACCTTTGTCCACTGTCGATATTGCGGATGGACGCCGGCTGCAGGATGATATTGAAGGGCTGACTCTCTATTATGGTGCCGATGGCAAGGGTTACTTAATTGCCTCCAGCCAAGGCAGCGACAGTTACGCGATTTATGACCGTGAAGGCAATAACGCCTACCTTACTAGCTTCAATATCGCCGATGGCTCATTGACCGATGGCACCTCGGTAACCGATGGAATTGATGTACTCGGGTTCGGGCTGGGTGAACAGTTCCCTTATGGTATTTTTATTGCCCAGGATGATTCCAACATCAACGATGGCAAAGAGCTTAACCAAAACTTTAAAGTAGTAGCCTGGGATCAAATTGCAAAAGGTGCAAAGACACCGTTATTGATGGACAACAAAGTGGATCCTCGTAACCTTGTGGACCGCAGCGCAAAGTGATATTGTTTTAAGAGCTAACGTTCAAGTGTTAAAGTAAAGAGTATGTTCTCACTGGCAGCCTCCAACCCCACATTTCAGGGTCTTGGGGGCTGCTTTATGATAAAGACAACATTTAACGGGGGTCCGTACATGGCTAAAACAATTGTAGAGAAGCTAAATATGCACAAATTCAAAAAGGTTGCTGTATTGTACAGACCAGAGGGTGACGACAGTTTAGCGGGGCTAGCGGAGCATGACACTGAACTAACACCCGGCAGTTATGATCTGATTTTTGCTTATGTGCTCAATATGGAATCGCTACAGGATCTAGTCCAGAAAGTGATTGATCACAACTATTTAAATAAAGGTGGCTATTTGTTCGCCGCTTATCCCAAAAAAGGGAATAAGGTTTATCCGGCCTACATTCACAGAGACAGTCTTTTTGAAGGGGTAGGAGCCGATGAGGACGGTTATATTGGAACGAGCAACCTGAAGTTTGCACGTATGGTGGGCTTAAATGATGTGTTTACCGTTATCGGATTCAAAGAGGAGGCGCGGAAGAACAAAAATGCATCTTCAAAGCCAAGTCAACGTGTGGACGATTACACCTCTATGATCCCTGCTGTGGAGCAAGATCTGACGGATAGTGCGGAGACGCTGGCTTTTTACCAATCCCTTACGCCCGGCTACCGAAAGGATTGGGCCCGTTATGTATACAGCGCTGTACAAGAGGAGACTAGAGAGAAACGGCGGGCAGAAATGAAGAAAATTCTGGGTGAAGGGTATAAAAGCATCGATATTTACCGGAGAGAAAAGCCGTAAATAGAGCTGACATCCTTGCGGACATAACAGAATCAAAGCCACTCCGCATAAGGAGTGGCTTTGATTCTTCATATACTGATATTGCCAGCTTATGCATGTTACAACAAGGGTTCTTCCTTGCTGACTACGTTTGCTTTTTTCTCAATCATGAGCTTGGTTTTCACGGGCATAAATAATGTAATAACAAGTGCGGCACTGGATAAAATCATCATAACGAACAGGAGCAGTTGGTTACATTTTTAAACTATTTTTATGAATACCGGAAGATCTTTGCTGTATTGGTTGAGCACAAAGGCTTCAAAAATCACTTGTCCAACCTGCTGAAAAATACGATAGAAACACGAAGAAACGCAAGAGGAATAGATTCTACGAAGGAGGTAGTTTCAGTTGATATTGTTACAGCATCATTACTGGGCATTATTATGTGGTGGATTAAGAGGGTTTCATCTCAATAAAAAAACCACTCACTGGAGTGGCTGTGTCTTGCTATAAAGTCTCTTTCACTTTGATTAATAACTTCAAGAAGGCGGCGCTTTCTTCTTCGGTAAGGCCCTGGGTAACACATCGTTCTACTTCCATGAATATATCGTGGAATTCCTCGACGAGGTCGGCCCCTTTTTGCAATAAATATATTTTTTTCTGCCGTTCATTATCTTCCGGAATCACCCGCTTGATATAACCTTTTTTCTCCAACCCCTGAAGCATGCTGGTGATGGTGGCTCCCTTACGGTTGAAACGCTCGGCCAAATCCTTCTGGATCACACCTTTGTCCTGATGCTCAAAAATATAGCCCATCATCTGCCCTTGCTGCGCATTCAGTCCCAGTTCCGATAATCTGACATTGGCCATACCTCTGATTTTCAATCCAATCTCCCGGATTAAATCGGAGTAGGGGGTAAGCAAAGCTTGCTTCGTCATCCTGTGCCGGACTCCCTTGCTATAGTTTGAATTCTAATTATAAGAACATCTTAATTTTCGGTCCCTAAATTGTCAAATTGAAATTGTTAGACTTCATTTAATTTTAAGATTGACAATTAGAAGTCTAACTGTTATATTTCAATCAATAACAAACACTATCCCATTATAGGAGGTATCACAATGAT
This sequence comes from Paenibacillus sp. FSL L8-0436, assembly GCF_038593025.1. NCBI lineage: Bacteria > Bacillati > Bacillota > Bacilli > Caryophanales > Paenibacillaceae > Paenibacillus > Paenibacillus sp. FSL L8-0436. The sequence continues at coordinate 7,233,731 of NZ_CP151955.1, read as the reverse complement.
TACAGCAATCACCAATGCGCGCATATTTGACGGCGAGAACGTGATCAGAGCCACGACGGTCCTGATTGAAGGCGAACAGATCCTATCGGTAGGCGGGGAAATACCGGCACATGCAATCACCATTGATGCGAAAGGAGGGACTTTATTGCCGGGTCTGATCGATGCCCACGTTCACACTTCCGTAGAGGGCCTGCGCGACGCACTGAAATTCGGTGTGACGACTGAACTGGAAATGATGGGCGGGTTTACGAAAAACGGCCGCGAGGCACAGCTCCAGGGGATTGAGGATATTGCCGACGTGCGCTCTGCCGGAATGGGGGTCACACCTCCTGGAGGGCATCCCGATGAACTTATGCCTGGGGATGGGGAAATCCCGGATTTTGTACTGAAGGAATTGGAGAAAATGAGCGAGGAAGATCGCAACGCTATGCTGGTTGCTCATGCCCATGATCACGATCACGGAGAAACGGCTGCGGTATCGAACAGGGATGAGGCGCTGGTATTTGTGGGCCAACAAGTCAGGGAGGGAGCCGATTATATTAAGATTATGATTGAGGAAGGGACGGTACTGGCCGCCCCCGGATTGCCTGTCTTAAGCCAAGATATTCTAAGTGCAGCCGTAGGGGAAGCGCACCGGTACGGCAAGATTGCGATTGCCCATGTGTTGACTGCGGACTCCTCCCGGCAAGCCATCGAAGTCGGGGTCGATGGTTTGGCCCATTTATTCATCGACCGCCCGGACAATACTTCGGATCTGGTGAGAATGATCGCAGAGGCCGGTGCTTTCGTTACACCGTGTCTGGTCTTGAACTCCTCCATTATTGGTAACTCCGCAGCAGAATTGGCCAAGGATCACCGTGTGAGTTCCAGGCTTAGTCCGGAATGGTTGGATACGCTGAATGCCAGCTTCCATACCTACCCGCAAGGCAGCATGGAAGACAACTACCGGAATGTGATGGACCTTCATCATGCAGGTGTAGACATCCTGGTGGGTACGGATGTCTCCGTGCCGGTTCCATCGCTTGGCGGGCTTGCCCATGGCGCCAGTGTACACCATGAAATGCAACTATTGGTGGAAGCGGGATTCACGCCCGTAGAAGCTCTTCAGTCCGCTACTTCAAAAACAGCCCGCCGGTTCGGCCTGAACGACCGCGGGCGTATCATTCAGGGGGCAAGGGCAGACTTGGTTTTGGTCGACGGCGACCCAACCACGACTATTTCCGATACGTTATCCATCTGTGAAATATGGCTGCGCGGCATTCAGAAAGTAGAAGAAGTGTGAAACCACGCTGGCGCTTGATTTATTAATAATGAGGAAGTCCATCCTAAGGGGGATGGGCTTTTTTTAATATCCCTGCAGACAAATGAACGTTCGGGCGGTGCTATTCGTACTATAGTTATTCTACGGGAAGAGCGTATGGGAAAAAAACGCATTGAAAGGGTGAAGGGCATGCTTACAATCAAACATTTTACCAAGAGCTATAAGGGTGGTAAAAAGGCAGTAAATGACTTGAATTTGGTGGTGGAGCAAGGCGATATCTACGGCTTTATCGGACATAACGGAGCAGGTAAAACAACAACCATTCGGGCAGTAGTGGGCGTGCTTGATTTTGAAGAAGGGGATATTGAAATTGACGGTATCTCCATTAAAAAAGATCCGGTAGCGTGCAAGGCGAGGATTGCGTATATTCCGGATAACCCGGATCTGTATGATCATCTTACCGGCATCCAGTACTTGAATTTTATCGGTGATCTCTTTAGTGTATCCAAAGCGGATCGTGAGCAGCTTATTAAAAAATACAGCGATGCTTTTCAAATTACGGTCCATTTGGGTGATATGATCTCATCGTATTCCCATGGGATGAAGCAGAAGCTTGCGATTATCTCTGCACTTATTCATAAACCAAAGTTGTTGGTGTTAGACGAACCCTTTGTTGGCCTTGATCCAAAAGCCGCTCACATGCTAAAGACAATTATGGTAGAGCTGTGCAGCAACGGCAGTGCCATCTTCTTCTCCACGCATGTGCTGGATGTGGCAGAGAAGCTCTGCAATAAGATAGCGATCATAAAGGGGGGCCAATTAATAGCCCATGGCAAGACAGAAGAAGTAAAGGGCGAAAATAGCCTGGAAGCATTATTCATGGAGCTGATCGACAATGATTAATATCTGGAGATTAACGAAGCTGCAGTTGTTTTCTTCATTTGGGTTGAATAAAGCTTTACATACAAAAGATGTTAAAGAAAGACGCAAATCGTTTTTACTCGCCTTTGGCATTCTTGTGGGAGTGCTTATGATAGCAGTAGTTTCATTTGGATACAGCTTCATGTTGGCAGTGACTTTTGAACAAATGGGGCGAATGGATCTATTACTGGCGATTATGATGGCTGTTACTTCTATTGTAGGGTTCTTCACCACGGTCTATAAGGCAAGCGGTGTATTATTCGGCTATAAGGACTACGATTTGGTGATGTCGCTGCCGATCAAGACGAGTCATGTTGTGGCAAGCCGTGTTCTTCAGCTCTATGTGCTGAATTTGTTCTTTTCTTTGATGGTCATGCTGCCAGCAGGTGTGGTATATGCTATAAAAGTGAATCCGGGGACGTTATTTTATCTGTTTTTTCTAATGACCCTTTTATTTATCCCATTACTGCCGATTATTGCGGCAACGATTATTGGTTCATGCATTAGCTGGATCTCTTCACGGTTTAAAGCGAGCCGGATGATCAGTCTTGTATTAACTTTTGCCATTGTGATTGCACTTATGGTCGGTTCATTTACGCTGAATGGAAACGAGCAGGCACTTGCTGATATGGGGACTGAGCTGGCCGATATGATATTTAAGCTGTATCCTCTTGCAGAAATGTATGTAGATGCGGTCTGCTCGTATCAGGTAGGCTCATTGTTATTATTTATTGCGTTATCCGTACTTTCATTTATACTATTTGCCACTGTGTTAAGTACAAGATATAAAGCGATTCATACAGGTCTAATGACCAGTCATGCAGGCAGCAAATATACCATGAAGCCGTTAGAAGCCTCCTCTCCATTTCGTGCACTGTATAAGAAGGAGTTGCGCCGATATTTTGGCTCTTCTGTTTATGTGCTGAACACAAGTATAGGCATGATTCTATTACTGGTGATGTCGGTTGCCTTATTGTTTGTCAGTTCGGAGAAGCTGGGGGAAATGATTGAAATTCCACAATTATCCCATTATCTGAGTACGCTGGCTCCCATCCTTCTATCCTTATTTGTAGTTTTAAGCTGCACAACGTCAAGTTCCATTTCGCTTGAAGGCAACAATTTATGGATACTAAAAAGCTCACCCGTATCGAAACAAGCGATATGGCTTAGCAAAGTTGCCGTGAATCTGACCATCACATTACCCGTCCTGAGTATTAGTAGTATAATGCTTATGATATCGTTGCGCACGGGATGGATGGAAAGCTTATTATTGCTTGTTATCCCTTTGATCTATGCTTGTTATTCCGCGCTGATGGGCATTATTGTTAACCTGAAATTACCTAACCTGGAGTGGAAAAGCGAAGTTACGGTAATCAAACAGAGTGCAGCAGTTCTTGTATCTATGCTCATAGGGTTCATCAGTTTATTAGTTCCCTTGGGACTATCCCTTCTTCTGACGCAGGTAAATGCAAATCTCCTCTTGTTAGGGGTTGGCATGATTATGATAGCGGCATGCCTGGCAATGTATAGATATATGCAGACAAAAGGGGAGCAGTTATTTCAGCGGCTTTAATCGGCCAGCTGTCGGTTCCATCCCGGCAACTGGCTGCTTAGCGTTTCAATAGGTCTCTAGATTTTAATTATGGTAATATTCTGCCAATGCATTTGCCGCAATGATGGCCTGGTATACGTCATCAGGAGTTACGGGATGTGGCATATTGCCCATCGTGTCTCCTTCGGCACATGCATCTTCCGCCACTTTCCGCCATTCTTCCTCTCTAAACTGATCCAGACCGAGATCTTTTAATGTTAAGGGTAAGCCCACTTCTTTGATGAAGTTAATGACCGTTTCCACTTCTTCTTTGGGTGCACTTTCTAAAACAAGCTGTGTTAATAAACCAAATACTACTTTTTCGCCATGTTGTGCATGATGCAGCGATGGGACAGCGGTCATTCCGTTATGAATGGCATGAGCAGCGGCTAAACCGCCGGATTCAGCCCCTACACCACTTAAATAGATGGTGGCTTCAATTGTTTTTTCAACGGCAGGAGTGGAAACTTTATGATCAACGGCTATCTTCGCTTGAAGGCCATATTCCAGAACAGTGTCATAGCACATCTTGGCGATACCTAATCCGGCAAGCGAGGGTTTCAAATTGACCAGATTATCACCATTTTTCTGATAGCAGGCGCGTGCTTCGAAATAGGTGGCGAGCGCATCTCCAATTCCAGCGACAAAAAAACGGGTTGGAGCACTTGCTAAAATATTTGTATCTGCCAAGACCACATCCGGATTGGTTGGCAGAAACAGATAGCGGTCAAACGAGCCGTCAGTTTTGTAGATGACAGAAAGTGCGGTGCAGGGCGCATCGGTTGAAGCGATGGTTGGGAAGATAATCACTGGCAAATGTACATAATATGCGGTGGCTTTAGCGGTATCTAAGGTTTTCCCGCCGCCAATACCCACGATCACATTAGCGCCTGATTTTTTAACCGCTTCACAATGCCTATCGATTTCCTCCTGAGTAATTTGCAGATTAAATTTCACGAACTCACTCTGCTGTCCAGCTTCTTTAAAGGATTGCCCCGCTTCTTTCGCTGCACGATCCAGGATGAATTCATCACAAATTACATAAGCATGGTCACCATAAGTAGTGGTATACGTAGATAGTTCGTTTAATAAGTGGTGACCTACTATAAATTTCTTGGGGGACGTGACTGATTTTACCGGTTGTTTCAATTTAACCACTCTCCTTGTTTTAGAAATTATCTACTGCAGGTAAGCTGATTATGCATTCAATGATTGGGTTTGTTCCCTGAAAAAGAAAACAGCCCCTCAGATTGAGGAGCCTCCATAAGAATCCTGTTAGGTTAAGTTGCGGGAATTTCAAGGACCCTGGCAATTAAAAACCCCGGCAAATCTGCCGGGGCTAATTATGTATAAATGGATGTTGTGCACACAGAAGTACTATGATATGATTGGAGAATTACTAAACATTATTTTTCGAATCGCCTAATAATCCTATCTTATTTACAACTTAATCTTACCACACAGTAATACGGGTTGTCAAACTTTCATTTTACAAATTCGAATGAAGGAGTGTATGCAGGAAGATGATAAGTGCAGAGGATTGGAAGCAAGAACAGGAACGGCTAAAGCAGGTTATGGAAAAGCTGCAAGCGAGGATCACCGAACTGGAGCCGGAGGTGGCCGGGCTGCATGACCAAGTGGTGGACATCCGCAAGCTATTTTGGGAAGAAGTGACTGTAAACACAAGCACTAGCGAAGATTTTGAAGAGACCTTCTACAGTATCAGGCAGCAAGAAGCTTTATTGTCCGAACGGGAGCGAAGCCAGCGGTTGCGCGCGCAGCAATGGAAAAACATGAAACGGCTGCTATCCTCTCCCTACTTCGGACGCATCGATTTTCATGAGGATGGCTTGAACACTGCAGAGCAAGTCTACATCGGTGTGTCATCCTTCATTGACTCAGATGGCATGAGTTTTCTGGTGTACGACTGGCGTACTCCGATCGCTAGTATGTATTACGATTATTCACCGGGCGCGGCCGGATATGATACGCCGGGTGGAGCTATCGCTGGAACGATGCAGCTGAAGCGGCAGTATCAGATTCGCGGAGATCAGCTGCAGAATGTGTTCGACACGAGCTTAACGATTGGGGACGAATTGCTGCAGCAGGTGCTTGGCAAGGGTGCGGACAATCAGATGAAGAGCATCGTCGCGACGATCCAGAAGGAACAGAATGCCATTATCCGCGATGACAACAGCCGGATGCTCATCGTGCAGGGAGCGGCTGGCAGCGGGAAGACCTCGGCGGCACTGCAGCGGGTGGCGTACCTGCTGTATAAACACCGCGAACGGCTGAGGGCTGACCAAATTGTGCTGTTCTCGCCTAATCCGATGTTTAACAGTTATGTATCTACCGTACTTCCTGAACTCGGTGAAGAGAACATGCAGCAGACGACCTTCCATGAATATCTTGATTACTGGCTTGGCAGGACGTTTCGTTTAGAAGATCCCTTCGACCAGATCGAATATGTGCTGGAAGAACAATCTGGCCAAGGGTATGAGGCCCGGCTGAAAGGCATCCAGTACAAGGCATCTGTGGACTTTCTTCAATCTCTCCAGAGTTATGCGCAGGGGTTGGAGGGGAAGGGCATGCGATTCATAAGCATACGCTTCCGGGATCGCGATTTGATCACAGCCAAGCAAATGGAATCCAAATTTTACAGCTATGATCCTTCCATTCGCTTGTCCAACCGCATCACTTTGCTGCAGGAGTGGCTGCGGCGTGAACTGTCTCTGCTGGAAGACAAGGAACGTGAGGCGCAATGGGTGCAGGATGAGCTGGATTATCTCGACAAGGATCAGTACGTCGAAGTATTTAATGAACTGCATAAAGACAGAGGTGTGTTTGACTTTGCCGAACAATATGAAGAAGCCCGTGAAATGCAGCGCGGCAAGCGCAGGCTGGACGAGGGCGATTTCGATTATGCTGAGCGGGAGGAAGCACTGCTGCGCCGGATGGTCGTGAAGGAGCAATTTAAACCGCTGAAGCGAAGTGTGAAGCGGATGTTGTTCATAGACATGATTGGGCTGTACATCCAGTTCTTTGAAGAAGAAAATGCTTTGGCGAAGATGACGAGTGAAGCCGGAGTTTCCCTGCTCTGGCCGGAAATCTGTCAGCAAACCAAGGAGAAGCTTAGCCGCTCCGAACTCTTTTATGAAGATGCGACACCGTACCTGTACCTGAAAGAGCTCATCGAGGGCGTTCGGGTGAATACGGAGATCCGGCATGTATTCGTCGATGAGGGTCAGGATTATTCGATGTTTCAGTATGAGTTCCTCAAAAAAATGTTTCCCCGTGCCCGCATGACGGTGCTTGGCGATTTCAGTCAGGCTATCTTTGCTCAGGCCACGGAACTGTATGGTGAAGATTCACCGCTCACCGGATTGTATGGCGAATCTGAAACGAGCTTATTCCATCTGGTTCGCAGTTACCGCTCAACCCGTGAGATTGTGGAATTCACGAAGTCTTTATTGCCTAACGCCAAGGAGATCGTAGCCTTTGAACGCGGTGGCAGGAAACCGCTCTTATCTATGCTGGGCAGCGACGGGCAGCGGGCAGTAAGAATAGCTGAGCATCTTGCGGCGCTTCAGGCGGAAGGCCTGGTCTCCATCGGGATCATCACCAAGACGGCAGCGGAAAGCAAAGCTGCGTATGATCTTTTGACGTCTCAGGGGTACCAGGGGCTGAAGCTTGTGACGAAGAACACACCCAACTTTGAGAAGGGAACCTTGATCCTTCCCGTATATCTCGCGAAAGGCGTTGAATTCGATGCCGTTCTAATCTATGATGCATCTTCGCAGACGTATCATCTGGAGAGCGAGCGCAAGTTATTCTATACCGCATGCACGCGTGCTATGCACCGGCTTTTGCTCTACACAACGGGAGAGTGGACCCCATTCCTTCCGGCATCGGATAAGTCCTTGTATGAGGTAGAGCAAATTCAGTGATGAATACTAACCAAGGATCTCTCTTCATAAACATGACAGTCAGATGTCGAGTTTCTCCATGTATACTTTGGAGAAAGGAGAGGATTCAACCATGAACACTTATACGACCCACAAGCCCAAGCTGATCATTACTGGAGTGACTGTACGTACAACAAACGCTGAAGAAACGGGACCGGACGGACGATTGCCACAACTTTGGGACACCTACTTTCAGAGCAATCTTGTTTCTGCCGCGGGGGTCAGAAATCCTCAATTCCTATACTCGTTGTATACGGATTATGAAAGCGACGTGAACGGAGCCTATACCGTTGTAATTGGACATGAAACAGATAATGAATTCGTCCAGGATGATAATAATCATGCGATTGTGGAAATACCCAAAAGTAAGTACATCGTATTCACGGCAAAGAAGGGACCTATGTATGAAGTGGTGCCTGAGGCGTGGCGGGAGATATGGACCTATTTCAAGCAATCGCCGGAAGTCAGAACCTATACGGGCGATTTTGAGCTTTATGATTCCAGGAATTCGGATCCAGCAAACACAGAAGTGCAGATTTATATAGCCATTAAATAGCTGGATAGCATGTTAAAACGCTACTGACATAAGGCTGTCAGTAGCGTTTTTGTATACTTATATAGAATGAATTTAATAACTACACAAAAGGGCAAAAGTAACGGAGGGGAGATTTGGAACTGTAGGAGCGAAACAGCGGCCTTGAAGTCCAAATATTCACCGTAGTTACTTCCTCGCCAAAATGGGAAAGCGATGGTTATTTTGGCCAAAGCGATAAAAATGACAGGACTGAAGTAGCCATGGTTCGGCTCCATATGGAGTATCAGAAAAATCCAAAAGCTGAAGATTACGGGCGTAGGACTGCGGATTCAAGAACCACCCTGGTCTTTTACACCAATGTGTTCACCTGGACTATAGCGTTGGATCATTGCAAGATAATGGCTATGACTTCTTAAACGGATAAATAACGCGTCGGCATCATCTGTCTTTGAGACCTTGTAATATCTGATCGTATTTATTAATGACATCTGCCACAGAATCCCCTTTCATTAGACCTATTATCATATTCAACTGTTATAACAATTTTAGATTATAAAGTTCATGATTCAAAGTGAATATGCTTTAGTGACGAACTGATATACAATTGTAGTATCTTTCGGGAGGGTTGAATGAATTACATTGCATCGGTAACCAAAGCGATCGCCTATATTGAAGAACAATCACATCTCCCTATTATGATGGGTGTATAGAAATTCCAATATGTCTGCATTAAGCGTTATATGAAAATGTTCGCGATCAAAGCCCGGAGGGTAGGCTATATAGAATGAATTTAATAACTACACAAAAGGGCAAAAGTAGCGGAGGGGGATTTTGGAACTGTAGGAACGATAGCGTCCGCCTTTGTTACCGGATTTCCACCGCATACAGCGGGTCAAATCAAGAAATCTGGGGACAACAGCGGCCGGAAGTCCAAATATTCACCGTAGTTACTCCTCGCCCAAATGGAGAAATCTTAGGGGAGGGTGCAGCCGCATGAACAAAACGGATCGTTTGTTAGCTATAGTGCTTGAGCTGCAGCGTAATAAGGTGCTGCGGGCCGAGGATTTGGCCGCTACCTTTGAAACAAGCGTGAGAACGATTTATAGGGATATTCAGGCTTTGAGTGAAGCTGGTGTATCTGTGATAGGGGCGCCAGGACAGGGATACTCCTTAATGGAGGGGTATTTCCTGCCGCCAGTCAGCTTTACGGTGGAAGAAGCTGTGACGTTACTCATCGGGACGGATTTTATCGAGCAGTGGTTTGATGTCCACTATGGCCGTAAGTCTCGTACTTCCAGAGGAAAGATTGAAGCCATCCTCCCGGAACCGGTCCGCAGTGAGGCTGCCCGGATACGTAAGAGCATTCGGTTGCGTACGTCCGCTGAAGATGTATCACGAATACAAGAGAAGGCATACCTGGAAGCGATTCGTCAGGCGATCCTGGAGGAAAGGAAAATAAGCTTTCACTATTCCAAAAAAATTGCCGAAGCTGATGGAAACCGTCAAAGCGTTCGTACGGTTTCTCCTTATGGGCTTGTGCTCCTTCATGGGGCATGGGTACTCATCGCATGGTGTGAATTGCGTCAAGACATCCGTCATTTCCGGTTGTCCCGGATGACGGAGCTTATTGAACTGGAAGCTGGATTCAAGCTTCCAGCAGATTTTAATTTGGAGGCATACCGGCCTCCAGATGACCGCAACATCCGTGTGCGCATCCGGGTCCAGCCTGACATTGCCGATAAGGTAAGGGAGTCGAACAACTTCTATATAGATACGATAGAGGATCAACCGGAAGGTTTGCTGGTAACCTTTCGTGTTAGGCAGGCGGAGGAATTGCTGCAATCCGTGCTCGGCTGGGGAGCCGGAGTGGTTGTACTGGAGCCGGAATCCTTCCGATATCGGGTAAGAGACGAACTGGAGAAGATGTTGAAACGTTACTGACATAAGGGTGTCAGTAACGTTTTTGTATACTTAGAACAAAAGATGATTAAAGGAGCTAATACATGATGGTTACAACCAAGGAAGTCTTACAACGTTTTGAGGAAACTGTGGCACATTATATTCATGAACTGGATCTATTCAGTATGGAGCAGCTGAAGCAAAAGCCAAGCGACAACGATTGGTCTATTGGACAGATGGTTCAACATCTCATTAACTCGGCGCTGTATATGCAGCTTCGCAATGTAGATCAATGCCTGGTGCCAAGCGAAGATTCCCTGGTATCTCAAGCAGGAAAAACCGAAGCAGGTGCGGCTATATTCGCTGAAGGAAGTTTCCCGCCCATTCGTGTTCAGGTTCCGCCTTCCCCCCAATATACGCCGCAGCAGCCGGAAAGCAAAGAGCAGCTAATTCAAGGGCTGCACGCGGTCATCCAGAGAATGAAGGAGATTGAACCTACCCTTGAGGAAGCGTCCAAACAAAATACAGTGCCCCATCCGCGATTCGGTGGACTGTGCGCAGAGGAATGGTTTCTGCTAGTTGAAATGCATTACCGTCATCATCTTCTGCAGCTGGACCGCTTAAAACAAGGTTTGGTTGATGTTCATGAATGAACAAGCCAACGTTGCCTCTTCTGAATAGGTAGAAAGGTATGGAGTTGAAGCTCGCACAGCCTGTTTTATCATCATTCCGGCCATGGTAGAAACACACACCATGGAGAGGGTGCTGATTACAGCTGCTGCGAGCTTTTATGGTTCGGGGGGGTCTTAAATGCAGCTCTTTTTGTCATTAAAAGTCGAATTTCCAAATGCATTCTCTAGTAACCGTTTTCACTTCATTGTAGAATGGATAAAAACAAAGGTATACCATTGACACTGTTACAAGGGAGCATGCCCATGGAGAGGTTCTGGTTCAGGAAAAAGTATATTCCGTTCACCTACAAGATGATGATTCCGTATCTCATTCTTGTATTGCTGACAGATGTGCTGGTTGGCTATATCGCATATACGATGCTCATTCAATCCAGGACAGAGATGGCGGAAACGAATATCAGGACCGCTTTGAAGCAGACAAGGAACAACATTGAATACCAGACGGATGAAATCAAACGAATGAGTAATTCGCTGTTTCTCAATTCGAACTTTCAGAATGCCCTTCAGTTTAGGGGGGAGCCTTTGGATAACATGCTTAAGATGAGAGACGACATTGTTCCTTATATGAAGGCCCCTCTGCAATTGTACGGGAACAAGCTGAGACTTGCGCTCTATACCGTGAATGAGACGATGCTTGAAATAACTGGTGACGATATGTCGATGCCGATCGGTAGAAGCGATTATTATGTTCTTCCTTACCGGACGATCCAAAATGCGGAGTGGTTTCAGTCGATCGTCACGGATAGCAAAGACAGCCAGTGGCTTCAGGCAGACACCGATCGCGAGCTGGGCAACATTTCGTATGTCCGTAAGCTCGTTTCATCAAATGGCCCGGCCATTATCGGTTATATTCGTGTCACGGCGAGAATTGACGAGCTTTTTGGCAATTTCGATACCTTTCCGATTGAACAGGGGCTTGACCTTCGTTTGATTGACAGGATGCAAGGATCGACTATATATGAACAGGGTATTGTAGATGAACATGCGAAGCAAGATTCTTATTTGATTATTAGCGAAGATGTTCCGATACCGGGATATGCCATCGAGGCAAGGGTACCGCACACTTATTTAAACAAAGACGCGAGCAGAATGCAGAAGGTGATAGGCGCCGTCTGTTCCATCAGCTTTTTGGTTATGGCTGTTATCGGCTTCCTGGTTGCCCGAATCTCCGGCAAAAAAATTAAACGGATCGTATATTTGGTCCAGTCGTTTCAGGAAGGGAATTTTTACAAAAGAATCGGGTTTTCAGGAAACGATGAATTTGTCTACATTGCCAATAGTTTTAATCAAATGGCCACGAGCATCCAGGAACTGATCCGCGACGTCTACGAGCAGGGCATCCAGAAAAAACAAGCTGAGCTGGATGTGCTGCAAGCCCAAATCAGTCCGCATTTCTTGTACAACACGCTGTCGACGATTGGCAGTCTGGCCAATTTGGGGGAAGTTGAGAAGGTTACGGGGATGGTACAAGGCCTTTCCAAATTTTATCGGCTCACCTTAAACGAAGGGCATGTGTATATCTCTCTGGAAAAAGAGTTGGAGCAGGTAAGGACCTATCTTGAAATCCAGAGAGTAAAGTATGCGGATGCCTTCAAGGTATATTATGATATCGATCCGGAAATTTTACAGATTCCCATTATTAAGCTGATTTTACAGCCGTTTGTCGAGAATATATTCAAGCACGCCTGGTTCGGTGAGACGATTGCGATCCGTATTACCGGAAAGCGGCTTGGCGACCGGATTGAACTTAAGGTCATTGATAACGGGATCGGTATGCGGCCGGATACCCTCAGAACAATGCGGTCGAACCCGCTTCATTCTGACAGCTATGGTCTGAGAAACGTGGAAGAACGAATCAAACTGAGATACGGCAATGATTTCGGCATTCAGATTGGCAGCCATTTTGGGGCGGGAACGACAGTTCAAATTATTTTACCGGTCGATAATGCAGAAATCCGGGAAGTTATGGGGGAGTAGGGGGTTATGGCGATGGAGATTAACGTTCTGCTGGTGGATGACGAAGTGGTCGATTTGGAGTGGCTCAGACGTCGGGTGGCGGGCAGTGAGCATTTGCCTTTGCATAACGTTAGAACGGCCGCGAGCGGGTTTGCCGCTCTCAAAGTGATGGAGCAGTATCCTGTTGACATCATTCTCTCCGATATACGTATGCCTATTATGTCAGGAGTGGAATTTGCGCGGAAAGCGAAGGAGATCAACCCCGAGGTCCATATTGTTTTTATTAGCGGACATCAGGATTTCAGCTATGCCAAAGAAGCGATTCAATTGAGCGCATCCGGTTATTTGCTTAAGCCCGTCGATGACGATGAGCTAAACGATATGCTGAGCGGACTCTGCGCCAAAATTGAGAAAGCCCGGAAGCAGCATATCTCCTTGTCGGAGACGCTGACGCTTGTCAATCAGGAGCTGCTGCTGCGCTGGTTTAACGAGGCTACTCCGGGTCAGGTCGAGACACATATTCAGAGTTTTCTTGTGCCCTATTTACAAGATGCGTCCGCGGTAGCCATCGTTGAGATCGACGACATGGCATGGAAAATCCAGTCATGGACGGAAGAGAAACGGAGTGTATGGAGCAGCAGCGCCAATCATTTCATCCGGAAGTTCGCTCACGATCAAAATTTAGGCATGGTTATCACCACCTATGACTATCACTTTGTGATATTGGCTGCAGTTCAGGAACAACATTTCACAGCTTTGATGGAAGAGCTGATTCGGGCGTTCTATCAGGAATTTTCCTTCTCCATTACCATCGGCCGGGGGATGTACACAACCGAACTCGACAAGCTGCATAAGTCCTACCGGCAGGCTCAGGCCGCTTTAAGCATCAAATGGATTGTCGGGAAAAACAGGCTCATCCAAGACGCCTCCGAGTGGCATCCAAAGGAAAAGATCGCTGCGGATGTAGAGGTTATTGTTGACCGGATGCTTAAGGCTATGCTCGACTACGACCTTACAACCATTGACGATTGCTTGCTGCAGCTGTTTGCCGGAGACAGCCCGATCTCTCAGAAAAACGACATTTACGACATCATTATTCGGATTACCTCCAAGCTTCATGCCGATCTGCGGCAAATGAATGAGCATTTGTACGAAATTTTGAATTGGGATTCCCATCATCCTTTTGTGCTGTTTCAATTCGAAACGGTGCATGATATCCTTTCGTGGCTGAGAAGAAGGTTCTTTGAACTGTCGGAGCTGCTGTATTTGAAGCGGCAAAGACAAAAGCGGAAGCTAATTGATGAAATTACGGAATATGTGAAAGGAAGATTGGAGCAAAAAGTAACGCTGAACGAAGTTGCCGCTCATTTCGATTTTACGCCCAACTATCTGGGTCATCTGTTTAAAGTCGAAACCAACAGTCTATTCAGCGATTTCCTGGGTGAATTGCGAATGAAGCGGGTATGCGAGCTGCTCGGAGATCCGACGAAGAAAATATATGAAATTGCAGAACAGGCCGGATATAAAAATATTATTTATTTCAATAGGCAGTTCAAGCAGTACATGGGCATGTCCCCCGGCGAGTACCGGAAGAGAAACAAAATTTGAATCTATTCGTGAGGCTCTTGTTCCGGACGGGACAGGGCTTATTTTTTGTCGAATCGTTGAATTAGTATTAAGTTTAGTTGTTTCGCTGAATTATGTCACCGCACCCGCCCTATTATAATCAGAGATATAGAGAAGAGAGGGGTGCAAAGATGAAAGGGCATACATTTTGGAGCGATTTGAAAAACTATAGGGTTCTCTTATTGATGCTGGCACCAGCGGTTGCATTTTTCCTCCTGTTTGCCTATATCCCGATGGCAGGCATCATTATTGCCTTCAAGCATTATGATTACGCCGGAGGTATTTTTGGGAGTGCCTGGAACGGACTCGACAACTTCCGCTTTTTCTTTGAATCGGGAGATGCCTGGCGGGTCACACGAAATACAGCATTGTACAACATTGCGTTTATTATCGTGAACAACTCGTTGCAAATATTTGCAGCAATCATGTTGTTTGAGGTCGGCGGCAAATGGTTCCGGAAAATTACACAATCGGCGCTGTTTCTTCCTTACTTTATCTCATGGGTCGTTGTCGGGGCGATTGCCTATAACCTGCTCAACTATGATATCGGCACTGTGAATGCTCTGCTTAGAGGCTTAGGACTGGAGCCTGTCGATATTTACAATACACCTTCCTATTGGCCGTATATCCTGGTTCTTGTTTCCGCCTGGAAAGGTCTTGGATACGGAACGGTGATGTACCTGGCCGCGATTACGGGCATAGATACCGAGATGTACGAAGCGGCTGAAATTGATGGTGCCAATATTTTTCAGCGGATCATGAAAGTGACGATTCCCAATCTTTATCCGACGATTATTATTCTGGTGCTGCTGGCGGTCGGGAATATCTTCCGCGGTGACTTCGGGATGTTCTATAACATGATCGGCAACAACGGTTTGTTGTTCTCTTCGACAGATGTTATCGACACTTTCGTTTTCAGATCGCTGATTACTTCGAATGACATCGGCATGTCGGCTGCGGCTGGCGTTTTCCAATCCGTTCTTGGATTCGTGACGATCATGACTGTGAACTTTGCTGTCCGTAAATACGACAAAGACCGCGCCTTGTTCTAAGCGCATTAGGAGTTTAGTTTTTCAAAATGGAGGTAACGATATGAAGCAGCTCGATCGTAAAATATTTTCAGGTATTGGTTATGTATCCCTGATTTTTCTCGCGATTTTATGTATTTTTCCTTTTGTGCTTGTCGTATCGTCATCCTTTACGGAAGAAAATAAAATCATAACGGAAGGCTATCAATTTATACCGACTGCATTTTCTACGGAAGCCTACAGCATTTTGTTTAAGTATCCCGAGCAAATGATTCAGGCCTACTTGGTGACAATAGCTGTTACGATAATTGGCACGCTGGTGGGCTTATTTCTGACCTCGATGACCGCTTACGCGCTGTCCAGAAAAGATTTTAAGTGGCGCAACAAGTTTTCCTTCTTCTTCTTCTTTACGACTTTGTTTAGTGGCGGGCTGGTCCCGTGGTATCTGCTTATGGTCAACTACCTGGATATGAAGGATACTCTGGCGGCCTTAGTGATTCCAATGATGCTCAACGTCTTCTATATCATTGTCATGAAGTCTTTTATGGGCAGCATTCCGGAAGCAATTGTAGAATCGGCCAAAATTGACGGCGCAGGCGACTTCAAGATCTATGCTCGTCTAATCCTGCCGCTCTCTAAACCTGCGCTTGCTACAATCGGATTGTTCCTTGCACTTGCCTATTGGAATGACTGGTACAACGCGCTGCTATTTATATCCAATGAAAACCTGATGCCGCTCCAATATTATTTATATAAAATGCTTGGAAATATGGATGGCATGCGAAAAGCTATGATGGGTGCGGGAGCCGTCGTAACTACTTCGATTCCGACCGAAAGCTTGAAGATGGCGATGACGGTTGTAGCAACCGGTCCAATTCTGCTAGCTTATCCATTCGTACAGAAGTACTTCGTCCAAGGCTTGACGATTGGCGCTGTGAAAGGGTGAACCCGGGGAAACCCGGTTAATCAATATATTTAAACATAAGGGGGAAGGTTTGAAATGCTGAAGAAAAATAGATTGATCATGTTGGCGCTCGTTTTAACCTTCGTAATGATTTTGAGTGCATGCGGCGGCGGAAAGAACAATACCAATGCACCTGCTCAGGCTACTAACAATGCATCAGAGTCAGCAGAGCCAGGCAGCGATACGACAGGCGGCTCAGACACCTCAGGCGCCATTGATACCTCCAAAGAAGTAAAGCTGAAAATGATTTTTGTGGGTCCCAAACCTGTAGACTATGATATCGTGTTTGCTGAAATTAATAAAAAGCTGAAAGAAAAAATCAATGCCACGGTCGAAGGCGAATTCCTGGACTGGTCTGACTGGGCGCAAAAATATCCACTGAAGCTGGCGGCGGATGAAGATTTTGACCTCATCTATTCAGCAAACTGGGCCGGCTACAATGATCAGGCGCTGAAAGGCGGCTTCCTGGAATTGACCGATGAGCTGCTTACCAAATATATGCCGCAAACGATGGCTGCGATGTCTGATGTGGGCTGGGATCAGGCGAAAGTAAACGGAAAACTGTACATGGTTCCGCAAAACAGAGGGGAGTCCGTTGAAAAGCTGATTTTGTATCGTGAAGATTTGCGTAAGAAACACAATCTGCCAGAAATCAACAGCCCGGAAACCTATGCTACTTATTTGAAAGCAATAGCACAAAACGAGAAGGGCGTATCGCCTTTCACTCCGGAAACAGGGGACTGGAAATTTCATAATTTGGACCGCGTCTTGCTGAAGCAGCAAAATGAATGGAATATGTTTGATCTCGACCTTCCGTTTGCCTTTAAATTGACGGATGAAAAAGGGCAAATCTTTAACGTATATGAAACGCAAGAGTTCAAAGATCTGCTCGTGTATTATAAGG
This sequence comes from Paenibacillus sp. FSL L8-0436, assembly GCF_038593025.1. NCBI lineage: Bacteria > Bacillati > Bacillota > Bacilli > Caryophanales > Paenibacillaceae > Paenibacillus > Paenibacillus sp. FSL L8-0436. Next base: position 7,216,389 of record NZ_CP151955.1, on the reverse strand, counting down.
ATCTTGCCGATAATAATGCATGGTCGAAGAACGTTCTGAACAGCAAAAACGATCATCAGGCAGATTTTAAAGCAGGCAAAACGGCATCGATTACGCACAACAACGGAACGCTTGGAGCCCTCATGGCTTTAATGCGCCAGGAAAATTCTCCTTATGAAGTAGCACTGGCCGACATCAACCAAGGCAAGAAAAAATCGGTAGCTATTTCTACACAAAACGGTACGTCGGTCCATGCAACTTCCGAGAATCCGGAACGTTCCCTGATGTTAATCGATCTGATGCAAAATGATAAAGAACTGCATGATCTGATGATGTACGGCGTAAGCGGTGTACACTATGAAGCGGTGGGTGACGACAAATATAAAGCAACCGCTAAAAATGCGAACTTTACCGGCTTCTCGAACTGGAGCTTCAACTCGCCGCTCAACCGTGACAATGAAGCTTTCCCGCAAGAAATTTCCGATCTGGTGAATGGCTGGGAAGCAAAAGAAGTCTACCATTATCCGCTTGAGACGTTTGTATTCGACAACAGCAAAGTGAAAACGCAAATCGCCAACATAGGCAATGTGATGCTCCGCTATGCGGTTCCGCTTGAGTACGGCGTAATTGATGATATCGACAAAGGCCTTGCAGAGCTGAACAAGCAACTGAAATCGGCTGGCATTGATAAAATCCAAGCTGAACTGCAAGCTCAAATTGATGCTTTCTTGGCAAACAAGTAAACTGCTCTAATGAGCAAAACCTCCGCCCAAAAGGGAGGCAGCTGAAAAAGTCCATTAAGATCTCAAAAAGACATTCTCCTCATTTTTCTGAGAAGAATGTCTTTTTTTTTCGGTAGAATTAAAGTATCAAACCAAAGGCTGGTGGTCTCCGTGCTCTCTAAGCAGCCTGATCATTAAAATAGCGCGTTCACTTAATCCCTTCATTCGCAGCAGCTTTTTACTAGTATTATATTCCCATAAGGTCATATAAATGGTATGCTATTGTAAAGTTGTGCAAACGATTTCCTAAATGGAGTAGGAGGAACTGAATGGTTAGATATTATAATCTTTGAAACCGTTGAAGATCTGTGTAACTGTGTTTTTAATTAACAGAAGTGGCTCATTATTCTAATCAGATTGGAGATTATGAGTATGACTTTAATTTTACCTTTTATTCATCCAAACAAAGATAATTATTTACTTGATCAGGTGAATTGTCTAGAAAAAACGTTATTAATTGTTGCAGAGGGGAAAAGGAGTTACTTTTCAAACTATTATCTAATTCTTCAGAAGTGTTTTGAGTTATATCATCGTTCGAATTTAAAAATTGATTTTAACCAGTTTTGTAAGAACACTGAAGAAGTTATGAGTCTTTTAGGTCTAAAGGTACATTATTTCCCCCTGTGCAAAGATATACATACGATTATTAGGGAACAAATAAATCTCCAAAGACCAGTTCTAGTCTTCGGCAACTTGAAAACGCTCTATTACAGTCATCATTATAATGTATCTGATTGGATGCATTTATTTTTAATTAAAGGGTACAATGCCGCAACAGGGGTTTATTATATTATGGACAGTGCACAAAAGAAAAATGAAGGTTATAAGTATGATGAATTTGTTATCACTACGGAAATGTTAGATAGTTTGGCGACATCCTCTCATGAAACTTATAATACAGAATACTTTTTTTCAATTGAAAGCTTACATATAGAACCACTAGAGTCAGAATTACTTATTACCTGTATAAACGAGATCCTAAATGCGCCGATAAATAATGAGATTATAGCAATGGAACAGCACCAAGAGAACAACAGCGGAATAACTACTGAATACATTGGCACCCAGTTATTAGGCATGGTTAAATCAAAGGAAGTCCTTAACGCAGAATTAGTGATACAATTTAAGCGTTTTTCAGTAAATAGTACCTTAATAGAAAAAATAGAGGAGACATCCGCGCAACTTATTAAAGAATGGAAAACAGTTATTTCGGTTTATTTAAAAAGCTTAATTACAGAAAACCGATCATTTAGTGTACAAGTGAACTCAGAAAAAGCAATAATACTCGAGAATTCCTTAAAAACTTATTTAAAAGAAGTTTTAATTATGCTTTATTCATTACGGGGAATACAACAGAAAGAAATGCCTGAAATGAAATGGAACGCAGAAAATAATGAAGAAGGTATTATACAGTCTGACGAAGATATTATTAAGTTTTGTATTCAAACTGATAAAGAATATGATTACAATAATTCTCCTAAATTTATGTATCATATAAAGCCAAATCAAAATTTTATATATAATGTACAGATTTCTATTGCACAAGAACCTAAAGTGTCTGCGTATCAAGCGGGTATTATCTTTAGAACAAAACTTGGTGAGACATATATTTGGGGTATTTTTAACAATGAAAAAGTTGTTTTATCCAAATCTATTGATCCGATATTTAGTTATAATGTAGCTCGGAATGTTGAGATATTACAAGTGAGACTTGAGAATAATGGAGATTATGTATTTTCTGTTGCTGATCAAGATGCATCCATTGTAGAAGTTTACAGAACAAATATGCTTTCCGATTTAAGTGCGATTGGAATTGGATTCAGGAATTGGTATTCTGTAAATTCGTTGCAATTAGACTTGAAATCACATATTGAATTAATAGAGTAACTTATTATCATATATCGCTAACGGCTTTTGAAGCTCATGGGCTTCTAAAGCTCCCCCAGAGCAGTGGTACCTTCTAAAAGACGACATTCATTCGCCAAGCCGCGAATGAATGTCGTCTTTTTCTGATGTTCTTGCTTTCCGCCAATCCGATATAACAACAAGGAGAAGCTACTCAGACCTATTGAACAGGAGCGAGAACTAAAGCCTTCAGGTTTAGTTCCTGGTCTTTATCCATACCCAGGAAGTTGGCAGCATAGTACAGACCGTTCTGCTCCCAGAAGTAATAAGTTTGAGTTTTTATCTTTGTTTTGTCTGAGCCGCTGCCAGCATAGAAAGGGCCAGAGTATACATGAGCGTTATCGGCATAAGCTGAAATTTCGATGCCGTTAATCTCCAGCTTCCGAATAAACGAGAGCTTGGACGTATTGAACAGTGGAGCTTTGCTCTGATAAAGCGAAAGTACATCATTCATATCATAGATTTTGGAATCGTAAGGTGCCCGATAGTCATTCCACAAGGCATCCGAGGTCTGGCTGAACGAGAACCCGGTGTTCTGGTCTCCGGCTTTCAGCAATACCGAGTTGGCCAGCGTAAGCTGGGTGTCGGGCAAACCGAACGGGAACTTCACGTGAAAGCCGAGAATATTCTTCGCTTCGAGCAAATCTTTTTCGTCGTATAGAGGAAAAGAATTTCCCTCCCCATCGTAGCTGACATGCTTAACCTGCTGCGGGGAAACAAAGGATTGCACGACTTTCGATAGCTCCTCTTGTGTGAACTGGCTGTAGGAATTGACCGCATATGTTATATCCTTGTCTTGCCAGATGAAGCTTATGCCCTTCCCCGGCTTACGCCCGTTGACTTGTGTTGCCGTGAATAGAGTGCCTTGGATATTGCCCATCGCAACCATGTCCCGCCGGTAATAAGGAGAGGTTGTAGCCTCTTGGGAATATGGGGCACCCCACAATAAATTGTGTTCCAGCATATTACCCTTGCCTTTGGAGGCGAGCATCTCGAACTGCTTCTCGTCTTCTTGTCCGAAATGGGATACATAAGTAATGGTTACTGTATCAATGAGGTCAACTTGGTTCGCTTTGGAGAATTGCTCACTCAATGTCACATTCTCAAGCTGGTAACCTTCGGGCAGATAGTCAGGTACTTTAAAGTCGAATTTGGAAAAAACGATCGCCCGGTCTAGACGGTTAAACCATTTGAACGAGTTAATCGGTCTGACGATCCTGAATGAAGAAACAGTTTGCTTCTGGGAGTCTGTTGCATGGGTATTCACATCCGGCTGGGTGCCATTTGCATCTTGTGCTCCATTGGTGAGCAAGACGATGCTCAAGGCAAGAACCAAGAGAATAGCGGCGGCGGATAGCTTGTACGAACCTTTTTTGAACTTGGCGATCATCGTCACTCTCCGTTTCGTTTCATTCTGGTGCTCAAAGAAATGCGAAAGATTGACCCGCGGGGCAGAGGCTCTGGAAAATAAGCGCGACAGCATAAGAAGTGTCATACCGTACGACGCAGCTTCCTTTTCACCCAGCACCTCGAGCACGCCTGCGTCGCAGGCGACCTCCCGATCGGCATTCATTTTTTTCATGGCCAGCCAAACCAGCGGATTGTACCAATGGAGCCAGACCGCTAACGTCCACAGGGAGTTGAACCATAAGTCTTTTCGTTGATAGTGGGTCAGCTCATGCAGCAGAATATGTGTGAGCTGCCTTGTATCGGCAATTGCGACGATATCTTCGGGCAAATAAATTCTCGGCTTCATTAGGCCATAAAGACACGGGCTGCGAAGACTGCTCGTTTCATAGACGGGAATGGTTTGGCGAATGCCTAATTTGTCTAGGCACGCCGCGAGAACGGAGAGCACCTCCGGGTTGTCTGACTTGCGGGAGGTTCCGGCCCTGCTTCTGAATTTGAGCGTGAAGAACAGAGAGTATGAACCGAAAAAAAGAAGTCCTCCAAGCCAAACAAGCGTGCTTACTGCTAACCCGCTCAGCCCATCGCGAACTTTCTCAGAGATGTTCTCTTGAGGGGGCGGCTGTGTAATAGACGAACCTTGTTCTCCCGAACGGATCGGGACAGTGTCTGGACGCAAGGTTTTTTCTCCACTATCCGTTACTGTCACCTTCGTACTGGAGTCGGATTCGGAGGAAAGCATCGGTAGGGTATTCTGTTGATCCAGACTCCATTCCACAGGCAACGCTTGCGGTATTAGATTGAATAGGCTGACAGGGCTTTGCGGAGCGAAGGGAACCAGCAGCTTAATCAAAACGATAAACCACAATGCATGCAGGATTCTAGGGCTAAGGCGTTTGAGGAACAGCTTCCGGGCCAAGAGCAACAATAGCAGGATGACTGTTGAAGCCAGGGACGCGGCCAGGAAGAGGAGGAAAAGGGCGTCGATAGCTTTCATGAGTTCTTCTTTTTCTCCAAAAGTTGTTGAAGCTCCTCAATTTCTTTCTCCGAGAGGTTCTCTTCTTCGAGGAATTTCGCGCATAACATACCGACGGCCCCTTTATAAACCCTGTCCAGGAAAGAACGATTTTCAGTTTTTAAGTATTCATCGTGTGAAACCAGCGGGTAGTAGAGATAGTTCCGGCCGGACTTCTCGAATGCAATCGCCTTTTTCTTATGCAGCCGGTTCAGAAAGGTTTTAATCGTCTGATCCGACCACTGCATCTGCTGCGTCAGCTTGGAAATAATCTCGTTAGCGGACAAAGGCTCCTTCTGCCAGAGGAGCTTCATCACTTCGCTTTCGGCCTCGGTAATGCGTGGGGACTCCTGCATTGTCTTCACCTTTTTTCAATGATTTTTGTTTACGTCTGTAAACGATAGTTATAGTTTACAAGTGTAAACGTAACGAGTCAAGCCGAAAGCGAATAATCCGGTATTCCCATATCAAACAACTGCATATAAATGTCATACGGTTTGTGTAAACTTTTGATTTTTTATTTGCTTCAAATTGTATATAATTATCTGATAACAGCCGATAACGTTTTTAATAGTATTCCTGAGTGGAGCCTTGCCTCTTACAGCCCCTAAGCAGTCGGTCTGGCTCTTTTTTGCAAATATAAAAGAGATAAGGAAGGTTTTTTATGAGCAGCGAACAGAAAAAAACAGACATTATCTTAATTGGTGCCGGAGTCATGAGCGCGACTTTGGGAGCTTTGCTGAAAGAGTTAGCACCGGAATGGGAAATTAAAGTGTTTGAGAAGCTTACAGGCGCGGGAGAAGAAAGCTCTAACGAATGGAACAATGCAGGTACGGGCCATGCGGCGCTGTGTGAGCTCAACTATACTTCCGAGAAGTACGACGGATCCATAGATATCAGCAAAGCTGTAAAAATCAATGAACAGTTCCAGCTTTCCAGACAGTTCTGGTCTTATCTGGTGGAACGCAACTTGATTCGTCATCCGCAGGACTTCATTATGCCGCTTCCGCACATGAGTTGGGTGCAAGGGGAAAAGGATGTCTCTTATTTGAACAGGCGATTTAAAGCGCTATCAAAAAATCCTCTGTTTCAAGGGATGGAGTATTCCGATGACCCTGCGAAGCTGAAGGAATGGATTCCGCTGATGATGGAAGGCCGTACATCGGATGAACCGGTAGCTGCAACCAAGATCGACTCGGGAACAGATGTCAACTTTGGCGCTTTGACGCGCCTATTGTTTGATCATCTAAAAAGCCAAAACGTTGAAATCAACTATAAGCATGGGATCAAGGATATTAAACGGACCAGCGACGGCATGTGGAAGGTTAAAGTGCATAATCTGGATAACGGTAAAATTGAGTACCATACCGCCAAATTCGTCTTTATCGGGGCTGGAGGCGGCAGCTTATCCTTACTGCAAAAAACCGGCATTCCAGAGTCCAAACATATTGGCGGATTTCCGGTAAGCGGTTTATTTATGGTCTGCCACAATCCGGAAGTGGTCGCACAGCACCATGCAAAAGTATACGGTAAAGCCAAGCTTGGGGCTCCGCCAATGTCTGTCCCGCATCTGGATACCCGTTATATCGGCAACAAAAAAGCACTGCTGTTCGGACCGTTTGCCGGCTTCTCGCCAAAGTTCCTGAAGACGGGTTCGAATTTGGATTTGATCGGTTCCGTAAAACCGAATAATCTCCTCACCATGCTGGCGGCAGGCGTAAAAGAAATGTCCTTGACCAAATATCTGATCCAGCAGCTAATGTTATCGAATGAACAACGCATGGATGAAATACGCGAGTTTATTCCTAATGCCAAAAGTGCAGACTGGAGTATGGTGGCAGCAGGCCAACGTGTGCAGGTGATCAAAGATACGGAGGGTGGTAAAGGAACGCTCCAATTTGGTACCGAAGTAGTGAGTGCCGCCGACGGGTCGGTAGCTGCGCTGCTGGGCGCTTCTCCAGGTGCTTCTACTGCCGTTCACGTGATGCTGGAAGTACTGGAGAAATGCTTCCCGCAGCATATCAAGCAATGGGAGACGAAAATAAAAGAAATGATTCCATCTTACGGCATTTCACTGGAGGACAACCCGGAATTGCTCCAGGAGATTCTGGCTTCCCTAACGCAGACACTTGGTCTTAGTGAAAAAGAACCGCAAACGACCCCATAAACTATCCTTGAGTTGAACCGTTTCGTACGGTTCAACTTTTTGTATACAGTAGGATAAAGGCTCTATCCCGGATATAAGTCCTTATCCTCGAATGGAAACAATCCGGTTACGGCCTTGATCTTTAGCTTCGTATAAGGCTTCGTCCACCGATTTGAACAAATCACTTAAGTAGGCAGCCGCGTCCCTTGGCTGCCGGGCCGTGAAATCACTGATACTTAGAAGACCCATACTAATGGTGACCGACACAGGCTGGTCCACATTTTCGATACTGATCTTATTGAATTCTATGTTCGCTTTGAGCTGTTCGGCCAGGAGCAGTGCCTTTGACTCGTCCGTATCCGGTAAATAAATAATGAATTCCTCTCCGCCATAACGGGCTAAGATGTCATCTTGCCGAAGCGTTTGCTGCAGGATCTCTACCGTACCGCAAATCACTGCATCTCCGGCCAAATGACCGTAACGATCATTGACCGCTTTAAAGAAATCAATATCTATCAGGATAAGGGTCGAAGGGGTTCGATATTCCCGGTTCTTGGTCACTTCACTCTCCAGCTGTTGGGTCAAATAGTGACGATTATAGCATCCTGTCATGCTGTCGGTGATCGCCATCTTCGTAAGCTTGCGGTTGGTCTGAAACAACTCCTCCTGGATCTTGATTAAAGATTCGTTTCTTTCCTGCAGAATGCTGTTCTGATGATTAGTCTCCTCAATGAGACGGCGAAGTTCGCTCATATCCTGGAACGTGATGATCCGCCCCACCCTGACAGCATTAACCATAATGGGCGCGGCATGAATGTGGATGTATAGCTGGACGTCAGGCTGCCAGAGCTCAATCTCAGCTACCTCATCGGGACATTCCCGGTAACGAAGCAGGAAGTTTGCGTTCTCTACGGTGCTGCCGGGCAAGATGCCGGACATGTCGAACAGGTCACCGGCTTCCATTAGCAGGAGGGGTTGCAGAGCCTGATTGATTTTCACCACCTTTTCATGATCATCAAGCACTAGAATCCCATACTCCAACGTATCTATAATATCCTGGTGGGCGATGGTCACAATATCAAACACTTTATCCTGATGGATTGTAATCACAAAGAAAATAGCTGAGATCACAATACCCAAAGAGGTGAACCCCGGGATGACGGGCAAATAATCATCTAGTACAACATTCAGGAAGATATCGAGTATAAGAAATACGGTCACTGCCAGTATCCCTTTCAGCATGTACATGACCTGGTTTTTAATCCGGGGCGCCTGATCGGAGACCAGGGCTACATAAATGATATATAAGGATACGATGGCATGGATAACGAGAATCGAAATATTGATCCAAAAAATAGGACCATAGATTCTTTCGACATATCCGCCGTTTACCGGGAGAACAAACCAGCCATTGGGATTCAGAACCACACCGAGCGATGAGATAATTGCCGGGATGAACAGGAGCATTAATATTTTCCGCTTGAGAAATTGCGATTGGCCCGAGAGAAGAATGGTGAAGAAGATCCAGCCGGCAGTCAGCAGAGAAGCATCCACAAAGGCAAGCTTCACATAAAACAATTGGTAAATGGGGTCCTGGGCGGATCTGATGGCAAACTGGCAGTAAGGCCATATCATCATGGAAAAATGAAATGCCAAATATACTTTATGCAGATTTGTAATTGTGACCGAAGCAAATATGTATACGAACAAAAGAAATAAAATGAAGCAAAGTATCAAATCAATCCACGACTCCAAAGCCAATAGGTGCACCCTCTTGCTATTATTAGTAATTTGAATCTATGTGGGTCTAGAGTCTTATATATTGATTTTAATATATAATCAGCATGGAAAGATTACAAGATATTAAGGGGATTAATACAGGAAAGTACCATTCGGCTGTTGAATATATCCGAAACCGCACTATTGAATAGTAGGCGTATCCAGATACGCCCTAGCCGCAGGAGGAGAACAATATGAAGTCGATCACCGTTCAAAGCCTTACGGAAAAGTTACATTTGGAGGTGCTTGCGGGTTCCAGCCGTATGGACCGTTTAATTACCCGTCCGCGGACGCATAGACCGGGGCTTGAGTTTGTGGGGTATTTTGATTTCTTTCCCATGGAGCGGGTGCAAGTGCTCGGGCGCAAGGAAATTAATTATTTATTGACGCTAAGCGTAGAAGAACGCAGGCTGCATATCGGGAATATCGTCAAATATCATCCGCCGTGTTTCATTGTGACGACAGGCCAGCAGGAAATCCCTTATCTGACCCTGTTCTGCGACCAGGAGGGCATTCCCCTGCTGCGGACAGCAGAGACGACAACCGAGTTCATAGCCAAGCTTGACAGCTATCTGGTGAAGACACTGGCGCCCGAGCTGTCGATCCATGGCGTATGCGTCAACGTTTCGGGCATAGGCATTCTGCTCAGGGGCAAGTCCGGGATCGGCAAAAGCGAAACCGCACACACGCTTATTAGAAGAGGCCACCGGTTCGTGGCGGACGATATAGTGGTGCTTAAGAAGCTGGGGCCGGCTACGCTGCTCGGGACGCATAATGAGACAACACGCGAGTTCCTGGCGCTGCGGAGTATCGGGCTGATTAATGTCGTACGCCAATACGGGCGCAGGGCTTTTCAGGACGAGACGCGAATCGTGCTCGACATTGAGCTGTCCCCATGGCGGGAGAATTCTCTGAATAATGAGCTGGAGCTGGTTCCTCAGTTCACCGAATATCTTGGTGTCCAAATTCCGCATATCGAGGTCCAGCTTCAGCCGGGTCGTGATGTCGCCGGTCTGATCGAGGCAGCCGCCAACAATTGGTACCTGAAGCAGCTCGGTTACAGCGCCGTTGAAGATTTCATGAAGCGGATCGAAGATGGGATGCAGCCGTGAGCGTAGGGAATAGGGTAGAAAGACAGACTGCGAAGGATACCCTTAGCAGTCTGTCTTCTTTTTTATGGAATGTCTGCGCATTAATTACACACTCAGGAAGCCGCTCTACATTTTCAAGTGCTTTCCCCTCCAGTCCAACCCCTAGTACAATACAATCTCCCAATGCCCATGATGAAGAAATAGGACTTCGTGCAGCAATATTAATGTGCAGCGTCTGCCTAACACACGAGCCATAAAGATTACTTCTGAGGGCAAAAGGGGCTTCAAGGAAGTCTTTTCATTGGATGTTGAGGATGAACAGGGATAACTCTCAAGCCTTCAGGGAATGTTAGGGGAAAGACATCAAGGGAGTGCATGAGGATGGCCAGAAGAAATAGAAGATATGCCGTGCCCGGGGCTGCACAGGGGATGCAGACGTTCAAAGCAGATGTGATGAAGAACGAAGGTTATGCCGTTGATCCCAACCACCCGGACGACGTAAAATACGAAGTGGCCAAGGAGCTGGGTATCCCTCTGCAGCCAGGTAATAATGGCGGTCTGACTACGGAATCAGCCGGGCATATTGGCGGAAAAATCGGCGGCGCGATGGTCCGGGAAATGGTCCGTCTTGCCCAGGAGCAGCTTGCGAACAAAGACCAACCCTAAGCCATGAAGCTGCGGCAGCAGCTATACAGGCTTGCGGGTTTGCCGTGAAAAGAGTTGAAATCAAGACATCATTCTTAATATAGCTAACTCCGTCCCTCTGGGGACGGTTTTTTGCGTTGCCCAAATTTTACGGGTAACGATTTAATATCAGTTGAACAAAAGAACTACCTAGAGGCAGAAGCAGCGGAGGGGAAGTTTGGAACTGTAGGAGCGATAGCGACCGCCTGAAAGCTTTCCGTAGGAAAGCTCGCTTCGAAAGCATAAGCAGTCTACGGATTTCAATCGCAAATAGCGGTATAAATCAAGAAATCTGTAGACAACAGCGGCCGGAAGTCCAAACATTCACCGCAGTTGCGTTCTATGCCGGCTCGGTAAGTCTAAAGTTCAACTTATATAGCAGCAGCCCGAGTGCTGTATTCATCAGGACTCAGGCTGCATGTACCTTACCCTTACAGTGAGAATAAAGTGCGCAAAAGGCCGCGCTTTCTGGGTGGAGCCTGAAGCTTGGCGGTGGCAATAGGACGCATTTCTTCAGAGGACGATGCCTTGCTGTTTGGTTTCTGGATCGTTTCTATGGATACAGCCAATTGCTGGATCATCTGGCGCAGGTCCTCAAGTTCTTCACGCTGCCGGAGCAGTTGAACCGAGACCACTTCGTCGGCTTTCTGGTCAAGGGAGTGTTCAATATGAACGATGCGGGATAACAGCTCTTCCATAGGCTTATCCGGTGTGTGCAGGGGGCGCATATCTTGCAGCGGCTCTGCCGGCGCAGGTTGTTTGTTACCCCCCAGATCAATACTATCCAAGGTCTCCCCATGCTCGATTCGCTCTTTAATAGATTTTAGCAGGCCGATTTCCTGCCCGGTGAAGATGTAGTGCCCAAATCGGTCCTTTGGAAAGAAATTAGGGAACATGGCGGCCCAACGTTTGATTGTCGTCTGGCTAACGGACAGCAGTTCTGCGGCTTCCTTTGTTTTTAACATTTCCATTTCGATTCCTCCGCTTCGGGGTGTTTGCTATAACCAATTCGTTGTCTTTAAGCGACTCCCTGCAAGGGTGACAAAGGAGGTGTCTATTCGCTAAACAAAGTGCTATTACGAGCAAACCTACGGTTAGATGAAGGATACTGTTCTACAAAAAAGGCCATTTCGTGCAGTCAAGCCAGATGATAGATTAATAGGTTATTGCTGCTTATTATATACCCAAGCCCCTTCACAGCTTGTGCATAAAATATAAAGAGACTCCATTTCACCGGGTTTCAAAGATTGCAGATTTTAAGAGTGAGGAGGATGGTTATGAAAGGATTAATCTTATGCGCCGGCAAGGGAACGAGACTTCGGCCTTCGACTTATACCAAACCCAAATGCTTGTTGCCTGTTAACGGGGAGTATATTCTTGTCTCCATCATTAAGAAGCTTGTTGCGGCCGGTATTACCGATATTGGAATCGTAGTGAACGCTACACAAGGGGAGATCCGGGAAACGATCGGGGATGGGGAGCGGTGGAACGCCTCTTTAACCTTTCTGCTGCAAGATGAAGCTAAGGGTCTGGCGGATGCGGTCAAAAGTGCAAAGTCTTTTATGGCGGATTCTCCTTTTGTATTGATGCTTGGCGATAATTTATATGAGGGGGATATAGAGCCCTTGATCCGCTTACTGGACGCGGATCATTCTGAGGCTTCGATATTGCTTCAGCGGGTCGAGGACCCCAGTCAATTTGGGGTAGCCGTGATTGAGGATCAGCAAATTGTCAGTCTGGAGGAGAAGCCGAAATCTCCGAAATCCAACTTGGCTATTGTCGGCGTCTATGCCTTAACTGCGGCAATCTGGCCGGTCATTGAGAGACTTACACCTTCTCCCCGCGGAGAGTATGAGTTGACCGATGCCATTCAAATGATCATCTCACAAGGCGGACATGTGGCGTACAGTGTGACGGAAGCACCATTTTTTGATATCGGTACCCATGAACGCTGGCTTGAGGCGAATCGCTACAAGATGGATCATGATTCAAAGAACTTTTCAGTCCGCTCTGATCCGGACAGTAAGGTTCAGTGGATTCCTCCCGTCATTGTTGATCCAACCGCCCTCGTAATGAACAGTGTGATTGGACCCCATGTGTATATTGGGCCGAATTGTGTCGTCGAAGATTGCATTCTGACCAATAGTATTTTGACGGATGAGGTGCGGTTGTCCCATGTCCATGCGGCGGGAAGTGTGTTTGGATCACATGTTCATCTGACCGAACAGGAAATTCAGGAGCAGCCGGCGCGTCATATTCTGGGTGATCGTTCAACGGTCACAAGACTCCATTCTGACCCGCAAAACGACGATTCAAAATAAATTAGATACGTACTGGGGAATAGTCCAATCCAGACACAGGGATAAACATACACTTAAAGTAGTCTAATGCATCAGACAAATGTGCAGAAGTATACTTTTAAGGGCAGGTGATCCTTGAGAATGATTGAGCTGGTTTTGACGATCAATGACAAAGATGGGAGCTATACCGAACATGCTGGTGTTGTACTTGCATCAATCTTTTCCAATACCCAGCAACCGATCAATGTGCACATTGTGCACGATGATACCTTAAGCGAAGAAAACAAGTGGAAGCTTACCCAGCTGGTGGAAACATTCTATCACAACATTTATTTTTATCATGTTACTGTTCCTGAGGACTTGAAAGAGGTTGCGTCCGGTGTACAAAAAATTGACTATTGGACGATAGCCAGTATGTACCGTTTGTTGTTACCGCTAATTCTTCAGGTTGACAGGGTTATTTATCTGGACTGCGACATTTTGGTCAATATGGATATTAACGAATTGTGGAGTGTCGATCTGGGACACCGCTATTTGGGCGCAGTACTGGATCAGGGCCAAAATATGCTGGAGTACTTTATTTCACTTGGATTAAATGCGGAGGTATATTTCAACTCCGGAGTCATTCTGTTCCAACTGGATAATATCCGCAAGCATCCGAACTGGTATGGAGAAATGCTTCATTTCTTGCGCTATTATCCAACGATGACCATGCCTGACCAGGATGTTCTGAATGCCGTGTACAGCTCCAACTTTTTGCAAATGGATCTGCGGTTTAATACGTTCGCCCATGATGAACTGGATTTAGATAATAAAATTGTGCATTTCGCCGGAGACACCAAATGGTGGGAGCCGGAGTCTCCCGCATCACCGGTGTACAATAGGTTCCTTTCCATGACTCCATGGTCTAAAGAATTCACACCAAAGCCAGTTTATGAACCGGAGCCGGTCTACATCGCCCCTGAGCCACCCGTTCAGGAAATCCATCATGTAGAAGAAATCCATCATGTAGAAGAGGTACAGCATGTGGAAGAGGTGCATCAGCCTGCACAAATACTGCTTCCGCCGCCACCGCCACCGCCGCCACCGCCACCACCGCCACCCATAGTCCCTGTGGTGGCCCCACCGGCTCCGGCGAAGCCTCCCGTAAAGCGGCACAGACTGAAACGCCGCAGAGTGTTGCGGTTAAAATTAAGACTGAGAAGAAAAAGATTGATCCGTCTCAAATTCCGCTCTCTCAAACGGGTAAGGCTGATTAAGGGACATCGTGCAAAGAAGAGAAAAGCACGCAAATTGGCAATGAGAAGGCAACGTTTGGCCAGAAAAAAGAGAATTCATGTGATAAGAAGAAAACGTGCGTTAAAGCGTACCTCATAAGGACCTGTGCCAAGGATCTGTCCAGTCATCCGGTATCTAAAGAAACCACTCCGCTCAGGAGTGGTTTCTTTAAGGATTGCCAATAGGGAAGGAATATGGGACTATATAGAAAAACAGCAAATGGGGAACAACAATACTATGTCGTATTTACCAAAATGTCCAAAATGTAATTCGGAATACACTTACGAGGATGGCAGCTTGCTCGTATGCCCGGAATGTGCCCATGAATGGAGTCTGGAAGCAGAGACCGGGGACAGCGAGGATCAAAAGATTGTTAAAGACTCCAATGGAAATGTCCTGAACGATGGCGACACGATAACAGTGATTAAAGACCTGAAAGTTAAAGGGACGTCTTTGGTCGTGAAAATAGGCACAAAAGTAAAAAATATTCGTCTGATTGACGGAGATCATGATATTGACTGCAAAATTGACGGGTTCGGTGCCATGAAATTAAAATCGGAGTTTGTGAAAAAGGTATAAAAAGACAAAAGCGGCTTCAGCGATAACATTCGCTGGCCGCTTTTGTGCATTTTCCAACCCTTAATTATCTTGAAAGCGGATCTCTTTAGCAAGAAGTTCACGGAATTCGTCCACATTGCTGAAAATACCATCCGGCGAAACATCGTAGACCAGGCTCTGGAAAGTGGATAACCAGCGGACACCGTAAGTGCGCAGTCCGGCAGCCTTGCCTGCGAGGATGTCTGCATTGCTGTCACCTACGAATACAGCATCTGCCGGATCAAGGCCCAGTATGTTCAAAGCTTTATGTATACCTTCGGGGTCTGGCTTGGGTCTATCCACGTCATCCCCTGTAATCGTGATATCAAAAAAGTCCGTCATGTTCAAAGCTCCGGTTGATATCTCAAACGCGCGTCTGCTTTTCCCCGTGATTACAGCAAGCTTCACACCTTGTCCCTTCAATAAATGAAGCAGATCCATAATTCCCTGATCGGGTTGGAAATCTTCTTCAAAATGCCCCTTCTCATATAACGAATAATAATCTTGAATGCCTTGCAGAACGGAGGCTTTATCTTTGAAGTTGCCGCCAATTAGTATAGGAAATAAAATACATTATATCAGAATCAATCGCTCCGTTGGATAAACTCCAGAAATTCAAGGATGATTTCAGAAACAGCATCTTCTTTGGGCATGTGAATGAATTTGCTTATGTTTACTATATCTTCTTTATAGAGCTGAATAAGCTGCAGCATCGCTTCCGGGTCCTTTTGCCTGACAGCCTGCATTAATTCCAGGATCTGGCGGTCTGTGATCATTTCTGCATCATCTTTGTTTTCCATAGTGAATTTCCCCTCTGGTTGAGCTATTGAATAGGAACTTGTGTTCGCATATTAACATAATTTAAATCATTATTCAATATTTTGGGTGGGCGCGAACCGCTTTACCCTGTTCCTCGGCCCATGTGATTTAGGGTGATTTAAAGTGATATAATAGTGCCAGCTTCTAGCCGAATGACATGAAAGGAGATTTCTTGTGCACCTATCTGTGTTTTACAATCATATTGTGAGGGCAAGCGAGCAAACCGGGCTGACATTGGAGGAAGTACTGAATAGAGTACATGAGTTTGGCATCAGTGCGGTAGAGCTGGATCTTGAAGAGGCCTTAGGCTGCGGCAAGGAGGTCATGAAGAAGCGGCTGGAAAAAGCGGGTATTTCGGTCGCGTCGATGTATGGCTTTTTTGATTTTGGAAATGACCCCAATACCAAGCCAGGGTTTGAATTTATCGATACGGCGGAATATTTGGGAGCGGGGAAAGTGCTCATTATCCCCGGATTCGTGGATGAAACAGCAAGTGCCGAGGAGCGCAATACGGCGCTGCAGAAGATGGCCGGGACCTTGAACATTATTTGCGATTATGCCGGACGTAAGCGCATTCTTGTGACGATGGAGGACTTCGATGACATTCGCGCGCCGTTCTCCGGCTCGGATGAACTGCTCTGGTTCCTGGAGCAGGTGCCCAAGCTGCACATCACTTTTGATACAGGGAATTTCATTTACCGTGGCGAGGATGAACTGGAGGCCTATGAGAAGCTTAAGCGCAGAATCGTCCATGTCCACTGCAAAGACCGCTCACTGGATGAACAGAATGGGGGCATGCCGAAGCTGGCCATGAGTGGAGCCCGGCTGTTCCCATCGCCCGCCGGGTCCGGCTTCATCCCGATTGAAGCGATTCTGACCCGGCTGAAGGCAGGCGGTTACGATGATACGCTGGCTATTGAGCATTTTGATGCAGTGGACCAGTTGGGCTACATGGAACAATCGGCGGAGTGGCTTCGTTCCAGCTGGGCTAAGAGGCCGGTCTAAAGGAAGCACGGGAATGGACACAGAACAACACCCTGCAGCCTTTAAAGGCAACAGGGTGTTGTGGCTTGAGTATAATATTTGGCCTACTATATTGATTAATGGGAATGTTCCATTTCCATCATCATGGCTTTGGTCAGCGTAATGGCTCCGTTCGCACTGTTCCAATTCACATTCCAGCTGAGCAGTTCGGCAATGAAGCGCAGTGGAACTTGCACCCGGCCGCCGTGCAGGAAGACCGGAACGCCGATCTCTTTGTGTTGTCCATTAAGCTCCATATACGATTTACCGACCGAGAATACGGCGGTGTTCTCGCCATCCTTGACCCAAACCGTCTGTTTGGCGTTATCCCAGATGACTTTGACTCCGACAGCTTCTCCGAGATAACGAAGCGGGATTACTACGCTGCCCCTTTTTACGAATGGGGCTACATCCATTTTGGCGGTTTTTCCATTAATGGTTAACGTGGTGCTTCCGGTTTTCATCCCGATTGTGGTTACTGGAGACATGGGAGCTTTACCGTGGAATTTATCCGGGAATTGCGCCACGATGCCTCCGGTCAATTCACTTGCAGTAGCAAACATATGGGCATAAGCTGTACGCTCGAACGCATAGGTGTTCTTAAAATCCTTGCTGACATAGCTATCGAAGGCGCTCAGCAGGTGATCGATGTGCATTTTCAGGCCGTCTGCAATAGCAGCCGTCTGGAAGTATTGCGGATTCGCGCTGTTAAAGAACATCGCCTGCTTCATACGGTAGTCTTCCAGTTCCGCAACTGCCTTCTGGCGTCCGGCTTCATCTTTGGCGCCTGTAGCCTTCACATAATCTACAAAATAGCCAATATGCGAAGACCACACGGTATGGAATGCTTCACCGGCAGGTTTGCCATAGACCGATGCAATTGCAGCGGACAGGTCATCCGTATTGCCGTTCAGAGCTCCTGCTGCTGCGGCGAAATCGGGGGCTCCGTCAATGCCTTTTTGCATCGCGAGTACGGCCAGGCTTGCATGCTCACCAAGCAATTGTCCAAGACCTGCACGCAGATCAATCCCCGGAGAGTCAACGGTGCCGACAGGGAATTTAGCTGGGAACTGTGCCTCAATGCCACCCGCCAGTGTATCGGCTGTCATGTACATATGGGCATAGGCGGTGCGCAGGTCGGAGTAAGCGGTGGCATAGTCCTTACTCACATAGCTGTCGAACGCTTCCAGCAGGTGATTGATGTGCAGCTTCAATCCGTCGGCAATCGCCGTTTTGCCAAAATATTTCGGATTGGCCATGTTAAAGAACTCGGCTTGCTTCATGCGGTAATCTTCCAGCTCCGCAATGGCTTTTTGGCGTCCGGCTTCGTCTTTAGCTGCTGTTGCCTTCACATAGTCTACGAAATAGCCGATATGGGAGGACCAGATCGGTTTGAACGCCTCGCCAGCCGCTCTGCCGTAGACTGAAGCAATCGCTGCTGTCAGATCATCGGTATTCTGGGATAGTGCGGCGGCGGCATCACCGAAATCGGCGGCGCCATCGTAGCCTTTTTGCATCGCGATCACCGCGAGCAGCGCGTGTTCACCAAGCAATTGGCCCAGTCCGGCCCGCAAATCCGGTGCAGGACCTGTGGTATTAACTTCGTGGGCGCTGGCAAGCGCCGGTATGAATAAACTTAAACACAACATAAGAATGACCATTTTACTTTGTAATCTTTTCATCTTCTCACCCCTTCAATCAAAGTTGAGCCGCTTATCAAAAGCGGTTATACTCAGTGAAACGCAGGATATTGAGAGTTGGATCACAGGGTGAGAAAACTTTTTGCGAAAAATTGAATGAATGAGTGTAGAGGAACGCTGGGAAAAAGGAGGACTGGGATTGTTTGATACAGCTGACGATGGGCAATTGATTGAGCGCATAATGCAAAAAGACCCGGATGCCCTCGAAAGGCTTTACGACCGATATGAACAGGTGATCTATAGCTTTGCCTACCGGATAGTAAAGGACTCGATGGCGGCCGAGGAAGTGATGCAGGAGCTGTTCCTGCGTATTTGGAAGAATGCAGAGCACTTTGATGCGGCCAAGGGGAAGCTCACCACCTGGATGTTCACGGTGACCCGCAATATTGCCATAGACCATCTTCGCAAGCGGAGCACAAGGGTTCCGCAGCAAGCCGGATCGGAGAGTCTGGAGCTGATCCAGGATCAGGCGACGATGACCGAGGAAACGGCCAGGCTGCTGATGGCCGGGGAGCAGGTAAGGGCAGCACTGAGAGAGCTGAGCAGGGATCAGCAGCAGGTTCTGGATATGATCTATTATCAGGGCTTAACCCAGCAGGAGGCAGCAGACCTTGCATCCATTCCGCCGGGCACGGTCAAGAGCAGGGTAAGATTGGCGATGAAACAGCTCCAGAAGCGATTGAGCCATTGGGGAAGGAGGGAGCATGTTCATGACTGAAGAGACGAACGATAGATGTGAACTGGTTGAATTGTATGTTCTGGAAGCCTTGCCGGAAGATGAAATGCAGAAATTCGAAGCTCATTTAATGGAGTGCACAGATTGTAGCAAGCGGGTGAAGGAATATCGCAACGTGATGGACATGCTTCCTCTTGCCTCCGAGCCTGTTCAGCCGCCCTCGGGAATGAAGTCACGGATAATGTCCCGGGTACTGGTAGCGGATGCTCCGGCACAGGTCAAACGTTCAATAGAAGAGGAGCCGGTCCAGGCACTTCCTGTAGAACGGGAAGTGAAGACAGTGCCCCCGGCAGCGCCCGCCAAAAAAATCCCGTTCTGGCGGTACGTAAGCCTGGGTCTTGCCGCAGCGGTGCTGATTATGATGATCTATGCGGGACAGCTGCGGCAGGATGTGGACCAGCTCCAGCAGCAGCTTTCCGGCGGCACAAAGCCGGCACAGGAGCTTAAGGTTGATGAGTCGGTCGCGCTGAGTCCGGCGGCCAAGGATATTGTGGCCAGCGGTTTGGCAACGATCGTCGTTGACAGCAGCGGCACACATCTTGTCGTTCAAGCGGAGAATCTGCCGGAGCTGACAGGAACGGAAGTGTATCAGGTATGGCTGATCAAGGGAGATACCCCGCAGAATGCAGGAACCTTTGTATCTAGTGAGGGGAGTGGCGCGCTCTATTATTCATTCAAACCGCAGGAATACGATACAGTGGCGATCACCCTTGAGCCAGACGCCGGTGGAGAAACACCACGGGGGCAGATGGTCCTTACCTCACCGATAAAAAAAGGGTAACAGGGAAGGAATAGGAGTTAAATCCCTGCATACCGAAGAAGACAATGGGCCATCCAAGCGGATGGCCCTTGTTCAAAATATAAGTTAGTTTACGGATCAAGACGTGGGATTCGCTTGGAACAGACTGTTTTTGTACTGAATCAGCGGTGCCAGCCACACCATACCCGTGCCCCGGTATACATTGACCAGACCCTCGCCGGAGGCCGCAGAGCCCATCCGGGTTTTGCCGGATTTCTCGACGGTGAAGTCCAGGGAATTGGACCACATTAACGCAAAGTTTCCATCCACCTTCAGTACATCATTCTGCAATTCGATGACGACGGCTTCTTCGGAAGGAATTGGTGCTTCCAGTGCCAGGATGCCTTTTCCTTTGGCGCTTAGATTAAACAGTCCTTCTCCTCCGAGTACGGCAGAGGATGCGTTCTTACGCGCAGTGACAGCAATGTCCAGTGTCGACTCGCAAGCCAGGAACATGCCATCGTCAATGACGATATGGTCGTTGTCGACATCAATCAGCCATAAATATTTATAGGTGGTCTCCAGCAGAATCGTTCCCGTACCTTTGTAAAGCGGTTTGATTGCCGTGGTGCCGGTCACCGCACTGGAGACGATGTTTCTCATGAGCCCTCCAACACCCTTAACCCCGGAGGTCATTTCAATATTGCCAATCATATATTGCATCGCCCCTGCGCTCAGCATAACCTCGCTGTTGCTCAGTTCAATCATAAGCTGCTTGTTGCGCATATTGCTTTTGCTCATGAAGAAGTTGGTTTGGGCTTCCAGCAGTGTGGTGCTGCTCAGATCCTCTTTATATTCGATGACCGTAAATCCGCCAAGCTGCTCCTTAATCACCACATTGCTGTTATCTTTCAGATTATTAATCGTGTAAGCCATAATATACACTCCTCCACCCTCGCAGATATTGTGACAATACGCAGTTGCCTTCAAGGCATAGGTATTCGACAAGAAAGGGCAGTATCCTTGCTTTTCACTCTTGAATAATAACAATACGAAATATATAATATGGAGAATCTGACAAATGAGGTGAATGGATGTCTTTCCGTATCGTTCCGAGGAACTAGTAATCGGGCTGGGTAACACGCGTACCAGCTATCAAGGGGGCGGTCTGTCTCTTTGATCAACTATTACTAGCATTCGGAATGGTGTCGGGCAGTCATTTTACGGAGCCGGGACACTAAGCGGTTTAACTTTGGGCCACACATTTTTGAATTGTGGGGGTTCTCTGGAGTTGAACGGCGAGGGAAGTCCCGGCTTTTTTATATACTTCATTTGAAAGATTGGGGATAGCTGTGATGTTGAGAAAATGTCTTGTCCATCTGAAAGGGTGGATTGTGCTGTATATCAGTTTAGGTTTTGCCATTCAATTCTTAAGCAGTCTGGGGATTGTGGTCTTTCAGAAGATCCTGGATAGGGCTGTGGAAGGAACATCTTTAGGAGAAATATCGGGTTTTATTGTGAGCTATGGGGTAATGCTGGGCCTGGTGGTCGTCCTTAACTATGTGGATGAATATCCAAGCGCCCATCTGTCGAACAGCATCACGGAGCGATTGAAGATCCTGGCACTGTCCAAAATATCCAAAATCGATTATCTGGCCTATCAGGAGATGGGTACAGGCCAAATGATCAAAGTGATTGAGAACGGCGCAGCGGCCGGCAACAGCATTATATACTCCTTTTTCCTCAAAACCCTGCATGAGCTGCTGCCCACGATAATCTTCAGCCTGATCTTCATCAGCTTCTACGATATGCGGATCATGCTGGTGATTGCTGCCGGCTATGTCGTGATCTTCCTGATCACAAACGTATTGCTCAAAGTTTTGTACCGGATCAAGTCGACCATACTTCAAGAGCAAGAAGCGATGTCCAGATATTCCATTCGTGGATTTATGGAGCTGGTCGTCTTCCGGACGAACAGAAAGTATGAGCAGGAAATCCGCAAAATAAGTGATACCGCAAGAAATATCATTCATAAAAGCGCTCAGCTGCAGATGATTCATGAGTCCTTTTTTGCAATCTTCGAACTGTTTATTACCGTCATCAAAGTGATTGTACTGATCTACGGGGTGAGGAACGTGGTATCAGGTCAGGCTTCCCTTGGGGTGATGGTCGCATTGTTTATGTTTATTGATAAAATTTATACGCCGATTGCCATTTTCAATGTGCTGTTCGTGAATTATCGGCTGAATAAGGTAACCTACCAGCGGTTTGAGCAGTTCATCAACGCGCCGGAGGACCGGAATCTGGAGGCCGGAACAGCAATTACGGAGCTGCGGGGTGCTTTTGAATTCAGAGATGTGTCTTTTGGATATGGAGAGGTTCCGGTTCTGCGGCAATTATCCTTTTCGATTGCGCCCGGAACATCGGTTGCTCTGGTGGGACTGAGCGGAAGCGGGAAATCGACGATCATCAAATTAATGGCCGGACTGTTGAAAAAGAGCGGAGGCCAGCTGCTGCTCGACGGCATGGAGTTGGATCAAGTTTGCCTGAACAGCTATTACGAACATATCTCCTATCTCTCCCAGGACAGTCCGATTTTTGACGATTCGATCCGGGGGAATATGGTGTTCGAGCAGAGCCTTCCGGATGAAGAGCTGTATGCTGTACTGGACAAAGTTCATTTGAAGGAGAAGGTGCTGCAGCTGCCGGAGAAGCTGGACACCCTGGTAGGGGAGAAAGGCCTCAAATTGTCGGGTGGGGAAAGACAGCGGTTAGCCTTTGCCCGGGCTATTTTGCAGAAGAGAAATGTTGTCATTCTGGATGAACCGGTATCAGCCCTCGATAATATTACGGAGAAAAGCATCATGGAAACGGTCTTCCGCGAATTTCAGCACAAAACGGTGATCATTATAGCCCATAGGCTGAATTTTATTAAAGAGGTCGACAAGATTCTTGTGATGGAGAACGGCTGTCTTGCGGGCGAAGGAGATTTCGGGTCCTTAATGGAACAGTGCGCTCCCTTCAGAGCCTTGTGGAATAATGGCAGGGGAATTGTGGAGTAAAAGGATCGAAGAAACGGCTACCGTTCTTATTAGAACAGTAGCCGTTTCTCTCTAATAACACTGGATTCTTCCGCCAGCATGATGCTGCCGGGTATCTAACCAAACTCTTCCCTTTGCGAGATCTTGAACAGTGCAGCAAAAATGGCGGTGGCAATGGATAAGGTGATCAGATAGGGCTGTGACATCGTCAACTCCGCAAACCAATACTCCCCGGCCAGCAGGAAGATAACATAAGCCAGACCCAGACCGAAGAGAAAGGAGCTTATTTCCCCGGCATCTCTTTTGATGTTCAATTTCCGGGTAATCAGTGACAAAACTACGGACAGATCATACGTGATCAGCATAAGCATACCGGCAGTATAGTAGGTGCGGTCCTCCATCGGAGCAACCCCTTGGTCGATAATACCTGCAAAAAACTTTGCTATAAGCATGGCCACGATCCAGGCGATCAGGTGGGAAGCTGTCTCTATAAGAAGATTTTTCAAATAGCTTCCTGCAGTGAACTGCGCCCGGTTCTCCCAATAGGAATAGATGAGGATATACAGGGCAAGTCCGATGCAGCATGTATATAAATATCCGGGTAATTCCCCTGAAAACAGTTCTGTCAGAAGTTTAATGCCTGTCTTTAATACTTCTCTAATGATGGAAAACAAATTACAGCCTCCCCAAACCTATGCCGTATAAGAAACTATTGGTCAAATTTCAGATTTTGCGGTTCCGGCGGAAAGACTTCTGCATCCACCAGACCATCCGTTACCGGGATATCCTTGCCTACTTCTTCAAATTCACAATCTCCCAGCCATACCTTCCCGGGGCCTGT
This sequence comes from Paenibacillus sp. FSL L8-0436, assembly GCF_038593025.1. Lineage (NCBI taxonomy): Bacteria > Bacillati > Bacillota > Bacilli > Caryophanales > Paenibacillaceae > Paenibacillus > Paenibacillus sp. FSL L8-0436. The sequence goes on along the minus strand of NZ_CP151955.1, from coordinate 7,192,527 downwards.
CAACAGGATTCCGATATTGATACATACGGCTTCGGGAGGTACATCCAGCACACAAGCGTAATGGTTCCATTCCGTGGTCCCCCGAATGCTTCTGTGCTGCATGTTGTCGAAGGCTAACAGGTTCTGCAGCTTATCATCAATCCGCATCCATAAACCGCACCAGTCGGTGACACTCTCCGTACTGACAAAGCCGGAAAACCGCATCCGCTTTCCCGCATACGGCTGGGCTTGGAATTGCTGCATCACCGTACCGAAATCATTGAACTCAAATGTTTCTCCGGCCGTAGACTGCAGACAGACAGAGGGGGTGGTCTTATAGTGGATTCGGGTATCCAGCGTCACCTTATACTTCTCCGGAGTCGTTCCGGTAACTTTCCAGCCTTTAATTTCTGACATTGTGTAGACCTCTCTTTCCTGAATCAGCAGTTTCATCTGCGCTCTATATTGGGCAGGCGGTAAAGCATAGATTTCTTTAAAAGCTCTGGTAAAGGCTTCCTGGCTCTCAAATCCATATTGCAGTGCGATGTCAAGAATGCGTTCCTCCGAATAAAGCAGGAGATTTGCCGCACAGCTTAGCCTGCGGGTGCGGATATGATCATACACACTTTTGCCGACATATTTACGAAAAATCCGGTGGAAGTGATACTTGGAGAACCCCGCTTCTTGTGCAATCCGTTCCAGGCTGAGCTCCTCTTCGAGATGCTGTTCAATATACTCAATGCTCGTATGGATCAAATGGTAGTACAGTGTGTTCACCCCTTCCGGCAAGTAATACTATATAACATACATCTGAACCGATTTTGATGAATCTTGCTATGATTTAAACATCATCTTGTGCGTCTTCCGGTGCAGCATAAAGTTCCACTTCGTCCTTGGTTGGCTGGAATCAGGCTGGAAATGGTATAATTCCTATAGGTAGTAGTTATCGAACTGGGAGGCATAAATAATGAGTGAAAATCTGTTGGAACAACTGGAATTGTGGCATGAAGAAGATGAGATTCAGGAGATCGTCGATGCGATTGAAGAGATTGATCCGGAGGAACGGGATTATGTGCTGAATAGCCACTTGGGCAGAGCGCTGAATAATCTCGGACGTTATGAAGAGGCACTGGAGCTTTTTGAGGAAATCGCCGAAGAGGGTGAAGAGGATCCGCTGTGGCATTTCCGCGTAGGCTTCTGCCATTACTATCTGAAGCAATATGATGAAGCCATCAGAGAGTTTGAAATCGCTGACAAGCTGGACCCTGAAGATGAAGATACCCTGGAGTTTCTGACACTCAGCCGCCGTAAAGCCGCTAAGAAGAAGTCCACTGTCAAGAAGCCTGTACAGAAATTCGACTTCTCGAACTTTTGGGATGACAGCGAGTATGCGCTCGATACCTACGTATCAGCACCGCCTTCGGATGAGCTGATTGCTTCCGTAGAGGAAGAATTGGTCTTCAAACTGCCGGCGTTTTATACTTCCATGATGAAATTACATAACGGAGGAATTCCACACAACACTCGTGTTCCTTTAGGACAAGAGGATCTCGAAATTTCCGGGTTTCTGGGCATTGGACGGGATAAGAGTCAATCGCTGTGCGGAGCTGCGGGTAGCCGGGTTAGGATTGAAGAGGGCGGATACCCTGAGATTGGCGTAGTCATTTGCGACACCCCTGCCGCAGAGCATGAAGTAGTAATGCTGGATTACCGCTCATTCGGCAATGACGGCGAACCGGAGGTTGTTCATGTGGACAAGGACAATAACTACAAGATCACGAAGCTGGCCAATAACTTTGAGGCCTTTATTCGCGGACTGGTGAGTGCGGAGAACTGAGTTGCCGCGGATAGAATCGTGCAGTTCAGTGTAAGGACGTCATGCTGAATAGTTGTAATGCAAAGGCTCTCTATAAGGAGGGCCTTTTTGCATTTGATAAGAAGGGACATATATAGATTGAACTTGGAAAATAAAAAAGGTGGAAGTGACGGAGGGGAAGTTTGGAACTGTAGGAGCGATAGCGTCCGCCTGAAAGCTTTCCGTAGGAAAGCTCTCTTCGAAAGCATAGGCAGTCTGTGGATTTCAACCGCTTAGAGCGGAATAAAACCAAGAAATCTGCAGACAACAGCGGCCGGAAGTCCAAACATTCACCGCAGTTACGATAATAACCCAAAATAAAAGATCTAAAGTTCAAACTATATAGCCGGTTCTTCTGGACAGTAGACAAAAATTATAGCTGAACTCTGCCTAAACGGGTGGATTAAACTTTGATATGATGACGGGGCAAGGCTTACACAACGGGAGGAAATAAAATGTTGAATGTGTTTGATGTTGCCAAGACGCTTGTACATCAAATTGAAAAAGTTTATTCCGAAGATATCGCGCTGGTTGCTTATTACGGGTCATATGCTCAAGGGACGGCTACTAAACGCTCGGACCTGGACTTCTTTTTCATTCCGGCTACGCCTGAAGGTTACGGGGCAAGCATTCAGTTTATTATTGATGACATCAGTTTCGACTTTTGGCCAATCAGTTGGGAACGTGCGGCAAGCATGGCCTCATTTGAGGAATTCAAAACTTCGATTATCGCTGACTGCAAGCTGCTGTACGTGCGCTCAGAGGAAGACAGGGAAAGATTCATGAAGCTGCGTGAACCTATTTCCAGCATGCAATCCCCGGAAAATAGACGCAACAGGGTCGGAAAAGCAGAAGCCGAGTTCTGCAATGTATACACACATCTGTATAACCTTTGCCGCACCGGTGCATCCGAGAATATAGCGTATTACAGAACAGAAGCGTACGGCTTATTAACGAGGGGGCTGCAAAGCCTGGCGTTGCTGAATGGAACATACTATAAAAGCGGCTTCGGCAAAAACCGGGAGCAAGTTCTCAGTCTTCCGTTACAACCGCCCCGCCTGGAGCCGCTGATGGAAACCATTATGCGCAGCAGCGTAACAAGCGAGATTGTAGAAGCTTGTGAGGAACTGGTAGCGGGTATATTTGCTATTCTGTCAGCGGAGCAGGAAATGGGTTATGACGCACCTTCTTACCCCGACCGGATGAAGGGTTGCTATGAAGAGGTGAAGGGCGTTCTGGACAAAATCATTACCGCTTGCGAAAGGAATGATTATGATACGGCATTCTTTTCCGCCATACAGGCACAGGAGGAGATCGCCAGTTTTTTATTTCTTGCCGAGACGGGAATCTGGCCCAGCGATTTGATGCTTCATTCGGCTTATGAGAACGTATACCGGCGGTTGGGATTCCCGGAGCTGGCTGGATTGCTGAACCCGGATGACCTATCACCGTTACAAACCGCTGTGGAACGGTTAAACGCTGATTTGGAAGGGCTTTTCCGCTCCAAGGGAGTGGAGATCAACCGCTTCGCGGATATTGAAGAATTTGAAGCATTTCTAAAGGGGAAATACGCAACAGCATAATTTATTCTGCGGGAGCAAAGCACTCATCCTTAAAGGGATGGGTGCTTTTTGTGATGTTGGAATCAGTACAATCGGTGTGTCAATGCCCAGAAGAGCAGGGCCAATGCACTGACCACTGCGCCCAGCAAGCATACTCCGTTCCAGCCCATGTGCTCATAGATCGTGGTCGATGCAATGGACCCGGTGGCGCTGCCGATGGAATAAAAAATCATGTAACCGGCGGTAAGCCGGCTTCGCGCTTCAGGCCGCACAGAGAGAATCATGCTCTGGTTGGTGACATGTACCGCTTGCACGGCCAGGTCAAGCAGGAGGATACCAGCGATTAAGGCCCAAAGCGAATGTTCGGTATAACTGATAGGCAGCCATGACACAAGCAGCAGAATCAGTGCCGCGCCGGTGGTCCGCTGCCCTAATCCCCGATCTGCAAGCCGCCCTGCCCGCGCTGCCGCTAACGCCCCGGCGGCTCCAGCTAGGCCAAACGCTCCAATTGCAGTGTGTGAAAGAGAAAGCGGCGGAGCACTAAGCGGCAGCACAAGCGAGGTCCATAGGATACTGAAAGCAGTGAAAATCATCAGGGCGAGAGCAGCACGAATGCGCAGGACTCGTTCCTGCAAGAACAAGGTGAGTGTAGAGCGCAGCAGCTGCAAATAGGATAATGACTCTCTTTCATGCTCCTCATGAGGCAGTACCCGGAACAATACGCCAGCCATAAGCAGCGATAATCCAGCAGAGACTACGTAAACAGAGCGCCAGCCGGCTAAATCCGTCAATAGGCCGGCAAACGTCCGTGCAAGCAGAATGCCGATGACGATTCCACTGGTTACGAGACCGACGACACGTCCGCGTTCGGCTGGCGCCGCAAGGGTTGCCGCGAACGCAACGAGCGTCTGCGTCACTACGGCGAGCAGGCCAACAATGGCCATACCTATGAACAATACGATGCTGGAAGAGGCAGTTCCCACCACAACTAAAGCCAGGACGGATAAAAGCATCTGTCCGGCGATCAGCGAGCGCCGGTTCAGAAGATCACCGAGCGGAACCAGCAGCAGCAGTCCCAGGGCGTAACATGCTTGTGTGATTGTAATAACGATTCCGGCGGATGAATGAGGGATGCGGAACTCATCCGCAATAGCGTCAAGCAAAGGCTGTGCGTAATAAATATTGGCGACAGCAAGCCCGCAGGCGATGGCAAACAAGAGCGGCACATAACGGGGCATTGCAGAGCGGGGTGCTTCTGCTTGAGCTGGCTCCAATCCGGTGCCTGTATCCTCTACTGCAATGAACTTCGTTTCTGCATCAAGCTTCTTCAAAGCTTATACCTCCATGAATTTAGTATTGAGCAATTCATTAATAACATACCAATTGGTACATAATTAGTCTTAGGAAATATACTGCTATAAAATGCTTTTTGTCAAGGAATTAAAGCGAAATTATGCGGGGGTCGAGCTAAAAAATGTGGATTATTGATAAGTAATCTATGGTATTATAGATGAATAACATACCGTTCGATACGTAAAGGGGTGCATTATGGCTAGGCTTCGCGAATTTAATGAGGAAAAGGCACTGGATGCAGCTATGCAGCTATTTTGGGAAAAGGGGTTCGAAGCGACCTCATTAAGCGATTTAACATCGGCTATGGGCATTCAGCGGCCAAGCATCTATTCGGCCTTTGGAGATAAAAAAGGACTATTTGAGGCAGCTTTGCGGAAATACACAAGTGCCCACGCTTCTGATGTTCGTGCCAGCCTTCAAAGGAATGTAACGGTTAGAGAGGCATTCCGTGATTTTTTTGATGCTCTGGTGGCAAAAGAATATGGAAACGGCACGAATTGGGGATGTTTCTGCATCAATTCAATGGTGGAGCTTGCACCTCATGATGAGAAGTTTGAAATCCTGACGAGGGAGCACCAGATGTATCTTTCGGTAATATTTCAGGAAACAATTGAACGAGGGGTGCGTTCAGGCGAACTGGATGCCTCTATTAACGCCAAAAGTTTGGCACAGACACTGGTCGTGTCACTGATAGGACTCACGGTAATGCTGAAATCCCGTCCTGAACGGTCATTCGTCGATAATTTTGTGAAGGAGATCCTTACATTGCTTAAATAATCAACCAGGTCCCGCAGCGCATCCCTACAGGTGAGGATTCTCAAGCCCTGCTGTTTCTTTTGAACCCGTTTGGAAATAATGGGGGGAGGAGGCTTGAAGATGAACTATGTAGAAATTCTTATGCGGACCATTCTCGCAGTGGGACTGCTGCTGCTCATTCCCCGAATCTTAGGCAAGCAGACCCTTTCGAGCATGACGTCGAACGATTTCGTGACCAGCATTACGCTGGGCTCCCTGGCGGCCAACCTGGCCTTCAATATTAGCCTGAAATCCTCATATCTTGTCCTGTCTCTGGTTGTGATTACAGCCATCTCGTTCCTGCTCTCCTTCATTGCGCTCAAAAGCCGCAGCCTGCGCAGCTGGATCTCCGGCTCCCCCACCGTACTGATCGAGGACGGCAAAATCATGGAGGCCAACATGCGTAAGATCCACTATACGCTGGATTCGCTGGATCAGGCGCTGAGAGAGAAGGATATTTTTAATATTGAAGAGGTCGAATATGCTGTACTTGAGGATAACGGACAGGTCTCTGTTCTGAAGAAGGAAGCGTATCAGTTCGTCACGAAGCAGGATCTGGGGCTGGCGCTGCAATCGCAGGTTTTTCCCGTGGAGCTGATTATGGATGGCGTGGTGGAGGAGGACAATCTGAAGCGGAACGGGCTGACCCGGGAGTGGCTGGAGAATGAGCTGAGGCAGAAGCAGAAAGGGAAGTCGCTGGCTGATGTGTTCTATGCGGTAAGAGGCACGCAGCAGCAGGTGGTGTTCGATTTCTATGAGGACGGGATACAGCAGCCGCTGGATCAGGAGTAGTGGATGAACAGACGATGGAGATTTCCTTGTCCAGAGAGTTGGCGGGCTTAGACTATAAATGAATCCATTTCTACTAGGTTCGCTTGGCTGTCCGTCGCCGGTGGTATATAGTAGAGGGACATTTTCCAAGGTAGAGGAGCGAACAGGGAATGATTGCATTAATCTTGGCTGCGGGGTATGCGACCCGTCTCTATCCGTTAACCAGGGATACGCCGAAGCCGCTGCTGCCGGTTCAAGGAAACCGTACAATTCTGGATCTGCTAATTGACCGTCTGGAGGTACTGGAGGAGATTACGGAGATTCTGATTGTGACGAATGACCGCTTTTTTCATGCTTTTGAGCAGTGGCATCAGCAGTACAGGGGGCCGAAGCCGATTCGTATTCTGAATGACGGTACCTCCTCCCCAGAGGGGCGGTTAGGAGCGATTGGCGATATCCAGTTTGTCATCGGGCGGGAACAGCTGCAGGAGGATTTGCTGGTGCTGGCGGGCGACAATGTGCTCGGCTTTGGCCTTGAGGGGTATCTGAATTATTTTCATAAAGTCGATACAGACTGCATTCTGGTCCGGACAGTGGACGATATCGAGGAACTGCAGAGTGTTGGCGTGGCGGAGCTGGATGCACAGAGGCGTGTCCTTTCTTTAGAAGAAAAGCCGCAGTCACCCAAGACGAACATTGGTGTATTTGCACTCTATATCTACAAGCGATCTACATTGCCGTTATTCTCCCGTTATCTTGCCGAAGGCGGCAACCCGGATGCGCCGAGTTATTTTCCCGAGTGGCTGCATTCCCGCCAAGAGATGCGGGCCTACTATACGGAGGGTACGATTGATGATGTGGGCACCCCGGAAGCTTATGCCCAGATGCGGGCTAGACTGGGGAACGCCCAAGAGAAGCAAGGTTAATCTTCAAGCTGTAAGCAGTTCATCCTGTAGGGGATGGACTGCTTTTTTTCGTACGCCCAGCATGGGCGTCAGCTCTAGGGGGTAAGCCCCGAACGGGGGCTTACCGCTTATCGCGGATTAACTTTTACCTGCGAGCCTTTGCCGCTGGTTTGGATGCCGCTTTCCTTCAATCCGGTTTCCTTCAAGTCGCCCAGCAGCCGCTCCAGCACTGCCTTGGCAGCAGCAGCCTCCTTCGCTCCGTTCGCCTTCACGACCAGCTGCACCGGCTTGCCGGAGCGCAGATGCTTGTCTGCCTGACGCAGCTTGGTATCGTAATCATGCTCTTCGATGTGAGCGGTGAAACGAAGCTCCTTGACCTTCCCGCTGCCGCTCTGGCCGGCGGCATGTCCAGCGCCCGCTTTGCGGGACGCGGCTTCCTTCTGCGCTGCCGCTTTTCCCTTGCCCTTAGCGATCAGGCTGCAGGGAGGGGGGCTGCTCATCAGCGAGGTGCAGACGAGGTCTGCACCGGCAGAGCGGGCCATCGCCAGCGCTTCCGCTCGCGATAACGTGCCGAGCTTCTCCCCCTTGAGGCCGGTCAGCACCACCTCGGATGCTTTGATTTGCTCGTTGATGAATACGGCCATGGAAATAGGCCCTCCTTTGTAAACAATGTTAAACCTATTTTATACGAAATGAGGCTGCGGTTCACCTATACGCTAAGGTTGATTTTATTATCTAAACGGTTAGAGTAGAATTAAACACTTCTATGCGGGAGGAACAGCCATGTCTGAACAAACTGTAGCCCAGAGATTAGAGTTATTGGGGATCGTGTTGCCTAATGTCAGTGAGCCGGCCGCTAAATACGCAAACTATGTCAAAGTGAATAATCTGTTGTTTGTGTCAGGGAAGGGCCCTGCCGGGAACCCCAAGGGTAAACTTGGCGATACCTTTACTACCGCGGAAGGCTATCAATTCGCCAGACAGGCCGGGCTTGAGGTTCTGGCCGTGCTGTCGTCGGCTTTGGAATCCCTGGAGCTTGTGCGAAGAGTGGTCAAGATTCAGGGGTTCGTCAATGCCACACCGGAGTTCGAAGAGCATCATAAAGTTCTGAATGGCTGCTCTGATTTAATGCTTGAGGTCTTCGGTGACCGGGGAATGCATGCGCGATCAGTATTTGGTGCGGTATCCGTGAGAGAGAATCTACCGATTATCATCGATTCCATTTTTGAAATAGCAGAATAATCCGGGAGGGTAAACTATGGACAATCATTGGATGAACCAACTAACGCTTTGGCATGAGGCAGATGAATATCAACAAATCGTTGACAGCATTATGGAGGTTCCTGCACAAGACAGAGATTATGCGGTCATCGGCCAATTGGCGAGAGCGCTGAATAATCTGGAGCGATACGAAGAGGCGCTGGAACAGCTTTTGGCTATTGCCGGGCAGGGAGCGAATGATCCGTTGTGGCATTTTCGTGCGGGATATTCCTACTACTATTTGAAACAATATGAGGAAGCTGCCAGAGCTTTTAAAAAAGCCGACGAACTGGATCCCGGAGACCAGGATACGCTAATGCTATTAAATTGGAGTGTGCGCGGTGCCGAGAAGCAGAAAAGGGAGCAGAAGCGTTTTGCGGCTGCACAAATGGCCAAGGAACAGAGCGGTGATAGCAGCTCTTTTGAGCCAGCGGATTTCTCAGACTTTTGGGAGAACAGCGATTATGCTTTAAAAGAATATGTATCCGAGCCGCCGACGGAGGAGATGATTGCCTCAGTGGAGCAGGAGCTGGGGTACAAGCTGCCGGCCTCCTATATCGAACTGATGAAGCTGCAGAATGGAGGCATCCCGCAAAACACCTGTTTTCCTACCGGGGAAGCGACGTCATGGGCGGAAGACCATATTGCCATTTCAAGTATTATGGGAATCGGGCGGGAGAAAAGCTATTCACTGTGCGGAGATTTGGGCAGCCGCTTTATGATTGAAGAGTGGGGGTATCCGGATATTGGGGTGGTGATTTGCGACTGCCCATCTGCAGGCCATGATGTAGTGATGCTGGATTACCGTTTATGCGGCAGAGAAGGCGAACCTGCGGTTATTCATGTCGATCAGGAAGGCGATTATGAAATTACGTTTCTGGCCGGCAGCTTTGAGGCCTTTATCCGCGGATTGGTGAATGATGAGGAATATGATTATGACGTGTCTGAGGATGACGGGGATGAGGGGCTTACTCAGGAGGCAATTGAAGGAGGAGACCAGTTGAAACCCTTTATTCTGGTAGAGCAGGACAACGGCGGCATGTCAGTCATCTTAAACGCAGGCTCTTATAAAGCAGAGCTATTTCAGACACGGGAAGACGAGGGCTTCGAAGGGAGCGGTTATGACTGGGCTTCCCTGGCCTCTGTCTTTCTGGAAGAGAAGATGCCCGAGCTCGCGGACAGCATCCATTTTGACCCTGAAGCGGATATGTTCTGCGCGTATTCCAGCAATAGAGAGGCTGTGCAGAGCTTTACGGCGGGCTTCAAAGCAGCTTGTGAGGACGACGCTCTTATCCGTGACTTATTCTCCCGTGCAGAACTCGATTAGCTAAACTACTATTAAGAAGGAAAGAGAGCCGCTGCCAAGCGGCTTTTTTATTTATATCAGTTGAACTAGAGCGTGTCTTCAAACTGGAAGAACTCTGGAGAAGCAGGGATTTAGTATTGAAAGCAGGGTCCCTAAAAGCCTGCAGCGGGTTCGTTTACTCGGACTCAGGAGACGCTATGGAGAGTAAAACCCCTGTTTATTCTCTTTTGCGGACCCGGGCGACCTTATCTGCTCTGCATTCTATCTAAAAACGGCCATCAGAGAGAAATAACTGCGCTGGAGTCCGTTGTCCTCCTGTAACAGGCTAAAAGCCCCAATTAAGTGCAACTCGGTCCGTTCATGCTCAGAGCCAGGAATACACTTTCCGGACGCATACACGCCTTCGGAAGAAGAGCGAAGTCTCTAAAACACCGAGACGTAAGCCTCCACCGAAAAAACCACCTAGTGGCGAAATGCCTTTCTCCGCATGTGATCAGAAAATGCTACTGTACCTATCATTCCTTAGGGCATACAGCAGCAGGTTTTGGCGGGTGAAGCGGTTTGAAGACACGCCCTAAAGAACTACCTATGTAGATTCAACTTGAATAATTGAGATAAGGAAAGCTCGCTTCGGAAGCATAACCAGTCTACGGATTTCAACCGCTAAGAGCGGTATTCATCAAGAAATCTGTAGACAACAGCGGCCGGAAGTCCAAACATTCACCGCAGTTGCATATTATGCCGGATCGGTAAGTCTAAAGTTCAACTTATCTAGTTAAGAATTCTATACCTGCTTAGTTTTGCCAGCTGTTGCGCTTTTTGCTGCTGCATTCCGCAAGATGTTTGTGGGATGACGAAGGGTGCTTTTCGGTGTAAAACCTAAAAATATGAATTATGATTAGTCCATAAGAAAAATAATACGGCCCAAAAGTTACATAAGACAGCGGGGAGAGATGAATGGTGCTTGGACTATCCTTCGGGAACGGGATCACGCTGATACACTTCGAACAGCAGAAACCCAGGTTGTTCACTGCCGGTGATCATCTGGATTGCAGGTATATCAGAGCCTTCTTCAAAAGACAAGGCATGACGGCGACTCAATATATCGAACCTAATTTATCTAACATATATGATACAACTGCAGATATTGCTGCAATGGGGAATGAGATTATTGCGCTTCATGTAACACCGTCAAACTACCGGTTATGTAAGCGGTTGACCTCCACCCTTAAGGAGCAGGAGGGGCGGAACCGGGTCATTTGGTTTGGTAATCTGGCAGCGGTTATCGGTGAGGAAGTGTTCGGGGAAACAGAAGTGGACGGTTTGGTAAGGTGGAGTCCTGAACGGACGCTCTCCCGGCTGGTGAATACAGGGGTAGAGGGCTGGTCTGCTGTGAATGGATTTACATCCCGGACCATGGTTGGCAGAAAGCCTGGTGGAGATTCGCTGGCCCTTCCCGCGGAGGAGGAAGCCGCGGCTGCAGCAGGCGTCATGGAGCTGGATGAGCTGACCGGGGTATGGGAGGACACGTCAGACCGGAGGCGGGCGGCGATGCTGTCAGTGAAATGTGCGGATCAGCTCGGCAATCCTCATCATGTTGCCCAAGGGATACGGAGGCATTCTCCGGAGCGGCTGCAGCGTGATCTGGAGCTTGCGGTTCGGACATCCAGACAGACGGCACCCGCCATTACTATTGAGGGATTCGACCTGATCCGGGATGAGGTGCAGAGAGAGCAGATTCTGGAGGTTCTGGAGGAAGCGGAGTTCAAGGCCGGCTATAAGCTGGCTGTTCCGCTGGAAGCCTGCACATATTCAAGGCTGGAGCGATTTAAACAGTGCGGCGTAGAACAGCTCCAGATCAAGGTTCCGCTGGGTATCATGCCGGATGCCTTCCCGAAAGATGAAGCAATTAATTATATGATATGGCAAAGGCAAACCAGTCAGCCGATGACCTTCTCCGTTACGCTTACCGATGACGGAAACCGGGAAGCAGACCCCAGCCTTACGGCGGAGCTGCTGCACAGATGGATCACTGAAGGAGTGATTGAGGCGATATCTGTACGGGCAGAACCGATGGACCGGACCAAAGCCATTCAGCCCGTCATTCTCCCGGAAGCTATAGCCGCTGTAATGCTTGAGCATCTGACCACAGAGCGGCCTCCGGTCTTCTTAAACGAGTATACAGCCTATATGACCGGATACTATCCGCAGCAGGCGATCGGCGGCGGGGTCAAGCATATCGGGCTCACAGAACCACTAGAGGAAGAAGTGCCCAGTAATTATTTTGGGGAGTACACAGCCCTCAATAGCGCACTTATATACGAATATAACCAAGTATACAGGGGAGAAAACCCGAGTTATATCTATTATGATTCCGATGGGGTATGGAAGCGCAGCAACCGGAGATTTGAGGAATTGTCGGAGGCTGCTGACAAAGAAGAATACTATTTATCCAATGCTCACCAAGTGGTGCAGACGGAAGGAACTGAATATATTCTGCAGCTGAATGACTTTCTCCAGGTGGAGCCGATCCGCATCCGGCAAATGGGCTATTCAGAAGCGGCAACCAGGGAATGGGATAAGAACAACGTGGAGTTCCAGATGCTAAGAATAACATCCACAGAAGATCTGGAGGCCTATCTGGAGGATGTGGACCATTTCAGCCGAACAGGGAGCTTCCGGCACGGATATGAAATCCAGTCGTATCTGGAGGATAGCTGCCGCTGGTCAGGAGCCCAGACTTGCACAGTGAAGCAGCTTCCGAGGCTGTTCGTAGACGGCAATCAGGCGGTATCCGGGTGCAGAGGCTGCGGCGCTATCGGCACTCTGGATGATTCTATGGATAGGTTGCTGCTGCAGACTGCGGTGGTTTCGGATCGGGAGCAGCTAGTAAGAGGCTGCGCGACTTGTGAAATTAGTGATTCCTGCACCAAATGCAGTTTCCTGCCCGCCTACATGAACCGCCAGCAATATTGTAATATCCGCAAAAAACATAACACAATGCACTTATATATGCAGACCATTGAACTGCTCAAAGGGCTTAACAAATATTCGCAGGCTTTAGACGGTCTTAGTGTGGACAACTTCCGGATGTCGCTGCCAACCTGCACACACAAATACCCCAATGAGCGAAGAGGAAATGTCCGCTCGGCAGTCGCAGATACCGTATTTCTGTTCTTCATCGGGGAAACTCCGACGGTCTACCAGACTGCCAGCCAGAAATTACTGAAGCTGAGCGAGCCCATGGCACTGCTGCTGGAAGGAATGATGGCGGGTGCCAATCGCTTTGAATTGAAGCAGGCCCTTAGGGACCGCTACCAAGTCGAAGAAGAGCAAGCTGACCATATCATATCCCAGGCTACAGATTTATTTATGCAGGAGGGATGCCTGAAACATCCTGTCGCAGTTTTGTGAACGTAGCTTGCCACCTCACAAGCCTACAGCCCTATGGCTGTAGGCTTTCATAAATCCGAAAATAACAGTTTCTTAGTTATACATACATGGACTAGCAAATCTAACCCGAATTAAAATGATGTAATGGAGGAAACAGCATGGGACTACAGATTAATGGATTAATGAAGCAATACGGGAACAATCGGGTTATTCACGATATTACCCTTGAGGCGCCTACCGGCAAGGCTTTTGGACTTCTGGGAGGAAACGGGGCAGGTAAAACAACGACCATCCGTTCCATCCTCGGATTAGTGGATTATGATGCGGGAAGCATTCTGTGGGAAGGAAAACCGATCCTCGGCAACCGTCCGAGCGTTGGATATTTGCCGGAGGAACGGGGCCTCTATCCTAAGGAAAAGGTTAGTGAACAGCTGGTTTATTTCGCCAGACTGGAGGGCATGACGCGGCAGGCGGCTATAAAGGCCATGAAGCATTGGCTGGAGCGGCTCGGAGTCGCAGAGCATGAACATAGACGCGTAGAGCAGCTGTCCAAAGGGAACCAGCAGAAGGTGCAGATTATCTCTGCCCTGCTGCATGACCCTGAGCTGATCATTCTCGATGAGCCATTCAGCGGCCTCGATCCCATTAACTCGGATATACTGTCGATGATCGTGAAAGAGCAGTTGTCTCTGGGAAAGACCATGATTTTCTCCAGCCATCAGATGGGACATGTAGAACAGTTCTGCGAGGATATATGCATTCTTAAGCGTGGAAGAATGATAGTATCAGGCAGCATAGCAGACATTAAACGCTCCTATGAGCGCTGCAACGTGCTGCTGCGAAGTGATGAAGATCTCAGCCGGCATCTGGTCGCAACACATCTTCAGCCGCTTACCGCAGATGCAAAGGAATGGCAGATGAAGGTGCGGGATGAGGATGAGGCCAATGAGTTATTGCTGCGCTTAACCCAGATGGGCATCCGGCTGCTGAAATTTGAGATTAAAGAGCCAACACTGCATGAGATATTTGTGGAAAAGGTAGGTGAAGTGTCATGAGGAATTTTGCTCTGGTATTTGCTTACTCCTTCAAGGAACGCTTGCGTTCCAAAGCTTTTACCTATTTGACACTGATTATGATTGTGGTTGTGGCTGCACTTGTACTAGTTCCTAAATTAACTCAGAATGACGGGAATTCCGCGAAGGGCGAAATTGATGTGCTGGATAGGACAGGAGCCATCCCGAACGCAGACAGTTTCAAGGAGAATGTATCAGTTTCCTATGACTGGCGGATGATCACAGAGAATGAAAGGGCTAGTGAGCTGAAGCGTCTGGCAGAGAAGGAAACACTTCTTGGGATTGTTCAGATTGAGAATCAAGGCAGCCAGCCGGTTCTTTCCTTAACCGTAAACAAGGCGGATGATGCTCCTTATATCCGTGAACTGAACAGCTACGTTCAGAATCAGTATACGATATTTCAAATTCACCAGCTGGGCCTGGAACAGGAGCAGCAGAAGCAGCTGACCTCAGCAGTTCAAATGCAAATACAGGAGATGGAAGCCGGAAGCAAATCCTTAACTGCCACGTATTGGCCGGTCTATATGTTGACGTTCATGCTGTATCTTCTAATCTACATGTTCGGAAGCAATGTAGCAGTATCTGTATCCGTAGAGAAAGGCTCCCGGGTCAAGGAGATCCTGATTACGAAGGTTAAGCCGGTACAGCTTCTTTTCGGCAAGGTGTTTGGCGTCGGTCTGGCAGGCATTCTGCAATTTGCCATTATTGTTGGCGCGGTTTACCTCATCCTGACGGTGTCGGGTACGGGCGGGGTGCTGGAGCTGTTCGGCATGCCGGTGGATTTCTCCATTTTGGGCGGAACCACAATTATGCTGTTAACTCTCTTTTTCATTCTCGGTTATTTCTTCTTTGCTGCCTTGTTCGCGGCAACTGGATCGATGGTTAGCCGCAGCGAGGAAATCAACCAGGTGACGCTGCCTATCTCGATTTTGCTTATGGCAGGACTCATTGTTGCTATGTTAGCTATGCTGAACCCTGACGGCACACTGGCAGTGGTAGGCTCATACATTCCTTTCTTTACCCCGTTCGTTATGTTCGCAAGAATTGGCGCCTCAGATCTGACAGCCTTGGAGATTGTAATTCCGACGCTGATTCTGTTCGTATCTACGCTGGCTGCTTGCTGGCTGTCGGCGAAGATTTATCAGGTGGGTGTCCTCCTGTATGGACAGAAGCTGAATCCTAAACTGCTCTACAAAGCTATAAAGGCCTTATAGAGGGGGGGATGAGATGATGAGAAATGCAATGAAACCGGAGAAGCTGAAACCGGGCAAGGCACAGTGGAAAGAGCGCCCGATCCGTGCCGTTGAAGGCAAGAAGCTGCTTGGACAATGGGTGATGGTGACCGGTGCCGGAAGCGGGATAGGGGCGGAAATCGCTGAGCATTTTGCAGAGTCCGGCGCTTCTATAGTGCTTACGGAGCTGCCCGAATTTCTGGAGAATGCCGAGAATGAGGCTGAACGGCTTCAGCGCTTATACGGTGTTGAGGTACTGTGCAAGCCCCTTGACCTGCGCAGCGTGGAGGACATCAAGCGGTGCGTGCGTTCTATCGAAGAACAGGTGGAGAGCATCGATATTCTGATCAACAATGCAGGCGTGAATCTGCTGTCGCCTGCGCTGAGTCTGAGCGAGGAGCAATGGGATTTCGTCGTAGATATTAATCTCAAGGGCACGTTCTTCCTGACCAGAGAGGTCGCGAAGACGATGGTCCGCCATAAGCGGGGCTCCATCATCATGATTGCTTCCCATGACGGTGTAGTAGGCAGTGAGAACCATGCGCCTTACAGCGTTAGCAAGGCAGGACTGATTCATCTAACACGGTCCCTGGCTGCTGAATGGGCGAAACACGGGATTAGAGTCAATGCGGTGTCCCCAACCTTTGTCATTACCGAGGCCAATGAGCAGGTGATGGATGATCCTCAGTTCCGGCGTACGAACCTGCCGCGTATTCCGCTCCGCAAGTTTGCGGTACCGGAGGATATTGCGAATTCGGTACTGTTTCTCGCCACAGATTCCGCAAGCATGATCACCGGGCATAATCTGGTGGTCGATGGCGGTTGGACTGTAGTTTAACCTGTGATTATCCTGGACCCTCTCAGCGCCTGATCTCTCCCCCATCCTTTTCAATCAGACTCCAGGACCAAATCTATTACGAGGATGTGTTAAGAATGCAGGTTAAATCTATGGATTGGCGGTCGGAGCATGAACTTGAGGAAGAGCGGCTGGCGCTGAAGTATCATTCCAATTCCAATGTGAATCCGCAGCTTGAGGTGCTGACCCGCTCGCGGATGAAAATGCTGAATCAACTGTTTGCCCAGAGGAATGTTGAGGTGAAGCCCGCAAAACGTTATTTCTCTTCCCCTTCCGTCGGACTGCGGAAGGGCGAGCTGGCAGAACATCCGTTCATGATGAAATTGCTTGTCCATCTGCAGGAGCTTCAGGTCCAGTCCAGACCGTTTCTGGATTATGAACCCTTAAGAGAGCTGGGCGGGGCCAAGCTGGACGGTCCGGAGCTGTATATCTTTTCGAGAAGTCCGGTATCCGGCAGGCATGAGCTGTTCTACTGCAATCCGGCAGAAATGGTGGTTCAGCGAGTGAAGGAGACAGACCCCGGCATTTGGAACCGGCTGTTCCATTCCGATCAGATCCAGGGAACGGCGGAGGCAGCCGTATTTGTAACGGCTAAAATCCAAAGCTCCATGAAGTTGTTCGGAGAACGGGGGTACCGGCTCAGCCTGCTGGAAGGCGGGCGGTTAACGGAGCGTTTATCACAGTGCACCCATAAATTCGGATGGAAGTTCCAGCCGGTTGCCACTTTTTATGACCGGGCCGTTCAGGAGCTGCTAGAAATAGACGGGCATTCTGAAGTGGTGCTTTCCTGTCTGATTCTGGAGGAGGTGAAATAGATGTACCAATACAAATTTGTCAAAGTTGATTTAAAAGGAATCCTGCAAAGCAAGCCGGAGGAGGATTATCACGAACTTATTCATGAGCATGCCCGTGAGGGGTGGAAGCTGTTTCAAATTTTCGCTCCGAATACCTATGGATTTGGAACTTCCGCCTTTTTGGAATTGATTTTTGAACGTCCGATCACTGACTATCACTGAAGCTTTGAGGCATATTCCTGAACCGGTAACCGGGTTTACGGGCTCGGCCGCATAATGGCCGGGTCCTTATTGTGTGACAGTGGCAGCAGGGCGATTTTGATAATAACATCCCATGTTATACCCCAGAAGAAGGAAATACTAAGGGAATATAGAATACCCTTCTATTAGAGGAATCTGCTTGACGCCCAGCAACTTTGACGTACCCCGTGATGCGTTTAGGAGACCGAAATTGATTGGGGGCTTCTGAGGATGGATGGCTGTGCAGAAATGATAGAGCTGGAAATCAGAGCGGGATTGCGGTCGTTTTTTACCGTGCCGCATTTATTGGAGCAAGGAACAGCCTGTGTGGAAGAGAAGCTGCGGGAATCACTGCTGTTCAGCAGAATGACAGTGCTTCATTACCGGGCGTTTGGTGGAAGCGGTAAGGCGATTTACCGGGCCGCCGCCGCTGTGGAGCTGATGATCCTGAGTCTGGATATCATTGATGATCTGCAGGACAAGGATAACAAAGAAACGGTATGGAGCCGGATGAGTCCGGAAATCGCCCTGAATATTGCCCTTGGGCTGTTGACGCTTTCCCAGCAGATGCTGTTGACCAGCGATTTCCCGGAGGAGCGGGCAAGCGGTGCCGCGCGGCTGATGAATGAGCAGGTGCTCTCTGCCATTAATGGCCAAACAACAGATCTGCTGAACGATATTGAGAGCGAAGAGGAATACATAGAGATGGTAAGGCAGAAATCTGCCGGTCTGCTTGTGGCCGCCTGTATGATTGGAACACTGCTGGCAACCGGCGAAATCCATGAAGAGGTAAGGAAGTATGCGGAGGAGCTCGGAATAGCAGCTCAAATGAAAAATGATATCCGTGACCTGCTGAACTGGGACAACAAAAATGATTTCTGGAACCGCAAAAAAACACTGCCGACACTGTATCTGCTTCAGTCCATCCCGGAGGGAGAGGGCTGGATCACCGATTATTTTGAGGCCCGCCTGGAATTGGAGGAGGTGGCCCACCGCAAAGAAGAGATTGAGCGTATTATCGAGCAATCGGGAACGTTCCTGTATTCTTCTATCCGGATGAGAACTCACTATTATAATTATCTGGATTTAGTAGGCAAGCTTGGGCTTGCCCCCGTCTGGCAGGAACAAATGCTTGCGATGGCAGACTGAATCAAGGGGACCGTAAAGCCCGCTACAAACCGCCACAAATCACCGCAAAAGCCCGCAATCACCCCGCAATTATATTTGCGGAAAGTACTAGTATGGTTGTCGTTTCCAGTTGGGACAACACCTGATATATTGAATTCAAGAGGAAGATCTCTTATAAACCGATTGGGGGAATGTTAAATGTTGAAGGAAATGGTTCAAAAGTTGATGGCAGATCCAAGTGCTTGGGCCCGTGTACAGACTGGACAACTTCAATTGGCGGGAATGAGTGAAACTGAACATAGAGCATTAATTGACGTGCTGGGCAGCAAAGAAGGTAAAGCTGAACCACGCATGGCATTTTATTGGAGCTAATCTAGCCCTATTTGGAGGAAACTGGATTGTCTAGAAGAATGAACGTTGCCGCTTTCTCAGTCATTGTCATTATCCTTGCCGTCTATCTATCTCAGAGCATATTGCAGCAGAGAATGATTGGGACCGATATCGAAAAGGATGGCCAGGGACGTTACGTGGTAGCAGATACAACTGCTGGTTACTGGGGATATGGAAAGATTCTTCCAGGCGATATTATAGAAGAGATAGATGGAAGCTCCGCCTCTTCATTTCATTCGGTTAAGCGATTTGATGTAATAGAAGGGGCTTCCACCATCACTCTGAGCCGGAATCAGCCTGATGGCGTTCAGGAGAGAATCACGCTTGTTGTAGCAAAAGGAATTGGATCTGAGAATCTGCTGCTGGAATTTATTTTGCCGGTATCCTCCTTACTGTTATTCGCCGGATTCTCATTGTTTGTTTATAAGCGCAAGAAAGAAGACAAGGCGGCTATATATCTGATCCTGTTTTTCTTATCGACGGGTTTTGCCTATTTCAGCGCGGCTTCTTCGGGGAGAACTGATGGCTTGGGCAACATAATCTTTACTGCCTCCTTCTCGTTGGTCCCGGTATTTTTCTTGCAATTTCTCAACCGGTATTTAAAACAGTATCAAGAGCCTTTGGTTCCCAAAAGCGTATTTATTGGCTTTTATTGTATTACAGGTGCGATTCTCATTGTGCAGATCATCACAATATTAACGGGATATAACTTGCTTTTCTTCTTAGTAGCACGGCCTTCGTTACCCTTTTTTATCTTTACAAATCTCTACACTATTTATAAATTGATTCAGAAATTTGTGGTACACCGCCGGGATTCACTGCGAAATTTATTTAAGCTGACCTTGCTGGGTCATTTGCTTGGATTTATGCCGTTTATCCTGTTATTTGGCGTGCCGAGATTATTTGGTATAACCCTGCTTACTCCGCAGGTGGCCTCTATTTTTCTATTGGCAATTCCCGTAGTGTACCTGTATATGTTCACTACAAGACAGCTGTTTGATATTGATTTTGTTCTGAGCCGTTTTCTTTACCATATTATTATTGCGTTTATCCCAACTTCGCTAATTACCACTTTCGGGATTCTGATTACCCAGCAGCACAATTATACGTGGATTCGATGGGTACAGTTATTTCTGATGGTGTATTTTATTGTTACGATTCTGTTATTCAGCAAGGAGTATGCTGATTTTCGGTTCAGACCAAGTTTTAACAAGAACCTGTACAGCTTCCAGGGAAGCCTGGACCGGTTCTCTACCCGTATCTCACGGGTGATGAAGCGGGCCGACCTAGAGCGGTTGCTGGTACAGGAGGTCCTCTCCATATTACTGGTCAAGAAAGTGGCCTTTCTGGAGGTGAACCGAGAATCGGGTCCCCGGGGAAGCTCGAAGCCAGATACAGGTGAGGTGCCTATCTCCGTAATTTCTGCCCTGCGGGATGCTGCTCATAAACTGGCCGTTGGAGAGATTGTGGCCGTTCCTTCAGGATTATGCGTTGTTATGGGGCAGAAAGGCTCTACCTTTCACGTCCTCTGGCTGGCGGATAAGGAGAATCGCACCAAATATAATCTGGATGAATTGAGCTGGCTGAAAACCTTGGCTAATTACAGTGCCATCGTGTACGAGAATCTATATCTGATCGAAAATTTGATTGAAGATCTTGAACAGGAATTTCAGAAGCAAAAGGGAGCTTCACCGTGGGTGATGCGTCTGATCTTTAATCTCTCGGAGACGGAACGGCGCAGGCTGGCTTCCGACCTGCATGATTCGGCGCTGCAGGACCAGCTGATCTGGTACCGCAAGCTGGAAACGGTCATGCTTGACCATCAGATGCCGGAGGATATCTATCACGAGCTTGAGACTGTACGGGAAGGCCTGCTGGATGTTATCCACCAGATTCGCGAGACCTGCAATGAGATGAGACCGCCGCTGCTTAAGGAAATGGGCATTGTCGAAGCACTTGGGCAATTGTTCGAGCAGGCTCAGATCCGTTCAAATTATGTGATCAATTTCCAGGTGACGGATCATATCACAGAATTAAGTGATGAACAGACATTGGCGCTGTTCCGCATCGTTCAGGAACTGCTGCGCAACGCCAATAAGCATGCCAAAGCTACAGTGGTTGAGATTGGACTTGAGCAACGGGAGTCGATCCGGCTGATGTATAAAGATAACGGGGTTGGGATGGAATTGGGTGAATTGAATGATTCCTACCAGCACATGGGTCTGTCAGGCATTAAGGAGAGAGTGCGCAGTCTGGAGGGCGAAATCTTCTTCCAATCGGTAGTCGGTGAAGGACTTGAGGTCTGCATCACGCTGCCGCTGGAGTCAGCAAGTATGACAAGAGAGGGTGGGGACGATTTAGATGATAAAAATCTTGCTGGTTGATGACCATCCTTCCGTGGGTGAAGGAACCAAAAATATGATTGAACAGGACCCGGACATGAAGGTCACGGTGATTCTCTCAGCGATGGAGGCACTGGAGCTGGTCAAGTCGGAGAGCTTCGATGTCATGCTGTTTGATCTGAATATGCCGGTGATCAGCGGTCTTGAGCTGACCAAGCGGATGATGAGCGTCCAGCCCGAGAGCCGGGTGTTAATCTATACAGGGTATGAGATCAGCCCCAACTTCAACTTGCTGATTGACTCCGGCGTATCCGGCTTCGTGAGCAAGACGGTTACCCGCGAGCAGCTCCTTAACGCGATCCGCTGCGTTCTCCGGGATGAAGCGATCATCCCGGTCTCCCTGCTGCGGCAGCTGCGGCGCAGGGATATCCGTCTCAATGAGTCCAAGGAAGAGAAAATGCTGGAGGAAGTATCCATTAACGAACGGGAGCAGGAGATACTGCAGGAAGTGTCCAACGGGAACAGCAACAAAGATATCGCATCCAAGATGCTGATGAGCCAGCGGACGGTAGAATATAACCTGACGCGTATCTTTGAGAAGCTGGGCGTCCGTTCCCGCGCCGAGGCGGTTGTGGAAGCCCGGCGGCTGAAGCTGATCAATTTCAATGATTTTATGTAAGGGGATCATCCCTCAGCGGAGCGAGTCCAATCCACCTCTTCAATGAATTCGATGATCTCCCCGTTCGGGCTGTGAACGAGCGCATTTCGCACAATGAGCGCGGGTTCACCGAGCGACAATTCGTCGGGCTCTATACAGGCCTTTGCTCCATGAGCAAGGGCTTTTTGATATGTTTCCCGGGCATTGTCGACATAGAAGGCCAGATGCAGCAGTGCACCGTGAGCAACATCCTCTTCACGCTTCGCTTTTTTTCCCTGAGCCGCAATAACCGCTTCATCGTCAAAAAGCTCAATGCAGGTTCTTTGATCCGGTGAGAGCAGCATGCAAGCCTCGTTGATCTTGAAAGCAGGCAGGCTCCAATGATGCGCCACCTTGAACTCTAATACTTCTGTATAAAAAGCAAGTGTTGCCTGATAATCCTTCGCTTGGATTGCCACATGGGCAAGGCCTTTAATACTCACGTCTAATCTCCCCCTAACTAAGATGCAATTAATTATAGGGAAAAGAAACATTGAATTACATACGAATAATAAGGGTTTTATAGTAAAATGATTATTTATTATAAGGTTTTTCAGCTGGAAAGCGTTATTTTGTTAAAACTTGCTCAGGAGGTGCCAATATGGAGTATCCAATGGATGAAACTGATAAACAGATTATGCAGTTGCTGCAGCACAACGCGCGGATGCCCGTGTCCCAGATCAGTAAAGAAATTTCCATGTCCCAACCCTCCGTAAAGGAGAGGATCATCAAGCTGGAAGAGCGGAACATCATTTCCGGGTATACTGCGGCATTAAATTTAAATAAGCTGAACCGGGGCACGACTACGTTCATCCTACTCAAAACAGAATATTGCCAGGAACTCGTTGATTTCTGCGAACAAGCCTGGGAGGTGACGGACTTGTTCCGCATCAGCGGAGAATACAACTACCTTATCAAAGTGCAGACGGCATCCATCGGCGAAGTGGCGGAATTCCAGGACTCCCTGATGAAGCTCGGACCCTCCAAGTCGCATATCAGCCTGAAAAATATTTTGGAAAACCGGATTCTGCTCTAGAGCATGTCTTCAAACTGGAAGAGCTCTGGGGAAGCAGGGATTTAGTATTGAAAGTAGGGTCCTCCTAAAAGCCCGCAGCGGGTTCGTATACTCGTAACGGACTCAGGAGGCGCTATGGAGAGTAAAACACCTGTTTATTCTCTTTTGCGGACCCAGGCGACCTTATCTGCTCTGCATTCTATCTAAAAACGGCCAGCAGGGAGAAATAACTGCGCTGGAGTCCGTTGTCCTCCTGTAACAGGATAAAAACCCCAAATAAGTGCAACTCGGTCCGTTTGTAAACGCCTTTCTCCGCGTGTGATCAGAAAATGGTACTGTACCCATGATTCCTTAGGGCATACAGCAGCAGGTATTGGCGGGGAAGCGGTTTGAAGACACGCCCTAGATCAGCCTGGAGTAATTATTTCTTTGCTATACAGATTGAACTTGGAATTTAAAAAGGGTGGAAGTGACGGAGGGGAAGTTTGAAACTGGAGGAGCGATAGCGTCCGCCTTTGTCTGTGGATTTCAACCGCAAACAGCGGAATAAAATCAAGAAATCTGCAGACAACAGCGGCCGGAAGTCCAAACATTCTCCGCAGTTACGACAATAACCCAAACCAGAAAGATCTTAAGTTCAAACTATATAGTTGCGATCTGCGACAATCTGTTGTCCGATATCCCCCTATATAATCGGTGTATCTTGTATAGGGAGATGACAATTAGATGAGCGAAATCGTTAGACTTGATGTAAATGAAGAGTATGCCTATTCGGGCATTGTTGAAGCGGGGGATTTTATCTTTCTCAGCTTCTGTGTCGGCAATGTGGGCGGATCGCCAGCGGAGCAGGTTGAAGGGGCGCTGAATGATATGAGCCAGAGATTGCAGCAGGTGAATTTGCAGCTGGATGCTGTCGCAAAGGTGGATATCCTGCTTAGGGATGTGTGGGATATTCCGGTCATGGAAGAGGTGTTCAAACGCAGGTTCAAAGGTAAATATCCGGCCAGAAAAACCATTTCCACCGAGTTTGCCCATGTGGGGGGTCCGGATGGACTCAAGGTACAGATAGACGCAGTGGCCTATAAACCCCGCAAATAGTAAAATATCGACATACAAACGGCGGTCCCGCCCGGGTAAACCGGGTGGGCCGCCGTTTGCGGTCAACTACTCCTGGGAATGAGCTGCCTCGTCCTTAACTTCCGCGCGGAAGCCCCGGATGCTTTCCTTGCGCCGTTCATTCTTTTCTTCAATCTGGTTCCGTTCTTCACTGCTGATTTCTGAGGAAAATTCGTTAAGGTAGTCTTCCGCTTCCCTCAAATTCCGCTCTGTATGCTGAATGCTTTGTTGTAAATGCTCAACATTGTCTGCCCGGTTATCCGGTTTTGCCATAGGTTGATCGCCTCCTGTTATTAACGCGCCCCATAGGAACGCTAACCAGTAGGTTGACCTTTACCGGATGATTTCATGCATGGGAAGCTAAAAAATTGGACCACCGACATAAAGGGACAATCGTAGTCTATGTTTCTTCTCAAGACAGCTGGACATAAAATGTAGTGGATTCTCCCATCACACTTCGGGCGTAAATTTTGCCCTTATGCTGCTGCTCGACAATGGATTTGGCAATGGCCAGGCCAAGCCCGTACCCGCCTTGCTTGCGTGCCCGGGAAGCATCGGTGCGGTAGAACCGGTCGAAGATCCGCGGGAGATGCTCCGGGGCGATGCCCTCTCCGGTATTGGTAACGGCCAGCACCACATCGTTATGCTGTTTGCGCAAGGATAGGCTCACCTCACCTTTCGGCCCGGTATATTTCACAGCGTTGTCCAGCAGAATCATGACCACCTGCTTGATCTGCTCACTGTTGCCCTGAACGGTCAGATGAGGCTCAATATCATACTCCAGAGCAACGTTCTTCTCGAAGATTACAGCTTCCATCGTCAGAATGATATTCTCGACCGCTTCGCTGATATCAAAAGGGGTATGGATCATGCCCGTCCGCGAATCATCTATCTCCGTTAAATAGAGCAAGTCATTCGTCAGCTTGGCCATCCGCTCTGTCTCCGACTTGATATAGTGCAGCCACTTCGACTGCTGGTCAATCGTGTCCTCCCCATTGGAGAGCAGCACATCGGTATTGGTACTAATGATGGCGAGCGGTGTCTTCAGCTCATGGGAGGCATCGGCGATGAACTGTTTCTGTTTATCAAAGGCTTCTTTGACCGGCTGGATTGAGCGGTTGGCAAAATACCGGCTGGTGAAATAGAGAATAATCAGCATGACCACGCCTACGATAGTAAAAGTATAGTTGAGATTGGTCAGAATCTCCTGCCGGGCGGTGATGTCGAGGAAGACCAGCATATGCCCGTTAGTGGTTGGCTGTATCTCGAAGGTCCAGTCGCTGCCGTCGAGGGTGAAGCGCCCGGTATTTTTGCCTGTGGATACCGCTTCCTGCAGCGCCTGCTGATAGAACTCGTCTTCCATGGTGAATTGTGATTTTGGCGTCCCTGTTTGGTTCCACTGATCATCCGTTTCAATCATGAAGGACACGGAACGTTCCGGCGGGGGATTTCCGCCGCCCATGCTGCCCATGTCCCCGCCATCCGGCCGCGGAATTCCGGTGACAGTGCCGTTATCCCGCGGCCCGTCAGCATTGTTACCCTTCCCTTTCTGGTACAACTCTACACTCCGGTGCAGCTCCATTTCATTCTTAGCCTGCACATCCAGGTAGGAAATGATGTAGATGGTGGCGAAGGCGGCAAGCATCATCACGGAGATC
The DNA here is from genome assembly GCF_038593025.1 of Paenibacillus sp. FSL L8-0436. Lineage (NCBI taxonomy): Bacteria > Bacillati > Bacillota > Bacilli > Caryophanales > Paenibacillaceae > Paenibacillus > Paenibacillus sp. FSL L8-0436. Next base: position 7,166,807 of record NZ_CP151955.1, on the reverse strand, counting down.
GTGACCAGATTGACGATCAGGAACCGGTTTCTGAGCTTTTTGAACATCAGGTATTCACCTCTAATACATAGCCGACGTTCCGGATTGTGCTGATGCGTATAGCCGAACCCAGGAACGTGAGCTTTTTGCGCAGAAAAGAGATATAGACCTCCACATTGTTATGCTCCGCCTCGGAATCGAATCCCCACAGCTTCTCAATAATCTGCTCCTTGGAGGTTACGGATTGTTTCCGTATGATCAGCAGCTCCAGCAGCTCGCTTTCCTTGAGGTTCAGCTTCATTTCCTTGCCGTTCACCGTAAGCCGCAGATTGGTCGTATTCAGCTCCAAATCCCCGAACTTCAGCGCATCATCCGGCAGAACCTCGCCTTTGCGCCGCAGCACCGCCCGTATCCGGGCCAGCAGTTCCTCTGATGAAAAAGGTTTGGCGATATAGTCATCAGCCCCATAATCGAGCCCGGTTACCATATCCGTAATTTCGCCTTTGGCGGTCAGAAAAATGACAGGGGTAGCCACTTCCTTATTCCGGAGCGCCCTCAGCACGCTGATTCCATCCATCTCCGGCATCATGATGTCGAGCAGCAGCAAATCATAGATCCCGCTTAACGCGTAATCAAGTCCCGATCTGCCGTCATGCACGGCGTCTACCGAATAATTATGTTTCTTCAAGATTTGCGTGACAGCCTCCGCCAGATGCACCTCGTCTTCTACTATTAATATTCTCATAGGGTTAAACATCCTCTGCATAAATTATGTGCTTGCTGCTTACGCCATTATAACAAGATTACCTTTAGCGAACCTTAATGGAATCTCCTTCTTCATATATAGCAAACGCTGCTATGTCCCCTTTTGTTAAGCCTGTGTAAAAAAATCAAACCTGTGTAAAACCATTTAAGCTTCACTAAAGGTTCGGGGACTAAGATACATTCATAAGCAAGCGGGACATACGAAATATTCGAATAAGAAAGGATCTGAACCCCATGGCGATCGAAGTTTTCAACCGATATGAGAACAAGTATTTGTTCGACAATGAAGCCTACCAACACCTTTACAATGAATTGCTTCAATATATGGAGCCTGACGATTACAACAAGCAGCATGAATATTACTCCATCACCAATCTGTATTATGACACGGCGCACCATACGCTGATCCGCAACAGCCTGGCTAAACCGAAATACAAGGAAAAGCTTAGGTTAAGAGCTTACGGGATACCAAGTGGAGAGACGAAGGTGTATCTGGAGATTAAGAAAAAGGTGTTCGGTCTGGTCAACAAAAGAAGAACTTCGCTGACACTGCACGAGGCATATGATTTTGTCCGCACAGGAGTCGAACCGGAGTACAAGGATTACATGAACAAGCAGGTTATTGAGGAAATCAAATACTTCCTGACACGATTTGATCTGCAGCCTATGGTGTATCTGTCCTATGACCGCAAAGCGATGTTCTGCAAAAATAACCGCGATCTCCGCATCACGTTCGACACGAATATCCGCAGCCGGCGGTACGATCTCAAGATGGAGCATGGCACTCACGGCGAACCGCTGATGGAACCGGGCCAATGGCTAATGGAAGTGAAGGCGGAAAAAACGATCCCGGTATGGCTCTCTAAAATGCTCTCTGAGCACCAAATGTACCGCACGAGCTTCTCCAAATACGGCAATGAATATAAAAAAATGCTAAGAAACAGTAAAACAGAAAGTGAGAGTGTCCTGTATGCTTGATAACCTCTTTTCGGCGGCTCTGACGAGTACAGAATTAACGTTCACAAACGCTATTCTAACCATCCTGACCGCTATCGCCCTGGGCGCGATTATTAGTCTGACCTATATGAAAACAAGCCCGACGGGATATTCGCAAAGCTTTACACTCACGATGGTGCTGCTGCCGGTCATTGTGGCTATCATCATCCTGCTGATCGGCAGCAATGTCGCCAGAGCCTTCAGCTTGGCCGGGGCGTTCTCGATCATCCGCTTCCGAAGTGCGCCGGGTGATCCTAAGGATATCACCTTTGTCCTGTTCACCATGGCCTCCGGCCTTGCCTGCGGCGTAGGCGCATTCGGTTACGCTGCACTATTTACCATTATTCTCTGCATTATTATGTTTATCCTGAACCGCACAGGTTTTGGTGTTAGAAAAACAATGCAAAAAACGCTGAAAGTGACCATTCCCGAGAACCTGGGTTACGAGGAAGCTTTCGCAGAGGTTTTTGCCAAATTCAATGTCGCTTATGAACTGAAAAAGATCCGTACCACTGAGCTTGGCAGCTTATATGAACTGGTCTACGCCGTGACGATTGATGAGCACACGAGCCAGAAGGAACTGCTGGATGCGATCCGCTGCCGCAACGGCAACCTGGATCTGTCACTGACGATGAGCCCGACTCTCACAGAATACTAAAGGAATGAAGGGATTGATTAATATGAATAAATTTATCATGGGAAGTAAAGTAGGATTGGTGCTGTTGCTCGCTGCTGTAATGTCAGCTTGCGGTGCAACCAGTTCCGCAACACAATCGTCCTCGCCCCCTGCAACATCAGCAGCCGTAACGACGGCATCCGCGCAGAGTACAACGGCTTCCAGTGTACAGCTGGCAAGTGTCAAGGCGGCGGATCTGGTTACCTTTGACGAAGAAGATACCGCTATAGCATGGAGCGCGGACAGTTCCACCGCGATAGCGCTGAATGGTACGGGCGCAACCGTTAGCGGTTCCGGCGCAGCGGCCTCCGGGGGAGTAGTGACCATTACAGCGGCAGGTACTTATGTTGTCAGCGGAACGCTGAATGAAGGGCAGATCATTATTGATGTTCAGGATAAAGGAAGTGTTCATCTCGTGCTGAACGGCGTTACGCTTCACAACAGCAGCAGCGCACCGGTCTACATTAAGGAAGCAGGCAAGGTCATTATGACCCTGCAGGAAGGTACAGACAACAAGATTACCGACGGCACCACCTATATCTTGGCTGATGACACTACCGATGAGCCAAGTGCGGCTATCTTCAGCAAGGCAGACCTGACGATTAACGGAACAGGCAAGCTGTCGGTTACCGCCAGCTACAAGGACGGAATCACCAGCAAGGATGACCTGAAGATTGTGTCGGGCACGATTGAAGTGCAGGCAGCCGATGATGGGATTGTCGGCAAAGATCTGATCGCCATTCAAGACGGCACAATGACTATCAATGCCGAGGGAGACGGGATCAAATCGACCAACGATGAGGATGCCGACAAAGGATTCATTGCCATTACGGCTGGAACGTTTGATATTGTGGCCGGCAACGACGGAATCCAGGCCGAGACAACGCTGGTTGCTGATGGAGGAACATTTAACCTCCTGACGGGCGGCGGCAATGCTAACGCTGAAGTGAAGACGGGCGATCAAGGAGGAGGCATGGGAATGGGCGGCGGCCGGGGTATGAGAGGTACTCAGGCTCCCGCAGCCGGTACGGGTTCGGGTCAGGCACCGGCAGATCAGGCAGCCGAATCTGCCGCAACCGCTGGAACCGCTGCGACGACTGCAACAGAAACCGAATCCACGAGCGCTAAAGGGCTGAAAGCCGGAGGAGATCTTACGGTGAACGGCGGAAGCTTCACGATTGATTCCGCCGATGATGCGGTGCACAGCAACAGCAATGTCTCCATCACAGATGGAGAACTCCAGATTGCTGCAGGAGATGACGGTATTCATGCGGACAGCCTGACCAGCCTGTCGGGTGGAACGGTTAATATTACAAAGAGCTATGAAGGAATTGAAGGTGCGAATATCACCATAGCAGGCGGTGAGATTGATGTGACTGCGTCCGATGACGGTGTGAATGTTGCCGGAGGCAATGACGATAATTCTGCGGAAGGAACACAGAGACAGGATCAGTTCACCAGCTCCGGAAACAACCTGCTCACGATTAGCGGAGGCACACTAACCGTTGATGCTGCAGGGGACGGATTGGATTCGAACGGATCGGTCGTGATGACAGGCGGTACTGTGATCACCAATGGTCCAACTGCGGATGGCAATGGCACTTTGGATTATGACGGAACCTTCGAGATCACCGGCGGATATCTGGTAGTAGCGGGAAGTGCGGGTATGCTTCAGGCTCCAAGTGATGCATCCAGCCAATACTCGATCGCCATGACGTTCACGGATTCGCAGGAGGCTGGCCAACTGGTTCATCTGCAGGACAGCGACGGCAATACGATTGCTACGTTCGCTCCATCGAAGAGCTACAGATCAGTAGTCATCAGCTCGCCGGATCTTAAAGAAGGCGGGTCGTACACCCTCTCCACCGGCGGAAGCTCGACAGGTACGGCAGTGGAGGGCCTGTACAACGACGGCGCTTATAGCGGCGGTAGCGAAGTGGTATCCTTCGACATCTCCAGCAGCGTAACCTGGTTGAATGAATCCGGAGTAACCACTGCCACGAGCGGTATGGGCGGCGGCATGGGTGGCGGCCGAGGCGGCGGAACGAGACCTGAAGGCGGATTTGGCGGCGGAGGTACTCCACCGACCGGAGCTGAGGGCGAAGTTCAGCAGTAAAAGAAGGTAGTATAATGCAGCAAGCAGCACGTCTCCGGTCAGCGGAGGCGTGCTGCTTGCTGTTTCTCCTACATGAAATCGAAGAAATAACGGATGACATGGAAGAAGACCGGCGAGGTGTAAGTCAGGCTGTCGACCCGGCTTAAATAGCTTTTTTTGAGCGCATCGAACTTGTCATCATCTCCGATCAGCAAATCCCGTTTTAGCACGGAAACCGTTAAGCTGCCGAAGTAACCGCTGAGACTGATCAGCATGCCGGACAAAAGTCCGAAGGTCGGGTTAAGCGGCGTCAGGTAGGGATAGATCAGATAGGATACCCCTGTTGTTACCACAAATGCGCAGATGAACCCTTCCCAGGTGAGGTTGGGGTTGGCGGTCGGAACCACCTTGTGTTTGCCGAAATAGATCGAGGCCAGATAATGAATGACATCATTAAGCTGGGTTAATACGACCAGGAACAGGACGAGTCCGGCTCCGTATTCCGGGGTGGCAAATTGGAAGTAGGCCAGATGGCTTAGCCCGAACACCATTAGCATAAGTCCCCATTGGGTAGAGCTGACGCTGCGCAGAAAGCCGAGCGTGCCTTTGTTGATCAGCCGCGGGAGCGGCAGGAGCAGAAATACATACACGGGAATGAAGACGATAAACATCCCGTACCACTCAATATAAATCCAATAGAACTGCAAAGGAATCGCCAGGTACGCCCAGAGGAACAGCCGGCGGTCGGCTTTTCGGGTCCGGATCATCGAGAAATATTCCTTTAGGGCGAAGAAAGTGAGCGCCATCAGCGACAGCAGCGAGACGACCGGATTGAACAAGGTGGCCAGGCAGAAGATAAGGAGCATGCCCCACCAGGTTTTGATGCGGAAGCCGATGCCGGTATAGTCCTTGTTCTTCTGGAGTCTGCTCACTACAACATAAATTAAATGGATGGCCGAAAGGGCAGCGAAAATAAGCACTAATGTTAATAAGGAGCGGTCTATAGCTATCACCAACTTGTCGCAGGGTAGGATTCCATTAAAGGAATCATATGTTATTATGAAGGAAACTTCCAAACTTGATAAGGGGAAATTTTGTAAATGACAGGTAATCCATCGGTCTTTATCCTGCTTACGAATACCGGCACGTTATTTACGAAGCTCATTCAAGGCTACACGAAAGCGCCGTATAATCACGCCTCGATCGCTTTTGACCGCGGGCTTTCGGAAATGTACAGCTTCGGGAGAAAACATCCAAGCAATCCTCTGAACGGCGGATTTGTGAAGGAGGATGTTCAGACCGGCACATTCAGCAAATATCCGAATACAACATGCGTCATCTACGAGCTTCAGGTCACGGACCGCGAGGTTGAGAAAATGAAACGCGTGCTGCATATCTTTATCCGCAGCCAGCAGAAGTATCTATATAACATCCTCGGTGTTATCGGTATTGCACTGAAGGAGCCGGTCGAATTCAGCAACTCCTACTTTTGCTCACAATTTGTTGCGGAAATTCTGGACCGTTCCGGCATCAAGCTGTGGAACAAGCTGCCAGCGCTCGTTACGCCCGATGATTTTCGGCAGAGCGACCGGCTGCAGTTGATTTACGAAGGGAAATTAAACCAGTATAAGCCTAGAGTATGAGGAGGGGATAGGGTATTCCCCTGGGAGTGCCCGCTACTCCCCTTCAGGCACGATTACCTGAACATAACGGGGAAGGGTGCTTAACCGGATCGGCAGAGCCGGGCCCTCTTCGCCATCCACATTGGTCCGGGCGGGGGCGGGCGAGCTTACGGTGACATGGCTGGCCGTGAAATAAATGACATCCTTATGATCCTTCAGGTTGCCCAGCAGCAAAGAGATGCTGACTGTAAGCGTATTGAAGATATTGAGGTCTTTGATGATAAAGCAGTGAAGCAGGCCATCGTCAACTTGCGCACCCGGCGCCAGCTTTTCGAATCCGCCTACGGAGTTGGTAAGAGCGGCGACGAACAGCGGAGATTCGCCTTCCCATATCCCGCCATCATACTGGATGGTCAAGGAATGAGCTGGGTTGCCGCTTCCGGCAAGCTCTTTGAAGCCTTCCTTGAAATAGGCAAAGGCTCCCAGCCTTGATTTGTCATCTGACGATACGCCTGACAGCGTTTCGGCGAGTGAACCGGCGGCGACGACGTTTCCGAATAACCGGTCATTTAGGCGGCCGGCATCGACTGGTTGAATCCTGGAGGAGGTGAGTGCAGCGATAGCCTGTCCGGGATCCAGGGGAACCTGCAAGGCGCGGGCAAAATCATTGACCGTTCCAAGCGGAACTATACCCAGCCGCGGGCGGTGCTCCTGATCAATCAGCCCGTTAATGACTTCATGGAGCGTGCCGTCGCCGCCGATGGAAACGACCAGCTCATAACCTTCCCGGCATGCAGTAATGCAGAAACGGGTGGCATCGCCTTCTTTTGCCGTCTCATTGACCGTAACCATGTATCCGTTATTCTGTAGAATCTCTTCTGCCTGACTAATATATTCGAGCGCGTCCTCCTTGCCGGAGGAGGGGTTAATGATGATCATAGCCTGCTGCATGCACAACATCCTTTCTGTCCAGCTGATATAGGATTCGTTGCATACCTTTACCCGAAAATACAAGCTTTGATCCTACACTCAAATCATTTATTTCCGCATGGCTACAGCAGCTTGGAGTTAAGCCAGGGAATCAGGATGGGCAGGACGTATGACGCCAGCATGGCCCCGGTATGGTCGAGCTCCGGCAGCACCGAGACCTTCCAGCCCAGCGCTTCGAGTTCTTCACGCTGCCGGAGAAAGGGGCCGGCGATGTCGACTCTCACACCTCCCCAGCGTTCATCATAGTCAATAGTATCGGCAGCCCCGGCAAAACACATCCGGGGACAGCTGAGCGCGGTTTGCGCGGCACGGTCATCGAATGGCTGCAGCGCCTCATACAACGTGACGAACTGCCGCGTCTGGGCTTCGTTCAGGGTGACTTCCACTGTGGACCAGTCGAAGTCTTCCCAGGTTTCGCTCTGGCTCTCCGGCGAAGGGGCCGGATGCTGATGTGAGGCTTGAGACAGCTCATGCGCAGCCATCGTTACCCGGAGCATCTCCTTGTAGGGTCCGCCGATGGGAGGGAATCCTCCCATGACAAGCGCGGTGATGCGTTCTGTACGAAGAGCCAGCTGCAGTCCGCTAAGCGCCAGCCAAGAGTAGCCGTAATAGGCGAATTGCGGCGCTTGCGCAGCATCGGCAATGGACAGAAAGTCCTTGGCAACGTTGGCGGGGGTCAGCGTATCCGGCTTCGGCTTGCTCTGGACATGCCCTTCATAGTCAAAAGCAATGACCCGGTACTTACCGCTGAGCGCGTCGATCAGTGAACGTCCCAGTGCCGGATCGGCCCCCCATTTGAGCATTTCCGCTGCCTGGGGATCTATAACAGGATACGGATTAACCGGCAGCAGCAGGTTCGGTCCGTCACCCGTAATTACGACCTCGATTTTACTTCCATCATGCAATTTTGCTGTAAGCATGATCAGCCCTCCATTTCAGCTATTTGTTACTGCATAATCTATTACATCAACCAATATACAACATTGATGCAAGAGAGAAGCTTTAGCGGAAGGCCCCTTGCCCCCAGAGGTTAAAATATTCCCGAAGGCTATCATAGCACTTTAAGGTTATGATTGAAGGTTTGCCATCACGGGGCAGTTTTGCTACTGTTACAATCATCAGGTATGCAGAGAGGTGAACGGCAGATGGTTATATACAAACCGGCTGAAATCGCCAAGGCGCTTGGCATCAGCACCAGTGCATTAAGACATTACGAGGCTTGGGGCGTGGTTCCGCCACCGGAACGGGCTCCGAACGGCTACCGGTTGTACACCGGGCTGCATATGGCGTATTTCCGTTGTCTTCGGTCCATGGTTCCCGGCTTTGGCTACCCGCTGACCTATGAGGTGCTTCGGCATATTCAGAAAGGGGAGCTGGACACCGCCTTATGGCTGGTAAGCGCCGAGCAGGCCCGTTTGCAGGAAGAGAAAGTCACCGCGGGCAGAACGCTTGCTTTGCTGCAGGACCCCGGACTCCATCCGGTTATGGGCAAAGGAATGAAGCATAAGATGAGCATCGGAGAAGTGGCGGCTATCACGAATGTGCAGACCTCCGCCATCCGGCACTGGGAGAAGGAAGGGCTGCTGTCCCCGGAGAGAAATCCGGAGAACGGCTACCGCCTGTACACTCCGGTACACGCAAGGCAAATCATGCTGATTCGAACGCTTAGAACCACAGTGTATTATTTGGATAAGATGAAAGAGCTGGTGCAAGCCCTGGAGCAGAACAGTGTGGAGAAGCTGAAGGAGGTTACAGTGGAGGCAATGGTCAAAATTGACCGGCGCAACCGTCAGCAATTTAACGGAGTGCATAAACTGGTGGAGTTATGTGTAGAGGCCGGATTCATGGACGGGAGTGAGGTTTCGCTCATGCTGCCCAGGCCGACTTACACAAAAGATCATTAAGGAATAAATAGAAGCGCCGAAGCCCCAAAGGGTGTCTCTGACGCTTCTTTGTTGTGGAGGGCACAGATTTATAATTCCCTGCTGCGTCTCTGATGGGAATCAGCGTAGGCGGTGCGGCGGAAATTCAGGATGGGATCATCCGACAAGGCCATGCCCTCAGTAATGACGGTAGGGTCCATGACCAGCCCTTCCGGCTCGTCAATGAGGTCTGTAATATAGAGGCGGCCGAGCTCAATCCGCCGCCGATCTTCCGCCCAGGCACGGGTGGGATCGTCGGTGGGGTCGCCTTCTTCTCCAAACACGGCTGACAGCTGGAAGACGGCAGGATGATCCTTGAGCCGCAGCTCCAGCTCATCCTGCAAGTAATCATCGGGCTGCTGTGCGGCCTCGCCAGCTGTCAGTGTGCGTTCTCCTGAATCCGGCACCCATTCGAACTTCACCGGCCGGGACGTTCCTTCCCGGTCCATGAAGAAGTAGGCATGGATACAGTAATAACGGGATTCAGCGTAGCTGGCTGGAGGTTTCAACCGTTTGATGGCCATTAAGCTTTCTCTGCTCTCAGAGAAATGGGTGGTGATCTCCTTGATCAATTCCACCACCCCCAAATTGCCTGCCTGTGCCTTGTGTGCGGAGCGGATGATATCAAGGAACGATTCCGGAGTACGGGCAAAAAACACCGGTATCGTCACACCAACCAAATTCGTGACGCCACCGTCCGGCAGGGAGAATTGAACAGCCATTCCCTTAGCCGGAGACAGCACATCCGCAAGAACCGGATCGGTGGAGCTGCCTGAGAAACGGACAATCGCCGCTGTTTCCTGCTCCTGCAGATGGGCAGCCGTAGTGAATGACGCAGCCAGACCGCTCGGGCGGAACACGGCGCGGCAGCAGATACCCTTGGCATGTGCACGGCGGTAACCGGGATGGACGCCGGACAGATCCTCGATGGCATCTACCGCTTGTGCAGCCAGGCCGGACGGGTGTAACTCATTATCAGGAAGAGCACTTGATGAATTCGTCTCTTTCATGTTCGTAGTCCCTCCTCGTATCATTTCACGGTCTAATCAGCCTCTCAATTATTACCACATTATTTTTTTCTTAAACCCGGAGTAGCTTATCAATCAAGATGTCTTTCATTCTTGTACACATGACTGGGATCGGTAGGGCTGAATAATTAAAAAAAACTAATGAAAATTCGATATATTAAAAGTAAGGATGAATATAGCTTGGGAGCAGTATTTGCATTGAGCCCGGGTTCAGCAATTAGGGGGGCATAGGAAATGAATAAGGTGGATTCACTTGAGAATATTGTAGCGTTAATTCCGGTGCTCAAAGCAGCCGTTCCGGCGGACCTGTCTATCGCAATATGCGATCTGGAGAAATTATTGCTTATTGGCCGGGGGAGGATATTAATCTGAATATTAAAGTAGGGCAATCTTTGCATCCGGAAGAGCCGCTGACAGGGGTTATTCAGAGCAATATCCCGCTGAGAGCCGAGGTGCCTGCGGAGTTTTACGGGTTTGAGTTCACGGGGACGGCCGCCGCAAGGCTTGGTGAGGTAGCGGAAAGTTCCAATGAGCTGGCGGGTTTCACCCAAAAGCTGCTGGGGCTTGCACTCCGCACCGGGGAGCAGGTGAACGAAACTGATCAGGTGGTCTCCATTATCAAGAATGTTGCCAGCCAGACGAACCTGCTCGGCATTAATGCGGCTATCGAAGCCGCCCATGCCGGAGATAAAGGCAGAGGATTCGGTGTTGTCGCGGGTGAAATCCGCAAGCTGTCGAATGAAACCGTGAATTCTACCAAACGGATTCAAGGCACATTGCTGTCGTTCAAAGAGGCAACGTCGCAAATGGGAACTTCCATTGAACGCATTGCCTCAATTATTCAGGAGCAGGCGGAGTCCTCCGAGCAGATGTCCGCGTTCATTGATGAGATTCAGGGAATGTCTGAGAAGCTGAATGAGTTCGCTAAGAAACTGTAGGCCTTAGGAGGACAGCATCTTACATATGGCATAAGGAAGTGTTCGCATTCTCTAACCCATACAGGATTCTTTTCCCGTTCTCCTTGGCAATCCGCACCATTTCATCAGCGCCTTGAGAAGGCCCGCCAATCCGCAGGACGGCATCGCAATGGCTGAGCAGCCGCACGGAGGAAGGGTGGAACATTTCATTGAACACCTCGTCGCCGATGGCTGTTGAGCCTGCCGCCTCCATCAGCGGCAATGCGTACCACTCGCCCAGCACCGGCAGATGGCCGAGCCTGTACACCAGCAAGGCAGCTTCATTCATGGCTTGCAGATTAGCTGCAATTAATGCCGGATCGTCTCCGGTTCCCGAGCGATAGGGACCGGCAATGAGGATGTGCAGTGGTTTCGGCTCCTCCGGTTCGACCAGCCGGTGAAGCTTCGCATGCTGCAGCAAAAGAATGGTCTTGGCATCCCTGATCTCACCGCTCTCCACCAGCTCCATCGCTTTGCCAAAAGGGAGCTCCAGCACTTCGATGTTCTCCTGTTCCTCATCCAGTCCGCCGCCCCGCCCCGTCTTCATCTCGTCGGAATATTCCGCGACGAATAAATGCAGCATCTCCGTTACCGAGCCCGGCGACATATACACTCCGCCGATGCTGTGCACCTCCGACAGGCGGTATCCGGTTTCCTCCTCGGCTTCGCGCTGGATGCATTCTTCCGGGCTATCCTGATCCAGCAGTCCAGCGCAGGCTTCGATCAGCATGCCGGATGCATTGCCGTTAATATAGGTCGGCAGACGGAATTGCCGGGTCAGGACAACCGTCTGCTTCTTGCGGTTGTAGAGCAGAATGGCTGCGCCGTTGCCGCGGTCATAAGCCTCGCGCTGCTGCTCTTCCCAGCTGCCGTCGCTGCTCCGGTAATCCAGGGTGTATTTCTTCAATGTATACCAGTTGTCAGATAGCAGGTCAATTTGCTTGATTCGCACGTTAGGATTCATAGGTGAAGCCTCCTTTTTTTGTTGGATCCAGCCGCTCCGTCATAGTTTGCGGCATGTAAACACGCCCATATCCTTGGCAATCACCAGGCTTCCCTGGTCCGCCATCTTTCGCTCTACAAAAGCCATAAATTGTTCCAGCGTCTCCCCCTGCAGCACCTTGCCCGCATTCATGGGTGTAGAGGTCATATAGCTGATCAGCGGACCGGTTTCCGTCACAACAAGAGAATCAGGATAACGTTCAACCCGTGCAGCCGGGAACCAGGGCTGCAATAGCTCTGCGCCATTATCCAGGTTGAATTGTTCCAGTGTGTCATCCAGTACCCGGAGGGCTGGATCGAATTCGCGGGCGAGTTCTTCCATCTCCCGTAAGTGCCGGCTGCTCATCGTGGAGGCGAAGAAGCTTCCCCGGGGGCTAAGCACTCTGGAAATTTCCGTGAATGCCGGCGTCAATTGCTCCACATGGTACAGCATGTGATTGGCAATCACGATCTGAAATTCGTTATCCGCAAAAGGTATGGCCATAACATCGGCTTGGCGGAACTGAAATCTTCCAGCCGCCGCCCCAAGTGCGCTGCGCGCAGCTTCCAGCATCCCGGGGGAGACATCAGCAAGCGTAATCTCCAAGCGGGGCGGAATCCGCTCCCGGTTTCGAACCCAAAGAGCCGCATCGCCGCAGCCGATATCCAGCACCCGCAAAGGACGGGTAGAGGATGAACGCAGTTCCTGCGTTGCCTCCAGCATGTATTCAAAGAACCAGCTGTGCCACCCTTGCGGATTCGTACTGAACTCATCATACAGCCGGGTTCGCGCCTGCAGCCGGGCGGCATTCTGATACTGCCGGCCCCAATCCCTTTCCGTGCGGATCATGTGGATGATCCGGGCCAGCTCTTCCCAGTCCGCTGCCTGCTCTTGTTGCTCCATATAGTCCATGGAGGCGTCGATGGCCTGGACCACACTCTCCATATGATCTATTTTCTGGCGGATAAGCTGCTTCTGGAGCTGTAGAGCGCTGCGCAGATCACTCCCGCTGCCGATCTCCATCACGGTGCTCAGTTCTTCCAGGGAAAGCCCAATGAATTTAAGCACAGAGAGCTTTTGGAGCCTGGCGATATCCTCCTCGTTATACAGGCGGGTGTTTCCTTCGAAATGGGAGGGCTTCAGCAGTCCGATCCGGTCATAATACCGCAGCGCCCTGACAGTTACCCCGGTTATCCGGGAGATTTGTCCGGTGGTTAAGCCTTTGTGCATCCTGTCCATCACCTCAACTTTGCGGCAGAATAACAATCATTACTTCAAGTATAACGGGTGACGCAACGTCACCTGCAAGAGATAAATTCATTTGGAATCAAGAAAATGGCTGGAATGGTGCCACCCACAGTCTTGATTTAGCAGCTGTAAGGCTTCTGTAAAGGCGCTTTTTGTTGTATAAATTGTGCACGCTGAAGGGTTGTAGATAAACTTGGTGATATGTAGGCGCGTTGTCTTTCTGCTCGCGTTATGGTGAATACTGTGAGGAATATTGCACGAAAAGTAACCTTACATCCGCTACAAGTTGCTAAAGCGAAATGAAAGGTAAAGATGCGTTTGAATTGGCCGTATGCGGGCTAGATGGCGGAATGAGAGGTAAAGATGCACTTGAATTGGCCGTATGCGGGCCAGATGGCGGAATGAGAGGTAAAGATGCGTTTGAAATAGCCGTATGCGGGCCAGATGGCGGAATGAGAGGTAAAGATGCGTTTGAATTGGCCGTATGCGGGCTAGATGACGGAATGAGAGGTAAAGATGCACTTGAATTGGCCGTATGCGGGCTAGAGGATATAATAAGAGGTTAAAAATAATAGAGGTCCCGTTGCCGTTATCTCTCAAGTGAACCAGCGTATTCACCCGTTATATAGAATGAACTTGAAACTTGAAGAAAGAGAGCGGAGCGACGGAGGGGGATTTTGGAACTGTAGGAGCGATAGCGACCGCCTTTGTCTTCGGATTTCAACCGCAAACAGCGGTCATAATCAAGGAATCGGAAGACAACAGCGGCCGGAAGTCCAAATATTCACCGTAGTTGCGACTAACCCTTTACTCTAAACTTTTTAGTTCAATCTATATAGGGTGATCTTGTTCGCTTAGTGCTGCGAGCGGCCGAAAGGACAACACCCCCTCAAAGGGGGCAGTAAGGATCTGATTCATGCGCCTTGGAGGGGGTGTTAATTGTTTTATAGAATTCTGCGGGCAGTCACAAACCGTTTTCTCCACTGGCCGTCAAAGGCTTCAACGTGAACATTCAGGTCTTTGGAATAGGTATGCAAAATCTGATTGTTTCCGGCATAGATGGCCACATGGCCGATATCGAGGCCCCGTGCGCTGAAGAACAGCAAATCACCTTTGCGCAAGGAGTCGATGCCGACTTTCTTTCCCTCTTTGGCCTGGTCGTAGGATACGCGCGGAAGCTCAATGGACAGGGTGTCCCCGAATAATCGCTTCACAAACGAAGAGCAGTCAAAGGTTTTCGTCTGATCCGGAGAAGCCCCGAATTCATACGGGGTGCCCAGATAGGTCTTTCCGTAAGATATCAGCGCATCGGCCTGCTTATCCAGCAGAGAAGCACTGGTATAATCGCTGTATTTCGGTTTCGCCGATATGTACCCTCTTTGGTTGTCTTCGGTCCGCACTTCCAGCCATAAAGCGTTAACCTCACGGATCACATGAACCTTCGCACCGTTAGGCAGCATTTCTGACTGGACAGAGCCGCTTTGGGCGTCAGGGGTACTCCGCAAGTTGACACCCCAGAGGATGGAGGTCTCATAGGTTATTGGAGAAAAGATCCGCACTGACTGGGTAACCGGCTCCCATGTTACGCTGCTTCCGAGGGCTTCGCTGACGAAGCGCAGTGGAATCAAAGTGTAGCCATCCGTAATTTTGCCAGGAACATCCAGCTGGAGCGATTGCCCGTTCAACTGGGCGGTGGTATCCCCGATGCGGTAGGTTAGCTTCTTGTCACCTTTGGTGGCAGTAACGATCTTTGCCGTGTTATTCCAATTGAGCTTGGCCCCTTGCTCTTCGAACAGTCCGCGCATTGGAACCAGCACAGCGCCACGTAGGCTGACCGGCGGAACCTCGGCTTGGAGCTGCCTGTCGTCCAAATAGATGGAGATTTTCTTGGGCGTGATTTGCGTCTGGGTCACCGTGTCTGCATGAGCAGAAGCCGAGTAGAAGAGGGACAGGCCCAATAAAGAGAATAGTACTGTTTTGCTTTTCGTCATGTATTCATCACCTTACTGATAGATTTAATTCTATACAGTTGGACGATGACAAGCCGAAATGGTTTTGTGTTAAATGCTGGTAACGGAACTTCCGCTTAATAAAATACTTTCTCCTGCAGCAGATCGAGCGCGTGCTCGATCTCTTTGCGTTCCTCTGCTGTAACATGTGCGAGGCGGTCAGCAAACCGGACGGCGATGTGCAGGAAGGCCTCGTTCATCATGGTTTCGCCTTCAGGAGAGAGGGTGATGCCCTGCTTGCGCCGGTCGGCGGGATCGGTGATTTTGTGACATAGATGTTTTTCGCTTAATTTCTTCAGCTCACGGCTCGTGTTGGGCATGGACATATGCATGCATTCGCTGATTTCGCTGAGCGTGACGGGCTGGCTGACGGCAATGTATTCAAGAATTTTATACTGAACAGGCGTTAGCGCCTCGGATTTCACGTCTTTGGAAATATCGCTTGTTATTTGATGGACAGCGGTGGTGAAAGTCACGAATTTCTGGAATAAATTATTCTGGTCCATAGGATCACCTCTACATGACACCATAGCAAAATAATTATCAAAAAACAATTATCATTTGACAACTAAAATCAAGATGTGTTACTCTTTTGTTATCAAATGATAAGTAAAGGGGCAGCGCATATGAACACACTGGTTATCTATACACATCCGAATCACAAGAGTCTCAGTTATGCTTTTTTGCAGGAAGTGATCCGGGGAAGCAAGGAGAATGGCAAGATCAAGGAAATTAAGGTGCTGGATTTATATGAGGAGGGTTTTGACCCGGTGCTGGTCTTTAATGAGAACAAACGCAGGAGGGATATGCATAGTGAGCCGGCATTGGCGAAGTATAGGGAACAGCTGATCTGGGCAGACCAAATCGTGCTGGTCTACCCGATCTGGTGGGGACGGCCTCCGGCAATGCTCATGGGCTATATTGATCAGATATTTGCTTCGGGATTTGCGTACAAGGATAAGGGCGGGCTTCTGCCGGAAGGGCTGCTGAAGGGGAAATCGGTGGTATGTGTATCCAGCATGAAAGGTCCGGCGCATTATCCGCTGCTGTGGCTGAATAATTCGCACAAAGCCCTGATGCGTAAAGCGCTGTTTAACTACGTGGGTATCCGCAAGGTGAAATTCTTCGAGTTCGGCAGCATGGAGAGCCAGCGGGGCAAGCACGCGAAGAAGCTTCAGCAGGTGTACCGCTATTTCAAAACGGTCAGTGCATAATCCGCTCTCTGTTCTGAAAGATTACTCCCCGTGCCCGCCGGTCATTTGGCGGGCACGGGAGCCGGCGATTAATCAATCGCCCGCAAACTCCAGTGATTGTCCGCGTCCTTCATGAAATAGTAGAACGAATTAGGCTCTTTTATTTCACCGCTGTCTTTAACTTTTCCTCTAATTTCTACGATTACTCTTCCTTCTTTATCTTGTTCAACGGTACCTATAGTATCAAAATAATAATCTCTCCCGAACAAATACATAAATGCATCCGCGGACCGAGTGTCTT
This sequence comes from Paenibacillus sp. FSL L8-0436, assembly GCF_038593025.1. Taxonomy (NCBI): domain Bacteria; kingdom Bacillati; phylum Bacillota; class Bacilli; order Caryophanales; family Paenibacillaceae; genus Paenibacillus; species Paenibacillus sp. FSL L8-0436. Next base: position 7,150,045 of record NZ_CP151955.1, on the reverse strand, counting down.
TGAACACGCTGCGGAAGGCCTCCTCCTTTTTATTAGCCAAGGCCTCCAATGTTGTATTCAATAGATTCTTAATCTCCTCGTTAAATAAGGGATCTTCGATCGAATCTAAATCTAGAAACACACCTGTAGTAAAATTCCCCTGACTGGGCTGAGGGGTAGTTGCGGGCTGATCAGTCGCTTGTGCGGTTGGTTGAGCCGTTGCCTGAGGGGATGCCGAAATCTCAGTTTCAGTGTTCACCTCTGGCGATGCAGCATTTGTGCCGGATTTATCACCACAAGATGCCATAATTCCAATTGTTAAGATTCCAGCCAATGAATAAACAATCAGCTTGTTCATGAATAACCTCCTAAATTTTAATGCCCTTGCGGGCACAATGTGTTATGAAAATAGGCTTGAGGTTTAACCGACAAGCATCCTGTACATACCAGATACTAAGCAGGACAGGTGAAGTCGGTAAACTTATTGTGTGTACGACCTCGACCTAAATTGAAATACGGCCGTCTTCGAGTACAATGTATTGTTGCCCCGAGCACCTCCATCAAATTTCACTGCATCGGACGGCCCGTAGCCCTGCCAAGAAAGGATGTTTTGTTTTGGACGCTATTCGTCAATGCTGTGCCGGCCTGGATGTTCATCAAGCCACGATTGTCGCCTGTCTTCTCAAAGGACCTTTAGACACCAAACCCACCAAACAGATTCGCGAATTCCCTACCGTCCTCTCCGGTCTTCTCTCCCTCGCCGATTGGCTGGAGCACGAAGGCTGCACCGACGTCGCGATGGAAAGTACCGGGGTCTTTTGGAAACCCGTCTTCAATGTCCTTCAAGATTCCTGTTCCTTGACCGTCGCCAACGCGGCTCATGTCAAGAATATCAAGGGACGCAAGACCGACGTCAAGGATGCGGAGTGGCTGGCCCAGCTTCATCGCTGCGATCTCATTCGCAGCAGCTTTGTGCCGCCTCAAGAGATCCGCAACCTCCGTGATTTGACCCGTTACCGCAAAAAACTCAAAGGCCACGAGGCTTCCGAACGCAATCGCATTCACAAGGTACTTGAGGATGCCAATATCAAACTCTCCAGTTTTGTCTCCGACCTCTTTGGTGTTTCGGGTCGCCTTATGCTTCAAGCCATTGTCAATGGCGAGGTCCTCGAACCTGACGTGATCGCCGACTTGGCTAAAGGCAAGCTTCGCGCCAAACTTCCGGAGTTGACCGCCGCCTTGAACGGGCGCGTTACCAAGCACCACCGCCAAATGATTTCCCATTCCTTGAAGCATCTGGCCTTTCTGGAATCCTCTATTGCTGAACTGGAGGCTGAGATGGACATCGCCTTTGCTCCTCATCTCCCGAAGCTTCAGCTCCTTCAGAGCGTTCCCGGTCTCGGTCCCCATACCGCCAAGATTCTCGTCGCAGAACTCGGGATCGATATGTCTGTGTTCCCGTCCGCTGCCCATCTTGCTTCCTGGGCCGGACTCAGTCCAGGCAGTAACGAAAGCGCCGGTAAAAAAAAGTTCGGCTACCCTCAAAGGCAACTCCGCACTTCGCAGCGCACTCGTCGAAGCCGCTTGGGCCGCCAGTAAAACCCGAACGTTTTTAGGGGCAAAGTTCTGGGCCCTCGCCCGCAGGCGGGGTAAACCCAAAGCCATTGTTGCCCTCGCTCATAAATTACTCGTCATCGCCTATCACATCTTGAGAACGAATGATCCTTACCGGGAGCTTGGTACCGACTATTTACTTGGGCGAAATGCGATTTCTTCCGAAGATCGTTTAATCCGCCAACTGCAACGACTCGGGTACACCGTTCAGAAGCCGGGGCCCTCCCTATAGCCCTTTTTAAAAGGAGCTTTTTAAGCCTCCCGGGCATCCTATTGCCTTTTTTAGCGGTCACCTCGCAAGGGAGCGATTCGTTTGGACAAGAACCCGTAAAAGTCACTTCGTCTGTCCGCGTTATTTTCCCATCAAAAGTTCTGTGAGCATAACATCCTTGAATCGACTTTGTACAAAACTCACTTCGGAAGCATGAGCTTCAGTATTTATTTATACAGACGCTATAAAAGCGGAGTAGTTCCCTTTTTTTGAAAATAATAAAGGCGGGAAACAATATATTTGACATTTCGCCTACGTGTAACTACAATAGTTACAGGATCAACAAAACCTCAATACAGCATGAAATACAATACGGCATTCAAATAAATATATCCAATGGAGGGTTTAACATGACAATCGCATTAACAGGAGCAACAGGACAATTTGGTTCTATCGTAGCAGAATCCTTGCTGAAATCCGTACCGGCTGAGAAGCTTGTAGCCAGTGTAAGAAACCCGGAGAAGGCTGAGAGCCTGCGCGCTCGTGGAGTCGACGTCCGTCATGGTGATTTCGACCAGCCGGAGACGCTGGATGCGGCGTTTGCCGGTGTGGACCGTCTGCTGATCGTATCAGCAGACGGCGACAATGATACCCGGATCCGCCAGCACAAGGCAGCAGTTGATGCCGCTGTGCGGGCAGGCGTAGGTTACATCGTGTACACCAGCGTTGGCCATGCCGACAACAGTACCCTGTTCCTCGCTCCGGTGCACCGTGCAACGGAACAATTCATTATTGAGTCAGGCATTCCTTATGCCTTCCTGCGCAACAACTGGTATCTGGAGAATGAGATCGGCTCCATTCAGGCCGTTCAAGCCGGAGCCCCTTGGCTGACTTCGGCCGGCGAAGGCAAGGTTGGCTGGGCTACCCGCCGCGACTATGCAGAGGCAGCAGCCGTTGTTCTGGCTGGCGAAGGTACAGAGAACGCCGTGTACGAATTGTCCGGCAAGCCGGCAACCCAGGCAGAGCTGGCTGCAACAGTCGGCAGCGTGCTGGGCAAGGACGTTGCTGTGCAGCAGGTGGATGATGCCACCTACTCCAGCGTTATGGCTGGAGCGGGCGTGCCGGAAGCAGCGCTCCCGATTGTGGTCGCGATTCAAGCCGCGATCCGCGAAGGTGCTTTGGACATCGAGAGCGACGATTTCGGGAAGCTGCTGCAGCGTCCGCTCACGACGCTTAGCGAAGGCGTAAGTGAAATGTTGAACGGTGCGAAGGCGTAAGACGTAAGACCATTTAAGGGTTCAGGACGCCAGGGTAGTTTCTTGCCCGCCGTTCTAGAAAGTAAAGGCCAAGAGAGAAGAGAGTTTTTATTAAGAACTCTTTTCTCTTTTATATTCTTTTTGAAAAAGGCAAAACAGCAATGATATCGAAGGTTGATTCATTTTTTAATATGCTCATGCTTCCTCCGTATTTATCGGCAACACTTCTAATGTTATCCAAACCGTAACCGTGTGTTTTGCAATCGTGCCTACAGGATTTGGATTCAACATGAGAAATTTCATAGGGATTGATCACTTGTACAATTAGAAAATTTTTTTTAGAGTGAATATTGATCTTAATCCACTTCGTTCTCTGTCTAACTCCCTCCACAGCTTCTATTGCGTTGTCTAGAATATTCCCCATGAGAATACACAGATCATACCGTTCAATACTGATGTTATTCGGGACTGCATGAATTTGATGGGTAACATCAATTTTTCTATGTTTAGCGGTATTTAGGGTATAGCCAACAAGCGCATCAATGATTAAATTCCCAGTATTTATAAGGTTATATGAATTATGAACTGTTTGAAGAGTATGGTTGATATGTATAACAGCATCTTGTGATGAGTTTTCAACAATGCATTTTTCGATGTATATTAATTGCTTGTTGACATCGTGAATTACGCTCTGGATATTCTTAAATGTATTCGTCATATGTTTTAAATTGTTGTCTTGAGCTAGAAATTGTTCATTTAGTTGGGTGTTTATTTTAGACAGCTTAGTTGCTTTGGCAGCTAACTCAGAATAGTAAATGATAAATAAGCTAGTGGATGATATTGCTATCGTAGCGAGAAGATAGAGTGTGTTGTGTTTGTTGTTGATTAAAAGATAAGCTGCGACAAATGTATTATTGAGAAGGATCAGAATAAAGACGAAGTATTGTAATCTAGGCAACCCCTGCTTAGATTTTTTTTTGATTGTTGAGCTAAAAGTTATGAGGAGAAATAAAAATATCAATGACAGTGTGATAACTATTAAATGGGATTCATCCTCTGATAAATACAGATGTGAAAATTTCAAGAATAGAAAAAAAAGGCAACTTGATACGATGTATGTTATGGCAATTAGAGATAGATACTTGAATGAATAGTATAGAGTTCTGGAAGTTTCTTCTCTATAAATAAAAGCAAATAGAAGGGTCCCGGAAACCATCAAACAGGCGTGAAAAGTAATGGGGAGAACGAGTGAATTTGATATTGTATATAGAATGCTTCCTACAGATAGGCAAAATAATCGGATACTCGTGTTATTCCGAAGCGTCTGGAAATGTGTTGAAAAGTAACGTTTGGCTATAAAAATGGAAAATAAAGAAGCCCCCATATACCATATCGAAAGTTCTTTATACATTGTCTTTAAGACCCATAACCAAATTTCGTGCTAATGCTTCCTTGACGAGCTTGGATTTAGAACGGCTGAGAGGGAATTCAGAATCATTGATCATGATAACCGATGATGCTGTCAACTTACGGAGATGATCCAGGTTAATAAGCACTGAACGGTGAACTTGCAGAAACGGAAATTCTAGCTTTGTTTGGATCTCCGACAGTATTCCTTTTGTGGTGTAATAATCTTTTGCCGTAGTAATGATCTCCATATAGTCTCGCCCAATTACCTTCTTACTTTTCTGTATTGCTATAATCTCCGAATATCTAAAAAAAAAGTCCTCTCCTTCAATTTTAATAGTTAAATACTTTTTGGATTGCGAATACAGGTAATTTAACAGTTTGAACATTTTGGATTCAAAAAACTCATAGAGAACTGGCTTTATTAAATATTGAAAGGGCTGGGTGTCCAGGCTGTCGAGTATATAAGCCGGATAACTTGTCAGGAAGATGATCTGCACATCAAAATCCGGGGAATTCCGTATTTCTTGGGCCAACTCAATGCCATTAATATCAGGCATTTCTATATCAAGGCATAAAACCTGAAATGTTGAGGGGGTATGTTCTTTGTATTTTCGAAGCAGTTCTTTGCCTGACGTGAAGTAATGTATTTGTATGTCAAATGAAGAGCAGACAGCAAGTCTTGCAAACATCTTTTGTAAACGGGCAATTTCATTAATATCATCATCACATACTGCAATGTTAATCAATTTATTATCCCTCCCTGCAAATGAATACGCAAAAATAAGGCAAGAAATAGTATACAATAATATTCTATTATTTTACATAAAATTTATTATAGAATTAAAGATTTTACATTCATTCCATTAAACGTTAACACTTAAAAAAATTTAGATAATATGCCACTCGGACACTAATTATTGCAATTGGGACACTAAGTGATTTATTAACAAGTATTGGAAGTATAATTGAGCTGCTCATTGAAACAAGAGCTAATCGCAATAGGGAAAGGAGGCGAAAAGGATGCGGGAGATTGGAACGGAAGAAAGTATGGCTGGTTGCGCAGCTTGTTATGCTTGTGTCGCTTGTATAGCTTGTTTGGCTTGCTTGGCTTGTATTATTCCTGTTCTGGGACAAGCTGCTACAGCTGCAGCCACATTGGAAATTGCCGGTTCAACTACAAGTGCCGGGGCAATCGGTATAGCAAACAGCTAGGACATACTTAAACGTAATTTTTATATCCATAATAGACGGTAGCTGACGAGGGAAGTAATTTGTTTACTTCCCTTAGTGTAAATATTCACAAACGTTAAATTTCATATCTTGTTTCACGGGGAGTGTAGTTAATGAAAGGTTTGTTTTTAGAAAGTAAAGCAGGGAACAGGTATTTTTATGACGACACAACAGGCATTATTAATCCGATTATAGGTGACTCATGGACAAAAGAAGAGCATTTCAATAAATATCAATCAATAATACCTGTTCAGCAGAATCTAAGATCATACCCTGTAGATACCCGACAAGTGAAAGACTATTTATTTCGGCAAGCCAATGGTTTCAGACAATTGATACTAGAAAGCACCTCCAGTTGTAATCTGAGATGTAAATATTGCATATACTCAGACCACTATCAATACACTAAAGGGTATGAGAACACCCAGCTAACCTTTGAGGTTGGCAAAAAAGCAATAGATTTTTACTTTGAAAATTTCAAAACAATTCAGTATAGAAATCCAAACAGGAAACCTGTTATAGGGTTTTACGGCGGGGAACCATTAATTAATATTAAAACAATTAGGGAAATTGTTGAATATACAAAGTCTACTTACACTCAATATGGAGAAATACTATTTAATGTAACGACGAATGGAGTGCTCTTTAATAAGGAAGTACAAAAGTTTTTAGTCGAAAACGGATTTTCCATCATCGTAAGTTTAGATGGCAATAAGGAAAACCACGACAGAAATAGAGTGAAGCTTAACGGTAAAGGCAGTTTTGACGAAGTAATTACGAACATCCGTGAATTTAAAAAGGATTATAAGGATTATTCGAAATTTGGGATAAGCGCCTGTTATGACTTGAAGAGCAATCTCTTTGACTATGAGCAGTTTCTGGATGAGGAAGATCTGTTCATGGTTAAGCTTGCTCGGGTTGAAGCGGTTAATTCTACATACTATCAGCAGTTTTCCTCCTGTGATTTGAATGATTTCGATGATATGATGGCAGGCTTGCAGAACAAATTCTATAACTTGGCCAGCGAAAATAAGATTAAAAAGGACTCATTTTTGTATGCTCTAATCGGAATTAATTATTCTGAACTGGCATTTCATTCAGTTATTAATGAAAGACGTACAGAGTGCCTTCCATTTACATCAACTTGCGTTCCCGGGGAAAAAATATATGTGACTGCAGACGGGAAAATACACATGTGCGAAAAAATTAATGAGAAGCATTGGATTGGTAATGTTGATGACGGCTTGGACTATGGGAAAATCACTTCCATCATCAATGAATACAACAAGAACATTTGTGATCATTGTGAGGATTGCAATTTTACCCGGTTCTGCAGCATGTGCTTTGTACAGTGTGCAACGGATACAGCTTTTGTGAAATCCCCATCCTTATGTACTAACATTGAACGTTCTGTCCGGGAAAGACTGACCCATTTTTTAAACATCCTGGAAGAGAGACCGGATATTTTTGAAGATATAACTGTTGACTATTTCAACACAATTTATGAGAAGGGAGGAGAACGAATTGAACTATAAATATTTTAATTTGTACCCTGAATGTTACTTGGAAGTAGGGGAGAAGAACTCAGTCATTCACAATCTATTGCAAGAAAGAATGGTAGTGCTGGATGAAGAGAGTACCCAGCTACTGTTGAAATGTGAAAAAAATGAATTGGTTAGCACCGATGAGAAACTGGTTAAGGAATTAAGCAATATGGGCTGGGGGTTTTTCTCAGATACCAAAATTTTTATAGATAAATTGAGAACGGTTAATGTTTTTAATCAAAAGAAGTTTTGGAAGGACACTCCGGTAATCAGCTCTGCAGTATTACAACTGACTAATCAGTGTAATCTTGACTGCAGTTTTTGTAGTAGCGCTTTTTGTCCAATGTGTATAAAATTAGAAAATAATACCAACAGCATGAGGCTTGAGGATTGGTATAAACTCATTGACGAGCTTAACTTTTTTGGAGTAACGAATTTAGTGTTAACAGGCGGAGAACCGGCTATTTTTCCTCAGGTGGTTGACATTGTTAATTACGGATTGAATAAACAGATCAATATCACCATAAGTACCAATGGCCTGATTAAAATTAATGAACTGCCACTGGAGACCCATTTATATATTAATTTGTTTGATTCAGCAGACCTTGGGCAAGTCATGACTAATTACGATTCCTATGACAACGTCACTATTGCATTAATAGATATAGATTTTTTGCCGGTGGCCATCAAACAATCATGGAGGAGTGTGAGAACTTCCGTACAAAATCCGGTGATTAAAGAGAGCTCCATTATTAAAACGGGCATGAATAAATTTTTCATAAAGAAAATGAATGACTGGTGCTTAAGCGGCAGAGTAACCATTTGTCATAATGGGGATGTCATAAGCTGTTTAGGCAAACAAGATGAGGTGGTTGGAAATGTAAATAAAATGGGCATATCAAGCATATTAAAGATACTAGTAGAAGAATACTGGAATAAGCCGGTTTATACCAAGGATACATCTGGCAAGTGCATTCGATGTGAGTTTAAATACGCATGCAATGCATGCAATAAAGTAAATATCGAAAAAAGCTGCGAGTACAATTTGGAGGCTGGACTATGGAAGTCAAATTAATAGATGTTACAAAAAGGATAGGCGAACAAGAGATTATTAGCAAAATTAATCTTCACATTCATAAGGGGTCCGTATTCTCTATTGTAGGGCCAAATGGCGCAGGAAAAACAACGATTATTAGAATGATTTTAAATTTGTACAACACAACCGAGGGTAAAGTGCTGGTTAATAATGTTGATGTTTCTTCTAAGGAATATACTTCAGTCAGAAAAAAAATAGGTTTCCTGCTGGACAATATAGGCCTGTTTAAAGATCTGAGTTGTTGGGATAATCTGGAGTTCTTTGATCGTATTTACTACCCTTCGGCAAAATATCCGGAAAGATCAGAAAGAATAGGACGGCTGCTGAAAAAGGTTGACTTGTATGATAAAAGATCGGATAAGATTTCATTTTTCTCCAGGGGCATGAAACAAAGACTGGCTATTGCCCGTGCGCTCATTAATGAACCGGAATTGTTGATTTTAGACGAACCTAGTAGAGGCCTTGATGTAGAAGGCAGAATGCTCCTTAAGGAGTTTATCCAAGAGCTTACAGGTAAAGGATGTACCATTATTTTTAATTCACATGATCTTAATGAATTGCAGGAGGTATGCTCGCATGTGGCCTTTCTCAAAAAGGGGAACATTCTTCATGTGAATACATACAACGAACTTGAGAAAGCATATTCAGACAACACATATGTTCTAAAGTCGGAAGATAATAATCAACTGATAAACAAACTAATGAGCCAGCCTTTTGTTCTATCCTGCAAAATGATAGAGGATGGAGTCTTTGTTCAATTAAAGGATGAGGTAAGTTATTTATCCCGGTGGATTGTAAGTGATAATGTGGAAATTTTGGAAATGAAGAGAGTGAATAATGATCTGAAGCACTTGTACAATAAAATTATTAATGAGTAATTTGTATGGAGGCCTATGAGCATATATAAAACTATAGTTTGGCGAGAAATTAAAAAAGATAAATTAAGGATTAAAGCAAATTTGCTTTCTATATTTTTCATTATTCTTGGGAACTACGTTTTAATCAGATATAAAAGTGCTTTTCAAAATTATGATGTTTATTTGCTGCTGGCTATTTATTTTGTCTTTCAAATGGAAATGATCATTTCAGATATAAACCAAAGTATAGAGTCCTTGCTGGCATTGCCTATAAATATTGAAGATGTATGGCTTGGCAAAACAATTTATTTAATTTGTAAGTGTATTGTAGTTTCAGTTGTTAACATTATGATTTTATTTGCAGCAGATGTATCTTTCAATATGAATCTCATAGAGGTTGCGTGCTTATTAGCCTGGGTTACTGCATATCAATTAATGTTATATAAATTGGTATGGCATTTTGGGAAGAAATATAAATTTGCTGTGTTATTGCTTGATTACCTTGTCTACTACGTGATCTTAAGCCTTAATAAACAAGATTTTATTATTGCAGTGCTCGTCAGTTTTCTATTGATTATAGTAATGAACGGTGTTCTCAGAAGGAAAATAAGGAAAGAAAGAATCGTGAGAAGGAGCCTGTAATATGAGAGCGTTAATGTGGAAGAAATATAGCGAATTCCAAAGAAGCAAAGTCAGAGTGCTTGTATTTTTCATCCTACCAGTAGCTTATTTGTTTCTATTATTAATATTGAATATAAAAACAGAAAATGTAGTTGCATTTTATTCTCTGAGCGTAATTCTACTGCAAACCTTTGTATTTTTCTCAATTGAAGAACTTGTATCCACTGAAGTCATATTGGCGACTAACACCTCGATAAAAAAAATATGGTTGGTAAACCTTGTATGCACTACAGTAATTGGATTCATATATTCCAACATTATCTTATGGATAGCTGTTCTTAGCGGTCCTTTCCTATTCGATTTAGACTTCAATATAACAAGTCAGGCGATACTGCAAAATGTTCTGAATATTGTAGTTGGAGCTTCTATAATAGGATTTTCTACAATTCATTTTGCGGATTACTCCAAACTTAAGCAAGTCTTGGCATCTGCAGCAGGTTTGTTGATTTATGCCAATCCTTTTCTGTTTTTATTTTATTATGGTAAGGGGATAGAGGTGTCTCTGCAAATTACAGGTGTAGCATTTGTCTTGTCCCTATTCATTTTACTGATTTCTTATTGGATCGTTAATAACCCGAATAAAGAGAAATTAATTATCAATACACAGAAGCTACTTAAGACATTTGAGGATAGCAACACATTAGAGGAATAAAAAATGCTCAAACTCAGATCGCATCGCTATATTCCAAAGCGCCTGGTGGAGATGCTTGTCGAGGTATATGAAGAAAAGGAATTAAATTTGTTAATGGAGGATAGTTATAAAGAGAAAAAGCAGGCTCTATTGAACAGACGGAAGATCTCTCATCTGGATTTTCAGCAATTTGTGAATAGTACAACGGATTCGATATATACTCAATTTAATTACTTTTACCCAGTGAAATCATTCGCAAAGCGGAAAAGAATGAATGAGATAAAATATGATATCAAGCTGCATGATATTTTGTACATTGCGTTTACTAGTTTTAATGATGAGTCGTCAGCGGAGATTGGCAGCCTGCTTGATAAGTACGCTAAAATGAGTTATTTGATCCTGGATCTCAGAAATAACAGCGGCGGTAAATTAGACGCTTGTCTGAAAATCGCCAGGCAGCTTCTTCCCAGATGTAACATGTTGATCTTGAATTACAAGGAGAAGCAAGTAATATACCAAAAAATCAATAATGAATTTTATGATTTTAAAAAAATATTCATACTTGTAAACCCTCATACAGCAAGCTGTAGTGAAATATTGGCGTTGATGCTTGTCCAAAAACTGCACAACGTGCATTTAATTGGAGAGGGTACGGTGAAAAAGACAGTAACCCTGCATGCTGTAACCAATCTCAAGTATCGCTATCATTTCTCGATAACGGATGCAAGATGGTATGTAGATCACTGTGATGTACACGACCTGCAGAGCAATATCATCCCTGTAGAAACGGAAGGGTGTATGAATCAGATATTGAAAATTATACAAGGAGATGATTGAAATGATTTATATGTGCCGGAATTGCGGCATCAAGCTAACAAGATGTACAGCGACAAATACGGTTGGACAATTTTCTGCTATCAAAAAGCAGGATAGAGCATTTGCAGCTAAAAAAACCAGTGAACTTGTTCCCTATGTCTGTTCAACCTGTGGCTTGACGGAATGGTATGTTAAGGAGCCGTCTATCTTTAAAGAGTAGACAACCCGATGCATAGGTCCAGAGAATGGTCGAGACAGAGCGTCCGTTTGGCATGCGGACTGCTGCAGAGGATCTTCTGGCAGTCCTTGATGCCTTGCACCGCCCGTTCCAACGTGTTTCTGCTGGTAAAGGGATCAAAATGCAGGCACGGAGGTGCTTGACCGGGAGCCAGCGGCCTATTGGCAAAGCGGTCAGTACGCTGAGTGGGCCGGGTCCAGTAGAAGAAGGTTCACCGATAAGAGAGGCTTCGCTTGCTTCTCCTGACATAGCTCATGATAAAGCGGTTCTTCGGGATGGCTTTTTTGATATCCGGCCACAAGAAAACCGCCCCAGTAGGAGCGGTCATAACCGGAGGGCAGACTCTTTTTTGAATACAGGGCAGCAATGCCATGCCGCATACCTGCATAGTTAGTTAACTTAACAGTTCATCGAAATCTGGCCAAATAAGCTACCCTTCTTTTAGCAGGCTTGATTTGGATAATATGTGGCGGATTTGCAATTCTGCGAATGACGATTACAAGTGCAATGAACAAGGCAATCCCGGTAAAAACCATTACCCAGACGGGGTTAATCAGGCCCAGTAAATAATAAAGAACACGAACCCTAGCTTTCAAAATGCGACCTTCCTCAATAGGTTCAGTTTGAGCATTGATTGAAAGTTGAGTCATAACAGCCCCTACCCCCAGAATTATTAGCACATAAAATAAGGGCTTTAAGGAAGCTGTGACGCTTGTTAGCTGCTTTTTGTTAAATTTATATTCACTACCCATATGTATGTGTAATAACCTGATGAAATCTTCGCGAATGTCGGGATCCGTAATTACGATAAAGTCAGTCTCTGTTTTTCCGAAACTAGATCTAGTTACAATATTCGTAAACATTCCCTTTTTGTTCGAGGATACGGATTCAATATCCCCGATTGAAAATATTTTTCCATGACGGACTTCTGCCGGAAAATCCTCTCCTCTCGCAAGTGCTTGAACGACAAGTGCTTCATTCTCTTTTCCAATCTCTGAATAGATGCACTCCGGTGTCAAAATATGAAATTCTTCCGCATTGCTCTCGAACAACTTAAAATCCTGGAAAAAATCGCTCATACCAACCTCCTAAATAATGTAATACATTATTTAATCGGAAGTTATTATAATAATTGTTAGTTTCTGTATCTACGTATTCCTTCTCAAGGAACTATTTCATAGTAGTGGCTGCCTGCCGATCCATCAGTATGATTATCGTGGCCTTTCCTTCCTCATCATAGACTGTTGAAACCATATGTATGCCTCTGAGCGCTTCCCCCGAGAGCGAATTCAACTCCTTTTCAGAACTTTTCACAAGTTGACGTGTTTCTGTATCGTAGTAATAATCCATATAATTCTCAGCATTCTCTATCGCATATTTCTCTCCATACAACTTTTTAATACCCGCATGGCTCATGCCGGCTTCAGCTCCCCGGGCAGTTCTATATACCCCTTGAGATTCTTTCCACAGCGCTATGGATACGACCTTATCATCCCTGTAGATCACGCTCACTCCGGGATCATATGTATACGAATTCGGAATCCCATTATTTCCGGTCCCCAGCACCTTCTCCGCATCCTTGCGGCTCATGCCGTAGCTGACGCGTTCCTTGCTGTTAACCGCCTTGTAGATGGCCATATCCTGCTTGGAGAAAGTATCCGGCTCCATGGTGACGGGCTCGGCATTGCCGCTGCTGCATCCTGCCAGTACAAGAAGTAGAAGAGCTGCTGTTAATAAGGTATAAGTTCTTTTGAGATTCAATTGTTTTCCTCCTATAGATTGAATTTAAGATTTCCCATTTTGGCGAGAACGTAACTACTGAAATCGTACGAATCTACGGCCTGCACTACAATGATTACATTCAGCCGTTTTTGTTACAGCCCGAAATAATTCTCCAGCAGTTCACGCACTGCCCCGCGAAGAGACGATTGATGCTCTGGATGAAGCAGCTCCTGGGGAACAAGGATATAGCTGCCGGAATTGCTTTTTAAATAGCTGTAGATGATTTGAGCTTCGTCAATTTTATGGCGGTTGACCGCTTCCGGCGGTTCCGGTGTCAATTGGGTGAAGGTCTCGGCAATAGCAGATTGGATGCCGGCCTGCAGCTGCGCCATATCCGGATGTCCGGTTTCCAGCTTGGCCCGGAAGAGAATGCGGCTGCCTTTAATCAGAATAAGCTTTAGAAGTTGTTCGTTCATCGGTTCCAGAACGACGATGTTCTGGTTCTCTGACGTGAAGCGGGTAACCTTCTCCTTCTGCAGCAGGGACTGGACAGCTCCGACATAGTCGCGATATTTGGCCGCCGCCTCGAAATCATATCTCTCCGCCGCCTCATCCATTCGCCGCTCCAGATCCTCAAGGATACCCGTGTCCTCTCCATTCAGCAGGGTGATGATCCGGCCGATAATGCCATTGTATTTCTCCAGCGCTTCTCCGCCTCCACACATCCCGATGCATAGGCCCAGAGAATGGTTGAGACAGAGCGTCCGTTGGGCATGCGGACTGCTGCAGAGGATCTTCTGACATTCCTTAATGCCTTGCACCGCCCGTTCCACTGTGCTTCTGCTGGTAAAGGGACCAAAGGATAGGCTGTTCTCAGCCTGTCCTGGATCATAGCCCACTTCGAGCTGCCGGTAGGCGGTATCATTGCGAATGGTGATATAGGTGTAGGCGAGCGGATTTTTCATTTTTTTATTGTACATCGGCTTAATTTCCTTAATGAGCTGGCACTCCAGCATAAAGGCTTCAAATTCCGTATCGGTCACCCTATATTCAAGATCCCTGATGTTGCTGACCAGCCGGTTTACCTTGGGCGAATGCCCCTTGGAATTGTAGAAGTAGGATTGTACCCTTTTCCTCAACTGCTTGGCTTTGCCGACATAGATGATATGGCCGAGGCTGTCCTTCATCAGATAGACTCCGGGCGATAAAGGGAGGGCTGCCACCTTTTCTGTTAGATTCATAGGCATGAAATCTCCTCCGCTGATTACGTTCTCTAGTAAATTCTAGTATAAACGATGCTATTGGCGGCGGCGACTGGAAAAGTCCGATGTTCCGCTCTGCGTGTGAGAAATATGGCGATGTGATATAACCCACAAAGGCTCCCGTCAAAACCCCTTATCATTAAGGATATAAAATATAAATTTCGACAAAACTGGGGGGATTTCATGAAATATTCAATCGGGGAGTTCGCATCCATTCTGGGGATAACGGCTGATACGCTGCGGCTGTATGAGAAGCATGATATTGTCAGACCAATGAAGGATCATCATAACAACTACCGTTATTTCGATGATTTGGATGCCCGGAATCTGTTGTCCAGCCGGTGGTACCGCAGTATGCAGATTCCGCTTCAGGATGTCGCCGAGCTGATTAATGATGCGCCTTCGGAGCAGGTAGTGGAGTCGATCGCCGCCGCGCAGCTGCAATTGGAGGCGGAAATCAGGCGCAGCACGATGCTGCTGAACAAGATCAATGAAATCCATAAGGAGCTGAAGGTGATCGGCCATTTTTTCTATAAATGCCGGATCAAGCAGATACCGGGAATATACAGAATCCAACAGACGAACAAAAATCATTTGCTGCAGAAGGATTGCCTGAAAAGAACGGTCCAAGCCTGGATGGAGCTGCTGCCCTTTACGTTCTATTCCTTGCGGATTGAAAATACGGAGAACATCTACGGGAGCGCGGAGCTGGATTACAGCTGGGGTTTGGCTTTGCTGGAGGAGGATCAGGAGAAGCTTGAGGTGGGCCTGAATGAAAGTGTTGAATATCTTCAGCCGGCGACCTGCATATCTTCGGTGATTGCTACCTCTTGTGAAGAGTACATCGAGCGGAGTGCTTTTCAATTCATGCTGGATTATGCCGAAGAGCACCGCTATGCCATCACGGGTGATATTATCGGGAAAATTCTGTTCACGGAACGAAGGAGCGGAACGAACAAAACCTATCTGGAGATTAATATTCCTATCTAAACCTGCCCATTGGATGACAACCTGACTGCTGCTTCAAAAAGCAGAGGGTTGCCCGTCCAAGCCCCCACTTTGAGAAAAGTTTCACATATAATTCATTGACCTTGGTGCTGCACCAAGGTTTACACTCTGGACATACGCATGGGCGGTCCGAGAAGAGAGAAATAAGGACGGCCACTAAACTATACTGGGGGCAAATAAGCAATGCGCAAGTTATCCATCACCAAAATGTTCATGTTATCGCTGTGCCTGGTCATGATCCTGTCGATCATCGGAGGCTGCAGCGGCAATTCGAGTGAACCGGCCGCTTCGGAGCAGCCGTCTGCATCGCCTGAAGCGACGCAGCCAACAGCCGATTCGGGGGAAATCCCGGCTTCTTTCAAAGCGGGAACGTACAAGGCGGAAGCTGATGGCAAAGACGGCAAGGTTCAGGTGGAAGTTACACTGGACGCAGCCCAGAAGATTACGGACATTCAAGTCGTAAGCCAGAATGAGACGGCAGGCATCGGCGTTGAAGCTATCAATAAAGTGAAGGAAGAAATCATAGCCGGCCAAACCTTGGCCATCGATGCAGTCAGTGGAGCTTCCGAATCCAGCACAGCGATCCTGACTGCTGTTGAAGATGCGCTGAAGCAGGCAGGCGGCAATGTGGAAGCCTTCAAATCCAGAACTGTGGCCAAAGCGGGCGAAGGCAAAACAGAACAGCTGGCCGCCGATGTTGTCGTTGTGGGTGCGGGAGCCTCTGGCGTGTCGGCGGCGGTATCCGCAGCGGATACAGGCGCAAAGGTCATTATTATCGAGAAGACGGCAACGATCGGCGGAGCGAGCAATTTATCCTGGGCGGGTAAATTCTACAATTCATCGGCTGCCGTCAGCAGCGGGCTTAAGATCAGTGTGGAGAAAGAAATTTCCGACTGGATCGTCAATAACCATTGGCGTGTGGACGCGGCGGCGATCCGCCAGTATGTGACGAAGTCCGGGGATACCTATGATTGGCTGAATCAAAAAGGCTACAAAACCACCTTTATCAATTTCGCAGGTGAACAGCTGCATATGCTTCCGGCCTACGAGACCCGCCAGGACCTGCTCCGGGCCATGCTGGCAGAATCGGTGGAGAAAAAAGGCGGACAGGTCATCACAGAAACTACGGCCAAGAAGCTGATTACAGGCAGTAATGGAGAAGTGACCGGTGTAGTAGCCGAGAAGGCAGACGGTACAACGCTGGAGATTACCGGCAAAAGCATTGTGATGGCCACCGGCGGTTATGCCGCCAACAAGGAAATGGTTAAGAAAGCCTTCGGGTTTGAGGGTGTAAACGGCGGACTCGGCCAGAATATCGGCGAAGGCCTGGAAATGTCCTGGGCTGCCGGGGCCAAGGTTCCTGATAACTTCGGCGGACAAATGCTGCACCAGACGCTGGCCAGAGCAACAGAGAAGCTGAAGACACAATATGAGCCGTTTGAGGCCAGCTACCCGCTGATGCTCTCCTACCTGCCGAACTTCATGAATGTAGGCTCGTCCGGGGCGAGATTCAGAGACGAAGCGGCTACGCTTACCGCAGTGGCAGCCGCTAATACGAGTGCATTTAACGGTGCCTATCATTATGTGATTGTCTCCAAGTCACAGATCGACGCTTTGAAGGCTAAAGGGATGAACGGTGTACAAGCACCTGGTCTGCCGGGAATGCCGCCGGAATTCTACGCAACATTTGCGAAGCAGT
Organism: Paenibacillus sp. FSL L8-0436; assembly: GCF_038593025.1. Lineage (NCBI taxonomy): Bacteria > Bacillati > Bacillota > Bacilli > Caryophanales > Paenibacillaceae > Paenibacillus > Paenibacillus sp. FSL L8-0436. The sequence continues at coordinate 7,132,791 of NZ_CP151955.1, read as the reverse complement.
TCACGCTGGAGAACCCTTGGAAGGATGCGGACAAAGTCTTTGACTCCATGGTAGAGAATGGAGATGGCTATAAAGGCAGCACCATTGAAGAGTTGGCTAAAAATTCTGGGATGGATGCGGCTGTATTCGCAGAGGCCTTCAGCAAATACCAGGAAGCGACCAAGACAGGCGTGGATACTGAATTCGGCAAAGCGAAGGACTATCTGCTTCCTATGGGAGAAAGCGGTCCGTACTATGCGATTATTGCCGAGATCAACAACTTGGGCTCTGTCGGCGGATTGCTCGTCAATACCCAGTTCCAGGTGTTGAACGACAAACGTGTGCCTGTTAAAGGTCTGTACGCTGTCGGACTGGAGTCGGAAGGCGTGCTGTTCAACGATACCTATGTGGGTAACGGTGTCGGCATCGGCTATTCATTCACTTCCGGCCGTCTTGGCGGTGAAGATGCTGCCAGCAGCGCTTTGGGGAAATGAGTTTCCCCAATACTTTTCTGAATGAACCATTTCGGCTAACCGCCGGGGTGGTTTTTTTTGCGAATCACAGTTACGACTGGACTGTTGGGGATTCTTTTAGATTTTGCGTGGAGCTTGCACGGTTTAATAACTCTTTCTTATGCGCCGATAAATAGGGTATAGTGCATTGTTTATGCAGGAAGGAGGAATGCTGAATGAACATTTCAATATCCAGAGTTCAGCGAAGCTCAATAAAAAGACCGCCGCAGAACAAGATCAGGGATACCGCAGCAGCGCCCTCCCTTGGCTTCTCTGAAACCTTGGCTTCAGTTACGGCTATGACTGAGGAGCAGGCGCAGAAGATTAGGGATATTTACGACTTTACAGTCAGTATCGAAACCATCCCGGCAGATGATAAGGACATTACCAAGCGAGGTACAAGCGGCAGCCTGCAGGAAGTGGTGGTGGCACCGAACATTCTGCATCTAATGAGCAAGGACCCTTCCATAAAGAAGAAGGTTTACGGTTATATTGATAGCTATATCCATGAAGATTTGAAGAGTCTGGCCCAGATGGAAGAGCTGCATGGGGTCACAGTGACAGGGCACAGTCTGATTGTACACAAAGATGGTACATATACGGTTTGGTCTGCATCAGTAGCCTCTCCCGGGGAAGTGGAGAAAGGCAGACGAATCGAGGCAGATAAGCTGAAGGAAAAAGCGGAGCAGGCACATATTGCTGCAGTAGCGCGGAATGAAACCGAATTGGTCATGCCGGAGGGTTGCGGGAAGCAGCCTGTTACCCAGCCAGGGGAACCGGCGCCTCCTGCAGCCATCAGAGCTTTGTCCTCCAGGGATTTGCTAAAGCTAAGTTTGCTGATCAGAAACAGCAAGTCAGACAAGAGGCAGTAGAACAATAGCCCAACCCTCCGCATAGCATATAGCACCATCTTGCTTGAGTAGGAAAGGGGGCGCCAAAGATGATGAGCATTCAGTTATCTGCGGTTCACTGGGTGTATCTGGTCTTTATTGTGTTTATTATGACGCTGCTGATCAGGCGGCGCGATACAACGATGATTTGTGTGACCGGGATTTTTGCCCTGGGGCTGCTTGCAACAAGTACGCTCAGTGGTTCGGTGTCAGGAATCTTCAATTCATTTGTCTATGCGACCAAAGAGCTGATGAGCACAATTATGATCATCTCCATTATTGTGGCCATGAGCCGGATTCTGATGGTTACAGGCATTAATGAAACGATGGTGGCTCCGCTTACCCGGTTCCTGCGCACGCAGGCTATGGCCTACTGGGGGATCGGGCTGATTATGATGGTTACCTCGCTTTTCTTCTGGCCTTCACCTGCGGTGGCGCTGGTCGGGGCGGTACTGCTCCCGGTGGCTGTCCGGGTGGGTCTGCCCGCGCTTGGCGCAGCGATGGCGATGAATCTGTTCGGCCACGGGATTGCCTTATCCGGTGATTATATAATTCAGGGGGCACCGAAGCTGACCGCAGATGCCGCAGGTCTTCCGGTGTCCAGTGTTATGGAGGCGAGCCTGCCGCTTGTTATAGTGATGGGACTGGTCACTACGGTCACCGCGTTCTGGATGATGCGCAGAGATCAGAGAAATGGAACCTGGAGAGACGGGCTGGTGTCGGTCAAAGGTTCTTCAGGTCCGTTGTCAGCAGGAGCGGAGGATACAGCTCCGGTATTGATGAGCCCCGGTCTGAAAAAAGGGCTGGCTATCGCCATCCCCCTGCTGTTCCTGCTCGATGTAGTCGCGATGTTTATCCTTGACCTGCAGGGTGGAGATGCTACGGCCCTGGTTGGCGGAACCGCCGTGCTGATCCTGATTACGATCACTTTGCTGGCCCATCCTAACCAGGGGCTGGAGAAAATCACCTCTTACCTGATCGAGGGATTTGTCTTTGGTTTTAAAGTATTTGGCCCGGTCATCCCCATCGCGGCCTTCTTTTATCTCGGTGATTCGGCCTTCACCGAGCTGTTTGGGAACACGCTGCCCGGCGGCTCGCACGGCATCGTGAATGATCTTGGCGTGGCCCTTGCAGATCACGTTCCGCTGAATGGCGCGGTAGGAGCCGTAACATTAACGGTGATCGGCGCGATCACCGGCCTTGACGGCTCCGGCTTTTCCGGCATCTCGCTGGTCGGCCCGATTGCCCAGATGTTTGCTGCCGCGATTCATTCCGGCGCGGCGATCTTGACTGCCCTTGGACAGGTGGCCGCCATCTGGGTTGGCGGCGGCACGCTGATTCCGTGGGCGCTCATTCCGGCTGCCGCCATCTGCGGCGTCAGCCCGTTCGAGCTGGCCCGGCGGAATCTGAAGCCGGTGCTGCTGGGCCTCTCGGCGACGACGATTGTCGCCATGTTCCTGATGTAGATATTATGCATAAGAAAGCCTCCCCTTATCCATGCTAAAGAGGATCGGAAAGCGTGACAGAAGGGGGAGTATTCAACTTATGAGGCACTATGAATCCAGTTTGCGGACGAACAGCACGGTGGACCAGGCGCAAGATTCTGTGACCAAGCTGCATAACTCAGTAACGCAGGCTTTAAGCCATCCGAATGAACAGACTCTTGCCCAAGCCGAGAATAGTCTGGAGCATGCCGAGAATGCAGTCCGGCATGCCCCGGAGGGCTCGGTGGGCGGCCATGGTGTTGATCTAACCGAAGAAAGACTAAAGGATGAGAAGGAAAGGTTAGCCGCTTTGGAAGTGCAGCAGAGCCAGATTAAGGATTAGAGCCCAGCTCAATGATGGTGTTTCCCAGGCAGTATGTGCAGCCGCAGGCATTTCCGGTGAGTCTCCGGAAATGCCTGTTTGGCATGACCCGGGAAACGAATAGTAGGATGAGGGCAATCAAGAGCCGCTAATTCGGTTATAAAGTTAAGAGGCGGTCTGTCACACTCAGACTAAGTGAATAATTTTGAATTAAGGCGTAACTATACCCAACGTATAAACCAGTGAAGAAATGCTCACAAAACTAAGTGTATGCTTTCTAAGCAAGTTTTGTACGAAGTAAACTCAGTGAAGAAATGCTCACAAAACTTTTAGGAGGTTACCCTATGCCGGAAACTGCTGAAGGCTTGCCGCGCTTTGAAACGGCTGCGGAGCTGCATGCCGCGCTTGCCGTAATTGTGAAATGGGAAAAAGAGCAGAACAAGCTGATGATTTGGGACCGGATCACCCGCTTGCCGTTCAAGCTATTGGACAAAATCACGCCAAAGGTGATACACGAGAAGCTGGGCAAGCTGCTGGATGAACTGGGCAGTTATATCCAGAACGGAGGCAACTATCTGGTGGCTGGACGTAAGGTGAGCTCGCTCCTGGAGTCTTCCAGCCGGGCTGCCGGGGGAAGCGAGAAGGGACCGTTTCCGCTCGCTGTTATGGATGAAGCCGCGCTGAAGCTGAGTCAGAGCAGCCGGAATGTAGCAACGGCGCAAGGGGCTACAACCGGGTTCGGAGGGGTCTTCACGCTTGCTGCCGATATTCCCGCTATCTTGGGCCTGTCGCTGAAGGTCATTCAGGAAATCGGTCTATGCTATGGCTATAATCCAACGGACAAGGCGGAACGGATTTTTACGGTGAAGGTGATGCAGTTCGCGTCTTCGGATATTGTGGGGAAACTGACGATTTTGCAGGAGCTGAATCTGCAGGCCGGAGGCAACGGCGATATCACTGCCGGAACGAATGCTGCCGTCTCCAAGATCCAGGGCTGGAAGGAGGTTATTACGGTATACCGCGATAACTGGGGCTGGAAAAAGATGCTGCAGGCCGTTCCCGTCGCCGGGATGTTTTTTGGCGCATATCTTAACCGGAAGGCGCTGGAGGATGTGGCTGAGGCCGCGCGGATGCTGTACCGCAAGCGTAGAATTATCGCCAGGCTGGCTGAAATGGAATAGATCAATGGCTATAGATATTTTATGAATAGCTGAGTCGAGATAACGCTAAAAAAGGCAATAAATGCAGCCGCTGCAGGCTGTGCTTATTGCCTTTTATATTCTCCACTAAAGGTTCGTCTCCGTTTATTTAAACGACAGTCCTTTGCCGCCTACGGGCTTGAGCTTTGTGGACTCCACACCGGCAATCAGCGGCATGGCGTGCTGGATAGCCGCTTGGGTAGCTTCCAGGCTGAGCGAGGCCGCATGTGCCTCCGGATTGCTCCATACCTCGGTAACCCAGAGAATATCCGGTTCGGTCTCCGAGAAATTGATGATGTAAAGCTCACACTCCTCGACAGTCTCAGCAGCAGCCGCGCTTTCCAGCAAGATTTTTGCCAAAGCATCGCGTTTGCCGGGTTGTGCAGTAAATTTAGCGTACATCCCATATTTGCTCATATGTATCACTCCAGATTCCTATTTTAACAGAAGCGGTTAACTTTCAGAATTCCCTAGATCCTCTATTTTTTTTATAATTGCCGCTGCATCTGAGGTAAATAAAATATAAATGTTGGACTGTGTTTTAATGACAACCCTGTCCGTTGTGCCGTAAGGAGTGCCGATTCGAATGGCATTTTTTTCAGAACCGCCATAAGTATCGTCCTGTGTAACCTCCACAATCTCTGAAAGAGGTATTTCAAACTTTGACAGCTGCCACTTGATCACGAGGTTTTCATCCGATTGTGTAACATTAATTCCTAACATATAGCTTGCTCCCCTCTCCTGAAATCTACATAATGCCAACTGAAGGTTCCCTACTATAATATACAAAATCAGGTTTTTTTTCGGCTCAATCTCAAAATCAGTGCTTGACTATTAGCGAAACATACGATGGCGGTTACATTCAATGAGAATGCCTGCTTTATAACGGCTACGATTTCGCGTAAAGTAATGGCGACGCTGGAAGGCTTTAATGCGATTGTGACGACCTTCCACCGTTGCGTTTGTCCATCGGCATTGATGGTAGTTTACGATTTCTATGTTCCAATTGCGCATCGTCTTTAAGGTGCTACGAACAGCAGGATGATCCATCTTCTCGCCTTGCTTACACCAACGCTCAAAACCCAGTTTGGCAGCACTAAAGCTCGGCGAACAGTCATACCAGGTCGAGAATGCTTCCTTCCATTCCCAGACGCTACGAAGTAGTGGGGAGAAGGTTAGCAGCATCTCCAGTCTCGTCCGGCTCTCCTCTTCCAGCGATTCCACAGGCGGATTAAGCAAGCGATGATGGGCTTTCAGGTAAGCCCTTGCCCGTGGCGATAGCGTAGGTTGAACGGTTTTTCGAACCTCCTGTACACTGTCGATCACATAACCATGAACATGAAACCGATCCGCAATGCGAATCGCGTGGGGAAAGCACTCGCTGATCCAGGTATGATACGCCTGTGCTAAATCCATGACAACCGCTTTGGGGTTCAACAGAAGGAAGTCTGGATGAGTGTTGGCATACGCCCGCAAGTCGTTTAGCTTTCGACCCGGAAGCAGATCCAGCATGGTCTCGCCTTTGAGATTATGGATACCGGTATTGTAGGTATGACCTTTTCGGATGGCAAAATCATCGACACCTAAAACCAGATTGGGCATTTCTTTCGCTTCGGTCCACACGTGCTTCTCGATGCGTTCACACTCCACCGGAACAGCCTCGTTATGCATGCGTTGTACGGTACTGGTAGGTAATTGCTGCATACGAGCGCTATGTGCAGCCGTTGATCCGAGCGCTTGTTCGAAAGTATGGAAACGAAAAAGCCAGCTGTAGCGCTGCTTGGGTCCGACAAATTCATAGAACCATCCAAATCCGGCTTCGCAAGTGGTGCAGGACAATCGGATGGAAGGCACATGCAGAAAGGTTTTTTTCGCAAACACTGGCAAATGCCTTACCGTCCGCATGCCATTACTTCCCTTACGAATGACGTTTTGGTCGGATTTGCACAGGGGACAGCATTGTTTATAGCTGCGTGGAATGGCTTCGATATGAAGTTCGTCGGCCACCATAGACCGAATTTGACGAACTTGTAGCTCTGGTATGTCGAGCATTTCATTGATATACTGGATCTGCATCTGTTTATTCCTTTTTTGTTGTTCGGTGAGACTTACAACAATACAGGAGTAACAGATGTTTTTCCATTTTCATCCTTCGGTCACTTCGTCAAGCACTGATTACGGCTTTGAGCCTTTTTTTCAGTTTATATTTTTATGGGCTGGCTGGTCTCCGGCATATAAGCATTCAAAGGATCGCCTGAGTCTCCTTGTCCACAGCTTGTCCGATTCTTGCTTATTCCCGCAGGAGTTACTATGATTATGCTATTACTTCAGGGACACAGGAATACAATTCATCCCGCTTTGAGAAAAATATCACGAACATCCGGCAGAACCGGGTGTAAGGCTCATAATTATAAGATTGCGGGTGGTTAATATTAAGCTTTTACGTCTATCCATTATCATTGGGTGCTTAGTGGTTATTTTATCAGCATGTTCACAAAATCCAGAGAATGGTGTCGCTAAGCCTGGTGATGATGCATATCAAGAGTGGGTGCAGAAAATTAAGACCGTACTTGGAGATAGATCATATATTCTTCCAGAATACGATCCTAATGTTGGACCGCTTGAAATGGTGTATGGAATATCTTCTACAAGTTATTCACTAGATCTATACCGATCGGACGCTTATAGTATCCAAAAGGAGCTTACCGGGCTTCATACTGTACATGATCTCTATTATTCTTATTTTAATAGTGAAGGAAAACAACTTTTAGAGGACACCAAAATTTTATCTCGTTTTGGTGTTGAAGGTGAAATTAATAGAAAGGAAATTACTAAGAATCAGTTTATTTTAAATAACACTCTTTTGGAATTTCAAAAGGAGAACAGCGATATAAAGATATATGAACTTAAAGGATCTCAAGATAACAAAGGAAGAGCAGCTGACATTATCGATTTTTTAGAAAAAAAGGGTATTAAATTAGGTCAGGTATTAGTATTTGATTTAGAAGAGCGTACAAACTTGGAACTTTACTTAGATTTAGATAATAGCCTTCAAGTAATATCTTTTACAGTTCAAGATCTTAATGAATTGGACAACTATTTAGTTGATTTAAATATACTTTAAAGAAAAAGGGCATTCCTAGTTTAGATCTAGAGATGCCTTTTTTGCTGTGTACAATCTAGAAAGGTGTGAGTTTTCAGGAACTGTAGGAGGATCAGAATAGAGTCGAAGAGAAAAAAATACGTTTTAAATCCCGTTAGAACTAACCGGAGTTTAAAACATATAGTAAAGGGTTGCGACTTCAACCATCATCCTTTTTATCTTGGCTATTAAGCTAAGCGTTTTTGGTGCGCTTTGATGAAACGTCCTAACCAATAGATTCATTGTCTTATCAAGCTGAGGCCAAGCGCTTCTCTAATCCATTCATTTGCTTATTAAATTTGACAAGTATCGTCTGAAGAAGAATCAGAGAAAGGGCAATTGGGAATCCAACGTTTCCGATTAGCTGAACAACAGCCTGTAGATCCATAAGTAATAACCTCCCTTCTTCAGCTCCATTATAATACAAAACGCAACGTTACAAAACGCTTTATTTGTGGTATGATATAGGTTACAATAACACATATTATATGCTACAATAGAAATAAATAATGATAAGGTGATGGCAATGGAATCGAAAGAAAAGCCTTCTAGGCTCACGGTGTATCTTCCGGAAAAAGCTAGAACGGATTTACTGAATATCGCTAATAATACCGGATTGTCCCAATCTCAGCTTGTAGTCCTGGCTACACATAGTTTAATAGCTAACTATAAGGCTAAAGGCAACGCTATTTTTTCGGATTTGCTGGGAATTGGTTCTAATAGTAATGAAAATGAGTTGCAAAAAAATGAATAATAATATTGTGGTACGTTACAAATCGCTATATAATAACCATAGCTGAAAAGGAGGGTGAATATGAAGTATAGTATCAATTTATTTGGATTTATGGTGGACTGTGACATTAAGATAGATGGTGAGAACTTTGGGATAGAAATACCGGAGGAAAATCAGAAGACATTAAAGCAGTATTTAATACGCGTATTGCCCAAGTATGGAAGAGAAGCTTCTAATGATTCGTCCTTAGATTCTCTAGTGAAGCTTGCATTAGATGCTGAAAAGACATTAGATGGCCGCATGGTAGAACCTAAATTAAAATTACCCTATGAGTTCCAGCCTGAAATTAAGGAGAAACTAATTGAAGCAGCTGCATTACAAGAAATGTCAGCTACTCAATTATTGATCCGTATTATCGAAAAAAAATACCAAGAAATCATAGGATAGGAGGAATTAAAAATGGCATATGGAAATAAAGTTAAATTTCATTACGACGTACCTGTTTACATTAAACAGCAGTTAGCTACAGCCGCGAAAAAGCTGAATATGACAGCAACTGAACTGTTATCTAAAACAATTGAAGAAGAATATGAACGTGTGATAAGGGAAAAGAAGACTAAGTAATATTAACTTGTAAGACAAATTGATTCATCATATTTATTTGGTTGGAGGAAAGACTTTGATAAGAAAAATCTTCTCCAATTTGGTCACATGAAAAAATATGACAAATAGTGTACGTTTCCAACGGGTTGTGTTCGATCAGATAAACATAGATATTAGGTATTTCAGTTATTACATGACAATAGAATTGAGATGTCGGACTTGCATCCAAGATCCACATAATATGTTGCTTTACATCTACTGATAACAGAGTGGATAGGTTTGCAGGAAATTGATTTTTGTTAACTAACATAAGACGAGGGACCCCCTTTTTAATTGCATACCGTTTCTGTATTAGGTTTGTCCATTATACCAAACGTACGTTCGCATTTTAAGGGCTTTATTTCCATAGTAGTATATTTTTTACGTCTAAAAGGGGCGATTTGTTGCGGTTTTTTAGGTTACAATATTGAAGTTTTGTTGTAATTTTTATCAAATGATGTTTTTTAAGGAGAGAATAAGCAGAAAAATAATAACTTCATTTGCTATCGAACCTTTTTTTAAAAAGGTGTTTTTTATATCATATCATACTACGTAGCAATACAATACGTTATAATATATTTATGGTAACTTTTTTCATTTATTTCCGTTTATATAGGGAGAGTGTTTATATGGAAATAAACGGGGTGAAAAGAGATGGGGGAATCGAAAGGTTACGCAATTTTAAATTAAGTATTTACATTTTTTTGAACTTATTGGATATAATATTCTGTATAATCTAAGGAGAGTCTATATTATATGAAAGCGGGAGATTACAATTAAGAAGCATGCTTTGCTATTAGCATCATCGGTATTATTATGTAGTTTGCTCGTTGCCTGTAACAAACAACAAAACCCTAGAACGGCAACACCCAGCAACACCGCAAATCAAGAAACCACTAATATAAACAATTCATCTACTCAAGAACAAAACCCTTCTGGTGGTATAGCTAGTGTTTTCCCCAAGTCTGATCTCACGGATTCAATTGTCATTGATTCTGTTAATGAAGACCAAGCGATTCGGGCAGAACAACAAACGGATAAGGGAACACTGCTTATGATTTCAAATGGTAAGGAAGAACGAGGACACTTGAACGTATCGAGTACGCTGGGGCAAGAGGGAGATCAGACCTTCCAGAGCAATTATTCTATTATCTACAGACAAGGAGATCAGGATAAGGTTCTATTGGAACTACCGGCTTATTTATTTGTCCAGCCATCTGACAAGAAACTAACCCTTGAAAAGGTTAGTTTTAAAGATGCTGATGTTTATATCCTCACTCCACAATACCAAACGGGGCATGGATTGGAAGGGTATGTATTCGCGATCGATAAACAAAGTGGAGACGTATTCGCATTAGAGATCGTAAAAAAAGACCGAGTTTCTAAGACAATTCTCTATTCTGAATCTGAACCATTACTAAGTATCGAAAATGATGGTTTAGTTGTTCATCCGCCTGTTGGTGCTGGCACCCCTGAAGAAGATGCGAAAGACGTAGTTTACAAACTGGATTTGAGCAAGAAGCAATTAGTTGCTGAATAAAAAGGAACTCTTCCGCTATAAAGTGGAAGAGTTTCTTTGGTATATTTCTGTTCAAGTTACACAACGATTTAGTAGATGTTCGACAACCCATATACATTCGGATCAGTCTTTTGAATATAGTGCAGGGTGTTCAAGCAAGTGTTATTAGAGCTTGTAATGGTACCATCCATTCCAGAGTACCCTGCTGTTGCCCAGACACGTTTTGTGCTTGAACTGTTAACAGCATATGAAGTACTGGAGCAATAAGAGGTAGCTGATTTCGTATACCCTGTCCAATATCCACTACTTAAAGCATTTGCAGCCGCGGCAGCTCCTGCGCTATTACCACCATTTCCTGAATAAGCGTAGCGAACATGAGGGTAGCCTTCAATAATATAATCTGGCATAAGATCGAATAGCGTCCAGCATGTTAGTGAATTTCAGGCGTTTACCTGGAGTGGTGTTATTAGGATCGTATACTCCAGAAGTGGCTCCACAGGTACCGTCTTGGTAAGCGAAATTGTAAGAACTTTGAAGGCTAGGTAATGTCCAAGAATAATGTTCAAATCCCCACTGTGCAATAATAACGGAAACAGGAAGCCCATTAAGTCCACCGCTTTTTCTCCAACTTTGATAAGATACCCATTTAGCAAGCGCAAGAAGATCGTAACGCGTGCCGTTATAAGTGATTGAGCCATTAACAAAAGTATTAATATTAGAAGCGCAGGTCATAGAAATCTCTCCTTTAAATATAATGTATTATTACGTTGCGTTACGCATTATAACTAAAAGTATTTTTGTAGGGATATGAAAGCAAAGATTGAATCCCATCAAAGGTTTGCTTTCTACAAAAGAACACCTTAGCTGAGTTCATATTATCATATTACGTAACGTTACGCAACATTATGTGGATTTTTTTTATTTTTTTTCTGCGTACTGAGAGCGTGCTTTTTCATATGCTGCCCATTGTTGCAACCTGAGCTTGGTTTAAACCAAGCCTCTATTAAGAGAAGCTTCATAAGCGGGAAGTTTGTGTAACAAAGTAGAGAATAGCATCTCGGGTATTCGTTAGTAAGTGTGGATGTTCTTTGGGGCGGAAGAACCCCGCCCCAAAAACAAGGAAATCAAGCTACTTCTCTTGTTCTTCCCGCCGTCCAAAACGTTGCTTTTCGCCAATTCTAGTTGTAAGAAATATAGGTCTGTTGATTAGCTAAATTATGGGAGTGGGAAACACTACATTGGCTAAATAAATCCTCCATTCCGGTGGTAAAGTTTCCAAAGTAAATAACCGGTCAAAGTCGACGAATGTTAATTTAGCACTCGGATGCACCGCAGCATTTCCCTGCTCAAACAGGAACTTAAGCAAAACATAAATCAGTAAAGCTGTGTACAGCTGTCCATACACTGCATTTGGTGTTGTTCCGAATAATTTTGGAATGTTTAGATGCTGCTTAATTCAACGAAAAAAGACTTCAATCTGCCACCGTTTTTTATAGATTTCTGCAATCCCTTCGGGGGAATACCAGTGCAGATTTGTGGCGAGAATAACGGGATTTCCTTTGGGATCCTCTAGAATGACCACCCGAGATCTGTTCTGGGAGAGTGCCATGTTCTTTCCCAATTGGCAGGTCAAATCTTGCTTAATACTTCCCGAAAAGGGATGCTTTCGACATCGTGAGATTGGATTCGTAAAGGTTGTATTATCCCGAAGACGAATCACAAAATACTGCCGGTTTTCCTGCTCTTGGTAACTGTCAAACAGCTTGTGTTTACCATAAGACCGGTCTGCCACCAAAATAAATCTTCTGTCCAGCTGGTCAGGGCAACTCTTCAAATCAGGCTCATATCCAGTCGTTTCGGTAACTTTGTGCAATTCGCCTTGGTCTCCAATGATCCCCACGTGTAGCTTAACGCCTGCTTTTTGGCCTTTGTGCGGAGCCCAAGTCAACCGTCCCAGACCTACCGTAATCGTAGTGGAATCAACGATTAGCAACTCCTTCGGAATACCGAGTACACGCCGAGTCTTTCGATTGCACAGCCCAATCATGAGATCTAGCAAACGCTTGAATAATTGAAAAGGAACGTCTTTGGCTTTTTTCGAGAGGGTCGAGTGATCCACAGAACGCTGCCCACAAAGGGCCATTCGCTGTTCTCCGTCCCGATACCCCTCCCACTGCTGGAAGGCGGCTTCGGCCAAAAATAGAAATAAATCATAGACAGTAAACTTTCGCGCCACATCGATATACTTTAGTTCTTCCAAGAATGGGAGCATTTTTTCTTCGGGAATCACCAATTGCAGAATATTCGATAATGAAGTAGACTTTTTCATGAAGTCGCCTCGTTTCGGATGTTTGTAGGGTACAAACACTTTACCGAATGGGCGGCCTTTTTTCTACCTTTTTATGGTTAATCAACAGGTCTGTAAGAAATACATCTATCTCTAAAAAAGCCCTATTGTACCCCTGGATAGTTGCAGTAAATACATTTATTTTGAACGGGGCAACATAAGCTGGTTCAGCGGTGGTTCATTCGCAAGTGTGGTATCGGACAGAATGCTCAGGGGAAATCCCAAGCGTAACTATAATTCGAAGAAGACTTGCGGACAATATCCTAAACGGCACTCTGGCTGCAAGTGATACGGACATTTCCATCTAGTCCTTCATCCCTGCTGAGGACGACAGCCACGTGATTGTAAAGGTGGAACAGTAGGCTAAGCGTTTAAAATGCAGGCTTGATTATTTATGAATTGGAGTATATACTTCTAACCAAGAAAGTGATTGATCAATAACCAATTAGTGAGGCGTGAATTACTTTATCTACTTCATCAGAAAAGGAGGCATATGGCCATCATGAACAAACAACCCAGTACGGTCCGGTCTAAGACAGCTGAAGCGACCTCCGTTAACCGGCGGGAGCAGATTTTGGAGGCGGCGGTTGTGGTTTTTGCCGAACTCGGTTATTACCGGGCGACCACTGCACAGGTGGCGGAGAGAGTCGGTATCTCCCAGCCGTATATTTTCAAGCTGTTCAAGAACAAGGAGGAACTGTTTGTAGCCGCACTGGACCGTGCCTTTGAGCGGATTATCCGCACCTTTAAGAGTGTTGAGGCTCCTGCAGATCAGATGCTTGCGGAAACAATCCGGGTATATGAGCAATTGATGGAGACCCATCCTAATGAGATTCTTCTGCAAGTGCAGGCATTGGGCATCCGTGATGAAATGATCCTCCATGCGATGCAGAAGGGAATGCTTGAAGTCACCAGTCTGGTTAAGGGGAAATTTGTGGCTGCCGGAATGGAGCATCCAGAGGTTGAGGTCAGCACCTTTATGGCCAACGGCATGCTGTGCAATATCGCAATGGCGCTGGGAATGCCGGAACTAAAGCCAAAGCATCTGTAAGTACCAGCGAGTACTAGGGTGAGTTTGGTTAGTGAGCAGGATCTAAGGGCGGAGTCCCTTAGATATTAATGAGTTTTAGTTAGTGATTAGCCAATAACAAAAGCGCCCTATTAGTAACTAAAGTACTAAGGAACAACGGTATCTTGAGCTGCTCATCAACTGCTTAAATAGTCAATCGCCAAGCAATAGTGCCCATCGGTATGCCGTACGCCATATGGTTAAGTACCCGAATCGCTGTAACGCCAATTTGATAGCCTACCGCTAATCCGTTTCGTCCTAACGCCTATCTGACAGCCTATCGCTAATCCGAATCGCCGTAACGCCGATCTGATAGCCTATTGCTAATCCGAATCGCCGTAACGCCGATCTCATAGCCTATCGCTAAAGCCGATTCGCTATATCGCTAATCCATATCACCTTAAAGCCAATCCGGTTGCCTGATGGTTAATCTCTATCGCGTACCGGACACCAGAGCTCTTATTTCGGAGAAATTGCCTGTTTGCGGCTGTGATCGGACCTCAGTGCAGCTATTGTTCCCAATCGCACTCAATTTGTTGATTTTCTCACTCAATAGGTGCATCTGGGTCCGAATGGAAGTCAAATAGACTCCGATCAGCAAGATAACGTCTCTCCAGTCCGTGACAGTCAGAAACGCGAAAACATTAAGTTAGTGATCAATCACTACTGATCATGGCGAAACCCAAACCCAAACCCAAACCCAAACCCAAACCCAAACCCAAACCCAAACCCAAACCCAAACCCAAACCAACTAATCAGGAGGTAATTAAAATGTTAAACAAAGCTGTCGTGTTAGGTGCAACCGGAGGAACAGGAATGGTCATTATTGCCGAGCTGCTGAAAAGAGGGGTGGAAACGGTCGCCTTTGGGCGATCCCTGCCAAAGCTGGAGCAGCTTGCTGCGAAGCTGGGGAGTCCAACAGGACTCCGCCTGAAGACCGGCGACGTATTTAAGGCGGGCGATGTACAGGAGGCCGCGCAGGGGGTGGATGTTATTTTCCACTGTGCTTCGGTGCCTTATCACGAGATGAGCACCAAGCTGCTGCCGATGGGGGAAGCGGTCTTGGAGGCGGCAAGCAAGCTAGGGACCCGAGTTGTTGCGGTGGACGGCATTTATCCGTACGGCAAAAGACGGAATGAGCAGCCGATTAGCGAGGAATATCCAAAGAATCCGCATACCCAAAAGGGAAAGGTCAAGCTTGAATTTGAGCGGATGTTCTTCAGCCCGCGCTGGAATCGGGCCAAAAGAATGATCGTCCGCTTGCCCGATTATTACGGTCCTACCGCCAACGAGGCATCGTATCTGGGCTCTACGCTGGAGGCGATTGCCGCCGGGAAACCGGCGATGTTCATCGGAAATATGAGCGTTCCGCGTGAATACGTCTACCTCCCGGATGCCGCAGTGATGATGGTGGAGCTGGCGGGCAGGGAGGAAGCGTACGGGCAGAATTGGAACATTCCAGGTGCGGGCATCATCTCGGGTAAAGAGATCGTCCGAATAGCCCGGGCGGCTAGCGGATCATCAAAACCGGTTATACCCGTCGGTGCCGCCGGCTTGTCGCTGCTGGGACTGTTCATCCCGGTCATGAAGGAGATTGTCGAGATGCTCTATTTAACGAAGGAGCCCCTTATTTTAAGCGGCAGCAAATATGAACGTACCGTCGGGCCGATTCCGGCCACACCGTTTGAACAGGGAATTACGGAAACGATCCGCGTGCTTAAGGCCCGGCAGGATAAATCTTTGTGAACACGCTTATAAAATACATCAAAGCCGCAGAAGATAGAAATAGTCAGGCCACTTGATCTGTGATACTATTTATTTCTATATACAAGAGGGAAGTGAGCACGAATGATCAGCATTACCATCCCGGCACCGGATGTTACGATTACCAAGCAGGAGAATCCTGTGCTGAGCCATATTTACGGATTTACGGATTTCCACCTGATTACGCGGGAAGCCGGCGGCATCTTTATGTTCTATAACGACAACGACGAGCTGTTGTTTGTAGGCAAGGCCAGAAAGCTGAGACCCAGAATCAAAAAGCATTTTGAAGATAACGTATCCGTAATGAAGCCCCATCGCGACGAAGTCACCAAGATTGAGGTATACCTCGTTGAGGATCCGGTCGACAGAGAGATTTACGAAACCTACATTGTGAACAAGCTGAAAGCCAAGTACAATGTGGAGAAAGTCCTGTATAAATAGCGAATGTAGGGCAAAAGGCGCGGTCCAATAGGGCTGCGTTTTTTTGTGCGAAAAGTTCGGCAACCGCGGAAATCCGGCCTATCGGCGTGGTTAATCCTTACTGGGGCAGCGAATTGGGTCTTTAGATGTATTTAAGAAAGTTAGATATTAAGGCTCACTTACATCCAGGACAAATCATCTATAATAAACTCGTATATGCTCGACATTTTTTGACATTTATAATGAGGTGATATATAGATGGCTGCTCCTTTTTTTAAGAAAAGAGACGCGGTGGACAAGACGCCGAAGCCGGGCATGGTTCAAAAGGTACAATTGGCGGAAAGTCCTCCTGAAGATTCGGAAAGCTATGAAAAGAGTGACAGCCAGAACAGCCTGATTTCGACAGGCAAAGCACAGCTGGACAAGAAATCACTGGATTTAATTTTTGCGGTTGAACAGATGATTCAGGACCGGACGCATGCCGAGACGAATAACCGTGAGCTTCAGGACCGGCTTGCGCATTCCAGCGGACATGTGGAGCGGTTGAACAAGGATCTCAAGAACCTCAACAAGGTGATTGAAGACCGGGAGAAGAACATTATGGAGCTGGAGCAGAAGCTGGTAGAGCGTAATCTGAAGGTGGATCAGGTGCTGGAGGATTACCGCGAGCTTCATATCACTTTTTCTGCAGAAATGGACGAACTCAAGAGCACCATTGATCTGGAGCAGCGGAAATACGTTAACCTTGTGCAGAAGCACAATGAGGTCCATGCGGAGAAGCTCAAGAAAATGAATGAGCTGGAAGAAAAAATCGGACGCCTGGAGACGGAAAATGGCCATCTTCGACAGAAATACGAAACGGTCCGGCAGGAGAAAGCCTACCTCTCCAGCATGATCAGCGATTTCACCAACCGGATGACAGCACCTTTTGGCGGCGGCAGCCTGCCTGCAGAGCGCAGTGATGAGAATGGGGATACATAATATTTATGCCAGTTGAGGAAAAAAGCGCCGCTCTGATGATAGAGTTGCTGTCGCTTGAGCACGGGCAGGACGGTTATCGGATGGAGGTAGGTCTAACCCGCAGCGGTGCCTTTACCAGACAAATGGTCGACATAGATGAACTTACATATTTGCAAATGAACGCACTCCCCCCTTTTGAAGGACAGCGGATTCGGCTGTCACTGTATACGAAGTGGGATCCCTTCCGCCAGACACATTTCAGCTCGCTTATCAAAATGAACCGGACTTTCAGCGAAACGCTGTATTTCGCCTGCTCCGAAGAATATATCTCCTTACTTCATCGCTTGAAGCAGCCGGAATGGGTGGGTGCTGAGCAGGTAAAGGAGAAGGAGAAGGAAGAGGCCGCGGTGATTCCCTCCCCAGCGGTAGCGGCAGTGCCGAAACCGGTTAAGCGCAGCAGTTCCAGGGCTGGGGCCCGGTCGATTGCTCTGCGGGGACTTGTGTTGAGCCTTCTGCTGATCGTATTCTTGCTGCGTATGGACGATGGACTGTTCTCGGACAGTGCCGAAGCGAAGGTGGAAGTCACCCAGTCTGAGGCTGGTGCTCATAGTTCTGAGCAATATGACACCTTGTCCGTTCCTTATGCCCCTGTGGTGCGGCTGACTTCACTTGAGAGCAGTATAGCCGAAGCAGCCACGGTACCAGTAGTGGATGAGAAAGAAGTGCAGAAGCTGCTGTACGAGGAGATTGAGCTTGGCGGAGACAGCTATGAATACGCCTTGCCCAAGGGATATGTGGCGCTCTCCTTCGATGATGGCCCCTCGAAGTATACCAAGGAGATCGTGGATATTCTGCAGGCGGAAGGCATTGCGGCCAATTTTTTATTTATTGGACAGAATGTGCTCCACTACCCTGAGGCAGTAATCTATGCGGATGCGCAGGGCATGGCGGTCGGCAATCATTCGTGGGATCACAGCGTCATGACCAGGAACAGCGGTGAAGAGAACCGGAACAATCTAAGTCAAGTTAACCACGCACTGGCACAGCTCATCCAGTCTCCGGTAACGGTCTTCCGTCCTCCGTATGGAGCGGTAAATGAAGAGCTGGCGGCTGAAGTCGGCAGACAGCATATGAAGGTGCTGCTCTGGAACCGCGACCCTGAGGATTGGAAGGCGGACAGCCCGGAGGAGATTCTTCATTATTTCCGCGCAACCGATCCGTCGGGCGGCATCTATCTTTTGCATGAAAAAAGCATAACCGTAAAGATCCTCCCTGAAATCATCCAATATCTTAAGAGCAAAGGCTTGAAATTCGCCATCTTTAAATAATTTGCAGGGTTTGAGCGTATCCATCGCACATGGATACGCTTTTTAAATGCCCTACAACTAACTTAATATGTTGTTAGAAGAAGCGAATAGACTCACTGCTCTAGACTCCGGAAAATTACCGGAGGGTAACGACCGGCAAGTCTGTCTGGATATAATGTCATAGCCGGCTGCATACTGCTCCAGCTGTGTGTCGGTAACTTCACGGATACGGGGCTGCAGGCAGGGATTTCCCTTGTTTTAATATACGAAATTTGAGACAATAAGTAGATGTTGTTGGAAGAGTCCTGTCAAGGTAGAATAGATTGAACTTTAAAGTTTTGAAAAGAGGATATGAAATGAATAAAGAATCCATTTATGGATTAACATTGGATCAACTGGCGTCATGGCTATCGGAGCGCGGCCACAAAAAGTCCCGTGCAGCCCAGGTCTGGGACTGGATTTACCGCAAGCGGATTACGGATTTCACGGAGATGTCCGATCTGAATAAGGATTGTGTGCAGCTGCTGTCCGAGCATTATGTATTTCAAACGATGGATGAGCATGTGAAGCAGGAATCGGCTGACGGTACGATCAAGTTCCTGTTCCGTCTAAAGGACGGCAATCTGATCGAAACGGTACTGATGCGGCAGAAATACGGCTTGTCCGTCTGCGTCACCACCCAGGTCGGCTGCAATATCGGCTGCAGCTTCTGTGCGAGCGGACTGCTGGCGAAGAGCCGTGATCTGTCCAGCGGCGAGATTGTGGAGCAGATTATGAAGGTGCAGCAGCATCTCGATCAGGCCGGACTGGGGCAGAGGGTCAGCCATGTAGTAGTGATGGGGATCGGCGAGCCGTTCGATAACTTCGAACACCTGCTGAATTTCCTGACGATCATCAAGGACCACAAAGGGCTGGCGATTGCCGGCAAGGGCATTACCGTCTCGACAAGCGGTCTGGCCGACAAAATCAGAGAATTTGCCGATGCCAATATGCAGGTCAACCTGGCGATTTCTTTACATGCGCCGAATAATGAGCTGCGGACACGGATTATGAAGATCAACCGTGCGATTCCTATAGAGAAGTTAATGCCGGCGATTGATTATTATCTGGAGAAGACGAACCGGAGAATTACGCTGGAGTACATTCTGCTGAAGGACATCAATGACCGCGAGGAGCATGCGCTGGAGCTGGCAGAACTGATCGGCGACCGGCGTCAGCTGGCCAACGTCAACCTGATCCCATACAACCCGGTGGATGAACATAGTCAGTACCAGCGGAGCGAGCGGGAGTCGGTACGGGCCTTTTTTGACACGCTGAAGAAGCAGGGAGTCAGCGTCAGCACCCGGCTGGAGCATGGCACAGATATTGATGCCGCCTGCGGCCAGCTGCGCAGCAAGCAGATTAAGAAGACCAAAGACAGCAGCGCGGATAAGAACGGGATAGTTGCCGGGTAAGCCGGGAGACCATTTCAGCGGTTTGCGGACGGCCTGGTTAGCAGGAAGTAATCCCTTCCATCACCTGCTAAGGATTTTTGTGATACAATAGCTTGGCAGTGATTAGGAAAGAAGGTATGCGTTGTGCTGACATTTACAAGCTACACCGTGGAAAATTTAAGAGACCCATTCGGTATTTTAAGCGGCAAGCGATATGAGTTCATGATTAACCTGGATGTGCCGGAAGAAGATGAACTGTACGAAGAGAACGGGGTATCGGCCCGCGTGATTTTCAAAGTTGAGGAAGAGAAGAGCGCCATCGTCAGTTACGATCTGCTGGAAACGACGACAGGCCGCGTTTTGGATTTCGATATGGAAGAGGACGAGGAAGCAGCACTGGCCTTGTTCTGTACAGAACATCTGCCGGAGTAAGGAAGTATGCACGAGAACCCCGATGGCTAGCTGAGGCAGTAAGACGGGTTCTGCATAAAAAAGGGGGGCTGCCAGTTATGGCAGCTCCCCTTTTTGCAACATTATAACGACTATAGGCAGCCGCTGACATAATAATGAATCTGTTTGTTCCACCAAGGCCAGTCATGGTTCACATCGTGGCCCCAATAGTCGAACCGGGCAGGGATCTCCTTGCGCTGCAGCAGTTTCTGCAACAGGCGGGTCTCATGAAGCATTTCGTCCTCATAATCGCCCTGGCCGACGCAAATGATGATGTTGCTGTCACGGTATTGCTGCAGATAATAATCATCCTGAAGTCCCGGCAAATAGTGGAGCGGAGAGTTGAGGTAGACGTTGTCGCTCATATAGTCGCCAAAGAAATAATAGGTGGAATAGACGCCGCTCAGGGCGATCAAGGTATCGAAATATTGCGGATAACGGAAAAAGAAGCTGGCACTGTAGTAAGCGCCCATGGAGCAGCCGGAGATGAGAATGCGCTGGTCACTGCCGCCATTGTTCCATTTGCTCTGGTCGAGAACGCCGGGGATCAGCTCCTGCGTGATGTATTTGTCATACTGCTCATGCCGTTGCACTTTGTCCTCATGATTCCAGTGAGAAGAGAAGAAGGTCTCCTCATCAATGCTGTCGCAGGCCCAAATCTGCAGCTTGCCGGCCTCAATGAATTCAGAGAGCGTCTGGATCATGCCCGAATCCTCGTATTGATAGAATCTGCCGAGTGACGTAGGGAAGACCAGCATCGGTTTGCCGGCGTGGCCGTATATTTTATACTCCATTTCCCTGTGCAAGTTATGGCTGTACTCCTTATGGTAGCTTGTCCTCATCCGTTAACACATCCTATCCCTCTTCTTGTTGAATATAGTTCACGATGTCTCTGACATCCTCTAATGCGGCGGAACGGAATTGATAGGCGCTGTTCCCCATGGCTCTGCTGAATACCTCTTCGATCTCGGCATAATTCACGATCTTGTCGCCATAGGTGCGGTAGATGTCTTCATGGCTGTGGGTGTAATGCTTATGCTTCTTGCGGCTGGCATAGCCGGTATAATATTTGCCTTCATAGGGTCCGCCGACCTCGTTATGTGCGATCATGCTGGCCCATTCCTTATAGATGTCCACGTCGTACGAGAAGTTTATGGCATCGGTCATCCAGGCACCGGGCGGACGCATATTCACTTCTAGAGCAATAATCCGGCCATCTTTATTCGACTTGAACAGCTCGATATGGAAGAAACGCTCCTTGATGTCAAAAGCCTTCAGAATGCTTCTGCCCGCCGCCTCAACCTCCGGACTAATCTCCCGCAGACAGAAATAATACAGATGGTTATCGGTGTTGACGACCTCCATCACGCTGTTCTCGAACAGATGGCTTACGGCAAAGCGCACTTCACCATGGATATCGACCAGTCCGTCATAGGTCAGAATGACCCCGTCAATGAACTCTTCGATAATAAAGGGGACCTCAGCGGGTTTGGTGTCAAAAAATTGCTGCAGCTCATCCTCGTTATTGATCTTGTAAGTCATGCTGGCCCCGGAGCCGAGATCGGGCTTCACAACAAGCGGAAAGCCGGCTTCACGGATGAACGCATCGACACTCTCCCGGGTGGTTCCGGTGGAGAACTGCACGGTGTTGACGCCGCTTTTGCGGAAAAATTCCTTCATCTTGGACTTCTGCTTCAGATTGTAGACGAAATCGGTCTTGGTGCCGTAAATGTTGAAGTCACTGCGGATGGCGGCATCCTGCTCCAGCCAATATTCGTTCAGTGACTCGAACCGGTCAATCTTGCCGTATTTATGTGTGAAATAGCCTACCGCCCGCAAGATCTCCTCGTAATTTTCCAGATCATTCACTTTGTAATACTCCGTCAGTGCGAGCTGCAGCTTGTCCTCCAAGTGTGCATATTCGGCATCACCAATCCCGAGCACCAGCACACCCTGACGCTGCAGCTGAGTACAGAAATCGGCGCTGTTCCTCGGGAAATGAGGGGAAAAGAAAATAAAGTTCACGGCGATCAACCCCTTTGGCTGGAATATAATTCCGAGTTAAATTGTATGATTAATTTAATTTAATTTATCAGGTCCATCCCTATCCGTCAATGTTTTTGGAGAGTTAAGTGGGATTCATACTTCTTCGGCCTTGGCAACTTAGCATTTGTGCCGGGTAAAGGAGGAGGAGATAATTTTCTTTTCTTCTTCGCATGTTTGCGCAATATGGGGTAAAATACAATAAAGCAGGCAAAAATAGGAGTTGTAGAACATGTCTAAGTCCAATGAAGAAGTATTCTTGACTAAAGAAGGATTGGCTAAGTTAGAGGAAGAGCTTAGGGATCTGAAGACGGTGAAACGCAAGGAACTGGCAGCCCGCCTTAAGCTGGCGATCAGCTACGGGGACTTGAAGGAGAACAGTGAGTACCACTCGGCCAAGGAAGATCAATCGTTCATGGAAACCCGGATTATGATCCTGGAGAAAATGCTGACGAAAGCCCAGATCGTTGATTCGAGCAAAATGGATCTGAGTGCAGTCAGTGTAGGTTGCATCGTGATCCTGAATGATGTGGAATACTCCGAAAAAATCGAATATAGAGTGGTGGGCCCGGCTGAGGCTGATGTGCTCGACAACAAGATTTCTTATGAAAGTCCGCTGGGCAAAGAGCTGATCGGCAAAAAAGTGGGCGACATCATCAGCGTCAATGCCCCGATGGGCATCATAAAATATGAGCTGCTTGAAATCAAAATGCTGTAACAAACAAAATCCTCATCCCCTTGTCATTTCGCTGGGGATGAGGATTTTTGTTGTAGACAGGTGAGCGCATCTCCGGAATAACGGTATTACGGCGTAACGGCCCGGGGGAATGACGGAACGCAGCTTCCGGACCTGCGCCTCTGCCGCTTTCAGATCAGGCTATGGCCGCCGTCGATATGAATTACCGTGCCTGTGGTGAATCCGTTATGGATCAGGTAGAGCACGCCCTCAGCCACGTCCGCCGCGGTGCCTACACGCTGTACCGGCAGCTTGGCAGCTGTACTGCTGTAAAAGGCATTCCGGGATTCCTCCGCC
Source organism: Paenibacillus sp. FSL L8-0436 (assembly GCF_038593025.1). Classification (NCBI taxonomy): domain Bacteria; kingdom Bacillati; phylum Bacillota; class Bacilli; order Caryophanales; family Paenibacillaceae; genus Paenibacillus; species Paenibacillus sp. FSL L8-0436. The sequence continues at coordinate 7,109,543 of NZ_CP151955.1, read as the reverse complement.
ATCCCTGCCCGGGAAGGCGTGTCAATAATGCCTGGAGAGACGACGTTCACACGCAGAGGGGCCAGCTCCAGGGCCAAGGTCCGGCCAAGATTTGCGACAGCAGCATTCACTGCGCCCAACATGGAGGAGCCGATCATGGATTTGAACGCTACAACCCCCGAGAAGAGGGTAATGGAGCCATTGGGGTTCAGCATCGGAGCCGCATATTTGGCGGCATAATATTGGCCCCAGAATTTATTCTCGAACAGCGAGCGGGCAGTGCTTGTCGGCGTTGCCAGGAAAGGCCCGCCGCTTGTTTCGGCCGCACTGACAACCAGATGATCAAACGTCCCGGTCTGCTCGAAGAACAGCCGCATCTGCTCCTCATCTGTCACATCCAGTATGTGTGAAGTTACTTTCGCCCCTGTACCGATGGCAGACTTGGCCTGTTCCAGCTTATGCCGGGAACGGCTGGCAATTACAATCTCCGCACCTTCCGCGGCGGCCCGTCGGGCCGTCTCCAAACCGATTCCCGAGCTTCCGCCGACAATAACTACTTTTTGTCCTGTTAACATCTCTTTTCCTCCTCAAAGGTTTATGGAGCATTACTTTCAGACATCCGCCGCAATAAAACTCGCTTCGGAAGCAACAGTAAGCATGTTGTGCTCTGTGAGGAGAGTATATGTCTATAACTTCCTTTTGGGAAGTAGTTACCTTATTGTTATACAGTTTCCAAAAGTATAGTTTTGTGCGGTGGAAGGGTTGCCGGATTAAAGTTTTTTAGAGCGTGAGTCCGTATCGTTTAAGCTCGATAAAAATTCCTTCCAGCTGTTCCCCCTTCGCGGTCAGGGTATATTCTACACGCGGCGGTACCTCCGGATATACTGTACGTTCCAGTATGCCATGGTTTTCCAGCTCACGGAGCCGCAGCGAGAGCGTCTTCGGGCTGATTCCCTCCAGGGATTTCAGCAGATCGCTGAAGCGCATCGTGCCTTCGATCAGCAGATCACGGATAATGAGAAAGGTCCATTTGGTTCCAATAATATCGAGTGTTTTGGCAATGGGACAGGGTTCGCCGGGAGTGCCCTTGGTTATAATGACAGGCTCTGAAAGGTTCATATTCAACTAGCCTCCTGAGTGAATAGCGAGTTTTCTTAATCATATCACAATACTATCTTTTGGGAAGTTATGTGCAGCCATAGGCAGTTTCTATTAAGCATATTGTTTCCATATCTTAGACGGGCCTTGCTTCAGCAGGTATAGTAGGGAGTAACTATAGAACAGAGGAGTCCTGGCCCGTGATTGAGACTGTGTTGTCGACGTTATTTAAGGTCATAGTGCCGCTGTCCATTCCGGTCATCGCCGGAGCGCTGCTGGGCCGGTTCAAGAACCTCGATACGAAACCGCTGTTAACGCTCTATTTGTACTTTTTGAGTCCGGCGATCATTCTCGATACGCTGGCTACTGCAGAAATTTCCTTCGACGACGTCTATAAGACACTGTCGTTCTCCTTGCTGAATCTGTTTCTTTTATGGGGCCTGGCCAATGTGCTCGGGCGAATACTGAAGCTGGCTCCGGCGGAAGCCGCCGGACTGACACTGGTCTCCACGTTTACGAACAGCGTCAATTACGGGCTTCCGCTGGTGCTGCTGGCCTTCGGCCAGCTTGGCCTCGATAAAGCATCGGTCTATGTCATTGGCCAGATGGTAATCGTTAATACCATCGGCGTTTATTTCGCTGCGAGATCACAGTTCTCGGTGCGCAGCGCTGTTAAATCGGTGTTCTCGCTGCCGGCCATCTATGCGGCAATTCTGGCCTTGATGCTGCGGGCGCTCGGCCTGCATATGCCGGATGAACTGGCATCCGGAGTCGCAATGGTGGCCGGGGCGTATTCGCCCGTGGTGCTTGCGATTCTGGGCGCGCAGATGGTCAAGGTCAAAGCGGCCCAGACAGAGCGCAATGTGCAGCTTGCCTTCTGGACCGGCATCACGGTCCGCCTTCTGCTGGCTCCGCTGCTTGCCGCACTCGTTTTGCTCCTGCTGAATATTACCGGCACCTTATTTTCGGTGCTGCTCATTCTGGCGTCCATGCCTGTCGCCGTCAATTCCGTCGTGCTGGCCGAACGGTTCAGCAGTTCTCCCTCCCTGGTATCCCGCTGCATTGTATGGACAACGCTGGCTTCTTTCCTGGTGCTGCCGGTGCTCATTGTGGTGGTCGGCAGCATGTAACGAGCTTTGCAGCGGACCTTGGGTTTATGCCGTTCCTTCACAGAACCTGCGCCCATAAAGAATAAGCAGCCCCTATTTTATAGCCCTTATGTAGGTTACGGTTCACAGCAATGTATGTAGTGTGAAGAGCAAACACCTTAGGAGGGTCCGCTCAAAGAGTCGTCATAAATATGTCCGATTTATACTAATTCAGGGGAGCTCTGACTATCATATATCAATTCCTCACATAGATTATCTACATTATTCAGCAGATCGGGTATCCAAGCTTCTGATCCTGGGATTATCTCTATACCACCATATACAAGCCAACGTAATGTTTTAATCAGCCAACATAAACCGCCAATTCGCACTTGCCAGTTCAAATGATTAATATGTAAATTAGTTCCCTCTAAGTAAGCTGAAATCATATCTTCTTTTGAGAGATTGCAGAAGGTGTGTGCTTCCGTAATTAAGCAATACAAGTCACCAAGATGAGGACTTAAATAAGCATTGGACCAATCAATCGGCATAATGCCATCTTCTTGAATCAAAAGGTTTTTTGCATGATAATCATGATGAACTAGAGAAGTGGGGACCATTTGATATAGTTTTTCTAAATGAAGAGGTAACACTTTCTCAACTTTTAGTAACACTCTGTTTTCTTCTAACCTATTCGATTTCAATAAATCATCCAACAGTTGAAGAAATCCGCTCATTGAAACTGAATATGCTTCAATGGTCTTTCTTGGTAGCATCCTTAAGTTGGCTGTTGCACTCACTCTAAGTCTTGGCAATTCCCTCGAAGCCTCAAGAAAGTACTCAGGCTCCGGTTGCTGTTCCAAATTTCTTTTTCCGGCATCCTCCATGATGATTACTCCGCTGTCCTTCAGTTGAATAAATTCAAAGATGCGCGGGGCTTTGATTTGCAGTGGGTGCACTAGCTTCTGATAAATTTCTGCTTCCCCGGCCATTTCACTTCCGCCCCATTTAATAATTCGCGATTCCCCTGTTCTCAACGTTACTCTGTAAACTTCTGAAAGAGACCATTTCCTTAAAAGTGACCATTCAGAAATTTCATTAAATAAGGGGATCAATGTGTAATAAGCTGAAAAGCATGTTGGAATCATATTTTCATTCCCTCCCATACATTTGTTAACGAACATATTTTTACATATATGATCAAAAAAGTATAGACTTATAATTCCCCGTTTGATATGATGTTGGATAAGGTCTTGGAAAATTTCGGGACTCTTTTTTGCGAGATTGATGTTTGAAAGTTTGATCCATTCAAAGTAAAAATATTTTTATAAAGTGAAGGCCATCCCGCAAGGGATGGCCTTATTAAACTTGCCTGCGATGTGTTTGGAGAGCAGGATAATCAATTTTGCTAGGGCGTGTCTACAAACAGGAAGAACTCCGGGGAAGCAGGAATTTAGTATTGAAAGTGGGGTTCCTAAAAGCCCGCAGCGGGTTGATTTACTCGTACCGGACTCAGGAGACGCTAAGGAGGGTAAAACCCCTGTTTATTCTCTTTTGCGGACCCAGCGGACCTTATCTGCTCTGCATTCTATCTAAAAACGGCCAGCAGGGAGAAATAACTGCGCTGGAGTCCGTTTCTTTACTGTAACAGGCAAAAAGCCCCGAATAAGAGCAGCTAGGTCCGTCTATGCCCAGAGCAGGAATGGAGTAGATAGGGGTCCCCAAAAACCTTTAGTTTAACCTATATATCTTTAATAATTCCGATTGTTGGAAAATCCATTAATAAATATAATAGTAGCAAATATAGGTATAGCCAGGAAGGGGAAGCTTAAATGATTCCGTTAGACGACGTAGACAAATGCTACCCATTAATAAATGAGCGGGCACAACGTTTTTTGAGCGAGCAAGAACTGAAGCAATATCTCTCCCTCCCGCAAAACGAGGTTGAACACCAGCTTAAACTGTTGCTGGAAAGTCCGATTGCCCAATTTACCGTTGTAAATGAGGTCTACTTCAGAGCGCGTTGGGCGGAGGTTTTTGAAGCACTGCAGTTGGGAGATGAACTGACATTATTGGAGGTGGCTTCCGGCGATGCAGATATGGTTCCCCAGGTCATGGCACGAACCCATCCGAACAGTACATACATAACAGCGAATATGAATAAAAGCCTCACCATCAGTTTGCTGCAGAAAACGCGGGGCCTTCCCCTGCAAATGAAAATCATAGAGGACGATGCAGCTTATCTCGAACAACATCTGCCTTCCAGGTCAGTGGATCTTATCGTTTTTCAGCATGCGGTCAATGATATCATCCAGGCGATTTTGTGCGGACAGGCTGGAATCGACACTATCCATACGGATTGGATGGAAACTTTGCCGGCCATGATCAAACTTCTTCAGCAGGAGGTTGCCTCAGATACACTCGAAGTTCATGCCATGCAGCCTTTTATCACCTTGATCCGCACTTTATTGATATTTTTGCGAACAGATGGCATTATCGCTATGAATCATTATATGTTCCAATTGGACCTTGACTGGGGCTACCCGGCAGATTTGTTTGAGAATATCATTCCCCTGACCAGACGCTGGCTGAACGGGATTGAGGGGTGCGAAGAGATTTTTATTCCCGGTTTTGACCGGCAATGGTGGATCTTTTTGAAAAAAAGATAAGGATGTTTCACAATCGCGGTGAACCTTATCATAAGTAGGGGCAAGTTTTTCAGACAAAACGAAGCACTTTCGAACAGGAATTCTTTCAGCCGTTCTTCTAGACTGAATAATGAAAGGAGATGAGAGCGAGTGGAAACGCTTCGGTTGCTTCGGCAGGCGATTGATTACGTAGAAGAGAATTTGCAATCGAATATTGAGATCGACGATATCGCAAGGTCTGCGATGTCTTCGAAGTACCATTTTCAGCGGATATTCCATGCCTTGACGGGCTTTACGGTGACCGAGTATATGCGTAACCGAAGGCTCACGCTTGCGGCGGAAGATCTGGCAGGATCGGATAGTAGGGTCATTGATATTGCGCTGAAATATGGTTACGAGAGTCCTGAAGCATTTGCCAAAGCATTTCAACGGATGCATGGCGTAACACCACTTGCGGCAAAGAAAAAGAATGTGAAGCTCAAAGCGTTTTCTCGAATCTCCTTTCAAATTCAGATTAAAGGAGAAACAGAAATGAACTATCGTATTGTCGATGAAAAGGCTTCAACAGCAATCGGCAAGGTCGTCATCATCAAGAAAGACCCTTTCACGGAGATACCGGCTTTCGTAGAGGTAATTTGGAAGAATGGCACGCATGACCAGATTAACGAGACTGTTGGTAGGCCTGTAGGTTCTCTGTTAAACGGATATTACTTTGATTTCAGCGAGGATGGTACTAAGAGCTATATGATGGGTGTCGAGTTGCCAGAAGGAAGAGGAGTACCGGATGGGCTGAACATCCTTCAGATTCCTAATCAAAGCTACGCGGTATTCGATAGTCGAGAATCGATTCCAGACGACATGGAGATCGGGTTAGAAATCCTAAACGTCTGGAAACGAATTTATTCGGAGTGGTTCCCGTCCTCGAATTTTGAACAAGTTGAAGGACCATGTTTGGAGAAGTACAATTGGGCAAATGATGATCACACCGAATCGATTTGCGAAGTATGGATCCCGGTTAGAAGAAAGTCGTAATTTAATTTTAGGCCGCCATTATGGCGGTCTTCATAAAAAGATACTTGCCGTTACAGACAATCACGGTGAACCTTATTACAAGTAGGGGCAAGTTTTTTGAAGAAAAGCTCGCAGGAGCCAGTATTAGCATCATGCGGACCAAAGGAGCAGGGTAGGTAACACTCTGGTCGGAACGGTGCTAAACAGACTTCTGAGAGTTTTTTTGCGCTATACAGTAATGGCTGGTATCCGTTAGAACAGTACAATTTTATCCCTGAAGAGTGGGCTTACCCCGCTCCTTTCTTTTTGAACTAAGATTATAGTAAAGGCGTAACTCCGTTTGAAAGGAAATGAAAGCGGTTACTATTCTCCGCGATGATCCTGGCAGTTGAATTGGCCAGGCATGCAGAAAGAGTAATCAAGGGTACCACCAAAAGGCACTGTAACCATCACGGCAGCGGGCGGTAGAATGCGAACGGGACCATTTTGGGAGAGGAGCGGTATTATCCGGTGTAAAAGTTGAAGTGAAAGATTGTTGCCCATATCGTATAAACGTATAATTATGAGTGATTAAATGAGCACCCGTCAGGCGGAAGCTTGATCTACAAAAGAAAGGGTCATCCTGTGAAGGGTGGCCCTTTTTAAAACTGCCTTGCATACAGGAACTGTTGTACCTTACGGATATAAATTATATACATACTATTGTTGTGGCAAACAAAGAAAGTCTGGCTATAGTCAACAGGAGGGTTCAAATATGTGGTTTGGGAAGAAAGAAACGCAACTGGATCGAATAAAAAACAAATTGAATCAAGCCATGCGCAAAGACACGGCTTTCTCGGAGTTTGGATCATCCTCACATCAATACAGGGTTAATGGGAAGCTTACAGCAAAAGAGCTGGCGGACTGGCAAGCCCACAATCAGGTCACACTTCCTGAGCCTTTCGCACAGTTTTTAACGAAGGTCGGCAACGGAGGCGCCGGGCCCTATTATGGAATTTATTCGGTCGAAAAGGCAGCCTCCTATACCGAGCACCAGGCACTCCTTGCAGAAGCTGTTCTGCATCCCGGGATGACCAAAGAGGAATGGAACCATCTGACGGAGCCCTTGACCAACGACGAGGACATCCCCGATGAGGAATACGACGACGCCCGTAATAAGGTGCTGGGCGGCATGTTGTGCATAGGCACCCAAGGCTGCGAATACGATATGTATCTCGTGCTTGAAGGGAAACACAGGGGGAGAATTGTGTACACCTCCGGTTTTTATCCTGATCATCCCTTTTTCTTTGTCTATGAAGACAACTTTCTGGACTGGTATGAGCGCTGGCTGGATGAAATTATACTGGATTATGATAACGGGTGGTTTGGCAGTCGAATGCCGGGTGATGAGAATGCGCTGATCCAGATTTATCAGAGCGCTCCAAACGAAGAAATCCAGGCAAAAGCGCTGGATGGAATGTTCAAGTTTAAGAAAATTTCCCAGCCAACCCTTGATTTTTTGAAAAATGTTGCAGAGCAAAGTCCAAAAAATCAGACCACAGCAATATCACTTATCTGTAAAACCTCTTTTGACACGGGTAGAAAATATCTTCTGGAGCTGTTGCAATCGGGCGGGCATGAGGGTTTTCTGCAAGCTTTAAGGATTCTGCATGCTTCCAGTAAAACTGTGAACTTAACGGATTTTATTCCAGTGATCCTGCAAAGGCTCGACAGGATTCAAGATCCGGAAACGTTGCGTTATGCAGGATATATCTTGGGAGATTGTGGTGCTGGGAAGCTGGCAGATCATTGAACAGATGTTCATGGGGGGCGGCCCGCAGGTTCTGAATAACTCGATTTTATACTGGGGGATTATTCCGCACGGGAAGTTGCTGCCTTACTATAAGGCGGTATGGCCGGAGTATAAAAGCAATCCGAATTACAGAGAAAAGTTTATCGGTTGTTTGCGGGAACTGCATTTGACCGATGACTATTTTTACAAAGATGAATCATGAGTATAGTAATCCATATCGAAATCGAGAGGCTTGGCGCGAAGAGAACATTGGTTCAATCTCTCAAGGAAAAGGTCGTCCTGAAAGGGAGGGGCCTTTCTTGCTGTTTGGACGAGAATAAGGAATAATAAAAAAACATTTTTGAACAAGGGCGTGTGCGTCCGGAAAGTGTATTCCTGGCTCTGAGCACAAACGGACCGAGTTGCACCTATTTGGGGCTTTTAGCCTGTTACAGTAAGGAAACGGACTCCAGCGCAGTTATTTCTCCCTGAAGACCGTTTTTAGATAGAATCCAGAGCAGATAAGTGCATCTGGGTCCACAAAAGAGAATAAACAGGGGTTTTACTCTCGATAGCGTCTCCTGAGTCCGAGTGAACGAATTCGCTGTGTGCTTTTAGGGACCCTATCTTCATTCAATACTAAACCCTGCTTCCCCAGAGCTCTTCCAGTTTGAGGACACGCTCTAATTAATAGGAAAGAGTCGAGAAAAGTGCAACCAATCCTACGAACTTTCTACTATATAGATAAGAGGGATAAGATTTGTAAAGGAGAATACCGGATGGAAGATCAGGGAATAGTTCGCCTGTACTTACAGCGTTCGCAGCAAGCCATTATAGAGACTAAGAATAAATACGGGGCATACTGCAGAGTGATTGCAAGAAACACACTTTCCAGTAATTCGGATGTTGAAGAGTGTGAGAACGATACATACTTAGGAGCATGGAATGCAATACCCCCTAATATGCCTAGGAAGTTCCCTGTATTTCTAGGGAGGATCACACGTAATATTGCGCTTGATAAACATGGTTATAATTCAGCGAAAAAGCGTAATCGTGAGTTTGAAGTTATTTTAACTGAATTAGAAGAATGTTTAGCTTCCCCTGATACTGTAGAAACAGAGTATGAAGCAGGTGAGATAGCCAATTTAATCAATCAATTTTTATATGCCTTAGATGAGCAAGCAAGAAATTTATTTATTGGGAGGTACTGGTACTCCTATTCAATAAAGGATCTTTCTATGAGATTTAATATGAGTGGTAGTAAAGTAAAGTCCATTTTATTTAGGTTAAGAAATAAACTTAAAGTTCATCTGGAGAAAGAGGGGGTTAACCTATGAAAAGTGAAGAGTTATATAGAGAAATCGGATTAATTGATGAAAACTTAATTGAAGCGGCCGGGCACAGTGGAACAGAGAAAAGGAAAAAAAGTATTTCTAGAAAGTGGGTTGTTTTGGTTGCCTGCCTTATCCTTTATAGTTCAACCGCTTCAGCTTTATTAGCAACAGAATATTATAAAAATAATCAAAATGCAGAGCCTTATATACGTTATTTAAGAGCTGAAGACATGGAGCTAGCGCCTGTTACTCAATATGATGCGGATAAATTTCTGCACGCTTTAAAAAGTGATAACGAGGAACATGTATATATTGCTATTAATAGGCTAGTAGAATGCTTTAATAATCAAAAGCTGAGAGAAAAAGCGTTAAAGGAACTCCAGCCATTTTTAGAAAATGATAATCAAAAAATCGCCGATTCGGCTGCTTTCGCTATAGATATTCTGTCAAAAAGTTACCGGAGCCCTTATGTTTTTAAGTTGGCAGACGGAAGTATATTGTTTACGTTATTTAACAATTATTCGGATTATGGAAGTCAAAATGTCCTCTGGAGAATAAAAGACAATGTGCTTAAAGAATATTCAAGTTTTTCTCCACCATCTATGTATATTACAGATATTATTCCTTCACCCAATAAGAAGTTAGTTGCGATAGTGACATGCTCTAATAAAAGTGAATTCGTTCAAATTATTAATATTGAAGAGGGAATGACAAGTCCAGAGTTAGTAGAATCTGCAAGAGTCAAATATGGTACACAAAAAGAATTAGATACATGGATTCGCACGGATTATGAGAATTATAGCTATGCAGATAAAATAGTGTGGAAAGACAATGATACTTTGGAGTTTGAGGGTTCTCTTGCATATCAGGATACTGCGATTATAGAAAATGTTACTGTAGCGTATCAGTTTAGTAAAAAGGTAATAGAAGTAAAGGGACTTAGTGAGTCTAGATGAGAAGTTAACGGTTAATTCCGGCAAACAGAAGCGGGAATAGGGTCGGATAATATCCGCTTCTGTCTGCCGTTTGGTTACCATGCTTTTGACCACATTTCCCGGTGGCAGGCGGTTTCAAAACCAATTTTGGGATAAAAGTCGGGGGCGCCTCCGAAACAATATGTAGCTCCTAATGGTTCAGTGCGCTTCATTAGCTCGGTTACGGCTACAGTTGCCAGCCCTAAACTGCGATATCGCGGATCTGTAGCAAGGGGTTCAAGATATGCAAAATCGTTCACACCATCAACCCACATTCCGGCAAAACAGGCGTACTCTCCATTGGGGGCTTTTATTATTGCGGTAAGGTCCTTTCTGAAATGTGGACCACTCTGCATGAGCAATCTGGAATCAAGGTCATCGTCAGGCTCGTCTCCATGGTTGAATCCCCGCCACAATACATCGTTAATTTTACGCAGGTCATTTTCATTTTCTAAAGTTATGAAAGTGAATCCCTCGGGTAATGTGCGCGTGGAAAAACCCGAAACGTAATTGTAAACTCGGATTGGCTCACTGTATACCTTGTGATATCCTTTTTGAACAAGCAATTTTATAAGATGTTCTTCATAATCGTATACCCTAATATCGAGGCTGTATTGGTCAGCTGATCTCTTAGACAGTTCTGTCTCTGCATATTCAACCATTTCATGTTTTAAAAAATCATATCCTTCTTTGGTTGAAAAGTAGCATTCGCCAACGTCCATTTCATAGCAAGCTACACCTACAACTTCTTCGTTCTCCTCCCAAATACCGAATCGATGTGTTAGAGAATGATTAAAATAAGGGTGTGTATGCGCATACTCCCAAAAAGGCTGCGGGACATTACCACCCAACTGATACTTCTTGAAGTTTAATCTCATGAACTGAGAGACTCTTTCGAAATCGGAAAGTAATCTATACCTTCTTAACGTAATCTTCATGTTATGACCTCCTCTGTCGTTATATGAAATAAGGTATCATGAGATTTTTTTATAATCTATGCAGAGAACATATTAAACAAAACTTGCTGCTTGAAATCGTAAAGTTTTTCAAGGAGAAGGAGATACAAATGAATAACAACGACTTTTTAGAGACGATAGAACAGTCAGGGATAGCACGCCATAAAGAGTATCTACGCCAAGTTGTGAGACCGGCAATGGATATACTTAAGAATAACGATGTTGAACCACGATTGGGCTGTAGCCGTTTTGGAGGAGCGCCTGATTTACCAGCCGGTAGCGAATGGCCTACATATGCGGGCAATCCATATCGATTCCTGGGCCAAATCAATTTTGCGGAAATCTCATTAACTGGAGCAGACTTGCCATCTACAGGACTCCTAAGTCTTTTTGTAGCGGATGATCCCGAGGGTGAGGGTTGCCTGGAGGCTTTTGAGGACGGATATGTTCATGCTATATATATTCCTGAATCCATAGATCTGGAGGAGATATCGCCGCCCGATTCCGATAATGGCAAGACTATTGTGATTGAATTTATCCCGGCGATGGATATTCCTTATGACGAATACCAGGTGAAGGACTGGCCTTTCGGGGAAGAAGAGAACGACATATACACGGAAATACGAGATTCTTTGCATAAAAGCTCAGACTACCTTCTAGGTTATCCTTCTCATTGTACACTGGCATATGATCCATCGCCTGGAGCGGGGTGGATCTCTCTGTTAACCATTGCCTCCGATGATGATCTTGAATGGTGTTGGCATGATGGCGACAATTTGATGATATTTATTGAAACAGAACGGCTTAAGAATTTGGACTTTAGTGCGCTTAAGTCTGATGCCGGTTAATGTTCTGTAAGAGGGGACAAAAAGAGCCATCCACAAAGGATGGCTCACTATGGGGAAATTGACCTACAGATTCGCCACAAGAACAGCCAGAATAGCCACAAAGGCCGGAAGGCCCTGAACCCATAAAATCGACTTCTTGGCAGTGACGCTGCCATAAATCGCTGCAACACCGACACAGATCAGAAAAAATAGCTGAAGCTGAAATCCGGTCGTTTCATTCGGATGAAGCAATCCCCATAATAAACCAGCGGCCAGGAAGCCATTATACAGTCCTTGGTTAGCGGCTAGTGACTTTGTATCCTGCGCAAACTGCTTGCTGGTTCCAAACGCCTTCTGCGCTCTTGGAGTAGTCCACATAAACATTTCCAAAACTAAAATATATACATGCTCAAGCGCAACCAGTGCTACGAGTATCGTACTCAAAATCATCATCACAATCTCCTCCATTCCATTTTAATTAGTAGTTATCCAAATTATATTTTGCAAAATATAATATTACGAAATTAAATATATCTAATATCCGAATTTTTGTCAATTGATTGTAAAAGTGAAGTTCCTAATTGCCTCTTCCTGGTACAAAGCCCCTCAGGAAATTGTCTTTTTTCATATTAACTCTTGAACCTCCTGTTACAGGAGGTTTTATTGTTTGTCTACGGCAGATTCAAGCCACAGAAATATTTAAGGGGGGGTTCAGGAGATGAGATTATTTGAGGCAATATTTATCGTATTTAATGTAATGCTGCTTATAGGGTTGCTGCTTGGCACCAAAAAGTCACGGCCTATGCTATGGGCAGCTGTTACTGTATCGGGTGCTTTGTTTGTAATTCATTGGCTGCTTGAAGGCTTGCGATGGCCGCTAATCCCAGCGTATGTATTGATTGTTTCATCGTTAATTGTCTTGCTATGGAGACGGATTACAGGTGCAAGGAAAGCCGGAGGCTTTCAAGGAGCAGTGAAGCAACCAAACCCCGCTTGCTTTTTCGGGTAGTGGTTTGGCTGGGTGTGGTGTGCTATGGAGGAATTAGCGTGGCCATGCTGCTATTATTTCCTATCTTCACTTTTGATAAGCCAGAGGGAGCCTACGGTATAGGAACTGATTCCGATTCTTTTTGGGTGCGCTGTTTGTACTTATGATTATGGTCATGATGTTCAGCAGCAGCTCGGATTCAGAGGGGAACTACGGGGGCGGTGGATGGGGGAGCGGGACTATTTCTCAGCTCGGGGAATCTGAGATTCCAGCGGAGTATATTCCAATCTACCAAGCTGCCGCACAGAAATATGGAGTCCCTTGGAATCTGTTAGCTGCGGTCCACCGCATTGAAACCCGGTTCTCTACGTTAGATCCTATGATTTCATCCGTTGGAGCAGAAGGTCATATGCAGTTCATGCCTTGTACTTTTATCGGATGGGGGCATAGCTCCTGTAGTGGTGCAGGAAAGGGAGATTTCAGCACTGAGGAAAAGATCAGTTTGGCCGTAATCTCCCAATATGGCGGCTATGGCGTAGATGCGAATGGTGATGGTAAAGCGGATATGTGGGATTTAGAGGATGCAGTCTTTTCCGCAGCAAATTACCTGGGGAAGAACGACGCAGCGTCAGGTAACGTTGAAGCTGCGTTGTACCAATACAACCACAGCCAGGAATACATTTCCGAAGTCATGAAATACGCTACGCTTTACGTGACGGAAGGGTACGATGCGATTACGATTCCACAGCCGGGTAAGGCTGGGTTTAGTCGTCCGGTCAACGGTCAGGTTACGTCCGGATTTGGCCCACGTACACATCCGGTTACTGGCGAAGTAGGTAAACCCCATGAAGGCGTAGACTTTGCCTGTTCTCTGGGTCAGCCGATACCATCATCTAAAGCTGGTAAGGTTATTATGGCCGGCTGGCAAGATGCAAGTAATCCAAGTAATCCAAGTAAAGGTTACGGCCAGTATGTGCGTGTGGATCATGGGGGCGGGTATGTGACCACCTATGCCCATTTGTCTTCGATCAATGCCCAGGTAGGGGATCAAGTATCTGCGGGAACTGTGATTGGAGGATGCGGATCAACAGGCACTAGCACCGGAAACCATCTACATTTCGAGATCATTATCAACGGTAGAAAGGTAAATCCGTTGCCGTTTGTTGGGGGATAGGAATGTGCTAAATGAAAAGATCATTGTACGGGTAAGGGATCCGCACCTGGATACGAGGGCAAGACTGTAGGTCAGGTTTATGAGATGATCAAGGGCATCAGTAAGATATTTGAGGTTAGGGCCGGACGCAGTTCCATAGAAACAGACTCTATATATTTAAACACAGACGATTCAATTTTCTGGCATGGGTGCTTATGAGGGGGAGAATGGATGTTCAAGGCATATAGATTTATAGAGCGTGGGGGGAAGTATCTTTCACCTGATTTGGTAGAAACAGCCGAGGATGTATACCAATATGTCCAAGCTCATAAAGAGCATTATCCGGAAGTTCGCATTACTGCCGATCATGACAATTATATTGCTGTTCAAGCGTTCAACGGAATTATTACGTTTCCAAAAAAGTGGGCTTTGCTGGAGGTCAAACAGAAATACATCGATGAACCCGTAAGTTTCAACTCAGACGCTTTTAAACAGGCTTTGGAGCGTTCGGGGTTCCCTACCGAGTCCAATATAGACTTTACTGTTTTTGCTGCACAGCACTATTTAACGGAGGTTTATGAGGGCATAGAAGGTGAAGATTAAAGCATGAGCGCCTGCATATTTGCCGCAGACGCTTTTATTCGTGGGCTTCAGCCCGTTGAGTACGCGAAGCGTGGGAAATAAAAAACCACTTGCTATAGTGATTTTGTGGCACAAGCCAGAGAAAGTATGGCACGCACCAAATGGTGTGCAAATCCCATATCGTATTCATCCCAAAGTATAAACGAAAGGTAATCTACAATCAATACAAGGAAGGTATCCGTGATGCGAAACTGATACAAACTGCAAAGTATTTGGACTTATATGGAAATAACAAATGACCAAGTCTAGTTTCCCATAAGGCTTGGCCATTTGTTTCCTCTAAGCTTTTAGAGGTTGATCATTTGTACCACTTATTGAAGGCAGACAAATCTACTCTCCCCTTTTGCTTGTCACACGAATCGCTGCAAGCAAAGGGGAAAGAGATGACATTCGAATTAAAAAGTAATTATAAAAGGTCAGTAATTGGGGGCAACCCAATTGCTGACCTTGATTAAAAACTATGCCTTACCTAGTGCCCCTTCAGAGATCATAGTTGGGAAAACGGGTAATTGTACGTAAATCCAACTTCTCGAGGTGAGCGGTATGACTATTTTTGTTCGTGACTTGACTCAGGAAGAAGGCAACCGACTCAAGCGAATTGCACGAAAAGGTGCCGACCCCGTTCAGGTTCGGCGAGCTCTGCTTATTCTGGCTTCTGCCCAAAAAATGAAAGTACCGGAAATCAGTCGGCTTTATCATATCTTAGGCGAGCATATTAGGCACACGATTCATCGGTTTAATCAGGAAGGGTTGCCTTCCCTTAAACCGAAATACTGCGGGGGACGTCCGCCCACCTTCACTCCAGAAGAACGCAGTGAGATCATTGAACTTGCCCAAATCCCTCCCAAAGTGGCCGGCTATCCGTTCACCAATTGGTCGCTCTCTAAATTGAAACAAGCCGTGGAGGAACGCAAGATCGTCTCTTCCATCTCCATTGAAACGCTCCGGGTCATTCTAGGCGAAGCCAAGATTACGTACCAAAACACAAAATCGTGGAAGGATTCAAACGATCCGGACTTTGAGTCTAAAAAAATGAATCGAAGACCTCTACCAGAACCCACCAACGGGCGGGCGTGTAATTTGTATGGATGAATTTGGCCCGCCTTCTCTTCAATCTTACCGCGGGAAAGGTTGGTTTCAACAACGCAGACCGGTACGGCTGCGGGCAACCTACAACCGTCCGCATGGAGTAAAGCTTCTGCTTGCGGCATTGGATTTGAAAACAGACCAACTCTACGGCCATGCTTCAACAACGAAGAAGCATCAGGATATTCTTCGTTTCTTCCATGTGCTTCGGCGCCGGTTTCATCGGTCGGAACGCTTGTACATCATTCTGGACAATTTTTCTCCGCATGTGCACAACAAAGTGAAGGAATGGGCCGCAGCGAACAATGTAGAATTAGTCTATACTCCAACGTACGCATCGTGGCTTAACCGAATCGAATGTCATTTTAGGCCCCTACGAAAATTCGTCCTCGAAGGTAGTGATTTTGCCAAACACCAAGATTTAGGGTTGGCCATTCAAGCGTATCTTCGCTGGCGAAACAAGAATAAACGTAAGGCCATTATTCTACGCGAGCAAAATAAGATCAAGGTTGTCTGATGGGGCACTAGTTACTACAAATGTGTATACCCCGTTGAATCGAAATGGATCATCCACGTGCAGCATTGTAACCTAAAGAAACTGATGAAGGTCGAGCCTAAGGAAACGAAACATTCTGATTCAATAGAATCCATAGGCCAATATGACATTCCAAAAGATTACTACAAATTGCTCAAAATATTTTCAATAAATTCAAGGAAGATTCCTTAATTTCCTCAAAAATTTGGCTATTCTTCAAGAGAAGATTTATTCACGGTTTATTGGGTGATCCAATTCTGCATGGCCCATTAGACTTTCAGGTGATTCTCCATCGACAAGCAAATCGATGCTTTGGACTTCCTCAAACTGAAAAAATGTTTCGCTAAGTGCATCTAAGGCTAGAAGCTCTCCTCCAGCACCTAATCTTGCTTCATCCGGAATATGCACATCTAATGTCAACATTCCTTGCTCAAATTTTGTTGACAGTAAATCAATCTTGTTCCACAAGGAGACCAACTGGGTTTGATCGTTACTCTCGAGAGCTACAAACGTCTTACTGTATTTATCAGAGTTATCTTTAAAAGTAATTTCCTTCGTACTCTTCTCTAGTTTAGTTAGTTGAGTATCAACGTAGTAAACCTGAATTTCTTGAGTTTGCTTGTTCTCCTCTTCCTGATTAGCTTCCGTTGGCTGTGCAGTACTTTCAGGATTAGAACCTTGCACCGGCCCTGAAGAAGTGTGCTTGTTTCCACAACCTACGACTAATAAACTAATTGCACATACTAAGATGACAAGATAAATTCCCTTTTTCATAGAAGCACATCCTCTAGTTTTCTGCTGTCTTATAGCTTCAGATACTCTTTTATCCCATCTACGATGGCTTGAGCCGCCTGGGTTTGAACACTCTCTGACATCATAGCTTCTTCATCAGACTTATTACTTAAAAAACCCACTTCGAGAAGGATTGCGGGCATCTTTGTTTCCCGAATGACTTGTAAGCTGCCGTTTTTTACACCACGATCATATAGTCCCATTGCTTCGACCAAATGCTTATGAACGATGTTTGCAAGTTCCTTACTACTTGCACGCTGGTAGTAGTACGTCTCGGTTCCCGTTATCTGTGGGGAAGAGGGTACGCTGTTTCCATGTATGGATACAAACACATCAGCATTTAGATCGTTAGCTAATTTAACCCGTTCTGAACGTGTAGGATAAATATCTGTTTCGCGAGTCATGACCACTTCTATTTCAGGCTCTTGTAACAAGATTGCCTGAACTTTAAGGGCTAAAGCAAGGTTAAACTGTTTCTCATGTTTGTTTGTAATGCTTGTTGTACCTGGATCACTTCCTCCATGGCCTGGATCAATAACTACAATTCTTTTGCCAGAACCAGTAATCGGGGGTGCTGGTTTTGAGGCGTTTACAATATTCAGATCAAGGATGAATTTGCCGGCGATGTATTGTTGATAATAATTAACCGAACTTACATTGTTTAATTCAATAACTATTCGAACTTGGGCTGGATCATTCTTGAAAAGAGAATAGCGCACATCAGTAAGATTCGGAATATCACCAGTACTCAACTTTCCCATGGATCCATCTGGCACGGGTTGACTCATATTACCGAAATCCGTAAATGGGAAATCCACTACAATACGGTCGGGATTTTTGAGTGTAGTAATCACTGGAGTAACCTCATGGTCTAAAGAGACGACGAGTTGATTGTTTGCATAATTTATTTCGTGAACAAGGTTAATTGTCGCGTCATTCTGACTACCGTTGACTGGAGACGATGGTGGAGAAGTAGGGCTTGCTAATTCGTCATTCTGACTACCGTTAGCAGGAGACGATGGTAGAGAAGTAAGGCTTGCTAATTCGTCATTCTGACTACCGTTGTCGGGAGACGATGGTGGAAAAGTAGGGCTTGCTAGAGTAACTGTCTTTTCTTTGTTATTCCAGACTACCGTCAAACCCATTTCTTCACTAACAAACCGAATTGGAACTACAACGGTATTTTTAATTATTTGTGGGGCCATATTGAGTGAAACCGTACTGTTTCCCACGGACGCCTCTTGCTTTCCAACAGTTAATGTGATTGCTTTAGATAATTGTTGAATATTTACATTCTGTGTTTTTTTATCCCAATTCACGTTAAACTTTAAATTCTCAGCTACCACTCGAATGGGAATCATAATATTATTGCGAACTGTTACGACTTCAGCTTCATTAGGTAGATTTAGTTCCTGGCCATCTAAAATAATTTTTGTTTGAGTTGTTGCTGCATGAGACTGAACTGGCATTAACAGTAGTATTAATGCGCTAAATAAAAACAATAGTACTGATTTTTTCATTTTACACCTCGGTTTAAAATTAATGACTTATATAACGGCTCAAACCCATAATTAGCGGTTGAAAAATAAAACGAGAAAAAGGATATAATTGGAAAAACATCTGCAAACCCTGTATTATTGTTTACATTATTAAAAGTGTTCAGGCTGTCCGAAAAACAGCTCAGTTTAGCCTTTCCCCTCGGGCTAAATTTATCTTGAAAAGTCAACATCGCCTGCTGAATCTGCCTGCAGATTCCTTACCAGAAAAGAGCAGAACATTGTAATATAGAACAGAAAAAGAAAATAACACTAATCTCATTGTCGAAAAACCTCCCAAATTATACAGTATTTACATTAATAGACGAGAAAAAACACAAAAAGTTACTCGAAATATAAAAAAACTACGGTTGATTATTTCTCTAACCATCCTGAAACTGGGTAGGCACTCATCAGTTGAAATTTTACTTACAGGTATCATTAATAACTCTTGGTTTGCATATGAGTAATTGTTATTGTGAAGGCACGTCCTTTAAAGAGTTGAATAATACTATCACTATCTTTTTTTCTTGACGTGTCTCAAGAACGTAAAATTCGGACTACCTTTTTGTGTAATTATTTGTTATATTATGTATATCCTCTTATTTACATATTTAAGAAGGATAGTCAAAAAATATTTTAGACTATTAAAAGGAGACGTGAAAATGTTTAAAAAATTGATTGCTGTTTCTTTAGTTGCTGCATTGGCACTTCCGGTATCTGGGGCATTTGCAGATAGTGCTAGACCTGATACTCAAAATGCTGTAGGTTCTAGTATCACAGTCGCCCAAGGTGGAGTTCATATTATGAGTACAGTCTGGAGAGTCAAAACTGCAACCAATATGAGAGCAACCCCTAATGGAGCATATGTCATATCTTTATATCCTTCTAATGATCCTGATAATAAAAGTGCCGAGTTGGTAGGCGGTCATGATTATGTCGTTGTGAACGGAGTCACGTGGGTGCCAGTTGAAAGTTATTTTTATGGAAAATCAGGCTATGTCCCACTTTCAGCTTTGGAGGAGATTGGCTGAGAACTATGAGACTTGTTAGCCGTGAAGACTAGTGAGTTCTTTATTAAGAAAAATCCAATCGCGTTTTTCATAGCGATTGGATTTTTTTTGAGAAGCACATATTCAAATCTTGCAAAAGCATCGAAAGATCTGGTAACCCTCATTCTCAGGATCAAGGCGATTTAGCGCGTGCAACCTGGATTCAAATTCTTCGATTGAGAAAATAAAGTTGTAGGCTGGTGTAACGATATCGACTGGCTGCGGTGATGCAGCAAATCAAAGTCTTACGAGAGTTTTTTAAGTGGTTATGCGAGTGTAAGGCTGATAGTGTAGGCACGACGATCACTATTAATATTCGCAAAAATGGGACAATCATTTTCACAACAACCTTTACATCTGTTGTATCTGGGGAGGTTGAATGCATAGGATTGAGTACATTCGATTTCCCTATTGCAGCTCAAGTAAACGCACGCCAGATCCAGTACACATCAGAAATATTTTCTTCTGTTGCATCGGGAGGAACAATTGTTGCTGCAAGCACCTTTGGGGGAGTATGCGCATCCGGGAACTTTACTGGTTAATTCTCTAAAAATTCTTCAAGTGGCGGCGTGATGGTACCGCTAGATCATGGAGTAGATTAAATAGTAAGTGAAAGAGTCTCTGCAGAAATAACAAGGCGGCTCCTCGCTGAAGGGAGCCGCCTTATTGTGATGGTAAACAGTGATGTCACCTTCATATCCTTTACCCAGAGCTTCCACTCCAAATGCAATGAAGTAGAACTTGTTAGTGTCCAGGTTAGAGAAAGTTACAAGTGTGCCTCCAGGGACATCAACTTTTGATCTGGTTAAATAACCACTCGAATCTGTGCTATACAAATAGCATTCTATTTATAAAAGTGTCTTTAATAAAGGGTCCAGTTAAAGAGGTTAACTGTTTTAGTTTCATTATCAGCTCATAATTTATTCAAGTGAATTAGCATAATTTATTTTTCGCTTTCCAAGAAATTCTTAATTTCATTAAGATCAATATCATTTGCTATTTCATATTGTTGAATAGAGCTTTTTATAAAATCAGTAATTATCATATACTCTGAACCATATAGACTAACTGAGAATAAATTTTTTCCTTGATCCTTAATGATAATATAATAAGTTTCTTTAGAAGTATCGGGAAGTTTACTCACTTTTTTAAATTTTAAAGGAGCTAAAGAATCCAGAATATAATCTATATCCGCCCTATTTTTTAAGGTAACTATATCCTCACTTCCAGTCCATTCCATTAACAACAAAGAAGAGATTTCCTTATTTTCAATCTTCTCAATAACTTCTTTTTTAAACGTTGTATTAGGGAACATACGATTCTTTATCTCCGTGGAATTAAAAAAATTAATAATTAATATAGCAAGTATAATAATCAGGATACCGTACACAACAGGTCGAAGACTTTTCTTCAAAAAAATCACACTCCCACTATAAATTAATATTTTCTTTCATTTGCTTTTGTTTTCTTAAGATTCCTACATCGACATTCTTAAAAGATAGAGGTATCATGTTGAGATGACTAGTGGTTTGGAGAAAAGTGTAGGCGGGAACAGAGGTTGAGACCTGTTTCCCAATCTATGGATACACATTTCTATGATCGCACTTTGGATATCCACACCATTTCCTCGACGGTTTACCCTCCCATTAATCCGTATTCACTCTGTCTAATTCGAGAATGAGAATATTAAAGCCTTCCTAATATTAAAAAAAATTCAAAAAAATATAATATAGAAAGCGCTCATTTATAGAGCATTATTTTCAGTTATGACCTAAATTTTTACTATGTATTGTCTGACATTAGTCCCATCGTCCAATACACTACAATTTAAATAGTAATTCATGATGTCAATAGTTTTGTACTTTTTTTGTATCCTCACAGATCATAAGGTGGCATGTGGGGACTCCGGATGTGCAAGCTGAAGCACCATCCTGCTGCTCGGCGTATTGTTACCCAACTCACGGTTGCCAGGTGAGCTGAAGGATTCCCACTGTGCATTGATAAAAATATTTTCAGCTAACATCCTGTCGTGGCAGCCAGCGTTGCAGTTGGCCCACTCCTAGATGTCGGCATGAGGATGGAATCTTGGAACGTAATATTATGAATTTTAGAAATTACCAATGGCCGTAAAGGTATATCTTTGCAAACTGCCAAATAAAGCCCGAAAAACAGTCCCTAAAGGTATTGATGAAAACTTATAAACGGTTGGAGGGTTTTATGAGGACATTTTCAAGAGAATTCGGCTATGCTAGGGTATCTACAAAAGACCAAAATGAGGATCGTCAGATTTCAGCGCTACGAGAACAGGGGATTCCAGACGAGTACATGTTTATTGATAAGGCAAGCGGAAAAGATTTTCAGCGTTCAGAGTATCAGCTTCTAAAGCGTGTGCTGCGAGAAGGTGACACGTTATTCGTGAAGTCTATCAATCGCTTTGGCCGGAATAAGCAGGAGATTTTGAAAGAGTGGCAATGGCTGATCGATGCGAAAATTCATGTTGTGGTAATCGACATTCCCATTCTTGATACGCGCAAATATCAAGAGTTGGAGGGGATCGGGCAGTTCATTATGGATCTGGTACTTCAGATCCTGAGTTGGTTGGCTGAAGAAGAACGTAAGGGGATCAAACAGGCGCAGGCTGAAGGGATTGCTGAAGCCAAGAAAAAAGGGAAGCACCTGGGACGGCCGCAAATGAATCTGAACACTCTTACACAAGGGCAGAGGGGCATCCTGGATGCAAACTATAAAGGCTGGAAGAATAATGAGCTATCGGCTGTAGAATTCATGAAGAAGCTAGAGCTGAAGAAGAACACTTTTTACAAAATTATAAGAGAGTACGAGGAAAATTGATTTTTACATGAAGGGAAGTGTAGTGCATGGATTTACAGTATATAGGTGTGAATATTCGCTCCGGTCGGAAAGAATGGATTGAACGCGAGCTTGCGCGTCCTTACCGACCGGACGGTATGGTCATGGAGGAATGGCAAGTGAAGCGGCTGCTATTGTAGAACTGTTAAAACGAGATCGGAATCAATTTGATCCAAGCGAATTACATAAACTTTTAGGATGGGAACTATAATGTTCGGTTTTTAAGACAATTTAGACTCATGGCCAGCTCCTGCAGCGGGCTTGTTTTTGTTTAAAACACGAACATTTAAAGTATGGTCGATTAAAAAAATGACTAAGGGCCGAATGAGGTGAAATATTTCATATGGTATAATAAGGAAAAAATGGAGAGGGAGTTGTTATGAGGAAAGATAGAAATACCGGAATGGTACGTAAGGTGGATGCTTTGGGTCGTATTCTATTACCGATGGAATTGCGGCGCACACTTGGGATTGATATTGGCGATCCGTTTGAATATTTTGTAGATGATGCAAATGAACGTCTGACATTGAGGAAATATCGAACCCTGGAGTGCATGTTTTGCTCTTCCACGGAAGGGCTGTCTTATTTTAAGGATTATTTCATCTGTGGTTCATGTTTAGAACAGGTTTCCGGAAACGAGAAATTGCCTGAAGGGGGAGCGGCATTCGATCCAGAAGTGGCCGCTGCGTTGGAGGAAGTAAACACTGAAAAAGAAATAGCGATTAAACCAAAATGGACACGAAGCAAGGAAACACTCCTCCGGCTGGCTAAGGTCATGGAACAGTACCCGGATGCACCACGAAAAAAGTGGGCCGAGATGCTGGGTATATCCCAGGGGCGAGTCAGTCAGTTGGTGAAAAAATTGAATAACACCGCCCACTGATCTTCGGATGTGGCGAATAGATAAATCGGTTGCAACTTTTTTTGTTTCCTGGTTGCAACTGTTGTTTGGTTTTAAGCAAGTGGAACCATGATTCCGGCTTCACTACTCGAATAATTGCGATCCATTTATACTATAAGAGTAAGGTAATCAAACTAATGAAGAGGGAGCGTGTTACTATGAAAACAGAAGTAATATTGCATTCAGGAATCTATCGTTTCAAATGGCCTTATCTAACGGGCCACTTGGTTCCAAATGATGCAGGGGAAGTCACAGTCTATGATTGTGACGTAGAAATGAGAGTCGGGCAGGAAGAAGATTTAAAAGAGGGCAAGTTAGTTACAATCATCATTACTTCCTACAGTCCTCCAGGTGTTCAAAATAGAATTGAACACATTGCAACAAAAATTAGGATAGCGTTCTTTGATCATATCTTCCATGAGCGTCACTATGAGAAGCCGATTGTGCCAGAAGAGAGCATACGCTGGATTGAACAGCATCTATTCTCTAAAGGCAGTAGCCCAGGGAATACTTCGCATGATCAAAGTCTGGAAGTCACGATGCAATGGGATGTGAAGAAACACGCATATGGTGGACCATCATGGAAGACAGCTCAAATCATATATAACTGAGGATCAGATAAGCGCTCCTGGATTGTCGGGGACGCTTTTTTTCATTTACTGGTTTGGATTATATAACATAATTTTAACTTTAATCGTAAATAATGTTAATGTTATGTTATTCATGGGTTCATTTGCTCTGATATAATTTCAGTTAGGTAGACGAAAGGAGATTTTAGGTTTGAAAAAAGAGCTTGGTGTATTGATGGTGGTGAGTGTCGTTTTGCTTTCAGGATGTGGATCAAATAAGCCTGAAACAGTTTCACAAGGAACGGAGGAGTCTCCTAGTAAACAAGTAACAACACAGCCGGTGCAAGATACGGATGCAAAATTGCTGGGGTCTTCAGAGGATGGAAAAGTAAAATTTTACACAAAAAACGATGGCGCAACACTGGATATTAACGGGAATAAAAAAGACTTTTCTTGGAATGTCCCTGTTGATACTGGAACTGCTCCGCAGGTATATTATACGGATGTAACAGGCGATGGAAAAGAAGAAGCCGTAATTATCATCCAAACTGGGCGAGGAACAGGCTTAAACAATTATGATATTCATGTCGTTAGTGCCGAGGATCTATCCGAAATTAAAGTACAAAGCTATGAGGAGATTGTTGCAAATCAGATCGAGACGCATGTTGCTAAAAAGGGTGACGATACGTTAGACATTTCAGTGAAAGCAAAAGGAAAAGAATATAACTTTAATTATGGGTTTGACCCAGTGCCGGATCAAAAACAGGATCGCCTTGGTTTTGGTGACGTATATATTTATTCATTGGAAAATCAAAAAATAAAATTAAAACTTGGGGCAGCTGTACCCGGAACTACCACATATGTGTGTGATTTCAATGTCACTTATAAATTCGACAGTACCAAGAATGAATTTGTTGCAGATCAAATTGAAGTTAAACCTATTGAAAAATAGAAAAAAGCTTGTCCCAAAAAGTCTTTGGGCAAGCTTTTTTTGTTGATCTTACTGACTGGTATAATTGAAGAACATGTGTTGACCTTTCAGGATTTTAGAAGTGACAATTACCCATTTACCACTCATTTTATATAAGAGCTTCCCATTTTCAGTTTTGCTATTGGCGTTAAAAACATCGATTTGAGTATAAAACAATTTGTCTCCGATTGGATTTTCAAGGGAAGCGACGTTTTGAGCGACAGAAACACAGTTTTTCCAAACTGCACTTGATGTATTTGGAGCAAGACATTTAGCCAAGTTACTATCCCAAAAACAAGAGAATGCATTTTTATGAAGGACGACTTCTTCAATGGTATTCTGGTTTCTAAATTCTCCTGTTGTAGCATTTTTACGGTTAAGAACAACCCATGCAACACCAACACGTGAAAGAGAGTCATTTTCCGTTTCTCCGTACAGTGTTCTTGCCAACAGATCGACACTGTCGCGTCCTTTAAGATCGTTAAACGAATTTAGTTTATCACCAATTGCCATAAATATTACCTCCATTAAGTTAAGTTTTTTGTGGATCACCGGCGTCTCATTATATAAAGAGAATTGAGCCTTAGATTTTACAACCACTCTCTAAATTTTATTTCAGTTCACGAATATCAAAAGTTTGTATAACCTCAATCATTTTGACATAGAGTTCCTGTTTTAAATCATCTCGATCATTGGCGGGTACTTGTCGCAAGGAGGCTTTGATCTTTGGTGTGAAAGATTCTAGGATATGTAATGTTGCCTCCTGATCGTGGTGTTGCTGTGCTTGTGCTAAAAGTTCGGCCAACATAAAATCACCGCTTTACGTTTTTTTGTATTTCATTCTTCAAGCCATTAATGGCATCGCTTAGATCCGATATTTTCTTTTCAAAACGAATAAGTAGATACAAAGTAATTGCAATCGGGAAGCCTAAATTAGCAATAAAAGTAGCAATGTCACTCTCCGTCATCATTCATCCTCCTCCCGTTATTAAGCTGCGCAATTTAGTTAGAGCTTTTAAGCGGTGTTTCGAGATGTTCTGTTGAGATACTCCCAATATCCGGGCTATTTCCTTATCATTTAGCTTTTGTACATAAGCAAAAGATAGAATCTGTTGTTGCTGCGCTGGTAGGGATTCATAAGCTTTAAAAAGGGAAAGATCCGTAATATGATCTTTTAAATTTGGTGGCACAGATTCTGAATCATGAACAGTAAGTAAGACAGATTCTAGGTTTTCATCGTTGTCTAAAGTCAGCGGGAATCGGCTGTCCTTCATTCGTCTCTTTTTGTCATAATTGATAGAGTTATAGTGAATAAGATTGGCCATATACTTGATAAAACGACGATTTACCTCATCATCCGTTTTCAATATAAGTCCCCTTCTTCCTTGTGAAGAGATTACTCCTACGTAATAAAGAGAAATGAAATTATATTTTTACAACCAATTTCCAAAATAAAGAACGTGTGTTCCTATTTTAACATTAACAATATTATGGTCAATAAATTTAATCATTTTCCTTATTAAGGGATGTAATGTGTAATAAAATATATTGGCGCTCTGGGGTCTCCCTGGAGCCTTTTTTACGTGTACTGGTTGCAACCTGGGCATGGTTTAAACCATGCCTGGATTAAAGGGTGTCTTCTCAATTGGTAAGAGAATCGAGCTTCTGCAGGAGGGTAGGGCGAAAACGAAGGAAGAGACTGCGAGAAGAGATTAAGGCAGAAGGGTTAATGCTACCGGCTCTAAGGCGGAAAGGGCAACCTTTGCTGCCGGAAGAGGCAGCGACCGGGAGTTGAGAGTACAGATTTGGTACCCTGCAGATAAGGAAGCTCAGGGAATAACTTCAGCCTATGTGCCTGACCCTAAGGTTTATGCTGAGGCATTTCAGGAGGTATTAGGTCTTCCCCAGCCGCTTTTCACCAGCTTAGAATATGTTCGTACACATGCAGTAGAGCAAGCAGCATTATCAGAAGAGGAAGCTTCTTATCCCGTGCTTATTTTCTCCCATGGGCTGCATGGATATGAGAGTCAAAATACGTTTCAGGTAGAGCAGCTCGTGAGCCAGGGGCTACATCGTGGTTGGCATTAATCATACCTACAGCAGTCTGGCTTCAGTTTTTCCTGATGGCAGGGTTGCTTTGTTTGACTCCCAAGGGAGGAAGGGGTGTGAAGAGCTGCAATTTGATTTTATGGACAAGCTCAATCAAACATGGGTGAGGGATGTTAAATTTGTACTGGATGAGCTGGAAGCCCTTAATGGAAACGATTCGCATGATCGCTTTACGGGACACCTCGATCTGGAGCGTCTTGGAATGTTCGGACATTCCTTTGTGTGTGCCGGTTATGGTTATTTCTTGGCCAATAATGCTTGCATGCCCTGCATCAACAGTTCCATTCCACCCGTAATATCTTGCCACTCCGGGTTTAAAAGGGTACAGAGCTTATTAAATCGCAAAGTTCGCTCCGTTACGGAGTCCAGCAGATGCCGGGCTTGTCTTGGGATGGACTCGTCAGGCTGACCAAGCTCCTCCACATTTGCATATAGTAAAAGAAAGTTATGTGTAAGGGTCTGGACTGCAGGGCTGCTTGGCGGCCATTGGCGTTGGATAGCTTCCAGGGTGCGAAGGCGGATTTACTCCATTTGCCCAATCCAATCGTGGGCTTGATGCTGGGGATGAAGCGCCATACGGAAGAATGGAAGCTTACAATTGGCTAGCTCCTGCATATAAGTTGAATCGTTCATCAATTTCTGCAGCTCTATCCATGCTTGTGTCTGGCGGGCGGTTAGCTTGGACTCCTTCATAATGTACTTGTTGAAAAAATGCATAAATGATGCTTGTCAATCTTCCGGCAGATCCTCTAACAGCTTTGTCTCTTCTATTTTATTATTGATAAATTGTTGGCGTTTTACAGAATGGGCAGAGCGTGAAGCAACCAGCTCGGCAATATAATGCATGGAATCCTCTGAGCTATTATGAGTGGTGCGTTGTCTCGCTTGTTTCAAAATAGCGAGCATCGAGGAGATCGCACCAAACTCTACCTCTAATGCATCAATTTGCAGGTTTAGAGCCTCTGTCATGCTGAGTTCTCCTGAAATCATTTTGCGTATATCTTCAAGGCTGAAATTAACATAGCGCAAGGTTCCAATAAGCTCCAATGTCCATAAATCTGCAGCAGAGTATAGCCGATGCCCTCCTTCAGTGCGTTTTGAAGGCCGCAGCAGGCCAATTTCATCATATAAATGAAGGGTTTTAACAGTAGTGTTAACCATGGAAGCAGCCTGCCCGATGGTGTAGGTAGGTTGATGCTCGGTAGGGGTCCTTGCAATTCACCTCATATGTTATTATACACGCCCCCATTCGTTAGGCATTATTTGGCGGATTATTTCCGGTATCTGAAGGAGAAATATAAAACGACGGCAGTCTAGGACTTTATTCTTGTCCATGGCTGCCGTCGTTTCTTTTATTGTAGTGATTCTAGCGCGGTGTCTGCTTAGAAATCAAAGTTATCGGGATCCGGACCGACCCGCTCATCGCGGTTCAGCCCGTCAATCCGGCTCATGTCTTCATCGCTGAGCTGGAAGTCGAACAAAGCGGCATTCTCGATAATCCGCTGTTCCTTCGTTGACTTCGGAATTGTGATAATGCCATGCTGCAGATCCCAGCGAAGGATAACCTGTGCTACGGATTTGCCGTATGCGGCGGCGATTTCCTGCAGTACAGGCTGCTCCAGCAGCTGTCCCTGCATGAGTGGCGACCAGGCTTCGATCTGGATGCCCTGCTCCTTGCTGAAGGTTCTCAGGGGCTGCTGGGACAAGTATGGATGCAGCTCCACCTGATTGACCATCGGCTTGATTACGGCATCCTTCATCACATCCTCCAGATGATGAATCTGGAAGTTGCTGACGCCGATCGCTTTGACCCGGCCCGCTGTGTACAGCGTTTCCAGCGCCCGCCACGACTCTTTGTATTTGCCCTCTACCGGCCAATGGATGAGATACAAATCCAGATATTCCAGGCCCAGCTTCTCCAGACTGGCCTCATAGGCGGCAAGTGTTGCATCGTAGCCGAGATCAGCGTTCCAGACCTTGGAGGTGATGAACAGATCTTCACGGTTCAGTCCGTTATCCTTCATAGCCTCGGCTATCGCCTGGCCAACGCCCCGTTCGTTCTGATAAGCAGCAGCGGTATCAATGCTGCGGTAGCCGTGGGCAATGGCCTGCTTCACGGACAGTACCAGCTCCTCCCCGTCGGCGACCTTAAAGACTCCCAATCCTAGCCAGGGCATCTTCACGCCGTTCTGCAGTGTAGTCGTATCCTGTAAATGCTGTGCCATCATATAATAACCTCCAGAATGTAATGTGATTAGTGATTTGCAGTTTGTACGTTGTGTATTCGAAACAGGATTGAATGGAGCGGCAGGTGATCAGGCGGCTTCAGTCTGAAGTGTAAGCTCATCTTTTCGTTCCAGCGCACGGCTCCAGGCGGTAAGGATTACAGCCCCGAATACCATGATTGATCCTACCCATGTGGTATGAATCAGGCCCATATGATCGGTGACAAGCCCTCCAAGGTATGCTCCGATGGCAATGCCGGCGTTAAAGGCGGCAATATTGACAGCAGAGGCGATATCTCTGGCGCTTGGCGCATACCGGTCGGCGAGCATTACGACAAAAACCTGCAGGCCCGGTACGTTCATGAATGCGAGCAGCCCCATGAAGAAGATGGTGACCAGTGCTGCGGCCTTAAAGGGTGCTGTGAAGGCCAAGACCAGCAGAACGACAGCCTGCAGGGCGAACATATAGAACAAGGCATTCATCGGCTTGCGGTTGGCCGCCTTGCCGCCAATCACATTGCCGATGGCGATGGCGATGCCGTACACCAGCAGAATGACGGCAACCGTCTTTTCCTTGAAGCCGCTGATATCATGCAGCAGAGGCGATAAATAGGTGAAGACGACAAAGGTGCCGCCGTATCCCAAAGCTGTAATTGCAAAAGCGAGCAGCAAGCGGCCATTCGTCACCAGCTTGACCTGGTCGCGCAAAGGCGTCTTTGTGCCTTTGCGCAGACCGGAGGGAACGAGAAGCAGATTCCCGATCAGCGCGGCGATGCCGGTAATGACTATGGCGATAAAGGCAGCCCGCCAGCCAAGCTGCTGCCCGAGGAACGTACCGAGCGGCACTCCGGTTACGGTAGCAACCGTAAGTCCGGTGAACATCACCGAAATGGCGCTGGCCCTGCGGTCCTCGGGCACGAGATCGGCAGCAATGGTTGAGGCAATGGACATAAACAGGCCATGTGAGAGGGCCGAAATGACCCGTGCAGTCAGCAGCATGGCAATTCCGTCAGCGGCAGCGGCCAGACTGTTGCCGGCGATGAACAGAACCATCAGCGCCAGCAGCAGGGTTTTGCGCGAGACTGCCGTGGTCAGCGACGTTAACACAGGTGCGCCGAAGGTAACACCCAGCGCATATAGAGTGACGGTCAATCCCGCTGTGGTTACGGATATATGCAGGTCATCAGCAATGAGCGGCAGCAGGCCGACACTGACAAACTCGGTTGTTCCTATCGCAAAGGCGCTGATCGCC
Source organism: Paenibacillus sp. FSL L8-0436 (assembly GCF_038593025.1). Taxonomy (NCBI): domain Bacteria; kingdom Bacillati; phylum Bacillota; class Bacilli; order Caryophanales; family Paenibacillaceae; genus Paenibacillus; species Paenibacillus sp. FSL L8-0436. The sequence continues at coordinate 7,079,180 of NZ_CP151955.1, read as the reverse complement.
AAAGCCAGCAGCGCCAGGGTGCTTCTTCTTTTATCTAAGGACATGTTTTCCACTCCTACAGTATGGTAATCACCGGCCGGTAAGTGCTATTATGGATTACCAGGACGTTAAAGGATAGTACGTACTTTTTAGTGCTATAGGTACTAAAAAGTACCCGCAGGAGTGTTTGAAGACAAAGCCCACCAAACTTTTCAGGAGGAATCCTCATGGCTAAAAAATATAATATATCCGTGGAAGCGACGCTGGAGGTGATCGGCGGCAAGTGGAAATGCGTTATTCTCTGCCACCTGACCCACGGCAAGATGCGGACAAGTGATTTGAAGCGCCATATGCCGAATATTACACAGAAAATGCTTACCCAGCAGCTCCGGGAGCTGGAGCAGGACGGCATCGTCAACCGGATCAGCTACAACCAGGTGCCGCCTAAAGTGGAATATGAGCTCAGTGAATACGGCTTGTCGCTGCGGTCGATTCTGGATTCCCTCTGCGCTTGGGGGGAGCAGCATATCATCAGGGAATATGGCGATAAATTTGCTGTTCTGGAGGACAACGTGCTGAACCACAAAAAGGCAGACTGAACAGCCCCGGCTCTGTGCGGAAATGACGCATTGTGCCGGGGTTTTCCTACGTTCCAATAGCAGCAGATGAACTGCAACTTTTAATAATCGGCTTCGTCTGGTAGAAAGAAGGCACAATCAAGCAAGTAAAACTACCGCGAGGTGAGTAGACATGAATAATCATACATTCAAACAGCTTGTGCTGTCCGCAGCGGCAGTGCTGACGTTGACATTTGCCGGACAGAGCTTTGCCGCCGCTGCTTCTTTTCAGGATCTGGCCGGTATCCCGGCTAAAGCAAAAATTGAAGAGCTGCAGCAAAAGGGGATCATTCACGGGGTCACTGATAGTAAATTCCTGCCGAATGCTCCGGTTACCGCTGCCCAAGGCATTCAACTAATCGTCAACGCCCTGGATCTGAATATCGACATGGTTCGCTTCATCAAAGCCCCGCAGGCGACGGACTATTTCCCGAATGCCAGCAATACAGCCTGGTATGCGGATGCGCTGATTATCGCTGCCAATAACAATATTGGCCTGCCGGCAGATTTGGACCCTGCGGAGAACTGGACGCGGGAAGAATTCACCCATCAGCTGATGTTGGCGATTGAGAAGCACAGCAACCTTCCGATGATCAAGCTCATGCCAGTGGATATTGCCGACGCAACTGATTTTACAAGCGGTTACGACGGCTCCATTCAGCGGGCGCTTGCCCTTGGAATCGCCAGTCTGGACACCGCGGGCAAATTCCATCCGGCCAAGGAGATTACCCGCGCAGAAGCAGCGGAACTGATCTACAATGCCCTGGAATATATCGCTGCCCATCCGGCTCCTGCCGGTGGATACGGTGAATAAGTAAGCGCAGGATAACGGGATCGCACTCTCTTTTACAACCATAGAGCCTGCCAGACTAACACAAAAAAACCGCAAGCCTCCAAGGAATGGAGCGATTGCGGTTTTTTGTGTGTTCCCATAAGCGGACTAATCCGGCTGGCCTTCGGTAACCTGGATGGTGAAAATGAATACGGCACCCTGTTCGATGCCCGGTTTGGCGTAGATAGTGCCGCCCATGAGTTCAACCAGCATTTTGCAGATGGACAGCCCGAGGCCGGTTCCGCCGAACTTGCGGTTGATGGTCGCGCCGATCTGTGTGAAGGGCTGAAATAAATAACCCATTTTATCCGCCGGAATGCCAATGCCCGTATCTTCAACCACAAACTCCAGCTGCAGGACCCCATCCAGCGATTGTCTGAGACGGGTATGTACCTTTACACCGCCGCTTGCCGTGAACTTGATGGCATTGCCAATCAGATTGTTCAGGACCTGTCTAAGACGGTTTGGATCACCAACCAGCAGCGCGGGAATCGCCGGGTCGATATCCATTTCCATACTTAAGTTGCGTTCTTTGGCGAGTGCCCTGAACAGATCCATCGTTTCTTTCAGGCAGGCATGCAGGTTGAACAGCTCGTAGTCCAGCTCCATTTTGCCCGATTCAATCTTTGTAAAATCGAGAATGTGATTAATTACGGACAGGAGTGCGTGACCGCTGGTATGAATGATTTCTGCCATTTCCAGATCGTCTGTCTCCAGCTCTGAAGTTCTGAGCACATCCGACATTGCGATAATTCCATTCAAGGGGGTGCGGATTTCATGGCTCATCATGGCCAGAAACCCGCTCTTGATCCTCAGGGCGACCTCGGCAGTCTCCTTCAGTTCAGTAAGGACGACATTTGCCGCTTCCAGCTCCTGCGATTTGATCTGCAGTTCCTTATGGGTCTGATACAGGCGGACAAAACCGTCTATTTTGCTTTTCAGGACAATGGGATGGAAGGGCTTGGTCAGAAAATCAATCGCTCCCGCCGTGTACGCCATCATATAATTCTCCAGCTCGGAGGTTAGTGCGGTTAGAAATATAATGGGGATATCCCGCGATTTCTGGCGCATTTTAATCCGCTTCGCCGTTTCGAAACCATCCATATCCGGCATCAGCACATCCATAATTATCAGGGCGAATTCCTGCTCCAGCAGACATTTCAAGGCATCCATACCGGAGCTGGCGCCAATCAGGCGATAAGGAGTGTCTGCAAGCAGCGCCTGAACGGACAGAAATTCATCCGGACGGTCATCAACAAGTAAAATATTCACAGGATAATCCATATTTCCTCCCACAGCCAGCTAAAATTTCTAAAATGTGAAGTCTGTCTGGTAATTATTGAATTAACCACACCTTCAGTACAGTAACCAGCTGGGTGGTATTAATCGGTTTGGAAATATAATCAGAAGCGCCTGCCTGCAGACATTTAACCCTGTCTTCTTCCAGAGCCCGGGCGGTCAGGGCAATAATCACAAGCTGGTCATACTCCGGCATGGCACGGATATGCTTCATCGTCTCGTACCCGTCCATCTCCGGCATCATAATATCCATAAATACAAGCTGGGTCTCGGGATGCTGCTCCAGATGCTGTAACGCCTCTTTGCCGTTCTGCGCAAAACTGATATCCATATTATAACCTTCCAGGACACTTGATAACGCAAAGATATTGCGCATATCATCATCCACGAGCAGGATACTCTTCCCGGCAAAAGCCGCCTCCGGATTATGCAGCTTCTCGATCAGGCGCTGCTTGTCCGGCGGCAGATCGGCATGCTTGCGGTGCAGGTACAGTGCGGTTTCGTCGTACAGCCGCTCCATGGAGCGCACGTTCTTGATGACAATGCTCTCGGCATAATGCTTCAGACGTTGTTCATCGCCCTTGCTGAGGTCCTTGCCCGTATAGATGATGACCGGCAGGGTTTGCAGTTTGCGGTTGGTTTTGACCTGCTCCAGCAAATCGAAGCCGCTGATATCCGACAGGCCCAGATCAAGGACCATGCAGTCAAAATGATGGCTCACCAGCTGCTCCAATGCTTCCCGTCCTGTCCCCACTGCAACAATGCGTACATCGGGATGCCCGATGAACTCTACAAGGCTGCTGCGCAGATCCTTGTTGTCCTCAACAATTAGCAGGCTTTTTACCGGCCTTCTGATATAGGTTTCAATCTGCAGGAAGGCAGCCTCCAGCTCGGCCTGATCGCTGGGTTTCTTCCAGAAGGAGAGTGCGCCCATGGCCAGGCTCTGCTGATTCTCTTCCGCGGTCGAGATCACATGCACCGGAATATGACGCAGCTCCGGCCGGCTCTTCAGACGGCTGATGATTGACCAGCCGTCAAGGACGGGAAGATGCAGGTCGAGCAGGATGGCATCCGGCTTGTAGGCATGTGCCAGAGCCAGGCCCTGATCGCCCTGAAAGGCGACGATCGCTTTGAAGCCTCTGCTGCGAGCGAGCTGCAACAGAATCCCCGCGAACTCGGCATCTTCTTCAATGATCAGGAGCAGCGTGTCATCGCTGAGCAGATTTCCCCGGTCATCCTCCATTTCTGCGAACTGCAGCAGCTTCGGATTGGATATGGAAATATCGGGCACGAAGGATTCCCGGAAGGCGGTATTCTCCCGGCTGCTGGTGTCCGGATTGAGAAGCTCACTGCTGGCGGCAGCTGCGAACGTTGCAGCTGCCTGGGCAAGAGCGTCACCCTCCGGCTCAACAGCGGGAATAGCCAGGGAGAAGGTGCTGCCTTTGCCTTCTGTGGATTCAACCTCAATTCTTCCACCCAGCATGGTGGAAAGCTCGCGGCAGATGGTCAGGCCAAGACCGGTTCCCCCATATTTGCGGCTGGTTGTGCCGTCCGCCTGCTGAAAGGCCTCAAAGATGCTCTCCAGCTTGGATTCGGGAATCCCGATACCGGTATCGCTGACGGAGAAGACCGCCTCATTTCCGCTCATGCGGATAGATAAAGAGACGGAGCCCTGCTCCGGAGTGAATTTAACGGCATTCGATAACAGGTTGTTGATGATTTGCTGCAGCCTGTGGCCGTCGGTCATAAGATGGTCAGGCAGCCTGCTGTCACAATGGACATCAAAGCGGATATTCTTTTTCTTGGCCTGCTGCTCAAAGTGGCGGAACAGGTGGTTGCTTAGATCATGCAAGGAGACCGGTTCAAGGATAGCGGTCATCTTGCCTACCTCAAGCTTGGCCAAATCGAGAATCTCGTCGATCAGCTGCAGCAGATCTTTGCCTGCCGAGAAAATGGTATGCACATATTCAAGCTGCTTAGGGCCAAGATTACCTTCTTTGTTCTCAGCAAGAATCTGCGACAGAATTAGCAGGCTGTTCAGCGGAGTGCGCAGCTCATGCGATACATTGGCCAGAAATTCTGATTTGTACTGGGCGGCCATGAAGATTTCTTCCGCCTGGGTTTTGATTTCCTCTTTTTGCTGCTCGGTCAGTTCGATTTGCTGCTGCAGGTTAATATTTGCGGCAGAGATCTCTTCTGTCTGCGCCTGAAGCTCTTCCGTCTGCGCTTGAAGTTCTTCGGTTTGTGCCAGCAGCTCGTCGGCTTGTGCCTGTATTTCTTCCTTTTGCTGTTCAGAAATCTCCATCTGCTTCTGCAAATCCTGGTTAGAGGCAAAAAGTTCTTCCGTCTGCAGCTTTAATTCATCGGCCTGGGCTTCAATTTCGGATTTTTGCTCTTCCGTCAATTCCATCTGCCGTTGCAGCTGCTCATTCGAGGTCAGCAGGCTGTCTGCCTGCATCTGCAGTTCTTCTCCCTGCGCCTGCAATTGCTCGGTCTGTGCCAGCAGCTCTTCGGTTTGCGCTTCGAGCTCCTGCGTCTGGGCCTGCAGTTCCTCCGTCTGGGCTTCCAGCTCTTCCTTCTGCAGCTGGGTCTCACCCAGCAACTCTTCGATTCTGGCCACGTCTGCCAAAGTATTGATCAGCACGCCCATGTTCTGGCCGGTCCGTTTAATCAATTCGTACTCTTTGTCAGCCAATGTGTTCAGGGTAGCCAGCTCGACCACGGCGACAACATCCTGCTCATAAATGACAGGAACCAGGATCAGCGTAGTGGGGGCAGCTTCACCCAGTCCGGAATGCACGCGGATGTAATGCTCCGGCAGATCATGCAGCACGACCATCTTCTGATCCAGTGCACATTGTCCAACCAGTCCGCTGCCAAGCGCAAAGGGTTCGCGGCGGCTAGCGGCTTCATCGAAGGCATAACCGGCGGTGAAGTGCAGCTTGTCCCCTTGCTTCAGATAGACCGCTCCGTAGGTTCCGCCGACAGCGGCGCTCAGCTTGCTGATAAAAACCCGGGCTGCGGTCTCTAAATGTACCGACCCCTGAAGCATCAGGGCTATTTCTGTAACTTGGGTATTAATCCAGGCCTGCTCTTCGGCTTGAAGCCGCAGGCTGCGTTCTTCTGTACTTTTGTGCTCCAGATTAACAGCTAAAGCGTGAAAGGAATATGCCAACTCCCCGAAATCATCTCCAGTTTCAGGGCTGATTGCGGAGGAACCGAGGGTGCCTTGCGCAATATCTCCGGATATTTTCATAATTCTATCCAGACCGCGGCGGATGTTCCGCTGGATACTCATCATGAGTCCACTTCCAAGAATAATGCCGGCTGCCCCAAATGCTAAAGACAGGAGTAGAGGAACCCCTTCAAGATAAATTATAGATACAGCAATCATGCTGCTGAGAAAAAGGATAAAGGCAGATGATGCTAACCAAACCCGTTGTTTTATTGTCATGCTAGCCCGTCCTTTGTCTAGTTAGTATCACGAATCACCTTTAATTATACTTTTAATAGAGAGGAGGCGATAGGGGAAGGCAGGAGAAAACGCCGGCAAATCCGCAAAAAAACAGGATTTACTGTCGTTATTCTCAGATTTCTCTATGAATTGCGGACAAAAGTTAACGGGACCGTCTTCTTCTCTGGCGGTGCTTGGATGAACCCCTGTTCAGGGCATGGCCTCCTGCGCCCCCGCCGACCGCCTGCTGCTGGCGTGTATAAGGGGCTGTCGATGGCAGAGTTGGTTCCGCCTGTACTGTATGTTCCGCCACCGCTGCCTACCTGTGTCGCCGATGAACTCATGCTGCCTTTAGGGAGCTTGACCGTCTGGTTGTTGATGACAACGACGATCTCCTTGCCGGGCGGACAGATCAAAGGGAGAGGATGTTTGCCTCCGTTTCGTCCTTTGCTCCCCAGGTTAGCGGCATCTCCTCCGGCGCCGACGCTCTGCTGCTGGCGTGTATAAGGGGAAGCAATTTGTTTGGCCACCCGTATCGTTCCTCTCTGAGTAGTTTTCCTTATCATAAATGCATGGGGGCGGAAATCGTGAGCAATACGGGCGGAGTGTGCTTAGAAACAAACGCTTGCCTAATAGGCTGATTGAAAACATATGTATTTCATGAAAACATGTCATAAATGGATGAAATAATGCTTAAAATTTTGCTTGTAAGGTTCGGACAGAGCGTGTAAGATATACAAGGTATTTACTACGACTTTTCATAAATAACTCATATAATCTTGGGAATATGGCCCATAAGTTTCTACCGGATAACCACTGTAATTATCCGACTATGAGTGAAATAGCGCGTCTAGGGTTCCGTTTCTTGTGCATCGGCATAAGAAAGACTGGTCCAAGCGATGCGGACACTGCTTATGTGTTACACCACTTAGGGACAAAAACCCAGAGGGACAGATTCACTTGAGAAACACTCAAGGGGATCTGTCTTTTTTATTTAAAGAATTCATCAGATCATATCAAAGGAGCGATCACCCGCAGTAATGAAAATATTAGAGGAACGCATCAGAGAAGAGGGCTTGATTCTGTCGGATACGGTGCTGAAAGTGGACTCGTTTCTGAACCATCAGGTGGATACGGAGCTTGCGCTGCAGATCGGGCAGGAATTCAAGACGATCTTCGGGCATCTGCCGGTTACGAAGGTGTTGACAGTTGAGGCCAGCGGAATTCAGTTTGCGATGGCGGCAGGCATTGCCTTAAAGGTGCCATTCATCTATGCCAAGAAGAAGAAAGCCATCACACAGTCGGAGGAAGTCTATTCGGCCCCGGTACATTCCTTTACCCGTCAAGAGCATTACCGGATCAGCATCTCGCAGAAATATCTGGGCCCGGGCGACAAAGTGCTGATCGTCGATGATTTCCTGGCTACGGGCGCTGCTTTGGTGGGACTGGCTGATATCGTGGAGGAATCCGGTGCAGAGCTGCTTGGTGTGGGCTGCGTGATCGAGAAGAGCTTTCAGGAAGGACGCAGTTTGCTGGAGAAAAGAGGAATCCCCGTGTATGCCTTGGCACGAATTGCTTCCATGGCGCCGGGAGAAGTTCATTTTATAGACAATACTGCTGATATTAAAGAAATGATCAAGGAGAGTGCAGGATGTTAAGCAAACAAAAAGTCTTCGCATTAGGACTCCAGCATGTGCTGGCCATGTACGCCGGCGCGGTCATTGTGCCGCTTGTTGTCGGAGGGGCGCTGAACCTGAATGGAACACAAATGGCCTACCTCATTGCTGCGGATTTGTTCACTTGCGGACTGGCCACGCTGCTGCAGGTCATGGGCAGCAAATATTTCGGCAGCGGCCTGCCGGTGGTGCTGGGCTGCACCTTTACTGCGGTCAGTCCCATTATTGCCATCGCCTTGGATTCCAATCTGGCAACAGCCTATGGTGCGATTATTATATCGGGATTGTTCGTTGTGTTTGCCGCCCCGATCTATGGGAAGCTGCTGAAGTTCTTCCCGACCGTGGTAACCGGCTCTGTGGTGACCATTATCGGGCTGTCGCTCATTCCGGTTGCTATGAATAATGTGGCCGGCGGTCAGGGACAACCTGATTTCGGAGAACCCCGCAATTTGCTGCTGGCCTTGATTACACTGCTGGTGATTCTCGCTGTGAACCGGCTGACAACCGGGTTCCTTCGTTCCGTTTCTGTACTGGTAGGTCTGGTTGTCGGGACAGCTATCGGCTATTTTATGGGCATTGTACATTTCTCCACTGTCGGTTCTGCCTCTTGGATCAGTGTGGCCCAGCCGTTCTACTTTGGCTGGCCCGAGTTTAACGTTACGGCCATTTTCACGATGATTATCGTAAATATCGTATCCATGGTGGAATCGACCGGCGTATACTTTGCCGTAGGCAAGGCTACAGACCAGAAGGTCGAGCAGAAGCAGATTGTCAACGGCCTCCGCTCTGAAGGTCTCGCCATAATGCTTGGAGGGCTGTTTAATGCCTTCCCATATACCGCATTCTCCCAGAACGTTGGACTGCTGTCACTGACCCGTGTCAAGACGCGGAATGTGATTTTTGCCGCCGGCGGTATCATGGTTGTGCTGGGATTGCTGCCTAAATTGGCTGCGTTAACCACAATCGTGCCGAATGCGGTACTCGGCGGGGCAATGATCGTAATGTTCGGTTCGGTCGCGGCTTCCGGAATGTCGATCCTCTCCGAGGTCGATCTGCGCAAGGATGGCAACCTGCTGATTGCCGCCTGCAGCATCGCTGTCGGCCTGGGCTCGGCGGTATTGCCCTCCATGTTCGACCAACTGCCGGAGTTTGCCAGAATGCTGCTGCAGAATGGTATTGTTTCCGGGTCGCTCACTGCGATCATTCTGAATCTGTTCTTATCCAAAACACAGGATAATACAGCTCCTGCCGCCGTGCAGGATGCACAGTAATTCCAATATGCACCTCTAATAAGAATTACCGCCGGTTCCGAAATAAATGGAATCGGCTTTTTTTAGAAAGGGGGAGGAAATATGCTGAAATATTGGCAGCGTATTCTCGGGAGTCTGCTGCTGGTATCCCTATTGCCGCTGCTTTCGGTCCTTCATCTTTTTACGGGCCAGCAAGATATGCCGGTCTCCCGCCAAGGGGTCATGGATCTTCGGGCTTGGGATTTCCGCCATGACGGCGTGGTGAAGCTGAACGGGGAATGGGAATTATACCGCGATGCGCTGCTAACGCCGGGGGATTTCAGCCAAGCTGATCCGGGCGGGGAGGGAGTGCCGGTTTCTACCATAATCAAGGTGCCGGACAAATGGAACCGTTATCTGTCGGATACCGGCAGCCCAGAAGCCAGAGGTTATGCCACCTATCGGCTGCAGGCCATGATTCCCTATGGAGAGGATGTTATTTACGGCCTTCGGACGGCTAATATCCGCACGGCAAGCAAGGTGTTTGTGAACGGACAGGAGATCGGCAGCAGTGGAAGTCCGTCTGCCTCCTCTTCAGAGGGGCGGCAAGAAAACTGCATTAATTAATGATATGTCGGATTTCGCCAGGCTGAATCACGGGGATTTCTTTCTGCGGCGGCAGGCGGTGGACCTGCGGAGAGTAGCTTCTTCCGTAATGGAGGTTACCCGCCATGTATCGGGCAATTCCCGTCTGGTCTTCAAGCTGAACCTGCCGGAGTCTCTCCCGCTGCTAGAAACAGATGAGCAGCGGCTGTCGCAAATCTTATTCAACCTGTTGTCAAATGCTGTGAATAATACCCCTCAGGGTGTGATAACCCTGTCTGCTGAGGTTAAAGAAGAGTATGTTGCTATCCTTGTAGCGGATACTGGCTTAGGGGTCGCTCCGGAGCGCCTGCGTACCATTTTTGACGCGTACGATCCGCAAGGGGCGGACGCCCAAAAAACCTACCGGGAAAACGGCCTTGGCCTCAGCATCACCCAAAAGCTGGTAGAGTTGAACGGAGGGAGAATAGAAGCCGAATCTGAACCGGGTCAAGGTTCGGTATTCCGCTTCACGATACCGATACTGCAGAAACGAACAGCGTTTCTGGATCAGGACTCTCTGGAGATTACCGGCTGGGAGTCGGCAGCGGCTTTGGAGTCTCCGGGAGAAGAGCCTGCGCTTTCCCTTGAAGGGGAATGCTGCTACATCCTGGTTGTCGACAATGATCCGGTCAATCTCCAGGTGCTGGCCAATGCGCTGCAGCTGGAGCAGCATAAAGTGATTACCGCAGGCAGCGGGCCTGATGCGATTATACAAATGCAGAATCATCCCGAACTGGACTTGATCATTATGGATTGGGTAATGCCTGAAATGCCGGGACTGGTGTTATGCAAGGCGATTCGCGAGCGGTTTGTTTTATCCGAACTGCCGATCCTAGTACTGACAGGCAGCAGCCGCCCGGAAGATTCAGGCTGTTTTTGAGGCGGGGGCCAATGATTACTTAAGCAAGCCGGTAGAGCTGCGGGAATTCAGGGCACGTGTGAAGACGCTGCTGGATATGCGTAAGTCCATCCGTACGTCGGTACAGACGGAAATTGCTTTCCTGCAGGCCCAGATCAAACCTCATTTTCTGTATAATGCGCTTAATGCCATTATCTCAGTTTGTTCCGATGATCCGGATAAGGCGACCGATCTGCTGCTTGATCTCAGCCAATACTTGTGCAGCAGCTTTGATTTCCAGAACCGCGGGCAAACGGTGCCGATCGGAAAGGAACTGGAGCTGGTGAGGTCCTATCTTGCGCTGGAGAAGGCGAGATTCGATGAGCGGCTGAATATCGAGTTGGATGTGCCGGAAGGTCTGCGCGAACTGGTCCCTCCGCTCAGCATCCAGCCGCTGGCGGAGAATGCGATCAACCACGGCCTGATGCGGAAAATGGCCGGAGGGACCGTCAATCTGTCCGTTAAGCTGCTGTCCGGGCAGCTCGTTGTTGCGGTATCTGACAATGGGGTAGGCATCACTCCGGAACGGATTGAACAAGTGTTGTCCGAAACGCACTCCGAAGGAGGCATCGGCCTGAGGAATATCCAGAGGCGGCTGCTCAAAATATACGGAACCGGTCTGATGATTGTGAGTACGCCGGGCAGGGGAACTACGATCTCTTACACCATCCCCAGAGGGAATCCATCCTTAGACAGAGCAAAATAGCATCCATCCGGAAAGCCAATGAATAGCCGGGTTCGGAACATATTGTGAACAGACTTCCATTAACGTATTTCCGATTGCCAAGATTATTCCAATACCCTAGAATTTACTTGGACCCTAACAGATAAAATAGATAGGGATGGACTGCGGCTCATGAAACGAAATTGTGCTTACAGCGTATCAGAAGCATAACAGTTATCAGGAAAGAAGGGTAATAAGTGGATAATGGAATGAAGGTCATCCTGTTTGAAAAAATGCCGGAAGGCGATCTGCGTGTCATCGAGGAACGTACATGGAGCATGAATATGATTACTGCCCTGGAACATGTCAATTATATTGTTGTGGGCAGCCGGGAGTATGAGGCAGTGGAAGGACGGCTGAACGTGGACGAGGGAAAGCTGGAGCTTTTGCTGGTTCCGATGCGTGCTGAAGGATAAATTGTCAGGAAAGGAGGGGCCCATGTTGGGAAAAGATGAAAATACTAAAGAACCCGCCGTGTCCAAATTGTTCAATGCGGAAGGCAAACCGCTGCGTGTATTGTCCACCTCGCTAGGGATTGCGCTGCTGGCCAATGCACTGTTTGTACCGGGCGGGGCGGGTGCCAGCGGCAGCTCGGGCGAAGAGCCGAAGCTTGTCTCCTGGTCCACCGAAGAGGTCAAAGCCTATTTTGATAAAAATGTAGACTGGAATATTCCGTACCCGGAAGAGAATGTGGAAGAGACCGTGCAGGAGGGCAGCGGGGTAGTAACCTCCGGCGGGACAACCGTCATTAATAATTACGGCGGTTACAGCTCGGGTTTCGGCTGGGATGATATGCTGCTGTACCACATGTTGTTTAACAGCGGTTCGTTCTACTCCTCCAGAGGCTGGTACAATGACCGGCCGACCTATTACGGAGGAACCCGGACTACCTACAAGCCGCCGACTTACAGCAGCGGCAGCTTCCAGAACAAAAAGGTAGCCGGATCTGTGGCAAAACCGAAAACCTCTACTTCCTCCACCGGCTCCATCACGAGAAGAGGGACATCTTCGAAGAAAGGCGGCATTGGGGGCACATCCAGCGGTTTAGGCTCCGGCAGTAAATCAAGCTCCTCATCGTCAAAATCAAGCGCCGGCAGAAGCTCCAGCAGCAAGAGCGGTTTCGGCGGATGAGTTCTGCAGAGAGTGTCTTTCAATTTGTGGATCAATCGGGTCTAGAACGGGCGCCAAGAGTGGAGAAGCTGCGTGAGCTTGGCTTCACCTGGGCAGACCTGGAGGATGAAGAATACTGGCTTGATGCAATTGCGGTGATGCGCGGCGAGACTTATCAGGAACTTGAAGAAGCCTCGGTCAAGCTGTGGGCTATACTGGACAAAACAGTCCGCTATGTCCACCGTAGACATGATCTATATGATTTGCTCGGCATTCCCCCCGTCCTGTGGCAGATGCTTGATGAATGCCCGCTTCCGGAGCCGGGCCGCATCAGCCTCTATGCCCGGTTCGATTTCGCCGTGGCGGACAACGGGGCGATTAAGCTGCTGGAATTGAATGCCGATACGCCTACCGGTTATGTGGAGGCCTCCATCGCTACGCCCTGGATCTGCGAGCAGGCTGGCATCGCCAGCCCCAATGGAGCGATGAAGGGACTTCTTGCGGCGGCTTGGGGCACAGAACGGCCGGACACGGCAGCTTGTGTCGCCTACGGTTCCCATCAGGAAGACTCCGGCACGATTGAGGCGCTTGTGAAGCACAGCGGCCTGGATATCAAGTGCGTGGATTGTCTCGATCTATGGATTGATGAAGGGACTGTACGGGATGGAGAGGACCGGGTAATTCAGCGGATGTTCGCCCTCTATCCCAAGGAATGGATAGCCGTAGACGAAGGCGGCGATGCGCTTGCTTACGCCGTGGAGAGCGGACAGCTGGAGTTATTCAACGGACCGCACAGCATCTTTCTGCAGTCTAAGGGATTGATTGCGGCGGTATGGGGGATGTATGAGCTGGGGCTGCTGTTTAGTGAGGAAGAGCGCGAGGCGATCTCCCGCTATATTCTGCCGACCTACAATAAGCCGGTATTCTCAGGGAGCTTTGTCTCGAAGTCTGTATTCGGCCGTGAAGGCGGTTCTGTACGTCTCTTCGATGACAACGGCACACTTGAGCTGCAGGACGAGGACGGCTTTGACAGCAGTACACTATTCCCCACCGTCTATCAGAAAAGAGCCGAATTGGCCCGGATTCAGACAGCGGAAGGGGAGTTTCATCTGCTCATCGGCATGTTCGTCATTAACGGGAAACCTTGTGGCCTGCTCGGGCGGGCAGGCGGACCGATTACAGGCAATGCCAGTCATTTTATCGCGCTAGGAGTGAGGGAACTTGGAGATGAGTAAGAGTAGAAAGGTGCGGACCGGGCGCTTTGGGGTAATTCGGCTGGGCACGGTCCTTGGAATACTGCTTTTGTCGGTGCTGCTGAGCGCATGCTCAAGCAATGAGGACAGTGTGTTTCATACAGGTACTCCTGCAGCGGAAACGACGGACAGTGTATCCCGTGTACCGTGGGATTACCGGGTAGTGGAGAGCACAGTGGGGGATTTGATCGGCAGCGACATGACGGTTTTGCCGGATAACGAGCTACTCCCGAACGATGGCAACTATGCCACCGGGGATAAGATCTGGACATTGCAGTTCATGGATGCCGAGCTGGTTACGGATGCTGACCAGAAGAATGAGATCCGCCTGTCCGCCTGGTCCACGCTTAAATCGTATGGAGACCAGAAGACGGCTGCAGAGGATCTGAAGAATCTAAAGGTATCCATTACCACCGATGTGGATCTTGTCGGAGTCTATAAGACCAAGTTCAAGGAGAAGACAAGAAACTTCGCCGTGCTTGAGCTGCCTTCCGGCAACCGGATCAAGCAGCCGATTGACGACAAGCGTTATACAGCGCTGGAGAAAGAGAAGACAGCCTCCGTGGTGCTGGAGGAAGTGCATGATTTTGCCGATTATGATTCGGCTTATGCGAAATTTCGGGGGTGGGCCAATTGACGATTGTTATTAATTTGATAGTCAGCGTTCTGACTATCATTCTGCTTCAGGTGCTTGGCATGGTTGTATTCAGCTTGATGACTCCGTTCAAGGATATGGAGGAATTGAAGAAAGGCAATGTGGCTGTAGCTCTGGCGCTGGGAGGCAAATTTCTGGCCACAGCGATCGTACTGGGCGTAGCGGCATACACGAATACTTCTATCTGGCACATGATGTTATGGTTTGCGGTAGGTTACGTCTGCCTGATCGCCGCTTACTGGATCTTTGAACTGTTTACTCCCAATTTCAGGATTTCCGAGCAGCTGGAGCAAGGGAATGTGGCCGTAGGCACAATGCTCTGTCTGGTATTCATCGGAACTGCCTTTGCCGTCAGCAGTCTGATCATTTAATTCAGCAGGCTCCCTCCAGGGGCCGGCAGACTAAGGCTGCGCGTGCCGGGTCACGGTGCGGCAGCCCTATTTAACATCGGAAGCGGGGCGGAAGGGTGCATTTTTTACTCAGAATATCCGGAAAGCTGATGCGTCTAAAGAAGAAGTCGATTGGGCTGATAATCCTTTTTTTTATTGTTCTGAGCGCAACCATCGCGTTTGTTCTGGAGCCGGGTACGTTTCATAACTGGTTCAACGCCTTCTATTGGGTCATGACTACGATGGCCACCGTTGGATACGGCGACTTTTTTGCGACTTCGGTAATGGGGAAGCTGTTCACCATATTTTTGTACGTATTCGGCATCGGCCTGCTCAGCTTGGTCATCGGAAAGATTGTTGAGGCCATGGGAGAGGTGCAGAGAAGGAGAGGAGCGGGAACCTTGAGCTTTCACGCCGCAGATCATATTGTATTGATTAATTGGAGCCGCAAAACGCAGGCAGCCGTCGAAGAGATCCTATGCTACACACCGAAATGCAAGATCGTCATTATTGACGAATCGGGGCGTCATCCGCTGGAGCATATGGAACAGGTTCATTTTATCAGCGGCGATGCATCCAGTGATGAAATTCTGCAGAAGGCTAACATTCATGAAGCAAGGGCAGCCATTGTGTTCGGTGACAACCGGATTGACGAAGCTTCGCTGATTGACGGCAAGTCGCTGCTGATTGCTTCGAGTATTGAGCGGATCGCGCCGCAGGTACATACTACTGTAGAGATTATGCAGGAGAAGAATATTCAGAATTTCCGGCATGTCCAGGTGAATGAGTTCGTGCTGTCGCATGATGCCATCTCCAGATTGGCTGTGCGTTCCGCCCTGCAGGAGGGGAATTCGGAAGTCATCACCCAGCTGCTCAGCCGCCAGCATGGCGACGACATTTATGAGATCCCGCGGAATCCTGCTTGGCAAACCTATGGAGATGCCTTTCAGGATCTGCTCTCGCGGGGGGCAACCCTGTTGTCCGACCGCAGCGACCTGAGCATCAACCGCAAGCTTAATCAGCCCATTCCGCAAGATGCCAGATTATATATTGTGTCGGATGAGGAGACGTACCGGAGAATTAAAGGATAGAGCCATTATATGCATAAAAATGAAGCTGCCCGGGCCGGTAAATGCCCTGTAGGGCGGCTTTTGTCTATTCGGCGCATGAAATGTAAATATTTAGATATTTTTTATTGGTTTGACACATAATGATCAACATTAATCTACATTTAGTGACTTATATTACCGTTATAATAGTATCAAAACCTTAATGCTATCTCTAAAGGAAGTGATAGATTGGGAAATAAAAGCATTCAAGCCGCGGCTATTATGCTGTCTCTATGTTTATTGGCCTCCTGCAAGAGCAATGGGGAGCAGCCGATATCTTCCCCGGAGACTAGCACGGGTTCTTTACCTTCATCCCCTACTCCCTTGAAGAGCCAACCAGCCGTCCATATCGATAAAGAGGAACAGGAGTTGTACACATTCATTGCAAAACAGCTTACGGGTCCTTATGGCGTCTATACAAATTTGCAGGACACCGACCAGACGGCAGAAGTTGCCACTGGCCACGAAGTACTAAGCGAGTCTGCTTCACTCATGATGAGGATCGCCGTACTGAGCGGCAATAAGGAGCTGTTCTCCTCAGAATGGGCAAAGGCGAAGCAAACGTTCGGTACAGAGGGCGGTTTCAGCTATCGTTATAGTCCGAAACTCCAAAAACACTACCCCCTTAATGCCGCCGTTGATGATTTACGCTTGATCGGCGCGCTATATGCAGCAGGAGACACCTTTGACAACAAGGAATATACGAACGAAGCAGCCGAATATTCTAAGATTTTTTACCGCAATAATGTAAAAGATGGATATATGTACGATTTCTATGACAATGATTTCCGGGTAACCAATGACTTTGTTACTTTATGTTATATTAATCTGAATGTCTTGCAAAATTTGTCGATAAATGACGAAATTCGCGGAATTTTATTACACAACATGAACACAATTCTCGAGGACGGGTATCTGTCAGATGAGTTCCCGTTCTATGAAACGAGATTTAATTATAAGACAGGAAACTATAGCTCGGAAAAGATCAATACGGTGGAATCGCTGCTGAGTATTCTGAATTTGGCTGAGGTGGACCGGCAGAAACCACAGAGTATCGGCTATATCAAGGAGCAGGTAGAGGCGGGAACGCTGTACGGGCAATACACCAGGGATGGCCAGCCGGCCAATGATATCCGCTCCACGGCAATTTATGCCCTTACGGCAATGATTGGCGCGGAGATCGGCGACGACTCTCTTTATAGCAGAAGTATAGAAAGAATGAACGAATTTAGAGTTACGGATACAGGGAGTGTCCTATACGGCGGGTTCGGAAATCCTGAGACGGGGCAAGCCTATTCTTTTGACAATCTTATGGCCTTACTCGCGTATTCCTACTAATTTAATCTAATAGTAACGAAGGTGAACCCGCATGGATGACAACACAATGAAAATACCTTTGCGCAGAGGTTTAATCCCTGTTAATTTAACGGTAACCCCTGCTTTGACAGCGGCCATTGGCGTACTGATCATTACAGTCTTCGCCTTGTTTACGGCGCCCTATGTGGGGATGGCCGATAACGGTGACTTTTTCCGCATCATCTACAGCAACGGCCTCTATTTCAACTTGCCCGATTATGACAGCCAGTATTTTGGCTATTTTGTTAAACAGTTCGGAATCTATCAATATTATAATGAGAACAGCTCCATGCTGGTCTCCTCCCAATCCCTCTTTATTAAGCTGGCGATCGGCGTCAATAAGCTTTTCTTCAGTAAAGAGGTCTTTGATATCCACTTTCAGGCGGCCATTTATCTGATTCTTTATGTCGCAGCTGTTTATCTGTTAATAGAGGCTGTTACTTGCCGCATGTCCCGCAGACGGGGGATGGTCACCGCGGTCATTGCGATTGTTATCTTCGGAGATACCGGCTATACGGCGTATTTCAATTCCTTCTTTGGCGAGAGCATTGTAATGATTACTATGCTGTTCATGTTCGCGTCATGGCTGCTTCTCTACCGCGGAAGATACAATGATTATGCCATGCTGGCGGTGTTTCTGATCAGTACGCTGATCCTGACGACCTCCAAGCAGCAGAATGCTCCGGTGGGCATGGTGATTTCCCTGTTCGCGCTTTCGCTTATCTGGATTCGCAGGGAATGTCTCTTCCGCTGGCTTACTATTGCTGCTGCGGCGCTGATGATGATCACGGGTGTGGCAACCTATTTGAACATCTCCAAGGAGTTCGTGAATATTAACCAATATCATGCCATGACCCGCGGGGTGATGATGCAATCCGACAATCCGGAAACGGCCCTGAAGTCCTTCGGTATCAACGAGCAATACGCGATTCTGAGGGAAAATACGTATTACGACCAATACGGCACAGTTGATGTGAAATCGGACATTCTGGAGAAGGACTTCTACAGCCAGTACGGCTTTGTCTCGGTTCTGAAATATTATCTGGCCAATCCTGCCCAGATGGGCTCTATACTGGATACTGCTGCGAAAAGCGCCTATACCATCAAGCCTGCGGCGATGGGCAACTACGAGAAATCAGTAGGTAAGGAATTTCGCGCGCAAAGCCATTTCTTCACCCTTTACAGTATGCTTAAAGAAAAGCTGGCCCCGCGAACCTTCGCCTTTATCCTCTTATGGATGGCGGTTATTATAGGGATTTTTACGCCGTCCTTTGTGACGGCAGCGAAAGCCGGGAATTTCAGAGGCCTGCAGAGATTGCTGCTAATTATAGCGACGATGCTGGTGGGGCTGTCCGGTATCTTTGTATCTATTATCGGAGCGGGCGATGCCGACATTGCCAAGCATGAATTCCTGTTCACGTTGTCGTTTGACTTGGTGACCTTCTTTACCGTATCAAGTGTCATTGGACGGGGGCTCTTCTTGAAAAAGAAAATCTCAACCGCAACTCCCGCGAGCCCTGCCGTCCCTGCAGGCGAATATCCCGTAGCCGAAAAGGGTGTGAGTGCTTGAACCGCAAGAGGATCATAGGCTTGCTGCTGGTTATATTCGCCCTGCTGCTTCCGGCTCCGGTTCCCGTACATTCCGCTCCCGCACCGCAGCAGACCCTGCTGCTGTTCGACAGCTTGGCGAAAGGAACGCCCCGGGAAGGCAATATCACGGAGCTTCAGCGGCTGCTGGCCGCCTACAGCACCAAAGTTACACTAATGAGTCTGGATGAATACGAGCAAGGCACACTGGCATCGTACTCCAGCGTGATAACAGTCCTAAACAGTGAAGATCTTGCCATTACGAATAAGGCGTACTTAGAAGATGCGGATAATTATCCGGGGAAGGTTCTGCATGTTGGTTACAACATCCCAGTCAAGATGAAGCAGACGCTGCAGCTATCCACGGCTGTATTTCACGGGCAATATGCCAGCCTTTCTATAGGAGAGTTCTCCGGAGTCAGCCTGAATGTGCCAGACATGCCCTATATTGCGGCGAGCAAGGCAACACACGCCTACGGCAGTTTTTCATTTCAGGGCGGCAGTCTGCAGGCGCCTTATGCCGTGAGCCGGGGACAATATACTTATGTACCCTATTTGGAGAAAGGGAATTTCAGTACTGTCGCAATGGCTTATGTACTGAAGGACTGGCTTCCGTCTTCTGCAGCAC
Organism: Paenibacillus sp. FSL L8-0436; assembly: GCF_038593025.1. NCBI lineage: Bacteria > Bacillati > Bacillota > Bacilli > Caryophanales > Paenibacillaceae > Paenibacillus > Paenibacillus sp. FSL L8-0436. The sequence continues at coordinate 7,059,740 of NZ_CP151955.1, read as the reverse complement.
CTCAAACCTATCTGGTACTGAAGGAGATTTACCCGTTCTCGGATTTTGAGCTGCTGGAGAATACAGCAGACCGGCTCTATCAGACCGGAATTCCGTTCATTGCCAGTGTCCGGCCGGTGTTCGGCAACACCGACTTCCCGGCGATGGAGCGTTATTTGGAGGCGCTGAGAATTGTGCAATCCCGCAACGGCAGTATTGTGGTGAATGCGCCTGCGGTAAGACCGCCTATCAGCTTGAGCGACCGCTCACTGAAGGGCAAGATGAACGGGTTCATCAATGTGCTGGTGGCGGGCGGTATAGCACCGCTGGGCATTGGAGCGGAAGGATACTGGACCTACGACAAAGAGTATGCAGGGGCAGGAATGGGCTTTTTCGACTCAGCTGTGCTGTATCCGGATGAAGAAGCCCGGTATATGGAGCAGACTGACACTTCGGCGGTTTTTGCCTCCAGCCTGTACAGTGTGACACCGGAGTTCCTCCTGAGTTTGCGGCATACCGGAAAGGCTATGCCCCAGTTACCGCTGGATACCGCAGTTGTTGTCGATCTTCCGGAGGACAACGAAGGACTGGAATCCATGCTGCGCACGTTGGAGCAGAGCTGGATTTCTTTTGCCGATTATAAGCAGGGAGCCCATAAGGTAGTTACCGGTACGAACACTATTGCCTCCGTAGACGGGGTCATCAGAATGGGCGGCAAGGCACTTAATGTCGGGTATGCCCCGGAAGTGGTGGACAGCGATTACCAGTATCAGAAGGAGCAGGTCAAAAGCTTCACCCGGCTGTTCAGTGCGCAAAATCAGTTTTTTATTGTGGTCATCATCATCTCTCTGCTCGTGTTCGGCAGCCTGTTGATAATCGGTTACAGGATGTACCGGAGAAAATATTTGAAATAAAGAAAATTTATCAATAGTAGGAGAAAAATATGACGATATCGGATGTGCTGATGGTGATCGCGGTGATCTGCATCTGGTCGCTGCTGCTTGTGAATGTGGCTTTAATCATCGCGGGATATTTATATTACATCACAACGGAAAACGAAGATGTCCCCGAGATTAAGGGCGAGTATCCCTTTGTCAGCATCATGGTTCCTGCACACAATGAGGGAGTGGTCATCAGCAAGACCGTAGAGTCGCTCCTGGCCCTCGATTACCCGCATGACCGTTACGAGATTATCGTCATTAATGATAACTCCTCGGATAATAGTGCATTGCTGCTGGGGAGCATTCAGAAAAGACATCCGCAGCGCAATCTGATGATCATTAATACGGATGCGGTCACGGGAGGCAAAGGCAAATCCAATGCGCTAAATATAGGTTTTGCCCGCAGCAAGGGTGAATTGATCGCCATTTATGATGCTGACAATACACCGGAAAGAACGGCGCTGCGCTATCTGGTGGCGGAGATTATTAACGACTCCACACTTGGTGCAGTAATCGGAAAATTCAGAACCCGCAACCGTGATGCGAGCCTGCTCACCCGGTTTATTAATATTGAGACGTTGTCTTTTCAGTGGATGGCCCAGGCGGGACGGTGGAAGCTGTTCAAGCTTTGCACCATTCCCGGCACCAACTTTATTATGCGCAGGTCTATTGTGGAGAGCATCGGCGGCTGGGATGTCAAAGCAATCGCTGAGGATACCGAGATCAGCTTCCGGATTTACATGATGGGCTACCGGATCAAGTTTCAGCCGAAATCGGTGACCTGGGAGCAGGAGCCGCAGACGGTGAAGGTCTGGTTCAAGCAGCGGACTCGCTGGGCGAAAGGCAACATCTATGTAATCGTCAAGAACATTCCGCTGCTCTTCAATAAGTCGGCTGCCAAAATACGCTTCGATATCCTGTATTACTTGTCGATCTACTTCCTGCTCCTGATCTCGCTTGTGACATCAGATATCTTGCTGGTTCTCCATGCGATGGGTTATGTTCACACTACGATTGCCGGACTCAGCAGCTTCTTGTGGCTGCTTGCCATCATCCTATTCGTGGTTGGAATCTTCGTCACGCTGACGACGGAGAAGGGCGAGATGAGCCTGTCTAATCTATGGATCATTCTGCTGATGTATGTTTCGTACTGCCAGCTCTGGATGGTTGTCGCCGCTTACGGTTTATACAACTATCTTAAGGACGTCATTTTCAAACGGGAAGCCAAATGGTACAAAACCGAACGCTATTAAAGCGCCGGAGCAAGAGAAATAAGATGCACAGGAGATACGGAATATGATAAAAAAACAGATGTTGTTATGGGTGCTCTGCTTCTCCCTGCTCCTGATTCAGCTCCCTGCGGCTTCTGCCGCGCCGGCACTTCCCGGAGATGGCAGGCTGACTTATGAGACATCCTTTACCGCAACGGATACTGCCCTTTCGGGATCCGGCTCCATGCAGCAGAACTTCACAATAATGGATTATTGGAATGTAGATGAGCTTAAGATCAATCTGCATTTTCAAGTTTCGCAAATTACAGCGGAGCAGATTTCAAGTGTCGCCCTGTCGCTTAACGGCAGTCCATTCTACTCGTTCAGGCCGTCACTGCAGAATAACGGGGAGCAGAGATTAAGCCTTAGTGCACCTAAAGGGTTCCTGAGAGAGGGCAGCAACGTACTGAGCATTCAAGGGAATCTGCGGACTACGACAGCAGATGACCAAATATGCTATGTGGACAACAAGCAGGGCAGCTGGCTGCATCTGTTCAACACCTCCAGTATTGCAGTGGTGTACAGCCCGAAAGCACTAACCGGAGGCATCAGTGACTTTACGGAAAGATTCTCCGGGATTGATACGTTAAACAGCAATAAGAGTCTTATTGCCATACCGGAGAATGCCAGCGGCTCCGAGTTGGAGTCTGCCACCTATGCTTTGTCGGGATTGGTAAAGGGGAACACGCTGGAAGACCGGACGATTCCGCTGCTGCCCTACCGGGAGGATACGATCAAGGACAAGGGCTTCGTGGTCGTGGTGGCGATGTACGACCATGTTCCCGCCGGACTGAAGAAGCTCCTAAGCTCCACTGAGGATCTCAGCACCCATGCCCTGATTCAGCTGGTCCAGAAGGATACCCGGCCAACGCTGGTGGTAACCTCGAAGGACGAAAGCCTGCTGATCAAAGCCGGACGGCTGCTCGCAAGCCAGGAGCTGCTCAGCCAGATCAGCAGTGATGTGAAGGCAGTTGATGCTGCCACCGAAGTTGCCGATCCGGCCTATTCCATCAGTTCGAATGTAACCTTTGCCGAAGCGGGGGACAAGCTGACCGGACCCAATCATCAGGAACGGACTTATTTTGTTTCCTTGCCCTCTAACCGTTCCATTGCCGATTCCGGTAAGATCAGTCTGGATTTCCGCTATGCCCAGAATCTTGATTTTGAGCGGTCCCTGGTTACAGTGAGCATTAATAATACGCCAATTGGCAGCAAGAAGCTGACGAAGGAGCTGGCTAATGGCGATACCCTGAATGTATCGGTGCCGCAAAGCCTGAATATTTCCGGAAACTTCTCTGTCACGGTCGCTTTTGATCTGGAAATGGCAAGCGCCGTCTGTACGCCAAATACAGAGCAAATGCCTTGGGCCTATATCGGCAAGGAATCAGCGATGCATTTAAATACAAAGGACCGCACGGAACTGCTGTTCAATAACTATCCGTATCCATTCCTGCGCGATGAAATTTATAACCATGTTGCCGTTGTGCTGCCTGCTGAGATGGATGATTACTCCTATCAAAGTCTGGGCAATGTCTTCAATCTGCTTGGGCGGTATGCCGGCGGCAATACTGGAGATATCCACTACTATACGGATGATGTAAGTGCCGATAATCTGAAGAATAACAATATCATTGCCATAGGATCCTACAAGAATAATAAGGTAATCCGGGACAATAACGACAGGCTCTATTTCCGTTACAATACGGACGGTTCAACGCTCCTCTCGAATGAGAAGATGAGTATTGAAGAGAAGTATGGTGCAGAAATCGGAACCTTGCAGCTTGTCGACTCCCCATATGAGAATGGGCGCGGGCTGCTGGCAGTAACCGGGGTCAACTCAGAGGATTATTACCTGGCCTCCAAGCTGATTTCTACCGAGAAGGATAAGTGGAAGGTGTATGGCGACGGGGTCATCCTTGATAAGGACGGTAACGTCGGCGCTTACCGCTTCAAGACGATTACCGGTGTGGCCAAGGATTCGGTGTTAAAGCAAATTACAGCCCGCAGCGATGTGCTGGGCTTTGTGGTGGCAGTCGTGCTTGTGGTCACATTGGTGCTTGTGGCGCTGCTTCTGCTGCTTCGCAAACATTTCAAGAAACGTGGTGATCAGCGTGAGACGTAACCGCAGCGGACTGGTATCCGACCTGGGCTTTCTGGCCTTTCTGGTGCTGATATTCATATGTATTGTATTTATCTCCGGTTCGCCGGATCACTATATCCAGAATATCATCATTCTGAATCTTGCGTTTCTGCTGGCGCTGGTCACCTACTTCACCACGGTAACCGCCGGGCTCACGCTGAATCTCGCCTTTATCTTCGGCTATGGTTTCTTTATCGTCTACCAGACGGTTTCGCAGGGGGAAACGATCGGTGTAGACACCTATTTCTGGCTGATCATGACACCGCTGCTTACCGTAGTGTTATGGGTGTTCACTACAAGCAGCCGCGAGCTGCAGGCAGAGAACGAGCGGCTGATGAAGAAATCCGCCAATTTGGCCACGGTGGATGAGAATACCGATTTGCGGAACAGCGTATCTTTCCAGAAGGATGCCAGCCTCTTTATAGGTATCTCCACCCGTTACAAGATCCCGCTTACGCTGCTTGTGATTAAAGTGAAATATTGGAGTGAGATCCGCCGGCTGATTCCGGACGACCAATTGTCCGAGGCCATCTATGATGTATCCCAGCTCAGCCAGTCCAGCATCCGTACCAATGATGCGCTGTATTTACTGGATAAGGACGATGCTACCTGGGGCCTGCTGTTGTTTACCGACCGGGAAGGCGCTAAGATTGTCATTGAACGGATCAAATTTAAGCTTCAGGAATTAAACGATACGGAGTTCTCCACTAAATACAAGGTAAATCTGGGACTGAAGATTGGTGCTGTGGAATATGAGGCCGAAACCATCGAGAATCCGTTTGATTTCATTGTTCAGGCCAAGAAGCAGCTCGAATATGACGTTTAATTTAATATGAAAATCCAGGACAAGCTAATAATAGTCCAAATATTCACCGTAGTTACGTCCTCGCCCAAATGGGTTAATCTTAAATTCAATCTACATAGCAGGGAGGAAGAAGCATGGATTTGGGTCTGAACGGAAAATCGGTATTTGTGGCGGCGGCGAGCAAGGGACTGGGACTGGCAACTGCTCTGGAATTTGCGCGTGAGGGAGCAAAGGTGACCATTTCCAGCCGAAACCGCCAGCAGCTTCTTGCGGCCCGGGACAAAATTGAGGAGGCGACCGGTCAGCAGGTTGCTATACTGGAAATGGATGTGACGAGCCTGGAGGATATCCGGCGGGCGGTTCAGGCTGCGGCTGAGGAGGCCGGGGGCCTTGATGTGCTTGTCACCAACGCCGGTGGGCCGCCTGGTGGAGGGTTTGCTGATATGGCGGATGCCGACTGGAACAGCGGCTTTGAGCTTACGCTGATGAGTACGGTGCGCCTGATCCGGGAAACACTGCCATATTTGCGCGCAGCGGGTGGCGGACGTATCGTTGGCATAAGTTCCGTTTCAATTAAACAACCGATCCAGGGGCTGATTTTGTCCAATGTGTTCAGGGCCGGTGTGAACGCGCTGACCAAAAGTCTGGCGACCGAACTTGCCCCGGAGGAAATTCTGATTAACTCAGTTGCACCTGGGCGCATCGGAACAGACCGGATCATGCAGCTTGACGGCAAACGCGCCGAAGCCCGGGCTGTCCCGCTGGAGCAAGTTCAGCAGGAGGCCCTTAGCCAGATTCCGCTTGGGAGAACAGGCACTCCGGAGGAGTTCGCAAAGGCCGCCGTATTCCTGGGGTCCTTCGCGAATACTTACATTACCGGACAATGTCTTCTGGTTGACGGCGGCATGGTAAAGTCGCTGTAGAATCTGTAGAAACTTAAGGAATAGAATGCCATTTACCGGAAGAGAATAGGAATAAAAACGGGACAAAGGTTGACTCCGGGAGCGGGATCGCGTATGATGGAGTGGCGTAATTTGATCGTGGAAATTACGCATTTCCCTTCGTCTAAGTATCTTTACTTAAATAGACCTAGAGATGGCTTCATGTTACCATAGAGCATTATTTACCCGGGAAGGAGGTTATTGCAATGAGAGAAGGCATACACCCGAAATACAACCAGGTTATCTTTCTGGATGCCAGCGTAGGCTTTAAATTCCTGAGCGCTTCTACCAAGTCATCCGGTGAAACAATGGAATGGGAAGATGGCAACACGTATCCGGTGATTCGTGTGGACGCAAGTTCCGCATCGCACCCGTTCTATACAGGTAAACAAAGAGATGCAGAAACTGGCGGCCGCGTGGACAAGTTCAAACAGCGTCTGGCACAGAAGAAATAACATTTTCAGACAAACAGGGAGATTACGGAAGTCATGCAGATGGCGGACCGGGATCTCTTTTTTTGTCGTTTATTGTTTGGCGCCGCTGGGAGCGGGTAATAATAAGCAGGTGGGAAGTGGAAGGTATCAATTAACGGATGGAACGGCATGTGAATGTGTATTCCGAAAGGTAGTTGATTAACCCATGTACTATCTGAAAGGGAAGACCAAATCGAGATTGCGTCGATTGTTTTCTGGAACAGCACCCTAGCAATTGGAAACTGGCATAATTAAAAAATCGCTTCTCACCTTTTGAAGACTCTACGGGCTGCCCGTAGGGTCTTCCTGTATGTTGGCCTGCCCTCTGCAGTAACCGGCGCATTTGCCGATTGGACATTCAGTTTCCACAATCCCGAAAAGAAAGTAATTTTTTCAAGGAGTGATTCATTTGTGCGAAATAGTAGGATATAATAAGGCAAAGCTATCTCAAAATTAGGAGAAATATGACATGCCATGGATGCAGGGTTATCCGTATTATTTACTAATGGGCAGTGTTCTAAGTCTCTACATGGGCGTCAGTTCATACAAGCACCGCAACACACCTGGAAGACGCTATTTATGGATTTTAATGTTGCTTGTCAGCGCAATCTTCGCGGCTACGGCCGGAGAAATCCTCTCCCTTTCTTTTCAGGCCAAGCTGTTTTGGAAAAATGTTCAGCAGGCTCCGCTGTTTTTGAGCACGATATTTACTTACGCGGCGATTAAAGAGTATGTGTCCCGTTCTTCGGAAGGGCTAGACCGGCGGCTTGCCTTCTTTTGCGTTCCGGTTGTGCTGGATGTTGTGCTGATTTTCACGGACTCCGCTCATCACCTGATGCGCAGTGAAGTTGGCATAACCACTGTAGCGGGGATAAGCGGAATAATGGTTGAACCGACGGTTCTGAGTATGATCCTCATAGCCTACGACCAGCTCTTTGGTATATATGCCGTCTATCTGCTGGCCCTATCTCTGCTGAATGCACCCAAGTATTTTTTTAAGAGAAATCTGCTCTTGCTGGCCGGACTTATAATTCCGGTAATTTCTGTTTTCTTCCTCCCACTTCTCAAAATTTCGGTTACAGGCTTTACAGCATTTACATATCTGCCTCCGGTACTGGCGGCGTACCTCTCCTTGTTCCGCGATCCTCGGCTTTCCCTATATCCGCTGGCCAAGATTAAGATCTTTGAGAATATGAAGGATGGCATCGTGCTGACGGACCGTTATGACAGCATTATCGACGTCAATAAAGTCGCGGAGACCATGTTATCGGCTTTGATTGGAGAGCAGGCAAGCAGCTGGGAAGGCCGGAGCATATATCATTTGCTGGAGCATTACGGTGACATCGCCAGTTATTACAGACAACGGGTTGAAGGGCAGTTCGAAGTCGAGGCCCCCGGCACCATGGACGTCTGTTACGGGGTGTCGCTAATTGCTTCAGGGCGCAGAGAGACGGGGCCTTCCGGCATGCTTATTGTGGTCAGCGATCTCAGTGAGAAGAAACGGTACGAGCGGGAGCTGCTCTATCAGGCAACGGTTGATGATCTGACCGGGCTGTACAACCGCAGGCATTTCATGCGGCTGGTGCAGAAGTACACGATTCGTGAGGGGGCAGGGATGGCCCTGCTGCTGTTCGACATAGATGATTTCAAATTGATCAATGATACATACGGGCATATAGCGGGTGATCAGGCTCTGGTCGATCTCTCCGGTAAAATACTTGCGGTGTACAAGGATAACGGCATTGCCGGCAGAGTGGGCGGTGAGGAGTTTGCCGTATGCTTTTTTACCGGCAGTGAGAGGGCAGCACTGGCAGAAGCTGAGAACTTCCGCGCCATAATGAGCGAGCATATTGTTCAACTGGACGGCGGATACAGCATCCAGCTCACCGTAAGCATCGGGATTGCGTTTACAGAGCACAGTGATATTACCTTTGAGGATTTATACCGTGAGGCTGACGAGGCGTTGTATTTATCGAAGGCTGCCGGCAAGAATAGAGTGACGCTGGGCCGCAAGCCTGTAATCAGAGAGGCAATTAAGGGATAGGATCTCTTAAGGAATATACAGAAGACCACGCTTTCTGCAAAGGCAGTCAGCGTGGTCTTCTGTATAAATCATCTTTGTGTCGCTCTGCCCAATTATTCCTGGACTGTCTCTACAACGACCTTCAGGGCTGTGCCGATCGGCGGCAGGCTTTTGGTCATTAAGGGGCTATAGAATCCGATAACCTTGGCACCTTGAACCAGTGTGCTTGCCTCTACAGCCTCGCCGCTTTCATTAACAAGCGCGGTATCTCCAGCCAGACGAAGCACAACCTCGCTTGGCGATTGCTCGCTAAGGGCAGTGCCTTTAATCCGGATGCTGAGCGAGCCGTCTTCAGCTTTGATCACTTCTTCCACAGTGCCTTGGGTCGCCAGCGTAGTGCCTTGCTTTTTCGAGTCCTGTACAGTGATCTTGTAAGCAGGGGTTTGCGGCGGCAGACTCAGGGTGGCGAACATGGCATGCTCTGCTTCCACGGTCATGCCGAGCTGAAGATCAGTAAATGCAAGCTTTGTGCCGTCAGCCATTTGGATAATGGTATCCTTGCCCACATTCAGCACAATACCTGCGGTGCCCGTACCTTTGATTTGTACAGATTGGAACTTACCGTCATTGCGAAGGGCAGTAATGACACCACTCTCATTCTGATGTTCTACGGCTGGAGTAATCACGATTTGTTTTCCCTCCACGGAGATGGTTTGGTGCAGCACCTGGCTTACAAAGGAAGCTGGAACATACAACTGGTTCCCTTTCATCTGCGGTGCTGTTCCGAGTGTTGTATACATTTTATTGATGGCATAGCGGTCTTCACCGTTCTTCACGGTTGTAAAGATGTTGCCCTTATTCAGATCAACGGCTTTGGTCTCTGTATTCCATGTGACGGTAAACCCAAGCGCCGCAGCAGCGGTGCGCAGGGGAACCAAGGGTTCTTTGGCACTGGAAGGCTGAAATCCGCTATCAGAAAGGGTCGAGCCTTTGATTTCAATAGTGAAAGTTTTAGCCGCCGTGCTGGCGGAGGCCTGTGGCGTTTTGTTGTTTTTGATGGAGGTTGTGGCTGGTGTGGCCGATACGACTCCTGCAGTAATGGCCAATGACAATGTTAAGAGGGCAACGCTTGTTTTCAGTGACTTGTTCATGTGTGTAGTCTCCTTTAGTTGAGTAGGGTGTCAGGTGTGCGTCATTTTCTTAACGGTGATCATTTTGATTTTGTTGCAATTATTATGAATTGAATCTAAAAGTACTCTATATAGATTGAATTCTCTGTAGCCACGACCAATCCCAAAATAGAAGAATAGAAGAATTATAGGTTCGATTCCTATAGTTATAGTAAACTAAAAATACGAATTCTATCCGGCATTCTAACTGCGGTGGGCCGGACACAAACGAAATAAAGGGGGCATTTTTATGTATCAAACCTATATTTTTGATCTGTACGGTACGCTGATTGATATTGAAACCGATGAAGAACGTTCCGAGGTATGGGAACGGCTGGCGCTCCACTTTAGTTATCACGGTATGAACACCACGGGAACTGAGCTGCAGGAAAGGTTCCTGGCGGAGCGGGACATCCAGCTTGCCGCTGCTGCGCAGAGCTGTCAGTTTCCCGATTTCGTTATGGAGGAAGTCTTCCGGGTGGTGGCACGGGATTTGGGCGGAAGTCCGAACGAGGATTGGCTGCATGAAACGGTGAGATGGGTGCGGACGTTATCCATGATTCATATCTCCCTGTACGACGGAGTGGCAGAAATTCTCCAGAGCTTAAGAGCCGGCGGCAAAAAAGTGTTCCTGCTGTCCAACGGACAGAAAACCTTCGTCGAGGCTGAACTGACTATGCTTGGCATTCTGCATTTGTTTGATGGGGTGGCCATCTCCTCGGAGGCGGAGGTGAGTAAGCCGGACCCGTTGTTTTACCGCTATTTGACGGACACCTACGGTGCGGACTTAAGCTCGGCGATTATGATTGGCAACGATCCGCGTACGGATATCGCCGGGGCTGCAGCAGTAGGGATTGACTCCTGTTATATTCAGACGGCATCTTCTCCCCGGGATGTTCCGGTGAAGAGCACCTTGCAGATCTGGGATGGAGATTTGCGCAAAATCCCCGGATGGAGCCTGTAGCCGAAACGAAGCGCCGGCAGGTTGACTTGTGCTACAATAATGGAGCATAAATGCCTGAGGAGCTGACTAACGATTATGAGCGATAAAGTAAATGAGCAGGAATTGTTGGAGGTGCTGTCCGCCAAAACAAAGGTTGATCCGAAGCTGATCAAGCTGGTGCTGCAGCATGAGCAGAACTTTATCAACAATGCCAAAGCCAACAGCAAAGGCGAAGTTGATATAGACAACGATGATCTGGTTGATTATGTCACAGCCCAGCGTGATGTGAAGCTGGATGAACTGACAGTCGAGAATATTCTCGATGCAGAAATGGACTATCTGATGGACAAGGGGCTTGCAGGGTATATTGATTAGAAACCTTGCGGCTGGGAGCTGCTCATGGTTCACTCCGTTGAATCATGGGCAGCTGCTCCAAAAAAAGTTTGCTGTTTTCTTTGCTTTCGGTAAATTAATGTGCTACAATGAAGTCAATCATAAATTTAACCCTTAATTCACATATTGTAAAAGGTTATCATTTGTGCGTATGAATCCTTTTCCAATGTGTGAATTTTTATTTGTTCGTACAATACGTAGGAATAAAAGGACATGTGTTAAATAAAATATTGGAGGTAATATTATGCAAACAGGTACAGTGAAATGGTTTAACGCAGACAAAGGTTTCGGTTTTATCGAGGTTGAAGGTGGAAGCGACGTATTCGTACACTTCTCCGCAATCACTGGTGAAGGTTTCAAATCTTTGGATGAAGGCCAACGCGTAGAGTTCAATGTAACTCAAGGCGCTCGTGGACCACAAGCCGAAAACGTTGTAAAACTGTAATTTCTTAAATCAAAGCTGTCCTTAACACAAGTTGAGGGCAGCTTTTTTTATTACGCATACCTGTCCTAACGTTCCTGAAAAGGTAATGAATCGTATGGATACGAACTAAGGAGGGGTACTTATGTATTTTCGTAAAAAAGCGCTGGAGGATCTTCCGCAGGAAGACACAACCATTTGGTCCTGCACCAAAGAAGGCTGCACCGGTTGGATGCGCGATAATTTCGCCTTTCAATATGTGCCTACCTGCTGGCAATGCAATTCACCAATGACCCGAAGCATGAAGATCCTGCCTATGCTTGTCAACACGAATCATGAGATGAAGGAAATAAAGAAGGGAATTACAATTACGTAGTTTGCTCTTCCCGGTTGATTTGACCGGTTTTCTTCTAACGTCGATACCCTTAAGCTCCCTTGAATCGGGGACTGGCTTAGGGGTTTTTTGTTGTCCTGGAGTGCCCCCAATGACAATAGGTCTTGACCAAGCGGTAGCACTTCTGGAAAATAGAGCTGGAAGCGCTGTCAGTGAAGGAGGGGCCAAAGTGTACGGAAGATTCAAAGAGCTGAATACGCTGCGCAATCAAATCTTTATCGGATTTCTGCTTGTGATGCTGATCATTATTGTCGTTTCGGGAGCATTTGTGTATGACCGGGTCTCTTCGCTGCTGAAAAATAATTCCGAGCGGCATATCCAGCAGACTGCGGTTCAGGCCAACGGAAGACTGGACGCACTGATCGGCCAGATAGACAGTCTCACAGAGCAGGTGGCCAATCATCCGACGGTCCAGCAGTTGCTGCTTGAAGAGCTTAACGGGCAGAAAGTGTCCTTTAACCAGCGGCAGTCGCTGCTGAAGATTGTATCCAGCTATCAGGCTTACATGCCGAGCGTCGGCTCCCTTGAGCTGTATACGGCCGATTACCGGCTGTTGTTCCCGATTAAAGACGGCAGCCTGAGTACAAGGATTAACGGCAGCTATATTAGCGAAGCTAATGTGCAAAAGGGCAGACTGGTCTGGATTGGCGTCGATCCGAATGATGACCAGAGTCTGCTGGCGATCCGCCAGGTCAGCCTGATGGACCGCTGGTTCTCACGGGGCGGCTATCTCATGGCGCGGATCCAGCGGAGTTACTTTCAGCTGAATGATCCGCTTTCGGGCAGCGACAGCGGCGAGTCGATTCTGCTTGTCAGTGATGACGGCCAGCTGCTGGGCAGCAGCGAAGCCCCGGTGGCTAATCTGCTGCCGCTGCTCCACAGCAAGGACCAGACCGTCAGCTTTCAGGACAAAGAATATGTGCAGGTCAAGCTGCGCTCGGACAAGACCAACTGGACACTGTTGGTGCTTACGCCTGTCAGCTATGTGACGAAGGGGATCTCTGTGCTGCGGACGGTGCTGCTGGTTTCCGGGGCGCTCGGAACGGTGCTGTTTTTGATTATGTCGTTTGTGCTGTCTACCATGATTACGCGGCCGATCATGCATCTGATCCGGGCGATGCGCAAATCGCGGCTCGGAGTGCTGACCCCCAATTTGCAGTCTGTATCTACGGTGGAGCTTCGGGAGCTGAACAACACATACAATGGCATGATCACCAATATGAACGACTTAATCCGGGTAGTTTATGAAAAAGAAGTGCTGCAAAGCCGCACGGAGCTCAAAGCGCTGCAGGCGCAAATCAATCCCCATTTTCTGTTCAACACCTTGGAGGCGTTCAATTGGTCGCTGGAGGAGAAGGGGGAAGAGGAGCTGGCCGGTCTGGTCGTAGTGATGTCGCGGCTGTTCCGTTATATCATCGGCAATCCGAACATGGATGAATGGGTAACACTTGGAGAAGAGGTGGAACAGGTCCGGCGGTATTTGCAGATTATGGAGATGCGGATGGGCGAACGTCTGACCTGGAATGTCGAGCTGGCTCCGCAGGCGGCGGCTGTTCCGGTGCCGAAGCTGCTGATCCAGCCGATTGCCGAAAATGCGATTCTGCACGGAGTCGAGAGCCGTGTCGGCAGCGGGTTGGTCAGCGTCGTTGTCCAGCCGTCACTCCGGCAGGGCTGGACGACAATAACCGTAAGCGATAATGGTCCGGGAATGGATGCGGACACGTTGCAGGCGCTTTACAATTCGCTGGAGGGCGGACCTTCGATCTCTTCCAAGGGAAATGGTGTGGGCCTCGTTAATGTTCAGCGGCGGCTTAAGCTCTACTATGGCCGGGAAAGCGCGGATCTCCAAGGAATGATGATTGACAGCAAACCGTCCCAAGGGACGGCCATTACCTTTGAAATACCGAACAATGGGGGATATACCTATGAACCTGGGCAACAAAATGATTCTGGTCGTGGACGATGAGCCGCGGACCCGGCAGGGCATTAAGCAGACGCTGGAAGTATGGGCAACAGGGAGATATACCGTGGAAACCGCAGATAATGGGATTGAAGCCCGTGAACGGCTGCTGCGAGAGCGGGTCCATTTGCTGATAACCGATGTCCGGATGCCGGAGGTCAGCGGGCTGGATCTGATCCGCTCGCTGGAGGGGCAGACGCGTAAGCCGGTGGTGATCGTCATTTCCGGCTATGCTGAATTTGAATATGTGCAGCAGGCGCTGCAGCTGGGGGCAGTCAATTATCTGCTCAAGCCGCTGGACAAGGGTGAACTGCTGCAGGTGGTTGAGGCTGCCCTGAAGCGCGGGGAAGAGGAGCAGCGGCGTGAGAAGCTGGAGAAGCTGGTTGACCACAAACTGCTGGAGATGGATCCGGAGCGCAGCGGCATGGGAGAGCCGGTGAAAGAAGCGCTTGTCTACGTGGAGCAGCATCTGCAAGAGCAGCTGAGCATGGCTGAGGTGGCCGGGCTGATCCACCTGAACGCAAGTTACTTCAGTGTGCTGTTCAAGGAACAGACGGGGGTTCCTTTCAGTGAATATGTGTCGCGGCTGAGGGTTCAGCGGGCCAAGGAAATGCTGCTGCAGACGAGAATGTCCATCGGCGAGATCGGCGAGCGTGTAGGCTACCGCACGGACAAATATTTTATCAAGGTATTCAAATCCCTTGAAGGCATGAGCCCAAGCCGCTACCGCCAGCAGATGGGGGATAGGCAGACGGAAATCCAATAAAAGTGGAAGTTTTGCCAATGAGTGTGATCTTATAAACCTCCGGTTGCAATGTTAAAATTTGTTTGAGAGCGGTTACATAATCCGCACAACTGAAAAAATGGAGGTTATAGCAATGCCAAGGAACAAGTTGACTAGAGGCCTGCTTTTGACTTTTACGCTGGCGCTGATTCTCTCAGGCTGCGGCGGGACGAAGAATAATAACGCCGCAAGTGGCAGCGAGGCGGGAGCGGGGAACACAGAAACGGCTACCGATGCTCCTGCGCAGAAAGTCACGATTAATATGATGCATTTATGGCCGGCGGGCAGCTCCGCCCAGCAGAACAAACTGGTCGGACAGATTATAGACGAATACCAGAAGGAGCATCCGAACGTTACTATCAAGCAGGAGGTGCTGGAGAACGAGCAGTATAAGAATAAGCTCAAGGTGCTGTCCGCTTCCAATGAGCTTCCCGATGTCGGAATTACATGGGCGGCAGGCTTCATGGAGCCTTATGTAAAAGGCGGCTTGTTCGCTCCGCTGGATGATATCCTGGGCGGGGCACAGCTGAAGGATAAATTCGTCGCAGGGACTACGGAAGCCTATGCGGTGGACGGCAAAACCTACGCGTTACCGATTGAGCTGAACATTTCACCGATTTACTACAACAAAGACATCTTCGCCAAACATAATCTGCAAGTACCGGCCACCTATGAGGAATTCAAGCAAGTTGTGAAAACGCTATCCGATAATGGAGTGGCGCCGGTTGCCCTCGGCAACAAAGACCGCTGGACCGGTTCACTGTGGTATATGTATCTGGCCGACCGGATTGCCGGCAGTGACACGCTGAAGAAAGCTACGAACGGTACAGGCTCCTTCGATGATCCGGGCCTCATCCAGGCGGCAGCCGAAGTGCAGACTCTGGTTGACATGAATGCCTTCAACAAGGGCTTCAACGGCTTGTCCAACGATGAAGGCAAGTCCGAATTCATGAATGAAAAAGCGGCTATGTACCTGATGGGTACCTGGGAGCTTCCGAACTTTACGACAAACCCTGATATTCCGCAGGAATTCAAGGACAAGGTAGGCTTCTTCAAATTCCCGACCGTCGATGGCGGCAAGGGAAACATCAACAGCTGGGTGGGCGGTCCCGGTGTCGGCCTGTTCGTAGCCGAGTCCTCCAAGGTGAAGGAAGAGGCTAAAGCGTTTGTGGAGTACTTTGTCTCCAAGTGGGGTGAAGAATCCGTTACCACTGCCGGCGTAATCCCGGCTACCAAGGTCGATACAGCGAACAGCAATTTGCCTCAGCTGTATGTAGATCTGCTGAATGAGCTGAATAATGCCAGCAGCATCACGCTGTTTGCCGATGTGCAAATGAAACCGGGCGCTGCACAAGTCCACCTGGATATGATTCAGGCGCTGTTCGGCAAGGCGGTAACCCCCGAACAATTCGCCGCCAAACATAAAGAAGCTGTAGAGAAAGGCAATTAAGAATAGAGTGTGAAGCGGAAGCCTCAGGTTGGCTGCGGGGACTTCCGCCCCCTTTAATGCGAGTATTTCAGGAAGGAAAGGAGGGATTGCGCCATGGCGAAAGTGATGTCCAACAAGCTGGTGATCGCACTGTATGTGCTGCCTTCCCTGCTGCTCATCATGGGCATTATTTATATTCCGATTGTCCTGACCGGTTATTATGGACTGAACCAGTGGGACGGCATCGGCAAGATGGTATTCATCGGACTGGACAATTATAAGGAGCTGGTGCGGGACAATGCCTTCTGGCAAAGCGCACTGCATTCCCTGCTGCTTGCTTTGTTCTCGGGCATCAGCCTCATCGGTTATCTAGGGATTGCTCTGGTCTTATCCGGCAAAATCAAGGGCGCAAATCTGCTGCGCAAAATTTACCTGATCCCCATGCTGCTGTCTTCCGTAGCCATCGCGCAGTTGTGGATGAAGATCTATCATCCCACCAATGGTGTGCTGAACAGCCTGCTGACTTCTCTCGGGGTCGACAATCCGCCGTCCTGGCTGGCTGAGCCCTCCATCGTGCTGATTGCATTGTTTATCCCGATTATTTGGCAATATGCCGGTTTTTATATTCTGATTTATTATGCTGCCTTAAAGAACATTCCCGAATCGCTGATGGAAGCCGCGCGGATAGACGGGGCCAATCCTTGGCAGATCGCCACCCGGATCAAGCTGCCGCTGATCAGTGAGGTGATTAAGGTGACGGTGGTACTGTCGGTGGTGGGGTCGCTGAAATATTTTGATCTCATTTATGTCATGACTGACGGGGGGCCGAACGGGGCAAGTGAAGTTATGGCATCTTATATGTATCACAAGGCCTTCCGCAGCTTTGACTTCGGATATGGCAGCGCGGTCGGGTTCTTCCTGCTGCTCATCTGTCTGGTGGCCACTTATTTGATCCGTAAGGCGACTGCTTCGAAAGATACGATCCAGTATTCTTAAATATTGCCCGCCTTGAAAGGAGGAGCCTATCATGAGAACTCAAGCCGCTGCGGGCTACCCGCCGATTCGGCAGCGCAGCGGGGTACCGCTCTTGCACAGAACCGGTTATGGCGTCATGTACCTCGCCCTTATCGCCGTAGCTGTGATCCAGGTGCTGCCGCTAGTCTGGCTGCTCATTTTCTCGCTGAAGAACAATCAGGAAGTATTCAACATGGCTCCATTCGCCATTCCGGCGCATCCGCACTGGAGCAATTATGAAAATGTATGGGTCAACGGAAATATAGGACAGTATTTTCTGAACAGCGTCTGGATTACGGCCGTTGCCCTGGTGCTTACGGTACTGCTGGCCAGCTTCGTCACCTTTGCCGTGACCCGCATGATCTGGAAGGGCAGATCACTGGTGCTGGGCCTGTTCATGGTCGGGCTGATGATCCCTGTCCATTCCACATTGATTCCGCTGTTCAGTATGTTTCTGAAGCTGCATTTAACGGATAATCCGCTGTCGATCATTCTGTCGTATGTGGCGTTCAACCTGCCCACAACGATTATGATTCTGCTTGGCTTCTACTATGCGCTGCCGAAGGAAGTGGAGGAGGCGGCAATTATTGACGGCTGCTCGGTGAACAGAATGTTCTTCAAGATTGTGCTGCCGATGACTTCATCCGTGCTGGCAACAACAGCCATTATCAATATGATCTACAACTGGAACGAGTTCATCTTCGTCAACACATTCATCAGCTCCGACAAATACAAGACGTTAACTGTCGGGGTCCAGAATTTTATCGGCCAGTATACTACAGACTGGGGGGCGATCGGTGCCACGCTGATGATCAGCATTCTGCCGATTCTGCTGGTGTTCCTGATTATGAGTGAACGGATTGTCGAGGGCATTGCCGCCGGTTCTGTTAAAGGCTGACGCGAGAGCAGGAGAAGCGGTATAATTCTTCATCCTCAATCGTAATCCCGTCAAAACCATGCTGGACAGCCAGTTCTATCAGTTCCTGATCCGGAGGAATCGGTTCACGCGTGCTGCTGTAGCCAATCCGCACATGATGCTCTTTAAGTCCCTGCCTGGTCCTGGAATGGGCAATCATAAATGTGCCGCCGGGGTTCAGACTGCGCTCCGCGTTGACGAACAGCATTTCCAGATTTACAAAATGGGGAATGCTGTTATAGATCAGCACATAATCAAAGCCGGACTCGCAAGTGAAGGGATCTTCGAAGTCAACACACTGCGTCTCTGCTTCAGGATAGCCTTCCCGCAGCGCTTCCAGCATCGCGCCGGAGATGTCGAGGGCCAGATAGCGGCCTGGGCGGATGCCAAGCTTGTGCAACGCAGCGGGTATGACACCGGTGCCGGAAGCTACGTCCAGCAGGCTCTGCCCTGCTTTTATGCTCAGAGCTTCTAGAACCTTCTGGGCCTGTGCAACGGCTTCCTCGCTGTTATTCCATCCGGCGGCCAGGGCATTGAAATGTTCAATTTCACTTTCTTTCGGTGAATGTGTGGTCATATGCGGCCTCGTCTCCTGTTATGTATTTTTATGGAATCATTATAAATGAAAAAAGGCGGTTCGTCAGGTCGAAAAGACCTTGGCGAACCGCCTTCTTCAAGGTATAAGCTGTTTCATCTTGCGGAATACTTAATGTGCTGCAGCAGGGGAGGGGCTAACCGGTGTCTCTGCGTCATGCTGAATCAGCCCATGTTTCTCCCAGGCTCTGCTCTTCCAGCGGAAATACATCATCACGGCTCTTACCCATTCGTCAAAAGCGGTGGCCAGCCATACCCCGGCCAGGCCGAGGTCAAGCGTGAACACCAGAAAATAGCCAAGCGGCAGACTCATGCAGACCATGGAGATCAGCCCCATATAAACAGGGAACTTAGCGTCGCCCGAGGCCCGCAGAGAGTTAATGATCACCAGGTTGCAGGTGCGTCCCGTCTCCAGGAAGAAGCTGAGGAGGATGACCTGGGCACCCATCCGGACAATGCTCTCATTGTCGGTGAACAGTCCGAATAGCGGTACACGGAAGGCGATAACGATAACATCCATAATTACGGTGACAAGCAGAGCCCACTTCACGCTGGAGAATACCCGCGAATAGGCTTCCTCGGGACGTTTTGCACCGACCAAATGTCCAACAATGATCGAGGTGCCCATGGATACTGCGACGCTGAACAAGAAAATATAACTCGAGATGTTCAGCGCGTATTGGCGCGTGGCCATCGCTTCAGCGCCCAAATACGTAATATACAGCGTAAATACCAGCTGGCAGGATTGATAGGTAATGGATTCAAAAGCAGACGGAATACCGATTTTGAGAATCTGCAGCACGTACTTTTTGGAGAGGTGAATGTAGTAGGTCCATTTGACCCTTACCTCCACGATCCGGTACAGCAGCAGGAAGAAGAATACCAGCGTGATCAGCCGGCTCAGCACTGTGGAAATGGCCGCACCCTGTACTCCCATTGCAGGCAAGCCAAAATGTCCGAAGATCAGAATGTAGTTGCCGGCCACATGAATGATATTCATGAGCAGGGAGACCATCATCGTCTGCTTCGTGAAGCCGTGCGTGCGGATTGTGGTCGCCAGCGCGTTAAGCAGCGCCTGCAGAAAAATGCCGCCTCCTACAATGTTCATATACATTCTGGCATAGACGAGGATATCACCCTGCACGTTCAACGCAGTCAGCAGGCTTCCGCCGAACAGCAGCAGAACTGCGCTTAGAATGAGGCCTACGGCCAGATTGAGCGTAATTGCATTTCCGGTTACATTAGCCGCTTCCTGCGGTTTCTTCGAACCGAGATATTGGGAGACGACGATGGCTGCGCCGTTTCCGATTACACTGAGTACTAGAATAGCTACAGCTATAATCTGATTCGCTGCACCCACGCCGGATACGGCATCGTCCGATACCGAACTGATCATAAATGTATCGACGCTGCCCATAAGCATGAACAGGAACAGCTCCAGGAAAATCGGCCAGGTCAGCTTAATCAGGTTGAACTCTTGATGTTTTGCTTGCTCCATAATACACCTTCTTATAATTATTGCCCGTACTAATGTAAATGCTTTAGTCCCAAACAAAATGTATGTTAGCACAGCTTTTATGAAAATGCAGTATTTTTACGAAAATAATGAAAAACTGGATGAATTTCTTTCAGAATCGGCCTCAAATAAGCCTCTGCGCAGCACAATAGTATCCTCCAGGTAACTACATCACAATAAAGTGCCTACTTCCCTTTTGGGCTGTATGAACTTACACTTAGTGCAACACTTACAAAAATACACTAAAGAGGAGATTTATCATATGAAGCTGCAATTAGCATTAGATCTTGTGGATATCGCCGGAGCCAAGGAAATCGTCTCGGAGGTGGCCGAATTTATTGATGTTGTGGAAATCGGCACACCGATTGTTATTAATGAAGGATTGCACGCGGTGAAGGCCATTAAAGAAGCTTTCCCGGCGCTGACCGTACTGGCTGATCTGAAAATTATGGATGCAGGCGGTTATGAAGTGATGAAGGCCGTGGAGGCGGGTGCGGATATCGTTACCGTGCTGGGTGTTTCCGATGATTCGACGATTAGAGGTGCCGTTGAGGAAGCCAAGAAGACGAATAAAGAGATTCTGGTTGACCTGATCAACGTCAAGGATATCAAGGCAAGAGCCGCTGAAGTGGACGCACTGGGTGTGGATTATGTGTGTGTACACTCCGGTTATGATCATCAGGCCGAAGGCAAAAATTCCTTCGCCGATCTCCATGCGATCAAAAGCGTAGTGAAGCGGGCCAAAACTGCGATTGCCGGGGGGATTAAGCTGAGCACACTGCCGGAAGTCATTGCAGCCGGACCTGACCTCGTTATCGTTGGCGGCGGCATCACCGGTGAAAGTGACCAGAAGGCAGCGGCGGCAGAAATGAAACGCCTTGTGAGCCAGGCCTAAGGGCTCGTATGGATACCGTTAGCTACGCACAGGAAATAGTGAAGGAGCTGCAGCACTCGGCAGAGCAGCTTGATGCAGCAGAAGCTGAGGAATTTGCAGTGCTGCTGCTGCGCTCCGGCAAGGTGTTTGTCGCCGGGGCGGGCCGGTCGGGGCTGATGGGCCGGGCCTTTGCTATGCGGCTGATGCATGCCGGTAAAGAGGCCTATGTAGTCGGCGAGACTGTGACGCCGGGAATCGAAGCGGGCGATGTACTGGTGCTTGGTTCGGGATCGGGTGAAACGAAGAGTCTGCTCGCGATGGCGGAGAAAGCCAAGGCGCTTGGCGCGGCGGTTGCCGCTGTGACCATTGCGCCGGAGTCGACGATCGGCAGACTGGCTGATTATACAGTGAAGTTGCCGGGCTCTCCGAAAGAACAAAACGGCGGAGAGCGCGCCACCATCCAGCCTATGGCCTCCTTGTTTGAACAGACCCTGCTCGTCTTCTATGATGCTGTGATTTTGCGGATGATGGAGCAGACCGGCCAGACCACTACGCAGATGTTCGGCAAGCATGCCAACTTGGAATAAAACAAACCACGCCTGTCCGGCTGCCCGGACAGGCGTGGTTTGTTTAGGTGTATTTTGCTGCTTATCCTATGGATGCAGCCTAGCGCTTAAGCAGATCCTCACGGATAGGAGTGAAGACATCAAGCAGCGCGGAATCTGCCTCCAGTGCAGTCACGCCATGTTTGGCATTTCCCGGTATGGCAATGCTCTGGCCTGCTCCTATAGCATATTCCTTGCCATCAATGCGGAACACAAAGCTTCCACGCAGACAGTAACTCATCTGCTCATGCGGATGGCTGTGCTCATAGCCCTCGGCTCCCTCCTCGAAATGAACCTCCATCATCATCAGACTGGCTGCCGCATTCAGGATGCAGCGTTTGACGCCCGGCTCCGCCGGTTCCCATACTCCAAGATTGCTCATGTCTATTTCCTCCTTAGGATAGTTGAATTTGCAATACAATTGCTGCCTGACAAGGGCAGTAATTGAGGCAGCAATGCCGGATGCTTAGGATGATTGTATTTCATGCAACAGAATAGGTATTACACTGCGGCAAAACTCAATCTGTTGTATTTCATGCAGCTGATTTCGGATGTATTGGTTGAAATAGTCCTTTTTTTACGAATCTGTTGCACGAAGTGCAGGAGATTCAGTTTTTAGGCCAAGTTATGGTCTTTCTGCTGTATCAAGTGCAATTGATGGGCCTCGCGGTCTGAACGTGAAGATGAATAGATAGGGTCAGACCCGTTCAAATCCTTTTGGAACGGAAATCTGAATTGTTCCAGGCTCAAGGTACAGGATGTCCGCTTCCGAGTCCTCGAGAACTGTCAGCCCAGCCTGCGAATGCCGGGCTTCCGCAGCTTGGGCCGCTGTGTAACCAGCCTCTGCCCCTCCAGCCAAAGCCGTTTCTGCTGTGCCGAGCAGCCTGAGCGGAACGCCACCGGGAACGCGGATGCGGCGGGTCATTGTGGAGCCGTTGATGGCGGCGACACACCAAACGCCGTCTGCGCGGGTGATCTTATACAAGCGGACGCCTTCTCCGGCGTCTTCGCACTCCAGCGGCTCCAGCCGGAGTGCGGGAGCCGCTGCTGCCCGGGGATGCAGCAGCACCACGTAGTCCTCGCCAGCGTTGCCGTGCACACGGAAATGCTGCTGCGCGGCCAGCGGGTACGCTCCGCCTACGGCCCCCTCTCCGGTCGTAATGACCGGAAGGGCAGGCTCGGCGATATGCGCGCTCAGCCGCATGCCTCCTAAGCCTATGGCGTCAATGGCCTGCTCCGTGACTTCGGCCTCCGTACTCAGCGTATGCAGATTCCAGACACTGTCTGCCCCACCCTCAATCCGGTCCCAGACCAGATAAGCGTCAAAACCCGCTTTGATGAACAAGAAATGCCGCTCATATTCTCCGGCCCGCGCATCGGGAATGAGGCTTTTTGCATAATCCAGCTCCTCTGAGAAGCAGACCTCCCGGCAGACGCTTTGCAGCGGACCGTCCAGAAGGTCTCCCGTTTCACCGGTGAACTGGACGACATTATGCGCGGCTCCGGACACATACCAGTGCCGGTCCCCATTGTAATAGCCGCCGGTTCCGGCATCCAGCGTCAGAGGAATCCCATCTGCCCAGATGGAGAAATGGCCTTCATCATGATGGGCGTGATAGGTCAGTGGTGAAGCCTCGTAAATGGCATAATGCTGCAGGTTCTGCTCTCCGCCGCGGAAGATGACATAGCCGATGCCTGGATAATGTACGGAGCGGAGAGCAGGTTGCCGCTCCGGAAGATCCGGCTGCGGATACAGCAGCGCGACCAGCGGCAGCGGGAAGGCGCCGGTATCCTGGACGGGTGCGCCGCCGTGCTTCCAGGTCCAGACCATTTCCGCTGCCAGCTGCGGATCTTCCTCTGCATAGAATCGGGCCGCGTAGCCGAGCAGGCGGAACCATTGTTCCTGCACATTGGCATCGCCGACAGCCGGAGTAAGCAGAACGGGCGCACCGGAAGGGCCGCCTTGAATAATGTCCTCTGCTGTCACGATGCCTATCAGGAAGCGGTACATCGCCTTTACCTTGGGATGCCGGAAATAATCAATTCCCCTCAGGCGCTTCAGCAGGGCAAAGAAAAGGAAATAACGGTGCAGTACGGCGCCGTGATAGCGCACATTTTCCGGCCATGCGCCCTCCGCATCAACCACTTCCGCGAGCTGCCAGTCGATCACGGAGCGGGCATGCTCCAGGTATGCTCCGCTTTCGGCCTCCTGCGGGAAGAGGAGCGCATAGACCCCGAGCCCGGTTGCCCGGTCGGCATTCCAGTTG
Organism: Paenibacillus sp. FSL L8-0436; assembly: GCF_038593025.1. Taxonomy (NCBI): domain Bacteria; kingdom Bacillati; phylum Bacillota; class Bacilli; order Caryophanales; family Paenibacillaceae; genus Paenibacillus; species Paenibacillus sp. FSL L8-0436. The sequence continues at coordinate 7,035,888 of NZ_CP151955.1, read as the reverse complement.
CTGCGCTTGCCGCCCTTCTCGTCCGGGAAGGCCGTAAGGTCGAACCGGTAGTAGGCGGTATCCGTCATCATCGCCGCGATATAGCGGAAATCGGCGAGCAGTGCCGCCGTTTCCCCGGCAGCGGGCGCTCCGCTGCCTGCAATCTGGTCATAGATGACCGAGGCGGCGGCCAGTCCCCGGCCGATATGCACAGCGCCGTAGGTGTCGTCGTCATGCCAGCCGTCCCGTCGGAAAATATCCATGCCGACGCGCATATCGGCAAGCATGTATTGCAGCTTGCGCTTGGCCAGCCCGGCATACAGCTCTTCACCTGAGACCATATACAGGTTGGCATCTGCACCGGCAGCCTCCAGCAGATACGCCCAGTTGGTCAGCGTGGGCCGGTTGAAAAGCGGGGACAGCAGCTCCAGTCCAAGCGGCACTCCTGCTGAATCGAGAAAAGTTACCCCGGTGCATATGCCGCCGTTCACAAGAGGGGCTTCCAGGCTGAGCTCTGTCTGGATACCATAATAATCCCCTGCGCATACAGGCAGGAGCTCCTCATAACGTAGAACCGTCCACTCTGCCTCCGCTGTATTGCTGATTCGTACGCTCCGCACATGGTCCTCCGGCACGCCGCCAGCCGGAGTCACCCCGGAAGGCTGCAGGCCGATGCCGATGCCGGACAGTTGCTCCAGCACAATGGTACTGCCGCTTCCCGGCATTTGGGTCCAGCCGTTCAGCGCCTCCCCGAAGCTGCCGTTAATCAGTGCCACCGGCAGCCCAAGCTGGGAATGTGTCAGGCGCACGCCGCAGGTACGGGCAACGCCCTGTCCCCGGACATGAACAGCCAGCTTCAGGAAGGCGGCCCCGGCAGGAACTTTGAAGACGAAGGGTTCCACCCGGAATATACCAAGGCCGCTAAGCGGCACGGCTGCCTCACGGGCGGCAAAATGTCCGGACAGCTGCTGCTGTCTTGCGTATTCCTGCGCAATTGCGGGAATCTGTTCAATTCTGCTGCGGATTTCCCCCAGCTGTTCCCGGTCATAGCAGCCGAAGGGGCGGGCTTCGGCTGCGCCGTTATATGCTGAATTCATTGGTAGAATCAAACCTCCCTGTGAAGTTGTAATCCTGTTCTGTTATTTGTATAAGTTGAACTTTAGATTTACCGATCCGGCATAGAACGCAACTGCGGTAAATGTTTGGACTTCCGGCCGCTGTTGTCTACAGATTTCTTGAAGAATACCGCTATTGCGGTTGAAATCCGTAGACAAAGGCGGTCGCTATCGCTCCTGCAGTTCCAAAATTCCCCTCCGCTGCTTTTGCCTCCAAGTAGTTTTTTAGTTCAACTTATAGTTTCTTCTTTAATTATAGCTGTCCCGCGATTGAATCAGGGATGGATAAAAACAGGAAGCAGAGGGGACAAAGCGACTGAAAACTGCCCGGCAAAGTGAGGTCTTGACCTCGGGGCTTATTTTAAATGAAAAAGTGAAATTCTCCCCCTTAGCGCAGTCGGTTTCTCCCTAACTGTGTATGCACAGAGGGACGTATGATTAGGACAGAAGCGCAAGTCCAATGACAGGAGGAACAATCAATGAATGAAACGAAACGTCAAATAAACGCCTGGACCTTTGTAGCGCCAAGCTTGATTCTGACACTGATTTTTGGGGTGTACCCTATCTTTTGGGCTTTAAAGTACATGTTCTACGATTATCAGGGCTTCGGCACACCGCTTTTCATCGGCCTGGATAATTTCGAGCGGCTGTTCCGTGATAAGGATTTCTGGCAGTCCGTGGTCAACACCTTCATCTATGCAGGCGGCAAGCTTGTGATTACCATCCCGCTGTCGTTTGTACTGGCGGTAATTCTCAACCGCGCCTTGAAGGGGCGCCAGCTGCTGCGGGCGATTTATTTCATGCCTACCGTGATCAGTGCTTCGGTGATGGCGATTGTGTTCTACGTTATTTTCAACTCTTACAACGGAATGGTGAATCAGCTGCTCATGGGCGCCGGAATTGTATCCGCTCCCATAGACTGGCTGGGCGCCAAACACGCCTTAATCACGGCGATTATTATCGCAATCTGGGGTGCGGTCGGCAACTATATGCTGCTCTTTATTGCCGGGCTGCAGAATATTCCGGAGGATCTTTATGAAGCCGCTTCCCTGGACGGCGCGGGGCCGCTGCGGAAGATGTGGAGCATTACCGTTCCGATGCTGGGACCTGTGCTGCAAATGATCATCATGCTGGCCATTACCGTCTCTCTGAAAGGCTACGAGAGCATTATGGTGCTGACCGAGGGCGGGCCGTACGGCAAGACGGAAGTCATGTATCTGTATCTCTATAAACTGTTTTTCCCTGTATCGAGTGGAGGATCAAGCATCCAGCAGTTTGGTTACGGGAGCGCGGTCGGGTTCACCACTGCGGTTATCGTCGGTCTGATCACGCTGGTTTACTTTTATGTATCCAAGAAGCTGAATGATATCTATTAAAAGAGAGGAGAATGTACAGTGAGCACATTGCATGCGGAAACGAAAATGTCTCCGGCACAAGCTGAGCGTTCGGTTAAGACCAAAGCGCTGCTGTCCAAGGTACTGCTGTGGATTTTCCTGCTTCTGGTGGCGGCTTTTGCGGTGTTCCCGATTGTTCTGGCCTTTTTCGGGTCGCTTAAGTCCAATCTGGAGCTGACTACAGGAACAACCCTGCTGCCGAAGGAATGGAAATTCGATAACTATTCGCAGGCCTGGACTTCAGCGAATTTCGCACGCTTCACCTGGAACAGCGTATTTATCAGCACATTTACTACTATAGGCACTCTATTGATAGGAACGATGGCTGCATATGCAGTAGCAAGGGTTGATTTCTACGGGAAACGGCTGTATGTGGTCATTCAGTCCTGCACTCTGTTTATCTCCATCGGTGCTGTCGTGCTGCGTCCCCAGTTTGATCTTATGGTATCGCTTCATCTGCAAAAATCGCTCTGGGGCGTCATCATCATTCTGATCAGTGCCCATGCGACCGCATTCTTTATGTTGATCGGTTTTGTGCGGGCGATCCCGAAGGAACTTGACGAGGCGGCGTTTATTGACGGCTGCAACTTCTATAGCGTATACTTTCGTGTTATCTTGCCGCTCCTGACGCCCGCGCTGGGGGTGACTGCGCTCTGGACCTTCCGCGGCGCATGGAATGAATATATTCTGCCGCTGGTATTTACCATGACGCAGCCTGCCCTGCAGACACTGACCGTAGGTTTGGCCGGGCTGAAATACGGTATCGGGGATGCGGCACAGCCCCAGTTAATGCTTGCCGGCGCATGCTTGTCCATGCTGCCGATGATTATTGTCTATATTTTTGCCAACAAATCATTCATGCAGATGACGGCCGGCTCTGTAAAGGGCTGAGGCTAACGCAGCGATTCTCCGGGCGGCCGGTCAACAAAGGATGTGGAACCATGCTGAAGGCCTGGCTTTACCGGACCTCGCTGAAGAAAAGAATATGGCTGTCGTTTACTGCACTGACGGTCTTTTGCATCTCTATTACCGGCCTGTGGGCCTACTCCATTGCTTCGCGGGCTATGGAGCGCAATTCCATCGACCTGAACCGCAATGTGCTGAACCAGTCGGTCAACGTGCTGGACCAGAAGCTGAAGCAGATTATTGTGGCTTCCTCCACGATGATGCTGAGTGAAGCGTACAAGCAGACCATAAGGGACATACAAGCGCATAACACAGACCGGTTTTTCGCCAATTTCTCCTTGCTGCAAGGCCCCTTTACACAGGCGGAGCTGACGGAGAACTCCATTGAATCTATACTGATCAGTACGCCGGACGGGGATTTCTATTCCGCCGGCAATCTGCGCAGAACAGCGACTCCATTTATGGAGTCTTTGCTGTATAAGCGGATCAAGGACAATCCGGAATCGAACTGGGTGGAGAGCCACCAGGATGAGCTGTTCGCCGGAAAGCATCAGGTCATTTCCCTGCTGCTGCAGCCGCTTACGGAGAATTACGTGCCGGATGTCTTTTTGACCGTCAATGTAAAGGAGGACATCCTGGAAGATACGGTCAGCGGAGGTGCCAGCCTCGGCAGCGCAAAGTTTCTGCTGATCAATAAGACGGGGGCAAGCGTCTTCGGAGACAAGGAGCGGCCGGAATGGTCACGCTCGGCGGCATTTATGGACAAGCTGCTTGAAGCAAAAAGCGGCAATTTCGAGTATTCCGCCGGCGGCGGGCCGATGCTGGTCAGCTATGCCGAATCACGGTATGCGGACGACTGGCTGCTGGTCAGCTACCAGTCGAAGAAGGAGCTGCTCCAGCCTGTGCGCAGCATTCAGTGGCTGGTGCTGATGATCATGGCTGTCTGTATTGTGATCGCGCTGCTGCTGGCGAGATATTTGTCCGCACTGCTGCTTGGGCCGCTGCTGAAGCTGCAGAAGACGATGTCGCGGGTGGAGCAGGAGGATCTGGGCGCCCGTTTCCAGAGTCCGTTTCAGGATGAGATCGGGGAAGCGGGCCGTAAATTCAACCAGATGCTGGACCGGATCGGCGAGCTGATTCTTGAAGTCAAGGATACGGAAAAAGAAAAGCGGAAAGCGGAGATCAAAGCGCTGCAGGCGCAGATTGAGCCCCATTTTTTATATAACACACTGAATACAATCTTCTGGAAATGCGAAATGGATGAATATGAAGATGTGAAGCAGATGGTGATTTCTCTGTCCGCCCTGTTCCGGCTGGGCCTGAACAACGGGCAGGAAATTACGACTCTGGGCAGGGAGCTGGAGCATGTCCGCCAGTACCTGAACCTACAGCAGCAATGCTACGAGGGATTGTTCGAATATACGATAACCGCAGGGCCGGAGCTGCTGGAGCTTCCCGTGCTGAAGATTATCATTCAGCCTCTCGTGGAGAATTCCATTCTGCATGGGCTGAAGGAGCTGCGGAACGGAGGGAGGATTCGGATCTCCGTGGCAGTGGAGGCGCACAATCTTGTAATCCGGGTAACCGACAACGGGGCGGGCATGGATGCGGAGAAGCTGAATGTCCGGCTGAAGGAGCCTGTCGGCAGCGGAGGGTACGCTCTATCCAATATTTGCAGCCGGTTGCAGCTGTATTACAGCAAGGAGGCCGGATTATCCTTTTGCAGCCGTCCACTTATCGAAACCGAAGCGGTTCTCTCATTTCCAATGGAAGGTGGAGTTTATCCTGAACCACACTGAACCTATTAAAATATGTATTGTTGACGATATCCCGGCCGTTGTCCGGGGCTTGTCACAGCGAATCCCCTGGGAGGAGCACGGCATTGTAGTTGCAGCAACAGCGGCCGACGGAGAAGAAGGGCTAATGCAGATCCGCAAGCACCGGCCTGATATTGTGTTGACCGACATCCGCATGCCGTTTACCGACGGACTGGAGATGATGCGGATCATTCAGGCGGAGCAGCCGGACATCAAGCTGATTTTCCTGACGGGCTACTCCGATTTCACATATGCCCAGGAAGCGGTGAAGCTTGGGGCCTTTGACCTGATCGTCAAGCCTTTTACCAAGCCTCAGGTGCTTGAATCGGTTCTGAAGGCCAAAGAGGTGCTGGAGCGGGAACGCTCCCAGGCCGAACAGATGCGGGGGATGGAGCAGAAGCTGCGGGAGAGCATGCCTTATTTGCGCCAGGAGTATATGCGTCTGCTCATCCGCTATGGCAGCAGGCAGCAGCACCTCAGCCAGCAGTGGGATTTCTATGCCATTACAATGAACAGCCGTGACTTTTGTGTGCTGGTGGCGGAAATAGACTTTTTTGCAGAGCGCACGGCCGCCCTGCCAGTATCCGAGGTCGAGCTGATCCGTTTTGCGGTGCAGAATATTCTGGAAGAGACGGTTGCTGCCTATACGCAAGGCCTCGTCTTCCGCGAGCACGTCAATCAATTCGTCATCGTCATGAATCCCCCGGCGGAGCTGGATGCGGAACAGCTCGCGGAGAAATGCCGGGAGAACGTATGCCGTCATACGTACCAGACGGTGTCGATCGGACTCGGCGGGGAGATCGAGGAGGCCGGCCAGTTGTCCGTGTCCTATGCCCAGGCGTTGTCTGCGCTGGCGAATACTTTTTTGACCGGCGGGAACAGCGTATACCGTTATGTGGAATCGCTGGAGGGGGATGCCGCGCTGCCCAGGTACTCTTACGACAAAGAGAAGGAACTGCTCTACTGCCTGCGTTCGGCCAATCTGGCCAAAGCGGAGGAACAGCTAGGCGACATCTGGAATGAATGGCTGAGCGCTCCCGCCCTGCCGGGCCCGGCAATCGTCAAGACAATGTGTCTTGAACTGGCTCATTCGATCCACCGTGTCTTTTCCGACAAGGCTTCAGACTTGGAGGTTAAGACGCTGGAGAAGAAGCTGGCCGACATGAACGGAGCCGCCTCCTTTGAGGAGCTGCGCAGGCAGATCCGGGAATTTTGCCGCCAGGGCTGTGCGTACGTGCAAATCCGCCAGTCCAGCGATGCGCGTGTGCTGGTGGAGCGGGCCATCGTCCATATCAATGGAAATCTGCACCGCAACCTTTCCGTAGCTGATTGTGCCAGAGAGGTTCATCTCAGCCCGAGCTATTTCTCCAATCTGTTCAAAAAGGAGATGGGGATGACGCTCGCCCAATACATTATCAGCCGCAGAATGGAGAAGGCCAAGGAACTGGTGCTGGAAGGCATGCAGGTTCAGGATATCGCCGTCTCGCTGGGCTATGAGGACCGCCCCTATTTTACTGAACTCTTCAAAAAATATACCGGCATGACCCCTACCGACTTCCGCTCCAAATACGCTTCGGTCACGCAGCGCAGAAACAGTGATTTCGTCTCCCATGAATAGTTGTTTTCTCCTTCACTTAGAATCGGGCGGACATTCTATAATTTTTATATGAAATGAATGCGATTACAAAAAGAAAAGGGAGGCAATTTAGATGAAAAGAAATAAGTGGATGCTGACTGGAGTTTCGCTGCTGCTGGCCGGTTCGCTGGCTGCGTGCTCCTCGTCCAATACAAATACGGAGGCGGAGGGCAGCAATACAGCCGCTGAGAAAACAAAGCTGGTCTACTGGACCATCGACCGTCATGATTCTGACTTTATAGAGCAGAAAATCAGTGAGTATGAGGGCCTCAATCCCGATGTCGATATTGAAATGAAGGTGATGGCCGAGAACTACGCCCAATCGGTGGATATTGCCTTCTCCAGTAAACAAGCACCGGATATTCTGCGTGTGGATACGGGGAATGTGCCAACCTGGGTGAAAAAAGGCTACCTGGAGTCCTTCGACAGTTATATTACACCGGAAATGAAAAGCCGGTTCGAGAAGGTACTCATTAATGAGAAGAACACCGTGGACGGCAAAATCTACACCCTGCCGAATATCGGCCAGTTCTGGCGCCTGATCTATAACGTCGATCTGTTCGAGAAGGCCGGAATTACCGAGCCGCCGACCACACTGGCGGAAATGGTGGAGGATGCCAAGAAGATTACCGAGGCGGGTAAAGCCAGCGGTGCTTATGGCTTCGCCGGAAATTTCAAAAGCGCAAGCGGCTTTGAACGTATCGCTTATCCGATCACGACCCTCAGCAAAACGGCAGGTACAGAGGGCTTCAACTTCCAGACCGGCCAGTTCGACTTCAGTATGTATAAGGAAGCGCTTGAAGCACTGCGGCAGATCACGATGGACGGAAGCATGATGCCGGGCTCGGAATCGCTGGATATTGACCCGCTGCGTGCGCAATTCGCCCAGGGTAAAATCGGGATGTACTTCAACCATTCTGTCGAGCCGAGCGTATACAAAACCCAGTTCCCGACCGATATCCGCTGGGCCGCAGCGCTTCCTCCAACAGTGGACGGCCAGCAAAATGGTGCCAGTCAGGTTATCTCCGGCAGCTACCTGGCGATGAGCAAGGATTCGGAGCAGAAGGAAGCGGCTTGGAAATTTATCGAGTGGATGTACAGCGATGAGGTGCAGATTGCCTATCAGGAAGGCGGATACGGGGTTTCGGTTATTCCTTCCGTTGCTGCTGCAGCGAAAGCTCCGGATATTCCGGGAATCGAGAACTTCCTGCCAACGAAATTTGATGCCATCTATCCGGCAACTCCGCTGGTGACTACCGAAGGACGCCTGGAAGGAACGAAGAAAGTCGATGTTTTCAACAAATATATTTTTGACGGCGGAGATTTGGACAAGGAGCTTCAGGATCTGAATACCCGTTATAACGAAGCACTGGAAAAAGCCAAAGCAGCGGGTGACACCACGATTGAAGCGCAGCCGGACTTCAGCGCAGCCAGCCTGCAGGGAAGCCTGTCCAGCAAATAAAACGCATACGCAGCATACAGACCGCAGGCCGAGCCTGCGGTCTGTATGCGTACATAGGGAATATGGCCCCGGTGCGCCTGCCGGCGATGTGCGGCCCCCGGGTGTTTTGTAGTATGATGTTAAAGAACGAAAGGGGGCCGCATACCTTGGCGACGGATATTAAAGACCGTATCAATCTGAAGGAAATCAACTGCGAGAAGGAGCTTACGCTTGCCGTTATCGGCGGTAAATGGAAGCTGATCATCTTATGGCACTTAGGCCTTGAAGGAACCAAACGTTTCAGTGAGCTGAAGAAGCTTATTCCTCATATTACGCAAAAAATGCTGACCAATCAGCTTCGTGAGCTGGAGGAAGACCAGCTTGTGCTGAGAAAGGTGTATGCTGAGGTCCCTCCGAGAGTAGAATACTCTTTGACGGAATACGGGCAGAGCCTGCTGCCTGTACTGCGTATGATGTACGATTGGGGCAAAAACTACGGGAATAATGTCATCTGGAAGGATATACCTGAGGGGGATAGATAACGTTAGTTAGCAATAGATTACAGACTGCCGGTCCAAGCTGCAAGCGTGGAGCCAGTAGCACTAAGTATATAATGGAGGGAAATCAAAGATGTCTACAGATTATAGTCCACTGCTGGAATCCTACCGGTTCGAAAACGGGATTTCATTAAAAAATCGTGTCGTTATGGCACCGATGACCAACTTTTCTTCCAACGAGGACGGTACGGTATCCGGTCCCGAATTGCAATATTATGCCCGCCGCTCCAAAGGTGCGGGACTGGTGATTACGGCCTGTGTATATGTGACGCGGGGCGGTAAAGGTTTTGCCGGCGAATTCGGTGCAGACCGTGATGAACTGATTCCAAGCCTGCGCGAGTTGGCTGAAGCAATCAAGGGTGCAGGCGCGAAGGCAGTTCTGCAGATTTTCCACGGCGGCCGCCAGTGTCCTCCTGAGCTGCTTCCGGATGGCCAGACGGTCAGCGCGAGCAATGTTCCGGCTGAGCTGCCGCGCGGCGGTCACGGACCTGTTCCTCGTGCGCTGAGCGAAGAAGAAATTACCGGCATTATAGCCGACTTCGGCGCGGCTACACGCCGGGCCATCGAGGCCGGCTTCGACGGCGTGGAGATTCATGGGGCGAACGGCTATTTGCTGCAGCAATTTTTCTCCCCGCATTCCAACACACGCGAAGACCGCTGGGGCGGCAGCCTGGAGAACCGGCTGACTTTCCCGCTCGCCGTGCTGCGTCAGGTCAAACATGCGGTGAAGGAGCATGCTTCGTCGCCGTTTCTGGTCGGCTACCGCTTCTCACCCGAGGAGCCGGAAACGCCGGGGATTACGATGGCTGAGACCTTTGCGCTGATTGATGCGCTGAAGGAGGAAGGGCTGGACTATCTGCATGTTTCGCAGCAGGATCTGTGGTCCAAGCCTCACCGCGGCACGGACGACAGCCGTCCAAGGATTGAGCAAATTGTGGACCGCGCAGGAGATGATGTTCCGGTTATTGGTGTCGGCTCCCTGTATAAGGCCGATGATGCGCTGAAGAGCCTGGAGACCGGAATCAGCCTGGTAGCCCTAGGCCGCCCGCTGCTGATTGATCCGGACTGGGTACAGAAGGTTGCCGAAGGGCGGGCTGCTGACATTAAGACAGAGCTTGATCCTTCAGCTCAGGCGGAGCTTGTAATACCGGACCCGCTATGGGGCGCATTAATTCATACGCCGGGCTGGATGCCGATCAAAGCCTAAACCCGATCCAGCGGAGCGTTGGAGGTAAAACTGCCGCCTGCGGATTAATTGGGGCAGCAGCCGCTCCGTTTGGTTCGTCTCAGAAGGAGCCGTTACAGCTAAGTTTGAGGTGTTGCCACGGCCGCGGACCGGGGAGACCTTATTTTCTCTGTAGAGTGCATTTTACGGACTAACGGACCGTAGCGCACTTATTACCGTTGCGGCAGCCGGATTTCAGGTCAATACCCGTGCATAAGTGCATTGGGGTCCGATAGCTTGCCGGAATGATGCTCCAGTCGAAAATAAGAGCTGCTGGGTCCGTTGCGAGCCCGGGGTCTATTCTGGCAGCGGAGGAACGATTTCCAGAAAATCCGCGTCCCATACTGATTGCTGTCCGGCTACCGCCGGATGCTCTCACCAAGCAAAAACCCTCTGACTCCCGCATTGCGGCTTGGTCAGAGGGTTTTATTTTTGCGCAGTTTGCGCAGATAATAAAAGCGGATAAGCCGCAGGAGCTTCACTACCTGCGCAAAGAGGCCTGCCCGGTCAGAGCAATTGCTCTTGACCGGGCAGGCCTCTTTGTTGCAGCGGGTTGTGCAGCCGCAAGGGGAAACCTTCGGCTATGCCTTTTGCTCAAACAGCCTGGCAATCTCAACGATAACCTGGACGGATTTCAGCATAACATCTACAGAAGCGTACTCAAATTTGCCGTGGAAATTTTCGCCCCCGGTAAAAATATTCGGAGTCGGGAGTCCCATGTAGGAGAGCTGTGAACCGTCTGTCCCGCCGCGGATCGGGCGAATGACCGGTGTTATGCCGAGGTTCTCCATCGCTTCATGGGCAATATCGACGATATGGCGGACCGGCTCGATTTTTTCACGCATATTATAATATTGGTCATTCAATTCCAGCACAATGTTCTCATCGCCATAAGTGGATTTGAATTCATCTACAATCGCAGAAATATTCGCTTTGCGGTTCTCGAACTGGGTGCGGTCAAAGTCGCGGATAATGTAATGCAGCTTGCTGTGCTCCGCCGATCCCTGCATGGAGATCAAATGGTAGAACCCTTCATAGCCGTCCGTAAATTCAGGAGCCTCGCCGGATGGCAGCCGGAGGTGGAAGGCCATGGCGATTTTGGGCGAATGGATCATTTTTCCTTTGGCGGTGCCGGGATGCACGTTGACGCCTTTGAAGCTGATTTTGGCGGCAGCAGCATTAAAGCTCTCATATTCCAGTTCTCCCAGAGGCCCTCCATCAACGGTGTAGGCGTAGGAAGCGCCGAAGGCGGCGACATCGAATTTATGCGGCCCGCGTCCGATTTCCTCATCGGGGGTGAAGGCGACTCTAATCTTGCCATGCTTAATTTCCGGGTGCTCCAGAAGATACGCCATCGCGGTCATAATCTCGGCGATTCCGGCCTTGTTGTCTGCTCCCAGCAGCGTTGTGCCGTCTGTCGTAATCAGGGTATGTCCCTTATACCCGGGCAGCTCAGGGAAACTCTCCGTGGAGAGGACCACATTCAGCGCCTTGTTCAGCACAATGTCGTTCCCGTCATAATTCTCGACAATTTGCGGTTTCACACCAGTGCCGGTGAAATCTGTCGCGGTATCCAAATGCGCCAGGAAGCCGATCGTCGGAACTTCCTTGTCGCTGTTGGCGGGAAGGGTAGCCATGACATAACCATGCTCGTCCACCGTAACCTCCGCAAGTCCTAGTTCGCTAAGTTCGTCAACGAGCTTACGGGCCAGCACCATCTGCCCCGGAGTGGAAGGACAGGTGTCACTGTCTTCATCCGATTGGGTATCCATCTCAGCATAAGACACAAAACGTTTGATCAGCTCTTCTTTCAAAATGGTTCAGCTCCTCTTTTTCTTCCGGTCGTATGTCTATATTATCACTTTCTATAGAAGGTCTCATCCTTAGCGTTGTGGCGTGCATATGTTATTCCGCTTCGCGGGACAGCGGCTCCTGCCGGAGCAATGACGCCGAGAGCAGGTAACGGTCAGGCGCAGAGCCGACGTAGGAGAAAGGATAGCAGGTGATCAAGGTAAGCACCGGTGTATCACTCTGCTTAATCGCCCCCCGTTCATCGCCGTCTACAATGAGACTGCCGGTAACTTCATAAATGAATTTTCCTTCGGCGGTCTCCAGCTCGATCAGATCATGGACTTCCAGATTGCCAAGGCCGCGAAACACTGTATCGCGATGGCCGGCCAGCACGCTGTTGCCGATGGCGCCAATCGCTGCGCTCCCTTCATAATGCCCTGCGCCTTTTTTCAATTGGGGGCGCTCCGTTCCTTCCAGAATCGCCACCCGTTTATCCAGCCTCGGAAAATAAATCTCTCCAATAACTTCGCCCCCGGTATAATCGGTTCTGGAAATGTTTTTCTCTCCAGAGAGGTTGACCATCCCTGCGGGCAGCGGAGTTTCTTCTTCCGGCACCTGGAGACTGACAGCTTCCTCCCTCTTTTTGTCCCAATCGTTTAGGGCATGGCGGGCTTCAGCGGGTGCTTTTAAGATTTGCACTACAGAATAGATCAGTACACACAAAGAGAGTATGAAGATCAGCTTCACGGCAATGGATAGCCCGGAACGCTTCTTCATACTCTCACCTCCAACCTTTGGCTAATTCAGCTTATTTTTTCGAATTCAATCTGCGAAGGACGATAATACTGAGTATGGCAACAGCCAAACTGATCAGAATCAGGTTATACCAAGGTTCTGCTGTATCCGGCAATTTGTCGCCCTCTTCCGGTCCGGAGAGCGGAATCTCATCATCATCTATAATGACGTCGTCGCTTGGTGCCGGAGACGGTGTCGGTGTCGGCGTGGCCGAACCTTCCGGTGTTCCATGGTTTGTGCCGCCCATTGGCACAGGTTCATCCGTTACAGTCACTACAGCGGTTGCCGGTGAAGCTGTCACGGCTGGTGATCCGGTTGGAGCCGCCGATGTTCCCGGTGTGGCAGTAATGCCTGGGGACGCTGTCGGCCCGCTGCTAGGTGTGCTTGTTGGATTACCTGACGGCTCCGTTGAAGCGGAGGCGGCCGGTGTCGCGCCAGGATCAGTGGTTGGACCCGGTGTCACGGTAGCACTTGCTGTCGGACTAGGTTCATTGGTTGGACCTGGTGTCGCGGTAGCGGCCGGTGTTGCGCTAGGTTCAGCTGTTGGTTCTGGTGAGGCTGAAGCGGAGAAGATGAAGTCGACGCTTGTTGTCTTCCCCTGATATTCATTTCCCGCTTCCAGCGGAAAGGACACATCCATCTGGAGCACTTCCTGTGAACCTCCGGTAAGTGTACCTATGGCTACCCTGCCTTCTGCCTCGCTCATCACTCCTGAATAGAGGATTACTCCCTCTTTTTGCAGGGTCATTTGCAGTATATTGTACAATTCCTCGTCTCCGGAGGTGAATTTGAAATCAACAAAATAATTAAACCGTTCATGACCCTCATTGATCACCGTATAATCTGAGGTCGTTGCGTCGCCCGGCTGCATATTGCTCATAATCTCGGTGCTCGTCGTATGGGAATTGACCCGGAGCTTAATCGTCTCTTCTGCGCTTACACCCCCGGCATGCCAGATGACACCTGCCAGAATGATCAGAATGTAGGCGCCTATAAAGCCGGCCTGAACTCTCTTCTTCACTTTCCACGCTCCTTTCTACCGGAAAGTAATCCTGCCCTCAGCGTACTCTCGACAAATCCTTACTTTAACCCTGATGTTTCTTCAACTTTTGTCATAAAGAGTAGTTTTATGGAGAACTACTACATAATAAGGCGATGGTGTCCTGAAAACAGTGGTCAGAGTTTTACAGCCATATGTATGTTCGTTATAACGAATATATACAGTATAATCAAAATTGTAAATAAAGAAAAACGGAATAAAACATATTCATTGGCTGAAATCAATCAATTTGAAGATGGAATAACCAGTTATCGTTTAATTACTTCGATTTACTCATTATTTATCCATATCATTGTTGATGATGGCGTTTTATAAAGAACGATCCGGGATAAGTATACAAAAAAACAAGGCGGTTACAAGGAAGGGAAGCCGCTGCTTTCCAACCTAATAATCGCCTTGCTTAGTTATGTGCCGGATGTCGGGATCTAGTTCTCCTTAAAAAGCTGGGCTATGAGCTCATAGGAATGCAACTGGGCCGAATGGTCGAAAATTTGCGATGCGATGATGAACTCATCGGCATCGGTCTCTTCAACAATCTGCAGAAGCCGTTCTTGCAGAGCGGAGGGATCACCCGCTATAGAGTAATTCTGCTTGTTCTGCAGAATGGCTTTTTCCTGGATGGACCATAGGCCATCCATGCTGTCTACCGGAGGCTGGAGCATGCCGGTGCGTCCACGGATAATGTTCAGAAATTGCTGCTGCTGAGAGGTAGCAAGTCTTCGGGCTTCCTCTACGGTGTCAGCGGCAGTAGCTCCAAGCCCGACCATGACATGAGGCTTGGATAGGGCAGCCGATGGCTTGAAGCTGCTGCGGTACAGTTGCAGGGCAGGCAGCAGATAATCCGGTGCAAAATGGCTGGCAAAGGCAAACGGCAGGCCTAGCTGCCCCGCCAGTTGGGCGCTGAAGCCGCTCGAACCCAGCAGCCAGATCGGAATGTTCAGGCCTTCGCCGGGAACAGCGCGCACTCCGAGCGGCCGCGAGCCTGCGCCGTTTGGATCAAAGTAAGCCCGGAGCTCGCTCAGCTGCTCGGGGAATTCACTGCCGTCGCTGCCCAGGCCGCGCCGCAGCGCTCTGGAGGCTGCCTGGTCAGAGCCCGGAGCTCTTCCCAGCCCCAGATCTATGCGTCCAGGATACAGGGACTCCAGTGTGCCGAATTGCTCCGCAATCATGAGCGGCGCATGGTTGGAGAGCATGATGCCTCCGGAGCCTACGCGGATACTGCGTGTACCAGCGGCCACATGACTGATGACAAGCGAAGTGGCGGAGCTGGCGATGCCAGTCATATTATGATGTTCCGCCAGCCAGTAGCGTTTATAGCCCCACTCTTCGGCATGACGGGCCAAATCCAGTGTGTTATGAAATGAATCCGCTGCTGTACTGCCCTCTTTAATCGGAGCGAGATCCAGCACGGAAATGGGAATGTCCCGAAGTTGCTTCACTTTAATCCCTCCAGTTATGATGCTTTAAGCATCTTATATCAGTATTTACAGCTATGAAATGAACTACCCCATAATTATAACATGAAATAATATTATTTACACACTTTAAGTAAGTGTTGACGCAAGCAAACCGCAGCGATAATGGATGTTCTGGGCTCTGATGGAACTGCAAAAACGGCTGTAGCCTATGGGCACAGCCGTTTCTGCAGTGTTGTACTGATTCGGGGTTGAGCTTAATGAGTCTGCGCCGCTGCTGCGGCCAGTTTATCAATGTCTGCAGCGGGGACTTCCATGAATGAAGAGACAATGGTCCGCTGATCCTCAAGCGCCGGTACGCCAGTGAATCCCACTTTGTAGATTATGCCTTCATCCTGCCAGAAATAACTGAGGAAATCCGGCTCGGTAGGCTTGCTTAGCTCTCCGTCGATTTTGTAAGGTTCCGTAACCAGCACCTCTTGTCCATTTACATGAGCAACGGTAAGGGGAACGGCAAACTTTTCTCCGTCAATCCGGTAAAAAAAGACTTGTCCTTCCTCTTTGAAGGTTTCATATAAGCCTTGATTCTGCATTTGCAAAAAGTTGAACCGCTTGAGACCTTCTGTTTCTTCAGCATCCGGATTGAAGTATCCAGTCCGAAACACTGTTTCGGACATTCCCTGTCCGTCTAGAGGATAACTGAATTCACTACTTGTGGTGAGCGTGGCCGTATGCATGGCAAGGCCGGACACTTCCATAGGGAACTTAGGCACAAAGTCCATAATATCGGCAGCCATCCGCAAATCCTTCACATCGATGACATCTACATTAAATAACTTTTTATTCACGAAGCTGCGTTTCATTTGTTCATCCGGATATTTGATAGAGGCTATGAGTGAAGCGATTTCTTGTTGTGATAGGGTACCACTGCCTATATATAGTTTATATACAATCCTATCCCGCTCCCAAATATAGAATAATTTCTGTACATACTGATTGACATGCACATTGACATGGATTGTGTTTATACCGCCAATGGTAGTGGGTTTCCGGTCAACCGGAAGAGGGGGCCCGCCGTCGCCACTCGAGGATTCTTCAAGTTCAACAGCCGTATAAATCTGCTCAACGCTGCTGTCCTTGTAAGCCTCCAATGAAAATTGCCCGGTGTGGGTATCCCCGTCGTACCGTTCATAATAGAGAGTAACTTGATCAATCTCGTTATCCTCTGACGACGCAGTAGCAGCTGCAGCTTCGGGCAGAGTGACTGCAAGGTAAGCCCTCTCCAGAATGAAATCCGGGGGCAGCACGGACGGGGCCTGGAAGGCAAAACCCGCTTCCTCCACGGCTCTGTCCAGACGATTATAATTTCTATTCTTGTGCAGATTGATTAAATCATCGTTAACAGCTGTGTTGTCAGTTTTTGAATCGCCGGAGGCATTCGTTAGTGTCACCACGCTCAGCAGAATCAGGAGCAGCACGGCTGCCGCTGATATCCGGTACGAGCCTTTTTTAAATGAGCGAATCATAGAGACCCTCCTTGTAATCTGCTGACGGTGCTGCGATCCGAAGAAATAAAGCACTTCGCGGTCGGTCCGTCCTTTTGAAAACTGCTTGAGAAATTCAACGAGCGTTAATCCGTACGCCGCAGCTTCTTCTTCTCCCAGCACATCCAATACGTATGCGTCACAGGCCAGCTCCCGGTCGGTTTTCATTTTGTGCAGTCCGAGCCAAGATAAAGGATTGGGCCAGTGAATAGCCGCGGCCGCACTGCCCAGCAGATTCCACAGGGTATCCCGGCGTTTATAGTGAGCAAGCTCATGGGCCAGAATGTGCAGCAGCTGCGGTGATGTTAACTCCTGAAGCGCCAGTTCCGGGACGTATATCCAAGGACGGAACACGCCGCTCAGGAAAGGGCTTTTGACCCGGGAGCCGGTGTAGAGCGGGATCTTTCTTTTCACTCCGAACCGGTTCAGAGCGTCCTCAAGAACCGTAATTGTCCGGGGATCAGTAACCCGTCTCAGCCGCTTCCGCCCGCGGAGCTGCCTGCTCATGATGCCAAGTCCGTTCAGGAAAAGAAAGACTGCGCCGCCGAACCAGATTGTAGCAGCGGCCTTCAGCCAGGGAGAGTAGATACCAGCCGCACTGGAATGTCGGCCACCCGGCGCCTGCCCGTCCGCCTGTTGTAGGTGTCCCGCATTAATGCTGTCTCCGGTTCCGGGAGTGCCTGATTGCGGATCAGAATCAGAGCCCAGCCCCTGATTGCTTGGAGCAGCAGCTTGCAGATTCGGCAATGGGGCTGTATCAGCGGCCTGTCCCGTGAGCGCGCTCTTTATTCCTTCTCCAAACTGAAGCACATGGAACATGCTGAGCGGACTGTCCGGGATCACCGGAAGCAGCATTCGGATAATGACCAGCAGCCACAGCAGGTAACGGACTCTGGCGCTGATGACCTTTTGCAGGATGGCATGAATTGCGATTACAACCAGAATCACCAGGCTCGCGGCTAGTGTATCATCCAGGAAATCGATAAACAGGCTGTAGATCACATTCATTCCTGTGTACCTGGATCTTTGTGTGCTCCTTGTGCTTTCTTCTCCTGGAGCAACCGTTCCAACTGCTCAATTTCCTGGGCGGATAACGTAACCTCTTCCAAAAAGTTGGTGACCATCAGGTTGGCGGCTCCCCCGAAGACCCGCTTCAAAAAAGACTGGCTTTCTGCTTGTACACATTCCCGCTCGGAGAGCAGCGGATAATAAAGATAACTTCGCCCGGATTTCTCGAAGCCAATGGCTTTCTTCTTAAGCAGCCGTGTGATAAAGGTGCGTACCGTCTGATCGCTCCATTCAATAGACCCCGGCAGGTGCTGGACAATTTGTTCAGCTGTAATCGGATGGTTGCCCCAGATGACTTTCATGATCTCCCATTCAGCCTCTGAAATTTTGGGGATGCTCTTCATATAATCGACTCCTCGCAGTTTCATGAACATTCAATCTACAAGTGTAGTTTTAATCTCTTGGTTGATATTACACTTGTAGATCTAAATTGTCAAACGCAGAAAACCCCCGTTCTGCTTGCTTACAGCAGAGCGGGGGTTAGCGTTTGGCAGGTGCAGTAAATGACATTGCATCCTGATCGGGGAAGATTTTCCTCGGGGTAGTTGCAATTTGTACAACTAAAAATTCATGCTTTGGATTTTACGCATACTCAAGTTGTAGCGCCTTCCTCCAGCTCAACCGGCAATATGTATTCTGCGTGGACGGCACCGCCGTGGACCTGCTGAATGATCAAATCAACAGCAAGTTTGCCCATATCTTCAATGGGCTGGCGGATGGTGCTGAGCGGCAGAGCCAGCAGGCTGCGCAGGGCAATGCCGTCATATCCTACAATCCGCACATCCTCAGGCACCTGCAATCCCCGCTCCCGGCAAGCCTTAAGCGCATAAGCTGCAATCAAATCGCTGCCTGCAAAGATGCCGTCCACATCGGGCTGTTCGTTGAACAGCTGCGCAAGCAGCCGCTCATAAGCTCCGACATCAAAGCTGTTATTATCCGTATGCAGCAAGGTATGCGGGAGGTTATGCTGCCGGGCGGTATCCGCAAAGGCTTCGGATCTTAGCACAGACAGGATGTTCAGCTCGGGATGCCCACCGATATGGGCGAGCCTGCGGCAGCCTTTATTAATCAATAAGGTAGTAGCCAGCACCCCGCCCCGATAGTTATCGGAGCAGACATAAGGAATTTCCGGCGATATTCTGCGGTCAAAGGTGACGAGCGGCAGATTCATTTGCCGGTAGGCCTCAACTTCCAGGGTGTGACTGCCCATAATAATGCCGTCGACCCGGCTTGCGCGAAGCATATCGATATATTCGAGTTCTTTATGTTTGTCCTGTTGCGAGTTGCAGAGCAGCAGCTTATAGCCGTTCCGGTAGGCATGCTCCTCGATATGGCTGGTCAATTCCCCGAAGAACGGATGAGAGACATGGGGGATAATCAGCCCGATAATATTTGATTTGGAGCGGCTGAGCGAGCGGGCGAGTTCGTTTGGCCGGTAATTGAGGTCATCCATCGCGCTGTAGACCTTTTTCTTCAGATCCTCGCTTAAGTACCCCCTGTTGTTCAGCACCCGGGAGACGGTTGTCACCGAAACGCCTGCCTTCAGCGCAACGTCTTTAATTGTAGGCATGTGGAACCTCCTGTCTTGGCGGGTCTTTGCACACTCATTCTAACTTGGATGCAAGGGACTGTCCATGAAGGGATGAACCTTCTATTTATGTTTCAAAAATTAGACTTTCCCCATATAATAAGAAGAAAAACGTCATAAATTGTAATTAATTTTATTTACTATATGAGTTGAACTTTAGACTTACCGATCCGGCATAGAACGCAACTGCGGTGAATGTTTGGACTTCCGGCCGCTGTTGTCTACAGATTTCTTGATTTATACCGCTATTTGCGGTTGAAATCCGTAGACAAAGGCGGTCGCTATCGCTCCTACAGTTCCAAACTTCCCCTCCGCTGCTTTTGCCTCTGGGTAGTTCTTTAGTTCAACTGATATTACTCTATTAGTCTTATAGATAAATAGCAAAGCCCAATCATAATGGATCCATACGCTTTTAATAGAAATTGTCGAATTTCCCCGTTTCTGATTTTGGGATGTTTGGGATAGATGAATGGGAGTGTGCTAATGGGCAAGGGGAAAATTCAGCGCAGGTTACGGTATGGCTTGTTTTTGCTTTTATTTATTATGCTCAGCACGGCACTGTATCAGCCGGTGTCCGCCAGTAGCGAAGAACGGCGCCCTCAGAAGGTGCTTGTCCTGCATTCCTATCAGAAGGGCTTTGCCTGGACAGATGAACAGGGTGCAGGCATTGAAGAGCAGCTTAAAGGAGCAGCCGATCCGCCGGTTATCTACACGGAGTATATGGACTGGAAACGATTCCCCAGCAATGACAACCTCGAGCACTTCTACCAGATGATCAAGTTCAAATATCAAGCTCTTCATATCGATGCGATTATCGTTACGGATGATGCTGCCTTGAACTTCGCTATTCAGTACCGCAAGGAAATCCTGAACGATGCACCCATCGTATTCAGCGGCATTAATCAGCTGGGTGTAGACAGTATAGCGGACAAGCGCAACATCACCGGAGTCATCGAAGAGATCGATTCTACAGAAACGATACGAATGGCGCTGAAGATCAATCCATCGATCCGTAAGGTGTACATCGTATTCGACAATTCCGAAAGCGGGCTCTCCACGGGTAAAATGGTCAGTGACCAGATTCTGTCTCTGGAGCGGGGACTCCAGGTCATCCCGATGAACAGCCTCTCCAATGAACAAATCATCAATCAAGTATCCACCCTTTCTTCATCAGACAGCATGGTTCTTATGACTACATACTATAGTGATACAACGGGAAGAATTACTGAATTTGACCGGTTCTCAAGCGAGCTTAGCGAGAGCAGCAGTGTGCCGATATATCATATTTATGATTTTAGCCTGAATCACGGGGCTTTCGGCGGAAATCTGATTAGCGGCAAAATTCAGGGGCAAACTGCAGCCAGCCTGGCTCTGCGGATTCTGGAAGGAGAAAATGCGGGAGAAATCCCTATTGTCTCGGACAGCGCCGTGCGAAAGGTTTTTGACTATAAGGAATTGCAGCGTTTCAACGTTTCCCTGAAGCAGCTGCCGGAAGGCAGCGAGGTCATCAACAAGCCCTTCTCCTTCTATCAATCCTATAAAAAGCTTGTACTGAGCATTGTCGCGGCATTCGCCGTTCTGCTGGCCTTTATTCTCATCCTCCTATTCTACGTGCAATTGGTCAAGCGAATCCGAAGCAACCTGGAAAAAAGCAATGAACGCTTCAGTTTGGCTGCCTATGGTGCGGATGCGGTAATCTGGGATGTGGACATGACCACGATGATCTACTACTTCTCGGACAGCTGGTATGAGCTGCTCGGCTATGAGCGGGATGAAGTGGACGAGAGCCATGGAGGTTGGAGAACTCTTATCCATCCAGAGGACGCAGAACATGAGAACCGCCTGCGCACTGAGCACCTGCAAGGCAAAAGTTCCTACTATTACTGCGAATACCGGATGCGGAGCAAATCAGGTGAATATAAATGGTTTCAGGCCCGGGGCAAGGTGCTGCGCAATGCGGACGGCGGTTTTGTCCGTTTTTCCGGCTCTATGGTTGATGTTACAGACCGCAAAGACTATGAGAGCAAGCTCCAAATGAGCTATCAGGAACTGGAGTCGACCTACGAAGAGCTTACGGCACTGCAGGATGAGCTGCTGGAGCAATATAACAAATTGGTCGATAATCAGGCACTGCTGCAGACCAGCGAAGAGAAATACCGGCTGCTGGCCTATAACGATGTCTTAAGCGGTCTGCCGAACCGGCTGTCCCTTTCCGAGGAGCTGCAGAAGTTTATCAAGGAACACGCTGGAGGGCATGCAGCCTTGTTCTTTTTGGATATTGATAATTTCAAATATATTAATGATACAATGGGCCACACCTTTGGCGACGAGCTGCTGGTCAAGGTCGGTGAACGGCTGCTGGGCTTGTCGGACGACGGACGCAGCAAGCATTTCCGTTTCGGGGGCGACGAGTTTGTGATTCTGTTCGAGAATATCAAGGGATCGGATGAGGTCATCTCCTATGCGGAAGCGCTTGTGCAGGGTTTCAAGGAGCCCTTCCAGCTGAATGCCAGCGTTGTTCACATCTCGACCAGTATTGGTATTGCCCAGTATCCGGAGAATGGGATCAATGCTGAAGAGCTTTTGAAAAATGCCGATATTGCCATGTATAAAGCGAAGGAAGCCGGCAAAGGGACGTATGTATTATACGGACAGGCGATGCAGCAGCATTTTGACGAACGGATGATCATTGAGAAGCATTTAAGAAATGCCATTTCCAATAATGAGCTTTCGCTTCATTATCAGCCGCTGGTGGACACCGCCTCAGGCGGAATCTGGGGCTTCGAGGCTCTGATCCGCTGGAACAGTCCGGTGCTTGGTTTTGTATCACCGCTTTCGTTTATCAAAATCGCTGAAGACTGCCGGTTGATTGTCCCGATCGGTGAATGGGTGCTGCGGGCGGCCTGCCGGTTCATTAAAGAGCTGCATACAGAAGGTTATGAGGGTTACCATATCTCGGTGAATATTTCGGTGATCCAGCTGATGCTGGATGATTTCACCGATATGGTGCTGGGCATTCTGAAGGAGACCGGATTGCCGCCGGAATATTTGGAGCTGGAGATTACCGAGTCGATCTTCATGGAATCCTTCGAGTCG
Organism: Paenibacillus sp. FSL L8-0436; assembly: GCF_038593025.1. Lineage (NCBI taxonomy): Bacteria > Bacillati > Bacillota > Bacilli > Caryophanales > Paenibacillaceae > Paenibacillus > Paenibacillus sp. FSL L8-0436. Next base: position 7,013,461 of record NZ_CP151955.1, on the reverse strand, counting down.
ATCAGTTCCAAGCTGGAATCACTGAAAGAACGGGGAATCGGCATTGCCCTGGATGACTTCGGAACAGGATATTCCTCGCTTAGCTATTTGAAGCAGCTGCCGATCACTACGCTGAAGATTGATAAGTCGTTTATTGACAGTATTGATACACCGAACAATATGTCACTGGCCCGATCCATCGTAACCATCGGTCATGATATGGGGCTGAAGGTGACCGCAGAAGGGGTGGAAACCCGGGAGCAGCTGGCTTTTCTGGAGCGTACAAGCTGTGACAAGATCCAGGGCTACTTCATCAGCAGACCCATACCGGAAAAAGAGGTAGCGAGTTGGGTGGAGGGCAGAAGAGCGGGGTAATGGAGCGAAGGATACCGGTCCCCGAACAGGGCGGTATCCTTTTATGCTGTCTTTTGCTAATCGCTGCACTCTATTTCAGCAATCTCCGCGCCAGCTTGACCTTATTGCCGTATGGCGGATAGACAACGCCGAGGTCAAGCTTTGTCCCTCTTTTTACAATGCTCTTGCTGTGGGAAAAGAGATCAAAGCTATGCTTGCCGTGATATCCGCCGATGCCGGAGCCTCCCACTCCTCCAAATGGCAGATGTGTGCTGGCTACATGGGTAATCGTATCATTGATGCAGCCTCCGCCGAATGAAACTCTGGCCAGCACCTCCTGTTCAGCCTGTTTGTCTTCGGTGAACAGATAGAGCGCGAGCGGCTTAGGACGCTCATTAATGCTGCGGATGGCTTCGTCCAGCCGGGTATATTCCATAATGGGAAGTACAGGCCCAAAAATCTCGTCCTCCATAGCCGCATCCTTCCAATCCGCAGGATAGAGCAGTGTAGGTTCTATGTACAGATCCTCCGGCACAACGGTGCCGCCCATAATGACCTTTGATTGGTCCCGCTGAATCATTCCGGAAATTCTGCGCAGCTGGCGGTCATTCACAATCCGCCCGTAATCCGGGTTCTGCTGCGCATCCTGGCCGTAGAACTCCTGAATATAACGTTTCATTAAGGAGATCAGCTGGGATGCCACATCGCTGTGGACGAGCAGATAATCCGGGGCAATACAGGTCTGGCCCACATTGATGAGCTTACCCCAGACAATCCGTTTGGCTGCTATCTCCAGATTGGCGCTCTTATCGACAATGACCGGACTTTTACCGCCCAGTTCCAGTGTTACCGGCACCAGATTTTTGGCCGCGGCTTCCATGACTATTTTGCCGACAGGGACACTTCCGGTGAAGAAAATATAATCAAATTTGGCATGGATCAGCAGATTGGTGGCTTCTTTCTCGCCTTGAATTACTCGGATATAGGACGGTTCGAAGGTTTCCCTGATCATATCCTCTATCACGGCGGTAATGGCCGGGGTGCTCTCCGAGGGCTTCAGTACAGCACAGTTACCGGCGGCAATGGCCCCGATGAGCGGCTCGATCAGCAGCTGAAACGGATAATTGAAGGGGCCGATAATGAGCACGGTTCCGTAGGGCTCGCTGAGGATCCGGCTTTTGGCCGGAAATATATGCAGCGGGGATTTGACCTTGACCGGCTTCATCCAACGCTTCAGATGCTTCATCATATATCCAATGCTGTCCAGCGTGAAGCCGATTTCCGTCGCATAGGCTTCAAATTCGCTCTTGCGCAGATCCTGATGCAGGGCCGCGATAATTTTCGCCTCATTGCGGCGGATGGCATCTTTCAGCTTCTGCAGCTGGCGAAGCCGGAAGGCGTGCTCCTTCGTAGCCCCGCTGTGAAACCACTCACTGTGCCCGGCCAGCATCTGTTCAACGCTTTGGGCTGTTAACTCTGACATAAGTAAAGCCTCCAATATATGATGTGTAGATATAGATGTGTTCGTGTATCCCCGAGAATAGCTTCCGGCAGGAATTACTTATCCTGGCCGGGAGCCGAAGGGACGGTGCGGATGTAGTCGTTCATAGCCATCATATTCAGCAGCGTAATGCTGCTGCCTTTGAAATGAATCCAGCCGATATCGCGCAGATAGCCCATTTCACGGGATAGTGACGGGCGGGCCGTGTTCAAATGCTCCGCCCATTCTTTTCTGCTGAAGGGCAGCCGGATGACCTCGGAGGTTTGCTGAGCGGCTTGCTCCAGCAAAAAGCTGATCACCCGCCGCCGCAGAGGGCCGGCTGATAATATTTCGATCTTCCGGTTGACCAGCACCAGGCGCTCCGACAGATTCTCAATGAAACGTGTGAGCATGTCCGTGTCTGTGGTGAACAACCGGAGCAGCTCCTGCTTGCCGATAAACATGACGGAGCAGGGGCCTGTGGCTGTAACAGTAGCCGGAACTATATTTTCTCTGCGGAACAACACCGCTTCGCCAATGGTCTGTCCCTGATTTAGATGGGCAATGGTTACACTGCTGCCGGTAGGATGGGTTTTCTGAACCTCAATCCGTCCTTCCAGCACAATGCCGAGTTTGTCCGCAGTATCGCCTTCCGCCAAGATCAGTGAATTCTTATGAAAGCTGTTTACGGTATATGTTATTTTTTGCAGCACCGCTTCGATTTCCTTCACGGATTTCCCGCGGAACAGCAGGCAGGATTGCAGTACAGCGGGCTCCGGTTTCATAGCATTTCCTCCAAATTTATAGCATCTGGTAACATCCGTTACCGATTGTATGGCGAAAGTCTACTACAATTAGCCTTAACTGTAAAGGCGGGGCGAACGGAGTCCTGTATTGGTAGCCTATACCTATTAAAGGAGTGAACGTGCAATGAGCAATATGTTTTGTTTTCAATGTCAGGAAGCGGCTAAGGGATCGGGCTGTACGATTCAGGGAGTCTGCGGGAAAACTAGCGATGTGGCAAATCTTCAGGATCTGCTGATCTACACGCTAAAGGGTATTTCCATCTTTGCACGCCGGGGCCGGGAGCTTGGAATGACCGACTCTACCACGGAGAAATTTATTATAGAGGGTATGTTCGCTACAATTACCAATGCTAATTTCATGCCTGAAGCTTTCATTGCCAGAATCAAAGAAGGGTTGATCCTTCGCTCCCAGTGGAGCAGTAAATTGCAGGCAGCCGGAGTAGAGGTTCCTTATGCCGGGCATGACGCGGCTCTTTGGACGGCAGACACCGATGAGGCCCTGCAGGCGAAGGCGGAGACGGTAGGAGTTCTGTCCACAGAGAATGAGGATATCCGTTCCCTGCGTGAACTGCTGACCTACGGGCTGAAGGGAATGGCGGCGTATATGGAGCATGCCGCAGTGCTGGGCTATTACGAAGAAGGCGCACATGCTTTTATGGAAAAAGGTCTGGTGGCGACTCTGGATGATACACTCACGGCGGATGAACTGACTGGACTTGTGATGGAGTGCGGCAAGCTGGGTGTCGATGTGATGGCATTGCTTGACCGGGCCAATACCACGACTTATGGCAACCCGGAAATCACCAAGGTGAATATCGGTGTAGGCCGGAATCCGGGGATTCTGATCAGCGGGCATGACTTGAAGGATATGGAAGCGCTGCTGAAGCAGACCGATGGTACCGGAGTGGATGTGTATACACACAGCGAGATGCTGCCGGCACATTATTATCCTGCTTTTAAGAAATACAGCCATTTCGTGGGCAACTACGGCAATGCCTGGTGGAAACAGGCGGAGGAGTTTGAAAGCTTCAACGGACCGATTCTCATGACGACGAACTGCATTGTGCCGCCGAAGGAGAGTTATATCGGCCGTTTGTATACTACGGGTAATACCGGTTTCCCGGGAGTGCAGCATATTTCGGCGGATGCCAATGGAGCGAAGGACTTCTCCGCTATCATTGAACAGGCCAAAGGCTGTGCGGTTCCGGAAGAGATCGAAACCGGCGAGATTGTCGGCGGATTTGCCCACGCGGCTGTAATGAACGTAGCCGATCAGGTGGTTGAGGCTGTTCAGACCGGCGCCATCAAGCAGTTCTTCGTAATGGCCGGCTGTGACGGCCGGATGAAGAGCCGCAATTATTATACCGATTTCGCTGCCGAACTGCCGGGAGATACCGTGATTCTTACGGCAGGCTGTGCGAAGTACAAATATAATAAGCTTGCGCTTGGCGACATCGGCGGGATTCCGCGTGTACTGGATGCCGGCCAATGCAATGATTCCTACTCGCTTGTCGTGATTGCCCTGAAGCTCAAGGAAGTATTCGGACTTGAGGATATTAACGATCTGCCTATCTCCTACAATATTGCCTGGTATGAGCAGAAGGCAGTAATTGTACTCTTGGCACTGCTGTATCTGGGTGTGAAGGATATTCACCTCGGACCTACACTTCCGGCCTTCCTGTCGCCGAATGTAGCCAAGGTGCTGGTCGATACCTTCGGTATCAGCGGCATTACAACCGTACAAGAAGATATGGAGAAATTTATTGCAGCTGTGTAACTGAATGGCCATTTGTGCCATATGAAAATAGGGGTACTTCTCATTGCTATGAGAAGTACCCCTATTCTGTTTATTTACGGATAACTGCTATGGCAGCCGGTACACCGCGAACGGCTCGCCGCTGCGGAAGGTGCCGCTGGCCTGATCCAGCTTGTCCATGAGCTCAGCATCCGGCTGGAGGGCAACGCTTTGCAGATTCTGCTGCACCTGCTCCACGCGGGTGGCTCCGACAATCACCGTGGATACAGCCGGTTTGTTCATCAGCCAGGCCAGGGACAGCGCAGCCATAGAGGCGCCGGTTTCTTCGGCAATCCGGCCGACCCGGTTCCCCAGCTCAATCCGGCCGGGGGTAAGGAAGCGGCCGAAGTTCGGATCGGTTTCGGCTCTGGAGCCTTCCGGCGGTGCGCCTTCACTAGCATATTTGCCGGTAAGAATACCTCCGGCAAGCGGGAAGTAGGGGATAATCCCAAGTCCTTGATCCAGGCAGAGCGGAACCAGCTCGGCCTCCGGTGTCCGGTCAGCCAGGGAGTAGCTGCACTGAATCGAGCTATACTTGACCAGCTTCCGCGCTTCGCTGATGCCCAGCGCCTTCATTAACTCCCAGGCCGCATAATTGGAAGCCCCGATATAGCGGACTTTGCCCGTGGATACCATATCATCAAGGGTCCGCAGCGTTTCCTCCAGCGGTGTATAGGGATCAAAGGTATGGATCTGATATAAGTCTACATAATCGGTCTTCAGGCGGCGCAGGCTGCCTTCCAGCTCCAGCATCAGGTGATGGCGGGAAGAGCCGCTGCCGTTAGGACCTTCGTGTTTCGGAAGACCTGCTTTCGTAGCGAGAACTGCACTTTGACGTCTGCCCTCCAGCGCCAGTCCGATGATCCGCTCCGATTCGGTGCCGGCATAAATATTGGCGGTATCGATAAAGTTAATGCCTTGATCGAGCGCGGCATGGACGATATCTATGGAGGTCTCCTGATCGGCTCTTTTGCCAAAGGAATTGGTCCCCAGACCCAGTGCGGAGACCTGCAGCCCGCTGTTACCCAAACGGTGAGATTTCAAGTGGTTCACTCCTTTTGTTCAGCATAGTGGTGTATTTCGTCAAAGCACAGACAGTTCTGCCCCGGAGAACAGCTGCAGTGCAGTGTCCATAAATAAGCGGACGGCAATCGAGGTCTCCTCCAGTGTATGGACGGCGAGATGGATATCCCGGTAAGCATCGGGGGCCAGCTCCTTTATGATCACATTCGGCGGCGGAGACAGCAGGGACAGCTGGGACATGACACCAACAGCCAGCCCCTCCTTAACCATATTGAGTGCGGTCATGTAGCTGTTCACTTCGTATTTCACATTCAGCTTGCTGCCTCCCCGAAGGAACAAATCAACGACAGGAGGCTCATAACCTGCCCGGCAGATCAGCATCGGCTCGTCTTCCAGATCCTTGACACAGATGACATGCTTCTCACGGAGCGGATGGCCGCCAGGAAGCACTGCGTACAGTTTCTCCCGGTAGAGCGGAATTGTGGCAAACTCTTCTTGCGGCGGAATAATGAAGCCGACATCAATAAACCTGGTCTCCAGCCATTCCTTAACCTCGGCAACCGAACCTTCATAGAGAACAATCTCGATGTCGGGATATTTCTCGGTAATGGAACGGATGATTTTGGGGACAAAATAAGCAGACGCCACCGGAAAGGCCCCAATGCGGATGAGCCCCTTCTCCAGACCCTTTTCAGCGGAGATTTCCTGCTCAACCTTGTCAAACCCATTTAGAATTTCCCGAAAAATAATCAGAACACGCTTACCGATATCAGTGAGCATCAGCCCGCTGCGCCGGTCGCGCAGCAGCAGCTTCACTGCAAGCTCAGACTCTAGCGCGGAGATGGCCCGGCTGACTGCAGGCTGGGTCATGTTCAGTGCCAGCCCGGCTTTGGTGAAGCTGCCGCTCTCAGCAATTTTGACGAATAGGCGAATTTGATTGTTGTTCATATCGGATTTGGTATGCCCCTCATGAATATAATTCATTTCAATTATGACTGTGCTTATTGTATCATTTGGAATGAAAATAGAACAAGGGGTGATGAGATGCAGCAGCGGAAGAAAAACATTGCTTTGCTTATATTTCTGGTTATTGTCTGGGGAATCAATTGGCCGCTGTCCAAGATTGCTCTAGCCTACGCTCCGCCCTTGTTGTTTGCCGGAATCCGTACGGTTATTGCCGGGGTGATCCTCATTGTTGCTGCGCTTCCTAAAAGGAAGGCCCTTCATTTCAGCAAGCTATGGCCGGTCTATCTGACTTCGGCCTTTCTCAGCATCGTTTTCTATTACGGGTTCCAGACGATCGGCCTGCAGTATATGCCCTCAGGGCTATTCTCGGCCATCGTCTTTCTACAGCCTGTGCTGCTCGGTATCTTTGCCTGGATCTGGCTGGGTGAGCGTATGTACGGAATGAAGATGTTCGGCTTGCTGCTTGGTTTTCTCGGGGTAGCTGCGCTCAGCATTGGCGGATTTACCGGAAGTATCTCCGCCCTGGGTGTAGGGCTTGCCTTGGCCAGCGCGCTAAGCTGGGCCTTGGCGACGGTGTATACGAAACGAAATGCGGTACGGGTAGATATGCTGTGGATGACAGCAATGCAGATCATGATCGGGGGCGTCATTTTGCTGGCTGCCGGTTCGGCTGTGGAGAACTGGTCCGATATTACATGGAACAGCGCCTTTATCGTGAACACATTGTTCATTTCGGTGTTCGTCATTGCGCTGGGGTGGATGGTTTATTTCAAGCTGATCAATGAAGGAGAGGCCAGCAAGGTCGGTTCATTCACCTTCCTGATTCCGCTGATCTCGATCGGGTCAAGTGTAGTATTATTAAATGAGCAGATTACGCTGAATCTGGTAGTGGGTATGCTGCTGATCGTATGCAGTATTATTCTGGTGAATGTTAAGATAGGCCGGGCCGCACGGCGGCTGACAAGTTAAGACAGGGGGATAATCATGTATATTCAGACGGATAGACAAACAGCGCATGATAATTATAAGCTGCTGATCGGCAGCATTGTGCCCAGACCGATTGCCTTTGTAACCTCGGTGGATGAGGCGGGGATCGTGAATGCCGCCCCGTTCAGCTTTTTCAATATTGTAAATGATGATCCGCCTATGGTCATGTTCTCCTGTGTCCGCAAAGCAGGCGGAGAAATGAAGCATACGCCGCGCAATATAGCCGCGAATAAGGAATTTGTGGTCCATATCGTCGATGAGGATAATATTGCTGCAGTCAACCATACCTCAATCAATGCACCCGGCGGAATCAGCGAACTTGAGCTGGCCGGGCTGACGGCGGTACCCGGACAAGCCGTCAAGGTCCCGCGCGTACAGGAATGCAAAATTGCGATGGAATGCCGGCTGGTGCAGCTTGTGGAGCTCGGGCATTGCGATATGGTTATCGGCGAAGTGCTAGGTTTTCATGTAGAGGATGAGCTGATTCATAACGGCCGAATTGATATCGGCAAGCTGAAGCCGGTCAGCCGTCTGGCCGGCGCGTCTTATGCAGCAATTGGCCGGACGTTCGAGCTGGACAGACCTCAGTATGAATCTTGACGGCCAATCCCAAAATAGAAGAATTATAAGTTCAATCTATATAGATCAGATATTTTGGGGCAGAGGAAGGCTAATGCGCCTGATTTCTTAACCGCAGGCTTTGGGCAGTGAAGACAAGATCTTCATCTGTCCCGTCAATCTTGGCGGTATATTCTCCAATCGTCACTTCGCTGTTGCAGATTTTGCGGACTGTAATATTATTGCCGGCGGTAAGCACCGATTTCTCGGAGGACTGCTTCCCTACAGTCTGTGCGCTGATGGAGCCTGCCGCCTCGACTGTGGAGTCCGTGCACTCCGCTTCGTTCATTACGAAACGGACATTGCCGGAAGAGAACAGCTGGCTGTGCAGAATCCCCTCCTTATGAACATGGAGATCTCCGCCGGATTTAATAATGCTATGCTGTGACGAGGCAATGTCGATCCGTGTATTCTCCTCCTGCATCCCGGATATGGCGTCATGCAAATCCTGCAACAGCCTCAGAAAGGTGCTAAGAACAGCATCCGTGAAGAAATCGGTGAACTGCCCCGGGTGCAGGAATACCTCCAGCATATGTCTTAATTGCCCGGTGTCGATAGGATAATCGGGATTCATCCCGGCAATAACATCCTGAAGATCACTGATCAGGCCGGGGAGATGGTCAAATTTGCTTTCCAGCAGCAGCATAACCACCAGACCGTATTTTACGGTTTGCTGGCGTGATTGGACGTTATTCGCCAACTGCTGTGACGCTTTTCTCAGACTGGTCATTTCCTCCATCAAGAGAGCGGAGTACATGCAGAGGCGGTTATGTCTCGCTCCATAATGACCGGAGTACAATTGGCTGCCGACAACCTTGCCCTGGACAAAAATGCTGCCTGTAGCAGTGATTGTCGCATGTGTAACGTCGCCGTATATGTATACATTTCCCAACGCCTCAAGGATGGTCTGGTTTCCGATATCATTGGTGGCGACCACATCACCCGGGAACATCATTTTGGCGGCTTCGGGGTCCGTGTCCCCGGGAACAAGATATGTCTGGGGAAAATCAAAAACCTTGCGGTTCAGACCGCATCCCGTTAAGCGGGGCCTTCCCTGGCATAGGGAGGCGATTCCGCCGTCCGCCAGCAGGGTTATACATTCTTTAGTGACCAGCTGAATGTCTTGCGGCGGCGGGGAGGGAATAATTCCGCCATACACGTCGATGCCGGGCACTCCCTCTTCCGCAGGCAGCTTACGGGCAATGACCTCTCCCTCCTGGACAAAAGGAACCCTTGGATGGTTCAGGAAATCTGCAGGATCGGCAGTCCGAATGAATTCATATTCCCTGTCCTCAGCAAATAACAGCTCCAGCCGGGCATTCTTGCCGGAAATAGGGGCCTTACCCTCTGCGATGCAGACCGGGAGATAGGTAGGGTTGTTCAGCTCTGCATAAAGAGCCGGGATATTGAGATCGCGCATAATGGAGCTTTTCTTGAAGCCGGCGATAATCTGGTCCACCGTAAGGGTGGACAGCAGCAGGCCGCAATTTGGTTCCGCCCGGACCGTGACATCTGCTGCAGCCGGGGAGCTGGCGAGCTTCCAGGCGTACTTTTCTGCACGGTAGAGCGTGAAGTAAACCTTCAGTTTATCTTCGGATACGGTAATCTGATACTGAGGCTTCTCGCAAATCTCCCAGGTGATACGGTCTGTGGGAGTTACTTCCGTAGGATCTGTCACCGTCTTCCGGTTAATATTCAACACCACAGGGTGAACGGAGGAAATGACAGCGGGTTTGCCGCCGGGCAGAGGAGGAGTGATGAATATTTGGTTGTTCTGTACGATAATACGTCCGTTCTTATCCTCATCTCCCCCACGGAGCGGCTTAGCCTGCACAGAGGGCAGAGCCGGAAGATCGGGGTTCCCGATTGGCGTTGTGGTATGAAATACATGCCTGAATTTCTCGATGATATGCTGTGGCATTACTCTAACCTCGCTTCTTCGTATAATCAATGGCATCTGTACAGAAAAGAGCATCATGGACTATGATAGATTGTCTTCACCTACCGGTACCCAAGTCACATCTCAATTGGCAGCCTGGCGACCATGAATGGATAGTCTCACATTCTTAGGCCCATCGCTTTGCGTCCTGCCCTTTCGGGAAGTTTGCCTTTAAAAAATAGATCAATGATATACATTCAGCATGAGGTCATTTAATCGACTCAAATCGACAGGGAATGTTCAATACTGGATTGGTTGCCAAAATAAATCTACAAACAAGCTTAATTCTAGTACTTTAGTATTAATTTTTCAACTTATTAATAATAAATCTCTCTGGTATCCCTTTAAAAGGGACAGCTTTGAGTCCAAGCGATATTACAAGCAAAAACGACCCCGCCTTTTTCTCAAAGGACAGGGTCGTTTCTGCAAAAAAAAGGACGCTCCCAAGCTTATAGCTTGTGGGAGAGCCCTCTTTTAACAAGATGTACGGCGCGCGCGCTTCCGGACCGGACGGAGGCTGGTGCCGGTATAACTGTGGCTGCATAATCGGCCCGTTCAATTTCCTCCAGCACCCGGTTAAGGTGGGAGAAGACGGCTCCGAGATCGCGGACTGCTGTCAGCGAGCATTGACCCTGCAGCTCGGAGAACCAGGCGAACTGCAGATCCCGGGCACGGCGCAGCGCTTCGGGGAGCGAACGGGTGCATTCGGCATCGGACAAAGTCTTGGTTCCATACAAGGCGATGCAGTCTGCGGTTGCCGTTACGACCTCTGTCATCCAGTCAGCTGCGGCATAATGTGCAGGAAGGAAGGAAATCTCCTCGGCGATCTCCTTGACGTAGCGGTGAACCTTTTGCAGATGCGAGGTTGCCTGTGTCAATGACCGCAATCCGCTGCGGCATTGATAATGGGATAACGTATAGTGCAGCTCTTTCTGCTGCTTGTCGCTCTTCGCCAGCAGTTGTCCGGAACGCACCAGCCTCTCCGGAGCCTGCTTGGAGCTGCTGCTCTCTGCGGCGAGTCCGGTCAAGGCATCGGCCAGCAGCAGGGTCCCTTCCAGTGCCAAGCGTTTAACCTTGACGAATCCCCCGGGGGGGACGATAATCATATTTATTATTAAGGCAATCAGCACGCCGATTAAGGTCTCCGCGACTCTCCACACGATATAAGGGTCCTGATAAAAGGTCAATGCCAGTACAGAGGTCACACCAACCTGGGAAACGGCTTGAATGTTAATCCGGCAGGCGGTGGCCACACCAATGCCGATCAGCAGCATCAGCAGAATAGACAGTGCCCCCACGTCGAAGAAATGGCCCACGAGCAGGCTGACAATTCCACCGAGCACAACACCCATCAGACGGTAAATCCCTTTTTCCAGTGAAGCCTTGACGCTTCCTTGGGTGATAAGAATTGCGGCAAGCGGTGCAAAGTATAAATAACTGTCGCCGTGCAGGCTGTGAACCGCAAGCCAGGAGAGTGAAGCAGCAATCGTAACGCGTATCATATATAGAGATAATCCGAATTTTTCAAGGCGGTCCTGTAACCCCTCGTTCATGTTAGTCATCTTCTTTCACATCAATAAGAGAACATTTTTAGGTTTTCAGCAATTTTCATTATAGCACTCAAAAACAACAATAACGGGTACAGTTTTTACGAACTTGTTAAGTTTCTGCGCTGCATTTTAACATTGTAAGCTATCGCATATATTGCATTAATCCTATATGCTATATATATTGAAGTGTGTCGAAGGAAGGGGGGAATTGTCGCTTATCAGCGCTGAGCATGCCACTTTAGATTGTTCCCTGCGAGAAGCGGGTAAAATAGGTTGTACTACATAAGGTAAGGGAGGTCGTTAGCCATAACTACCCTGGAAGGCACTATTATTTCTTTTGACCAGGTTACCAAACAATACGACGATGAAGAAGCCGTGTTAAAAGGAGTCAGCTTCGAGATCGAACGCGGCAAATTCTATACACTGCTGGGACCCTCGGGCTGCGGAAAGACGACAATCCTGCGTCTGATCGCCGGGTTCGCTGAACCAACGGAAGGTTCCATTTATTTGAACGGCAAAATCATCAACCACATTCCCGCCAACGAACGGCAGGTCAATACGGTATTTCAGGACTATGCCTTGTTTCCGCACCTGAACGTATTTGAGAATGTGGCCTTTGGACTGCGGATCAAGAAGCTTAAGAAAGAGGTCATCACGCAAAAAGTGCAGGAAGCGCTGCGTTTCGTCAACCTTGTAGGCTACGATCAGCGGGCCATTAATGAAATGTCCGGCGGACAGAGGCAGCGTGTAGCGATTGCCCGGGCCATCGTCAATGAACCGCAGGTGCTGCTGCTCGATGAGCCTCTTTCGGCACTTGATCTGAAGCTGCGCACGGAAATGCAGTACATTCTGCGGGAAATGCAGCAGCGGCTGGGCATCACCTTTATCTTCGTTACCCATGACCAGGAGGAAGCGCTGGCTATGTCCGACTGGATTTTTGTCATGAACGGCGGACGCATTGAGCAGAGCGGAACGCCTAACGATATTTATGATGAGCCGATCAACCGCTTCGTGGCTGATTTCATCGGCGAGTCGAACATTGTGCCCGGTGTGATGATTGAGGATTATATCGTTGAATTTAACGGCCACCGCTTTGAATGTGTGGATGCGGGGCTGAAGCCGAATGAAGCGGTGGAGATCGTGATCCGTCCGGAGGACCTGGAGATTGCTGCCGTTGAACAAGGCAAACTGCGCGTCCGCGTGGATTCCCAGCTGTTCCGCGGCGTGCATTACGAGATCAGCTGCTACGACGGGTCCGGCCACGAATGGCTGGTCCATTCCACGCGCAAGGCGGAGGTCGGCAGCGAGATCGGGCTGTATTTCGATCCGGAAGCGATTCATGTTATGCGTTTCGGGGAAACGGAGGAAGAATTCGACAGACGTCTGGAAGCTTACGGCGAGGTGGAGAGCCATGAAGAGTAAGGGCCGGTCGTATTTCCTCATCCCTTATTACTTATGGATCGCCCTGTTCGTCATAGCGCCGGTGCTGCTGATTGTCTACTACTCCCTGTTTGATCTGGACGGGCATCTTACACTGGACAACTACGTGAACTTCTTTACACCGGTATATATGAAAATGATGCTCAACTCCTTCTGGTACGCGATCCTGATTACGCTGTTCTCGCTGCTGGTGGCTTATCCGGCGGCGTATCTGCTGACCCGGACGAAGCATAAGCAGCTGTGGCTGCTGCTGATCATCCTGCCGACATGGATTAATTTACTGCTGAAGACGTATGCCTTTATCGGTATCTTTGGGACCTTCGGGCCGGTCAACAATGTCTTTGACCTGCTGGGCATCGGAGAGCAGCAAATCCTCTTTACAGGTTTCAGCTTTGTCTTTGTCTCGGTATATATCTTTATCCCGTTCATGATCCTGCCGATCTTCAGCGCTCTGGACGAGCTGAACCTGTCCCTTGTAGATGCGGCCCGCGATCTGGGTGCCTCCGGGTGGACGACGTTCCGGCGGGTCATATTCCCGCTGACCATCTCCGGGGTGCGCTCCGGCTGCATGGCGGTATTCATTCCGGCGCTGTCGCTGTTTATGATTACCCGCCTTATCGCCGGCAACCGGGTCATTACGCTGGGCACCGCCATTGAGCAGCATTTTCTGGTCACTCAGGACTGGGGCATGGGCTCTACAGTTGCCGTCTTCCTGATTGTTATCATGGCGCTGTTCATGATTCTGTCGGGCAGCTCGCGGAAAGGGGTGCGGCATGAGAAGTAATAAGAACGGAATTTCAAATCTGTACCTGGTGCTGGTCTTTGCTGTGCTGTACGCACCAATCTTCTACCTGATGTACTATTCCTTCAACAGCGGCGGGACGATGCATGGCTTCGAGGGCTTCACGCTGGATTATTACCGTGAGGTTGTGCAGGATACGCGGCTGATGATTATTATGATCAACACGTTGGTGATTGCCCTGCTGTCTTCGGCGATTGCTACGCTGATTGCGATCATCGGCGCGCTGGCCATTCAGCGCATCCGCAGCCGGAGGGCTAAGAATACACTGCTCTCACTGAACAACGTGCTGATTGTCAGTCCCGATGTCATTATCGGCGCGTCTTTCCTGATCCTGTTCACGATTGCCGGGATCAAGCTCGGCTTCGTGTCGGTCCTGCTCTCGCATGTCGCATTCAGCGTGCCGATTGCCGTGCTGATGATCCTGCCGCATCTGCAGGACATGAGCCCGACGCTGACCGATGCTGCGCGTGATCTCGGGGCCAGCCGCCGCGATGTGCTGACCAAGGTGATTCTGCCGATCATTAAACCCGGGATCTTCAGCGGCTTCTTTATGGCCCTTACCTATTCACTGGATGACTTCGCGGTGACATTCTTTGTGACAGGCAACGGGTATTCGACACTCTCGGTGGAAATCTATTCCCGGGCGCGGCAAGGTGTATCGCTGTCGATTAACGCGTTGTCCACGCTGATCTTCCTCTTCACCATCTTGCTTGTCGTCGGTTATTATTTCCTGAACCGCCGGAAGCAACGCCCGGCGGTTCATATCGCAGAGCCGGCCGCTGAAGTGGGGGTGCCTAGATGAAACAGCTGGTGAATGCTTTTCTGGCGATTCTCATCGTCGCATTTGGGCTGATGTTCCTGGCTTCTAGGCTGAATTCGGCTGAGGGTTATACAGGCGGCAATACGCTGACCATCTATAACTGGGGCGATTATATCGAACCTGAACTGTTGAAGCAGTTCGAGCAAGAGACCGGGATTACGGTCATTTACCAGACCTTTGATTCCAATGAGGCGATGCTGACCAAGGTCGAGCAGGGCGGGACAACCTTTGATGTTGTTGTGCCTTCAGACTATGCTATCGCCAAGATGCGGGAAGAGAAGCTGCTGCTTCCGCTGGATCACAGCAAGATTCCGAATCTGGCCAATATTGATCCGCAGTTCATGGATCTTTCCTTCGATCCGGGAAATCTGTATTCGGTGCCGTATTTCTGGGGAACAGTAGGCATTATCTACAACCCGGAAATGACGAAGGGGATTGATTTCAGCAGCTGGGATTCCCTGTGGGACAGCAGGCTGAACAATAATATCTTCCTGGTTGACGGGGCCCGTGAGGTCATGGGGATGGCGCTGAACAGCCTGCATTATTCCGTCAATGACCGGAATGAGGATCACCTGCAGGAAGCGCTGGCCAAGCTGAATAAGCTGTCTCCCAATGTGAAGGCCATTGTCGGCGACGAGGTCAAAATGCTGCTGGCGAACGAAGAAGCAGCCGTCGGGATCGTATGGTCCGGCGATGCCTCGGAAATTATGGATGAGAACGACAAGCTCGATTATGTGGTGCCGGAGGAAGGTTCGAACAAATGGTTCGACAACATGGTCATTCCGCGCACGGCAGCCAATGTGGAAGGGGCGCATAAGTTCATCGACTTCATGCTCCGTCCCGATGTGGCGGCGAAGAATGCAGAGTATGTCGGTTATTCTACACCTAACGTTCCAGGGCTTGCGCTGCTGCCGGAGGATATTTCCGGAGATACCCGCTTCTATCCGCCGGCTGAAATTACCGACCGGCTGGAGGTTTACGACAACCTCGGCAAGCGGATGCTCGCCCATTACAATGAGCTGTTCCTGAAGTTCAAGATGAACAAGAAATAAGCTGGTGGCATAACCATAACATGCCAGTTAGTCATAGCCAGTAGAAAGCGCCCAAATGCGGAGATTCCGTATTTGGGCGCTTTTTTGTTGGGACGTGTAAAGATGGGAGACTTAAATTGAAGAGAAAATGCACTCTGATAAACTCAGAAATCAGTTTTTTGGGTTCTATATAACAGATAGCCGTTTCCAGCATTATTTGATCCCGACTCTCATCCGGTAGCTGATGTGTACTGGCAGGGTGCGGCCCTGAAAATACTGCTCCACCGCTACGGAGAAATCGGAAATAAGCTGCTCCAGTGCGGAAGAGCCGAGCTTCAGAACGGTTTGAATGCCGCCTTGACTGAGTGCCAGCCCGACATAATGTTCGGTATTACATTCTTCTGTATTATGAAAAACAATTTCCCGCGCAAAGGAGAAGCAGCCGCTGGCCTCTATCCGGCCCAGATGTCCTTCTTTATCCCATTTATGCGCCTGTTCGGCAGATGGCTGGAGTACACCAAGCAGTTTATCAGCGGCGGATATCAGCTGTTTGTAGCGGGTTTCAATATCCGCCTGTAGTACGAGCGGCCAATCGCAGTCATATGCGGCGAACACCCCGCCTTGGCGCAGGCAGCGGGAGATTTCCTGCAGCGTGCTTACCGGCTCCATCCAGTGGAACGACTGGGAGCAGGTGATGATATCAACACTGCCAGAGTCAAAGGGCAGCTGGTTGGAGTATCCTTGGATAAAGGACAGGGATTGTTGCTGTCCTTGCCGGGCAAGCTTGTCAAGCGCTTTGGCCAGCATGTCGGGGTTAGGTTCTATGCCGACTACGGAGTCGGCACCCTCTCTCCACAGAAAGGTGGACAGTCCTGTTCCGCAGCCTATGTCGGCCACGAGGGCAGGGCGGCTGCCCAAGTAATTCGTCAACAATTCAGTAACCAATTGCGGGGCTTCCGGGCGGTAACGGTCGTATTCGTCCTGAAATCCCAAGAAGCGGTCGATGTTTTGCTTGCTGTTGCCTGCAGGAATCATTGAATCCTCTCCCATCACTGATCTTTAGCTTCATTGTAAATTTAAAAGCTTCCGAAGTCATCTGTTTCAAGCTCTAACGAAGCAGCTCAGGAGCAACGGCGGGCACGAGACCCTCGGCCGCGGCGCGGTTCAGCAGAGCAGAGATTGCTGCGTAGCCGTCCTCCCCGAGATTCATCGAGAACTCGTTCACATAAAGATCAATATGTGATTTGGCGACTTCCGGAGACAGCTCCTGGGCGTGGTCCAGGACATAATCTCTGCTTGCTGTAGGATGATCCCAGGCGTACTGCAGCGAACTGCGTATCCAGCCGGAGAGGGCTTCGCTGTCCAGATCGCGGCGGGCGATAATTGCCCCAAGCGGTATAGGCAGTCCGGTATCGCTTTCCCACCAGTTGCCAAGATCGGTCAGCATGTGGAGGCCATAGGAAGGATAAGTGAACCGTGCTTCGTGAATCACCAGTCCGGCATCAATCTGCCCGTCACGCACAGCAGGCATAATCTCATCGAAAGGCATGACGACGATTTCGGATGGACCGCCCGGTACCTGCTGCGCGGCCCATAGCCGGAACAGCAGATAGGCGGTGGAGCGCTCACTGGGTACGGCGATTCTGCGGCCCGACAGCTCCTTGGGATGTTTGATCGCGCCCGGCCCTTTGCGGGTCAGCACCAGCGGGCCGCAGCCCCGGCCAAGTGCGCCGCCGCAAGGCAGCAGCTTGTACCGCTCCAGCACCCAGGGAAGGGCAGCATAGGAAATTTTGAGCACCTCAGGCCCGGCGCCATCAGCAGCCAGACCGTTTGTAATATCAATATCTGCAAAGGTAACATTCAGCTTGGGTGCATCCTCTACTAGCCCGTGCGCCCAGGCATGGAACACAAAGGTGTCATTGGGGCAAGGGGAAAAGGCAATATTCAGTTCGGTTGTCATTACAGCACCTCCAGTAGTATCGCAGCCGCGGCCGCGAGAGCATCCATGGCTTCATTGATTTTCCACGCCGCCCGGTCGCGCGGGCCGACCGGGTTGGAGATCGCGCGCAGCTCCAGCGCTGCGATCCCGAAGTGCCGGGCGGCCACGGCAACCCCGTGGCCTTCCATCGCCTCCGCGACGGCACCGGGATGCCGCGCGGCCAGAGCGGCGGCCGTCTCCGCGGTGCCGGTCGCCGTTGACACGGTAAGCACAGGGCCTGTGCTTACCGTAAGCCCGGCCGCTGCGAGCGCGGCCGCAACTGCCTGCACCGTGCCGGAGTGGCCCGGCACGGACACGCGGCCGAAGCCGAGCTCGGCCGCGCTCCGGAAGCCCTCCGGCGTCTCCGCCCCGAGGTCGGCGGCAATCATCTCGCTGGCGAGGGCCAGCGAGCCTACGGGCGCCCGCCCGGGGAACCCGCCGCCGATCCCGGCGCTAATAACGCAGCCGTAGCTTCCGGCTGCCAGAGCGGCGGCGGTGCCCGCCGCCGCTGCTGCGGTGCCTGCGCCCGCAGCGATGACGTGGAACCTGCTGCTGCCCCTCAGGCCGCGCAGGACCGCCTCCCGCTCGGCTTCGACAGCGGTTACGATCAGCACGCGCGGCAGAGCTTCCTCCACGGCTTCGCCGGTAGAAATTGGAGTAGAATCTGATTTCATTTCTCAGCCTCCTCCTATTAATATAGCTCGTAATGCAGCTGGGTAATACAGGCCAATATTCGCTAGGAAAAGGATACGCCGTTTTGCAGTTAAGGTCAAACTGGGGAATTTCTGTGGATGTTAACAATGCAGATTGACGAATTCTATCAATGAGAATATTCTAAAATAAGGAATAATATTACATTATATTCCTGTATTATGAAGCTTGCGGTAGGGTTACATCTCATTTAGAGTTTAGCTTCTACATCTATTCATTGTAAAAATGCCTTGAAGGGAGGCGTTCATAAGTAGGCTTAATATACCGTGAGCAACGAACCATTTTAGTCACGTCAAACAAAATCGGGAGAGGATGTTTTTGATGATTAAAAAATGGATAGTTTCTCTTATGGTCTTGGCTTTATTTATGATTCCGGTTGCTGCTTCAGCTGCACCTGCGCCTGCTTTAACCAATCTCCAATATACAGGAATTACATCTGACGGCAACAACTTCATTTGGGAGAACATTAGTCCTAACCAGACAGTTGCCAATGTAACACTGACAGGTACGAAGGGATATATTTCCGTATATGCTCAAGGGACTATGCAAGCACCTAATTATCCGGTTCTCCGCCAAAACGGTTCAATGATACCTACAACCCAATCGGCACCCAATCAGTTTATTACAGGTCCGGGCAATATTGTTGTGGGTACCGTCTATTATCGTTCTTTTGATTTAAACGATGTGCATACAGGTAACATTTCAGTTACAGCTAATAATTTTTTACCTCCAAACCGGACGTTCACAGATACTTTATATATCACTGTTCAGTGATAATGAAATTCCTAACATTTACCAATTCCTAAGCCGATAAATAAATTATTAATGCGTAAAGGGGAGAGGTATCTTGACGATTCAAGCAGTGGGAGCCGATGGGAAATTCACAGCTGAGTTTGCCGCCTATACAAATTTGGTAGTGGTGAATCGCTTGAAACAAACGCTTAGGGGTAACGAGGCAGAGAAGAATACTTCAATGACATTCCAGCAATTTATGGATGCAGTTCGCAAGGAAGAGGTTGTGCACCAAAGCAATTCGCGGGCAGTATCCAAAGAAGAGCTTGCTGACAACCAGGTTTATGAGACCCAGAATGGTTTAAGTGCCTTTGTGTCTCAGCGGTTTGCTACTATCCAGAAAGCCTACGAACTGGGTTTGGTTGATCAGTACGGTGTTCTGCTATCTAACTAAGAAGCAAAAGCATAAAAGGCAAAGCTCCTGCGAAATTTCGGGAGCTTTGCCTTTTTTAGACAGTCATAATTAAATCTATCGAGAAACAAGCAGAGATGATTCATCCTGGGATCTGATGGTATAAAGGCGGTGAGCAGATTTTGCTTGAATTATGCAAAAACTGTTGACAAATTTCCCGCGCAGGATTATATTTATCTTAACTTAAAGATAATTAACTTAAAGATAAATGCCGAAAGCATTGGAGGTGTACAATATGAGCGACTACAATGAGTTGATCAGCAAGACGGCTGGCGCATCGGATCAGGAGCAGGCTTCATCACTGAAATTGTTCGTGGTCTTGTCCAAAGCTTATAAGAGCCTGATGGATTTGGCAGTAAAGGATATGAAGAGCCATGGTTTAGCTTCTGCCGAGTTTATGATCCTCGAGGTGCTCTATCATAGAACGCGGATTCCGCTGCAGCAGATCGGAGAGAAGATTCTCGTTACCAGCGGGAGCATCACTTACAATATCGACAAGCTGGAGAAGAGAGGACTGCTGAAGCGCGTTCCCTGCAGCGATGACCGGCGAGTGACTTATGCGGAGATTACCGAAGCGGGCCGCGAGCTGTTTGACGATATTTTCCCCCGCCATGTTTCTTCTATTCACGGGATGATGGGCGGTCTGAATCAGGAAGAGAAGGAACAGGCAATAGAATTGCTAAAGAAGCTTGGTAAAGGCATTTAGGTTAGCGGCGTTCTCCTAAGAACGGGGCGGGAAGCTTGCTTATCAGCGTTTACCAGGCCAGCAGCAAGTACAAGGTTCAACTATATTTTTTTAGCTAATATCTTAAGGTTAAGATAATTAAATTAAAGAGAATGGAGAGGGTATAAAATGGTTAGTGTAGGGTTGTTATTGATAAGATTGGTGATCGGGATTGCTTTTATTGGACATGGGGCACAGAAGCTGTTTGGCTGGTTCGGAGGATACGGTCCAAAGGGTACGGGCGGCTGGATGGAATCCATCGGCATTA
Source organism: Paenibacillus sp. FSL L8-0436 (assembly GCF_038593025.1). Lineage (NCBI taxonomy): Bacteria > Bacillati > Bacillota > Bacilli > Caryophanales > Paenibacillaceae > Paenibacillus > Paenibacillus sp. FSL L8-0436. The sequence goes on along the minus strand of NZ_CP151955.1, from coordinate 6,992,986 downwards.
AGCCGGGGGTCGCGATGGCGGTGCTGGCAGGAATGCTGGAGCTTGTCGGAGGCTTGCTGTTCGCAGCCGGACTCCTGACTCCTGTGGCCGCAGTATTGATTGCCGCAACGATGCTCGGCGCGATTATCAAGGTTCATGCTCCGAACGGATTTTGGTCGACGGCCAACGGAATCGAGTTTCCATTAACGGTGCTCGTAGTCGCAGTAGGTGTGGCTTTGACCGGAGCAGGTTCGATTTCGCTGGATGCCCTGTTTTTTAACTAAATCGGATTATACGCCAGATGTTTATCTATTCAAACTTATCATCTAAAAAAACCTTAGGGAGATGACTTATAATGACACTTCAAACTGCAGGGATTCACCATATTACAGCTTTTGTCGGAGATGCTCAGCGCAATGCCGATTTCTATGCCGGAATTCTCGGCCTGCGGCTTGTAAAAAAGACAATTAACTTTGACGCCCCCGAGGTTTACCACCTCTATTTCGGGAATGAGCAGGGTGCACCGGGCACCATTATTACCTTCTTTCCTTGGTCGACAGGGCGCAAAGGCCGGATTGGCGGCGGGCAGGTTGGCGTAACCACTTACGCGATTCCGGTTGGTTCGATGGCTTTCTGGGAGCAGCGGCTTGCCGCATATCAGATTCCGGTTACCCATGTAACCCGGATCTCTGAGTCTTACCTGTCTTTCAGCGATTACGATGGACTGCGGATTGAGCTGGTGGAACGCGAAGCGGGTCCGCGGAGTACCTGGTCCTTTGCCGGAGTGACTGCAGAGCATGCCATTAAAGGTTTTGGCGGGGCTGTGCTCTACAGTACAAATCCCGAAAAAACGGCCGATACGCTTACCCGCACACTCGGAATGGAGCTGATCGCCAAGGGGGACGGTTATATCCGTTACGGCTCTACTGCCGATCTCGGCAATATTATAGATCTTAAAGACTCGCCGGTGCCGCAAGGAGCCGGAGGCTCGGGAACCGTTCATCATATCGCCTGGCGCGCTAAAGATGATGCCGAGCAGCTGGAATGGGGACGCCATGTGCAAAGCCACGGCTACCAGCCCACTCCGGTACAGGACCGCCAATACTTCAATGCCATCTACTTCCGTGAAGAAGGCGGAATCCTGTTCGAGATTGCTACCGATCCTCCAGGGTTCGCCAATGACGAGGCTCCGGATGCGCTGGGCCAGAAGCTGATGCTTCCGGCATGGTTTGAACCGCACCGTGCCCTGATCGAAGAGAATTTGAGCCCTTTTGAAATCCGGGAAATTGAGGTGAAGCAGGGATGATTCATGTCTATCGCAAAGGAACAGACGCCAACCAACCAACACTAGTATTATTCCATGGCACAGGTGGAAACGAGCAGGATTTGCTGCCGCTGGCGGAGCTGCTGGCTCCCGGCGCTTCTGTACTGGGTATCCGGGGAAATGTGCTGGAGAACGGCATGCCGCGTTACTTCCGCCGTCTGGCTGAAGGTGTCTTTGATGAAGAGGACCTGATCTTCCGCACCCATGAGCTGAAGCAGTTCCTGGATGTAGCGGCGGCGCAGTACGGTTTCGATGCAGACAATCTCGTAGCCGTCGGCTACTCCAATGGAGCGAATATCGCCGGCAGCCTGCTATTTCATTACGGAAACCTGTTCCGTTCGGCAGTGCTGCTGCATCCGATGGTGCCGCTCCGGGGGCTTGCGATCCCTTCGCTTAACGGCGTTTCGGTCTTCATCGGTGCGGGCACCAATGACCCGCTGATCCGGGCAGAAGAAACGCGGGAGCTGGAGCAGCTGCTGCAGGGGGCGGGGGCTGAAGTTACCTCCCACTGGGGTAATCAGGGACACCGCCTGAGCGCGGCCGAGGCTGAAGCAGCCCGTGATTGGCTGAACCGGAACAGCAAATAATTTCAGGAAAGCTACAACTACAACCGCCTGCGGGGCCGCTGATAAGTGAAGTAATGTCGCTTAGAAGCTCCTGCGGGCGGTTTTTGCTGTCAGGATATTGTGCAAGCCAGCCTTTTGTTTGCAGATAGCCATGGGGTGTAGCAAATTCCTCCGGTTTTTGGTACGATGGACTTTAATCGTAATTGTTACTATTTAATATTAATGTAAGGAGTCTACCCAACGTGAACAGCAGCAAAAAGAATAGCAACCCCGCCCGGCTGCCCCGGGCCAAGGGATTGGATATGGCAACCGTATATACACCAAAGGAATGCGGGCGCAAGGTGCGGCGCATCATTCTGAATGGGGTCAACCGGACCATTGTAGATGAATTTATTACGATCCAGGGCATGAAAGAAAGATTTGAGGCGGAGGATGTGCCTATGCCGAGCAAACTGGTGATGTTCGGTCCTCCCGGCACCGGCAAAACGCTGACCGCATTTTATATCGCGCACCGCCTGGAGCTTCCGCTTGTTCTGGTCCGCCTGGATACGATTATTCACAGCCATCTTGGTGAGACCGGGAGCAATGTGCGGAAGGTCTTTGACTATGCCAATGCTGCACCTTGTGTGCTGTTTCTGGACGAATTCGATGTACTGGGCCGAATGCGTGATTCCGGCGATGAGGTGAAGGAGATGGCACGGGTGGTTAACACGCTGCTGCAATGCCTGGATGAGTTTCATGGCGAAAGTATTTTTGTCGCCGCTACCAACCTGGAGGAAGAGCTGGACCCCGCGGTGTGGCGGCGGTTTGATACGAAAATGACGTATTCGCTGCCGACGGAGGAAGACCGGCTTCAGTATATTGGGCTGTTTGTCGGTTCTGAACCGGAGGCGCAGGAGCTGTCCCGCCGGATGGCTGAACTGCTGGCGGGCTGCAGCCTTGCCGATATCGAGCAAATTGTATTGAAAGCCAAACGAAAAGCGATCATCGAGGATGCCCCGCTGGATTACAGACACATAACCGGAGCCTATGCCGAATACAACCCGCACCGGAAAGCCGTTGCTTCTTCAGGTACATAGATAATGCAGGACTGCCTATTATTATTGGCGGACGATCTGTACATGCACTGAAAGTCCTATGGGTTAAATAGGAAAAACATTGAACATCATGTCCCGCATCAGGTAGTATGAAGAATACAAAAAACTGGCCTGAGGCCTGCTGCGGAAAGGTTGACGATATTTTACCATGATCAAAATACAAAACGATAAGAATTCGCTGGCCGCAGAAGGCCCATCGCGGAAACAGCGAATTCAGCTTGCTGTCATTCTGGGAGCTATTGCCACCATTGGTCCGCTGTCCATCGATATGTATTTGCCTGCGCTTCCCGCGCTTGGCGAACATTTCGGCACCAGCGCAGCGCTGGTGCAGCTCAGTCTGACCTTCTTTTTGCTGGGGCTGGCCTTGGGGCAGCTTGTGGCAGGGCCTTTGAGTGATGTCCACGGGCGCCGCCGTCCGCTGCTCATCGGCATGCTGATTTATGCGGTATCCTCGCTGCTCTGCGCCTTCAGCCCCTCGATCGGGCTGTTGGTCGGGCTGCGCTTTATCCAGGGCCTGGCCGGCTCGGTAGGGGTGGTCATCTCCCGGGCGGCGGTCCGCGATCTGTACAGCGGCTTCGAACTCACGAAGTTTTTCTCGCTGCTTATGATTGTCAATGGTCTAGGGCCCATATTCGCTCCCGTTATCGGCGGGCAACTGCTAAGAGTAACGACCTGGCAGGGCGTATTCATTGTATTATTTGCAGCCGGGCTGCTCTTTTGCGCCACCATTCTGCTGCGGCTGCCGGAGACGCTGCCGAAGGAGCGGCGCGTAAAAAGCGGGCTGCTAGGCACGCTGCGCACCTTCCGTGATCTGCTCCGCAACAGGAAGTTTATAGGTTATGCGCTCTCTCAAGGGTTTGTTACAGCGGCGATGTTTGCTTATATTTCCGGCTCTTCGTTTGTGCTGCAAAATATTTTTGGAGTGTCTCCGCAAATGTACAGTCTGATCTTTGCCGTTAACGGGCTGGGGATTATTATGTCCGGCCAGATTGCCGGAAGATTGTCCGGACAGCTGGGTGAAGCGAAGCTGCTGGCCAGCGGCCTCCTGCTCTGCACACTGGGAGGTGCTGTGCTGCTGATCACTATTCTGGCGGGAGGCGGTCTCCTTCCTATCCTGATCTGCCTGTTCGCTGTGGTTTCCAGTGTGGGAATGGTGGGCACAACCAGCTTCTCGCTGGCGATGCAGGATCAGGGAGAAACCGCAGGCAGCGCTTCAGCGCTGCTGGGTCTGCTGCCGCTGCTGCTTGGCGGCTGTGTCGCTCCGCTGGTCGGCCTTGGGGGTGACGAAACGGCGCTGCCGATGGCAATCGTGATCGCGGGTGCCGGGGTTTGTTCTATCCTGTCCTATCTGCTGCTCTGCAAGAGAGGGGAGAAGAGATGAGCCGTAAGGATTTCTCCATTCTATTACTGTTGGCCTTTTCCTGGGGCGCTTCCTTTCTGTTTATGAGAATTGCCTCTCCCGAATTGGGGCCTGTTGTTACGACAGAGCTGCGCGTTACGCTGGCAGCAGCAACCTTGCTGCTCTTTGCAGCGGTCACCAAGCGGAAGCTGGGGATCTGGCAGCATTGGAAGCAGTTCCTTGTGCTGGGCTCCATTAATGCCGCGCTGCCCTTCACACTGATCTGCATGGCCGAGCTGCACCTTAGCGCTTCGCTGGCAGCCATCCTCAATGCCACCACACCAATGTTCGCGGCACTTGCAGCTTGGGGAACGCAACAGGAGAAGCCGGGACTGTCCAAGTCTATAGGACTCATGATCGGCTTGCTCGGCGTAGCTGTGCTGGTCGGATGGAGTCCGGTGCCGTTCTCCGGCAAGGTTCTGTTGTCTGTGTTCTTCTCTCTCGGAGCTGCACTTGCCTACGGCTTCGGGGGATTATACGCTGCGCGCGTGGGCCGTGGCCTTGCACCATTGGCGCTTGCTGCAGGCCAGCAGCTCGGGGCGGCTGTAGTGCTGCTGCCGCTGGCGGTGATTTTTGCCCCCCGGGAGCTGCCGTCTTCGGCGGCGGTTTTTTCCGTACTCGGTTTGTCATTCATTTGCACTTCCGTGGCGTATCTCTTGTATTTTCACCTGATCCAAAGTGTCGGTGCGGTCAAGACCGTCAGCGTTACCTTTCTGGTCCCCGTGTTCGGGCTGATATGGGGGGGAATCTTCCTGAATGAACCGGTCTATGCCAATACGCTTGCCGGTCTGGCGATTATTCTGCTTAGCGTAACGCTGGTCAACCGCAAAACCCGGCCAAAAACGGCTCAGGCAGTGGATGAGAGTGGTCAGAGCAAGGTCTAATCCAATTCATAGCTTCGAATACTTTCAGCAAACTTTCAGCGCATTTTAACGTTCCTTTGGGGTGGAAGGATTATAGTGTAGTGGTGAAAGGAGGAATGTGAATGAATATTTCATCCGCATCATCTACATCTTCCGCTTCCTATACTGCTTCCAGTGCTACCGATACAAGTGCGCTGGAGAAGCAAAAAGCGAAGCTGCAAGCCGACCTGGAGAAGATCGGGGCCAGCAAGGACGACGAGAAGACAAAGGAAACCAAGACCAAGCAAATTGAGCAGCAGATCAAGCAGATCGATGCGCAAATTGCCCAGAAATCGCAGAACAGCTCCGCTTCCGCAAACAGCAGCAGCACACCGCCTGAGAAACCTGCAAACAGCAATACGCTTGCCGCGGCAAGCGTGCCGGAGATCGCTGCTGCCACTACGGACAGCGAAGGAAGATTTGACATCCGCGTATAAGTACGCACCCGAAGCCAAGTAAACAGCATACCCAAAAAGAGGACATCCTTTGCCGTGAGGGAGTCCTCTTTTTGGGTGCAGAAATAGCCGTCACATGGCGTATTGAAATTCCCCCTAAGGCGGGCTCTGCGTCTATACAGCATAATCTATAGATGTTAATATTAGTATGTGAAAAAAATAACTAACTAAACCTTTGCTCTTATTTAGATCTTATTAAGATTGCAGAATAAGCAATCCTAAGATCCATCATCACTTGGATGGCTCCTGTTTCCACAGGCGCCATCTTTTTTAAAATAATGAAGGGGAGGGACATCAGATGGGAATTCCGGTTATGGATATTATCGAGAAGCGTAAATCTGTACGGACTTATGAAGCCACACCGATCGGGGAGGCCGTCCATGCTTCCATAATGGATTATCTGAGCCAGGAGGATAATCTGCATGGGCCGTTTGGCGGAAAGCCGGGAATTGAGTGGGTCTGGGCCAAAAGCGGGACAGAGGACGGAAAGATCGTGAAGCTGGGGGCTTACGGTATTATCCAGAATCCGCAGGCGTATCTCGTCGGCAAGGTCAGGAACGACAAATTGGCGCTGCTGGAATTCGGGTATGTATTTCATAGGCTGATTCTCTATGCCACCAGCCTGGGACTTGGCACCTGCTGGCTTGGCGGAACGTTCAACCGCAAGACCTTTGCCCGCGAAATCGAGCTTGCCCCAGATGAGATTATTCCTTGCATCACGCCGCTGGGGTATGCACGGGAGAAGCAGCGGTTGCTGGATGCCACGATGCGCTATGTCGTCAAAGCTGATCAGAAGAAGCCTTGGCGGGATCTGTTCTACGACACCGAATTTGGCAATATGCTCGCTCCAGAGTCAGCCGGGAAGCTTGCGCCCCCGCTGGAAATGGTCCGGCTCGGCCCTTCTGCTTCAAATAAACAGCCTTGGAGAGTGGTAGTCTCTCCGGACCGGAAGCAGGCCCATTTCTACCTGCAGCATACGCCGAATTACAGCGGCAACAAGCTGGGCTTTGAGATGCAGCGGATTGATATCGGGATTGCCGCCTGCAATTTCGGGCTTGCCTGCCGTGAACTGGACATTGCGGGGGAATGGACTGTTAATGATCCGCAGCTTGATCTTGACGGACCGCTTACAGAATATATGCTGAGCTATAAACTCAGTTGAACCGGAACGTCAACGTATATAACAAAGAGGTGAACTAACGGCTGCCGGTACGGCGCGTAGTTCACCTCTTTTATTAAATAGATGCTTTATGCCGGATCGGGTTCCTTGTCGCCGTTATCGGGCAGAGCCCAGACAGAGACACTTCCGCCGTTTACCGGGAAAACCGCCCAGCCATCCTCACCGATGGTTATATTGTCCTCACGGTTATGGGTGAAATCCTTCCAAACTTCGCCTGCCCGTTCCTCGCCGAGGAACATCCGCTTCTCCCCCTGATCTCCATTGGAGATGACTACGGCACAGCCGGAGCCTTCGATTTCTTCCACACCGCGCCGCACCCAGCCAATCGTATTGGGGTGGTCGAAATAATCATCCTGCTCTCCGTATGCCTTATGGTACCGGGTGTAGAGCAGCGGATCAATGGCGGCTTTCTTGCCTTCCACCGGAGTCGGTCCGCCGATGCCATAATAATCACCGTAGAAGACAACCGGGTATCCGTCACGCCGCAGCAGGATCAGGGCATAGGCACTTTGCTTGAACCAGTCGCCGACCCAGGATTCCAGCGCTTCATGGGGCTGCGAATCATGATTATCAACGAAAGTTACGGCATTGCCGGGGTGGGTCTGGACGAGCGTATCGTTAAAGATTTGGGTCAGATCAAAGTCCCTGCCCGCCAGTGCAGCCGAATACAGCTTGTAGTGAAGCGATACATCGAACAGGTCGATTTGATAATCCACCGTGTTGAGGAATTCCCGGCAGGCCTCGAGATTCGAGTTCCAGAATTCGCCGACAATGTAGAAGTCCTCACCGCGTTTTTTACCCATTTCGGCAGCGAATTCTTTGATGAATTCATGATTGATATGCTTGATGGCGTCCAGCCGGTATCCGCTGCACTGCAGCGTGTCGACCAGCCATTTGCCCCATTCCAGCATCTCATGCCTAACTTCCTCATGGCTGTAGTCGATGTTGGCGAACATCAGATAATCATAGTTGCCGAACTCGTCATCCACATTCGGGTTCCAGCTCTTGTTGTCGGAGGCAAGCTTGAATACGCCGGTCCGGCTTTCCTTGGCATCGAAATCGGTGCCGTTAAAATGAGTGTGGTTCCATTTAAAAGCGGAGTACTGGTCTCCACGTCCGGGAAAGGTGAATTTGGTCCAGCCTTCAATCTCGAACGGTTTCGAAATTTCCTTGTTGCGGTCGTTCGGATCAACCTCGATCACCTGGAACACTTCGGTCTCGTCGGCGCCCGCTTTATGATTCATCACCAGATCCACATAAACAGCGATGCCGTTCTTTTGGCATTCGGCAATCGCCTCCACCAGTTCCAGCTTGGTGCCGTATTTGGTCCGGATGGTCCCCTTCTGGTCGAATTCGCCCAGATCGTATAGATCATAGACACCATAGCCTGTATCCTCGCCAGAGACAGCCTTGGTTACCGGCGGTACCCAGACAGAATCAATATAGGCGGCCTTCAGCTCGGTGGCAGCATCAGCCAGCCGTTTCCAGTGGTTCCCGTCCGCGGCGACATGCCATTCGAAAAACTGCATCATCGTATGGTTTCTCTTCATTTCCGTTTGGCCTCCTTTAAAATTATGATATGAATGGATTTATGCGATTGGTGTCGTGCTTCAGTAAAGAGCAGAAGAGAGGATATGTACACATCTGGTGCTCATGAAAATAAGTCCAGCTGGCGCGGGGCCAGTCCGCCGTCGATTCCGAGCAGCGCTTGCAGCTCTTTGGCGTTATCGGTGGCGTCACCACCGGAGTTATTGTTGAAGACCACGTACAGCTCCCGGCAGGACTGCTCTAGCGCAAGCAGCCGGTCCCGCCACTCGGTCAGCTCCTCTGTGCTGTAGCGGTACAAGTAGCGCAGGCTCCGCCAATTCGGATGGCTGCTCTGGCTCCAGCCCTGGGCGTTGCGGCCATGCAGCCGCACGTAGGTGATATCCGGCGATGTGGCCACCGGCACAATCGGAACCGAGCCTGATCCGGCCTGGGGTTCATCAGCCACCGTATGAATCCAGCCCTCCTGCTCCAGAAACTGCAGGGTTTTGGCCTGCATTTCCGGACTGTACCAGGAGTCATTGCGGAATTCGATGGCGGAAGGCACATCCAGCATCCGCTGCTTGGCCTCACGCAGAAACTGCACGTTCTCTTTAGTGCAGTCGAACCACGGCGGAAACTGGAAGAGGGCCATCGCAAGCTTCCCGGCTGCCCGGACTGGCTCAATAGAGGTATGGAAGGCCTGATACATTTCCTCCGGAGTGTCGTAATAATTCTTTTTCTCGCGTAAATGTCCGGTCATTCCCTGATAGGCTTTAACGATAAACCGGAAGGCATCCGGCGTCTGGCTTACCCATTTGGCGTAATTTCTGACTGGCTGCACGGCATAAAAGGAGCTGTCAATCTCCACAATCGGAAAATGCGCGCTATAGGTAGGGAGCCGGTCAGCGGGCTTGATTTTGCCGTAAAGCTCTTCATGGTCACCGAAGCCGGTTAGCCCGATCTTAATCATGGAATCTCCTCCTTGTCAGTATATCCGTACCTGACCCGAACAGATCAGCTAACTCTTATTAAACTTAAAACCCTCTTTAGCAAACAAGGGCTGTTGATTAATGTCCGTAATTGAGGCAACATGAAGATTAAGATGGCCTGAAACGAACGAGGCCGGAAATACCGCTATGGGTGCTGTTATCACCAAAAGAACGTCCGGATATACTTTGTTGTCCGGCCTATTTTCAGTCAGATGTATATTGCAAGGGGGAGCACGAGATGGAGCACAAGTTCGAGCAGCTTAGCCGTCATATTCTGATTATGCATCCGGAGCATGACACGGATCGTCCGGTATTGGCAGCAATTACAGGGGAACGGCGTACACTTCTGATGGATGCCGGCAATTCGCCGGCCCATGCAGCGCTGTTCCGGGAAGAACTGGCCAGACGCGGCTGCAGGCAGCCAGACCTGCTGGTTCTGACCCATTGGCACTGGGATCACACCTTCGGGCTCTCATCCTGGAAGTCCCCAGCTATTGCCCATGAAGAGACGGCGAAAGTGCTGGAGAGCCTGACCGGGTTGAACTGGGGAGAAGAAGGTTTGGAGAAGCTTGTAAAGAGTGGCACGATCAGTGAAGAAAGCGCAGAACATATCCGCCTGGAGTACGGCGAGGCAAGAGAGGTAACGGTCGTCAAGCCGGATATTGTGTTTACCGGCAGCCTCACGCTCGATTTGGGCGGAGTTGTCTGTGAAGTGGTCCATGTGGGCGGCGACCATTCGCCGGACTCCTGCGTGCTTTACGTTAAGGAAGACAAGGTGCTTTTTCTGGGCGATGCTCTAGGCCCTGCTGTGTATGGCGGACCACGCCAATACAGCAGCACCGGGTTCTTAAGATTGCTGGACATTGCCTACCGCTATGACGCAGACTGGTATGTGGAGTCGCATGGGCTGCCGATGACCAGGCAGGAGTTCCGGGAGGATCTGGCTCCCTGGGAACGGCTGGCCCGGATCGTCGATGTGTTCGGACACAACCGGGAACGGGTGGTGCTGGAGCTGAAGACCTATCTGCAGCTTGAAGAGCTGCCTGGCGATTTGCTGCAGGGTGTGGAATATTTCATGGCAGGCGCGAAGCGGCGTTAACTTGCAATATTCATACTTTCTACTGATTATATTCAGACCCTGCCATGCACTGGCGGGGTCATTGTGTTGCAGAATGATGAGATAACAGCCCTGTTCTCTAATCGGCTTCGTGCCGGAGAACAGGGCTGTCCGTTTAAACAGGTGTTAAGGGGGTGATCGATCCTCCGCTAGATAAATGTACGGTATTGCGTCCGTTGCGTTTGGAGCTGTAGAGCGCATGATCCGCTTCCGAGAGCAGCTCTTCAAGCGAAATAGGTTCCCTGAACGCCTCCGCCACCCCGAAGCTTGCCGTTACATGGATCGGACCGGACGAGGTGTAGACTTCGCTGTGCTCAATGCTGTCACGGATAGCTTCGGAGAGCAGAGCCGCCTGCTTCAAGGAAGTGTCAGGCAGACAAATGACGAATTCTTCGCCTCCGTAACGTCCGAAAATATCCCCTTCGCGCACATGCTTGCTGCATACGCCGACAATATGCTGGAGCGCCATATCGCCATATTGATGCCCGTAGCGGTCGTTGATGCTCTTGAAAAAGTCGATATCGAGCAGAATGATGCACAAGGGGCGCTTGCTGCCAACTGCTTCCTCCAGCAGAGACCGGCTCCGCTCCATGAAGTGCGTACGGTTATAGATGCCGGTCAGGCTGTCGACAGTGGCGAGCTGCAGCAGCTTGGCCTGAAGCAGCGTCCGCTCTGTCACATCGATCAGCATAATCATCCGCCCGGCCAGATGACCGTCATGCTTCTGCACCGGAGAGGATCTGACCTGGTAATAGCTGGTCTCCCCGTTGATATTCCAGGCCAGCTCGCGTTCCTCGCTGAGCAGAGGGTCGGAGTTCATTACATAATCTACAGCGTCTTTGCCCGCAGTCAGGAACAGCTGGGCGAGCGGTCTGCCGATGGCTGATGAATCCAGGCCTTCCAGCATTTCTGTGGCAGCACGGTTATAGTCGACGAGCGTATCTTTGCGGTCCGTGACCAGCACTCCGTCACGCATGCTCTCGAACAAATTCTCCCGGGCAATGGGCGCCGCGGTGAGCATGCCCCTGGAAAGAATCGCCCAAATATAGAGGGTCGAAGTCACACTCATAATCACCGGCACAGGGTCCATTCCATAAGGGGTCATGTTCATTAAATAGAGGAAGGCTCCCAAAGCCGGGAGGAACTGTCCGATGAAGATCGTCATCATCTGCCGGCGGTAGACCCGCTTCATCCGGTTCCATTGCCAGAGAATGAGACACATTCCCGCAAGCATGCAGCCGAAGGTCAAACTGCCTTGCACAATATACCAAGGTCCCATCACGATGTCGATCAGCGGGGTGGGGGCACCCTCCCGGAAATGCATCGACTGATAGAACAGATGGTGATAATCGTTGGTCCATACGAGCACGGTAGAGGTTAAGGGGATGGAGTACAGCGCGGTCACCAGCCCTTTCTTAACCAGCCGGTCCAGGCCGACGAAATGCATGATCATAATCAGGCTGGAAGGAGCGATATAGGGCATTCCCAGATACTCCACCTTGACCCAAAAGCCAATCTCCTGCATGGTACTGCCCGACAATTCCAGCGCGAAGCCAAAGGTATAGATCGCGGTAGTGATGGAGCTGAGGATGAAGGCATTGATTCCGGAGAAATCCGTTCTTCTGTAATAGGCGAACAGCGCGAGAAGTGCGCTCAGCACACCGGAGATGGAGACAATGATAATATAATTCGAGATCATAGCTTCCATCGGCCGGGCCTCCAGGTAGTGCGGGCTGCCGAGGTTGGCCATGGGAGCAGGGACAACGGGGCATATAGCCATGAGGCGTTATTATAAGCATTAAACATCACGTATTGTCTCCTGTTTCAGCAAGAATATAGTTAAATAGTACCACATATCTTCATGGATCACATTCGGGATTGAACGCAGTGAAGTGTGAACACCGCTACCTTCTTTTATCGGCATATTTCTTCATTATTAACAATGAAAGCGCCCCTCCTAGACAAAGTGACGGAATTTCACAGATGCAATTTTACTATTTGTCTAGTGAGTGTACCGGGAGCAAAGTGTACCATGTTAGTTAATACTACATTTCTAAAAGAAAGACAGCATTTCATGAGAAATTGCGTTATGTTAATTAACATTAATCGATCAGATTCAGGGATGAAGGGGGAGCTGGAAATGTCATTAGTAGCGGCAAGAATTCCTGAAATACAGCTGGAAAACGTTGAAATGCGTTATGTGGCGGAGACTGCCGACGTACTTGCACTGCATCAGGTGAGCCTTGATATTGCCAAAGGAGAATTCGTCTCCCTGCTGGGTCCATCGGGGTGCGGCAAAACTACACTGCTGAGATTGATGGCAGATCTTATTACACCAACTGGCGGAAACATTACGGTGGCTGGCAAGAGCGCCAAGGAAGCCAGACTGGCCCAAAAGTACGGTATAGTTTTCCAAAGTCCGGTACTTTATGACTGGCGCAAGGTGAAACACAACATTACCCTGCCGCTGGAGCTGATGGGCGTCAAGAAGTCGATCCGTGAGGACAAGGCGCTGGAGCTGCTGGATCTCGTCGGGCTGCAAGGCTTCGCGGACAAATATCCCTGGCAGCTCAGCGGCGGCATGCAGCAGCGGGTTGCGATTGCCAGAGCGCTGTCGATGGAGCCGGAGATTCTGCTCATGGATGAACCGTTCTCCGCGCTGGATGAGTTTACCCGCGAGCGCCTGAATGAAGAGCTGCTGGCTGTCTGGAGCAAGGTGCAGAGCACCATCGTTTTTGTCACCCACAGCATTCCTGAATCCATTTTTCTGTCTGACCGCGTATTCGTGCTTTCTCCACATCCGGGAAGGCTGTCGGCTATTGTTGATATTCCGCTGCCGCGTCCGCGTACGGCGGAAATGAGAAACAGCCCGCAGTTTTTTGAACTGATCGCCACGATCCGCGACAGCTTTGAAGGGGTGTAACGATGAAGGGGAACAGTGCGTTTATGCGCAGCCGCGTGCTGCCGCTGTCCGTCTGGCTCCTTGGGCTGCTGATGGTGTGGGAGGCTGGCTCCTGGATGCTGCTCCATGTGGCACAAACGCCGCTGGCCCAGTCAAAGCTGCCTTATGTTCATGAAGTGGCGGCTACCTTATGGAAGTACAGCGGCACACTGGTTAAGGAGGGGGGAGCTACCTTTGGCAATGCAGGAGTCGGGTTTCTGATCGGGGCCACTGCGGGTGTGGTTCTCGCTGTGCTGATGAGTCTGTCGAAGACGATCGAGCAGCTTGCCTTTCCGTATGCCATTGCCTCGCAGATGATCCCGATTCTGGGGCTTGCACCTATTATTTACGGTATTGTACGTGATGAGCAGGTGTCCCGGATCATTATTTCCGGATACATTACCTTTTTCCCGGTTGCGCTCAACATGCTGCGCGGTCTGCGCAGCGTCGATCTGCCGGCGCTGGAGCTGATGCATTCTTATGCCGCCAAACCTTGGGCGGTGTACTGGAAGCTGCGCTTTCCGGCTGCACTGCCGGCACTGTTCAGCGGCCTCAAGGTCGCAGCCCCGCTTGCCGTGACCGGTGCGATTCTGGTAGAGCTTATGGGGGCGCAGCACGGCATCGGTGTGATCATGCTGCGCAATCTCTATTATGGTCCTTCCCATACGTATATGTTCTGGTCCACGGTAATTGTCGGCGCTTTGCTGGGAGTGGCGAGCTACGGGCTGATGAGCCTCGCCGAACGCCTGGTTGCGCCATGGCAGCCTGAATTCCGCCCGAAGGGGGGCCGCCGTTAATGGAGGGAAATACGGTGCGTGAAGCAACGTTGATAGCTTCGGCAGGAAATGAGGGAGCTACACCATCTCGTATAACAACGAAAGATAGTGCATTTACTGGACGTAGCAAGCGGAAGCTTGGACGCCGCTCTGTGAAATGGCTGAACGCTGGCGTCATTCTGCCTCTGCTGGCCGGTGTGCTTTTTCTGGTTCTCTGGGAAGCACAAATATTCCACAAGCTGTTCGATCTGAAAAAATACCAGCTGCCGCTGCCTTCGGCCATAGCGGAGGCGATTAGGGATAATTTCAGCCTGCTCTTGTCCTATACCGGCTATACGCTGACTGAGGCCGTGGCGGGAATGCTGATTGGTTCGGCCTTCGGTTTCTTAATCGCCCTGGTCGCAACGGCCTGGCCCCGCTGGGGCGGTGGCAGCCTGACACTGGTCGCTGCACTGAATGCTGTGCCGATTGTTGCGCTGGCACCGATTATGAATCTGTGGTTCGGCGACGGGATCGGCTCGCGTGCGGCAATCGTTACAGCAACGACCATGGCAGCGATGGCTATCAATGCCTATAAAGGGATGGCATCAGTCGACCCGCTGGCGCTGGATTTAATGCATTCCTACGCAGCCGGCAAGCCGGCGGTATTCCGCTATCTGCGGATTCAGAACAGTCTGCCGTATGTGTTCACGGCGCTGAAGATCAATGCTACCGCAAGTATGATCGGAGCGATTGTCGGAGAGTTTTTCTTCTCCTCCAGAGGGCTTGGCTACCTGCTATCCAACTCGATCAAGGTGGCCAAGATGCCGCTGGGCTGGTCCTGCATCGTACTTGCGGCTATAGCCGGAGTCATCTTCTATCTGGTAGTGGAGCGGCTGGAGAAGCTATTCATCAAGTGGCATTCCTCCCAGCGTGCGTCATCTTAAATCTGTTACACCAAACTACAAATCCAAATGGGTAGGGGGAGCTGCGTGATGAAAGGGAACAAAGGCAAATTTCACGGTGGGCTGTTGATGGCGGTAATGATCATGGCAATCTCTTTGCTGGCAGGTTGTGGAGGTAACAACAATAATAATGCTCCGGCGGCTGAAGCGACGGCAGGCACGGGAGCTTCGGCTTCACCGGAAACGGCGGCGGCCACAGAACCGGCTGCGGAGCCGGTGACGGTCAAGCTCCAGCTGAAATGGGTGCCGCAGGCACAATTTGCCGGATACTTTCTGGCCCAGGACAAGGGGTACTATGCTGAAGAAGGTCTTAATGTGGAGATCCTGCCCGGCGGCCCGGATATAGTACCTGAACAACAGGTCGCGGGCGGCTCAGCCGATATCGGCGTGGATTGGGTGGCGAGTCTGCTGACCAGCCAGGAACAGGAAATGCCGCTGGTGCAGATTGCGCAAATCTATCAGAAGAGCGGACTCGTGCTGGTGTCCAAGAAGGAGGCGGGAATCAGCAGTGCAGCGGATCTGAAGGGCAAAAAAGTCGGCAACTGGATGGGTGGCAACGAGTTTGAAATCCTTGCGCTTTTTGATAAATACAAGCTGGATTCCAATAAGGACCTGAACTTCACGAAGCAGGGCTTCACGATGGACCAATTCCTTGGCGGCGAAATCGACGCGGCTTCGGCGATGACGTATAACGAATATCAGGTTGTGCTGGAATCGGGCATCAAGGCCGGAGAGCTGAATGTGATTGATATGAATGATGAAGGCGTAGCGATGCTCGAAGACAATCTGTTCGCCAATAAAGAGTGGCTTGCAGACAATAAGGAGACAGCGGCCAAATTCGTCCGCGCTTCCTTGAAGGGCTGGAAGGATGCCATCGCCGATCCTGAGGCGGCTGTGGATAGTGTTATGAAGCTCGCTGAAGAAGGCAGCACTTCAAGAGAGCATCAGCTCACGATGATGACGGAGGTTGCCAAGCTGATCCAGCCGGAGGGCTTTGACGTTTCCAAGCTGGGGTATACCGATGCAGATGCATTCCAGCAGACGGCAGACATCGCACTCAAATTCGGTGTTATCAAAGAGGCGGCCAACGTGGAAGAAGCCTATACGAACGAGATTGTTGAAATGGCAGCAAAATAAGCGGTTTCCCTCATATTGATGATAGATGGCCGCCCGTTCTGGCGGTCATCTGTTATCATCGGCATCCAGAAACAGTGAAAGAGGTGCGGGCTATGTCTCTGCTGGCGAAGCAGACTGAAAAGGTCAGAAATTATATAAACGGGGTTTGGGTAGCATCATCATCCGGGCGGGAGGAGGAAGTGTTCAACCCGGCAACCGGAGAAGTGATTGCTTATGTGCCGATTTCCAGCCGCGAAGAGCTGGATACTGCGGTGCAAGCTGCGGCAGAGGCATTTCATTCATGGAAAAGGGTTGCCGTTCCGCGGAGGGCCCGCTATTTCTTCCAGTACCAGCAGCTGCTGATGCAGCACTGGAATGAGCTGGCTGAGCTGATTACGCTGGAGAACGGCAAAAGCCTGGAGGAAGCGCTGGGCGAAGTGCTGCGCGGTATTGAATGTGTGGAGTTTGCCTCCGGCATCCCCACACTGATGATGGGCAGCCAACTGCCGGATATTGCCACCGGAATTGAATCGGGCATGTACCGTTACCCCCTGGGGGTGATCGGCGGGATCGCGCCCTTTAACTTCCCGATGATGGTGCCCTGCTGGATGTTTCCGCTGGCAGTGGCCTGCGGCAATACCTTTGTGCTGAAGCCTTCCGAACGGACACCGCTGCTGATGAACCGGCTGGCGGAGCTGTTTGCGGAAGCGGGATTTCCGCCGGGTGTGCTGAATGTTGTGCACGGATCACATGATGTGGTGGGTGGATTACTTGAACACGACGAGGTGAAGGCGATTTCCTTTGTCGGCTCACAGCCGGTAGCGGAATATGTGTATAAGCAAGGGACTGCACACGGCAAACGGGTGCAGGCACTGGCCGGAGCCAAAAATCATTCGATTGTGCTTCAAGATGCCGATCTGGGCAATGCGGTGAAGAATATTATCGCTGCGGCCTTCGGGTCGGCGGGCGAACGTTGCATGGCCTGTTCGGTGGTCGTCGTGCAGGAGACGATTGCCGACGAACTGGTGCGCCGTCTCCTTGAGGCGGCCGACGGGCTGGAGATCGGCGACGGCAGGGAAGCCGGAGTATTTCTCGGGCCGGTTATCCGCCAGTCGAACAAGGACCGCACGCTGGCTTATATTGAGGCAGGTGTACAGGAGAAGGCGGAGCTGGTGCGGGACGGCCGGAAAGATGCAGCGGCGGGAGGTAAGGGCTACTTTCTCGGGCCGACCATCTTCGACCGTGTAGAGCCGGGAATGACGATCTGGCGCGATGAGATTTTCGCTCCGCTGCTGTCTGTGGTGCGTGTCAAGGATCTGGCGGAGGCGATAAACGTAACGAATCAGTCCCCGTTTGCCAATGGAGCCTGCATTTATACGGACAGCGCCAAGGCGGTCCGGGAATTCCGGGAAGAGATTGATGCCGGAATGCTTGGTGTGAATCTCGGTGTGCCTGCACCGATGGCCTTTTTCCCTTTCTCGGGTTATAAGAAATCGTTCTATGGAGACCTGCACGCCAACGGCCGTGACGGTGTGGAATTCTACACCCGCAAGAAAATGATCACTGCGCGTTATTGACCACAATGGAATGTTGAGAGGAGAGATTGCGGTGCAGAGCCTGGAGAACGAAAGCGAGCTGGCCGTCAAGAAAGATCAGCAGTATCTATGGCATAACATTACCCCTTACAGCGAGAGCCATCCGCCGATGATCGCGGCGACGGCAAGCGGATCATGGGTTACCGATATTGACGGGAATAAATTTCTGGACGGGATGTCCGGGCTGTGGTGCGTCAATGTCGGATATGGGCGCAAGGAGCTGGCCGATGCGGCCTATCAGCAGCTGCTCACCCTGCCTTATTTTCCGCTCACGCAGAGCCATAGGCCGGCTATCGCGCTTGCCGAGAAGTTGAATGAATGGCTGGGCGGCGACTATGTCATTTTCTTCTCCAACAGCGGATCGGAAGCGAACGAAGCGGCCTTCAAAATGGCCCGCCAATACCAGCAGCAAATCGGCCAGCATTACCGGCATAAATTCATTGCCCGCTACCGCGGTTATCATGGCAGCTCGCTCGGCGCCCTGTCAGCGACCGGCCAGGCGCAACGCAAATATAAATATGAGCCGCTGACCGGCGGATTCCTCCATGTGGCACCGCCCGACAGCTACCGCCGTCCTGACGGCATGACTGTGGAGGCATTCAATCTCCAGTGTGCGCAGGCCATTGAGGATACGATTGTCTGGGAGGGAGCAGAGACGGTTGCGGCGGTAATTATGGAGCCGGTAATTACCGGAGGCGGAGTCATTGTGCCGCATCAGATGTATATGAACCGGGTGCAGGAAATCTGCCGCAAGCATGGGGTGCTGCTGATTATTGATGAGGTCATCTGCGGCTTCGGGCGTTCCGGCCGCAACTTCGGCCATCACAATTTCGGCATCAAACCTGATATAGTGACGATGGCCAAAGGGCTGACCAGCGCCTATCTTCCGCTGTCGGCAACGGCGGTGCGCAAGGATATTTATGAGGTCTTTAAGGACAACAGTGATGATTACGGATATTTCCGCCATGTGAATACGTTCGGCGGCAATCCTGCGGCCTGTGCGCTTGCGCTGCGTAACCTGGAGATTCTGGAGCAGGAGCATTTGGTGGAGCGTGCTGAAATCCTCGGGCAAAGGCTGGCAGGTGCATTCTCCGGGCTGCGGGATCACAAGCTGGTAGGAGATGTCCGCAGCTTTGGACTGGTCATCGGCATTGAGCTGGTGGCAGATAAAGCCACCAAGCAGCCTGCCGATCTGGCTGTCGTCAAAGGCATTATTGCCGAATGCAAATCCAAAGGGCTGATCATCGGCAAAAACGGAGATACGGTGGCAGGATTCAATAATGTGCTTACCTTTGCTCCACCGTTATCCTCCACCGATGAGGATGTGCAGTTTATAATCGACACGTTCAAAGCTGTGCTGAACGGGAGCTGGGCAGAGTGAATTTCTCCGGATACAGGAACTGGTAGGCACGCAGGGCGACCTGGATGGAGATGCGGTTCTCCGGCAGCATGAAGTCTTCGCCCAGCAGTTCGGTGATTTTGTCCAGCCGGTAATAGAGCGACTGTCTGACGATGAATAAATTGCGGGCGGCGATTTGCTTGGAGCCGTCGTGGTCGAGATAGACGCGCAGCGTCAGCAGGAGTTCGCTCCCTTTAGACTGGTCGTGATCGATCAGCGGGCCGAGATAGCTGCGGATGAAATTCTCCAGCGTCTTGCCGTCATTCAGGTTCAGCAGCAGCTGGAATACGCCGAGCTCTTCGTAGAACAACACAGGCTTCTGGTAACAAGTATAGAGAGACAGCGCTTGTACGGCTTCCTGATAACCGGCATAGGCATGTTTCAGGCCCCTGTGGGACTTGCTGACTCCAATAACGAGCTGCAGGTCCTTCAATTTCTCGTCGGAGCGGATATGCAGCAGGGAATCAAGCGCCTGCTGCAGCCGCAGCTTGCCCGGCAGCTTGGACTGGATATCGAGCGCGATGACAGTGAGCCGGTTGTTCTTGAGTGTGATCAGCGGGCGCAGCGAGTATTTCTCGAAGATGGAGCGGAGAATGAGCGACAGATGGAAGGTGATGGATTCCCAATCATTCTCCGAGCTGTTCCATTTAACATCACGGGGATTCTCGATTTCAATCAGGCATACGCGGTACGGCAGCTCATTCACGACATTGAAGTCGGGGCCCGCCAGTCCCTTGAGCCGGTTGTCATCCTGGGTGCGGCCGCTGATCAGCTCATCCACCCACAGGTTCTCGGAGAACAGCTTACGTTCCTCCATATACCGTGTGCGCAGCAGCTCCTGGGCGATCGACAGGGAGGCGGAATCCAGCAGCAGGCAGTCGAACTCCTGGGGTTTATGGCTGCTGACCATCAGGATATAAGCCCAGGTTTGGTCGAGCGCGCCCACCGGCTTCAGCGCGATCAGCTTGTGGCCGAATTCGCGGATGTAAGGTGCGGCATCGGGCTGTACGCCCTCCATCTCCTCGCTGAAGGCTTCGAAGAACTGAAGCAATGGGGCCTGATCCTCGGGCGGCAGCGCCGGGAAGAACAGGGGTTTGCCCTGCAGCTGCATATATACAATTTGCGTGCGGGTGCTTTTACATAATAGCTGCAGAACCTTAAGGGTCCCTTGGGAAGTCAGCGTCAGACGGTGGAATTCACGGGAGATGCTCTCCAGCTCCTGCAGCATGCGGTGATGGCGGTTGATGATGAGGGAATGCAGATCAAGCGTGATATCCACGAAACGTACCGTACGGGTGAAGATAATCAGAGGGAAATCGTGGCTGTTCGCCAGGTCGATCATCTCCTGGGGGATTTTGCAGAAATACTCTCCCAGCTCGATGCACAAACAGGCGGCATTCTTATCGATCAAATTGTGCATAAACGATAAGGAGGAAGGCAAATCAACACTTACACCCATCCCCGTAGTCAATATCATCTCTTCCCCGTGGATCAGCCTTTCAAAACTGGCGCTTTCCAGTACATGCACCCAGCGAATCGCCCGGTTCAGGCCGTTTTTTCCGCCGATAAGCTCCGCTTCCGCAAACAGCGGTCTTTTCAGCGCATCGCGGACCGTAAATACAAGTTCCCAATCCATAAGCTTCCCCCTCGCTATGTCGTCAGGCAGGTAAAAAATACACTTTTGAAATTAGACAATGTGTCTAATGTAACGAAAAATCAAAATGACTATAGTTTGAATATAATATGTGAGGAAATATAACTCGTTCAGAAAGAAAATAGAATGGATTCTTTGGTTTATTGTCCATTTTACTACATTAAGCCTGATAAGTAAGTAAAATATTAAGGAGATCATTGGAATAGTGTTATATTATATAACACAAAGATGATTTCGATGATGAAAATGTGATTTTTTATTCGGCAATGCCTGGGAACACCACTCGTCCAGAAGGAGGGAGATCTGATGGAGCATTCTTCTCCGTTAACCACGTTTACGCCTGATATGTTCATGCGCAACTTCGCCGAGGCTGAGCCGGGTTTAACCCGCAAAGGTGCAATCGAAGAATCCAACCGTTGTCTGTATTGTTATGACGCCCCCTGTATTAAAGCCTGCCCGACCAGCATTAATATTCCTTCCTTTATTAAGCGGATCGCCACCGATAATTTAAAAGGTTCAGCGCAGACGATCATGGACTCCAATCCTGTAGGCGCGAGTTGCGCCCGTGTCTGTCCAACTGAGGAGTTGTGCGAAGGCGCATGCGTTCTGAATGATGCTTCGGCACCAATCCAGATCGGACTGCTGCAGCGTTATGCCACGGACTGGGCTATAAACAGCGGTGTTCAGTTATTCAAAGCCGGTGCTCCTAATGACAAAAAGGTCGCTGTCATCGGGAGCGGTCCTGCCGGGCTGTCTGCGGCTAGAGAGCTGGCGCGTGAAGGCTTCCAGGTGGTGATCTATGAGGCGAAGCCGCTCGCCGGCGGGTTGGATACACATGGGATTGTCTCTTTCCGGCTGCCGCAGTCCATATCGCTGTGGGAAGTGGAGCAGGTGGAGCAGCTGGGCGTGGAGATCCGCACCGGAACGAAGGTTGGCGTTGACGTATCCGTGGAAGAGCTGAAGGCGGAGTATGATGCCATTGTGCTGGCTGCAGGGATGGGGTATGTTCCTCCGCTTGGCATTGAAGGTGAGAAGCTGTCCGGGGTATACGATGCAATAGAGCTGGTGGAAACCACCAAGACAGGCATTCCGACACTGGAGCTGATGGGCCAGCGCGTCGCTGTCATCGGCGCAGGCAATACGGCCATTGATGCGGCAACCTGCTCGGTGCGGCTGGGGGCATCGAATGTGAAGATGGTCTACCGCCGTACACGCTCGGAGATGACGGCCTACGATTTCGAATATGAATTTGCCAAGCAGGAAGGTGTGGAATTTAACTGGCTGACTTTGCCGAAGCGTATTGTCGGGGACGAGCTCGGCAATGTTACGGCACTGGAGTGCGTGCAGATGAAGCTGACCGGGGAGACCGGCAAAGACGGCCGCCTTGCGCCGATGCCTGTTGAGGGCTCTGAATTCCTGATACCGGTGGATGCGGTTGTGGTGGCGATCGGACAGAAGCGGCGGCTGGACCTGATTGAAGCGCTCGGTCTTGAGCACAACTATGGGGTTGTCAAAATTGATGAGAAGACCGGACGGACGTCCGATCCGCAGATTTATGCCGCCGGTGATATTGTGTTTGGTTCCGGCAAAGGCGAAGCGATGGTCGTATCCGCCGCCCAGCAGGGCAAAGATGCTGCTTATGCCATTGTGAAGCAATTGTTGGGCCTGCAGGAAAGCGTGGCAGGTTCTGCTGTCTAAACGGGGAGTGCCAAGCAATACAAGACCGGCGGCTTCAACCGGACTTTATATGACAGGGAGGGAATACAATGGCAGATTTGAGTATTGATCTTGCAGGCATCAAGTCACCTAATCCATTCTGGCTGGCGTCTGCGCCGCCCACCAATACAGGTTATCAAGTGCAGCGGGCGTTCGAGGCCGGCTGGGGAGGGGCGGTGTGGAAGACACTCGGTGATCCGATTATTAACACCTCCTCCCGGTTTGCGGCCGTGCATTTCAACGGTCAGCGTGTGGCGGGCTTCAACAATATCGAGCTGATTACGGACCGCCCGCTTGAGGTGAACCTGAAGGAGATCTATGAAACGAAGAAAAAGTTTCCGGGTCATGCGATTATTGCCTCCCTGATGGTCGAACCGAGGCAGGACAAATGGCATGAAATCGTCAAACGGGTAGAGGCTGTCGGCGTAGACGGCCTGGAGCTTAACTTTGGCTGCCCGCACGGGATGGCGGAACGCGGCATGGGCGCAGCCTCCGGCCAGCAGCCTGACCTCGTACAGGCGCAGACGACCTGGGTCAAAGAAGTCGCAACCACGCCGGTCATTGTGAAACTGACCCCGAATATAACGGATATTACAGTCGTTGCCCGCCATGCCGTCAAAGGCGGCGCCGATGCGATCAGCCTGATTAATACGATCAACAGCCTGGCCGGCGTGGACATTCACAGCTGGAACACGATTCCGAATGTGGGCGGGCAAGGCGCGCATGGCGGTTATTGCGGCCCGGCAGTGAAGCCGATTGCGCTCAGCATGGTGGCCGAATGCGCCCGCGACCGCGGGGTTGGCGTGCCGATCTCCGGAATTGGCGGCATCTCCACCTGGCAGGATGTGGTCGAGTTCATGCTGATGGGCTCCACTGGCATTCAGGTCTGCACGGCAGTCATGCATCACGGCTTCCGGATCGTTGAGGAAATGATCGACGGCCTGAACAATTATCTGGATGATAAAGGGCTGGCTTCGGTCACTGAGCTGATCGGTAAATCGGTGTCTAAGTACTCCAATTGGGGTGATCTGGACCTCAACTATAAAGTCGTTGCACGGATTAACGAGGAGAACTGCATCAACTGCAACAAATGCCATATTGCCTGTGAGGATGCTTCGCATCAATGTATCGACATGTTAACGGATGCCGCAGGAAAGGCGATTCTGCAAGTGCGTGAAGAAGACTGTGTGGGCTGCAATCTGTGCTCCATTGTCTGCCCGGCAGACGGAGCCATTGATATGGTTGCCCTGGACAGCGGCGCGGCGCCTCTAACCTGGAATCAGCGTCAGAAGGTCATCAGCGGCTTGAACGGCTCGTATTCAGAAGCGGAGGTGGTCTAGCATGAAGAAGATAATCAAAAATGGCATTATCGTTACCGCAGCGGATACTTATACGGGAGATGTGCTGTTTGAGGACGGCATTATTACCGGAATAGGGCTGAATCTGGAAGCGCCGGGTGCGGAGATTATTGACGCTTCCGGCTGTTATGTCTTTCCGGGAGGGATAGATCCCCATACACATCTGGATATGCCTTTCGGGGGAACCGTGACGGCTGATGACTTCGAGACCGGCACGATTGCCGCCGCCTATGGCGGAACGACAACAGTCATCGACTTCTGCTTGACGACCAAAGGCCAGTCGCTTCAGCAGGCTGTCGATACCTGGCATAACAAATCACAGGATAAAGCGGTGATTGATTACAGCTTTCATCTGATGGTTTCGGAGCTGAATGACAAGGTGCTGGGCGAGCTGCCGCAAATTATTGAAGACGAAGGCATCACTTCGCTGAAGGTGTTCATGGCCTACAAGAACACTTTTCAGGCCGATGACGGCGTGCTGTACAAGACTTTGCAGGCGGCCAAGCGGGAAGGCGCACTCGTTATGGTCCATGCCGAGAACGGCGATGTGATCGAATATCTGGTGGAGCAGGCTCTGGCTGCAGGCAACACCGATCCGATCTACCATGCGCTGACCCGCCCCCCGGAGCTGGAGGGCGAAGCCACGGGCCGGGCCGCTTACCTGACGGAGCTGGCCGATTCGCAGCTGTATGTCGTACATGTCACCTGCGCTGAAGCGGCCTGGAAGATTGCCGAAGCCCGCAAGAAGGGGCTGCGTGTCTACGGTGAAACCTGCCCGCAATATCTGGTGCTGGATCAGACCGCGCTTGCGAAGCCTGATTTTGAAGGCGCCAAATATGTCTGGTCCCCGCCGCTGCGTGAGCAGTGGAACCAGGAGGTGCTGTGGGATGCGCTGTGGAGCGGCACGCTGCAAACGATCGGTTCCGATCAGTGCTCCTTTGACTTCAAGGGGCAGAAGGATCTGGGTCTGGGCGACTTCTCCAAGATCCCGAACGGCGGGCCGACAATTGAAGACCGGTTCAGCCTGCTCTACTCCGAAGGGGTGCAGAAGGGGCGGATTTCGCTTAATAAATTTGTGGATATCATCTCGACCTCCAGCGCCAAGCTGTTCGGCCTATTTCCGCAAAAGGGCACCATAGCTGTGGGCAGCGATGCAGACATCGTGATTTTCGACCCGTCGGTGGAAAGAACATTGTCTGCTGAAACCCATCATATGAACGTCGATTACAACGCGTTTGAAGGCTTTGAGATTAAAGGCGAACCGGTATCTGTACTCAGCCGGGGTGAATTCGTGATCCGCGACAAGCAGTTTGTCGGGCGGGCGGGTTCCGGCAAATACCTGCACCGCAAACGGTTTGCAGCAGAAGCGCCGCGTCCGGCCAAAGCGGAAATCAGCGGAGGAGTGGTCTGAGATGTCTGCATTTGATGAGTTTGACCAAGAGCGGCAGGAGATTGACGCTTTGCTGCTGCAAGGCTACTCCATCGTCAGTATTGAAGAGGATTTGGACGGTGCCAGGGTAAAATTTATTCACAGCGGGCAGGGCCGGGTGCCGGTGGAGCTGGAGCTGTTGACGGCGGATGCGCGCAAGCATGTGACGACGGCGGTTTTATCGGGTCGGAGACCGGCCACCCCCATAGAAACGCATACGTAAGGCGCGACAATTCTAAGATACAGGGTCCGCGTGTCAAAAAAACTGCCGGTAGGCCAAGAAACAATTGGCTCCTATCTGGCAGTCTTTTTTGTGCAGTCCGGCAAATTTATGTAGAGAACTTGCCCTGCTAAAGGGCGCTGCAGAGGGAAGTGGCGCCAAGAAGACTATGCCTGCAGCGATAGCTTGTCCAAATACTCGGACCGCAGAATCGACATGATGTGCAGCGACTCAAAAGAATCCCCAGTCTTTACACATTCCCTAAGGGTGCCTTCCAGTGTGAACCCTGCACCTTCATAGACATGACGGGCTCTGGAGTTATGTTCTTTAACGTCCAGCCACAGCCGGTGGGTTTCGGTTTGGGCGAAGATCCAATCCGTCAGCAGGGAGAGGGTTGTTTTTCCGTAGCCTCGTTCCTTGGCCTGTATGACAAGCCGCTTAATACAGACACTAAGATTAGGGTCCTGCAGCCCCGTTATAATCACATAGCCTGCTTGTTCCCCGGACTTATCCTGGGTGATGAGATGCAGAATGTCCCCGTCCTGTAGTGCTGCATCATGCTGTTCCCTGCTCCATTGTCCGATAAAGCGGCGATTAGATTCGGCCTGCTCGGCAGCCAGGACAAAATCCAAATCTTGAAGCACAGTTTTCCGTATATCCAGCAGTCCGGATGGTATTAACATGAATCTCTCCCCTTTACATGGATAATCATAGCAACATAGTACAAGAAGAACAGGATGCTGCCAACAGAAAAGGCCATCCTGCGCCAATGTATTGTATAATTGAGGCTCGGCGCCATAAATTAATCAGATTCAAATTTAGCAAGGATGAGGAGTGCGGGAGGGTATGTACTTTCTGGATACGGTATCATGGCTGACAGAGGAACGTCTGCGGCTGTTGCTGGAGCAGTACCGCTCGCTCGGGCCGCTGCCCGGGATCGGGCTGACTTTTATGAAATCTTTTGTACCGCCGCTGCCTACGATTGCGATTGTGGGATTAAACGGTGCGGTTTATGGCTTATGGCTCGGATTTCTGTATTCCTGGATCGGGCTGGTTGCCGGTTGTGTGACCACGTTTATGATTATCCGCAAAATTGCGTCCCACCGCTATCTGCGGAAGTGGGCGCAGCGGCCAAAAGTAGCGAGAAGCATGACGTGGGTCCGCCAGAGCGGTTTCAGTTATGTCTTTCTGCTCAGTATATTTCCGGTAGGGCCTTTTGTGGTCATCAATATGGCAGCCGGGCTTGCCGGCATGCGCCTGCGGTCTTATCTGCTCGCTTTGTGTGCAGGCAAAGCCATCATGGTGTTTGCAGTTTCCTATATCGGAAATGACTTGGATCGGTTTATCCGCAATCCGTGGGAGATTATCTATGTGCTGCTGTTCATCGGTGTTTCCTTATGGTGCGTCAAGGCCATAGAGGCCCGGTTTGCCCGGGCGGCGCGGGAACAGGAGAAGCCGCTTGCCGCGGGGAATTCTTCACACCACGAATAGTCCGCTGATGTCGGCATCGGTCTCATGGTTTCCGCTGAGATGAACCCAGCTGTTTGTAGAGGCGTTATAGCAGTAATCCTGTCTCCATTCCTCTATATGGCGGACAATGCTCCGCACTGCAGAGATGATCGTTTGGACTTCGCGGTCTGTCATGATGGGGTGCAGTGAAAGGCGGATCCAACCCGGCTTCAAAGACTGGTCTCCGGCCTGAATCGCCTGAATGAAATGCTGGGAATGCTTGGCGTCAAGTCCAAGCAGATAATGTCCATAGGGGCCGGCGCAGGAGCAGCCTCCGCGGGCCTGAATGCCAAAACGGTCATTCAGCAGCTTAACGGCCAGGTTGTAATGGATGTCCTTCAAGATAAAGGATACGATGCCGTGGCGTTTGGTATGCTCACCCGCCAGGATGTAACATCCGGGGATTCCGGCAAGCCCGGTCAGAAGCTGGCTGCACAGTTCCTGTTCCCTCCGCATCATGAACTGCCTGTCGCCATTCATCTTCTCCTTCAGTTTCAGGCAGAGCGCTGTGCGGAAGGCCTGCAGGAACCCCGGTGTTCCACCATCCTCGCGGACCTCCACTTCATCTATGTAGCGGCGTCCGCCCCAGGGATTAACCCAGACCACCGTGCCGCCGCCGGGCTCATCCGGGAGCTGGCCCCTGCAAAGCGCGGTATCGAATACCAGCACCCCGCTTGAACCGGGGCCTCCAAGGAATTTATGGGGAGAGAAGAAGATGGCATCGAGCCTCTCCAGCGGGGAGGCGGGATGCATGTCGATCTCTTCATAAGCCGCGCTGGCGGCAAAATCGACAAAACAGAGGCCTCCGTGCCGGTGCATCACCGCAGCGAGCTTGTGGTACGGGGTCTGTATGCCGGTTACGTTGGAGCAGGCGGTAAAGGAGCCGATCTTGAAGCGGCGGTTCCGGTAGCGGATCAGTAGCTCCTCTAGTTCCCGGAGGTCCATGCTTCCATCCGCCCCGGCCGGTACGGTGACCACGTCGCCGATGCCCTCCTGCCAAGGCAGCAGGTTGGAATGATGCTCCATGTGGCTGATGAAGATAACCGGGCGTTCCTCTGGAAGACAAAGGTAATGATCCCGCATCCATTCTGGCAGCTTTAGGCCCATTAGCCGGAGCAGCTTGTTCACTGCTCCGGTTGTGCCGTTGCCGCAGAAGAGCAGGGCGTCTCCCGGCCCGGCATGAACATGCCGCTTAATGATGTTCTGCGCCTCGGCATAGGCCAGTGTTATAGTTAAACCGGTCGTATTGGACTCGGTATGCGGATTGCTGACATAGGGGCCGAACGTCTCCTGCATTTTGCGCTCAATCGGCTCATACAAGCGCCCGCTGGCGGTCCAGTCGGCATACAGCAGCGGCTGCCGTCCATAAGGCGTGGAGATAGAATGCCGGTTGCCGATGGTATGCTCGCGAAACGTTGCGAAATGCTCTTGCAGTGAAGCGGGCTCCTCCGCAGAAGAAGCGTGGTTGATGCTCAGCACAGACAATCCCTCCAGCCCGGTTATTTCTCGCAAGATACGGATCACGCCCTCTTACAAAGGACGGCACGGCCGTTTCTTCTTGCTAATTAAGAGTGGGGTTATATTCCCAGGCTCAGTATATGCCCGGTGGAGGCAATGGGTTAAAGCCTATTGTCTGCATTCATTGAGGAACTCCTCTAAATAAATAGCTGCATGTCGCTTTCCAGCGCATCCTTCAGATAGGTGGCCGCATCAATGATCTCCACCTCGGGCAGAAACTCCTCCGGCTTAAAGCCCATGATCTCTACGGACAGCTTGCAGGCGTAGAACTTAATGTTTTTTTTGCGGGCGCCCTTGAGAAAATGAATCAGCTTCGGCGCGCCCTGATCCTCCATCATTTCCTCCAGCATCATCCGTCCAAGGCCGCTGAAGTTCATCCGCGAAAGCGGGAGGTGCTGTGGTCCCTTCGGTGTAATGACATCCATCAGCTTTTCATAAATTGTCTTATCCTCGAGTGTCATCTTCTCCGGGTCGCGGACCAGGAAAAGGCCCCAAAAGGCGAAAAACATTGTGACCTCAACCTCAATATCCCTTGCGGCATTGGCCAGGATCAACCCGGCCATCGCTTTGTCATATTCCCCGCTGAACATCAGCAGATTCATCTTTTTGTCCATCGCTGCATTCCTCCGTCACTTCATAGAATGACCTTAGTATGGTTACCGCGAGGAGAAGTATGCCTGCTGTCACAGGATGTTCCAAATGCCGCTAGGCGTGTAGGGGATTGACTCGATTGGATCTATCCTGTGACTGTCCTGCGAGGGGATGTGCTATGGCTGGTTGGATTTCCCGGCATATATCCGCAGGAAAACGGCAGGCCCGTTAATCCGGGTCTGCCGTAAGATGAATCACTTGGTTCATTCAACTGTTATTCCATCCTGCCCGTGATCGCTGTAGCGGGAGCTACGCCAGACGATACAGTACTGCGCCATGCGGAGCAATCTCGCAAGCGAGCTCGTCTTGCACGGGGCTAACCTCCGCCCCGCTCCAAAGCTCCTTGGCAGTGACTGGTCTCTCAAGGCCCAGCTCCGCGAGAGTTACGCTGACCTTCTGGGTATTTTCACCGGTATTAAACATCGCGGCATAGCGGCACCCGGAGTCTCCTTCCGCCGTCCAGACCACGCGGTCTCCTGCCCGGCTGATGAGGCGTGCGCCGTTGCTGCTGCGGTGCATCTCCAGTACATCTGGGTTGGTCAGCAAGGAAAGGGTCCAAACGTCGTTATCGCGAAGTTCGCCGCCGAAGAACAGGGGCGAGCGGAAGATGCTCCACAAGGTCATCATGGTGACCTGCTCATCCGGCGTGAAGCGAGTCCAGCGGTCAGCGCCGCCGCCGTCTACGGAGCGGATGCCGATATGGCCCAGCGGCAGCATGTCGCAATCCGGCCAGCTGCCGGCTTCGGCTTTGCCTGCCCACGCCTCACAGCGGTCAAACATATCCAGGAGCAGGTCCCAATGATCCCAGAAGTCATCGGTGATCCGCCACATATTGGCGTGTTGGCCGAGGAAATCTCCATAAGAAACCGGTGCCGGTCCCGGGGAGAGGCTTAGGACCATCGGGCGTCCGCAGTGCCGGATCGCATTCTGGATCAGCTCAATCTCGGGCTGGTGTGTATCGTACAGTCTGGACGCAGCAATATCATCCACCTTCACAAAGTCTACGCCCCATTCGGCATACAGCTCAAAGAGGGAATTGTAGTACGCCTGCGCGCCTTCCTTGGCAGCATCAACCCCATACATATCGGTGTTCCAGGGACAGATGGAGTTGGGGTGGGCGATGTCACGGGCGGTCGCTGTTGAACCTTTGACCGGGGTGGCGGCATGCGCCGCCTGTCTTGGAATTCCGCGCATCAGATGAATGCCGAATTTAAGGCCCAGACTGTGTACATAATCAGACAAAGGGAGAAACCCCTTGCCGCCTTCTGCCGAGGGGAAACGGTTCACTGCCGGCATCAGCCGGGAATATTCGTCCATTTCCAGCGGAACAAAAGGACGGTACTGTGAAGAAATTGCCCCCGGCTCATACCACTGAATATCCACAACAACATATTCCCAGCCGAAAGACTTCAGGTTCGCCGCCATATATTCAGCATTTCCGCGGATTTCCTGTTCCGTAACTGCAGCTCCATAGCAATCCCAGCTGTTCCAGCCCATAGGCGGTGTTTTCGCATACTGTAAGTGACTCATTATGATGATCTCGCTCCTTAACCCCCCGGAAGGGGTTGTAGAATAAACTTGCTCTAATAGAGACATCATAAAACACTTTCAAAACCCATTTCTACAGTAAAATAGTTGTCTCGATAGCACAAAATTGCGCATGTCGGGAATTTAGCTGAAGAACAAACGGTTATACTGGAGACTGCCGTTTCCGGTGCGGAAATTGCCAGGCGTTTGTCCCGTCAGCTTGTGAAACACTTTGATGAAATAGCTTCCGGTGGAATATCCGACCTGAACCGCGATGGCCTCAATGCTGTGGTCTGTCGTCCGCAGCAGGTCCACCGCCCGCTCGATGCGGATGCGGTTCAGGTATTCATTGGGTGTTACACCGACATATTTGCTGAATGTCCGCAGCAGATGGAATTTGGAAAGTCCGAGCTTCTCCGCAAGCTCTTCCTGGCCAATCATGGAGTTGTAATGGCCTTCGATAAAATTAACGGCATCCCTAATCGCCACCGGCCATTCCGTTTCATGGCGCGGACCGCTGGAGGACAGTCTGCCGAGCTCCATCATGAATTGATACAGCAGCGAGGAGGCAATGTAAGGATCGGTGATTTTTCCGCTATGGGCTTCCCGGGTAATATCCCGCAGCATGCGGATGGGCAGGCTTCCCGCGTCGATGACCGGAGCCGGACCGAGCTTGGCCTTGATCTCCTCCCAGAGGGGCTGTACCAGCTGCGGTCTGAAGAGCAGGAAATAAAACTCCCACGGCTGGGAACCGCCGGGATAATAATAGCTGTGGCTGCTGGGGATTTCCGCTAGAAATGCCCGCCCGGAGCTGATTTTGAAGCTCTCGTGTTCCGTGCTGAATACCCCTGCGCCATCCATTGTATATTGGAAAAGTAACAGGGGTCCGTCACGGCGCTCCATTCCATTCCAGTGGTAAGAAGCATCACTCACAATCTCATGCCCGACTGCAAAGAGGTTGCAGAGCGGCAGCTGCTCCGGCTCGCTAAAGCGGAAGCCATACACCCCTAAGGCTTTTTCGTTTTTCACAGAATCCCACCTCCGGTAGTGCTTACTTATTATATATAGTACAGAAAAAGCTCCCCGAAGGGAGCCTAAGATATGCGGTGCTGTATCTTCCCGGGCAACGTCAGGAAGCAAGCTTGAAGATCTCATCCGCAGGAAGCGGAGGGAAATAAAGAAATCCCTGGATATAAGGGCAGTTATGCTTAATCAGGAACTGGGCCTGTTCAGGCGTCTCTACGCCTTCCGCAATCAGGTCATAACCAAGCTGGGAGGCGACATAAACAATTGACTTAATAATCGTCTCATCAATGGAGCTGACACCAATGCCGGTGATGAAGGTGCGGTCAATCTTGATCTTGTTGACAGGAAAATGCTTCAAATAGTTCAGTGAAGAATATTTGGTGCCAAAGTCGTCAATCGAAACGACAATCCCATGGTCGCGCATCTGCTGCAGCAGCGGATAATGCTCCTCCAGCAGGGCGGTGCTTTCCGTGATCTCGAATTCCAGCATATTTGTCTCCAGCCCATATTGCTCAAGCGCGCCAAGCAGGTTCTCTATCAGATTCCGGTTATAGAACCAGCTGTTGGAGATGTTGATGGATGTCCGCAGCAGCGGCATGCCCATCGTCCTCCATTCGCAGAGCTGGCGGCATACTTCCTGCAGTACCCAGTCGGTGAGCTGAATCATTAGCCCGGCGTCTTCCACGGCAGTGATGAAAGCCCCGGGCCCGATCAGCCCCTTCTCCGGATGATTCCAGCGGACCAAGGCCTCCATGCCAACCATTTGGCCGGTCACGGCATTGATCTGCGGCTGATAATGGAGCACAAATTCTTCACGCTCCAGCGCGGAATGCAGGTACTTGGAGATCATCGTCTTCTGCTCCAGCTTTTCGCGCAGCTCCCAGTCGAACACAAAATAATTGCTGTCTTCCTGCGACTTTGCCTGATACATAGACATGTCGGCGAATTTCAGCAAATCCTCCTTGTGGAGGGAATGCTCCGGATAAAGAGAGATTCCTATACTGGTCGATAGACTTAAATATGCCCCGGCAATCAGCAGTGTTTCCGAGATCAGCAGGCTGATATGCCCGGCAATTTCCGGGATCTGCTCCCGCGGCAAATCAGAGAAGATCATCACGAATTCATCGCCGCCGGTACGCGCGAACAGCTTAAAGGGCAGACCGCTGTCCTTCAGCCGGCTGGCCAGTGTCTTGATGACCTGATCGCCCGTGGAGTGGCCGAGGGTATCGTTGATCTCCTTAAACCGGTTCAGGTCAAAAAAGAACAGCGTATAGGTCTGCGTAGGCTCGGCACATTGCAGCAGCCGTCCGAATTCATCCATGAAGTAACGCCGGTTCGGAATTTCCGTCAAACTGTCGTAATGGGCAAGTTTTTCATACCGCCGTTTGGATATTCGGAGATCCCGGGTGCGGATACTGACCACGCGTTCCAGTTCACGGTTGAACCGGCCCTGATGCCAGAAGATATAGAGAATAAAGGCCATAACGAGCAGAAAGGAAATGTCGATCCACAGGATGCTGCGGAAGATCTCCCATTTCTTGTGCGAAGAAAAAGGGATTCCCATCAGCCAATGCTGATTTTTAATTTCAATGGGGACCGTGACCTGCTCTTCGTTCCCGTGGGCTTGATTGCCAAACAAAAAGGAATGATCTTCATCTGTTACGTACATGGGGGAGTCTTTAAGCAGCAGCTGGTTCTCAATATCATCGATCTTCAGTGTGACGGAAACGATGCCGGAGAATGAGTTGCCGTTATATATAGCTTGCCTGATCACCATGCCGGGGGTGCCCTGGGCAAGTGTCCGGGGACCGTCCACCGTAATGCCCCGGGAAGTGATCGTTTCTTGAATCAAACCGGGCGAGGACAAATCGGGATCGAGCAGGAGACTTTTATTAAGAATCGCTGTATTGCCTGAGAGAGGATAGAGATAACGGATGAGGCCGTCCGGAGCGATCATAATATTCATAATATTGCTTGAATTGTTATAAGCCTTCATTAAATACTGATTAATAAGAGCTGGCTCAGCATCAAAGCCGACCGTTTGAATAAAAGAGCTAACACCTTTGACAATCGAAATCTTCTCTTCAATGTTCGATGATAACATGACTGCCTTTGAGGACAAGTCGGCTTTTTCAGCCCGGTATTCCCGGTTCACTGATAAGGAGTAATAATAGAACAGAGAGAGCTGCAGCACGACTAAGAAGCCGAGGATGATCGTTAAAGGCTTTTTATTAAAGAAAGCCATGGAATGCCTCCGATACCCGAAATTCAACATTATATATATAATTCATTAGAAGCTGTTCCAGCACCGTAGAAAAATGTCGATATATGTCGTGGGTGTTTCTTTAGCATGTCATTTTTATCGCCTTTGTGCAAGGGAAAACCTAACAAGAACCCTATAAAATCCAAAACGGATAAATACATTCCGCCTAAAGGCAGCCTGTATTTATCCGTTGCTCTAGAAATGAGTACATTATGGACTTTGTGCAAGTGAAGAGAGGAGATTATTTCTTGAAAATACCCAGCGGTGCACCGATTGGCAGGAACGTGCGGCCGAAATGAGCGTTGAGCACAGATGCGCCGCAGCCGTACAGTGATACGATACCGATGGCCAGTTCCGATACGGCAGCCAGCTTGTGGAAGAATTCCGCAGCCACTCCGAACGCATCAAAGGTCAAGCCGAGGAACAGGAAATCGATCAGTATAAAAATAACAAGCAGCACTCTATTGGCTTCCACAGCGCCGAGGGTCATGAACAGCGTGAAGACCAAATAACCCGCAAAAACAAAGCCGAGCTGCTTGGGATCAACGCCTTCCGCCAGAACGGTACCGAATACACCCAGCTTGATCAGCCAGCTTCCGGCCATACCGAACCAGAAGAACGCATAAGCGCCAAAAGCGGTCATCCCGAAGGTGTTGTTGTGTTTGGCATCCTGGATAGAAGCGAACAGCTGGGC
The DNA here is from genome assembly GCF_038593025.1 of Paenibacillus sp. FSL L8-0436. Taxonomy (NCBI): domain Bacteria; kingdom Bacillati; phylum Bacillota; class Bacilli; order Caryophanales; family Paenibacillaceae; genus Paenibacillus; species Paenibacillus sp. FSL L8-0436. Next base: position 6,958,115 of record NZ_CP151955.1, on the reverse strand, counting down.
GAAGGCTCCGAGGAATATAGCCCATGGAATACAGTAGCTGAGACCTGTTGTAATTTCGAGCTTTTGTGAAGAAGCGACCAAGGTGACGATAGCCAATCCGAACAAGCCGATGGCGCTGGGGTCGGCAGTGACGATTTTGACGGATTGTGTTTGCGGTTGCGCTGACATAGCAATTAAAGCCTCCAATTTTCATAAGTGTTCGCATAGGATCACAGCACCCGGAAATGGGTGCTGTGATCAGCTTGCCTATCATATCATATCGTTTTGAGCTTGCCTACAAAAAATGAGTGCTCATTTATTGTGGTAAAGGAGATTATTTTGCGTTAAAAAGTCAGGGATCTCCTGGAATTTTACCGGCCTGCTTATATAGTAGCCCTGCAGCTCATCACTGCCCAGACTGCGCAGCATGTCGAACTGCTCTTCCAGCTCGATCCCTTCGGAGACTACCTGCAGCCCGAGGGTATGGCTAAGCTCGATAATGGCCTTGATCAGCACGTCACCCTGCGGGCCCAGTGTCATCTCGGAAACAAAAGAACGGTCGATTTTGATTACATCAACAGGAAAGCGCCGCAGGTAACTGAGGGAAGAGAAGCCTGTGCCAAAGTCGTCCAGGGAAATGCGGAACCCGTGTCCCCTGAGCTGTTGCAGCGAATGGAAGATGCTGTCGCCCGACACCAGTACGCTCTCCGTAATCTCCAGCTCCAGGCTTGAGCTGGGCAGCCCGTATTCATGGAGCAGCTCCAGCAGCAGCTCAGACAGTCCCGGCTGCATCAGCTGCATGGCGGAAATGTTGACCGCCACGGTCAGCTCCAGCCCATTCTGCCGGAAAGTACGCAGATCGGAGCAGACTTGCCGCAGCACCCAGCTCCCGATGTTTACAATAGAGCCGCTGGTTTCGGCGAGCGGGATAAACTCGCCGGGCGAGATAGGGCCGTATGCAGGGCTTGTCCAGCGCAGCAGCGCCTCCAACTTGGACACCTTCAGGTTGCCGGAGCTGAGGATCGGCTGATAATGGACTTCAAACTCATGATTCACGGCTGCGGAGAGCAGCAGCTGGGAGAGTACATTTTTGCGGCGGATACTTTCTTCGAGATCCTCAGAGTATTGAAAAATGTTGTTGCGGCCTGTTTCTTTGACATGGAACATGGCGAGATCGGCCTGTTTGACCAGAAAGTCAGCGTCTTCACCGTTCTGCGGATAGATGCTGACGCCGATGCTGGCCGTATTGTAGAGGAGATGTCCCTGTATACGGTGGGGCAGCGACAGCGTCTCCCGTATACGCAGCAGCTGCTCGGAAATGCTGTCCGAATCAGGAATGTCGGCGAGCAGGATGGTGAACTCGTCGCCGCCCAGACGGGACACCACATCATAACGTCCGATAACTTGGGAAATCCGCAAAGCGATCTCTTTCAGCATGGCATCACCGAAGTCGTGGCCGAGTGTATCGTTTACGGTCTTGAAGTGATCCAGATCAATAAATACCAGCCCGAGCTGTCTGCCGGTTCCCTTAATTGAAGCAATCGCTTCATTAAGCTTCGCGAAGAACAGCGAACGGTTGGGCAGCTGAGTCAGAGGGTCAAGCATCGCTTGCAGCTGCAGCTCTTCCTGCGCCTGTTCCAAGGAATCAATCATCCGGTTGAACTCCTGCTCCACATCGCTGAATTCGTCTTTGCCGGAAGGGCCGATCCGGATGGATAAATCCTTGCTGTTGCCGATAGCCCGGATATTCCGGGTCAGCAAGTACATTCTTCCAAGGATAGAGCGATTGACGAAGAGGAGACTGGCCACACACATCAGCATAGTGACGGCAAAGAAACACCGCTGGAAGCTGGTGATCGACTGCAGGCCGCTTAAGTAAATCTGCCGCGGATACTTGAGGGTGAGAACGACACCGGGGTTGCCGAACAGGTCGTATATAGTTGTGTGAATGGACATCACGTTGTTCGAGGCAGGGCTCATCCAGATATTGCTGGTTTTGCTCTCCGCGAGTCTGCCGGGGTTCACTGGAGTGATCTGGATGGTGGACGGTGTCTCGTTCCAGATTTGTGCGATCTGCTCCTGCAGCAGCATTCTGCCGGCTACAGCAGTTCCAACAACCGGTTTCGTTTTGTCGCTGTTTACAATAGGGGTGAGGGTGATCAGCATAGGCCCTTTATCCAGTAATACAATGCCGCTGGTGCTGTCCACTGCGCCCGAAAATTCCGGCAGCCGTTGATGAATATCCTTGAATAAGGCGAGAATCTCCGTTGTTAGCGGATTTATGCTGCGGGAGTCCGTGTTGTAAGTGCCACCGTACAAGGGTGTGCCCGAAGGGTTCAGCAGGGCCATCATATCAAAATGGTTAATCTCATAAGTTGTCCGGCTATAGTTACTGCTTAGGTAGGCATCACTAATAGAAGCTGCGGGGTCCGTGGATTCCGCAAACTGGTAGGTTTCATCCCAAACCGAATATTTGAGCAACTGGGTCTTCATACTCTCCAGCTCATTCTGATAAGAAGAGACGGCATTCTCCAGCTTGTACCGCAGTGCGGCTTCATCCAGCTTCTCGAAGCGGCCCAGCAGAATCAGGTGCAGGAGCAGATAAGTCAGCCCTAAGCCGAATAGTGCAACAACACAGATGAAGATCACTAATTTTTTACGCAGCTTCATGTTGCTCCCCTTAGTATCTATAAATTTCGCAGGAAATAAGTACCATTAAAACCAGTGTACCATGATTAGGGAATATTTTGCAGCGCTTTTCTAACCTAACTGTCGAAATTTGATGTATAATATATATGCAATAATAATTATCACATTATAATAGAAGGGGACCAGCTTGGGTATGAATAAATGGATATTTTTTAAGAAAGCTACACGGTTTGGAACCATCCCAGTTATGCTCATACCGGTTGTCTTGGGAACTGTCGGGGCATATGTATGGGGGGGAGAGTTCCATCCGTTTTTGTTTGTTATAACGATCATCGGAGCAATATCTGCGCATCTGTTCTCCAACATGGTGAATGATTTATGGGACTTTCGCAACGGGACCGATATGGAGGCAAAAAATACACCGGGGATGATTTCCACAAACTCCGGTTTTTTGTCCGGAGGTCTGCTCTCGGAGACCGTTTTCGCAGTATTGACCTGGAGCTTGCTTGCAGTCGCCGTGTTTTGCGGCGCGGTGCTCAGTATTTATAGCGGCTGGGAGATTCTCTGGTTTGTAGCGGTAGGGGCACTTATCGCCTATTTCTATGTCGCTCCACCGCTGCGTTTTGGGTACCGGGGCAAGGGCTACAGTGAATTTGCCATTTTCGTTGCGTTTGGCATTATGCCTGTACTCGGCTCTTATTTTGTGCAGACCGGCGAATTCAGCCTGAAGCCGGTACTGCTTTCGGTTCCGGTTGGACTTCTGACGACGCTGCTGCTGTTCAACCATCATTTTCTGCACTGGAAAGCGGACGAGCAGGCAGGCAAGCGTACGCTTGTTGTCGTCTGGGGAGAGCGTAAGTCGCTGATCTTCTCGCGTGTGCTGCTTTATACTTCCTATGCTTCTCTGATCGTCTGCGTGGGCTTTGGCGTGCTTCCGGTATATGCGCTGCTTGCACTGCTCACTGCGATTGCGCCGGTGCATGTATACCGCGGCCTGCAGCCGCAAAATGCCTCACCAGCCTATCTGCCGCTGATGGGCGCCTCGCAGCAGGCCTCCGTGCGCTGCGGTGCAATTATGGCGGTAGCACTGCTGATTCAAGGCTTAATGTAATAAATTGCTGAAGATTAGATGATAGAAAGAGAGTGAACCCCATGGACAAGAATAAAACAAGCAGTGAAGATACACAGGCTGCACAGAATAACCCGGTCGTACTCGGAGACTTTCATACTATATTGTCGGAGGGCAAGGTCTGGAAGACCGGAGGGTTCACCTTGCCGGACGGCTCTTTCTGGGCGTACCGTGAGCCGGAGGCTGTTGTGATTGTACGCAATGGCTACCTGTATGTGCGGGCCCAGCTGTCCCGCCAGAACAACCAGGTGCAGATTCTCGACAATGCCAAGCATATGTATTATTCGGCTCAGCCGGTCGAGGTGCCGGAGAGCGGAGAGATCAGCTTCGAGCTGCAAATTCGCGCCCGCACGCAGGGTACGGCACCCGGAGATCTGTATGACGGTTATGTTTCGCTGAATCTGCTTGATTTCACGACGGGGGCAGCGCTTGATTTCTTTGCCGGAAACGACAAATATGCCAGCGTCTACGGAGTTCTGCCTTTCCCGGGCGTGCAGGTTCCTGAAACCGGCGGCACAAAATACTTCTGCATTTTTAAGGAAGATACGGACTTCAAACCGCGTGAATTCAACACGTATAAGATTACCTATAACCGCGGGAACGATGAGGCTGTGTTCTATGTCAACGGCAAAGAGGTGCGGCGCGAGCAGCATGTGCCAATCAAATTCAACAGCTTCACTGTAGCGCTGGGCATTATGACCGAGAAAGACCTCACGCCCGAAGGCAGTGTGTCCGCCCATGGCCAGACAGTCATCGCCGAGTGGTCTCCGCTGACCATAACAACATCCGCACAATAACCGTGCTTATTTGACAGATGAGGGTGGATCGCCTTGAATGTAAAAAGTTTTCTGAGATTTGTAGAGCTGCCGACCAAGGTGGCTAGTGTTATCCCGTTTCTGCTCGGGTCATTGTATGCCCTGTACCGGTTTGAGGATTTTTATCTTCTGCGTTTTGCGCTCATGTTCGTGTCCCTGCTGAGCTTCGATATGGCGACAACGGCAATTAACAACTATTACGATTTCAAAAAAGCAGCCAAAACCCACGGCTACGGCTATGAGACCCATAATGCCATTGTTCATTACAAGCTCAAAGAAAGCACTGTGGTGGCGACGATTATCATCCTGCTGGTGCTGGCGGTCGGGGGCGGGATTGCGCTTGTCTCCCAGACCGGTCTGATCATATTTCTGCTCGGCGGATTATCCTTCCTGATCGGGATCTTGTATTCATTCGGGCCGATACCGATCTCGCGGATGCCGCTGGGTGAGCTGTTCTCCGGCCTGTTTATGGGCTTTGTCATCATCTTCATTTCGGCTTACATCCATTCCGAGCAGAGTGTTGTTACCCTGCTGTTCCGGGAAGGCTGGATTGATCTGCATATCAACTTTGTGGAGGTCCTGTATCTATTCTGGTTTTCGGTGCCGGCGATTCTGGGAATTGCCGGAATCATGCTGGCGAACAACATCTGCGACATTGAGGATGATATGGAGAACCGCAGGTATACACTGCCCGTCTACATCGGCCGCAGCAATGCGCTGTTGCTGTTTAAGCTTCTCTACTATGTCTCCTTTCTGGATTTGATCGTGCTGCTGCTGCTTGGCATCCATCCTGTTCTGGTTGTGCTGCTGCTGCTGACACTGATCCCGCTGCGCCGCAATATTGCCCTGTTTTATGAGAAGCAGGAAAAGGCGACGACCTTTATCCTGGCAGTCAAAAATTTCGTGCTGATGAGCATGGCCCGCGTTATTGTGCTTGGACTGGCCGTTGTGCTGGATATTTGGATCGCCTCGTAATATCATCCTACCTCTCTAAATAGAGATAAACCTTATTCTATGATATGGTGTCTATAGGTATAAATAGACAATCTAATACAAGGAAGGTGTACATCTATGGCGCAAAAACTTCGTTGGGGAATTATGGGATGTGCCCAGATTGCCACAAATTCGGTCATGCCGGCCATTCAGGAATCGGAATCCGGCATCATCGCAGCAGTAGCGAGCCGTGGACTGGAGAAAAGCAGTGCCGTGGCTGCGGAGTTTGGGATAGAGAAGGCCTACGGTAGTTATGAGGAGCTGCTTGCGGATCAGGATATTGATGCGGTCTATATTCCGCTTCCGAATCATCTTCACCGGGAATGGGTCATCCGCGCTGCGGAAGCTGGCAAGCATGTGCTCTGTGAGAAGCCTATTGCGCTTAACAGTGCCGAGGCGGCAGAGATGGTGGAAGCATGCCGGAAGGCCGGTGTTCATCTGGCTGAGGCTTACATGTACCGGCATCATCCGCGGATTGCCGAACTGCAGGATATTATCGCCCGGGGAGAAATCGGTGAGCTGCGTTCGATCCGCGGAACATTTACATATAATGATGCCGGGGATACGACAAATATCCGGTTTAAATCGGCTTGGGGCGGGGGCTCTTTGTACGATGTCGGCTGTTACCCGCTCAGCGCGGCGCGTATGCTGTTCGCTGCGGAGCCGGAAGCGGTAACGGTACAAGCGATTTTCTCCCCGGAGCATGACAATGTGGATATGATGGCTTCGGGTCTGGTTGAGTTTCCAGGCGGAGTAAGCCTGATCTTCGACTGCGGGATGTGGGCCTACAACCGCCAGCTGCTGGAGGTACTCGGCACGGAAGGCCGGATTGAAATTCCGATGCCGTTCAATGCGAGATTTGAGGATGCGGAATTCATCCTGCATACGGGCGGCGAAGCGAAGGTGATCGAAGCCACCGGCGCAAATCCTTATGTCTGGCAGGCCGATAATTTTGCGGCAGCCGTTTCCGGGGCTAAACCCAAAGTAGCAGCAGATGATCCGGTGCTGAATATGCGGCTGATTGAGACCTGTCTCGATTCTGCCCGCCAGCGGGAACGGATTCTGCTGTAAGTTTTGTTGCACACACAAACGGCTGTGCTGTCCTGGTTCGAGGACGGCGCAGCCGTTTTTTTTAGTGAATATAGGTCAGGCAATAAATTATACGGCGGATGCAATAAGCTCATCTTCGTCGTTGTCGTTATTGAACGCATCCCGGTCGAATTCTCCTTCGGAGTTGGCCACCAACAGGGCGGTGACGGTTGTTCCGGTCGCATTTACAGCTGTGCGGCCCATATCGATCAGTGCTTCCACACCGGCGACGATTGCGATGCCCTCAAGCGGCAGGCCTAGTGCGGTAAGTACGACGGTTGTCGAGATCACTGCGGGTCCGGGTACACCGGCAACTCCGATGGAGGAAATGATGCTGACAAAGACTAGCAGGATATAGTCGGTCAAGCCAAGATCTATTCCGAATACCTGTGCAGTGAAGACAGCAACAATGGCCGGCCAGATCCCGCCGCAGCCGTTGAAGTTGACTGACGCCCCAAGGGGAGCGACAAAGCTGGCGATCCGGGGAGAAACATGCAGCCGTTTTGTAATAACTTCCAGATTAACCGGAAGTACAGCGTAGCTGCTTCTGGTCGAAAAGGCTACGGCAACGGTCGGATAAATTTTGCGGAAGAAGCGCAGCGGATTGACTTTGGCCACAAAAAATACGAGCCCGCCAAACACCAGCACAAAGTGGATAATCAGTGCGACATAGGAGGTTATAATTACACTTCCCAGCTCCTGCAGCGTTTCCCAGCCGTAGCGGGCAGTGATACCGGCGATGAGTGCAAATACACCGTAAGGTGTCAGCCGGATGATGAATTTAACGACCTGATGCAGCACCAGTGTCAATGATTGAATGAGATCACGCACAGGCTTCACGGATTCTGCATTTTTCGAGCCGATCTTGATGATGGCCACTGCAAGGAAGATTGCAAAGATTAGCACCGGCACAACCTTGCCTTCAGCCGCTTCATTGATCGGGTTGGAAGGTACAAGGTCAAGAATGACCTGGGAGAAGGTCGGGATTTCACGGGCGGTGAAGTCGGCGGGCACATCCTGCTGAATGCCGCTTCCCGGGTTGAACAGCAGTGCAACCAGTAGACCTATTATTGAAGCAATACCCGTTGTTCCAAGGAACCAGGCAAAGGTCTTGAGCCCGATTTTACGCAAATACTCCAGATTGGTCAGCGATGCAATACTGTTAAGCACCAGAACGAAGACCAACGGGACGACCAGCATGCGGATCAGACTGACATAGATGCTGCCGAAGGTGGTGATAGCCTTGGTGTCGAACTCCAGATTCTGAAAAAGAATGCCGACGACCAGACCAATTGCCAGGGCTACAATGACCCGCGTACCAAACCCGACGCGCTTGCGGGCCAATAGGAAGAGTACCCCGAATACAAAAATCGATACAACAAAGCCATACCAGTTGCTTTCAATGGCGGTAATCAAGTTGTTGTCGATAGACATTTTTAATAATACCCCCTAATCCAATTAGTTATGTAAGAATTAATGTGGGATAAATATACTGGACGTTCCGCTGCACTGTCAATCCTTTTCTAAAAGATAAGAAGTGTAAATTTACGTTGTGTCGTAGTCTTAATATCCCCCCAGTTTTCTTTAGTTAAGCTATTATATTCGAGGTGGTAATGTTTAATTCCAACAAAAGCGATGAGAAAAATATAATTTGGGGATTGACAAGAAAGTGATCCCTTATTAACATGATATCAATCACATCACAGGATAACTTTTTGCTGTTGAGGATTTGCAGACGGGAATCGACTGGACGACCAGAGGTTCAATCAGTGCTTGCTATTGCACTGTATTGAAGCTCTATTTTTTTTGCCAAAAATCTAAAGAAAGGTAATAAGCGATAGGTGTACCCAATTCAATAGTCCAACATTAGAACAGGCCAAGGAGCGGGCGTATGAACCTAATTACACTGCACCGGGCCAGAGAAAAGGATGGTTACCATTTATGAAAAAGCTCACTGTATCCGTAGTAGCAGCAACTTTGATTTTCTCAGCTCTGACTTATGCGGCTGTGACAGCGAAGCAAGACAATAGTGCTGAGGCGGCAGCAGCACCGGCTGTTGTGAAAACAGCGGCTGACAGTAGTGTGGCTCAGGCCGCTGCACCGGCAGCGACCGGGCCTGCTCAGTCTGTAGAGACGGCTACTGCCACTGCAGCACCGGTTCAAGCGACAGCAGCACCGGCAGCAGTACCGGCAGCAGAACCTGCGACTGAGCCGGCAACTGAGGCGAGCAAGCCGTCCACTCCGGCCAAGGCACAAGAGGTAGTTCAGGCCAAGGCGGAGGTTGTTCAAGCTAAGGCGACTGCCGCTCCTGCGGCTAAAGAGCCGCAGCTCCAGGCAACTGCCAAGGCTGAAGCCAACACCGTAGCTGCTGCTCGTAAAGCGGCCGTGGCACCTAAAACGGCCGCAGCTCCAAAGGCAACTGCGGCTCCGCAAGCAACTGCAGCGCCCAAAGCCGAAACGGTGAAACCGGCTGCTGAAGTACAGGCTGCAGCTACAGCCGCTCCGGCTGCTGAACAGCCTGCCGCGAAGAAGGTGACGTTCTCGACAACTGAGGTAGTCAAGGCGAACACAACTGCTCCGGCGTCAGAAGCGGCTGCCGGCACATCCTCATCCCAAGCGGCCAGCGCACCGGCAGCAGCACCGGCTGCGAGCAATCCGGCGCCTGCTCCGGCTGCTGAAGAGGAAGTTTGCCCTTAAGCTCCTGAAGCTTAGTATGGCAAGTACAGAAAAAGATAAAGTTGAGGTGCGCTAATGAAAAGACAGCAAACACTGAAAAAAATCCTTGCGCCGCTTTTGGCGGCTGCGCTGCTCGTCTTGCCGGTTAACCCCGGCAAGGCAGGGGCTGAGGCGGTTCTTCCACTCAGCGGTTCCGGAACGGTCAGCACATATAATTATTTTTATGAAAATTATCCCCATCTGAATGACCGTAATCATGTGTACAAGACCGCTACATATGAAGATATCGTCAATCTGTTTGAGAGCGAGGGTACTTATGCTGTGCTGGTTGGCGGCACCTGGAGCGAGGAGACCCAGGCCAATATCGGGTTCATTAATGAGGTGGCTAAGGAAACCGGGATCAACGTTCCCGCGATCTATAATTTTGACACCAAGCTGGACGGGGCCACTCTTGATATCGCAGACAGCAATAATCCGTATGCCTATAAATACGTTGATCTGGTCAACAAATATTTGAAGAATCTTTCGCTGTATGACAAAACCGACCGGGAACACAACGTGAGTTATGTGAATGCAGCTGGCGAGACTGTTTCTGCCAACAAGATTGATGCTCCTTTCTTGTTCCTGTACAACAAGGATCATAAGGATGGACAAGGCAACAGCGCGCCTATTGTTTCCTATCAGAAAGACGGTGGGTCTTGGGAACAATTTCAGACAAGCGGCCAGCTTGATCCAGCCAAGGCCGATGCTTATAAAAACTCTGTCAGACAGGTGTTTAAGGCTGCTTCCACTTACAGTGTGATCAATGAATCCGAGTATATTAAATCGGCATTTAACCGGAATTACGCCGGAGAGAACAATGGGAATATTATTTTTACTCCGGAGGACAAAAATCTGGTGCTTGAGCATGTGACCTATCATCAGCTGAAGCAGATTCTGGCCAGTGACGGCAATTATGCCCTGCTGTTTGGGGGTTCCTAGTGCCCGAATACCCAGGCAATCATCAAATATGTCAATGAACAAGCGATCGCGCACCATATAGACAAGATCTATTTCTTTGACACGAAGCTCGATTCGGGGCTGACGGTAGCTGAGCCCGGTAATAATACGGGAACCAACGGACGGGCCAATCCGCATAATAACAATGAGCTGCAGATTAGAACAAGCAATCATCCGTATGCCAATCTCTACGTGGATCTGGTGGATACCTATCTCACCAATATCAAGACAGAGAATAATCAGGCGGCTAAACCCTCTGTGATCAGTTATGTTAATGATCTGAACGAGACAGTCACAGGCGATAGACTTCAAGTGCCGTATCTCTTCACGTACAATAAAGACAACAAAGATGCGGCTGGAGCAAAGGCTCCTATTCTGGGACACGTGGAGCTGATGTACTCCTGGACGAACATCCAGCCGGGTTATGTAAGCAGCGGTTATTCCGACGGTGCCAGATACAAGAATGCCATTCAAGCTTTGAATACTTTGTATTCCCGATTGGAGGCTGTGCCTGCCGGGCTGTACGGCACCGCAGACGGCACCATCAGAGGAGCCAACAGCCAGCTGGAATACAAATACAAAAGTGTGCAGGACTCCGTCTATGAATATCAATCTGCCGCAGGCGATACGATTTCGGGACTGGAGCCAGGAACTTATCTGGTAAGATATAAGGCCACTGCGGGTTTCCAAGGTCCTATTATTAAGCCGGAAGGAACCACGGCCATTCCATACGCTGCGGGAGAAGCGGTAGAAGTGGTTGTGCCCTTGCCCGGAGAGCAGGCCGCCCCTGCAGGATTAAAGGGATTGCCGCCGACAACTGCGGCGAACGCCGATGGACAGATCAGCGGTGCCAAGGGTGCGCTGAGCGCGGAAGAGCTGCAATCGCTGGAATACAGACTGGCAACGGTTACGGAGTATACGTATGCCAAGGATGTATTGCCTGTACATCTTATACCGGGTGTCTATCAGGTAAGATATGCGGCTAAGGAAGGAATTGCGGCAAGCCCTGAGGCTAGCGTTGCCGTTCCGGCCTTCACAGACAGACAGGCGGCACCTACCGGCCTGGCAGGAGTGAAGCCGACTACCTGGGAGAATAAAGACGGGAAGATCACAGGGACCACCAAGCAATTGCAGATCAAGCTGTCCACCGTTACGGAATATGTCTATGCGGGAGACGGAGAAACCACCGGGTTGATACCGGGCGTGTACAACGTAAGATATCCGGCCAAAGAGGGTTATGCAGCAAGCCCGGCGGCCGATGTAGTTGTCCCCGGCAACCTTCAGGAACAGGCTGCGCCAACCGGCCTGACCGGAATAGCGCCTACCTCCTCCGAGAACAAGAACGGAGTGATTACAGGCACAACGACAGCCCTGGAATATAAGCTGTCGGCGGCATCCGTCTACATTCCGGCAACGGATAAAGAAATCACGGGTCTGGCCGCTGGAACCTATAACGTCAGAACTGCTGGTAAGCTGGGCTATAAGCCAAGCCCGGATACCAATGTTGTCGTACCAGCCTATGTGCCGGCAACAGGTTCGGGCGGCGGGAGCGGCGGTGGAACACCGGTTGTGCCGGTACCAAGCGCGAGTCCAGCCCCGTCTGCGACAACATCCGGAGATACAGTGACTACAGTTGCAACTGCATCGGTTAAAACTGACGAGGCTACTGGTGTGACCACAGCTGCTGTTACCGCCGAAGCGGTGGCAGGCCTTGTCAGCAGCGCCAAGGCTGCGGAAGCGCAAGGAAAGAAGGCTGTTCTGGAAATCAAGATTGATGCAGGTACGGGTACCAAGACCACTGAACTCAGCATTCCAAGAAGCGCATTTAATGAAGTAGCTTCCGGCACGAATGCCAGACTTACGATTAATGTCGAGAACGTTGGGCAGATCACCTTTGATTCCACTGCGGTGGCAAGCATCAGCGCAGCCGCCGATGCCGGGACCATTGTCATCAGAATTGCCAAAGTATCCTTAACCGAAGAAGGTAAGGCTGTGCTCGGCGACAGACCGGTGTATGATCTGACAGTTCAAGCAGGAGACAGCAAGGTGGCTGTCTTCGGCGGAGGCAAAGTGCAGCTCAGCCTTCCTTACAAGCTGCAGGCAAGCGAAGAAGCAAACTCCATTATTGTTTACAACATCAACAGTGACGGTGGTCTGGATATTGTCCGGGGCAAATACAATACGACTGCGGGAGCGGTGGAATTTGTAACCCCCCATTTCTCGCAATTTATTATTGCCTATAACAAGGTCAGCTTTGCCGATATAGCTGCCACCGCCTGGTATAACAATGCTGTAAGCTTCCTGGCAGCAAGAGAGATCACTTCAGGTACTGCCGGCAACAGCTACAGCCCGAATGACAACATCACCAGAGGCCAGTTTATCGTTCTGCTGCTTAAGGCTTACGGCATTGCGCCGGAAGCGGGAGCTGAAGGCAATTTCAGCGATGCAGGCAAGACGTACTACAGCGACTATCTGGCCGCTGCCAAACGGCTGGGCATTGCCTCCGGTTCCGGCAACAACGAGTTCAAGCCGGATAGCTATATCACACGTCAGGAGCTGTTCACGCTAGTTTACCGCGCCCTTGATGCTCTGGGAGAGCTTCCCGGGAAGAACTCCGGCAAGGAGCTGACCGGCTTCAGCGATGCAGCTGATGTTGCAGGCTACGCTCAGGAAGCACTGAATGCACTAGTGGAACGCGGTATTGTCGAGGGGGATAACGGAAGAATCCATCCGCTCGACCCTTCGACCCGGGCGCAAGCGGCGCAGGTTATTTATAATCTGCTATCCAAGTAGAAAGACTGCGCTGCAATAGAAAACCGGAATCGGTTAATGTCCTATTCTGCTAGCATAAATACGAGTCATTATAAGGGGCGGCCCTGTAGCCGCTCCTTTTTTTAAATATAAGAATTTATATGCTTCACGCTATAAATTATCCTTCTATTTCTCGCTGAAACGGATACCGTCCTTTTGAGGACGGTATCCGTTTCCACTTGCGTGAATGTATAAGTTTTCAGGGCCTCCGCAAGGGTGCTGTGTTGCTTTCAAAGCCAAAACCCTACTTTGTAGGGTTAGTTTGTTGCGATTGCTCACATGAGGAACGTTGTAAAATTTGATAGAATAGGAATAGTATTGAAAGTTTGTCTTAATGATTTAGAGGACAGCCGATTCGAAAGGAGATTAACAATGGGGCTATTGGAAGAGCCGGTCATCTCAATATCCGGCTTATGGATGAATTACAGTGACAGAATGGTGCTGCGGGGAATCGATCTGGAGGTTCACCGGGGGCAAATCATTGGCTATATCGGACCCAACGGGGCGGGCAAGAGCACTACGGTCAAGATCATGCTCGGGCTGGTAGAGGGTTACAACGGTACGGTGAAAATTTTTGGCAGAGACATCGCTGACGGAGATACTGCCTACAAAAGGCGGATCGGCTATGTGCCGGAGGTCGCAGAGCTGTATGACAGCCTGACCGCCAGGGAGTACCTGACATTCATCGGCGAACTGTACGGCATGAAGCAAAAGGATGCCGATGAGAAAGCGGGAAGGCTGATGGGTCTTTTAAACCTGGAGAGGGCTTACGACATGCGTATCGCCTCCTACTCCAAAGGGATGAAGCAAAAGGTGCTGCTGATTTCCAGCATGCTGCATGATCCCGACATCTTATTTCTTGATGAACCGCTCAGCGGGCTGGATGCCAACAGTGTAATGATCGTTAAGGAAATCTTCGCCTCACTTGCGGCACGGGGCAAGACCATCTTCTATTCCTCGCACATTATGGATGTGGTAGAGAAGATCAGCAGCCGGATCATCCTGATTGACGGGGGAGATATCGTAGCAGACGGCAGCTTCTCGCAGTTGAAGGAGCAGAACAAGGAAGGCTCGCTGGAGGAGATCTTCAATCAGCTGACCGGATTTGACCAGTACCGGGATATCGCCGGTGAATTTGTAGCGGTCATTGCTGAGGGTGCTCCGCATGAATGATTTCTTTGTATTGAAGCTGCTTGACCGGCTGCAGGGAGGCTTCAAGAGAATCGGTGTCGATTATGGTATGCTGCGCAACATTCTTCAAGTAAAGCTGACCATGGACGGAAGGCGGACGCCGACGGTATTTGCGGGATCACAGAACAATAAGCAGGAGACCGAGGGTTCACCGTTCCGGGTGCAGTGGTTTTATTTACTGATCGGTTTGATGATGATTTTCATCGTTATTCCCAAGGGGAATTATATCCTGATGATGAGTATGCTGTTTAGTGTGGTTATGTTCATGATTATGACAACACTGATCTCCGACTTCTCCTCGGTCATGCTGGATTTGCGCGACAAGAATATTTTGTTCTCCAAGCCGGTGAACCGCCGGACCTTGAGCATGGCGAAGAGCCTGCATATTCTCATTTATTTGCTGACAGTCACGCTGACGTTTACGGGACCGTCACTGATCGTTTCGATATTTATCCAGGGAGTGCCCTTCTTCCTGCTGTACGCTGCTGCGGTCATTCTGATGGACTGTTTTATCCTTGTGTTTACCGCGCTGCTCTATTTATTGATCCTAAGGGTCTTTGACGGGGAAAAGCTCAAGGACATCATCAACTATGTCCAGATCATTTTATCCATTGGAGTTACCGTGGGCGCCCAGCTGATTTCCCGCTTGTTCAACATCACTGAGCTGGGCGTTACTTTTAAAGCGGCCTGGTGGAATTTTCTGTTCGCCCCGATCTGGTTCTCTGCTCCGTTTGAGCTGCTGATTGCCGGAAAAAAGAGTGCCCATCTTGCGGAGCTGGCACTGCTTGGCCTTGTGGTGCCGCTGGTACTGCTTGCGGCATACATCAAGCTGATGCCGACATTCGAACGGAGTTTGCAGAAGCTGGCGGAGCAGGGCGCTGCGGGCAAAGATAATGGACGCTTGTCCCGACGGTTGTCTGCGATTGTATGCCGGAACAAAGAAGAGGGGATGTTCTTCCGGTTTACCTGGTCCATGATGAAAAACGAACGGGATTTCAAGCTGAAGGTATACCCGTCCATAGGATTGTCGCTGGTCTTGCCCTTTATCTTTATATTCAACCAGGTGTGGAGCGGAGACATGGAGGCAGTCAGAGGCTCCAAAACCTACCTGTTTGTTTATCTCAGCGCAATGCTGGTGCTGACTGCCGTGCAAATGCTGCGTTATTCGGCCAGCTATAAGGGCGCATGGATTTATAAAGCTATTCCGCTGCCCGGGACGGCCGCGGTGTACCGCGGGATGC
This sequence comes from Paenibacillus sp. FSL L8-0436, assembly GCF_038593025.1. NCBI lineage: Bacteria > Bacillati > Bacillota > Bacilli > Caryophanales > Paenibacillaceae > Paenibacillus > Paenibacillus sp. FSL L8-0436. The sequence goes on along the minus strand of NZ_CP151955.1, from coordinate 6,942,543 downwards.
TTAAGGCGGTGCTGCTGCGGCTGCTGCTGCCATTGTTTGTCTTGGAAGGAGCGGTATTCGTCTGGCTGTTCGGAGGCCAGATCATTGTAGATTTGTTCGCTGTGCTGCTGGCCTCGCTGCTGTATACCGTCATCTGCTACCGCATGATGCCGCAGGCGCTGCCCTTCTCCGAGAAATATGAAGCTGCCAAGCAGAGTGATTTCAAAGGGATTTCCATTGCTCTGCTGTTTATATTAATGGGGTTTGCCGGGGTTCATTATGTGTTCACCTTGTTCTTTCCGGGGATTTATATCTATTTGGTAATTTTGATAGCTCTCAATTGGTGGGTTTGGCATGTTTCCTTTCCCAAAGCCGCTCCGCGGAACGGGAAGCTCCCAACTCTCGGCGCTTGAGACAGCAGGTAAATATGGACATTTTTTGCCATCCTTAAAAAAGGGGTTCAAGTTCCAGTATTTACTTAGACAGATTTCCAAATAAAAGGTAGAATACACCTGAAGTTAGTTCTCAGGGATCACCTATAATCTTTACACACTCTTCCGTTTATCTGATACTCGTATATTGATTTTATACTTGAGAATACATGACAGCGATAATGATAATATAACCGGCGAAGAGGTCAACTATGGATCAAATGGGAATCCACTATAACATTTGGATTGTTTTGCTATCTTTCGCGCTGGCGGCAACCGCGGCCTATTCAGCGCTTAATCTGATTTCACAGGTTTCCCATTCTACGGGCAAGATCCGGCGTTTGTGGCTGCTGTCGGGGGCATGTGTGCTGGGCAGCGGAATCTGGGCGATGCATTTTGTCGGCATTATGGCCAGCCGCCTGCCGTTTGAAGTAAGTTATCATCCGGGCAGAGCGGTGTTGTCCCTGCTGATCAGCATCCTCTCCAGTTTTCTGGCCCTGGGGATTGCGGTAGCACCCCGCCAGCGGCTGCTAAGGCTGCTGGCCTCCGGCTTCATTCTGGGCGGCGGAATTTCCGCCATGCATTATGTCGGAATGTCCTCTATGGAGATGGACGGCAGACTTCACTATGAGCCAATGGCTCAGGGCATATCTATGATGATTGCTCTTCTGGCTTCTTACATCGCTGTATTTCTGTTTCGCAAGTTTAAGGATTACACCGGCTTCAGTGCCTGGAAGCTCTGCTCCTCGTTGTTCATCGGGTTTGCGGTAACCGGAATGCATTATATCAGCCTGAGTACAAGCCGCTTCGAGCTCAACAGCTGGCTTGAGGCTAAGCCCTTTCTGATGGAGACGGATTTCATTCTGTTGACAGGGGTATCGCTGGTAACTCTGTTTATACTTGCAATTTCTGGAGGCGCCGTGTTTCTGGACCGGCATGTTCTGGAAAAGATGGCCTATCATGACCCTTTGACCGAGCTGCCGAACCGGCATGGACTGGAGCGTTACTTTCTGGATGAGTTCTTTGGGGTGAACTCGGGTGCGGTGTTTTTTGTCGATCTGGACCGGTTCAAGTCGATTAATGACACGCTGGGACATGACATCGGTGATGAGCTGCTGCAGGAGGTTGCAGACAGGTTGATGTGTTGTGTAGGCTGCCAAGGCAAGGTTTTTCGGATGGGTGGCGATGAATTTCTGATTGCGCTGCCGGATTGTACATTAGAGAATGCTCAGGACATGGCTGAGCATGTATTGCGGGAGGTTAAGAAGTCCTACAGCATTAAGGGCAATGAGCTGTATGTTACAGCGAGTGTGGGAATCAGCATGGCTCCCGTGCATGGCACGGACCGCTCTGCGCTGATGAAAGCCGCAGATACCGCGCTGTACACCTCCAAGGATTCCGGCAAAAATAAATTCAGTGTGTTCGACCAGGAGATGAACCGCCACCAGCTGCGGCGGATGTCACTGGAGAAGGATCTGCGCAAGGCGCTGGCCCGCTCTGAATTTATGGTTGTTTATCAGCCGAAGTGGGATTCATTTATGAACGTCACTGTTGGACTGGAGGCGCTGCTGCGCTGGAGGCATCCGGAGCATGGGATCATCTCTCCGGCAGAGTTTATACCGATTGCCGAAGAGACGGGCCTTATTGTGCCGATTACGTACTGGATGCTGCATGATGTATGCGGCCAGAATATGCTGTGGCACAGGGCTGAGGTAGCGAATGTTCCTGTATCCATCAATATGTCGGCCCGGATGTTTGAAGGCGGAGGCCTGTATGATGTGGTGGAGGAGGCGCTTACGCGCTCTGGTCTGGAGCCGCATTTCCTCGAACTGGAGATCACGGAATCCATCGCAATGAACAATATGGAGGAGACGGTAGCACAGCTCTCCAAGCTGCGGAATCTCGGGGTGCGTGTATCGCTCGATGATTTCGGTACAGGGTTCTCTTCACTTGGTAATCTGGATGAGATTCCGGTCAATACGCTTAAGATTGATCAGGTTTTTATCCGCAAAAGCAAAATGCATTCGAAAAAAGCGATTATCAGCAATATTATTGCGATTGCCAGCAACCTCAATATGGAGGTTGTGGCCGAAGGCGTAGAAACCACCGAACAGATAGAACTGCTGCAATCGCTCGGCTGCCGGGTAATGCAGGGTTTCTATTACGGCCATCCGATGCCGGTTCATGAACTGGGTCAATGGTTTATAGAAAATACAGCTTAGACGCTACATAACATTTATATCGCTCAATGTATTATACAAGAGGCTGGTCATCACTGAGAAACAGGATGGCCAGCCTCTTGTTCAAAGATAAGAATTTATATGCTTCACGCTATAAATTATCCTTCTATTTCTCGCTGAAACGGATACCGTCCTTTGAGGACGGTATCCGTTTCCACTTGTTTAGTCTGTTGCATTAAAAAAGCAGCGAAGTCTATTGTTGAGACTTGCTGCTTTTTTAGAATTAGATTTTGAAGTTCTCTACCAGCACCTGCAGCTTCTCAGCAAGTGAAGACAGGAACGCAGCGGAGGACTCAACCTCTTGCATAGCTGCAAGCTGCTCCTGGGAGGAGGCGGATAACGTCTCGGCGCCTTCAGCAGTCTGATTCGATACTGCAACAATATTCTGGATCGCGGTCACGAGCCCGTCGGAGATCAGCGCCAGTTCACGGACGGTCTCCGAAATCTGCTGGCTTTGGGAAGACATATCAGAGACGGAAACCTCTATCTCAGAGAAGGATTGCCCGGCAGACATGATCATTTCTCTGCCCTGCTGCATTTCATCCGTGGAACGTCTCATGGTTTCTCCGGCCTTGTCCATCTGATTTACAATGAGACTGACCAAATCGCCAATTTGACCGGCTGATTTAGCTGAACGTTCAGCAAGCTTGCGGACGGATCCGGCAACTACGGCAAAGCCGCGGCCCTCTTCACCGGCCCGGGCGGCCTCTATCGCTGCATTCAATGACAGCAGGTTGGTTTCTTCAGCGATGCTGGCAATCGTACTGACGATACTCTCAATCTCCTTGGAATGACTGGCCAGCGTATCAATAATAGCAGACAAATTGGTAATGCTGCCGCTGACTACCTGCATCTGCGAGGTGGTGGAATCCATCGCTTCCCGGCCTGTCCGGGCCTTCAGTGCATTGCTGGCAGCATTATTCATGGCGCTGTCCGCATTGTCGGCAATCTCGGTAATAAAACGGGACATGTCCTGCACAGCTTTATAGCTTCCTTCCAGATTTTCCAGCTGCGTATGGGCACCATCGGCAAGCTCAAGGGTAACATTGACACTGTGCTCTCCGGCCCGGTTCGTTTCCTGCGCGCTTGATGAGAGTTCCTGGGAGGAAGAGGCCACCAGCATGGAGGTATCATTGACCTGGGTGATGAGGTAGCGCAGGCTCGACGTCATTTCGTTAAAGTCGCGGGCCAAGGTGCCGATTTCATCCTTGCTCTTGAACAGGAGCGGTTCACGGGTTAAATCGCCCTTAGCCACGTTGTTAACTGAACTGGATAGTTTGGTGAGCGGTCTAACCATGCGCCGGATGGCCAAATACGCGGCAATAATAGCTACTACCAGTATGGATGCGCCGATAATGAAAGGCTGAACGATGATGTCCCTCGTACGCGTCTGAATCAGCGGGCCGTCAAAATTGATGGCCATAAGTGCGATAATGGGCTTCGTGGGGTCATGATCCTGATAAATGGGGCCGTACCCGGTTTTGAGGGAGGTGCCTTGATATGTATAAACTTTGGAGTATGCGGAATGCTTCATGGTAGTAATCATTTCTTTATCTTTATCCGAAAAATAGAAAGTGTCGCCGGCCTTATAGCCTCTTTCTTTGAAGCTTTTGTCTGCGGCAAGCACAGTACCGTCCAAGGATAGGATGAATGCTTCCTTGAAAATCGGTTTATGGTTAATAATCCAGCTGATCCGGTCTTCTACAGCGGCCACCTTGCTGCTGTCACCTGACACCAGTGCCGATATGTCAGCGGGATCTACTAGGCCGGTAGTAATGTTCGCACAGCCTACCAGTTCGATACCTGCAGCTTCATCCACTTGTTTGTAAGCCGCGCGGTATCCGAAGAACCCGATGGATGATCCGACAAGAAGTAACACAATGAGCATCATCCAAGTTAATTTTGTTGCCAATTTCATGTTTCGTACCACCAGCCCTGACTACATATATTCAGTGAATCACTGTTCACTGCTACGATTATAGCGTATCGCGGCTCTTAGAGCAGTAGCTAGAATGTAGTATTTTTGTGTCGAAAAATGCAGAGTTTTCCTAAAAAAATCACTTTTGCAATGACTCTGATCATGTCCAAAAAGACAAAAGCATTGAATCATCACCTGCCGAAATGGTACGCTTAAGGCAGGACTAACGGACTGGGAGCTGAAAGGGATGCCGCAACAAATCGATCCGTTGATTGAAGCCGTAGGATTGTCTATGTGGAGGGTGCAGCGTAAAATCACTTCACAGATGTCATTGCATAAAGAAATCGGTCTAACTGTGCCGCAATTCGGACTTTTGCGCATGATCGCACAGGAGAAAAAAGCACGGGTGATCCAACTGGCCGATAAGCTTGAGGTGAAGTCCAGTGCGGTTACAGTCATGCTGGACCGGTTAGAAGCGCTGGGACTTATCGCACGCGAGCCGGATGAGAATGACCGCAGAGCAGTTATTGTGACTCTGACAGCCAAGGGTCAGGAGCTGCTGGAGGAAGCGCAGTACCGTTCGCTGCTGCTGCTTGCTGAACATTTATCAATCCTCAAGCCGGAGGAACTGCAGAACTTCGCGGACTATTACCGGTTCCTTGAGAAGCAGGAACGATAACGTGATTGGCCTGACGGATACAGAAAGAGCCGCGCTCCAAATGGGAGCGCGGCTCTTTTTGCACTGCTGCTTAATCCGCCTGTGTTATTCTACGGCGGTCTTTTTATCCGGCAATTGGGTCACATAGCTGTCTGACAGCTGGCGCAACCGTAAAGCATTGGTATATTCATCTTCGGTACCGGCAGGAGTTTTCCCTCCGGCAGCCAGTTTATATTGCGTATTGTCTTCAAAGCTGTTCCCGGGGATCAACAGCCCGGAGCTGGCGATGAAAGAACCGGTTGGCAAATAATAACGCTGCGGCAGCAGATTGTATGTCTGGCTGAGCAAGTCCTGGCCAAAGTGGATATTGTTCGCCATGGAGACACCCAGCAGGCTGGCAGCCGTTGGCATAATATCAATTTCTCCGCCAACTTGTTCCAGAGTTTGTGGCTTGAGGCTGTCTCCGGCATGAATGATTAGCGGAATATTGAGCATATCGGAATATTCATATTCATGTCCGTATATTTCAGTCATCAGTTCTTTGTCATCATGGTCCAGTGAATAAATCGGCAGTCCCATATGGTCTCCGTAGACCATGATCAGACTGTTGTTCCAGACGCCACTTGCTTTGAGCTCTTCAACAAATTGTCCGAAAGCATAGTCGGCATAATTCTGCGAACGGATATAGTCTCCGACAAAGGTACCCTCATAACGCTCAGGCAGTTTCATTTGATATTTCTCTGCGGGAATGGTGAACGGATGGTGCGCTGACATGGAAATGACCTGAGCATAAAACGGCTTGCTGCTGTCATCCATTTCTTTCAGCTTCTCGGCAGACCGGCGGTAGAGCACTTCGTCGGAAGAACCGAAGAAGAAGGTATCTTCATCGCCGAAGAACTTATGGTCGTAATATTGCTCCCAGCCCAGTGAACTATAGAGCTCACCGCGGTTCCAGAATTCCACATCATTCGTATGGAAGGTGGCTGTCTGATACCCGTTGGCCTGCAGCAATTTCGGCAGACTTGGCAGATCCTTGTCGACATATGCCATCGTAGCCGCACCTTGCGGCGGAATATAGTAAGAAGAGTTAACAACGAACTCCGCATCCGAGGTATTTCCCTGCCCCACCATCTGGTAGAAGTTAGGGAAATAAAGGCTGTCATCCATTAAACGGTTCAGGTTCGGCGTAATTTCCAGACCGTCCACTTTTAGCCCCATCAGAAAGCTCTGGAAGGACTCAAGCTGAATGATGATCAGGTTCTTGCCTTTGGCAGCACCCTGAAGCGGGGAGACAGCTGCGGGATCAATTCCCTTCAGCTTGTTGATAGCATCCTGCGTAATCTCACTGGCGTTCACAAGCTCGGTTTTATCTTGAGCAAAAATAGTATAAGCCTCATAATTGAGGATACCCATCTCCTGCGCTTTCTTGATCTCATTCATACTGGCCTTATTGGGCAGTATATTGAACAAGCAGAGTGCGAAGGAAACGGCGAACAGCACACTGAAGGAAAGCTTGCCGTTGCGGCGGTGGTCACAGCGGTTAATATTATCCTTTTTATACGTCCGGCCCTTCTTATTAAAGAAGAAATAGATGCCCAGGATGATGATGTCAGCAAATATCAGCAGATAGTACGGGTCCATCAGTGAAAATACGCTGTTGCGGACAGCAGTGACTTGGTTCACCTGCTCTGCCGCATGGTAAGTGACAATAACTCCGTAATATTTAAAGTACATAATAGCGGCGAAAAAGATCGCGGTAACGAGCAGATTGACGGTCATATAATAACCAAGCTTCCGTTTGGAGGCAAAACGCTCAATTAGGCAAAAAAGCGCCCAGACAAAAGGAATTTCGGTTAATATTGTTTTCCAAGGCAATAAATCTCCAAAGATTACACCCCAAGCCAGACAGCTTTTGAGAATGAAGATGATAGTGAAGAATACAAATGGCTTAACCAACCATCGTTTAATAGTAAGGGATGACACAGCTTCGCCTTCTTTCTGCAAGATGAAACGCCGTTTCCCGGCTAGGAGGACGCAGCGTATAGACAAAAGAATTCCATATTAATAGAACTTATTATGCAGTGCTGGTGGAGGAATGTCAAAAATCAGAATCGTCGTATAACCACCATGGACCGCGTAAAGCGGTATGCGCAGGAATGAAGCCGAGATTATAGCACTCAGATCAGTTTATATCATGGAAAAGGGACGAAAACGGCCACCGATGCTAAAAAGGGGCTCAGGAAATAATGGGGGTGGGCATACATGGAATATGCGGAAATAGTTCTTTCAGTGAGATCCCTCGTGGAATATGTCTTTAGCAGCGGCAGTCTGGAGCCGGGATTCCGCAGTGGAGCAGCGATGGTGGAGGGTACGCGTATTCATCAGCACATTCAGAAGCAGTATAAGGAGGGAGACCGTAAAGAAGTCTACCTGAAGACAGAAATTGCCCATGAAGGCCTTATATTTATGATCGACGGACGCTGCGACGGCCTGCTCACCGGGGAGGACGGAAGTGTAACGGTCGAAGAGATCAAATCAACTGCCGGTCCGCTCGACCCTGCTTTCGAAGGCCGGGAGGTGCACTGGGCGCAGGCATACATGTACGCCTATATGATATGTCTAGCACAGGAGCTTACTTCTATTGAGGTCAAGCTTACCTATGTCCGGCGGGGCGGTGAAGAGCAGCGTAGCCTCTACAGGCAGTTGTCCAAAGAAGAGCTGATTACCTTTGCCGTTGATACGGTAGCGAAGTATGCCCCTTATGCCCAGCTGATGGTTAGGCATGAGGCGCAGAAGGAAGCCAGCATCCGCGGGCTGTCGTTTCCCTTTGCCGAATACCGGCAGGGACAGCGGCATTTTGCAGCCGCGGTCTATAAATCAGTCACGGAGGGCGTCAATCTGTTCGCTCAGGCCCCGACCGGCATCGGCAAAACGATGTCTACCCTCTTTCCTGCGCTCAAAGCATTGGGAGAAGGCAAGGCAGCCGGGCTGTTCTATTTGACCGCTAAGACGGTTAACCGGTTCGCCGCGCAGGAGGCAATAGCCATGCTGCTGAAAGGCGGGCTTCATGTGCATGCTATTACGCTTACGGCAAAGGAGAAAGCCTGTTTTCGTGATGAGGGGCTGTGCACCAAGGACTTCTGTCCCTTTGCCGACGGATATTATGACCGGATCAATAACGCGCTGCTGGACATGCTGGAGCATGAGACGCTAATGACACAGGACGTCATTGCCAGGTATGCCAAGAGACATCAGGTATGCCCGTTTGAATTTTCGCTGGATGCCGCCTATGCCTGTGATGCTGTTATATGTGATTACAATTATATTTATGATCCCCGTATCAGCTTAAAGCGGCTGCCGGAGGAACGGAAGAAGAAGACGGTGCTGCTGGTGGATGAGGCACATAATCTGGTGGACCGGGGGAGGGAGATGTACTCGGCAAGTCTGGCGAAGGCTCCGTTCCTTTCGCTGCAGCGGCAGTACAAGACCGTCAACCGCTCACTTGGCGTTGCCGCCAAAGCGGTGAATGCTTTTTTCATTGCCCTGCGCAAACGCTGCAGTGAAGAAGGGGCAGGTGAATGGACGATGTACCCTGAGGAGCTGCCTGCCCTGCTGGAGAGTTTTGCCGCAGAAGCGGAGCTTGAGCTGCTCAGCCCTTCGCCTATCTCGCTGGTTGTACAGGAGGGGGGAGAAGACGGTGAAGGCGGGCTTTTGGATACGTATTATGCAGTGCAGGGGATGCTGCGCACCTTCAAAACCTATGATGAACGGTATGTCACCTATGCGGAAGTCCAGCGCGGGGATGTGGTGCTGAAGCTGTTCAATCTGGACCCCTCCTTTTTGCTGCAGCAAATGGGCAAGAGCTACCGCAGCCAGATCTTCTTTTCGGCTACGCTGTCGCCGCTTTCCTTTTACAGAGACATGATCGGCGCGGGCGAGGAAGACTACAGCCTGAGTGTGCCCTCTCCCTTTCATAAGGAGCAGTGGCAGGTGTCTGTGCTGCCAGTCTCCACCCGTTACCGCGACCGGGCGGATTCTCTGCTTCCGCTGAGTGATGCACTGAAAGGATTGGTCTCCCGGAAAGGCAACTATCTGGTGTTCTTTCCTTCGTATGTCTATTTGCAGAATGTTTATGAGATATTCGCGGACAAATATCCGGAGGTCCCCACGCTGGTGCAGAGCAGCGGCATGAGTGAACCCGAGCGGGAGCAATTCCTCTCCTCCTTTCGCCCGGATAACCCGGAAACGCTGCTTGGCTTCGCCGTGCTGGGGGGGATATTCTCGGAAGGTGTGGATTTGCCCGGTGACCGCCTGAACGGTGTGATGGTTGTAGGGGTAGGCTTGCCGCAGGTAGGGCTTGAACGTAATCTGCTGCGTGAATATTTCCAGTCCCGGGGCAAGAACGGTTTTGATTACGCCTATGTCTATCCCGGCATGTGCAAGGTGCTGCAGGCCGGGGGCAGGCTGATCCGCAGCGAGAATGACAGCGGAAGCATTGTGCTCGCAGATGACCGGTTCCTGCAATATCCATACCAGCAGCTGCTCCCCGGGGAATGGAGAAACTACCTTGTACTGGCTTAAACGCTTATAATCTAATTGTACTTCTATGAAAAGATGCTCTTGACTAGAGCGCTACAGGAGGGAATTAAATGACACTTAATATCGGAATCGTAGGAACAGGCTGGTTCTCCAAGATGCATGCCGATTTGCTCACAGGCATGGAGGATGTGTCGCTGAAAGCCATCTGCGGCAGCAGCAAGCAGAAGGGTGAAGATATGGCCCGTCCGTATGGAGCGGAGGGTTATGGTGAAATGACAGAGATGCTGGAAGCCCATAAGCTGGATGCCGTGTACATTTGTGTGCCTCCACAATCGCATGGAGCAATAGAGCGGGCGCTGATTAAGAGAGAGATTCCTTTCTTTATCGAGAAACCGCTGGGGTCAAGCACGGAAATTCCGGCAAGTCTGCTGCAGGATATTAAAGAACATAATTTGCTGACCTCGGTTGGCTATCATTTCCGTTATCAGGAGAACATAACGCGGCTGAAACAATCCCTGAGTGGAGATAAGGTAGGTATGATTGTCGGACAATGGATGGGAGGGATGCCCGGCGTAGCCTGGTGGCGCAACCAGGAACAATCCGGCGGACAATTCACGGAACAGACGACCCATATCGTCGATCTGCTGCGTTATCTGGCCGGTGAGGTGACAGAAGTATACGGTATGTTCGGCAACCGGATCATGCATGAGCAGCACGAGAATGTAACGGTAGCCGATGTGGGCACAGTGTCGCTGAAGCTGGCAAACGGCGTGGTTGCGAATATTTCCAATACCTGTGTGCTGCCGGGCGAGGTTGGCCGTGTCGGACTCAGCTTCTACAATGACAACGGGCTGCTGGACTGGAATCCGGAACGTCTGCTGGAGGTGCGCAGCGGCGACAGCAAGGAATTCGTTAATGCAGGCAATCCTTACGCCGTGGAGACCGAAGCTTTCCTGCATGCGGTGCGGACCGGAGACCGCTCGCGGATTCTCAGCGATTATGAGGATGGCTACAAAACGCTGAAAGTAACCTGCGCGGCATATGAGTCGGCTCAGCGCGGCCTGCCGGTGAAGCTTTAGGAATAGCCGCTTCTGGCTTTAAGTAAAAAGAAACCTGCCGGATCGGTTGAATGATCGGCAGGTCTTTGGCCCAAGCCGGGTCGGCCTAGTGGAGGAATACCGCGAGAAGTGCCGGTGCAAGTCCGATCGAGAACAGCGCCGTCAGAATCATCGAGATACTGGAGATGGTACCGGTCAGGGAGCTCAGCTCAAAGGCTTTGGATGTCCCTGTGCCGTGTGCGGCGGTTCCCAGCGATACACCGCGTGCAATTTCGTTGTCAATGCGGAAGAGGCGGAGTACGGTTGGCCCCATCAATGTTCCCAGCACGCCGGTGAGAATTACGAAAACAGCCGTAATGCTCGGGACGCCGCCAATGCTTTGCGAGATGCTCATGGCAATCGGTGTCGTCACCGAACGGGGCACCAGGCTGGTCGCCAGTTCCCCGCTTAAATGCAGCCACTTTGCCAGCAGCATCGAGGAGAGCACTGCAATTACTGTACCCGAGAACACGCCCGCCGCAATTTCGGCGGCGTGTTTTTTGAGTACTTTGAAGTTTTTATGGAGTGGGATTGCAAAGGCGATGGTCGCCGGCTGCAGCAGATCTGTAAGCCATTTGCCTCCCGCATTGTAAGATTCATAAGGGATGCCCATCAATAGCAGAAAGAGGATAATCGCCAAAGGTGTTATGATGAGCGGAGAAGCATACATCTTGGTGCTGGAGGCATAAATACGTTTGGAGATGAGATACACAGCAATGGTGAGACCTAGCAGCAGCAGTCCTGTAATCATCAGCTTTTACGCTCCTTCACTTTATAGATGGCTCCCGTAAGCAGGCCCGAACCGGCCATTACCGCAAATGTGCCGACAATCACAACCGCCAGCACTTGAAGGCCGTCTGCTTCAAGCAGACTCGAATATTTCATCACTCCGATAGCGGAAGGGATAAAGAACAGCAACAGCTCGGCAAGCAGCCAAGAGGCACCGACTTCCACCCAGTTCAGGCGGATGACGCCGGATTCCAAGAGCAGGAACAAGAGGATCATCCCGATAATGCTTCCGGGAATAGGTATATGAAGTAGTGGAGTCAATGTATTGATAAGCATTGAGAATATTGTAAGTCCGGCTACCTGCAGCAAGCCTAGGGATAACTTTTTCATAAGGCTTCGCTCCTTTCATGATAATGAAAGTTTACATCAATTATTTTCATAGGTAAAATGAATAGATCGAATGAATGACATTCCTTTTGTCTATGCATGGGAGGCGATAAGCGATGGATATCCGCCAATTACAGTACTTTGTCCAGGCGGCCAGGTTGAACAGCTTTTCCAGAGCGGCGGAGTCGCTCTATATCTCACAGCCCACGATCAGCAAAATGATCCGCAACCTTGAGAATGAGCTGGGTGCGGACCTCTTTTACCGTGAAGGCAAGAGCATAAGGCTGACAGATGCAGGGGAGATTCTGCTCTCCAAGGCGCAAAATATAGTGGAGTCATTCGCCAGCCTCTCCTCCGAGCTGGACAGCCTGCGCAACCTGAAGCGCGGGCATATCCGCATCGGCCTGCCGCCCATGGTGGGTGCCAGCTTCTTCCCGGCCGTCATCGGAGAATTTCACCGGCGGTATCCCGAGGTTACCATCCGGCTGCATGAGGACGGAGCCAAAAAAGTGGAGGATGATGTGGAAACGGGGCTGCTTGATATCGGAGCGATTGTGCTGCCCGTGGATACGGCAAAGTTTCATTGCTTTACTTTTGTAGAGGAGAAACTGGAGCTTCTGGTGCCGATCGGGCACCGGCTGACCGGTACAGACAGTGTTCCTCTGAAGGAACTGGCGGAGGAGGAGTTTGTGCTGTTTCGCGAGGATTTTGCCCTGCATGACCGGATCATAACAGAATGCGTAAAAGCCGGATTTCAGCCCAGAGTTGTATATGAGAGTTCACAGTGGGACCTGATTAGCCGGATGGTGGCTGCCGGGATGGGCATCGCACTGCTGCCGGAGACCATCTGCCGTGACATGGACCGATCCAGAATTTCTGTGATTCCTTTAACAGAGCCTGTTATTCCCTGGCAGCTGGGGATGATCTGGCGCAGAGACCGGTATTTGTCCTTTGCCGCACGGGAATGGATAACTTTTGCCATGGGAGTCCTTGGCCAGCGTTACAGTCCTCCGGGAATGTCGATTCAGAGGAATGAATGAAAATTTACAAATGTAATATGTTCGACATATTTTTCTTTTTTTTCAAAATATGTTTTTTGGCATCATGAATTATGATAAGGTAGAAGTTGATAGAGAGCAGGTGACTGATCGTGAACTTATACCAGGCTTCCCACGAGGATCATAGAAGAGATTACAGAGAAGACGAGTTGTTTTTAACTATAGAGAGCCTTAGAAGTCAATTGCTGGAGGTGGCGCAGGAGCGCAGTCTGAGCGACCATACGGTCGTTGAGCTCAGCCAGCGTCTGGACGGCTACATTGTAATGGCTCAGAAGCAAATGATGGAAGGCCTGCGCAGCCGCAATAATGCAGCTTCCGCTTTCGGCAAAGTTACCAAGAGCCAAAGGGTAAGAAGCAAGGCAGCACTGCAGCAGTAGTTCCACCCGGCTTCTAACAACCGGATAGGTGCTGACAGAAGAGCCTGCTGCTTTTTTTCTGAAGTTGTTGGAACAGTAATTTCATAAATAATCAGCTGCCCGCTGAAAGGAAAGGTCCCGCGTTGCGGGGCCATTTTGTTGTGCTTTCCACAGGCTTCACCTATAATGTCAATTAATAGCAGCACTATTTCAACATGACCGGGGAGGTGCCGAGTGGAGACGAAACTGACAACATTACGCTCTGAAATTGAGGACAATCTGTCCCGCTCGGGTCATAATCTAGCCTCGTTCGCGAAAGTTTCCGGCCTGAACCGCGGCAGTCTCAGTGCCATTCTTCATGGCAATCCGCCTAAGCCGATTTCTTTGAGGCAGCTGGATGCGTTCAACCGAGCCTTCGGACTTCCGGAAGGATGTTTATATTCGCTTTATGTGGATGAATGCTTTAGTGAAGAGAAGGTCTCGCGCCGCAGGGTGGAGCCTTTTTTAATTCGCTGCGCCGAAACCGGCAAGCAGCATTGTATTGATGAAGTGTTAAGCAGAATGATGGAATACCCCAAACCGCTCGATATTGTCTATTCAGTAGCCGAGAAACTGTTCACCGCCGGCAAGATGCAGGAGGCGACTGTTTTTTATAAAATTGTAGTGGACAATGAACAAGAGAGTTACTCCGAACGGCTGGCGATCAGTCAGTACCGTATTTTCAAATCGCTGATATCCGTTGTGAATTGGGAGGAGAAGCTGCGGGCAATGATCACCTTTGAACCGTTCCGCGGACGCCTTCCCGAGAATCTGCAGCTAGATGGTCTGCTGAAGCTGGCTCAGGTCACCTATACCCTGCATAAGTACAAAGAAATGGAGAAGTATGCCGATGAACTGAGGGCACTGGCCAGTGCGATGTACCGGGAACAGCTGCAGAAGAAGGCAGGCAGGCGGGGTGAAGAATTGAAACTGGAGCGCTCGCTTGTTTTTTATTATGCCCATGGCTATTTGCTGAAGGCGACCTCGCTTACGAAACAGGGCAGATATGAGGAAGCCAAGAAATATACCGCCGGCTATGCTGATTTAAGCTGGTTTCAATTTCTTGATGATGAGGGCCGGTCTGAGGTTGAAGCCTTTCGTTTATTTGCCATAGCGAACAGCTTTACCCTGGAAATGCTGGTGGGCAATTACGCAGTACTGCCGGCATATACAGCTTTTCTGGTGGAACATCCCGGGGAGATTCTGCCTGGCCTGGTCATTATTATAGAGGCGGCTAACCGGTTCGGATTCGCTGTAGACGATGTGCTGGAACAGTTTTCAGTGGAGATGGCTCATTGTGTGCTGTATCAGGACCCGATGAATATTGACCGTGTATACAGGCTCAGCTATCAGCTGGCTATCTACCATATAGACCGGGAACGGTATATGTCTGGAGTGGACAACATTCTGCAGTGTCTCACGCTCGCTGTTGAGCTGAACAGTGCGAAGGACTTGATTGATTGTGTAACTTTATTCGAGACAAGCAGAGATTACGCTACCGATGACCAGCAGAAGAAGTATAGAGAACTCATACAAGAGTTAAGGAAAAATAATGAAACCGCAGTAAACGTTGATCAGCAATCCGGTATTGTACAGTTGCCTCATCTTACAAATCCTATACTATGAATATTCCTCCTCCGCCTTCAGGCGGGGGAGTTTTGGTTTCGCAGCAGTTGCAGCGCTGATGTTCTTCATTCCGTAATAATTGATAACGCCTTCAATGTTTGACAAACAATTACGCTGAAAATATAATTAGGTAGCCTAATTAATATAGTATTTAATTATTAGTAAACCTAACTACCGACAGGAGTGAATAACATTGGGATAAACCATGAAGAAAATCCAGTCGCGCACAGGCTGTTTGCCGCATTGCGGCAGCTGCGAAAAGTTCATTGGCAGCACACTGTGGAAGGCCACAAGCCAAGTGAGATGACTTTATTGATATGTCTTGCCAAGCGGTCCCATTCCCTGGATGAAGGACTTAAGGTTTCGGAACTGAGCCGATTCCTGGGGCTGATGCCGCCAACCGTTACCCAGCTGATCAACAGTCTTGAAGCCAAAGACATGGTTCTCAGGGTGGCTGATCCCTCCGACCGGAGAGTTGTCCGTATTAAGCTGACGGAGCAGGGGAAGGTAATCACACGCAAAGCCAAACATCATATGGATGCATCGCTGAACAAACTGGCGGAATATTTGGGCGAAGAAGAGTGCAACCATCTGGCAGACCTTCTGCTGAAGGTCCACACATTCGTAGAAGATAACCCGCCGCCTAATCTAGACCTGCTACAAATGAACGGAGATGAGAAACTTGATTAAACTATTAAAAAACCTGAGCCCTTTTAAGCTGGCTGTCGCCGCTGTGTTAATCCTTATCTTTCTGCAGTCTCTGGGCGACTTGTACCTCCCTACGCTGATGTCCGATATCGTGGATAAAGGGATCGTGCAGGGCGACCGTAATTATATCTGGAAAATCGGCGGATTTATGCTGCTGGTGGCGGGCGGAGGAGCCATATGCTCCATCGTTGCCAGTTATTTATCGGCAAAGGTTGCTGCCGGATTCGGTAAAAATGTCCGCTCGCGGATGTTCAATCATGTGGAGAACTTTACGCTGCATGAATTCGACAAGCTGGGTACTGCCTCGCTGATTACGCGTACTACTAATGATATTACACAAGTACAAACCGTACTTACTATGATGCTGCGCATGATGGTCGGCGCTCCGATGATGATGATCGGCGGGATTATCATGGCGGTATCGGAAGATGCCAAGCTTTCCCTTATTTTTGTAGTCGTGATTCCTGTGCTTGTAGGAGCGATATTCTTCATCGGAATGAAGGGCCTGCCGCTGTTCAAGGCGATTCAGGTCAAGCTGGACAAATTAAACCGCGTGCTGCGTGAGCATTTGACCGGTATCCGTGTCATTCGTTCCTTTAACCGGATTGATCATGAGAACAGAAGATTTACTGAAGCGAATAAGGATCTTACAGAAACGGCAATCAAAGTCAACAAGGTGATGGCCGGCCTGATGCCGATTATGATGCTCGTGATGAACTTTTCGATGATTGCCATTCTGTATTACGGCGGAATCCGGATTGGCGATGGCGATCTGCAGGTAGGTTCATTGATGGCATTTATTCAATATGCAATGCAGATAATGTTCTCCTTAATCATGGTGTCGATGATGTTCGTGCTTATTCCCCGGGCCTCTGCCTCCGCACTGCGTATCAATGAAGTACTGGATATGCAGCCTGAGATTACAGATCCTACGGCGTCCGAGCTTCAGAACACGGCTGCAGTAACGAAGAAGGATGGCCGGGATGTTATGCATGGGTTTGTTGAATTTGACAATGTTTCCTTCTCCTATCCCGGTGCGGAACAGCCTGCGCTGTCCGGAATCAGCTTCAGCGCGCGGCCCGGTGAGATTACAGCGATCATCGGCGGTACAGGCTCGGGTAAATCGACCCTGCTGAGCCTGATCCCGAGATTCTATGACGCCATTGAAGGCGCCGTGCGTGTGGATGGCGTAGATGTGCGCGAGATGACGCAGGAAGAGCTGCGGAGCAAGATCGGATATATTCCGCAGAAGGCGGTGTTGTTCTCCGGCACGATCAACGAGAATATCCGCTACGGTAAAGAAGATGCTACGGATGAGGAGATCATTCATGCGGCCAAGGTAGCACAGGCCTATGATTTCGTCTCTGCAATGAAGGAAGGCTTCAACTCCGAAATTGCCCAGGGCGGGAACAACGTGTCCGGCGGCCAGAAGCAGCGGCTGTCGATTGCCCGTGCACTGGTAAGAAGACCGGAAGTGTACCTGTTCGACGACAGTTTCTCGGCGCTTGATTTCAAGACCGATGCCAAGCTGCGCGCCGCGCTCAAAGACGAAACAACGGAATCAACGGTTCTGATCGTTGCCCAGCGGGTCAGCACGGTTATGGATGCTGACCGGATTATTGTGCTGGATGACGGCGTGATTGCCGGCATCGGCAACCATCGTGAACTGATGGAGAACAGCGAAGTGTACCGCGAGATCGTATCCTCGCAGTTGTCAGAGGAGGAAATAGCATGAGTGAAGCGAATAAAGGAACCAAAATGCCCAAACCTCCGCGGGGACATGGCGGTGGACCCGGCGGACCGCCCGGAATGAGCCTGCCGGTGGAGAAGGCCAAGGATTTTAAAGGTACGCTCAAACGGCTGATCCGCTACCTGCGTCCGCGGCAGATACAATTGCTGATTGTATTTATTATGGCTATCGCCAGTACCGTATTCAGTATTTTCAGCCCGAAGGTGATGGGGAAGGCGACAACCAAGCTGTTCGAGGGCGCATACGGCATACTGAAAGGTGTTCCGGGAGCTGCGATTGATTTTGATTATGTGAATAAAATTCTGCTTATCCTGGCGGGTCTGTACCTGTTCAGCTCCTTGTTCAGCTATGTGCAGCAGTATGTAATGGCCGGCGTGGCCCAGAAAGTTGTTTTCGATATGCGCGAGCAGATCAACAACAAGCTGGAGCGTCTGCCGCTGAAATATTTCGACTCCCGGACGCATGGGGAAATTCTTAGCCGTGCGACCAATGACGTAGACAATATCAGTACGACGCTGCAGCAGAGCTTAACTCAGCTGATCACGTCCATCGTAACTATCATTGGTGTCATTATCATGATGCTCACCATCAGCCCATGGCTGACCTTAATTACAGTTATCACCCTGCCGCTAAGCTTTGTCGTGATTATTGCGATCTCCAAGCGTTCGCAAAGATACTTCATTGGCCAGCAGAAATCACTGGGTGAGCTGAACGGCCATGTAGAGGAAATGTACACGGGTCACCGTATTATTAAGGCCTTTGGCCGCGAGAAGCAATCGCTTAAAGAGTTCAATAGTATTAATGACGATCTGTACAATTCCGGCTGGCGCTCCCAATTTATCTCCGGGATCATTATGCCGCTGATGATGTTCATTGGCAACTTGGGATATGTGCTGGTCTGTGTGGTCGGCGGGATCTTCGTGACCAAGAAAACGATTGAGGTCGGGGATATTCAGGCGTTTATCCAGTATTCCCGCCAGTTCACCATGCCAATTACACAAACGGCCAATATCGCCAACATCATTCAATCCACCATAGCTTCCGCAGAGCGCGTGTTCGAGCTGCTGGATGAAGAAGAGGAAATTCCGGAAGTTACTGCTGCTCAGGCTAAGCATGCTGCAGTTGCCGAAGAAGGCTCAGTTGAATTCCGTCATGTGAAATTCGGCTACAAAGAGGATGCTATTCTGATTGAAGATATGAACATTGAAGTCAGCCCCGGTCAGACCATAGCGATTGTAGGACCAACCGGTGCCGGCAAAACCACGTTGATCAACCTGCTGATGCGCTTCTATGAGATCAGCGGCGGCGAGATTGTCATTGACGGCGTCAACATCACCGACATGAAGCGCAGCGAGCTGCGCAGCAAATTTGGTATGGTGCTGCAGGATACCTGGCTCTTTAACGGGACGATCCGCGACAACATTGCTTACGGCCGCGAAGGTGCAACAGAGGCGGATGTGGTGCGTGCGGCCAAGGCGGCGCATGCTGATCACTTTATCCGCACGCTTCCGCTTGGCTACGACACAATCCTGAACGAAGAAGCCTCGAATATCTCGCAGGGGCAGAAGCAGCTGCTGACTATTGCCCGGGCAATTCTGGCCGATCCTTCGATCCTGATTCTTGATGAAGCGACCAGCAGTGTCGATACACGGACGGAAGTGCAGATTCAGAAGGCGATGAATACGCTGATGAACGGCAGAACAAGCTTTGTAATTGCGCATCGCCTGTCAACGATTCGTGACGCAGATCTGATCCTGGTGATGAACCAAGGCAGCGTTATTGAAAAAGGCACCCATGTGGAGCTGCTGGAGCAAGGCGGATTCTATGCCGACCTGTATAACAGCCAATTTTCCGGTGACGATTTGCCGGATGTGGGCTAAACCGCAAGCAGAAGCAGCAAACATCATCTGAATTTATCCATCGAATATCACCCCTCTGTCTACAGCAGACTACTATCGCTGTGAGCAGAGGGGTGTTTTGCATGAAGGGAATAGCTTATGGCAAAGAATAAAATATAAAAAAAGATTTGATTAAAAATTTTAGGGTATATATGATAAGGTTAATGAAATGACCCGCGGCTCATTTTTTTAGGAAAGCCGGGGTTGAAGAGAGGATGAAGGGAATGTCAGGCTACGGAAAATGGGTGGCTGGCCGTAAAACAAAGTGGATAACGCTTGCGGTCTGGATCGTAATTGTGGGTGCTCTTACACTTCTTTGGCCTTCTGTAAACTCACAGGTAGTGAATAATGCGCAGAATCTGCCTGATGATTCGCAGTCGGTCCGGGCGGCGGCGGTTGCGGAACAGGAGTTTCCAGCAGGGAGCGGCGTACCGGCACTTCTTGTATGGCATAAGGAGGGCGGGCTGTCCGATGAGGATTTGATACATATTATTGCTGTATACGGCAAGCTTGAGCAGCAGCCGTTGCCGCACCAGAACTATGTTCCTCCGCTGGGACAGCTGCCGCCGCAGGCGCTGCAGGCTTCCCTGTCTGAGGACCGCAGCACACTGGTCACACCGGTGCTCTTCGACAAGTCCGCAGACAGTGAACAGCTCGGTGAGGCCGTAACGCAAATGAAGGAATTGATCTCTGCGGAAACCGGCGGTGATCCTGCTGCGGCCAAGGTGGACAGCAGGGAGTTGAGCCTGCGGGTTTCCGGTCCTGTGGGCATCTCCATTGATGCGACAGGGCTGTTCAAGGATGCGGACGTTTCCTTGCTCATCGCGACCGTAATTCTTGTGCTGGTGTTCCTGCTGCTGATTTACCGTTCGCCGATTCTGGCTTTGATTCCGCTCGTGGCGGTAGGATTTGCTTATGGGGTTACCAGTCCGGTGATTGGGAAGATGGCCCAGGAGGGCTGGATTACAGTGGATTCACAGGCTATCTCAATCATGACCGTGCTGCTGTTCGGCGCAGGCACAGATTACTGCCTGTTCCTGATCTCCCGGTTCCGTCAGATGCTGAAGGTGGAGGAGAGCAAGGGCCGTGCACTGCTGAGCGCAATCACCCATTCCTCGGGTGCTATTGCAATGAGCGGATTTACAGTAGTGCTGGCACTGTTCGCGCTGCTGCTGGCGAAATATGGAGCGTACCACCGCTTTGCGGTTCCTTTCAGCGTCTCCATTCTTATTATGGGCATCGCCAGTCTGACCCTGGTGCCGGCGCTGCTGGCCATCTTCGGGCGGACTTCATTCTTCCCGTTTGTTCCACGCACTCCGCTGATGGAGGCGGAGCGGGCCAGAGCCAAAGGCAAGCCGGCTCCGCAGCCAAAACCTGCCCGTAACAAAGGAATAGGCAGCTTTGTCGTTTCCCGTCCTTGGGCGATTGTAGGAGTAACCGTAGTGCTTCTGGGTGTGCTGGCTTCCTTCTCCGGGGGCATCAAGTTCACTTATGATATCCTATCGTCCTTTCCGGAGGATATGGAGTCGCGCGAAGGTTTTGACCTGATAGGCAATCAGTTCTCCCCCGGGGAGCTGGCTCCCGCCAAGCTGATGATAGATACCGAGGGCAAAGCGGACGGTGAAGATCTTAAGGTGATCCTGGGCGGCCTTTCATACGTGGATGTTGTATCGGACCCCCAGCAAGGTGCGGTCAATAAGAATATTCTCGGTTATGATATTGAATTTAAGAATAACCCGTATTCCCTGGAGGCGATGAGCCACATACCGGCGCTTCAGGATACTGCGGAGCAGGCACTGATTGATGTAGGAGTGGCCGAACCCGGCGACAAGGTATGGGTTAGCGGGCAGACGGCAACCCAGCATGATACGAAAGAGCTGGGTGAACGGGATACTGATTTGATTATACCGGTAGTCATCGGGTTGATTACTTTGCTGCTGCTGATCTACTTGCGTTCTGTAGTGGCAACCGTTTATTTGGTGGCTACAGTCATTCTGTCCTTTTTCTCGGCCCTTGGTTTAGGGTGGATTATTATTCATTACCTGCTGGGTGCAGATGCCATTCAGGGCGCGATTCCGCTGTATTCCTTCGTCTTCCTGGTGGCACTGGGAGAGGACTATAACATTTTTATGATTTCGAACATTTGGAAAAAGCGCAAGCGGATGCCGCTGAAGCAGGCCGTCGCCGAGGGTGTGAACGAGACTGGATCGGTGATTACGTCCGCCGGACTCATTCTGGCCGGAACCTTTGCCGTACTCGCGAGCCTGCCGATACAGGTGCTGGTGCAGTTCGGGATCATTACCGCGATCGGCGTGCTGCTGGATACCTTCATCGTCCGGCCGTTTCTGGTGCCGGCAATCACAGTGCTGCTGGGCCGCTGGTCGTTCTGGCCCGGCAAACATCAGGAGCTGGAAAAGGCATTGCCGGCAGTTGATGAGCATTAAGCCAGAGCTTGCTACAGGCAGATAATAAGCAGGGACGCCCCGTTAAGCCATGAGGCTTAGTGGGCGTCCCTGTTTTATTTGCAGTGATTTACTGCAGCCGGACGGAATTGACACGTCCTAGCGCAGACGAATGAGCAGTACGGGACCTGCTCCCCTCTACCGTATTATTCTCCCGGTGTACGGCTGATCAGCAGCTCGTACTTATCAAGCGACGCGCCCAGGATGGCTTCATTTCCGCCTGCCCCACGGTGCGATTCGCGGAAGGAAGGACTGGCAGTCCACCCTTTAAAGGCCTCTTCGTTCTCCCACACGGTACAGATTTTCAGCTCTTCCACGCCCTCTTTAGCTGCGCTGTGCCATACCTCCATACGTACAAAGCCGGGCATATCCTGCACGCCGCCCGCTCCGCCAAAACGCTGGGCAAGGGTTTCTCCATGCCCTTCCTTAACCTTAATGGTGTTTGTTACTACCAGCATGCTGATTCCTCCCTCGAAAGACTCTGCAATTTATTGTGGATTGGTAGTCCAGATTCCCGCAGTCTTCAAGAAGACGCGGTCCGGCAGCTTCAGGGCTGCCAAGGTCAGCTCAGCCACATCCTCCGGCTGCATCATCCGGTCCTCATCGCCGATCTTCAGACCGGCATTCTCGGCAAGCCCGGTATTGACGGTGCTTGGTGTCAGGGCCACTACGCGGATATTATGCTTGCGCACTTCTTGGGCCAGCGCTTCCGTCATGCCCATCAGGGCGAATTTGGAGGCGCAGTAGGCCGAGCCGGTAGCGAAGCCGCGCTCACCTGCTGTAGAGGAAATATTGATGATATTTCCGCCGTTGCGTTCAATCATTGCCGGCAGTGCTGCCCGGGTTACATAATAGGTGCCGAACAGATTGATCTGCATGTGGCGCTCCCAATCTGCCGGGTCCATTTCCAGGAAGGTGCCGAATTTGGCAATTCCGGCGTTGTTAATCAGGGCATCGAAGGTGCCGAGATCATTCTGAAGCGCAACAACCGCCCGCTCCGCTTCTTCGCGGACAGCGATATCGGCTACAGCGATGCTGACCTTCACGTCATAAACCTCCGTCAAAGCCGATTTCAGTGCCTCCAGATCACCTGAAGTTCTGGAGATTAGGCCCAGATTAGCGCCTTCTTTCGCCAGTGCCATGGCCAAGGCTTTGCCGATCCCTTTGCCGGCACCCGTAATCACAATGCTTTTTCCTCTCAAATCCATACCTGCCGTCACGCTCCCTCTGAATTTATTGATAATAAAAATATTCAGCTCCTATTATACCTGAGCGTGGGCGGACAATCACGCCGGAGCCACTTGGAGCTGTCATAGCTTTAATTCGTTTCCGCTTCCAGCTTCGTCAGCGGCACCGTAGCGGGACCCTCCAGTACAGCTCCCTCATAGGAGAAACGCGAGCCGTGGCAAGGACAGTCCCAGGAGCGTTCTCCATCATTCCATTCACACTCGCAGCCCATATGGGTGCAGGTTCTGTCTACCAGATGCAGCTTACCTCCCGTGTCACGGTAGGCCCCGACACGTTTGCCGTCATGAAAGACAACAGCGCCTTCATCAGGCTCCAGATCACGGGTTTTCTTATGGACAATCTCCACCTTGCCGGCAACCAGCTCCTTGGCGACATTGGTATTCTGCACGATGAAATTTTTGATGGATGGGTTGGCTTTAAAGCGCGAGGGATCATAGAGTTCACTGTAGGGATTAGGCTTGCGCAGAATCTGATCCGTGATCATACGTGCGGCCAGCGTTCCGCTGGTCATGCCCCATTTGCCATAGCCGGTGGCAATATAGATTTCCTCCTCCCCGGAAACCTTGCCGATATAAGGCACTCTGTCCAGGGTAATGAGGTCCTGCGTTGACCAGCGGTACGGAATGGTCTTGATGCCCAACAGTTCACCTGCGAACAGCTCCAGACTCTCATAATGGCCGAAGGTGCAGATGCCCTGGCCTGTCTTGTGATTCTCTCCGCCGACAATGACCAGCCTCCGGTCGCCCCATTCGACGGCGCGCAGAGAGCGTGTAGGTTCTCCGGCGCTCAAATACATGCCGCCCTCATAATCGGTTTCCGGCTGAATCGCCAGACAGTAGGAACGTTCTGCATGCAGGCGCGAGAAGTAGAGGGCTCCGCCGTCATAGAAAGGGAAGTGGGAGGCCGAGATAGCATGACGGCACTTAATTTTTAGCTGCTCTCCTTCAGTGTAAAGCGTGAGACCGTTGTCCTTGTCTACCTTTTCTCCAATCATCGTGTGCTCATAGACAGTTCCGCCCTTGTCCAGAATCACCTGGAGCAAGCCTTGCAGGTATTGAAGCGGGTGGAAGCGGGCCTGTCCCGGCAGCTTGATGGCACCTCCGGCCATCAGCGGCAAGGAGACGTTGTCCAGCCATTGCCCGGGGAGTCCCAGCTTTTCGTAAGCTTTAAACTCCGCCTCCAGTTGTTTGAGCGTCTTATCATCGCTGTTATCGGCATAGAGTAAGGCGTCTTCACGTGTTATTCCGCAGGACAGGTCCAGTTCCTCTGCAGTGGCGATAATCCATTCCATTGCCTCACTGTTCGACTGGAAATAGAGCTTGGCCTGTTCTTCCCCGAAATGCTTCAGCAAATCATCGTAGATCATCCCGTGCTGGGCGGAAATTTTGGCGCTTGTGAATCCAGTGGTGCCGCCAAAAATTTCCCCCGCCTCCAGCAAAGTGACTTTATACCCTGCGTTTGCCAGCAAATAACCTGCAGTAATGCCGGTAATACCGGCCCCGACAATTGCGACATCTGTAACTAGATCTTCCGCTAGCTTCGGAAACGAAGGCAGGTCGGTGCTGTCTCTCCATAACGATTGCGGAAATTGCGGAAGACCCTGCGATACATCGTGCGTTGAACTCATCTTAACATCCCTCCATCGGACAATATTCATCTCATTTATTACCACAGTCCCGCCAAAAGAAACTCATCAAAGGTCCAGGTGCATGAAATTGGGGACCTAGTGCCAAAATAAGTTGAATACATAGGCAGACGATTAGATTGACGCTGGAACAATCAAGACTTATACTTGATCTAAAAATAAGTTAGAGGATGATGAAGATGAGGAACCTGAATTTGACCTCCCAGCGTCAAGCCGTTTATGATATCGTCCGCCAGTCACATGATCATCCTACCGCAGCAGAAGTGATGAACCGGCTGGTAGAACAGGGACATAACCTGGCCTATGGCACCGTGTACAATTCACTGCGTTATCTTACCGATAAAGAAATGATCCGCGAGTTGAAGCTTGGCGAAGCAGCCAGCAGATATGATGCGCGTATGGACGATCACCAGCATATTATTTGCGAGGTGTGCGGTGCGGTGGATGAGGTAATGAGCCATGTGCCCCAGGAGTGGATGGATACGGTGGCTAAGGATACCGGATACTCCATTTCACATGCCCATGTCGTATTCGGTGGAGTATGCCCGGCTTGCAGGAACAAAGTTGTGAATTAGTTTAAGAAGGACCTAAACCCCTGGCGAGGGGTCTGACTATGAATAGATATATAATAAAAGACCGTTTTCAAATAAACGGTCTTTTTGCTGTTTATCAGCAAATTTATTAAGGAAGTCTTTAAATTCATGGAAATTTCAGAATAAAAGAGGGATTCCATACCCGGTATATAATTATATACCTATATAGATTGAACTTGAGAATTACATATAGGGAAAAGTGGCGGAGGGGAAGTTTGGAACTGGAGGAGCGACAGCGGCCGGAAGTCCAAACATTCTCTGTAGTCACGGCCAATCCCAAAATAGAAGAATTATAAGTTCAATCTATATATGCCATAAATAATCATACTTAAGACATAATAAGAAGGAGAGATGGATTTCACCCATGAATAAAAGCACCCGCTTAACCATCCGCATGAAGCTTATTCTTACATATCTGCTTGTACTTCTCGCTCCCAGCCTTATCATCGGCTGGCAGACCTACCAATCGGCCAGTCATAAGGTGGAGGACCAGCTGATGAATAACGCCACAGAAAGTGTGATGGCGGCCAACGAGATCATTAATGCGAACATTCAGTCCAAAATCGACGCGGTTAGCTATTTTGCCGGGCAAATTTCCTCCGGGTCAGTGAATGGGGAGGCTGGAGGGGAAAGTGCGGCTGATGTAAAAGCCAGATTGCAGGAATATGCCGCGCTGCATCCCGATATTCTGGATATTTACGTCGGAACCAGCGGGGCAAAGTCTGTTCATGCTTCCGATGACCAGCAGCCGGACGGCTATGACCCGCGCAAGGAGAACTTTTATGTGAATGCGCTGAAGCAAGGGAAGGGGACGGTAATCTCCCCGGCTTTTAAAACGGCAAATAATGAAACGGCCATCGCCATTTCGGGAGTGCTTGCGGATGGCAGCGGAGTCATAGGGCTCGACCTGAACTTGTCCGCCCTGGCTGATCTTACGAACATTAAGCTGGGCAAGGAAGGATACATAATGATTCTGGACAGCAGCAAGAAGTTTCTGGTTCATCCCACTGAGACGATAGCTGAGGAATCCTCGCTGGATTTTGTGAAGCAGATGTTTGAGGGAAAAGCCGGCTCCTTTGATTATGTCTATAAGGATACTGCCAGAAAGCTGACGTTCATAGACAATGAGCTTACCGGCTGGAAAATCGGGGGCACCATCAGCAAGCAAGAGGTTGCTGATGCTACAGCTGACATCCGTGATAAAGTAGTTCTAGTGATAGCTGTTTCTGTATTGCTCGCGCTCATATTGATCTATTTCAATGTGTCCTCCATCGTGCGGCCGCTGATCCGTCTGCGCAAAGCTACAGCGGCTATAGCGAAAGGCGACCTGTCTGAAGATATCGGGGTGTTCCGCAGGGACGAAATTGGCCTATTGGCTGACAACTTCCGCACAATGGTGGCTGATTTGCGCGGCATGATTCTCGGTGTTCAGCAGATGACGGGTAATCTGTCCGCTTCGGCCAAAGAGCTGACAAGCGGGGCTGAGCAGTCGACTACAGCGATCAGGCATGTGACGGAAGCGATTCAGGAAGTCGCGGCAGGCACAGAACGGCAGGTAGGCAGTGTGCAAAAAGGGCTGGAGAGCGCCGTGGCAACAACCCATGAAGTCCAGCATATTTCCGGGTTCATGGAGCAGGTGTCAGCCATGATGGACAAGACCTCGCTGTCCGCAGCCGAGGGAAATGATTCAGTCATCAGTGTGGTTGACAAAATTAACGGAATTCATGAGACGGTGGAGGAGCTTGGCAACATGATTGACAAGCTGAATGAGCGCACCGGACAAATTCAGGGCATTGTCGGTGTGATCACAGGTATTGCGAGACAGACCAATCTGCTGGCCCTGAATGCTTCCATTGAAGCAGCCAGAGCGGGCGAGCAGGGGCGCGGCTTTGCCGTTGTCGCTTCGGAGGTCCGCAAGCTGGCCGAGGAATCAGAGAAATCGGCGCGGATGATCTCGGAGCAGATTTCCTCCATCAACGGGGAAATGCAGCAGGCCACAGTGACGATGGAGGATGCCAAAGAGAAGGTGTCGGCAGGCATCCTGGCAGTAGATACTACAGGCCGTTCCTTATCGCGGATCCGCAGGGCGGTCAAAGGCGCAGCAGAGAAAATTGAAGCGATGGGCGGAGCCGTACACACGCTGTCGGCAGAAGCAGCCAGTATGGAAAAGGCAATCGGGGAGCTGCAGGGCATTTCCAAGGAGGCTGCAGGCAATACGGAGACGATTTCAGCTGCTGCACAGGAGCAGCTTGCTTCCGTTGAAGAAATCGCCTCTTCCACGGCTGGCTTAAGCCAGCTTGCCGGAGAGCTGCAGAAGCTGGCAGGCCGCTTCAAGCTTCACCCGGGGCAGCAGGTTTCCTTTGAAACTCCTGTTCCGCAGGAAGCGGATCTTCAGAAGGGAGCGGAAAATTCCTGATTACGGATTTGATTACGCTACTTTTCTTTTCCCGGGCTTTGCAAGTATACTGATAAGCAATAATGCAGGGCTAACTAGGGGGAATATTTATGGCAGAGCAGTTAAAGGGGATTACCGTAGCCCTTGCCGGTCCGCGAAAATCGGAGGAAATGGCCAAACTGGTACAGAATATGGGGGGGACGGCGCTGCATCGGCCTGCCCAGGGCACGGTATTTCTTGACGGAGAGGCTCTTCGTGAAGCGCTCGTAGCCTGGACCCAGCATCCGCCGGATCTGGCGATTCTGACTACAGGCATGGGGCTTGATGCACTGTTCGAAATGGCCGGGGAAATAGGACTTGCCGAACGGTTTCAGGAGGTCCTCTCGTCCTCTCCGATTGCTGCCCGGGGCTATAAAACGGTGAACGCCCTGAAGAAGCGGGGACTGGTGCCGGAGGTGCGCGATGACGATGGCAGCACTACAGGACTGATCCGCGGGCTTGCGGATTGGGACTTGCGGGGCAAGGAGGTCGTGCTGCAGCTGCATGGCGATCGCTCCCCCCGTCTCGTTGCCTGGCTTACGGAAGCCGGAGCTATTGTCCGCGAAGTGCAGCCATACCTTCACACCCCGCCCGATCCGGGTTCGCTTGCCAGGCTGCTGGCAGAAATCACGGAGGGATTGGTGGATGCCGTAGCATTTACGAGCGGACCGCAATTCCGCTTCCTGGCAGGGTACGCCCGGGAACAAGGCAAGCTTGGGGAACTGGTGCAAGCCTTTGAGACTAAAGTTCTGGCGGTTTCCGTGGGCAAGATTACCTCTGAGTCCCTGAAGGAGGAAGGCGTCAAGCGGATTGTGATGCCGGAGCATGAACGGATGGGCAGCATGTTCGTTGAGCTTGGGCGGTATGTCGCGGCAAACCGCTGATTTTTCAGCCGGGTTCCGCTGCGATTTTCTGCGGGGGATCTGCAAGACGGTTATCCTGCTCCGCTCGTGGGCGGGATTTGTTTTTTTAAAAGATAAGAATTTATAGGCTTCACGCTATAAATTGTCCTTCTATTTCTCGCTGAAACGGATACCGTCCTTTTGAGGACGGCGAAGCCGTCTCCACTTGTGAGAAATTGCGTAGCAACCGCAGTCCTGAACTAGCCTGAAGCAAGGCTCCGGTCACAGACATTTAACCTGCCGGTAATGGACATCCGCTGCACTTTTACTTAGAATAATAGCAACGTGCCATAATCCAAGATAGAGACAAGGAGGAGGATACCTATGGACAAGAGAAAATGTTTGCTGTTGGGCGATTACACACATCCCCGGTTCCATCCGCTGCAGGGTGTAGACAAACAAATCAGCGAGATTCTGAATGATCTGCTGATCGTTCAGTGCTCGGAGAATAAAAAGCTGCTGCTCAGCGAGCATCTGGCTGGTTACGATTTATGCATCGCCTATAATGAACTATGGAACGAAACGGTTTCCCCCCAGCAGACAGCGGGTCTGCTCAGCTATGTGAGCGGAGGGGGAGGCCTGATCGTGCTGCATACGGGGGTTTCCCTGGCCAAGCGCTATGAACTGGCCCACCTGATCGGCGGCAGATTCACCGGACATCCGCCCTATGCTCCGCTGAACTTCAAAGTGATGGAGCATGATATTACAGAGGGAATGGAAGACTTCCAGCTCGATGAAGAGCCATACCGGTTTGAATTCGATCCCTTTACCGAGAAGACCATTCTGCTGGAGTATGAATATGAGGGCGAAAGATTGCCGGCAGCCTGGTGCCACAGCTATGGACTGGGACGGGTTGTCTATATTATGCCCGGACATCATGAGCCTTCGTTCCGGCATCCGGCGGTCCGTGAATTGATTCTGCGGGCCGCAACCTGGGCGGCACGTATTCCCAGATAATTTGAATTTGCAATAAAATGATACCCCTTGCGGCTGCTTCCTTTGTGAAATGCTCCGACAAGGGGTATACTTTATCCATAACTGGAATCTTTGGGGGGGAAAGTACTATGAGTGATTTGTTCAAAAAAGCAATCTCTTTAGGAGTGGGCCTCACCATTGTCAGCAAGGAAAAGGTGGAAAAGGTAGTTGAGGAGCTGGTAAAACGGGGAGAGCTTGCGCCCTCGGAATCCAAAGCGCTTGTCGACCGGCTCGTGGAGCGGGGCGATGAGGAGCGCGGAGTCTTCAAGAATGCCGTACAGGAGCAGGTTCAGCGTGTGCTGAAGGATCTTAAAGTTCCCGTGCAAAGCGATATCGCCGCACTGGAAACTCGAATTGCCGTTTTGGAGAGCCGTGTGGCTGAGCTGGAGGGTGCCTCTGCCCAGAAGGAAGCTCTGCCGGAAACGCGTACGGAATAAATGGCTGTACGCATCAGACATGCCGGACGGTACCGGACCATTGCCATGGCGCTTATGCGCCATGGCTTCGGTTATATGGTGGAGGAACTGGGTCTCTACCATATCCTTTCCCTTCCGCGCCGGATGTTAACACAGGAGACTCACGCAAGCCTTACACTCGGGGAACGGATTCGCCAGGTACTGGAGGATTTGGGGCCAACCTTTGTCAAATTGGGCCAGCTGGCCAGTACCCGTTCCGATCTGCTGCCTGATTCAATCATTCAGGAACTGGTGAAGCTTCAGGACAGCGTGCCGCCATTCTCAGCGGAAACTGCACGCAATATTGTTGAGCAGGAGCTTGACCAGCATCTGGATGAAACCTTCGAATATTTCGAGAATACACCGCTTGCTGCGGCTTCGATTGGCCAAGTGCACCGTGCTGTACTGCATGGAGGCAAGCAGGTTGCGGTTAAGATACAGCGTCCCGGTGTCATGCGGACCATGACCCGTGATTTGGAAATTCTTCAGGACCTAAGCGCGCTTGCCGAAAGAAGATTGGACTGGGCGAAGCAATACGGGCTGATCCGGATGGTGGAGGAGTTCTCCCGGGCGCTGCTGGCTGAATTGGACTACGGCCAGGAAGGCCGCAACGCCGAGCGTATTGCCAGCCAGCAGACGGCACATGATAAAGTATATATTCCGGCAATCTATTGGGACTACAGCTCGGCACGTGTGCTGACGATGGAATATGTGGAGGGCATTACACTCAACCACCGGGATGAGCTTCTGGAGCGGGGCGTCAAGCTAAAAACTGTAGCCCAGCAGCTTGTGGAGATGATGCTGGATCAAATCTTTATCCACGGCTTCTTTCATGCCGATCCCCATCCGGGCAATGTGATGCTGCTGGATAACAACAAGCTGGCGCTGATTGATTTTGGCATGGTCGGGCGGCTCAGTGAGGAGATGAAGGACAGTCTGTCTGCACTCGTCATCGCGCTAATGCGCAGAAATACCGATTCTATGGTGCGGGCAATTCTGCGGTTGGGAGTAATTCCCGAAGAAGCTGACCGTGCGGCACTTCATGATGATATGGACCGGCTCCGGGAGTCCTATTATGATGTCCCGTTCCATCAGATCAGCATCGGCAAGGCGCTGAACGATCTGTTCGGTATCGCCCGCAAGCACCGGCTGGTCATTCCGCCGGATCTGGCAATGCTGGGCAAAACGATGCTGACGCTGGAGGGGGTTGTTGCCAACCTTGACCCTTCCTTTAGCATTGTGCAGATGGCCGAGCCTTTCGGCAGGCAGCTGGTGAAGCAGCGTTTCAGCGGCAGCCGTATGCGGCGTAAGCTTATCGGGGGCGTCGCCGATCTGGCGGAAAGTCTGGTCGAGCTTCCCTCTCAGGCCCGGCAGCTGTCGGCGCTAATCAGCAGAGGTAAGCTTAAGGTAGAGGTCGGGCTGCCCGAACTGAAAAATTTAGAGCATAAGTTCAGCCGTGTCGGCAATCGCCTCTCCTTCAGCATTGTACTGCTGGCCTTCAGCATTATTATGGCCGGACTGATTATCGGTTCATCGCTGCGTGGCGAGCCCTCGCTGCTGTGGGATTTTCCAACGGTGGAGATTGGCTCAGTGATTGCGCTGCTGATGATTCTGTGGCTGCTCTTCTCGATTTTTAAATCGGGCCGCTTCTAGCCTTGCAGGGAAGAATAATTATTCTTCGCCAGTTGCACACAAACGCCCCAGGATCAAGTACAATATAAAGATAACTTTCTAAGGTCACTGTTCTGCCCCTTAAGGCAGGACAGGCTATCGTATAGTATGTAATGGAACGCAAATGGAGTGCCGTCTGAATGTCCGGTGGATCGCTGCTGCCCCTGAAACCGACTTGGACCGCACGTCTGCAGGGCCAGAATCGGCAAGTGGGACGGAAGGACTCCGGTGACGGGGTTCTTCCGCTTTTGTTTGAAAATATGCCGTTTTCGCCTGAAATAAGCTTGTGCCGCCACTCCGGCGGAGGCCGTATGGATGCGTACATTACTCCCGAAAATGGATGACTATAAGTTATGCTGCACAAGTAAAGCAAATTAGAGAATTAGTGAGGTGGAGAAATTGCCGGGTTTTAAGGAATTAGGAGTTTCTGAATTATTGAATGATCTGCTCAAAGGACAAGGCATTGTAAAACCAACGCCAGTGCAGGAGGAAGCTATTCCGCCGGTGGTGCAGGGTCTGGATGTTATCGCCAGAGCGAAGACGGGAACGGGGAAGACGCTCGCTTTCCTGCTGCCGATTATGGACAAAATCCGGGTGGAGGCGGCTTATCCGCAGGCGCTGGTCCTCGCGCCGACGCGTGAGCTGGCGTTGCAAATTACGGAAGAGGCGCGTAAGCTGGCACGGCATACGGGCGTGAAGATTCTGGCTGTCTACGGAGGCCAGGATGTGGAGAAGCAGCTTCGCAAGCTGGAGGGCGGCAGACATCTCATTATCGGAACCCCGGGCAGACTGCTTGACCACCTGCGGCGGGAAACGCTGGATCTTGGGGGCGTGAAGATGCTCGTCCTGGATGAAGCGGACCAGATGCTGCATATGGGCTTCCTGGAGGATGTGGAGACGATTATTACGGCTGTTCCTTACCGCCGTCAGACGATGCTCTTCTCCGCCACAATGCCGGATCCCATTAAACGTCTCGCCGCCAACTACATGAAGGAACCGCTGGACATCGTGATCAAGAGCGGCTCGCCGATTCCGCTGGACAATATCCGCCAGCAGGTCGTAGAGTGCTCCGACCGCAACAAAGAAGAAGCGCTGCAGGCGCTGATCGAACGCGACCGCCCGTATTTGGCGATTATTTTCTGCCGGACCAAACGGCGGGTATCGAAGCTGAACGAAGCGCTGCAGGCAGCAGGTTATGACTGTGACGAGCTGCACGGCGATTTGTCCCAGGGCAAACGCGAAGCAGTGATGAAGCGGTTCCGCGATGCGAAGCTGCAGCTGCTGGTAGCTACGGATGTTGCCGCGCGCGGTCTGGACGTTGAAGGGATTACCCATGTCTTCAACTACGACCTGCCGCTGGATGCGGACAGCTACATTCACCGGATCGGCCGGACCGGGCGCGCCGGAGGCAAAGGCCTCGCGATCACTTTCTCCTCGCCGCGCGAACGCGCCGGGCTCGAGCTGATCGAGCACGGCATTTCCCAGCGGCTGGACCGCCGCCGCTACGAGAAGGATGAATTCGGCGTAGGCGAATTCACCTCCGTGCAAGGCGGCGGCTCCCCGCGCGGCGGACGCCAGAACGCAGCGCCTGAAGCGGCGCGTGCCGGCCGCGGCGGGCGCGGGCAAGGGCGCAGCGGCGGAGCACCGCGCGCCGAAGCCGGAGCGCGGCCGGGCGGCCGCAGCCGCGGCGGCAACAAGGAAGCAGGCAGCTGGGGCGCGCCTGCCGAGAAGACCAGCCGCAGTGCAGCGGCTGGAGGCAAGCGCAGCGCTTATGAGGCGGCAGCGCCTAGAGGCGGCGATTCCGCCGGCAAGAGCGCGGCGAAGCCAAGACCGGGCGGCGGCTATGGTGCCTTTGACCCTAGAAGCGCCAGCCCGGCTGCAGCTTACGGGGCAGGCGGCAATGCCGCCGGCGGGCGTGGCGGCAGCAGAACGCCCGCCCCATCCAAAGGCGGCCCGAGCAGCGGCTACAGCTCCAACGTCACCAGAGGAATGGAAGCCGGCGGCTTCAGTTATGGCGCTTCCAAAGGAGCAGGCTCCGGAAGCGGCTATAATCCGGGCGGTGCGCAAGCCAGCCCTAAACACAGAGCCAATGTAGCCCGCAGCAGTGAAGCAGGCGGCTACAATGCGGCAGCTCCCAAAGGTGCGCGCGGCGGCTCCAAGGGCGGCAAAGGCGGGTACAGCTCCGGCGGACGGAACAGCGGCGGCGGTGGCGGTGCATCGCGCGGCGGGCGTGGCAAGAGCTCCGGCGGCGGTTCGCGCGGCGGACGCGGCTCATCCAGATAAAGGCGCTCGACGGCTATAGATGAAACTTGTTACCATAGGGCAGTTGGCGTATCCGCCAACGACCTGTGGTAACATTTGTTTTATACGACTGAAACTTTTTTGCCCTTTAGCCTGTCTAATAGATAAATAGAGTACCAGCTGCAGGAGTGCAGAGAATGAGGCAACTGTTGGTTTCGTACAGACGGATCGGAAGCAGGATGCCAACAAGTATAGGAGGAAACATACATCATATGTCCAAGACCGCCAAAATAGTTATTTTGTTCATTGTCGTGATTGCGATCGGTTGGGGAATCGGGAAATATACGTCGGCTCCATCCGCTTCAGAGGAAGAAGGAACAGTAGTAAGCGACGGCAGTGCCCTTCAGGGTCAGCCGGATGCAAGTGCAGAACCTTCGCCAGTTGCCAGTGTAAACCCGGACGAGCAGGACCAGGGGACTTCTGGAAACAACACGGGTGCCGAAGGGTCTACAGCTGATCCGGAAGAGAACGCTAGTGAGAATACGGCTCCCAATCCAACTACTGTTGCTACAAATAAGCCGGGCACGCCGGACTCAGGCAATAATGCAGCCGAACTGACTGCCGCAGAGCCCGAAAGCATGTCAGTCATGGTCAACAAGCAGTACAAGCTGCCGGATAAGTATAAGCCTTCGGATCTGGTATATCCGAATGTGCGGTTCCTCTTCTCGGAGAAGATTGAGAAGCGGATGATGCGCCGCACTGCAGCTGGTGCACTTGAGGAAATGTTCGCAGGGGCGAAGAAGGACGGCATACAGCTGGCCGGTGTTTCGGCCTACCGTTCCGAGAAAACCCAGACAAGGCTATTTAACAACTATGTAGACAGAGACGGGGAAGAGAAAGCCCGCACCTACAGCGCAGTTCCCGGCCATAGTGAGCATCAGACGGGCCTGGCGATTGACATTTCCGGCAGTGACGGCAAATGCGCCGCCGAGAGCTGCTTTGCGGGTACGCCTGAAGCCGATTGGCTCGCTAGCCATGCTGCGGAGTACGGCTTCATTATCCGTTATCCGGAAGGTAAGGAGTCGATTACCGGTTATAAGTACGAGCCTTGGCATGTCCGCTATGTAGGCAAGGAGATCGCCGCCTCCATTGCAGAGAAAGGTATTACGTTGGAAGAGTACTTTGATGCTGTTCCCGTATCGAATTAACCGGCTGCAAGCCATTGTATTAAAAAGTAGGCTCACTATACGTTTAGCAACAGCTCCATCAGCGGTCCCGGGATAACGGGGCCGCTTTTTTGATTGGCCAATGCGTAACGTCTGCTTCCTGCAATGCTATGGTTCAGCTACGCGGCCGATGGTTAAGTAGTGGGAAACTAATTAGTTTTCATAAGGAGGCGCATCACGTGTCCGAACATAACCATGTGGTAAGCAAAGATGGAAGTGTAACCATGAACCGTGTCAATGACGCCCTGGACCGGATTGAACCTGAGCAGAAAGAGGTTATTCTGAACAATTTTCAGGAGTTTAAGAGCTATTTAAGTAAGCGGATTCACCTTGCCCAAAAAATCGGGCTCAGCAATGAGCAGCTTGCCCTAGCAGCCGAGAAAATCGCTGATTATCTGGCGGCTTATGAAGAGCCCCGCAACAGCGAGGAGAAACTGCTGCTGGAGCTGTGGAAGGTTGGCAGCAAGGAAGAGCGGCATCGTCTGGCGCACATGCTGGTCAAGCTGGTTCAGGAGTAATTCAAAGCTTGCCCACAGGCGGTTAAGCGGGTACGCAGCTCTACCGGTGCATGCGCTGGTATATAGCGAGGTAAAGTCCTTCTCCGGTTCGCAGGAGGAGGACTTTTGCTGTTGGGGAATAGGTACATAGGGAACGTTCAGGATATAATGGAGGCAGTATCTGGATATCTCAAATCTTATTATTGGAGTGGCTTGGAATATGAAATTAAGCATATTGGATCAGTCTCCGGTCTCCGAGGGCAGCTCCCCCGCCGAGGCCTTGGCCCAAACGTCCATGCTCGCCCGGGAGGCGGAGAGGCTGGGGTATCACCGTTTCTGGGTATCGGAGCATCATGCGGCTCCCGGACTGGCCGGATCCAGCCCGGAAGTACTCATGGCCCACCTGGCTGCTGTGACCTCTTCCATTAGGATTGGCTCCGGTGCCGTTCTGCTCCCGCATTACAGCGCCTTTAAGGTGGCTGAGAATTTCCGCGTGCTGGAAGGGCTGTATCCCGGACGAATTGACCTTGGACTGGGCAAGGCAGCGGGAGGTGCGGCTTTGGCTGTACGCGCCCTGCAAGAGAGCCGGATGGACGACATAAGCCGTTATGAGGAGCAGGTTAAGGATCTCATTGCCTATTTGCACGGCACAGTGGATTCCGGGCACCGTTTTGCCGGACTGCTGGCCACTCCGGCCGTCCGTACAGCGCCGGAAATCTGGCTGCTCGGCTCCAGCAAAGATAGTGCCGAACTCTCCTCGAAGCTAGGGACCGGCTTCGCCTTCGCCCAATTTATTAACGGCAACGGAGGCTCTGAAGCGGTAAGTGCCTACCGGCAGAGCTTCAGGCCGTCCCCCGCTGCCGCGAAGCCGCATGCGCTGGTTTCCGTATTTGCTGTGTGTGCCGAAACCGCTGAAGAGGCAGACCGGCTGGCAACCAGCATGGATCTTTCACTTGTACTGCTGGAGAAAGGACATGTCTCCACAGGCACGCCTTCCGTAGAAGCCGCGCTGCGCTATAATTATGCACCGTATGACCGGTTTCGTATGGAGGAGAACCGCAGGCGGATGGTTGTGGGGGCGCCGGAGGATATCCGGCGCCAGTTCCAGGCTCTTGCCGAGCAATATCAATGTGAAGAGATTATGTTTGCAAGTTTTATGCATAGCTTTGAGGACCGGCTGAAATCCCTCCGGCTTATCGCTGAGGCTTGCGGGCTGTCCCCGCGGGGCTCAGACGCTGGATAATAATCTGCTGAGTTTTGTTTTCCGTTTCCGATAAGGTAAGATGGGAAATGAAATGCAAAGTCCCAGTCTGGGCATTTCGCTGCAATACCGGTCATTTATTAACATACACCCGAAAGGAAGGGATGCAGGATGTCTATTTACAGTTTTGCCGGAGTAACGCCTTCCGGTAAAGAAGTGCCGCTTAAGGATTATGAAGGCAAAGTGCTGCTGATCGCGAACACGGCCAGCAAATGCGGACTTACCCCGCAATACGGAGATCTACAGAATCTTTATGAGCAATATGGTGACCAGGGTCTTGTTGTGATGGGTTTTCCCTGCAACCAATTTGCCGGCCAGGAGCCGGGAACGAGTGAAGAAGCGGAGGAGTTCTGCCAGATTAATTATGGCGTCAAATTTCCGGTCTTCGCCAAAGTGGATGTCAATGGACCGGATGCAAGCCTGCTCTTTCAATATCTGAAGGGCCAGCAGCCGGGTACAGCCGAGAGCAGTGACATCCAGTGGAACTTCACCAAGTTCCTGGTTGACCGCAGCGGCAAGGTTGTGGCCCGCGTGGAGCCGAAGGAATCCCCTGAAACGATGAAGGGACTCATAGAATCTTTGCTGTAAACAGCATTTGCAAACCCGGGCCACGCCTGGCTTAGTGCAAATTCAGTGTCCTCCCGAAACCCGGTGCAAACCGCATTTTGGGAGGGCTTTTATTTAAATATAAGAATTTATATGCTTCACGCTATAAGTTATCCTTCTATTTCTCGCTGAAACGGATACCGTCCTTTTGAGGACGGCGAAGCCGTTTCCACTTGTATTAGCCATAGCTGATCTCCGGTGAAAGCAGGCACTGAGTCCTTTGCCACGGCTTGCGCTGTGAAATATACTATGAAAATAATCCTTGACGCTTTTCAGAGACGCTGTATCCTTTGAAGAGAGCAACATCATCGTTGGCCATACATAAAACATATTAAGCGCATAATGCGCAGTACGAAGCAGGATAATAACGGCAGGAGGGTTTTATAAGGGCATGAGGTTAATAACAGAGGTAGCATCGGCAGCAGGGATTAGTGAAGAGCATCTGGAGCTGTACGGCAAATATAAAAGCAAGCTGGCGCCAACGCTATGGGATGAGCTGAAGCACAAGCCCGATGGCAAGCTGGTTCTGGTTACTGCGGTTAATCCTACACCGGCAGGCGAAGGTAAGACTTTAACAACCATTGGGCTGTCCCAGGCGCTGAATGCCGCGGGGGTGAAGACGGTAGCAGCACTGCGCGAGCCTTCGCTCGGGCCATGCCTTGGCATGAAAGGCGGGGCAACCGGCGGAGGCAAGGCACAGATCGTTCCGGCTGATGAGATTAATCTGCACTTTACAGGAGATATTCATGCAGTCACTTCAGCGCATAATCTGCTGTCGGCGATGATCGACAATCATATGTTCCAAGGGAATGTGCTGGGCCTCGATCCGCAGCGCATCGTCTGGAAGCGGGTCATGGATATGAATGACCGCAGTCTGCGCAGCATTGTGACCGGGCTGGGCGACGGCAATGGAACGGTTAGGGAGAGCGGCTTCCAGATTACAACAGCATCGGAGATTATGGCTGTGCTGTGCCTCTGCGATAACCTTGCTGACCTTAAGCTGCGTTTAGGCCGCATGCTGGTCGGCTATGACCAGTTGGGGCAGCCGGTAACGGCCAAGGATCTCGGGGCGGTGGAAGCGATGACTGCGCTGCTTAAGGAAGCTGTGAAGCCCAACCTTGTGCAGACACTGGAGGGGACGCCGGTCATTGTGCACGGTGGACCTTTTGCGAATATTGCCCATGGCTGCAGCAGTGTCATCGGGACCCGTTATGCGCTCAAGCTAGGTGATGTGGTTGTAACCGAAGCGGGGTTTGGCGCTGATCTCGGCGCGGAGAAGTTTATGGATATCAAATGCCGTCAGGCCGGGCTTGCCCCTTCTGCAGCTGTGCTGGTCGTGACGGTGAAATCGCTGAAATATAACGGGGGTGTCCGCAAAGAAGAGCTGTATGCCGGCAACCGGGAGGCACTGCTCTCGGGACTGTCCAATATGGAACGCCATATTGAGAATTTGGGCAAATTCGGCGTACCTGTGCTCGTTGCGCTCAATCACTTTGAAGGTGATGCGCCATCGGAGATTGAAGAGGTGCTGAACGCCTGCAGCCGCCTTGGCGTGCCTGCGGCCGTTTCCAAGGTATGGGCAGAAGGCAGTGCAGGTGGACTCGGGCTGGCAGCGGAGCTGAAGAAACTGCTGGATCGTGAAGATGCAGGGGGATTTGCGCCACTATATGAAGACAGTTTGGATATTCCCTCCAAAATCAATAAAATCGTCACCGAAATTTACCGTGGTGCGGAAGTGGCGTTCTCCCCTGCCGCCAAACGCAGTTTGGCTATCATCGAACGGCTGGGCTTGCAGCAGCTTCAGGTGTGCATGGCCAAAACACCGTATTCCTTCTCAGATCAGCCAAGACTGCTTGGTGCGCCGGAAGGTTTCACGATGGGTGTGCGTGATATTACACTGTCACTGGGTGCAGGCTTCGCTGTTGTGATTACCGGCAATATTGTGACCATGCCAGGACTGCCGGCCAATCCGGCCGCCGAAGGGCTTTCCGTCGACGAAGACGGTGTAATTCACGGCTTGATGTAGTTTTTATATCTTTTAGTATGGCCGAAACCCCGGACCCGCTGTGTAATTTGCGCGGGCTCCGGGGTTTTTTGCGTGACGAGTTCCCGGCATTGATATTATCCTGCTGCGCTGCTGCTGTTATCCTAGACTGGCTACTGCTTCCTGCGTTCTTAAGACATAATGTCTTGCCGCCGGGGAAAAGCTAAAGGAAGCCGCAGAGCGCCGAAAAAAGGCGTAGTTCATACATTTCAATTGTGAACAATATGAGAAGATGTACCAAAAGGCTTGCAATGTGATATTAATCACAATATAATCAGTATATAAAGTGAAATATATCACAAACAAACAGACGAAATTATGCTTGCCAATTTGGAGGAGGAAGAAATCATGAAAGTAGCAGTCATTGGATGTACCCATGCCGGAACCGCCGCAATTGTTAATACCGCCCAGCTTTACCCGGATGCCGAGATAACGGTGTACGAACGCAATGATAATATTTCCTTCCTGTCGTGCGGCATTGCTCTATATGTCGGCGGAGTGGTTAAAGACCCGCAAGGCCTGTTCTATTCTTCGCCCGAGAAGCTCGCTGAACTGGGTGTCAATACAAAGATGCGCCATGAAGTGATCAATGTGGATACAGCCCGCAAAACCTTAAAAGCCCGTAATCTGGCAAACGGCCAGGAATTTGAAGATACGTACGACAAACTCATTATGACTACCGGCTCGTGGCCGATTGTGCCAAAGCTTGAAGGCATGGAGCTGGATGGCATCCTGCTCTCGAAGAACTACAATCACTCCAACACCATTATCGAAAAAGCGCAGCAGGTGGACAGAATCACCGTTGTCGGAGCCGGTTATATCGGTGTCGAGCTGGTGGAGGCTTTTCAAATGAACGGCAAACAGGTTACGCTGATCGATGGCGAGGACCGGATCCTGAGCAAATATCTGGATGAAGAATTCACTACACCGATCCAGCAGACACTGGAGGATCACGGCATCAAGCTGGCGCTCGGTGAGAAGGTCAGCTCGTTTGCCGGAGAGAACGGTAAAGTGACCAAGGTGATCACAAGCAAAGGGGAGCATGAGACCGATCTGGTTATCCTCTGCATCGGTTTCCGTCCGAATACAGAGCTGCTGAAAGGGCAAGTGGATATGCTGCCTAACGGGGCGATTATCGTCAATGATTATATGCAGACCAGCCTCCCGGATGTCTATGCCGCCGGCGACAGCTGTGCGATTCATTATAACCCAACCGGCAAACATGCCTATATTCCGCTGGCTACGAATGCCGTACGTATGGGAACACTGGTAGCTCGCAACCTGGTGGCGAATACGATCCCATACATGGGTACGCAGGGAACATCGGGGATTAAAATTTATGAGGATAATATCGCCGGAACTGGACTGACAGAATACGCAGCCAAAGCCGAAGGCATGGATATCGAGAGCGTGCTGCTGATCGACAACTACCGTCCAGAGTTTATGCCGACCTTTGAGCAGGTTCAGTTAAAAGTAGTTTTTGACCGCGCCACCCGCCGGGTTCTCGGAGCGCAGATTATGTCCAAGATGGATCTGACACAGTCGATCAATACCGTGTCTGTCTGCATCCAGAACAAAATGACGGTGGATCAGCTGGCCTTCATTGATTTCTTCTTCCAGCCGCATTACAACAAGCCATGGAACTTCCTGAACACTGCTGGCCTTCAGGCATTGCCAAAGATGTCTGCAGTCAAAGAAATTGTTACTGTATAAAACAAACCCAAGAGACCGGATCCAGCCACTGGATCTGGTCTTTTTTTGTTTCTGCATCCAATGCAGTAATGGTAAATTTGACATGTCAGTGAAAACTTTCACTTAGTTTTCTTAGACGTGACTTTTATCACGTAAATGTGATTGGGATCACGCTACAATGGCATAAAGGAACAAATTTTAAGTATTAAAAGGGGATAGGAATCATGGCTTATAACAAACCGCAGCAGATTGCCGAGGTAACGGTAGAGAACGGAATCAAGAAGGCTCACAACCCGCTTGCCACCGTACTTATTCTCGGTTTTCTGGGGGGAGCGTTTATTGCGCTCGGATTTTTACTGGATATTCGTGTCATTGCCGGTGCTCCGGCGGAATGGGGATCCATCGCAAACTTTATCGGGGCGTCGGTGTTCCCGGTAGGACTGATCCTGGTGCTGCTGGCCGGCGGGGAACTGCTGACAGGCAATATGATGGCCGTGCCGCTGGCATTTATAGCGAAGAAGATTTCCTTCTGGGAGGTCATCAAGAACCTTGTGCTGATCACGCTCAGCAACCTGGCAGGCGCGTTGTTCGTTGCTTATTTCTTCGGCCACGTTGTCGGCCTCACCGCAGACGGAGTGTATCTCGATAAACTGGTCGATATGGCTGAACATAAGATTGATGCAACCTTCCTGCAGGCCTTTGTCTCCGGGATCGGCTGTAACTGGCTGGTAGCTCTGGCCGTGTGGCTCTCTTACGGGGCGGATAATTTCAGCGGTAAAATCCTCGGTATCTGGTTCCCGACCATGGCATTTGTGGCCATCGGATTCCAGCACGTTGTAGCCAACATGTTTCTTATCCCTGCTGCTATATTTGAGGGGCATTTTACCTGGGCACAATATTTCGGCAACTTTGCCCCGGTATGGCTGGGCAACCTTACGGGCGGAGCCATCTTCGTAGCCGCAGCCTATTATATGGCTTACCTTCGCAAAGAGCCGGCGGCTGTGCAATCCGTAGAGGGTGTATCCTCTGTCGGAGTGAAGAAACACGCTTAATCCTTACTAATTAAATGCCGTCTTAAACGGCAATAGACACTCCTTGTAGCTTTTCCTCTTCCAGCCTATAACGGCTCAAGAGGGAAGGTTCTCGGGGTGTTTTTTTGTGAGGTAAAATAGGGCTGCACAACACAAAATTCGCCGTGCATATCCGACTCGGGGGAACGAAATCGGGCTCACGGCGAATTAATAGGGAGTGTTTCATATGCTCTATTACCCGGGCAAACGAAGAGCGAATCAGTCTCTGTTCAGCAATTTTATTTACGCATGGTGGCAGCAGTTATAAAATATAAAGATCCGATTGGGCAGGTTTTTCACTGCTGGGGCTGGCCATAGGTTTTGGTCAAGAATCATGGGGGTATTGTGTTTGAGTGACGCGATAATGCGTCAGTGTGAATGCTTGCTCTTCGTCCTGTTTTGGGATGATACTGGATGAAATTAATGACACATATATTACAGGGGTTGAAAGACAAGTCATGAGGTTTTTACAAGCTTATCCAAAGGAAGTCAAAGTTTTTCTGATTGCCAGTCTTATCAATGCAACAGGCAGCGCGCTAATGTGGCCGCTTGTCACGATGTATGTATTTGATGAACTGGGCCGCAGTATGACAGATGCGGCACTCGTTATTGTTATTCAATCCCTCGGAGGTATATTCGGACAACTGCTGGGGGGATCACTCTATCATAAAGTTGGTGTCAAACGCCTGATCGTCGGTGCGCTGGCCATGAATGCCCTGGCCTTGTTTACCTTGCCGGCGGCAAGCGTGAACTGGAATATGTTCATGCTGGTGATGGGGCTGGTGGGTCTGTTCAATTCGTTGTCATTGCCGGCCATTCAGGCCTTTATAGGTTTCCGCTTCGCAGAACAGCGCGGAGAGCTTTTTAATGTAATTTATGTCGCCAATAATATTGGGGTAGCGCTGGGCACGATGCTGGCCGGTTTTCTGGCCGATATTTCCTATCTGCTGAGCTTTGTGCTTAATGGGCTGGCCTCAGCCGTGTTTGCCGCATTTTTCTTTGTGTATTTGCGGAAGGTTGGCACAGAGCCGGCCCATGCCGAGCCGCATAGGAGAAACGGTCCCGGAGAGCTGTCGAGCTGGAAGCTTATAGGCCACACCCGAATCTATCTGTATATGGCCTTAGGTTCGATGTTTTTATTGATCGGCAACTCGATCTGGAATACGGGAGTTTCTCCGTTTATTATTTCGGAAGGCTGGGCTAAGAGTACCTACAGCCTTCTTTGGACGCTCAACGGGATTCTGATCTTTGCCGCGCAGCCGCTGGTAAGCTTGATCAAACGCTGGTTCGCGGAGACCTCGACGGCGCAGATGACGGCAAGCGCTGTTTTTTACCTGAGTGGATATGCAGTGATCTTGTTAATGCCAAGCTATCCCGGCCTGGTGCTGGCGATGTTGCTGACCACGCTGGGGGAGATGCTTATTTCTCCGGCGATGCCTTCATTTATTTCCGATCATGCGGACCGCAGTGCGCCCTTCTATCTCGGGCTTAGCGGTGGGATCGGCGCGGTTGGCAGAGTTCTCGGCCCCTATATGATGGGCAGCCTGTATGACCGGGGAGGCCTTGCGCCGACAGGCTGGCTGGCTTGCGGAATGGCGTTGCTGGCGGTAGGATTCTTCGCGGTCCATGCCTTCATCAACCGTTCTGGCCGTGCACTGGAACAAAATGGGGTATAATGGTCTGTAGAAGAATCACTTAAAGGTAAGTCAAGGAGTGCAAAGAGCTATGCAACAAATTATTAGAGGCTCGCTCACGATTCGTCCCTCGGAGTTCAAGGATACCCGTGAGCTGATTATTCTCGATAACATGATTTGGACGGAGGAGACCACACCGGGTCCATTAATGTGGTGTTCCCGTGAGGATTATCTGCTCCATACCCCTCCCGGTTCCCAGCTTGTAGCTTTGCAGGAAGGGGAACTATGCGGGTATGTCGGTTTCGGCTGTCCCAGCGGGATGGAGAGCAACCGCCATGTGTGCGAGGTGAACATCGCTGTCCATCCGAAGTTCCAGCGGCTTGGCATCGGCGGACAGCTGATCGAGGCGATCAAGCAGCACGCCGGAGAGAACGGGATACGCAAACTCCGCTTGCGGGTGCTGTCCAGCAACACTCCTGCGCTCTCGTTCTACCGGAAATGCGGATTTGAGGAAGAGGGCCGGCTCAGGGAAGAGTTTTATCTTGTCGGACATTATGTAGATGAGGTATTTATGAGCTGCATGCTGACTGGAGGGAAGGGAAATGGAAGTCATTTCGCTTAATGTAGGCAAACCTGTAACGGTAGATTACCGTGGTAAGCCGCTGGAAACGGGGATTTATAAAATGCCGGCGGCTGGGCCGGTACAGCTTC
The DNA here is from genome assembly GCF_038593025.1 of Paenibacillus sp. FSL L8-0436. NCBI lineage: Bacteria > Bacillati > Bacillota > Bacilli > Caryophanales > Paenibacillaceae > Paenibacillus > Paenibacillus sp. FSL L8-0436. The sequence goes on along the minus strand of NZ_CP151955.1, from coordinate 6,897,763 downwards.
ATCTTGAGGGATTCGCCGGTGACGGGCAAGCGGACCTGGTGAACCATGGGGGCCCGGACAAAGCAGTCTGTGTGTATCCGATTGAGCATTATGCCTTTTGGGAGGAGCAGCTCGGCAAGAAACTGGAGTTCTCCGCCTTCGGCGAGAATATCACAGTCAGCGGGCTGCTGGAGACCGAGGTCTGTATCGGTGATGTGTATGAGATCGGTTCGACTCTGCTGCAGGTCAGCCAGCCGCGGTTTCCTTGCTTTAAACTCTCGCAGAAGCATGGCCCGGCTGATATGCCGGCCAAAGTGCTGGCTACCGGATACAGCGGATTTTATTTCCGTGTACTGCGTGAAGGTCAGATTACAGCCGGTGATGTAATCGTCAAGAAGGAATCCGGTGCGGGAGGCTACCCTGTAAAGCGGGTGCTCTACCTGATGGAACATGGCCGAAAGGACAAGAACGGTCTGGCTGAGCTATCGGAACTGGACAGCCTGGCGTCGGGAACCCGGATGAAGTTCCGGAGCTGGCTTGAGGCTGCGGAGAGCTAACGACTGCTGATATCCAAATCGGTGAATTTGATGATATGCCAAGTCCCCCCGGACGCCTGTTACGGGGGGCTTGGTTTGTTATAAAAGATCTAAAATTCCGTTAGATCCGGCGGGGTTGTATATGTCCCTCTGTTTAGCTCAGCAGCTTCCATTCACTGCGCAGCAGGCCGTATACCGCATGGTTCACATAGCCCGTAGGCAGCTTCTCCGCCTGACGCAGGACCCCTTCGAATACGAAACCCAGCCGCTCGGGAATCGCCCGGCTGGGCTTGTTGCCCGTAGCGCAGCGGATTTCAATGCGGTTCAGCTCCATTTCCAGCAGCGCATAATCTACGAAAACCCGGCAGGCGCTGGTCATGTAGCCTTTGCCTTCATATCCTTCGCCAAGCCAATAGCCGATTCCGACGGAGCGGCTCTGCCAATCTATCTCATGATAGCCGATAATGCCGGCCAGTTCTCCCCGGACCCACAGTCCGGCGGTGAAGCCGCCGTTGTCGCTGCCCTGCTTGACGGCATTTTTGATAAATGTGGCGATGTGGTCCTGCTCGGTGACTCCGTCAACCCAAGGCAGCCACTGCCTGAGCCTGCTCCGCGAGCGCTCTACCAGCGCGAACATGTGGCGGGCCTGCTCCGGCATCAACAGTTTCAGCACAAGCTCTTCATCAATGACATAATTAAACAAGCGGCTGCCTCCCTCTGTGCCACTAGGGCCGGATGTTCTGATTAACGCTTCTTCCATTCCAGAGCGTAAATATCTTCTTCCAGCGACTGCATCCGCTGTCCTACAAGGGCGCGGCAATCGCTCAGCGCTCCATTGTATAGGGCAGGTCCCAGTTCCTTAAGGAAGAAATCCAGCAAATTGTCGGCTGCGAGATGGCCGATGGTCTCTCCGCGTTCGGCTTCGAAATAAGTACGGATGTTCTCTGTAATAATGTCGCGCTGCTCTTTAGGCAGTTTCATCGGTTTCATAAGAATGAGTCCCCCATTGTTAAGTTATTCGTTAATTATGCCTTATAATTTCCATGCTACTCTATCGCCGGGAGAGAAGTCAAAGCATTCAGCAAGGCTGAGTGAGTCACCCATTTTATTGAACATTCTACGGTTAACGGGTATATTAGTAGGAAACATGTTCATACAAGGAAGTAGAACAATACAGAACGAGAGGTTGATAGCTGTGGAGAACCGTGGAACACCCTCCAATTTTATTAAGAATGTCATTACTGAAGATCTGAGCTCGGGGAAGGTTAAGGAGATCGTCACCCGTTTTCCGCCGGAGCCGAACGGTTACTTACATATCGGACATGCCAAGGCGATCTGGATTAACTTTACGCTGGCTGATGAATTCGGCGGAAAGACCAATCTGAGATTTGATGACACCAATCCGCTTAAAGAGGATACAGAATATGTGAATTCCATTCAAGAGGATGTAAAGTGGCTAGGCTATGAATGGGATGAACTGCGTTTTGCCTCCGATTATTTCGGAGAAATGTACGAGCGGGCAGAACTGCTTATCCAAAAAGGTAAAGCCTATGTCGATGACCTCAGCGCTGACGAAATCCGCCAGCTGCGCGGTACGCTGACCCAGCCGGGGCAGAACAGCCCGCACCGTGAACGCGGAATCGAAGAGAACCTGGATCTGTTCCGCCGTATGCGGGCAGGGGAGTTCAAGGACGGCGAAAAGGTGCTCCGTGCCAAAATTGACATGTCCTCGCCGAACATCAACCTGCGCGATCCAGTCATTTACCGTATTTCCCACTCGCATCATCATAATACCGGCGATGCATGGTGCATCTATCCGATGTATACCTTTGCCCATCCGCTGGAAGATGCTATTGAGAGTGTAACCCACTCCCTCTGCTCATTGGAATTTGAAGATCAGCGCCCGTTCTATGATTGGGTGGTAGCAGAATGCGAGATGCCGGCTGTGCCGCATCAGTATGAATTCGGCCGGCTCAACCTGGCCCAGACGGTAACGAGCAAGCGCAAGCTGAAACTGCTGGTGGACGAAGGCCATGTGGACGGCTGGGATGATCCCCGTATGCCGACGATTTCCGGACTGCGCCGCCGCGGGTACACTCCGGAAGCCATTCGCAGCTTTGTGCACGAAACAGGCATTTCCAAAAGCCAGGGTCTCGTGGACCTGCAAATGCTGGAGCATTTCATCCGTGAGGACCTGAAGCTGACCGTTCCCCGGACGATGGCTGTGCTGCGGCCGCTGAAAGTGGTCATTACCAACTATCCGGAAGGTCAGACCGAATACTTCGAGATTGAGAACAACGTGGAGAATCCGGAAATGGGCAACCGGCAGATTCCATTTTCCCGTGAAATCTACATTGAGCGCGATGACTTCATGGAGATTCCGCCGAACAAATATTTCCGTCTCTTTCCCGGCAACGAAGTGCGATTGAAGAACGCCTATTTCATTAAGTGCAACGAGTTCATCAAGGATGAGAACGGCGAGGTTGTGGAGCTGCACTGCACGTATGATCCCGAGACGAAGAGCGGCAGCGGATTTACCGGCCGCAAGGTCAAGGGAACACTGCACTGGGTGGATGCCAGCCAGGCAGTACCGGCGGAATTCCGCCTCTATGAGCCGCTGATTTCCGCTGAAGAAGCGGATGCGGAGGCTGAGATCGAAGGAATGGAGCCTGTGGGCGACAAGCCGGAGCCGAGTTTCCTTGATCAGCTGAACCCGCAATCTATTGAGATTCTGCAGGGCTTTGTGGAGCCGGGTCTGAAGGACAGCGTGCCGCAGGACAAGTTCCAATTCTTCCGCCATGGCTATTTTAACGTGGACAGCAAATACTCCGCGCCGGGACATCTCGTGTTCAATCTTGTGGTATCCCTCAAAAGCTCATTCCAGCCGCCTAAGCAGGGCTAATTCATAGCATTGCAATCTGGCAGGCTAACATAAAAGCAGGCTTGGCTTCCTTATCGGGAAGTCCAAGCCTGCTTTTGTGTTATGTCCTATGGGGTGTATCCGCTGCTTATGAGGTTATTATTCGTGGCCCGCCAGCTCTTCCTCCTGCTCCGCCGGGTTCAGGTAGTCGCCGCGGCTGACGAACAGCCACATTAAGCCGAAGCCAAGCGTTCCAATGAACGAGAGGAATACACCGGACTGGTACATGCTCTGGGCCCCGAGGGTCTGATACAGCCAACCGCCGAGAACACCGCCCAGAATGCCGGAAATGCCGCTCCAAGTCAAAGTGTAGAGGGCTTGTCCAGAGGAACGGTAGGGGCGTGGAACCAGCAGCATGGTCAGCTGCGTTCCCACATAGAAGAAGCCGCCAAACGTAATGCAGTGCAGAATTTGAATAAAAGCCACCTGAAGCGGTGTTGTCGCACCGGCCATCAGCCACCAGCGCAGGACAAATAAGACGCTCACGAGTGCCAGCCAGCCCAGCAGCACCGAGACCTTGCGTTTCAGGAAACGGTCGCACAGCAGCAGCACGCCCACCTCCAGGATGGAGGAGAGGAATACGGCAAGGCCGATCATTGTTTTGCTGCCCCCAAGCTCTGTAATGTAGAGCGACACGAAGGTATTGTTCATCGTATTGGGGATGGAGACCAGAATGCCGAAGAAGATAAAACATAGAAAAAACGGATTATAAAAGATTTTTTGGAAGCCCTTGAACGGCAATGGCGCAACGCCTATGGAATGATCGAGCCTCGGCAGGGCAACCAGCGAGAGCATGGCCGCGCAGAGCAGTGCAGCAAAGAGATAAGACAAAATAGATACGCCGGCCCACTCAATAACGGGCCCGGCCAGGATCGCGGTCAGCGCCCATCCGAGCGAGCCCCAGAGCCGGAAAGAGCCGAACTTGTGATTCGTGCCGTCAATATAGCTAAGAATCATCGTGTTGCTCTGGGCGAACAGCGGACCCTGGAAGAAATAGAAGAAAAGGATGGAAACATAAATCATTTCATATGTATGCGCCTGAAATACAAGCTGAGACAATACCAGTGTTCCCGTCAGCATGACGAGGACAATCCGCCGCATATTCTGATAACGGTCACTCCATATGCCCCAGAAAGGATTGGCAATAATTGAAACGAGTGCGCCTACCGACATTAAGCTCCCGATCTCCAACTTATTCATCCCTACATCCTGCAGATATAGTGGGAAGAAGCTAGTGAAGAGGACCACGGTTCCATATACGAAGAAATTGAACCATTTCAGAGAGCTGAAGGATGGATGCTTATTAAGGTACTCCCGCAAATTGGGCACTCCTTTCCCGCCAGATGTCTTGCATTCCTTGCTTCAGCCTTAAAATAGGCCGTTTCTAACACTGTAACACTTGTTGAAAAGGGATACAAACCAAGTTTTGAATGATTTTCCAGCCAGCTGTCTAATTTCTGCTCCCGTCAGCTTTTTAAGTAGAAAAAAGCCGATATCCTGGGATATCGGCGAAGAATTTAGCTTAGATATGGAAATGGTCAAAGTCCGCAAAGCCCCCGGACTGGACCGGGGCAAAGGAGGCTGTGAACAGGCCAACTTTGGCTCCGACCCACCGTCCTTCAGCAATCGTGAACGGCTCACCGAAATCGGTGTATTGTGAACCGTCCTTACTGAAGCTGAACCGGCAAAGGCAATCTTCCTCCAAGCTGAACCTTAAGTGCAGGCTGTCTGCACCGGTGAGTATCTCAGCTTTTTTAATGTCCCCGGCTTCCGTGAGGTTCTCTGTAACACCACTGCTCTCATACTGGGTCAGCCGGAGCGCTCCGTCCTGGTCCATAGACAAGGCCAGATAGAAGGCCCGCTGCCCCAAGACCACGAGGCCCGCCCGTTCTTCGCAGGTGGCAAAGCTGGGCGTAATTTGTGCGGCTGCCGAAAAAACGGGAGCGGCGAACTTCTGCATGAGCAGCTGCGGAGCGTCATAAAGAGTGCGGCAGCCCTCTGGAAGTGCTGCGGCATACAGTCTCAAGCCGCCCCCGGGATTCAGGCTATACCAACCGGTGGCCGGATTGGCCTGCCACTGCCATTGCAGGCCGAGCGACGGTCCACGGAAGTCATCTGCAGTTTGGGGAACGGCAATTTCTCCGGCGGCACGGATATTGGGCTTGCTCCAGAGCTCTACCGGCTCTCCGATGTCCTGCCCGGGTGCAAGCCGGCCCATCAGCGGCCAATCCTCCTGCCATTCCATGGGCTGCAAATGGACGATCCGCCCGTGAGCGCCTTTATCCTGGAAATGAATAAACCAGGATTCGCCGGACGCAAGCTCAACCCATCCTCCCTGATGCGGGCCGTTCACCGGGGTATCCCCTTGATGCAGCACGATTTTATCCTCATAAGGCCCTTCGATGGCGGTGGAGCGGAAGACCGCCTGCCAGCCTGTGGGCACTCCGCCCGCGGGGGCAAAGATATAATAATAGCCATTTCTTTTGTACAGCTTCGGACCTTCCAGTGTAGGATGCTTTACTGTGCCGTCGATGATAATCCGGCCTTCATCCAGCAGGCTTCTGCCGTCCGGGGACATCCTGCAGAGGCTCAGAATATGCTTCAGGCCGGAACGGCTATGGGCAAAGGCATGGACCAGATAGGCCTGCCCGTCTTCATCCCAGAAAGGGCAAGGATCGATCCAGCCTTTGGCGGCCTTCACCAGATGCGGTGGTTCCCAGGCACCAAACGGGTTATCCGTCTTGGTCATGAAGATGCCTTCGTCGGGTGTTGCGTAGAAGATCCAGAACTGCCCGTCATGAAAGCGCAGGCTGGGCGCCCACACGCCTTTACCATGCTGCACCCGCTCATAGCCGGGAAGCTCCAGCTGCGGCAGCGCATGATTGACGAGGCTCCAGTTGACCAGATCCCGGGAATGAAGGATCGGCAGACCCGGCGTATGCGCAAAGCTTGAGGCGGTCATAAAGAAATCATCGCCTGCACGGATAACATCGGGATCAGAGTAATCGGCATAGATGATCGGATTTTTGTAAGTTCCGTCTCCCTGATCGGGAATCCAGCGTCCGGAACCTGTAACAGCATGAGTATTCATTCCAGCCCTCCCATTCGCGGTGGCGTATTATTTTTGAGTCTGATCATAGGACTGTTTCTCTGCCTCAAGCAGTTTAGCCCATTCGTCCAGCATTTCCGTTCCGGTCATTTTTTTGGCCATCACCTTTTGAATCATAGGCTCAATCTTTTTCTGGATATTGCTGTAGCCCGGTAGATAATACGGAGTGCCGGCAAAATGCGTGTCGGCCGAATTCAACAGCTCCGAAGCGGATTTCATATAAGGAATGTCCTGAATCCAGGCATCGGCGGCCGCCTCCTGATTAGCAGGGATTTCACCATAAAGCTTGGCGTACTGGCTGTTGATGTCATGGGACAGGTAGAAGGTCATGAATTTCCATACCGCGTCTTTGTTTTCGGCGGTTTTGGTCATGGTCAGACCCAGCGGCATGAGGCCGGGATGTTCACGATAGCCGTTGACACCCTTCGGAAACGGTACGGCTTCAAACTTGGTATAGTCTCCGTTGAATGCTTTCTCATGGGAGCTTGCCGAGCCAAGGTTATGCACAACAACAGCCGCTTTGTCCGATTGGAAGGTGGCGGCGAGCTCGCTCCAGCCCTTGTTGAGATCATCCTCTGGAGTATAGACATTATACGCGCCTAAATATTTCTCCAGAAACTCTGCGTGAAGCGGATCATTAATCGTTGCTTTTCCTTCAGGCGTAAAGTAATCGGCAATTCCGGAGTAGGAGTACATCAGCATTTCCAGCGTATTGGCACTTCCGGCACCACCGCGGATACTGAGCCCGTAGCGGTCTTTGGATTTATCGGTAAGTTTGGCGACATCCTCGAAGAATTGATCCCAGGTATCGGGGAGCGCAAGGCCGGCTTCTTTGAACCAGTCAGGGCGCAGCCAGAGATTCCAGGTCTGGGAGCTGTATGGTAGCGCATACAATTTTCCTTCTTTGGTATCCAGCTTGCGGTTGCTGGCAATCAGCTCAGCGGAAATCAGATCCTTGTCGGCCCAGCTGTCATAATAGGCATCGAGGGGCTCCAGCACATCTCTGGCGAGCAGGTCGGCCTTGAAATCATTCATGATATCCGGTGCCTGTTCTGCGGAGATCGCGACATTTACCTTTTGCTCGTAAGCGGATAAATCGCCGGGAACCCCGAGATAATCCACCTTAATGTCCGGGTTCTCTTCCTCAAACTGCTTGATGATCTTCTCGAAAAAAGCGTTGCGCTCCGTAGTCACCGCAGCTGCCCAGAAGCTAATGGTTGTCTGCTTAGCCTTATCCCCGTTCTTGCTGGCTTCGCCTGATGAGGCGGAGTTCGTTGTCTTGTTCGAGCCGCAGCCGGTCAATGCCAGCAGAAGCGAGGCGCCCACCAATACGGAACTCCGTAATTTTCTTGTCTTCATAAATCTTTAGACCTCCCTGAAAGTTATATTGTTGTATATATTAAGGACGTTTCCGGGAAAAGCCGGCCCGGCCCCGTCCTTAATGACTGGAGCCGGGTTAGCCCTTGACGGCACCGCCGAGGCCTTCCACCAAATAACGCTGGATGTACATAAACAGCAGCACAGGAGGGATCAGCCCGATGATGCTTCCCGCTGCCAGTGAGGCATACTGCACACTGAATTCACCGATCATAAATTTCAGCCCGATAGGAATTGTGAAGCGGTCCGGCGTTGTGATAAACGAGAACGCGACCAGAAATTCATTCCAGACGCCGATGAATGCGAAGGCGCTGGTTGCCACGATGCCCGGAAGCACGATCGGCGCGATAATGGCGAAGATAATGCGGAATCTTCCCGCACCGTCGACCATAGCCGCTTCGTCAATCTCCTTCGGGGTGGAGGCGATGAAGCCGCGCATCAATATCGTATTGAACGGGACCTGCAGCACGATATAGAACAGGACGAGCGAGTAAGGCGTGTTGATTAGCCCGAGATTCTTGAAAATCAGGAACAGCGGGATTACAAACAGGATGACAGGCATCATCTGTGTAGCCAGCAGGATCAGCATAAAGGCGCTTTTTCCCTTGAACTTGAACCGGCTCATCGCATAACCGTTCATCACCGACAGCAGTGTAATGACGATCACCGACAGGATGGAGACCAGCACACTGTTGAGGAAATATTGCGAGAAATTATTATCGTTCCACACATTGATATAATTCTCAAAGGTCAGCGGAGACGGAAGATATTGAATCGTCGAGCTCATAATGTCTGTTTCTTTTTTTAGAGAGGTGGAGATAGCCCACAGAAAAGGAACGAGTACAAAGATCAGCGTTAAGGCCAGCGGAATGTAAAAGAGCAGCCTGCTGCCTACTTTGCGGCCGGTAGTCTTATTCATCCTGCATTCCTCCCCGGTTGAGTCTCAGGTACAGAATGACAAAGAGCATCAGGAACAGGAAGGTGACGACGCCAAGCGCCGAGCCGTATCCGTAATTGCCCTCAAGGATCGAGGTCTTCATCATATAAATCGGCAGCGTTGTCGTCATATCCATCGGGCCGCCGTTCGTCATCGTAAAGATCATGTCGATGGAGTTGAATTCCCAGATGGCTCTGAGCAGGGTGGCGAAAATAATGCTCTCCTTCAGATAAGGAAGAGTGATATGAAACAGCTTCTTCAGGGGCCCGGCACCGTCCACCTCGCAGGATTCGTACACTTCGTGCGGAATGGTCTGCAGCGCGGCGAGCAGTGTGATCGCAAAGAACGGAATGCCCCGCCACAGCTCGGCGAAGACTACGGAGCCGAACACAGTGCTCGGATTAGCCAGCCAGGCGATGGCTTCATCAATGATGCCAAGCTTCATCAGGATATCGTTGATGATCCCGATATGCTGGTTGAACATGAGCGACCACAGCATGGTCGTTAGCACGCCGGATACGGCCCAGGGAACCAGCACCAGCGAGCGGACCAGGCCGCGCAGCCGGAAGGACTGGTTCAGCAGCAGGGCAACAATCAGCCCGAAGACCAGCTGAAGGGCCACCTCGGAAAACACCCATTTCAGCGTAGTGACGAGTGTGGTGTAGAATAAATCGTCTTCCGTGAAGATATGGCGGAAGTTCTCCAGTCCGATATAGCCTGCTTCCTGCAGACGGGTGAAATCGTAGCTTTGAACACTCAGGTCGAATACCCGGAATATCGGAAAGATCAGGATGCCCGCAATGAGCAGGACTGTGGGGGCGATAAGCAAATAGGGAAGCCACCCGTCCCCTTTGATGCGTTTTCTTTTTCCCGGTTTGGATAAGGCAAGCTTGCCCCCGGTTTGTCGCGTAATATCCATAACTGCACCTCCAAAACAATCGTAATTCAGATAGCGGATCAGCTGAATAAGATATATTTCAAAGGTTGTTTGTTTTCTTTAACAGTTTGCGTATAAGTTAGCAGCTGCCGGCTTAACCCTGCTGAACCTTACGGTAGTCCGAAGGGGACATGCCGAAGTGCTTTTTGAACAGCACGCTGAAGTATTGAGGATTAGGGTAGCCTACCCTTTCGCTAATTTCATAGGATTTGTAATCTGTCTGCTTCAGCAGCTCCGCCGCCTTTTCCATCCGGATGCCGGCGATATATTCGATTACGTTGATCTCTCTGTATTTTTTGAAGAGAGTACTTACGTACGATGGTGAGATATGAACTTCACCGGCAATTGCCGCGAGACTCAGCTTCTCATCAGCGTAATGTTTGATAATATACTGCTCCATTTGCTTCAGCAGCATGTGATGCGAATGCTGTGAATGGCGCATTTCATCACAGAAGAACAGGCCGGGTTCGCCGGCAACATCCTTCATATGCGCAGCCGTCAGGGCTTTATTGTAGGAGTAGGGGATCTGGGCGAAACCTTCGCACACGCTGCCTACACCGATGCTTACCGGAATTTTAAGACAGGCCTCAATCGTATTCCTCATCTCCTCCAGCAATTGGGCAAAGGAACCGTCCGGTTGATCCGCCTCGCCCGGGTTCTCCAGGTTAAAGAGAATATTGATTCTGTGATTGTAATGGACGAAAAAAGGCTTTGGAGCCCGGCCGCTGAACTGTTCAACGCCTATATTGCGGATCGAGAACAGCAGCAGCTCGGCGTTCTCCTCAATGCCGGGCCGGGAGAAGCGCCGCAGATCTTCGGGCTGGATCACCGCGACCCGGAAGTAGTTCCCCTCCCAGCGGATGCCGAGAAGATCCATTTCGCGGCGTGCCCAGTCGATGCTGGGAACACCGGACAGCAGATCGGAGAAGAACTTGTTTTCAATCAGGGTTTGGCTTTTTTGAGCCTTCTCCGATTCCCGCAGCTCCTGCAGCAGACTGCGCCCGGCAGCCGCCACGGACTTCAGGATGGTATCATTGTCCTCGTATTTCAGAATGTAGTCGGAAGCCTGCAGGTGGAGAGCTTTCTTGGCATAGGAGAAATCATCATAGCCGGTCAGGAAAATAATCCGGGTCAGCGGATATGCCCTATTCACCATCTCCGCCAGCTGGAGCCCGTCCAGCAGGGGCATCTGAATATCGGTCAGCAGGATATCCGGACGGAGCTGCTGAACAAGCAGCCAGCCCTCTTCCCCGTTCGCGGCGGTTCCGGTCACCTCGATGTCTTCAGTACTCCATTTCACATTGGCCCTTATGCCTTCACGGATCCATTTATCATCATCCACAATCAGCAGTTTCAGCATTATAATCGTTCTCCTTTCGTATCGCCTGTATAAGGAAGGTACACCTTTACCTGTGTGTACAGGCCCTCTTCGCTGTCGAGCTTTAATCCATAGCGGCTGCCGAAATGCAGGACAATCCTGCGGTGGGCGTTCCACAGCCCGTAGGTAATCGCTTCATGTCCTACCGTCTCTGATTCCAGCGAGGCGCGGAGCTGTGAGAGCTTGTCCCGGCTGATCCCGTGCCCGTTGTCATACACTTCAAAGACAGCATAATCCCCCTCACGGCGGCCGGAAATGGAGAGGAAGCCGTGGCCGTGCTTGTTTTTAATTCCATGGTAAATGGCATTCTCCACCAGCGGCTGCAGCGTAAGCTTGAGAATGGGAAGCTCAAGCAGCTCGTCTTCGACTTTAATCTCGAAGTCAAATTCCTGGCTGTACCGGATGTTGAGTATCATCAGATAGCTGCGCACATGCTCCATCTCCTCACGGACCGGAATAATCTCACGGCCTTTGCTGATGCTGATCCGGAAATAGGAGGTCAATGCACTGACCATGGTGGAAGCGCGCTGCCGCTCATTCATATCAATCAGATGTTTGATGGAGCTTAGCGTGTTGTAGAGAAAATGGGGCTGGATCTGGGCCTGCATAGCCTGCAGCTCGATCTGGCGTTTCTTCTCCTGCTCACTGCGCACTGTCTCGAGCAGCTGGGCTACCGAAGCCACCAGGCCGGAGAGCCCACGGGCCAATACGCCGATTTCATTATGCTGGTCCAGCTCAAAGCTGACGCCGAGGTCTCCCCGCTCGAAACGTTTGACCTGCTTGGACAGGTAGCGGAGCGGGTTGCTGAGATTGCGGGCGACAACCGCGGCAGCCACGATGAACACAATTAGGATAAACAGGATCAGAACCAGGGAGATGTATTTAATGCGGGTTGCTCCCTCCAGAATATCCTTCTCCGGCACAACCGCTGCAAGCACCCAATGATTGAGCGGCAGGGTATTGTAGGCAATGGCCATTTTCCGGCCCGCCTTGCTGTCGGCTGTCAGGCTGCCGCTGTCCTGTGCTCCGTTTCTTAGTGCGTTAATGGTTTCCCCGCTGAGTTCATATTCGGCATCCAAGGTCTTGGAGTACAGCTCACCTTCCGGGCTGATCAGCATCAGTGTCCCGCCCGGACTGATCTTTACATTCTCCATAATCTCGAGAAAATAGCTTTCTCGTAAATTTATAAGGACAATGCCGCTGGCCGGGGAATGTTCGGTGCCGATCATTTTGAAGCTGCTCATAACTCTCCGCTGCTCCACCGTATCAAAGATCGTATCCTTATGGCTGTTCAGCCAATAGTAGCCTTTCTGCGAGGTATTATAGCGTCTGTGCCAATCGTTCAGATCAATATGGACCTGCCGGGGGACATATTCCTGCTGCAGGTTGAAGGATCTTCCGTTATTGAACGCAACGAAGATGGAATCGATCATCTGGAAATAGGAATGGTACACATCGTCAAGCTGGTCGTGCAGCTTAATGAGATCGTCATACCGGTTCTGGTCGGCCGCCTGGCCTTCTCCCGAAAGAATGCTCTGCAGGGCATCATTATCCTCCAGGCGCACCAGCTGTTCGAAGATTGTGAGAAACTTGTCGTTCATGAACAGGGCTGTCTGATGAGTAGTGTCGGCGAGGGCGTAGAAAGCGTTTTCTTTTAATTGCCGACTGGACGAAAGATAAGAGAAGAATCCGGTCAGCACGACGGATAAGACCAAAATGGGCAAAAAGCAGATTAACAGCTTCGATTGGATCGGCCTGTCTACGAGGTAACGTTTCATGGAATAACTCCTTTTTGCAGATAAGATCTCCATAATGTTTACGTGAACATTTATGAAATGAGCCTCGCTTATCCTTAGGCAGCTGCCGGAACCGGCGCTTAGGAGGCCTTGAATTTAGAGTCTAGCACAGACCTCCGCAAAATCAACCAGTGTCTATATTTTTTCGAATTTTGAAAAAGTTCGCCCGCGTAATAAATTTCATTTCTTTCCTGCAGAAAAGGATATTTCAAGTGATAACACGTCAGCCTTGCTGTTTTCGCGCTGTAAAGTTTGATACGATACCCATAGAGAACAAGAGATTTCAGCGGGAGGAAAAAATGACACAATACACGGGAATTATTCTGACAGGGGGGGCTTCGAGGCGGATGGGCAGCGATAAAGCGCTGCTTACACTTGCCGGAGAACCTGTGATTGCCCGGCTGGCGGACGAGTTGGCCAAGCTCGCCGAAAGTACGGTCATTGCCTGCGGCCCCCGGGAGCGCAGGGAGTACGACTTCTTGCAGCTTCCCCAGATTACGGACCATTATCAAGGCTGCGGCCCTCTGGCCGGTCTTCATGCGGCGCTCAGCCATTCACCGACGGAATGGAATCTGGTGACGGCTTGCGATCTGCCGTTTGCTTCGGCGTTATTTCTGCAGTACATACTCAGCTGCCATGCGGAAACGTATCCCGAGACAGTGAGTCATAGGGCCGGTTTCGGCGCGTCTGCCGCTGTTCCGGTGTCCGCCTCCGGCCGGACGCAGCCCCTGCTCGGGCTGTATCATAAGCGGACACTTCCGGTGCTGGAAGCAGCGCTGAGCGGTGGAAGATTCAAAGTCATGGAGTGCCTGGAGAAGCTGGACGTTCTATATGTTCCAGAATCCGGCTTTACGCCTAGCCAGCCTACGCCCTCCCCTTTGTACAATATGAATACAACGGATGATTATTTGGCTGCCGTCAAGCTGCTGCCACAGTTCAAGGGTCCTTGCTGAGAGCACTAATTTTTCCTTTGTTTAACTTCAGTTTACAAAGCGGGGTTAATGTGGAGAGGAAGGCGGACAGGAGCGGGACAGCTCCGAGATCTATCCGTCAGAAAAGAGGAAGTTCTATGAATAAATCCAAATCTTCACGGAAGCAGGGAGCGGCCTTGAAGCCGTTCCTGAAGCTGCTGCATGAGACGAAACCCTCCTACGGGCTGCTTGCTCTGGCGGTAGGGCTTAGTATGATATCGACGCTCGTGGGCCTGGTCATTCCTATGTTCACCAAGAATCTGGTGGACGGCTTCTCGCTGGCCTCCATCAGCAAGCTGCAGATTGCGGGAATTGCCGGAGCTTTTGTAGCCCAGACGATTGCCGGAGGCGTCTCCATTTATTTGCTGAACTACGTAGGGCAGAAGATTGTTGCGGGACTGCGCGACCGGCTATGGCGCAAATTTCTTGTGCTGCCGGTGGCCTACTACAATGATAACCGCACAGGTGAAAGCGTCAGCCGGATGACGAACGATACCGGAATTCTCAAGACGCTGATCTCCGAGCATTTGGCCAGCTTGTTTACCGGGGTAATCTCCATCGTCGGTTCGATATCGGTGCTGCTGTATCTGAACTGGAAAATGACGCTGGTGCTGTTCACGGTGCTTCCGCTGTCCGCACTCATTCTGGTGCCGCTGGGCCGGCAGATGTACAAAATCTCCAAGGGTACTCAGGATGAAACAGCGTCCTTTACCGCTACACTGAGCGGTGTGCTGTCCGAAATCCGGCTGGTGAAATCATCGGGCGCGGAGCAAAGGGAATATGAAGCCGGACGGACCGGAATTATGAATCTGCTGTCCTTCGGCATCCGGGAGGGCAAAATCAGTGCGATGATCAGTCCGCTAGTCTCGTTTGTGTTCATGATGCTGCTGGTCGTCATTATCGGCTATGGCGGCATGCAGGTGTCCTCGGGTGCCTTGACTGCAGGTGAATTGGTAGCCTTTATTCTGTATTTGATCCAGATCGTGATGCCGCTCACCCAGCTGACCCAATTCTTCACCCAGGTGCAGAAGGCCAAAGGTGCCTCGGAACGGATCATTGAAACACTGGCTGCGGAAGAGGAGATTTACGAAGGGGCAGAGGAAGCGGATGGATTGCAGGGACCGATTGCTATAGAGGATTTAAGCTTTGGCTATAAAACAGGTGAACAGGTGCTGGACAAGGTCAGCTTCTCCATGCTGCCGGGTCAGGTTACGGCGATTGTCGGACCAAGCGGAGGCGGCAAAACGACGTTATTCTCAATGCTGGAACGGTTCTATGAACCGCAGCATGGCGTCATCAAGCTGGGCGGTAAGCCGGTGTCGGTGTTTTCCCTGCGTTCCTGGCGAAAGCTGATCGGGTATGTCTCGCAGGAAAGCCCGCTGCTCTCCGGTACAATTGCCGATAATCTCGGTTATGGGCTGGACCGGAAGATCAGCGGGGAGGAGATGCGCCGTGCTGCAGCCATGGCCTATGCCGACGGCTT
The DNA here is from genome assembly GCF_038593025.1 of Paenibacillus sp. FSL L8-0436. Lineage (NCBI taxonomy): Bacteria > Bacillati > Bacillota > Bacilli > Caryophanales > Paenibacillaceae > Paenibacillus > Paenibacillus sp. FSL L8-0436. The sequence goes on along the minus strand of NZ_CP151955.1, from coordinate 6,882,340 downwards.
TATCCGTGAGCTTCCGGACGGCTATCAGACGGATGTGGGGGAACGGGGCGTGAAGCTGTCCGGCGGACAGCGCCAGCGGATTGCCATTGCGAGGGCGCTGCTGCGTGATCCGAAGATTCTGATGCTGGACGAAGCTACCTCCAGTCTCGACAGTCAATCCGAAGCAGTGGTGCAGAGTGCGTTATCGAACCTTATGCAAGGCCGGACCACGATTGTGATTGCCCACAGACTGGCAACCGTGGTGAATGCGGATCAGATTATCTTTATAGAGAAAGGCCGGATCACCGGCAAAGGAACGCACGAAGAGCTGCTGCGCAGTCACGAGTTGTACCGGGAATTTGCGGAACAGCAGCTGCAGATGAACACACCGCAGCTTTTGGAGGGCGGCAAAGAGGAGGCTACAGCAGAATATGGCCAAAATACTGGTAGTGGACGACGATCCGCACATCCGCGAATTGGTGGAGCTGTTTCTGAGAGCTGAGGGGATGGATGAGGTCTACGGCGCTTCCGATGGGGTGGAGGCGCTGCGGCTGCTTGAGGACAACAGCGTGGATCTGGCGATCATCGATGTGATGATGCCGAAGATGGATGGCTGGGAGCTGTGCCGCGCGCTGCGTGAAAGCTATGATTTTCCCATTCTGATGTTGACAGCCAAAGGGGAAACCTCACAAATTGTTAAAGGCTTCGAGCTGGGTACGGACGATTATCTGGTGAAGCCGTTTGAACCGCTGGTGCTGATCGCCAGAGTTAAAGCGTTGCTGAAGCGGTACCAGATTTCCTCCGCACAGAGTGTAAACGTCGGGAATTTGCGGATGAACCGCAAGACTTATGAAGCCTCCTCGGAGTTTGGGGAAATCACGCTGCCGCTGAAGGAATTCGAGCTGCTGTTCAAGCTGGCAAGCTATCCCGGGCAGACATTGACGCGCGACAGGCTGATTGAAGAAATCTGGGGTTATGATTTTGGGGGCAATGAACGGACGCTGGATGTGCATGTGGGCCGTCTGCGCGAACGTTTCCCCCGGGAAAAATATGGCTTCAATATCCGTACCATCCGTGGGCTGGGCTACCGTCTGGAGGTGGTTAATGGATGAGAAGACTTGGCAGGATTGTGAGAGAGATCCTTGGAATGGGGATATTGATCGCTGCCCTCTATGTTTCCTGGAATGGAGGATACTACGGAGTAAAGCTGCTGTCGGGACATTTTGAATGGTCTCTGTCCCCTTATGGATCGGGGCTGCTTGTTATGGCGCTGCAGTTTCTCATTCTTTTCGTTGTGGGCGGTATCGTAGCTCTTATCGGACATGCCAGGGGGGATGAGAGAGCTTTCTATATTCCCATCCTGACAGCAATGCGGCAAATTTCCAAAGGCAATTTCAAGGTGGAGCTGGAAAACAGCAAGCGTTACGGGCAGTTTGGCGGAATCGTGGAGGGGATTAATGAAATGGCCAGCGAGCTGGGCCGGATGGAGATTATGCGCCAGGATTTCATCTCCAACGTCTCACATGAGATCCAGTCGCCGCTGACCTCGATTCGCGGATTCGCCCGTGCGCTGCGGGAAGAGGGCCTTAGTGCAGACAACCGGAGACATTATCTGGACATCATCGAAGCAGAGGGCAGCCGGCTCTCCGGGCTCAGCGACAATCTGCTGAAGCTGTCGGCATTGGAGGCGGGCAGCTTTCCGTTTGAAGTGAAGTCATACCGGCTGGACAAACAGCTGCAAGATATGATTCTGGCCTCGGAGCCGCAGTGGCTGGATAAAGAGATCGAGTTGGAAGCCGAGCTGGAGGAGGTTTCGGTGGACGCTGTGCAGGATCTGATGAGCCAGGTATGGACCAATCTGCTGCATAACAGTATCAAGTTTACCCCTGAGGGCGGGCATATCACCATACGCGTGCATCACGCAGAGGGTCAAGCCATTGTGGAAATCAGGGACAGCGGCATAGGCATCGCCGGGGAGGAGCTGCCCCGCATCTTTGAACGATTCTACAAGGCCGATAAAGCAAGAAGCGCCAGCGGAGGCGGAAGCGGACTGGGATTGTCACTGGTGAAGAAAATCGTAGATTTGCATAACGGGACGATAAACGTAACAAGCCGTCCCGGTGAGGGGACGGCTTGTACGGTGAGCCTGCCATTGCGGCTTAAATAAATCCGCCGTTTATGCGCAGCGTTTGTCCAGTAATCCACTGGGACTCTTGCCCGGCGAGGAAGCTGACGGCTCCGGCAATATCCTCAGGCTGGCCCAGGCGGCCAAAAGCATTGGCTTGCTTCAGCCCTTCAAGCTGTGCCTCGGATTTGCCTTCCAGGAATAAATCCGTGGCAACCGGCCCCGGCGCAACTGCGTTGATCGTAATGCCTTTGGCCCCGAATTCCTTGGCGAGCTGACGGGTGAATTGTTCTACGGCACCTTTCGTTCCGGCATAGATGCTGTAAGCCGGGAACATTTGGCCATTGACCGAGGTCGAGAAATTAATGACCCGGCCGCCCTCTTCCAGATGGAAGAAAGCCTGCTGGCAGGAGAAGTAGGTCCCTTTGACATTGATGGCAAACTGCTTGTCGAATTCCTCCTCAGTAGCTGCGCCGATGAGGCTGTTTATCATGATTCCGGCGTTGTTGACCACGATATCAATCTTGCCGAACAGCTCCTTGGTATCCTTGAACAACTGCTCAATCTGCGCGGGTTTGCTGATGTCGGCCTGAAGGGCGGCTGCCTTTCCGCCTTTTTCCTGAATACCCTGCACCACAGCCTCAGCTTGTTTAGGACTGCTGGAATAGTTAATGATTACAGCGGCCCCTTGCTCCGCCAATCTCTCCGCAACGCTCCGTCCGATCCCTCTAGAGGACCCCGTAATGATAGCTACCTTACCCCGCAGGTTTTGATTCATGAATTGTTCCTCCTTAAAGTTTTGTTAGCGTTACTTCATAAGAATTTGCTTCGGACAAAACTGGCTTCGGAAGCATTCGCTTAGTTTTGTTAGCATCACATCATAAGAATCTGCTTCGGACAAAACTGGCTTCGGAAGTATTCGCTTAGTTTTGTATAAGATACCGGGTTTAACTGGTGACAGCCGTGAGGCCTCTGGCAAGTATTGTCCAGAGCTGTTCGAATTCCTGTCCGATGCTCCCGCTATGCCATTCATAGGCATGGGAAGGATGGTGGAACCGGGCCGTCGCGTAAAAAAGTGAACGGGCAATCGTCTCCGTAACGGCGATTGGCGTAATCGTGCCGTCCCGAATGCCTTTGTCGATTACACTGCCCATCTGGCTGATAATCCGCTGAATATGGGTGTCAATGAGCTCGGAGGCTTCTTCCGTAACAGATGCATACATCTTGAACATTTCGCTGTCCTGCTCGGCGTAGTGATGTTTAAGCTCGATCAGCTTCGCGATATAGTTCCTTAGCTGCTCCAGAGCATTTCCGGCTGCTGCAGCTGCCGCAATCGCTGTCAGAGGGGCAAGAATCAACTCGTCCAGCCATCTTTCCGTTACAGCCTCCCGCAATGCCGCTTTGCTGGGAAAATGCCGGTACAAGGTACCATGGCTGACGCCCAGCAGCTTGGCTACATCGGTCACTGAGGTTTTGTCAGGGCCGAACCTGCGCAAGGTCTGTTCAGCGGCGTCCAATATTTCCGTCTTGCTTAAAAAAGCGCTTGGTTTGTTCACGGGTGGATTCTCCCTTCGGTAGGTACAGATTAACATGGTGGATGACAAATGACAAATATTAATTTATGTCATTTTATTATTAATGATATTTGCCAAGGAGGCTATTCCGTGCTCCATCTCATCCTCAGAGGCATAGGCGAAGGACAGGCGGAGATGTCTGCTGTCGCTGCGGTCATACAGATCCCCTGTATTCAGGAGTACTCCAGCCTGTAGTGCAGCCTTGAAGAGCCGGCGCAGCGAAAGAGGGCCGTTTAGAGAGAGCCAGATGTAGAAACCTCCGGCCGGAATGCTCCAGGAAGCCAGCCCCGCAAAATGGATATCAAGCAGCTGCAGCATGAAATCACGCCGCTGACGCAGTTTTTCGCGCAACAGGACGAGATGCTGCTCATGATAACCGCCTTCCAGCCAGCGCGCAGCGGCGAGCTGCGACAAGGAGCTTGCGCCGTAATCGGTCTGCATCTTGATATCGGCCAGCCGGCGGACTACCGGCTCCGGGCCGACAATCCAGCCGATGCGCAGGCCGGGGCTCGCCGCCTTCGACAGCGTGCCCAGGTGGAGCACTCTTCCCTCGCGGTCCCGGGCTTTCAGGGGTTTGGGCGGGCGATCATCCAGCCATAGATCCTGATAAGCCCCATCCTCGAGAATGGGCAGTCCAAGTCCGCCTGCAATGTCCATTAAGGCGTCCCGCCGTCCCGCATCCATTACAATTCCGGTGGGATTATGGAAGCTAGGGATGGTGTAGAGCATGGCCGCCTTGCTACGGATGGCTGCGGCTGCCAGCTGATCCGGTAAGAGGCCGTCTTTGTCCATCGGCAGGCCGCTGAATTTCACCCCCGCCGACTGGAAGGCGTGGATGGAATACAGGTAGGAGGGCTTCTCCAGCAGCACCGTCGAGCCCCGCGGAAGCAGGCCCAGCGCAATGAGCTGCAGACCCTGCAGCGCGCCCGAGGTAATGAGGATGGAAGACGGATCGGCCTCTATTCCGTTCTTCGACAGCTCCTGGCTGACCGCTCTGCGAAGACTAAGGCTGCCAAGCGGCTCCTCGTAAGAGAGCGGCGGAAGCGGGTTCTGTGCCAGCTCGAGCAGCACCTGGCGCATCGACTCGCCGGGCAGCAGCCCGGGCGCAGGCTCACCGGTGCCGAGACGGATCAGCCCCGCTTCATATTCAAGCCTGTTAATGGCTTGTACCGCAGGCAGGTTAGGGTAGTGGATGCCTTCCTCCACGTAGTCATTCCAGTTGCCGCCAAGCTGGCCCGCAGCTCCAGTGGAGCGGGCTGCTGCATCCGGCCCGGAGGCTCCAGCCCTGCTTGAAGCGGCAACCCGGGTTCCTCCGCCCCGGCTGCCTTCGATCAGGCCGAGTGCAGCGAGCTGCCCGAGTGCGGTGACAACTGTGCTGCGGTTGACGCCAAGCTGACGGCATAGCTCGCGCTGCGGGATAAGCCGCATGCCGGGAGGCCAGGCGCCGCTGGAGATTTTGCCGATGAAATAGGCTGAGATTTGTCTGTGCAGTGGCATCGGTGAAGAAGGATCCGGCTTCCAATGGGCGCTTAAGCTTGCAGAATCATCAAGGGAAGCGGATTGGACAGGGGGAACTGCCGAGGGTGAGGCTGTAAGTGGATGGTCTGATCGGCGTTGGCGCGTCAAAGGACTAGCTCCTTTTTATAGGGTGTAAATGCTGATGGAATAAGAGATTTGTTACTTGGAGTATACCACGCTTCGTCCGGGCTTCTACATTTGGTTGGGTAGTATCCTCTGGATTTGGAGGGTTACCTGAGCCGTTAGGGGGAGTAGGATCAATAGTGCAGCGAAGGACGTGTATGCTGCTGCCATACGTTGATTTGAAATAGACGGCAGGCTGGAAGGAGCAGGATGATGACGGAAGCAATAGTGCATGGAATAATATTGGCTTTTGGGCTTATTTTACCGCTGGGGGTACAAAATATATTCGTCTTTAACCAAGGGGCGCTGCATCCGCAGTTTCGCGGTGCCCTGCCCGTTATTCTGACGGCTGCCCTGTGCGATAGTCTGCTTATTGCTGCTGCTGTCGGCGGGGTGTCGCTGGTTCTGCTCTCACTGGATTGGCTGACGCCGGTCGTCTTGGGGGCGGGCACCTTATTTCTTTGTTTTATGGGCTGGAAAATATGGGCCGCCACTCCGGCAAAAGGAGAAGCAAAACGGCTATCGCTGAAAGGGCAGGTGGGTTATGCCTTGTCGGTGTCCCTGCTGAATCCGCATGCTCTGATGGACACGGTAGGTGTTATCGGTACGAATGCACTGCAATATGGCGGGAGTGAACGCTGGGTGTTCGCGGCAGCTGCCGCAGGGGTATCCTGGGTATGGTTCATCGGACTAGCGGCAGCTGGGAGAATGCTCGGGAAAGCCGACTCCTCCGGCAAGGCGGTCAGGCTGATGAACAAGGTTTCGGCAGTGCTGATCTGGGGAATTGCCCTCTATATGGGCTTTCAATTGGGGGTAAGCCTTTAGCTCCAAATCTGCTGCAGTAAGTTGTTTTCCTGAAAAAACGGATACCCTGCTGCTGGCAGCAGGGTATCCGTTTTGACTGTGCAATCATAATAGCTAGCCGCCGATTTGCGACATGCGGCGAACCGTCGGAGTATGGCTCTGCGCTTTTTTCTCCAGCGCCAGCGCCATTTCATGGTTATGCGGCTTGTTGCCGAGCGCCTGGCGGAACAGGGCTTGCACCGCCGCCGGATCAGCGGTCAGAGGCCGTACGTTGTACTCATCCGCCCAATACAGGCAGGCTTTGATATGACCGTCCGCAGTGAGCCGCAGCCGGTTGCAGTTATCGCAGAAATGCTCGCTGACCGGGTGGATCAGCCCGAAGGTTCCCTGCGCTCCGACCACCCGCCGGTTCTGCGAAGGGCCGTTGCCCGAGGGCATCTCCGCTTCCTCGGTTGCCCAGCCTGCTTCGGTACAGGCTTCTACGACCGTCTCCAGAGGCAAATAAGTCTGGCGCCAGGAATCGCTTGCGCTGCCGATCGGCATATATTCGATGAACCGCACATTCAGCGGGCTGTGCAGGGTCAGCGAGATGAAATCCTTAATTTCATCATCATTGATGCCTTTCATCAGCACAACATTCAGCTTGATCGGGGAGAGCCCCGCCGCTTCAGCGGCTTCTATGCCTTTCAGCACCTTGGCGACATCTCCGCCGCGGGTAATCATCGCGAAACGCTCCTGTTTGAGCGAATCGAGGCTGATGTTCACCCGCGACAAGCCTGCCTGTTTTAACAGGGCAGCTTTAGCCGGCAGCATGAGACCATTCGTGGTTAATGATATATCTTTAATACCCGGTATGGCAGAAATCATGGATACAAGCTTCTCCAGATCCTTGCGGACCAGCGGTTCTCCCCCGGTCAGCCGGACCTTACTCAGTCCCAGAGGCGCCAGCGCCTCCACCACAGCGGTAATTTCTTCATAGCTCATAATCTCGTCCTGCGGTTGGAATTGCATTCCTTCCGCCGGCATACAATAAATGCAGCGCAGGTTGCAGCGGTCTGTAACCGAAATGCGGATATAGTCATGTAAACGTCCAAAAGGGTCCGTCAGCGGTTCCATAGCGTTGCTCCCTTCATTTGTGTATCTTATTTAAATTTTAAAGATTGCTTTCGCTGCCGTCAATGGTGCCATACGTTGTTAGCTCTCTCTCCGTACACTCTGCGGGGGAGTAACGGTTGTACGGCAGGCAAAAAGGATAACCTAAATAATAGGGGACAAAAGAGGAACGGCAAAGTCTAAATTTGACAATAGTACGACAATTACGGGGAATGGTCATAAAATGCTCACTGAAAGCGTTTTACAATTTCGATATAATTTAGGTGTGAAAGATTCATCTCTATTCTATGTTCACTTTTGCGCAGCTCACAGCTACGATACCGGGGTATGCACGCGGCAATAACGACGGTGCAGTATCCGGTCAAACCAAGTAGGGAGGATTTGCAAAATGACGATAACAACAGTTCCATCACTTGTCGTGCCGGAGGCATTTAGCCGCTGGCTGGAGAGCCGGGGATTAATATATCAGATTTTAGTTGATTTTTACGGGAGAAAACCAACGCTTTCGCTGGTTGCCCAGTGGAGCCGCAACCGCCAAATGAGCGTAGCGGCGGAAATGACGGAGGGCGGAAGAGAGCTGAAGCGTTATCTATGCAGCCAGGAGCCTGCCCAGCTTCCGCTGATCTGCGAGAAGGAGAACCGCGAATACAAGCGGCTAATGAACGAACTGCCGCGTGAAGCCGCCCAGTTGGGCCGTGAGCAAGAATTCTGCAACGTGCTCTCCGATGTGTACGCTTCGGCAGGGATAGTGTTCAAGAAATGCGGCGGCGAAGCCGATGACCATATCGCTATTGAGCTGGAATTCATGGCCGTGCTGCATGAACGGATGCTGTATAACAGCTTCTCGGTGAGAAGCGCCATGGAATTGCTGGAAATCCAGGAGAACTTCCTGGAAGAGCATTTACTGAAATGGACACCACAATTCTGCGAAAGACTGAATGCAGCTACAGACAGTCCTTTATATCTGGGGCTCAGCCATATGCTGGAGGAATTTCTGCCGCAGGATCTGCAGATGCTACGAGCGTGGAAGTCTTCGCTGGAGAGCAGCGCGGCAGCAATGGTTTAGCCTGGGCCAGGTAACGGTAACCGGCCGCTGTCTATAGACTATGTATACTTTCATATTAAGCACAAACAACAGGCGCCTCTCCAATTGTGGAAAGGCGCCTTGTTTATGAACTTCTGGTTAGTGTTCTTAGCTCTATTCAATAACCTTTTTGCTGCGGAATTTCATCAGGAATTCATAGACTACAGGTACAACGACCAGTGTCAGCAGGGTGGAGCTGATCAGACCGCCAATAACGGTCACGCCAAGTCCTTTAGAGATAATGCCTGCACTGTTCTCAAGTCCTGTAACCAGCGGCAGCAAAGCGCCGATCGTAGCGAGAGCCGTCATTAGAATTGGACGTAAGCGGGTGCCTCCGGCTTCAAGCAGTGCCTGACGGGTAGACATTCCTTCTTTTTCCTTATGAATAACCCGGTCGATCAGTACGATCGCATTCGTTACGACGATACCGATCAGCATCAGTGCTCCCATCAGCGAGGAGACATTCAGGGTTTCTCCTGCCAGTAACAGAGCGACGAGTGCTCCGATCACAGTGAATGGCAGTGAGAACAGGATCGCGAACGGTGCCAGACCGCCGCCGAAAGTAACAACAAGCACAAAATATACAATGGCAATAGCGGCCGCCATCGCAAGTCCGAGCTGGCCGAAGGTTTCATTGATTTGTTCGGTTACGCCGCCGAAGGAGAGGGTAACTCCGTCAGGCAGCTCCAGGGCGTCGATCTTTTCCTTCACGTCATTTGAAGCGCTGTTTACATCAGCAGCAACGATTTCAGCGGTCACATTAACGCTCATTTTGCCGTCAATGCGGGTAATCGAGTCCGGCGATGTGCCGTTCTCAATCTTCGCCACTTCGCCGATCGGCACTGTAAAGCCCAGCGGTGAGGTCAGCGTAGCCTTTTCCATTTCCTGAATACTGCTGTACGTGTGGGTGTCAGCTTCAATATAGACATTATAGTTTTTGCCATCCACTTCCACCTCTGTCATTACAGGGCGGGCATTAACCGGACTCAGTTTCATAGCAATCTGTCCGGCAGTGAGGCCAAGCGAACTTAGCTTCGCTTGATCGGCAACCACCGTGTATTGTTCGTAACCCTCTGCAAGGCTGGTTTCCCCATCCTTGAAATTAGCGGTATCGGCATTCACGATGCCTGCTATCTCATCGGCGACCGGTTTCAACTGATCCAGGGTGTCTCCAAAAATATTCACGGTCAGCGTATTGCCGCCAAGGCCTCCGCCCATCATGCCGGACATATCGCCCCACACGCCTTCCGGAACCTCTTTGGTCAGCCCTTCAATCAGATTTTCCTTAACTGTATCAAAATCTGGAGTATCGCTGTCATAGGTAATATAGAAGAGACCTGAATTGCTGGAGCCCATTCCCATAAATCCACCGCCACCGATGGAGTATTGCATGTTGTCGATATGCTCTTGGGCCAGAATGTACTTCTCAGCCTTCAGTCCTTGTTTCTGGACATCTTCAGCGGTTTGTCCGGCTTTTGGTGCATAGGTCATGATGACACTCTTATCTTCCTGTGAAGGCATGAAGCTTACCCCGATCGGTTTGATCAGGAACAAGCTGCCAACCAGCAACAGAACCGCGACCCCGAAAGTAACCAGCTTATGGGAAAGGCACCAGTTCAGAATCTTCTGATAACCCAGAGCCATTTTGCCCGGTTTCTCTTCATGGTTTTTCTTGCCTTTCTTCAGTCCGTTACGGAACAGCGTATGCGCCAGTGCCGGCACAAGTGTAATCGCCACAACCAGAGAAGCGAGCAGGGAGAATACCATGGTCAGTGCAAACGGCAGGAACAGTTCCCCCACCATGCCGCTGACAAAAGCAAGCGGAAGGAATACGGCGATCGTTACAATAGTAGAAGACATAATCGGCACGAACATTTCGCTTGTAGCCGAGCTGATCAGCTCCCGGCCGCGCAGCTTCTCACCTGACAACGTCATACGCCGGTATATATTCTCAATGACGACAATCGAGTCATCGACAACCCGCCCGATAGCTACGGTCATCGCGCCGAGCGTCATCATGTTGAGCGTGATATCCATTTGACGCAGGCATAGAACAGCGATAAGCAGTGACAAGGGAATAGAAATGATCGAGATGATAGTTGAACGGATATTCCGCAGGAACAGTAGAATGATCAGTACGGCGAACAGAGCGCCAAAGACTGCCTTGGACAACATAGTGTTTACGGAATCCTCAATCGGCTTGCCCTGGTCGAGCAGAACCGTAAGATCCATAGATTTATACTGCTGCTTTAATTCTTTCGTTGTATCTTTAACGCTGTTTACAACTTCAACGGTGTTGGCGTCATTGGACTTAACAATTTGAATCCCGATAGATTCTTTGCCGTTGGTACGGGAGATGGATTCGGACTTGCCGATAACCTCAATGGAGGCAAGCTCACCCAGCTTGACCGTCGGCAGGCCTGTTGGTACTGCAGCACCTGCTCCCGCGCCAGTTCCAGCGGCACCAGTGCCAGTACCGGCTGCACCGGCACCACCGGCAACCGCACCACCACCGGCACTAGCAGCACCACCAACAGCACCTGAGCCTGCTTGTGCACCCGCAGCTGAAGGCACAAGCGGTATCGTCAAATTCTTAAGGTCGTCTACTGTGGTAATATTGCCGTCTACAACAACGGCCTTTTGTGATTTCTCCATTTCGAACAGTCCCAGCGGAACACGCAGAGAGGAGGCTTGAACCAGACCTTTAATGGTATCCTCTGTCAGCCCGTATTGCTTCAGTTTGTCCTGGTTGAATTTCAGGGAGACTTCCTTGACGTATTGCCCGGAAATCTGCACGGAAGCAACACCTTCGATATCCTCCAGGGCAGGACGGATATCATTCTCTGCGATGCGGGTCAGCTCTTCCAGATCCCCGGATTTGTCATCGGACAGACTCAGCGAGATAACCGGCAGTGAGCTAAGGCTGAAGCGGGAAATGGTCGGCTTCTGGGCATCATCCGGCAGAGCGACATCGTTCAAGGCTTCACGAACGGCTGCTGTGGCATTATCCAGATTCGCGCCGTAATCAAACTCGATTTGGATGTTGGAAGCATTCTCGAGCGAGGTGGAAGTGATCATCTTGACGCCATCCACATTGCGAAGCTTCTGCTCCAGCGGCTTGCTGACATCATTCACAACACCCTCCGGTGCTGCACCTGGATAAATCGTAGTCACGCTGAGATAAGGAATACTGATATTAGGCAGAGTCTCCTGCTTCATGGTCAGGCCGCTGTACAAACCGGCGAATACGATAATAATGGTTAGCAGCCATATCGCGAATTTGTTCTTAAGCGAGAAATTAATTAAGCTTTTCATAAGTAGTGTTTCTGCTCCTCTCGGACTTTCCTATGGAAAGCCTCTATTTATAATTTACTGGCACTGCCTATCCGGACTTCCTCTCTCTGTTTCCACTTCCTTTGGTCTAAAGGGTTAATATAAACCGCATGTGTTCTGCATGTAAGGAGAAATCAGCTTATTCAGATCTTGCAGTTCCTTGTCCAGTGCAGGGTAGCTCTGCAGGTTGGCCAGCATTCCCCGGACAATTGCCTTACGTGGATGTGGCATGAGAATCTCACTTTCCAGAATCCCCAGAGATTCAAGCCCTTCTTCCAGACTTTGCGTGTCTACGGCGGGAGTAGCGCTGAGCAACACTTTCATTTCTTTGATCAGCTGCAGCGGACTTTTGCGCGGGGTGTCCCCATGTTCCTCGAGCCACTGTGTGAGGTAGGCAGAGGAGATCAGGGGATCAGGCTTATCGGCGAGCAGGCCCGAGACGACGATGTCCAGCAGATCCACTAGATGGTCGGCCATACGTGCGATTGATACAGGTGACCCTTGATTGAAAATAACCCGGATATAGGAGTGGATCATCCCGCTCCCAAGCAGGCTTAGGTCTCCTGTGTAAACCAAAATATCGGGCCCGTACAGGGTTTCGAGTTTATTCTGGAACCAGGTCAGCAGGGGAGCGTTGCTCTTGCGCAGCCATTCCGGCACTTCCATTACGCCTTTTCCGGCAAATTCCTGAATTTGACGCTGCAAAAACTCGCGAAGCTCGTATACATGATTAAGCACGATCTCGACCTGGTTACGCAGCTTCTCCCGCGGGCTTCTCCGGCTCTCCAATTCCTCACGCTGCAGGGGATCACGAATCATGCGGAAGCAATATATGTAAATGCTGCGTTCCAGCTCTTCCTTAGACTTGAACACCAGGTACAGGCTGCCCTTGGAGATTCCGCATAGCTCAGCAATTTCCTGCATGGAGGTGGAGGATGAGCCTTTTACAGCGAATAGCTGCATGGCTGTTTTGATAATCTGTTCTTTTTTGTTTGCGTTTTTGTCAATCACAAAGAGGTATAACTCCTTTCCTGACTATTGGGTTCTGTAAATGACCCTAAGGTCAAGCCGATTACATTATATATTTTGCGGCAATACAAATTTCTGTATGGAGAGTTTAGCTTATTATTGTAATTTTTGTTTTGCAGACGATTCCAGTAGGAAGAAAGAGATTATTCATGTAATATATAAATGTGTCATTTTAGTGATGTACGGAAGAAAGAGAAGGTAGGTTGCATATGAGAAGAGGATTGCAGGCGATAATCATTATCGGGGCTTTGCTGGCATTTTATTATTTTGGTTTTGGTTTACTTGGAAGTACCGCCGGTACGATCATCAGTATTTTCTCCACGTTGACCGTCATCTCGATCGGGCTGGGGATTTTTATGGAGAATCGCAACCCCTCCACAACGATGGCCTGGATTCTGCTGCTTGCCCTGATTCCGGTAGTGGGACTCGTCTTTTATTTCCTGTTCGGACAAAATGTGTTCAAACGGCGTAAATATGATAAGAAGGCCCAGCGGGACCTCATGGCTTATGAACGGATTGAGAATGATGCCCTGCGCATGCACCAGGACTGGTCGGTCTTTGATCCTGCCCGCCAGAAGCTGCTGGGATTATCGCAAAGGCTCGCGCGGACGCCGGTTTCTTTTAATTCAGAAACGCGGATTCTTACCAATGGGGAAGAAACCTTCGGCACCCTGCTGCTGGAGCTGCGGCAGGCTCAGCATCATATTCATATGGAATATTATATTTTTCGGGCCGACCATATCGGCACCCGCATTCAGCAGATTCTGATCGAGAAGGCCCGTGCGGGCGTTACGGTCAGATTTATGTACGACGCTGTAGGAAGTATTCAGCTTTCCAAAGCGTTTCTTAAGGAATTAAGCGATGCAGGAGTGCAGGTTGCCTCATACGGCAATTCCACCTCTTTTTTCTCCAGCAGGGTTAATTACCGGAATCACCGCAAAATTGTTGTCATAGACGGCGATGTCGGATTTATGGGCGGGCTTAATGTTGGTGATGAATACTTAAGCCGCAGCAAGACGTACGGCTTCTGGCGCGATACCCACATGCTGCTCAGAGGCGAGGCAGTACGTACGATGCAGATTATCTTCCTGCAGGACTGGATGCATACAACGGGTGAGAAAATACTGGAGCAGGACTACCTCTCGCCACAGCTGCGGTTCACAGCCGGGGATGGAGCTGTGCAGATTATTGCCAGCGGACCGGATAACGAAAGGCGTGCGCTGAAGAATATCTTCTTCTCCATGATTACCTCCGCCGAGAAATCGGTCTGGATTGCCAGCCCTTACTTTATTCCGGATGAGGATATCTTGACCGCACTGCGTGTAGCGGCAATGTCCGGGCTTGATGTGCGGCTGCTGTTCCCCGCCAAACCGGATAAATGGCTGCCGTTTCTGGCGTCGCATTCCTATTTCCCGGCCTTGCTGGAATCGGGTGTGAAGATCTACGAATACGAGAAGGGCTTCATTCACTCCAAGCTGCTGATTACCGATGGCGAGATAGCCACAATTGGTACTGCAAACATGGACATGCGCAGCTTTCACTTGAACTTTGAGGTCAATGCGCTGCTGCTGCAGACAGAGAGCGTCTCCCGGATCGTTGCTGATTTTGAACGGGATCTGCTGTCAACCCGCCAGATTGTACATGAGACCTTCATGAATAAACGTCTCCTGGAGCGGATGCTGGAATCTGCAGCCCGGCTGATGTCGCCGCTGCTCTGAGTACGGAATGATAACGTACAAGTAAAAAAACGCCGGAAGCAGCTGAGTGCAGCTTTCCGGCGTTTTTTTTGAAAATATAAGAAACAGGAACTGCTTGATGTTTCTGTAGATCAGAATGTTGTCAGACCCAGGCGGGTCTGCATCCGGTAAATTATATATTTGAGCCAGGTCACCTCGCTTTGGTAATCCTCCAAGGGCAGACTGTACTCCGCCCCCTCATTGTTCCAAAGTGTGTTGAAGTAGCTCTCCATCTCCGCATAGAGCGGCTGATCCTGCGGCACGGATACCCAGAGATTATTCTCCAGATTGTAGTCGTCCAGGTTGCGGGCCGTGAAGTTGGTGGAGCCGCCCAGGACGATTGAGTTGCCGGCCGCTTTGGCAATGAACAAGAGTTTGGTATGATACTGCTCCTTGCCCGTATTGTACCAGCGGATGGCAATGTTGCCATCCGAACGCCGGTTCAGTTCCCAGGCCACCGGACGGTTCGGGATGCCGATTTTATCACGGCCGAAGGCGTTTTGGTTCGGGTCCAGCAGGAGGCGCACCTCTGCGCCGCGTGCGGATGCTTCCTGCAGTGCATCAATAATGGTGTCGTCGGCAAGATAGAACATGCCCATCCAGAGGATGTCGCCCTTCTGGGCCGCACGGATTCCTTCAAGGGCGTATTTGTTTACCTTGCCCTCAGTTAAATATCGTACCTCCAGCGGACCGTCTGCTGCAGTTTCGCTCCCCGTGAGTACGGGGTCTTTGCCAAGCAGCGGACCTGCTCCGGACAGGTCTGCCGCGGCCTGCTCAGTCTTCAGGATATCGGCAATAACGGGACCGCTTACCTCCAGTGCGATATTGGAATGGTAAGCACTGGCATCGTGGACATTGCCGGAGGAGATCAAAGCTGTATTCTCGCTGACTACAACTTTGCGGTGATTGGCCTTTACATTCAGCAGCTTCATATATGAACGGGCTGTGATATCAGGCCCTCCGCTGGCCATAAGATTAGGAATCCAGCCTGTACCGGTTTGCCCAAACCACTGGATGAAGGTCCGCCATACGGCTGAGTAGGCAGGAGTAGAGTCGCGCAGCGCGTCTACATCAGTCAGAATGACTTTGATTCCCGCGGCTTTCATCTCTTCCAGCAGAGGATTGGGGGCAGAGCCGTAATTAGTGTTGACCTCATCGGTGATAAAGACAACATCCATAGCGGGGTACGCTATTTTCTGCGCGATAAGCTTATCGGAAAGCTCCCGGCTGACCGCAGGAAACTGCTGATCCTTATGGGTATACCCATTGAACAGAAATAAGTCAACGACCAGAAACTCCCGCGACTCTTCGATAATTTGCAGCATCCTCGGCAGGATCTGCTCTTCCCGGTGCTGCGACCCGTTGTCGCCCTGGTAGGTCAAATCATGCCAAAAGTGCACATTTTGAACCTTGTACACCGGGCTTTCAGAAGAAAGGCCCGGAGGCAGCGGTTTATGGGTCTGGTAAATCATTACACCGGCTAACCATAACACGAGCACAGCAGCAGCAAGCAGCCATAAGCGGCGGCGTGGGAAGAGGCGTTTTTTTGCAGCAATGGATGAGTCCAGTTCCCTATTATAAGTAGATTGAAGGGTTCCGGGCATAATGGGATGTTTGCGTCGATTCATGGGTTAATCCTCCTGAGTGTGCCGCAGTGTCAAGCCAGTTCTTGCAGCCTGCGTTGGCATTGTAACAACCTATTAACGCCCGTGGGGGAGAAGTGAAGCAGCAGCAGCGAAATCGACCAATCTATAGTTTGGCTGAACCTCTGATACCTTATGCCATTGTCCTGACGTGATACAAGGGGGACCCTTTCTGTAAATTGCTCTGCGGCGATGCTATAATGAAGCATGCTATGGAAATGGAGGGAGTCAGGATGAATCATATGCCGCAGGATGAAGGGCCCCGGCAAGTAAAGGAACGGTTCAGCCCGGAGCCTGGCGGAGATCCGCAGACTGCAGACAGTGCAGGGCATACATCTCTGCTGCCTTCATCCACAACGGGTGAGCGTAAAATTGAGCATGTGCGCCTCTGCCTGAACGAGGAGGTCGGCGGCACCGGGATAACGGGCGGGTTCGAGCATTACCGGTTCCGGCATAATGCGCTTCCGGAGCTGAACTTTGATGATATCGCGCTGCGTACGACCTTCTTGGGGAGGGAGCTGCGCACACCGCTGCTGATCAGCTCCATGACCGGCGGGAGCAAAGCTACCGGGGCAATCAATGCCCGGCTGGCGGAAGCAGCCGAGCGCCGGGGCTGGGCGCTTGGTGTAGGTTCGGTGCGTGCGGCTGTGGAACGCTCTGAGCTGGCCGAGACCTTTCATGTACGCAGCATGGCCCCGGGAATTCCGGTTATCGCCAATATTGGCGCTGTGCAGCTAAGCTATGGCTTTGGCGTGGAAGAATGCCGCCGGGCGGTGGAGATTGCCGGCGCCGACTGGCTGGTGCTGCACCTGAACGGGCTGCAGGAGGTGTTTCAGCCGGAAGGCAACACAGGTTTTGCTTTCCTGCTTCAAGAGATCGAGAAGGTATGCCGGACGCTTGAGGTGCCGGTAGGCGTGAAAGAAGTCGGCTGGGGCATCGACGGCGAGACAGCGGTCAGGCTGTACAATGCCGGTGCGGCTTTTATCGATGTGGCCGGTGCAGGCGGCACCTCCTGGAGCCAGGTCGAGAAGTTCCGCAGCAGCGATCCGGTGCGGCGCGCGGCGGCGGAGGCCTTTGCCGACTGGGGAATTCCCACCGCCGAATGTATTGCCGAGGTGCGGGCGGCTTCACCGCAGGGCGCGCTTATCGGCAGCGGCGGGCTGAGGCATGGAGTAGATGCGGCGAAGGCGCTGGCGCTTGGCGCTGATCTGGCCGGCTTCGGCCGGAATCTGCTGGGCCCGGCAGTGCAGTCTGAGGAAGCGCTGGACCATGCGCTGGCACAGGTGGAGCTGGAGCTAAGGACGGCGATGTTCGGCATTGGCGCGCCGGATCTTGCAGCTCTGCGCGGCAACCCGCGACTGATCCGCAAGTAGGGGCGAGCGAAGATTATGGAGTAAGGAAGGATCACAAATCATGATTAAATTAGTCCAAATGGACGAAATGGCTTTTCAATTTTTCTGGAGTCAATCGACCCGCGATTATGCGGAGGATAAGATCAAAGCGGGGGCATGGGATGCCGAGACTGCGCTCAGGCAGTCTCAGGAAGAGATGGTGCGTTTCCTGCCCAAAGGACTTCACACAGACGGGGCCTACCTGTATTCTGTTATGGAAACAGAAAGCAATACTCAGGCCGGTTATATCTGGTTTAATGTAACGGAAGCACGCACCGGACGGGAAGCTTTCATCTATGATATTTATATTTTTGAGCCGTATCAGGGCAAAGGTTATGGCAAACAGGCCCTGCATGCGCTTGATGAGTCTGCCCGGGAGATGGGTGTTTCCAAAATCGGCCTGCATGTCTTCGGACAGAACAACCGCGCTTTCGAGTTGTACAAAAAGATGGGCTACCTCGTTACGGACATCACCATGTCCAAAACGCTTTAAGAAGCCCGGCTCATCGCAGCACACAGAGACCTCGTAAAGGGGTCTTTTTTGGCGTTCTCCAGAACGCTTTGGATTAGAAAAATGTGACTTATCTGATTTAATTCGGATGAAAAGGAAAATATGATTGTCTTTATTAAGGAGAGATAAATTATGCAAAAGACAATTCATTCTAACAGAGCAACGGTAGGTTTAAGCCTTATTCTCTTATTGGCCTTGACCGGCTGTAATGGCGGGAATTCGGGCAATCCGGATGGTGCTGCCGCCTATCCTGATTCAGGATCCGGTCCCGGGACCGCTGCGGCAGAGGTTGCTGCTGCACCTTCTGCAGTTCCGGCAACCGCACTTTCGGCCGAATCCACCTTGACCAGAGAGCAGAAACATGAGGATTTTGAATACATGTACAAGATTCTGCAGGAAAACTATCCGTTTTTTGAAGTAAACAAGCGGGCAAATGGTGTCGACTGGCTGGCGGACAAAGATAAGTATTTGGAGAAAGCTGAAGAAACTCCGACGGACCTTCAGTTCTATGGGGCATTAAATGAAATCCTTGCGGATTTGCACAATGGACATACTTATATGCTGGAAAAAGAAACGTACCAGTATTACCGGCAGATCTTTGATGGCAATCCTGTCTATAAACCATGGAGCGATATCTTGGAGCAGAAACAGGTAAAGGATCGTTACGGGGCTGTCGAAGCTGCGGCCACACCTGGGGAGAGCAGCCGTGGAAGTCAGGCTGAACCCACAGAATCCTCCACCCTTTTCCACCGAATCCTTGAACCCGGGAAATCGGCTTATTTGCAGGTGGAAAGTTTCGGGACGGAATACACAGAACAGGATGGGCCGGCCATTGCGGATTTTTTAAGCGAGATCAAGGACTATCCAACGCTTATCCTCGACATACGGGGCAACGGTGGTGGAGATCAGTGGTACTGGATGAGCAATATTGTAGCAAAGCTTACGGATAAAAAACTCCCGTATAAAGAATATTTGCTCTTCAGAGGCGGGGATTACGAGCAGCCGTTTCTGGCAAGCAGAGGGTTTGGGGAGGTGCCCGTTAAGGGACTGGAGCAGGAAAAGCTGCCGAAGCTTCCACCTGAAGCTATGACGGATTTCAAATCTTATTTTGTGAATACCTATGATATTACTCCCGACCCTGTAGGATTTAAAGGCGAGATCTACTTGCTCGTTGACAGGAACGTTTACTCCTCATCGGAGAGCTTGGCGACCTTTGCTAAAAGCACGGGGTTTGCTACCCTGGTGGGTGAGAAAACGGGTGGGGACGGCATCGGGGCCACACCGCTTATCGCTGCTCTGCCTAATAGCGGATTTGTGCTCAACTTTCCGGTGGTTCTTGGTCTGACTGCAGATGGATCCGCTAATGATGAATTCAAGACCATGCCCGATGCTGTTGTGAATGCCGAAAAAAACAGAGACTGGCACAAAGACGAAGCGATCCAGAAGGCACTGGAGCTGGCTGCCTCACGGCAATAAGCACGGCTATCTAATGCCAGCCGTTTAACCGCCATGCGCAGCGAAAAGCCTGCCGCCTCCGCCCTTTATCTGACACATCCCCCGGACATCCGCTGTTGCTGGAGATTTTGTTCTAATATATAATGGTTTAGATCAAGTCAGTAATTATGCGGGCGATCAATACAACCGAAAATAGGAGTTGTCATATAAATGGCTTTGAAAGCTGGAATTGTTGGACTTCCAAATGTTGGTAAATCCACTTTATTTAATGCAATTACGCAAGCGGGAGCAGAATCCGCAAACTATCCTTTCTGTACGATTGACCCTAACGTCGGTGTTGTAGAAGTGCCGGATGAACGTCTGGATAAGCTGACCGAGCTGGTGCAGCCGAACAAGACAGTTCCGACTGCTTTTGAATTTGTGGATATTGCCGGACTTGTGCGCGGCGCGAGTAAAGGCGAAGGTCTTGGCAACAAGTTTCTGGCCCACATCCGTGAAGTGGATGCCATTGTTCATGTCGTACGCTGCTTTGTGGATGAGAACGTAACGCATGTGGACGGTAAAGTGAACCCGATCAGCGATATCCAGACGATTAACCTGGAGCTGATTCTGGCAGATCTGGAAAGCCTTGAGAAACGGATTGAGCGGTCCCGCAAAAATATCAAGGGCGGCGACAAGAAATATGCCCAGGAAGTTGAACTGCTGGAACGAATCAAGGAAGCCCTGTACGAAGATAAACCAGCACGCAGTGTAGAATTGTCCGATGATGAGCTCCTGATCGTGCGCGATCTGCATCTGTTGACCTTGAAGCCGGTGCTGTATGCGGCGAATGTGGGCGAAGATGAAGTGTCCAGTGCCGACAATAACCCGTACGTCCAACAGGTCCGTGAGTTTGCTGCTGCTGAGAATGCAGAGGTTGTGCCTATCAGCGCCAAAGTGGAAGCGGAAATTGCCGAGCTGGAAGGTGAAGACAAGGCGATGTTCCTTGAAGAGCTGGGTTTGCAGGAATCCGGCCTGAACCGCCTGATCAAAGCAGCCTACAAGCTGCTGGGATTGTATACGTATTTCACAGCCGGCGTGCAAGAGGTTCGTGCCTGGACCATCCGCCGCGGAACAAAAGCGCCTGGCGCAGCCGGTGTCATTCATACCGACTTCGAGCGCGGTTTCATCCGGGCGGAAGTTGTAGCGTATGCTGATCTGGTAGCCGCAGGTTCGATGAACGGTGCCAAGGAACGCGGACAGCTGCGTCTGGAAGGTAAGGAATATCTGGTACAGGACGGCGATGTCATGCATTTCCGTTTCAACGTATAACATGTATAAACAGTCTTTGCTTTGCGTTTAAACGTCAAGAAGGGGAGCCATTTCGGGGTGAATGTTCACCTTCGGATGGCTCCCTTTTATAAAAATCCCTCAAATCTATACGGGGGCACTGTAGCCAATTGGCATAATCGGTGGTATAATATAAAGTCGTATATCTATTTTCATTATATCTAATAATGTAAACATTATTTATTGAATATGAAATTGAATCAGGAGAGGTGAATTCCCTTGTTGGACCGATTGCAATCCCTGGCGGACCGCTATGAGAAACTCAGTGAACTGCTTTGTGACCCGGATGTTGCAAACGACAGTAAGAAACTGAGGGACTATTCCAAAGAACAATCTGATTTGCAGCCTGCTTTTGAGGCTTATACCGAATATAAGAATGTAATGGAAGAGCTGGAAGCGGCAAAGATGATGCAGGCTGAGAAGCTCGATGATGAAATGAAGGAAATGGTCAAGATGGAAATCGATGACCTGTCCTCACGCCAGACCGTGCTGGAGGAGAAGATCCGCCTTCTGCTGCTGCCTAAAGATCCTAATGATGAGAAGAACGTAATTGTGGAAATCCGCGGCGCTGCCGGCGGAGACGAAGCGGCTCTGTTTGCCTCCGATCTCTACCGCATGTATACCCGTTATGCAGACGCACAAGGCTGGCGCGTAGAGCTGATGGATGTGAATACAAATGACCTGGGCGGCTTCAAGGAGGTCATCTTCCTTATTAACGGCCGTGGTGCCTACAGCAAAATGAAATTCGAAAGCGGAGCACACCGTGTGCAGCGTATTCCTACGACGGAATCAGGGGGACGTATCCATACGTCTACTTCTACCGTTGCAGTTATGCCTGAAGCTGAAGAATTTGAGATCGAGATTCATGATAAAGACATCCGTGTCGACACCTTCTGCTCCAGTGGTGCGGGCGGACAGTCCGTTAATACTACCAAGTCTGCCGTACGCGTAACCCATGTGCCTACAGGCATCGTGGCTACCTGTCAGGATGGTAAATCGCAGAACTCCAATAAGGAAAAAGCGCTGCAAGTGCTGCGGGCCCGGATCTCAGATCTGAAACGCCAGGAAGAGGAAGCTAAATATTCCGGAGAGCGGAAGAGCAAGGTCGGCACAGGTGACCGCAGTGAGCGTATCCGTACGTACAACTTCCCGCAGAGCCGGGTTACCGATCACCGGATCGGACTTACGCTGCACCGTCTGGAACAAGTAATGAACGGAGATATTACCGAGATTATCTCAGCACTGTCTATTGCGGAACAAGCGGAATTGATGGAAAAAGGAGAATAATGCTTTGAAACACGACTCTTATGTCATGCCTTACGTGCAAAGCATCCGGGAAGCCTTTGCGGAGGCTTCTTCTTTTTTGGCCGGACATGGATGCGTTGAGCCGCAGCGCAGTGCGCAGCTTCTGCTGGAGCATGTGCTGGGCCTGACCGGGGCGGCGTATTATATGGCGCTGGCTGATCCTTTTCCGGCAGCGGTGAAGGATGCCTGGGAAGCCGGAATTACCCGCCGCGCGGCTGGGGAACCGGTGCAGTATATTATTGGCGAGCAGGAATTTTACGGACGGGCCTTTGAGGTAACGCCCGATGTGCTGATCCCCCGGCCGGAGACAGAGCTGCTCGTCGAAGCTATCTTGCGTTACGCTATGGAGCTGTGGCCGGACGGGATGGTAAATGCAGGAACGGGAGAAACGCGGGGAGCTGTTGACAGCTCCGTGCATGCAGGCGGTGCAGCCGGAGCTGAAGCGGCTGCACCCAGAGAGGCAGGCGGCAAAGAAGCCAGCCCCGGCAGCGGCGCAGGGGACGCTCGCGCCGCCCGTCCGCTGACCGCCGTCGATATCGGCGCCGGCAGCGGGGCGATCTCCGTCACGCTGGCGGCGGAAGCGCCGGCGTGGGTGGTCTGCGCCGGCGATATTTCGCCGGGCGCACTGGCGGTAGCCGCGCGCAACGCGTTGCGGCACGGCTCGGCGGTGGACCTGCGGCTCGGCGATCTGCTCGAGCCGTTTGCGGGGATGGAGACGGATATTCTCGTCTCCAACCCGCCGTATATTCCCGGCGGCGACATCGCCGGGCTGCAGCGCGAAGTGCGCGACCATGAGCCGCGCACCGCGCTGGATGGCGGCGATGACGGGCTTGACCCTTACCGCCGCATGATGGAGCAGCTGCCGCTGCTCCCGGCCCCGCCGCGGCTGGTCGGCTTTGAGCTCGGCCAAGGCCAGGCCGGGCAGGTGGCCGCGCTGCTTGAGGCGGCGGGCCACTGGAACGAGATCGTGACCGTTGACGATCTCGCCGGAATTCCGCGCCATGTGCTGGGCATCGCACGATAGGAAGCAGGAAAGTTAAGTGTTAGAAGATGGAATTTTATTTTTGCTGCCCCTTCCTTTACAATAGATTTTGACGGAACTTCCCTGCAGGCATGAATCTGGAAGAACCAGTACAGAGTAAGGAGACAGAATATGCTTCAGAAGATTAAAAAGATTGACGGCGTCATCGTAATGATTCTAGTGCTGTTGATGGTCGTCAGCATTTTTTCCATATACAGCGTCACGCATGGAAGGGAAAAACTGGACGGGGCACATCTCCGGATGATCAAATTTTATGTGCTCGGCATTATTGCTTTTGTCGGACTGACGTTTGTGGATTACCGGATACTCGTTAAATACGCTTTGTATATTTATATTACAGGGATTGGAATTCTGGTTCTGGTCAGCTTTGTGGGCGCAGAGCAGAATGGTGCCCAGGGCTGGATTAAGTTTGGAGGATTCAGTCTACAGCCCGCGGAGCTATTCAAGCTGATCCTGATTCTTTTTCTAGCGGCCGTGCTTGTCCGCAAGAACAGGAACAAACTCCGCTTCTGGAGTGATGTCGTGCCACTAGGCCTGCTTACATTGCTGCCGTTTATGATCGTCATCAGCCAGAATGACCTGGGTAACGCGCTTTCTTATCTTGTGATTCTGGTAGGGCTGCTATGGATCGGCAATATCAAATTCTCACATGCGCTCATTGGACTGCTCGTAATAGCCAGCGCTGCTACCGCAGGGATTATGAGCTATATTCACTATCACGATGAGATAAAAGGGTTCCTTGACGATATTGGACGGTCACACTGGATTGAACGGTTTGATCCTTGGCTTGTGCCCGATAAAGCAACGGCCAAAGCGAGTTATCATACCAAAAACGCCAAATTGGCAATTGCCTCGGGCGGTATGAGCGGCGAAGGGTATATGAAGGGGACTTCGGTACAGACGGACCGTGTACCGTACACCTATTCCGACTCCATCTTTGTCGCGATTGCCGAGGAATTCGGCTTTGTCGGCTCGGCGCTGCTGCTGCTGCTTTATTTTATTCTGATTCACCGGATGATCCTGATTGCGCTGGAGTGCAAAGACCGGGGCGGGCCTTTCCTGATTGTAGGGATTGTCGCAATGATGCTGTATCAAATCTTTGAGAATATCGGGGCTTTTATCGGTTTAATGCCGCTTACCGGAATCACATTGCCGTTCGTCAGCTACGGAGGGACCTCGCTTATGATTAATATGGCCAGTATTGGCCTCGTCATGAGCGTGCGGCTGCATGGACAGGATGTTGAGGAGGATTTGCCGACATCTACTTTATACCCTCCCCCTGCCAAGCAGGGATAGTTTCACTGCTAAATAACAAACCGCTGGAGAACATCTATGCAGATGAACTCCGGCGGTTTTTTTCTATGATTAGCTTCGAAATGGGAATGTGAGTGATCAGGATGATTATGGGCCTAAACTATAAAATTGTATCCGGGCTGTAAAATGTTTTACAATGGGAATAAGTGGCTGCTATACTGTGTGGTTGTGTTGTACATAAGTCCAAAATCCGGATAACTTAAGGAGTTCGCCCTATGCTGCAAAGGCTCAAAAAAATTGACGGCGTCATCATTGTTATTCTGCTCTTGCTGATGTGTATCAGTATCTTTTCTATATATAGTGTCACCCAGGGAAGAGAAGGCATGGGCGGAATGCATATTCGAATGATCAAATATTATGGGGTGGGTTTTGTTGGCTTTGCCGTGCTGATGATATTTGATTACCGCCTGCTCGTTAAATATGCACTGTTTATTTATATTATAGGCATTGGGATTCTGCTGATGGTCAGCTTCTTTGGAAAGGTGAAGAACGGGGGCCAGGGGTGGATCGGAGTCGGTGAATTAAGCTTTCAGCCTGCCGAGCTGTTCAAGCTGATTCTGATTATTTTTCTGGCAGCTGTGCTGGTACGCAAAAATAAAAATCAGCTGCTGTTCTGGCGGGATGTCGTGCCGCTCAGTCTGATCGCACTGGTTCCCTTTCTTCTTGTCATCAGCCAGAACGACCTTGGCAATGCGCTGAGCTATCTCATAATTCTGTTAGGCGTCCTGTGGATTGGCCATATTAAATTTTCACATGCCCTGATTGGGCTGCTTATTATCGGAGGCTCGGCGACCGGTTTTATTTTGACCTATATTAACTATCATGATCAAGCAGTAGTTTTTATTAAAGAAACCCTGGGGCGCGATCATTTTATCAGACGCTTCGATCCTTGGCTCGTTCCTGATGTGGCGAGCAAGGATGCGAGTTATCAGACCCGGAATGCCAAGATTGCCATTGCTTCCGGAGGGATGAACGGAGAGGGGTACCTGGAGGGAAACTCCGTGCAGAACAATATGGTGCCTTATTTGTATTCGGAATCGATTTTTGTGCAGATCGCGGAGGAATTTGGATTTGTTGGATCGGCTGTACTGCTGCTGCTCTATTTTATCCTGATTCACCGGTTGATTCTGATAGCCCTTGTCAGCAGGGACCGCGCAGGGCCGTTTCTCATCGTAGGGATTGTAGCCATGCTGTTGTATCAGATTCTGGAGAATATCGGGGCTTATATCGGTTTAATGCCGCTGACGGGAATTACCCTGCCCTTCATCAGTTTTGGAGGAACCTCGATTCTGATTAATATGGCCAGCATGGGCATTGCCATGAGTGTGCTTTTATACGGACAGGATATGGAAGAGGATCTGCCGATGCTTGCCGCTCCCTCAGCCCCTGCCAGCAAATTAAGCAGCATGATTCCATTCGTGAAATAGCGGATATCGAACTGCTAATTATAAATTAATAGATTGTTAGGTTTGCAGCCTCTCTTCCCTGGACATACTAGGGACATAAGAGTTTCATAGGGAGAGGGGCTGCTGGAGATGGATGTCAATAAACCGGGAATACAGGATTCCTTGCGCGTAACCGTTAAGTATACTGCCATTTTAGTTTGTTTTTTTATGATCCTGATGATGGCCTGGGAAGGGCAAAAAAGTGATGCGGCGATAGCGGAGGTTACTATTCCTCAGGATTCGATCCGTCTGCGTATTCTGGCGAACTCGGATATAACGGGCGATCAGCTGGTCAAACGCCAGATCCGGGACTCCATTGTTGAACAAATGAACCAGTGGGTAGCGGAACTGGAAGATCCCCAGAGCCTGGAGCAGGCGCGGACATTGATCCGGGGCCATCTGCCGGAACTGAATGCGCTTGTCGCGGACGAACTGGAAAAGCGGGGGATTGAGTACAACTATAAGGTGGAACTGGGTGTGGTTCCTTTCCCGACCAAAATGTACGGTGGTACGGTGTATCCGGCTGGGGAATATGAAGCGGTACGGGTTACGCTCGGTGCAGGCAAAGGGCAGAACTGGTGGTGTGTACTGTTTCCGCCGTTATGCTTCATTGATGCAGGCTCAGGAGATGCGGCTGCCTCCTCCAAAGGAGCAAAGACCGTTTCCGCTGCTGGAGCTGAGGATGGAGCCAAGGTGAAGGCTGCGGAAGCGGGCAAGGTGACAACCGTTTCGGCTGAGAATGGCAATGGGGATGAACAAGCTTCGGCCCCGAAAGTGCGGTTCTTTATCTGGGAACTGCTGCACAATCTGTGGAGCTGGATCAGCGGATTATGGTCTTGAGCAGATATTAGTCTTTCTGGCTCGTGGTTGCGAGATATGTTACGATATAGGATGAACTTGAGCGGATTTGCTGCGGCCCCACCTGGTGGGGCCGCTTTTGAGATTTAAAGAGATGATAAGGTGATGAAAAATGACAGAGCAGAAAGATTACCCGTTCGCGGCCCAGCGCCGGAGCGGAAACATAAAGAATACGGTTTACTGGGAACTGGATTCCGTAAAGAAAACTGGAGATCACCCGGCTGCGGCTCCGGTGCTGCGGAGTGAGGCGGATGAGCGGGCGATCACGGCGGCTGCAGCCATGCTGCGCGAAGGCGGAACGGTCGCATTTCCGACCGAGACGGTGTACGGGCTTGGCGCGGATGCCCGGAATACCTCTGCAGTAGAGGCGGTTTTTGCGGCCAAAGGGCGCCCTTCCGACAATCCTCTAATCGTGCATATTGCGCAGCGGGCGGATCTGGATGACCTTGTGACGGAAGTGCATCCGGTGGGCGCGGCATTGATCGACGCATTTTGGCCCGGTCCGCTGACGCTCGTACTCCCGGTTCGGCCCGGCGTGTTGTCTCCACTGGTGACGGCCGGGCTTGATACGGTCGGCGTGCGTATGCCTGACCATCCGCTTGCGCTCGCGCTGCTGAGCGCAGCCGGCTGCCCGGTTGCCGCGCCCAGCGCCAACCGTTCCGGGCGGCCAAGTCCGACACTGGCCGCCCACGTGATGGAAGACCTCGCCGGATACATCGGCGGGGTTCTGGACGGCGGTGCCGCCGGGGTCGGCCTGGAGTCGACCGTCGTGCAGGTCCAGCCGGACGGGACGGTCGCTGTGCTCCGTCCCGGCGGCATTACCGCCGAGCAGCTGGCTGCGGTTGCGGGTGCCGGGGCTGTGGACACCGCCCCGGCTGCTGCCGTGGACTTTGCCGGCGCTGCAGCCGGCCCGTCCACGGCCCGGGCCGAAGCGGACGCCGGTACCGGCTCCGCCTCCGGCCAGCCTGCCGGCGCGGTGCAGGCCGCCGGTAACAACAGCCCGGCGCCGCGCGCGCCGGGCATGAAGTACACGCACTACGCCCCGCGCGGCTGGCTGGGCGTAGTGCGCGGCGTTTCCCCGCAGCGCGTGGCGGAAACTGCCGCAGATCTGCTGCAGGCGGCGCAGCGGAACGGCGAAGTGACGGGCCTGCTCCTCTTCGAGGAGCACCGGGCCCTGTATCCCGCCGTTCCGGCCGCCTGCGTCGTTTCCCTCGGCTCGCTGGACTCGCCGGAGGAAGGAGCGCGCTCCCTGTATGCCGCGTTGCGGCGCTTCGATGAAGCGGGAGCGACCTACATCCTGGCCGAGGCTTGCCCGGAGGCCGGGCTCGGCGCAGCCATCATGAACCGGCTGATGAAAGCAGCCGGTGGATCCGTGATCGACGCCGGATAATTTCCGGCTCCGCTCACAGAGTGCCCTGCGTTGAAGTCCCGCAGGGGCACCAAGGTCCGGTGCAATGCCGGTCGAGTCCCTCCCGGCCGCCTGATTTTTAACCGGAATCCTTTCACCCAGCGGCTTTCCCGCCTCCGGCCTCTCCCGCTCAGTCATGATTGCCGTCTTGTCCGCATATCGTTGTTGTACAAGACTATCGGACTTTGGGGGTATAGGCATGGGCATAGCAGGGGAATATGCTGGCTGGGGCCAGCTTGTAACGATTGCCATTATGGCAATCGCACTCGGGATGGACGCATTTTCGCTCGGTGTAGGAATCGGGATGAAAGGCATCCGTCTTTTGCATGTGCTGCATCTCAGCCTGCTTATTGCTTTTTTTCATGTGCTGATGCCGCTGCTTGGCTTGTTTACCGGCAGCTATGTGGGACATCTGCTTGGCCAGGTAACAACTTTCGCAGCCGGAGGGCTGTTAATTCTGCTCGGCGGACATATGGTGTTTAACTCTTTCCGGGCCGGTCATGTTGGAACGCGGTCTATGGATCACCAGACCTTCTGGGGCATGCTGCTTATCTCACTGAGTGTAAGCGTGGACTCTTTTTCAGTCGGGGTATCGCTTGGCATGTTTGTGAATAGCATAGTTTTAACTGTTCTGGCTTTTGGCGCCTGCGGGGGACTTATGGCGATTACCGGTCTGCTGCTGGGCAGACGGGTCAGCCGTGGGCTGGGCGATTACGGGGAGGCGCTGGGCGGAGCGATCCTGCTGGCGTTTGGATTGCTGTTCATCTTCTGATACAATAACGGCAAAAGAAATTTATTTTATATTATATTTGGAGGTGGAAAGCATGCTGCATATTTTATTCGTCTGCACCGGGAATACATGCCGCAGTCCTATGGCTGAAGGGCTTCTGCGGAAACTTGCGAAGGAACGCGGAATCGAGCTGGAAGTGCGGTCTGCAGGCGTATCCGCCATTTCCGGCACTTCCATATCCAGACACGCTGGAGCAATCTTGCGGGAAGAGGGCATTAATGATCAGATTATCTCCTCACAGCTGAACGCAGAGATGGTGTCCTGGGCGGATCTGGTGCTGACCCTGACGGGCGGGCATAAACGGCATTTGCTGCAATATTTTCCTAGCGCGGTTACGAAGACGTATACCTTGAAAGAATATGTCCATGATGAAGAGGCGGTTAATAGTGATATTCAGGAGCTGGACAGCTTGTATGCAGATGCGGAACTAAGCATAGCATTGGGCGGTGAGCCGAAGGCGGCCGATTTGCAGCGGATAATCGAGATCCGCCAGCGCATTCCAAGCTTTGATATTACCGACCCTTATGGCGGTTCCCGTGAGGATTATGAACTGGCAGCGGCGGAAATCCGTACCGCTCTTTACAATCTGCTCGATAAATTGGAATCCTTACGCCGTTTGTAAAGAAGGTTGATTTTTCGCAGCCTTTCCTTTAAGATGAAATAAATATTATCCGGTTCCGGTGTAACTGGCGACAAATGTGGATCAAACCACGATGGAGCACTGGAATAAACGGCCGGTCGCCTGGGCAAAAGAGCACATCCGCAGCTTCCTGCGGACTGCTCTTTTTTGTTTAAAGTATATGTAAGATTAAGCTGCGCACCATCTTTCAGCGTTCATTCCCTGCTGTGGCGCAGCGGTACCTCTGCAGTAAAAACACGGTTTTGGCTTGAAATGAGTTGCAGTCAACGTTGAGGAGGCAGAAGTGATGGATGAAGTCATGAAGCAGGACTCTTGGGAAGAACGCGCTCCCGGCAGTCCAGCCGGGGAAGGGGTGGAACCGGCGGGGACTGAGCTTTCCTTGGCTGCTGCCACCGCAGCAGTCGTAGGCGAACTGGCGGAAGCCGGCAAGCTGGGGCCGGGAAAAATCCTGGTCGTTGGAGTCAGTACAAGCGAAGTAGCCGGCGTCCGGATTGGAACCGGCGGGGCGCTTGAAGTGGCAGAGCAACTGCTGCAGGGTGTTCGCCAGGTTGCTGATAAACGGGGGTTTCATCCCGTATACCAATGCTGTGAGCATTTGAACCGTTCGCTTGTCATGGAGCGTTCTTTGCTGGAGTCGCTCGGACTGAGGGAGGTTTCGGCGGTGCCGATACCGGGAGCCGGCGGTTCAATGGCTGCCGCAGCGTACCGCTCGATGTCCGCCCCTGTTTTGGCTGAAACGGTGGAAGCCCATGCCGGGATTGACATCGGTGAGACGCTGATCGGCATGCATCTGCGCCGGGTAGCGGTTCCGTTTCGCCCGAGTTTGCGCTATATTGGTTCGGCCAGAGTCAATGCGGCCTGGAGCAGACCGCCTCTTATCGGCGGCGAACGTGCGGTATACCGTACACCGGAAACCAGTGGTGCACAGCTCTGTGATTAAGCAGAGCAGCAGCTTTTAGGCAATACATTAACAATCAGGGATTAAATAAGTACAACATAAACTAAGCACTAGGGAGGAAATCAAAAATTATGGAACAATTGCGTAAGAGTGACCCTGCAGTACTGGAAGCTATGGGACTGGAACTAAGCCGTCAGCGTGCCAACATTGAGCTTATCGCTTCGGAAAATATCGTCAGTGAAGCAGTAATGGAGGCCATGGGCTCCGTACTGACGAATAAATACGCCGAAGGTTATCCTGGCAAACGTTACTATGGCGGTTGTGAAGATGTAGATATCGTGGAGAATCTGGCCCGCGACCGTGCCAAACAACTGTTTGGCGCCGAACATGTCAATGTGCAGCCGCATTCCGGTGCTCAGGCTAATATGGCGGTTTATCTTGCCGCGCTGAATCCTGGCGATACTGTACTGGGGATGAACCTGGCGCATGGCGGCCATTTGACACACGGCAGTCCTGTGAACGCGTCCGGCTTGCTTTATAACTTTGTTGCTTATGGTGTGCAGGAAGACACATTCCTGATCGATTATGATGAAGTGCGCAAAGCCGCCTTCAAACACCGTCCTAAATTGATTGTAGCCGGTGCAAGTGCGTATCCGCGGACGATTGATTTTGCAGCACTCGGTTCCATTGCGAATGACGTAGGTGCACTGTTCATGGTCGATATGGCTCATATCGCCGGGCTGGTTGCTGCGGGTATTCATCCGAGTCCGGTTCCGCATGCCCACTTCGTTACTACAACAACGCACAAAACCTTGCGTGGTCCGCGCGGAGGCATGATTCTCTGCAGACAGCCATGGGCCGCGGCCATTGATAAAGCTGTATTCCCTGGTTCCCAAGGCGGACCGCTGATGCATGTGATTGCCTCCAAAGCGGTTTCCTTCGGCGAAGCATTGCAGCCATCCTTCAAGACCTATGCCGAGAATGTGGTGAAGAACGCTAAAGTACTTGCGGAGACGCTGATCGGAGAAGGAGTTAACATCGTTTCCGGCGGTACGGACAACCATCTGATGCTGCTGGATACCCGCAATCTGAGCATTACCGGAAAAGATGCGGAGAAAGTACTGGATTCCATCGGTATTACCGTGAACAAAAATGCAATCCCGTTTGATCCTACCAGCCCATTTGTAACCAGCGGCATCCGGATCGGAACACCTGCGGTTACTTCCCGCGGCATGGACGAGCAGGCTATGGTAACAATCGGCCGCATTATCGCAAACGTGCTGAAGAATCCGAAGGATGAAGCTAAATTGACTGAAGCGGCCCGTGAGGTCGCCCAGCTTACGGATCAATACCCGATTTATCCGGGTCTCCAGTACTAAATATCCACTTTGCGATCAGACTATTCCGAGCTTAAAGCTTTCGCCTCCGTTGCGCCGGTATCCCGGCTGCTTCGGGGGTTTTTTTGGAAGATGATATAAAGAAGCGAAGTCTTCATGTGACATAATGTTCACATATTAGAATTGAAAACAGACTGATGTTGTCATGAAATATTCATGAAAGTTCATGGAGTTTTCAACAAAATAAGTGAAAAAAATGTGAATAGTATTAAATGCAGCAAATAGAACAAACTAAAGCGCACTCTATTTCCAAAGTACTCCGTATTTTCCTGACTGTACTGGAAAGAATAGCTTGCCTTTGTTTATGCTTCCATGAAAAGGACTCAGTCATCGTAGGTGAAAAGAGCCTCCGGTGATGATATAATAGACAGGATTTAGCCACGGAAGAAGCAAAAGCGCTTTCTATGGCGAACAAGACTCACAATTACCGGAGGGACAGAAATGGGAAAATTGGTGATTTGCGATCATCCTTTGATTCAGCACAAACTAACATTTATTCGCGATGTGCGGACCAACACGAAAGAATTCAGAGAGCATGTCGATGAAGTTGCTACACTGATGGCTTACGAAATCACGCGGGATATTCCGCTGGAGACAATTACTGTGCAGACGCCGGTGGCCGAAACACAGGGCAAGGTTATCTCAGGAAGAATGCTGGGCTTGGTACCGATCCTGCGGGCCGGGCTGGGAATGCTTGAAGGCGTTCTGAAGCTGCTTCCGGCAGCTAAAGTAGGACATGTCGGCTTGTTCCGTGATCCGGAAACCCTTCAGCCTGTCGAATATTACATTAAGCTTCCTACGGATGTGCAGGAACGGGAATTGATCGTTATCGACCCGATGCTGGCAACAGGCGGCTCTGCAATTGCAGCAATCACTTCTTTGAAGAACCGCGGCTGTACTCAAATTAAGATGATGAATCTGATTGCCGCCCCTGAAGGTGTCGCCGCTGTACAAGCAGCCCATCCTGATGTGGATATCTATGTGGCAGCACTGGATGACCATCTGAATGAACACGGATATATCATTCCGGGGCTTGGCGATGCCGGAGACCGGTTATATGGAACCAAATAATCTCTAGAGAAGTAATATAGAATAAACGTAAAACAAGCATCTATTTTAGAAGAGAGGCTGGGGGTTATGTCCAAAATTAAAGTAATGACGATTTTCGGAGTGCGCCCCGAGGCGATCAAGATGGCGCCTCTGGTCCTGGAACTGAACAGGCATCCCGAGCACATCGAATCTGTTGTATGTGTGACCGCGCAGCACCGTGAGCTGCTGGATCAGGTGCTCGAGGTCTTTAAAATCACTCCTGACTACGATCTGGATGTGATGAAGGACCGCCAGACGTTGAATGAAATCACCATTCGGGTACTGGAAGGGCTTGAACCTGTACTGCGTGAGGCCAAACCTGATCTCGTGCTGGTGCATGGAGATACATTGACGACTTTCCTGGCCAGTTATGCCTCTTTCCTGCAGCAAATTCAAGTAGGACATGTTGAGGCGGGACTTCGGACCTGGAATAAATTGTCCCCGTATCCTGAGGAAATGAACCGCCAGCTTACGGGAGTCCTTGCGGATCTGCACTTTGCTCCGACAGATTTGTCAGCAGGGAATTTGAGACACGAGAACAAAAAAGAGTCAAGCATTTATATCACAGGCAATACAGTTACCGATGTGTTTCAATATACCGTACAGCCGGACTACCGGCATCCTGTACTGGATTTTGCTTCAGGAAAAAGACTAATTTTAATGACGGCGCACCGCAGAGAATCTCAAGGCGAACCGCACCGTCATATTTTCCGTGCTGTCAAAAGAATCGCTGATGAATTTGAAGATGTAGCCATTGTTTATCCCGTGCATCCGAGTCCGGCAGTCAAGGAACCGGCGCATGAGATACTGGGCGGACACCCGAGAATTAAGCTGATTGATCCGCTGGATGTCGTTGATCTGCATAATTTTTATCCGCATACCCACCTGATTTTGACCGACTCCGGCGGCCTGCAGGAGGAAGCTCCCTCCTTTGGAGTTCCTGTGCTTGTGCTGCGTGATACAACCGAGCGCCCGGAAGGGATCGAAGCCGGAACATTGGAGCTTGTGGGAACGGACGAGGAGAAGGTGTATCAACGGACATATGCTCTTTTGACCGATCAGAATCTGTATCAGTCGATGAGCCGGGCCGCCAACCCGTATGGAGACGGCAAAGCCTCCGAGAGAATTGTCAATGCGATTTTGCACCATTTTGGAGCCGTTGAAGAACGTCCTGAGGAATTTCACAGAATGTTCACAACTAATAATTAAAGGCACAACGACTAATATACTAAAGTGAATAAAAACAGCATACAGTGAAACTGTACGGTTTATATGGTTTTGGTAGGCTTTGCTGTGATTATTTTCATGTTTTCAAGCGCTTTTGAGCAATTTTCAATGAATTGACAAAGAGTCTGGATATTCAGTAAAATTAGTTGGGATTGTAGCCTATGAAGGAACAAAAGGACGAAGCCGGACTGGGACGGACCGCTTTAGTCATCGGAAGTGCAGGCACTTTGCTTGCCGCTTACATTATTATAGGTTTTTTTGCGGCAAGATGGCTGCAGAACCAGATGGACGGCCCCACATCCTGGCTGGCCATCGGTACAATCACCGGGATGCTTCTCGGGATCGTTAACGTCGTCCTGCTAATCAAAAAATTTCTGGGGGAGCAAAATGGATAATATGACTCCCATGATCAATTCCGTTACAAGGATTACTCTCGTTGTGATGGCCGGATTGTTAATGGGATGGGCACTTCATCATGAGACCCGTACCGTGACACTGGGAATGACGCTTGGTTTGTTAGCGGGATTGGTCAACTTTCGTTATCTTGCCGCCAAAGTAAGGCGGGTAACAAAGTCGGCTGCAAACCACGAGGGGAAGGCATTCAGCCTTGGTTTTCTTACACGGATCTGTTTTGCGATTCTGGTCACCATGTTCTCGGTCAAGATCGAGCATTTCTCGCTGGAGGCAACCATTGCCGGCCTGTTCATTCCCCAGCTTCTCTCTATTCCTGTGGGGATATATTTAGGTATTAGGAATAAGTTGTAGCCAGATTAAAGAGAAAGGGGGATGATACTATGCATGAAATGCCATTAATCTATTTCGGCGGAATACCGATTGATTTATCCGCTGTTCTGATGCTTTTAATCAGTTCGCTGGTAGTGTTCATATTGGTAATGATGTCTGTCCGCAACCTGTCCGTTGAGAATCCGTCCAAACTTCAGAACTTTATGGAGTGGGTGGTGGAATTTGTACAGGGAGTCATCAGCAGTGCCATGGACCTGAAGAAAGGGAAACCTTACATTTCACTGGGATTGACGCTGATATTGTTTATCTTTGTCTCCAATCTCCTGGGTCTGCCGTTTTCCTTCATCACTGAAGCTGATAAACCGGTGTACATCTTCGGACATGTAATCGAAGCGACCAAAAACTTGGCGCATGGCGAGCATGCGGAGATCTTGTGGTATAAATCGCCGACTGCCGATATCAATGTCACCGCAGGGCTGGCGATCATCGTGTTTGTATTGATGAACTACCTCGGCGTTAAGCTGAATGGTAAACATTATTTCAAACACTACATTGAGCCGTTTCCAATTTTCTTGCCGCTGAACATTATTGAGAACCTGGCGAAGCCGGTGGCGCTTGCCATCCGTCTATTTGCCAACATTTTTGCCGGCGAGGTTTTGATCACGGTTATTCTGAAGCTGGGATTCCTCAGTATTCCATTCTTGGCAATCTGGCAAGGCTTCAGTATCTTTGTAGGAGCGCTTCAGGCATTTATCTTTACGATTCTGACGATGGTGTACATCGCGCAGATGACGATCCACGAGGAAGAAGCACATTAATGAACTGCCGTGAGGAAAGCGGCAGCCGCCGGAATACTCTTCGCGGGAGATTTTTATATCATTAAACAACTACTAAATGATTCAAAATTAAAGGAGGATATTTACAAATGGAATTTTTGGCAGCAGCAATCGCGGTTGGTTTGGGCGCACTCGGTGCAGGTCTTGGTAACGGTATGATCGTCAGCAAAACGGTAGAATCCATCGCTCGTCAACCGGAAGCACGTAACGCACTGCAGACAACAATGTTTATCGGTGTAGGTATCGTCGAAGTAATTCCGCTCGCCGCAACAGTTATTGCATTCCTGATCATGTTTACTTAATAAACCGTTCTTACGGTTTGGCGGGGAGGGCAAGTGCCATCCGCGCCTTACTTTTGTATATGTCCGCACACCGCGGTAACGGAAAGGAGTGACCACAGTGACTATAGTTTGGACGAATATAGTTTTTTCAATTGCCGCATTTGTAATTCTCTACTTCCTGCTCAGCAAATTTGCATTCAGCAAATTATTCGCAGTTATGGAGAAACGCCGTGAACTGGTGATGCAGCAGATGGATGAAGCAGCTAAGACCAGAGAGCAGGCGGTCGCTTATGTAGAAGAACAGAAGCAGGCTCTGCAGCAGGCGCGTCAAGAGGCACAACAGATCATTCAACAATCCCAGGCCACAAGCAGCAATCAGGCAGACCGGCTTATGGATCAAGCTAAAGCTGAGGCTGCACGTCTTAAGGACGAGGCTGTCCGCGATATTTCCAACGAAAAGAACAAGGCTGTGGAAGCCCTGCGCAGCGAGCTTGGAACGGCTTCGGTCCGCATTGCTTCCAAGCTGCTTGAAAAAGAAGTCAAGGCTGACGGCGAGCAGGAACAGCTTGTCGATCAATACCTCAAAGAGGTAGGAGGCCGCTCATGAGCCGCGATACGGTAGTTGCTGGGCGCTACGCCAGAGCATTGTACGGTGCAGCGGTGGAGAAAGGCATTACGCTTGAAGTGGAAGAACAGCTGAAGACAGTAGTCGAGGTACTGCATCTCGATCAAGAGGTGAAACGGTTCATTCATGCACCGCGCATCTCCAAGTCCGACAAGCTGAAGGTGCTTCGCACAGCATTTCAGGATAAGCTCTCTCCAACGGTGATGAACATGGTGGAATTGCTGGTTGAGCGGGGCAGAACCGATATTTTTGCTGAGCTGCTGGAAACATACATCAAAATTGAAGGAGACGCCCTCGGTATCGGCGATGCTACAGTGTACTCTGCTTATGCGCTTAGTCAAGAAGAGCAGGATACTGTGGCCGCAGAATTCAGCGAGCTTACTAAACGCAAGATTCGTGTTACGAATCTCGTGGATAAGAGCCTGCTGGGCGGACTTAAGGTCGTAATCGGCGATACGCTGTATGACGGCAGTTTGTCCGGCAAACTGGAGCGTCTCGAGAAATCTTTTAACGATAAGCATAGAAGATAGGGGTGAGGATATTGGGCATCAGACCTGAAGAGATCAGCACTTTGATCAAAAGTCAAATTGAGCAATATAAAGCCGATATCGAAGTGGCCGAAATTGGCACCGTCATTCAAGTCGGAGACGGTATCGCCCGTGTCTACGGTCTGGAAAACGCAATGGCAGGCGAGTTGCTGGAGTTCTCCAACGGAGTAGTGGGCATGGCGCTCAATCTGGAAGAAAGCAACGTCGGTGTTGTTATTCTGGGTGAGTATACGGAGATTCGTGAAGGCGATCAAGTTAAACGCACGGGACAAATTATGCAGGTACCGGTGGGCGAAGCCCTGCTGGGACGTGTAGTGAATGCCCTCGGCCAGCCGCTGGACGGCAAAGGTCCGATTGATACGACGGAATTCCGTCCGGTAGAGAACAATGCACCGGGTGTTATCGACCGTAAATCGGTTCATGAGCCGATGCAGACCGGTCTTAAAGCGATTGACGCGATGGTGCCGATTGGCCGCGGACAACGCGAGCTTATCATTGGTGACCGTCAAACTGGTAAAACAGCTATCGCAATTGATGCGATCATCAACCAAAAGGGCAACGGCATGAAATGTATCTATGTTGCCATTGGTCAAAAACAATCCACAGTGGCGCAGGTTGTAGAAACACTCCGCCGCCATGGTGCTTTGGAGTATACAATTATTGTAACCGCGTCGGCCTCCGAGCCGTCCCCACTGCTTTATATCGCTCCATACTCAGGTTGTGCAATGGGCGAGTACTTCATGTACAAAGGCGAGCATGTCCTTGTCATTTATGATGACCTTTCGAAGCAAGCCTCCGCTTACCGCGAACTGTCCCTGCTGCTCCGTCGTCCACCAGGCCGCGAAGCATTCCCGGGTGACGTTTTCTATCTGCACTCCCGTCTTTTGGAACGTGCGGCTAAGCTCAGCGATGAGCTGGGTGGTGGTTCATTAACCGCACTGCCTTTCATTGAAACCCAAGCCTCTGACGTTTCGGCCTACATTCCTACGAATGTAATTTCGATTACAGACGGCCAGATCTTCCTTGAATCCGACCTGTTCAACTCCGGTCAGCGTCCGGCAATCAACGTCGGTATCTCTGTATCCCGTGTAGGGGGATCAGCGCAGATCAAAGCTATGAAGAAGGTTGCCGGCTCACTCCGTCTGGATCTGGCCCAATACCGCGAACTCCAGGCATTCTCCCAGTTTGGCTCCGATCTCGATAAGTCTACGCAAGCCCGTCTGAACCGCGGTGCCCGTATGATGGAGATTCTGAAACAGGGCGTAAACCAGCCGTTGTCTGTTGAACATCAGGTGCTCAGCTTGTATACCGCTGTTAAAGGCCACCTGGATGATATTCCTGTCAAAGACGTAAAACGCTTCGAGAAGGAATTCCTGGCGTTCATCGACAGCAGCGCTGCCGGCATTATCAAATCCATCACTGATACAAAGGATTTGACGGCAGACAACGAGACAGCACTGAAAGAAGCGATCGAGAAGTTCAAAAGAGGCTTCGCGACCAGCTAATCGCAAATAACTGTCTACCCATGCTTTGAAACGGGCTTTGGCTCTGCCGGAGCTCTGATATATGCTTGCGAAGTTAGCTTTGACTTCTTCAAAGCTCAGTTTATGCTTACGAGGTCAGCTTTGACTTCGTCAAAGCTTTAAGGTGGTGAAATCATGGCAAGAAGTATGCGTGATATTAAACGTCAAATCAAGAGCGTTCAAAACACCAGACAGATCACTAAAGCAATGGAGATGGTAGCCGCCTCCAAGCTGCGCAAAGCGCAGGAGAAAGCGGAAGCTGCCCGTCCGTACTCACAGAAGCTGAAAGAGGTCGTATCGAGTATTGCTGCCGGTACACAGGACTTGCAGCATCCGATGCTGGTCAGCCGTCCCGTGAAGAAGACCGCCTATATTATTGTTACTTCCGATAGAGGTCTCGCGGGTGGATACAATGCCAATATCCTGCGTAAAGTAACGATGCTTCTGGCAGAGCGGCATAGTTCCAAGGACGAATATGCGCTCTTTGTCATCGGCCGTAAGGGCCGTGATTTCTTGCGGCGCCGTGAATACCCGATTGTAGAGGAAGTTACCGAGCTGTCCGATACACCGAAATTCTCTGATATTAAATCGATCGCCTACTCGGCGGTTCAGCAGTTTGAGACAGGTGTATATGATGAGCTTTATATCTGCTATAACCGGTTTGTGAATGCCATCAGCCAAGTGCCAACTGTCGACCGTCTGCTCCCCATGGATGCAGTGGGTGAGGAGCACACAGGCGCAAGTGCAGCCTATGAATACGAACCTTCACCGGAAGGCGTACTGCAAGTGCTGCTTCCAAAATATGCCGAAACTTTGATTTATAGCGCAATTCTGGACGGCAAAGCCAGTGAGCTGGGTGCGAAGATGACAGCGATGGGCAGTGCCACTAAGAACGCGTCGAAAATGATCGGAGACCTCAGACTTACGTACAACCGTGCCCGTCAGGCGGCGATTACGCAGGAAATTACTGAGATCGTTGCCGGAGCAAATGCGCAGTCTTGATCTATAAGAAACGGGTGCCGTAGAGCGATACAACGTACCGCTCGCTTCAGGGGCATAGACTCCTGAAGACAGCACTGCCGTTTCTTCTCAATGTAACAGCTTTCGAGGAGGGAAATGAAGATGAACAAAGGACGCGTTGTAAGCATTATGGGTCCGGTTGTTGATATTGAATTCGAACGCGGCCAGTTGCCCAAGATTTTCAACGCTATCAAGATTGAAACCAGCTTGGAGAACGGCCGCATTATTGATCTGACGCTTGAAGTTTCCAATCACCTGGGTGACAATCTCGTCCGTTGTATCGCCATGTCGTCCACGGATGGTCTGGTTCGCGGATTGGACGCAATTGACCAGGGTGGACCGATTTCGGTTCCCGTTGGCGCAGCTACACTCGGCCGGGTATTTAATGTACTTGGCAACCCTATTGATAACGGTGCTGAGGTTGTCGCAGAGAAGAATCCGATTCACCGTCTTGCCCCGACTTATGATGAACTGTCGACCCAAGCGGAAATTCTGGAAACCGGGATTAAGGTTATCGACCTGCTGGCCCCATACGCCAAAGGCGGTAAAATCGGCCTCTTCGGCGGTGCCGGTGTAGGTAAAACGGTAACTATCCAGGAACTGATCAACAACATCGCTCAAGAGCACGGCGGTATTTCCGTATTCGCCGGTGTTGGTGAACGGACCCGTGAAGGTAATGACCTTTATCATGAAATGACCGACTCTGGCGTTATCAAGAAGACGGCCATGGTGTTTGGACAAATGAATGAGCCGCCGGGCGCACGCCTTCGTGTAGCCTTGACCGGTCTGACCATGGCGGAGTATTTCCGTGATGTGGAAGGCCGTGATACGCTGCTCTTTATCGATAATATATTCCGCTTTACCCAAGCAGGTTCCGAAGTATCGGCCCTGCTCGGCCGTATGCCTTCAGCGGTAGGTTACCAGCCAACGCTGGCAACAGAAATGGGCCAATTGCAGGAGCGCATCACTTCCACCAAAAAAGGCTCCGTTACCTCCATTCAAGCGATCTACGTACCGGCGGACGATTACACTGACCCGGCTCCGGCAACGGCATTTGCCCACTTGGATGCAACGACCAACCTGGAGCGTAAAATCTCCGAGAAGGGGATTTTCCCTGCGGTGGATCCACTGGCTTCCAGTTCGCGTATGCTGGCTCCCGAAATTGTCGGCGAAGAGCATTACAACGTCGCACAAGGCGTTAAGCAATTGCTGCAGCGCTACACCGAGCTTCAGGACATCATCGCCATCCTGGGTATGGATGAGCTGAGTGAAGAAGACAAGGTTATTGTAGCCCGTGCCCGTAAAGTTGAACGCTTCCTGTCCCAGCCTTTCCATGTGGCAGAGCAGTTTACCGGCTTTAAAGGCAAATATGTACCGATCAAAGAAACTGTGCGCAGTTTCAAAGAGATTCTGGAAGGCAAGCACGATGATCTTCCGGAGGCAGCTTTCCTGTTTGTAGGTACGATTGAAGAAGCGGTCGAAAAAGCGAAATCCATGTAATTTTGAGCTTTAGATCATGCTTTCGATGCGAGCTTTACTGGGTAAAGCTTTGAGGAGGAATGGAAGTGAATACCTTTTTGTTGGAAATTGTCACGCCGGAGCGTCTTGTCTACTCCAAACAGGTTAACAGCCTGACAGTACGGGGAGTCAATGGCGAGCTGGGCATTTTGCCGGGACACATTCCGCTTGTGACTCCACTTCAGGTTGCTCCGCTCACTGTAAAATCGGACGGTGTTTCCGTCACTATCGCCGTTCATGGCGGGTTCGTAGAAGTGCATAAAGACAAGGTGACAGTTCTGGCTGAAAGTGCCGAGCTGCCTAAGGATATCGATGTTGAACGCGCCGAAGCGGCTAAAGAACGGGCACAACGCCGTCTTCAGACCCGCAGCAAACAGGATGAGATTGATCACCGCCGTGCGGAGCTGGCGCTGCAACGCGCCGTTACACGGATTAAAGTGTCCACCGGAAAAGGACAACAGTAGCACGAAATGCAGTCAAGCCTATAGCTTGGCTGCATTTTTTTTGGAATAAAAAGCCTGTAAAAAATGAACATATTGTCATGAACCTGGGGCTTAATGGGCGAAATGTTTAAAAATTCGTAAAAGTACTGGATTCTTTTCATCTGCGCAAGTATGATATAAGAGTCGATTTCTAAGTAACATTTACACGGGAGGTAACATGGAACAAATGATCTACGATGATTTATCCAGCGCGATCGGTACCAGCGGTTTGGTTTCAATGATCGTTTCTTTGCTCTGTGTCGTATTATCTTGGTGGGCACTTCAGAACCTTAAGCTTGATTTGGTCATAAGATATCCCAAGAGCCCTCAAGGAAGACTGCTCCATCTGTTGCTGGCTATCGTCCTCGGTCATTTCGTGGCTGGGTTTCTGCTGGATTACCTGGGCTGGAGCGGGCTGCTCCGCAATGTGTTTTAATGCAAGTGAGTTTGGTTATATCTGTATAGGTCTATGGATGCGAAAAAGGTGTCGAATAATAAGGTTTTATTATGTCAACACTGAAGTTTAAGGAACGTGCCCGCACATCGGGCGCACAGACGGAATATCCGATATTTAACAAATGAATCTTAAATTCAAAATTATTTCAGAAATATGGACGCGGAGGGAAACCGAAATGAGCAAATTTATCGTCCGCGGTGGCAACAGATTGACCGGGAGCGTGAAAGTAAGCGGCGCAAAAAATTCCGTACTACCGATCATAGCCGCCTCTCTATTGGCAGAAGAAGGAGTCAGCGTCATTGTGGACGCACCTCCGCTAGACGATGTAATGACCATCAGCAAAGTGCTGGAATCTCTGGGTGCAGGTGTTACATACCAGAACGATATCATCGAGGTTGATGCTAGAAGCATCACTTCCTGTGAAGCGCCTTATGAATGGGTGCGGAAAATGCGGGCTTCTTTTTTGGTGATGGGCCCTTTATTGTCCCGTATGGGTCATACACGCATTTCTCTGCCCGGCGGCTGTGCCATCGGTACAAGGCCGATTGACCAGCATCTGAAGGGATTTGAAGCGCTTGGTGCCGAGATTAGCTTGGGCCAAGGCTACATTGAAGCGAAATCAAACGGTCGACTGCGTGGAGCCAAGGTGTATCTGGATGTGGCCAGCGTTGGCGCGACTGAAAATATAATGATGGCCGCAGCACTCGCCGAAGGCGTGACTGTGATTGAGAATGCCGCGAAAGAGCCGGAAATTGTCGACTTGGCCAACTACCTCAACGGAATGGGCGGTATTGTACGTGGAGCTGGGACCGGCGTCATTCGTATTGAGGGCGTAGAACGGCTTCACGGTGTAAAACATCATGTGATTCCTGACCGGATTGAAGCGGGTACCTACATGGCAGCTGCTGCGATTACAGGCGGGGATGTATACGTTGAAGGTGCGATTGCGGATCATCTCGGACCTGTAATTGCCAAGATGGAGGAAATGGGCGTTACGATCATTCCTGATGAGAATGGCGTGCGCGTTATCAGCGACAAGCCACTGAAGGCTGTTGATCTGAAGACATTGCCGTATCCGGGTTTCCCTACCGATATGCAGTCGCAAATGATGGCGCTGCTGCTTCGCTCCGTAGGTACAAGTGTCGTAACGGAGACCGTTTTCGAGAACCGGTTTATGCATGTGGATGAATTCCACAACATGAACGCCGAGATCAAGATTGAGGGCCGTTCGGCGATTGTGACCGGCAATGCTCAGCTTGTCGGCGCCAAAGTGTGCGCTACGGACCTGCGTGCAGGCGCTGCACTTATTTTGGCGGGACTTGTTGCCGAAGGGACTACGGAAGTGAGCGGTACGCATCACATTGACCGCGGGTATGTGAATCTGGCTGAGAAGCTGTCGGGACTTGGTGCAGACATTTGGCGGATTTCCATGGAAGAGCCGGCTGTAGCGGCATCCAAAGAAGAAATTGTTAAACCGGAAGCTACCAAAAGCGAATCGTACAAAAGCGATGAGCTGAAGCCGCGCTTTCAGATTCAGCCAACCTGGGTATAATCGTAAATAATATAAATGAAATAGGCTGCTCCGCATTTGCGGTGCGGTCTTTTTTGTGCCGATTGAGAATTTTGCTAACTTCACGGCAATTTGATTCTCTTACTCTCAGAATAGCGTTCTAGCAGTTGTGGAAAACTCATATCTATAAGAATCACCGGTGACTTACGGAAGGAGCCATAGAGATGAAAGATTTCCACTACCTGCGGCGCAAATTCAAACGCCGTTACGCACGCACCCGGCGCGGAGCACCCCGTATCCAGCGGCTGGCCCCGGCCGCCTGGCTCGCAGCGCCGCTGCTGGCGGCGCTGCTGCTGCCGCTGGCGATTGTCCCGCTGCGCGGAGGCGGGCATCCGCATCCGGTGCCCAAGGCCGTGCCACAGGCCACGGACCGGCCTGTGGCGCCTGAGGCGGCTGCGGTGGAGGCCCCGCAACCGGAAGTGCATGTCTATTTGTCGCAGAGCGGACAAATAGAGACCCTGCCGCTGGAGGAGTACGTCAGCGGCGTGCTGGCGGCCGAGATGCCGGCGGACTTTGAGCTCGAAGCGCTCAAAGCGCAGGCCGTGGCCGCCCGCACGTTCATTATGCGCCGCCTAGTGGCCGGCGACAGCAGTGGCGTGCCCGTTCCGGGCGCGGATGTGACCGATACGGTAAGCCATCAGGCTTACGTCTCGCAGGCGGCGCTGGAACGGGATTGGGTGCGCGGCGGCAAAAGCGCCGGGCTGGCCAAACTCCGCCGAGCGGTG
The DNA here is from genome assembly GCF_038593025.1 of Paenibacillus sp. FSL L8-0436. Lineage (NCBI taxonomy): Bacteria > Bacillati > Bacillota > Bacilli > Caryophanales > Paenibacillaceae > Paenibacillus > Paenibacillus sp. FSL L8-0436. The sequence goes on along the minus strand of NZ_CP151955.1, from coordinate 6,837,851 downwards.
CGCGAAACGCGCGGCGTCATTATGACCTATAAGGGGCAGCCGATCACCGCCTCCTTTTTTGCCTCGAGTGGAGGCTATACGGAAAATTCGGAAGACTACTGGAATGCCGCCGTGCCTTATTTGCGCAGTGTAGCCAGCCCCTGGGAGCAGGAGATTACACCGAATCTCGCGGCAACCTATACCTTTAGTATTTCAGAGCTGATAGGCAAGCTGGGGTTAAGCGGCAAAGCTTTGCCTGCTTCCAAGGATCTTGCAGCTTCCGGAGGGGCGAAGCCGGTCTCCTCTTCTTCTGCACAGATGCCTGTGAAAGTACTGTCTCTGACTGCGGGACACCGGGTCAAGGAGATATCGATTGGAGGAACCGTATTTACCGGACGGGAGGTGCGCGAGAAGCTGGGGCTGCGCTCCAGCCAGTTTACCTGGAAGCGAAAGGGCAGCGAGTATATAATCACAACTTACGGGAATGGACACGGAGTCGGCATGAGCCAGTGGGGGGCAAACGGCATGGCTAAGGAAGGCAGCACAGCGACACAAATTCTCAAACACTATTACAGCGGTATCTCTTTTGTTCAAGTCTCAACTCTTCTGAAAAAATAACTTGAAAGATACGTATAAAAGCGAAGCGCCCGGTAACACTGGTTACTGAGGTGATAAACATATGAATGAACAAGAAAAAAACAAATCAACCCATGATGAATCTCTCAAAAACAAGCAGGGAGATTCAGGCGCTAAGCCTTCTTCATGGAACAGGCTGTTCTCCAAACGGTGGGTATTCCCGGCAGTCTACACGGCGGCAGCGGCTATTATACTAACCTTGGTGTGGGTCTATCAGGATGCCGGCCAGAAGCCGCTGAACTCCGACACCAACGCAGTCGTTTCACAGGATGCCGCTAAACCCAGCAAAGAAGCCGGTGCAGCAAACGACCCTGAGGCTTTGGAAGTTGTCGCTTCTGCAGAAACTCTGACCTGGCCTGTAGCCAGTCCTGGAGAAGTGGAAGTGGTAAAACCGTTCTATGATGAGAATGGGACGGAAGAGAATCATGTAGCGGCTATGGTGCAGTACAATGACACCTTCGTGCCGAATGTCGGAATCGACATCGCACGTGAGGACAACAAGACGTTTGATGTCAAGGCAGCGCTTAGCGGTGAAGTAACACGGGTTGAAGATGTTGCAGTGTTCGGCAAGGTTGTAGAGATTACCCATCCGAACAATCTGAAGACGGTATATCAGAGCCTCGGCGACACCAAAGTGAAGCAAGGCGATGAAGTGAAGCAAGGCGACACGCTGGCAACGGCCGGACGCAGTGAAATTGAGAAAAATCTTGGCAATCATGTGCACTTTGAAGTGTACGAGGATGGCAAGGTAGTCAATCCTTCGGATCTGCTGCCGCAGCGTTAAGCATAACTTTTAGACAGGAGGCGGATGCCTCCTGTTTTTTTGTTGCTGTGTTCTGCGGAGCATAGCAGGACAGAAGTAAGCTGTTTTCCGCCGAAATGGGCCCTTCTTACGGTTGTCCAGGAAATAAAATGAGCCTTCCAGGGCTTGTCATCCCCTGAAAGCGCGAATATATAGGCCCGCCCCTCATATAATGTACCAAACTATCCACAGTTGGGAGGCGGGAGCGTGCACGATTACATCAAAGAACGTACGATCAAAATCGGACGCTGCATCGTGGAAACCAGGCATACAGTCCGGACCATTGCCAAGGAATTTGGCGTTTCAAAAAGCACGGTGCATAAAGACTTAACCGAGCGTTTGCCGGAGATCAACCCTGATTTGGCCGATCAGGTGAAGCACATTCTCGAATATCACAAATCAATCCGTCATTTGCGGGGGGGAGAAGCCACAAAAATTAAATATAAAAAAACGACTGGTAAAAAACGTGAGGTTGCCGTAGCCGCAAAGCCATGATATTTTCGGAATTTTAAGCAATAATTCAGGTTTACTACATTGTGTATATCCCCTAAAGTATGGTATTTTTAAATTTGGTACTCACTAACTAATCTCATTTAAAATAACACTTTGGGGGCTCTTTCATTATGCTTAGCAAGGATATCGGAATCGATCTCGGCACGGCCAATGTGCTCATTCATGTTAAAGGGAGGGGAGTCGTTCTGGATGAACCCTCCGTGGTCACACTTGAAAGTGATACGAAGAAAGTCCTTGCGGTAGGTGAACAGGCGCGTCGCATGGTAGGACGGACACCAGGCAACATTACAACCATTCGTCCTCTTAGGGACGGCGTTATTGCTGACTTTGCCGTTACGGAAATGATGCTGAAATATTTCATCGACCGCGTTGGTGGCCGTACTTGGTACGCTAAGCCCCGCATTTTGATCTGTGCCCCCACGAATATTACATCAGTTGAGCAGAAATCGATCCGTGAAGCGGCGGAACGCAGCGGGGCCAAGGATGTTTATATGGAAGAAGAACCCAAGGCCGCGGCAATTGGAGCGGGTATGGATATTTATCAACCAAGCGGAAATATGGTCGTCGATATCGGCGGCGGAACGACGGATGTAGCTGTCCTGTCCATGGGCGACGTCGTTACCGCCTCCTCCATTAAAATTGCAGGGGACAAGTTCGACGATGCCATTTTAAAATATATCAAACAGAAATATAAACTGCTCATCGGTGAGCGCACGGCTGAGGATATTAAAGTCACTATCGGAACAGTCCGGCCGGGCGGCATGCAGGCGGAAATGGATATTCGCGGCCGGGATATGGTCAGCGGACTTCCACAAACACTGACCATTAACTCCGGTGAGGTTAAAGAAGCATTATGGGATCCGGTTTCCTCTATTGTCGCTGCGGCAAAATCAGTGCTCGAGCGTACACCGCCGGAGCTGTCGGCCGACATTATCGACCGCGGGGTTGTACTGACCGGCGGCGGCGCACTGCTTAACGGGCTGGACGAGCTGCTTTCGGAGCAGCTGCATGTTCCTGTCTGGGTAGCTGAAGATCCGATGCACTGTGTGGTCAAGGGAACGGGGATTATGTTGGATCATTTGGACAAGGTCGTTAAGAAAAAGTTCTAAGCTGCCGATAATAAAGGATAATAGCAGATTCAGGAAGGGGAATTGCCCTCATGATTAGAGGATTATATACGGCCGCTGCCGGGATGGTCACGCAGCAGCGCAGACATGATACGGCGACGCAAAACATTGCCAATCTGAATACAACGGGGTACAAGCAGGTCGATAGTGTCAGCCATGCCTTTCCCGATGTATTGATTTCAGCCATGAGTGGCGGCACCACGAAGCCGGTAGGCCGCCTCAACACAGGGGTTTTTGCAGAACAATCTGTTTCCCAATATTTGCAGGGCGATCTGATTGAAAGCGGAAAGTCGATTGACTTTGCCTTATCTACTGACTTACAGGTCGCGGACCCTGCTACCGGAGACAACATAGCTTTTGACGGGTCGGGCAAATATGTAACTCCTGAAGGCGAGGTTATCTACCGGCCGCAGGCATTTTTTACCGTTCAAGATAACGAAGGCAATAATTTATATACACGCAACGGAAGCTTCAGCGTTAGCGCAACCGGACAGGTGCTCAGCGCCGGAGGATTTAATGTTCTGGATGCTAACGGCAACCCGCTGGTCTTGACAGGCCCGCAGGATAATCTTAAAGTGGACGGGCAGGGCAATCTGATCAATACGGCTACAGGGCTTCCTTCCGGAACCAAAATTGGTGTCAGTGTAATCACGAGACCGCAGGAACTAGTGCGCGACGGTAACGGTGTCTTCCATGCCGATGATATTGAGGCTGCGGAAATCCGCTATGCTAACGCAGGAGATAACCTGCAGGTGCGCCAGGGATATTTGGAGAATTCCAATGTGGACCCTACCCAGGTAACCGTGGATATGAATGCTGCATACCGGGCGTATGAGGCGAACCAGAAAGTCATTCAATTCTACGATACCAGTCTGCAGAAGACCGTCAATGAAGTCGGTAGAGTATAGAGGGGGATTAATCCATGAACAATTCGGCAATCAGCGCTTCTGTCTCGATGTCCAGCCTTCAGCAGCGTCTGGATATTATCGCGGATAACTTTGCTAATATGAGTACCAATGGCTATAAGAGCAAAGAAGGTTCGTTTGAGGACGTTCTGACCCGTGTTCAGCAACAGTCCAAAGACTACGATCAGCCTGGCCGCAGCATGCCGCTTGGCTTCAATATCGGCTTTGGGGTCCGTGTGCCTGGGGTTAAGACCAACTGGGAAGAGGGTCCGCTTCAAGAAACAGGGAATCCGACGGATCTGGCGCTGCAAGGTAACGGGTTATTTGGGGTTCAGGTGAATGGAGCTACCGCTTATACACGTCAAGGGGATTTTCATTTTACACCGGATGCCTCCAACCCCGATAATATGATGTTGGTAGATAATACAGGCAATCCTGTATTGAATACAGACGGCAACCCTTTAACAGTACCTGCGAATGTAAGTGCCGCTATTGATGAGAGCGGCCGGGTGCTCACGAAGACCAGCGAGAATGCGCCGACCCGGGTAGCGGGTACAATTATGATTGTAGAACCGCTAAGCAAGAGTGCGATGCAGGCAGTCGACGGTAATTTTTACGTGCTTGCTGACGGAGTCACAGCGCAGCAAGCCTTCCTCCAAAGAGCACCGGGTGAAGCCTCAGCAGTAGGAGTGCGTTCCGGATATCTGGAACAGTCCAACGTTGACCTCAGCAAGGAAATAACGGAAATGATGCAGATTCAGCGCACCTATCAGCTTGTCTCACGGGCACTCTCCTCCAGTGACCAGATGCTTGGCCTGGCCAATTCTATGCGCGGGTAGGTGAAGGAATGAGTCGTCAGGACAATAGGAAACCGGAAAAAGATCAACGGCAGCCGGTGAAGAAGCGGAGAGTATCCACATGGGCCATTATCCAGTGGATTATGATTCCCTTGCTGCTTGTAGCTGCGCTTGCGAGTGGTCTTGTGGTCGGTTACGTCGTTCTAGGCAAAAAGGAATTCAGTGACGTGCTTCTGTGGAGTACCTGGAAGCATGTATATGATTTGGTGTTCGCACCTTAAATATGAGGTGTTTTAAAGCTCCCTGGTTGTCTAAGGGAGTTTTCTTTTTTATACTGGAAAATGTATAATGATTGGGGACCAAGGAACGCCAAAAAGGGCCCTCTCCGCCATGCTGCCGCGTGCGGTGGAGAAAGCCCCTTATCTTAACCTCCACTGCTGCAGGTGGTGAAGGATAATTATAGTTTTTACCGAAGCCGCCAATATTTATGCAGACTTTGTAAAATAATAAAATCAAAGTACTGCCCAGCGGATTGTTTAAACACGCAGTTACATCCGAAAGGAGCTTTGCGACAATGCTGGATATCAATCAAATTCAAGAAATAATACCCCATCGGCCTCCATTTCTGCTGGTGGACAAAATTACAGAAATAGAAATGGGCAAACGGGCTGTCGGCATCAAAAATGTGACGGTAAATGAACCGTTCTTCACCGGTCACTTTCCGGGTTATCCGGTAATGCCCGGCGTTCTAATTACAGAAGCTCTTGCACAGGTAGGCGCTGTAGCTATTCTGGGACTTGAAGCCAACCGGGGCAAGATCGGTTTTCTGGCCGGACTGGACGGTTTCCGTTTCCGTGGCCAGGTAGTACCGGGAGATACGCTAACGCTTGAGGTGGAGATTACCCGGCTTAAAGGCAGCATCGGAAAAGGCCAAGCCACCGCGAAGGTGGAGGGCAAGATTGTAGCCTCTGGCGAAATTATGTTCGCGCTCAGCTAGCACCTGTTATACAATCATATATCATAATATGGATAAGGAGAGATTCATATGACTGAATTAAGCCCGAAAGCGCTAGAAACATTGACACGTTGGCTTCAGGACCCTTCTGTGGATGAGAATACGAAGGCAGAACTGAACCTTCTTGCGAATGAAAAACAGGAACTGGAAGAACGCTTTTATAGAGATTTGGAGTTTGGTACAGGCGGATTGCGCGGGGTTATCGGCGCAGGCAGCAACCGGATCAACCGATATACAGTAGGCCGGGCCACTCAAGGTTTCGCTAATTATATACTGGAGCAGCATACTGGAGAAGGCAGACCTTCCGTAGTCATCGCGCATGACTCCCGTCGCTTCTCACCCGAATTTACGCTGGAGGCAGCCCTTGTGCTGGCCGGCAACGGTATTGAGGCGCATTTATTTCCATCCCTGCGTTCGACGCCGCAGCTTTCCTTTACTGTCCGTCATTTGAAGGCATCAGGTGGCGTTGTTATCACGGCAAGCCATAACCCGCCGGAATACAACGGCTATAAAGTTTATAATGCTGAAGGTGGACAGCTGGTGCCGGACGAGGCGGAGAAAGTCATTTCCTCCATATTGGAGGTTGATTCCTTCAATGGCGTAAAGCGGATTTCCCGTGAAGATGCAGAAAGTCAAGGCTTGCTGCATTGGCTGGGAGAGAAAGAAGACGAAGCTTTTACAGATACAGTAGCTGCTGTGAGTGTTGCCCGTGAAGAGATCGCTTCTACTCTTGGCAAAGATTTCAAGATTGTGTACACTCCGCTGCATGGAACGGGCAATTTGCCGGTCCGCAGTGTACTGAAGAAGATCGGCTTTACGCAGGTCCATGTGGTGCCGGAGCAGGAGCAGCCGGATTCTGAGTTCTCGACGGTGAAATCACCGAATCCCGAGGAGCGGGAAGCCTTTACCCTGGCTATAAAACTTGGCGAAGAATTGAATGCCGACCTGCTGATCGGTACCGACCCTGATGCAGACCGGATGGGGGCCGTCGTACGGGATAATGAAGGGAACTTCGTTGTTTTATCTGGTAACCAGTCCGGTGCCCTGATGATCCATTACTACCTGAGCCGTTTGCAGGAACAAGGCAAGCTGCCGAAAAACGGTGCTGTTGTCAAGACAATTGTGACGAGTGAAATGGGCGCAGCGGTTGCCGAGCATTATGGCGCTACTGTATTCAATACGCTGACTGGCTTCAAATATATCGGGGAGAAAATGACCCAGTTCGAACAGTCCGGGGAGTACACGTACCTCTTCGGTTACGAAGAGAGTTATGGTTATCTTGCCGGCAATTATGCCCGGGACAAGGATGCCGTACTGGCTTCCATGCTGATTGCAGAAGCTGGGGCGTATTACAAAGCACAAGGCAAGACGCTTTATGATGTACTTCAGGAGCTGTACAGCAAGTTTGGGTTCTTCCTGGAAAGTCTGGAATCACGCACACTGAAGGGGAAAGACGGTGTGGCCCAGATTCAGGGAATCATGAATGACTGGCGCAGCAATCCTCCGCAGGAAATCGCAGGTGCTTCTGTAAGCGAGGTTCTGGATTACTCTCTGGGGCTGAATGGCCTGCCTAAGGAAAATGTGCTGAAGTATCTGTTATCCGACGGCTCCTGGTTCTGCCTGCGGCCTTCCGGTACAGAGCCGAAGATCAAGGTATATTTTGCGGTTCGCGGTGAATCGCTCCAGAATGCCAAGGATAAGGTTGCTGCACTTACTCAGCAGGTTATGGCCCGCGTTGACGGGAAATAATACGAGATAGCTAACTTCCCGCAGAAACGGATACTGCTCCTAACCGGATGCACATCCGTTTCTGCTTGAGTTTAGAGCGATTTTAATTAATATGTAGCTTGGCAGTGAAGACTGTTTTATAAACGGTACTAGGCTTCAAAGTGAAAGAGGAGGTACTTTTGGTGCAGCAGAAATGGCAACGATGGAATATAGCTTCGCGAAAGTGGTTGTGGATTATCGTAATAATTGGTGTCTTGGCTGCTCTCCCGGTTGTTTATGACCGGCTGCAGACGGAGAAATCATCCAAAACGGTTGAATTTGTATTTGATTACCGCGATCTGGTTGAAGTGGCCAGCTACCGCTCTAATCCGAAGGATTATATTTCCGACCAGCTTGACCGTTTAAAGGATGCCGGCGTTCAGAGCATGGCAATTTATGAAAGTACGCTTGAGGATTACCGTAAGGCCCGCCGTTTGATGTTATGGGGAGCGGCTGATATCGCTAATCTTACCGACACTGTGATTCCGGAGAATGAGAACTATACATATGTCCTCTTTACGAGCGCAGATAATAGTGATGCACTCTCGGCAATGATACGTGAAGCGTTCAGCGGTCTTGACATTGGAACGGAGGACTGGAGTTTCCGCGGACAGCAGGGTCTGATCATCAAGACTCCGATTGAAGATGCTACAATGAAACCGCTACAGCCGGATCCGATGACGCTGGACATGCTGCATGGCAAAGGGTTCAACATTGTCCCCCGTCTAGTGGACTCCTTAAAGTATAACCAGGAAGCAGTACAGAAACTGCTGGACCGCTATGAGGAACTCGGGGTCAAGCGGATTCTTTTCGAAGGCGAGTCGGTCAAGGGATATAATGATGACGCTGACTTAAAGAGTTTAGACGCCTTTGGTAAACTTATGAAGGAACGCGGAATGGGGATTGCTGCAATTGAGAATATTAAGGCCCAGCAAAAAGGTTTTAATAAACTCGCCTATGAGCTCGACTATAACGTCGCACGGTTGTATTCTCTCAGTGAAAGAGATTCCGGCTTGGCACCGGAAGTCATTGCTGACCGTTTCGCGCTTGCAACCAAAGACCGTAATATCCGGATGATCTATCTCAACACAATTCCGGCAAGAAACACTGCTAAAGCTCAGGTGACCGACACGTTGGATAACCTCATAACGAGTCTTAGCGATCCGGGGGGGGCTGTTGATAAAATTGAGGACAACGGTTTTACCCTGGGACAAGCCACGGCTTTTGAAGTCGTAGACTCCTCCTATCAGCGTTATTTCAAACTTGTTGCTGTGATTGGTGCGGTATCCATGGTAGCTTTGCTTGTCTCTTTTTTCATTCCATGGCTCACACTTCCTGCCTGGGTACTGGGATTGCTGGGAAGTGCCGGACTGCTTGTAGTAAAGCCTCAGCTTTTTGAACAGGCATTGGCACTTGCGGTAGCTATCAGCGCCCCGACTGTGGCGACAGTAATGGCGATCCGCAAAATTAATGAACAGGGACCGCCGCTTCGAACCAATAAACTAACCTATACGGTCATGAGTCCCAAGCGGCGTTTGGTGCACAGTCTTGTACTTTATGTGAAGACAGCACTGATCTCGCTTAGTGCCGTACCGTTTGTAATTGCACTTCTGAACAACATTACGTACAGCCTTGTGCTCAATCAGTTCCGTGGTGTCAGCCTGCTGCACTTGGCGCCGATTGCCTTGACTGCGCTGTATGTGCTTCTGTACCGTGGTGAATTCACTTTTAACAAGACAGGCAAACTTCTGCGTACTCCAATTACACTCATAATGGTTATTGCTGCCGTTGTGCTGGCGATCGTTGGCTGGTATTACTTAAAACGGACCGGGAACAGCGGTACTGTAAGTCCATTGGAGATGACTTTCCGCACCTTCCTGGAGAATACAGTTAATATCCGGCCGCGCAACAAAGAATTCCTGTTGGCACATCCGCTGTTCATTCTGGGGGCGTTCATGGCCTATAAATACCGGAATGCTGCGTTTATTATGATTATTGCGGTTATCGGTCAGCTTTCGATGGTGGATACCTTTGCCCATATCCACTCTCCTGTGCTGATCTCCCTGCTTCGCGGCTTACTTGGGCTGGGAATTGGTTTGATTATCGGGCTCATCGCCGTTGGCGTATGGCAGATTGCAGAAGGGTGTTGGAAACGATGGTCGCCGCTGCTCAAAAAATAATCCTCTCCGGCTATTATGGTTTCCGCAACAGCGGGGATGAGGCAGTGCTGCAGTCTATTCTAGATGCGCTGCAGAAGCATTCACAAGCTGCCGGTATACCGGTTGAACCTGTTGTATTATCCATTGATCCGGAGTGGACAACGGCTACTTATGGTGTGAAAGCTGTCCACCGGATGAAGCTGGGTGAGGTACGCCAGGCCATTTACGAGAGTGCAGGTCTCATCAGCGGCGGCGGAAGCCTGCTGCAGGATGTGACGGGCAGCAAGAGTATTCCCTATTACCTGGGGATTATAAAGCTGGCTCAATGGATGAGAAAGCCGACTTTTATTTATGCCCAGGGTATTGGTCCGGTAAACCGGAAGCTCTTCCATCCGTTGATCAAATCCGTTTTCCGCAAATGCAGCTATGTATCTGTGCGGGATGAGCAATCCCGCCAGCTGCTGCAGACTATGGGTCTTGACCGGGAACTTGTTGAGGTTGTTCCTGATCCTGTGATGGGACTCTCTCTTCCCGAGGGTTCCCACCCCCTAGAGGAGATTACCCGCGATACTGCATTGAAGACCGTCGGGATATCAGTGCGTTACTGGGAGCAGTCCCGTAAGGAATTGGATGCCATTGCGCAAGGCCTGCTAAAAGCCTGTGGGCAAGTTCCGCTGCATCTGCGCTTCCTGCCTTTCCATCATTCCTCAGATAATGAGGCTTCGCATTATGTGATGCAGAAACTGGAGGAAGGTATTGCGCGTCAGGGCGGCAGGATCAGCATCTGTGAAGATGCGCTCCATCCCCGGCAGATGTTGCGAGAGGTAGGAGAATGCGATATGCTGATCGGGATGCGGCTGCACAGTCTCATCTATGCTGCCGGAAGGCGTGTGCCGCTGATGGGGATCTCCTATGATCCTAAGATTGATCACTTTCTTGAGCGGGTCGACTGTCGGCCCATCGGTTCTACGACTTCGCTTGACGGCGGAGAAGTTGCCGCTGAAGTCCTTCATCTTCTGGAAGCAGGAGATGATTGGAAACGTAAGCGTGAGCCGCTAATTGCTGCATTAGTAGAAGAAGCCGAGGCTCCTGCCCGGCAAATTGTTGAATATTTCCACCGCAAAGGATGATTGATAGTGAAAGCAGAAAGTCCGGTACCTACAGTTCCAATTTTTGGCATCAGGGTGTCTAAAATCGATATGAAAGCCACAGTCGCTTATTTGACAGAAGCTGTCCGCAACCGTGAACCCCATCAGGTAATTACTGCTAATCCGATCATGGTTATGACCGCGCTGGAGAATCCCGCTTACATGGAGATCATGAAATCGGCGGAGCTGGTGGTGCCTGATGGGACAGGCGTCGTGTGGGCTGCGGAATATTGTCGTGAACCCGTAGCGGAGCGTGTGGCCGGATTTGATCTTTTACATGAATTGCTGCGCCAAGGCGAAAGATATACCTGGAAGGTCTATCTGCTGGGCTCTACCCCGGAAGTGATTCAGGAGACGTCTTCCCGGTTACAAACTCAGTATCCCGGGATCGTAATCTCGGGATATCATGATGGTTATTTTGGACCCGACGACGACGAAAAGATTATTTCTGGAATTCTGGAGGCTCAGCCGGATCTGCTCTTTGTTGCCAGAGGAGCTGACAGCCAGGAACCTTGGATCGCCAAGTACAAATCCAGACTGAACATTCCGGTGATGATGGGGGTCGGAGGGAGCTTTGATGTGATCTCGGGCAAGACCAAACGGGCTCCCATAGCCTTCCAGAAACTTAGAGCGGAATGGTTATATCGTCTTCTTAAAGAACCGACACGCTATAAAAGAATGCTTGCGCTGCCGAAATTCGCAGTAAAAGTGATGCGTGAGAAAGATAAAGTGACAAAAGCTCAGTGAAATGCGGATATTCACCGTGAAAATAAGAATAGCAGCCCAAAAACGGAATTGGAATTTGTATTTAGTTCAGCGTATAATTCAATGCGGTAGAGAAATGGGGGTCGACTGATCAAATGTTAATCATATACATCGCCGGATTTATTGTGTGCATGGGACTCGCCTTACTCTTGACGCCGCTGGTGAAGAAATTCGCTATTAAGATTGGCGCTACAGATGTGCCGAATGCCCGTAAAGTGCATACGAAGATTATGCCCCGCCTTGGCGGACTTGGTATTTTTCTGGCGTTTGTGTTGGGCCTACTTGCCGTATTGCCAATTATTCCTTATGACTTCACTCCGCGGGAGGTAAGCTTCATCAAAGCGCTGCTGTGTGGCGGCGGAATGATTGTTCTGATCGGCGGTTTGGATGACCGGTTCGAACTTTCGGCAAAGGTGAAGCTGCTGGGCCAGATTGCGGCTGCCTGCATAGTAGTCTTCGGGTTTGGTATTACTGTTGATTTCGTAAATATTCCTTTTCATAATACGTATTCTTCGCTGGAAAGCTGGATTGCTATTCCACTGACTATTTTCTGGATTGTGGGTGTCACGAATGCCGTTAACTTGATTGACGGGTTGGACGGGCTTGCTGCCGGGGTATCCGGTATCGCAATTGCCACCATTGCAGTGATGGCCTTTTTGATGGGAAATACAATGGTTGCACTCCTGTGCCTGCTGCTGCTGGGCAGTATCATAGGATTTCTGTTCTTTAATTTTCACCCCGCCAAAATTTTTATGGGTGATACAGGTTCACTGTTCTTAGGTTTTTGCTTGGCTCTGCTTGCACTTCTTGGATTTAAGCAAATTGCCGTCGTTTCTTTTATTACACCGCTCCTCATTATAGGGGTGCCTTTGTCTGATACCTTTTTTGCTATCGTACGCCGCAAGCTGCAGAAGAAACCAATATTCGCACCGGATAAAGGCCACCTGCATCATTGCCTGCGCGAACTGGGGTTCAGCCACCGTCAAACGGTACTGATCATTTATGGAATTGCTACATTTTTCGGTGTATTGGCTGTTATCCAGACCTCGGCCTCACTTTACGAAGCAAACTGGGTTACTTTTGTAGTCATTTGCGTAATGCTGTTCTTCCTGCAAATTGGTGCGGAGATTACCGGTGTCATCAGTAAGACCAAACGTCCTGTGATTGACTTTTTCCTGAGAATGCGAATGAAGGTTAGTCAGGAACGAGGCTCGAAGCTGTAGGATTTGTTTATAGATTTGTATTGCTATAATATATTTTTTTTGAAAGGCTCATCCTGATGAAGGGTGGGCTTTTTGCATTTTAGAGGGTGTTTATTGAAGGAATATGTTGAAGCACGAATGATAAGTGTATAGAAAATTCAAGGAATTCCTTCAAATTATCTTCTCTAGGACCGATAAAATAATTAATATCATCAAAAGGGAGAGATTAATGACATGCAGCGCATGAGAAAGCCATTTGTATGGACGCTTCTGTTCGCCTTAATTGTATCTTTAATTCCAACTGGACTTATGAATACTGCAGTGGCTGCAGATACGCTTAAGCCTACCAGTTATTTTACGCCAGATAATACGAAATTGAGAAACACTGTTGATCTGACATTACTGCCTCCAGCAACAAATCAAATCTCAAGAACTAATGTATTACAGGTAACGGATGCTAGTTTACCAGTTACAGGAACGTTTACAAAAGTTACGAGTTCTACTCTGGGGGCCAATGTACAACGTTTGAACTGGGATGATGGGAAATGGGTGGAAGATGCTACTCATGTAACGCCAGGTGTTGTGCAGTTGGATATTGACAGTCCTGACAACCGCTTTACCGCAAATCTGACATTGTTTCCAGGCATGAACAAGATTACTCTTACAGGCTCACAGGGAAGCAATGATCGCTCTGAGGCTTTTTATGTACTATTTGATCAGGTTCCTTATGTCGAGAGACTTCAAGTTCTGGGTGGCTCAGAGAAGCTTAATTTGAACGAAGGAGCACAATTGGTCGTAGCCACCAAAGAAATTACACTTGAAGGTAAAGCGTTAAATGCAACAAAGGTTACTGCTGCCATTAATAATGAAAGTGCATCAAATACCTCCTTACTGCAGGATGGAACGTTCTTCTCACAGCGTATGGCGCTTAATCCGGGTGTCAATAATCTGAAATTAGTCGTGCAGAATGGCTCAGATACGTTGAGCTTTGAATATACGCTTTTTTATTATGATGAGAAGAATCCTATAGTTAAAATGTATTTGGTTGATTCGCACAATCAGGGTCAGGACCTGCTGGGTGGTCAGCCGGTGATGACAGAAGGTTCAGATACTGCAAAATTAATGGTTCAAATGATGATTGAGGATACTGCGGGAGTCCCTTTTGCGGGTTCGGCAGTAGTGAAAATGAATGGAGCAGTATCAACGCCTACCTATGGGAGCGGTATAACATTGGACAGCGCTGGTCTTATCGCATTGAACGCGGGAGATGAGGTTTTGGTACCCTCTCCTATCAAGAATGCACCGTCCTATCGGCTGGTTTCTTTTGAGATGCCGCTGACCCTAAACAAAGACAATGCAACGCCAGCGAACAGATTAGAGACGCAAACACATAATCTTTCGGTAGCTTACGGAACTAAAACTATAAATCGTTCTTTTGATTTTCAGTATATGAAAGATAGAATCGTAATCACGGATATGAAATATCTTGCAGGATACGATGGAACTGGCGTTATTCCACCCGGGATAGCTCTGAATGGGGCTAAGGTGGATGCCAGTGAGTTCTATATCTCGGTTAAAACAAATGCAGCAGTGACTAGCCCGGCGAAACTGATTGCGAAATATTTACCGATTTCCACTGCAGGTCTGACACCGGAGTTGGTGACTTCTGTTTCAGATACACAGCATATCTTTAAAATAAAGGATTTCCAAAACGGGAACCAGACCGTTAGATTTAACATTGAGGGTTCCTCTGCATATAAGGATGTTAATATTTCCTTTGCCTCTAAAAGCTATATTTATGTATCCAACCTTACAGATGGACAGACTATTGTTATTGATTCCGAGGCTGGCAAGAGCCTTGCTATTAAGGGGCAATATATTGATTTCAATTCAAACTCCGATTACTTCGTGGCTGAAATGTATGTGAATGGAACAAAACAAAGATCAACCGGCTTAGATAAAACTTGGTTTAAAAGCGCCGCAGGTGGATTTGAAGTTAATTTAGCGATTAATGCGACCACGGGTCCATTAGTGTTTGGAGAGAATAAAATTGTCTTTACAGGCACAGGTACGGATGAAAAGGGGCAAACCCGGGAAGTCCGCAAGGAACTGCGCATTTACATTCTCGATGAGAACGTATCAACCATAAGTAAGTTTCAACCCGCGGTGGGTACTGCTAGAAGTACGTTTCCTGATAGGGAGTTTGGACCAACGGATGAACTGCTGACCAAACTATTTAACTTAACTCCTGATTTTATATACAAAGATAATCAGTATACTACCAGCTTGAAAACTTATGATCTGGTACTTAGAGGAAGCGGTGCGGTAAAACTCAATTTGAATATGGGAACAAAAAATATCCTGTCACTTGATATTCCTGCCATTCCCAATCCACCGATTACTCCCAGCCCGAGTTTTGCAGATAAACGCTATACCACCAGTTTTGCTGGGAGTCAAAAAGACTTTGTAATGCGGATTCAGGATCTTGTGAATGATACGCCAGGAACGTATATTTACACTCTTGAGCTGATAAATAGTACAGGAGCCAAAACCAGTCAGAAGCTGGAGATTGTTAGAGAAGTAAGTGCGTATCGTATTCTCTCTCCTCAGCCTTCTGTAGGTACTCAATATGTTGTTAATAAAAACTTTGTTCATTTTGATATTGAAGCTGAAGGGGCTACAGATGTCATCATAGACAAAGAAAAAGCAGTCAAACGTACGGATTTGGGGCCAGGGAGATTTGCACTGGACTATGTAGGGTTGAAGGCAGATAAAGCTAACAGCATCAAAATTCAAATTGTTCGCGGTGCTACGACAAGTACAGACACTATTTCAATATTCTATACCGGTACAGTAGCAGTCGATGCACAATACATGTCACCCAAAACAGCAGACAAATACAGTGTGTTTAACAAAGCAGTGGAATTAACCTTCCCTAAAGGAACGGTAATGCAAAGTACGGATACGCGTAATTTGACGAAGTACTATCCTAATAACAAGCTACGCTTTGGGATTGCAGACCCAGCCACGGGTGTTGTAGAACGGCGTAACGATTATGGGAACGTCATCGGCTTCCCTGAAACCTTTAAAGAGAGTGGCATACCAACTTGGACGATTCCAGATGAATTTACGCTCCGGTTCAATTCTCCTTATGAGAGCAGCAATTTTGGACGTATATCGGAAGTGTATTGGATCAGCGGAGGATTGGGTGAGCTTGGAACCACATCAACGCCAGGGCATATTCCAGCTACGAATGGTTTGGCTCCTTATTCTGTAGATGGATTGTTTGGGGATCCACAGACTCCTGCGGAACGTATCATTACACCGTCTAAGCGGGGGAAATTGACATTAGCCTTTGACCCGAATGTTGTACAAGACGCGGGAACTATTGTTACAGTCTTCAAATACAACAATAAACGGGAATGGGAGAATATTGGCGGTACTGTAGATACCAATAAGCACACGATCTCCGTTCCTTTTGATGAATTTGGGTATTATAAGGTAATGAAAATGAGCCGAGGCTATAATGACGTTACGAATCATCAATGGGCGAGAAATATTTTGAACGCTCTTTACTCAAAGGGGATTATGAAAAATCTTCGGTTTGAGCAATTTGGAACAGACGATCAAGCGACACGAGGTGAATTCGCGACACTTCTGGTTAAAGGGTTGAATCTTCCACTTAACTATGATGACAACAAGACGTATTCCGATCTGGTGCCTGGAGCAAGTTCAATCACATGGGACTATGCTCATATTGAAACTGCGTCGAGAGCAGGCATAGTGACTGGACTTACCGATGGAGTATTTGCTCCGGATCAGCCAATTACTCGTGAGCAGGCAGCTGTAATGATTGCCAGAGCCCTGAAATTGAAATTGGCAGCTAACGATCAGAAATTAAAGGATTCAGTCGCCAAGTCGTTTTTGGATTCCGGTAAAATAGAATCTTACGCCTTGTCGGCAGTCCAAGCAGTTTCGAAGGCGAAAATTATGAATGGGGCTGAAGTAAGCATAGCTGGTCAAAAGAAGGCTTCTTACAACTTTAATCCTAAGTCTAATATGACCAGAGCTGAGGCAGGAAAGATCGCAGTAGAACTGTTAAAGAAGAGCACCACCATCTTCCCTAAAACCCTGAGCTAGATACATTTTAATTTGTTATGATATTACGGAGGGCTGGTTACTTGCCCTCCGTTTTGTATGCAAATAGAGTTGTTAAGGGTATGCCTTTATAAATCAATTTTCTTTGGGTATAATAAGAAACGAACTATATATAGTTCTTCGGAGCAGCTGTGACTTCATGCAGGTTGCATTTCCATTTAGATAACTTTGTAATCTGCTCCCATTTACGTTACAATAATATTGAAAATAATATTTTCTGAAAGGTGAAAGCCATCCATGAAACCGATTTTAGCAAAAGCACAATTGGATTATATGAAAGCAAAGAATATGTTTGAGAATAGAGCGAAGATCCTGGAAAAGGAAATCACAGCAAAAAGAGCGTTGCAGGAAATCTCACAGGATCTAATGGAGGAACTTGTACAAGCTACAGGATTCCATGATGCATACAATGATCTTGTTATTGCGGAGAATGCATTAATTGAATGGTCTCATACTACAATTAAGCATGAGAAGAGCTATCGGGAGAACCGCGTAGCGATTGACACTATGTACGAGGGTGTCAATTCAAGCCCTGAGAAGCGGCAGGAATTGATTCAGCTATCGATGAAGATCCGTTAGTTATATGCTATAAAGTGAAAGCGCCGGTTAAGGCGCTTTTTTGTTTTGGCTGATAAAGAAATTTCTGGGTTTGAAAAAAGGTGATTATGTTTATTAACTTAACAAATATTGTTTAATGACGTTTCGAAAGTTCATGTGCTATACTGTTTCCCGTAGTCACCCATGATTAGCAATAGTTAGTAGAACTACATATGCTCTTCTATTGGAGCGGCATCGGGATGCCAAAAAAACTTTTTTTGAGTAAGGCGCAACTTTTCCGGAACTTCTGCGTTTAAAGTGTAGAGTCATTTGCACCAGACATTTGGGATGACCCAAATCAATGAAGGCGCAGTGATTGGAAAAATTAGCTTTACGTGACTTGAGGCACATTGTATAATACTTAGGTAGAATTAGGAATCTAGTATTGTCATGCCTTAAACCGGTTTACAAGTTTCTGTGATACCCGTCACAGACATTATTTATACTTAATATGCTCAACTCGGGAAAGGGGGTGCATCGGCTAATGAGTGACATGAGCTACCCAACTAAAGAAAAATCTCAGTTCATGAACGTCCAAGGAGGAGAAAAAAAGGTTATGAAGAAAATTTTATCCGTAGCATTATCTACAGCAATGGCATTCTCGATGTTTGCCTCTGTAGCATTTGGTGAAACTGCAACAACTCCACAAGCGAAATTTGATGCTTTGGCAGCGAAAGGTATTGTTGAAGGGTACCCAGACGGTCAATCTCATCTTGAAAAAGATCTGACTCGCGCTGAATTCGCGAAGATCATCACTAAATTGTTTGATCTTCCAGAAGTAACTCCTACAACATTGTCTTACAAAGACAAAGGTTACACTAAAACTATGTGGGCAGCGCCATACATTGAAGCTGTAACTGCAGCTGGATACATGAAGGGAACTGACACTGTAAAAGGTCTCTTTAACTTCAATGGTAAAGTTACAGTGCAAGAAATTGCAGCTGTACTGCACCGTGCTTTGAAACTTGAAACTCCTACTACAACTGACAACAATGCAGCTGTATGGGCTAAAGGTTACGCACAAGCAGTTGTTGACGCTGGTCTAGTTGCAAAGGGTCTTGATTTCAAATCCAACGCTACCCGCTCTTTGGTAGTAGAAGCGGCTTATGCTGCTGCTAACTACTCGAAAGCTCCTACAGTAGTTTCGGGTGAAGCTTTGAACCCAACTAGCGTATTGGTGACTTTCTCTGATAAATCTACAACAACTGTAACTCTGACTACTGCTTTGGTAGAAGGCGTTGAAACTACAGTTCCTTTCAAACACAACAACGTTGATTACACCGTGAAGGTTACTCTTGCAGCTCCTAAGGTTGTTTCTGTAAATGCTCCAAACGCTAAGCAATTGCAAGTAACATTCAACCGTGCAATTGATACTTCAACTGTAGTTTCTAGCGATAAGCTTAAATCCGGTGTTATCAGAGTAATCCCTTTGAATAACCAACCTGCTATTACTGTAGATGGTGCTGAAGTGAGCGTTAACGCAGCTGGAACTGAAGCGGTTGTTACCTTCCCGGGTCTTGAATTCCTTAAAGGCCAATACACTGTTGTTGTAACAGATGCAGTTAAGACAACTGCTGGAACAGCTCTTGCTCAGTACAGCCAGATGTTGACTGTTGCTGATACAGTGGCTCCAACAGTTGCAAGCGTAACTGCTGTAGCTAAGGACACTACTAATAAAGTGCTTGTGAAGTTCAGTGAGCCAGTTAAACCAGCTGGAATCATTGCTAGCGTGAACGGTGTGTCCGCTTCAGTAACTCGTGAAACTTACGACACCTTCAGCTTGACTGCAGGAACATTGAAGACTGGTACAACTTATGATGTATCCTTGTTGAATGTTAGTGACTTTGCTGGCAACCTGATAAGTCCTAATCCGATCAAAACAAGCGTAGCTGTAACTTCTGATACTGCTGCTCCTGCAATTACTTCTGTTACTGCAACAGGTGATAGCCTTATCACTGTCAAGTTCAACAAGAAAGTTAACTATCAGTCCTTGATTGGTAACGTTAAATTCTTGAATACTTATGGAGAGTCCCAAGGAACACTTAGTGTCGAAGCAACTGCTGACAGTGACACTATTAAGTTTAAAGTTCCTGCTGGATTCAAACTGCCAGATTCCGGTTCTTACACTGGATCACTTGTTTTCGGAGCAACTGTTAAAGACACATTGGGCAACACGCTTGGTACACCAGTGACTCAACCGATCACACTTGTGAAGGATACTACGGCTCCTGTAGCTTCTAACGCAGCATTCAGCACTGATAAAGGTCTGGTTGTACCATACTCCGAAGATGTTACTCTGGTAGGTGGAACACCAACATTGATTAGCGATTCTACTGGTCTAGTAGTAACTGGTGTTGATTTCAGTGGTGCTAAGATTGTTGACGGTACTAAGCTCACATATCCAAATGTGAAGGGTCTTAGTGGAACTTATACTCTGCGTCTTCCTGCTGGTCTAGTAACAGATTTGGCACTTGCTAAGAACAAATCAGTTGGCACTACTGTTAATGTTACTGCAGCAGCTGCAACTACTACTGATACTGAAAGACCTGTAGTTACAAGCATCACTTACTCTGAGGGTGTTAAAGCTGATACTGAAGTTGTCTTCACCGTAACAGTTAAAGACAACGTTGGTCTGAATGTGGCATCCCTGCGTGATTTGAATAGCTATACTTTGGGCAGCAAAGCACTTCCTATCAATTCCTATCCGCAGCTATTGTCATCTAAAGGAACTTCAACAGCTCCTACAGAAGCAGTAGTTGAAGTACGCGTTCCTAAATCAGCAATCAGCAAAACTGAAGCAATTGAATTTATTGCATCCGGTATTACTGATACTGCAGGAAATGGTACTTACGGCGCTACTATTAAGCCAGTATTGGCAGATGGTGTTAAACCAACCTTGGATTCAGCAGCTGTTTCTACAGGAGATACTTCACTTCTGCAATTGACATTCTCTGAGCCGATCAATGCTGCTACTCTTAAGGCTAACGACTTCGTAATTATTGTGAACAACAACACGACGACTCCAGCAACAATTAATGGTGGTAATAGTGGTTTCATCGCCGGTGTTGGTAACGATGCAGGTAAATATTATGTTAGACTTGCAGGATATCCTGACCTCAACGCTAACAACATAAACAATATTACTGTTAGAGTTATCGATGGCGCAACTGCTACAGATATCGCAGGTAACACTATCGTTGGTGATAAGACAGTAAACGCTAAGTAATCTCCGATTACCGAAGCACAGAATAGCCTCTTCGGAGGCTATTCTTTTTTTTTTAGATTTTTTATGTAATAAGGCTTACAATCCCAGTACATTGGAGGTTAGTATGAAACCAACGTATAAAATAATCACAGCAGCTGTGCTTATTACAGGCAGTCTGTGGGGTGGATCCCTCTTTTTTGGTCAAGCTGACGGTGCGAGTGTGGGCAACCAGCCAGGGACGTCTGAAGATCCAGTAGTTACCAAAAGCTATGTAGATCAACAGATCCAAAAAGCGATTCAGGGCGGAACTATCGCTACACAGGCTCCAGCAGCGACACCAACTCCTGCAGCAACCCCTACGCCTACAGCAACACCTAGCCAAAATAAAGGCGAGGAAGTTGAGATCGTTGATGTGAAAGCAGGTCAGACTCTGATTGCCGGAGCGGGTGCCGAGTTTATCGTCCGCGCTGGAAAGGCTGCTATTTATTCTCAGGACAGCAATGGTGTTGCTGATTTAACGGATGGAGCAGATCTGGTTAACGGTACTGCAGTACCATCCAATCATCTGTTATCTTTCCCTCGTGCCGGACGGGGCATAGTGGTGCAAGAGGGTCAGACCGGTGGCCTGGTTGTTATGGTGCGCGGAGCCTATACATTGAAGTAAGCTCGAATATAAATTAGGATGTCCTAATATCAGATTCGTCATACTTCGGCACAGTTTACCACTGTTGACAAACATTGAGGCGATTGGGGCCCTGGTAAAGAGCACACAATAATTCCTGTAATCTTAAAAAATTCAGGAGGTGCTGTAACATGGCACGTACTAATCGCACAGTTGTACCGGAGAGCCGGGCAATGCTTAAACAGATGCAATACGAGATCGCTGCTGAATTCGGACTATACGGAGCTTCTTACGGTGGCGGGGCTGATACAGAGTTTGGTTCTGAACTGGGGGCTTTGGGTGGAACAGGTGGAATCGGGCGAAGTCAGTACCTCGGACATCTTACATCCAGAGACAACGGATCTGTAGGTGGAGAGATTACAAAGAGACTGGTCAAACAAGCTGAGCAATCTTTGTTTACTTAATACCCGAACCACTCTAGGGTTTGCTTGCGGGGTATAAGCTACTGCCTTACGCAATGACGGGTAACACTGGCTATAATTGACACCATCCGGCAAATAAGATAATATGACTTTTGAGGAAAGCCATAAACCTTTTCCATGCGGAAAAGGTTTCATTTTTTTAAGATATGCGGTATTCCGATATTTATACTATACTTATTTTATGTGGCCTGTTATTTGTTAAGGAGCCCCCTTATACAGTGTCAGACTATCCATATGGGAGGTTATTGTACATGTCGATTAAAGGACGTCATTTATTCACTTCCGAGTCCGTAACGGAGGGACATCCGGATAAGATCTGTGATCAGATCTCTGATGCGGTACTGGATGCTTTTCTGGCTAATGATCCAAACGCACGTGTCGCCTGTGAGGTAGCGGTTGCAACGGGTCTTGTGCTCGTCATTGGCGAAATTAGTACAAAGTCGGAGTATGTAGATATACCGGCCATTGTACGTAATACGATTAAGGAAATTGGCTATACACGGGCGAAATATGGCTTTGATTATAATACTTGTGCCGTTCTCAGCTCGTTGAATGAGCAGTCTGCAGATATTGCCCAAGGTGTAAATGCTGCGCTGGAGAACCGCGACCCTGCACAGGTTGCTGAAGAAACCGCCAACATTGGTGCCGGTGATCAGGGGTTGATGTTCGGGTTTGCTACGAATGAAACGCCTGAACTGATGCCGTTGCCAATTGCTTTATCCCACCGTATTGCCCGGCGCCTGTCTGAGGTCCGTAAGAATGGCACTTTGGAATATTTGCGTCCTGATGGCAAGACACAGGTGACCATTGAGTATGATGGCGAAAAACCGGTACGTGTAGATACTGTAGTGGTATCCACACAGCATGCTGAAGAAATTTCGCTTGAGCAAATTCAGGCTGATATTAAAGAGCATGTTATATTGCCAGTTGTTCCTGCCGAATTGCTAGATGAGAATACTAAATATTTCATTAATCCGACAGGCCGTTTCGTTATTGGCGGTCCGCAAGGTGATGCAGGCTTGACTGGGCGCAAGATAATTGTCGATACTTATGGCGGATATGCCCGTCATGGTGGAGGGGCATTCTCAGGGAAGGATCCAACTAAGGTCGACCGTTCCGCAGCTTACGCCGCCCGTTATGTCGCCAAGAATTTGGTAGCCGCTGGTCTTGCCGACAAATGCGAGATTCAACTGGCCTATGCCATTGGCGTTGCTAATCCTGTCTCGATTAATGTAGATACATACGGAACAGGTAAAATCAGTGAGGAAAAAATGGCTCAGTTAATCAGCAGCAACTTCGATTTGCGGCCGGCCGGAATCATTTCCATGCTGGATCTGCGCAAGCCGATTTATAGACAAACTGCAGCTTACGGTCATTTTGGACGTACGGATATAGATCTTCCTTGGGAACGTGTGGACAAGGCAGAAATGCTTAAAGACCAGGCTGGGATATAAATTATAGCTTTAGAATCAGGCCCGTAAAGGCAATTCTTCGGTTCAAGGAAGAGCTGCTTTTACGGGCTTTTTTGTATGGTTATGCTGAAACTATATATAAGTGAACTTATCTTATAGAGGAACTCTTCTAAACTTTGGAAGCCGTTTAGCCGAAATATAAGAATATATGTAAAGACGAAAGTATGGCTTGAGAGGAGTCTATCACCGCATGAAAAGGAAAATTTCAATATTAGCAGCACTCATTCTGGCAGGAGATCTGCTGCTCAGTGCAGGGTATTCGTCAATTGGTCCCGGGAATTCAGCAGTTTATGCTGCAAGCGAATTCAGTATGGCAACTTCGCCAACAGCAGGTGAGGTCAATGTAAATGTATCGTCCTCCATTAAGCTGAAATTCGATCGTCAGGTGTATCCGCAGAGTGGAGATATCACCCTTACTACGCGAGACTCAGGCACGCCATATGTGACGGTGCCTATCGGCAGTTCTGGGCTAATCAGCAATTCTACGGAATACGAAGTTAAATTAGGCAAGCAGCTGGAGAAGAACAAAACCTATACCGTCACTGTTCCCAGAGGACTGTTTAAGGACGGGGCGGGTGCTGACTCAGCGGCTGCTTCATGGACATTTACCACATCACCTGAAATGAACCTGAATATTGGGGCAAGCGAATTCAATCCGGCGAACTATTCACGGGTAGATTCCACAACACTGACTCAGCTTAGCTTTAAGCTGAACAAGAAGCTGCAAAAGAGCGGTGGATCCATTAAACTCATTTCCTCGGCAGACAATTCAGTTGTTCAGGAATTCAAGGTCAATGATGGAGATTATTCAGTCAATTTGCAAAGCGATGACTCTTCCACGATAGTGAGATTGAATCTTGCTAGTAGACTTACGGCAGGAAAAAGTTATTATGTTCTAATCGATCCTTATGCCTTTAAGGATGATGAGAATAAAACCTTCGCTGGAATAACCAGTGGGAACATCTGGAGTTTTTCCACAAAGGGAACAGGCGCTGCGGTAAATGTATCCCCAGCCAGTGGTGCTACTGCCGTATCCCCAGCCGGCAACATTCAGCTGAACTTTGACCAGCCGATGACGCCGGTTAATGGAGTGATCAGATTATCTTCCACTAATGCAGCGGATACAAGATACTTTGATGTGAACTCCTCGGCTGTTACCGGTGGTGGGACCAGAACCATAACGGTGGCATCGACATCGGCGACGAGTCCGCTGATGAATAATACTATTTACACAGTCACTATTCCTGCAGGCGCGTTTAATGACCAAGATGGCAATGCTTTTCCTGCCTCAGGAACACCATATGTATGGAGTTTTACAACTACCTCACAAACAGGTTACGCTGTAGACTCGCTCAGCCCGGCAGACCGCAGTGAATCTGCGGCGCTTGATCAGCCCATTAAGATTACCTTCAACCGTCCAAGTAAATATATTGAGACGAATCCTGTGAGCCTGTATAAGAGCAATGGAACTAAATTAGGATCAAAAGTAATCGGGAATAACGACACTGAATTCGTAATCGTGCCTTCAAATACGCTCGAAAACGATACGGTTTATTACGTTGATGTTCCTCCAGGTGCTTTTGTTGAAAAAAATAATCCGAATTCATATGAGGGACTCAGCGGGAAAAACTCTTGGAGTTTCCGAACGGTGGCATTAGATAAGAGGGCACCGGTTCTGGTGTCTACACAGCTCGAAAGTAACCGCACGATCCGGCTCAAGTATGATGAAGCAATTCGTCCGTCAGTTGCTCTGCTGTCTTCCAGCTTTAATGTAACCGTCAACGATGAGAGAAGGACAGTAGAGAGTGTATATATCCAAGGCGACAGTGTGTATGTAACCCTTAGCACGGGTGTAGCAGTAGGCCAAGTTGTCAAAATAGCCTATACGGGTGGCCTTAGAACGATTCAGGATGCCGCCGGCAATGCAGCATCTACGTTTTCACTACGACAGGTAACGAATACAGTCCAAACGGCACTTCCTGCACCTAAGGACGGAATCTTGTCAGGAAAAACACTAACGCTGAATTTCAATGATACGCTTAAGGCGATTTCCACCAACGCCTTCAACCAGTTTTCTGTTTATGCGGATGGTGTTTCGCTTGGAGTGGTTTCCTCCACTTCCAGTGGCTCCACGGTGATTCTGGGGCTAAGTAGTGATGCACCGAATGGACAGACGATTCGCCTAGCTTATTATGCCGGATCTTATCCTGTCCAAGATCAATATAGCCAGAATATAGCGAATTTTAACGATTTTTATATCCGTAATACCAGTGATTCAACTGCACCTGTCTATCAAAGCGCTGCAGGCTCTGGAAATAAGATTGTGCTTACATATAATGAGGGATTGTCAACGGCTAATCTGCCGATGAACAGCCAATTCTCCGTACTTGTGGGGAATACACCTAATTATGTGACAAACGTAGAAGTAAGCGGGAATCTGGTAACCTTGACGCTTGCGAGTGCCTTGAACACGAATAACTCGACTACGATCTCTTATGTACCGGGAACGGCCGGAGTCAGTGATCTGAACGGCAACCGGGCCGCTTACATTAACCTGCAGCCAGTGTCGGTTTCAGGCACCAGCAGTAACAGTAACGGTACAACAACAGTGCCGTTTATTAATTCAGCGACCATCTCCGGTGATGAGCTTATTGTAAACTTCAGCAAAAATATGCAGGCGTCCTCAAGCTTGTACACCAACCAATTTGGCGTGAGAGCAGATGGAAGCAGTGTGGGTGTACAATCGTATACTGTATCGGGAAGTACATTGAAGCTGCTGTTGTCCACGGTAGTCAAACCCGGACAAGCCGTCAATTTATCCTATATGTCCGGTTCCGGTAATATTCTGGATCTGAACGGCAGTGCGCTTGCCTCATTCAGCTCACTTTATGTTCAGAATCTCACCGGTGTAGGCACATCCACAACCGGGCGTCCTTCGTATTTGGGAACTCTGGCAGCAAGTGAATTTGGCAAAGAGTATCCGCTATTGAAAGGGGACTCCGCAGCTTCTGCGGAAGACCGTTCCTTATATAACCAGTCGGTAAAAAGATATACCCTTACGGCTGACCGATTGACTGCCAGCTATGATTACCTCAATAAAATGGGCAGTCCGTCTCTGGCATTCGAAGTCCCTTCCACGGAATTGGGGGCCTATGTAGTTATACCGTTCAAGCCCCTGCTGGAAGCAGTCAAACGCGACAGTAAGGCAACCTTTGCTATACGTTATGGTGACAGCCTGTACAATCTTGCACTAAATGACATAGATATGACCGGCCTTGCGTCCAAGTTAACTACAGACAGCAGCAATATCTCGCTGATGCTAAGACTTGAAAAGGTACCGTTCGGTACATTTGGGCCACTTGAGGCAACGCTTAAAACTCAGGGACTGCAGAGTGTAACCAGCCTTGTGGATATCCGTTTGGCCGTTGCGGTAAGCGGAAATTATTCTAATAGTACGGTTCTAAGTGTTCCGGGTGAATATACAGCCCGTACAACTTCTTCTTTAGTCAGTGACCAGACATTATCGGCGAGACTGGATCTTGTCTACTCTGAAGCGGCATATCTGCCTAGCAAAATCAGCGGGGCAGGAAGCTATACCTTCATTCAGGCGAAGGTGGTAGGCAATCAGGTGGTAGGGACGTTCCTGTCTACCCGTGGCTTTTCAGATATGAGCAGGCACTGGAGCAAATCAAGTGTAGCGTTGCTGGCAGCCAAAAATATTATAGACAACAGCTACGGCAGCACCTTTAAGCCGGAGCAGAAGATTACCCGTGCCGAGTTCGCGGTGATGCTAAGCAGAGGACTTGGGCTGCTTGGTGACCGTGAGACAGCACAGCGCTTCAGTGATGTTCAAGCCTCTACCCAAATTGGGGATGCTATTGGCGCTGCGGCCAAGGCCGGAATTATAACCGGCAATACAGATGGCACGTTCCGTCCCAACGCCAATATTACCCGTGAGCATATGGCGACAATGATGATACGGGCTATGGAATACACCAAAAATCCGATTACGCTTAGCGGCACATCAACATCCGTACTATCGGCCTTTAAAGATAAGAGCAAGGTTTCGGGGCAAAGTGCCGAGTTTGTGGCCAAAGCTGTGCAGGAAGGAATTATTCTGGGTATGCCTGGCGCCCAGTTTCAGCCTCAAGGCAATGCCACCCGCTCTCAAGCAGCAGTAATGCTGCAGCGGATGCTGACAAAGGCAGGTTTTTTGTAAAAATATAAGAATTTATATGCTGCACGCGATAAATTATCCTTCTATTTCTCGCTGAAACGGATATCGTCATTTTGAAAACGGCGAAGTCGTTTCCACTTGCAAGCGCATGAGCATCCAAGTGTGCCATTTATCCTGGCAATCGTTGGATGCCTGTTCTCAAGCGTCCGGTTTGCGCCGGGCGCTTTTTGTCAGTTCAAATTCATGAATCTAGTATTATTCGCAACTTTTCCCCCTAAATTCAGTCTATTAAAGGTATAACGGGAACATAGAAAACGGTTTATAGATTTTTGAAAATAGATGTGAACCTATGGGGAAGTTTAAATTTTTAACAATGAGATGGGAGAGTTACGCTGAAATGAATGAAGTATTCAAGGACAAGAATAGCAGAGCAGATTTACGGGGAATGAAAATGTCGCCAGCTAAAAAATGGATCGCCGCTTCATTGGCAGGAGTGTTGTGGATTATGCCGGTAATCGGCAGTGAAGGATTGCCTCATTTCGGGCCGGGAACCGCATCGGTGGCTCAGGCAGCAGCCTCCTTCAAAGTAACCAAACTGGGTGAGGAAGTAATCACTTCAGGTGCAGTTATGATGAAATATAAATTTGTCACCACCCGCTCCGGCAAAAATGCGACAGGACTCGCAGATGTAGTACGTGTAGATCTGACTAACCCCTACGTATCTCTAGATGTGATGACCGGCAAAGGCGGCAACCTGACTACGCGCCAAAGCACAGGGGGGATGGCTGCAGAAACCGGCGCAGTGGCTGCAGTTAATGGAGACTATTTCAATACAAGTGGTGAAGGCGCTCCTATTGGTGGACAGGTAACGGGCGGAGTTGTTGTTTCAACGCCGTCGCTGATTAATGGAATGTACGCCTTTGCTGTTACCAAGGACCGCAAGCCTGTGATTGACGAATTTACGTTTGAAGGGCTGGTGACGGCGGAGGATGGTTCGCAATTCCCGTTATCAGGTATCAACAAAGGGGCCTATACACCTGAAGGCGGCAGTTCTACATACAGCCATGCTAATGCTGCCTATATTTATACGGATGTCTGGACGGCGCGGGAGCGGCCGAAGAACAGCTCAGCCAGCCCCACAGAGGTTCTGGTTGAAAATGGTACTATTACCCAAATTTCAGAAGCCGGTAAAGCTCTGGCAATAGCGGTTCCTAAAGGTGCCTATATTCTGCGGACACATGGACTTGCTTCCCAGTTTGTTACGGGTCACCTGGCTGTAGGACAAAAACTGGTCACTGACTATAAGCTACGCTCCAAAACAACGCAGCAGGAGCTTGATCCCGCCAATCTGCAGATGATGATAGGTGGACATACGATACTGGTCAATGGCGGTAAAGCCGCGACCTTCTCGCGCTCAACCAGCAGTCTTGGCGGTTACCGTGCCCGCACAGCGCTGGGGTATTCACAGGATGGACGATATGCCTATGTAATCGCAGCCGAGAAAAATGACAACAGTGCCGGAATGTCGCTGACAGAGCTGCAATCCTTCATGACGAATATCGGTGTCTGGAAGGGGCTTAATCTGGACGGAGGCGGCTCCACAACGATGGTAGACCGGCCTTTGGCTGAAACCTCCACCACGCTAACGTTTAATACAGAGTATGGCAAAGAGCAGCGCAGCATTGTCAACGGGCTTGGCGTATTTACCTCTGCTCCAAAAGGCGAAGTAAAAGGGATTAAAATCAGCGGCGACCCGGTGCTTCTGATCGGACAAAAGGCAAGCTATTCTTTAAAAGGCTATGATACGTACTATAATCCAATCGATGTAGCTGCTGCAAACCCTGCTTGGACAGCAAGCAACGGCAGCGCAAGTGTAAGTACAGGGGAAGTGACCGGAGTGAAGCCGGGGACAGTCACTTTGACAGCGACCAGCGGTACAGCCAGCGCGTCTACTAAGGTCACTGTTCTGGGTGGTGAAGATCTGAACGGTCTGTCTGTCGGAACGGCTACAGCGCCTCTTACGGCCGGTGCATCGGTATCCGTGCCTGTGACGGCAGCTGCCAAGAGCGGAGCAACAATTTCAGTACCGAATTCAGCGCTCAAATGGGAGTTCGTCGGTTTTAAGGGCAGTGTGCAGGATGGCAAGCTCACAGTTGATTCTGTCAATCCTGGTGTGACTACCGGATATGCGATAGCCCGTTATGATGGTTTCAGCACTGCAGTTGTATTGTCGGCAGCAGCAGCTTCTACCTGGGAAGACTTTGAGAATGTAACCTATCCGATTGCCTTTACTTCCAATGTGAACACTGTAACAGGAACTGCGGGGGTTACGGCCGGCAGTGCTGAACGGGCAGGCTCCAAGGTGCTGTCGCTCAGCTATGATATGACGGCTGGCAATGGCAAGATGTATGCCTACGCCCAATTTAATGGTACGAGCGGTAAAAGCATCCCGGCAGCAGCGACCTCAATGTCGCTTGATGTCATGGGCGATATGAGTTTGAATTGGCTGCGGGCTGAAGTGGTGGACAGCAGCGGAACTACAGCTTATATTGATTTGGCCAAAGTTATCGACTGGAACGGCTGGAAAAGCTTGAATATTGATTTGTCAGGCTCCGGAATTAAATTCCCTGCTTCCTTAAAGAGATTGTATGTGGTGAATGTAGAAGAAGGACAAGACGAGCGGGCCAAAACCGGCACCGTTGCCTTTGACAATCTTTCCTTTGTGATGCCGTCGCTTTCCAGTGAAGCCGGACTTCCGAAGGGAACCGCTGTAATGAAAATTGGTTCCAAATCCATGGCGCTGAACGGAACGGATAAACCCATTGACGTAGCTCCGGTTGTTAAGGGGGAGAGTACTTATGTGCCGATTAAATATGTGATGGATGCGTTTGGCGGCAGTGCGGGTTGGAATTCAAGCACCAAGAAGATCTTGGTTTTGCGCGGTGCAAAAGTTATGGAGCTTACTGTGAATAGCAAGGAATATGTGTTGAACGGGAAACGGCAGAGTGCTGAAGTAGCCCCTTTGATCCTACAGGGCAGGACTTTAGTACCTCTAAGAATGGTCTCAGAACAGCTAGGTTTGACCGTAAAATGGGAACAGAACACGAAGACCGTAACTATCGAATCGTGATATGTTAGTATAAAGGAAAGCCTTTAATACGATTCGATAGAAATGGGGCAAGCATCCGTGGAATTTCAGGCCGATGCGATAGATCGCGTCATTAAGAATACCATCGACGTGATGGAGAGCAGCAAGTATCAGATATTTGAAATATTGCAGGTTGCACGGGATGAGCTTGTTGCACTCACCAAAGAACTGCAGCGCGTTATGGAAGAAACGGATGAAACATTGCAAAAGGTAGACAAACTGGAGCTGCAGTACCACCGCTCCCGCATCCGGCTGACTGAGGTTAGCCGGGATTTTGTCCGCTACTCGGAGAAAGATATCCGGATTGCTTATGAGAAGGCGACAGAGCTTCAGCTTGAGCTCATGATGACAAGGGAAAGGGAAACCTATCTCCGGAGCAGACGGGATGAACTGCAACAGCGGGTTCGAAGTGTGGAGAACTCAGTGGAACGTGCCGAATCGATTGGTTCGCAAATGAGCGTTGTCCTGGAATATTTGTCCGGAGAACTAGGACAAGTGACTAGAATTGTCGAAAATGCGAAGAACAGGCAGATGATCGGACTCAAAATAATCCTGGCTCAAGAAGAGGAACGGAAGAGAATTGCCCGGGAAATTCATGACGGTCCTGCTCAAATGCTGGCGAATTTAGTCCTTAGGACGGAAATTGTAGAAAGAATGCTGGTAAAGCAGGAATTTGCCCTGGTGCAGGACGAAGTAATAGACTTAAAGGGACAGGTTCGATACAGCCTCGAAGAAATGCGCAAGGTGATTTTTAATTTACGTCCGATGGCTCTCGATGATTTGGGGCTGATCCCGACACTCCGTAAATACGTTCATGATTATGAGGAGAAGACGAAGATCAGAACCTCCTTTGAAACGAGGGGTAAGGAGCACAGGCTGTCTTCTGCCATGGAGGCGGCGGTGTACCGCCTGGTTCAGGAAGGTTTGTCCAATGCGGCCAAACATGCCTTTCCCAGCTATGTGCTAGTAGAGATCACTTATCAGGCGCAGCTGATTAAGATCGTCGTAAAGGATAATGGATTAGGCTTTAATGTTAAGAAGGTAAGCGAGCAGGGCAACCGTGAAAGCTTTGGACTGGTAGGCATGCGGGAGCGGGTGGAACTGCTTGAAGGAAGAATGGAAATTTTGTCAGCAGAGAATCAGGGCACAACAATTGTAATCCACATTCCGACGAATGTGGATAAGGGAAAGGAGTAATGTGATGGAGAACCAAAGTTCTGGCAAATCGCCCATTAAGGTTCTTTTGGCCGATGATCATCAATTGTTTCGTGAAGGGCTGAAACGTATTTTAAATATGGAGGATGACATTGAAGTCATTGGCGAATGCGGTGACGGCATCCAGGTGTTGGAGTTTTGCAATGTCAATAAACCGGATATCGTGCTTATGGATATCAATATGCCTATCGAGAACGGTGTGGAGGCTACTCAAAAGCTGCGTGAAATGTTCCCCGAAGTCAAGGTTATTATTTTGTCGATTCATGATGATGAAAGCTATGTATTTGAAACGCTGCGTAAGGGTGCCAATGGCTATTTGCTGAAGGATATGGAGGCAGAGTCGCTTATTAACGCCATTCGTTCCGTCTGTGAAGGCCATGCATTTATCCATCCCAAGGTTACGGGCAAGCTGATTAATCAGCTGCGGCGCATGACCTATCTCAATGAGACGGGGGCAATGACCGAAACGGCCGTTAAGGAAGCAGGCGTCAAATTCGTTGCAGGCGACAACAATCCATTGACCCGGCGCGAGGCAGAGGTACTGCGGCTGATGGCCGAAGGCAAGAGCAATAAGATGATCGGAGAATACCTCTTTATCAGCGAGAAAACTGTTAAGAACCATGTAAGCAGTATTTTGCAAAAAATGGAAGTTGACGACCGTACTCAAGCAGTCATTAATTCCATCAAATACGGCTGGGTAACCCTATAACAGGTTTAACCTTAACTGAACGTTTTGGAGAATCCCAATGATCCGGAACAACATTACATAACAGACTGCAGCGATTCTGCTGTAATCAAACGTATTGTTTCAGTGCGCAGTTATATTCGATTTGGCAAAAATCTGATGTAAATATGTACCCGGCTATACCCAGTCTTGTTGGAACCATGGGCAGGCACCGACCTTTTAACTCCGGCATATAGTGTCGGTATACAGAGGAGGTGCATCTCCATGGTAGCCCAGTTAATCTGGATTGCGGTTATATACGGATCCGCAGTTGTCCTTGTTCATATTTTGCGCAACCGGGAACTGACCCGGCAGACAGCACGTTCTGGGAAGCGGCTGCATTATATTCTCATTACCCGTAATCATGAAGCTGTTGTCGAGTGGTATATCCGGGTAATCGGTATTCATGCTTTTCTGACTGGAAAGTTATTTCGGGTGACAGTAATGGACGATGATTCAAGTGATGCTACGATAGCTGTGGCTTCCAGATTGGCTTGCAGCGGTTCTTCCATTGATGTGGACCGGTTCATGCACAATCGTAGCTTACAGGCAGAAAGTCCGTTACAGCAGGGTATATTGGTCGATTTGCGGTTTCCCGGCACAACTGCTCCGTTGCCGTTTATGCGGATGCCGGAAAGCGGGGGATATCAATCAGAGCGCGGCGAATGAGAACTAAATACGCAAGAATCGGGTGAAGCACACTCTCCATGAATGGAGTGGTGTGCTTTTTTGTGTCTCAGGATAAATTAAGGAGGGGTTGCGGATGAGGGTTGCCCTATACGCTGTGAAGGATAAGGAACGCTGGCATCTGTGGGTTTCGCTAGATATCCAGGTAGACAATGTCTGGTGGAGCGGGGCGGGAGGTGAAGGCTGGAATGGACAGTCTGCGGACAAACGGGTATTACTTTCTGCGGATCTACCGCTCGGTTGGGCAGTCAAACTTCGTGACAATGTCAAACCTGTGAAGGGCATGCAGGAATGGACGGAAGAACATTGGGCTGGCTACCTGGCTAATCTTTTGCAGGCTGAGATTAATGAGGAGCGGGAAGCGGGGGGCGAATGGAAGAACAGTACCCAGGTTCATCCAACCGCCAGTTTTAAGGAGCGGACTGAGCGTTTTGCACTCAGTGCGCAGGCGGATCGCTTAGTGGAGGCACTGTCCGGCCGGTCTTTGCTGCAGTCTGAAGTTGAAGCCCTGCTGGAGGAGAAGGATCCGGAACTGGCAAACGCTTGGCAAGCTGCAGCGCAGCTCGCACATTTGCAGGGGCGGCTGAAGCTTGAGGCCGCTTGCAGCAGGGCTGAAGAGAGCAAGAGGAAACTGCGGCGATGGAGCTCGGGAGTAGGAAAGAGAGGTAAGAAGACTGACAGCTTACAGAAGGCTGCAGGTGAGGCAAGGAGAGAGCGGGGAAGTAAGGAGGTGGGAGGCGATAAATGGAGTGAGAGCAAAGGCAGGGATGTCCGTGCGCGGCTGCCCAGCGCAGGCGGCCTCCTGCGTGCTGCGGCGCTTCGCCTGCCGCGGCTCCGCTTGCCCCTGCGCGGCGCTGTCGCCCGCCGCGCTGACATGCGCTGCCTGCGCTGCGGCAGCGTCGCCACCGGCCGCACGGCCTGCGCCGCGTGCGGCCTCACCGGCTGCGCCTACTGCGAGGCCTGCCTCGCGCTCGGGCGCAGTCGGGCCTGCGCGCTGCTGCTGCGCAGCGCGGCCCTTCCGGCCGTACGGTGTACGGCCGGGGTCAGTCCCACCGTAGCAGCGCGCCGGTGGGGGCTGAGCAGCGCGCAGGCGGGAGCCGCCGGTGCTGCACTGGGGTTCCTGGCGGAGCCGCGCCAGCGCTCCGCCGCCCAGGGCCCAGAGCGGTTCCTGCTCTGGGCGGTTACAGGAGCGGGAAAGACGGAGATCACTTTCCCGCTCCTGGAGGCGGTGCTGCGTGCCGGGGGACGCGTACTGATAGCGACGCCGCGCCGCGACGTCGTACTGGAGCTGGCTCCGCGGCTGGGCCGGGCGTTCCCGGACAGGACGCTCTCCGTGCTATACGGCGGCAGTCCGGACCGCTGGGGCCAGAGCCAGATGGTGCTGGCGACCACCCACCAGCTGCTGCGTTTTCATCAGAGCTTTGATCTGGTCATAATTGACGAGCTTGATGCGTTTCCCTACGTCAATGATCCAATGCTGGCCTTTGCGGCTGAGCATGCGTGCAAGCCGGACGGCCGTTTTATCTATTTGTCGGCGACGCCGCCAAAGGAGCTGCAACGCCAAGCACGCAACGGCAGACTTCCGCATGCCAGAGTACCTGTGCGTTTTCATGGTCATCCACTGCCCGTGCCGCAGCATCTGACCATGGCGCCGGTACAGCAATGCTTGAAGCGCAGAACACTGCCCGGGAAGCTTAAGAAGGCGCTGGGCAGTTCTTTTGCCCGGGAAGCGCAAATATTTGTGTTTGTGTCGCGGATTTCCCATATTGCCGGACTGCTGTCGCTTCTGCGCCGGAGTTTTCCAGGCAAAACCATTGAAGGCACCTCATCTCAGGATCCGGAAAGAACAGAGAAGGTGGCGGGATTCCGCAACCGGGCAATCTCCCTGCTGGTGACAACTACGATTCTTGAACGGGGAGTAACGGTCCCGCGAAGCGATGTGTTTATTCTGGATGCTGACAGTGGTCTGTTCGATGAGGCCTCACTTGTCCAGATGGCAGGCCGGGCCGGGAGGTCAAAGGACGCTCCAGACGGATCGGTGATCTTCTTATCTCCGCAGTGGACAAGGTCACAGCGCGGAGCCATTTCGCAGATTCGGACAATGAATGCCATTGCCCGCAGGCAAGGGTTGATAAGCAAGGAGAGATGGATATGAAATTCTCACTCTTAAAGCTGGCAAATGTTCGATCCTTATTTGCCCCTTCTCTGCAGCAGTGCCTGATCTGCGGGAAACACAGCCAGCCCGCAACAGAACTGCCTGGAGTCTGTGCGGGCTGTGAAGCGGCTATTCCCTGGATTCGCTGTCCGCGCTGCAGTAAATGCGGACGCCATGTCGGCTGTCCCGATTGTACCCGCAGCAGCGAGCCAGGTCCTATCGTGTGTAACCGCAGTGCGGTTGCTTATACGAGTGTGATGCGTGAGCTTCTGGGACGGTACAAATATCGCGGCGATGAGAAGCTGGCTTCAATGCTTGGCCTGATGCTGGACAGGGCATATTCCATTCTGAAGGAAGAACGGGAGCAGCTAATGCACAGCAGCCGTCCGGTGCAGAGCAGATTCTCAAACACCACACTTTCTGCCAGAAAAAAGGAGCGGAATCGCTTCTGGGCGGCCGACTTGCTGGTTCCTGTACCTGTCAGTGACTCCCGGCTCGTGGAGAGAGGATTCAACCAGGCCGAGCGGCTGGCGGAGATTCTATCCCGGCGCAGAGGGATACCGCAGCTCCCGCTGCTGATCCGTACCCATCATACCGGCAAACAGAGCTTTAAAACCCGGGCCGAGCGGCTGGCAGATATGAAGCACGCTTTTGCCGCTAGCCGAGATTCTAAAGTTCTATCAAGTTTTGAAGATCTGTTGGAATCATTGAATCCGCAGGACCGGCCTTTGCAGATTATCATTGTTGATGATATCTATACCACAGGAAGCACCATACGTGCGTGCGCGGAAACGATAATCCGGCTAAGCGCGAGTTTGGGCTGCACTGCGGAAATATACAGCTTGACCTGGGCCAGATCTTAGAGCGGTCATTTTACTTCCATTTTGAAGGTATGCATGAGCAGCGCAGCCAGCGAGACCGGGAACACAATTACAATCAGCATTACGATCTTTCCGGTCTCGATGTTTCCAATATCGGATACATAGGGGGCAGCCACCACGGAAAAAGGCGAATACCAAAAATATTTGCTGCCGCTGAGTCCAAGACTCAGATTAGTAATCGTAGCAGCCACTGCCACCAGCACGGGTACAAGCAGGGAGCGGCTGAGCTGGCTGAGCAGAGCGAACAGAGGCAGAACCGCAAGCTGACCCAGCAGGAATAGCCCTGCGCGAGCCAATTGATCGGTTAGCAGTTCTGTAGGCAACGGCTCTCCTTTAAAAATCCAAATGGTAATATACATCCCTATAAATTCAATAAACGTGCTGACCAATAAAATCAGGAAAGCTATGAATAGTTTGGTGAATATAATCGACATTCTGGAGCGTGGATAGGTGTATAACACGGAAGCCGTAAAATCTGTATATTCCTTGGAGATGATCTGACTGGCTATTAGAGCAATCCAAAGGGTTACCGTCATGAATGCATACATCAGCTTTTCATTCGAGAGATAACCTTCCCAGGACATGGGTTCTCCGAGGCGCATTACCATAAACAACAATGGGCCAAATAGGCTTACTTCGGGGAGAGCCCAGAAAAGCGGCGATTTTCGGAACTTAAGCCATTCACAGTACAGCATGTTAGTTCAGCTCCTTTTGGCTGGTGACATGAATGAAGAAATCCTCGAGTGAGTCGGCGCGGATGGCCAGCTCTTTCACTTCAATCCCGTGCACCACCAGCTGGCGGTTGATTTCACCGCTGTTGTCGAAGCCCTCGTACAAACGGAGCACTCCCTTTTCCCATACCTGGAACTTGTGAATTCCAAGCTGGCGCTCCAATAACACGGCCGTCTGCTGATCATCGTCTACCTTAAGCTCAAGATAGTGGCGGTTTTTGCCCTGGATCTCTTCATAATCCAACTGCTCAATGAGTCTGCCTTTATGCATAATACCGATCCGGTTGGCCATAAGCTCAATTTCGCCCAAAATATGACTGGAGATCAGCACGGTCAATTCCCGCTTCTTCTGCAGGTCTACAATAAGCTCGCGGGTATCCTTAATGCCAAGGGGGTCAAGCCCATTAATCGGCTCATCCAGGATAAGCATGTCCGGACGATGCATGAGTGAACGGGCAATGCCGAGGCGCTGGCGCATGCCGAGTGAGAGCTGTTTTGCCTTTTTATGTGCGGCCTGCTGCAGACCGACCAGCTTCAGGTGCTCCATCACGGATTCCCTCTCGGGAATGCCGCTCATCCGGCGGTGAATTTCAAGATTCTCAGCGGCAGTCAGGTGTGGATAGAATCCCGGGGTTTCGATAATTGAGCCAATCCGGCTGTAAAGCGTTCTGTGCAGCGGATTGCCAAGCCATTCGATGCTGCCGGAGGTAGGCTGGATTAATCCCAAAAGCATGCGTAGGGTCGTAGTTTTTCCGGCTCCATTCTGGCCGAGAAGACCATAAATATCACCCTGGCGCACGGTCAGGTTCAAATTTTCAACCACGGCCGCGTTTCGGTAGTGCTTGTTTAAGTCACGGGTTTGCAGAATAGGAATCATTGATTGTCTCTCCTCAGTAAAGGTATGGACTCAGCTTAGAGGAATACCCTTACTTAACTATGACTTAATTCTTACTTTTTCTTTAATATTCCACAATTCAGCAAGAGGAAGCCTTAGACAGCTGCAAAATAAAAGAGGTGCGTTCCCCTGGTATCGAAGCGGCATGGAGACTTCCCCCCTGCTTGAGCGCCAGCTGTCTGGCTATCGTGAGTCCCAAGCCGCTGCCGCTGCTGCCGGATGTGCGGGCAGGTTCAATGGTGTACATTCTTTCGAAAATAAGCTCCAAATTCCCCGGTGAAATCCCCGGTCCGTTATCCCAGATTTCAAGCGAAATGTGATCCTCGGTTTCGGTGAGCCGAGCCCCGATTATTCCGGAGGAAGCGCCGTGCCGCAAGCTGTTGGACAGCAAATTGCCTACGATGCGTTCCACAGCCATGCTATCACCAAGCGCATACAAGCGTTTTTCAGGAATCTCCACAACAGGCTCCAGTGACAGGCTGAGAAAAGAAGGATAGAGGCCGACCAGCATTTCCTTGGTTAATCTGTTCATGTCTATGGGGACGTTTTGCAGGGGGAGATCCCCGGCTTCAATCTTCGCCAATTGAAAAAACTGATCCAGCAGCTCATACATCGAACGGGATTTCTTATAAGCAATGTTCATGAATTGTTTCTGCTCCGCCCCGCTCAGATTCTCATCGGTTTGCAGTACCTCTAAGTAGCCCATCACAGAGGTCAAAGGAGTACGTAAGTCATGCGAGATATTCGATACCAGCCGTTTATGTGCGTCCTCTGCTTGCCTTGTACGGGATTCAGCATCTTGCAGACGATCCAGAAGTCTATTAATGCTGGAGGCTAACTTGCGAAGTATAGGATTTTCGCTAAAGACCCGAACTCGCTCGTTAGGTAGAGACTGTCCTGGTTCTGTGAAGGTAGTCTTGTTCAAAAGAAACTCATGGACATGATTCAGTTCGCGATGAAGCCGCAGTAAGCGGATGGCAAGGACAATGGCCAACAGGACAGCAAGAATCAGGCTGATAAGAAGGATAAGAACTGTCATGCTTCACCCCATTTGTAGCCCATCCCCCAGACTGTGATGATATGCCGGGGGAGGGAAGGGTCCTCTTCAATTTTGGAGCGCAATCTGCGGATGTGTACAGAAATGGTGTTTTCCGCACCAGCACCTGCATAATCTTCACCCCAGATTCGGGTATATAGATTTTCCCGGGTAAACACTTTTTTGGGATGAGAGGCCAGCAAATAGACGATTTGAAATTCCGTGGCCGTCAGACCGAGGGAGACACCGTTTTGCAGGACTGAGCATTGCTCGGGATCAATTAAAAGATCGCCGCAGGAGATGTATGAATTGCTCTGTTCAAGTAGGGGATCGGCTGAAAAATCAATATACCGCCGGATAAGCGCCTTTGCACGGGCTATTAATTCAAAGATACTGAAAGGCTTAATGATATAGTCATCAGCTCCGCTGCCGAGACCGATGATTTTATCCGTTTCCCCGTCTTTGGCGGTCATAATCAGCACGGGCACGTAGCTGACCGCACGGATTCTTCGCAGTACCTCCAGTCCATCCATACCTGGCAGCATCAGATCAAGCAGTACAAGCTGAAAAGGGCCGTTGCTCTCAAAAGCTGCCTTTGCTTCAAGACCGTTCCCGATCCGCATGCATTCCATGCCTTCCTTATGAAAATATCGCTCGAGCAGCCCGGAAATTTCCTGATCATCTTCGATAACAAGAATACGAATCATATGATTTCTCCTTTGATATGACCGTTTGGCATATTTTTTGCTATTATAATATAATTAAAGCGATTTTTTAGCCGATACTAATCATAGACGGAATTTCTGCTATCATGTAATCTAGAGCATAAGACGTGCGATCACTGCAAAGAATGTAAGAAGGGAGCCGCTGCCGAAATGAATTTAGACAATTGTCCAAAGTGCGGCCGGTTATATGTCAAAAATATCATGGACCTGTGCCAGCCCTGTCTCAAAGAGCTTGAACATCAATATGAAATCTGCGTAGAATATCTGCGCAAAAACAGAGGCACCAATATTCAGGAGCTGTCCGATGCTACGGAGATTCCTATCAAGGAAATCACCCGTTTTATTCGCGAAGGCCGAATTTCCATAGCAAATGCGCCTAATATGATGCTGCCGTGCGAAGTGTGTGGAACCTTGATCCGTGAAGGGCATATGTGCGACAGCTGCCGCTCCCGTCTGACGAAAGATCTTGCAAATGCTGCCAAAGAAAGTGCTGCTGCGGAACCTGTTAAGAAGTCATCTGAGGGCGCCTACCGGGCAGTCGATAAGCTCCGCGGTATATAAATTCTGTAAAAAAACGTTTGCAGCTATAAAGAATGTTTCAACGTAGGCCGATAAACTTAGTAAAGATTATCGGCTTTTTTATATCAAAAGGAAGGTGGAAGTTATGAAAATTAACGAGACCGGACGAATTAATGCGATTAATCCGTATCAACGCAGTGCGGAATCGCAAAGGCAGGAACAAATGAAGAAGAGTACGCGTAAAGATGAGGTTTCTATTTCCGACGAAGCTATTAAGCTCTTGCAAGCCCAGAACAGCGGCAAGGTTGATGCAGAACGCGCACTTAAGATTGACAGCTTGAAGCAACA
This sequence comes from Paenibacillus sp. FSL L8-0436, assembly GCF_038593025.1. Classification (NCBI taxonomy): domain Bacteria; kingdom Bacillati; phylum Bacillota; class Bacilli; order Caryophanales; family Paenibacillaceae; genus Paenibacillus; species Paenibacillus sp. FSL L8-0436. The sequence goes on along the minus strand of NZ_CP151955.1, from coordinate 6,797,259 downwards.
GGTCTCCGCAGGTACCTATGAAGTAGACGCAGCCAAACTCGCAGAGAAACTCGCCCCTTATTTTAAGCAATCCTCCGAGAATTAGGTGAACCCATCCATGGCATTGACGAAATTGCTTGAATTGCTTGAGCGGCTGGACGAAGCGCATCTTCAGATGCTGGATCTGGCCGCTGTCAAGAAACAGACGATTATGGACAACAAGGTGGATGGTCTTATTGACATCATGAACCGTGAGTCCAAATTAATGAAGCTGATTGGACAGCTTGAAGAGCAGCGCACGGAGGCTGCGTATGCCTTTTTGCAGCATGTGGGCATACGCTCCAACCTGAATCTGAATCTGACAGAGCTGTCCCGGCTTGTATTTGACCCAGAAGACAAATTACGGCTGCAGCAAATTCAGCAGAAGCTTTCAGACACAGTGCGTCGCTTGAAGAAAGCCAATGAGCTGAACCAGAAGCTGATTGAGCAGTCGCTTACCTTTATAGATTATTCCCTGGATTTGCTTGTCGGAAGACCGAACCAGGACTTTACCTATCATCATCCATCCGACAAGGGCAACAGCGCAGCACGGCCGGGCCTTTTTGACACCCGCGGATAGAATTGTATTTATTACTGGCTGTTTTGCCGGAGCAATTACAAGGGAGGACCAAGTAGCATGACATCGACATTTCACTCAATTGAGACCGCGAGACGAAGCCTTTTTACACAGACTGCTGCGCTCAATACAACCGGACACAACATTGCCAATGCAAATACGGAGGGCTATACCCGCCAGCGCGTGAATATGAAAGCAGCTTCACCTATTGAGGCGTATGGACTCACTAATTCTACCGTTCCTGGCCAGCTGGGTACCGGTGTAGAATTCACCTCCATCGAACGGATCCGGGAAATGTTCCTGGATGACCAATACCGTGGAGAAAGTGCCGCCAGCGGCAACTGGACCATCCAATCGGATACCCTTGATAAACTGGAGGCTATTGTGAATGAACCTTCAGATACAGGCATCCGGACCGTACTCGATAACTTCTGGAAGTCCTGGTCAGATTTGAGCAAGAATCCAGAGGACCCAACGGCCCGTAAGATTGTAGTGCAGACCACACAATCGCTCACTGATGCAATTAATTATATGAGCACCCAATTAAATAATCTTGACCGTGATCTTACCTCCAATATTGATGTAAAGGGGAAGGAAATTCAAACCTACCTCAGTTCTATCGTCGACCTGAACCAATCCATTGCCAAGATTGAAGGCATGGGGGATCAAGCCAATGATCTGCGGGATCAACGTGACCTGTTGACGGACAAGCTCTCCAAGATTGCTAATATTACGGTGGTAGATACGGACGCCGGATATAACATCTCATTGGGGGGACGGAATCTTGTGCAGGGAGCAGCGCTCGGCGCAACGGTAGACAGTGCGTTCCTTAATGCTGCTTATGACTCTGGAGATCTGAAGGCTGGAGAAGCTTACGGGATGATATTTTCCAACAGAACTTATGTCGCAGATTACAAGAAACAACTTGATACTTTGGCTAATACGATTGCTAATGGAGAGGTGCAGGTTACTATTCCGGCAGGCTCTACTGTTCCCGCAGGAACTACAGTACTCAAAGACTCAGAAATCATAAATGTAGACGGGACTAAGACCACACTGCTTGCAGGTACTGCAATTCCTATTCCTCTAACCGGCGATCTAAAAACTACTGTTAAAGGTCTGAACGGCTTGCATCAGTTGGGATTTGGTATGGATGGCAGCTCAGGCCGCGCATTCTTTACCCCTGCTGTCGCAGGTGAAGCTATCACTGCCGGCAATATCCGGTTGAATCCGGAGATTGCAGCCGACCCAAGCCTATTTGCAACTTCGCTGCGTGCAACTACTGATGCTGCTGGCAAGGTTTCAGTGATCAAAGGCAATAATACCTTGGCCCTGATGTTCAGCAATCTCAAAGATAATAATACATTTACTACAGCAAGCGGCTCTACAACAGGCACTGTCGGATCCTATCTCAGCTCTATGGTCGGCCAGCTTGGTATCCAATCACAAGAGGCTGCCCGCCAGGCAAGCAATTCGGACTTTCTGGTTGAGCAAGTGAATTCCCGCCGCCAGTCTGTAAGCGGGGTATCATTGGATGAAGAAATGTCGAATATGCTTGTATTCCAGCATGCTTACAGCGCCGCTGCGCGTTTTATGACGACTTTTGATGAAATGCTCGATAAATTGATTAATTCTACCGGCACCGTCGGCAGATAGAGGAGGAAGAGCATATGTTGAGGGTAACCTCCAATATGATGAATTCACAGCTGCTGCTTAACTTGAACCGCAATGCGCGTACAATGAACGATACACAGCTGCAGCTGGCCACCGGGCGGAAGATCAACAAGCCCTCCGACGACCCTGTAGGAATTACATATTCCTTGCGTTACCGTGCGGAGCTTTCGTCAAATGAACAGTACACCAAGAACGTAGACAGCGCAGTCTCTTGGCTGGATTATAATGATACAGTGTTAGGACAGGCTGGGGAGGTTGTTCAAAAGTTACGGGAGTTGACGGTGCAAGCATCGACGGGCAGTAATCCGCAGTCTGCTTTAGACAGTATAAATAAGGAAGTCCTGCAGCTTCAAGAACAGCTTGTGGATATTTCAAACAGCAAGCTCAACGGCAAATACATCTTTAATGGTGAGAAGTATGATACCAAGCCGTACGATTTTGCCAAAAATGCTGACGGTACCTATAATACTACTCAGGCTGTAATAACAGATCCTGGTCAAATTCAGTATATCGTAGGTGAAGGTGTACAGATGCCTATTAATTTGACCGGTAATGAGGTGTTCGGACATACTGCTGATCCCGACAATCTCTTCAAGACTATTAATAATATTTCAGCGGCATTGAGTTCCGGAAATTATTCAGCAGTCTCAGCAGAGCTTACTAATATCGACACACGAATGGAGACCATCTTAGCAGCCCGCTCCGAAATAGGGGCCAAAACCAATCGTGTTGAATTAATGCAGGATCGCCTGAGTGACCTTAATGTGAATCTTACGGATCTGCAAGCCAAGACAGAGGATGCTGACTACGAGGGACTGATCATGCAGTCTAAGATCCAGGAGAACATCTATAATGCTTCTCTATCCGTGGGTGCGAAGATTATCTCTACTTCTCTGGTTGATTTCATAAGATAGTGGAGGTGATCTCTGTTGATCCAACCTGTCGTACAAATACGCCAGTCTCCTGCTGTTATGAACATAGATGCAAATCCAGGCACATTTTCTATAAGACAGCCCAAGGCTGATGTGAGCATAACGACTACTCCAGGAGAACTTACCGTTCACTCCACTCGTCCAGAACTAACCGTAGATCAATCAAAAGCATGGGCAGCGTATAACGGTGGAAAAATGCTGGAAATGAATAAACGTATCTATTCCGGTATTGAGCAGTTGTATTTACAAGGAATTGCCAGACGGGTAGAGCAGGGAAATCGGATGGCCGAATTTTTCAAGCCAGGGAATACAATTAGTGAAGTGTATGGAACGGATACTTTGCCGAACTCCTTTCCTGAGATGCGTGGTCCTGCATCCTATGACAATGTGGACATTCATATTCAAACGCAGGCGCCGCAGCTTAGTTACCGGCCTGCACAGGTGGATGTGGAGATCGAAAGGAATGCTCCTGAGATTGAGTTCACCCGTGGCAAGCTGGATATTTATATGCAGAGTTATGGCTCTTTACAATTTATTCCGCCAGAAATCAATGTTCAAGGGTAGCTTCCAAGCTATAGATGTGCCTTACAGCGCCTCTATAGCTTTTCTGCTTTATATTTTTATACAACTTAATTTATACTTTAGGAGTGAATAACTTGATTATAGAAACGTTGTCTTGGGGTAGACTTGAAGTGAGTGAAGAACAGATCTACCATTTTCCCAAAGGGCTGCCGGGTTTCGATGAGGAAACAAAGTTCGCCTTAATAGCTATGGAGGAAGCGCCGTTCTGGTATTTACAGTCTGTGAACGATCAAGGATTATCTTTTCTTCTCGGTGATCCGTTTGCGTTTTATCCGACTTATGAATTCGAGTTACCTGATGAGGAGGCGGAAGAACTGGCAATTGGTTCAGATGTTGTTGTCCGCTGTATTATTACGCTTAAGGAGCAGACGGAGCAGTCCACCCTTAACTTGCTTGCTCCAGTTGTTCTGAATCCTTTGGAGAGACTTGGTAAGCAAGTGGTCCTGCATAGAAGCCCTTATCATACTAAACACAGCTTGCTGCAAGATCAATCCGTAATTGACGGAAAGGATGGTGGATGAAATGCTGGTATTGTCCCGTAAAAAAGGCGAGTCCATCGTCATACAGGATCACATTGAGCTGACCGTACTGAGCGTGGAGGGAGATACCGTGAAGATCGGCATCTCGGCTCCTAAGCATGTCGATATTTTTCGTAAAGAGGTATATTTGTCTATTCAGGAAGCCAATCGTGAATCGGTGGCACCGCAGCAGTCGGATCTTCATGCGTTAATTCATAAGCTTCGTGGTTGATTTCATCTAAAAGGTGCACTTCTCTTTGGGTAATGTCGCAGTTGACAAACACCATTCCACCAAAGAAATGAGCCCTTTTTTTGTTTTTTAATAAGGTAACTTTCGAAATGAATGATAACCTTTTAAAAAAAATATAGAAAAACTTTCTGTTTGCTCTACATAGTTTGCCTGGGGTTGTCGATATATAATTTAGACGCTGATCCTGCAGGGCGGCCGACCTTAATGGTTTGGCGTTTACCACATGGATGTGGAACTAACTTAATTTCAGGGAGGAAATATCAAATGATTATCAACCACAATATCGCGGCGATGAACACTCACCGCCAACTGACTTCTAACACAGCCAACACTAACAAAAATATCGAGAAATTGTCTTCCGGTCTTCGTATCAACCGTGCCGGTGACGATGCTGCCGGTCTGGCAATCTCCGAAAAAATGCGTGGTCAAATCCGCGGTTTGGATATGGCTTCCAAGAACTCACAAGATGCTATCTCTTTGATTCAAACTGCTGAAGGCGCATTGAACGAATCCCACAGCATCCTGCAACGTATGCGTGAACTATCCGTTCAATCTGCCAATGATACGAACACAGACTCCGACCGTAAAGAACTTCAATCCGAAGTTAAACAATTGGTTACTGAATTGGACCGTATCGGTAACACTACTGAGTTCAATACCAAGAAGTTGCTGGATGGTTCTGCAAAGGGTGTAACAGAAGCGGTTAAGGGTACTGCAAGAGTTAATAACAACTCTTCAGTTGCTATTACAGGTGAAGCTGCTTTTAATACAGCTGTTGGAACTGCAGGTACCGAATCCCTTGTCAATGGTGCTTACACAATTGTAAAGACTAATCAGACTGCTGCTGCTACATTTAACGCTGCTGATTACAAAATCATTGGACCAGACGGCGCAGAAACTGCTTCTGGTGTTAACTTCACATTGACTGATACAGCTATTACAACTTCAACTAGCGTAACGACAGCTGCTACTGGTTTAGCTGTGACATCCCTTGATGCAATGAAAGTTGGCGAAAGCTTAACTATTGTTTTCAATAAAGATGAAGCTGCAACCAGCGATCTTAAAGGCTCTATCATGACTCAAATTGGTGCGAACTCTGGTCAAACTGCATTTATCTCTGTTGGAGATATGCGTGCACAAGCTCTTGGCGTGAAAAATATTGATATTTCCACCAAGTTTGGTGCTGCCACAGCAATTGAGACCGTTCAAAACGCTATGCAAAAGGTTTCTTCCCAACGCAGTAACTTGGGTGCTATGCAAAACCGTCTGGAACACACTATCAACAACTTGGGTGCTGCTTCCGAGAACTTGAGTGCTGCTGAGTCCCGTATTCGTGACGTTGACATGGCTAAAGAAATGATGCAACAAACGAAGAACAACATCCTTGCTCAAGCTTCACAGGCTATGTTGGCACAAGCTAACCAACAGCCACAAGGTGTTCTGCAATTGCTTCGTTAATTTCTTCTCGTTTGACCAAAGCTCCGGGGAAACCCGGAGCTTTTTTTCTTTTTTTTTGCTTGACAGGGATCAAATCCTAAATTATCCCTAAATGAAACCGATATATACAATATAAATAGCGTTGCTGGAGGTCAGGATAATGAATGTACAGTTTTCACTTACTGCCAGTTCCACAATAAGCAGGCCTAACGGTACAGAGAGCAATCACAGCACAGAGTCGACATCACAGGTGAAACCACTTTCTCCAATTCAAGATACTAAGGAGATGAGTTTGAGAGAGAAGCAAGGCGTGAACGTATCTGTGGCCGAAGAACAGCTTATTCGAACCATTGAGCGAGCAGTGAAATCTCTACAAGGGCCTCAGACCACGCTGGAGATCAGCATCCACGAGAAGACGCATGATATTATGGTCAAGGTACTCAATAAAGATACCGGTGAGTTAATTCGTGAAGTTCCCCCAGAGAAAACACTGGATCTCGTTGCTAAAATGATGGAAATCGCAGGTATACTTGTAGACGAGAAAGTCTAACATTTGGAGGTGCTGATTTGGTTACAAGAATTAATGGATTTTCTGGCATGGATATTGATAGTATGGTCAAGAGTATGATGGCAGCTAAACGGGTGCCACTGGATAAGCTCAATCAGGATAAACAAGTATTACAGTGGACTAGAGAAGGATACCGTGAGCTGAACAGTGTGCTGTATGATTTTCGTACAAATAAACTGAACGATAAATATAAAAAATCCGACTCCTTAAATGCGAATAAAGCCGTGACCACAGGGAATACAACTGCAGTGAAAGCCGAAGCTACAGCAACGGCAAATGGAGTGGATATGAAGGTAAGTGTAAGTAAGCTTGCTACCAAAACCACGCTTCAGACCCCCGGCTTAGGTCAAGGTATACCCAGTTCAACTTCATTGGCACAGCTTGATGGTGTAGCTTTGTCAGAGCTCTCTGAAGAAGAAGAGGCTGCATATCTCAAGAAAGGCTTCGACATTACCATTAACGGGGTGAGTTTCAAGGATAGTGCAGGTAATTCTCTGTTTAATGGTCTCACATCTATCTCTTCCCTGGTGGCAGCGATAAACACCAATACAAAGGCTAATGCTGTTGCAAGCTATGATGAGATTACAGGAAAGCTGTCGATTGCATCGAAGGTTGGTGGTGCAGATGGGAAGATTAAAGTCGAAACCCCGGCTGGAAGCAATTCATTACTGGCACTCTTTTCAAAGAAAACAGTGGTCGAGACTAACGGAGCTGGCCCAGGCGTCACAGATGACAAAACATTGGCTGACCTGCAGAAGATGTTGGATGGTAAAGACCCTGCTCCGGATGCTCCGGCGAAGTATTATGATTTTGTTATTAACGGAAAGCAGTTTGTATTTACTGCTTCGACCTCAATAGCATCAGTAGTGACAGCAATCAATACAAAACCCGATGTCAATGTGACGGCAAGCTTCACAAATGGTAAATTAACGATTACCGGTAACTCTGGTGGAGAAGTGAAGATGGATGGAGCCTCCTACGAATTTTTAGGTCTATTCAAAGGAGCTGTACCTTTTGCTGAAGGCCCGGAGCCGATCAAAGAGGTTATCAAGGGTGAAAATGGAATAGTCACGATTAATGGTGAAGTTATCAATAACGTTACTAGCAACGTTTTCACTATCAATGGGGTTCAGCTGACATTATTGGATGTGACCAAGGATAGCAATGGAACTGACATTCCTGCCAATGTTAAAACTCAAAGTGATCCGGATAAAGCTCTGGAATCCATCAAGGGTTTCATGGATGACTACAATGCCTTAATAAAAGCACTTAATACCAAAGTTAATGAGACTAGGTATCGTGATTTTAAACCACTGTCAGATGAGCAAAAAAAGGAAATGAAAGAAAACGATATTGACAGCTGGACAGTAAAAGCCAAAAGCGGTTTATTCAAAAATAATGATATTATCACAAGTCTCTTATCCAAAATGAGAGAAACGATTACCGAGAAACTTGGAAGCCTTAATGCAATTGGTATAACTACAGGGAATTATATGGAGAATGGTAAGCTGGTCATAGCGGATGAGACAAAGCTGAAAAATGCGATAAGCGCCAATCCTCAACTTGCGCTCGATCTTTTTCAAGGTCCCGCCAATGCACCGGAAAAAGGTATCTTCAACAAATTAGCGAATAGCATTACCGGCACCTTAGACATGATCACTGAGCGGGCGGGTACCAATAAATTTTCCATGGACTTAAGTAGTACATTTAAAGAAGAAAGTGTCATGGGGAAACAACTTAAAGGTTACAATAATCGGATTTATATTATGCAGAAAAATCTTCAAATGGTAGAAGATCGTTACTATAAGCAATTCTCAGCAATGGAAAGTGCAATGAACAAGCTGACGACACAGTCCTCCAGCCTGATGTCCAGCTTGGGACTATCTTAAAATAAAGGGTGAGACTATCTTGCTTAAATCTCCTTATGAGAAATACCGACAATCCTCTATCCAGACTTCCACGCCTGCACAGTTAGTTGTAATGCTGTATGACGGTGCAATTCGTTTCGTGAGAACGGCAATGGATGGGCTGAGCAAGCACGATTTGGAGAAAACTAATCTTAACCTCGGCAAAGCTCAGACCATTGTCAGTGAGCTGATGAGTACCCTTGACTATACCTATGAAATATCGAAAAACTTATACTCTATGTATGAATATACTAATTTCCTGCTGGTCGAAGCCAATATTCGTAAAGACATGACTAAGGCAGAAGAAGCGCTGGGTTACTTAACTGAACTGCGGGAAACCTGGCTTCAGGCTTCGAAGATCGCAGCAGGTCAGGGGCCAGAGCCGACATCTACGGAAAGTGCTAATGGATAAAGACAAGCTTATTGCAGAATTGCAGCAATTGACGCAGAATATGATGGGTCGGTTATACGAAGCTGAATTCGAAGACTTGGAGTCTTTCGTGGAAGAACGGCAAAAGCTGATTGATGACATTATCCGACAGTTCTCGTCGATTCCTGCATCGGTGGCGCAAAAAGTCGAAATCGAACGAATCCTGCATCACGATCCGGAAATCACCGCCCGCATGAACGCCCTTCGCCTGGAGGCTCAGGATTGGCTTTATAAGCGTAATCAAGCTAAGCAACAGCGCAATGCCTACGAGGCCGGATACACCCCGGACAGCTTCCTGATGGACCGAAAAAAATAATAATTTCCTTATGATTCATCTCAGGAGCAGGCGGGTATTAAATAGCGTCTGCTCCTTTTTTGATGAAAATATCACAAGGTTGACGACTTTATATTAAATTTAGGTATGGTAATTTATTGAAAGAAAACATTTACTATTCCAATTGACAATAAAGAAGCAGCGGTGGTATAGTCGACTTGTGAGCAAGACTCACGTTCATCTGATGACGAAGGGAATGTTTAATCAATGGAAGGTAAAGTTAAATGGTTTAACGCAGAAAAAGGTTATGGCTTCATCGAAACTGCCGATGGTGGCGACGTATTTGTACACTTCTCCGCGATTCAAACTGACGGTTTCAAGACTTTGGATGAAGGACAATCCGTAGAGTTTGATATCGTAGAAGGCGCACGCGGACCACAAGCAGCTAACGTCATCAAATTATAATCATCCGGCGAAGCCGACCTACATATATGGTAGATGGTTAGCAATTGAGACTACGCTAGCGCGGACCTTGGGATTACTCCTGAGGTCCTTTTTTGTTGTTCAGGCAATTAACCAGAGTAGCAAAATAAGAAAGAATGAGCGTAGGTTAAATCAATAGTTCCCAAAATTTTACCAATTTTGTGTTAGATTCACCCTTGTAGAGGGTAATGTAAAACGTTGGGCTCTCAATGTGCCTCGACATACACAACTATGGCGTATGCTTCCGGGAGGATGTGGAAGAAGCGATGAGTGAAGCCTATGCCCATCAAACACTCAGGAGGATGAACAGCTGAATGAAGAAAACATGGCGTGGATTTATGACCGTACTACTTGGAGTTAGCATGTTGTTCGGGGCTCTGGGCAGTGTTTCTGCCGCTTCTGTGCCAAAGGATATTAAGGGACACTGGGCACAAAGCCAACTGCAGAACTGGCTGGACAAAGGATATTTGGGTGGATACCCTGATGGTACGGTTAAGCCCAATAAGGTGATTACCCGGGGCGAATACGTTGCTTTTGTAAACCGCCTCTTTGGATTTACGGATACGGCGGCTATCAGCTTCAAGGATCTTCAAAAATCCAACTGGGCTTACAATGAAGTAGCCAAAGCTGTAAAAGCCGGATATATCGCCGGTTTTAGCGACAAGACCTTTCGCCCTTTAAGCCCGCTGACAAGACAGGAAGCAGCAGCGATTACTGCCAGATTACTTAGTCTGAACACAGGCAGCACTACACTTGCATTCAAGGATAGTGCGCAGATTTCTGTGTGGGCACGGGGATCCGTTGCTGCGGTAGCCAATAAGAAGATTATCAACGGGTATACAGACGGAACCTTCGGCCCTAAGAAATCGCTGACAAGAGCTGAAGCGGTTACCATCATCGGAAATTCGGTAGCTAACCGGCCGGGTGGCTCTGGTGGTACTGTAACACCTACACCTACGCCAACAACAGCGCCAACCGCGACACCTGCACCTTCGGCAACACCTGCACCAACACCAATTCCAACTAGCGGTACAGGCGGAGGCAGCGGTGGTGGAGGAGGCAATGGCGGTGGCGGTGGCATCACTGTTCCATCCGTAAGTGGTGTAACCTACGGTCATGTTGGTGTTGTTACAGCAGATGTGTATCTTACACCTTCAGTGACTGGCGAGGTCTATTATGTTGTGGCCCCTTACAGCAGTACTGTATCGGCACCGAGCGCTTTGCAGATTAGAGACGGTCTGACCAGTGCCGGAACAGCTGGTGTCAATAGCGGGAAGACTGCAGCAACAGGCAATACAACTGTATCCTTCTCTGTCTATGGCTTGCAGGCGGGTACTGAGTATGCAGCCTATGTAACGCTTGCTGATTCATACGGAAACTGGTCAGAAGTATCGACACTGCGTTTAACCACTGCTGCAAGCAGTGCAACGTCTATTACTGCTGTTAAACCAGGGGAGATAGGTACGGTTACAGCAGATGTGTATGTCACCTACGGGCAAGCAAGTGGGACTGCTGCACCGGTAAGATACGTGGTGTTGCCGGCTAGTGCAGCTGATCCGAGTGCAGCTCAAATTGCCCAGGGAAAAGATAGTGCCGGAACAGCGCTGTCAGCTCCTTGGACGGGTTTAATCAGTCCTGCACCTGCTCCTGGAGTAAGACAGACGCTGGGGTTAACAGGCCTGACTGCGAATACCGGCTACAAGGTATATCTCATTACCGGCAGTGAAAACACATGGTCACCGGTGGAGATCCTGCGCATTCATACTAAATAAGTAGTAATGACTGACCTTGGTCCGGAAGAGGGTGATGATACAATTGCCCCTTCCGGGCCAATTGTGTATTTTCGGGGAAATCGTAGCATCTTATGTTAGCTAAATGTAAAGGCTGTCATGATTTGTTTTTTACTTAGCGCTGACAATTTGGTATAATGAAAATGTAAACAAAGGAGGAGTGCCCATGCAATTCAGCATTCGAGGTCAACAAATTGAAGTGACCGACGCTTTGAGAGAATATGTTGATAAGAAGCTCAGCAGACTTGAGAAGTATTTCGATGCACCCCCTACCTCAGAAGGATATGTGACGCTTGGCGTTGTCCGCGGCCTTCATACGGTGGAGGTAACCATTCCACTGGCAGGTGTGACGCTTCGTGCCGAGGACCGCAGTGATGACATGTACGCTTCCATTGATGCTGTTGTGGACAAGCTGGAACGCCAAATCCGCAAGCACAAGACCAAACTTAATCGCAAGTTCCGCCAGGAAGGAGGCCTCAAGACGCTCTTTGTCGAAGGATCCCCTAGTGCTGTTGCCGTAGAGGAACAGGATTATGATGATTTGGAAGTTGTGCGTAACAAGCGGTTTACCTTGAAGCCTATGGATGTCGAGGAAGCGATCCTGCAAATGAACATGGTTGGACATAATTTCTTTGTGTTCTCCAACATCGACACTTCTGAAGTGAGTGTTGTTTACAAACGAAATGATGGAAAGTATGGCTTGATTGAACAGAACTAGATTCTGAAAATCAACAAGGCATTAGCTGAGGCGGCGGTAATCGTTTCAGTCTGACGTAGAAAATTAACCGAGCCCCTATTCGTGTGAATCGAATAGGGCTCTTGTGCGTATATAAACGGAGACAGAAAAAAAAGGGCAACATTGCCCTCCAAAGGTACAGCGGCATTCAGCGAAAATATGAAGTTAAAACGCGACTGAACTTTTTTTGCAAAATAAGGTTGCGGCCTGCTCGTATTGCGGCATCTCTTACAAACTGTTACAATTTATGAAGCAGCGGAATCGAAATAATATATGGCCCTTTCAATTTTGTGGGATGGGCTCGATTCCACCATCTGTGTTGCATGAAAGGGGTTAACCATGCTAGGACTTGTAAAGAAAATATTCGGCGACACCAATGAACGGGATGTCAAACGTCTAATGAAGACGGTCGAAGTAATTAATGGACTGGAGCCGGATTTTGTGGCGCTTTCGGATGAAGCGCTCAAAGCTAAGACTGAAGAATTCCGCGCCCGTATTGAGAAGGGCGAAACCTTGGAAGAGATTCTTCCCGAGGCCTTTGCAACCGTACGCGAAGCTTCCAAACGGACGCTGGGCATGCGGCATTTTGACGTACAGCTGGTTGGGGGGATGGCGCTGCATGAAGGCCGGATCTCCGAGATGAAGACAGGTGAAGGTAAGACACTGGTAGGAACGCTGCCGGTATATTTGAATGCATTGCTGGGTAAAGGCGTGCATGTTGTAACCGTAAATGACTATCTCGCTCAGCGCGACAGTGCGCAAATGGCACAAATTTATAACTTCCTGGGCTTGACCGTCGGGGTGAACCTGAACGGTATGGACCATGCTGATAAACAAAGCGCTTATGCCTGCGATATTACGTATGGCACGAACAATGAATTCGGCTTCGACTACCTGCGTGACAACATGGTGCTCTACAAGGAGCAAATGGTACAACGCCCGCTATACTTCTGTATTATTGATGAGGTTGACTCCATCTTGATTGATGAAGCCCGTACCCCGCTTATTATTTCCGGACAGGCTGAAAAATCGACAGAGCTCTATTACGCAGCAGACCGTTTCGTGAAAAAGCTGACTGCTGAAGAGGACTACACCATTGATATTAAAGTGAAGTCCGTGGCTTTGACTGAGAAGGGTGTCGCTACGGCTGAACGTGCTTTTGGCATTGAGAATCTATATGACCATTCCCATGTAACCTTGAACCATCATATCGTACAAGCCCTCAAGGCCAATGCTATTATGCGCCGCGATGTGGATTATGTAGTAAATGATGAAGAGGTTGTTATTGTCGATGAATTCACGGGCCGTCTGATGGCCGGACGCCGTTATAGTGACGGTCTGCATCAAGCGATAGAAGCCAAGGAAGAGATTCAGGTACAGAATGAGAGCATGACGCTCGCTACAATTACGTTCCAGAACTACTTCCGGATGTATCGTAAGCTGGGTGGTATGACAGGTACTGCGAAGACGGAAGAAGAGGAATTCAAGAAGATCTACGGGCTGGAAGTTCTCCAGGTGCCGACCAATAAACCTAATAAACGTGATGATATGCCAGACGTCGTGTACAAGAGCGAAAATGGCAAATTCAACGCTGTAGTAGCGGAGATTGTAGAGCGCCACAAAAAGAACCAGCCGGTACTGGTAGGTACAGTATCCATCGAGAATTCCGAACGCGTATCTGAAATGCTGAAACGCAAGGGTGTTAGACACCAGGTACTGAACGCCAAACATCACGAGTCAGAAGCGGAAATCATCTCTCATGCCGGACAACCGGGAACAGTAACTATCGCTACGAATATGGCTGGCCGTGGTACGGATATTGTACTGGGTGAAGGTGTGACCGATCTGGGTGGGCTGCATATTATTGGTACGGAGCGGCATGAATCCCGGCGGATTGATAACCAGCTGCGTGGACGCGCGGGACGTCAAGGCGACCCGGGCTCAACTCAATTTTATCTGTCGCTTGGCGATGAACTGATGAAACGCTTCGGAGCGGACAATGTCCTGAATATGATGGACCGTCTCGGATTTGAAGAAGATCAGCCGATTGAGAGCCGTATGATTACCCGTGCAGTGGAATCTGCCCAGAAGCGGGTAGAAGGCAATAACTTTGATATCCGTAAGGTCGTATTGCAATATGATGACGTAATGAATCAGCAGCGTGAGATTATCTACAAACAACGCCGCGAAATTCTGGAGTCTGACAACATTAAAGATATCGTAGTAGAAATGATCAAGCCGGTCATTGACCGTGTGGTTAACGCCCACTGTAGTGATGATATTCCGGAAAACTGGGAGCTTCAAGAGGTTGCTGATTATGTAAACAGCAAACTGTTGGAAGAAGGCGTTTTGACACGTGACGATCTCTGGGGCAAGGAAGTTGAAGAGATCATCGAGTACATCTTCACCCGTGTGCTGGAGAAATATGCAGCCCGTGAAGAACGTCTGGGTGCTGAGCTGGTACGCGAATTCGAGAAGGTTATCGTACTTCGTTCCGTAGACAGCAAATGGATGGATCATATTGATGCGATGGATCAGCTTCGTCAAGGGATTCACCTGCGCGCTTACGGCGGTACCGATCCGCTTCGCGAATATCAATTCGAAGGCTTTGAAATGTTCAATGCCATGACCGCCAGCATTCAGGAAGAAGTAGCGACCTACATTATGAAGGCGCACATTGAGACGAATCAGGAACGCCAGTCGGTAGTGGAAGAGGACAAAATCTCCACAAATGCTGAGCCTGCCGAGAAACGTCCGGTGCATGTGGAGTCTGCGATTGGCCGTAACGACCCTTGCCCTTGCGGAAGCGGCAAGAAGTACAAGAACTGTCACGGACAGAACGCGTAAGACATAGTTAGTACTTGATGTTATGATTCTGTTAAAATAGTGAGCAAGTACGAAGTGGCGAGTGCATTTTAATGCTTTGCGCTTTAGGTCTTGTTCATTGCTTCAAAGGTTATAATGACAATAAAATGCGGCTGGGCCCGGGGGGACTCCCCCGTTTTGCGGCCCGGCCGCTTTTTTGGACTTTAGGCGATTGCGAGATTCCCAAGCGGAGCAGAAGGAACTGGTTCTTGAGAACCTAGCCATGAAGGTGAGAGTAACGGAGGGGAAGTTTGGAACTGTAGGAGCGCTAGCGTCCGCCTTTGTCTTCGGATTTCTACCGCTAATAGCGGATAAAATCAAGAAATCTGAAGACAACAGCGGCCGAAAGTCCAAACATTCCACGCAGTTACGGGCATCACCGAATAATACGCTTTGTTCTGAAGAACAATTCCGCCAGCGAAGCGCGTTGGACTCCCATGTCGCCTAAGTCCAATAAGCCGCCCGGCGCAACCACTTATTTTTGAAAGGTGAAGTGAACCATATGATCGATGCTAACGTGAAGCAAGACCTGCGTGAAATAGGCAAGAAACTAACCAACCTTAGGGGGTCTCTTTGACTTAGATCTGAAGCAGGAGATGATCGCAAACTTTGAGGAGAAGATGGCTGCTCCCGGATTTTGGGACGATCCCGAGAAGGCGCAAGGTGTAATCGCCGAGATGAACGCGGTAAAATCCAGCGTGGATCAGTATGAGAAGCTGCAGCAGGATTATGAAGATGCCGCAATGATGGCTGAGCTTGCCGATGAAGAAGGCGATGACGCCCTGGCAGCAGAGATTGCCGGAACTATCCGCAGTGTTGGCAGTAAAGTCGATGAGTTCGAGCTTCAGCTGTTGCTGAACCAGCCGTATGACAAGCTGAATGCAATTTTGGAGCTGCACCCGGGTGCTGGCGGAACGGAATCTCAGGATTGGGGACAAATGCTGCTGCGGATGTATACGCGGTGGGCGGAAAAGCACGGATTTAAAGTAGAGGTGCTCGATTATCTGCCGGGTGATGAAGCGGGGATTAAGAGTGTTACCCTGCTGATCAAGGGTTTCAATGCCTATGGCTATTTAAAGACTGAAAAAGGGGTCCACCGGCTGGTGCGCATTTCACCGTTTGACTCTTCCGGAAGACGCCATACTTCTTTTGTCTCCTGCGATGTCGTTCCGGAAATAGCCGATGATGTAGAGGTGGATATCCGTACAGAAGATCTGAAGATCGATACGTACCGGGCCAGCGGCGCAGGCGGTCAGCATATCAATACAACCGACTCTGCCGTGCGGATTACCCACTTGCCGACAGGTGTAGTGGTAACCTGCCAGAACGAGCGCTCGCAGATCAAAAACCGGGAACAGGCAATGAAAATGCTCCGTTCCAAGCTGTATGAGCGCAAATTACAGGAACAACAGCAGCATTTGGATGAAATCCGCGGCGAGCAATCTGAAATTGCCTGGGGAAGCCAGATTCGCTCTTATGTATTCCATCCCTATAGCATGGTAAAGGATCACCGCACTTCCGTGGAAACCGGAAATGTCGGAGCGGTCATGGACGGCGATTTGGATCTGTTCATTGACGGGTACTTGCGGAGCCAAATCAAAACAGAGGTTGAATAAGCGGAACTGTATTCCTACGCGTCTTCGGAGGTGTAGGAATTTTTGTGATGTAAGAATGAAATGCCTGTAATTCCCGCCAAGTTGAAACGCTCTGGAACAACAACTTGACTTGGCGGCGATATATAAGCAAGATCACATCTTAAGGAGAAAAGGCATACATGCAAAAAATCAATTCACGCAACAAACCCCCGTTGATCCCGCTGAACGGGCCGCTGCGCCATACCGTAGATATTGTGCTCATCTTGGTCGGGTCGCTGATTACCGCGCTTGCTTTTAATCTGTTTTTCTTGCCGAACCAGATTGCATCCGGCGGGGTTTCGGGATTGTCCGTACTTGCCGAAGCCTGGTTTCATGCGGAGCCGGCATTTACGCAGTGGGCGCTGAATATCCCGCTGTTTGTGCTGGGGATCATCTTTCTCGGCAAGCAATATGGAATCCGCTCCTTGCTGGGGAGCTTTGTGCTGCCGCTGTTTATTTTCCTGACCAAAGATGGGCCTGTTCCTACAACAAACCCGCTGCTGGCTTCCATCTATGGTGGTATCGGCGTGGGTCTGGGTCTGGGTCTGGTTTTCCGCGGGCGCGGTTCGACAGGTGGTTTGACCATTCTGGCGCAGATTATCCAGAAGATCACCGGGTTCAGCTTCTCACTCTCCGTTGTGCTGTTGGACGGCACGGTCATTACGCTGGCTGCTTTTGTACTGGGGATGGAGCAGGCGATGTACGCATTGATCGGGCTGTTTGTTACAGGCAAAGTAATCAACGCGCTGGAGGTAGGCTTTAGTACGACCAAGGTTGCGTATATTATTTCGGACCAGACGGAAGAGATATCGCAGGCGATCTTAAACGACCTGGACCGTGGTCTGACTAAGCTGAAGGCTGAGGGCGGATATACTGGTGACAATCGTACGGTTCTCATGGCAGTTGTCGGGCAGAACGAGATTACGAGGCTGAAGGCCATTGTCCGCTCAGTTGATCCGGGGGCGTTTGTCATTATAACGGAGGCTCATGAAGTATTGGGCGAAGGCTTTAAAAGAGAAGCATAGATTTTTCCTTAGGGGAAGCTCAACGCTTCTCTTTTTTCTTAGATATCGGGTCACGGGCTGTGGTGGAAATCTAAAAATGCTTGGAATAAAGTTGACGCAACATGTTGTATTTATATTAATTCGGACGTATAATAATACATATTTGCAGGACGGTATTCATTCAATTCATAAAGCAGGAAGTGGGGATGACAGTGGAAGGCAAGCTGAGAGCGGCAATTGTCGGATCAACGGGTTATGGAGGCGTGGAGCTGATTAGACTGCTGCAGAACCACCCTGATATAGAGGTTACGTCAGTGATCTCCTCATCGAGTGCGGGCGAGCCCATTGAGAATGGATTCCCCCACTTAACGGGAATTATCCAGCGCAATCTGGATGGTGTCGACCCGGCAGAGATCGCCGGAAGGGCGGATGTCGTGTTCACGGCTACGCCGTCGGGAGTCAGTGCGAAGCTGGTGCCGCAATTGCTGGAGGCAGGACTGAAGGTCGTCGATTTATCGGGTGACTTCCGGCTGAAAGACGGTGCGGAGTATGAGCAGTGGTATAAGCATCCGGCTCCCCCTCAAGCTTACCTGGAGCAGGCGGTCTACGGCTTATGTGAGGTATTCGGGGAACGTGCCGCCGGCGTGGATTTTATCTCTAATCCGGGCTGTTATCCTACGGCAACACTGCTGGGGCTGATTCCGGCGCTGAAGGCAGGCTGGATTAAGCATGACAGTATCATTATTGATGCAAAATCGGGAGTTTCCGGAGCAGGGCGCGGAACGAGTCTAATGGTCCATTTTGCCGAGATCAATGAGAATCTCAAAGCCTATAAAATCAACAAACACCAGCATATCCCCGAAATTGAGCAGGTGCTCACGGAGATTGCCGGAGAGAAGGTAACTGTAACGTTCACTACGCATCTGGTTCCGATGAACCGGGGGATTATGAGTACGATGTATGCCGGGATGAATGGAAATTATAGCGAGCAGGATTTTGTGGAATTATACCGTGAGTATTATGAAGGCAGACCGTTTGTCCGCGTCCGCGGGGCTGGCGTGGTTCCGGCGACGAAAGAGGTCAGCGGCTCCAACTACTGCGATATCGGGTTTGCCACAGATGCCCGTACAGGCCGGGTTACCATAGTGTCCGTGATTGA
Source organism: Paenibacillus sp. FSL L8-0436 (assembly GCF_038593025.1). Taxonomy (NCBI): domain Bacteria; kingdom Bacillati; phylum Bacillota; class Bacilli; order Caryophanales; family Paenibacillaceae; genus Paenibacillus; species Paenibacillus sp. FSL L8-0436. The sequence continues at coordinate 6,778,421 of NZ_CP151955.1, read as the reverse complement.
CAACATCGTTAAGGGCGCAGCAGGGCAAGCGATTCAGAACCTGAATTTGATGATGGGATGGGAGGAAACCCGTGGCCTTGGCTACACGCCTGTGTATCCGTAAGGTTCAGCGGTCAAACATACAATGAATGAGATTAAAGCTTTTACCGTCGTGGAAGGCGGAAGTATAACTGCACCGAAGGGCTTTACCTCTGGGGGGCTGCATTGCGGCCTCAAAAAAACGGACCGCAATGACCTTGCGGCCATCCTTTGCGAGGTGCCTGCCACGGCTGCTGCTGTCTATACGACCAATGTATTTCAGGCTGCTCCGCTGAAGGTGACACGGGAAAGCCTGGCGAACGGGGTATTGCAGGCAGTAATTGTAAACAGCGGAAACGCCAATGCCTGCACTGGTGAACAGGGAGAAGCCGATGCCTATGAAATGCGCGCCGCCGCTGCACGTCATCTTGGTGTGAATGAGCAGGATGTTGCGGTTGCTTCTACCGGGGTAATCGGTGAGCTGCTGAAGATGGATTGTGTACGCAGCGGAATTGCCGGACTTCCGGAGAAGCTGGATGGGGGAGCGGCTGGTGCGGAGGAATTCTGCCAGGCTATTTTGACTACCGATCTGGTGAAAAAAGAATGCTGCGTGAAGGTACGGGTCGGCGGCGAGGAAGTTACAATTGCCGGAGCGGCTAAAGGTTCGGGAATGATTCATCCCAATATGGCCACGATGCTGGGCTTCATGACCACGGATGCGGTCATTGATGGGGAAGCTCTGCTGACCCTGCTGCGCACGGCTACCAATTCGACATTTAATATGATCACGGTGGATGGAGATACGAGCACCAATGATATGCTGGTAGCGATGGCCAGTGGTCTGGCCGGCAATGAGAAGCTGACGCGGCTTCATCCGGATTGGGACGCTTTTGCCGCTGCATTTATACATGTCTGCAAGACGTTGGCCAAGGCAATTGCCCGTGACGGCGAAGGTGCAACGAAGCTTATTGAAGTGCAGATCAGCGGGGCGGTCCATGACGAGGCTGCAGGTGCGATTGCCAAAACGGTGGTCGGCTCCAGTCTGGTCAAATCGGCGATATTCGGTGCAGATGCCAACTGGGGAAGAATCATTGCTGCGGTGGGACGCGCGGGAGTACCTGTATCACCAGAGCGTGTAGACATTTCGCTGGGAGAGATCGAGGTGCTGAAGCAGTCGCGTCCGGTCGCTTTTGATGAAGAGAAGGCACTTCACTATTTGCAAAAAAGCGATACGATATTGATTACCGTAGCTTTATCTGATGGGGACGGTGCGGCTACAGCCTGGGGCTGTGATCTCACTTATGATTATGTGCGGATCAATGCGGCCTACCGTACCTGACCAACCAGTTGCATAAGCCCATGGGAAGGATACCGATACTATGACCGATGAACGTATAGAGAAGAATAGGGCCGGCGGGCTGTTCGTGATGAAATGCGGCGGCAGTACGCTGGCGGCATTGCCTGACTCTTTTTTTGAGGATTTAAGAGAGTTGCAGAGCAGCGGTGTGAAGCCTGTGATCGTTCACGGCGGCGGTCCGGCGATCTCCGGAAATTTGGCAAAACTGGGTATTGAGAGCCGTTTCGTGAACGGTTTGCGGGTGACGACCGAGGAAGTGCTGGATGTGGTGGAGATGACCTTGGCCGGGAGTATCAACAAGGCGATTGTCCGAAGAATTCAGGGCAGCGGCGGGCAGGCACTTGGCCTATCTGGTGTCGACGGCAATCTCATCATGGCCAAACCGGTAGCGAACAGCGATGAAGTGGGCCAGGTCGGTGAAGTAACCGGGGTCAAAGCACAGATCATCAAGGGTATTCTTGATTTGGGTTATATTCCTGTAATTGCTCCTATCGGTGTGGATGCTGCAGGCCAGCGCTATAATATTAATGCGGATACAGCAGCCGGAGCGGTGGCTTCTTTTGTGGAGTCGCCCAAAATGATTGTAGTGACGGATGTTCCCGGCATTATGCGTACAGTGGAAGGACAGAAAATTGTGCTTCCGTCGGTGACGGTAGCGCAGATTGAAGAATTGATCGAAAGCGGCGAGATCTACGGCGGGATGATTCCTAAAGTGAGGGCCGCGATGGACTGCATTCAAGGCAGTGTGTCGGAGGTCGTTATTGTGGACGGCAAGGAGCCGAAAGTACTCAGCCGGGTGCTGCAGGGCGAAGAGTTAGGAACGAAGATTATCTCTTCCTAATATAAGTTGAACAAAAGAACTACCTAGGGGCAAAAGCAGCGGCCGGAAGTCCAAACATTCACCGCAGTTGCGTTCTATGCCGGATCGGTAAATCTAAAGTTCAACTTATGTAGCTGAATTTGATAGAATGCAAGAGAAGATATACTGCACAGCCGCATTGCTGATTGGAATCACAAAATACAGCGCTGCCGGAATACCGGAAGCAGCATGGTGGGAGAGTGACTAAGAATGAGTAAGCTAACGCAAGCGGAAAAGGATTCTTTGACAGGGGCAACGGAAAACCGTTCAGCGGAACTGGAGGATCAGGGGGCTGCTCCTGCCAAGCTGGGTGCGGTATTCCCGTCCTATGCCAGATATGACATTAGTCTGGTCAAGGGCAAAGGCAGCTGGGTATGGGATGATCAGGGAAACAAATATCTCGATTTCATGTGTGGTCTGGCTGTGACCAGTCTGGGGCACGCTCCAGAGAAGGTTGGCGCGAAGCTCAAGGCGCAGATTGATACGCTATGGCATGTGTCGAACCTGTTCCACATTCCGGGCCAGGACCGAGTGGCAGCGCTGCTTACGGGCAACAGCTGTGCGGATCAGGTGTTCTTTTGCAACAGTGGAGCAGAAGCGAATGAGGCTGCGATCAAGCTGGCCCGCCGCTATCACCAGAAGGTAAAGGGCACGGGGCGTTATGAGGTTATCACGTTCGAACAATCCTTCCATGGCCGCACATTGGCGACTCTTACGGCTACCGGCCAGCAAAAGGTTAAAGAAGGCTTCCTGCCGCTTCCGGCAGGCTTTAAGACGGTGCCTTTGCATGATCTTCCGGCGCTTAAGGAAGCGATCTCCGAGAATACCGCAGCCATTATGCTGGAGATGGTGCTGGCGGAAGGCGGCGTGCTTGAAGTGAAGCAGGAGTTTCTCGACGCAGTGGTGGAGCTGTGCAAGGAGCATGGTCTGCTGCTGATCGTCGATGAAGTGCAGACCGGCATGGGCCGTACCGGCAAGCTGTTTGCACATCAGCATTACGGCATTGAGCCGGATATTTTCACTTTGGCCAAAGGTGTGGCCAGCGGTTTTCCGGCGGGGGTTATGCTGGGCAAAGGCTATTTGCGTGAAGCGTTCAGTCCGGGCAGCCATGCGAGCACCTTCGGGGGCACGCCGCTTGCCGCAGCGGTGATGGAAGCGACCATCGAGACGATGCTCGAAGATGAGCTGCCGCAGCGCGCAGCCGAAATGGGCCGGTACCTCACCGGATTGCTGGGAGAGAAGCTGGCAGATACGCCGTTTGTGAAGGAGATCCGCGGCAAAGGCTTGTTGATCGGCATCGAATGCCAGTCGCCGGTAAGCGATATTGTGCTGGCCGGACAGAAGCAGGGATTGCTGTTCGTACAGGCCGGACCGAATGTGATTCGGCTGCTGCCTAATTTATATGTAAGCAAAGAGGAGATCCACCAGGCGGTGGACATCCTTTCCGAACTAATTCATACTTATGCTAACAAAGAAAACGGGGAGGCAGGTTCATGAGCCAGGGTGTAGAAAACGCTGCGAATACAATCGCACAGCAGCTCAAAGGCCGTGATTTACTGGAGCTGAACGATTACAGTCCGGAAGAAATCACGTATTTGATCGATTTGGCCATCGAGCTGAAGCAGAAGCAAAAGAACGGCGAGGTCTATCAGCCGCTAAAGGGCAAGACGATCGGACTGATCTTCGAGAAATCCTCAACCCGCACACGCGTTTCATTTGAAGTGGGGATGTATCAGCTGGGCGGTCATGCGCTTTTCTTAAGCAAAAATGACATTCAGCTCGGACGCGGAGAAACGGTCGGGGATACGGCGCAGGTAATGTCCCGTTATCTTGACGGCATCATGATCCGTACCTTTGGTCATGATAAAGTGGAGGATCTGGCGCGTTATGCCTCAGTCCCTGTAATCAACGGGCTGAGTGATCTGGCTCATCCTTGCCAGGTGCTGGCCGATTACCAGACGGTCTATGAGCACAAGGGCAAGCTTAAAGGGCTGAAGCTGGCTTATATCGGCGACGGCAACAACATGGCGCATTCCCTGCTGATCGGCGGAGCCAAGCTGGGTGTGCATGTCTCCATCGCCGGACCGGAAGGCTATGAGCCGGATGCCGCTGTCGTCGCGGAAGCGCGTGAGATCGCCAAGGAGACCGGCTCTGTCATCGTTATTACCCGCAGCCCGCAGGAAGCGGTACAGGATGCCGATGTCATCTACACGGACGTGTGGGCGAGCATGGGCTTTGAGGCCGAGCAGCTGGCCCGCGAAGCGGCGTTCAAGGACTATCAGGTCAATGAGGAACTGGTCAAAGGCGCGAAGAGCGACTACCTGTTCCTGCACTGCCTGCCGGCCCACCGCGAGGAAGAGGTCAGTAGCGGTGTAATCGACGGTCCGAATTCGGTCATTTTTGACCAGGCTGAGAACCGCCTGCATGCGCAGAAGGCTCTGATGGCCGCGCTGATGGGCTAATTAATTTAGCCTTAGGTTTAGAGTGAATAAAGATTGATCTTGCAAGGGTCTTGCTTGGTCTTATACTATATAAAACACTATATAGGTTGAACTTAATAAACAGCGTTAGAATTCCGGTGCAGAGCAACGGAGTGAAAGTTTGGAACTGTAGGAGCGATAGCGTCCGCCTTTATAATCAGATTTCTCCCGTTGTACGCGGGCTTATAAATCATAGAAATCTGATTATAACAGCGGCCGGAAGTCCAAACCTTTCACGCAGTTGCGTCTGATCACCGGAGTTCTATAAGCGAATTTTTGAAGTTCATCCTATACCCCCCACACGAAAGGAAGTTGCTTCTTCATGGCTAAAGAAAAAATTGTACTCGCCTATTCCGGCGGACTGGATACCTCGGTCATTCTGAAATGGCTGAAAGAAACCTATGACGCGGAGATCATTGCTTTTACAGCCGATATCGGCCAGAAGGAAGAGCTGGATGGTCTGGAGGAAAAAGCACTGGCGACCGGCGCCTCCAAAGTTTACATTGATGATCTGCGCGACGAGTTCGCGAATGACTTCATCTACCCGATGTTCCAATCGGGCGCACTTTATGAAGGACAGTACCTGCTGGGCACCAGCATTGCCCGTCCGCTGATCGCCAAGCGGATGGTGGACATTGCCATCGCTGAAGGTGCTACAGCAATAGCCCATGGCGCAACAGGCAAAGGCAACGACCAGGTACGCTTTGAGCTGGGTGTAGCTGCACTGGCTCCGAACATCAACGTTATTGCACCTTGGCGGCTCGAAGAGTTCCGCAACCAGTTCCCGGGCCGTGCAGAAATGATTGCTTATGCGGAAGCAAACGGAATTCCGGTACAGGCCTCAGCGGCAAAACCGTATTCCATGGACCGCAATCTGCTGCATATCAGCTATGAGAGCGGCGTGCTGGAGGATCCTTGGTTTGATCCAAGCGCACCGGAGAACAAGGGAATGTTCCTGCTCAGCAACGCGCCGGAGGATGCTCCGGACGAGGCGGAATATTTGGAGCTGGATTTCCTTAAAGGCGATTGTGTTGCGCTGAACGGCGAAGCTTTGACCCCCCTGCAAGTCATGGAGAAACTCAATGAACTGGGCGGCAAGCACGGTATTGGTCGCGTAGATATGGTGGAGAACCGTTTTGTAGGTATGAAGAGCCGCGGCGTGTATGAAACTCCGGGCGGAACGATCCTGTTCACGGCACACCGCAAGATGGAGTCCATCACCATGGACCGTGAAGTGATGAACCTGCGTGACAGCCTCATTACCCGTTACAGCACTTTGGTATATAACGGCTTCTGGTTTGCGCCTGAACGTCTTGCTCTACAGGCTCTGGTCAAAGAAAGCCAGCAGAACGTGACCGGTACGGTGCGTCTCAAGCTCTACAAAGGCAATATCATCGGTGCCGGCGTCAAGAGTCCGGTCAGCCTGTACAACCCGGATATCGCGACGATGGAAGCTGATCCGACACAAGCTTATGACCAAGGCGATGCCACAGGATTTATCCGTCTGAATGCCCTGCGTTTGAAGGTTTCGGCAGGTGTAGCGGAATCCAAGAAGTAGAGTATTTTAACCGCGCGGCGGTATTTAAGAAATAAGTTCAGCTTAATTAAGCAGACATCCGAAGGCCGTTCCTCCCGTCAGGACAGGAGCGGCCCTTCTGGCGTCAACAGAGGAGGAAACAACAGGTGAGCAAGCTTTGGGGCGGACGTTTTACCAAAGGAACAAACAAGCTGGTGGAGGAATATACGGCTTCCATCGGGTTCGATAAGGCTTTGGCCGAAGAGGATGTGCAGGGCAGTCTGGCCCATGTCACAATGCTGGGCAAATGCGGGATTTTGCCGCAGGAAGATGTAGAGACGATCAAGGCAGGACTGAATAAGGTGTTGGATAAGGTTCGTGCAGGCGAGATTGTTTTTTCCGTAGCAGATGAAGACATTCATATGAATATTGAAAAGAACCTGATCGAGGAAATCGGTCCGGTCGGCGGGAAGCTGCACACCGGACGCAGCCGTAACGATCAGGTGGCGACCGACATGCATCTATACCTGCGCAATCGGGTAGTAGAGCTGGTTGGGCTGCTGCATGAGCTGCAGGAAGCACTGATTGGCCAGGCGAAGGATAATGTGGAGACGATTGTTCCCGGTTATACGCATTTGCAGCGGGCACAGCCGATTCTATTCGCCCATCACCTGCTGGCTTATGTGTCGATGTTCCGCCGGGATGCGGAGCGCCTGACGGACAGCTACAAGCGGATCAACGTGCTGCCGCTGGGAGCGGGTGCGCTGGCGGGAACTACATTCCCGATTGACCGACATTTTGTAGCGGAACAGCTTGGCTTCGACAGTGTGTACGAGAACAGCCTGGATGCAGTCAGCGACCGTGACTTTATCGTGGAGTTTCTGGCGAACGCCTCGCTGATCATGACCCATCTGTCCCGGCTCAGCGAGGAGCTGGTGCTGTGGAGCAGCACGGAATTCAGCTTCGTAGAGCTGGACGATGCCTTCTGTACTGGCAGCAGTATTATGCCGCAGAAGAAGAATCCGGATGTGCCGGAACTGGTGCGGGGCAAAACCGGCCGCGTCTACGGCAACCTGATTGGCCTCCTGACCGTGCTGAAGTCCCTGCCGCTGGCCTACAACAAGGATATGCAGGAAGATAAGGAAGGCATGTTCGATACAGTAGCCACTCTTACAGGGGCGCTGCAGCTGTTTGCACCAATGATCTCCACCATGAAGGTGAATAGGGGGCGGATGCGTGAAGCGGTGAATACCGACTTCTCCAACGCGACTGATATTGCAGACTTCCTGGTCGGCAAAGGTTTGCCTTTCCGCCAAGCCCATGAAGTCATTGGCAAAACCGTACTGTTCTGCATTAACGAAGGGAAATTCCTGCTCGATCTGACGCTGGAGGAATTCAAGCAGTTCTCGCCGCTGTTCGACGAGCAGATCTATGCGGTCCTGCAGCCGGAAGCGGTGGTGGATGCACGCAACGTGTACGGCGGCACAGCCACTGTGCAGGTGAAAGCAGCGATTGAACGGGCAGAGGCTGCCTTGCTTGAGGCCAATAAATGGGTAGCGCAGCATGGGGACGCCGCTGAATAGTTAACTTTTGGCCAACGCATCATCGAAAGAGCTTAAATCAAGAAAGACTGTCTTCAGCCGTATCTTAGGATGCGGGGAGGACAGTCTTTTTTCGATGCCAGGGGAATGTCACTGCATTGGCAGAGAAAAGCCTATTTACTCAGCGGCAGCCAGTCCAGCACATCGCGGATCTTGGTGTCCCAGTAGCCCCATTCATGTTCGCCCGGACCTTCTTCATAAGTGAGCGACAAAGACGTCTTGCTGCAGGCTTCACGGAAGGCCTGGTTATCCTCGTACAGGAAATCCTCGGTACCGCAGCATTGGTAGAGCAGTGGTTTGGGTCCCTTGGAGCCGTCAACTTCCTGAAGCAGCCACAATAAGTCATCCGGAGTGCCTGCGATGTCTTTCTTGCCAAAGATCAGCTCGTACTCTTTACTTTTCTTCAAGGCATCTTCCGAGTTCAAGAAATGATGGGCCATATCGAGTGCCCCCGACAGACTTGCAGCAGCGGAAAAAACCTCCGGCTTGCGCAGACCCATCTTGATCGCCCCATAACCGCCCATCGAGAGGCCAGCCACGAAGTTATCCTCACGTTTCGCTGACAACGGAAAAAAGGAGCGCGCCAGCGCAGGCAATTCCTCACTGATAAACGTCCAGTAATTACCCCCTGAGGCCATATCCGTATAAAAGCTGCGATGTACCTGCGGCATAACCACAGCAATCCCCAGTTTCGCCACATACCGTTCGATTGAAGTCCGGCGCAGCCAGATGGAATCATCATCAGACAAGCCATGCAGCAAAAACAGCGTCGGGTGAAGATCACCCCGTTTTACGTTGCTCATCCCGATTTGTGTAGTGGTTTGCTGCGGCAAAATGACAGTCATCGAAGTGTTCAGTCCCAATACTTCTGAATAAAATTTGCATTCTATTAAAGCCATTTATTCACTCCTCCTCTCAGCCAAATAATAGCACAGTGCAAATCCGATATACATCCTCGGCTGAGCTTTTTTTGTGCTTGCCGGACATTAATCCGTTTTCATAAGAAGCGGGATTGGGTATTTTAGCTTAAGGGAGACCGTAAGCTATAAAGTGGCTATTGCTGCAATGGAAACATTTGAGCTCTGCTAATTTTTAAAGACAATGAAGGAGGCGTTTAAAGGATGAACAAGAAGTGGATGATCGGTTCGTTAGCTCTCTCCCTGGGGCTGATGTCTGCGGGAAGCGGGGCACTGGCGGCTTCACTGCCGCTCTCGAATACAGGAGTAAAAAGCGTGGCCGTAGTGGCACCGGGAAAAGAGGGGCCGGTACTGATCAATAATTTGACAGTCAATAGCGTGGTTCCGCTGGTGGCCCATGCCAAAGCTTTGTATACGTATACGCATCGCGGAGGAAGTGCATATATGCCGGAGCTTTTTCAGTATAATACTATGGAATACCGGTTTCTTTCCAGTGATCTCGGAACGAAACAGAAGCTGCTCAGTTACATAAAACGTGCGTACACCCACAAGGCGGCGGCTTATTATGTACAGAATCAATTTCTGGAGTATAAGGGGAGAATGGCGCAGGTGAATGCCGACATGGGCGATTCACTGCAATATGAGAAGGCCAAGGCCAGAATGGTTTCCAAAACCACAACCTCAGCAGTGTTCGAGCTTACTGTGCCTTATCCGGAGGGCCAGGGCCCGACAGAAACTGTAGTAGTCGAACTGAAAAAAGTGAACGGGTACTGGAGGATTGACACGTCACCGGACATTCTTTTCTAAGAGGAAGTGGAGTAGGTTTGCTATTCGGGCTGAGGTAGATCTGAAGGGTAGACAACACCGGAGAACTTGCCGTTGCCCGTAATAATAATGCAATCATTTCTCATAGGCTCGGGGCGGTTCATTGCTTCAGCCCGCACGTTGTCTGGGGAGGCGGAGATGTCTGCAATCAGCGGCTTGCGGCTCATCAGCTTGGTGATAGATTCTCTGTAGAAATGATCCATGCCCAAACGCCCGGTGGCTTTCAAAAAGAAGCGCTCGCACATCAGCAGGCCAACAGGTTCATTCTCGGAATTGCAGACGACGATGCATTTGGATTCCGGATGCTGAAACATGACACGCAGCGTTTCACGGCAGGTGCGGGAGGCGTAGACGGCAGGAGCGCTGCGGACAACGGAGGGCAGTCCGGATGCAAGTATTGTGCTCATAGTAATTCATCCTTTCTGATGCTAGTTTACTGTCAGTGTAACGTCATATCATTAACTGCGGTGGCGCTGTAGATTATCAGAGTGTAAAATGGATATATACACTTGTGAAACTTATACTTATATTGCCCAAAAAGACGGTTAGAGCATCCGCTGCTGACCGTCTTTTTCGAATTTCCGGAATGCCCGCCAGTAAAGGGAAGGCTCACTGCTGCCCGCTGCTGCGTACGCCATCCTCAACCAGTTGCTTTTTTGGCGATTCCGGCAGGGTGGATCTGCTCATGCCGCCGCGGTTGATGGCGATGACCCGTTTTTGCGCCGGATAGACATCGCGTGAGAGCTTTGTCTTCTCTACGGCCTTGCCGTCCTCATAGCGGGTAATATAGGTCTCAACCACATAGCCGGTTTTGCCGTTCTGCAGTACCCGTGTTCCGCCGGGAGGCAGCGAGGAGTCGCCCACATACTTATCGGTCGGCGGCAGCACCTCCACGGTCTGGGAGTGGATAGCATAGGAAACGTTCTTCGGGAACGTTCCGAACAGCTTTACAGTTAAGGTGCGCCCCTGTACCGCAGCTTTAATAATCAAGTATTTACCGGTGTTGTTGCGGAAGCGGAAATTGATGTAGCCCTGGGCGAATGTTGCATCCTGTCCCTTGGGCAGATAGCTGACCGGCAGCGAATGATTGCGCCGCTCCACAATTTCCAGCCCCGAGCGGAGTGCGGCGTTGTAGAGGGTGCTGGAGACCTGGCAGATTCCACCGCCAGTGCCGGGCTGCAGCTTGCCGTTCACAATAACCGGTGCTTCACGGAAGCCGTATTCAACCTGAGCTTTTTCAATCGCTTTACCGTAATCGAACACAGCGCCCGGCGGGAGCATTGTACCGTTGACGGCTTTTGCGGCGGCTTCTACGTTAAAGGACCGCCCGGGTCCGCTTGTACCGAGTGAAGTGCTGAATTGGGTAATTTTCCGTTCAATCCCCTGGTCTTTCAAAGCCCTAAGTGTGACTGCAGGCTCCTGGACGGCCAACGGCACTTCAAGAGTGATCCCCTTGCCCTGCAAAGAATCTACGGTACTGAGTCTGGTTGGCAGGGCCGCCCGGAGGGCAAGCTCCAGTCTGTGCCAATCTACCTCGTAAGAGGTCTTCTCTGGTGTATAGACTACCCGGTCATCCTCAGTAATCCGCCGCGTGGCGTCAACGGGAATGCCAAAAGACTCTCTTTCCCAGGCCGGGCTTAAGCTGTTCTGGAGCTGGCTGATCTCCAGATGGGCACCGAAGCTCCAGCTGCGGGGGAAACTGCGGCGGGCACGAACACGGTCCAAGAGTCTTCCGTCTGTCAGCTCCTTCAGTCCCCGGAGGAAATGTTCCGCTTCGTAGGTCATTCCCGCTTGCTTCAGCGTGAGGGTCAATTCCGTATTACCCTCCGCCTTCAGGATAAGAGGGACCGCCTCCAGCGCCTCCAGCCGCGCATTTAATCCGTTGCGGACCTCGCCGATGTCCATTCCGCCGATGTTCCAGCCTGCCAAATAGGTATCCTTCGGAATGGTTTTTTGGCTCCCATATAAATGAAGCGCTCCGGCGAAAAGAGAACCGGCAAGGATGAGCCCGATCAGAGCGATAAGCGCAGCGTGGATTTTTTTCATGAAAATTCTCCTTCTGGGGGCGTATTGGCGCTTGAAGCGGCGCGGGCCATAGTAACAATGCTAGTAGTAACAATGCTTAAAGAACGGTTTCTGTAACCGATATATATGTACAGGGGACAACATTCACGCTTTTATATATGTATATGTGCGGCTCCGGCAAAACTTTCGGGTACTCAATCGGTTACGGATTTGTTACAATAGATACGCCTGCGATAATAATGCAGTTTATGGAAGCTCCCGCTGTTTACTGTCGAAAGGCAGGGACCGGAGCAATATGTCAGAATCGGGAAGTGATAAGATGATCGAAATGCAGGATGTATGGAAGACCTACCCGAACGGAACCCATGCCCTTCAAGGTGTATCCGTTAAGATCGATCGCAATGAATTCGTTTATATCGTCGGACCGTCCGGCGCAGGGAAATCAACGTTCATGAAATTAATTTATAGAGAAGAAACTCCGACCAAAGGACAGATATCTGTAGGCGGGTTTAATATAGGTAAGCTTAAGCCGCGCAAGATCCCTTATGTCCGCCGTAATATCGGCGTTGTGTTTCAGGATTTTCGCCTGCTGCCCAGGCTGACAGCATACGAGAATGTCGCTTTTGCTATGGAGGTTATTGAAGCACCGAAGAAGATCATTAAGAAACGTGTCAATGAAGTACTCGACCTGGTAGGTCTCCGCAGCAAAGCGGGCCGTGAGCCCTCACAGCTGTCGGGCGGGGAGCAGCAGCGGATCGCGATTGCCCGGGCCATCGTCAACAATCCTTCCGTTATTATTGCGGACGAGCCGACCGGCAATCTGGATCCCGAGACCTCATGGGGAATTATGCAGCTTCTTGACGAGATTAATTTTCGCGGCACGACCATCGTCATGGCTACCCACAACAGAGATATAGTCAACAAAATGCGCAAGCGGGTGCTGGCAATAGAGAACGGTAACATTGTTCGAGACCAGGTGAGAGGGGAATACGGTTATGAGTTTTAAGACCTTCTTGCGGCATGTGCGGGAAGGCTTCAAAAACGTATTCCGCAACGGTTGGATGTCGGTGGCTTCCATCACGTCCATTGTCGTCTCTCTCTTCGTCCTAGGCGTATTTATATTGCTAGTGCTTAATGTTAATTCCGTCGCAGACAAGGCGGACAGCCAGGTGCAGATCAATGTGCACTTGGCGCTGAATACGGATCAGAAGATGCGTGAAACGGTGGAGAACGAAATTGGCAGCATGCCGGAAGTCAGCAAGGTTGAGTTCGTCTCCAAGGAGCAGGGGCTAAAGGAGTTCCGCGAAGATATGGGTCCGGATGCCGCCGAGCTTTTGGAGGGTTTTGATGTCGACAATAATCCGCTGCCGGACAAGCTGCTGGTGGAAGTTATCGAACCAACAACCGTTCCTTTTGTCTCCGAAAAGATTGAAGCACTCAACAAGACCCACAAAGAGCAGCCAATATTTAAAGTTAACTACGGCAAAGGATCGGTAGAGACGCTGTTCAAAGTAACGCGTGCTGTGCGCAACATCGGCTTTATTTTTGTGGCAGGACTTGCGCTGATGTCGATGTTCCTGATCTCCAATACGATCCGGGTGACCATTCTTGCCCGCCGCAAGGAGATTGGCATTATGAAACTGGTGGGTGCGACGAATTATTTTATCCGCTGGCCGTTCTTTATTGAAGGTGCGCTTATTGGCCTGATCGGATCACTGGTCACCTCAGGTGCTCTCTACGTTGGTTACAGCAGTCTGGTGTCTTCCGTACAGGGAGATCCGATGCTTGGGCTGAAACTTGTTCCCTTTGAGGATATTTGGTTGATGCTCTGCGGGCTGCTGGTTGGCCTGGGCGTGCTGATCGGTGTGTGGGGAAGTACCGTGTCGATCCGCAAGTTTTTGAAAGTATAAGTCTTCATTCAATACGACTGAAATTACGAAACGATAATTATTTGAGAATAAAGGATGGGGAGTGCGAGTTGAAGAAGATTGCCGCCGGATTAGCCGTTGCATTGCTGGCTGTCACTTTAGTAGGACCCTCTGACGGATACGCCAAGAAGACAAGTGTCGCTGAAATTGACAAGCAATTGAAGAAGCTGCAGCAAGAGGTGCAGACGGCCAAGGCTGCACAGGAAAAAGCGGAATCACGCAATCAGGAAGCCCAGCACTATAAGAACAAGACAACGCTTAATCTCCAGCTTGTGCTGGAGCAAATAGATCAAGTGAAAGGCGAAATGAAGACCACCTCCGGCAAAATCGCCAGCACCGAAGAGTCGCTTAATGTTACCGCGGCCGAGCTGGATGAAGCAGAAGCGCGTGTAGCTTCCCGGGAGAAATTGCTGGAATCGCGCGTTCGGCTGATGTATACAGATGGGGCGGTATCGTACCTTGATGTACTGCTGTCTTCAAAGAGCTTTGCGGATTTTCTCGACCGGGCCGATTCGCTGAAGATGATTGTGGATCAGGATCAGGATTTGCTGGTGCAGCACAAATTGGACAAGCAGACCGTTATTGTGAAGAAGCAGGAGCTTGAAGGGCAATATGCACAGGCCAAGCAGCTGTACACGAATCTGGAATCCCAGCGCAGCGTGCTTAAGGAAAGGGAAGCGCAGAGACAAGAACTTATTGCTTATTATGACAAGGAAATACAAGATACGGATGATATCAGTGAAGAGCAGAACGCCAAGCTAGTGCAGCTTGCCAGTGAACGTTCCGCTTTACAAGTGCAGAAGGATAAGATTAAGGCTGAAGAAGCGGCACGCAAGGCAGCAGCAGCGAAAGCGGAGGCGGCCCGCAGAGCGGCGGCAGCGGCAGCTAGAGCGAAGGCTGCGAGCGCTAGCAGCTCCAGTTCCGATTCGAATTCCAGTTCGAGTTCGAGTTCTTCGGAATATGTTGGAGGCAGTGGTCCTTTCCTGATGCCGGTAGGCCAGGCGCGTATTTCTTCTCCTTTTGGTCCGCGTACCCATCCGGTGACAGGAGAGGTTGGTAAAGTGCATACCGGTGTGGATTTTGCAGTTCCGCAGGGGACGAGCATCCATGCAGCGGACTCCGGCACCGTTATTATTGCAGAATGGTGGAGCGGTTACGGAAACTGCGTAATTATTGACCACGGCGGCGGTGTCTGGACATTGTATGGACATATCCGCGAAGGCGGCATTAAGGTGAGAGAAGGCGAACAGGTAGAACGAGGCCAAGTAATTGCTGAATCGGGATCGACAGGTCGTTCAACGGGGCCCCATCTGCATTTTGAAGTCCGGATTGATCAAAAAGCGGTTAATCCAATGCCTTATCTCTAATTTTTAGCACTAATAAATATAAATTCGTTATACGGCATATACTGGGAGAGATACCGTTCTTTCCTGGACGGACTAATGTGGGTTTTACGAGATGGACAAGAAGGGACGGTGGGAACGTTATGTTAAAGAAAAGCACAGCGGCCTTTATGATTGTCGCCGCCTTGCTGTGCGGCAGCCTGCTGACCTTAGGCGTAACCGGATATGTGCAAGTATTTGGACAAGCCGCAGGCGAAGGCCTGGCGGCGTCGGTGCGGCCGACCGGTGGCCTGGAGGACAAGGAGTCACAGAAGCTAGGAACCGCTCTGAGTTTGATTGAGGGCAATTATTATGAGACTGTGGACCGGGAAAAGCTGATAGATGGTGCGGTCAACGGTATGATGGAAGCCCTGGGCGACCCTTATTCCAACTATATGGGCAAGGAAACGGCAGAGAAGTTTGAGGAGAGTATCGAAGGCTCCTTCTCGGGAATCGGTGCGGAGGTTTCCTCGGACAACGGCAAGGTAGTGGTGGTGTCCCCGATTAAGGGCTCACCTGCCGAAAAAGCCGGAATTCAGGCCAAGGATGTTATCCTGTCAGTGAACGGGGAATCGCTGGAGGGGTTGGAGCTGAATGCGGCTGTAGCCAAGATACGCGGCCCGAAAGGCAGCGATGCCACGCTTCAAATCCAGCGGGCAGGTTCTGCAGTGCCGCTGAAATTTGTAATTACCCGTGCTGACGTGAAGCTGGAGACTGTGTATGCGACCATGGAGAAGAACGGGGTGGGTGTTATCGAAGTGACCCAGTTCTCCATGAATACCGCCGAACGCTTCAAGACAGAGCTGGCTAATCTGGAGAAGCAGGGCATGAAGGGACTTGTCCTTGATGTCCGCAACGATCCCGGGGGTGTACTGCAAAGAGTCATTGAGATGGCAGAGCAGTTCGTACCGTCCGGCAAAACGATTGTCCAGGTTGAAAATAAGGACAAAACGCGCGAGGTCAGTACCTCAAAGGGCTCAAGCAAGAAATACCCGGTAGTCGTGCTGATGAACAAAGGCAGCGCAAGTGCATCAGAGATTCTTGCCGGGGCATTGCAGCAATCGGCCGGGGCTAAGCTGATTGGTGAGAATTCATTCGGTAAGGGCACGGTGCAGACCAGTTTTGAAAAGGAACTTGGCGATGGCAGTCTGCTCAAGATTACCATTGCCAAGTGGCTGACGCCGGATGGCACATGGATTCACGGCAAGGGAATCAAGCCGGATATCGCCGTATCCCAGCCTGATTACTTCTCGGTGGCACCTATTAACAAAAGTGTGACACTGCAATACAACATGAACAGTTCCGATGTGAAAAGCGCACAGACGATGCTGGAGGGTCTGGGCTACAAGCCGGGCCGCAAGGATGGATATTTTGATGCAGGCACGAAGGAAGCAGTCAAGAAATTCCAAAGCACGGCGAAGCTGAAACCGACGGGTGTCATTGACGCTAAGACAGCAGAAGCCATGGAGCTGGCGCTGATCAAGGTTATTCAGGACCCGGTCAATGATAACCAGCGGAACAAGGCAATCGAAGAGATTCAGAAGGAAATTAAGGCAACAGCGTCGAAAAAGTAAGAAGGCTGAATTCAGCCTTCTTTTTTTCTATGACGGGTAGACGATAGTGGATTACACTGCAATAGGAGTCAAGCCAGGGAGATAAGGAGTGTGACGAACGCATTGAATGTGATGACGGAACTGCTTACAAGCTGGGGGAATGCGGTCATACATCTGCTTCTTCAGCCTTATTACTATATCGCACTTATATTTATAGCACTGTATTACCGCAGGCAGGTTGCACTGGAGCGGAAGCTGATTCATGTGAAGCAGCATAGCTGGGGGAAGGAAACATGGCGGACGATCTGGAGCGGGCTGGTCATGGGGCTGCTTGTCTCGCTAGCCGCGATCGCGCTGGGCATTTCACTGCCCGGGGCTGCGGTAGCTCTCATCTGGGTGGTCAGTCTGGTATTGATGTTGTTCCGTGTGCGGTTTTTATGCTTCGCTTATTCCATAGGCTTGCTGGGAGTTGCGCAATTTGTGCTCTCCTTCTTCCCGGATAGCCTGCAGAGCGGAGGCGTAAGCACCTTCGCCACGGCGCTGCGGGATATGGATATCCCGGCGCTGCTGGTGTTGGCCGCGTTGCTTCATCTTGCGGAGGCGCTATTGGCGCGCTGGCAGGGCGCGCGCCTGGCAACCCCGCTCTTCCTGGCAGGGAAGCGCGGCAAGGTCGTCGGCGGCTATCAGCTGCAAGCCTTCTGGCCGCTGCCGTTGTTCCTGCTGATTCCCTCAGGCACCGGAATCGGCGACCTGCCCTGGCAGCCGCTGCTGGGCGGCGGCCTTGGGCTGGTCTCGCTGCCGGTGATCATCGGCTTCAGCGAGATGACCCAGAGCATGCTGCCCGGGCGCAAGGCGGCCCGCACGGCAGGACGGCTGCTGCTATACAGCATCGTCCTGCTGGGCATCAGCCTGCTTGCGGCCTGGTGGAGCCCGCTGACCGTGCTCGCGGCGCTCGCGGCTGTTCTGCTGCACGAAGGCTTAAGCTGGTACAGCGCTCTGGAGGAGCGCAGTACCAGTCCCATCTTCGTGCATCCCCCGGCCGGCCGCAAGGTGCTTGCCGTGCTGCCGGACAGCCCCGCGCAGGAGATGGGCATCCTGCCGGGCGAGATCCTGCTGAAGGTCAACGGGGTCCTGTTGACCGAAGCGGCGCAGCTGCATGAAGCGCTGCGCATGAACCCGGCGTTCTGCAAGCTGGAGGTAAAGAACCGGGAAGGCGAGAGCAAATATCTGCAGCGGGCGATATATGACGGCGACCATCACCAGCTCGGGATGATTTTGGTGCCGGAGCCGGATGAATTGCGTACTGCTGAGGCCAAACCTTCCAGCATCTTCAGCATCATCGGGATGAAGACCGGAACCCGTCGCCGCAGCCTTCCGGCAGATGGACTCAAGCGGACCAAACCTGCCGGAGCTGAACCCAAACAGGAAAACGCCGGAGGCTGATCCTGCTGCAGAATTCGCAAGAGGATTCCATCCGCACACATCAACTAAACCAATAAAAGGCCTGCATTCGCGCGTAACTGCGGGAATGCAGGCCTTTTTCTAAATGTACTGAGTATATCTATGTATTCCAATCCATAGAGAAACCGGGAGCGCCTCATTGTCCGCGAACTACTTCTCCGTTCCACAACCGTTCTCTGTAACGTAATCCCGGCTGGCCATCACTTCTCCTGCTGGTTTTTCAAATAGAATATCGCAATCTGTGTCCGGTCGCGCAGTCCGAGCTTACTGAGAATATCGGTAATGTAGTTTTTCACGGTGCCTTCACTTAAGAACAGCTTAGCGGCAATTTCTTTATTGGTAAGACCTTCGGCAATGGAAGCGACGACGGCAAGCTCCGCTTTGGTTAGGCCGAAGGATTCCAGTGGACGGCCCTGTGCGGTCTCTGTACGTGAGGCGGGCTGCAGAAATCCGGCCATTTTGCGGGCGATGTCGGGATGGATCAGCATGTTGCCTTCATGCACCGTCTTAATGCCCTGGATAATGCGGTCCGGCGGGATGTTCTTGAGCAGATAGCCGCTGGCGCCGTTACGGAGTGCCTCAATGATATATTCATCATCATCAAAGGTGGTCAGCATGAGCACGGAGATATTGGGATAAGTCTCCTTGACGAGACGGGTGCCCTCCACGCCGGAGCAATTCGGCATTCGGATATCCATTAGTACCACATCTGTTTGCGGCAGCAACTGCAGCAAGGCTAATACTTCATTGCCATCGCCTGCTGCGCCAACAACCGCAATGTCGGGGTCCAGTCCTACCAGTACTTTAAGGCTTTCACGGATAAAAGAGTCATCGTCAACAATTACTACATTAATCATAGCGGGCAAACTCCCTTATCTCTAATTTATGATCACTTGCTGCACCCTACGGTTCTTCATGCAATGTTACCTAATCTCCGCCTGCCTATAAACCGGCAGACGGGTAATTGCGGTGAATTGCGGCTCCGTACGCAGCTCCAGTGTTCCGCCGATCAGGTTTGTCCGCTCGGTCATGCCTTTCAGGCCCATGCCGCCGCTGCCCTGCATTCTTCGCAGCTGGTCGCCTTCGGGCCGTTTGCCGTTGTTGCCAACCTCCATCACAACCTCTTGCTCACTATAGGACAGTGTGATCCATACTGCCGCTGCTTTTCCGTGCTTTAGGGCGTTTGTGATGGCCTCCTGGGCATTTCTATAAAGTACGACCTGGGTGCTTGGGTACAGCGGATAAGGATACCCATGAATGGAATACGTGGTTTCAATACCCGTATCCCGCCCGATTTCTTCCAGCAGGCGGTCCAGGGCATAAGCCCCTTCAAGCTGCGGAGCATAATTAATCCGTCTTACGGCAGCTCGCATATCGTCCATGCTGGCCGCGAGCTGATCGCGGATCTGGCCCATCATCTTCATTCCGGATTCAGGAGCAGCCGGCAAGGTATGAATGGCAGCTTCAACCATCATTTTGACCCGGATCAGCCTGTGGCCGATATCATCATGAAGCTGGCGGGAAATCCGTACCCGTTCCTCCGATTGTGCGGCATTCTCTACCTGAGAGGTGAACTGCAGCAGCCGGCTACGGGCTTCTTCCAGCTCAAAATGCTTGCGGCGCAGCTCATCATAGAGAAACTGCGTTTCCTCGCGGCCGCGGCCGGTCCGCAGCAGCAGTACATTGAGAAAAACGGCCAGCAGGAAGGTAAGATTCATCACTCCCCATTCGACAGGTGTTGATTGACTGAAGGCGATATTCAGAACAGCCAAATGAACGTAGGTGAATACGACGGATACCGTCTTTGACTGTTGCCGTGAATATTGCAGCAGTGCTGAGATGGCCGGGAAAATCATCAGCGTACCGTACTGGCGGCATAGCCAGGCCGTGAAGAGCAGTTCTATGCAGGCCAGCAGCGGCAGTGATTTCGGCAGCTGGTACTCAAGCGTCACTACAAGCAGCAGCAGCAGGAAATGCAGGGTGAATAATTCATAGTCGGCATAGTCGTAGAGGTATATAGTGATCGCCGCAGGGAGCAGAATGAGGCCGTAACGCAAAGAGTTCAGTTCTCTAATCAATAGAAGTCATCCTTTTTTTCAATGGAATGCCCGAATCTACCATGTTTTATATAAGTTGAACTTAAGCTTACCTATCCGGCATAGAACGCAACTGCGGTGAATGTTTGGACTTCCGGCCGCTGTTGTCTACAGATTTCTTGATTTATACCGCTATTTGAGGTTGAAATCCGTAGACAGGTTATGCTTCCGAAGCGAGCTTTCCTACGGAAAGCTTTGAGGCGGTCACTATCGCTCCTACAGTTCCAAACTTCCCCTCCGCTGCTTTTGCCTCTAGGTAGTTCTTTATTTCATCTTATATTTTTGTTCTTATGTTCATCTTAGCATATTCCCCGGCCATTTCAGGAGATGACTTTAGTCACCCCAGAAGATGACCTTTCGTACCTTCGGTGATGTTGTTGGCGCGTTACAATAAGAGCATAGAGATTGAGGAACAGGGGAGATGAAGAGATGACACTTGCGGTACTCAGTAATGTAGTAAAACGGTACGACCAGAAATTAACGGTAGATCATGTGAATCTGAACATCGAGGAAGGCGAAATTTTCGGTTTGCTCGGCCCAAACGGCGCCGGAAAAAGCACAACCATCAGTATGATCTGCGGCTTGCTGAAGCCTGACAGCGGCGAGATTATCATCGACGGGCTGTCAGTGGCAGCAGCTCCGCTAGAGGTGAAAAAAAGAATTGGTCTGGTTCCGCAGGAACTGGCCTTGTATGAAACGATGACGGCTGAGGAAAATGTGAGATTTTTTGGCAAGCTGTATGGCCTGCGCGGCAAGCTGCTGAAGGAACGGGTGGAAGAGGCGCTGGAATTCACCGGATTAAGCGACCGGACGAAGGATAAACCGGCGACCTTCTCCGGGGGAATGAAACGGCGGCTGAACATTGCCTGCGCGATCATGCACCGCCCGAAGCTGATCATTATGGATGAGCCTACGGTAGGCATTGATCCCCAGTCGCGCAATCATATCCTCGAGTCGGTCAAGACGCTGAACAAGCTGGGGTCGACCATCATTTACACCAGCCATTACATGGAGGAAGTCGAAGCAATTTGCGACCGTGTAGCAATTATGGATAAAGGTCATGTTATTGCCTGCGGCACAGAGAAAGAACTGCGGGAGAAGGTTGCCCATGAAGAAAAAATTGTCATCAAGGCTGTCAATATTTCGGCTGCCCTGATTAAAGAGCTTAGTCTTCACCCGCGGATTAACCGCGTCAAGGAAGTGGAGCAGGCGGTGGAGCTGTACCTTCCATCCTCACAGAGCGAGCTGCAGGATATTTTGTTCATCTTTTCCAAGCATGAGGGGGTTATTGTCTCCCTGCATATCGAAGAGCCGGATCTGGAGACGCTGTTTCTGAGCCTGACCGGACGGACCTTGCGCGATTAAAGGAGGGGGAAACCTGTAATGAATATTTTGATAATTGCGGTGTACGAACTGCGCAGGCTGACCCGTTCACGGTGGGTGCTGATGACTTTGTTCCTGCTGCCGCTGGTGCTGATCTTCCTGCTTGGCGCGTCGCTCTCTGAGGTAGTGGGAGACAAGAAAGCTGAAACCATAGAGCCGGTGAAGGTAGCTGTAGTGAATGCCGGGGGGACAGGAAGTTCCGAGATGATCAAGGCCTTTTTGGAATCAGCCAATATTAAGGATTATATTATTCCCCATGAGGCCAAAACCAGGCAGGAAGCAGAGAGCGGGCTGCGGTCCGGGATCTACGGCTATGCGGTGGTTGTGCCGAAGGATTTTGACAGTGGAGTACAGAGCGGGGGAAAGGCTGAACTGGAATTCATTCTTGGCAAAGACCGGGTGGATAATACCGTTGCTGGAACAGCCTTTGACAATTTCCTCAGCATCATGAATTACAAGCAGGCCGCAGCTATGACACTAGGACCGGAAGCTGTTGCCGCCGCAGCTGATTCTCATCAAGAAGGGACAGCCGTAAAACTTGGGGATTTGAGTAATGGAGGAAGAACTTACACAGCCTCGCAATTTTATGCCGCATCAATGCTGCTGATGTTTCTGCTGTATAGCGGCCTTACGGTGACTCATTCGCTGTTCAGCGAGAAGGACAATCACACGCTTTATAGAATTAACTCCATGCCGGTTAAAGGCTCGGATTTGTTTATAGGAAAAATGCTGGGCATTGCGATTGTCACCATGGTTCAATGTGCGGCCATCATTCTATTGTCTCATTGGCTGTTCGGTGTGTATTGGGGCAATCGTCCGGGTCTGCTGGCGCTGTTCTGCCTGCTGATGATCCTCGCTTCCCTGACCTTTTCTGTAATTGCGTGCATGTTCAGCAAAAAAGAGACGGAAGCCACGAGTATCATCAATGTCATTACAGTAGGCATGACCTTTCTTAGCGGCGGCATGGCTCCGCTTCCTGATTCCTGGGTGAACAGTATTGGTGCGTTTACGCTTAATCATTGGACGCTGCAAGCCGTAATCCGAATGATGCTGCATTCAGATTTAGAGCAGATTCTGCCGAATTTATGGATGATGCTGCTGATCTGCCTGATTTTGTTCTGTGCTGCAATCCTCTCATACCGGAAGGTGGGATACCATGAATAACATATTTACGATTGGCTGGAATATGGTCAAGCGAACGATCGGTTCCCGCAAAGGGCTGCTGCTGCATATCCTGTTGCCCTCTTTAGTGGTAGCCGGTATTGTCTCCGTTACCGGCGGCATGGAAGATAGCACGGCGGTTCTGCTGTATACCAACAAGGATACCGGAGCAGCCGGGAATCATCTGATTGTTGAACTCGAGAATAGCGGGGATTACAAGCTTGTCGAGCGCAGCGATGAGGCTGATTTGAAGGAAGGTGTCACCTCGCAGGACGGTGCGGCCGGTTTATGGATTCCGGAGGGCTTTACCTCGGGAATTCTGCAGGGGAAAGCGCCGCAGCTCACCGTATATGAGCTGAAGACGACAGAGGATTCTATACTAATCAAGATGAAAACCGATGCAATCGCTGTAGAAATGCTGTCAACCGCAGCTACGGTGAGAAAGGTCTCTGCAACCGGAAGTACGGATTCAGAGGAGAGATTCGCCGCGATTCTGAAGCAGGCGGAAGAGCATAATGTAGGCAGTATCCGAACCGACTATAATCTTTACCCCCGGCAGACACTGGGTGTTATTACAGGCATGACGCTGATGTTTCTGATGAGCCTCGTGACCAGCAGCGTGTCGCTGATTATGGCAGACCGCAGGGGGCGGACGATGATGCGGATGTTCAGCGCACCGGTACGCTCCTATGAAATTGCGCTCGGCAATTTCCTCGGCAGCTCTATGGTAGGACTGATCCAGATTGCTGTTGTGCTATCGCTGGGCAAGTGGGTGCTCCGTTATGACTATGAGGTGCCGATGTATTTGTACTTCCTGGTCCTCGCTGCATTCATGCTCGTATCCATGGGAATCGCCGGTACGGTGGCGGGTCTGATCCGCAATCCGAACAATACCGGGATGCTGAATTCGCTGATTCTTACACCGACCTGCATGCTGGGCGGCTGCTTCTGGCCGCTGTCCATCATGCCGGATTACATGCAGAAGGCGGCCAATTTCATGCCGCAGAAATGGGCGATTCAAGCGGTGGACATCGCCGCAGCCGGTGGAGGCTGGGATGAGCTATGGCTGCCCTTTGCCATTTTGGGCCTGATGGCTGTTATTCTGCTGGCCATCGGCTCCGCGATTCTTCGCCCTAATGAAGCGGGGATCAACGCGTAGGAAGACTGAACTGTAACACAGAGCCTTTACTTCTCACAGCAGCAGAAGAGGGACTGCTGCTGGCGGGGGATAAAGGCTCTTCGTTCTGAATGATCCTTTAATTACCCAATATTCCCCATAAAAAAAGTTGCTAAAGTTATGATGGAAGCGGTATCATTAAATCTTGCGAAGATAGTTTTATCCGAAGTGATTCAATGAAGCAATGCTAACAAAACTTAAGTGTATGCTTTCGATGTGAGTTTTGCACGAAGTGGGCTCAATGAAGTAATGCTAACAAAACTTTTAGGAGGTCGGGAAGATGAGCAGCAATAAGTTGGCTTGGACCTGGAAGGTCAAGGAAGAGTACCTGGAGGAATATGTGCAGATGCACCTGAACCCTTGGCCGGAAATCCTTGAGGAGCACAGCAAAGCGGGAATCAGCAATTATTCGATCTTCCAGAACGGCAATCAGTTCTTCTACTGCTTTGAATGTGACGACAAAGAGGCGGCTTTTGCCTACATTGCCCAGAGCGATGCCTGCAACCGGTGGAACGCCATTACCTCTAAAATGGTTGAGGGCTCCTTTGATTTTAACGAAGAAACACCGATGGAACCGCTCCGCGAGGTATTTTATTTGAAATAGTACGGTTGCTCATATAAACATTTTCTTGATCAACCGAATATTTGTTTGAATTTGAAGAAGCCTGTCCATATAGGCTTCTTTTTGTTTTTTTTATGGAAAGATTGTACTGGCGGTTTGAGGCAGAGCGAGTGGATTATTTTAGGTTTATATTGTGTTGCTTCGGCCAGGCTTTGGCTTATCTGGAGGGGCTCAATCCCGGGAATGGGATCACCTCCGCCCCGGGGCTGAGCGCGAAACCCTTCGTTGGGCGGTTTTGACTTCGGTCAAAAGCTACTACACTAAAGCAGGAAAGCAATGCTTGATACATAAGGGATCAGTCTTAAAGAGAGTAATCAATAATGGAGTGGAAGGGGAAAAAAGAATGACATGGTTAACGAAATGGTCGTTTGGCAATAAGGGGGCGGTAGGTCTTCTAGTTGTCATGGCACTGGTGGTGGGGATAATGAGCTACACCTCGCTGCCGATGGAATTCATGCCGGAGGCCGATAATCCACAGATCACGGTTACAGTACTTGGACCCGGACAGGATGCGCATTCGATGGAAACCTCGGTTACCAAGCCGATTGAGGCGGCGACCTCTCAGGTGAAAGGCAAGACCGAACAAATGTCTACCTCAGGAGACGGATATGCCAAGGTAGACATATATTTTGACGGCAAGTCTGATATGAAGGAGGCGGCGCAGGAAGTCGAGAAAGCTGTGGGTACACTGCAGTTTCCCGAAGGTGTGATGGACCCGTTCATCATTCAGCTGAACACCTCAATGATTCCTGTCTCCCAGCTTACGCTGTCGTTCGATGATGGGCTCACCAAGGATAACCTTGAGATTGCCGAGAATACCATCATCCCCGAGCTGCAGAAGATCGAAGGGGTAGCCAGCGTAGCTTTGTATGGCAAGACAGCTCCTCAAGTTAGAGTGAAGCTTGATCCGAAGGTGATGGCGGCAAAAGGGGTAACCACTGCGCAGGTATTGGGGCTGCTTCAGGGGCGCAATGTTTCCGCCTCCATCGGCGAGCAGACGATCGGCGGCCAGACGGGGAATGTGAATGTAATCTCTTCGATAGACAGTATAGATACCTTGAAGCAGCTACCGGTCGGGGCTGGAGCAAAGCTGCAGGATATTGCCGCTGTTGAGGCCAAGATAGACCAGGAGAGCGTCAGCCGCTCCAATGGTAAAGATGTGCTGTTCGTCGTAATTACCAAGGAAGCGAATGCCAATGCAGTGGATGTCGGCGATAAGGTGCGCAGCGCTGCAGACGATATCAATGACAGAATTAAAAATGCCGAGGCCTCCGTCATTTTCAGCACCTCTGATATGGTGGTCACCTCCGTCAACAGCATGATGCGTGAAGTCCTGCTCGGTGCGTTGTTTGCCACAATCGTAATCCTGCTGTTCCTGCGCAACATCCGGGCTACGCTGATCACGGCGATATCCATTCCGCTGTCTCTGGCGGTTACCCTTTACCTGCTTAAGGTATCGGGAATTACCCTGAACATCGTTACCTTGGGCGGGGTTGCCGTTGCTGTCGGACGGCTGGTGGATGACAGCATCGTGGTCATTGAGAACATCTACCGGCGTATGCAGAAGGAACCCTTGTCCCGTGATATGGTGATCAGCGCAACCCGCGAGGTGGCCAGAGCCATAACCAGCTCAACGCTTGCTACGGTGGCGGTATTTCTGCCGATGGGGCTGCTGCGCGGCGGATTGCAAGCTTTCTTGCTTCCGTTCGCCTTGACGGTAACTTACTCCTTGCTGACTTCGCTTGTTGTGGCTCTGACCGTCGTTCCGCTGCTAAGCTCCTGGCTGCTGCGCGGTTCTTCCCTGAAGGAACATGAGCCCGCCGGATGGTTCACCCGTTTTCTCGATTGGAATCTGCAGCGCAAATGGCTCACGCTGAGCCTGGGTCTGGTGCTGTTAGTCGGCTCTATTGGCGCTTATATTGCCATGCCGAAGGCCGCGCTGGATGCTAGCGATGCCAGCAATGTATCCGTTCAACTGGTATATCCGAATGATGTTCCGGTCGCGGAGGTGTTGAAGAATGGCAAGTTGCTGGAGCAGGAGCTGATGAACCAGCCGCAGGCCCAGACGGTCATCATGCAATCCGGGAACAGTGCCGATTCGGCGAAATGGGGCAGTGTTACCTCGCTGACCCAGGTGGATTATACAGTAATGATCAAAGAAGGAACGGATGCACAGGTGTTTTTGGATCAAGTCCGCAGTCTTCAGGCTTCCTATACGGGGGCAACGCTGACCGCAAATGAAGCCAGCATGATGGGCTCAAGCTCCACCAGTGAATATGTCGATATTGTCGGCAATGATGTCGCAGCTATCAATACAATTGCTGAAGAGGTCGCCGCCAAGGTGAAGAATATAGAAGGTGTGCAAAAGGTCAGCAGCAACATGGAGGATACCAAGCCGGTATTTGCCTTCAAGGTGAATCCTGCTGAAGCTAACGCCCAGGAAATCTCCATGCAGCTGGGGGCGATGCTCAATCCGGTTCCGCTGGGACAGATCCAACTGGACGGTTCCCCGGCCGGTGTCATCCTTGAACCTGTCATTCAGGCGGAGTCACAGGAAGACCTGAAGAACATGACCATCATGACCGCCGCTGGTCCGCAGCCATTGTCGCAAGTGGCAGCCCTTGAGGTCACGGATCAGCCGGCCATGCTATACCATAAGGACGGCAAGCCTTATGTGCGGATTACCGCAGAAGTGGATCCGAAGAAGGTATCGGCCATCGGTGCCGATATTAAAAAGCAGACAGACGGCATAACGCTGCCGGACGGCGTAACTCTGTTCGCAGGCGGAGCATCGGCAGACCAGGCCGGGGACTTCGGTGACCTTGGAATGACGGCGCTGATCTCAATCGGCCTAGTGTATCTGATTATGGTGCTCACCTTTAAGACGCTGCGTGCACCACTGGCAATTATGTTCTCGTTGCCGCTTGCAGCCATCGGAGCGATTGTCGCCCTGATCATATCCGGGGTAACCCCCGACTTCACCGCGTTGTTCGGTGCATTGATGCTGATTGGCATCGTGGTCACCAATGCGGTGGTGCTGATCGACCGCATCAAGCAGAATGAAGCGCATATGTCGATCCGCGAGTCCATTCTCGAAGCAACCGGCACACGGATGCGCCCGATTCTAATGACGGCGATTGCCACTGTCTGCGCCATGTTACCGCTGCTCTTCGGACATTCCGAGCAGGGCAGCATTGTCTCGCAGAGTCTGGCCATCGTAGTAATCGGCGGATTAACCGCAGCCACTCTGCTGACGCTGCTGGTCGTGCCGGCCATCTACGAGCTGCTGTACTTCCGCAAATCCGCCAAGGAACGTAAAAAGGCGGCAAAGGCTGCGGTTGCAGCATAGGCCGAACAAGGCAGGGAAGGCTTGTATCAGTGATAATTAAAGTCTTAGCTTGTGCTCCGCATTTCATTACGGAATGTGGAGTGCATAAGCTAAGATTTTTTCATTTATCGTTATCAAATAGAAATGTTAGCAATCAATAATATACATATAAATACAAATGTCTCTATTGAATTATGTAAAATAATATGATTTTTTGTGTAAATATATAGTTTTAACACATTTTCATATATAAAATACTTGTTTTTCCATGGGAATATATGTATTATTAATCTTGTAATAAAATAATAGGCGAGGGGGGGAAGTTGTTCTTTTCGCTACACAATTTCTATCGCCCGTTTTAGTAGTATTCTTGTAAGCTGCAAGGATATGGTGAAGGATTCATTCCAACTCAATTACTAAAGGAGATGTTAAATTGTGAAAAAGTTTCAAAAAACAGCAGTTGCCGCACTTTCTTCCATGGCTTTGCTCTTAGGATCTGTACCGGCTGCGTTCGCCGATGAAGCCGTTACTCCTCCTGCTGCTCCTGCGGCACAGGAAGTTCAGGCAGCGAGCGGAGTTGTTACACCGCTGGCAACACTTTACGGTTCAGTAGGAACTCCTACTACGGATATATATTTCAATGGCGTTTATACAGTCGAGATTCAAGGCGAACCAGGCGGTAATTACGTAATCTATGCCATCGATCCCAGTAATAATTGGTACTATAGAACAGAGATTATTGGTTCAGGTAAGTATACAAGCCAATTATGGGGCTATCATAAAATTTATGTAACTTCAAGTTTCGGAGGGAACTTTAAAGTTATCTATTAATAATTATTGATTGATTTTAACGTAATCGTAATTACTATCTTCATATAAACGTCAAAACCCCACCTGCCCAAATGGACAAGTGGGGTTTTTAGTATTTTCACTCTGTTCTTTTATAAACAGTCCGCTCTTTACGGATCAGTTCCCCGTGCTTTCATACCGCGACAGTCCGAAGCGGAATATGCCATAGGCCGCAGCTGCACTTCCTATCGCAGCTACCGGGGCCAGCATCCACCAGCCGGACCATTCGCTTTTGCCGAAGATATAAGTCGCCGGATAAAAGCTGATAAACGCATAAGGAAGCACGGTAGAAATAAACACCCGTACAGTCTGCGGGAACAGCGTGATCGGATATTTGGCCAGGTCGGCCAAATTATGCACCATCAAGGGAAAGGCATTGCCGGCATTACGGATCCAGAAGGCTGCCGAATTGCCGGCCAGATTGATCGATACGCGGATAACTACTGCTGTCACAAGGAGCAGGGAAATAATTATGATTTTGCCAAAGGTCCAGTGGAGATGGGTGTGGACCAGCGATTGCCAGACAATTACGCCGCCGATTAGCAGATTTCCGAGGCCGTTAATGCCGATGCCGGTACAGAACACCTGAAGCACGACAGGCACCGGCCGCAGCAGATAACGGTCCATTTCTCCCATGTTGACCAATCTGCCCATACGCCAGGTCCCCTCGAAGAACAGGGAGGCAATGCCTTCGGTCAAGAAGATCATCGCGTACATAAAGGTGACTTCCCAGAACTGCCAGCCGTTGATGTCGGGAATCCGGTCATAGATGACCCAGAGGAAGACGAATCCCAGCACCTGTGTTAAGGCAGCTGAACACATTAGGATATAGAAATCCTTATTATATTCCATGATGGCTTTTAACTGCTGTATGTAGAGCCTTTTGTATAGATAGAACATGCGTGATAACTTCATGCTTCGCTCTCCTTCCGCCTAACCTCCATGAATCGTTACCTGACGTACTGCCCAGTTCCACATGCATTTTCCGGCAATCCAGAGTGCAACCCCCCAGAAGAATTGCAGGCCGATCAGCCTGACGCTCTCCCAAGTGTCCGCCTGTTCCAGAAAGATCATCGTCGGTGTGTGAATAATGCTCTGAAAAGGCAGGAACAGTGCGAGCTTCTCCAGCCAATCCGGGAAAAAGGCCAAGGGTACCAGCGCTCCGGATAGCAGGTTGGTCAGGGCGATTCTTGTCCAGACAATACCCATGGAGCCGGTCGACCAGAAGCATAATAATGCCGCAAGATAGACAACGCCGAACTTTACCAGGATCGCTCCGAGCAGACTGACTGCGAACAGCAGATAGACCAGGGCCGACTGCGGGAAGGTAACACCGGTCAGGAAGGTGGCAAACAGTACGAGCAACACCGTGCTCATTCCACCCTCAAGCAGGCTGGAGCCCAAGGTTTCCGCAAATCTTGCGCTTTGAAAATCGATGGGCTTAAGCAAATCTACGGCAACGCTCCCGTCGAGGATTTTGCCGGAAATAGATGTTTCGGAATACCAGGACAACACAGAGTTGGCCAGAAAGGTAACGAGCAAGTAGGTTTTCATCTGGTCCCAAGAATACCCGCCTACGATATCGCGGCCGCTATAAATGCCCTGCCATAAAAAGTAGATCGCCAGCAGATTGATCGAATTGGCCAGAAAGGTGATCACGTAAGAAGTCCGGTAAGCGAGAACATTTTGCAAGGACCGGTTGGCAATACTTCTGTATTTCTTAAGATTGGGTACAGGCATGACTGCGTTCGCTCCTCCTTATGCACCGGTTTCGTTCAGGTTCAGATTTCCGTCGTATACGGCTTTGATGACTTGCTCAATATTGGCATCCTCCATCCGGAAGTCAATCACCTCGCCATGTTTCATCACCCGGCTGACCACTTCGCTGGCGGTATATTCATAACGGTCAAAGGATACGGAGAACTCCTGATCATTCTGCAAGTCCAGCTTCATTCCCGGAGTCTGTGAGAGCTGCTGGTACAGCTCGGGCAATGGCGAGCCCACCTGGAAGAAGATCACCCGGTTTCTGGCGAAACGGGATTTGACTTCACTTAAGCTGCCGTCATAGATAATGGAGCCGTGGTCGATGATAATCAGCCGTTTGCAGAGGTCCTCAATATCACCCAGATCGTGGGTAGTCAGCATAACTGTAATCTGCTGCTCTTGGTTGATCTTTTTGATGAATTCGCGGATCTTCTGCTTCACGGAGACGTCGAGGCCAATCGTCGGTTCATCCAGATACACAATCGGCGGGTTATGTAATAAAGCAGCAGCCAGATCCGCTCGCATACGCTGGCCGAGGGAGAGCTTCCGGGCGGATAAGTGAATAAATTCACGCATACCCAGCATCTCAATAAACATCTCCAAGTTGGTCTTGTACACAGCATCGGGGATCTGATAAATATCCTTCAGCAGGGAAAAGGACTCCACAATCGGAATATCCCACCACAGCTGCGTGCGCTGCCCGAACACCGCTCCGATCTGGGCGGCATTCTCCATTCTTTTCCGGTACGGATTGATACCGTTTACAGAAATGCTGCCTGCGGTAGGCATTAGTATGCCGGTCAGCATTTTGATCGTGGTGGACTTGCCTGCACCGTTCGGCCCGACATAGGCCACCGTCTCACCTGCCTCGATGCTAAGGTCCAGCGACTGCACTGCCATCTTCTCAATATGCCTGGGGATCAGCAGATGTTTGACCGCGCCTTTGAGGCCGGGTTCCTTCACCGCCTGCATAAACGACTTGGACAGCCCGCAGACTTCAATAATACTCAAGAATAGACCTCCTTCATTCCTAACTTCTAAAGACGTATAAACAAATATAGCACCGGGCTGATGTCGAAAACTATCGGTTTAGGTCGGACGGTAAAAAATTTATAAGATTATGACGAATGATAAAAAAACGGCTATCCGCAGGCTGGATTGCAGACCCGGGTTAGCCGCTTAAATATTTTTTCGGATACCTCTATCGCTCATCTAGGCTGCTTTTTTTGAAGGAAATAGATGAATATGAAGAAGAGGATATTTTTCAACGTTCATTCGTAAGAATAGCCCCTGTCAATTGTCTCATAAATATCCTATGATATATTTACTGCTATTCTAGGCTATGCTGTCTTGTAAGTTTATAATAGAGATAGGAAATATTGCTATAGCAAATATAGATGAATTAATATTAGTGAATATATTCACAAAAATCCCCAATCAACTAACGACAATAACCAAGGAGGCGTTTGTGTTGACTACCTTCAATTCCAAGATGAAAATGTGGTGTTCGCCAAATGATCTTCCAGCAGCTCAAGCGGCGTCTTTTCACCCTAGTAATTCATCTAATACATATAGTCCGTTGCAGTCTCCAGTTGTCTCTTGCGTGAAAGAGAACAAAGCGATATATAGTGAAGCCATGGTTTCTTCCATGCGGGCAGAGATGGTGGCGATCAGCCAGTTCATTCCGATTCCTTATGTTGTGTTTCTGGCGGATGAAGAGGGCTGGATTCTCGATCTGATCTGCTCTTCACGAAGCCTTCAGGAGAACATGGACCGTGCAGGTATGAGTGCGGGCATCAATCTCTCCAAACGGTATTCGGGCCTGAATGCAGTCCCGCTGGCTATGGAGATGAACCTCATAGGGGTGGTGCGGGGAGGGGAGCATACAGACGCTGCTTTCAAGAGCTGGAATTGTGTATGCGCGCCTTTGATTCTGGACGGTTGTACGCATGGCTATGTGGATATTTCTTTTGATTCCAGGCAGCAGATAGATTTTGCGATTCCGTTCGTGCAGCGATTGGCAGATAATGTGGCGTATAAACGGATGGTTAACAATGCAAGCTTGCAAAAGTTCAGACGAGACACAGTGTTTGGAGAATATAAGCTGACTGCGAGAGAGAAAGAGGTAGCTGTGCTGTGGTTGGCGGACAAAAGTGCACTGCATATCTCGAGCGCGCTGGGGATCAGTGAGGGCTCTGTCCGGAATGTAGTGAAGAGCATTTATATCAAAACGAATGTAAATGACCGCTCCCACTTCGCCAAGAAACTGATATAGACGTGAAAAGGACCAGAACCTGTAGAGGCTCTGATCCTGGCTTTGCAGGATTGCTCCTATCTAGGGGTTTATCCTCGTGGACTTACCAAGATTGTGAGAATCTAAGAGTAGTTATTAGAGGATGAGGCCACTAAGTGCCAGAGTAACTTTTGCTTGGAACAGAGCATACGCAACTTTCTGCTTGTCCAATTCCCGATTTGAATTAAATAAATCCAGCTTGCTCTGATCTGCTTGGGCCGCTGAGATTAACCCTTTACTTAAGAGAGCGGCATTATCCTGGGACGTCTGTAGAAGCTCCAGTTGTTTCACTTTCAGTTGTGAATACTCAAAAGCAATTTCATGGGCTTCCGACTTATAACCTGTCAGTTTCTCTTCAAGTTGTTGTTGCACTATATTTTTGTGTGCAATTTGGCTGGACCATAGGACAGAATAATAGGCGGCAAGTCCAGTATCGGAAGCTTTAACAGCATCAAGGTTATCTTTGGCGAGTTTGATTTGAGCATCTTCCTCCTGTAAATCATAATTAGTAGATAGGCTAATCGCTGTGTTCCAATTCCCGGGCTCTGGCGTACTAGAAATGACATCATCCAGAATGACTTCTGAATAGGATGATAATCCTAGCTCAAGCTTAAATTGCTCCAGTTGGGCTTCATAACTCCTAAGGTTACGTTCAAAAACTGACTTTCGTTCAGCGCTCTTATGATTAAAGTCTTCCATACTTTTCTTTGACAATACACCATGCTCATAGGATCTAAGGGTATCCTCAGACTGCTGAAACCAATATTCGCTCTCTTGTTTGTCATACTCAATCGTTTTCTTTAAAGAACACAGTTGATAATATTTCTGTATGGCATAGTAGCGGATCATGGCCTCCGTCTTATGCAGCCGCAACTGATTGATCACTTTATCCGTTTCCAAAGTGCGTAACTGGTCACCAAATTCCATGAGTTGTGCGGTTTTTGCCTCTTGATTGTAGCTGTTTTGGCTTTCAGACTGAGCGCTAATTAATTGATTAAGAGAGGTGTTGATCATGATTTGTATGAGAATAGATTGATTAACACCAACTTGTTCTTCTTCACTTAACTCATTGTAATTGGGAATGCCTTTTATAAAAATATCAGGATTTACTGGTAGCATTCCGTTGGACACGGATACGTTTTTTTGCTCCAACTTTTTCTTTTCAGTGGATACATACAACAACTGGGAATCTGTTTTCGCTATATTCCATTGCGTGAGCTTAATATCTGCATAGTTAGCTAATGCTAGCTGCACTGCCTCTTCTATAGAAAGTGATTTTAATGGAACAGATCCCTGTGTATCAGCGTGTACTATAATTGTTTGAGAGAAAAGGAGTAGTAAGAAGGACAGAACCAAGAGTATTGATTTCTTTAACATTTAACTGGCAGCCTCGCTATTCTTTTAAATTGATTTTTTCAAGAACAAAGTCAATGATTTTCTTGGAATCGGTAATAACAGATGCTTGTGCTGTCATCCCTACTCGAAGTTCTCCACGCTCACCTCTTCGATTAACAAGTGGATCATTGGATATCGTTGCCTCCACCAGATAGTAGCTCATGCCGTCCTGCTGAACAATTGAATCTGTACTTATTGACGTAATCGTACCTTTTTGGGAACCGAAACTTTGTTTGGGAAAGGCAGAAAAGCTGAAATCGACTTTATTTCCAACCGTTATTTTTCCTGCCTCAGCGTTAGGTACAGCAATGCTCATTTTATATTTTGACTCATTGGTGGGAATGATGGAGATCAAGGATTCGCCTGCTTGCACCATATCCCCTGTGTTCGTTTCTTTTAAAATATTAATTGTACCGGAAATAGGTGCTACTAGCAGCTTTTTGTCTCGTTCAAGCTCAATTTGCTTAACATTCTCTTGGAGCATGGTTAAAGCTTTTTTATCTTCTTCAATTGTCGAATGAATCTGAACAATACGGTCGAGTTTCAGCTTTTCCAATGAAGTCTCTTCGGTTGATCGGTTAAGCTTCTCTTGATTCAGCAGATCATTTTGCTGTTCGGCGAGCTGTTTCTTTTGCATTTCAAAAGTTTTTCGTTCCGAGACAGAAGGGTCATGTCCATTGTTTAGCAAGTCAAGGCTGTTCTCTATCTCAGCCAATTGCTGATTGAAATTGGTGATATTGCTCTCTGCGCTCAGCACAGCTTCGTTTTGGAATTGGCCGATTTGCAAATATGAACTTTCATATTGATGCTGTTCGTCTGTAATCTGGGATTGCGGCACAAGGCGGTTCCCCAAGCTGAGCGAGCGGACGTAGATTTCTTTTTTCTCGGCAGACAGGTTAGACAACTGGACGTATTTACCTTGGTATGCGTTATATTGTTCTATCCGTTTGGTATCTTCAGGCGGAAGCAAATTTTGATTTGCTTTGATGGATTGCGCGAGCAATTTTTCGTTTGCGATTTCAACATCCAACAGGTTCTTCTTCCGCTCTAATTCTATTTTATTCTGAAGAGATTTATTTGAGCTGGATTCGGTACTGATAGCAGCAGATTCTTGCAACCCTTTATTCTCAAGAATGGAAGCTGTAAGCTGATCTTGGCTTGCCTGAAAGCTCTGCTGCTGCTGGCAGTATTCAAGCAGGAATTGCTCTATCATGTCATAATAGTAAACTTCGTCTGCTTTTTTAGAAGAAAATTTATTGGTCAAACTGCTAATGCTTTGTTTATAAAGCTGTAGATACTGAAGTTCCTTAGTCAGCTTATTGATTTCAGAATTCCGATTGGATAATTCTATATCCAGATCTTTATGTTCAAAGCTGAATAGTTGTTCTCCCTGCTTAATCTGCATTCCTTCATGAATGTATACCTGTTCGACTTTTCCGGCAGATGAAGTCTGAATGGTACTGACTTTCTCATTGGGTCTGACTATAGCAGAAGCCTTGGAAACTTCATCCATCTGGCCGTAATAGGACCAAACTAACGCAGCAGCCAATATAGTAAATAGAATGAGTATGAAAATAGAGATCACAGGGCTGGTTTTAGACTCCATAATTTCTCTGCTATCCGACATTTCTGATAGGTTATGAATTTTTGCACTCATACAAGAGACACCTCGCCTATCCCGGCAACGTATTGAATTGGCTGTTCTTGTTTTTGTTCAACTCCGGGGAGTTGATCCTTCCAAAGCCCATAGTACTTCCCACGGTAATCCAGAAGCTCCTGATGTGTTCCATGCTCAATAATCCGACCTTGGTCCATCACATAAATCCGGTCACAGCGCATAATTGTACTCAGCCGGTGAGCGATAATAATTGTGGTCATGTCTTCAAAAGCATTGATAGTCTCAGATACAGCCTTCTCCGTCGTAGAATCCAGATTACTGGTTGCTTCATCCATGATAAGGATATCCGGCTGCTTAAGAACCGCTCTGGCGATTGCCAGTCGCTGCTTCTGGCCTCCAGAGATATTGGTGGCATTCTCTTCCAACATCGTGTTATAGCGTAGAGGCAGCTGATTGATAAATTCGTGGGCTTGTGCGGTTTGGCAGGCGGCAACAATCTGCTCCAGATCTATATCCTGATCCACACCCAGGCATAGATTCTCTCGTATCGTTCCGCTAAAAAAGAAAGTATCTTGTGAGATATATGCAATCCGCTCTCTTAAGCTATCCAGATGAATATCTTTGATATTGTAGTTGTTGATTAAGATATCGCCTTTTTCATGCTGGTAAAATTGCATGATCAGTTTGATTAGTGTTGTTTTACCGGAGCCGCTTTCACCGACAAATGCAATTTTTTCGCCCTGTCTAAGCGTCAAATCGATATCATGAAGTACAAGGGAACGTGTACCGTACCTGAAGCTGACACGATCAAATTTAATATCACCTTTTAATGAAGAGGGTTGAATCTTCTTGTCTTCATCTTCAAGCTTCTCCGCTTCCAAATCAAGAATTTCTCCTAATCGCTCAGCAGCTACAACGGCTGTTTGCAGGGTGGGCTGAAGGTTGATGAGATTCTGTATCGGCTCCAGGAAGTAAGCCAGTAATGAGTTGTATGTAATTAGTTGGCCCATAGTCATATTTCCTTTAATTACTTGATTGGCACCTACCCAAAGGATGGCTACGCCTCCAAGCAATTGGACCAGACCCTTGAGTGAGCCTTGTATATTATTGAAAATACCAAAGCTGAATACAGATTTCAGAAACGCGATGAATTTCTGCTCCATCTCAAAGCCAACCTTGGATTCCGCATGATAGGCTTTGACCGTTTCGATACCGTCAATAGATTCCACAATGTAGGAGGTGAGCTGCGCGTTCTTCTCCATTTGTTCACGGTTCAGCCGGTCAAATGGCTTGTGGAATCCCCAAACTAATATCAAATACAAAGGAACCAACATTACAGTTACACCAAACAGAAGGGAACTTTGCGAATAAAGAATTATCCCCCCGGCAATAACCATGATTATATCGATCATAATGGTTAGGGTTGCGCTGGAAATAGCATCCCGAACCTTAGAGGCATCCATAAGCCTTGAGATGATTTCGCCAGTCTTACGGGTACCGAAAAAGTTCATGGGTAGTTTTAATACATGGTGGTAATAGCCAAGAATTAGCGATATGTCGAGCTTCTGGCTCAGTGTCAGTAGAATATGACTGCGGAAAGCATTCAATAAAACCTTAAAGATATATAGAACTATCACCCCGGCAGAGATGATATTAAGAGTCTTCTTTAGTCCAAATGGAAGAATTTCATCTAATAGAAATTGAAAATAGAACGCTGAAAGAATACCCAGTACTGTATATAACATGGATGTTAAAAAAATGCCGAGCAGCATTCTTTTCTGAGGAATCAGTAATCCGAAAAAACGAGTGAATAACCCTTTAGACTCGTCGCCCTTTTTAAACTGGGGAGTGGGTACCATTAATATGAGAACACCGGTCCAGATATTGAAAAAGTTTTCCGGTGTATATTTAACAATGCCTTTCGCGGGATCTGCGACGACAATTGTTTTTTTCGTAATTTTATGAATGACAACATAATGCAATAGGGTTTGGTCTATAACCACGTGAGCAATGGCCGGGAGTGGGAAGTTTTCAAAAAATGCCTCGTGATTTCCTTTTACGGCCTTGGCGGTGAACCCTAATTTTTCAGCAGCTTTAACCAAGCCGTATGCGCTTGTACCTCTATTATCTGTTCCTGCAACGTTCCGTATTTTAGTAATTGGATAGTTAAGTCCATAATGTTTCGTAACCATGGCGATGCTGGCGGCTCCGCAATCTTTATAATCATGTTGTTTAATGCACACGTATTTTTTGAACAGATCAATTCCCACCTAATAATGTGATTTTATTCTTTATTATTTGATTTTTTGTAATGGAAATGTATATACATAACTAGAAGCACTAATACAATAAACAAAGAAAACCACTCAATAGAATGAATTGTGAAAAAATAAAAAAATAAATTAAATAAATGAATTGAGAATATAAAAAGCATCAATAAGTCAAATGTACTTTTTTTCATGGAGTGCTCCCATAAAGTTTTTTAGAAGCTTGATTTAAGTAGTTAAAAAGATAAATTCAAAAAGTTCCATAATATATGGGTTATTATTCCAGGTGTTAGGGATTTGGTAACTTTATTTTCTAGGCATAGTATCACTCCAAAGATAGTGGTTGTGAAAAAATTCCCTTCATGTAAAAGACCGAAAAGTAAGGATGATATTATAATTGCGGAAATATAGGAGAAGCGTTCCTTAAAGAAATTAATGAAGAAACCTCTGAAAATTAATTCTTCAAAAAAGGGAAACGGAAACGATAAAATTAAGAAAGAAATAATATGAAAACTCTTTGAGTATCCAGGTTTAAGGGTTTCAGCCAAGGTTAGTTGTTCTGAAATGCGGTCCCATTTTAAAAAATCTACAAAGAACATAACTGCAAAATAAAAAAGTCCTAATGAGACAAGGGCAATTATGTAAGTAAACCAATGATTTAGACCTATAAAGTTAGACAATTTAAGAATATCTTTCTTTAATTTGCTTGATAAACTTAAGGTAATAATGTAGGAAAGAAGTTGAGCAAATATTGCAATATAGTTGATAATAGAGTCATTTCTGAAAATAAAGCCTAAGCTAATTGAAAGAAATAAGTTACATATAAAGAAAAGTGTAATTAATTGCACCAGGTTTTTCGTTAAATAATATTTCCCGTTGTCGTTAAGCATAATTATCTCCAATAGCCCCCAATATAAATATATATTGGGGGGGGGTGTGATTAATTATAGTATCCATCCCAACCAGCTTTTACACCTTTTGCAAAGTCATAAGCTGGCTGAACAAAACTAACAACGGCAACAACTTTTCCGAGAGTGGTTTTTCCAACTTCTTTAGAAAAATCCAACACTGTGTCTAACCAACCGCCACCTTCTAATTCTAGTGCTTCATTGTGGGAAAGTTCAGTGAATGCGTTAATATTCATATTAATACCTCTCCTTTAATAATGGTTTTTTTAAGGTTGAAAATGAACAAATCAAGGCTTGAATCCTGGGTAATAACTGTTAATCCAGTTCATAGGGTTCATTGCTTCTTTAGTTAGCCCTACAACATCTTTTGCCCCTTCATATGCCTGATGTAAGCCATATCCTACGGCATATCCCAAATCGCTCCAAACCCCTTCCCCCTGAATTTGCTCCAATTCTGAAAGGGTTAGTTCTGTAAAAGATGTTTTCACTAAAATACCTCCCTGTTTATATAGTGTATTACATAAAAAAGATTACCATAGGAATTATTGGTGTTAAATGTTAAGAAGTGGGTATTTACATTTATTCCTAATTATGATAGGAATCTTTTACTGTATTATCTTTTCTGAATCATTTGTAGTTACTTGAATATATCATTTTAGAATGTTATTCTTTTTCGGTAATACAAATGATGGAAATCAGGAGGGATTTAATTGACATCAGCTTACGATCAGACAAAATTTTGGTATTCACCAGGAGACCTAAAAAAGGAACAATTGGATTCGTTCTATTCATTGAGTAAAATTAGCAGTTTAATAGCTCACGATAATAAGAGAGAGCTCTCTTTTTCGGAGATTAAGCCGGATTCTATATATCATAAAGCAATGATTACTTCCTTACATAACGAGATGTTTAAAATTAGTAAGTACATATCAGTAGACTTTGCAGCTTTTCTTACCGACGATATTGGGGAAATTCTTGATTTGTATCCTTCATCACCTGATATAAAAGAAGAACTCAATAAGGTCAGATTAGGAGTTGGAACGAGTTTTGCCAAACATGAGCACGGATTGAATGCTGTTTCGCTAGCAATTGAGATGAATTCTATTGGAGTAGTTAAAGGAATGGAACATACAAATTCGTTATTCTTCGATTGGAATTGTGTATGTTCACCTCTCTATTCAGAGGGGGAGATACAAGGATATATAGATATTTCATTTTATAAGGGGCAGCAAATTGAATTAGCCATCCCATTAATCCAGCAGATAGCGGAAAATGTAAGTTGTAAATGGATGCTGAGCAACCCCGAGTTACAGTTGCTTAAGCTGGAAATGAGTTTCGATGAATATAGCTTGACCGGGCGAGAAAAAGACGTAGCTCAAATGTGGTTATCAGAAAAAAGTGCATTATTTATTTCCAACGGTTTAGGAATTAGTGAAGGTACAGTGAGAAATGTAATTAAGAGCATATATAATAAAATGAAAGTAACTGACCGTTGGCAGTTCATTAAGAAGCTTTCTCCTAATTCCGAAAATAACCCAAAATTCTTATATAAATAGCATTTATTCCTTGTTCAAAAAGGAGCCCACAGTGAAAAATGGGCTCCTTTGATTAATTAAATAAGATTTTTAACCGCAAGAACAATTCAATACCGGCTTACGCGCAGCCTGTGTCTCGTCGAGACGGCTGATCTCCGTAGTATGCGGAGCATAAATCACGATTTCCGGAGTCTCCTGGGCTTCCTTGACGATTTGAATCATCGTTTCGATGAAGCCATCAAGCGTTTCCTTGCTTTCGGTTTCGGTCGGCTCAATCATCATGCACTCTTCCACAGTCAGCGGGAAGTAGACCGTTGGCGGGTGGTAGCCGAAGTCGAGCAGGCGTTTGGCAACGTCCAGCGTGCGCACGCCGTATTGCTTAAGATTCCTGCCGGACATCACGAACTCGTGCTTGCAGACACCCGGATACGGAATTTCAAAATACGGTGCCAGCCGGTGCATCATATAGTTGGCATTCAGCACGGCGTTCTCGGAAACCTCGCGCAGGCCGTCCGGCCCGTAGGTACGGATATAGGCATAGGCACGGACGAGAATTCCAAAGTTGCCGTAAAAGGCTTTGACCCGCCCGATGGATTCCGGGCCGCCATAGTTCAGCGAGAAGCTGTCATCTTCATTCTTGACCACTGTAGGCTGCGGAAGAAAAGGAATCAGCTTCGCCTTCACGCCGACAGGTCCGGCTCCCGGGCCGCCGCCGCCGTGCGGGGTGCTCATCGTCTTGTGCAAATTCAAATGCACCACATCGAAGCCCATATCGCCGGGACGGGTAATGCCCATAATGGCATTGGAGTTGGCTCCATCGTAATAGAGCAGTCCGCCCGCTTCATGTACAATTGCAGCAATCTCCACAATCTGCGTTTCGAACAGGCCAAGTGTGCTGGGGTTGGTCAACATCAGCGCGGCGGTATCGCTGCCGACAGCAGCCTTCAGCGCTTCAAGATCAACCATTCCTTTATTATTGGAAGGAATCGTCACTGTATCGAGTCCGGCTGCTGCGGCGCTGGCCGGGTTGGTGCCATGCGAGGAGTCCGGCACAATCACCTTCGTGCGGATCTCGCCGCGGCTCTCATGGTAGGCGCGGATCATCATCAGGCCAGTCCATTCACCATGTGCGCCTGCGGCAGGCTGCAGGGAGACGGCATCCATGCCGGTCAAAGCGGAAAGATCATTTTGCAGGGTGTACATCAGTTCCAGGGCACCCTGAATGCTTTCTTCCGGCTGGTAAGGATGAATCTTGGCCAGTCCCGGGAAGCGGGCAACATCTTCGTTGATCTTCGGATTGTATTTCATCGTGCAGGAGCCGAGCGGATAGAATCCGTTGTCGACGCCGAAGTTGCGCCGGGACAGCGCAGTGTAGTGGCGGATGACATCCACTTCGGATACTTCCGGCAGCACGACCGGTTCGCTGCGCAGAAGTCCTGCAGGGATCAGTGCATCAAGGTTCTCGTCCTGCGGAACATCACATTGCGGCAGGGAGTAGGCCGAGCGGCCGGGACGGCTAAGCTCAAAGATCAGACTTTGTTCCGGTTTCATAAACAG
Source organism: Paenibacillus sp. FSL L8-0436 (assembly GCF_038593025.1). NCBI lineage: Bacteria > Bacillati > Bacillota > Bacilli > Caryophanales > Paenibacillaceae > Paenibacillus > Paenibacillus sp. FSL L8-0436. The sequence continues at coordinate 6,736,546 of NZ_CP151955.1, read as the reverse complement.
CCCTCCAGTGCGCTGGTGAATTGGTCAATTTCGGTTTTGCTTCTTTTCTCCGTGACGGCAATCAGCATATGTCCGGCAAGCTCCGGATAATCACGGCCCAGATCGTAACCGCCGAGATAACCTGCTTTAATGAGCTTGGAATTAATTTCGCTCACTCCACTTCCTTCGGGAAGCTTCAGGACGAATTCGTTAAAGTAAGGAGCTGAGAACGCAGCCGCAGCACCGTTTATTTCACCGAGTTTGCCGGCGGCATAGTGGCTCTTTCGGATGTTCAGCTCGCCGACCTCGCGCATGCCTTCTTTGCCCATCACGGACAAATAGACGGAGGCGCACAGCGCCAGCAGCGCCTGGTTGGAGCAAATGTTCGAAGTGGCTTTTTCGCGGCGGATATGCTGCTCGCGGGCCTGCAGCGTCAGCACGAAGCCGCGTTTGCCGTTCCGGTCAACGGTCTGGCCGACAATCCGGCCCGGCATGCGGCGCATCAGATGCTCCGCTACGGCGAAGAATCCGCAGGTTGGTCCGCCCAGCGAAGCCGGAATGCCCAGCGGCTGCGCGTCACCGACGACGATGTCGGCGCCGAGCTTGCCCGGCGTTTCCAGCACGCCGAGCGCCAGCGGGTTGGCGCTGACAATGAACAGGCCTTTGACGCCGTGGATCAGCGGCTCGATGGCACCGAGTTCTTCTATTGCGCCGAAGAAGTTCGGTGACTGCACCAGGACCGCCGCCGTGTCGCCGTCGATGGCTGCGGCAAGCTTCGCTTGGTCGGTTACACCGTCTTTATAGTCAATCTCTACGACATCGAGGCCCCAGGCCCCTGCCGAAGTGCGCAGCACCTGGCGGGCCTCCGGATGCACGGTGCGGGAGACAATCAGCTTTTTGCGTTTGGTGGCACCAGCTGCAAGTACTGCCGCTTCCGAGAAAGCCGTAGCGCCATCGTACATGCTGGCGTTGGCCACCTTCATGCCGGTCAGCTCACAAATGTAGGACTGGAATTCAAAGATCGCCTGCAGCTCGCCTTGGCTGATTTCCGGCTGGTAAGGGGTATAAGCAGTATAGAATTCCGAACGGGAGATGACATGATTGATGACAACCGGGATATGATGGTCATACAGGCCGGCGCCGAGGAAGCTGGCGTGGGTATCGAAATTGGCATTTTTGTCGGCCAGCTCTTTCATATGGCGCAGCAAGGCGTATTCATCCAGCGCCTCCGATATCGGCATAGTTCCCTGATAACGGACGGCCTCGGGGATATCGGAGAACAGCTCCTCCATGGACTGAATTCCGACTGCTTCCATCATTTCATGGCGGTCTTGTTCAGTCATTGGCAGATAACGGTGCTTCATTGCGGCTTCACTCCCTGGCTCTTTTTGTAGAATGGCGCTTTGACCACGACAGCCTTGAGCTGCTTGCCGCGGATCTCTACGTTTACCTCTGTGCCTATTTCACTGTAAGCTGCATCCAGCAGCGCAAGTCCGAGATTGCGTTTGAGTGTCGGTGACTGGGTGCCGGTGGTCACTTCACCGATCTTTACTCCATCTCCGTATACAGGGTAGTGGGAACGCGGAATGCCGCGGTCGATCATTTCCAGACCGACGAGGCGGCGGGGCAGACCGTCAGCCTTCTGCTTCACCAGCGCATCACGGCCGATGAAATCTTCTTTGTCCAGCTTCACGAAGAACTGCACGCCTGCTTCCAGCGGCGTAATATCCGCTGACAGCTCCTGGCCGTACAGTGGCAGCTTGGCTTCAAAGCGCAGCGTGTCGCGTGCGCCAAGACCGGCCGGTGTAAGGCCGTGCGGAGCCCCCGCTTCCAGCAGGCCGTTCCACAGCGCAGCCGCCGTATCCGGCGGCGCGTAGAGCTCGAATCCGTCCTCGCCGGTATATCCGGTGCGGGAGAGCAGAACGTTCACGCCGCATACCTCGGCGTTCTCGATGAAGTGGAAAGGCTTCAGCTCAGCAATGGGAGCCGCTGTAACTTTGGAGAGGATGGCCTCAGCCAGCGGGCCCTGCAGGGCGAGCAGAAGAGTCTCATCCGAGATATTGCTCAGGCTGACGCCGCTGAATTCTGCGGTGAGATGCTCCTGCAGCCACTGAAAGTCCTTGTCGATGTTGGAGGCGTTCACGACAAGCATGTAATGCTCTTCGCCGAGGCGGTATACGAGCAAATCATCGACAACACCGCCGTTTGGATATAGAAGCAGCGTGTACTGCGCTCCACCGTCTGCCAGCTTGCTGACATCATTAGTCGTCATTTTTTGCAGGAAGGCTTCGGAGCCGCTGCCGCTAACCATGAATTCACCCATATGCGACACATCGAACAGTCCGGCTTGCCCGCGCACGGCCTCATGCTCCTTGACGATTCCGGTAAACTGCACCGGCAGCTCCCAGCCGCCGAAGTCAATGCATCTGGACTCCGCATAAGCAGAATAAAGGTCATAAAAAGGCGTTCTTTTCAAAGCGTTCATGTGCTCACTCCCTTGGTCTGATTACATGCAAGCCTAACGGGATTTCCTTTGCCGGCAGGGACGGTGTCCGTTTCTGCCCATTAAAAAAAAGGACAGGCGGAAGCCGAATATGCGTACGCGCATATATAGACTTCCGCTCTGTCCTTTGTACCTGAGAGTTACCCTGCTGTGAACCCGGCAGGTTTCCCCGTTGGTGACCAGTACGCTGCAATAGCAGGGCCTGATGCTCTCCAGAGATGCGTCCGGCAAAGGTCCTTTTGCCTGAGAGATTCACCCCGTAGAGGGCTTACTCCTTCGGCGCCGTCTTCAAGAGACGGTCTCTCCCTATGCCATCATTCGCAAACCGTATAATTTTCTGCTGTCTCCATTAAACCGGGTATGGAGGTGCACTGTCAACAAAAAAACGTCAAAAAGATGACAAATTTAAATTTCCTGTCAGTTATATTGACATTGAGCAGGACGATAACTTAGTCTATAACTAAATTTACAACTCCAATTCGGAAATGAGGCGGCTTGAAATGAGTGAAGTGCTAGATAACCTGCTGTACAGCGAGGAGCATGAATGGGCGCAGCAGGGCGAAGGGCGTTTAATACGTGTTGGGATTACGGACCATGCCCAGCATTTACTAGGCGATATCGTATTTGTGGAATTTCCTGAAGTTGGATCGGCTATTTCTGCCGGGGACAGCGTGGGCAGCATTGAATCCGTGAAGACGGTTTCCGAATTATATTCACCGGTATCGGGAACGGTGACCAAGATTAACGATGCACTGGAGAACAGCCCGGAGCTGATTAACGATCAGCCGTACGGCGGGGGCTGGATTTTTGAACTGGAGATCGAAGGCGAGTATGCCGACGCCGTATCGGGACTGCTGGACGCAGCCGCTTACCGTGAACGGGTTGGGGAATAACAATTGGTTTTGTGGAAAATTTATTAAAGACGGATTTCGCGCATTAGCTGCACTAATGTGAGGAGTCTGTCTTTTTGCGCTTTCAGCGGCTTGGGAAATCTGCAAGTCCCGGATAAAAATGTGGAGCCATCCGCCACAAGAAGGGCAGCAGTGCAAGGCTAATCAGGACGAATAAACAGCATAAAAGGATAAATCTGTAGATTTTGCGAGGGGGTGCAGCCGGTCTGAGCACAAAGTAGTAAACTCCGATAGAGTAAAAGGGATACAGCAGGACAGCTGCCATGGCCATGCAGACAAAAAAGGTCATCTCACCGGCTGAGCTGGGGATCATTGTGTCCGGGTAATACACGGGATCAAGCTGCAAAAAGATAACCCAAAGCGGCACATAAGCGAAGAACAGGTGCAGAAAAAAGCAGCGGATGCGTCCGTTGTCGGCCAGACCGTAGAGCATCCACCAGACTCCCAGCCAGGGCAAGGCAAAAGCGCCGCCCGCAAGCAGAAAACGAACGGCGATTTGAATCAGCTTGCTTAGCGGATACACATTGGCTTGTTCGCCCCAGAAAAGGGAGTACGACGAGAGTAAAAGGAAATAAGCCATGCCCCCAACGAAGAACGTAATGATTCCCTGGAGAAACGCGGTAACCAATAGCGAGACTAGTAGACGCAGATTTTTTAAAAATCGGGTGGGATCAGGTGATGTTCCGTTTAGAGTTTCCATACCTATTCAGACTCCTTTAGAAGCAAATGTAACCTTTCATCATCTGCTGTTCTGGGCTGATAGGCGGAATTATTCTTCGTCTTGAAGCTGCCGCAGCACGATTAGCTCGACGCGGCGGTTTTTCTGTTTTCCAAGCAGTGTAGTATTGTCGGCAGCGGGCCGGGTATCAGCATAGCCGGCATACTGGAAGGTATCCGGATCCAGTCCTTCATTGTCGAGGAAGAAACGCAGGATGGAGAGTGCCCGCGCACCTGACAGCTCCCAGTTGTCGTTATAGCGTGAGCCAACCGACACCGGGGTATTGTCGGTATGCCCCTCAATGCTGATAGATGCGCCTATGCCGCGGAACAGGCCTGAGAGCTGGCGGAGCGCAGGGAATGCAGGTGCTTTCAGCTCGGCTTTGCCGGCATCGAACAGGAACCGGTCGCTAAGCGTAATGGCAATGCCCTGAGGTTTATCTGCAACAAAGATCTGATCCCCGAGGTTGTTGTCTTCAACATATTTGGTGATGACGCCCATCAATGAGGCCAGCTTCGCTTCCTGTTCCTTGAAAGCCAGTTCACGTGACGAAGGCGGCTGAGCCGCCTCTCCGGCATTGGCTGTGCCTGCAGCTTCGCTTCCTGTTCCATTATCCTGACTGTTTGTTGAGCCGCTGTTTTCCGTTTCTTGTTGGCTCTCCAGAATGCCATCCCCACCTTCAAGCACGGGGATGCCGCTCCTGAACGTTTCCGAAAGGGAACCGGTGACAATCTTGTATTTCTGCACGTCCAGACTGCTCATGGCGTACATGATGACGAAAAATATAAGTAAAAGTGTAATGAGATCGGCATAAGTGATCATCCAGCGGTCATTGCTCTCCCGGCCTTCGGCGTGCTGCTTACGCCGGTTTCTCTGCCTCATAGCAGCCCTCTTGCATACTCACGCTTACGGCTTCCGGCAGAATCCGCAGTGAAGGAGCTAAGCTTCTTGCGCACCAGCTGCGGATGATCCCCGTTCTGCAGGGCCAGAATGCCGACCAGCAGCATCTCCATGCCAGCCAGCTCGGTTTGGCTGCGGGATTTGATCTTGGAGGCAATGGGTAAAAATATTAGATTAGCGCTGGCTACACCATAAAGCGTCGCTGTAAAAGCGACTGCGATGGATGCTCCCAGATTAGAAGGGTCGGTCAGATTGCTGAGTACATGGATCAGTCCCATGACCGTCCCGATAATCCCCATCGTTGGTGCGTAGCCTCCGGCCGCCTCAAAAATTTTGGCGTAGCCGTTGTACTTCAACTCTTTGGCATCCATGTCCAGCTCCAGAATCTGGCGAACCTCGTCAGCATCTGTGCCGTCGACGATCAGCAGCAATCCTTCACGGGTAAAGGGATTGGGATGTTCTTCGGCTTTTTGCTCCAGCAGGAGCACTCCGCCGCGCCGGGTAATAGCAGCCATGGAGATCAGCTCCTCCGCGTTCTGCTCACTCAGGTCCGGCTGCCTGCCGAAGGCCATGCGCAGAGCAGCAGGGATGTGGCGCAGTTTAGATGCGGGAAAGCTGATGAGAACAGCGGCCAATGTGCCGCCAAAGACAATCAGTGCAGCATTAGGCTGCAGCAATCCGGAGAGATTACCGCCTTCCCAAAAGAAGCCGCCGATCATAGCGGCCAGTCCAGCCAGGAGGCCGATAATTGCGGTGATATCCATAGGTTATGACTCCTTACTTTTCTATATATTATGGTTTGCATGAATGTAGGCAACACTGTATAATAAACGGGAACAAGTATTCTTATCTTCCATATTTTTCAGGATTGTATGGAGAGCCAGTACTTAGGGCCACAATTATACTATACTACTATATTTTAGACGATAGAGGGGAGACGGGCAAATGAGCGATATTGTCGTCAGTACGAAGACTTTTGAACTGGAGTCCGAATACACACCCCAGGGCGATCAGCCTCATGCCATTGAGGAATTATTGGACGGCATCCGGCAGGGTAAGAAGCACCAGACGCTGCTGGGAGCGACGGGCACAGGTAAGACATTCACCGTCGCACAAGTGATTTCCAAGTTAAACCGCCCCACGCTGGTAATTGCGCACAACAAGACGCTTGCTGCGCAGCTGGCGAGTGAATTCAAAGAGTTTTTTCCGAACAATTCGGTAGATTACTTCGTCAGTTACTACGATTACTACCAGCCAGAGGCTTACATTCCCTCCTCCGACACCTACATCGAGAAAGATTCCAGCATCAATGAAGAGATAGATAAGCTGCGCCACTCCGCGACTAGTTCATTGTTTGAACGGCGCGATGTTATTATTGTAGCGAGCGTATCTTGCATTTACGGCCTCGGTTCGCCGAAGGAATACGGAAGCCTCCTGCTCTCGCTGCGGGTAGGGATGGAGAAGCCGCGCAACCAGATCTTAAGCAGACTAGTAGATATCCAGTATCAGCGCAATGACATAAATTTTGTCCGCGGTACATTCCGTGTGCGCGGCGATGTGGTTGAGATCTTCCCGGCTTCACAGGGAGAACATGCCATCCGGGTAGAATTGTTTGGCGACGAGATTGAACGGATTACCGAGATTGACGTGCTGACCGGAGAATTAATCGGTGAACGTGAGCATATCGCCATCTTTCCGGCATCTCACTTTGTAACCCAGGAAGAAACGATGAAGGTTGCGCTCGTCAACATTGAACGTGAGCTGGAGGAACGGCTGGCCGTTCTTCGCGACGCAGGCAAGCTGCTGGAAGCCCAGCGGCTGGAGCAGCGGACGCGTTATGACATCGAGATGATGAAGGAGGTCGGCTTCTGCTCCGGGATTGAGAACTATTCGGGACCACTCACCTTCCGTGAGCCGGGAGCAACCCCTTATACCTTGATGGACTATTTCCCGGATGACATGCTGATTATTATTGATGAATCCCATGTTACCCTTCCGCAGATCAGGGCCATGTATAACGGTGACCGAGCGCGGAAGACGGTTCTGGTAGAGCATGGATTCCGCTTGCCGTCAGCGCTGGATAACCGGCCGCTTCAGTTTGAGGAGTTCGAAGACAAGGTAAGCCAGATTGTCTATGTGTCCGCTACGCCAGGTCCATACGAAATGGAACACTGCGATACGATGGTGCAGCAGATTATCCGCCCTACCGGTCTGCTAGATCCGATTATTGAGGTGCGTCCGACAGAAGGCCAGATCGATGATCTGATCAGTGAAATCCGCGAGCGTGTGGAACGGGATGAACGGGTACTGGTAACGACACTTACGAAGAAAATGTCCGAGGATCTGACCGATTACTTCAAGGAGATCGGGATCAAGGTCCGATATATGCACTCTGACATCAAGACGCTGGAGCGGATGGCAATTCTGCGTGATCTGCGTCTCGGTACGTTCCATGTTCTTGTGGGTATCAACTTATTAAGAGAAGGACTGGACTTGCCAGAGGTATCCCTTGTCGCGATTCTCGACGCCGACAAGGAAGGTTTCCTCCGTTCTGAGCGCTCACTGATTCAGACTATCGGCCGTGCCGCCCGTAACTCAGGCGGCCGCGTCATTATGTATGGTGACCGTATTACGGATTCCATGGAGAAAGCTATGAGCGAAACTGAACGCCGCCGGGCGATCCAGATTGCCTATAATGAGAAGCATGGAATCACCCCGACAACGATCAACAAGAAAATACGCGAAATCATCGAGGCGACCAAGGTCGCCGAATCCAAAGCCGAATATCTCACCGGCGTGGGCGGCAAGATGAGCAAGAAGGACCGCCAAAGCCTGATGCAGCGCTTGGAGGCTGAGATGAAGGCTGCTGCCAAGAACCTGCAATTTGAGCGCGCCGCCGAGCTGCGTGATGCTTTGCTGGAGCTGCGTGCCGAGTAAATATTTAAGCGAGTACCGGAACGGCGCTTCCCAGGCCGTTCTTTTTAGATAAACTGCTCCGTTGTTTTGTTGCCTGTTGTCAGCGCATCCCGTAGGGACAGCTGTCCTGGCGGGTTTCCGGTTTTAGCGCATCCCGCAGGGACAGCTGTCTTGGTGGTTTCCGGTTTTAGCGCATCCCGTCAGGGACAGCGTCCCGGCACGCAGCAGCATGCAGCGTGCCCACCAGCGGAGCACGGACGTTGAAGCGGTCCCTTTAGGGACAAGCGCTCCGAGCGCCCTAACAGCTAAGTACAGCCCCATCCATCTCCTTCGCCAACCTTGCGGGTGTCCAGAGGGCGCAGCCCTTGGGGCCCTCCCTTGGAAGGGAGGGTTTGGGAGGGATCGAAAATATTTTGAAATGTGGCTTTTAAATAAGGCTTTGAACTAGTTTTGAACTAAATGATTCATATAAAGGAGAGGTACCGTTGGCGAACGAAAATATAGTAATCAAAGGCGCGAGGGCGCATAATCTCAAGAACATTGACGTAACGATTCCGCGGGACCGCTTCGTCGTGCTTACGGGACTTAGCGGCTCCGGCAAATCGTCGCTGGCGTTCGATACGATCTACGCGGAGGGACAGCGCCGTTATGTCGAGTCCCTGTCGGCGTATGCCCGCCAGTTCCTGGGCCAGATGGAGAAGCCGGACGTTGATTCCATCGACGGATTATCTCCGGCAATATCGATCGACCAGAAGACTACAAGCCGCAATCCGCGCTCAACGGTAGGGACGGTTACGGAGATCTATGACTATTTGCGGCTGTTGTTTGCCCGGGTCGGCCATCCTCATTGTCCGGATCACGGGATCGAAATTACATCACAGACCGTCGAACAGATGGTGGACCGGATTATGCAGTATCCCGAGAAGACGCGGCTGCAGATTCTGGCACCGGTTATTTCCGGGCGCAAGGGTGAACACAAGGGGCTGTTCTCGGAGATCTCTAAGCAGGGGTTTGTCCGTGTGCGCGTTGACGGCGAGCTGCGGGAAGTCACTGAGGATATTCAACTGGAGAAGAACAAGAAGCATACCATCGAGGTCGTGGTTGACCGTATTGTCATCAAGGATGATATGGAGACTCGTCTGACCGACTCGCTTGAAACAGCCTTGAAGCTCTCGGGTGGACAGATTCTGGTTGATGTTATCGGCCAGGAAGAACTTCTGTTCAGTTCGAATTTTGCTTGTCCGGTATGCGGATTTAGTATTGAAGAGCTGGCACCGCGGATGTTCTCCTTCAACAGCCCTTTCGGTGCTTGTCCAGAGTGTGATGGACTTGGTATGAATATGGTTGTCGATCCCGATCTATTAATTCCGGATTCCGAGAAATCGATTGAAGAAGGAGCATTTCTGGCCTGGACCGGCAGCACATCGAATTACTACCCGCAGTTTTTGAAATCGGTCTGTGAGCACTTTAAGATTCCGCAAAATGTTCCTGTAAGCAGCCTGACTCCCGAACACATGAACAAGCTGCTCCACGGCACAGGCAGCGAGAAAATCCGGTTCCGGTATGAAAATGACTTCGGCCAGAAAAAAGATGCGCTGGTTGCCTTTGAAGGAATTATTCCGAATCTGGAACGACGTTACCGCGATACGGCATCGGATGGAATCCGTGAGTTTATCGAAGGTTTTATGAGCGCCAAGCCTTGTAATGTGTGCAAGGGCAAACGGCTGAAGAAAGAAATTCTTGCGGTCACAATTAATGAGCAGAATGTAGCGGATGTTACGGATCTCTCGATTGGCGACTGTTTGAACTTCTTTGATAATCTGGTGCTTAGCGAGAAGGAAACGGCCATTGCCCATCTTATCCTGAAAGAGATTAGCAGCAGACTTGGCTTCCTGGTGAATGTGGGTCTGAATTATTTGACACTCAGTCGTGCGGCAGGTTCACTCTCCGGCGGTGAGGCGCAGCGGATCAGGCTGGCGACGCAGATTGGCTCCAGCTTGATGGGCGTTCTGTACATCCTGGACGAGCCAAGTATTGGTCTGCATCAACGAGACAATGACCGGCTGATCGCCACACTGGGGCATATGCGCGATCTCGGCAACACATTAATTGTGGTTGAGCATGATGAAGATACGATGATGGCGGCAGACTATATCATTGATATCGGACCGGGTGCCGGTATCCACGGCGGACAGGTTATTGCCCAAGGGACGCCGCAGGAAATCATGAAAGACCCGAATTCCTTGACCGGAGATTACTTAAGCGGACGCAAGTTTATTCCGGTTACGTCCAAACGGCGGCCAACCGATGACCGCTGGCTGGAAATTCGCGGAGCCAAAGAGAATAACCTGAAGAATGTAAATGTCAAGATTCCGTTAGGTGTCTTTACTGCAGTGACTGGAGTTTCCGGTTCCGGCAAATCGTCGCTGGTTAATGAAATCCTCTATAAGAGCCTGGCCCGTCAGTTGAATAAGGCTGTTAAGGTCCGTCCCGGCCTGCATAAAGAAATTCGCGGTCTGGACAATTTGGACAAGGTCATAGAGATCGACCAATCGCCGATCGGCCGCACGCCGCGTTCCAATCCGGCTACCTATACCGGGGTGTTCGATGATATTCGTGATCTGTTCTCCAAAACCAATGAAGCCAAGGTGCGCGGATTCCAGAAGGGCCGCTTCAGCTTCAACGTCAAAGGCGGCCGTTGCGAGGCCTGCCGTGGAGACGGGATTATCAAGATTGAAATGCACTTCCTGCCGGATGTCTATGTGCCTTGTGAAGTATGCAAAGGCAAACGTTACAACCGCGAAACGCTGGAAGTGAAATACAAAGGCAAAAACATCTCTGATGTGCTGGAGATGACGGTAGAGGATGCAACCGGGTTCTTCCAGAACATCCCGCGTATCCACCGCAAAATGCAGACCTTGCTGGATGTGGGTCTTGGGTACATCAAGATTGGCCAGCCGGGAACGACGTTGTCCGGGGGGGAAGCGCAGCGCGTGAAGCTGGCTTCCGAGCTGTACCGCCGCAGTACCGGCAAGACATTGTACATTCTGGATGAACCGACAACAGGGCTGCATGTAGATGACATCGGCCGCCTGCTGGAGGTGCTGCACCGCCTGGTGGATTCCGGCGAATCCGTTCTGGTCATCGAACATAACCTCGATGTGATTAAGACGGCCGATTATGTTATTGATATGGGACCGGAAGGCGGCAGCGGCGGGGGAACGGTACTGGCTACAGGGACACCGGAGAAGTTAATCACCGTTGCAGAGTCCTATACCGGCAAATACCTGAAGCCGATTCTGATCCGCGATACGGAGCGGACTGAAGCTCTGCAGCTGCAGACGTCGGAGACAGTATAACTGCACTTCATGAAGAACAAAAGAGCCACAGCATTTTCGCCGTGGTTCTTTTAGTTTTTTGGCCTTGTTTTTCAATAATCACCCGGATAATGTTCAGCCCGTCTTTCTGCACTTTGCCAAATTAAAACTTGGCCAGCTCAGCAAGCATTGGTCCTCAACAGGCTTGAAAGCCATCTAGAAATAAGGACAGCTTAATAGTTGAATCAGGCATATCGGGAGCATGTCCGCAGTAAGATTCAAAGAGAAGGATTTGCGTTGAATGATTAACAGGGATGGAAAACAGCCTTACATATAATTCGCCCTTTGAAAAATCAATACAAAACATGGTGTCAATGAAAAATATCATGATTTTAGGCCCTAAATCTGCTGCGAAAAATATTTATCGTGACTTTTACATAAAATTTATGCAATTCCTATTGCGTCACTGAAATGGTAGCGATAACATAGAGGGAGATATGGATTAGAGGAACTTGCTTGACAACACTTTCGAGGAGGTAATGCCATGCTGCTTGCAGAAGCTGCTGCGCAAGAACCGTCTAAATTTCATACCTTCGATGTATTTATGATCGCCTTTACCATCCTGATACTCATTGGGGTCATCCGGCTGCTGCGGGCTCCGCAGAAGAACAAATTTGCGATTGGCTTCGGAGTGGTAAGCTTGCTGGTATTTGCGGTTTCGGACTACGCGATGCTTATGCACTGGTTAAGCTGACACAGGAACACTGCCCTGCTTCAAATTCAAGTCAAAACAATTGCAGATTTTAAGTTTACCCAAAGACACCTTTAACCGCCGTCTGGCGTGACTAAAGGCGTCTTTTTCAAATTATGCACGTCTTCATATGAGTCGAACAAGGTCAGAGAGAGCGCCCGGCGAAGGCTGGGGAAATGGGGGAAGAACATGGTTAAGAAAAGCCTCGGACTGTTGCTGTGCGGAGTATTGCTGACGGGAATAGGAGGCGGATCGCTTTCTGCGCAGGGGGCGCCGTTTCCGGATGGCTTGCAGACTGCGGAGAATGTATCGTCTTCAGGAAAGATTAAAGAAATAGGAAGTACCCTGACCGGCAGCAAAAAGAGTGCAGCCTCGATAACCGATCCGGTACCGCAAATTATCAAAGAGGTTTCCCCGTCGGTAGTAGGAATCATCGGCAAATATTCAGAAGATCGCTCTAATGCACCCAATGACCGTTTTAATCTGTCCCATGGATCAGGTATCATCGTCAGGGCAAACGGCTGGATTATTACGAATGCGCATGTGATGAAGGGTCTGCAGAATGCTGTGGTCGTTACATCGGACGCGAAGTCCTACAGCATCACAAATACGTATCTGGATGAGGTTAGTGATCTGGCACTGATTAAGATCAATGCCAAGGCATTAAAGCCTGCGAAGTTTGCCCAATCTGCTGCCAGCCTTCAGGTTGGCGACAAAGTGATTGCCATCGGTACACCCATTTCCTTCTCGCTGCGAAATTCTGCCACGGTAGGGGTGGTCAGCGGTCTTAACCGTTCAGTGGATGCTGCCTATCGGCTTATCCAGAGTGATACAGCGATTAATCCAGGCAACAGCGGTGGTCCGCTCGTCAGCATGAAAGGCGAGGTGCTGGGCGTGAACAGTCTGAAATTTGCCGCAGTAGGCGTAGAGAATATGGGATTTTCTATCCCGTCTGATACGGTACAGTACATTATGAACCAGCTGTTCAAGTATGGAGAGGTAAAACATCCAAGTCTTGGCCTGGAACTGGAGGAAAGCTGGTCTGCCTTAGTGGGCATCCCCTCACAAGATCCCTTAACAGTTACGAAGGTCATCTCTGCGGAAGCAGACAAGGCAGGGATTCTTGAAGGGGATGTTTTATACGCGATTAACGGCCACCGTGTCGGCTCCTTAGTGGATGTTAATGAACTTTTCAAAAGCTACGCACCGGGTGCGGTGGTAAATCTGCTTATGCAGAGCGACGGCGATATTGTTACCCGGAAGCTCAAGCTTGGCCAGGGCGATCCCCTGATAAACAATGAAGAAGCTGATGTGGAAGGTGATGCTGATGAACAAGCGAAAGAGTAAAAAGGCACTGGGAAGAGAGGGGCGGAAGAGGGGCCGCAGATATACCTTTCGTGGTCTATGTACAATGATGCTTGCTTTGGTGCTGCTGCTGACTGTGCTCCCGGTCACAGAGGTGCACGCAGCGGAGAAGGCGGAGCTGCAGCTCACCCTTAAGGTCGGCAGTCCGGCTGCAACGGTGAATGGCAAAAAAATTACGATTAAGCAGCCTTTTATGAAGAATGGTACCGTCATGGTGCCGCTCGGTGTGTTCAAAAAAACATTTGGCAGCACAGTTTCCCTCGAACCCGCCGATGTGGTCAAGGTGATGTACGGACGGCATACGGGAACGATGGTGATAGGCAGCAGCACTGCCTGGAAGGATGGCGTCAAAATCAAACTTGCTGCACCGCCGCATATGGTCTCCGGGGTTTTGATGGTCCCGCTGAGGTTCGTGGCGGCAGTGCTGGACGCACGTGTAACTTCCGGCAGCAACGGTGAACTGGTAGTGTCGCTTGTGCCATCGGTCACTGAAGAGGAGGCGCCCGGGGATAGCGGCATTGACAGCGATGTCGGTAAGACCCGGATAGGGAACAGCTATTTTCAGTGGAGCATGAATTATCCTCCCGGACTGGTGGTTGGCGACAGCGGCGGCAATGAAGGCGTGGCTACCTTTATGAATTCAGAGAATCAGTATTATCTGGAGGTTCATGCCTCACCGCAGGAGAATCCGGCAGACCCGGAACAATTGCTGGATGGGCTGATCCGCTCGGCTGAAGAAGGCGGGGAAACGATTTTGGACCGGGAAACTTATCCGAATGCCGTTGTGCCCTACGCGCGAATTGTCAGCAAGGATTCCAGCGGCGCACTGTGGGAGAACAGGCAATATAATTCCGGTGGGAGACTGTATGAGCTGTATCTGACCGATGACAATGCAGCGAACTATAAGGATTTTGATAAATATGCCGTGCTTTTGAACTCCTTCCGGCCAAGCTTTGACCCGAATGATAAAAGCCAACGTGATCTCTCCACAGTAAAAAACGGGCTGCAAGAAGGGTACAATGAGGATTACGGCATTGCACTGCAGGTCCCTGCAGACTGGAGTATGGATGACCAGCATCTGTATTATGAGAGCAAAGAGGGGAGCTATTTGCGTGTAAAAGTAACATCTGCTCCGTCCGGTTCTACGCTGGAAACCTGGAGCAAGGAGTTGGAGACGCAGATTCGGGCCAATTATGTGGACGGGGCTTATACGATTAAAGAAAGCACGTCTGCAAAAGTTTCCGGTCAACCGGCGTGGGTCATTGAAAGTTTGCTGAATCCGGGCAGCGGCTGGATTACGAAATATCAAACCCTGCTGTTGAAGAATGGGCACCGCTATTACGTAGAATATGTGGCAGTTGCCGGTCAGGATGAGGACAAGGCACGGTTCAAGGATATTTTAAGCTCAATTGATATTGATTTTGAATTAATAAAAGAGAACTTCGGGCGGCTGGAAACAGATGACTATCCGGTACTTTACGCTAAAACAATCAACAAAAGCTCCAAAACCTATGGCTACAGCATTCATATCCCATCATTATGGACAGCTGTCCAGGATGTCTTTGAAACCCAGAACGTAGATTACCGCTTCACCGGAGGGGGTTTCCAAATCACTGTGAGCCCCGAAGGTTCGGCCGAGTATACTGTGAGCCAGCTCCAAAGCTACTATCAGAACACGAAAAATGACCCTAAGGGCCCGCAGGTCGAACGTGTGGAGGACATCACCTTTGCCGAAGTTCCAGCCACAAGCCTTACTGTGCACCAGAGCAAAAACGGCATTCCTTACCGCACCCAGCTCATTGTTTTTAGCAAAAATGAACGGGTCTATACCCTCACTGTCACGCTAAATGACGCTAACGCAACGGCTGAGCAGCAGACTCTTATAGACAAGACGCTGAAGTCTTTTGTGTTGACGGGGGAGGAAAAATAGGTAGGACATGTTGAGGAGTAAGGAATAAATAGTATAATTATTGCAGACGAAGAACGTCCCAAGTTGCCGATTTTGGCTGGGGCGTTCTTTTTTTATGAAGAAATGAGTTTGGCTAGAAGACATCTATATGCCGAAAAGCTTCTGCTGCAAAATGTCTGGTGGCCACTCTTCGGTAATTTTGATGACCTGCATCCTGCATATGAAGTTTACGATTGGAATCGCAAGTCGCAATTTCTTTGGCCTGGTTACTCTTTGAACCGGGATACTTTTTTATCAGGGCCGGGTTGGAGAATCATTCATTTCTCATTCGACGATGTACAAAGGCGGAAGGGATAGGTTAGGAATAAGTTCGGTTTTAATAATCCGGTTAAAGTCCTTTCCCTGTATAATTTCTGGCAAATCAATGGCGCAAGTCTGTGATATTTGATACAATTAATAAGTTAAAGAGATAGAAATGACCCGTCCATATGACGGTTTGGGAGGATATAAATGAACGAGCAAGGAATACGCAGGGAAGACGTGGAGCTGTTGGCTCCGGCAGGTGACTGGGAGTGCATGCGTGCAGCGGTGGCAAACGGGGCAGATGCTGTCTTTTTTGGCGTAGAGAAATTTAATGCACGGGCCAGAGCAAACAACTTCCGCTCGGAGGAGCTGCCGGAGATTATGGCATTCCTGCACAGCTATGGCGTGAAGGGGTTTCTGACCTTTAATATACTGGTGTTTGAGAACGAGCTGGCAGATGCAAAAGAATTGATTGATGCCTGTGTAGATGCGGGTGTAGATGCGGTAATTGTCCAGGATTTGGGGCTCGTCAAAATGATCCGCGAGATTTCTCCGGACTTCCCGATTCACGGCTCGACGCAAATGACGATTACTTCACCGGAGGCGGTGGAGTTTACGAAACCCTTCGGGCTGGAGCGTGTAGTGCTCGGCCGTGAAAACAATCTGAAGCAGATCCGCACGATCGGGGAGCAGGCCCGCCTGCCGATGGAAGTTTTTGTGCATGGAGCACTTTGTGTGTCCTATTCAGGGCAATGCCTGACCTCGGAAATGTGGGGTGGACGTTCCGCGAACCGCGGGGAGTGTGCCCAGGCCTGCCGTTTGCCGTATGACCTGATGGTCGACGGTGAAGTGAAGCCGATGGGTGATGTAACCTATCTGCTGTCTCCCAAGGATCTGGCGGCCATTGATCTGATGCCGGAGCTAATCGAGGCGGGTGTGACCTCTTTCAAAATAGAAGGCCGTCTCAAAACCCCGGAGTACGTGGCAAACGTGGTGAGCAAGTACCGTAAGGCTATTGACCGGTATTTTGACGGGAACTGGTCTCCGACTTCTAAGGAAGATATCCGTGAGCTGCAGCAGAGCTTTTCCCGCGGCTTTACGCATGGCTTCCTTGAGGGAACAAACAACAAGAAGCTGGTTGACGGGACTTTCCCGAAAAGCCGTGGTGTGTATATGGGCACGGTGGAGCAAATTCTCCGTGATGGCGTAGTCTGCCGCATTCATGCTCCGCTTAAACGCGGAGACGGCATCGTGTTCGACGCTGGTGATCCGACCAAGAAGGAAGAAGGCGGACGCGTGTATGACCTGCGCCGCAAAGGCGTGAAGCTTGAGGGCGAAGCCGGCGAAGGCTGGATCATCGACATTGTTCCTGGGCGCAACGATGTGGATTTGCGCCGCCTGCATGTCGGCGACCGCATCTGGAAGACCAATGATCCGGCGCTCGACAAGGCGCTGCGCCAGAGCTACGAAACCGAGAAGCCGTACCGCGTCTTCCCGGTTCATGTCAAGGTGGAAGGCCGCGCCGGAGAGAAGCTGGCTACATGGTGGACGGACGTGCAGAAGGACGTGACTGTCCGTGTAGACTCGGAGCTGCTGCTGGAGATCGCGCAAAAGCGCCCGATGGACGCCGCCCTGCTGGAAGAACAATTCGGCCGCCTGGGCGGGACCGTGTTCCAGCTTGAGGCGCTTACGTCGCAGCTGGAAGGCGACGTGATCGTGCCTATGCGCGAGCTGAACAGCATCCGCCGCCAAGCGGTGGAGCTGCTTGCCGGCGAGCGCCCGAAACCGCCCGTCTACGTGAAACGGGCGGTAGAGATCTATAGCGACGCCTCCCGCAGGGACGTCGCTGCAAGCGGTGATGCAGAGCTCACCGTGCTATGCCGCAGCCTGCCGCAGGTGCAGGCTGCCCTCGAAGCCGGCGTAAGAAGCATTTACGCCGACTTCGAATTTATCAAGCAGTTCCCGGCAGCGGTAGACGCTGTCCGGGCTGCGGGGGCCAGCATCACGCTGGCCACGCCACGCATTCATATGCCGGGCGAGAACGGCTATCACGCCAATATTCTGCGCCTGCAGCCGGATGCAGTGCTGGTGCGCAATACCGGCGCGCTGTATTATTATCTGCGCCGCCGCATGGAGCAGCCGGATGCTGTGCATCCGCGGCTGATTGGCGACTTCTCGCTCAATATCGCCAATCATAAGGCGGTGGATCTGTTCCTGGAAGCGGGCTGCGACGTTGTCACGCCTTCTTATGACCTGAACATTCAGCAAATGGTCGATCTGCTGGGCCGAAGCGACACCTCGCGGATGGAGGTTGTGATCCATCAGCATCTGCCGATGTTCCACACCGAGCACTGCGTGTACTGCACCTTCATGAGTGAAGGCACAGACTATACGAACTGCGGACGCCCTTGCGAGGAGCAGCGTGCATCTCTGCAGGACAGGATCGGCATGTCCCATCCTGTCCGCGTGGATGAAGGCTGCCGCAATACCGTATACAATGCGGTTGAACAGTCAGGCGCGGAATACCTGAACAATTTCCGCGAACTGGGCGTTTCTTCTTTCCGCGTCGAATTCCTGGAAGAAACACCGGAGCAGGTTGCCGAGGTCATTAGTCTCTACTCCCGTGCACTCCGTGGGGAAATCTCCGGCACGCAGGTATGGAAGAGCCTGAAGGCCACCAACCAGCTTGGGGTTACACGCGGACAGCTCGTCAACGCGAAATAAAGAAGAGTGGGGCTGGCTTACCAATCGCATGGTAAGCCAGTCCCTAGCTCTGAATCTATGCAGAGCCAGTGTGGCAAAGGAGGTTTGATGAATCCTCCATGCCGTACTGGCTCTTTTTGTCTGCAGGATTATTCTTACAGGAGAATTAACCATATAACTGCCAAAAACCCTCCATAACTGCTATAATTAAAATAATTATGCATTTTACCATATCTTCTAAAACCGGAAAAAGAAAAGAATACGAAGGAGCTATATGATGAAGATCCGTAAAGCGATTATTCCCGCTGCCGGTCTCGGAACCCGTTTTTTGCCCGCGACCAAAGCGATGCCCAAAGAAATGCTGCCGATTGTAGACAAACCAACGATTCAATATATTGTGGAGGAAGCCGTTGCCTCCGGCATTGAGGACATCATCATCGTGACGGGTAAAGGCAAGCGTGCGATTGAAGACCATTTCGACAACTCATTTGAGCTGGAGTTCAACCTGGCTGAGAAACAGAAGTGGGAGCTGCTGGAATCTGTGCGCAAATCCTCCGAAATGGCCGACATTCACTATATCCGGCAAAAGGAACCGCGCGGACTAGGACATGCTATCTGGTGCGCCCGCAAATTCATCGGGAATGAACCGTTTGCTGTATTGCTCGGAGACGATATTGTTGAAGCGGACAAACCTTGCCTTAGACAGATGATCGAAGTTTACGATCAATATAAATCCTCCATAGTCGGAGTTCAGCCGGTGCCCTGGGAAGAGGTATCCCGATACGGTCTTGTAGATGGTACACCTTTGGCTGAACGTGTCTACAAAGCTAACCGCCTTGTTGAGAAGCCAAAGAGAGAAGAGGCTCCTTCCAACCTGGCGATCTTGGGACGTTATATACTGACTCCGCGTATTTTCGATATGCTAGGAGAACAACAGGTTGGAGTAGGCGGCGAAATCCAGCTTACGGATGCCATTGCCCGTTTAAGCGAAGTGGAGCGGATCATCGCTTACGACTTTGAAGGCAAACGCCATGACGTCGGCGAGAAGATGGGTTTCATCCAGACGACGATCCACTATGCGCTCCAGCATGAGGAGCTTAAGGAAGGTTTGCTGCAGTACCTCCAGGAAGTGCTCCAGAGCGAGGCTCAGAAAGTCAGTAATTAACTGAGCGTCGGTACCCTTATATCTGCGCACGGCATCTACCATAACATAAAATAAATAAGAGCGCTCCGCTGTCTACAACTGCGGGACGCTCTTATTTATTTTTACAACTAAAGATTTATAAGACGATCATATGTGCATAGTTCTTATTGCAGCGGGCGCTGATTCCATATACAATATCGCCCGCTACCTTGTTATCCTGTTAATTACTCTTGAAATGATGTGCTTGCAATTTCAGTAATCTTTTCAATTTCCGCAGGATCAGCAGCGATTAGCTTATTATATACGTCCTGATCGAGAGCGGTGTTGGCCTTTTGTTGAGCAGCTAGATACCAACGGGCAATTTCGCGGTTAGTAGCATCAGAATAATCCTCACTCAATCCAAGCTTCAATGTTGCGGCAGCAACCTGAGTTTGACCTGCCATGAACTGAATTCGGCCTGCATTCAAAGTAATTGCTGAAGGAATGGCCTGGCCCTGCAAGTCTGTCGTTACCTGACGATAGGCTTCGAGGCCGATCTTGAGATTAAGCTGTTTACTATCGTCATTCTTTTGAGTGAAAGCCTGCTGAGCCAGCTCGTAGGAACGGCTGATAAGCGCGCTATACCAGTTCGTGTCCCAGAGAGTTGTACTGTTTACGATATCAGCATAGTTTTCGTTAAAACCAGTCTTTAACGTTGCTGCTGCCGCATCATTTTCTCCAGCCAGCAACTGCATTCTGCCGACATTTAAAGCAATGTTTGGTGTTATAGAGAATGGACGGCCTTGCAACTGCTCAGGAGGCAAAGTTTTCAGGTGTTCCACTCCATCAACCACATGCTTGTAGGCATCAAAGCCACTAGTCAGGTATTCCTGCTTTTTAGCTTCATCCTTTTGCACACTTGCTGCATTTGCAAGCGCTTGGGACCGGCTGATTATCGTCTCATACCAGTCTATGTCCCAGACATATTTATCGGCATTATCAAGGTAGACACCCAGGGCAAGATCGCTCTGCCCCTTAAGGTCATAATATCCGACTAATTGCTTTAACAAATCCTTATTATAAGGCTCGTCCTTAAGTGCACGAGTAATTATTGTGTAAGCTTCCTCCAGATACTGCTCATCTTGGGTTTGGCTAAAGACTTGCTGATCCATGGACGATAAGTATATCGCCGATTCTGGATGGAATGGACGGTCTTTCAGAGCATCTACCAAAGGTGCTTTGATTTCCTCGTAAGATTGGCTGACGCCGATCAGTTTTTTGGCTTTCATTGCGGCATTGCTGGATCCGATATAACTTATCGACATAAAGACCAGGTATATGGTGCCGATGGTGAGTACAGCCAAGTAGCCGATACGCAGTCCGGGTTTACTCCAGCCACGGCGAAGCGGCTTGCTGTCCATGACAGCGGCCATTCCAGCCAGTCCAAGGAAAACAAGGATTCCCATAAAGGCATAGCTTAGGTTGAAATCCAGCAAGCTGTGGACAAGAATGGATAAGGCGATAATAAGGAAGAAGAAACCATTATCAAATTCATCTTTCTCCCGTTTCACATAACTGCGGATATATTTATAGAAAATGTATCCGATAAAGCCCATAAATACGATGAATCCGACAATTCCAACCTCAATCAGATATTGGAGGAAGAAATTATGCGCTTGGCGGCTGGTATAAGGGTTATTCTGATAGTGCTCATAGAGAGAAGCCCAGCCTCCGCCACCCGCACCCAGAATCGGATAATCTTTAACAACCTTAAGAGCATCTTTATAGAAAGTGAACCGCTCTAGTACACTGTGCTGCTTGAAGTTGATATTCTCCAGCCGTGTTTCAATATTATCCGGCAAAACACTGCGGACGCTTGTACCAATGAGCAGGAAAGCCGCAATTCCAACAAGCACGATCGATACCAGCGGAAGCCATAGCCCGGAAAACTTACGGGAAGACATGCCGGATAGCTTTGCTTCCAGCCAAGGGGCAACAACACGCTGAACCGCCCACCCAAGAGCAGCAACGACAGCAGAGGCCCCAAGCAGGTACGCCCAAGCTTTAAAAGCAGCCCCTGAAGTGAAGCTGGTATTCAGTTCTAGTCCCAGCGTAGTCAGCGGATTTGTAACGAGCAGAGCTGCAAGGCCCGAAATGGCAATGTGTATAATCCAGAGAATTTGCTGAGCCGGTTTCAGGAACAGCAGCAGCAGGATGAATACCACAGGCAGCATGACGAGCCCGCCACGGGACAACGTCAACAGCAGCGATACAATAATGGGCACAAGTATAAATCCGTGAGTCAGTGTACCATACCATTTTTTAGAGCGGACCAAAGCAAATACAGCCACAAACAGAAAAGCCATCAGGAAGGCAGCATAGGTATTTGCATATTGGAATATGGAAGTCAGCCGCAGACCGTTGGAGTCGGTCATAACAGCATCCAAATATTTACCACTCTTTACAGTGTTGGAGAACCAGCCAACCAGACTGCCGGCAAATTTCGAGCTGCCCAGCCAATTTAATAGTCCAAATCCTACAATAAAGTATGCAATTGCAAGGACAGCGTTTTGGATGACAACATTTACTTGCTTTTGCTTCAAGAGATATAACGCTATAATGAATATTGCAATGTACATGCTCTGAATTAACAGCAGGTTCATCGCCATATAATGCGAGGCTGCACCAAAGATTGACAAAGCATACGTTATTGGAAGCAGCAGTGAGGCGACAGCCATCAGATCGCGCTGCTCCTCAAGCTTGAATTTGTTGAAGTAGAGGCCCATCCACACCAATAACATCAGGCCGCTAAGCAGAGCAGACACATAGACCGGTTTTTCAAAATCAATCTGTTGTCCATTAAACACCCCCACCTGAAACGGGGTCCAAACCAAAAACACAATAAAAGCGACAACTAATGCCCATATGGGGCTGGATATCTTTTCAACATTTCTCGACTGAACAGCATTTTTTCCGTATACTGGTTTAGACACGTTTTAATCTCCTTTTTCTCTAGGTACGAGAGCTAAAAGCTATTTTAGCATATAATTATTGGCGTAGTCTTGTATTATTTAGGAGTAAGACTTACCATTTGGACGAATGAACTTTGAATAGAAATATACTTGGCCTATACCTTTGCAACTCCGTCTTGGAGCAATAAGGGCATAGGCCAAGTTTCTAATCATTCAGGATCTCATTCGGGGCTTAGTACACAAAATTCAAATTCGTATCGCTTAAAAGAGGCGCGTGCTCATCTTTAGCGGATAAAACCGGTACAACATCTATAGGCCACTTTATGCCAATGGCAGGATCACTCCATAAAATACCCCCATCACACTCCGGAGCGTATAGTTCATCCACTTTGTATTGTACTTCTACATTCTCAACTAAGGTCATAAAACCATGCGCAAAACCTTTTGGAATCAACAACTGCTTCTTGTTTTCAGCGGATAGCTCAATTCCAAACCATTTTCCGTAATTTGGACTACCTTTACGGATATCTACAGCGACATCAAAAATACTTCCTTGTGTACAACGAACAAGTTTGCTTTGAGCTTTGGGATTTAATTGGTAATGTAATCCCCTTAGTGTTCCTTTGGTTGCAGAGTACGACTGATTATCCTGAACAAAGTTTAGATTAAGAGCGTGTTCTTGAAATTTGCTCTCACTGTATGTTTCCATAAACCATCCCCGGTGATCACCGAAGATTTGAGGTTCTATAACCCATACGCCATCCAACGCAGTTTCTGTGAATTTCATTGTAGCCACACCCTCTGTTTTTTAGTATTGAATCTTCCCTGTTGCTACCTTCATTAAATACTGCCCATAACCCGTCTTATTTAATTTTTGTCCACAATCCCATAAGTGTTCTTTAGTGATCCATCCATTAATGTATGCAATCTCCTCTAAAGCTGCAATCTTGATGCCTTGATGGTCTTCAATAGTTCTTACAAAGTTGGTAGCATCAACTAGACTTTGATGAGTTCCGGTATCCAGCCAAGTAAACCCGCGGCCAAGTAGCTCGACGTCCAGTTCTCCCAATTTCAGATAGGCTTCGTTAATGGAAGTGATCTCAAGCTCTCCACGGACTGATGGTTTTACATTTTTCGCAATTTGCACTACACGGTTATCGAAGAAATACAGACCGGTTATAGCGTAGTTGGATTTAGGATGTGCCGGTTTTTCTTCAACACTAAGTACCTTGCCATCTGCGTTGAATTCTACCACGCCGAATCGCTCCGGGTCTTGTACATGGTAACCAAACACAGTCGCACCTTTTTCCTTGTTGGAAGCACGTTTCAGCATTTTGCGGATACCGTTTCCATAATAGATATTGTCTCCAAGAATCATGGCAACTGAATCATTTCCAATGAAGTCTTCCCCCAGTATAAAGGCTTGAGCCAGACCATCTGGAGAGGGCTGAACCACATACTCAAGCGAGATTCCAAATTGCGAGCCGTCACCCAAAAGATTTTTGAATCTCGGTGTATCATCAGGAGTAGAGATAATTAAAATATCCTTTATACCAGCTAACATCAAGGTGGACAACGGATAGTAAATCATCGGTTTATCATAAATCGGAAGCAACTGCTTACTTGTAACCATGGTTAATGGGTACAGACGTGTTCCACTACCGCCTGCCAAGATTATGCCTTTCATTGTTATTCCAACTCTCTATTTATTATTTGTATAAAATGTATTACTAATAATATAGGGTTAATTACTATGTTGAAATTGTACATCATCCATTTTACTCTGATTAGTTCTCTCATGTCTATTTTCTATGCGAGTTATTTTAGTTAAATAATGTAAAAATGATACTTCATATAAGCGTAGCTATGAACTGTCACTTCTATCCATTCCTTTTGTATGGTAACATTAGATTGTTTTATTATAAGTTGAGAAATAGTGTTGCGCTACCAGCAACGATGGATTGGAGGTATTTTGTTTAACGATTCTTTAATAAAACGAAGAAATGAGTAATCATGTGAATTATCTGGATGGCAGTTATCTTATCTGCAATCCGTTAAATAATCCCACTTGAAAGGTAGTTTGCATTAAAACTAGAATGTACTAGAAGATCAAAGTTTATGTATAAGAGCTTAGCTTATTTGGCATCTATCGACTGCAAGGTTTGCTCACCTTATAATAGCTAAGTTAGTTCTCATTGATTTCATCGTAAGTAAGAGAAAGCTAAACAATTCAACCTAGTGTATGAATGAAGGGAAGAGAAGGATCGCCATATGAAAAAAGGGAAAATACTACTACTGATTCTGTCACTATGTTTCTTTACCTTGGTATATTACGAGTTTACACATGTATATGGAACATCTAATGTTCAAAATATTGAATTGCCGGGAGAGAGTAACAATATTAACTCTGGAATTGACAAAATTGATGTTAAAAAAATGAAATTCAAAAAGTTACTCAGAGTTGAAGGGTGGGCCTACATTAATGATCTTCAGGCAGATAAGCAGAATGCATATATAGTATTGCTCTCAAAAAACCATAGATATGTGTTTGATACTGAAAAGGTTGATCGGGGAGATCTGCCAGCTGCATTAAATGACCAAAGTAATAAAGTGGAAAGCTCGGGATTGAGAAGTTTAATTAACATGAGTGAATTAGCTGCTGATACTTATGATATAGCGTTTTATATTGAAAATGGTTCTCAAAAGGAATTTTCGCTTTCAGTTTCAGGCCTGACCGTGATTAAAAGTAACACCAGCATAGAGCTTAAAGAAAAGACAAATAACAAGCTGAACGTACAGCTTGATGCAGGAAAAGATAAGGTGCAAGCTAATATAGAAGAAGTACAAGTAGGAAATGGTATCATAAAGATTAAAGGATGGGGTTTTTTGGAGGAAGTTTCTCCGGAACTCTCGACTATTTATGTGGTTCTCAAAGAGGAAGAAAGCAACAAATTAATAGTATATGATACACAAACCCTAATTCGTAAAGATGTAACAGCATATTATTCAAAAAAACTTGATTTAGATAAAAGTGGATTTATATCAAGGATAAGTGAAGAAGATTTAAAGAATAAAAGATATAAAATTGGGCTTTATATAAAAAATGGTGCGAAAGCTGGTTTTCACTGGTCCAAAGAAAGTATAGGTGAGTAAATATGTTTAGTGTCAAAGGCTTTTCAAAAGAGATTTATAACAGCAGAAAGATGATTACATCCTTGGCTATAAATGATTTTAAAATGAAATATGCTGGATCTTTTTTAGGGATCACATGGGCCTTTATCCAGCCTATTGTTACTATTTTGGTTTACTGGGCAGTTTTTCAAGTTGGATTTCGCTCTGGTCAAGTTGAGAAAGTTCCCTTCATTTTATGGCTCATGTCAGGGTTAATTCCTTGGTTCTTTCATTACGAGGCAATGACTAGTGCGACCAATTGTTTTTTTGAATATAGTTATTTAGTTAAAAAGGTTTTGTTTAAAATTAGCATTTTACCTATTGTTAAAATATTGTCTTCTTTTTTTGTTCACATATTTTTCATTGCAGTTATGTTGCTTATTTTTGCGATTTATGGCGAATATCCCACAATATACAGTATTCAATTAATTTATTATGTAGGGTGTTTAATAGCAATTACGATCGCTCTGAGTTACATCACTTCTTCAATAGTCGTTTTCTTCAAAGATTTCGGGCAAATCGTAGGTATTGTGCTGCAATTTGGGATTTGGGTTACCCCTATTATGTGGAATTACAAAATGGTTCCTGAAAATTGGCGTTGGGTTTTTAAAATGAATCCAATATATTATGTTGTTGAAGGATATAGAGATGCAATGTTTAATCATGTGTGGTTTTGGGAAAAAATGAATGAATCATTATGGTTTTGGAACTTGACATTAATTTACTTTGTAATAGGATCTATTGTGTATAAAAAGCTGAAAATGCATTTTTCGGATGTATTGTGAGGAGTTGCAACCATGAATGATATCTCGATTGATATAAAAAATGTCAGTAAAGTCTATAAGCTATACGATAAGCCTATTGACAGATTGAAAGAATCTCTAAGTATTTCGAAAAAAAGTTATCATAGAGACTTTCACGCCTTAAAAGATATCTCTTTTGAAGTGAAAAAGGGTGAAACTGTTGGAATCATTGGGAAGAATGGTTCGGGAAAATCAACCTTATTAAAAATAATAACTGGAGTCTTATCCCAGTCCTCTGGGGAGGTAACAGTAAACGGCAGGGTTTCGGCATTACTAGAATTAGGAGCAGGCTTTAATCTTGAATTTACTGGTATACAGAATATCTATTTAAATGGAACTATGATGGGGTACTCAAGTGCGGAAGTTGAAAAGAAAATTCCAGCAATAATCGAATTTGCTGATATCGGAGATTTCATCAACCAACCTGTGAAAACTTATTCTAGTGGTATGTTTGCGAGATTAGCCTTTGCTGTTGCTATTAATGTTGAACCAGACATTTTAATAGTAGATGAAGCGTTGAGTGTTGGCGATATTTTTTTTCAGAATAAGTGTTTTAAAAAGTTTGATGAACTTAAGGAAAAAAATACTACCATTATCTTCGTTTCTCATGATATCGGTAGCATCAGACAAATGTGTAGCAGAGTTTTATGGTTAGATTCATCTGTACAAATCTTGTACGATGATAGAGAAGTGGTATGTGCTCAGTATCTTAATAAGAGATTTGCAGAGAATAATGAATTGAATAGTGAACTCATTGATACCTTTGAATATAACAGTATCAAATTAAATGAAGCTGATAATTCCTCCGTGAAATTCCCTAAAATTATTCCAAGGGAGAATAGTGTTTTTTCAGACAGTATTGAGATTATCTCTTTTTTCATTACTGATATTAAAAACAATGTAACTGAAGAATTAGAAGTTGATAATACTTACAAATGTCATATCATAGTTAGTCCGAAAACTAATATGGATCATCTGATTGCTGGTTTTGTGTGGGAAAGTAACAGGGGAGTTTCTTTGTTTGCTGTAAATACTTTTATTGAAAGTAGTACGAACTTTAACGCAAAAAAAGGTGATGTTATAGAAATTATTTTTGGATTTAAATTACCACGAATAATGAAAGGAGACTATCTATTGAGTCCAGCAATTGCTCAAGGAACACAAGATAGTCATGTTATGCTTACATGGTTAACAAACGTTAAGAAAATAATTGTGGAAAACCCAAGCTATAACCTTTCCTTGGTAGAGATTGAAGCCGATACGACGTTATATAAACACAAAATAGAGAATGTGGTTCTAGAATAAGCATTAAAGGAGCGTGTAGTTGATGGAATATACCGGTGAAAGATTCGTTTTGGGAAAAGCTGAAGGCGAAATTGAAACGGAGCATTTGCACAGATATAATGCTGTTTTGGATATTGCTAGCGGGAAAAATGTTTTGGATATTGCCTGCGGAGAGGGATTTGGGTCAGCTATCCTTGCTAGGAAAGCAGCAAATGTGTGTGGGGTTGACATTAGTGAGGAAGCTATTTCTTATGCTAGAGAGAAATATATTAGGTATAATTTGGATTTCAAGCAGGGGTCGGTAGAGAAATTAGAATTTGATGATGATTCTTTTGATATGATTGTTTCATTTGAAACGATAGAACATGTCAATGAATTAATCCAGGATAAATTTCTAAAAGAAGCAAGTCGAGTGTTGAACAATAGCGGTATTTTGATAATTTCAACTCCGGATAAATACCTATACACGGACGTGCCTAATCATAGAAATCCTTATCATGTGAAAGAATTTTATTTTTCTGAATATAAGGATTTTCTAGAAAAACAATTTAAATATGTTAACTTCTATAACCAGAATTATGGTGAATACGGGCTGATTGTAGACCGAAATGAGAATGTAGAAGAAAAGGTTAAGCTAATCAATACAATAAATTCACAAAAAGAAGGCAGATTCATTATTGCTATATGTAGTAATGAAAAGATTCCGAATAACATTACACTTAATTCATTGTTTGAGAATAATTCGACTAAAGAAATAATCGATGAAGATTATGTGCAACTCTATTGGGCTAATGAAATGGATGGGTTTAGTGAATCCAATTCAAGAAAGGCCAAATTTAAATATAGCGATGAGTTTCATACGTATTGTTTTACAATACCCAAGCACTCTGTTGGGAAAATCAGGCTGGATATAGGGAATAAACCGGCTAGTTTCCAAATCAAAAAAGATATGATATTTAAAACGGCTAATGAAGTCTCATTAGAACCTATAGCCATAGAAGATTCTCTTGGACTAGTACAGTTGCAAAACGATGGAAAGATTATTAACTTTATATCTATGTCAGATGACCCTCAACTTTTATTGGGTAATTCGGTTCATGAACATTCTGAGGAACTTTCTATTTATATCGAACTTAAAATTGAAAAGTTTGACTTTAGTATTTGCTTAAGTGAAATTAATGGTTATTTGAATGGAATTCGTGAGAATAGTATTGGAGAAGATGATTTGCTTTCTCAAGATGAGATTTCACATGAGAATTGAGTAATACAAATAAGTACTTAGCTATATAAATAATAAGTTTATAGTACAGCTAAATGGAGGATATAAATGAGTAAAGTAAAACCTATTGCATTTTATTTACCACAGTATCATCATGTTAAAGAAAATTCTCAATGGTGGGGAAAGGGTTTTACCGAATGGACAAATGTAGCAAAGGCAAAACCGAATTTTCCTGAACATTACCAGCCACATGTTCCAAAAGACTTAGGCTTTTATGATCTGAGCAATGTTGAAGTAATGCGAGAACAAGCAAAGATGGCTGAATTATATGGAATTCATGGTTTTTGTTTTTACTTTTACTGGTTTAACGGTAGAAGAATATTAGAGAAGCCTTTGAATCAGTATCTGGAATCAGACATAGACTTTCCAATTTGCTTTTGCTGGGCGAATGAGAATTGGACACGTACTTGGGATGGCTTAGATAAAGAAATACTTTTGGAGCAAAACCATACACCAGAAGATGATAGGGATTTGATCAGATCTTTAATTCCTGTATTTAAAGATAAACGCTACATTAAAGTTGATGGAAAGCCAATGTTTATAGTTTATCGAGTCGATTTATTTCCGGACATAAAGAACACGGTGAAAATATGGAGAGAGGAAGCACGTAATGCTGGTTTTGAGGATATTCATTTAAGCGCTGTACAATTCTATGGAATAGACGATCCTACTGAATGGGGGTTTGATTCAGCCATAGAATTTCCTCCGCATAAATTTATAACTCCAGAAAATAGACCTTCCAATATGCCGAATATAACTAATCCCAATTTTGCAGGTGGAATTGTTGATTATCCTAAAGTAGCGGCTCAAGGTATTCAGGCTAAATCGAAGGACTATATATGGTACAGAGGCATAATTCCATCTTGGGATAATACGGCGCGTAGGCAAAATAATCCACACTCAATTATTAACGCATCTCCTGCTCTTTACAGGTACTGGTTAAGATATCTCGTTGAATTTACTGAAAAAACAAACCCAATACACAACCAGTATATTTTTATAAATGCTTGGAATGAATGGGGAGAAGGCTGTCATCTAGAACCGGATTTAAAGTATGGACATGCGTACCTTGAAGCGACATCAACAGCCTTGCAGAAACAAGATTTCGAATTGCGAGAGGTTATTGATTGTATAGCTCTTACCGAAAACGAAATGAAAACATTTACGGATGAATATAATAAAGCTATCAATATGTCAATTTTATACGCGAATGAGAATAGAAATTTAAATCTCAAACTGCAAGACAAAACGGCATGGACATATTTTACTAAGGATAAAATTAAATATCGGTTAAGGAGATATCCTAGATTTTTCAACTTGGCTAAAAAGATATATCTAAGAGTTAGGAGGTAACACTTTGAAAAGAATTGCCGTTTTTGCGCATTATGACAAAGATGGGAAGCTATCTAATAATGTACTAAAGCTTTTAGGGCATCTTGAAGCAGTTTGTGAACGTATCATAATGGTCTCGACAAATTTACATGCTGATCAATTGGATTTATTGCCTCCTAAAGTGGAATGTTTTGTAAGAGAGAATGTAGGATATGACTTTTACAGCTATAAATTTGGGATTGAAAAAATTGGGAATGTATATATATATGACCAGGTGTTACTTCTTAATGATAGTTTCTTTATATCTTCATCCTTTAATATTCAAAGTATTTTAGAAATTGCTGATAATAGCATCTATGATATATGTGGATTGGTAGATTCCTATCAGTTTAATTATCATGTGCAAAGTTTTTTCGTGGTTCTAAAAAAAGAGGCCTTAGTAAGTGTCTGGTTTGGGGAATTTTGGAGAAATGTAACCATACTAGATAAAAAGACGGATATTATTTTTAAGTATGAGATTGGGATGTCTCAAAGTGCAATGAGTCATTCGTTACTGGTGGGTTCTTGTTACCAGTGGTCTTCTAAAAGCTATCTTCAAGCATTGTTTAATAGTTATAAAAAGAAAAATTGGAAACTTATGGCTTTGAGTTTTTTTAGTCTCAAGTATTTGAGAGAAGGAAATGCTTGTCACCTACTATGGAAAGATATTTATAATCAGTTTTCAATTTGTAAGTGGGAAGCTGTGAGGGACTATCCAGAAGCAGTTGAATATATCGAGAAGGGTAGGGGAGAAGATGCAGTTGAAGTGAAAGACTATTTAGTTAATAAGGCCTCCTTCTATAAAGGGAAAAAGATAGATGACTTATTAAATGATATTGGACATACTTCAACTCAATTATATTTCTCTTCTGAGAATCTTCCTAGCCGAGTAACCGATAAATCAATTGAAACTGCAGTTGTTCTACATTTATTTTATCTGGAACTGCTAGATGAAATTATTCGTTATTTGAAGAATATACCTGTTAAGTTTGATTTGTACATTTCAGTCGTAAGCTTGGGGGCCGCTTTTGAAGTGGAAGAAAAGTTCAAGCACTTTACGAATGCTAATGTATATGTTTATTATGTTGAAAATAGAGGTAGAGATGTGGCCCCGTTCCTGTCTCTGTTTAATACTGGGCTTTTAGATAAGTACAACAGTGTTTGTAAAATCCATTCGAAAAAAAGTCTCTATAGTGCTCAAGGTACCAACTGGAGACAAGGGATATATAACGAGTTATTGGGTTCTACAACAAGGGTTTTGTCTATCATAAATCAGTTTGAGAATGATCCGCACCTGGGAATGATTGGACCAGAACAATCATATTTGATTAATGATGAATTTTGGGGTGCCAACAAAGAAAGAGTTCAGGAACTTTGCTTGAAAATTGGAATCGATAAAGAACAAGTTACGTTGAGTTTCTTTGCGGGGACTATGTTTTGGTTTAATCCAAGAGCAATTAATTCCATAACAAAGTTGTGTATCACTGCAGACGATTTTGATTTCGAAAATGGAATGCAAGATGGAACTTTGGCTCACGCTTTAGAAAGAATATTTGTATTGCTCGCTAGACAGAAGGGTTATAAAATTTCAACTACGGAGTATCTTGATACAGAATTGCAAGACGGAAATTATATCAATCAAAGAATCCCGGTGTTATAAGATATTTTATAATTTGTATTTTGGTTTTTTATAAACTTGATAGGCTTTGTGCTGATGCACGCCCAAATTTTATATTGTTTAGACGAATACTATTCCATGAAGAATGGTAAAGGAATAATGTAAAACAACCGGTATGCCATTTTTGTTACTAAGAATAGACTACTTTCTTTGTTTAAGGAAGTAACGTTGGATACTGATTTGAACATTTGATTTAGAAGGACTCATCTAAAGAATTTATCAAGAATCCAACAGGTTGGGGAGTTTTAAGAGGGCTCGCTCAATTCTATAACTCTGTTGTGAAAATATCACAATATCAACAAAAGGTGGGCTAACATATGAAACTGCTCGTTACCGGCGGGGCCGGATTTATCGGCAGCAATTTTGTAATATACATGCTGCAGCAGCACCCGGATTACCAGATCGTGAACGTGGATGCGTTGACGTATGCGGGAAATTTGGAGAATTTGAAGTCGGTGGAGGGCAATCCGAATTATACGTTTGCCAAAGCGGACATTACGGATGTAGAAGCGATGGATGCACTGTTCAGCCAGGGAGTCGATATCGTAGTCAACTTCGCGGCGGAATCACATGTGGACCGGAGTATTCTGGAGCCGGATGTGTTTGTAAAGACAAATGTGCTCGGCACACAGGTGCTGTTGGATGCAGCAAAGAAATATAGTGTGACCAAATTTGTTCAAGTGTCTACAGATGAGGTGTATGGAACGTTAGGAGCTACGGGACTCTTTACTGAAGAAACTCCACTCACTCCAAACAGTCCTTATTCCGCCAGCAAAGCGGGCGGAGATTTGCTTGTGCGCGCCTACCACGAAACCTTTGGATTGCCGGTTAATATCACCCGCTGTTCTAACAACTACGGGCCATACCAATTTCCGGAGAAGCTGATTCCGCTTATGATTTCCCGTGCGCTTGCTGATCAGGCACTGCCGGTTTATGGTGATGGAATGAACATCCGTGACTGGTTGTATGTAGAAGATCACTGCAGCGCAATTGATCTGGTTATTCACGAAGGGGTAAACGGTGAGGTCTATAATATTGGCGGCAATAATGAGCGCACAAATGTGCATATCGTGAATACTGTGCTGCAGGAACTGGGCAAACCGGATTCTCTGATTACTTACGTGCAGGATCGTCCAGGACATGACCGCCGCTATGGCATCGACCCGACTAAGATTACGAACGAGTTGGGTTGGAAGCCAAAGCATACATTTGAAACCGGCATTAAAGAAACCATTCAATGGTATTTGAATAATAAAGAGTGGTGGACCCGTATTCAATCCGGTGAATACCAGAAATATGCCGAACTACAGTATGGCAGCCGTTTGGGGGATTCCCTGTAATGTCGAAGATGAAAGTATTGGTTACGGGTTCCGCTGGACAGTTGGGGCAGGACCTTGTACTTTTGTTGCAGCAGCAAGGACATGAGGTTCTAGGCTGTGACCGTCAGGAGATGGATATTACAGATCTTGATCAATGTACTGAGGTCATCAGCGGGTTCAGTCCGGATGCTGTCATTCATTGTGCCGCCCATACAGCGGTAGATATTGCGGAAACCGATGTGGATGCCGCCTATTTGATTAATGCCACCGGAAGCCGCAATGTAGCACTGGCTGCGGAGAAGTCCGGAGCCAAGCTGGTATACATTAGTACGGATTATGTTTTTGATGGCATGGGAACTCAGCCTTATCATGAATATGATAATACGGATCCCCAAAGTATTTATGGCAAGTCAAAGCGGGCAGGAGAAATCCTGGTGCAGTCTTTGTCCTCGAAATTTTTCATCGTACGTACATCATGGGTGTATGGAAAATATGGCAACAACTTCGTGAAAACGATGCTGAAGCTGGGGCAGGAGAAGCCGCTGCTGCAGGTGGTAGACGACCAGCATGGCTCACCTACCTACACGGTAGATTTGGCCCGTTTCCTGCTTGAGCTGATTCAAACGGAGAAGTACGGAATTTATCATGCCTCTAACAGTGAGTCCTGCACCTGGTATGAGTTCACACTGGCAATTTTCGCGGAGGCAGAAGATATTTTGGGTCTGAAATTCACAGCAAAGCTAGAGCCATGTGCTACAGAACAGTTTCCACGCCCGGCGCCACGTCCACGCAATTCGGTAATGGAGCATTTAGCCATCCGCACGAACGGGTTTGAAGATATCCGGCCTTGGCGGGCCGGATTGAGGGACTTTTTGCTGGAACTGAAATAGATAAGCGCAAGCTAAGCTCCTGAACCGTCATCGACGGTCGGGAGCTTTTTGCTGCAGTAACGACTGTTCACATTAACACATTACATTACAAAGTGCTGACACCATGGCTGAAATTTCACTTTTATTCCTTCTTCAAGGGATGTCATCATTCCTGGGTAACATAGCCGCAACCTGATGTTTTCGTTATAATAATGTGTAACAGCTTCAGAATCATAATGAATTCAAGAATCCGAGGATATTTATGAATAACAAAACAGTCAGTGTACATATTGTTACCTTTAACAGTGCGGATGATATTATTGATTGTCTGACGGCAGTACTCGCCCAGGATTATCCGGTGAAGCAGATTGTGGTGGTGGATAATGCCTCAACGGACGGGTGCGTGGAAAGAGTAAAGACGTTTTATCAAAAGCTCCATGAGACCGGGGTTCCTTCCCTTGTTCTCATAGAAAATAAGATTAATACTGGCTTCGCACCCGCTCATAACCAGGCCCTGGCGGCTACGGATACAGATTATGTACTTGTGCTTAACCCGGATCTGACGCTTGAGAACAGTTATATTTCCAGGCTTGTCTTGCAGATGGAGTCAAATCCGCGTATTGGCAGCGCTACTGGCAAGCTTTTACTCAAAGCCGATCACTCGCTAGTGGACAGCACAGGGCTGCGGATGAATAGAGCCCGGCGTGCCTTTGACCGCGGGGCGGGAGATCCCTCCACAGACTGGCTGGAATCTGATTTCGTATTTGGCGTATCCGGCGCTGCAGCGATGTATTCGCGCCGGATGATTGAAGATATCAGCGTTGAGGGGGAGTTCTTTGATGCGGATTTCTTCGCCTATAAGGAGGATGTGGACGTGGCATGGCGGGCTGGGCTGTTCGGCTGGTTGGCTTACTTTGAAGCAGAAGCCATAGGCTACCACGAACGTGGCTGGAAACCTTCCGGCCGGGACAGCAAACCGATGTTTATTAGGCGGATCTCGTATATTAACCGCTACAAGATGATTTACAAGAACGAGCCTGCCGGCACGCTGCTTCTCACTTTGCTGTATTCACTGCCGTATGAGCTTGCCGCACACGGTTATACGCTGCTTAAGGAACGCCAATTGCTAAAGGCCTGGTCTGCTTTTTTCGAACAATGGAGACATCTTAAACAGAAACGGCGATATATACAAAATAAAGCATCCAGGAAACCGGACGCGTAAGGTAATTGGCTGACACGGGAAATCTGTAAAAACCTCCTTAATTAGGCTCCGCCTATCAGGGAGGTTTTTATGTTATAATAGTTGTCGGTAGATTACTATATTTGTCAGGAGCGTAGTGAAGTGAATATAGATGTCAGTATATTAATCTTAAGTTACAACACATGCGGCTTGACGATGGACTGTATTAGGTCGGTATATGACTCGGTAACTAATTATTCCTATGAGATCATTTTAATAGATAATAATTCCCGTGATCATTCTGTCGAGTCGATCAGCAAGGAATTCCCGGAT
Organism: Paenibacillus sp. FSL L8-0436; assembly: GCF_038593025.1. Lineage (NCBI taxonomy): Bacteria > Bacillati > Bacillota > Bacilli > Caryophanales > Paenibacillaceae > Paenibacillus > Paenibacillus sp. FSL L8-0436. The sequence goes on along the minus strand of NZ_CP151955.1, from coordinate 6,700,889 downwards.
GTGCTGCTGATTGCCAACTCTGAGAATGTTGGTTTCGCCCGGGGGAATAATCAGGGGATGGAGGCGGCCTCCGGACGTTATGTGCTGCTGCTCAATTCCGACACGGTAGTGCGGAAGGATACGCTGGAGACGATGGTTTCCTTTATGGACAGCCGGCCGGATCTTGGCGCTTCGGGCTGCAAGGTGATTTTGCCGGATGGATCGCTGGACAAGGCCTGCAAGCGGGGATTTCCGACGCCTTCGGCATCCTTTTATTATGCTTTTGGTTTCAGCAAGCTGTTTCCCGACCGGCCCAGATTCAACGGCTACCAGCTAGGTTATTTGGATCCAGATCTGGATTACCCGGTAGACTGTCTAGTCGGAGCTTTTATGCTGGTGCGGCGGGCGACGATCGAGCAGGTCGGCGGCCTGGACGAAGAGTTCTTTATGTATGGTGAAGATTTGGATTGGTGCTTCCGGATTAAAGAAGCCGGGTGGGGGATTTATTACTATCCGCAGACCTCCATCGTGCATCTAAAAGGCGGCAGCGCACGGCGCAGGCCATTTAAAATTGTCTATGAGTTTCACAGAGCGATGATTTTATTTCATCGCAAGCATTATAGCAAGAGGTACAACAGTATGATTAATGGAGCGGTATATGCCGGAGTCGGGGTAAAGTTCACCCTTTCGCTTGTCCGCAATATGTTAAAGTCTTCACGTGTGGTTTCTTCACCGGCGCAGAGCCTTGCGGATTCCGGAGAAGCAGGTCCACGCAATGAAACGAATGCTGAGGTGAGATTATGATTCGCCGTAATCAGAGGTTTTTAACACAACTCTATATGGTTGCCGACTTCCTGATTATCCAAATCTCCTTTTTGGGGGCCTGGTGGCTGAAGTTCAAGAGTGGCTGGCTGGAATCCTATAATACGCTTCCGGTTGAATCCTATGCCTATTGGAGCCTTATTTATGGTGTGATTTCCGTATTTATAGGGATTATGCTTTCCCTGTATTTGCCGAAGCGTAAGAAACGTTTTGTCGATGAATTCCTCAAAATATTTCAGGTGCATATCATGGCAGTCTTTATCCTGCTTGGCCTGATGTTCTTCCTGAAGGAAATCGACGTTTCCCGTCAGTATCTGGCCATATATATGGGTTTTAATATTCTCTCCATCATGCTTTACCGTTATGTGCTGAAGACGATGCTGAAATCACTCCGTGAAAAAGGCTTTAACCGTCAATTCGTGCTGATTATCGGTGCAGGCTCGCTCGGCAAACGATTCTACAACAATTTGGTGCAGTATCCGGAGCTGGGATATGAGACCATTGGTTTTCTTGATGATTATCAGGAATGGGACGGGATTGAGGAACGGCGCTTTAAGCCAATTCTCGGCAAGGTGGATGAACTGGCTGGAATGCTGGAGCTGCTGCCGGTAGACGAGGTGATTCTGGCGCTTCCGCTTGATGCCCACTCCAAGTATCCTGCCATTATTGCCGCCTGCGAAAAGGCTGGGGTACGGACGCTGATTATTCCGGATTTCTTCGACTACCTGCCGGCGCGTCCTTATTTTGATAATTTTGCCGGAATGCCAATGATTAATGTTCGTGATATTCCTTTGGATATGACCGGGAATAAGCTGGCTAAGCGGCTGTTTGATATTATTTTTTCGCTGTTCGCAATTATTGTAATGTCGCCTGTAATGCTCTTAGTGGCTCTTGGTGTTCGCCTGACTTCTCCGGGCCCGGTCATCTTCAAGCAGGAACGTGTAGGACTGAACCGGCATAATTTCATGATGTATAAGTTCCGCTCGATGAAAATGCAGCAGGACGGCGAAGAAGATACAGGCTGGAGTACGCGGGAGGATCCGCGGCGCACCCGCTTCGGAAGTTTTATCCGCAAGACCAGTCTGGATGAGCTGCCGCAATTTTTTAATGTGCTGCTGGGGCATATGAGTGTGGTAGGGCCCCGCCCGGAACGGCCGTTCTACGTGCAGCAGTTCCGTGGAGAGATCCCCAAGTATATGGTGAAGCATCATGTGCGTCCGGGTATTACCGGCTGGGCACAGAGCAATGGTCTGCGTGGGGACACCTCGATTGAAGAACGGATTAAGCATGATATTTTTTATATTGAAAATTGGTCATTGCTGTTTGATATCCGGATTATTGTCAAAACGATTCGTAACGGATTTAAAAATGCCTATTAATTTCACATAGAAACGGTTGCTATCCTTACCCAAGGCCACAGCCGTTTTTTGTTTTTATACTCTAACTTTTGCAAAGGAAACCTACTATAATGGATAAAAAAAAGAGTACTGCATCAGTCATCATGGTTATAGCAATAGTACTTTTGCTTGTGATTACGCTGATACCGGAAGATAAAGAGCCGGCCGCCGGCATTGCAGCCCACCGGATTGTTGCCCATGCAATGGGTGGCATCAACGGGCATGCCTATACCAACGCTGTTGAAGGTTTTATCGCCAATTATGAGCAGGGAACACGCGTATTTGAAGTTGATCTGCTGTTCACGGGGGATCAGAAACTAGTGGCCCGTCATGAGTGGTCAAAGGATATGACTAAGCAGTTAGGACAGCAGGAAGTGCTTCCTGCAGACAAGCAAGGGGAAGTACTGGATTATGCCGAATTTATGGACAGTCCGATTCTGGGCTTATACTCGCCGGCTGATATTGAGAAGATCATGGATTTGATGATGGCTTATCCGGATGCCTATATCGTAACCGATACGAAGGAGGTTGAAGCGGGGCTGGTCACACAGCAATTCGAAGTGATTGTCGAGGCAGCTGAGCGCAGGGATCCATCGCTGCTGAAGCGGATTGTACCGCAGATTTACAGTCGTGAGATGTTGGATATGATCCGTAAGGTGCATGTCTTCCCCAAAGTCATTTATACGTTATATCAATCGGAGGATAGTGATGAAGTGGTGACTCAATTCGTCAAGGAAACCGGGGCGGACATCACCATGTCTGACGACAGGGCCACCAAGAGCTTTGTGCAAAAGCTGAAAAGGGCCGGTGCCCGCGTCTATGTGCATACGATTAATGATGAGAAAGAAATCGTCCAGCTGTCCCGTCTGGGTGTGGACGGGTTCTATACTGATTTCGTTTCTGAAGATGACATGGACAGACTCAGAGGTCTGGGGCGAAACTAGCAGCCGGCAGAGGTGATGATGAGCAATCATTGTTCGATGAACGCTGCACTTAAAGCATAGTTTCTGCCAGAAAGATAAGACTGATCTTTAGCATAAAACAATGAATTCTTATATTATAAAAAGGCGAAAAAATGTTCGCATTTTTTCGCTCTTTAAATTGACACTCCCCTTAGCGCTGGCATAGACTAGAGTTACGGCTTTTTGCGGTAGCGGGAGTGTATTTGGCTTGCTAGATGAATGATGGAGATGGACGATTGATGAATATGATGCGGCAACTGATACAGCCTTGGCGGCATGTTTTTAAGCTCGATCCGGACCGTGCGCTCGGAGACCTTGAACTGGAGGCCATTTGCCTGTCCGAAACCGATGCGATTTTGGTTGGGGGCTCCACCGGTGTGACTTATGAGAATACTATTGATCTGCTGAACCGGCTGCGGCGTTATGAGCTGCCTTGCGCACTGGAGATTTCGGATCTGGAGGCAGTCGTTCCCGGCTTTGATTTGTATATGATTCCTATGGTGCTTAATACACCAGACACGGCCTGGATTATTGGCCAACACCGCAAAGCCATTCAGCGTTACGGAAGCCTGATTCCATGGGAACTGCTGCTGGCTGAAGGATATATTGTCCTGAATGGAGATTCTTCCGTAGCACGGCTTACGGGTGCAGACCATTCGCTTAGTGCCGAGGGGGCTGCGGCTTATGCCCAGATTGCAGACAAGCTGATGCAGCTTCCGGTAGTGTATCTTGAATACAGCGGCATGTTCGGTGATATGAAGACGGTTCGTTCGGTAAGAGAGATGGTGGAGAACAGCCAGCTGTTTTACGGGGGCGGTATTACCGGCGAGGCTGAGGCTGAGCAGGCAGCTGCCCTCTGCGATACCGTAGTGGTGGGGAATATTATTTACCAGGATATACAGCAAGCACTGCTCACTGTGCAGGCGGTAAAGAAGACCCCGCAGATGCATTGGGAGTAGCAAGTTTGAGATAGCACTGCTCATGACATTTTAAGCTTAAACTGAGAAAGGAGCATGTCACACATGCAACTTGTTAACATACAGGAAGCCGTAAGCCGGCTTAATCCTCCACAGCGCCAGGCTGTAGAAGCTACTGAAGGTCCCTTGCTGATTATGGCCGGCGCGGGCAGCGGCAAGACCCGGGTGCTTACCCACCGCATTGCCTGGTTGATTGCGAACCGCAAGGCTCCGCCGTGGGCAATTCTGGCGATTACCTTTACGAATAAGGCGGCCCGGGAGATGCAGGACCGTGTCTCGAAGCTGGTTGGAACAGAAGGACGGGATATATGGGTATCCACGTTTCACTCGATGTGTGTACGGATTCTGCGCAAGGATATAGAACGGATTGGCTTCACCTCCAATTTCTCAATTCTCGATTCTACAGACCAGTTGTCCGTCATCCGCAACTGTATGAAAGACCTGAATATCGATACGAAGAAATTTGAGCCAAAGGCTGTCCAGGCCGTCATCAGCACAAACAAAAATGAGCTGATTACTCCGGCGCAATACGAGCAGAAGATTGGCGATTATTTTGAAGGTCTTGTTGCTAAAGTGTACACCAAGTACCAGCATCGGCTGAGAAGCAACAACTCGCTGGATTTTGATGATTTAATTATGAAGACGATCCAATTGTTCAAGGAAGTGCCTGAGGTACTTGATTTCTACCAGAAAAAGTTCAAATACATTCATGTGGATGAGTATCAGGATACGAACCGTGCGCAATACATGCTTTGCCGTATGCTGGCGGAAAGCCATCACCGGATTTGCGTAGTTGGTGACAGCGATCAGTCGATTTACCGCTGGCGCGGAGCAGACATTACGAATATCCTTAATTTCGAAGAAGACTATCCGGAAGCCAAGACGATTCTGCTGGAGCAGAATTACCGTTCGACCTCCAATATTCTGAATGCAGCCAACGGCGTAATTGCGCTGAACTCCGGACGTAAACCGAAGAAGCTGTGGACGGATTCAGAGGAAGGTCCGAAGATCAAAGTGTTCCGCGGCGACTCCGAGCATGATGAAGGTTATTTTGTCACCGGAGAGATCAGTAAAAATGCCAAGCAGGGCCAGGCTTACCAGAATCATGCCATCCTGTACCGCACGAATGCACAGTCTCGCGTAATCGAAGAAATTTTGATCAAATCGGACATTCCTTATCAGATCGTCGGCGGGATCAAGTTCTATGACCGTAAAGAAATCAAGGATCTGCTGGCGTACCTTCGCCTGCTCTCCAATCCGGATGATGACATCAGTCTGACGCGTATTATCAATGTGCCAAAGCGTGGACTTGGTGACACTACTGTAGGCAAGCTAGCTGTAGCAGCAGCAGAACGTGGGGTATCCATCTTCCGTGTGTTGCAGACGGTGGACGATCTGGGCTTTGCCGGACGGACGCGCAATACGCTGGTGGAGTTCTATGATATGATCGAAGCGCTGCACCGGATGGTCGAATTCCTTTCGGTAACGGAGCTGACGGAGAAGATTCTGGAGCTCTCGCAATACCGGCTGGAGCTGCAGAATGAGAATACGCTAGAATCCCGCTCACGGCTGGAGAACATCGATGAGTTCCTGTCCGTGACGATGGAATTCGAGAAGAATAACGAAGACAAGTCACTGGTCTCCTTCCTCACGGATCTGGCGCTGATTGCTGACATCGACAGTGTGAATGACGATGAGGAGGAACGCGACGATGCTGTAGTGCTGATGACCATGCACAGCGCGAAGGGGCTGGAATTCCCGACCGTGTTTATTATCGGGATGGAAGAGGGCGTATTCCCGCACAGCCGCGCCTTCCAGGACAATGATGAACTGGAAGAAGAACGGCGGCTGGCTTATGTAGGCATTACGCGTGCAGAGAAACAGCTGTTCCTCAGCTGTGCCCGCAGCCGCACGCTGTTCGGGCGGACGACGGCCAACCCGCCGTCCCGCTTTCTGGAGGAGATTCCGGAGGAGCTTAAGGAAGATACCGGCTCTGCTTCGGACCGCTTCCGGCGCGGTGGCGCGGAGGTTGGCGGTGCCTATGGCGGCCGTGGCTTCACCGGCGGCGCCAGGGGGAACTTCGGCAGCCGCGGAGGCGCTGCCGGGGATGCGCCGGCAGGCGGCGGGACCGCCGGCTTTGGCGGCAGCACAGCGTCAGCGGCCGGATCAGGCCGCGTGACCGTAACCTCCGGAAGCGGCGCACAGCGCGCATCAGGAGCGGGGGCCGCGGCGCCAGGCGAGTATAAAGCCGGCGACAAGGTAGCCCACGGCAAATGGGGTACCGGCACCATTGTGTCCGTGAAAGGCAGCGGCAACGACACGGAGCTGCAAATTGCTTTTCCGGCACCAGTCGGTGTGAAACGGCTGCTTGCGGGTTTTGCCCCGATTACTAAAGTCGAATAATCCGGGGACGGTTAACGAATGCATTTTTAGAATATAAAGATAAGGTAGAAGTATCATTCACATGCTTTACATTATCCTTATGACGGAGGGATACGCCCGGATGGACGTTATGCATACGATGGAAGAGCTTGTGGCTGAGCTGAATCAATACAATTATCATTATTACACGCTGGATGCGCCGCAGGTCAGCGACAAGGAATATGATGTGCTTTACGATAAGCTGGTGGCCCTGGAAGCAGAGAGCGGCATTGTGCTGCCGGATTCTCCTACCCAGCGTGTGGGAGGGGAACTGCTGAAAGGCTTTACCCCGCATCGTCACCTTGCTCCACTATGGAGTTTGGATAAAGCGCAGAATATTGAGCAGCTGCGGAGCTGGAATACCCGTGTGCTGCGTCTCGTGAACGACTACAACACGAAGAATCCGGATACACCTCTGCCCGAGCCTTGTTATGCCGTCGAACTGAAATTCGACGGCCTGACCCTGAACCTGACCTACCGTGACGGTGTGTTAGTGCAGGCGGCGACAAGAGGAAATGGAGTGACGGGTGAAGGCATACTGGCTCAGGTGAAGACGATCAAGTCTGTTCCATTGACGATTCCGTTCAAGGAAGGTCTTATCGAAGTGCAGGGCGAGGGGATTATGAACCTGTCGGTGCTGGCCGACTACAATACACGGGCGGCCGAACCGCTGAAGAATGCACGCAATGGCGCTGCCGGAGCGCTGCGCAACCTTAATCCTAAGACTACGGCGAACCGCAGGCTAAATGCTTTCTTTTATAACGTGGGTTATGCTGAAGGGGTGCAGTTTGCCGATCATCAGGAGATGATGAATTTCCTGCGGACCAACCAGTTTAAGGTGAATCCGTACCTCACCTACTTCGCTAACTTTGACGAGGTTACAGAGCAGCTGGCGGAGATTGAAGAGAGCCGTTCCGGTCTGGACTATCTGATTGACGGTGCGGTAATCAAGGTTACCGATTTCCGTATCCGCGAAGCGCTGGGTTATACCGATAAATTCCCGCGCTGGGCGGTTGCCTACAAGTTCGAAGCTGAAGAAACGACGACGATATTGGAGTCAGTCAGCTGGAACGTAGGCCGCACAGGCAAAGTCACACCTCTGGCCCGTGTGGAGGCGGTAGAACTGGCTGGAGTTACTGTCCAGAACTGCACGCTGAATAACGTCGGAGATATCGAACGCAAGAATCTTAAGCATGCGCTGGGCACGCGGGTGTTTATCCGCCGCTCCAATGATGTCATTCCAGAGATACTTGGCAAGGTGACGGAAGAAAGCGACGGCGGGGAAATTGTATTCCCCGAGAATTGTCCGTCATGTGGTTTCCCGCTCGAAATGCGCGGCGCGCATCTTTTCTGCAACAACAAGCTGGATTGCAAGCCGCAGATTATCGGACGGATCACCCATTTCGCTTCCCGTGATGCGATGGACATTGAGACCTTCAGCGACAAGACGGCCGGGCAGCTGCACGAAGAGCTGAATGTGCGGGAACCTGCCGATTTATATGAACTGAATTTTGAACAGCTGGTCAAGCTCGATCGCTTCGGTGAGAAGAAAGCAGACAATTTGCTGAAGGCGCTGGAAGAGAGCAAAGGGCGTGATTTAGCCTCGTTCCTCTTTGCCCTAGGCATTCCGAATACCGGTAAAGCAACCACACGGATGCTGGCCGATCATTACCGCAGTCTGGAGGCTGTAATGTCTGCTACAGCAGAGGAATTATCTGGATTGCCGGATATCGGCGGGATTGTGGCAGAGAGCATCGTGGGCTTCTTCGCTGATCCTTTTGTGGTAACGGGCATTAACCGCATGCTGGCTTTGGGTGTAGAAGCTAAGGCGCCTGAGGCTCCGCGGCCGGTGAGTACCGATTCCTTCTTCAGCGGCAAGACCGTAGTGTTAACCGGCTCGCTGCAGAAGCTTACCCGTGAGGAAGCTGCGGAACGTCTCGAGGCACTTGGCGCCAAGGTATCGGGCAGTGTCTCCAAGAAAACCGATCTGGTCATCGCCGGTGAAAAAGCGGGCAGTAAGCTGACCAAAGCACAGCAATTGGGCATTCAGGTCATTGAGGATGAGGAAGAACTGATCCGGCTGCTGGAGATTTAGACCGTTATACAGCATAATACTGAATAGCAATGAACAGCAAGATACAAAGCCCTGTGATCATTTCGCTTCCTGCGAAAGGTCACAGGGCTTTTTTGTGAAAGGTAAGTATGTATAGTTCAATGGGTACATCTGAAACAGCAGCATTATCCTGAAGTAGAGAGCCTTTTATTTCCGGTGATATATGAACAGTTGATAATTTAATACAACCCCTGACTACAGTTGACAATTGGTTAACCTTTCGAAGGTAAGATTGGTTAAAGATCTTTATAACAAGGAAGGGGTTAATAATGAAAAAGCTGATGAAGAGTGTGGTAATTGGAGGATTGGCAGCAGCTGTAGTTTCAGGAGCTACACTGGCCGGAGCGGCACAAAGTGCTAAAACTTCTGGGGGAGCTGCAAAAGCCCAGTCCAAAAATCTTATCGTACTAATTGGTGACGGCATGGGTCCGGCCCAAATTTCTGCCGCAAGATATTTTCAGCAATACACCAAGGGAGTCAGCCATCTTAATCTTGATCCGTACTACGTGGGACAAGCGACTACATATGCAGACCGTGGTGAGGACGGCGGGAAAATCGTTTCGGGGATCGTTACAGATTCCGCCTCAGCCGGTACTGCATTTGCTACAGGCCACAAAACATACAACGCAGGCATCAGCGTTTCCAATGAAGATGTATCCAAACCGTTTGCCTCCATTATTGAGGCTGCGGAAACGAGCGGCAAAGCAACAGGACTTGTTACCACAGCCCGGATTACTCACGCGACGCCAGCTGTCTACGCCTCCCATGTCCGCAGCCGTGATAATGAATCGGCGATTGCCTCGCAATACCTGGAGAGCGGCGTTGATGTTCTGATGGGCGGGGGCAAGCAGTTTTTTGTAACCAAAGATGAAAAGGGCAAACGGACGGATAAGAACATCCTCCCTGATTTTAAAGCCAAAGGCTACACTGTAGTTGAAAATAAAACAGCCTTAAATGCGCTTACCTCCAAAAACAGCAAGGTGCTGGGCCTGTTCGGCAGTTCCCACGTGGCTTATGTTCCGGACCGTACAGCGGAAATTCCAAGCCTGGCGACAATGACCTCCAAAGCGCTGAATATTTTATCGGCGGATAAAGAGGGTTTTGTCATGATGATTGAAGGCGGACGGATTGACCATGCCGGTCATGCCAACGATCTGCCGACACTTGTCCAGGAGGCACTTGACTTCGATGCGGCGGTCAAGACAGCGATTGATTTCGCGAAGAAAAACGGCAACACCTCCGTTGTGGTCACAGCCGACCATGAAACGGGCGGACTGTCCCTCTCCCGCGACAACATTTACGAAATTAATATCGACCTGTGGGATAAGCAAAAACATTCCTCGGAAAGCCTGGCTGCCGCTCTGGAAGCAGCACAGACACCAGAAGAGATCCGCAGCATCGTAACAGCCAATACATGGATTACCGATCTTACAGACGAAGAGGTTGCACAAATTATGGAAGGCGACGGGTCTTCGTATAAACGTGAAGGAGCCTACAATGCAGTGGTTTCCAAACGTCTGCTGGTGGGCTGGTCAGGCCATGGCCATTCCGCAGTAGATGTGGGTGTCTGGGCTTATGGTCCGATTGCGGAGCAGGTAAAAGGACAGGTGGACAACACCGAGATCGCGAAGGCGGGTGCCAGCATACTGGGCCTTGATTTGAACAAACGTTCCGCAGAGCTGCAATCCCAATACGTATATCCGAAGTTCAAAATCAGCCGCGACAACAAAGTACTCTATCCTGCTGAAGCTTTGATCAAGGCGCTGGGAGGCACTTACAAAGGGGATGCTGCCGCTGCGAAGCTGACATTGCAGAAGAATGTAATTGATGTGAATCTAACAGACAAAACCGCTAAGCTGAACGGCAAGGCTGCTTCTTATATCGTTGATATCGATAACGGCGTATTGTACCTGCCGCTTAGTGCATTCAGCCAGCTGAAGGGCACAACCTTGACTTGGGATGCCTTGTCCGAACGTATTAAATTGAGATAGGAGTGGCTCTGTTGCTCCAAATTCACGATTTGAAAAAGCAATTTCGTGTAGACGGAAGAAATGTGCCGATACTGGATATTCCTGAATGGAGTGTTGAAAAAGGAGAGAATGTAGCGATTACCGGACCCAGCGGGTCCGGTAAAAGCACTCTTCTGCATCTGATCAGCGGAATTCTGCTGGCCGACAGCGGCGGGATTGTCGTGGACGGCAAGCCGCTACGCGAGCTCACAGAGGCGAAGCGTGATGTTTTCCGGGCTTCCAATATCGGGTATGTGCTGCAGGATTTCCATCTGATCCCCTCATTGACGGCAAGGCAGAATGTGGAGATTGCTATGACCGCAAAGCTTCCGCTTAAGGAGAAAAGAAGGGTAGTTGACGATTGGCTGGATCAGGTAGGTCTGGCAGACCGGGGCCGGCATCTTCCCTCCCAGCTTTCCCGCGGGCAGCAGCAGAGGGTAGCGATTGTGCGGGCGCTCGTGAATGAGCCGCCGCTTGTGCTGGCGGATGAACCCACCGGCAGTCTGGACTGGGAAACGGCAGATGAAATTGCCTCGCTTTTACTGGATCTCAGCGTCGCTCATGGACATACCTTAATTGTTGTAACGCATGATCTCAATATGGCGAACCGTTTTCCCCGCTGTCTGAACATTCAAGAGATTAACCGGATACGCCGGGAATCAGCGCCCAAACTCCAGAGCAGCCGGGAGAAACGGAAGAGGGGATTGTATGAGTCTCTTTAAATTAACACTGCGTAATTTGCTGCATCGGCGGTTTCTGTCGCTGTTGACGGTATGTGCGGTCGCAGTTACGGTTGCTTTTATCGTCCTGCTATCCTTGTCCCGGCAAAGCGTTGAGCAAGGCGCCAAAAAAGGGTATGGTCCGTTCGATCTCGTAATTGGTGCAGCCGGAAGTGAAACCCAGCTTGTACTGAATACCTTTTATCATATCGGTGCTCCGACAGGCAATATCCCGCTTGCTGTTCTGGATCAAGTGGAGCAGGATCAGGATGTGGATAAGGCCTTTGCGATGACAACGGGAGATAATTATAAAGGTTTTCCGATCGTAGGCATGGACTCCGGATATTTTGTTACCCGTTACGGCGACCGTCACCTTCAGGACGGGAATTTATATGCGCACACCGGTGAGACCATTATTGGATCGTATGTGGCGGAATCTCTGGGTCTGCACATTGGAGATACATTTACGGGCGCACATGGGCTTGTTCAGGGAGACAGCCATGAAACTGCGGAGGCGGAACACACAGAGGAGCATGAGGAAAATCATGAGGAAGAGCATGAGGAAGACCATGCTGCCGAGGCGGCTGGAGATTCCCCGGACGAAACACATAGCGAAGAACATGGCGAAGAACACGCACATGAAAGCTTCCAGTATACCGTTGTGGGTATTCTTCCGGCCCTTCATACCCCTGATGACCGCGCAGTATTTACGACCGTAGATTATGCCTGGGCCGTACATGGCTTGCCTCCTGAGGAGCGGGAGATTACAGCCGTGCTGGTTAAACCGGCCAGTCTGCTGGGGGCCCATGATTTGAAAGAGGTGCTGGATGGCAGTAATGGAGTTCAGGCTGCCTATACAAGCCAGGCGGTTTCTGACGTGCTGAACGCTGTTGATCAGGGAGCACAGCTATTGAGTGTGCTCACGGCATTATGCGTAATTCTGGCAGCGATAGCGATCCTGCTGTCTTTGATTGCCGCAGTCGGGGAACGTACCAAGGATGTGGGGTTATTGCGTCTTCTCGGCAAATCCAGAGCCTATGTATGGTTGACCTTAACGAGCGAAGGTCTGCTGGTGACAGCTACCGGACTTATCGCCGGACTGCTGCTGGGTCATCTTGGCGCTTACCTGCTGAAGGATGCACTATTCGCCCAAGCTGGCATTCAAATTGAACCTTATCAGTGGACATCTGATCATTGGCTTATTGCTGCAGGGGCGCTTTCCATTGGTCTGCTGTCTTCGCTGGGGCCTGCATTCCGGATGTACCGGATGCATCCTCTTGCTTTGTTCAAATCCTAGGAGGTACATTCACTTGATAACATTAAAGGGTAGGTTGATCCTGATGACGGTTGCTGTTACAAGCCTGCTGCTGCTTCAAGCATGCGGCCAGAACAGTGCAGCTGATGGCGGTGGAGAGTCCTTTGCTGCTGCGGTGGAGGCGGACAATCCGGTAACAGAGGATGTGGCACAATCACCCGAAGCTACACAAGTACCCATAGTTGCAAAAGAATCACCGGCAGCTTCGCCAACCATGGATCGCTCTCCAGAAGCCGCCACGGCCACAGCTGGACCTTCACCGGAACCCGAACTGGCTGCGGCGTCATCCATCGCACCAAGTACATCCAAACCTTTGCCGAAACCTTCTGCTCCAGCAGCAGTTATTCAGGATACATCGAAGAAGACTGTAGGCTCCAGCAAGAGTAATAGCAAGAGCCCGGCATCTCCAGCACCTGAAACGAAGTCAAAGGCTAACACAGGTGAAGCAGACAAGAACGGTGGAAAGAGCAGCGCTGCATCTCCGTCTCCACAAGCCAGCTCCCTCCCTGAGGCCAGCCCCGCCCCAACCGCAGCGCCCCAATCGAAGACTTCCAACACAGGCCACACTGCCATTGATTGGAACGGCTTCTTCGACGGCAGTGACCAGACCCGCCCCTCGGAGCAGTTCTGGGATCTCAGCGGCAGCGAGGTTACGATTAAGGGCTTTATGGGCGAAGTCCTCTCCTTTGAGAAGAACTGGTTTCTGCTGATTCCAGAGCCCGGGGCGGAGTGTCCCTTTGATAATGGGGATGAGACCTACTGGAACAAGATTATGATTGTCTTTGTGCCTGAAGGCAGCAAGCTCCGGCATACCTCCGGCCCACTGCAAATTACCGGGCGTCTGGACGTGGGTATCAAGATTGACGAGTCGGGCTACAAAACAATGTTCCGGCTTTATGATGCCTCCTTCAAGAGCATTTAAAGGAACTAATAAAATGAGTAATACCAGCCTTTGTATACCTTATGGGGATACGAGGCTTTTTTTGGGTTTATAGATTGGATAATTTCTAATATATTAGAAGGTAGATTACCACTTATGGAATGGAAAGGATACCTACCTGTGAGACAAGAAACAATATTGCTAGTGGACGATGAGCGGGAGATCGTTAACCTGATGGATATTTATTTCTGCAACGAAGGTTATCGGCTGCTCAAAGCCTTTGACGGACAGGAAGCGCTGGAATATTTAAAAGAGGAGAAGGTGGACCTCATTATTATGGACGTGATGATGCCCAAGATGGACGGGATAGAAGCCTGCATGAAAATCCGTGAAGAGCAAAATATGCCGATCATCATGCTGTCCGCCAAAAATTCCGATATGGATAAAATTCTTGGACTCAGTATAGGCGCCGACGATTATGTCGGAAAGCCGTTTAATCCGCTGGAGCTTGTGGCCCGGGCCAAATCACAGCTGCGCCGCTATCATAAATTCAACAAGGATACCCAACCAAGGATGAATGACAATGAGCTGATCTTCGAGGATCTGGTCATCGACATATTGAAACATGAGGTCTGCGTGGATGGACGTAAGGTAAGGCTGACACCCCGTGAATTTTCCATTTTGGAGCTGCTGGCGAGACATCAGGGTCAGGTGCTCAGCATGGAGCAGATTTACAGGAATATCTGGAATGAGCCTTTCCTGGACGGAGGCAGCACGGTTATGGTACATATCCGCAATATCCGCGAGAAAATTGAGCTGGATCCAAAGCAGCCCCGTTATGTGCAAACTGTATGGGGGATCGGGTATAAATTGGACGGGCCATCCTGAGAACTTGAGGTGATAATGCTGTGAATGCAAAATATATAAGTACTATCCGCTGGAAATTCATTTGGGCGTTTATTCTCAGCATGTTGTCAGGAGCCATCCTGTTATGGGGAGGTTACCGGCTGGTGAATTCTCTGCTTCACATGAACACGAGTTCACCGTCGGCTCCCTATTCCCTGGTTTTGAAATGGATTATTAACCATATTGGTTCAGTACCGGTAATGACAGCCGTAGGCATTATCAGCTTTTTGGTGTTCTTTTTTTTGTACACACGAAAAGTAGTATCCTATCTTGAAGAGATCACACAGGGAATTCAGCAAATCACCAAACTGGGAGAGTCACACCGGATTGAAGTGCGGACCAGTGATGAGCTAGGTGTACTGGCAGAGAATATTAATATTATGTCCGAACGGCTGCAGCAGTCCCTGCTTGAAGAGCGTAAGGCGATCCAGGCCAAAAATGAGCTGATTACCGGGGTCTCTCATGATTTGCGTACTCCGCTGACCTCTGTTTTGGGTTATCTGGATTATATTGAGCAGGACCGCTGCCGGGAAGAGACAGAGGTGCGCTATTATGTAGGTATTGCTTATCAGAAAGCACTGGTGCTGCGTAAGCTGATTGATGATCTGTTCGAATATACCCGTGTCAACAGTGGAGGACTGCCGCTTGCAGCAGAACAGCTGGACCTCAAGGCGTTCATTCGGCAGCTGGCGGAAGAGGCGGTTCCAGAGCTTGCCCGGGCAGGCATGGCCTATGAGCTGGTGGACCATACAGAATCCTTATGGATTCAGGGAGCGCCTTACGAGTTGCTGCGCGCTTATGAAAATTTGATTACCAATGCCATCCGTTACGGGCGTGAAGGGAAAAAACTGGAGATCGTACTCACCCGGGAAGGGGATGAAGCGGTCGTGCGGATCAGCAATTTTGGAGAAATGATTGCCGAAAGCGACCTTCCGCATATTTTTGAACGATTCTACCGGGCTGAACGCTCCCGTTCCCGGCATACCGGAGGTTCGGGGCTGGGACTTGCTATAGCCAAAGGGATTGTGGAACGCCACCATGGAGAAATTACAGCCCAAAGCGATGTGAACCGTACCGACTTTATCACCCGCTTCCCGTTGTCTCCAGAGGAGTCTTTAGAGAATCTTTAGAACTTGTGCGGGAGGTTCTTAAGAACTTGCCGGTATTCTATGTGTCATGGAGTAGTAAATGCACAGATACCGGGAGGGGATAAACTTGAGAAGACTAAATACGGTACGAACCGGATATTTGTATGTTATTGGAGGAAGCTTGCTGCTCAGCGGTGGTGTTCTTATGGTGCTGCAGGCGGTGGTTTCCTTTCTATATTCGCGGCATAGCGCGGATTCCGGGGCTTTTACAGTCCGCTTATTGCATTGGATAATCAATCATATCGGCAGGTTGCCTTTGGCAGTAATTCTTTTTACCGCTCTTTCCGGCGGCTTTTTTCTGCTGCGTTCGCAAAAATTATCCGATGATTTCAAGGCGCTGCTGCAGGCATCGGATGAGCTTGCGGCGAATGGCTTCTTTAAGGAACTGGAGGTATCCACCGGAGGAGAGTTGGGCAGGCTGGCTGCTAATCTGCGGAAACTGAACAAAGGCCAGCAAACAAAACTCACCGGTACAGCAGAGATTGAATCGGCAGATGCAGAAGAAGCGGGATGGAGCAGTGAAGAGAGTATGGCCCTCATACTAAGGATGAAGACGCTGCTGCGCTTGCTGGATGAGCTGAAGGCTGCAGAAGGAGAGGCCGTTCAGGTGGATGCGGTGAAACGTGAAGCGGCGGGCTTGGAGCGGTTCCTTGTGAACCTGATTGCAAAGTGCTGAGCAGAGGGAATACCGGCACCCGGCGAAAACTGCTGCGTGTTTTTTATACCGGATTTGATCTTGCGGTAATTGGCGTGTTACTGCTGCTGGCAATGCTGTTCTATGTCCGTGTATATGGAGAGGCTGTGGTAAGCCGTCAGGCCGGGAAGCTGGTTTTAGATCAATCAAGCGTCATTACCGACTCAGAGGGGAATGTGCTGCGCCGAATTCCGCTGCCGGAATCGGGATATCGGACGATGGCTCAGCTGGAAGAGATGCCGGCTCTGCTGATCGACACCTTTTTGGCAGTCGAGGACCGCCGGTTTTACAGCCATCAGGGACTGGACTATACGGGAATCCTGCGTGCCGCCATTAACAATACCGTGAACTTCAGAGTAACAGAGGGAGGCAGCAGCATCACCCAGCAGTTAGCCCGCAATCTCTATTTAAACAGAGATAAAAATATGCTACGCAAGCTGAACGAGGCCTCCATTGCTACAGCTTTGGAGAAACGGTTGTCAAAGCAGGATATTTTGCAGCTTTATCTGAACCAAATCTATATGGGCCGGGGGCAGTATGGAATAAAGGCGGCATCAGAGTACTATTTCGGTGTAAGTGACCTAAAAAAGCTGGAGATTTCGCAAATCGCTGCTTTAGCGGCTATCCCGAAAGGTCCTTCCATCTATAATCCTGCGGAGAACAACGCGGTTTCCGAGGGGAGGAGGGAGCTTGTTCTGGGAATCATGCAGCAGCGGGGGCTGATCAGCCCACAGCAAATGGTTGCCGCGCGCAAACAGAAATACCGCCCTCAAGTAGAATTTGAGACTGAGGTCTCAGGAGCTTCCTATATTGACGCTGTGCTGAAAGAAGCCTCCCGGCTTACGGGTAAGTCGAGGGAAGAGCTGCAAACAGGTGGTTACAGGATTAAGACAGGGATGAATACAGGCATCCAGAAAACACTGGAGCAAGCATTTCGTAACGCAGATGCCTTTCCTCCCGATGGGAAAAACCAGCAGGTCGAGGCGGCCATGGTGATACTCAATCATCACACCGGAGAAATTGCCGCCATGATGGGAGGGCGCAATCCCCAAACGGGCAGCCTTAATCGGGCGATTATTGACGCACGCCAGCCGGGTTCCGCCTTTAAGCCGATTATTGATTACGGGCCTGCGCTGGAAAGCGGCAACTTTACTCCATCGAGTATAGTTCCCGACCGTAAGCAGTCTTACGGGAGTTACAGCCCGGGTAATCTGAATGGCGTATACCGTGGCCAAGTTAGCCTGAACCAGGCACTCCAGCAATCCATCAATGCTCCGGCCGTATGGCTGCTGAAGCAGGTGGGAATCTTCAGCGCCCGTCAATTTGCCGGAAAGCTGGGGTTAGAACTGCCGCAGGAGGATAATAATCTGTCCATTGCGCTCGGCGGGCTCCACAATGGGGTATCTCCTCTGAAAATGGCCCAGGCCTACAGTGTGTTTGCGAGCGGGGGGACGTTTAATGAAGCTCATACCATTAGCAGCATAACCAATGCGCACGGGCGGGTTCTATACAAGCATGTCTCCAGCCAGCGTCAAGTGATCTCGGCGCGAACTGCGGAAAGCATGACGTTCATGCTCCGCAATGCAGTAAATCAAGGAACCGGGAAAAAAGCGCGGATGAACATTCCGGTTGCCGGCAAGACCGGAACGACTCAGGCAGCGCTTCCCGGTGTCGACAGCAAGGCTAATCGGGATCTTTGGTTTGTCGGCTACACACCGGATTGGACAGCCGCTGTATGGATGGGTTTTGACCGTACCGATAAGGATAACTATATGACTGCGGGCAGCGGGATGGCGGCCGCTTTATTCTCCTCAGTGATGAACAAAGCAATAGCCGTTCGGAATTGAAAGAGGCGCTGGCCGCAGTTATACACGATTTGCTCCAGGCAGCCAGGCGTCTTTGTCGTACCCCCGCTGTTCCCAATAGCCGACATGGTCCTCATCAATGAGTTCAATCCGGTTAAGCCATTTTACCGATTTATAGGCATACATTTGCGGAGTGACCAGACGTACAGGCCCGCCCAGCTGATTCGGAATCGGCTTGCCGTCATGCATGACGGCAACCATAACATCCTCCATTCGCGCCTGTGCGAGTGTCAGGGAGTCCGTATAGACGCCGTCGCCGGAATACAGCTTGACCATCACCGCCTGGCTTTTTACTCCGGCAAGATCAAGCAGCTTGGAGAGGGGCAGACCCTCCCAGGTATTCTTGTAGACAGACCAGCCGGTGACGCAGTGGAAATCACTGACCTGCACCTCGCGCTGCAGCTTGACGAATTCCTCCCAGTTCCAGGTGAACTTCTTGTCCACCAGCCCGTCAATCGTAAATGACCAGTTCGAATTATCGAATGCTGGAATATCGGTTACAGTATATACGCGGAAGTTCCCTTCCGCTCCTCCACCAATCGGTGGTGCTGAATTTGCCAGCGGAATAGGGTCGGGGATTAGTGTGTTGGCATTGTTGGCTGCATAATCCGCGGTGCCGGGCAACTGAAAAGATTTGCCGATCCAGCGGACAAAGGTCGGTCCGAGCGTTACCGCAAGTCCGGCACCCACAGCGACTTTAATGAAACCGCGGCGGGTATACATCGGCTGCTGGAAATGGGCTGCTCCCGGCTGTTTCTGCTCATCATTAGAAGCAGATGCTCCATTAGCCGATGTTACCGGTTCTGGTACAATAGAGCGTTTCTTCGGTTCTTTGAGCCATTTGACTCTGGTAATAGAGTGGTAAATAATAACCGGAAGTCCAACCCAAGTCAGAAGATCGTGTATAAATAGTGCGGTATTGGCCGCTCTTGGCCCGGCAAGCCTGAATTGCCAGAGTACGACACCCGACACAATCCACCCGATCAATAGGGCCAGCACAAAAATCACATTAGCCTTTTGCCCATTTTTCCCCTTGAGCCTTTTCCAGTGTTTTGCAGCAAGCAGTAAATAATAAATGACCGGAATCAGCAGCACCAGTCCAAACGCGATATGGGCCCATTTTAGCCACACCCTGCCCTCACCCAGAAGCTCCCGCCAGAAACCGCCGACCAGCAATAATCCGCTGAGTGCCAGAAACAGGACCAGCCAGGTATTCCACATATGGATGGAGACAAGCTTCTTCCCGTATCCTTTACGAATGTTCGTGAGTGCTTTCTTCAATTGCCATTCCTCCTCAGCCTTCCGCGCTATGACAATTAGTTCAACTTTTAATTAATTGTACCCTAAAAAAGGGCGGTTGGATAATTCTGCTGGCTGTTAAGAGTTTATATCTTCTGCTGTGAAAAAAGCCCACCCTACTCTAATAGAGAAGGATGGACCCTTATGGACCTATATAGATATAGAAGAGAGACGAAGCGATGAAATCATGCTGCTTATTCAGCGGCCCATTTCTCCAGCGTCTTATCATTGGGTAACAGCAGGGCAAGCAGGCCAAGCAGCGGGAGGAAGCCGCAAGCTATGAACACAGTCGCAATTCCGATCCGGTCGATCAGGTCGCCGATAACTACCGAGCCGATCCCGCCAAGCCCAAAAGCCAGTCCAGTAATCAGTCCCGAGACGGTTCCGATATTGCCCGGATAGAGCATTTGTGCATAAATGACTGTTACTGAGAAGCTGGACAGTAGGACAAATCCGGAGATGATTAGCAGAACAGCGGCCCAGAAATGGTTTACAAAAGGCAGCGCCAGCGCAAAAGGCACCGTACTCACCATAGAGATCAGGATGAGATTACGCCGTCCGAAGCGGTCGGCTAGCGGGCCCCCGAAGAAGGTGCCAACTGCACCGGCTGCCAAATACATAAAGATGTATATTTGAGCGTCATCAAGCTTCATTCCGTATTTATCCATTAAGTAGAAGGCATAATAGCCGCCGATGGAGGCGCTGTACCAGGAGCGTACAAACACGATAAAGATCAGGATCACGGTTGCGGTCAGAATGCTTTTGCTGCGGGCAGGGTCAAGCGTGCGTCCAGTTGATTTTTTGCGGAACGTATAGCCTGCATTAAGCATTTCTTGGTACCATTTGGCCACATAGGTCTGTACGGCAATTCCGGCGGCAGCAATGACGGTGAACCCAAGTGCACCCATCTGCCCAAAGGGAATGAATACCCATTTCATCAAAAGAGGACCCAGAGATTGTCCGGCGTTGCCTCCCACTTGGAAGATGGATTGCGACAATCCCTTGCGCTGACCTGCAGCCATATGAGCTACACGCATGCCTTCCGGGTGGAACGCAGCCGAACCGAAGCCGACAAGCATAACGGAGAAGATGACCAGTACGTAATTTCCGGCAAAAGCGAGCAGGAACACTCCGGCGAACGTGCAGCACATCCCCAGAGGGAGCAGGATCGGTCGCGGTTTACGGTCAGCGGCATAGCCGATTACCGGCTGAATCACCGAAGAAGTGATGTTCAGGGCGAAGGATATCCATCCGACCTGTGCATAGGAGAGCAGCATGTTTTCCTTTAAGATAGGAAACATCGCCGGGATAAGCGCCTGAATGGAATCATTGAATAAATGCACAAAGCTTACGGCGAGTAAAATCCGGTAAATAGTATCCTGTTGCAGATTGCGTTGTTCCCGGTCTTTTGCAACTAGAGAGGGAGCAGCGGGTATAGAATTCTTATTCATCTGAGCTCCTTTCAAACGGGTTAATGGGCGAGCATATATATGGAAATCCGATAAATCCTATTTTAGCCACAATCGAAGCGTTATGGGAATCAATTTGTGCCCAAGTCGTTCCAATTATGCGTAAATTTATTATTTTATAAAAAAGGGTTGCAAACACTCATTCAGCATGATATATTATCTCTTGTGCTTATGAGGCATCGACGCTGAACTTGATCAGCGAAGAAGAAATAAGTTGACAAGCAATACAGAAACATGATATGATCTAATTCCTGTGCAAGAGACATAACGTTGAAAGCCGGGAGCAAGTTCTTTGAAAACTGAACAAATGGAACGCGTTAATTTTTTAAGATTCATTTAATGAATCGTCAGTTTCAAAATGAGCAATCGCTCTTTTCAATATCTTTTTCGGATGGTTATTTTCTCGGAGTAATTCGGGTGAAGTGACCGCTCGAAAAAACCAATTTGGAGAGTTTGATCCTGGCTCAGGACGAACGCTGGCGGCGTGCCTAATACATGCAAGTCGAGCGGAGTTATGAAGGAGCTTGCTCTGGATTAACTTAGCGGCGGACGGGTGAGTAACACGTAGGCAACCTACCTCTTTGACTGGGATAACTACCGGAAACGGTAGCTAATACCGGATAATTCCTTTGTTCACATGGACGAAGGATGAAAGGCGGAGCAATCTGCTACAAGGAGATGGGCCTGCGGCGCATTAGCTAGTTGGTGGGGTAACGGCTCACCAAGGCGACGATGCGTAGCCGACCTGAGAGGGTGAACGGCCACACTGGGACTGAGACACGGCCCAGACTCCTACGGGAGGCAGCAGTAGGGAATCTTCCGCAATGGGCGAAAGCCTGACGGAGCAACGCCGCGTGAGTGATGAAGGTTTTCGGATCGTAAAGCTCTGTTGCCAGGGAAGAACGTCCGGTAGAGTAACTGCTACCGGAGTGACGGTACCTGAGAAGAAAGCCCCGGCTAACTACGTGCCAGCAGCCGCGGTAATACGTAGGGGGCAAGCGTTGTCCGGAATTATTGGGCGTAAAGCGCGCGCAGGCGGCTATTTAAGTCTGGTGTTTAAACCTTGGGCTCAACCTGAGGTCGCACTGGAAACTGGGTGGCTTGAGTACAGAAGAGGAAAGTGGAATTCCACGTGTAGCGGTGAAATGCGTAGATATGTGGAGGAACACCAGTGGCGAAGGCGACTTTCTGGGCTGTAACTGACGCTGAGGCGCGAAAGCGTGGGGAGCAAACAGGATTAGATACCCTGGTAGTCCACGCCGTAAACGATGAGTGCTAGGTGTTAGGGGTTTCGATACCCTTGGTGCCGAAGTTAACACAGTAAGCACTCCGCCTGGGGAGTACGGTCGCAAGACTGAAACTCAAAGGAATTGACGGGGACCCGCACAAGCAGTGGAGTATGTGGTTTAATTCGAAGCAACGCGAAGAACCTTACCAGGTCTTGACATCCCTCTGAATCCACTAGAGATAGTGGCGGCCTTCGGGACAGAGGAGACAGGTGGTGCATGGTTGTCGTCAGCTCGTGTCGTGAGATGTTGGGTTAAGTCCCGCAACGAGCGCAACCCTTGACTTTAGTTGCCAGCAGGTAAGGCTGGGCACTCTAGAGTGACTGCCGGTGACAAACCGGAGGAAGGTGGGGATGACGTCAAATCATCATGCCCCTTATGACCTGGGCTACACACGTACTACAATGGCCGGTACAACGGGAAGCGAAGCCGCGAGGTGGAGCCAATCCCAGCAAAGCCGGTCTCAGTTCGGATTGCAGGCTGCAACTCGCCTGCATGAAGTCGGAATTGCTAGTAATCGCGGATCAGCATGCCGCGGTGAATACGTTCCCGGGTCTTGTACACACCGCCCGTCACACCACGAGAGTTTACAACACCCGAAGTCGGTGGGGTAACCCGCAAGGGAGCCAGCCGCCGAAGGTGGGGTAGATGATTGGGGTGAAGTCGTAACAAGGTAGCCGTATCGGAAGGTGCGGCTGGATCACCTCCTTTCTATGGAGAATCGTCACCTGCAACGGTGACATTCAAATCGGAAGCTTAGCTTCCAAGATACTTAACGCGTATCCATTTGTTCGGTTTTGATGGAATTTGCGGGGCCATAGCTCAGCTGGGAGAGCGCCTGCCTTGCAAGCAGGAGGTCAGCGGTTCGATCCCGCTTGGCTCCACCAACAAACTTCATCAATAGTAACACCTTGATCCTTGAAAACTGGATACCGAAACGAATTTGCGTTTTAGAACATTCCTTTAAGCTGAACTTGTGTAAACAAGTTTATATTAATAGCGATGCTAGCGATTTTCCTAACGGAAAACGCATTGGTTAAGCTAATAAGAGCACACGGAGGATGCCTAGGCGCCAGGAGCCGACGAAGGACGTGGCGAACAACGAAACTGCCTCGGGGAGCTGTAAGCAAGCTTTGATCCGGGGGTGTCCGAATGGGGAAACCCAGCTGTGGTAATTCGCAGTTACTTCTCTCTGAATACATAGGGGAGATAGAGGCAGACCAGGGGAACTGAAACATCTAAGTACCCTGAGGAAGAGAAAACAATAGTGATTCCGTCAGTAGCGGCGAGCGAACGCGGAACAGCCTAAACCAAGGGGCTTGCCCCTTGGGGTTGTGGGACGTCTCACATGGAGTTACAAAGGAATATGGTAGGCGAAGAGGTCTGGAAAGGCCCGCGATAGAGGTAAAAGCCCTGTAGCCTAAACTGTGTTCTCTCCGAGACGGATCCCGAGTAGTGCGGGGCACGTGAAACCCCGTATGAATCCAGCAGGACCATCTGCTAAGGCTAAATACTACCTGGCGACCGATAGTGAAACAGTACCGTGAGGGAAAGGTGAAAAGCACCCCGGAAGGGGAGTGAAATAGAACCTGAAACCGTGTGCTTACAAAAAGTCAGAGCCCAATCTAGGGGTGATGGCGTGCCTTTTGTAGAATGAACCGGCGAGTTACGTTTAACATGCAAGGTTAAGGTGAGAAGCCGGAGCCGCAGCGAAAGCGAGTCTGAATAGGGCGAATGAGTATGTGGACGTAGACCCGAAACCGTGTGATCTACCCCTGTCCAGGGTGAAGGTGCGGTAACACGCACTGGAGGCCCGAACCCACGTATGTTGAAAAATGCGGGGATGAGGTGGGGGTAGCGGAGAAATTCCAATCGAACTCGGAGATAGCTGGTTCTCCCCGAAATAGCTTTAGGGCTAGCCTCGGTGAATGGAGTGGTGGAGGTAGAGCACTGATTGGGTGCGGGGCCCGCAAGGGTTACCAAGCTCAGTCAAACTCCGAATGCCATTAACTTCTTGCCGGGAGTCAGACAGTGAGTGCTAAGATCCATTGTCAAAAGGGAAACAGCCCAGACCATCAGCTAAGGTCCCCAAGTGTGTGTTAAGTGGGAAAGGATGTGGAGTTGCACAGACAACCAGGATGTTGGCTTAGAAGCAGCCACCATTGAAAGAGTGCGTAATAGCTCACTGGTCGAGTGACTCTGCGCCGAAAATGTAACGGGGCTAAACACACCACCGAAGCTATGGCTAGATACGATGTATCTGGGGTAGGGGAGCGTTGTATGCAGGTTGAAGGTGTACCGTAAGGAGCGCTGGACAGCATACAAGTGAGAATGCCGGTATGAGTAACGAAAAGATCAGTGAGAATCTGATCCGCCGAAAGCC
This sequence comes from Paenibacillus sp. FSL L8-0436, assembly GCF_038593025.1. Lineage (NCBI taxonomy): Bacteria > Bacillati > Bacillota > Bacilli > Caryophanales > Paenibacillaceae > Paenibacillus > Paenibacillus sp. FSL L8-0436. The sequence continues at coordinate 6,676,245 of NZ_CP151955.1, read as the reverse complement.
CAAGGTTTCCTGAGGAAGGCTCGTCCGCTCAGGGTAAGTCGGGACCTAAGGCGAGGCCGAAAGGCGTAGTCGAAGGACAACAGTTTGAAATTACTGTACCACCGTAATCCGCTATGAGCGATGGGGTGACGCAGGAGGGTAGTGACGCGGACTGATGGATGTCCGTCTAAGCAGTGAGGCTGGTGTGTAGGCAAATCCGCACACCATTAAGGCTGGGCTGTGATGGGGAGCGAAAATTGTAGTAGCGAAGGTCATGATCTCACACTGCCAAGAAAAGCCTCTAGCCAGGAGAAGGTGCCCGTACCGCAAACCGACACAGGTAGGCGAGAAGAGAATTCTAAGGCGCGCGGAAGAACTCTCGTTAAGGAACTCGGCAAAATGACCCCGTAACTTCGGGAGAAGGGGTGCCTCGGTAGGGTGAATAGCCCGAGGGGGCCGCAGTGAAAAGGCCCAAGCGACTGTTTAGCAAAAACACAGGTCTGTGCGAAGCCGCAAGGCGAAGTATACGGGCTGACGCCTGCCCGGTGCTGGAAGGTTAAGGGGAGCGGTTAGGACTTAGTCCGAAGCTGTGAACCGAAGCCCCAGTAAACGGCGGCCGTAACTATAACGGTCCTAAGGTAGCGAAATTCCTTGTCAGGTAAATTCTGACCCGCACGAATGGCGTAACGACTTGGGCGCTGTCTCAACGAGAGATCCGGTGAAATTTTAATACCTGTGAAGATGCAGGTTACCCGCGACAAGACGGAAAGACCCCATGGAGCTTTACTGCAGCTTGATATTGAATTTGGGTACGATCTGTACAGGATAGGTGGGAGCCGTAGAGGCAGGAGCGCAAGCTTCTGCGGAGGCGCCGTTGGGATACCACCCTGATCGTATCTAGGTTCTAACCTGGTACCCTAATCGGGTACGGGGACCGTGTCAGGCGGGCAGTTTGACTGGGGCGGTCGCCTCCTAAAGAGTAACGGAGGCGTTCAAAGGTTCCCTCAGAATGGTTGGAAATCATTCGAAGAGTGCAAAGGCATAAGGGAGCTTGACTGCGAGACCAACAAGTCGAGCAGGGACGAAAGTCGGACTTAGTGATCCGGTGGTACCGCATGGAAGGGCCATCGCTCAACGGATAAAAGCTACCCTGGGGATAACAGGCTTATCTCCCCCAAGAGTCCACATCGACGGGGAGGTTTGGCACCTCGATGTCGGCTCATCGCATCCTGGGGCTGAAGTAGGTCCCAAGGGTTGGGCTGTTCGCCCATTAAAGCGGTACGCGAGCTGGGTTCAGAACGTCGTGAGACAGTTCGGTCCCTATCTGTCGTGGGCGCAGGAAATTTGAGAGGAGCTGTCCTTAGTACGAGAGGACCGGGATGGACGTACCGCTGGTGCATCAGTTGTTCCGCCAGGAGCATGGCTGAGTAGCTACGTACGGACGGGATAAGCGCTGAAAGCATCTAAGCGTGAAGCCCCCCTCAAGATGAGATTTCCCAATTAGTAAGACCCCTTGAAGACGACGAGGTAGATAGGTTGGAGGTGGAAGTGCAGCAATGCATGGAGCTGACCAATACTAATCGGTCGAGGGCTTATCCAACAATTTAAGACGCAGATTTGTTTCGGATTCAGTTTTCAGGAATCAAGGTTCCTGAAGCATTTACGCTGTAAATGCCCGTTTGGTGGCGATAGCGGAGGGGTTCCACGCGTACCCATCCCGAACACGACCGTTAAGCCCTCCAGCGCCGATGGTACTTGGACCGAAGGGTCCTGGGAGAGTAGGACGCCGCCAAGCACACAAAGCCATTGTTGATTCATTGACAGTGGCTTTTTTGTGTTTGTGCAGGGCTGTGGAAATGTTGTGGATAATTTTCAGCAAACGCAGAAAACTTACACACATGTGGATACATTATTTGATAGGGAACTATCCCTGAATGATGTGGATGAAAGACATATTGTTGGGGATTCGTCAAGAGAAAATCCAAGTAATACACGGGTTTTGTGGATAATATGTGGAATTTGTGGATAGAGACTGTAGAATCGTGGATAACTATTTTTTGCCGGAAAGATATTCTTTCCGGTTCTTTGTGCTGCTGTGTATAAGCTGTGGATAACCATTGGATAACCATTGGATAACCATTGGATAACCATTGGATAACCATTGGATTCTTTATAATCTCTCTTAGCAGATTCGCGTACCTTTTCTGGACTTGATATACTCTTGATAAGCACTATTCTATTTGATAATGAGGTGAAGGTATTGGAGATCAGGCAATTGCGGCTAGAGGATTTTGAGGCAAGCCTTGGCTTGTCCGAGTACGCTTTTCAATTCAAACTTAACGGTGACGACAGAGTAAAATCCAAACAGAAGTTTAAGCCGGAAAGAGTCTGGGGCATCTTTGAGGAAGGGGAGCTAAGTGCGAAGCTGACGCTGCTGCCTCTTCAGGTGTATGTGCAAGGCAAAGCCGTCTCCATGGGTGGGATTGCCGGAGTGGCGACATGGCCGGAGAACCGCAGACAGGGACTTGTGGCTAAGCTTTTGTCCCACACGCTGCAAACAATGAACGAATCAGGTCATACGTTGTCCTTCCTGCATCCCTTCTTGATTCCTTTTTACCGCAGGTTCGGGTGGGAGATCTACTGTGAATATAAGAAGTACACGATACCGGTGGGCAAGTTTCCGCGGAAGGCCGAAATGGAGGGGCGTGTAGAGCGCGATAAAGCAAATATTGAAGTAATGGAGCAGTTATACGGGCGCTTTGCTTCCGGGTATAACGGTACGCTGCTGCGTGATCGTGAATGGTGGGAGAACAGCGTAGTGGATGAGGATACACATCATTGTGTGTTTTATTCTGCAGCGGGTGAACCGGGAGGTTATGTGCTCTATAAAATAGAGAACAAAGAACTGGTTATTGATGAATTCATTTTTATGGACGAAGAAGCCCGCCGGGGATTGTGGACTTTTCTCGCCAACCATGATTCGATGGTCACCGCTGCGAAATTAAAGCTGGTACCAGCAGATGATATGCTGCCGTTTTTGCTTCCGGATCCCCGTATTCCGCAGGAGAATTATCCTTATTTTATGGCGCGTATTGTTAATGCCAAAGCCTTTGTGGAAGGACTCACCTTTAAGGAACAGAATGAGCTGCAAAAGCGCACGTTGTATATTGAGGATGAGCATGCCTCATGGAACAACGGGCTGTGGGAGTGGAAGGTCAATCAGCAAGGTGAGGCATCTTTAATACAAGTAGAGGGTGCAGGAGAGCAGGCGGATTTGCGCTGCGGTATTGGAACATTGACGGTGCTGCTGCTTGGATACAAACGTCCGGAAGAATTGCACCGCTGTGGGCAGTTAACCGGCAGTCTAGAAGCCGTGGAGTGGCTGAAAGGGATTATGCCGCAGGCACGGACCGCACTGTTTGATTTTTTCTGATCGTAAGCAGCTCTTTCGCGCTGAATGAAGCAGGGAGAGCTTTTTATTTTTCATACTAAAATGCATGTTGATCCAAGGGTTATTCCGAATACAATGGCGGCAATAAGTAAAAAATAAGACTAACCACTTGGAATTCAGTGAGAATATGTTATAATATGAAAAAGTCAAAGAAAGTCAAAGTCAACGCATCCCGAAAGCAGTCTCTCCTAAGTTGTAAAGTCTGAAAGGCAGGACATTGTGTCCGATTCGCCTTTAGGTGCTTAGGTTAAGGTCTTAAGAGATCACCGCCGGACGGATGTACAGCAAGAATTAACCTAACGCTTTGAACACTGGAGGATGAGTGATGCGTAATATCTCCGATATTATCGAACAATATCTGAAGAATATTTTGCATGAAAGTCCCGAAGGTACGGTGGAAATTCAGCGTAATGATCTGGCGGACCAGTTCTCCTGTGTACCGTCGCAGATTAATTATGTCATCAGTACGCGCTTTACTTTGGAGAAGGGCTATGTGGTCGAGAGCAAACGTGGAGGCGGAGGTTACATCCGGATTCAGCGCTTTGAGCTTCCTCAGAATGTGGCACTTTACGCACATCTCAAATCCACGATAGGCAATGATATTGACCAGAATTCCGCCGAAGGGCTGATCTACCAGCTTGAGGAGGCCCTGTTCTTAACCAAGCGTGAAGCGTGTCTCATGCGCGCCGCTGTTTCCCGGGATTGTCTGACGATTAATCTGCCCTACCGGGATGAGATTCGTGCCAAGATTATGAAAGCCATGCTGATTTCTTTGCTTGGTAAATAATACGAATGGTAAGGGGGACACCGCTTATGCTTTGCCAGGAATGCGGCGTCAAACCGGCTACCCTTCATTTCACCAAAATTGTGAGTGGAGAGAAGACGGAATTTCATATTTGTGAAAGCTGTGCGCGGGAGAAGGGGGAGTTAATTCCCGGAACCGCGGGCGGGTTCTCCATTCACAGCCTGCTCTCCGGTTTACTGGATCTGGAAGGTTCCGGCAAGGAGAAATCCGCGGCAACCCAAAATGCACAGGGACTGAAATGCGAGAATTGCGGCATGACGTATTCCCAGTTCAGCAAACTTGGACGGTTCGGCTGCAGCTCCTGCTATAAATATTTTGACAGCACGCTGGATCCGCTGTTCCGAAGAGTGCACGGCAGTACCGCTCATGTAGGCAAGCTGCCGAAACGTGCAGGGGCACAAATTATGTGCAAACGGCAAATTGATGAACTGAAATTGGAATTGCAGCAAAGCATTATGCAAGAGGAGTTCGAAACTGCAGCCGAGCTGCGGGATCAGATCCGCCGACTTGAAAAAGAAATGGCACAAGAGTAAAGTCTTTCATATATAGGGGGGATGCGGCATGTCAAGTCTCCGGTTTACCGAACAAGCGCTTAGTGACTGGATGCGCTGCGGTGGCAGCCATTCCGAGATTGTAATCAGCAGCCGTATGCGTATCGCCCGCAATCTGGAGCACCTGCCTTTTCCTTTGCTGGCATCTGCCGAGCAGGCGGAAGAGGCGCTGGAGCAGCTGGCACCCGTGTTTCAGGGAGAAGCTGCAGCGGACTTTGGTACCTTTCAACTGCTGAAGCTGGATGAGCTGGATGAGCTGGATAAAAAAGTGCTGGTGGAGAAACATCTGATCAGTCCAAATCTAGCCAATGATTCACGGGGTGGAGCGGTCATTCTGAACGAGGATGAGTCGGTCAGCATCATGATCAATGAGGAAGACCACCTCCGGATTCAATGTCTGTTTCCCGGCCTGCAGGTTAAAGAGGCTTGGGTAAGGGCAACGGCCATCGACGATATTTTTGAGGCTTCTGTCAATTATGCCTTTGATGATAGAAGAGGGTACTTAACGAGTTGCCCCACCAATGTAGGAACCGGGCTAAGAGCCTCGGTAATGCTGCATTTACCGGCACTGGTTATGACCCATCAGATCAACCGGATTCTATCCGCTGTAAATCAGGTGGGCCTAACCGTAAGAGGAATTTATGGCGAGGGCAGCGAAGCAGTAGGGAACATCTTTCAGATATCCAACCAGATTACGCTGGGACAGACCGAAAGTGAGATCATTGAGAATCTTCACAGTGTGGTCACCCAGATTATAGAGCATGAACGGAACGCCCGTGAACGCCTGCTGGTTGATTCTGCACTGCGGATTACCGACCGGATTAAACGCTCTTACGGCATTTTGTCCTATGCGGCAGTGATGGAGCTTAAAGAGTCGGCCCAGCGGTTATCCGATTTGCGGCTTGGAGTCGATTTGGGGATACTGGAAGGGCCTTCGATTTCAGTGTTGAATGAGCTGAATGTCAAGACACAGCCCGGATTTTTGCAAAAGCTGTTCGGCGATGAGCTCACGGCCACTGAACGTGATATGTACCGGGCAAAGCTGCTCCGGGAAACACTGGGATCACAACATTAATTATAGATATTTATTATTCGTGGAGGTGCAGGAGATATGATGTTTGGAAGATTTACGGAACGCGCACAAAAAGTGCTGGCGCTGGCGCAAGAAGAAGCTGTTCGTTTGGGACACAACAACATTGGGACAGAACATATTTTGCTCGGACTGATTCGTGAAGGAGACGGCATAGCCGCGAAAGCTCTAATCGGACTTGGTCTGGGTCTTGAGAAAATTCAGGATGAAGTGGAAACACTGATCGGCAGAGGACAGGAGCAGCCAACAAACATCGCGTATACTCCTCGTGCCAAAAAAGTTATTGAGCTGTCGATGGACGAAGCCCGCAAGCTGGGACACACTTACGTCGGCACTGAGCATATCCTGCTCGGGCTTATCCGTGAAGGCGAGGGTGTAGCTGCCCGTGTACTCAACAACCTGGGGATCAGCCTTAACAAGGCCCGCCAGCAAGTGCTGCAACTGCTTGGCAGCAGCGAAGCTACTTCCAGCCACAGCGGTGCGCCTGCTAATGTCAGCACACCAACGCTGGATGGCCTGGCCCGTGACCTTACCGCCTATGCCAAGGATGGCAACCTGGATCCGGTTATCGGCCGCAGTAAGGAAATTGAACGTGTCATTCAGGTGCTGAGCCGCCGGACGAAGAACAATCCGGTGCTGATCGGTGAGCCTGGGGTTGGTAAAACAGCCATTGCCGAAGGTCTGGCCCAAAAGATCATCAATAATGAAATTCCGGAAACGTTGCGTGACAAACGCGTAATGACTCTGGATATGGGTTCTGTAGTAGCCGGAACCAAATACCGCGGTGAGTTTGAAGACCGCCTTAAGAAGATTATGGATGAGATTCGCCAGGCAGGAAACATCGTGCTCTTCATTGATGAGCTGCACACCCTGATCGGTGCAGGCGGTGCGGAAGGTGCTATTGACGCCTCCAACATCCTGAAGCCGGCTCTGGCCCGTGGAGAGCTGCAATGCATCGGTGCCACAACGCTGGATGAATACCGCAAATATATTGAGAAAGATGCAGCCTTGGAACGCCGCTTCCAGCCTATTACGGTGGATCAGCCTTCTCCTGAGGAAGCTGTACAAATTCTTTACGGACTACGTGACCGTTACGAAGCCCATCACCGGGTGAAGATCACGGATGAAGCCATCGTAGAGGCTGTAAAACTGTCCGACCGTTACATTCCTGACCGGTTTCTTCCGGACAAAGCAATTGACCTGATTGATGAAGCTGGCTCCAAGGTAAGATTGAATTCTTATACGATTCCGCCAAATCTGAAGGAACTGGAAATGCGTCTGGATGATATCCGCAAGGAGAAGGATTCAGCCGTGCAGAGCCAGGAATTCGAGAAGGCTGCCGCACTGCGGGATACGGAGCAAAAGATCCGCGAGGAACTGGACACGACCAAGAACCAGTGGAAAGAGAAGCAAGGCCGCACTGACTCACAGGTTACACCGGAGGATATCGCTCAAGTGGTAGCCAGCTGGACCGGTATACCGGTCAGCAAGCTGAAGGAAGAGGAAACCGACCGTCTGCTTAATATGGAGTCTATCCTGCATGAACGGGTAATCGGCCAGGACGAAGCCGTCAAGGCAGTCAGCCGGGCCCTCCGCCGGGCACGTGCAGGACTTAAGGATCCTAAACGTCCTATGGGCTCCTTCATCTTCCTCGGTCCTACCGGGGTTGGTAAAACCGAGCTGGCACGGGCGCTTGCGGAAGCCATGTTCGGTGATGAGAATGCGGTGGTCCGGATTGATATGTCGGAGTACATGGAGAAACACTCCACTTCCCGTCTGGTAGGAGCGCCTCCAGGTTATGTGGGTTATGAAGAAGGCGGACAACTAACCGAGAAGGTACGCCGTAAACCATATTCAGTAGTACTGCTGGACGAAATTGAGAAGGCCCATCCGGAAGTATTCAACATCCTGCTGCAGGTGCTGGAAGACGGCCGTCTGACCGATTCCAAAGGCCGCGTGGTCGATTTCCGCAACACTCTGATCATTCTTACCTCCAATGTAGGGGCGCAGGCGATCAAGAAGAATTCGACGCTGGGCTTCACAGCGGTGCAGGATGCGGGAGCAGACTACACCAATATGAAGGGCAAGGTTATGGATGAGCTGAAGAAGAGCTTCCGTCCCGAGTTCCTGAACCGGATCGATGAGATCATTGTCTTCCACTCCCTGGAAGAAAAGCATATCGCAGAAATTGTTACGCTGATGTCCGATGAGCTGCGCAAGCGGCTGCGTGAGTACGATGTCGACTTTGAGCTGACAGAGGGAGGCAAAGCCTTCCTGGCCAAAGAGGGCTATGATCCAGCCTTCGGCGCACGACCGCTTCGCCGGGCGATCCAGAAGCATATTGAGGACCGGCTGTCCGAAGAACTGCTGAAGGGCAACATCAAAAAAGGCGATTCCCTCAAGATCGATGAGGTGAACGGTGAGCTTGTCGTAACTACCGTTGAGCCGCCAGCAGCTTCCCTGGAAAAAGAAGTGGAAACTGAGAAATAATATCCATCTGTGAAACATAGCTCCCGCTCCTCCGTATAGAGGGGCGGGGGCTTTTTGTTGCTGTGCAGACCCTTTTGGTGATAATTCACCCGAATTTCAGGAAAGTTAATGAGATACTCCTCAAAAGTAGCTCTGAACTGACCTTTCGTTCAAGGTGCAGAAATGGTAAACTTTGAATAAGAGAAAATTATCCGCAATTTAAGCAGTTCGGACGGTAAGGAGTACACATGGCTAAACCAAAAACTAAATTTTTCTGCACCGAATGCGGCTACGAATCGCCGAAGTGGTTCGGCAAATGCCCGGGCTGCCAGGCATGGAACTCCATGGTTGAGGAGACCGAAAGTGTAGTCAAAACACAAGGAATGAATGCACCTATTATTCAGAGTAAAGAAAAGGCGCAATCGATCATAAATATAGAAAGTGACAAAGAGCCCCGTATATTGACAGGCATCGGTGAGCTTAACCGGGTTCTCGGCGGAGGTATTGTGCCGGGTTCACTGGTGCTGGTCGGAGGCGACCCCGGCATCGGGAAATCAACTCTGCTGCTGCAGACCTCGCATGCATTGACTACTCAAGGGTTACGCGTACTGTACATCTCGGGAGAAGAATCGGTTCGGCAGACGAAACTCCGTGCCGATCGCCTCGGGGCGTTGTCGGCAGAGCTGTATGTACTGTGCGAGACGAATATGGAAAGCATCGAGGAAGCCATTGAACAGATCAAACCTCAGTTCCTCGTCATTGACTCCATCCAGACGGTATTCATGCCGGAAGTAACCAGTGCACCTGGCAGCGTGACACAGGTTCGGGAATGTACGACAAGATTTATGCGTATCGCCAAAATCCGCGGGATCGCAACAGTACTTGTTGGTCATGTCACCAAGGAAGGCGCGATTGCCGGGCCCCGAATGCTGGAGCATATGGTGGATTGCGTGCTCTATTTTGAAGGAGAGCGGCATCATACGTACCGGTTGCTGCGGGCAGTCAAAAACCGCTTCGGTTCAACCAATGAGATCGGTATCTTTGAGATGGGGGAGATCGGGCTTACAGAAGTGGAGAATCCCTCCGAGCTGTTCTTGTCCGAACGTCCGCTAGGTGTAGCGGGTTCAGCAGTAGTGGCTAGTATGGAAGGAACCAGACCTGTGCTTGTTGAGCTTCAGGCACTTGTCGCTGCAACTCATTTCCCTTCCCCCCGCCGGATGTGCACAGGTATGGACCACCAGCGGATGGCGCTTATTATTGCGGTGCTGGAGAAGCGGATGGGGATGTTCCTGCAGAACCAGGATGCTTATCTGAACGTTGCCGGTGGGGTAAAGCTGGATGAACCGGCAGTAGATTTGGCTGTAGCCATCAGCATTGCTTCCAGCTTCCGCGATATATCAACCAAGCCTTATGATGTCTTCTTTGGTGAAGTCGGTCTCACCGGTGAGGTCAGGGGGGTCTCACGCGCGGAAACGCGGGTGAAGGAAGCGTCTAAGCTTGGCTTCCGGAGAGTGATTATGCCAGAGAAGAGCATGAAAGGCTGGAAACATCCGCAGGATATCCAGATTATTGGCGTCAGTACCGTAGCAGATGCACTGTCGGTCGCGTTAGATTAGGGGGCATAGGAAGATGAAAGAATATAATCAATTAGATAATATGAATGATCTGCTGAGGATGGCGGCGCCCGGAACTCCCTTCCGGGAAGGTCTGGAGAATGTGCTGCGTGCAAAGACGGGAGCTTTGATTGTTGTCGGATACAGCCCGGAGGTGATGGAAGTTGTCGATGGGGGATTCTCCATTAACTGCGATTTTTCACCCAATTATTTATATGAATTAGCTAAAATGGACGGAGCCATTATTCTGAGCGAGGATTTGAAACGGATACTGTACGCAAATACGCAGCTCATTCCCGATTCCTCCATCTCATCCATTGAGACAGGGATCCGCCACCGCACTGCAGAGCGTGTCGCCAAGCAGACGGGCAAGCTGGTGGTATCCATTTCCCAGCGGCGCAACATCATTACCTTGTATCAAGGTTCCATCCGTTATGCACTTAAGGAGATTGGGGCAATTCTGGCCAAGGCCAACCAGGCCATACAAACCCTGGAGAAGTACAAAGCAGTACTTACCCAGGGCTTAACGAACCTTTCCGCTTCTGAATATGAAGGCCTCGTTACCGTGGCTGAAGTTGTCGGGGTGATCCAGCGGGTGGAGATGGTACTGCGCATTAAAATGGAAATCAAGCGCTATATCAACGAACTCGGCAACGAAGGGCGCTTGATCAGCATGCAGATGGAAGAACTGGTCGGAAATACAGAGGAAGAAGCATGGCTTCTGTACAGAGACTATGCAAGAGAGGAACAGGAGGACAAAATCCGCGAAATTATTGCCGGACTCAAACGTTCCAGCGACGATGAGCTGATGGATGACAATCATATTGCCCGTCTGCTTGGTTATTCCTCTACAGCGATTGCCTCCGAGGAAGTCGTTACTCCGCGCGGGTACCGGCTGCTTAATAAGATTCCACGCCTGCCGAATGTGATCATCCACAATCTGGTGGAGCGCTTCGAAATGCTGCCGAATCTGATGACTGCGAGCATCGCGGAACTCGATGAGGTGGATGGAATCGGAGAGGTTCGGGCACGAAATATCCAGGACGGACTTAAACGCCTGCAGAAACAAGTTCTTATTGACAGGCAAATGTAAATAACATACAATCACGTAATATTGAAGAAGTTAGGCTCAAAGTAATAAAATAGAGGTGAAGAAATGATACAAAAATCAATTCCGAGTCTTTTTACCATTGGTAACCTGATGCTTGGAATGTTTGGTATCATGATGGCGTTTGACGGCAAGCTTAGCATGGCCGCTATCATGGTGATTATCGCTATGCTGCTTGACGGACTAGATGGCCGTGTAGCGCGGGCGCTGGGCTGCGAGAGTGAATTTGGCAAGGAGCTGGATTCCCTATCCGATGTCGTATCCTTTGGTGTGGCACCTGCGCTAATTATGTATCTTACAAGCCTGCAGGATTTGAGTTCTGCGCTCGGCTGGACTGTAACAGCAATATTCCCGGTATTCGGGGCGCTGCGGTTGGCCCGTTTTAATGTCCGCCCGGGAATCCCCGGATATTTTGTCGGTTTGCCTATTCCTGCTGCAGGTGGCGTGCTCGCCACACTGGCCCTTTTTCATAAGGATGTTTCCGCTCCATTCATGATTGTTGCCACTTTACTCTTATCTTATCTGATGGTCAGCACAGTCAAATACCCTAACTTCAAGAAGATCGGACTGCCCAAAAAAGCGGTCGTTGGTGCGCCGTTAGTGATTATTGTGGCGGTAGCAGTAGCAGTTGTGTTCCCGGAGCAGATTGCCAAGATGATCTTTGGACTGCTCGCGCTGTATGCTTTGTACGGATTTAAGCATAATATTGACCGGCTCACGGCACGTCGCCGTCACCGCCGCAGAAGACGATCGGAAGACAAGATCTATCACTCCAAGAACGGGTAGCCTGTAAGTTATTCCTCTAGATAATCATTCCTTTATATATACCGAAAAAGGCTTTGCCCTCCCTGACCTCAGTGGACGGCAAAGCCTTTTTCGGTTGAACGTATGAAGAAAGCATACAAGAGCGTCTGCAGTCATGATTAGGATAGGTTGAATAAACCGAGCGTAGCGCATTTCTGCGATTCCTTCACCACAACCTCGTCCATATTGATGTCAAGCAGATTGCACAGTGCGGACATATAGAACAATTCCCGCCCCAGCTCGGAAGCGACAACTTCACGGCAGTTCTCGCACAGATGGCCCTCAAGATGAGTTCCTGCGAGTTCCTTGGCTTGTTCAAGTCCCAAAGCGGGCTCGAACACCTGTTTGGTGGCATGCAGCTGAATACAGCCGCATTCGGTAATGGCCTTGACAACGGCACGGTTGACGGATGCGCTGCTCTGCCCATTCTTGGACATTACATCCAGAAGACTACGGTGACGGAGCAGCAGTTCGGAGACTTGATCCTGAAAGGCCTGTAAACCTGGTGCGCTCATATTTCATTCACCCCTGGGTTCGTAATTGAGTTCATTATATGCCAGGCCCCCCCTGTTTTCAACGGGAATAGGAGTTCCTGGGAGTCTTTACAGAAGCGGTAAGGTAAAAGTATGAGAAAAAATAAGCAACCCCCGATTACCGTCCTGAAAATTGGAACATACTGGTGAGGTATAGATCATTTTAGGATGAATAAAAGGAGGTGCTTAAGGTTATGTGGAAAAAAGTGATGTTGACGCTTGCCGGGTTATGCGGAGCCTGGTCCGGTTTTTCGCTATACCATACGGCAGAAAAAGGGTTCCCTGAGGGAATGGGAAAGCTGGGGGAAAATCTGCCTGTGGAAGGAAGCATTTTATTTACGGTGCTGGGTGCCATTATTTTTTTGTTTGCGGGGACTTTATGCGCGGAGTGGGCAGGTTCAAAGCTGCGTGAGGCGGTGCTGTACTGCTCGCGAATTCCGATGAATGAATTGGCCGCAGGTGCCGCAGGACTTACGGGAGGGCTGCTGTTGACCCTGCTGCTCCATCCGGCCATGGACTGGCTGGGGAAGGCAGGTGAGCTGGTGCAGGTGGTTGCCACGTTAGCTCTGGGTTATATGGGGCTGCGTATCGGTCTGGAGAAGAAAGAGGAGTTGGCCTCGCTTTGGACAACCGGGCGCTGGGGGCAGTCGGCTGAACCGGAGGGCCGCGGACTGGAGGAGCATAAAATTCTCGATACCAGCGTCATTATTGACGGGCGGATTGCCGACATCTGCAAAACGGGATTTATCGAGGGGACGATTGTCATCCCTGAGTTTGTTTTGGAAGAGCTTCAGCATATCGCCGATTCTTCCGATCTGCTGAAACGCAACCGCGGCCGGCGCGGTCTAGATATTCTCAATAAGATCCAGAAAGAACTGGATGTGAAGGTACTGATCTACGAAGGCGATTTCGAAGAGATCTCCGAGGTGGACAGCAAGCTGGTCAAGCTCGCCAAAGTGCTGCGGGGCAAGGTGGTAACCAATGATTTCAATCTCAATAAGGTCTGTGAGCTGCAGGGGGTTTCCGTACTTAATATCAACGATCTGGCAAATGCGGTAAAACCGGTTGTTCTGCCGGGAGAGGAGATTATCGTACAGGTCATTAAAGACGGCAAGGAGCATGGACAAGGGGTAGCCTATCTCGATGATGGGACAATGATTGTCGTTGAAGGCGGACGCGAGTACATCGGCACGACAATGGAGGTTTTGGTTACAAGCGTGCTGCAGACCTCAGCCGGCAGAATGATTTTTGCCAAACCGAAGCTGCTGGAAAAAGCGCAATAAGCAAGAAGCCATATCGCAAAATGTCTTTTGGGTTGGAAATGACCGCCAAACACGTTATGATGGGGATATACGTGAAAGACAGGAGCAAAAAGAATGTCGAACAGTGTGGGCGCCGTGATTGTGGCGGCAGGCAGAGGAACACGGATGGGGACTGCCGAGAGCAAGCAATATTTGCTGCTTCAAGGCAAACCCATTATCGTGCATACGCTGGAGGTGTTCCAGCAGCATGAGCTTATCTCTGAAATTGTGCTGGTCACTGGCCAGGAGGACATAGAACGCTGCCGGGAATGGGTAGAGGCCTATAAGCTGGATAAAGTGAAGGCTGTCGTTCCCGGAGGCTCCGAACGTCAGCACTCCGTACATTTGGGGCTAAAGCAGCTAGACACCAACTGGGTCATGGTGCATGACGGTGTACGTCCATTCGTGCAGGAGAGTGAGATTGATGCTTGCTACGAACGGGCCAGAGCGGTCGGCGCGTCCGTACTTGCAGTGCCGGTAAAGGATACGATCAAGCAGGTGGACGGTGATGGCAAGGTGCTGTCTACGCCGGATCGGCGAAGTCTGTGGGCGATTCAGACCCCGCAGACTTTTCGTCTGTCTGATTTGCTTGAGGCGTATGCCGCGGCGGAGCGGGAAGGATTCATTGGCACCGATGACTCCAGCCTGGCCGAGCGCAGCGGGATTCCGGTATCTGTGGTGGAGGGAAGCTACAGGAACATAAAGATCACAACGCCGGAAGACCTCGATTTTGCCGAATTTACAGAAAGAAACAGGGGAGAGGGTTAAGCATGATAGCTGTAGGACAAGGTTTTGATGTACACCAGCTGGTAGAGGGAAGACCGTGTATTATTGGCGGAGTCACCATTCCTTATGAAAAAGGGCTGCTGGGGCACTCCGATGCGGATGTGCTGCTGCACGCGGTAAGTGATGCTATTCTGGGGGCGCTTGGGCTTGGCGATATCGGCAGGCATTTTCCTGACACCGATCCGGCCTTCAAGGATGCGGACAGCCTGAAGCTGCTGGAGCAGGTATGGAGTCTTGCCCGCGAGCGTGGATATAAGCTCGGCAATATCGACTCAACCATTATTGCCCAGAAGCCAAAGATGGCTCCGTACATCCCGCAGATGACTGAGATCATTGCCCGCGCGCTGGGAGCGGAAACCTCGAAAGTGAATGTAAAAGCGACCACTACCGAACAGCTCGGTTTTGCCGGACGCGGCGAAGGAATTGCGGCACAATCTATTGTCTGCCTGCTCCAAGATGTGATATCATCTTGAGATGGCTGCAAGTGACCTAATTTTAACCATTATGAAGCGGAGGGAATACTATGGCGGATCAAGTCCGGGTGCGTTACGCACCGAGCCCTACGGGACATTTACATATCGGAAATGCCAGAACAGCACTGTTTAACTATTTATTTGCCCGTAATCTGGGCGGGAAATTCATTATCCGGATCGAAGATACGGATGTAAAGCGCAATGTCGCCGGCGGGGAAGAAAGCCAGCTGAAATATTTGAAATGGCTGGGAGTAGACTGGGACGAGAGTGTCGACGTTGGCGGAGAATACGGCCCTTACCGCCAGACCGAACGCCTTGATTTGTATCGTATCTACTGGCAGGATTTGCTGGACCGCGGTCTGGCTTACCGCTGCTATTGCACCGAAGAGGAGCTGGAAGCGGAACGTGAGGAACAGACGGCCCGCGGCGAAACTCCGCGGTATTCGGGCAAGCACCGCGATTTGACAGAGGAACAACGCCTCGCGTTTGAAGCGGAAGGACGTATTGCCAGCATCCGCTTCCGGGTGCCGGAAGATCGCACATATACCTTTGAGGACATCGTAAAAGGCAGCATTTCTTTTACTACTAAAGAAATGGGCGATTTTGTAATCGTGAAGAAGGACGGAATTCCGACCTATAACTTTGCTGTAGCGATAGATGATCATCTGATGGAAATCTCCCACGTGCTGCGCGGGGAAGACCACATCTCCAATACGCCGCGTCAGCTGATGATTTACGAATCACTTGGCTGGGAACCGCCGCTCTTTGGTCATATGACGCTGATTGTCGGTGATGACCACAAGAAGCTGAGCAAACGGAATGAATCCATTATTCAATTCATCGAGCAGTATGACCAGCTCGGCTATCTGCCGGAAGCGCTCTTTAACTTCATCTCCTTGCTTGGCTGGTCTCCGGAAGGTGAAGAGGAAATCTTTAATAAAGAAGAGCTAATCTCGATCTTTACCGCTGAGCGCCTGTCCAAGAGTCCCGCTGTGTTCGACACGAACAAGCTGGCTCATTTGAACAATCACTACATTAAGCATGCGGATCCGAAGCGGATTGCAGCACTGGCCATTCCTCATCTGCAAAAGGCGGGAAGACTGCCGGCTCAGCTTAATGATGAACAGCAGACCTGGGCGGAAACACTTGTTGCACTGTATCAGGAGCAGCTGACGGCTGCATCGGATATTGTCGGGCTGTCCGAAATGTTCTTCCGCAGCCATGTGGAGCTCGAAACGGAAGCGGCTCAGATTCTGGCTGAGAGCCAGGTTTCTGAAGTTCTCTCCGCTTTTCTGGCCAAGGTGGAAGGTGCTGAAGATTTCACTGCCAGCAATATGGCTGTTCTGATTAAAGAAGTGCAGAAAGAGACGGGCCACAAAGGAAAAGCGCTGTTTATGCCAATCCGTGTCGCTTTGACGGGTCAGACGCATGGCCGTGATCTGAATGTGACGATTGCCCTGCTGGGCCGGAACCGTGTCATTGAACGTTTGAAATCACAAATCAAAGGGGCCTAAGCTTTGATGGCCTGGGGGGAAACCTCTTGTCAGTCCCTTATCTTTTCGCTAAGATAGAAGAATATTGTAATAGCTGTGATCAGGAAAAGTACGCGCATAAGGACAATTGCCAGAGAGAATAACCTCGTAAGGAACTTCCTTAAGAGGCTGGAAGTTATTCATTTGTCCGCCGCTGAACATGCGCCTGTGAGCTGTAGGGTTGAGCGTTCCCTTGAGGGACGTTAGACTGTGCCGGGAACGTTGCCGTTAACGACGCAAGAGGGATGTTGCATCCAGAGGCCGTTATGCTGGGCTGGGGAATATGCAATCATCCAAGCAGAGTGGAACCGCGGTTACACGCCTCTGCAGCTTTAAGCTGCAGAGGCGTTTTTTGTTGAAATAGGAGAGCAGATTCTTTAGACATAAAGATGGATTTCTGACCAAGCCTAAGCCCGCGGCAAACGTGTAGAGAGATAGTGGGCTGCGCCAATACCTTCCTTATGCGTACCTGTAAACAGGAGGCGGGGAAGCCAAGAAGAGGGGAACCGTGATGTTTAAGCATATCAAGTCGGACATTCGGGCAGTATTCGACAACGATCCCGCAGCCCGCAGCAGATTCGAGGTTGTCTTCACTTATGCCGGACTTCACGCCATTTGGGGTCATCGGATGGCCCACTCTTTTTACAAACGGCGCTGGTTTACGCTGGCGCGCATCGTTTCACAGATCAGCAGGTTTATGACCGGTGTCGAAATTCATCCCGGCGCCCGTATCGGGAATCGGTTGTTTATCGACCATGGCATGGGGATAGTCATTGGCGAAACTTGTGAAATCGGTGATGATGTTATTATCTATCAAGGGGTTACGCTTGGGGGAACCGGTAAAGAAAAAGGGAAACGCCATCCTACTGTCGGCAATAATGTTGTAATTGGTTCCGGTGCGAAAGTACTGGGATCGTTCCGGATCGGCGATAATTCCAATATCGGCTCCAACGCAGTCGTACTGCGTGAAGTGCCCAATAACAGCACTGTGGTAGGCAATCCCGGCCGAGTAGTCAAGCGCAACGGGGAACGGGTATCCGATCGTCTCGATCATACCAAGATGCCGGATCCGCTGGTAGATTCCCTGCGTTTCCTGCAGAAGGAGATTGAGGAGATCCGGGAACAGCTAGGGAACGAGGATAAGCAGAAAGCCGAGCAGCGGCGGCTGGAGAGCCAGCAATATATAGGGGACTATGAAATTTAAGCATCCCGGTATTCCAGTGAATGCCGGAACATCAGAAAGGATTGGGAACAGCATGGCTTTGCAAATCTACAACACAATGAGTCGCAGCAAGGAGAAGTTTGTGCCTCTGAAGTCAGGCGAGGTAAAAATGTACGTATGCGGACCAACCGTCTACGGCTATATGCATATCGGAAATGCCAGACCTGTTATCGTTTTTGATACGGTCCGCAATTATTTAGAGGCAATCGGCAATGAGGTGCGATATATTACCAATTTCACCGATGTCGATGACAAGCTGATCCGCAAAGCGGAGGAAATGAATACTACAGTAGCTGAAGTCGCTGAAATTTTTATCGCTGCCTACGGTGAAGATCTTGCCGGTCTTGGTGTAAAGCCGGCAACGATGAATCCGCGGGTTACACAAAGTATGGATCTGATCATTGAGCTCATCAAGGAGCTTGAAGACAAAGGTTATGCTTATGAGAACGGCGGCGATGTGTATTACCGCACGGGCAAATTTGCCGATTACGGCAAGCTGTCCCGCCAGAATCTCGAGGAACTGCAATTCGGGATTCGTGTGGAAGTAGATTCGCGCAAGGAGAAACCCGAGGATTTTGTGCTGTGGAAAGCGGCCAAACCGGGGGAAATCCATTGGCACAGCCCTTGGGGGAATGGACGTCCCGGCTGGCATATCGAGTGCTCGGCCATGGTCCGCGAATATTTGGGCGATACTATTGATATCCATGGCGGGGGGCAGGATCTACAGTTCCCGCATCATGAATGCGAATGCGCACAAACGGAAGTGCTGACCGGCAAGCCGCTGTCGAACTATTGGATGCACAACGGATTTCTCAACATCGGAGACGAGAAAATGTCGAAATCGCTCGGCAACGGGCTGCTGGTCAAGGATATCCGCCAGCGTTTCAAAGCCGGAACGATCCGCTATTTCATGCTCTCCACCCATTACCGCAATCCGCTGAACTTTTCGGAAGAAGCGCTGCTGTCTGCCGAGAAAAGCGCCGAGCGGATCGCGCTGGCAGAGAGTAATGTGAAGCATCGTCTGGAACTTGCCCCTGAAGGGGCTGGGGAAGCAGCGAGCGCAGAGACCGCGGCCCGCCTGACGAATATACTGGAGACTTTCCATGCTAAAATGCAGGATGATTTCAATACCCCGGATGCGATCACTGCTGTATTCGACTGGGTAAGCCTTGCGAATCTTACGCTTGCGAACAACGAGGCGAAATCCGCGGATTTTGCGGCGCTGCTGAAGGCTTTTGCGGAGATGAATGCGGTTCTGCGCCTTGCTCCCGAGCTTGAAGAAGAGGTCGCAAGTGAAGATGTGGAGCGGCTGATCGCAGAGCGGGCAGAAGCGCGCAAGAATAAGAACTGGGGACGGTCCGACGAAATCCGCGACGAGTTGAACCGTTTGGGCATCCTGCTTGAAGACACTCCACAAGGAATGCGGTGGCGTCGTAAATGAGCGGGGAGTTCAAGGTGAACAACGCTTGGTTCCCGTACGAACCCTCCAAGCCGGTCCGGCAGCTCTCGCCAATCGTGCTCGCTTATGCGGGAGACGCGATTTATGAAGTGGCTGTCCGCCAATATCTGATCTCGCTGCCGAATCTGCGTCCGAATCACTTGCACCGCACGGCAACCGGACTGGTCTCGGCTAAGGCGCAAAGCACCATTCTTGCCTTTCTCGACCCGATGCTCACGGATGAGGAGAAGGATGTCGCCCGGCAAGGACGGAACGCTAAGTCAGGGACGATCCCCAAAAATGCGGATGTGCTGGAATACCGCCATGCCACCGCTTTTGAATGCCTGATCGGGCACCTGTATTACACAGGGCAGCAGGAGAGAATACAAGAACTCGTCCACAGCAGTATAGAGTACATGATGAACCGGCCCAAGTGAGGCCATAAAACTTATAGAACAGGAGGCATGAACATGGAAGAAGAAATAAAGACAGAAGAAGAAATACTGGCCGGTAAGCATTCGGTGCTTGAAGCGCTTCGTGCCGGCCGTACACTGAACAAGATTTGGATCGCCGAAACAGCGCAAAAGCATTTAACCGCACCGATCGTCGCTGAAGCGCGCAAAGCGGGAATTGTGATCCAGCATGTAGATAAACGGAAGCTGGACCAGCTTGCACCCGGAGTGCAGCATCAGGGAGTGGTGGCTCAGGCTGCACCGTTCGCTTATGCGGAAGTTGCCGATATTCTGGCTGCGGCCGAGGCCAAAGGAGAACCGCCTTTTCTTATCCTGTTGGATGAGATTGAAGATCCCCATAATTTGGGCTCCATTCTACGGACAGCTGACTGCACCGGCGTACACGGGGTGATTGTGCCCAAACGGCGCTCTGCGCAAATTACGGCCACCGTGTCCAAAACCTCAGCCGGAGCTGTAGAATATGTTCCCGTAGCACGGGTCACCAATCTTGGCCAGACTATAGACCGGCTTAAGGAGCTGGGCGTCTGGGTGGTCGGAACAGATGTTGCAACGGATCAGAACCTGTATGAATCGGATATTTTCACCGGTCCGGTAGCTGTTGTTATTGGCAATGAGAACAAGGGAATGGGCCGCTTGATCCGTGAAAAATGCGATGTATTGCTGAAGCTGCCAATGGCCGGTAAGATCAACTCTTTGAATGCCTCAGTTGCGGCCGGCGTCATTATGTATGAGGTATTGCGGCGCCGGCAAGTACAGGGATAGCTATGGCAGACTGGCGCGATGTGCTGCTTGTGGATGGATACAACATGATCGGCGGCTGGCCGGAACTTTCGGCACTGTCGGAGACAGGCATGCAGGGAGCACGCGACCGGCTGCTGGATATGCTGGCCGATTATCAGGCATTCACCGGGCGGCGCGTCATTGCCGTATTCGATGCTTACCGTGTTCCGGGACTTGGCCGTTCCTTTGTGCAGGGGAAGGTACAGGTCTTTTTCACTAAGGAAAAAGAAACCGCGGACGAGTGCATTGAGCGGCTGGTTGGAGAATTCGCTCACCGCCGCCGGCAGATTTATGTGGCAACCAGCGATTTTGTGGAGCAGCATGTAATCTTTGCGCAAGGCGCGTTGCGGATTTCTGCCAGAGAACTGCGGCTGGAGATCGAAGAAAATCAAAAGCAGGTTAAGAAAGCTATCGATCCGCAGGGTATCAGCTCCCAGCGCCATTCCCTGGAAGAGAAACTTCCACCCGAGATGCGGAAACGCCTAGAGGATTGGCGGCGGCAATGAATGCATCCGGAAACCCATAATCCTTTGATTAAATACCAAAAATTGTTATAAAGGATTGTTTTTGGACAAATGCGGTTGACGGTGTAAGGTAACATAATATATACTGATCCTATATTTCGAGAAGTGACGATGTGTCTTGCGTTGCAGCCGGGGGGATTCTTGGTGAGTGTCGACCTCAAGGAATTAATGCTGTCTGAGTATGATTTCATAAGTGATGAAGAAATTGTCGAGATCTTCCGTGGTGGCGACAGTGGCGCATTGGAGCACTTGATTAACAAGTACCGTAATTTCGTACGTGCCAAGGCCCGTTCTTATTTTCTGATTGGAGCGGATCGTGAAGATATCGTACAGGAAGGCATGATTGGCCTTTATAAGGCAATTCGTGACTTCAAGGGCGATAAGCTGTCTTCGTTTAAGGCCTTTGCCGAACTCTGTATTACCCGTCAGATTATAACTGCCATTAAGACGGCTACCCGCCAGAAGCATATACCGCTTAATTCGTATGTCTCTTTGGACAAGCCTATATACGATGAAGATTCCGACCGGACGCTGATGGATGTCATTTGCGGAACCCAGGTGCTGGATCCGGAAGAACTGATTATTAACCAGGAGGAATTTATCGGCCTGGAGGATAAGATGGCGGAGATCCTCAGTGATCTCGAACGCAAAGTTCTGATGCTGTATCTGGACGGCAGATCCTATCAGGAGATTGCGGAAGATTTGAAGCGGCATGTGAAGTCGATCGACAATGCTTTGCAGCGAGTGAAACGTAAATTGGAAAGATATCTGGAAGTGCGTGACAATTAATGATATAATGGACAGGAAAGGCTCGGTCATCGAGTCTTTTTTTAGTGTTTATGCAAGTTTTGATGGAAAAGACAGGATTTTAGTTGATTGCCGTTGCTAAAGAGGTTTATTCACAGTCGGATTGCTCCATAATGGTAAGAATAGTGCCTATCGATGTTCTATCGAGGAATTCCGTCCGTGCAGTCATTCATGACGACCTTACACAAGGCAGCGAACAGCTGGGAAAGACAAGAACAAGACAATGAATGGAACACGGCTACATTACCCGAAATTACCCAGTGCGATGGGGAATTCTTTCGTTGACACAGAGCTTGAAATTATGCTAAAGTGTTTTAGGTAGGCCTAAATTCGCGGGTTTTTTTTAGGATCAATATTTGCGTCTTCTAATTATAAGGTTAGAAGTACGTCTTCGGGAGGTGCATATCATGCGGGTAATTATCACTTTGGCTTGTACAAGTTGCAAACAAAGAAACTATGCGACAACCAAAAACAAGCGAAATCACCCCGACCGCTTGGAGATGAAGAAATTTTGCAAGTTCTGTAACGAGCAAACTCCTCATCGCGAAACCAGATAGTCTTTGGAGGTGTAGTCGGCGTGAAACGTAGTTTCAAGTCATTGTTTTCCTTTTTCACTGAGAGCTGGAGCGAGCTCAAAAAAGTTCGCTGGCCTAGCCGTAAAGAGTTGAAAAACTATTCATTGATCGTTCTCGGTACAATTGTAGTTATGGCGCTTTACTTCTGGGTTCTGGACATCGGTATTTCCGCTCTGATCGAAACGATTATTTAGAGAGGTCCCAGGTGGCTTGTATGGAAAAAAGATGGTATGTTGTTCATACCTATTCCGGGTATGAGAATAAGGTTAAGGCCAATTTGGAAAAACGCGTTGAGTCCATGGGCATGGAAGACAAAATATTCCGTGTTCTTGTTCCTATGGAAGAAGAACTGGTAAACAAGGATGGCAAGAAAAAAACTGTCATGCGTAAAGTTTACCCTGGTTATGTTTTGGTCGAAATGGTTCAGACTGATGATTCTTGGTATGTTGTCCGCAATACGCCGGGCGTTACCGGATTTGTCGGTTCGACAGGTTCCGGATCCAAACCTACCGCTCTGCTTCCGGAAGAAGTTGAACAAATTCTGAAGCATATGGGCATGGTTGAACCTAAAGCGAAGATTGATTTCGAAATTAAGGAATCCGTACGTATTATGGTTGGTCCCTTTGCGAATTTTGTGGGCTCCGTGGAAGAGATTTTGGCTGACAAGAGCAAGATCAAAGTGCATGTTAACATGTTTGGACGGGAAACCCCGCTGGAGTTGGATTTCACTCAAGTGGAGAAAATATAACAGTGTCAAGGGTTTCTTGTGGGAGAACGCTTTAAGCGTTCGAATACCACTATTTACGCAAGGAGGTGTCACTCATGGCTAAAAAAGTTATTAAAATGGTGAAACTGCAGATTCCTGCAGGGAAAGCGAATCCAGCGCCTCCAGTAGGTCCGGCGTTAGGTCAAGCAGGTGTCAACATCATGGCATTCTGTAAGGAATTCAACGCTCGTACTGCCGACCAGGCTGGCCTGATCATCCCGGTTGAGATTACAGTATTTGAAGACCGTTCGTTTACCTTCATCACTAAAACTCCTCCGGCTGCCGTTCTGCTTCGCATCGCTGCTAAAGTAGAAAAAGGATCCGGTGAACCAAACAAGAAAAAAGTAGCGAAGCTCGGCCGCGCAGCGGTTCGTGAAATCGCTGAAACAAAAATGCCCGACCTGAACGCTGCATCTATCGAAGCTGCAATGCGTATGGTTGAAGGTACTGCCCGCAGTATGGGTATCACAATCGAAGACTAATATGTATTCGATGCACCGGTCATTCATGACCGCAATATGTGGGAGGAATTTCCGCTAACACCACAAAGGAGGAACATTTTCATGGCTAAACATGGTAAGAAATACATGGAATCTGCTAAGCTGATCGACAGCGAAGCAACTTACGAGCCTTCAGAAGCTGTAGAGCTTGTGAAAAAGGCGGCAACTGCCAAATTCGACGAAACCGTTGAAGCAGCAGTTCGTCTGGGTGTAGACCCGCGTAAACAAGACCAAGCTGTTCGTGGTGTTGTTGTCCTGCCTCACGGCACAGGCAAAACACAACGCGTGCTTGTATTTGCAAAAGGTGAAAAAGCGAAAGAGGCAGAAGCTGCTGGCGCGGATTTTGTAGGCGATCAGGATATGATCAACAAGATCCAACAGGGCTGGTTTGAATTTGATGTCTGCGTAGCTACACCTGATATGATGAGTGAAGTTGGTAAACTGGGTCGTCTGCTCGGTGGTAAAGGCCTCATGCCTAACCCTAAAGCTGGCACAGTTACTTTCGACGTTACCAAGGCTGTGCAAGAAATCAAAGCCGGTAAAATCGAATACCGTCTTGATAAAGCCGGTCAAATTCACGCGCCTATCGGCAAAGTGTCCTTTAGTGCTGAACAATTGAACGAAAACCTTAAATCCCTGATCGACGCTCTGAACCGTGCGAAACCGGCTGCTGCTAAAGGTGTTTACCTGAAGAACATTGCTATTTCGTCTACTATGGGACCAAGCGCTCGTGTAAATACAACTTCTTACAGATAATAGGGGTTGACTCCTAGAGTCATCTTTGATAATCTATAACAGTTGTGAACTTTAAGGTGATCATTCTTCAACTTGAATATGCTTACCGTAGACAGTAGGTGCCGTAGGGCTTAATTTCCTACCGAGGTGTTGTGATAGAAACAAGAAGTGCCGGGTACATGCCTGTGTAACTTACGTTTTATCAAGCCTTCGTGAATCTGCGGAGGCTTTTCTAATGCCTGCGTAGGAACGACGAGAATTTTCCGGAAGAATCGTCGTCACATAAATTTTCAGGAGGTGTATACAAATGGCAAATGCAAAAGTAATCCAAGCTAAACAGGAAGCGGTTGATGTTGTAACAAGCAAACTGCAGAACAGTGTTTCCACTGTTGTTGCGGACTACCGTGGATTGAACGTTTCGCAAGTGACCGAACTGCGTAAGCAGCTTCGTGAAGCTGGCGTTGATTTTCAAGTCCTGAAGAACTCTTTGGTGCGTCGTGCAACTGCGGCGTCTGATTTGACTGAGTTGGACGCAGTTCTGACTGGTCCTACAGCAGTAGCATTCAGTGAAACTGATGCGGTAGTAGCAGCCAAGATTTTGAATGACTTCGCTAAGAAGAACGACGCTCTGAAACTGAAGGGCGGCGTTGTAGAAGGTAAAGTTATCGACGCTGACCAACTGAAAGCACTGGCTGAGCTTCCATCCCGCGATGGTTTGCTGTCCATGCTGCTTAGCGTGCTTCAAGCTCCAGTGCGCAACTTCGCGCTTGCAGTTAAAGCAGTCGCTGAGAAAGAAGAACAAAGCGCGTAAGCCTTTGTCTCTAGCATCATAATCAATACCACAAATAAATTTAAATATAAAATGGAGGTTCAATCATGAGCAAAGAAACAATTTTGGAAGAAATTAAAGGCATGAGCGTATTGGAACTGAACGACCTGGTTAAAGCAATCGAAGAAGAATTCGGCGTAACTGCAGCAGCTCCAGTAGCAGCTGGCGGCGCAGTAGCAGCAGTAGCAGAAGAACAATCCGAGTTTGACGTAATTTTGACAGGCGCTGGCGCTTCCAAAATCAACGTTATCAAAATCGTTCGCGAAATCACAGGCCTGGGCTTGAAAGAAGCTAAAGACCTCGTAGACAACGCTCCAAAACCAATCAAAGAAAAAGTAAGCAAAGAAGAAGCCGATGCTACCAAAGCGAAATTGGAAGAAGCAGGCGCAGCTGTAGAAGTGAAGTAATTCGCTTCAATAAGGTAATGCCCCGGGGAGAATCTTCTCCTTCCGGTTCTTGCAACCCCCTTGAACTTGTTCAAGGGGGTTGCTGTATACAATAGGAAGAACAAAATGAAAGGAGGATCTTATGTCGCAGCATTATTACTCGCAGCAGCCGGAAGCGCGTCATGACAGACGTACCCTAAGCACGGTTCTGAGAGGGAAAACCCTGCGGTTTACCAGTGACGCCGGTGTTTTTTCCAAAGGGGATATTGACCATGGCAGCCGTGTTCTAATTGAGGCTATGGACATTCCGGATGGATCTGCAGTGCTTGACGTAGGCTGCGGGTACGGACCGATTGGCATTAGTGCAGCGTTTCTGGCTCCGGGCGGCCATGTTACGATGATTGATATTAACAGCCGTGCGGTCGAGCTGGCTCGCGAGAATGCCCAGCATAATGGAATCCGCAATGTTACGGTTATGGAAAGCGATGTGTTGTCTGCAGTAAAGGGACAAAAGTATGATGTCATACTTACGAATCCTCCTATACGTGCCGGCAAAGCGGTAGTGCATCGTATTTTTGAAGAGGCGTATGAGCATTTGAATGAGGGTGGAAGTCTGTGGATTGTAATCCAGAAGAAACAGGGGGCACCTTCAGCGGCAGCCAAACTCGAAAGCTTGTTTCCGGTTGTGGAAGAAGTGGGGAAAGACAAAGGCTATCGTATTATCAGGGCGCAAAAAAATAGTTGATTAGTCATTGACTTGTGATATAGATAGTGGTATTATTATAAAATGTCAGTATTAAGCTAGGCTCCATGTCTTTAGTTTGCTGAAATGTCAAGTAATATATTGTCGACCGGCAAGCGCATGCCGTACGGCAAGTTTGTGCGAATTCAGTTCTCTATGTTACCGCCACGGCGAAGGTCGCCGGGGAAATAGATAATAGCGCATAAACTGTTGCTTGGTGACGTATAATACGTACGTTTTGGGCAAATCTACTGGATAAGGAGTATTTTGTTCATGGATAGATGCGCTCTTTTTTCGGAAGATTTCGATAAGGGCTTTTCTCTATTTGTGGCTGAATCCTTGTGTTATGGTTCCATTATAATGGTCCAAACAAGGGTTCGCAATCAATTTTTAAGTGAGTAGACATGAGGGGTGAGTAAAGTTGGCAGGACATCTTGTTCAGTATGGTCGACGCACTCGGCGGAGCTATGCGAGAATTAACGAGGTACTCGAGGTCCCGAACCTGATCGAGATCCAACAAAAATCTTATGATTGGTTTTTGGAGGAAGGATTGCGGGAAATGTTCCAGGACATCTCGCCGATCCAGGATTTCACAGGGAATTTGGTGCTTGAGTTCATTGATTACAGCCTGGGTGAACCGAAATATACGGTTGACGACGCTAAAGAGCGGGACGTAACATATGCGGCTCCTCTGCGGGTGAAAGTACGGCTCATTAATAAGGAGACCGGTGAGGTCAAAGAGCAGGAAGTGTTCATGGGAGATTTCCCGCTGATGACGGAGACCGGCACTTTTATTATCAATGGTGCAGAACGGGTTATTGTCAGCCAGTTGGTTCGCTCTCCAAGCGTCTATTTCAGCACAAAAGTGGATAAGAACGGTAAAAAAACCTACACCGCCACAGTAATTCCTAACCGCGGAGCCTGGCTGGAACTTGAGACCGACGCTAAGGACATTATGTATGTCCGCATCGACCGGACTCGTAAGATCCCGGTTACCGTGCTTCTGCGTGCTCTCGGGTTCGGCAGTGATGCTGAGATTCTGGAACTGCTTGGCAATGATGAATATATTCGCAATACGCTGGATAAAGACAACACGGACTCTACGGAAAAGGCGCTTATCGAGATCTACGAGCGTCTGCGTCCGGGCGAACCGCCGACACTTGATAATGCCAAGAGCCTTTTGGTCGCACGTTTCTTTGATCCAAAGCGCTATGATCTGGCCAATGTAGGCCGCTACAAGATCAACAAAAAGCTGCACATTAAGAATCGTCTGTTCAATCAGCGTTTGGCTCAACCTCTGGTTGATGAGTCCACAGGTGAAATCCTGGCGGAATCCGGCCAAATGGTTGACCGTCGTCTGCTTGATGAGCTGATTCCTTATTTCGAGAAGAATGTTGCTGCCAAAAACTACCGTGTAAGCGGTGGGGTTATGGACAGTATTGATATCCCTCTGCAAACGATCGACGTGTTCTCGCCGATTGAAGAAGGACGGGTTATCAAGCTGATTGCCAATGGCAATATCGACAAATCAGTGAAGCATATTACTCAGGCTGATATTATCTCCTCAATCAGCTACTTTATTAATTTGCTGCACGGCATCGGCAACACCGATGATATCGACCACTTGGGTAACCGTCGATTGCGTTCTGTAGGTGAACTGCTGCAGAACCAATTCCGTATCGGGTTGTCCCGTATGGAACGCGTAGTGCGTGAGAGAATGTCGATTCAGGATGCTAATGCGATTACGCCACAGGCTTTGATCAACATTCGTCCGGTTATCGCGTCGATTAAAGAGTTCTTCGGTAGTTCGCAGCTGTCCCAATTTATGGACCAGACGAACCCGCTGGCTGAACTGACGCACAAACGCCGTCTATCGGCACTCGGACCCGGCGGTCTGACTCGTGAACGCGCGGGCTTTGAGGTTCGTGACGTCCATCACAGTCACTACGGCCGTATGTGTCCAATTGAAACGCCGGAAGGCCCGAATATCGGGCTGATCAACTCCTTGTCCACCTTTGCCCGGATCAATGAATACGGCTTTATTGAAGCGCCGTACCGTTGGGTGGATCCGAAGACTGGCAAGGTGACCGAGCAGATCGATTACCTGACTGCCGATGAAGAAGATAACTATGTAGTTGCTCAGGCTAACGTACTGATCGACGAAGAGGGCTCCTTCAAGGAAGACATGGTTATCGTTCGTTACAACAAAGATTCAGATAACATTACAACAATGCCTAGTAATCGCGTGGATTACATGGATGTATCGCCGAAACAGGTTGTATCGGTCGCTACGGCGCTCATTCCGTTCCTTGAGAACGATGACTCCAACCGCGCACTGATGGGATCGAACATGCAGCGTCAGGCCGTTCCGCTTCTAATTCCTAAAGCGCCGCTTGTCGGCACAGGAATGGAGCATAAATCCGCTAAGGATTCGGGCGTATGTATTGTTTCCAAGTATGACGGTATTATTGAACGCTCGTCGGCCAACGAAATTTGGCTGCGCCGCGTTGAAGCTGTCGAAGGCAAGGAAGTTAAAGGCGATATCGTTAAATATAAATTACACAAATTTATGCGTTCGAACCAGGGTACCTGCATTAATCAACGTCCGCTGGCTAAAAGAGGCGACATTGTTAAGAAAGGCGACATTCTGGCCGATGGACCATCCACGGAAATGGGCGAACTTGCTCTTGGCCGCAACGTAGTTGTTGCGTTCATGACTTGGGAAGGTTATAACTACGAGGATGCGATCCTGCTGAGTGAGAAACTGGTTAAGGAAGATGTATACACTTCGATTCATATCGAGGAATACGAATCCGAGGCTCGTGACACCAAGCTGGGACCTGAAGAAATTACTCGTGATATTCCGAATGTCGGTGAAGAAGCGTTGCGCAATCTTGATGAGCGCGGCATCATCCGCATCGGTGCGGAAATCAACGCTGGTGATATTCTGGTGGGTAAAGTTACTCCGAAGGGTGTAACTGAACTGACTGCCGAAGAACGCCTGCTGCACGCTATCTTTGGTGAGAAAGCCCGCGAAGTGCGCGATACTTCGCTGCGCGTTCCTCATGGTAGTGACGGTATTATCGTTGACGTCAAAGTATTTACACGCGAGAACGGCGATGAGCTGCCTCCGGGTGTAAATCAGCTGGTTCGTGTCTACATCGCTCAGAAACGTAAGATTTCTGAAGGTGACAAGATGGCCGGACGTCATGGTAACAAGGGTGTCGTTGCCCGTATCCTGCCTGAAGAAGATATGCCATTCCTTCCTGACGGTACACCGGTACAGGTTGTCCTGAACCCTCTGGGCGTTCCTTCCCGTATGAACATCGGCCAGGTGCTCGAAGTTCATATCGGTATGGCTGCCCTGCAGCTCGGTATTCACGTAGCTACTCCAGTATTTGATGGAGCGCGTGAGAACGACGTGTTTGATACGATGGAAGAAGCCGGCATGCAGCGTAATGGTAAGACAGTGCTTTATGACGGCCGTACAGGTGAACGCTTCGAGCGTGAAGTTACTGTCGGCGTTATGCACATGATCAAACTGGCGCACATGGTTGACGATAAGATTCATGCCCGTTCCACAGGACCTTACTCTCTCGTTACACAGCAGCCACTCGGCGGTAAAGCCCAGTTCGGCGGACAGCGTTTCGGTGAGATGGAAGTTTGGGCGCTTGAAGCTTACGGTGCTGCATATACACTTCAAGAGATTTTAACTGTGAAGTCCGATGACGTGGTTGGCCGTGTCAAGACGTACGAATCCATTGTCAAAGGCGAGAATGTTCCAGAACCAGGTGTTCCGGAATCGTTCAAAGTACTCATCAAGGAACTGCAGTCGCTTGGTATGGATGTTAAGATCCTCAGCGGCGATGAGCAGGAAATTGAAATGAAGGAACTGGATGATGAGGATGAGACGTCAGGCGACAAGCTGAGCCTCAATTTAGAAGGCACAGAAGTCGGAATAGAGTAATTTAACTGTAAGAATCAATTTCATTTAAAAAGGACCGTGCCCTCTTTTGATCTAACAGTCAAGGGAGGGCCTCCGGTACTAAATCAGGATATAGGTTAAGGAGGGTTGCTCCTTGTTGGACGTTAACAATTTTGAATTCATGAAAATCGGGCTTGCTTCTCCGGAAAAGATTCGTTCTTGGTCCCGCGGAGAAGTAAAAAAACCGGAAACCATTAACTATCGTACATTGAAGCCGGAAAAAGAAGGTCTTTTCTGCGAACGTATCTTCGGACCGCAAAAAGACTGGGAATGTCACTGTGGTAAATACAAACGTGTCCGTTATAAGGGCGTAGTGTGCGACCGTTGCGGCGTGGAAGTTACCCGCGCTAAAGTTCGCCGCGAACGTATGGGCCACATTGAACTGGCGGCTCCTGTATCTCATATCTGGTATTTCAAAGGTATTCCAAGCCGTATGGGTCTGGCCCTCGATATGTCTCCGAGATCGCTTGAAGAGATCATCTACTTTGCATCTTATGTTGTAACCGATCCAGGTGAAACACCGCTGGAGAAGAAACAACTGCTGTCCGAGAAAGAATACCGCAGCTACCGTGAGAAATACGGCTACGGTTTCCAAGCCGGCATGGGTGCCGAAGCTGTGAAGAAGCTGCTTCAGGATATCGACATCGAGAAGGAATTGGAATTCCTCAAGGAAGAGCTTCGCACCGCCCAAGGCCAACGCCGCAACCGGGCGATCAAACGTCTGGAAGTTATTGAAGCGTTCCGCAACTCCGGCAACAAGCCTGATTGGATGATCATGGATGTGCTTCCGGTTATTCCTCCGGAGCTTCGCCCGATGGTTCAGTTGGATGGTGGCCGTTTTGCTACGTCTGACCTTAACGATCTCTATCGTCGCGTAATCAACCGGAACAACCGTCTGAAAAGACTGCTTGATCTGGGTGCTCCTGATATTATCGTGCAGAATGAGAAACGGATGCTTCAGGAAGCTGTCGATGCACTTATCGACAACGGCCGTCGCGGCCGCCCTGTAACGGGTCCTGGTAACCGTCCGCTCAAATCGCTCAGCCATATGCTGAAAGGTAAACAAGGACGTTTCCGTCAGAACTTGCTCGGTAAACGGGTTGACTATTCCGGACGTTCCGTTATCGTTGTAGGACCGTATCTCAAAATGTACCAATGCGGACTTCCAAAGAAAATGGCGCTTGAACTCTTCAAACCGTTTGTTATGAAAGAATTGGTGAACAAGGGCTTGGCCCATAACATCAAGAGCGCAAAACGTAAAGTTGAGCGTGTAAGTCCTGAAGTATGGGATGTGCTTGAAGAAGTAATCAGAGAGCATCCGGTTCTGCTGAACCGTGCCCCTACACTTCACCGTCTCGGTATTCAAGCGTTTGAACCGATTCTGGTAGAAGGTCATGCTATCCGTCTTCACCCGCTCGTATGTACGGCTTACAATGCCGACTTTGACGGTGACCAAATGGCGGTGCACGTTCCTCTGTCTGCAGAAGCTCAAGCGGAAGCACGTCTGCTCATGCTGGCCTCCGGTAACATCCTGAACCCTAAGGACGGCAAACCGGTTGTTACCCCTTCCCAGGATATGGTCCTCGGTACGTTCTACCTGACTATGGACAACAAGGAAGAAAAGGGTACGGGTATGATTCTGCGCACCGTGAACGAAGCTGTTTCAGCTTACCAGCGTGGAACCGCAGGTCTGCACGCCCGTGTAGCTATTCCTGTTAAGGCTCTGGGTAAAACCTGCTTTACAGAACAGCAACAAGGCGCAATGCTGATTACTACGGTCGGAAAGATCATCTTTAACGAGATCTATCCTAGCAGCTTCCCTTATATCAATGAAGCGACCAAAACAAACCTGCTGCAAGGCACACCAGAGAAATACTTTATCTATGAAAAAGGCGCGGACATCCGTGAGCTGATTATGGATGCTCCGGAAGCAAGTGCTGTAGGTAAGGAATACCTGGGTCTGATTATTGCCCGCTGCTTCGAAACCTATCACACGACCAAAACGTCTGTGATTTTGGATAGAATCAAGCAACTCGGCTTTACGTACTCCACACGTTCCGGTGTTACGGTTGCCGTATCGGACGTTATCGTGCCGGAGGAAAAAGCTACAATCCTGAAAGAGTCCGAGGCTAAGGTCGATGTGGTTGCCAACCAATATCGCCGTGGTCTGATCACCAATGACGAACGGTATGACCGTGTTATTGAGATCTGGTCGAAGACGAAGGATGATCTTACCAATGTGCTGTTGAAATCGATGGACCGTTTCAATTCCATCATGCTCATGGTTGACTCCAAAGCGCGTGGTAACAAATCGCAGATTACCCAGCTGGGTGGTATGCGCGGACTGATGGCTACACCATCGGGACGGATTTTCGAATTGCCAATCAAGGCGAACTTCCGTGAAGGTCTGACCGTCCTCGAGTACTTTATCTCCACTCACGGAGCGCGTAAAGGTCTGGCCGATACAGCGCTGCGTACAGCCGACTCCGGATACTTGACCCGTCGTCTCGTTGACGTTGCCCAAGACGTTATTGTCCGTGAAGAAGACTGTGGTACCGATAAAGGCTTCACCGTCAGCCGTATTCAAGATGGCAAGGAAGTTATCGAAGATTTGTACGACCGTATTGAAGGCCGCTACTCCTTTGAAACTGTACGTCATCCGGAAACGAAGGAAATCCTCGTTAACCGCAACGATCTGATTGACTCCGACAAAGCTGAGGCGATTGTTAACGCTGGTGTGACCAAACTGCAGATCCGTTCTGTGCTGAGCTGCCGTGCGCGTCACGGTGTATGCAAGAAATGCTACGGACGTAACCTGGCAACAGGTAAGTTCGTGGAAATCGGTGAAGCTGTCGGTATCATCGCGGCACAATCCATCGGTGAGCCGGGAACCCAGCTTACAATGCGTACGTTCCATACCGGGGGTGTTGCCGGTGATGACATCACGCAAGGTTTGCCGCGTATCCAGGAGTTGTTTGAAGCCCGTAACCCTAAAGGTCAGGCTACAATCAGTGAAATTGACGGGGTAATCAAGGAAATCCGCGAAACCAAGGACCGCCGCGAAATCGAGGTTCAAGGTGAAGCTGAATCCAAGACTTATTCCATCACCTACGGTTCGCGTCTACGTGTCAGTGAAGGCCAGGAGATTGAGGCTGGCGATGAGCTGACTGACGGTTCGATCGACCCTAAAGAAATGCTGCGCATCAAAGGGATCCGCGGGGTACAAAACTACATTCTGCAAGAAGTACAGCGTGTATACCGTAACCAAGGCGTTGAGATCAATGATAAGCACATTGAAGTTATGATTAAGCAGATGCTGCGCAAAATCCGTATTATCGATGCTGGTGATACGAATCTCTTGCCAGGTGCATTTGCTGACATTCATGAATACGAAGCTGCGAATAAGGAAGCCATTCTTGCTGGTAATGAGCCTGCAGTTGCCAAACCGGTACTGCTCGGTATTACTAAGGCATCCCTGGAGACAGATTCCTTCCTGTCTGCGGCCTCCTTCCAAGAAACTACCCGCGTCTTGACTGATGCTGCAATTAAGGGTAAAGTAGATAAGTTGCTTGGACTCAAAGAAAATGTTATTATCGGTAAGTTGATTCCTGCAGGTACTGGCATGAATCGTTACCGTAATGTGAAGCTGAGTGATCCGAATGTCGAAAGCTCGCAAGAAGCTTTAGAAACGGTTCCTGCTGAATAGTTAAATAATCATGGCGGGCAGTTGATTATGCTACGGCTATTTATAGACGTGGCGCTGCTGCCTGCTGTGAATATTAATAAATTTATTGCCGATTCTCTTGACATCATCTACTGATAATGCTAATATGTCTAAGGTGCGTGAGTAGCCTGGTTATTCTTGTTCATTGGAGGTAATGATTTATTATGACTGATGATAGAGGACTGCAGGATGCTCAGGTCAAGATCGGTACCAAACAAACCGTCAAGGCGGTAGAGTTGGGCCAAGCCGCAGAAGTCTATGTGGCAGAGGACGGAGATCAACGGCTTACTTCCAGAATTGTTATGCTTTGTAACAAACAAGGTGTGAAGGTCACTTATGTGGACACAATGCTGAATTTGGGCAAAGCTTGCGGTATAGAAGTTGGTGCTGCTATGGCAGCCGTCTTAAAACAATAGCACGAGAAGCGTTTTTGTACCGGGGTACACTTCGGCAACAAAGACTTTTCATTTGTCTTTTTATGAACCGCCTGGGTCTGTGGACTTAATGTTCGTAAATAGATTACTATTTCAGGAAGGGGGTGGCACAACAATGCCAACTATTAATCAACTGGTTCGTAAAGGCCGTCAAGCCAAAATCGAAAAATCCAAATCTCCCGCTCTTCAAAAAGGGTTCAACGCCCTCAAGCGTGAGACTACAAATTTGAGCGCCCCGCAAAAACGCGGTGTGTGCACTCGTGTAGGCACAATGACTCCACGTAAACCAAACTCCGCGCTTCGTAAGTATGCCCGTGTTCGTTTGACGAACCGTCTTGAGGTGACTGCTTACATTCCGGGTATTGGACATAACCTTCAAGAGCACAGTGTTGTATTGCTGCGCGGAGGTAAAGTTAAGGACCTTGCAGGAGTTCGTTATCACATCGTTCGTGGCGCTTTGGATACAGCAGGCGTTGCTAACCGTATGCAAGCTCGTTCCAAGTATGGTGCAAAACGTCCTAAAGCAAAGAAATAAGTTAAGAATATCTGAATAACAAACAT
This sequence comes from Paenibacillus sp. FSL L8-0436, assembly GCF_038593025.1. NCBI lineage: Bacteria > Bacillati > Bacillota > Bacilli > Caryophanales > Paenibacillaceae > Paenibacillus > Paenibacillus sp. FSL L8-0436. The sequence continues at coordinate 6,641,269 of NZ_CP151955.1, read as the reverse complement.
TGAGAAAGGGGGATATCCATGCCACGCAAAGGTCCAGTTACTAAGAGAGATGTATTGCCAGATCCATTGTATAATAGCAAGTTGGTTACTCGTTTGATCAACCGTATTATGCTGGGTGGTAAAAGAGGTGTCGCTCAAAGCATTCTGTACAATTCGTTCAAGTTGATTCAAGAACGCACAGGCAAAGATCCGATGGAAGTTTTCGAAGCTGCCATCAAGAATATTATGCCGGTATTGGAAGTTAAAGCTCGTCGTGTCGGCGGTGCTAACTACCAAGTGCCTATCGAGGTTAAACCTGAAAGACGTACTGCTTTGGGATTACGCTGGCTCGTAAACTACTCACGCAACCGCGGTGAGAAGACGATGGAAGAGCGTTTGGCGGCTGAGATCATCGACGCTTCCAACAACACAGGCGCTTCCGTTAAGAAACGTGAAGACACACACAAAATGGCTGAAGCAAACAAAGCGTTTGCTCACTACCGCTGGTAGGATTTAAGGCCGTTCAAATAACTTATATTTTGAAGGGAGACCCAATTCATGGCAAGAGAGTTCTCCTTAAAAAATACACGTAACATCGGGATCATGGCGCATATTGATGCTGGTAAGACTACTACCACTGAGCGGATTCTATTCTATACAGGCCGTACGCACAAAATCGGTGAAGTTCACGAGGGTGCTGCTACAATGGACTGGATGGAGCAAGAACAGGAGCGCGGAATCACTATTACTTCCGCTGCTACAACTGCTGCATGGAAAGGTCACCGCATCAATATCATTGATACCCCTGGACACGTTGACTTCACAGTTGAAGTTGAACGTTCCCTTCGTGTATTGGATGGGGCAGTAGGCGTTTTCAGTGCGAAAGAGGGCGTTGAGCCTCAGTCTGAAACCGTATGGAGACAGGCTGACCGTTATGGCGTTCCCCGGATCGCATATGTAAATAAAATGGATATCATCGGTGCGGATTTCCTAAACGTTATCGACAGCATGCGTGATCGCTTGCAAGCCAATGCAGTTGCTATTCAACTGCCAATTGGTGCCGAAAACGACTTCATTGGTATTATTGACCTGGTTGAGCAAAAAGCTCATATGTTTAAAGACGATCTGGGCCAAAATATCGAAGTAACGGACATTCCGGCTGAATATCTGGAACAAGTTGAGGGGCTGCGTCTTGAGTTAATCGAGAAAGTAGCAGAACTTGACGAAGATCTGACTATGAAGTACCTGGAAGGCGAAGAAATTTCAGTTGATGAGATCAAAGCTGCTCTGCGCAAAGGCGTTGTAGAAGTTAAGATCTTCCCTGTAATTGTCGGATCCTCCTACCGTAACAAAGGTGTCCAACTTATGATGGACGCTGTCGTTGATTACCTGCCATCCCCACTGGATGTACCGGCTATTCAAGGTCATCTGGATGACGGAACTGAAGCGGTTCGCCACTCTTCGGACGAAGAACCATTCTCAGCACTGGCATTTAAAATCATGACAGACCCTTATGTGGGTAAACTCACGTTCTTCCGCGTGTATTCCGGTGTTCTGGAATCCGGTTCTTATGTAGTTAACGCTACTAAGAACAAACGCGAGCGTATCGGCCGTATCCTGCAAATGCATGCGAACAGCCGCCAAGAAATCTCCATCGTTTACGCTGGTGATATTGCGGCAGCCGTTGGTCTGAAGGACACAAGTACTGGCGATACACTTTGTGATGAGAAACATCCGGTTATTCTGGAGTCCATGAACTTCCCTGATCCGGTTATCGAAATCGCAGTTGAACCAAAAACCAAAGCTGACCAAGATAAACTGGGTGTTGCTCTCGGTAAGTTGACTGAAGAGGATCCAACTCTTCGTGCTCACACTGATGAAGAAACAGGTCAAACAATCCTGGCAGGTATGGGTGAGCTTCACCTTGATATTATCATCGACCGTATGCGCCGCGAATTCAAAGTAGAAACCAATGTGGGTAAACCACAGGTTGCTTACCGCGAAACATTCAAAGCACCAGCTCGTGTCGAAGGTAAATTCGTTCGCCAATCCGGCGGTCGCGGTCAGTACGGTCACGTATGGGTTGAATTTGAACCTCTCGAGCCGGGTACTGGCAGCAAGTTCGAAAGTAAAGTAGTCGGTGGCTCTGTTCCTAGAGAGTATATCGCTCCTGCACTTGCCGGTATTGAAGAGCAAATGAAAAACGGCGTTATCGCAGGCTTCCCGCTTGTTGACGTTAAGGCTACCATCGTTGATGGTTCTTATCATGATGTTGACTCCAACGAAATGGCGTTCAAAATTGCCGGATCGATGGCACTCAAAGCAGCTAAAGACAAGTGTAAGCCTGTCCTGCTTGAGCCAATCATGAAAGTGGAAGTAACTGTTCCTGAGGAATATATGGGTGATGTAATGGGTATGCTGAACTCCCGTCGCGGTCGGATCGAAGGTATGGATTCCCGTGGTGGAGCGCAAATTATCCGTGCGAAGGTGCCTCTTTCCGAAATGTTCGGATACTCCACAACACTCCGTTCAGGTACTCAAGGACGCGGCGTATTCTCCATGGAGCTTTCTCACTATGAAGAAGTTCCTAAATCCATTGCGGAAGAGATCGTTGCTAAGAACAAAGGCGGAGAATAATTAACTGTTTTAACTTGCTGTCCGGGTACAACCGATCAGTCATCCTAGATAAGCAATTAGCCCGGCGGCTCAAATATAAGGAACCCCACAATAAGGAGGAACTGTTCAAATGGCAAAGGCAAAGTTTGAACGTAACAAACCACACGTTAACATCGGTACTATTGGTCACGTCGACCATGGTAAAACAACTCTGACTGCTGCAATCACTACTGTATTGTCCAAAAAATACGGTGGCGCTGCTGTAGCATTCGACCAAATCGATAAGGCTCCTGAAGAACGCGAACGTGGTATCACTATCTCCACAGCTCACGTTGAATATGAAACTCCTAACCGTCACTACGCACACGTAGACTGCCCTGGTCACGCCGACTATGTTAAAAACATGATCACTGGCGCAGCGCAAATGGACGGAGCTATCCTGGTTGTATCCGCAGCTGACGGCCCTATGCCACAAACTCGCGAACACATCCTGCTGTCCCGTCAAGTAGGCGTTCCTTACATCGTTGTATTCTTGAACAAATGCGACATGGTTGAAGACGAAGAGTTGCTTGAACTGGTTGAAATGGAAGTTCGCGACTTGCTGAGCGAATATGACTTCCCAGGCGATGATACTCCAATCATCCGTGGATCTGCTCGTGAAGCTCTTCAAAACCCTGATGGCGAGTATGCACAAAAAATCGTTGAGATGTTCGAAACGATTGATACGTACATTCCGCTTCCAGAACGTCAAACTGACAAGCCTTTCTTGATGCCTGTCGAAGATGTATTCTCCATTACTGGCCGCGGTACTGTGGCAACTGGTCGCGTAGAACGCGGAACAGTTAAAGTCGGAGAAGAAATCGAAATCGTTGGTATTCATGAAGAAACTAAGAAATCCGTAGTTACGGGCGTAGAAATGTTCCGTAAATTGCTGGATTCCGCTCAAGCAGGCGACAACATCGGCGCACTTCTGCGTGGTGTTGACCGTAACATGATCGAGCGCGGCCAAGTAATTGCTAAGCCGAACTCCGTTAAACCACACACTGAGTTCACTGCTCAGATCTACGTTCTGACTAAAGAAGAAGGCGGACGTCACAAACCATTCTTCACTGGTTACCGTCCACAGTTCTACTTCCGTACAACTGACGTAACTGGCATCATCAACCTGCCAGAAGGTACTGAAATGGTTATGCCTGGTGACAACATCACAGTAACTGTTTCCCTGATCTCCCCAATCGCTATTGAAGAAGGTACTAAATTCTCCATTCGCGAAGGCGGACGTACAGTTGGAGCAGGTAGCGTAGCTTCCATCCAAAAATAATTCGGTTCTATCCGTTAGGATAGTGCTGAACCATAAAGGCAGGGATTCTTCTCCGGAAGACTCCCTGTTTTTTTGCATACAAAAAACTCTATTTCCTTATAAAAACGCGGAAATAGAGTTGAATTCAAAAGAAACGATTAGGAAATTTCTTGGGTGTACGCTGGGCCTGGAACTTTGGATATTACCACATGCAAACTTGCAGGTTGATGACCATTGTTACGGTAGGAAAAGGATTCATCACCGGCGAGGTGGATAACATCACCTTCAGCTAGATCCTGCTCTACATCGTTAACATTAATGATGCCGTTTCCCTTCAGAGCAAGGATGAATACATCTGCTCCGGGATGCTTATGCGCTGGAAGCTGTTGGCCTGGCATGAAATTAAGCATAAACATTACACTATCACCTTTTTGAAATAGGATTTTCTTCGTAAACCGTTCCTCCTGATATTGAATTGCCTCTACTAATGTCTTTTTCTCCATCATTAATCCCAACCTTCGTTTTTATTGTTGTTTTAAAGTTTAACTTCATACTCACAATGCTCATGACCTGCAGCATTGCATTTTATTTCTCTGACGGATATCCGTCTTCCCATGATTTTGGATAAAGCCCCTTCCAGGATAGCTCCTTCCAAATCACAAATCAGCTTCTCTTCCTCCAGCGTCGGGAGACCTTTACAAAAGCAGTCCTCCACCGCGATGTTGATCTTGCGGTCATCCTCATGCAGGATGCGTGGAATCCCTATTTTCAAATCCTCGAATAGTTGTAGTAACTCCTCGAGTGTGTTCACTGGTAGACTCTCACCGATTTTTCGGCCCACAGTAAGTGTAGTTCCTTTACCGCCAAGGGGGAGACCCTGGTTCATTCCGATAAGGCGGATGGTGCGGAATAATTCAAGCGGAACCATGTTGCCAAGCACAGATCTGTCCATACTTTTCATATCTTCGAAGGTATATTGCAGCATAGATACTCCATCTCCTTTAGATCTCTCTATAGGACCTATTGTGACGGATATTGATAATATATTCCTTGATGCAGATCAAGTTTTTTAAAAAAAGTTGTGAGGGCAGTCACTGGGCAGCTCTAGGATCCTTGTTATGGTGAGAACAGCAGAAAGGATGGTGAGTGAATGGAATGCACAGTATGCAATTCTCATTCTTGTGTTTCCCAGGTGCCCGTATTCAAGAATCTATCAGATGAAGAATTGATAATGGTAGAAGCGATAGTAGAATCGAGCCATTATGCTAAGGGAAGTCTTGTATTCAGAGAGGGAGAAGAGTCAGATTCACTTTTTGTAGTGAAGAGTGGCCTCATTAAGCTCACGCAGAGCAATAAAGAAGGCAAGCAGCATATCCTCCGATTCCTGTTCCCCGGCGACTATTTCGGACAGTTTGCTTTGCTGCACCACAAACAAAATTATGTAACAGCCGAAGTTGTAGAGAGTGGAAGTGTATGCCGGATGCACCGCAAACAATTTGTTCCTTTATTGGAGAACAACGCGGCGCTTGCATTCAGCTTTTTAATGTCAATGAGCGAACAGTTGCATCAAGCCGAAGAGCTGGCTGGTGCAATGCATATATATGATGTAGAAAAACGCCTCGCCCGGTTGCTGCTTTATCTGCATAACAGGAATCAATCGGAGGATTCCTCCCGTGTACAAGGTAACAGCATTGATTTGCCGGCTGCCAAAAAAGAGTTCGCCGCTATGATTGGAGCCACTGCCGAAACACTTAGCCGCAAGCTGAATTATCTGGAAAGTATGGGGATTATCACGGTCCGTAAGAGAACGGTAGACATTTTAGATCTAAAAGCACTGAATCAAATGGCAGAAATGAAAGAATAGAATCAAGAAACGTCAATATACGACAAAATAACGGTTCTAATAACTTATTTTTCAACATTATTCAACAAAGTATTACTTATAATTCTATACAATTATTCTATCCATAGAGTAAAATATTTCTATATCAGCGATGTTATTTTCAGGAAATTCAGGGAGAGTGGAAGTATGGGGAGATGTCCTTTTTCTTTATACATGGTTTAACATCACGTATAACAAGCGAGGAATCTCCCAAAGTTCACTCAATGGACAGCAAGAATCTTATACCCACTGCCACGCAGTCTTTTCATACCCTTGCCGGGCATGAGGAACTCAATGAACAGATGCAAATGATTGACTTAACTGAGGAAGATCTTACGCTTCTGCGTCTATTGAAACCGGTTGTGGAAAGAGATATCGACATCATAACCGACCAGTTTTACAAGACGGTGCTTGGAGTCGGTAAACTGGAAGCGATTATTCTTGAACACAGCAGTATTGAACGGTTAAAAAAGACTTTAAAGCAGCATATTATTGAAATCTTCGATGGAAACGTTGATGAACATTACATTGCCAAACGTCTCAGCATTGCGAAGATACATAAGAGGGTCGGACTGGATCCAAAATGGTATTTGTCGGCTTTTCAAAACCTGCAAAATGTATTTATTACAGCTGTATATAATCAATACCTGAAAAAAAACGAGACCTTAAAAGTGGTTCAGACCATAACCAAACTGCTGAATTTGGAGCAACAGCTGGTACTAGAAGCGTATGAAAAGGAAAATACTAGAGAGAAGGAAGAACAGTACTTAATCGTAAAAAATGAACTGAAGCAAAAAATTGCGGAATTCAGCGGTGAGCTAGTAGATCTCAGCATGGATACTAACGCTGCTGTAGAGCAGCTGGTGGCAAGCAGTAACGAAGTGAGTAGTACGTTCCAACGAACTGCAAATTCGGCTAAGGAGTCTCAGGGGATGGCTAGGGACGGGCATGAGCACTTGGACAGCCTTACCGGTCAAATCCATCTGATTTATGAAAGCACCAATGAAATGGAACGGTCTGTGAATGAACCAACCAGCTCATCTCGGCAGATCCAGAAGATTGTTGCAGCAGTTCAGGAAATTGCTGATCAGACCAAAATTCTTTCACTCAATGCTACTATAGAAGCTGCGAGGGCTGGAGAGCATGGTAGAGGCTTCAGCGTAGTTGCGCAGGAGGTCAACCGGCTAGCCGAGGATACCAAGAATACAGTTGTACGCATCGGCGAGCTAACCGATCTATCAGGGAGGCTGATCTCTCAGGTTGTTGAAGAGATCCGCAAGGTACAGGAACTGACTAAGAGCGGTAAACATCAATCGGTTGAGACCAGCCGGCTGTTTAGTGAAATCGTGGATTCCATGCAGACCAGCACCCAGGAAATTGTGACCGTAGAACAAGAGATAAGAGTGTTGATTAAAACTATCGAAGGAATCGGCTCTACAACAGCACAATCTACCGCCTCAGCGGAGTATTTCCGTTCAGCTACAGAAGGTCTTTAATTAGGAACGACTACATATGTGCCATATATATAGAAAGAAAACAACTTGTGAAAAAAATCATGAGTTGTTTTGTATTTTCGCTTGCAAAGTGTCCGCCTATTATATATAATAATAAATGTTGTTCTGAGACGTTGCGATGATGTGAGAGGTTACTGACACACCCGGCCCCTTTGCCATGAGGTCGACGTCAGAAAATTTTCACGGAGTATGTCCGATAATAAATTGGGCGATAGAAGGAGGGACTAAAATGGCAAAGCAAAAAATTCGTATCCGCTTGAAAGCATACGACCACAGAATTCTTGATCAATCCGCAGAGAAAATCGTTGAAACAGCAAAACGTTCGGGTGCTGGTGTATCCGGGCCGATCCCGCTGCCAACTGAGAAGCAAATCATTACTATTCTCCGTGCGGTACACAAGTACAAGGATTCCCGTGAACAGTTTGAACAACGGACTCACAAACGTTTGATCGATATTGTGAACCCAACACCACAAACTGTGGATGCCTTGATGCGCTTGGATCTACCGTCCGGTGTAGATATCGAAATCAAATTGTAATACTATCTATTAAAGCAACTAGGAAAAGAAAAGAGGTGTCAACATTGAAAGGTATCTTAGGAAAAAAACTCGGTATGACTCAAGTGTTTACTCCAGAAGGTAACGTAATCGCGGTTACGGTTATCGAAGCTGGTCCTTGTGTGGTACTGCAAAAGAAAGACCTGAATATCGACGGATATGAAGCAGTGCAGTTGGGCTTTTCCGACAAGAAGGAAAGTCGCTCCAACAAGCCTGAACAGGGTCACGCCAAAAAGGCAAATGCAACACCTAAGCGCTACGTTCGCGAAATTCGCGGTGTTGACCTCGGGGCACTCGAGGTTGGACAAGAGCTGAAGGCTGATATCTTCGCTGAAGGCGAATTTGTTGACGTAACAGGTACATCTAAGGGTAAAGGTTTCCAAGGTGTTATCAAACGTTGGGGACAAAGCCGCGGACCAATGGCACACGGATCGCGTTACCACAGAAGACCAGGTTCCATGGGTTCCATCCAAGCTAACCGTGTTCCAAAGGGCAAACGCCTGCCAGGACATATGGGTCACACGACCGTAACGGTTCAAAAGCTTGAAATCATCAGAGTAGACGTTGAACGTAACGTATTGCTGGTTAAAGGCGCTATTCCAGGTCCTAAAAACAGCTTTGTGAAAGTTAAACAAACCGTTAAGAAATAATTACTGAAGAAAGGAGGAACATGAAATGCCAAAAGTAACACTTTATAATATTAGTGGTAACGAAGTTGGCGAAGTTGAATTGAGCGATACAGTGTTCGGTATTGAACCGAATGTGCATGTTCTGCACGAAGCTGCGCTTATGCAAAGAGCTTCCCTTCGTCGTGGTACACATAAAGTAAAAGGACGTTCTGAAGTGCGTGGCGGCGGACGTAAGCCTTGGAAACAAAAAGGTACAGGTCGTGCTCGTCAAGGCTCCATTCGTTCTCCACAATGGAAAGGCGGCGGCGTAGTCTTCGGACCAACACCACGCAGCTATTCCTGGAAACTGCCTAAGAAAGTTCGCCGTTTGGCCATCAAATCCGCGTTGTCCTCGAAAGTACTCGGGAATGACATCATCGTATTGGATAGCTTGACAATGAATGCTCCGAAGACGAAAGAATTCGCAGCGATTCTGAACAATCTTAAAGTAGGCAGCAAAGCCCTGATCGTAGCTCCTAGCTATGATGACAATGTGGCACTTTCCGCTCGTAACATCCCTGGGGTGAAATTCGTAGCGGCTGACGGCATCAATGTTCTTGACGTACTGACGTACGACAAACTGATCATCACTAAAGAAGCAGTTCTGAAGGTAGAGGAGGTGTTCGCGTAATGAAAGATCCTCGTGATATTATCAAACGTCCGGTGATTACGGAACGCACATCCGAATACATGAGCGAATTGAAATACGCTTTTGAAGTGGATATCCGTGCTAACAAGACCGAAATCAAAAAAGCTGTCGAGGCTATTTTCAAAGTTAAAGTAGTTAGTGTGAACACAATGCGAGTACCTGGCAAACTGAAGCGTTATGGTAAATACTCCGGTTATACTCCAGAGTGGAAAAAAGCCATCGTTAAGCTCAGCCCGGACAGCAAGCCGCTCGAATTCTTTGAAGCGGTTGAATAATACTCTGTAAAGTAAGGAGGGAATACAGTGCCAATCAAAAAGTACAAACCGACATCTCCGGCCAGACGTAACATGTCCGTGTCTACGTTTGAAGAAATCACAACAAATGAGCCAGAGAAATCTTTGCTTGCACCGCTGTTCAAACATGCGGGACGTAACAACCAAGGTAAAATTACAGTTCGTCACCATGGCGGCGGACACAAACGTAAATACCGTATCATCGACTTCAAACGTACAAAAGACGGCATACCAGGTAGCGTTGCTACGATCGAGTATGACCCGAACCGTACATCAAATATTGCTTTGATCCACTATGCCGATGGAGAGAAACGTTACATCCTCGCTCCTCAAGGCCTTAAAGTTGGGGATAAGATTGAGTCTGGCCCTGCGGCTGACATCAAAATTGGTAACAGCCTTCCGCTGGCGAACATTCCAGTCGGTACAGTTATCCACAACATTGAACTTAAACCAGGCAAAGGCGGTCAGTTGGTACGCGCTGCCGGTACAGAAGCTCAATTGCTGGGTAAAGAAGAAAAATACGTTTCTGTTCGTTTGACTTCCGGTGAAGTTCGCAGAATCCTCAGCGTATGCCGTGCAACGATCGGATCCGTAGGTAACGGTGATCATGAACTGATCAAGATTGGTAAAGCCGGACGCAGTCGCTGGCTGGGCAAACGTCCTGAAGTACGCGGTGTTGTAATGAACCCTAACGATCACCCACACGGTGGTGGTGAAGGCCGCGCTCCAATCGGACGGAAATCGCCTATGTCACCTTGGGGTAAACCAACCCTCGGCTACAAAACGCGTAAGAAAAACAAAGCATCTGATAAATATATCGTTCGCCGCCGCACGAAATAAGACGCTTCTGGCAAGTTAGATTAACGCGAAGCGTCGATTCGCGGTTTGAAGAACCGGATGAAGGGAGGATTCATACATGGGTCGCAGTTTAAAGAAGGGGCCGTTCATCGATGGCTACCTGCTGAAAAAAGTTGAGGAATTGAACGCGGCAGATAAGAAGGTCGTTGTTAAAACCTGGTCCCGTCGCTCAACCATTTTCCCTCAGTTTATCGGACATACGTTTGGTGTATATGACGGCCGTAAACACGTGCCAGTATACGTAACGGAAGATATGGTAGGTCACAAGTTGGGCGAGTTCGCGCCAACACGTACTTACAAAGGCCACGCGGGTGACGATAAGAAAACAAGAAGATAATTAAGGTCTTCGTTTGAGAGGAGGGAAAACAATGGAAGCAAAAGCACATGCAAGATCGGTGCGGATTTCCGCTCGCAAAGCGAAACTGGTTGTTGACTTGATTCGCGGCAAGCAAGTGGGGGAAGCAATTGCAATTCTTCGCCACACTCCAAAATCCGCTTCTCCAGTAGTTGAGAAGTTGCTTAACTCGGCGATCGCCAATGCTGAGCATAACTACTCTATGGACGTGAACAGTTTGTTCGTTAGCGAAGTTTTCGTTAACCAGGGTCCTACGATGAAGCGTTTCCGTCCACGCGCCATGGGCCGTGCAAGTCGGATCAATAAACGTACCAGCCACATTACTTTGGTGGTATCTGAGAAATAAGGAGGGATAACACGTGGGTCAAAAGGTAAATCCAGTCGGACTCCGAGTCGGTATTATTCGCGATTGGGAATCTAAATGGTATGCAGGCAAAGATTTCGGTACTCTTTTAATGGAAGACGTCAAAATCCGGGAATACCTTAAAGGTAAGTTGAAGGATTCCGCTGTTTCCCGCATCGAGATCGAAAGAGCGGCAAGCCGCGTGAACGTTACAATTCACACTGCTAAACCAGGTATGGTAATTGGTAAAGGCGGAGCAGAAGTAGAAGTACTTCGCAGCGCAGTTACAACTATCGCTGGTGGCAAAAAGGTTCACATCAACATCAACGAAATTAAGCACCCTGAACTGGATGCAATTCTTGTTGCTGAAAGCATTGCACAACAATTGGAACGTCGTGTATCGTTCCGTCGTGCTCTGAAACAAGCGATTCAAAGAACTATGCGTTCCGGTGCAAAGGGAATTAAAACTCAAGTTGGCGGACGTCTTGGCGGCGCTGAGATTGCCCGTTCAGAAGGTTATAGCGAAGGAACAGTTCCACTTCATACGCTTCGTGCCGATATCGATTACGGAACGGCTGAAGCACATACTACTTACGGCCGTATCGGTGTAAAAGTATGGATCTACCGTGGAGAAGTTCTTCCCCCAGCTAAGAAACAAGCTGCTCAGGAAGGAGGCAACTAATCATGTTGGTACCAAAACGCGTTAAACACCGCAAGCAACAACGCGGTCACATGAAGGGTATGGCAAAAGGCGGTACCGAATTGAACTTCGGCGAATTCGGCTTGCAAGCTTTGGAGCCGTCTTGGATCACTAACCGTCAGATTGAAGCTGCCCGTATCGCAATGACACGTTACATCAAACGTGGCGGTCAAGTTTGGATCAAGATTTTCCCAGATAAGCCTATTACTCAAAAACCTCTTGAGGTTCGTATGGGTAGTGGTAAAGGTAACGTTGAGAAATGGGTAGCCGTAGTTAAACCGGGCAAGATTATGTTCGAACTCGGAGGCGTGTCGGAAGAAATCGCTCGTGAAGCGATGCGTCTTGCCGCTCACAAGCTGCCTATCAAGACTAAGTTTGTGAAACGTGAAGAATTGGGTGGTGAAGCAAATGAAAGCTAATGAACTTCGCAACTTAACCACTGCCGAGATTGAACAAAAGATCGCAGGATTCAAAGAAGAACTTTTCAATCTCCGTTTTCAATTGGCAACTGGCCAATTGGATAACCCGACTCGGATTCGTGATGTGCGTAAGGAAATAGCTCGTGCTAAAACCGTTATCCATCAAAGAGTACTCGGGATCAGCTAAGTGAGGGCGGATTAATGATCCGTAATCAGGAAGGAGGCTAACTATGAGCGAAGAACGTAATGCACGTAAGGTGCTGATCGGTAAAGTAGTCAGCGACAAAATGGATAAAACCATCGTAATTGCTGTTGAAACCTATAAGAAACACAATTTGTATCACAAACGCATCAAGTCTACGAATAAATTCAAAGCACATGATGAGGAAAACGTTGCTAAAATCGGTGATACTGTAAAAATCATGGAAACTCGTCCTTTGTCTAAAGACAAACGTTGGAGACTTGTTGAAGTGGTTGAAAAAGCGGTTATCATCTAAGATAATGAGCAGAGCCTTTCCGGAAGGAGGAAATTAATAATGATTCAACCATTTACACGTTTGCATGTGGCTGATAACTCTGGTGCGAAGGAACTGATGTGTATCCGCGTACTGGGTGGTACTGGACGCCGTACAGCAGCAATCGGTGATCTGATCGTTTGTTCCGTTAAACAAGCAACACCAGGCGGCGTTGTCAAAAAGGGTGATGTTGTTAAAGCGGTGGTTGTTCGTACTAAACGTTCTGTACGCCGTAAAGACGGTTCTTACATCGCATTCGACGAAAATGCAGCTGTTGTTGTTAAAGACGACAGAAGCCCGCGCGGAACACGTATCTTCGGACCAGTTGCTCGCGAACTTCGCGATAAAGACTACATGAAGATCGTTTCCTTGGCACCGGAAGTAATCTAAAAAAGTTACCCCTAAAGTAACGTGAAGTTCTGAGAAGGTTAGTCATAGGAGGTGTAATAAATGCCTAGAGTGAAAAAAGTTCTGGAATCCCATAACAATAAACTGCATGTGAAGAAAGATGATGTGGTACTTGTGATCAGCGGGAAAGACAAAGGTAAAAAAGGCCGTGTCATCGCTGCTTATCCTCGTGAAAACCGCGTTCTGGTAGAAGGCGTGAACATGGTGAAAAAACACCAGAAGCCTAACCAGTTGAATCCGCAAGGCGGAATCATCGAACAAGAAGCTTCGATTCATGTGTCCAACGTAATGCACATTGATCCGAAGAGCGGTAAAGTTACTCGTATCGGTTACAAAGTACTCGATAACGGTAAGAAGGTTCGGGTAGCAAAGAGATCCGGAGAGATTATCGACTAATACAGTCCTAAAGAAAGGAGGTAAATCTTCATGGCAGCAAGAATGAAAGAACGTTATTTGAATGAAATAACACCTGCTCTGATGCAGAAGTTTAACTATACAACTGTTATGCAAGTACCTAAGATCGAGAAGGTTGTCATCAACATGGGTGTGGGTGACGCTGTTCAGAACTCCAAAGTACTTGATGCTGCAGTTAATGACTTGCAACTGATCGCTGGTCAAAAGCCAGTAATCACTAAAGCTAAAAAATCCATCGCCGGTTTCAAACTGCGCGAAAATATGCCGATTGGGGTTAAAGTAACACTGCGCGGCGAGCGTATGTATTACTTCCTGGACAAATTGTTCAACGTAACGCTTCCACGCGTACGTGACTTCCGCGGTGTTTCCACTAAAGCCTTTGACGGCCGTGGTAACTACACGCTTGGTCTTAAAGAACAACTGATCTTCCCAGAAATCGAGTATGACAAAGTGGATAAGGTCCGCGGTATGGACATCGTTATCGTAACGACTGCAAAGACGGATGAGGAATCCCGTGAGCTGCTGAATCAGCTGGGAATGCCTTTCGCTAAGTAAGAATCATCCATTTCTCCGAAACTGTTTAGGAGGTGTCAGGCTAAAGTGGCAAAAACTTCGATGAAAGTTAAACAACAACGCGAGCCTAAGTTCAAAGTACGTGCATATACACGTTGTGAGCGTTGCGGTCGTCCACATTCGGTACTGCAAAAGTTCAAAATTTGCAGAATTTGTTTCCGTGAGTTAGCTTATAAAGGCCAGATCCCTGGCGTGAAAAAAGCAAGTTGGTAAGAAGTTTATAAACGGGAAGGAGGTTTACACACATGACTATGTCTGATCCTATTGCAGATATGCTTACTCGTATTCGTAACGCCAACACTGTGCGTCACGAGACAGTAGAAATGCCTGCTTCTACTATGAAAAAACAAATCGCGGACATCTTGAAGCGTGAAGGTTTCATCCGTGATGCGGAATTCGTTGAAGATAGCAAACAAGGGATTATCCGTATCTTCTTGAAATACGGCCCTAACCAAGAGCGCGTTATCTCTGGTCTGAAAAGAATCAGTAAACCAGGCCTTCGCGTTTACACGAAGAGCAATGAAGTGCCTCGTGTACTCGGCGGCCTAGGAATCGCGATTATCTCCACATCTAAGGGAGTTATGACCGACAAAGAAGCTCGTCAATCAAAATCGGGCGGAGAAGTTGTCTGCTACATTTGGTAATAAACGTCACAAGATAAGGAGGTGCAACACATGTCTCGTATTGGTCGCAAACCAATCGCAGTACCTAGCGGTGTAGATGTCACTTTGGACAACGCCGTTATTACAGTAAAAGGTCCTAAGGGCACTTTGACTCGTGAGCTTCATAAAGACATGAAGGTTACAGTTGAAAATAACGAAATCACCGTTGTCCGCCCGTCGGACAACAAATTGCATCGTTCACTTCACGGCACAACCCGCTCCGTTGTCAACAACATGGTGAGCGGTGTGACTGAAGGTTTCTCGAAATCTCTGGAGCTGGTTGGGGTCGGATATCGTGCAAGCAAATCCGGAGATAAAATCGTTCTGAACGTTGGTTACTCCCACCCGGTTGAAATTACACCGGAAGCGGGCATCGAGTTCGAAGTTCCTGCGAACACGAAGATCATCGTTAAAGGTATCGATAAAGAACGCGTTGGCGCGTATGCTGCCAAAATCCGTTCCGTACGTGAACCAGAACCGTATAAAGGTAAAGGTATCAAATATGAAGGCGAGCGTATCATCCGCAAGGAAGGTAAAGCCGGTAAGAAGAAATAATCGGCTTACTCTTCATTGTAAGATACCCCGTGCATCTTAAAGTGAAGCTGTTTACGGCAAACTGAAGGGAGTGAAAGGGAAGTCATGATTACAAAAGAGGATAAAAACAAGGCTCGTCTCAAAAGACACCTGCGTGTTCGTAAAAAAATCCAGGGAACTACTGAGCGTCCACGTTTGAACGTGTTCCGTTCTTCGAAACACATCTACGCTCAATTGATCGATGACGTGACAGGCGTTACAATCGTATCTGCCTCGACACTTGATAAGGATCTGAGCGCTACAATCGGCAATGGCGGCAGCGTTGAAGCTGCAAGCAAAGTAGGTCAACTGATCGCTGAGCGTGCTAAAGCTAAGGGTTATGCAGTGGTTGTATTTGACCGCGGTGGATACTTGTACCATGGACGAATTCAGGCTTTGGCTGATGCAGCTCGCGAAGCTGGTCTTGAATTCTAGAATATTTCTTAAAAGGAGGTTAACGACTTGCGTGTAGATCCGAACAGTTTAGAGCTGACAGAAAGAGTTGTACACATTAACCGTGTAGCAAAAGTTGTAAAAGGCGGACGCCGTTTCAGCTTTAGTGCACTTGTTGTTGTGGGCGATGGCAACGGCTACGTTGGTGCTGGTATCGGTAAAGCCGGCGAAGTTCCGGATGCCATCCGTAAAGGCATTGAAGACGCCAAGAAAAACCTGATTCACATTCCAATCGTAGGAACTTCGATTCCCCATCTGGTTACTGGACATTTCGGCGCAGGACGCGTGCTGCTGAAACCAGCATCGGAAGGTACTGGCGTTATTGCCGGCGGTCCAGTTCGTGCGGTATTGGAATTGGCAGGCGTTGGCGACATCTTGACAAAATCTTTGGGTTCTTCGAATTCCATGAACATGGTCAATGCAACTTTAGAGGGTCTTTCCCGTCTGAAACGCATTGAAGAGGTCGCGAAACTTCGCGGCAAATCTGTCGAAGAATTGCGCGGTTAAGGAGGGGAACGTCAATGGCAAAATTGCAAATTACCCTCGTACGCAGCGTAATTGGACGTCCAGAAACACAACGTGTTACTGTTAAGACGCTCGGCCTGCGTAAGACTAACTCGTCCGTGGTTCACAATGACACTCCTGCAATTCGCGGAATGATCAACAAAGTGAGCCACTTGCTGTCCGTTACAGAAATCGAAGGCTAAACGCCTCGCATAAATTAACAAACATAAGGAGGTGCAAACGATGAAGTTACATGAACTTGCTCCAGCTCCGGGCTCCCGCAAAGAACGCAATCGCGTTGGTCGCGGACCTAGTAGCGGTAACGGAAAAACTTCCGGTCGCGGTCATAAGGGTCAAAACTCCCGTTCCGGCGGTGGTGTTCGTCCCGGCTTCGAGGGTGGACAAAACCCACTCTATCGTCGTCTGCCTAAACGTGGTTTCATCAATCCTACCCGTAAAGAGTATGCGATTGTGAACCTGGAAGATCTGAATAGCTTTGCTGAAGGAACTGAAGTGACTCCACAGTTGCTGATTGAAACTGGTGTTGTCAAGAATTCCAAAAGCGGCATTAAGATTCTCGGTAACGGCGAACTAGCTGTTAAATTGACTGTACAAGCAAATAAGTTCTCTCAATCTGCGGTAGAGAAAATCGAGGCTGCCGGCGGTAAAACCGAGGTGATCTAATGTTCAAGACGCTTAAGAATATATGGCATATTGAAGATTTGCGCAAAAAGATCCTGTTTACCCTGTTCGTTCTGATCATCTACCGACTCGGTTCGTTTGTACCGGTTCCTGGTGTGAACAAAGAAGTACTGGAAACAACAAATCAAAGCGGTGACGCTTTGATGGGTCTTCTGAACACCTTCTCGGGCGGAGCGCTCAAAAACTTCTCGATTTTTGCGATTAGTATTTACCCGTACATTACCGCATCGATCATCGTGCAATTGCTTTCGATGGATGTTATCCCTAAGTTTGCCGAATGGGCTAAACAAGGGGAGCACGGGAAAAAGCAGCTGGCGCAAGTCACCCGTTACGGCACAGTAGTGCTCGGTCTGATTCAAGCGTTTGCGACTTCAATCGGATTCAACCGGATCTACAGCACTGAGATGATCCCGAATGCAACCTTTGCGGATTATCTGCTTATCGCGATCATTTTGACTGCGGGTACATCGTTTCTGATGTGGCTGGGTGAGCAGATCACGGAAAAGGGAATAGGAAACGGGATTTCGATCCTGATTTTTGCGGGAATCGTCGCTGCCATACCGGGACATATCACGGCTACGGCTCAGTCCAGCTTTATACAGCCGGATCAGATGTTCCTTAATATTCTTAAAGTCGTTATCGTGTTGATCTTGGTTGCGGCGATTATTGTTGGAGTAATCTTCGTACAGCAAGGGATTCGTAAGATTCCTGTGCAATATGCCAAACGCGTAGTCGGCAACAAGATGTATGGTGGACAGAATACGCATATTCCGCTGAAGATTAACGCAGCTGGCGTTATTCCTGTCATTTTCGCTGTTTCTCTACTGCAATTCCCGGTTGTACTCTCCAGCTTCTGGTCAACACATGAGTGGGCGAAATGGGTTGCTGGCAACCTGAAGTTTAATGAGCCTCTCGGTATGGTTCTGTATGTGCTGATGATTATTGGATTTACGTTCTTCTATACGTTTGTTCAGATGAATCCACAGCAGATGGCCGACAACATGAAGAAGAATGGCGGTTATATCCCGGGCATCCGTCCTGGTAAAGCAACGGAGAAATATCTCACCAAGGTAATGTCCCGTCTGACTATGTCCGGCGCGCTGTTCTTGGCGTTTATATCCGTACTTCCTGTATTCTTCGGGAAGCTCTCCGGTCTACCTGATTCGGTTCAGATTGGTGGTACATCCATCCTGATCGTTATCGGTGTAGCATTGGATACCATGAAGCAGATCGAGAGCCAATTGATCAAACGCCATTACAAAGGCTTCATCAATAAATAGTGGATAGGTTCCGGCGAAGCATGAGATTTACAGACTTCCCGGCACCTATTGTGCTGTTTCTTGCTTGGTGGCGAACTTTTGGGGGGAGAGAGAAATCGTGAACATTCTATTCATGGGCCCTCCTGGGGCAGGCAAGGGGACACAAGCAGCAGTTATCGTTAAAGAGCTTGGCATTCCGCATATTTCGACAGGTGACGCCTTCCGCTTGGCAATCAAGCAGGGGACTCCGGTTGGATTGAAGGCCAAATCTTATACCGAACAAGGCTTGCTTGTACCTGATGATGTGACTATTGGAATCGTTGAAGAACGGCTTCAGCAGTCCGATTGCGAAAAAGGTTTCTTATTGGATGGCTTTCCAAGAACCCTTTCGCAAGCGGAAGCGCTGGAAGATATCTTAAACCGCCTCAATATTTCATTGGATCATGTAATCAACTTGAATGTAGACCGTGGACTGCTGATGGCGCGTCTTACGGGACGTAGAATCTGCAGGGTTTGCGGAGCATCCTACCATTTAATTTTCAACCCGCCGAAGCAAGAAGGCATTTGCGACATTGATGGCGGTGAGTTGTATCAACGTCCGGATGACAACGAAGAGAGCGTAGGCAAGCGTCTGGATGAGTATGATAACAAGACAGCACCGCTGCTTGCGTTTTATGAGAATAAAGGTCTTTTGCGTCAGGTAAACGGAGAAAACGAAATCAATGTCGTTACTTCCGAAATCGTATCTTTGTTGCGAGGTTAATGTAATGATCATTTGTAAATCCGAGCAGGAACTTGCCTTTATGAGGGAAGCTGGTCGAATTGTTGCCGAGAGTCACCGGTTGATCGCTGAAGCTATCCAGCCTGGCATCACAACCGGAGAGCTCGACAGAATCGCCGATCAATACATTCGCAGTCAAGGTGCTGTGCCGTCTTTCAAAGGTTACAACGGTTTTCCTGCCAGCATTTGCGCTTCAGTCAACGAACAATTGGTGCATGGATTTCCGGGTAAACGCAAATTGATGGAAGGCGATATAATAACGCTTGATATCGGTGCAGAGTACCGCGGTTATCACGGTGATTCCGCTTGGACCTACGGAGTGGGCAGCATTTCTGATGAAGCTCAGCGCTTGCTGGACGTCACGGAAGGCTCCTTGTACGCAGGACTGGCGTTAGTCAAACCGGATGTGCGCTTGTTTACAATCTCCCATGCGATCCAGCAAACTATTGAAGACGCCGGATTCTCCGTCGTACGAGAGTATGTGGGTCACGGCATCGGGGCAAAACTGCATGAAGAACCGCAAATTCCAAACTATGGCATAGCGGACCGCGGACCACGTCTGAAACCGGGTATGGTACTCGCGATTGAGCCGATGGTGAACGTAGGGAACAGATATGTCAGAACGCTGGAAGATAACTGGACGGTCGTTACGGTAGACGGTTCATTGTGCGCTCACTTCGAGCATACAGTAGCAGTTACGCCGGACGGCATGGAAATTTTCACGAAACTGAATGCGTAGGTGATCTTGATGAATACTCAGAGCAGCCCGCAGATTGGTCAATTGGTGAGAATTCTCAAAGGCAAAGATACCGGAGAGGCTGCCGTTGTTATCGCAGTTGTGGATAGCAGATTTGTATATATTGCCGATGGGGACAAACGGAAGTTTGATGGGCCGAAGAAGAAGAACATTCAACATCTGGAGCTCATACCCTTTATCAGCAGTGAGGTTGTGAACAGTTTGGAAGAAACCGGCCGGGTTACCAACGGAAAGCTGCGTTTTGCAGTGATGAAGTATGGCGGACCTGCTGGAATAAGTGCAGATGAGAAAGGAGACTAACTGTGGCTAAAGAAGATGTCATTGAAGTCGAAGGTACGGTCATTGAGCCGTTGCCGAATGCAACGTTTAAGGTTGAGCTTGAGAACGGTCATCAAATACTTGCCCATGTGTCCGGGAAATTGCGGATGCACTTTATCCGTATCCTAACCGGAGACAAAGTGGTCGTGCAGTTATCGCCTTACGATTTATCTAAAGGTCGTATAACTTACCGTAAATAGATGGGAACTACAACAAAAGTTTTGCTTCGCAAAACTTTGAGGAGGTAATTAACATGAAGGTAAGACCTTCTGTGAAGCCCATTTGCGAGAAATGCAAAGTCATCCGCCGCAAAGGGACTGTTATGGTAATTTGCGAAAATCCGAAACACAAACAAAAACAAGGTTAAGAAGGGGGTGTAGCGTAAAATGGCTCGTATAGCTGGAGTGGATTTGCCACGTGATAAACGCGTTGAGATCGCCTTGACTTATATTTTCGGAATCGGTAAAACGACTTCCCAGAAAATTCTTAATGAAACAGGCATTGACGTTAACACACGTGTCCGTGATTTGACGGAAGATGAAGTCAGCAAACTGCGTGAAATGATCGACAAGTCAGTTAAGGTTGAAGGTGACCTGCGTCGTGAAATTTCCTTGAATATTAAGCGTCTTACTGAGATCGGCTGTTACCGCGGTGTTCGCCACCGTCGTGGATTGCCTGTTCGCGGTCAACGCACCAAAACGAATGCCCGTACCCGGAAAGGCCCGCGTCGTACGGTAGCAAACAAAAAGAAATAATAAGGGGGGATAAGAGACAATGGCTAAACCGAAAAAAGTCGTACGTACCAAACGTCGCGACCGGAAGAATATCGAGAGCGGCGTGGCACATATTCGTTCCACGTTCAACAACACTATCGTTACGATCACGGATCCTCACGGAAATGCAATTTCCTGGGCTAGCTCCGGCGGTCAAGGATTCAAAGGTTCCCGTAAATCGACTCCATTTGCAGCGCAAATGGCAGCCGAAAGTGCTGCTAAAGCAGCGATGGAACACGGCATGAAGTCCGTTGAAGTTATGGTTAAAGGACCGGGCGCGGGCCGCGAAGCAGCCATCCGTTCCCTTCAAGCCGCAGGGCTTGAAGTAAACCTCATTAAAGACGTAACTCCGGTTCCTCACAATGGATGCCGTCCGCCGAAACGTCGTCGCGTATAGTGAAATCAGAATTGTGATTGTGGTATAATTCTGACGCATCTGCTAATAATAGGTGTTTAGGCATACTACATGATGCACCTGATGGGGTGACAGTTTCATATAGGAGCGACGTTTGAAGGAGGGGTACACTCGTGATAGAAATCGAAAAGCCGAAGATTGAGACCGTAGAAGCCAATGATGAAGGAACCTATGGGAAATTCGTAGTTGAACCGCTGGAACGTGGATATGGCACGACTCTGGGGAACTCGCTTCGCCGGATTCTGCTTTCCTCCCTTCCGGGAGCCGCAGTAACATCGGTCCAAATTGACGGCGTTTTGCATGAGTTCTCGACCGTTCCTGGCGTAATGGAAGATGTGACGGAAATCATTCTGAACCTTAAAGCTCTTTCTCTGAAGATCCATTCAGATGAAGAGAAAGTGTTCGAGATTGATGCTGAGGGTGAAGGCATCGTTACCGCAGGTGATATCCGTGCGGATAGCGATGTTGAGATCCTCAATCCGGATCTTCATATTGCAACGCTGGGACCTGGCGCGAGACTTCACATGCGTATTTTTGCAGGCCGTGGTCGCGGTTATGTCCAAGCAGACCGGAACAAACGCGACGACCAGCCAATCGGTGTTATTCCGGTTGACTCCATCTACACTCCTATTTCCCGCGTGAATTACGGCATTGATAACACTCGTGTCGGTCAAGTGACGAACTATGACAAGTTGACGCTGGAAATTTGGACAGATGGCAGTATCAGACCGGAAGAGGCAGTTAGCCTCGGAGCCAAAATTTTGAACGAGCACCTCGTATTGTTCGTAGGACTTACGGATGAAGCGAAAGACGCCGAAATTATGGTTGAAAAAGAAGAAGACAAAAAAGAAAAAGTGCTTGAGATGACAATCGAAGAACTTGATCTTTCTGTCCGTTCCTACAACTGCCTCAAACGTGCCGGTATTAATACCGTACAAGAGCTGACTACGAAAACTGAAGAAGATATGATGAAGGTTCGTAACTTGGGCCGCAAATCTTTGGAAGAAGTTCAAGAGAAGCTCGAGGAACTTGGTTTGGGTCTCCGCACAGAAGAATAGTTAACAGATTGCTTGAGTACTTGAGTGAAGGAGGGAAAACAAATGGCATACCAAAAATTGGGCCGTGATTCCAGTGCGCGTAAAGCGTTGTTCCGCGACATGGTAACGGATCTGTTCCTTTACGAGCGCATCCAGACAACGGAAGCCAAAGCGAAGGAAGTTCGTTCCATCGCTGAGAAACTGATCACTAAAGCGAAAAAGGGCGATCTTCATGCTCGTCGTCAAGTAGCTGCATTTGTTCGTCGTGAAACTGTTGACGGTGAACAAGATGCAATCCAAAAACTGTTCTCTGATATTGCTCCTCGTTACACAGAGCGTCCAGGCGGATACACTCGTATCCTGAAGCTGGGACCTCGCCGTGGCGATGCTGCGCCTATGGTTTATCTTGAACTGGTAGACCGCGCGTAGTAACGCAAGTAATGATTTCCGGAATTATCCCTTTCCCCCATGATCCTCGGAGCATGGGTAGGAAAGTATTAAACGTTATTGTGCTGCAGGGGCGGTAAGGCCCTGCCGTGCAACTAACCGCGGGAATCACCTTGTATAGAGTAGAAGGAGCTCCCGCCGGGGCTCTTTTTTTTTGAAAACCAAGTATGGACTGACAGGAGAACGGAATGCGCAATCTATTGATGAAAGTCAATTATGACGGGACCCATTATGATGGCTTTCAGACCCAGCCTCAGGGCAATACGATTCAGGACCGGCTGGAACAGGCAATACTCCATCTGACGGGCGAGGCGCTCAAGATAACCGCCTCTGGACGGACAGACGCGGGTGTGCATGCTTATGGACAGCCGTTTAACTTCATGACCTCCTCTCAAATCCCGCTTGAACGCTGGTGTCTGGCCCTGAATGCCCGGTTGCCGCAAGATATCGTGGTTACCGAGGCGAGGGAGGTTCCGCTATCGTTCCACTCTCGTAGAGGAGCAAAGCGCAAAACCTATCGGTACACGATTAATGGCAACCGGTTTCCGGATCCGTTTCAGCGGCGCTGGCAGCATCACCACCCGGTGAAACTCGATATACCGGCTATGCAGAAAGGTCTTACACATTTACTGGGTACCCATGACTTCACCTCGTTCGCATCACGGAAGTCCACGAAGACTTCCCATGTTCGGACGATCTTTGAGGCTCATATGGAGATTGACCGCAGTATGTGTCGATCTGACTCGGTAGACCAGGGTGTCATTCACACTTATATTACGGGCAGCGGATTTCTGCAGCATATGGTTCGCATTATTATGGGAACGCTGATTCACGTGGGAGAAGGCAAATACCATGCGGACAAGGTTGCGGATATTCTAGCCGCATGTGATCGGGCGGCGGCAGGACCAACGGCCGTATCTAAGGGCTTGGCGCTGTGGAGTGTTGAATATGACGAGGATGGAATTTAGGCGTGAGCGTTCTATACTTTTTTAGAAAAATTATAGTCAATAAGCTTAAAAATCACTTGCACTTGTCATGTTTATGCTGTAATATAAAAGTTGTGTTTTCTTGATGGCTATCCCACAGCCCCGATCAAGAAGATGCCGACAAATAAGCTTTTTTTAACTCACATAATCGTAATCCAATGAGAAACAAGATATACGAAACAGATGATTTTCGTACGAGAACAAGGAGGAAACATTCATGCGTACCACCTATATGGCGAAACCAAACGAAGTTGAACGCACTTGGCACATTATTGATGCCGAAGGCAAGACACTTGGTCGTTTGGCCAGCGAAGCCGCTGCATTGATCCGTGGCAAACACAAACCGCAATTCACTCCACATGTTGATACTGGAGATTTCGTAATTGTTATCAACGCTGAGAAGATTCACCTGACAGGCAAGAAAATGCAAAACAAGAAATATTACCGTCACTCGATGCACCCAGGTGGCTTGAAAGTCACTGTTGCAGAAGACCTGATCAAGACTAAACCTGAACGTATGATCGAATTTGCAGTTCACGGTATGATTCCTAAGACTCGTCAAGGGGATCACATGAAGTTGAGATTGAAAGTCTATGCAGGCGCCGAGCATCCACATGCAGCACAAAAACCTGAAGTTTACGAACTTCGCGGATAAGAATAGAGGAGGACAGTTTCATGGCACAAGTACAATACTATGGGACAGGTCGTCGTAAACATTCGGTAGCACGTGTTCGCCTTGTACCGGGTGAAGGACGCATTGTCATTAACAAACGCGAGATGGACGAATATTTCGGTGTGGAAACATTGAAGATGATCGTGAAACAACCTTTGAACCTGACTGAAACACTGGGCAACTACGATGTAATCGTTCTTGCACATGGTGGCGGCATTTCTGGTCAAGCTGGAGCAATCCGTCACGGGATCTCCCGTGCACTTCTGAAAGTAGATCCAGAATACCGCGGTGCCCTTAAGAAAGCCGGCTTCCTGACTCGTGACCCACGTATGAAGGAACGTAAGAAATACGGCCTCAAAGCAGCACGTCGTGCTCCACAGTTCTCGAAACGTTAATATCCCTTGTATCAAGGATATCAAGCCTCTGGCCTTTATGGCCAGGGGCTTTTATTTTTGCCATAATAACGCTTTGACCATAACAATTTTTTAGCTAACACTAAAGCCATACAATATGGATCTCCAGAGATGATCATTATCATGGAACATGTCCGGGACTTCTGGGATTTGTAAGGCGCAAACATTGTTAAAGGGCCAAGGAGTTTCGATGATTCCATGTACGGGTGCATGATTAATAACAAGCAGGTTAAATGTTCCTTTAACCATCCCGTTTAACACATCCAGCAGTTCAGCGGTTTCATGTATTGTGGCTTCGGTTCGAATAAATAATACCTTGTCAGCGTCCATGAGGGTCTCGAGGAATCGCGGAATGCGGCGCTGTAGTTTTTCTTTTAGTTTTGGATAGCTGACAAGCTGCTCCGGTGTATTTTCAACCAGTGGAAAATCATGGTGAGAAAAAGCATGGTACGCTGCGTCCCTAACAATATAACATTCCGCCTTATGATTAATTCCCGTAATACTAAGATTAGGAAAATCCATGAAATGGGCGAACCGATTTCGCAATAGATTGCTTACACCTGCCAGAACGGGAGTCTCCACCCAATCAATTACCCCACCGACCTTTCGTAACAGAGTGCGGGATAATTGATCTGCAGCGAGGCAGTTATGTCCTAAACTGAATATAACATCATAGGTACCCTTAATCTCATTCAATATCATGCGGCTCGCCCCCCCGGATAATTTACTATATTAAATTAATGTCAGGAGAAAAGCGTTTGGACGATCATACATATTTAATTTGAAACAGGCACTTATTTATATCGAGACAAGGCATGGCCTCATAATCTATAAAGTGTTAAGTATAGTTGAGGCGGTGCGAGTAATGGTGAAAATATCGGTTTTGTTGCCTGTATACAACTCCTCCCTTTATATTGAGGAGTCAATTCAGAGTATCCTTCAGCAATCGTATCCGGATTTTGAACTACTGATTATAGATGATGGGTCTGTTGATGGAACCTTGGGAAGAATAAAGGGGATTCATGACAGCCGTATAAAGGTGATTTCTCATGCCGTAAACATCGGTCTTATCAGAACATTGAACGAAGGCCTTTCGTTATGTACGGGGGAATATATTGTCCGCATGGATGGGGATGACATCGCATTGCCGCACCGTTTGGCACGTCAGGTGGCCTTTATGGATGCGAATCCGCATATAGGGGTTTGCGGTAGCCAAGCAGAATATATCGGCATAGCCGGGACTACGGTTAAACCACTAAATCATGACGAAATAAGGTGTTGGCAGTTTTTTCACTGTACGTTTGTGCATCCTACTGTCATGCTTAGAAAATCCATTCTGGATAATCATGGAGTGAAATATTGGGATTACCCTCATGCAGAAGATTTTGAGCTGTGGAACCGCTTGGGGGAGGTAACCCAATTGACCAATCTGCCTGAAGTGCTGCTAAAGTACAGGGTGCATACTAACCAGATATCTTACGTCCATGAAACTATGCAAGAACAGATGGCTGAGAGGATCATCAGGCAACAATTTGGGCAAATCGGGCTCAATCCCACCTATGAGGAGTATCAGCTGCATAAGGATTTCTGCCATTTTAGGATTCAGGTTCATGATTTCAATCAATACAACAGAGCGTTAGCATGGGCTCATAAAATCTTGGAGGCGAATAACCGGGCCCAAAAATACAACCATGAGGTTTTGAATTCGGTATTATCTCAATGTTTTACCTTCTCTCAATAAGCTTGCCGCGTTGTTCTTTAAACTGGTATTACTCTGGTTGTAAAACACCTGTTAACTGCGTGAATAATGCTCTATTAGGCGCATTCACGTGTTGATGGCCTATTTAAAGTAGAAGTTGTGGTTTGATAATTCAGAGTTCCTGACTATCTATTCTTCTTATTTACAGCATATCTGTCGGTTTTTAGGGATATCAAGCCTCTTGCCTTTATGGACAGGGGCTTTTGGCTTTTTATGGCTCTATAAATGCTATAAAATGCATTGACTTCCTCAGGGAAAGTTATATACTATTCCATATAAAAATAGTTGGAATTGTCGTCATAAGTTCAGCATTATCTTTAAGCTGCATAACTAGGATGGAGGAATACTGAAATGAATCTGCTTGAGAAAGAAGATTTGATTAAAGTTAAGGCCGAGGAACTGGAAAATGCCTCACCTGAAGAGATTATTCGTTGGGCAGTAGAAACTTTCCCTAACATCACCTTTGCTTGCAGTTTTGGAGCCGAAGATGTAGTACTTGTTGATATGCTGCAGAAGGTTAGTCCGTCAACGGATGTTTTTTATCTGGATACGGATTATCATTTCAAAGAAACCTATGAGACAAGAGATATTATGGCTGATAAATATGGAATGGAGTTCGTGCGTGTGTCGCCGCAGATATCTACGCAGGAACAGGCACTTCAATACGGTGATGCGCTATGGAATGTCGATCCTAACCAATGCTGTGCGATCCGCAAGGTAGAGCCGCTTACCCGCATTCTTTCCCAATATGATGCCTGGATTACCGGGATTCGCCGTGATCAGGCGCCAACCCGCGCCAATTCCAAAAAGGTAGAGTACGATTATAAATTCGGACTGGTCAAATTTAATCCGATTGCGCACTGGACGACTGAGGATGTATGGAATTACATCCGCGAAAATGATGTTGTATATAATCCGCTCCATGACCGCAATTTCCCGAGCATCGGCTGCGAGCAATGCACCCGTGCTGTTATGCCTGGCGAAGATCCGCGTGCCGGAAGATGGTCCGGTTCGGAAAAAACGGAATGTGGACTGCATAAATAAGCAAGGCACGAGAAGCGAGACACAGGAGGAGAGAAATTAGATGACGTCAATACTTCCACATGGAGGAACACTGATTCAGCGTACAGTGGAGGGAGCGCAGAGAGAAGAACTGCTGCAGCAAGCTTCGGGCTATAAATCAATCGCAATTAATACATGGACTATCTCTGATCTGGATTTGATTGCCGTGGGAGCCTTCTCACCGCTTACCGGTTTTTTAAATGAAGAAGATTACCATTCTGTTGTGAAAAGTATGAGACTTGCGGATGGCACCGTATGGAGCATTCCCATCACACTTGCTGTTGAAGATGATGTGGCCTCAGGTCTGGCTGTTGGTGATACCGTGTCTTTGATCGGTGAAGAAGATGGTGTGATTTATGGTTTGCTGGATGTGCAGAGCATTTACAGCGTAGATCAGCAGCTTGAAGCACAGAACGTCTTCAGAACGACAGATCCGGAGCACCCTGGCGTCAGCAAATTGCTGGCCCGTCCGGCAACCTATGTAGGAGGACCTATAAAGGTCTTGAATCGTCCGCAGCCGGAGAAGTTCGGGGAGTTCTACTTTGATCCGGCCAAGACGCGGCAAACTTTTGCTGATAAAGGCTGGAGAACGGTTGTTGGCTTTCAGACCCGAAATCCCGTTCACCGTGCCCATGAGTACATTCAGAAGTGTGCTATGGAGGTTGTAGACGCTTTGTTCCTCAATCCTCTGGTCGGCGAGACCAAATCCGATGATGTGCCGGCCAATGTGCGGATGAAGAGTTATCTGGCGCTGCTGGAAAATTACTACCCGGCAGACCGTACGTTCCTTGGAGTCTTCCCGGCAGCTATGCGTTACGCGGGTCCAAGAGAAGCGATATTCCATGCCATGGTCCGCAAAAATTACGGCTGCACCCATTTCATCGTGGGCCGTGACCATGCCGGTGTAGGCGACTACTATGGAACTTACGAAGCACAAGAGATTTTTTCTAACTTCACTGCTGAGGAGTTGGGGATTACACCGCTATTTTTTGAGCACAGCTTCTTCTGCATCAAATGCGGAAATATGGCCTCCAGCAAGACCTGCCCTCATCCGGGTGATCAGCATCTGACACTATCCGGTACGAAGGTGCGTGCGCTGCTACGGGATGGCCAGTGCCCGCCTCCGGAATTTACACGGCCTGAGGTTGCGCAAATTTTGATTGAGGGAATGTCTCAGGAAGTTAACGCCTAAATACGAAGAGCTAGTACTATTTGGCCCTCTTGTCCCATATAGATGAGTAGAATCTATCGGGACGAGGGGGTCTTTGTTATGTCTGGCCGAAAGCAGCGGAAAGTCTCGGTCTGGATCTCATGGAACAGTATTAAAAAAAGCATGCTGGGCGCAGTGCTGCTTGCTCTGATGATCGGCATCATTGCCTATGATATGCCTACCGCCAAAACGCTGAACTATTGGAGCCTGCCATTGTCCGGTAAGATTATAGCCATCGATGCCGGCCATGGCGGACCGGACGGAGGGGCAGTCAGCCGTGAGGGACTGATCGAGAAGGATATTAACCTCTCGGTATCACTCTATCTGCGCGATTATTTGCAGCAGGCGGGGGCGATTGTAGTTATGACACGTGAAGGTGATTATGACCTGGCTCAGGAGGGCACCAAAGGATATTCCAAGCGCAAGACAGAGGATCTGAAGCAAAGGGTAAGAACTATTGAAGAGAAGGGCGCGGACCTCTTTATCAGCGTGCATATGAACAGTGTCCCTTCCGGCCGCTGGAGCGGAGCGCAAACCTTCTATTATCCCAACAACGAAGGGAATAAAGCGTTGGCGGGCTTTGTACAGGATGAACTCAGGGCTACGCTGGAGAATACCGATCGTGTAGCTAAAACTGTGAATACAGTGTATCTGTTAAAAGCATTGAAAATGCCGGCTGTGCTTGTGGAGGTAGGCTTTCTGTCACATCCGCAGGAGTCGGCTTTGCTTGGAGATGATGTCTATCAGCGGAAGGTGGCAACGAGCATTTACCGCGGGATTATGCGGTATGCTTCAGAGTAGCAGTGAGGAGGGACTACTCATCCGCAGAGGGGGAATGCTATAATAGACAAAAATACCGGAACCTTACCCGTCCGGAAGGAACAGAGGTGCTTTCCATGCTGACCAGGGAACAAATTCAGGAACTATTGCAGTCACTTAAAGACCCGGAATCCGGAAAAAGCCTTGTGGAGCTGCAGTTGATTCGCGATATTATGATCAAGGAAGACCGCATATCCTTATCGCTTGTATGTCTGGACCAAGATGAGAAGAGCCGTATGGAGTTGGAGCAGCAGGTGCGTGATCTGCTTACAGCGGGCGGAGCCGGCAATGTGCATATCCGGCTGCGTGATGCCACCGGCTATGAGCGCTCTATCTTGCGCGGAGAGAGCGTGGACGATGAGCCGGAAGAACGTCAAGGGGACAAGCTTAAAGGGCATGCAGCGGGCCTTGAGGGCCATGAGCTGATTGGTGAGAACTCCGGCGTGAACTTCATCGCTATCGCCAGCGGCAAAGGCGGGGTCGGCAAATCAACCGTGACGGTAAATCTGGCAGTGGCACTCGCCCGAAAAGGGAAGAAGGTCGGATTGATTGATGCTGATATCTATGGTTTCAGTATTCCGGATATGATGGGGATTGAAGAGGGACCGATTGTCGAAGAAGGCACAATTATACCTGTAGAACGTTTCGGAGTGAAGGTCATGTCCATGGGCTTTTTCATCCGGGAGAATAGTCCTGTCATCTGGAGAGGACCCATGCTTGGCAAGATGCTCCGCCAGTTCTTCAGCGACGTAGGTTGGGGAGAGCTTGACTACATGCTGCTTGACTTGCCTCCAGGTACGGGTGATGTGGCGCTGGATGTGCATCAGATGCTGCCGCACAGCAAGGAAATTATCGTAACTACGCCCCATGCAACAGCAGCCTTTGTAGCGGCCAGAGCAGGATCAATGGCTTTGCAGACAGAGCATGAGATTCTTGGGGTCATTGAGAATATGGCCTACTATGAATGCTCGGATTGCGGCAAAAAGGACTATATTTTCGGCCGCGGCGGCGGGGCGAGACTAGCGGAGACACTGCATACGGAGCTGCTGGCCCAGATTCCGCTTGGCGCACCGGATAATCATATCTCCGAACTGGATTTCTCACCGTCCGTATATAAACCCGAAACAGCTACCGCACAGCTGTTTGCGGAGATTGCCGATAAATTGATTGCGAAGTATGAGCAGTAATTCAGATTGGCATTAAAAAGAGGCCGTCCCCATTCTAAGTGGGAGAAGGCCTCTTTTTATTTAGGAACCGGAATCATCGCCGCCTTGTTGCTTCTGGCTGTCGCCTCCGCTTCCTTTGTCCCCGCCTTTCTTTTCAACCTTCGGCTGAAGTTCATCCTGGACTACCGTTTTAAGCAAACCGAGCACCTCCATGCGGAATAAAGGATTCTGCATCGCTTCCTGCATAATAGTCATGGATTGCTTACGGTAATCTGAAGTTTTAGTAAGGTCTAGGAACATTTTCATCATTTCGGGCGACTTCATGATCTCTTCGATTGATTTTTGATACGTTGGATCTTTGATCAACTGAAGATGCAGTTCTTTACTCTGGGTATTGATCGCTTTGGCAAATTCACCGGCAAATTGCGGATCGGTCATGATTTTTTCAATTTCTTTTTGATACTCAGGAGCTGTAATTGTGTCTTTAACGGCAATCCGGATTTGTTCCGTCGTTTGGAGCGGCATCATTTTCATGCTCAACCCGCCGCCGCTTCCTTCGGAGCCGGAGCTTGGACTGGAGAGTGCCTCCTCTACGGCTTTTTTTCCCTCATCGCTTTTCAATATATCAACAACCATGGTCTTCATTTCCTTGTATCCCATCTGCCCGGATGATGAACTGCTCTGTTCTCCTCCGCAGGCCGTTAAAGCCATAATTAAGCTTAAAGCCAGGCCTCCGGACCATAAACTCCTCCATTTCATTGGCGCTGCCCCTCCTTTGTAGGATTCCTGACTGTAGTATGCCGCGCGGACACACATTTATGTTGCAGTATAATGGTTTTTTGACGGTAAGCTTGGTAAAATAAATCTGACACGGGGAGGTGAACTGGCTGAGTATAAAGAAATGGTTTTATTTGTTCTGGACCACGCTTCTGATCGGTGCGGGCGGAGCGGTAGTAGCTGGACTTGCACTGCAGGCTGTGAATGGCCGTATCGAGTTCAAAAGCACTGCCGATCTCTTCATTTACCCCCTGATCCTTTTTGGCTATGGCATGCTTGTCAGCGTTTACTCGCAGCTCGGCTTCTTTGCGTATCTGATTCTCAACTATATGGGAACGGGTGTGTTTCGGTGGAAGGTCTGGCAGTACATACAACTGGTGCTGGCTGTGCTTGCCCTGCTTGAGCTGATCTTCCTGCGAACTTTTGTAGGAGGAGAACGAAACGTCGTCTCTGATTTGATTCTGGGCATCGTTATATTGCTTACAGCCATTATTGTGTCCTATTTTAAAGTACGAAGCACGAATAGTTCAGCCTGGATTCCGACATTTTTCTTTATGACAGCCATCACGATAGTGGAGACGATTGGTGTGCTCCGCATAGGAGTGGACAGCGCTACCGTATTTATTGTAATTCCGCTTATTGCAAGCAATGCATTCCAAATTCTGATGCTGCACCGTATTCTGAAACCACGAACAGGATAATTATGAAAATACAAAGAACCCCGTTCTCCAGATGAGAAGCAGGGTTCTTTGTGATTCCTCCAGCCGGCGATTAAAAACAGGAGGAGGAGGTTAATCTTAAAGACATACTACATATTTTAACGCACCGGCTGTTCATGCTCACAAAACTTTGAGGAGGGGAATATATGAACATCAAGCGATATATGATAAAAGACACAAACGAAACGCTCCTGAGCAAGCTTGATCCGAACGAAAGCGGCGACTTAACCAAGGAGGAAGCCGAGGTCAAGATGAAGGAGCTTAAAGAACGTCTCACCGAGCTGCAGGATATTCTATTTGCCCAGAAAAAGCATTCCCTGCTTGTCATCCTGCAAGGAATGGACTCCAGCGGGAAAGACGGCACGGTAAAGCATATTTTCTCCGGGATCAATCCTCAGGGTTTTATCGTCACCAGCTTTAAAAAACCGTCTCTCGAGGAAGAAGCCCATGATTTCCTGTGGAGAGTGCATATGAAGACGCCGCCCAAGGGCTATATTGCCGCGTTCAACCGCTCGCATTATGAGGATGTCTTGGTTCCCCGCGTGCACGGCAGTCTGCAAAAAGATGAGATGAAACGCCGGTTTCGTTATATCCGCCAGTTTGAAGAAATGCTGGTGGAGGAAGGGACAACGATCATCAAACTCTTTTTGCACATCTCCAAGGAGAAGCAGCTTGAGAAAATTCAGGAGCGGCTGCAGGACCCGACGAAACATTGGAAGTTTGACGCCAGTGACCTGCAGGAGCGGGAATATTGGGATGATTATCAGGAGGCTTATCAAGATGTATTTAAAGAAAGCAGTTCAAAAAACGCGCCCTGGTATTGGATTCCGGCCAATCGCCGCTGGTACCGCAATTATCTCGCATTAGCCATTGTGGTGAAGACGCTGGAAGGGCTGGACTTAAGTTATCCGAAGCTGAACACTCCAACGCCCGATATATCAGAGCTGATATCACCACGCCATTAAAAATTACAGAAGAAGCAGGATAGTGGCGGCGGGTTAGCCTACATTCCGGCAGCGTCTTCAATTCCATCGTCCAGCCAAGCGGAATCACGTACTTCCTTGCCCTCGGCGTTACCTTGGCTGATTAACTCGGACACGGTAACAAATTCGTAGCCCTGGCTGCGCAGCTTGTCAATAATAAGCGGAAGAGCCTCGTGAGTTT
This sequence comes from Paenibacillus sp. FSL L8-0436, assembly GCF_038593025.1. Classification (NCBI taxonomy): domain Bacteria; kingdom Bacillati; phylum Bacillota; class Bacilli; order Caryophanales; family Paenibacillaceae; genus Paenibacillus; species Paenibacillus sp. FSL L8-0436. Next base: position 6,607,798 of record NZ_CP151955.1, on the reverse strand, counting down.
GTTTACAGGAATCGCTGGCATGCAAAAGCACAATATCTCCGGGATGAGCCTTTGTCGTTACTCGATTTACGATATTGTCCACACCGATGTTCTTCCAGTCTAAAGAATCGGTATCCCACTGAATGACCTTATAACCAAGGTCGCTGGCCACCTGAAGCACTCTTTTGTCGAAATCGCCGTTTGGCATGCGGATCAGATTCGGTTCCTTGCCGGTCAATTCGGTAAGCACGGTATGTGCTGTCGAAATTTGGGTGCGGATTTCCTCGTTGCTTAGCGCGCTGTAGTTTACATGCTTGTGACCATGGCTGCCGATCTCATATCCTGAATCTTTAATGCTTGTAACAATTTCCGGATGAGTCTTGCTCCAGGGTGACGAGAGGAAGAAGGTGGCTTTATCCACTTTTTTCTCTTCCAGCACCTTGAGGATCGGTTCGGGCCTTTTTTCTCCCCAGCTAATATCAAAAGTTAAAGCGATCAGCTTCTTCTCCGTCGGCACGCTGTATATCGCAGAAGGGGCCGTTTCGGAAAAAACGGTAATATTGCCCCTCTCGACATAAACGACACCGGCGGCAAGAAGCGCAGCGGCAAAAATGTAAATGAACCGTTTTATCTTCTTGCCGCTGAATACATAAAAAGAATTCATACTGACAGCGCTCCTCTCCTATGCGAAATGCTTGTTTGTTCTAAATGTATGCTCGTACCCACCGCTTATGACCTCTTCTAGGATAGAAATCGTAGTTAAGGCTTTTTAAGCGGGGGACGTCAAAACTTCCAGGAGGTGTCTATGCTATCCTTTTTTACGTTTGCCAAAGATTTAACCACGATCCGCAAAGCCGTAATACTGGCAGCCATTTTATTCATCGCAGGGGGCGTTATTGGCTGGATAGGCACCGGCGCTATGCAAAAATTGATTGAACAGCAGTTGCAGGGTCTCAGTAATATCAGTAAAGATCTTAAAGAGTCCGACCATCCGCAGTGGAGTTTTTTCAAGTTTATATTCTTGAACAATAGTATCAAGAGTGTGTTCATTATTTTCCTCGGTGCCTTCTTTGGAATACTTCCCGCATTTTTTCTGCTCATCAATGGTGCGGTTATCGGATATTTAATTCACTTGTCGGTGCTTCAGGAACAGGATTTGTTTACACTTATCGTTAAGGGGCTACTGCCGCACGGGATCATCGAAATTCCGGCAATCATTATCGCCTGTGCTTTTGGATTGCAGTTCGGCGGTAAAATATTCGCAGGTATATTCGGTACAGCCGCCAATAAAGAAAAGCGGAGCAACGCTTGGCCAGTCTTTATGCGGCAAACATTAACGGCATCGGTGTGGATTGTGATCCTTTTATTGATCGCCGCAATAATTGAAAGCACGATTACATTTTCACTTTTATCATAAAAAAACCGGGAATTGAGCATAACATTAAAGCCATACGATTTTGGGGTTTCCTGACAACCGGTGCTATGTATTTGCGGCAAGACCATAGAGGCGATTTTTTCGTAATTATGGTTATAGATACTGCGCTCCGGTTAATCTAGTGTAAACGGATAAACAGGTACAGCTTCCCGTCATCCATGGACTATCTTCTATCACACAAGCAGCGGCATTTGAGGTTTCTGTAAATATTAAATTTCATGAAGGAGGCCAAGCATATGTTGGGAATGTTGTTCAACGAGAAGGAATGTAAGGAGCTGGACTATGTTTTGCGTAAAGAGCTTGATGAGATGCTTCTGGATTTAAGTGATCAACGCTTGGACCAAAATATCAGGCATGCTATTGCCAATCGATATAAAACAGTATTTCGTATGTACGCACGTTTTGCTCCTCAGAAAGAGCTGTCTAAATATGCGTGGGGCGGCCGGTCATCCCAATTTAAACATTAAAATTAGAGGGCTGATACTTAGGATTCAATCGCTTGTCCATGAAATTAACTAAATAGGTTGACTAAAAGGGAGCCGCTATGATACATTATATCTCGCGCTCCTTTTCTATGTATTGAAAAGCAGCTGCAGGCAAGGAAAAACGAAAAAAACTATTTTTCAAAAAAAAGACTTGCCAAAATGATAAACACTGTGATATATTATAAAGGTCGCCGCTGAGACGCGGTGAAGAGTTAAAAAGAGACATTGATCTTTGAAAACTGAACAACGAGTGAGTGGGAAATCACGCAAGTGAGATCCAAAACGGATGAGTTTCACAGCGTATTTATACGCTTTAGAAATTTCATCGTGAGAATGTAAATTCTCGTCAGATGTTTCAAATTGAGCAATCGCTCTTTTCAATATCTTTTTCGGATGGTTATTTTCTCGGAGTAATTCGGGTGAAGTAACCGCTCGAAAAAACCAATTTGGAGAGTTTGATCCTGGCTCAGGACGAACGCTGGCGGCGTGCCTAATACATGCAAGTCGAGCGGAGTTATGAAGGAGCTTGCTCCGGATTAACTTAGCGGCGGACGGGTGAGTAACACGTAGGCAACCTACCTCTTTGACTGGGATAACTACCGGAAACGGTAGCTAATACCGGATAATTCCTTTGTTCACATGGACGAAGGATGAAAGGCGGAGCAATCTGCTACAAGGAGATGGGCCTGCGGCGCATTAGCTAGTTGGTGGGGTAACGGCTCACCAAGGCGACGATGCGTAGCCGACCTGAGAGGGTGAACGGCCACACTGGGACTGAGACACGGCCCAGACTCCTACGGGAGGCAGCAGTAGGGAATCTTCCGCAATGGGCGAAAGCCTGACGGAGCAACGCCGCGTGAGTGATGAAGGTTTTCGGATCGTAAAGCTCTGTTGCCAGGGAAGAACGTCCGGTAGAGTAACTGCTACCGGAGTGACGGTACCTGAGAAGAAAGCCCCGGCTAACTACGTGCCAGCAGCCGCGGTAATACGTAGGGGGCAAGCGTTGTCCGGAATTATTGGGCGTAAAGCGCGCGCAGGCGGCTATTTAAGTCTGGTGTTTAAACCTTGGGCTCAACCTGAGGTCGCACTGGAAACTGGGTGGCTTGAGTACAGAAGAGGAAAGTGGAATTCCACGTGTAGCGGTGAAATGCGTAGATATGTGGAGGAACACCAGTGGCGAAGGCGACTTTCTGGGCTGTAACTGACGCTGAGGCGCGAAAGCGTGGGGAGCAAACAGGATTAGATACCCTGGTAGTCCACGCCGTAAACGATGAGTGCTAGGTGTTAGGGGTTTCGATACCCTTGGTGCCGAAGTTAACACAGTAAGCACTCCGCCTGGGGAGTACGGTCGCAAGACTGAAACTCAAAGGAATTGACGGGGACCCGCACAAGCAGTGGAGTATGTGGTTTAATTCGAAGCAACGCGAAGAACCTTACCAGGTCTTGACATCCCTCTGAATCCACTAGAGATAGTGGCGGCCTTCGGGACAGAGGAGACAGGTGGTGCATGGTTGTCGTCAGCTCGTGTCGTGAGATGTTGGGTTAAGTCCCGCAACGAGCGCAACCCTTGACTTTAGTTGCCAGCAGGTAAGGCTGGGCACTCTAGAGTGACTGCCGGTGACAAACCGGAGGAAGGTGGGGATGACGTCAAATCATCATGCCCCTTATGACCTGGGCTACACACGTACTACAATGGCCGGTACAACGGGAAGCGAAGCCGCGAGGTGGAGCCAATCCCAGCAAAGCCGGTCTCAGTTCGGATTGCAGGCTGCAACTCGCCTGCATGAAGTCGGAATTGCTAGTAATCGCGGATCAGCATGCCGCGGTGAATACGTTCCCGGGTCTTGTACACACCGCCCGTCACACCACGAGAGTTTACAACACCCGAAGTCGGTGGGGTAACCCGCAAGGGAGCCAGCCGCCGAAGGTGGGGTAGATGATTGGGGTGAAGTCGTAACAAGGTAGCCGTATCGGAAGGTGCGGCTGGATCACCTCCTTTCTATGGAGAATCGTCACCTGCAACGGTGACATTCAAATCGGAAGCACAGCTTCCAAAACACTCACTCGTGTTCAGTTTTGAAAGAGCAAGTCTCTTTCGTATGCGTTTGGTGGCGATAGCGGAGGGGTTCCACACGTACCCATCCCGAACACGACCGTTAAGTCCTCCAGCGCCAATGGTACTTGGACCGAAGGGTCCTGGGAGAGTAGGACGCTGCCAAGCGGACAACCAATTCGTTGGTTGATTCAAAAATGTTATATATGTTATATGGGCTTTTAGCTCAGTTGGTTAGAGCGCACCTCTGATAAGGGTGAGGTCGGTGGTTCGAGTCCACCAAGGCCCACCATATAACATTAAATTCCTTTATGGGGCCATAGCTCAGCTGGGAGAGCGCCTGCCTTGCAAGCAGGAGGTCAGCGGTTCGATCCCGCTTGGCTCCACCACAATGATTTAAACTCAATACTTTTTTAAACTTGATCCTTGAAAACTGGATACCGAAACGAATTTGCGTTTTAGAACATCTTTTAGCTGAAGCTTGTGTGAACAAGTTTTGATTAATAGCGATGCTAGCGATTTTCCTAACGGAAAACGCATTGGTTAAGCTAATAAGAGCACACGGAGGATGCCTAGGCGCCAGGAGCCGACGAAGGACGTGGCGAACAACGAAACTGCCTCGGGGAGCTGTAAGCAAGCTTTGATCCGGGGGTGTCCGAATGGGGAAACCCAGCTGTGGTAATTCGCAGTTACTTCTCTCTGAATACATAGGGGAGATAGAGGCAGACCAGGGGAACTGAAACATCTAAGTACCCTGAGGAAGAGAAAACAATAGTGATTCCGTCAGTAGCGGCGAGCGAACGCGGAACAGCCTAAACCAAGGGGCTTGCCCCTTGGGGTTGTGGGACGTCTCACATGGAGTTACAAAGGAATATGGTAGGCGAAGAGGTCTGGAAAGGCCCGCGATAGAGGTAAAAGCCCTGTAGCCTAAACTGTGTTCTCTCCGAGACGGATCCCGAGTAGTGCGGGGCACGTGAAACCCCGTATGAATCCAGCAGGACCATCTGCTAAGGCTAAATACTACCTGGCGACCGATAGTGAAACAGTACCGTGAGGGAAAGGTGAAAAGCACCCCGGAAGGGGAGTGAAATAGAACCTGAAACCGTGTGCTTACAAAAAGTCAGAGCCCGATCTAGGGGTGATGGCGTGCCTTTTGTAGAATGAACCGGCGAGTTACGTTTAACATGCAAGGTTAAGGTGAGAAGCCGGAGCCGCAGCGAAAGCGAGTCTGAATAGGGCGATTTAGTATGTGGACGTAGACCCGAAACCGTGTGATCTACCCCTGTCCAGGGTGAAGGTGCGGTAACACGCACTGGAGGCCCGAACCCACGTATGTTGAAAAATGCGGGGATGAGGTGGGGGTAGCGGAGAAATTCCAATCGAACTCGGAGATAGCTGGTTCTCCCCGAAATAGCTTTAGGGCTAGCCTCGGTGAATGGAGTGGTGGAGGTAGAGCACTGATTGGGTGCGGGGCCCGCAAGGGTTACCAAGCTCAGTCAAACTCCGAATGCCATTAACTTCTTGCCGGGAGTCAGACAGTGAGTGCTAAGATCCATTGTCAAAAGGGAAACAGCCCAGACCATCAGCTAAGGTCCCCAAGTGTGTGTTAAGTGGGAAAGGATGTGGAGTTGCACAGACAACCAGGATGTTGGCTTAGAAGCAGCCACCATTGAAAGAGTGCGTAATAGCTCACTGGTCGAGTGACTCTGCGCCGAAAATGTAACGGGGCTAAACACACCACCGAAGCTATGGCTAGATGCACTAGCATCTGGGGTAGGGGAGCGTTGTATGCAGGTTGAAGGTGTACCGTAAGGAGCGCTGGACAGCATACAAGTGAGAATGCCGGTATGAGTAACGAAAAGATCAGTGAGAATCTGATCCGCCGAAAGCCCAAGGTTTCCTGAGGAAGGCTCGTCCGCTCAGGGTAAGTCGGGACCTAAGGCGAGGCCGAAAGGCGTAGTCGAAGGACAACAGTTTGAAATTACTGTACCACCGTAATCCGCTATGAGCGATGGGGTGACGCAGGAGGGTAGTGACGCGGACTGATGGATGTCCGTCTAAGCAGTGAGGCTGGTGTGTAGGCAAATCCGCACACCATTAAGGCTGGGCTGTGATGGGGAGCGAAAATTGTAGTAGCGAAGGTCATGATCTCACACTGCCAAGAAAAGCCTCTAGCCAGGAGAAGGTGCCCGTACCGCAAACCGACACAGGTAGGCGAGAAGAGAATTCTAAGGCGCGCGGAAGAACTCTCGTTAAGGAACTCGGCAAAATGACCCCGTAACTTCGGGAGAAGGGGTGCCTCGGTAGGGTGAATAGCCCGAGGGGGCCGCAGTGAAAAGGCCCAAGCGACTGTTTAGCAAAAACACAGGTCTGTGCGAAGCCGCAAGGCGAAGTATACGGGCTGACGCCTGCCCGGTGCTGGAAGGTTAAGGGGAGCGGTTAGGAGCAATCCGAAGCTGTGAACCGAAGCCCCAGTAAACGGCGGCCGTAACTATAACGGTCCTAAGGTAGCGAAATTCCTTGTCAGGTAAATTCTGACCCGCACGAATGGCGTAACGACTTGGGCGCTGTCTCAACGAGAGATCCGGTGAAATTTTAATACCTGTGAAGATGCAGGTTACCCGCGACAAGACGGAAAGACCCCATGGAGCTTTACTGCAGCTTGATATTGAATTTGGGTACGATCTGTACAGGATAGGTGGGAGCCGTAGAGGCAGGAGCGCAAGCTTCTGCGGAGGCGCCGTTGGGATACCACCCTGATCGTATCTAGGTTCTAACCTGGTACCCTAATCGGGTACGGGGACCGTGTCAGGCGGGCAGTTTGACTGGGGCGGTCGCCTCCTAAAGAGTAACGGAGGCGTTCAAAGGTTCCCTCAGAATGGTTGGAAATCATTCGAAGAGTGCAAAGGCATAAGGGAGCTTGACTGCGAGACCAACAAGTCGAGCAGGGACGAAAGTCGGACTTAGTGATCCGGTGGTACCGCATGGAAGGGCCATCGCTCAACGGATAAAAGCTACCCTGGGGATAACAGGCTTATCTCCCCCAAGAGTCCACATCGACGGGGAGGTTTGGCACCTCGATGTCGGCTCATCGCATCCTGGGGCTGAAGTAGGTCCCAAGGGTTGGGCTGTTCGCCCATTAAAGCGGTACGCGAGCTGGGTTCAGAACGTCGTGAGACAGTTCGGTCCCTATCTGTCGTGGGCGCAGGAAATTTGAGAGGAGCTGTCCTTAGTACGAGAGGACCGGGATGGACGTACCGCTGGTGCATCAGTTGTTCCGCCAGGAGCATGGCTGAGTAGCTACGTACGGACGGGATAAGCGCTGAAAGCATCTAAGCGTGAAGCCCCCCTCAAGATGAGATTTCCCAATTAGTAAGACCCCTTGAAGACGACGAGGTAGATAGGTTGGAGGTGGAAGTGCAGCAATGCATGGAGCTGACCAATACTAATCGGTCGAGGGCTTATCCAACAATTTAAGACGCAGATTTGTTTCGGATTCAGTTTTCAGGAATCAAGGTTCCTGAAGCATTTACGCTGTAAATGCCCGTTTGGTGGCGATAGCGGAGGGGTTCCACGCGTACCCATCCCGAACACGACCGTTAAGCCCTCCAGCGCCGATGGTACTTGGACCGAAGGGTCCTGGGAGAGTAGGACGCCGCCAAGCGGATATTCCCTGATAGCTCAGTTGGTAGAGCACTCGACTGTTAATCGAGTTGTCACAGGTTCGAGTCCTGTTCGGGGAGCCATGCTCTCATAGCTCAGTAGGTAGAGTGCTTCCATGGTAAGGAAGAGGTCACCGGTTCGAATCCGGTTGAGAGCTCCACAGATTTACATGGCCCGTTGGTCAAGGGGTTAAGACACCTCCCTTTCACGGAGGTAACATGGGTTCGAATCCCATACGGGTCACCAACAATAATTATCATTACCCTTTGAAGGCATACATATGGAGGCTTAGCTCAGCTGGGAGAGCATCTGCCTTACAAGCAGAGGGTCGGGGGTTCGATCCCCTCAGCCTCCACCATAAACTTCTTGATATTTATAGAAATTATGGGCATTATAAAGGTATCCATCATAGGGGATTCGCCAAGCGGTAAGGCAACGGACTCTGACTCCGTCATCATAGGTTCGAATCCTATATCCCCTGCCAAATGCGAGCCATTAGCTCAGTTGGTAGAGCACCTGACTTTTAATCAGGGTGTCGAAGGTTCGAGTCCTTCATGGCTCACTTTTATTAGTATTATGCGCGTGTGGCGGAATGGCAGACGCACCAGACTTAGGATCTGGCGTCTTACGACGTGGGGGTTCAAGTCCCTTCACGCGCACCACTTATTTGCGGACGTGGCTCAGCGGTAGAGCATCGCCTTGCCAAGGCGAGGGTCGCGGGTTCGATTCCCGTCGTCCGCTCCATAATTTTTGCGCCCTTAGCTCAGCTGGATAGAGCGTTTGACTACGAATCAAAAGGCCGGGAGTTCGAATCTCTCAGGGCGCGCCATTTTTAATATTAACGGGATGTAGCTCAGCTTGGTAGAGCACCTGGTTTGGGACCAGGGGGTCGCATGTTCAAATCGTGTCATCCCGATTGTACACCTATGCGGGTGTAGTTCAATGGTAGAACTTCAGCCTTCCAAGCTGATAGCGTGGGTTCGATTCCCATCACCCGCTCCATAATCTCATAGTTTCGGGATGTAGCTCAGCTTGGTAGAGCACCTGGTTTGGGACCAGGGGGTCGCATGTTCAAATCGTGTCATCCCGATACTCAGCTAATCAGCTGACATTTAACTCTTACTCCGGTAGGAGTTTTTTGTTTACTTAAGTGAATGATAGAGTGATAATGAAGCTCTCCATAACCCAAGTGGGTTTTATGCGCGCTTTGGACGGGAAGGACCTAACATCCGCTTGATGTGGCAGGAGAACTCGCTCAAGGCTCTCTGACCGTGTTTCATGATAGGTTTAGGTATTTGGAAGGTAGGCAATCCAAGCCGTTCTGTTCGATTGTACAGGGCCTGGTTATTAGAATGCTAGGGCGTCAGGAAATCCTCATAATGCTACGAAATGAACCCCCCAATTTTTAATGGTTTTTTATATGTTTAGATAATATAAATTTATGCCAGTCATTGTCTTTACATAAATACCCTGTTAATCAGCCAATATAATAAGTATTTTATGACTGTATAAAACGCCAAATTGGTGTATAATCGTAATTACTGCGACGCTTTACAGCGCAATAAGTTGAAGATTTCCGGGCGGTTTTATTGTATGATATGTGGAAAGCTTCAAATAGACAATGTTAAGAACATTGATCCGGAAGAGGATGGGGGGAGCAGCATGACCGAACTTACGACTACCGTTAGCAAAAGCAACTCCAACAATCTGCTGCGGCGGGACGTACGGTTCCTGGGGAATATTCTGGGCGAAGTCTTGGTTCATCAAGGCGGTAACGAATTGCTGGAAATCGTGGAGAAGATCCGCGAGACCAGTAAATCGCTGCGCTCATTGTTTTTGCCTGAACTGCACAATGAATTTAAAGAGCTAATTAATTCACTGGATCCTGAGAATCGCCACCTGGTGATACGGGCATTCGCCATCTATTTTCAACTGGTGAATATCGCCGAACAGAATCACCGCATTCGCCGAAAACGCGACTATGAACGTTCAGCCGGGGAGACTGTACAGCCCGGGTCCATAGAAAGCGCTATTCAGGAGCTACGCGAGCGTGACTTCTCCCATGAGGATGTCCATGAAATCATGAATGGCCTCTCACTAGAGCTGGTCATGACGGCTCACCCTACGGAAGCTATGCGCCGGGCGATCCTTGATATTCATAAACGGATTTCCGACGATGTAATGGGATTGGATAATCCTACCTTGACCTTCCGGGAACGCGAACAGTTACGTGAGAAGCTGCTGAACGAGGTCATCACGTTGTGGCAGACCGATGAGCTGCGTGACCGCAAGCCTACGGTACTCGATGAAGTGCGTAATGGAATGTATTATTTCCATGAGACGATTTTTCAAGTATTGCCGGATGTCTACCAAGAGCTTGAGCGATGTCTGAGCAAATACTATCCAGGCCAGAACTGGCATGTACCGACGTATCTGCGTTTTGGCTCATGGATCGGCGGGGACCGCGATGGCAACCCTTCAGTGACTGCTGCGGTTACGCTGCAGACGCTGCGCTTGCAGCGCAAGCTGGCTATCCGGGAATATCAGCGTATCATGCGCGAACTCATGCAGTACCTGAGTTTTAGTACAAGCATCGTTGAGGTGACGCAGGAACTGGTGGATTCCATTGAACAGGACCGCAACATTATCAATCTTAACCGGGTTGATGCCTGGCGCAATGATAACGAGCCGTACCGGATTAAACTAAGTTACATGATCTCCAAGATACAGAACGTGCTGGATGATGAGAAAAAGGGTACGCCTGAGCGCTACTCCTCACCAGAACGATTCATAGATGATTTGAACGTGATAGACCGCAGTCTGCGTCATCACTATGCGGATTATGTAGCGGATACCTACATTAAGAAGCTGATCCGCCAGGTGGAGCTGTTTGGCTTCCACACGGCTACACTGGATGTTCGCCAGCACAGTCAGGAGCATGAAAATGCGATGACAGAAATTTTGGCCAAAATGAACATCACGCAGGATTACGCTAAATTAGAAGAAAATGAAAAAATTCGAATTCTGGAGAATCTGCTGAATGATCCGCGTCCGCTGACTTCACCTTACCAGACTTACAGTGAGAGCACAGAGGAATGTCTTGCGGTGTACCGTACGATCTTCACTGCGCAGGAGGAATACGGCAAGCAATGCATCACCAGTTATTTGATCAGTATGGCTGAAGCAGCGAGCGACATCTTAGAGGTTATGGTGTTCGCGAAGGAAGTCGGCTTGTTCCGCAAAGATAATGATGGAACAGTTGTATGTACGCTGCAGGCAGTGCCGCTGTTTGAGACCATTGATGATTTACATGATGCGCCACAAATTATGCATACACTGCTTAGTATGCCGATCTACCGTGATGCCGTTAGTGCGATGAGCGATGTGCAGGAAATAATGCTTGGCTATTCGGACAGCAACAAAGACGGCGGGGTAGTTACCGCGAACTGGGAATTGCGCGTTGCATTGAAGCAAATTACGGCTACTGCTGAGGAATTCGGGATTAAGCTGAAATTCTTCCACGGACGTGGTGGTGCGCTCGGACGCGGCGGGATGCCGCTGAACCGCAGTATTCTTGCTCAACCGGCCTCAACCATTGGCGGTGGCATCAAGATTACGGAACAGGGTGAGGTTATTTCTTCCCGGTATTCAATGCAAGGTATTGCTTACCGCAGCTTGGAGCAGGCAACCTCGGCGCTTGTGACGGCAGCTATTAATGCCAGAATGCCTGAGGCTGATCTGTACGAAAGCAAGTGGGAAGAGATAGTAGCCCGGATTTCCGAAGTTTCACTTAACAAATATCAGGATCTGATCTTCCGTGATCCGGATTTCTTTGCTTATTTCAAAGAATCAACACCGCTGCCTGAGGTTGGAGAACTCAATATCGGTTCCCGTCCTTCGAAGCGTAAGAATAGTGACCGTTTTGAGGATCTGCGCGCCATTCCATGGGTGTTTGCATGGACGCAGAGCCGTTATCTGCTCCCGGCCTGGTACGCCGCTGGAACAGGGCTGCAGAGCTTCTATGAGGATAAGGAAGAGAACCTGAAGATCATGCAGCATATGTATGAGAATTTCTCCTTCTTTACTACGCTCATTGACACCCTGCAAATGGCTATTGCCAAGGCCGATCTGATTATCGCCAAGGAATACGCAAGCATGGGTAAGAATGAGGAAGCGCGTCAGCGGATATTCGGCCAGATCGAAGCCGAATTCAAGCTGACCTCAGAACTCATTCTCAAAATCACCGGCCAGCAGGATATTTTGGATAACGTTCCTGTGATCCAGGAATCTATCCGGCTGCGCAATCCATACGTTGATCCACTCAGCTACCTGCAGGTGCAGTTGTTGTCCGAGCTGAGAGCTCTTCGCGAGGTTGAAGGCGATGACGCCGAGCTGCTGCGTGAGGTGCTGCTCACGATCAATGGTATTGCCGCCGGTCTGCGGAACACGGGCTGATACTCTGATCTGACTTGATGGTTTGCAATATTTGATCTTCAAGAAGTAGATCTTTGAAGTTGATCTACTGTAGTTAATATTCATGATGTCACTCTCTTAGTCGTTGATTTTTCGAAGCCGGCAAAGCCGCTTCCGTCAAACCCGTCCGCCTCTGGTATGGAGTCCGGACGGGTTTTTGTGTTTCTATGTATCCGGCCTTAAGGGTCCGGTAAGAGATACGGATCTTGTTCCCTTTACATTAGCTGAAGCAGCCGTTACGGAGCAGCTTCCAGCCTTATGCCTCTTAGCCTTTGTTGCTGAAAGATAATTTGGGCTGAATTACATGGCATGCCCATACCGGTGATGGAGCAGCGAAGAGAAAATTTGCAACTGGAGGAGCGGTAGCGTCCGCCTTTATTGTCGGATTCCTACCGCTGCCAGCGGTTCAAATCAGGGAATCTGACAATAACAGCGACTAGAAGTTCAAATGTTTCCCGCAGCGGCGATTAATCACCGTCTAAGCAATGCGTGGATTTTACCCAATATACCTATAGGTAACAATACAATCCTTGATTTTTGCCGGAACATGAATTACGATTTAAATGCTTGTACCGTGGACATTCAAGAGATGAAATACCAAGGGCGGCAAGTCTGGGGGAGTTAACAGGTGGAGAATTTGGAAGGCAGATTGACAAAGCTCGCCTTGAAAGGCGACCAAAGGGCATTTGCCGAGCTTGTGGAACTATATAAAGACAAGATATATCATCTGGCTTACCGGATGCTGAACAACCGCCATGAAGCGGAGGATATCGTTCAGGAGACTTTTTTGCGTGTGTATCGAAATTTGGACCGTTATGATGATAAGCAGAAGTTCTCAACCTGGATTTACCGGATTGGCACGAACCTCTGCATTGATAGGCTGCGCAAGCGCAAACCAACGTATTCGCTGGATGCCGAGATGAACGATCAGGAAGGTATTGACGGCTATTCGATGATTCCCAGCGACAATGTGACACCGGAGACAGAGCTTTTGCTCTCTGAGACACAGTCGCTGATTTATGAGGCTATCGACAGTTTGCCCGTCAAATACAGGTCCGTGATGATTTTGCGTTATTTGCAGGATTTGTCGCTTCAGGAGATCAGTGATGTGCTGGATATGCCTGTAACGACGATCAAGACACGGGTTCACCGCGGACGTGAATTTTTACGTAAAAAATTAGGCCCTAAAATGTAAAATAGATTTATTTTTATGAAACGTCCTTCAGGGAGCGACGTATGTAAGTTAAGCAAGTCTTATGCGCCCTGTCTCTTTGTTTTGAAATAATTAAATAGCACTCATGAAAGGATTGGCTCCTATGGAATGCAAACTGGCCGTCTCTATGATGCACGACTACCTGGATGACGACTTGCCCGAACTGCAGCAGAGGGAATTGAAGGAGCATCTTCTATCCTGTCCGGATTGCCGTGCGAAGTTCAAAGAATTGGAACAGACCGATATGCTGATGTTCTCGCTGATGCACCAGAACCCTGTTGCCTCGGAGGATCTTGTAGGCCGGATTATGAATTCATTACCGAAATCCAAGAAGGAAAGAGCGTTTATCACCTGGATCAAGCGACATCCCGCGCTTACTGCGGCGTCCTTGTTTATTTTTGTGATGTTGCTGAGCTCCGTTACTTTTTGGAATCAGGATAGACAGCTTGTAGTCAGAGGAAGCGACCTCGATCAGGTTGTCATCAAAGGAGATACGGTTATCGTACCTTCCGGCAAAATCATTTCCGGCGATCTTACGGTGGAGAACGGTAAAACTCAAGTATATGGGGAAGTCAACGGCAATGTGACTGTGATCGACGGCACTCTGTACAAGGCTTCAACCGCTCATATTTCCGGGCAAGTCAAAAGCATAGACCAAGCGGTAAGTTGGCTCTGGTATAAAGTGACGAACATGTTCTCTGAAGTTGCCTACCGTTAATTAGATATGGTTGCTTTTAGCAGAAAACTCATTTGCGCCTCTTTTTCCGGAAAGATGGCGCTTTTTTGTTGTCTTTAAACGTCTAAAACATAAAACCCCAACGACCTAAACTTGCAACCTGAGCGTGAACGTTATAACCTAGATATTGATACAGAACTTACAGACATTTTACATAAACCCAGCTAATATGAAATGACGGGGGTTTTAGGCAATGAGTTATTTTACTGACCTTACATGGAAAGAGTCCATTAAAGATATAATCGATATTCTGATTGTCAGTTATATTATTTATAAAGTGCTCAATATGGTTCGCGGAACGCGGGCGGTTCAACTCCTGAAGGGGATATTGGTGCTGGTTATTATTTGGGCGCTGAGCACCCTGCTGGATTTGTATACCCTGAAATGGCTGATGAATCAGATTTATACCTTTGGGATCTTTGCGATCTTTATTATCTTTCAGCCTGAACTGCGAAGGGGACTGGAGCAGCTTGGACGGGGCAAATTTTTTGGACGAACCTCGGAGAATGATGAGGAAGTCAGTAAATTAATCGGTGAAGTCATTAAAGCCATGAATTATTTATCCCAGCGAAAGATAGGGGCCTTAATTGTCTTCGAAAGGGCGACTGGACTTAATGAATTTACTGAATCCGGCATTCCGATGCGTTCTGTTGTCAGCTCTGAGCTGCTGATCAATATTTTCATTCCCAACACCCCGCTGCATGACGGTGCGCTGATTATGCAGGATGGTCAAATCGCTGCCGCAGCTTGTTATTTGCCGTTGTCGGAGAATCCGTTCATCAGCAAGGAGCTGGGGACACGTCACAGGGCGGCCATTGGGATCAGCGAAGTCGCGGATTCTGTGTCTGTTGTGGTCTCCGAAGAGACCGGGCAAATTTCGCTGGCGATTAACGGGCAAATTGTGAGGGACATTAAGGAAGAATCGCTCATCTCGAAGCTGCACCAGGAGCTTAGTGCGACTTCCCCGCTGAAGGAGAAAAGTTCTGCTTTCTGGAAACGGAGAGGGGGCAAGAGCAATGGATAAGTGGATGAAGAACAATAACTTCAACAAAATTCTTGCGCTTGTCTTCGGTGTGATTTTATGGACCATTGTACATGTGGATACGGAGCCTACGAACCAGACTACGGTTAATACTGAATCGAAAATCATTGAGAATGTTAAGATAGCGAGAAGCGGATTTGATGACGAAAAGTATATCTACACCATGGACGTTGACAGCGTAAGGCTGGAGGTTCGGGGCAAAAGATCCGACCTTAACTTTAAGTTGTCGGATGCCTATAAGGTTTCGGTGGATTTAAGCGGATTACAGCCGGGGGATACAACGCTGCCGCTAAACTATTCGCTGCCCAGCGGGGTGCTGTATGAATCCATGGAGCCTAAACAAGTGAATGTGCATGTGGAACTGCGGACTACAAAGTCATTTCCGGTCACAATAAGTACGAAGGGCGAGCCGGCGGCGGGCTATCAGGTCGGCACCCCGGTGATTCAGCCGGAGACGGCTGAGGTTACGCTGGCTGACAGCGAGCTGAGCAGGGTGGCTAAGGTGCAGGGGATCATCGAGCTGGATGGCGAAAGTGAAACCTTCAAAGAGAAGAAACTAAAGTTGTATGCCTATGACAGCAGCGGCAAGGAAATAGAAGATGCAGTGATCGAGCCTGCTTCCGTATCCGTGGAACTGCCGATCACCCTGCCTTTCAAAAGCTTGCCGCTGGATATTAGCTTCAGCGGTCAGCTTCCCGGCTCCCTCGTCGTATCCAGGGTAACTCCTGAGGTCGATGCGGTGAATGTGTTTGGGAACAAGGAGGTGCTGGCAGGGCTGTCCTCCTATGAGGCGACCCTGGATTTAAGTTCTATCACTTCTGCGGGTACACAGCAGCTGCCACTGGAGCTTAAGCCTCCTGAGGGAGCCACGAAGGTCGATCCGGGAACGGTAAAGGTGTCGGTGACGACCGCAGAAATTGCCCAGCGGACGATTGAGGCGGTTCCCATTAAGCTGCAAGGGGTGGCCAACGGACTTACAGCCCTGATGACGGATCCGTCCAGCAAAACTGTGTCACTGACTGTATCCGGGGCACCTACCCTGCTGGATCAACTGGATCAGGACAATATCAGTGTGGTCGCTGATGTCGGCGGTTATGCCGCCGGTGTTCATCAGATAACCCTTCAGGTCTCACTGCCAAGGTTCATCTCGCTGGTGAATTCCGCTCAGCCGCTTACAGCAACAGTGGATCTGCAAGTACCTTCAACGCCAGAAAGTTCGGAGGCGCCAGCTACCGAGACGGCAGTCACCCCTGAGCCGAGTTCTGAGCCCGCTGCCGGTGAAGAAATTACTGCCGAGCCCTCCCCCTCTCACAACGGCGATAGTGCAGCCACGCCCACACCGTCCCCGACTGAGAGTACGGCAGAGAGCAGCAGTATCCCCACTGGCAACGGGAACAGCAATAATGCCGGAAGCACAGGCGGAACGTAACTTTTTAAACTGGAATACGTCTATTTAGATGTATTTTGGTACACGGAATAATTAAACTTTCATACAATAATTTATTAAGCTAAAGCAGCGTAATCAAAGGAGAAATAAAGATGGGTAAGTATTTCGGAACAGATGGTGTACGCGGAGTTGCAAACCGGGAATTAACAGCAGAAATGGCCTACAGTATTGGCCGCTGCGGAGGGTATGTGCTTGCGGGTAACGTAGAGAAGCCTAAGGTAGTCATAGGGATGGATACACGGATTTCCGGTCCATTGCTGGAATCGGCGCTTGTAGCCGGCCTGTTGTCCATTGGGGCCCATGTTATACGTCTGGGTGTAGTGAGTACACCTGCTGTTGCATATATTACAAGATTGCTTAAGGCCGATGCGGGCGTCATGATCTCTGCGTCACATAATCCGGTGGAGGATAACGGCATTAAATTTTTTGGCGGAGACGGCTTCAAGCTGACTGACGAGACGGAACTGCGGATTGAAGAACTGATGGATGCGGAGAAGGATGAGCTGCCCCGTCCTGTTGGATCTGGCTTAGGTACAGTTACGGTAGATAACGATGCTAAATATCTTTATCTGGAATATTTGAAGACAACCATTTCCCAAAGCTTCAAAGGAATCAAAGTGGTGCTTGATTGCGCTCACGGTGCAGCGTATGAGCTGGCCCCGCGGCTATTCAGAGAGCTTGGCGCCGAGGTCATTGCCATTGGAGCAGAGCCTGACGGGCTGAACATTAATGATGGCTTCGGTTCCACCCACCCTGAAACCTTGCGTGAGGAAGTACTGCGCCAAGGTGCGGATTTAGGACTTGCCTTTGACGGGGATGCTGACCGCCTGATTGCCATCGACGAGAAGGGCGACGAGGTTGACGGTGACTTTATCCTTTGCATCTGCGGAGATGCCATGAACCGTGCAGGTAAGCTGAAGGATGGAACTATTGTCTCTACAGTAATGAGTAATATCGGTTTCTACAAAGCGACTGAGAAATTATCGCTGAATACAGCCAAGACGGCTGTCGGCGACCGTTATGTGATGGAAGAAATGCGCCGCGGAGGATACAACCTGGGCGGAGAGCAGTCCGGACATGTCATTTTCCTCGACTATAATACAACCGGAGACGGTATTCTCACGGCGATTCAGCTGGTGGATACGATGAAGGCCTCAGGGAAGAAGCTGAGTGCGCTGAAATCAATGATGACCAAATATCCGCAGGTGCTTGTGAATGTACGTGTGCAGGATAAGACCAACTACCCTAATAATCCGGCAATTGAAGCGGCGATTAATGAGGTAGAAGGCAAGCTTGGCGATAATGGCCGTGTGCTGGTACGTCCTTCCGGAACCGAACCGCTTATCCGTGTAATGGCGGAAGGACCGGATAAGGCTGAACTGGATCTTTTTGTCGGTCAGATTGTTGATGTAGTACAGCGCGAATTGGTCTAATTTGTTATTTCTACTGGCAGCCGGTGGATGCAATCGACAGATTTATTCACCGGCTTCCTGATCAATATATCCAGTTTGTTGAAGCGTTCCAAAAGGTTTCACGAGTTATAGCATTGCCAAAGTGATGTAAGGTGCATATAATGATTAAGTGTCATTCCAGAAGGAAAGCGGGGATAGTAAGGTTACAGCAATAGCAAGCGCCAGAGCTTGATCTTGCGCGGGGGAGAAGGGAAAGCCTGCAAGATGCCAATCAGGGCAAGGCTTGAACGGATCACGGCAGATGTAAGCTGACGAGGTGGAGGCGTTCGAAATGTTCGGCGGGGACCTCCCGGTGATGCACCAGAGCCGTAAATGGAAGCGGAAAATGAGCGGGCGACCACTCTTACAACGCGACTATGGGTGCAAATTAGAAATGTTATTTCATGGGTATGTGCGATCTGGAAAGTAAACAGAGGTCTGCTGCGGCAGAGGAGAAGACTGTGCATTTCATGAACACCTAGCAGGTGACAGGTTTATTTTGTTGGACTTATGACTACAACAGAATATTTGCTTTTTCTCAAGTAACATGCCGCACGGCACGTTTCTTTCCTTATGCCGCCCACATTACGATAAAATGGACGGGGGAAAATATAATGTGTGGTATTGTAGGATATATTGGTAATCAGAATTCGCAGGGGATCTTGGTTGAAGGATTGAAGAAGTTGGAGTACCGTGGTTATGATTCGGCAGGTATTGCCGTATTTACCAAGGAAGGACTGCAGGTCGTGAAGGCTCAGGGCCGTATGGCAAACCTGGAGTCGAGACTTGAAACCACTCCGCTGACAGGGAGTGCCGGAATCGGGCACACCCGCTGGGCGACTCATGGTAAACCTTCTGATGAGAACTCCCATCCTCACACCGATGAAAGCCAGAAGTTCTCGGTAGTTCACAATGGGATTGTCGAAAACTACCTGGACCTTAAAGAAGAGCTGATTGCCGGCGGATGCCACTTCACTTCCGAAACAGATACAGAGGTTATTTCCCACCTGATCGCCCGTGAATATGAAGGAGATATCGTAAAAGCTGTTCAAAAAGCGATCACTTTCATGCGCGGTGCGTTTGCACTGGGTGTTCTGACTGAATATGAGCCGGATAAATTGGTAGCTGTGCGTCAAGCCAGCCCGCTGATTATCGGCCTTGGCGAAGGCGAAAACTTTATCGGATCTGATATTCCGGCACTGCTGGAATACACCCGCAACGTATATATTTTGAACGACGGCGAAATGGCTGTATTAACACGGGATGCTGTCGAACTGATGACGATTGAAGGCAACTTTATTTCTCGGGAAATGATTACTGTCGATTGGGATGCAGTTACCGCAGAAAAAGGCGGTTATGAGCATTTCATGCTGAAAGAAATTCACGAGCAGCCTAAGGCTTACCGCGACACTATGCGCGGCCGTATGAATGCCGAAGGCAACAAGGTTATTTTGCCGGAATTGAACCTGACCGTTGAGCAAATCAAGAATATCCGCAACATCCAGATCGTTGCTTGCGGTACAGCCTACAATGCGGGGCTGGTTGGACGTAGCCTGATTGAATCCCTGGTTCGTATCCCAGTAGAGAATGATATCGCATCAGAATACCGTTACCGTTCACCAATCGTAACACCGGAAACACTGGTCATCGTAGTCAGCCAATCCGGTGAGACTGCTGATACACTGGCTGCTTTGCGTGAAGGTCAAGCAAACGGTGCGCATGTACTGGCAATCACCAACGTAGTGGGCAGCTCCATCGCCCGTGAAGCCAATGACGTGCTTGTGACACTGGCTGGACCGGAAATCGCTGTAGCGTCCACTAAGGCATATACTTCGCAGATTATCGCGTTCACTTTGCTTGGTCTGTATCTGGCTGAAGTACGCGAAACACAAAGCGAAGCACAGGTTGCCGAGATTCTCGCCGCTATGCAGGCACTGCCTGAGCAAGTGGAAGAAATTCTGGCACAGAAAGAAGCCATCAAAACCTATGCTGAGCAAATCTCCGAGCACAAACACCTGTTCTTCATCGGCCGCGGCGTAGACTATGCGGTAGCTCAGGAAGGCTCGCTGAAGCTGAAAGAAATCTCCTACATTCACTCCGAAGCTTATGCTGCGGGTGAGCTGAAGCATGGTACCCTGGCACTGATCGAAGAAGGCGTTCCAGTCATTGCCTTGGCCACCCAGGAATCCGTTCTGGAGAAAACCGTCAGCAACATCAAAGAAGTGAAAGCCCGCGGCGCAGACGTGCTGGCAATCACTCATGAAGAGCATGTAACCGACCTGCTGAGATCGGTAGATCAGGCATTCGTGATTCCTAAGACCCTGCCGCTGCTGACATCTGCTTTGTCCGTAGTAACACTGCAATTGCTGGCTTACTACGCTTCGCTGGCCCTGGGCCACGATGTGGATAAACCACGTAACCTGGCGAAGAGCGTTACGGTGGAGTAATAGAGGGTTTGATAAGAATTCTTTGTGTCAGAAGAAAATAAAGTATTAGACTGAAAAATAAAGTATTAGACTCGAAAAATAAAGTATTAGACTGAGAAAATAAAGTTGTAGACTGGGAAAATAAAGTATTAGACTGACGGATTCGGTAATACTACTACTAGAAGCTCTTCAACTGTCTACAGAACTGACATCCAGAATATACAACATGACTCTAATTGAGGCTGCCTTCGGGCAGTCTCATTTTTTTTGATTAAGGGGTGATTCATAATGGCCAAGCGAAAACGGGAAGTCACTGAAGCGAAAATTGATCGTTTTATTAAAGAAGGAAGAGGTCAAGGAACAGGCAAAGACTATATTCCCTGGCTTCGGGTTCAAGATGTTCCCTCGGAAGGCAGAGCCACTCGTGGGGTGGGCTGGACAACTGGCCGAAGACATGAGCTTCTTTCTGATATTGAACGTGACTACTGCTATTTGCTAGATTACTCAAATGATGTATCGGATATTCGTGAGCAGTTCCCTCTTCTCCCCTTGGAAGAAACAAAATTGATAGCTGAAAGAATAGGTGTGAAACATCCTGCTGATCCCAAAACGGGCGTTGCTATTGTGATGACGACTGATTTTATAGTTACCTACAAAGATAAGCAATATGCCAGAACGGTAAAACCATTTTCTGAATTGGAAAATGAACGCACGATTGCAAAATTTGAAATAGAGCGAGTTTATTGGGCAGAACGCCATGTGGATTGGGGAGTTATTACCGACCTGGACTTGCCTGATATTCTGATTAGAAATATTGAGTGGGTACACAAAGAATATGACAATGAAGATGTTGCTGAATTAGGTATTTTCGTTATTCAAAATCTACAGAAGATACTTTCCGAGCGTTTAAGTTCTGGAGAAAACATAGCAAGAGGTTGCTCCACCTGCGATGAACAACTCGGATTAGAGATAGGAACGTCATTAGCTCTGTTTCGTCACTTTATAGCCCGGAAAATGTGGTCTGTAAATATGAATGAAAGAATTATCCCATCGCATCCTGCGAAGGATTTCATGATAAATGTAACAGAAGAGAAATTAGCAAAAGGCGGGTGAATACATTGCAATTACTTTATGAAAATATGGTTGTGGAATGGAAATCTTCTGATTCCGAAGAACGTTGTGTTGAACGTATTTTGTGGATGTCACCTGCCGATGATCTGCTCTGTTGCATTGTAATGGGAGATGAAAAAGCTTTCCCTAATATGAGAACCTACTCTGAATATACTGCGGCTTTTAAGGCGGATTTGCTAAAGCAAGTTGATTGGATCAATGATAACATTCCCTTGTTAGATTCTGATATAAATAGTGAACATTTACTTATTCGTGATAAATCATGGGACGCGATTAAAGATATTGTAAAAGATGAACCGGATTGCTTCGAAAAGGGATTTAGAGGGTTGAAGATCAGGGAAGTACAAGCAAGAACAGGAATACATAAAAGTACCATTTATCGCTATCTGCGCAGATATTGGCAAGGTGGCAAGATGAAAAATGCTCTATTACCCCATTTTAATAATTGCGGAAATGTTGGGAACGACAGAGCAGCTAAAGAGAGTAAACGAGGCCGCCCGAGGAAATTTGAGGATGAACCTGTAGGTATTAATATCGATGAAGAAATCAAACAGTTGCTGCGATCAGGAATTCGGCTATTTTATAACAATAAAGACAAATCTCCTCTTAAGCATGCTTATCAGAAGACACTAGAAAAATTCTTTGCGTCCGGATTCAGGCAAGAGGGACAAGCGTTTATCCCGGTTCTTCCACCTCCAGATAAGCTGCCTACTTTCGGACAATACAAATATTGGTTCAACAAAGAAATGAATTTGGAAGATACGATTACAAGCAGGCATGGAAAAAAGAGGTTCTCACTAGATTACCGCCCCATTCTTGGCAGTTCCACTTACGAAAGTTTTGGTCCAGGTTCCCGTTTTCAAATTGATGCTACTGTAGCAGATGTATATTTGGTCAGCGAATATCGCCGGGAATGGATTATCGGGAGACCTATTATCTACATTGTGATAGACGTGTTTAGTCGATATATTGCAGGGGTTTACATCGGTCTAGAAGGACCAAGCTGGGTTGGTGCGATGATGGCATTAGCAAATACCACAACAGATAAAGTGAATTACTGTGCACAATATGGTATTAATATTGATCCAGAAGACTGGCTGAGCAGCCACTTGCCGCAAAAACTAACAGCTGACCGTGGAGAACTTGAAGGAACCAGGCCAAGCCAGCTTATTGATGTTCTGGGCGTAGATGTCGAGAACGCTCCTCCCTATCGAGCAGATTGGAAAGGGATCGTGGAGCAGCAGTTCCGACTAGCGAACCTGCGAAGTATACGATTTATCCCAGGTGCAATTAAAGAACGCTTTAGAGAGCGTGGAGAACGGGATTATCGCCTGGATGCAAAATTGACTCTTCGTGAATTTACTCAGATTATGATTCATAACATTCTTTATCATAATAATGATCATCATATGCGGTGGTACGACCGTAATGAGTTTATGGTGGCTGATGAGGTATTGCCTATCCCGAGAGAAATATGGAACTGGGGGATAGTTAATCGAAATGGACGCCTTAAAAAGCAGCCAGATCATATCGTAAAGCTAAACCTAATGCTTCAAGGTGAAGCGACTGTTACTGCTTCTGGCATTCAGTTCAAAGGTGTACATTACGGATCGGACCTGGCGATGCGGGAGCAGTGGTTTGTAAAGGCAAGGGCGGGTAAAACGTGGCGGGTTAAAGTATGCTTCGACCCCCGCTCGACTAATGAGATATATTTATGGCTGGATAACGGCCATCGATTCGAAACATGTACCCTGCTAGAACGTGAAGAAAGATACTTTAATAAAAGATTTGAGGAAGTTGAAGATTTATTAGAGATAGAGAGATATCAAGGGCGGCATCAGGATGTGAATAACATGCTCTCCAAAATTGAGCTTGATGCGCAAACGAAGGCGATTGTCGAAATGGCAGCGAAGAAGACAAATGAAGCCATTAAGCAAAGCGAAGAAAGTAACAATCAGCGTGTGAAAGGAACAAGGCAGCGTCGCACTACCGAAAGAATGGCTAATCGTGAACATGAGGCTTTTCAGTTATCGGAACAAGCTGAAGCCCAGAAAGGCTCAAGTAATAATGTAGTACCGCTAAAAAGTGATGAAACTGCTGACAAGAAACAAGCATACATTCCCCCAGCTGATAATCTCTCGAAGATAAAAGCCTATTTGCATGAAGAGGATGATGAAGATGAGTGAATTTGATGTTCCATTATTTCAATTCAGTCGTGGTAACTTCATGGAGGCAGATTATCAAGATCCATTACTGGAGGACTATCGAAATAACCCATTGTTAGAGGCACTTCCACCGATATGGGATGATAAAACGGTTGTTAATAAATTGGCTTCAAAGCCTATCTTCCATGCTTCAGAGCGTGATTTGCCGATTCATCTCCGATTACACTGTATTCAGCGAATCTCGCGTGATTTTTTCAGGCCTTTAACCAGGCATTTAGAGTTACAGCAGAGCATCTCCAGACTAATTAGAGATGGCTATGTAGGACGTAATCCTCTCACTCCTAATTATGCCTTTAGAGCTCGTAAGGATGCCTATGAGCTGATTATGCAGGGTAATACAACCGGGTATCCAGTCAATACACCAACCTCAGCTGGTTTTGCTTTAGTTGGAATTTCGGGGATTGGTAAATCCAGTAGTCTATTGCGTATTCTACAAATGTATCCGCAAGTAATATTGCACCGGAAGTATCAAGGTCAAGATATGCCTGCGCCCTATCAGATAGTCTGGCTAAAGATGGATTGCCCGCATGATGGTTCGATAAGAGGATTATGTCTTAACTTTCTTCTGGCTGTAGATAGTTTGGTTGGAACAAGATATTACAAGAAGAATTCAACAAGGAATCCGGACGAGTTATTGCCTATAATGGCACAGGCTGCGGCCGTACATTGCCTTGGGGTGCTCGTCATAGATGAAATTCAAAATTTGCAGGAAGCTAAAGATGACCGCGCAGCACAAATGCTCAATTTCTTTGTTCAATTAGTTAACACAATTGGCTTGCCGGTAATCCTTGTTGGAACCTATAAAGCTCTTCCTGCCTTGAACGGAGAGTTTCGAAATGCCCGGCGCAATAGTGGTCAGGGGGATGCCACTTGGCATCACTTCAAGAAAGATGATGAATGGGAGTGGCTATTACAAGGTCTTTGGAAATACCAATGGACAGACATCCAGGCTGCATTAAACCCGGAATTTATTGATGTGATGTATGACGAGTCTCAGGGGATTTCGGATATTGCTATTAAACTGTTCATGCTGACACAATGGAGAGCCTTAGATAAAGGAATTAAGCAAATTACACCGGAATTAATTCGTTCTGTAGCCAAAGACCGATTAACCTTGATACGGCCTGCGTTGGAGGCTTTACGCTCTGGGAAAAAAGTGCAGATTCAAAAGTTTGCCGACATTTACGACAGTGTTTCTATCGATGACTACCTGGATCGAATAGAAGCCGAACAACGGCAAGCTGAGCGCTTGGAAGTGATCCGGACAGAACTTGGTTACGACATTGCGGAACAGACTGTGAATGAGTTAAGTGCATGGCTTGTAGATGCCGGCTTTGAGTCTTCTATTGCTCTTAGTTCATCGAAAGAAGTAACACAGAAATATATGCAAGAGGCAGATACGGTGGATCTTCACAAGGAAGCATTGAGACTAGTGTTGTTGAAGCAAAGAGCAGCCTCAAATAAGTCGTCAGAGCCAAGTAGAAAGAACAAGCCTAAAGTGTTGCCCACAGAGCCAAATGACTTACGAGTAATTACTGCCCAAGGAAAGAAACACCAGAAATCAAACTACGATGCGCTTAAAGTAGCTGGGTATATTAAAAATCCTTTGGAGTTCCTCGGATAAGGTTGTGTGTTGATGAATAGACGATGCGAATTGCCAATTCCGTATCCGGACGAACTTCTGTATAGTATCGTTGCCCGTTATCATCTTAGATCAAACAACAGCAGTCCCAAATGGACACTCAGAGATACATTCGGGACTGAAAATGTTATTGCAACGATTGACCTGCCTAGCCATATAGGTGAACTTTCTCGTAGAAATATTGTTAAGGATATACCGGTTGATCATTGGATTGATGAGCATACATTCTATCCGTTCTACGCACCATTTATGCCAAGGGATCGAGCCCTACTATTGCGTAAATTAATGGAGAGTGAGGATGGCTCAGGAATACATACACTGGTCGGAATTACAGCCAGCACATTTGATCGGGATAACAAACTACACTTCTGTCCTTCTTGTTTTGACGAAGATGTTCAACAATACGGTGAGCCCTTTTGGCATAGAATCCATCAACTCCCTGGTGTATGGGTTTGCCCCAAACACGGGGATATTCTTCATCAAATGACTTATCCAGTTTCGGAACGACATGGTCTTACTGTTCTTCCTATTTCGAGAAGGATGTTCCACTCAATACCTGTTTTAGAGAACATATCTTATAAGACTTTTGAACGCTTATTAGCCATTGCAAAGGATGTTCAAACGCTCCTTCAGATGAAAGAAGAACGAGGATTATATAATTCTAAATCCTTGTTGCTGTCACGCTTGTCTGAACTAGGTCTTTTGACTCCAGCTGAAAGAATAAGACAAAAGGAATTAAGAGAACGATTCATCACGTTCTATGGGTATGATCTGCTAGACAAACTTGAAAGTATCCCAAAACAGGATGACCACACTTGGTTGGCAAGTGCTACAAGATCAATGAGATATACAGTTCATCCTTTACGCCAGATACTCCTCATACACTTTCTATATGGTTCATTTAAAGCTTTTATCGAGCAATCGTTGGAAGTCCATAGTCCATTCGGTAAAAGCCCCTGGCCCTGCTTAAATAAGGCATCAGAGCACTATAAGGAGGCTATCATACAGAGTTGTGTGGTCACTCGCTGCTCTGATACTGGGCGACCTGTTGGAACATTTGTATGCGAATGTGGATACTCCTATTCAAGACGTGGGCCGGATCAGAATGAAGAGGATAAATTTCATAAAGGTAGAGTTAAGTCTTTTGGAGCTATCTGGTTAAGCAAGCTTCACGAATGTCTGCATGCAGGTCTCTCCTGTCGTTCAACAGCAAGAGCGCTTGGCGTGGATACAAATACGGTTATTAAATATTCTACTTTTGCAGTTATGGAACAAAGAAGCAAATTGAAAGTGAATCGGATAAAGAAGATTACATCGTCAAAATCACTGCATTCTAAGGAAGGCAAAAAGGCACGTGTTAATTGGGAAAAGCGCGATTTGGAACTGAGTTATCAGATTGAGGATGTATGTAAGGAATTACTTGCGAGTAATAATAAACCGGTTAGAATCCGTGTTTCAGTAGTTGGTAAGCGAATTGGGAAACTAAGCATGCTCGAAAAGCATAAAGATAAGTTGCCAATAACGATAGGCATTTTGAACAACTATCTCGAATCAACTGCTCAGTTTCAGTGTAGACGGGTGCGTTGGGCTGCTGAACAAATGTGGGGTGAATGGCCATTGAAAAAGTGGAAACTTGTAAAGAAGGCTGGACTTCGACCAGGCTATCTTGAAGCTGTTGAAAATGAAATTAACCGATGTATTGGTAGTAACTCGGATATAGCCCCTCTTTCGACTACTGAGGTGATACAATGGCATCATTAACTCTGAGACCTACATTATCTGGAAATCAGGAGGCTGAACTATTTTGGTTTGGCTCTCCGCATATGGATTACCATGGAAATTGGAAGATCAAAGTTGCTTTCCGAACGGCAACCATGAGTACAGAAATTGTCTCATATCCATGGGGTACCATCCCTAATTTACGTATTGGACAGTTATATATGGATGGGAAATATGATCCGGTGAAACCCATAAGTGGATCGCCTTATCGCTTATCTATTAGTAATTTCAATCAAGGTATCGTAACCAATGGATTTAAACTGCCTAAACGTCTAATTGATTTTGGGAATAACCCTGAACTCGGATTGCAGAACATTATTCAATTTAAAGCAGATCGGCTTACATATTGTATTCCGGTCATTGAATTTATTCGAGCAATGTTTATAAATTCAAGAAATTTAGCAATTCAATTACTTCAGCCACATGGATTAGAGCTTCTTGTAGATAGAAGTGAAGTTAACGATGAAACGTTGTATTTTGACATGAGTAAACGTGTCCCACAGAGATTAGCTACAGAAAGTAATGCGCAGCATATGTCATGGATATATAGTGATGTCAGAGTAAGAGCTATGTGGGACTCTGTACATCAGCATATCTTCAGTCAGGCAATCAAGAGTTCTCCGCAGAATCCCAACGCTGCTCTAAAGAAAGGAGTTCCTTTAAATGTGGACTTACCTAATCTTGGGCCTATTGAGATGTATGTACGTGGAGAAAAAGTTTTTGATTATATTCTGGTAAAAGAGATTATTGGGTTCAGTGGATTTAGGCATCCGCATAAGAATATCATTTTTTGGCATCCATCAAAAAAACAGATTGAAACCGGAAACGGGGATAAACATGTGCGTTTAACCTCAAAGCACGATAATGATGAGTACATATTGAATGATGACAGCAAGGATGCAAAAGAGGATAACAATCAAGATGTATTAGAAGCCCCACCTACTTTTATGCGGTTCTCCAACTCTCCAGTAGTGACGACTAGAAAGCAAAATAAAAAACGTTCAAATACAGGAAGTGACACTATATTTACAACTGGCAGAGGCGGGAAGAACTCAGGTCCATTAGAAGAAGTAAGCACACAGGATTCTGCTGTTGGCGGTGATACGCCTCCTATTGATTTTCAGACACTTGAAACGATACCTATGACTGAGGCTTGGGGTCTGGAACCATTCTTTGAAATGATTCAAGCACTTAAGGAAACAATGTCCGCTAAGATCAACTTATCTGTATTAAGAATTCCCCATGGGAAGCGCTTCTCTACTTGCCCTAATGGATCACGCCGTACATGTGCTGTTGTTCAGGTTGTAAGTGTAACTTCTACAGCATATATCATTGAGGTGGCGAGACCGGATAACTGGTCAATCTCTACACTGATTCTTAAGCCTAATCAGGAGTTATCACTTAAGAAAATCGAGCAAAACATCAAGTTACTTCTTGAAGGTTTGATTGAAAAAAGCGGGCATTGGGATCAGTATGTTCTTGATCGTTGTAATGGAATGGAGATTGAGAAGGTTAAGCATTATGGAAATGATACCATTAAAGAGTGGGCAATCAGGATTTACAAAAAAATAACTTGAGAGTAATGCTTTTGAATGGATAAGAATTCTTATTGTTTTTATTGAATTTGATAAATCTTATCTGAAATTGCATATAGTGAAGGGATATTGTGAATAAACTAATAAGAGAAGACATTTTATTGACACTGAGCCGTTACATCGATAAACTTGGATTATCGATGTAACCTAGGGGGTGGAAAAATTGAGAATGTATCCTCTTTACGAATTCCCGCAAAGTCTGACTCAACTGACTCAACTATTGCACCTGATTGAAAAGGTGCAACCCATAAATAAGATTGAGGCAGTTTCTTTAGTTGAGAAGCTATACGGTAAAAGGAATTCAAGATCAGAAATAACAATTCGAAATCTTAGAGATTTAGGTGTTTTGTCTGGATACAAAAATATTATGCTCTCTTCAGAGACTCAATTATATTTAGATATGAATAAAAATTTAAGTCAGTTGCTATTGTTTTTTATATATAAGAAGAATGACCTTTTTAGATTATGTAACGATCTATACACAATTAAGGATTTTATGGAATTAGATAACCCGGAATTACTAAATGCATTGTATTCAATTGGATACCAACGTGAAAAGTTGGCTACGGGAAGAGAAAAAATTTACGCTATCAAACGTTTAGTGAGTTGTTGTATTGATATTAATTTCCAGGGTTTAAATCCATTTGAGAGTTATCTTCTTTATCGCGAATTTATTAAAGCATTACAAGAGAGTTACTTTGATTTAAGTCATGGAAATTTCGGAGAAGCCATAGCAATAACCTCAATGCGAGATTATATGATAAAGAAGCAACAGTGCTCTTCGACTGAGCAATTCCAAAAATTCATTCAATCTCTATATTCCGATATTATCCTTTCTAGAAATGTTTCCTTTACTACTGCAAATGTAGAATTTGCAGGGTTAGGATATCATGAGATAAATGGTACTAACTATTATTTTATAAAATTGTTAAGTCATATTACTGAAGAGGATACTTTATTTTAATGGGGGCTTATTATGAAGGATTTCAGCTTACAACATATTGATAAATTATTTGAAGATTATAACACTGATAATTTGACGGATGAAAATTGTGGTGTTGAAATTAATGCAATGAGAAACACTCAGCCACCAGAACAACCCACCTTCTTTTTAAATCAACAAGATGCGAAATCTCAAATTAGATCAAAATTAAAGCATTCTCTTCGCGAGGATGCCTTTTCATGTATCGTTCTAAAAGGTGTAATAGGTGATGGGAAAACTCACTTTTTGAATCATATTTACTCCCATTTTAAAAGAAACCCGAATGAATTCTTTATAATTAAATTACGAGTAGAAGAAACGGAACGTTTTAAACGAAACTTCATAAAAACGGTTGTATCTGAAATATTTGCAAGATATTACAGGGAGTTTCGGAGAGCATTTAATTTGTTAGCGAAAAATGTATTACCTGGTCCTCTTGGAAACAACATTGACGATAATCTCGATACAATTCGAAAGGAACTTGATGTTTCTGATGAATTGGCGAAAATCTTATATAAATTACATACTAGTCCTGAAGCTGAATCTGCTTCAATCCGTGTGTTGGGAAATAGTTATGGGAAGACAGAGTTAAAGCTATTAGAAATAACTGAACTAACCACTCAAGATTATCTCAAAGTAGTGCAATTATTTACTAATTATTCAGGGGAAGATACGTTACTTATAATTATATTAGATGAGTTCGAACATGCTTATGGTCTTCCTTCCGGAGCAAGAAATATATTTTTTCAAAGCTTCAAACAATTTTATGATATGGCGGGCCCCCAGTATAAAAGGGTCTCATTTATAGCGGCTTTTACGGAGCAATATGCTAAGGGGAACAAGAAAGAAGAAAATATTGAGACGGCTATGTGGACTAGATTGGAAGCTAATATTGTTGAACTTGACCCATTTAGACTAACTAATGATAACCTAAAACAATTGCTGACCCATCTTATAGTCCGATATGAAAAGGCTTATAATTATAAAGTAACACCAGAAGTTTTTTTAGAAA
Organism: Paenibacillus sp. FSL L8-0436; assembly: GCF_038593025.1. Lineage (NCBI taxonomy): Bacteria > Bacillati > Bacillota > Bacilli > Caryophanales > Paenibacillaceae > Paenibacillus > Paenibacillus sp. FSL L8-0436. The sequence goes on along the minus strand of NZ_CP151955.1, from coordinate 6,577,029 downwards.
TTCCAAAATTACTCTTAAGAAGATTGGAAGTAACACATGCTATTAACTACAGAAAAGCAGTTTCAAATCTTATAAAGATACTTGATGAATTTAGAGAGAATAGACCATATAACCCACCTAAAAAGGCTATATCAACAGAACAATTAGACCTGTTCTCACTAAATTTCGAGGAAGTATTACCACAACCAATCCAAGCAGACAATGTTGATAATTCTTATAGCACTATAATAAGTTATGCTCGTCAAGATTGGGAGGATACTAAAGTAAAATTAAAAAGATCTAAATTGAAATCTGCGCTGGAGATAGTTTTAAAAGAGAAAGGTTTCAGTATAGCAAAATTAACAGAGCAGCCTGATGACGTATCAAGAATAGAAGCGTTAAAAGATAATGAGTATCCATTCATATTCTATATCTCGATTGCAAAAAGTGGTAGTATACTGGTTGGAAAATTCGATGATTGTTTAAGGTTGAAAGATAGCTTAAATCCAGAAGATTATTTGTTCATGCCTAAATTTTGTTTTGTTTACTCATATGAATCAAGAAATAAAAGTTTAATTGATTCAATGGAACTTCACTCCGATATTATCGACATGGGTATAGAAGAAAGCTACATGTATGACTTATTGGCGTTAAGGTTAGTAGATAATGATGAAATGAAAAAAGAGTTACTTCAAAGAGTGAATCCGATGTTTGAAAGTATTTCTTTTGATGTGAGGAATACAAATGAAGAATAGATGGGTATTATTAGAGTTAAGATGTGACTATGACGTTGAATTTGAGAATCAAATAACTATATGTGGATTAAAAGTAAGGACTGTTATAAATAATATAGCACTTTTTGAAGAGAGCAATAAACCTAATTATACTGAGATTCACCAATTAGAATCTTATATTATGCAAGAAATAATTAAAAATAATCCCTCTATTGATCCAGATGAAGAGATTTTCGAATTGAAAATAACAGAATCTGAAGAGTTAATTTTTGATCTAATTATAGAGGACGCCACGCTAACCGAGGAAGAATTTATTGATTTCCTACAAATAATTGGTAGGGTCCACGAATATGATCTTGAGCATAATCATTTTGAAAATTTAGAATACAATTTTGATTCGAAAATGCCACTTATTCATGACATACGTATGAAAAATGTAGCTATTTTTTGTTTGGATATGTTATATGGTGTGTGTTTTATTGGATACATGAAGAGAGAAACAGGTTTCCACGTTCGTATTAAAGCATTCCAATATGACATTATAAAAGTAATAATAGATAGATTTAAAGAACAATATAGTGAAATACTCTTTAAAAATAACTTAAAATGGAATCTTTTAATGAATCGTAAAACATCAAGTGGTTATCGCACAACTGATTCTTTTATCGCTGATAATGACTTAATGAAGCAATTTCTTAAAACCTCTAAAAGTACTTCATCAGGAGAAAACATGATGAAACTTTTATCTAAGTTATGTGATAAAGGTTACTTATCGGAAAAGGAATACACTAATCTGGCAGAGGATAAGAATATAGTGAAATTTCTTTTGCCATATTATCGTGTGGATAAGAATGACATGTCAAATATGGTGTGGTTTGGATTATCTACCGGCACCATTTATAAGGAACAAAATAAAACAGACCCCAAAAGAATACAGCAAGCACAATATACAAGGATTTTTTCAACTCATCATGATCTACTTTATTATATAAGATCATATTGGCATCAACATTTTGTAGAAGAGGCTTTGAATTCTATACGTAAGAAATGGGAAGAGTCTGAGTATATCTTACAAATTGTCGAAATGAAGGTGGATTGTCAATTTGATTTGTTATCTGAAAAAGCCCCTCAGAAAGCAACAAGAGACATTGATTGTTTACTATTAGTTAGAAATACGGATACTGGGAAGGAATTTATTATTCCTATTGAATCTAAACGTAATTCTAGAGAATTTACAAAGGTAGTTAAAGAAACACCATTAAAAATATCTTCTAGTTACTGCGATATTTTTGATGGATTTATAGTGGTCTCATATTTTAATAAAGAATCTGAAGAAAATATACATCGATCACTTTTGTGGAATTGTTCAGAGAAGAAAATAATATTATGTGTGGAAAACATTTTTAATAATTTTGTTGATAAGTTAGAAATATCAATTGAGGACATCTGTGAGGTAACATAAGTGATTAAACTTCAAAAAAACTCCAATGTATCAGAATATATAATTGAAGCGTGTACGTTCATAAAAAAACTTGGGCCGGAAAAAATAAAAAATTTTTGTCAGATGTATTTAGTGGCATATTTTAATCAATTCAATGCATTAAACTCTTGGTCAAAAACGATTACCCAACTTGACTTAAAGTTGTTAAAAAAAGAAGTTATAAATAATATTAATAAAGAAATTTTTTATTCGGTAGATGTACACGACAAAAGTAATATTGAGATCATACATTGGTTAATTAATAACCCTCCTATACTTTCAAATGAAGATATTTTAGGAAGTATATATTTATTATGTTCTACAGACTCTCATCGAAAGAGTATGGGGGAACATTACACAAGAACTGATTTGGTTGAGTATGTTGTTCATCAACTTCTTGATTTAAGGGAAGATAAGATTAGAAAAGTTTATGATCTAAGAGTTATTGATCCAGCTTGTGGTTCTGGTAATTTCTTAATCGAAGTTTTAAGAAGGGGAATTAGAGATTTTACAGGTTCATCAGAAGAATTTATGAATAAACTTAGCGACGGGAAATTTATTGTTGGTGTTGATATCCAAGAAATAGCTTGTGTAATTTCAAAGGTACGAATAATGATGGAGTTAATAAAAAATGGGATAATATTCAAAAGTGATTTTTTATTACCTATCTATAATTTTAATAGTCTATTAACTGAAAGTGAGTTGCTAAAAGAAAATAGCTTTGATGTTGTAATTACTAATCCCCCATTCTTAAGATATCAATCAATTGATTTACAGAGTCGAGAACTTATTGCAGCCAAGTATATGTCGTGTACAGGAAGATATGACTTGTATACAATCTTTATTGAGAAAGCAATTCTTCTTGCGAAATCCAATGGATATATAGCCATTATTTGTTCCGATATGTTTATGACTTCTGCTTATGGAAAAGGTATTAGAGATTTTGCAAGAACAAACTCAAGTCTATTATTAGTTCTTGACTTAAGGGAAATTTATCCTTTTGATGCAGCTGTTCTCTCATCGACCTTCTTCTTTCGAAAGCATACGGGCACACACACACCTATTTTAAACACAGTGAGAATAGGAGATGATTCAGCTTTTAAAGTAGAAACTATTGGAGTTGTTGATATATCTGACAACTGGCGGTATGCAGATTCAAACTCAGAAGAAGTATTTATAAAAATAAAAGAAAATAATATAACTGAAAAGTTAGGTGATTTAGCTAATATTTTTGTTGGCATAAAGACGACTGCGGATGATGTATATTGTAAGCCTGTTACAAATAAATTTGTGCAGGAAAAAATGCTGGAAAAAAGCCTTATTCATCCATTGCTAAGAGGCATTAATCTAAAACGATGGTCTGTGAATTGGACAGGTAACAAAAAATCTACAGATACTAATATAATTTATCCATATCGTAAAACTGAACATGGGATGCTCCCCGTCCAACTTGCTGATTACCCAAATATCGAAGAGTATTTGAATATTCATAAGTCTAATCTTGAATCGAGAGAATACTTTAAAGAAAGTAAGAAAAAATGGTATGAGTTATGGGTTCCTGTATCTTTTAATGTTTTTGAACAAATTAAAATTATCACTCCAGATATAGCTTCAAGATGTACCTTTGTACTAGACAAGGAAGGATTCTTTTGTAATGGAACTATATATGGTATTACTCTAAAGAGAGACAAGAATATTAAATATTATAGATATTTCATTGGTATTTTAAATAGTAAAGTTATAGAGTTCTTCCATAAGAAATATAACCCTAATAAAATTCATTCTCACAAGTTTAGATTTCAAACGGGAACTATGAAGAATTATCCTATTATTGTTAAATCTCACTCAAGTAAAGATTTTAAAGATTTGGTAAGGGTTGTAGAGCAAATAGAAAACTGCAGCAGTGATAAAGATATGCAGCGATATGAAGAAATAGCAAACCGAATAGTGTACAATATCTATGGATTAACTTCATCGGATATTGAGGTTATAGAAAGATACACAAGCTCAACAAACGTTTGAATTCATAAACAGTCTAAAACTTTATTTATTGTTTTAAAAGTGGACATCGTTAAGATTAAATAGTCAGTCTAAAACTTATTTCTCAATACCTGACGATTTTGTAACCAAAAAACCGCGTCAGATCAACAACTCGAGTCTAATACTTTATTTTCTCTGAACACTTTGTTTCGTGATAAAAAGTGTGGAACCAGTAAAAAAGTCTGGAACCAGTAAAAAAGTCTGGAACCAGTAAAAAAGTCTGGAACTAGTTAAAAAACTATGGAACCAGTAAAAAATGTGTGGAACTTCTACAACAGTCCCGATGATGCTTTTTTAGGTCATCGGGGCTGTTTTTTTAGTAGGGATTGTAGTCAGTGACCAAATAAAATAAAGTATTAGACTGGCGGGCGCCTCATTAACGGGCAGGATAGTTCAATCGTTTCTCGAATATTTTATGAGTTGGATAATTCTATGAACTTTTGAATATAACGTTATCTGAAAGATACGAAATAATTGCTGTTAGAGTTAAAAGTGGACACTCGTTAAGAGAACAGGAATAATGAGATTAACGAGGAGGTGTCCACATGAGTGGAACACGAAAAAGCTACAATGATGAATTTAAAAAACAGACGGTAAAGTACATCCAGGAGCAGACCAAGACGGTGGCGGAACTGGCCCAGGAGCTGGATATCCCCGCTAAAACCCTGCATCAATGGCTGGGCAAGTTCCGGCAGTTCCCAGACGAGCCCGTGGCCAGCGCCGAAAGGGTACGAGAACTGGAACGACAGTTGCGGGAAAAAGAACAGCAACTAGCCGATATGGCGGAGGAAATGGCCATCGTAAAAAAAGCAGTGCACATCTTCAGCAATCCAAAGAACTGAGATTTCAGTTCATCGAAGATCATCGCTCCCGGTTTCGTGTGGAGAAGATGTGCAGTGTCCTTGAGGTATCGCGGAGCGGCTATTACAAATGGAGAACGGCAAAACCAAGCCCACAAGCGACCCGAAAGGCGTTGCTTCTTCAGCGAATTACCTATCATTTTGACGATACAGGAGGCTGCTACGGCAGTCCTAAAATCACGATTCTTCTCCAGCGCGAAGGCTACAAGATCAGTGAGCGTACCGTAGGGAAATACATGAGAGAGCTGGGCTTGCGCTCCTGTGTAGCAAAGAAATTCCGCGTAAACACGACCGACTCCAACCACACCTTACCGGTTGCACCTAATCTGCTAAACCAACAATTCTCCACCGAAAAGCCAAATCAAACATGGGTCGCGGATATCACCTACATTCCCTGCCGGGAAGGACGGATGTACCTTGCCAGCGTGCTTGACCTATGCACCCGGGAAATCGTAGGCTGGCGGCTGGACGACCGGATGACCACAGATCTGGTAATGGGCGCTCTAGAAGACGCCTACAAGGCCAAACGCCCAAAGAAAGGTCTCATTCACCATTCGGATCGAGGCTCACAGTATGCCTCAGCCGACTACCGTAAACGTTTGGTGAAATACCGCATGAAGGCCAGCATGAGCCGTAAAGGCAACTGCTACGACAATGCTTGTATTGAATCTTTTCACAGCCTATTGAAAAAAGAGTTTGTGTACTGTACCCGATTCAAAACGAAGAAACAAGCCTATGATGGCATCTACCAGTACATTGAATTTTTTTATAACCGCAAGCGAATCCATGGTGCTCTGGGCTACGTATCGCCGGTTCAGTTTGCAGCTAGATTCAAACGAAAATCAGCCTAATTTCATTTTTTAGTGTCCACTTTCTTGACGGAGGTCCAAATTATCTTTTGAAGGGATGATTAAATTGAAGCAAGGGATATTAGTTTTTTTAAATGGAACTTCAAGTTCCGGAAAGACCTCGATATCGACTGAACTGATAAATCAGAAAGAGATTCTTTTTTATCATTTATCAATTGATGATTTTTTTAATAATTACAATGATTTTATTAATAATAAATTTCCAGATGAACCTCCAAAAGCAATAGATCATCAAGTTGTTTCTCAAATAGTTGATGATTCCATATTCACTGTGTACCATTCGACAATTAAATTGTTATTAGAATTGGGTTTTAATGTAATAGCAGATACCCTAATTAACACTGACAAGAGGTTTAATGAGTTTCTTGATCAATTTTTCGATCAGCCTACGTTATTTACAGGTGTAATATGCTCGAAAGAAGAACTCATAAGAAGAGAGCAAACAAGAGGAGATAGACCGATTGGACTAGCAGATTCACAGTTTACCCAAGTATATTGCTTTGATGAATATGACCTCGAAGTAAATACGGAAGAGATGAATCCAACAGAATGTGCCGAAAAGATATTAAGTTTTATTAAGTCCAATAAGGAATATTCGGTATTTAAGAAATTACGTAAAAGAAATGTTAGTGTTTCCTAGATGGCGTATCCATCAGATAACACCATATTCAAGCATTGGGGTTATCGTCCCACGGTCTGCCCGAGGGATTTCGGAATTCTAACGGGTACCGATAGTTGAATGACAGAAAAAAGCAGACCAAGAACTGTATTGTTTCAGTATTGGCCTGCTTTTTTGTGATGCTCCCTCAAAAGGCTTAGCGTTTTTTCTTACTCGCGCGCCTAGCCAAACTAGGCACAACTAGCCGGTGAAAGTCCGGTCGGGGAGTCAAGTCGCCTCATAGCTGGCGGGCAACTGGTGGAGAGATCCTAAGGTTGAAGCCCCGTGACAAAGTAGCACCTATGGAGCGCGAACAAATCAGCAGGCGTAACATCAAGTGAATCCTGCCGCACGTCAAAAAGAACCCGAACAGGGACAAGAGAGAGTCGAGCCCCGGAGTTATGGGTGAAGACCACGGAACGCGTGAAGCCCTTGGAAGACAGCGCGGAAGAACTCTCCGATGTAAGGGGAACGACATGTTGAGAAAGTTGTGTCTGGAACTAGGGAGCCCCTGCACGACGAACGTCGTAAAGAGCAAACCCATAAGCCCGAAAGGTGAAGTGGTGAGCTGCAGGAAGGGAGTCGGAGGGGGGACATATTACCGAGAAGTGAGGACAACAAAACCCCATGGAGGGAAGGGCGGCGAAAGCCAATACCCTACTTTGTCCATGTGCCAGAGGAGGTAAAAGTCAGTGAATGCAGTTAAATCTGCTAACTACGCCAAAGTAAAAGCTCGACAACTCCAAAACGCACTATACCTCGCGTCCAACGGGAATCCAAGGTGGCGGTTTCACGCGCTGTACGACAAAGTGCACCGCGGGCGTATACTTTGGGAAGCATGGAAACGGGTCAAATGGAATGGTGAAGGCTGCGTAGATGGCAACGGGGCTCAACGAAAACGGGAATGGCCTCCTACGAGAATTCTTCCCCAAGGGTCAGACTTTGCAGATGTTACGGAAGAACATCGGGCTGATTAATAATCGTCCCCGCAAATGTCTCGGCTGGAAGTCGGCTCACGAAACTTTCATGGATGAGGTGTCGCACTTAGCCTGACAAACCGTCTTTTTAAAAACAATGGCTAGTTAAAGTTCTAAACAATAAGAACTTCAACTAGCCAATTACTTTATGGCGTTACAAGCTCATGGTGATGCCCATTCAGCTCGATTCTATAAATTCCAATCGTTTTTTTTCTTTCATCAGAGCTTAGACCGCCAAAGCGTTGATAGCCAAATGTAGTAATGCCATTATCAGTAATTGGCCAATTATAGACCTTAGCTAATGTGTCAAAACCATAATAAAATCCAGGCATACCTAAATAATCAGTAGACCATTGTCCATTGTTAAATGTTGCAGATTTTAAATTGCTTGTTTCTTGAGGATTGGGAATACCACGCCCATATCTAATCAAATAATAGACATCGTTTAAATATGTTTTTACCGCCTCTATCGGTGCTTTTTCAATCGCTACCCTTGTAATCTCTTCTCCTTCCACACGGTATAAAATAAACTCCTGCGTTGTGTCCCAGGCATAATTCAAATAAAAATTGCCCATATCTGTATTAAACCATATATTCCCCAGTCGAACTAAGTTGTTATCCTCGATCAAATCCTGATAAACAAAAGGCTCGAATTGATTAAAAGTATTGCTAAATAATAATTGACCGTTTTCTTTAATGACTGCCATAAAACGATCACTATAGACAATGGACTTTCCTTGGTACAGTAATTTTAAAACACGGATAAGATTAAGGTTTTCGATTGCTGTGGCGTTAACATCCCTAATTATAATCAAGCTATAGGGTTGAATCTGTGCATTTTTTAAATACAAGACTCTTTTATTAAATGCCTCACCCATATATCTTAAAGGAATATACGTTGTATTGTTATAAATGCTTGCAGTCACGTCCATTACGCTTGATTGACCGTTTATAGTAATATTTTTATTTCCTATTTTCAAGAAAACGGTATTCGTAGCGTACTTAATGGTAATGGACTGTTCTTTTGTATTAAAATCTACCTTTGCACCAAATCCTTCAGAGATAAAACGAAGAGGTACTAGTGTACGTCCATCTTTCACAATCGGCTTAACGGCTGATACTTTCTGCCCATTAATAAATGCCATGGAGCTTTCAGGAGAAAGAATCATACTATTTTTCAAGTCGGATTCTGTTACATCTTCATAATAGTCATGAAGATTTTCCGCGTGTGCCGCAGAAACAAAAGCCAGGAATAATGTAAAAGTAAATAATGAGATGATAATTTTCACTTTCATTACTATACCTCTCAATATTGAATATTTTATAGATACATATATGTAATATTTACAAATATATGGTTTATTCATATTGTACACTTTTCCGTCAGGGGTTGCTACTCCACTGCAAAAGAAGTTGGTCCCCCAAAAGAACTTTGGGGAACCGATATTGATTTTTTATTTTAAAGATTTTTTACAGATACATATACGTCAGCATCACCTTAGGGAGTTCTTAATGATCTTCGCATCCGTAGTCATTATAATTACAATTTTACGGCAAGTTTTCGCTCCCGATATAGCCTTTGATCTGAAGTAGATATATACTATTATGGCCTTTTCATTTTTGAGTGCATTAGAGATCCTTTTGATTTCTCTTGGCAGCTTAATTAGTGCTGTAAGTAGTGTATCAGGCACACTCATTCTTGCATTCGAAATTGCAGTGGTTTATGCCATAGTTCGTCTATTGTCCTATGAGAATGATAAAAAGGAAGCAGGCAGGATCAACGAAAGACTAAAGGCAGTTAAGAAAGGAATTTACGAGTAGTCTATACAATCATAAAGCAGCATTTAAGGCTCTGTAAGAGAAGGCGGTAAGTTCTATGCTTACTGCTTTTTTGCATCTTATTGGTTCGTGGATACAGCTTGTCATTTTTCTATATACACCCTTTTCGCAGTTTTTTATGATGAGTTCATTACTTGGATTGTTGAACTTGTTTTGGCAATATATTGTGCGGCAACAAAGCAAATCCCCGTCGGGATGCGTTTAATAATTCGAGCAACAAGAGAATAGACCATTGCTGAAAAATCAACTTCCACAGGTGCACCGTGACGTGACTTTTTTCTGACTAAACTCAGGATCGGTGAGATATCTAAAGTTGAAAATCCTATTCGAGATTTATGAAATTGATTCATTTACTATTGAAGTGGGGGTAGAACATGACGAGCTGTATTATGGAGGATGTGTGTATGATAATCGAAGTTTCAGACGTGGTCAAAAAATACAATAATCTCGCAGTGTTGAAAGGGGTTAATCTGAGCATACGTGAAGGTGAGATATTTGTTGCTAGGACCTAATGGGGCGGGAAGTCTACGTTGATGAATGAAAAGGTAAGGACGTGAATGAATATAGAAACAATTGTGGTAGATCAAAAAAGTGCTGATGCTGTCAGAATTGTGCGTAAACGGGGAGAGTTGATGCAAGGGTAAGTATTATTGTGAATTAATCTTCATTTATCTTAATTGGAAAAGGGGTTTTGAATCAATGAATAGCAATATTATTTGCGGGATAGTATTATTAGCGCTGAGTTTGTTTTTTAAGCCATTATTGGCGATTGTGGGGCTGAATGAAAGGTTGTTCGGATTGTACTGGCAAGGTGAAACTGTGTTTTCATTGAGTCCATTCTTAGTTCGGATTATTCTAGCAGTAATTGGGATTATCATGCTTATCATCGGCGGTATGCAAGTTGCCAAGCAGAAGAATACATAGTTGAAAGGAACTTCGCAGCACTTAATTGGCAAACAAGCTTCAATGTAAGTTGAGGCAACATGCATTGCTGGATTTGACTGAATTAGAGTCTGGATAAAAGAGCAGCCTTGAGCGTTTATCAAAGAAAACAAGCTGGTCTGCGAAAGTTCAGTTAATTAATACTCTACATAGAGTTATTTACGAAGTTCGTAAATAAGACGTTATGCGAAAGTGCCGTAAATCTTATTAAGGAGGAATCCTCTTGATAGGCCCGATATATCTTAGGGAAGGACTAGTTACAAAGTTTAAAGATCATATTTCAAAAATCCCTTATTGCATAATAATTCACAACGATAAAACCCATTCAATAAAAAAACCAAAGAATCTAACGATCGACGAGGTTAATTCAATCGTTTTCAACTTTATTAGTGCAAAGTATCCTATTGTTTGTTCTGCAGGAAGCAAAAGTACAATTCCTTTTTGGGACTATCATGTTGCCCTGAATTGTGGAGATAGTGATAAAGATGTTTTTATTTCTGAATTATTAGTTAGAGAACCAATGCACGAAAACATGATAAAAGGAATATTAATGGCGTATTTTATGGTAATCAACAACAAAAATAACTACGAAAGACTAGTTGTACCAATTGAATTGGAAAAGATTGAGGGATATGAAGATATAACAATTGAATATGACCACCTAAATAATCTTACATATTTATACAAAAAAAGATCTTGAATGTATCTAAAAGAAGCCGGCACCATAGCATAACACCATGTTCACGCTTCGGGCATTCACCTCTCGGTCCGGCAGGAGTAAGGAAGCAGATTCGACTGGAGTCATTCAGCTGCAGGGAAGCGAAATCAGCCGGACACATCCGCACCAATGAAAGGAGTTAAGAATGAAAAGATATATTGAATTTTCTTTTTATCTACCGTTTTTTGATTTGATAGATGACACGTTTGAGGGATTTAGTTTAGAAGAATTAATGAGACAATTAAATATAAGATTTAATTTCATGGAATTATGTGACCAGTATTTATCATATGGCGAAGGACCTAGCAGAGCAGGAAAGGGAGATGTTTTTGCATTTTTTACGAAAGACGATAGGGATAGTTTTATATTAATAGATTTGTTTAATGACTTTACTGATCAGCATAACATGGTGAAATTAGGAGTCCGCTGTGAAATTAAACATGATAACGATAAGCGGGTAAGGAATATACTTAATAATATACACTCAAGGGCAGAGATTAAAAGTAAAATAAAAGAGAGTAATGATGATTTACTGAAGTTAGAGATTAATAGCGAAGAGTATCCAAAAGAGATTCGTTACGGGGATCAAAAATACATGAAGAACATTTATTATAACACCATATAGACCTTATGCCTGTAGTTGAAGAAGGCAGATACATCATATAACTACGTATTCACGCTGCAGCCCATACGGCCCTTGGTCTGGAAGAGGTTTTTCGGGGAGAAGATCCACCGGACACATTCAACCGGCTAAGAGGCAGAGCCACCCAGCACTGCGTGCCTTTTACTTGATTCCCACCTAAAATATAATAATAGTGAAAAGGAGATGAATATGACACCCTTAGCCTACAGAAAATCAAAAACGGATAAGCAAACTAGGGTATGTTAAATACATTAAATGAATTTTATTTTAGGGGGGCATGACATGGAAGTTTTTGCAGAATATTTGGCGCAAATTGATCACCCGGAACATCGGGAGCGAGTGGAAGAGGTTTTGGCTTGGGTAATCAAGAAATTTCCAAACCTAATGCCGAAAATTGGCTGGAATCAGCCTATGTTCACCGATCATGGCACATACATTATTGGTTTTAGCGTAGCCAAACATCATATGGCTGTTGCCCCTGAAATCGCAGGGATTAATCATTTTTCTGCTGAAATTGTGCAGGCTGGCTATGATCATACCAAGCAGTTGGTACGCATCCGTTGGGAGAGTCCGGTTGATTTCTCATTGCTTGAGAAGATGATCGAGTTTAATATTTTGGATAAGGCAGACTGTTCAAGCTTTTGGCGGAAATAAAGTCGTCAAGATATGAGCATCTTGCTTGAATTTCATCATAATAAAAGTGAGGTGCTGAATGAAACAGCGCTTCACTTTTTTTATGGAAATTTGCTGTCGTTTGGTATTAAAAACCGATTGATGATTGTATAATATAACAGAATATGTAAGCGTTTACTGGGTATAGGGATTTCATAACACACCCCCTATGTTATGTATCTTAATCTAAATATCCGCTATGCTAGAACGATAATTCTTCTTAGATCTGATGATCTAGCCGCCTCCATATGCTAATGCACCTCCTTAATGCCTATCGACTACACCCACCAAGACATACCCCATAGATTTGCAAACTTTGTGAAGGGGGGATGAATCTTTTCGGAAAATAGAGCACAGGAAAGTGCAGCAATCCATTTAAGGAGGTAGCTTTATATGTTCAAAAAAATGATTGCGGTTGTTAGTGCATTAATTATCACCTTCATGACCGTATCTTTTGTCCCACCTGAAAAAGTGAAGGCCGAAGCTAATTCGGTCGTAGCCCAAAATGGCCAACTGCGAGTTTCTGGGAACCAATTAGTGAATCAGGCGGGAGAAGCGATCCAATTAAAGGGGATGAGTTCCCATGGTTTGCAATGGTTTGGCCAGTACGTGAATTATGATAGCATAAAATGGATGAGAGACAATTGGGGAATAACTGTATTCCGGCCAGCTATGTATACGCAAGATGGCGGCTATATCAATGATCCTTCGCAAAAAAATAAGGTGAAAGAAGCTGTGCAGGCTGCAATTGATCTGGGAATCTATGTGATTATCGATTGGCATGTGCTGGGTGAAAAAGATCCGAATATTTATAAAGAACAGGCAAAAGGTTTTTTTGCAGAAATGGCCAATTTGTATAAGGATTATCCGAATGTGATCTATGAAATCGCCAATGAGCCTAATGGGTATGCTACGTGGAACGGCCACATTAAGCCATATGCAGAGGAAATGATTCCGGTCATCCGTTCCATTGATACGAATGGAATCATTATCGTAGGAACCGGAACATGGAGCCAGGATGTGCATGATGCCGCCAACAACCCTATCGCCCAAAGCAACATTATGTATACAACACATTTCTATGCCGGGACTCACGGTTCATGGCTGAGAGATCGTATTGATTATGCAAGGAGCAAAGGTGTGGCCGTATTCATCACCGAGTGGGGAACGAGTGACGCTTCCGGAGACGTGGTCCTTTCCTTGCCGAATCTAAAGTATGGACGGATTTTATGAAAGACAGAAAACTGAGTTGGACCAACTGGTCATTATGTGATAAAACGGAAGCCTCCGCTGCATTGACGCCTGGCGCAAGCCCTTATGGTGGTTGGTCTGACGCGCAGTTAACGGCATCCGGTAAATTTGTCAGAGAGCAGTTAAAGTCAGCAACGCCTCCAAGTGATGGTATCGTTTCTGGTAAAACCTACAAAATGGTTAACGTAGGCAGCGGTAAAGCATTGGACGCAGCTGCTGCAGGCACTGCAAACGGCACAAATGTACAGATCTGGGACGATAACGGAACGGGTGCTCAGCAGTGGATAATCACAGATGTTGGCGGAGGTTTATATAAGGTTATTAACGTCAATAGTAATACAGGTTTGGATGTAGCTGAGATGGGGACTGCCAATGGATCGAATGTGCAATTATGGAGTTATGGCGGCGGTTCCAATCAGAAGTGGAGCATTGTTAAAGTTGGAAATGCTTATAAATTGATTGCCAGCAACAGTGGGAAAGCTCTGGATGTCGCTGCTGCTGGCACTGCAAATGGAACCAACGTTCAAATTTGGGATGACAATGGTACCAACGCGCAAAAGTGGAATCTGTATCAACTAAACTAGCGGGGAGGTTTGAAGAAGGCTCCCGGATTGTATTTATCTCTGCTCAATGTTAATCTAACTAATAGAGATGCATACAAAGGAGCGTTAACCTGATCATGTGGATTACTCTGTAAAGATTAACAATGCGAAAGGATGCCTGTAATAGTGATTACACTATTTTATTCGGCATGCTTTTCTTTAATCTTACAGGGTATGCAGGGAAAGGTGTAATGTAAACCCATTCTTCGGATACCTTAGGGTATCCGCTTTTATTATGGCTTTAGCCAGTTGAGTGCGTGAAACGCGCGAAACAAAAAACCACCCGCTATGCGGGTGGAGGGAACGAGGGTTTGACCACCAAGACCATTCCGATAGAATTGAGATGTTCAGGCTCAATGGAAAGGAATGGTCAAAGATGGCAAACAAGAGCTATAGAAGTGGATGTGCAAATACCATATCGTGTTCACCCCGAAGTATAGACGGAAAGAAATATATAATCAAGTAAGGAAAGATTTAATCGAAATCTTCAAGCGTTTATGTAAATACAAAGGAGTCGAGTTCATAGAGGGACACATGATGCCAGATCACGTGCACCTGTTGGTCGCGATACCGCCGAAGATCGCCGTGTCCACGTTCATGGGATATCTGAAGGGAAAAAGTTCGCTCATGATCTTTGAGAAGCACGCTGGACTAAAGTATAAGTATGGGAATCGAAAATTTTGGGCGGAAGGATACTACGTGAGCACGGTGGGTTTAAATGAAGCCACGGTAGCCAAATACATCCGTGAACAAGAAGCACATGACCAAGCCATAGACAAATTGAGTGTAAAAGAATACGAAGATCCATTCAGTGACAAAAGGAACAAAAAGAAATAAGCCCGTTTAACGGGTAAGTGAAGATGACAAATTACACTGAGCCTGAACAAATGTGTGGTCAGGCTAGCGTCTTTAGGCGCAGTTTGGCAACGAGGGGTTATACCCCTAGAGCAAACCACCCGTTGGACGGGTGGTCCTGATTGTCGTGGGAAACCGCATCTCTATCGCTCCTAACCTACATATCCTCCTACTAATGATTGGAGGGATTTTATTATGAAACCGAAGTTAGTCTTGATTGAGGGATTACCAGGATTCGGGAAAACAACAACGGCTCAATTAGTCCATGAAATTCTTACGGAAATGAACCTTAAATCTCAGCTGTTTTTAGAAGGGGATTTGGAGCATCCAGCGGATTATGAGGGAGTCGCCTATTTGGAGAAAAATGAATTCAATGAATTATTGAGTACCCATGGGAAGTTTCGGGATTTGTTGAATAATCGAGTGATTAAACAAGGGAACCATTATTTCCTGGAATATCGAAAAATCGCAAATGAATATGGGCCTGATTTTCCAGATGAGTTATTGCAGGCAGTTACCAAAAATGATGTTTATGAATTGTCGCTTGATCAAAACAGGAAACTGATAACAGAGCGTTGGAAGGGATTTGCAGCAAGTGTTTTAAATGGCTCAGACACCTTTGTTTTTGATTGTTGTTTTATACAAAACCCTGTAACCATTGGGATGATTAAATATGGTGCACAGAAGGAAGACGTTATAAGTTATGTGCTGGAACTGGCAGCGATTGTGGAGCGGCTGAATCCATTGCTGCTTTACGTAGAGCAGAACAATCTTGATCACTCTTTCAGAAAGGCCGTTAGGGAAAGACCTAAAGAATGGTCGGAGGGATTTATTGAATATTATACTAACCAAGGGTATGGAAAAAAGCAGGGTTATACAGGGTTAGAAGGAACCTTGGAGGTACTGAAGGCAAGAAAAGAATTGGAAGAAGAGATATTTAACGGCATAAACTTAACCAAGAAAAAAGTAAATAACTCTTCTTATGAATTAAATGATTATAAGCAAGTTTTGGTGGGGATTTTATCAGAATACTTTAGTTCAGTAAATTAAGCACATATGACAAGCTGAGTTGATTTCAGGCATTCACTGCTGATTTCACTCGGCTTTTTTTTACTTAAGTCTTATATATTGACTTGATATATATTGGTCTGTTATATTGCTAAGTGTGATGTGTAGATATCTTTAAATAAGGAGGAGCTATTCTTGAACACTCAGGATGTTATTTTAGGCTTGCTCATGAAAGAAGCGTTGACTGGCTACGAAATAAAGCAGTTATTGGAGAATGTGTTATCTAATTTCTATAGCTCTAGTTATGGCACGATTTATCCTACGCTTGCCCGCATGGAGAAGGAAGAATTAATAACCAAGGAAATTGTGCCCCAGAAAGGTAAGCCAAATAAGAATGTTTATAACATAACGGCTAAAGGGCGAGATTGTTTTAACGACTATTTACTAGCGCCACTAGAGGGAGACAGTAGTAAGAAATCCGATTTTATGATGAGGCTTTATTTTGGCCGATTTGTGGGGTATGACAAGGTGATTTTTTGGTTGAAGCAAGTACAAGAGGAATCACAAAAAAAGTTAGATCAGTTATTAGAGCAGTATTCACATTATAAAGCTGAAATGCACCCGGCCCAGATCATTTGCATCCAGATTGGGATAGCAGAATATAAAGCTAAACTTGCAACCATTGCCGAGGGATTGTTAAGCATGGAGCAGTTAGTGGAAGGGAATAGCAGTATTTAACGAATTCTGATACATTTAGGAGGGATTTTATTGAAAACAATTTTTGTCACGGGTGCTTCATCCGGCATTGGGAGAGCTACAGTAAAACATTTTGCTGAAAGAGGATGGAACGTAGTAGCCACGATGCGTGCACCTGAAAAAGAAACTGAATTCATCACATTGGACAATGTGTTGGTGTTGCGGTTAGATGTTGAGAAAACAGATACCATCCAATCTGCATTAGCTGAAGCTGTCCAGCGGTTTGGTAAAATTGACGTTCTCCTGAACAATGCCGGATACGGGACAATGGGGCTTATAGAAGTAGCTACGGATGAGCAGATCCGAAGACAATTTGAAGTGAATGTTTTTGGTCTTATTAGTATGACTAAAGCCATGTTGCCACATTTTAGATCTAATCAGGAAGGGTTGCTAATCAATATCTCTTCAATGGGAGGGATCGTGACCTTTCCTACGATGTCTCTGTATCACTCCACTAAATTCGCGGTAGAAGGTTTTTCTGAATCCGTATCTTTTGAATTAGCATCACAAAACATCAAAGTAAAGCTGATTGAACCAGGAGCCATTAGCACGGACTTTGGCGGAAGATCGATGGAGTTCTTTTTTAATGATGACTTAACGGATTATAAATCATTCACTACTGCCTTTCTGGGTAAATTAGGGGAAATGGAAAAAGCTCCAGACTATGCTTCGGCACCAGAACTTGTAGCTGACACTATTTATCAAGCGGCCACAGACGGTACCAGCAAATTCCGTTATGTAGTGGGAGAAGATGCGAAAATGCTCATAAGTATGAAGAAAAATACGGTTGAGGAAGAGTATCTAAGTAATATAGCTCAGCATTTTTCATAAAAGAGGACATGTTTATCCAAAGCTCTATTAAGAGCACCGGTTGACAATTGCTGGATTTCTCTGTAACTTTAACATAACTAAATAAGAAACCACTAGGGGAGCCTGAATAGGCTGAGACGGGAAAAATGCATTCCTGGACCCTTGAACCTGATCTGGATTATACCAGCGTAGGAAAGTGGAGCCGGACTTTTATTTCATTGTTGGCGTTAGCCTTATATGGATTTTTGAGCCGCTCCATGTGGAGCGGCTTTTTTGCGCGTTTTCTTATTTACTCAAACCTTAAGGAGGAAATAAGATGCTGAATCAAGAGAAGAAACATGAGGTTGATCTGTGTGCTTTTCCGGGAAGTCACAAGGTGTATGTGGAGGGCTCACGGCCTGATATTCAAGTTCCGATGCGCGAGATTACATTAAGCCGAACCTCGGGTACGGCCGGAGAAGCGGAGAATGCTCCTGTCCGTGTCTATGATACAAGCGGGCCTTATACTAACGATGAAGCCTATAGCGATATCCGCAAGGGGTTAACGCCTCACAGGCTTCAGTGGATCACGGAGCGGGGAGATGCCGAATCTTATGAGGGAAGAGCGGTTAAGCCGGAGGATAACGGGAATCTCACAGAGAAGCCGGCGGCAGAGGTGTTTCCGGGCTTGCAACGTCGTCCCTTGAGAGCCAGAGAGGGCCGCAATGTCAGCCAGCTGCATTATGCCCGCAGAGGCCTGATTACGTCGGAGATGGAATTTATCGCAGTCCGGGAAAATGTAACTCCTGAGTTTGTTAGAGAGGAAGTAGCCTGCGGCCGTGCGATCATTCCAGCGAATATTAACCATCCGGAGAGTGAGCCGATGATTATCGGGCGGAATTTTCTGGTAAAGATCAATGCTAATATCGGGAATTCGGCGGTGTCCTCTTCCATTGATGAAGAAGTAGAGAAGATGAGATGGGCTACCCGCTGGGGAGCGGATAACATCATGGATTTGTCGACGGGTAAAAATATTCACACCACCCGTGAATGGATTATCCGCAATTCTCCGGTGCCTATCGGGACAGTGCCAATCTATCAGGCTTTGGAAAAGGTAAACGGCAAGGCCGAGGATTTAACTTGGGAGGTATACCGGGACACCCTGATCGAGCAGGCGGAGCAGGGAGTGGATTATTTCACCATTCACGCCGGGGTACTGCTGCGTTACATCCCATTAACGGCCAAAAGAATGACGGGCATCGTCTCCAGAGGGGGTTCGATTATGGCGGCCTGGTGCCTGGCCCATCATCAGGAGAACTTTCTTTATACACATTTCGAGGATATTTGTGAAATCATGAAGGCTTATGATGTGGCGTTCTCTTTGGGTGACGGGCTGCGTCCAGGCTCCATTGCCGATGCTAATGATGAAGCCCAGTTTGCCGAGCTGGAGACGTTGGGTGAATTAACCTCGCTTGCCTGGAAGCATGATGTTCAGGTGATGGTGGAAGGCCCGGGCCATGTACCGATGCATCTGATCAAAGAGAATATGGATAAACAGCTTGAGCTTTGCCATGGCGCTCCTTTTTACACACTGGGACCACTGACTACGGATATTGCACCCGGCTATGACCATATCACCTCGGCTATTGGAGCGGCGATGATCGGCTGGTTCGGCACGGCGATGTTGTGTTATGTTACCCCGAAGGAGCATCTAGGATTGCCTAATAAAAATGATGTGCGGGAAGGCGTCATCACCTATAAAATTGCCGCCCATGCAGCCGACTTGGCCAAAGGACACAAGGGCGCGCAGGATCGGGATAACGCACTCTCCAAAGCGCGCTTCGAGTTCCGTTGGCGGGACCAGTTCCATTTGTCGCTCGACCCGGAACGGGCGCTGGAATATCATGATGAGACCCTTCCGGCGGAAGGGGCCAAAACGGCTCATTTCTGCTCCATGTGTGGACCCAAGTTCTGCAGTATGCGCATTTCTCATGGTATCCGCGATACGGCGAGGGTGCAGGAGGGACAAGAAGAACCGGAGCAAGCGATGATTACCGCAGGGATGCGGGATAAAGCAGAAGAGTTTAAGGAAGGCGGAGGTCTGATCTATAAATAAACCGTCGGTCCGGGACTGCCGCTAATCGCCCTCCCCCTCTCAATTGACAGTCTCCGGGCGTATACCTATAATGTAAATCAGATTATGAAAGCTGTTTCATTTCTGGTGGATAAGTTTGTTTCGGTGAGATGGAACCCCTTAATCAAGCGGGTTTCATTTTGTTTTTTCAGTGTATTTTTGTTCGCAAAAAGGAGAAGCCATGGACACAACGTTCTGCAAAATATTGGTGGTGGACGATGAAATGCTGGTACGGCAGGGGATAATCCATCTGCTGGATTGGGAAGGGGAAGGGTTTCAGATTGCAGGCGAGGCCTCCAACGGAAGAGAGGCTTTTGAATTAATTGAATTACAGCGTCCGCATATCATCCTGACCGATATCGTTATGCCTGTGATGGACGGGGAAGAGCTGATCCGGCTCGTCAAGGGGATGTATCCGGAAATTGAGGTGATCGTGCTTAGCAGCTTCAGTGAGTTCGAATATGTGCGTTCAACCTTCCAAAGCGGGGTTGCCGACTATATCCTGAAGCCCAGACTGGAGGCCGCTTCCCTGCTTGCCGTGCTGAAAAAAACCGCGCAGCGGATTCCGCTGCTTCAGCATGTGGACTGGAGAAGCGACAAGCGGCAATCCGCGGACTATATTCTGGACAAACTGGTTTCAGGCTTTCCAGTGGAGTACGACGAGGAAGCGCTGCGGGGGATGTTCCCCTTACCGGGCTTCGTGCTGCTAATTGCTGATACTGGCGACGAACCCGCTGCGAATAGCCGCAAAGAGGAATGGCTGGAGAACAGTATTCATTCTCTGCTGCACAGCAGCGTCAGCAGGGTGACCTTCCGCCGGCTGTCTCCGCTGGAGGGGCATGTCCGTCTGCTGTTTAATCTGGAGGAGGCTGGGTATGAGGCGCTCATCCGTCTTGCAGATCAGGTATTCACGGCGGGCATCCGTGCAAATATGTTCCTGAATCTCGCGGTCAGCCGGGTTTTCACTGAGCTGAGTGAACTGCATACGATCTATAAGGATGATCTGATGAAGCTGCTGGACCGCCGCTTCTTTCTCCCGGATCATTGTTTACTGGTAGATGACGGCGAGGAGGGACGGCAGGGTCCCGCTTTCGATCAGGATGCCTTCGGCGCAGAGCTGAACCGGCAGGAGTTCGATTTGGCTTTCGGCCGCTTGAGCGCATATGTCGCGTCCATGTCCGGCCGGAGAGATACAGGGATGTCCGAGTTCAAATCGTTTTTATGCCACAGTATGTTTCAGATCATCGGAATGCTGCTGCATTTCCATTACGAGGCCCGCGCCTTGGACGAAAGCAAATACGAATTCTTCCGCTCCATTCATGAGGCACGGCATATCGGTGAAACGGAGATACGGCTTGAGCAGTTTTTGCAAGCTGCGACGGAATGCGTAACCAAGAACCGCGGCGGAGTACCAGCCATTCAAAAAATTTTACTGTATATCGACGAGCATTATTCACGTCAGCTTACGCTGACCGAAGTAGCAAGGCAATTTCATTTCAACCCGTCCTATCTGTCTAATTATTTTGCGCTACATAACAAAGAGGGCTTCAACGAATATTTAAACCGGGTGCGGATCGAAAAGGCGTGCCTGCTGCTGAAAGAAAATGCCGGTCTATCCATTTCCGAAATCAGCAGTCTTGTGGGCTACTCAGACCACAGCTATTTCACCAGAGTATTCCGCAAGCTGATGGGAATCTCGCCCAGTCAATACCGGAAAGGCTAATGCAGCGGGAAGGAGTCCGAAATGGGACTAACGGAGAAATGGCTCACAAAGCTCAAGGATCAAAGCCTGTTCAGTAAAATATTCGCCGTCATGGTCATCAGCATCATTCTGGTTACCGTCCTGATTACCGGAGTGACCGTACAAATGTCCCAAAAGCTATTCGTGCAAACCTTCAGCATCACCAATTCCAAGATTATCGACCAGATCAAAAGTGCCTTGGAGAACTCCCATTATGCAACCGTCAACAGCGCTATTGAAGTCGGGCAGAGCGGCGTGATCAGAAGCTTCATGACGGAGAAGGATATCAATTCACTGGCGAACTTCAAGCGGTATTACAGTATGCGGGATCAGATGGACCGCATTCAATCCGGCATCGGAGGGACCAATATCGGCCTCTCCATTCTGGGTGTGAACGGAAGAAGCTACACCAGCGATGTTACTTATTGGTCGGGCTCATCAGAAGAGTTGAAGAACAATCCCATTACAAAGGCCGCTCAGGAACGCAATGGGCAGCTCTTCTACAGCTTTATGGACGCCAGCCCGTTCAATTCACAAAGCCGTTATCTGGTCGCCGCCAAGGCGTTGACCGCCCCGGGTCTATCCAAGCCGTACGGCACTTTGTATATGTTCACCCGTGAAAGTGACTTTCGCAAGAACTACGCCAGCTTTACGAGCCAGGGAAACGATGTAATGTTTCTGGATACATCGGGCCTGATCGTGTCCGGTAACCGGACGGAGCAAATCGGCAGCATGTCTCCCGACCTGCTGAAGAGTGCGCAGCAGATCGCCGAGGTGGGCCTATCCAGCCAGGAGCTCACCATCGGCGGGCGGGAGGTCATCGTGCTGGCGGACTATTTGCCTTCGTACAACCTGTATATTGTGAATCTGATTGATAAGAAACAGACAATCGGTACGCTGCTGGACAAAAAGGCGATTTTTCTGATCGTTGCAGCAATCGCCGCCGTAGCCGTACTTGTCATCTATTTTCTGACGAAGAGGCTGACGCAGTCTTTGCGCACATTGGTCAAAAAAATGTCTAATGTCACCAAAAAAAGTTTCCATAACTACATGTCAGTTACCGGTACCTATGAGACAAGACAGCTAAGCACCGCATACAACTATATGCTCAAAGAGCTGAACGACTATGTCGGTCAGCTCGTGGAGACCCAAAAGGAGCAGCGGAAGGCGGAATTGGCCGCGCTTCAACAGCAGATCAATCCCCATTTTCTATACAACACGCTGGCGTCAGTCAATATTCTGGTGCAGAGAGGAAGCAAGGAACAGGCGACGGAGACCATTCATGCGCTGATTTCCCTGCTCCAGAACACCATCAGCAATGTGAACGAGACGATTACAGTGGAAGAGGAGCTTATTAACCTGAAGCATTATGTATATATTAATCAGGTCCGCAACGGCAACCGCATTAAGGTGGATTATTTCGTTTCACCGGACTGCATGTCTGCTAAAGTACCCAAGCTGGTTCTTCAGCCTTTTATAGAAAATGCCTTCTTTCACGCGTTCAATATCAAAACCTCCGGCTATATCTATGTCACCATTATGAAGGACAGGGATACGCTGCACTGCGAGGTGGTTGATACGGGAGATGGGATGGATTTGGACAACAAGGATTCGATTCCTGCCTCGTCCGTCAGCAGGCAGCTGTTCAGCGGCATCGGCATCCGCAACGTTCATGCCCGCCTGACATTGCTGTACGGTGAGCCTTACGGCGTATCCATCTCCAGCACACCGGGGCAGGGGACGAAGGTTTCTATCAAAATCCCCTGCTAACTACGGATTGAACCGGTGTTTTTGCAGCATACTATCCAAGCCACGCCATGAACCGGCGCCCTATATACGGCGCCGGTTTTTTGTATGTGCGATGTTTGTTGGACGGGAATTTACCTAAAAAAAGTGCGAAAGGAGAAAAAAAATGCTAACTCACTCTCCATGGAAGCGGATACAAAGACAATATTATCACTATTTTAACTAAATTAATTTCTAACGAAATGAAGGACCCGGATGATATTCTTGATAAAGAAAGCACTTTCAAATATACGTTAGGGGGATATACATCATGAAGAAAAAAGCTACTGCTCTTCTGCTCGCCGGCTTTATGCTGCTGACAGCCTGCTCCAGTAACGCCAATAACCAGGCAAAAACCAACAACGGGGGAGCTACAGGCACCTCCAAGGAAATCACGGTCTGGGCATGGGACAAAAACTTTAATATCGCTGCGATGAATCTGGCGAAGGATGCCTATGTGAAAGACCATGCGGATGCTAAAATCAACGTTATCGAATATGCCCAGGATGATATTATCCAGAAGCTGAACACCGGTCTCAACTCGGGAAGCGCATCGGGGCTGCCGAATATCGTTCTAATCGAAGACTACCGTGCTCAAAGCTTTTTGCAAACGTATCCAGACTCCTTCCAGGAGCTTGGTGATGCCATTAAACCCGCTGATTTCGCCGATTATAAGATCGGACCAACCAGCTTTAACGGCAAGCAATATGGCGTTCCTTTCGACTCCGGGGTTGTAGGCCTGTATGTCCGCACAGACTATTTGCAGGAAGCGGGCTACACAGTTGACGATCTGCAGGATATCGACTGGCAGAAGTACATTGAGATCGGCAAAGCAGTCAAAGCCAAAACCGGCAAAGATATGCTGACCCAGGACCCGAACGATCTGGGGCTGATCCGGATGATGATTCAATCCGCCGGCTCCTGGTATCTGAAGAGCGATGGTACAACACCTGACCTGAAGGACAATGCTGTACTGAAGGAAGCATTCGAAAGCTATAAAGAGCTAATGTCTGCGGATATCGTTAAGGTTAACTCCGACTGGAGCTCGTTCCTCGCCGGCTTTAACAGCGGTGCCGTTGCATCCGTTCCAACAGGCAACTGGATTACACCATCGGTGAAATCGGCAGCTGACCAGTCCGGCAAATGGGCGGTTGTACCGTTCCCTAAATTGAAAAATGCGGCAGGCTCAGTGCATGCCTCCAACCTGGGCGGCAGCTCCTGGTATGTACTTAACAACGACGGCAAAGAAGCCGCAATTGAATTCCTGGGCGCAACACTTGGCTCCAACACTGACCTGTATCAAAAGCTTGTGACCGACGTTGGCGTTATCGGTACCTATAAACCGGCCGCTGAAGGGGAAGCTTACACTGCTGCAGACAACTACTTTGGCGGACAAAAGGTCATTTCCGACTTCGCAAAATGGACTGCGGAAATTCCGAATGTTAACTACGGCATGCACACCTATGCTATCGAGGATATCCTCAAGGTTGAAATGCAGAATTATCTGAACGGTACGGATATAAATAAAGCGCTCGGCGATGCTCAGTCCCAAGCGGAGTCTCAAATCCAATAACCCCTTGTAGGACCTGATTACTCCGCTGTCCTCCCGTACCGGCCGATTTAAGCCTTGGCGGGGGGACGGCGGCTTATCCGTTTTCCGATTCACGCCTGTATAGAGAAAGGATTGAGAGCTGTGAACCATACCATGCGCAACCGCGCTAAGCTTACCGGCTGGTTATTTATTGCTGTGGCTGTCCTCATGATTTGTTTGTTCTACTTTTATCCGATGATTCAGGCTTTGCTGCTCTCCTTCAAAACGGGCGCAGGAGCCAATCTTCATTTTGACGGATTAAGCAACTATAAGCGGCTGCTCAGCGACAAAACCTTCTTTACCGCCGTAAAGAATACCTTTCTGTTCCTGATTGTGCAAGTGCCGCTCATGATCACTTTTGCGATGATTATTTCGGTGCTCCTTAATGACAGCAAGCTGCGCTTCAAAGGGTTTTTCCGTACCGCTATTTTCCTGCCTTGTGTAACCTCGCTTGTGGCCTACTCCGTCGTATTCAAATATCTGTTTGGTAATGACGGACTGGTGAATCTGGCTTTAATGAACATGCATTTGTTATCCGAACCGATTCAGTGGATCTCCGATCCCTTCTGGGCAAAGGTCACAATTATTATCGCAATTACATGGCGGTGGACGGGATACAACATGATCTTCTTCCTCTCGTCGCTGCAGAACATCGACAACTCCATTTATGAAGCCGCGCGGATTGACGGCGCCTCGGGGGTCAGACAATTTTTCTCGATCACCGCACCGTTGCTTAAGCCGATTATTCTCTTTACGTCGATCACCTCAACTATCGGGACGCTGCAATTGTTCGATGAAATCATGAATATTACTAAGGGAGGTCCCGGCAACGCGACACTCTCCATTTCCCAATATATATATAACCTTTCGTTCAAGTACACCCCTGACTTTGGATACGCAGCTACTGTGTCTTACTCCATCGTTGTCATGATTGTTGTACTGGCCTTCCTTCAAATCAAATTGGCAGGTGATGATAAGTAATGAGAACCTTACGCCGCGCACCTATTTATGTGTTTCTGTCCATTGTAGCGCTCGTTTCGATTTTCCCGTTTTTGTGGATGATTATTAGCGCGACAAACCTTTCGGTAGATGTAACTCAGGGAAGAATGCTTCCCGGAAGTCATTTGATCGAGAATATCAAGAACCTGACGGATTCAATCAATCTTGTGCCTGCTCTGTGGAATACGCTCAAAATCTCTGTGACGACAACGATTCTGGCCTTGCTGATCTCATCACTGGCCGGATACGGATTCGAAATTTATCGCAGCAAAGCAAAGGATATCGTCTTCAATTTGTTATTGCTATCCATGATGATTCCTTTCGCCGCGTTGATGGTACCGCTCTATCAAATGTTCTCAAAGCTGTCCGCTACAGCTCCGCTCATTGGGGTCAACACGATGGCCGCGGTCGTTCTTCCAACCTTCACAACGGCGTTTCTGATCTTCTTCTTCCGTCAGAGCTCCAAGATGTTCCCGCGGGAACTTCTGGAAGCCGGCCGGATGGACGGATTGTCGGAGCTGGGATTGTTCTTCCGAATTTATGTTCCGACCATGAAGACAACTTACTCGGCTGCCGCCATTATTACGTTCATGTCCAGCTGGAATAATTACCTCTGGCCGCTGATTGTGCTGCAGACCCCGGAGAAACGGACAATTCCGCTGCTGATCTCCAATCTGGGCTCCAGTTATTCGCCGGATTTCGGCGTGATTATGGCCGCGGTTGTCATTTCTACGCTTCCGACTGCACTTGTCTTCTTCCTGATGCAGAAGCAGTTCGTTGCCGGCATGGTGGGTTCCGTGAAATAACAATGACTAATAAGCTGAACATAAGAATGAAGCAGCTAATATTCTTATGTTCACGTTCTGAAGGAGGAAATGAAATTGGCAGTTACCCCAAGTTTGAGCTGGCTGGAGGACCCGGGTGTGTTCAAGGTGAACCGGCTGGAGGCCCATTCGGACCATCGTTATTATGCAGACATGGCTAAGGCAGAGGCGGGTGCGCCGATGGATATGCGCTATAGCCTGAACGGCAGCTGGAAATTCAGCTATGCGCCGAATCCGGCCAGCCGTGTAGAGTCGTTTTTTGCGGAAGCCTATAATTGCTCCGCATGGGACAGCATTCAGGTTCCCGGACATATCCAGCTGCAGGGCTTCGGCCGGCCGCAATATGTCAATACGATGTATCCGTGGGATGGACTAAGTGATGTCCGCCCGCCGCATATCCCGCAGGAGCATAACCCGGTCGGCAGTTACGTGAAGGAATTCCGTCTACCGGCGAACCTTGAGGACGGACCGCTCTATATCTCCTTCCAAGGGGTGGAATCGGCTTTTTATGTCTGGCTTAACGGGGAATTTGTCGGCTATGCCGAGGATAGCTTTACGCCGTCGGAATTTGATCTGACCCCGTATGTGCGTACAGGCAAAAACAAGCTGGCCGTCGAGGTATACCAGCGCAGTACCGGAGGCTGGCTGGAGGATCAGGATTTCTGGCGGTTCTCGGGTATTTTCCGCGACGTCTATTTGTATACTGCTCCGAAGCAGCATATCCGGGATCTCGCGGTGCGGGCGGAGCTTGACGATACTTATACGCAAGGAAGCCTGAATATTCAAATGCAGCTGCTGGAAACTCCGCAGGAGAACGTTAGCGCAAGAATTGAGCTCAAGGATAAAGCAGGACAGGTCCGGCTGAGTGCGGAGGGCGGATTCAGCGGACGTGAACTGACCTTGTCTGGAGAGATTGCGGATGTTCTGACATGGAGTGCAGAGAATCCGTATCTGTATTCAATCTGCATCTCGCTGCTCGATGCACAGGGGAAGCTCATTGAAGCGATTGTCCAAAAGACGGGGTTCCGCCGGTTCGAGCTGAAGAACAAGCTGATGTGCATCAACGGCAAGCGGATTGTATTCAAAGGCGTCAACCGGCATGAATTCAACTGCCGCACCGGCCGGACGATTACCCGTGAGGACATGCTGTGGGACATCCGTACGCTGAAGCGCAGCAATATTAACGCCGTACGTACGTCGCATTATCCCAACCAAACGCTATGGTATGAGCTGTGCGATGAATACGGCATTTACGTCATCGACGAAATGAATCTGGAAACCCATGGGTCGTGGCAAAAGATGGGGGCTGTTGAGCCTTCGTGGAACATTCCCGGCAACGATCCGAATTGGCGCGATATCGTGCTGGACCGGGCAGAGTCTATGCTGGAACGGGATAAGAACCATCCATCCATACTAATCTGGTCCTGCGGCAACGAGTCGTATGCGGGTCAGGTCATTCTGGATGTGGCGAATTGGTTCCGCAGCCGTGATAGTAGCCGTCTTGTCCATTATGAGGGTGTGTTCCATAACCGCGACTACGATGCGACAAGCGATATGGAAAGCCGAATGTATGCCAAGCCGGCGGATATTGAAGAATATTTGAACAGCAATCCGGACAAGCCTTATCTCAGCTGCGAATACATGCATGCGATGGGCAATTCGGTGGGCGGCATGCATAAGTACACGGAGCTGGAGAATAAGTACCCGATGTACCAGGGCGGTTTCATTTGGGATTATATCGATCAGTCGATTATTACTAAGGATCGTTACGGCCATGAGTATTTTGCTTACGGCGGCGATTTCGGGGACCGTCCGACGGACTACAGCTTCTGCGGCAATGGCATTGTCTACGCCGACCGGCAGTGGACGCCGAAGATGCAGGAGGTTAAATTCCTGTACCAGAACTACAAGCTGGAGCCTGGTAAAACAGGCATTCGGCTCATGAATGAAAGCTTGTTCGCAGGAACCGGACATTTGGCATTGGAATACCGGCTGTATCGTGAAGGCGAGCTGCTCGGCACTTGGACAACTGATGTCAATGCCGCGCCGCAAAGCGAGGTGCTGGTGCCGGTTGAGCTGCCGCAAGCAGACGGGAAACCGGGCGAATACAGCATTCAGGCCTCATTGCTGCTGAAGGATGCGGAGCTCTGGGCTGAGGCCGGATATGAAATTGCCTTTGGAGAGTCCATCTTCGTAGTGCAAGAGGAAGCTGAAGCGGAGCAGCCAGCCGGCCAACTGAAGGTTGTGGAAGGGGATGTGCAGATCGGCGTCCTCGGCGAGGACTTCACCGTGCTGTTCTCTAAACAGGCTGGTTCTCTGGTGTCCTTGAACATCCACGGCCGCGAAATGATTGCGGCTCCTCCGGCCCCGCTGTTCTGGCGGGCGGCGACCGACAACGACAAAGGAACGAATCTCGGCTACAATGCCGGATGCTGGTATGCTGCAAGCCTGTCGCGTAAATGTGTAGAGGTGAGCCTTTCACAGGAGGAAGGTGCAGTTACGGTGAGCTTTGATTACCGGTTCAGCATCCATCCCGGGCTGTCGGTTCAAACCGCCTATACGGTCTACGGTGACGGAAAGGTGCGGGTGCGTACCGGCTACAACAGCGCTGCCGGGCTTCCGGATCTGCCGATCCTGGCATTGTCCTTCAAAATGCCGGCCGACTACGACCAGACGGAATGGTATGCGATGGGACCAGAGGAGAATTATATCGACCGTGCGTACGGTGCCAGACTTGGCGTGTTCAGCCGGAGCGTGCAGGAGCTGCCGTCCCGCTACCTTGTTCCGCAGGAATCCGGTAACCGCACCGGTGTACGCCGCGTGAAGATTACCGATAAATCGGGAGTGGGCCTGCAAATCTCGGCCCCTGCAACTGCGCCTGTGGAATGTAATTTGTCGCCGTATACCGCGTTCGAGCTGGAGCATGCCAGTCATGCGTTCGAGCTTCCTGCGGTTCATTACACCGTAGTGACAGTAGCAGGAAGACAAATGGGCGTAGGCGGAGACGATAGCTGGGGCGCGCCAGTATATAAGGAATACACCATCCCTGCAGAGCAAAGTCTTGAATACGAGTTTTTCATTTCAAGCGTGGGAACGGAAGAGAAATAGCACGTTAGGCTTATTAAAGCCGTAAACCGGCCTTGGTCCTGAATTCATGGACCAAGGCCGGTTGTGTTTTGGTCTGATCTATAAATAACCGTCGGTCCGGGACTGTAGCCTAATCGCTCTCCACTGAATACATTTGAAAGATAAGATGATTCAGGAGAGGGTGTTGGCCGTGCAAGTTGTTCCTAATGATTATGTTCAAGGAAGGATCGCCTACACGTCGGACCGCGCCGGAACGTTCGACATTTGGCTGTACCGACCGCAGGACGGTTTTAATTTTCAACTTACCAAGGGACTGGGTGCAGAGTTCTCCGTTCCTTATTGGTCTCCTGACAGCAGGAGAGTCGCTTTCATTGGCGTTGGCAATGTGGTCTACCTAATAGATACCGTCACGTTTAGGGCTGCCCGGATCGATCAAATCGAACCCTACTCGCTGCTGGATTGGTCCCCCAACAGCAAATTTCTGGCATTGAAGGTAGGGTCCCTCAAGCCCGCAGCGGGTTCGTTTACTCGGACTCAGGAGACGCTATGAAGAGTAAAACCCCTGTTTATTCTCTTTTGCGGACCCAGCGGACCTTATCTGCGCTGCATTCTATCTAAAAATGGCCATTGGGGAGAAATAACTGCACTGGAGTCCATTTCCCTACTGTAACAGGCTAAAAGCCCCAAATAAGTGCAGCTCGGTCCGTTTGTACTGCCAGGAATATACTGTCCAGACACACACACGTCTTCGGAAGAAGAGCGAAGTCTCTGAAACCCCGAGACGTAAGCCTCCACCGAAAAAACTACCTAGTGGCGAAACGCCTTTCATCGCGTGTGATCAGAAAATGGTACTGTACCCGTGATTCCTTAGAATGCATACATCAGCAGGTTTTGGCGAGTGAAGTGGTTTGAAGACACGCCCTAACTGAACATGGTAAAATATGCGTTAAATAAAATTGGGTGGATTGGTAATATCCAGAGGGGGTTAGCAATGATTATTAGAGAATCCAAGATTTCAGATGCTAAAGGGATAGCAAAAGTACATGTGGATTGTTGGAGAACCACTTATAGAAATATAATGCCTGACGAATTTTTGGAGAAGTTGTCTTATGAACAGAGGACCAGATTATGGATGAGGAATTTATCAAAAGATGATAATTATGTCTTTGTAGCAGAAAATAACCTTGGAGAAGTTATTGGATTTGCCGATGGCGGAAAAAGAGAAACGAATACAGTAGAAAACTCAGCGGACTTAACCTCGATTTATATCCTTGAACAATATCAGGAATTGGGGACAGGAAGGCAGCTTTTAAGAATACTATTTTTACAATTTGAAAAGCTGAGTATAAACAGGGTATTTGTTGAGGTTTTGGAGGGCAACAAATCTCGTTACTTCTATGAAGCCTTTGGTGCTGAATGGATTCAAACGGAAAAGGTGAAGATTGCAGGTTCTGAATTAAACCTATTAGTTTATGAATGGAAAGGTATTGGGTCTGTGCTTAATCATACATAAGCGCGAAGGGTTGCAGGCGATATTGCTGCTGCCGTTTCTCAAATTATATAGAATGAACTTAATAACTATCCAAAAAGGCAAAAGTAACGGAGGGGGATTTTGGAACTGTAGGAGCGATAGCGGACGTGATACCCCTGTACAAATCACTGTTTGCAGATTGTAGTTTGATTCTGTAGGCGGCTGATAAGGAGGGATTCTTATACCCCCAAAAAAAGGGATGTCTGGGCGGCCACGTATTTCCTGGCTTACCGGACATCCTTTTGTATGGGAACTTATTAGGATTGACTTAGCCGCGGGCAAGCTCCTTACGCACGATTGGCGCAACCTTGGTGCCGAGCAGCTCGATGGCACGCATGACCTCCCGGTGCGGCATGGTGCCGACATTGACGTGAAGGAAGAAACGTGTAACGCCCAGATTCTTATGCAGCAAAATAATCTTCTCGGCGACATATTCGGAGTCACCGACATATAGAGCTCCACGCAGGCTGCGGGCATCATCATACGCTGCGCGGTTGTACGGCTGGCTCCAGCCCCGTTCACGGCCAATGACATTCATTTGCGCCTGGGTGGAAGGATAGAACAAGGCTGCGGCCTGCTCGGTGGTTTCCCCGACAAAGCCGTGTGAATGTGTGGCAATCTGCAGCTTGCTAGGATCATGTCCGGCGCGTGCGGCGGCATCTTTGTAAAGCTTCACTAGCGGAGCAAACCGCTCCGGCATTCCGCCTATGATGGCGAAAGCGACCGGAAGCCCCAGCGTCCCTGCGCGGATCGCCGACTCCGGATTCCCCCCGGTGGCGATCCAGACCGGCAGCGGGTCCTGAACGGAGCGGGGGTATACTGCAAGGTTATCGATGGCCGGACGATGGCCGCCGCGCCAGGTTACCTTCTCTGATGCGCGGATTGCCAGCAGCAGCTCCAGATTCTCTTCAAATAATTCGTCATAATCCTCCAGGCTGTAGCCGAACAAGGGGAAGGATTCAATAAACGACCCCCGGCCTGCCATAATCTCCGCTCTTCCGTTCGAAATGCCATCCAGGGTAGAAAAGGCCTGATAGACGCGAACCGGATCATCTGAAGACAGAACGGTAACAGCACTGGTCAATCTGATCTGCTTCGTCATAGCCGCAGCTGCCGCGAGTACAACTGCGGGAGAGCTGCCCGCGTAATCCGCACGGTGATGCTCACCTATTCCATATACATCAAGGCCGACCTGATCGGCGAGAACAATTTCTTCGACCGCTTCGCGCAGTCTTTCCGCATGACTCATCACCTTGCCGGTCACCGGGTCGGGCGTAGTTTCCAAGAAAGTGCTGATTCCTATCTCCATACTATTATCCATTTGGGCCATTTTAATCCGCCTCCTTCGTCTTTTTATATTACTATACTTTTTAATGTTTCTCAACTTTAGTAAGTGAAAATACAGTGTTGCCGAGAAGCTTGTCCGGTGTCCGGCAGGCATTTTATCAGAAAAAAAGCCTGCTGCCCAGTAATACCCCGGGCAGCAAGCGGATTCAGGAGTGCATTTCTTTAGAATTACCCCTTCTTAACGGCGAGCTTTACGATCATAATGACAAGAACGAGCAGTGCAATGAGCTGATCTGTACTCATGAGTCCGACCTCCATTCCTGTGAAAGAATGGCTCTTCGGACCGGCATCTCCTCTCCAAGATGCTGCTTCGCTCCCCATTATCAGAATATGAGATCCTACACGCTGTTAGTACTTCACAAGATAAATAATTCATACAGCAACTTTTGGCCAACAAACATTAAACGCAGCAGAAGCTGCATAACGGTCAACGAAACTTTTTCTATACTCAACACGTCTACATATTAGGTAAAATAAGGAAGTGGTGGCTTTCAGACATGTTCAAAAGAATCGGAATGGCATTATTGACTTTGAGTCTTACCACCGCAATTGCGGGAACCGGATGGGCAGCTCCTTCACCGGCACAGATTGATGTCTCCCAAACGTCGTTTGACTTTGATACCGCCAAGCCAAACAGTGACGCAGAGTTTCATCATGGGCTGCTGCTTGCAGTGCAGGCCGACGGAGATCTTGTTTATTATGACCGGACCGGCAAACAGGCTTTTGTCCTCCCGGAGGGTATAGTGCCTGTAACAGACTTTGCTGAGCAGCGGGCTGTTGTGAAGGATTCAGCAACCGGACGGTATGGCTATATCAACACGAAGGGAATTGTAGCCATTCCCTGCCAATATGAATCGGCCGGAAATCTGTCGGGTGGTGTAGCCCATGTGGTGCTGGCTGAGGGTGCGGGCGAAGCCCTTATTGACCGGGCAGGTAAGGTGGTTACTACACTAACGGAGAAATATAGCTCGGAATTTTATTTTTCGGACGGACTGGCATTAGCTTACGCGCCAGAGGGGGGGAAGATCGGATTTATCAATACTTCCGGCAAGCTGGTTATTCCCTATCAATACACCGAAGCGAGAGGATACTCCCAAGGTTTGGCTCTTGTGAAGAACAGTGCGGGGTTGTACGGATATATCAATACGGCGGGAAAAACAGTGATTCCGTTTAAGTACAAAGAGGGAAGCGGCTTCTCAGAAGGACTGGCCTCCGTGAAGAATGCGAAGGGCAAATGGGGATTTATTAACAAGCAGGGCAAGCTCAGCCTTCCTTTTCAATATGAGAATACCGGTGATTTCAGTGAAGGCCTGGCCAGCGTATACAATTCTGCAGGTAAAGTTGGCTTCATTAATAAACAAGGCAAGCTGGTCATCGGCTACCAGAAATACAATAGAGCCTTTTCGTTCAAAGAAGGCATAGCTTTAGTTGGCATCAGCAACCCGGCCGACAATTCCAAAGACAAATATGGTTACATCAACACCAAGGGCGAACTGCTGACCAAGCTTATCTATACGGGAGAATCCTCATCGTTCAGTGGCGGCTATGCTGTGGGGATGACTGCTCAAGGAACAGGATATATTCTGACCAAACGCGGATTGGCCCAATAAAATCATCAATCTGCATAATAAGGAACGGCCTGGACAGCATTGTCCTAGCCGTTCCTTATTTGTTGTTACTCCTCGCGTTTCGGGAATCCGTAGCCCGGATATTCCACCACAGGCCATTTCACCTTACGCAATGCATTCAGCAGCTCCGGCCCGGCATTCAGATTACTGCCCACCAGCTGATGGGGAGTAAGGGCCATCCACTGGTTCAAGGAAACGTCGGCGAAGCGGTCGCTTTTGAACATTTCCAGAAACCAGAGCGTGTCTGTGCCGGTATTCTGGATATAATGTCCATAAGCAAAAGGGACATAACCGACGTCTCCGGCTCTATAATTGAAGGTACGGGCTGCGCCGTTTCCCCCGAAGACGGTCATCCGTCCTTGCCCGGCAAGATAATATTGCCATTCATCATTATTCGGGTGCCAGTGCAGTTCCCGCATGGCCCCGGGTTCAATCTCCACCAGTGCCGCGGCAATGGTCCGGGAGACCGGGAAATTGGAGGAGTCGACGATTCTTACACTTCCTCCAGGGGTCTTTAGTGGAGGCTGGGCCAATAGTTGATGTTTAAAGCTCAGCGGAATATCCCCATAAGGCGATTGCACCTTTTGACTCTGTATCGTACCAGGCACTTCATCCTGATAGATGTAGACCTGATCGTTCGGTATGCAGTCAAAGGCGGCAGCGGGTACGCCGAAATTCGCCGCCAGGACTTCCTTGGGCGTATGGGCGAACCAGTCGGAGATCGACAGTGTATTCAAATCGGAGAAGCTGCCATCGTCAAAGACTAGCAGGAATTCGCAGCCTTCGGCAAGTCCTTGAATGGAATGCGGAATACCCGGAGGGAAATACCATAGATCTCCGGGGCCGATATCGGCAATGAAGTTGCGGCCGTTCTGATCCACGGAGGTGATCCGCGCGCTCCCGATCAGCATATAAGACCATTCCGCCTGCTGATGCCAGTGCAGCTCCCGCACTCCGCCGGGCGTCAGGCTCATATTAACTGCTGCCAGAGTCGTGGCGACAGGCAGTTCCCTTACTGTAACTTCCCGTGACCAGCCGCCGCAGTTCAGCTGCATATGGGCATCGGAGAAGGAAAATTTCAGATTCGGAATCAGCCCGTTGTCCGTGGGGGGAGGAACGAACATATCCGGATTCTCGCGGTCCCGCATAATATCGCGCGGCCCGCGGTTGATATTGCCTGCGCCGTCGCTTCTTATCGGCTGGGGGATTTTCATTGTTCCGGCTGAATCCTGTTCAGTGGAATCCATAGGTTAAGCTCCTTTCCATATCCGAAAATACATCAATGGGAATATATATGCCGGAAGCCGATTTTTATGAATGGCAGCGGAATGTGGGACACTGGACATGATATTGGATATAATTATTAATATTCAACAAGAATTATAGAGAGCAGGGTTAGAGAACATGACGAATAGCGAACAACAACGCTACCGCTTTAGCGAAGCGCCGATTTGGGAACTGCAGCGGTCATATTACGAAGAATTGGGCTTGCAGGCCTGGAAAAATGACCAGGTTCCGCAATATATTACGAGCAACCCGATGATCGGGACAGCCTATGCTGAGATGATCTTCGGCTTCCTGCAAGACCGCTATGCACTTGGCCAGACCGATGAGCCGGTTATTATTCTGGAAATGGGTGCGGGGGCAGGCAGACTAGCCTTCCAGGTGCTGCAGAAGCTAAGCGAATTGATCGACTATGCGGGGATTAAGCTGCCTCCATTCCAATATGTAATGAGCGATCTGCCTGTCAAAAATATTGCCGGCTGGCAGCAGCATCCCGGCCTGATCCCTTTTGTTCAGCAGGGAATCCTTGATTTCGCCCGCTTTGACGCGGTCCATGATACCGAGCTGCACCTGACGCACAGCGGCAACGTGATCCAGGTGGGCGGACTGAAGCAGCCGCTGCTGGTAATCGCCAACTATTTCTTTGACAGCATTCAGCAAGAACTGCTCTATATCGACGAAGGCAAAATTTATGAATGCGAGGTTTCCCTAAAGTATCCGGAGGAAGCCGAATCGCTGGGAACTTCAGAGGTGCTGAAGGGGATCATTCCGGAATATCATTACAGCCGTGCAGCAGGGTATGAAGA
This sequence comes from Paenibacillus sp. FSL L8-0436, assembly GCF_038593025.1. NCBI lineage: Bacteria > Bacillati > Bacillota > Bacilli > Caryophanales > Paenibacillaceae > Paenibacillus > Paenibacillus sp. FSL L8-0436. The sequence continues at coordinate 6,540,600 of NZ_CP151955.1, read as the reverse complement.
GAAGTCGTATCCGTATCACGTGGTGGCGGACTACTACCGGGAGAAGCTGGAGGATACCCATATTCTGTTCCCGGCTACGGCGCTGGCTTGTATGGAACGGCTGGACAGTTTGTCCCAAGCGGGCTTTCTGCTGTTGACCGCCGACAAGGGCGATCACCGGCTGGAGAACTGGGAGTTTGCAGAGCCCCCTAAGCTGATGCATCACGGAAGTATCTCCTTAACGGCCAATTATCACGCGATGCAGTACTTTTTTGAGCAAAAGGGTGCACTTTCGCTGTTCACCCCGCATCATTATAAGAACCTGAACGTTGGCTGTATTCTGAAGCTTAAAGATCCGGCGAGCCATGTGCATACCCGGCTGGCTTACCGGCGGTTTGTCGACCGGTTCGGACCGGATGACTTCTTCAGCCTGAAGGTATGGGTGGATCAGAACTTCGATAGCATCGGGCTGCAGCAAATTCTCGCTTTCTGGCGTCTCGGCGGATATGATGCTGAGCTGTTCATCCAGAGCGCTGAGCGTATTTCCAGCCTGCTGGAGGATGCGAATGACGAAGAACTGCTGGATCTCCAGCATGGTATACAGCAGATGTGGGCAGGATATTACCCGATGCCCCAGAGGTATGATCTGGCGCTGGATAGCGGACTGCTGCTATTTGAAATGGATATGTACCGCGATGCCCGCATGTTCCTGGAACGCTCGCTTCATGAGAGTGAGGAAGAGCCGGTAATTACAGTGCTCTATTGCCTGGCGATTTGCAGCTATGAGCTGGAGGATCTGGAGGCGGCACTGGAATATACACGCAAAGCACTGGTCCTGGAGCCGGAACATGAGGAAGCCTTGGACCTGCTGGCCGCACTCAGTGAGGGGTAAACCGCCCCTTTACAGGAACAGGGATTGTTTGGTATTCTATACAAAATAATGACACGCGATGATGAGAAGAGTAGATAAATTCATTCCTTCACAGAGAGCCCCGGATGCTGAAAAGGGGCAGGGAATGTTTTGTTGAAACAAGCCTCTGAGCGGCGTATCGGAACCGGCAGCCGGGGATGGTACGACAGGTGCTCCTGTTACAGAGCTAGAGTATAAGCCTTGCCTTTTCAGCAATGCCGTACTTGATGAGTTTAATATGGCGACATATTAATAAACCTGGGGTGGTACCGCGAGAATCTCGTCCCCAAGACGCAAAGTCTTGGAGGTGAGGTTCTTTTTTGTTGCGCAGAATTACTGTTTAGGAGCGGTTATTGCACACACACAGGAGGGTTTAGCTATGAGTAATGTAAATGAGACGCCAGAAGAGAAGAATGAAGAGAACTATATGGAGAAACTGATCAGGGAAGATGTGGAAGGCGGCGTCTACAGCAGAGCGGTCTGCACAAGGTTTCCGCCGGAGCCGAACGGGTATCTTCATATCGGCAGCGCGTTTGCGATTCATACCAACTATGACATGGCCCGCAGATTCAATGGAGTATTTAATCTGCGCTTTGATGATACCAACCCGCTGAAAGAAGATATGGAATATGTGAAGGCCATCATAGAAGATATCGAGTGGCTGGGCTGCAGCCCGGGAGAGCATATTTATTACGGCTCCGACTATTCGGAGCAAATCTACAGCAGTGCGGTGGCCTTGATCCGCAAGGGCAAAGCCTATGTTTGTGATTTGTCTCCTGAGGAGGTCACCGCCTTCAGGGGGACTTTAACCGAACCGGGAACGAACAGCCCTTACCGGGAGCGCACGGTGGAAGAGAATCTGAGCCTGTTCAGCGGAATGAGAAACGGGGAGTATCCTTCCGGGTCCAGGGTGCTGCGGGCCAAAATAGATATGGGATCGCCCAACATCAATCTGAGGGACCCCATACTGTACAGAATCCTTCATGCCGAACATTACCGGACAGGGGAGGCGTGGTGCATTTATCCGCTGTATGATTTTGCCCATCCCATTCAAGACGCCATTGAAGGCGTAACACATTCCTTGTGCTCTCTGGAATTCAAGGATCACCGGCCATTATACGAATGGGTGCTGAATGAGCTGGAGACCGCCGAGGCGCCCAAGCAAAGGGAATTCGGCAGGGTTAACCTGACCGGTGTTGTTACCAGCAAACGTTACCTCCGGCAGCTGGTTGCCGGCAATTATGTGGAAGGCTGGGATGATCCAAGACTGCCCACACTTCGCGGACTGCGGAGAAGAGGGTTTACGCCGGAGAGCATCAAGAGCTTTGTGCTGGGGATTGGCATGGTCAGAAATCAGACAATGGTTGACTTCTCGATGCTGGAGCATAGCCTGAGACAGGACTTGAAAGCCAAAGCGCCTAGTGTAATGGCGGTGCTTGATCCTTTAAAGGTCGTGATCACCAATTATTCCGGGCAAGCCGGAGAGAATTTTGAGCTGCTGGAGATAGATAACAACAGTGAGAATCCAGAGCTAGGCACAAGAAAGGTCCCTTTCTCGGGAGTCGTATATATCGAGCGGGAGGATTTCATGGAAGAACCGTCTCCGGGCTTTCGCCGTCTGACGACGGGTGGAGAGGTGCGGCTGAAGGGGGCTTACATTATCAAATGCAATGAAGTGGTCAAGGACGCGGCAACGGGGGAGATCACTGAGCTGCGCTGTACCTATGACCTTGAAACGAAGAGCGGAAGCGGCTTTAACGGGCGGAAAGTGAAAGGAACGCTCCACTGGGTATCTGCTGGTCACGGCATTCGGGCAGATGTATATCTGTACGAGAAGCTGCTCAAAGACAACGAGGGTCCTAAGGGCGATACCGGGACATGGGGAGATGTCATTAACCCGGATTCGGTGAAGCTTCTGAAGAATTGCCTGCTGGAGCCATTTGTGGAAGGGGCATTGCCGGAGGCAAAATTCCAATTTATGCGCCATGGATATTTCTGTGCCGACAGCAAGCACAGCGGCGGAGACCGGCTGGTATTCAACAGAATAGTTCCGCTGAAGGATAGCTGGAAGGGGAAGAATTAGCTATTTGAGGAAGCGGGCAAGAACAGGGGATTTCATCCTGAATCTTGCCCGTTTTTTTAAAATTCAAGAATTTATATGCTTCACGCTATAAATTATCCGTTTCCACTTGTGGAATCTTATGTAGTGGAAGCTCCGCAAAATACCCAAAATCCGCTTTGCAGTGGAGGCTCACTTACTGGGCTTATGGTACATATGATTAATTATGATTGCCGGACAGTAATTTGAGTTAAGAATAGGTGATAGTTTTATTGGAAAATTCCATGAAAATTACATTTACATTTTTCAATAAGCAGATTATAATAAAAATAAGTTAAATGTTGCACCAGGGAAACTTTCATGTGTGAAGACAACTTTTTCCGGGCAAGAGGAGGGTTTGAAATGATCGAGCAAAACGTGGTGGAAACACCCAAAATGATAAATAATCCTAAGCACAAGAATACAATTTCAGCACAAGCAGTACTTAACGGGGACGTCAAAGGATTGAAGAGACTCCTTCCGTTTCTGGGCCCGGCCTTTATTGCCTCAGTAGCGTATCTGGACCCCGGGAATTTCGCCACGAACATTACGGCCGGATCGAAATACGGTTACCTGTTGTTATGGGTCATTGCCGCATCGAATTTAATGGCCGTGCTGATACAGTCCTTATCCGCCAAGCTTGGCATAGCTACCGGAAAGAATCTGCCGGAAGTGGCGCGCGAACGCTTCCCGAAGGGCGCTTCAATTTTTTTATGGATACAAAGCGAACTGGTCATTATTGCCACAGACCTGGCGGAGTTTATCGGGGCAGCCCTTGGACTATATCTGCTATTCGGGATACCCATGCTGCCTGCCGCAATCATTACCGCTGTCGGTTCATTCGCTATTCTTGAGCTGCAGCGGCGTGGTTACCGGACGCTTGAGGCCGGGATTGCTTCGATGGTGCTGATCGTCGTCTTAGCCTTTGCTTTCCAGGTCATTATGGCTAAGCCGGATGCCGGAGCAGTAATCGCCGGAATATTCACCCCTGCATTTGAGGGTGTGGACAGCATCCTGCTGGCAGCAGGGATTCTCGGGGCAACAGTCATGCCGCATGCGATTTATCTTCATTCTTCACTGACACAGAGCCGTGTGGTCGGGATTGACGAAAAAGAGAAAAAACAGATTTTCAAGCTGGAAATGATCGATATCGTTATTGCGATGGTTATTGCCGGTGCTGTGAATATGGCGATGGTAATCGTTGCCGCTGCCCTTTTCTTTAAGAACGGGCTTGTAGTTGAAGACTTGGATGTGGCCTTCCAGCAGTTCAGTCATTTGGCCGGTCCTGTAACGGCAGTTTCGTTCGGCCTTGGACTCTTGATCGCAGGGCTGTCGAGTTCTTCGGTTGGGACGATGGCCGGTGATGTGGTTATGCAGGGATTCATTAATAAGAGAATCAACCTGTATCTGCGGCGGGCGATTACGATTATTCCTCCGCTGGCGATTATCGCCTTTGGCATCAATCCGACCCGCGCACTGGTAATGAGCCAGGTGGTACTGTCCTTCGGGATAGCCTTTGCTTTGATCCCGCTTGTTATTTTCACCAGCAACCGCCAGATTATGAAGGGGCTGGTCAACCACCGGATTACTACGGTTTTGGGCTGGATCATCTCTGCGCTGGTCGTATCGCTCAACCTGTTCCTGATTGTTGAAATGTTCATCTAAAATGCAGAATCAGACAAAACCCCGCTCCCCCGGCGACTGTCAGGTATAACCTGACAGCACACCGGAAGGCGGGGCTTTTTGTACATAAGGATGTATAAGCTATACGCTGATTATTGCTTCACGATATCCTGTACGGATTTATCCAGCTTTTCCAGGAGCTGATCGTGGTCAATTTGTCCGCCGAGATATTCCTGCATCGCAGCGCCGAAGCCCTGAGTTACACCGTCAGGGAACATATCCCAGTTCCAGCCGAGTGCAGTTGCGGATTTTTCTTGGACAGCAACGGCAACCTGGCCGATATCTTCTGCAGCTGTTTCAATATCAGTCTCAGCCGGAATGAACTTGAATTCCTTCGTCAAATATTGTTTGCCGGTCTCCGAGGATACGAGCCAGTTCAGGAACGCTTTGGCTTCTTCCGGATGTGCGGATTTGCTGTTTACAACATAGTTATTAGGTACTCCTACCAGAATGGTGCCTTCTTCATCACTGATCGGGAGCGGGAGCAGGCCAAGGTTCAGTGCAGGGTCAATCTTGTCGATGTCACCCTGAGTCCAGTTGCCCTGCATCATCATTGCCGCTTTGCCGGAGGCGAAATCAGCAACCTGAGTCGCATAGTCGGTAGTCATTTTGTTATCTTGGGCGTTGTCGAAGATTACATCCACCAGATCAAGCCATTGCTCGAACACGGCATTGCCTTTAAAGGTTTGCGTACCTGCTTTGACATCATCGACAAATTTCTTCGGATCAGGCTGGTGGGCAAGACCAACATTCACAAGGTGCATCCCCATGGACCACCATTCGTTGGTTGCTTCAAATGGAGTGATGCCGGCAGCTTTCAGCTTCGCGGCAGCGTCCTTAAGCTGGGACAGTGTTTTTGGTTCTTCAGTAATACCAGCTTTGGTAAACAGATCCTTGTTATAAATAAGGCCATAGCCCTCGACATTCATCGGCATGCCGTACAGCTTGCCGTCTACAGTAGCAGGAGTTTTGGAGGTAGGGATCAGTTTTGCTGCCCAAGGCTGGTCTGACAAGTCGGTAGCGCGGTCCAAATAAGGAACCAGAGCGGTGTAGCCGCCGTTATTGAAAATTTCCGGTTCCGAGCCTGAAGCGATTTCCGCTTTGAGCAATGCGCCATAATCTTCGCCGCCGCCATGCGTTTCGACTTCAACCTTGACCCCGGTTTCTTTCTCATACAGTTCAGCCAATGTGTTCAGCTGTTCGGCAATTTCGACCTTGAACTGGAACATTTTGATCGTCACATCTTTGGCAGGAGCTTTGGTCGACTCAGTTGCTGCTGACTCTTTCGGGGCGTTGGTAGCGGTTCCATTGTTCCCGGAATTAGTATTGCCGCCATTGCCGCAACCTGCGATAATGAGTGTGCAAACGGTTGCGATAACAAACGTGAACTTTCTTTTCATAGAATAACCTCCCTGGTCTGTGGTTCCTACAACTTGATCGTAATGCATATGACCTTACACTTACACTTAATATTTTGCTCGAAAAAGTGGATATTGTTGCAACCCTTTTATCCCTTGACGGATCCTGAAGTAACTCCTTCAACAATATAACGCTGCAGCGTCAGGAAGAACAGGAGGATCGGTGTAATGGCCATGACCAGTCCCGCGAGCGCAAGATCCCACTTCTTAGTGTACTGCCCGAAGAATTTGGTTACAGCTACCGGCAGTGTAGTCAGATCCTTATTCCCGCCGATGACCAGCACAGGCAGCAGGTAGTCATTCCAGATCCAAAGGGTGTTCAGAATAATTACAGTAACAATAATTGGCATCAGCAGCGGGAAGACAATTTTGAAGAAAACACCGTAAGGATTGGAGCCGTCGACCCGGGCCGCTTCCTCCAGCTCAAAGGGCACAGTTTTGATAAAGCCGTGGAACAGGAAGACTGATAGAGGCATCCCGAACCCCAGATAGCAAGCGACAATACCGTAAAGTTCTCCGCGCAGTTCCAGGATACTGGTTACCCGGACCAATTGCAGCATCAGCGACTGGAAGGGAATAATCATCGCCGAGATGAGCAGCAGGAAAACAAAGGAATTGAAGCGCGACGGCTTTCTAACGATCTGATAAGCGGCCATGGAGCTGAACAGAACAATAAAGATAACGCTCAGGATGGTAATCTGCAGAGAGTTCCAGAAAGCCTGCGGGAATTCTATGGCGTCCCAGACTTTAGAATAATTGCTCCACACAAAAACCTGCGGAAACGATGCAGCATCAGTCAGAATTTCCTTAAGCCCTTTAACAGAGTTGCTAAGCACCAGGTAGAACGGAGACAGGAAGACAAGGGCCAGGAGTATGGCGGCAATTTCCAGAATGAAATTTCCGGGACGGTATCTGCTGCTATTCATTATGCCGACACCTCTTTTCTCTTAGTGATCCATACCTGAGTAACGGTGATCAGTGATACAGCAGCGAAGAAGAGCAGCGCTTTGGCTGTGCCGAGACCGTACCGGTTGTTGATCAGCGCTTCCGCATAAATGTTATAGGCGAGCGACTGGGTGGAGGTTCCCGGTCCGCCCTTAGTCAGCGACAGGTTGAGATCGAACATTTTAAAGGCATTGGATGTGGTAAGGAACAGGCAGATCGTGATGGCCGGCATGATCAAAGGCACATAGACGCTTTTGAACAGCTGTGGGGCTCGGGCGCCATCGATCTTGGCCGCTTCAATCAGATCCTTTGGAATCCCGGCGAGCGAGGCAATATAGATAACCATCATATACCCGGCAGTCTGCCACACAAATACGATGACAAGGCCCCAGAAGCCAGTGCTGGGCGTACCGAGCCAAGGCAGCTGGAAGAAGGAGATTCCGGTGATTTCGCCGATTGTCCCGAAGCCCTTGGTGAAGATAAACTGCCAGATGTATCCTAGCAGAATACCGCCGATTACATTGGGCATAAAGAAGATGGTACGCAGCAATTTCTTGGTCTTCAGTGTTGTCATCAGCAGGAAGGCCAGCAGCAGTGCCAGCACATTCGCGGCAACTACGGACACTATAGTGAAGCGAAGGGTAAAGAGCAGGGATTCCCAGAACTTATCATCATTCAGAAAAATCCGTTTCCAGTTGGCGGCGCCTGTCCAGACTGCTTTGTCCAGATCCAGCCCGTTCCAGTCGGTGGAAGAATAATAAAAGCCGAGAAAGAAGGGTGTGACCACAATGGTCAGGAAGAAGAGCAGGCAGGGTCCGAGGAAAACGATTTGCTGTCCCCAGCCTCTTTGCAAACGCAGAGCTTTTCTCATATGGAATCTCCTTTGTATAGTTTTTCAACGGGTTCATACCCTCATTATAGGAAGAGGCAGGAGTCATCAACACTCAATTTGGTGATTATAAAAGTGGATTATATTGCAGGAGGAAATGAGCATGTTCAGAAACAGTATCCGGACCCGGCTGATGGCGCTTGTGCTGTTGGCCTCGGTGATCCCGTCGGGGATATCCGTAACGTTCTCATATCTCTATACCAAGCAATCGGTAACCGAACAGTCGGTGAAGCAGAATACGAAGCTGCTGACGCTTGGGGAGGCCAATCTCAGCAGTTATTTCAGCGGCATGAATCAGCAGGCGATGTCCCTGTACAGCGGAATCAATGTCCCCAGCTCCTTCTATACTAGCCTGCTTACGGCCAAACATCCGGATAATGCTCCGGAAAACGCTGTGTTGCCGGATAACCGGGCGATCATCTCAACCCAGCTGTACAACCTTTTCCTCTCCGACCGCAACACCTTTCAGATTCACCTGTATGTCCGGGCGGCCAAGCAGTCGAATCTGGTGCTCGGCGGGCTGTTCCGCCGGGAGAACAAAGATGATTATGTCCCGTTGATCCATCCTGAGGAAACGTACCGGCCTTATATTGAGGTTACGCATATGGATCATCAATACGGGATGAAGTCCGGATTCCCCAATTTGAAATCGGGTACTGTGCCGGTTTTTACTGCTCATTTCCCCATTTACCGAACGCCGAGCGATGCTGTTCTGGCCGATCTGTCGATTGATTTCCGCTTGGGGGAGCTGGAGGGAATCGTCAAATCCATGTACAATTCGGATACAGAACGGCTTTATATCTTGAATGAACAGGGGGAGGCCTTGTTTGCATCTGATTCCGATTGGATCGGCAAACCGGTCACCGCGGGCTGGAGCCAGCTGCCGGGGAAGGATGACAATGGCCATTTCACCTGGAAGAAGGATGGTTTCGAGGGTATTGTGATGTATCGCCACATTGAGAATACGTTGTTCAAGGGCAGCATCATCAAGCTGGTTCCCTATGAAGATCTGTATGGCGATGCCAGAACGATCACCCGGTTCAACACCGGAATCGGTGTGCTGTTCCTGATCCTTGGCGGACTCAGCGCGGTATTAATCTCCGTCGGATTCACAAGGCCAATCAAGAAGCTGATCTCCTTCACCCAGAAAGTGCAGATTGGTCAGCTTGATGCGCATATGGATGCCGAACGGGAAGATGAATTCGGCCTCCTGACACGCAAAATCACCGGCATGACCCGGACGATCAACGATCTTATCTTAAAGGAATATAAACTTGAGCTGGCCAACAAGACCAATCAGCTGAAGGCGCTGCAGGCCCAGGTCAATCCTCATTTCCTGTATAATGCCCTGCAGTCCATTGCCAGTCTGTCCTTGCGCTACAATGCACCCAAGGTGTATGATCTCATCTATTCGCTTGGCAGTATGATGCGCTATTCCATGAACACGGAGCGGACGCAGGTCCCGCTTCGTGATGAACTGGAGCATGTGCAGAATTACGTGATCCTGCAGACGGAACGTTTCGGGGAAGAGAACTTAAGGCTGGATATTGATGCAGAGGAAGCTGCTCTGGAGATTGCCGTGCCCAAGATGATTCTGCAGCCCATTGTTGAGAATATATTCAAGCACGGGTTTACGGACGGGATCCGCGAGGCTGTAATCTCCATCACCTGTGCTCTGGATGCCAACGGCAGCCTGCGGCTTGCCGTCAAGGACAACGGCAAAGGAATCACTGCGGAACGGCTGGAGGAAATTACAGCTGGACTTCAGCAGAGCGGCCGGACAGAGCACGAAGAGATTGGGCTGCACAACGTACTGGCGCGTGTGCGGCTGCAGATGAGCAGCGGGGCAGAGCTATTGCTGCAGAGTGTTGAAGGCGGCGGGGTTAAGGTGACACTTATTATTCCGCTGGATAAGATGGACCCAACAAATTAAGGGAGTGCAATGGACCCAAAGGAGCGGCAAGTGAGATGAAGGTGCTGATTGTAGACGATGAGAAGCATGTGCGTGAGGCGATCCGCTATTTTGTACCGTGGGAGAAATATCGGATTTCAGAGATTTTTGAGGCGACCAACGGGCAGGAAGCTACGCTGATTATGCAGGAGCAGCAGCCGGCGATTGTCTTCACGGATATGCGGATGCCGCTGATGGACGGTGCGGAGCTGCTGGAATGGCTGCATCATCATTTCCCGAATACGAAGACAATCGTCATTAGCGGGTATCAGGACTTCAATTATGTAAAGCCGGCAATCGTCTACGGCGGGACAGATTATTTGCTGAAGCCCCTGAACAGCAAACAACTGATTGCCGCAGCCGAGCATGCCTTCAAGCTGTGGTTGGAGGAAGAGGAGGAGCGGCAGCAGAGTCACCGGCAGAATATGCAGCTTAATGTGCTGCGGCCGCTGTACTGGGACAAGATGCTCTCGGATCTGGTCTCCGGTCATGCCTCATTTCAGGAGCTGAAGCCTTCCTTGTGCGAAGAGCTGGGGTTGCCCGGGGATGCGGCAACCTGCAGAGTTGCCGTAATCTCGCTCCAGCGTGCAAACTGCCGCCTGCTGGAGCGGTTTCATGGCGATGTGCCGCTGACCTCCTTCGTGCTGGCGAACGTCTGCAATGAGGTGATCTCCCCCGGGAGAAGCGGCTTTGCCTTTCGCAGCTGGCAGGCCGGCACCGATATTGTCATTCTTTTCTGGACGGCGGCTCTGGATGCGGAAGTGTGGGTGCGGCTTATCAATGAATCGATCAAACAGACCTATGGGGTACAGGTGGATATAGGACTCAGCCGGCCCGTGGCTTTTCCCGAAGGGCTGCAAAACGCCTTCCGTCAGGCGCGTCAAGGCCTTAGTGAGCGCAATCTCCTGCAGCGGGAAGGGCGCATTTATCATTACAGGGAGCTGACGGAGGAGAGTGGGTCTGTGGAAGACCACGTGCTGGAATCGCTGCTGGACAAGCTCAGGGTGGCTGTATTATCGGGGGATCTGCAGAGAATGGAACGGGTGGTTGATGAATGGGCGGATCAGCTTTCAGGGCTGTCGCTGCTCACCGAGAATAACTTTCTGCACCAGCAGGAAGAGATCCGCGCCGTTCTGATGCGCTGGCGGCAGAATGAGGAGATTACCTTTGAGCTGTGTTATGACGAAGAGGGGCTTTTCTCCGTTGAGCACTGGCGGAATCAGTTAAAGACCATGCTGCAGCAATTGTGGAAAGGGAATTCTCAGACACCGGACAGCCGGCTTGTTCAGGAAATCCGGGATTACCTCAATCAGAACTACGCCAAGGACATGACGCTTCAGCATATCGCCGAGCGCTTTTTTATCAGCAGGGAGAATGTGTCACGCAAGTTCAAACAGATCAGCGGGGAGAACCTGTCCGATTATTTAACTGCACTGAGAATAGACAAGGCCAAGACGCTGCTGCAAAATACAAACCTGCGGCTATCGCAGATTTCGGAGCTGGTCGGCTATGAGGATGAGAAGTATTTCAGCCGGGTTTTTAAGAAATCGACCGGGCAGACTCCGCGTGAATACCGCAAGCAGGAGAACTCTCTGTAGCGAAATAACCACTCCACTATGGACAAAAAATGGAGCCGTCCTATAAATTTCAGAATTCCCCATCTTTTACCGATAATAGTCATACGGATATCGCACATCATTTTATCGGTTAAATGGGAGGGTTGGTATGGTATGGATAGTTATTTAGGCAGAATCCTCAAAAATGATCTGATCAATGCGTACGGTGTAACTGTAATACCGGCAAGAAGCGTATTGAACGCAGAACATTTGGAACTCATCCGCAAGCAAAGAATCAATACATTGGATATCGTATTCACCGATGAACAACCACAGACGCCGGCCTGCCGCGAGATGGTCAACGGTGTAGTGGAAGTGTCGAAGGATTTATTTAATTCTTTCAGATTAACCCGCAAAGTTCCATTGGCGGATATAAGAAAGGATGTTGTACCAGTTGTTCAGGAGATTTCACTCCTTCCCGATATTTTTGCGCTGTTCGAAGCGATTCAGGGGAAGGACGATTATACATACCAGCACAATATCGGCGTAGGTGTGTTATCCACATTGATTGGCAGATGGATGAATATGGGGCAGGCGGAGCTGTCGGTGCTTTCCCTAGCTGCAACCTTGCATGATATCGGCAAGCTCAAAATTCCTCCCGAGTTGTTAAATAAACCGGACAAGCTGACTGCTGAAGAGTTCGCCATTGTCCGAAAGCACACAATCTATGGCTATGAGATGCTCAAGGAGACAACGGGGGCGAATTCCCATATCACCTTGACCGCACTCCAGCATCATGAAAGAAATGACGGCAAGGGTTATCCGCTGGGGCTGAAGGAGGAACAGATTGATTCCTACAGCAAAATCGTTGCCGTTGCCGACATCTTTCATGCGATGTCCTCCAAACGGCCTTATCATGAAGCTATGCCGTTCCATCTCATTGTGGAGCAGATGAGGAGAGGCAGCTTTGGGGCGCTTGACCCGCATGTGGTCTCCGTGTTCCTGGAGAATATTGTGAAACGGACCGTCGGGCGCGATGTGATCTTAACCGACGGCCGTGTCGGTGAAATTGTCTACTTGAATCCCCATAACATCGAAACGCCCTTAATCAAGATAGATGGTGAATATATCGACCTTGGCAAAATGAGGGATCTCAAAATCAAAGAAATCAGTATATAGCCGTTTCGCCATTAACCTTTAAAATAGTCCGCGAGCCCCTCGGCAATTGCCTTGGCGGCTTTTTTCTGATAGGCAGATGTGCGGACGACCGCTTCATCGTTCCGGTTGCTTAGGAACCCGAGCTCCACCAGTGCTGCCGGAAGGTTGTTCTCCCGCAGAATATGGTAGTTGCCGAAGGATACTCCATTGCTCTTCAAGCCGATGCCCTGCCCGAGCCGGTTCTCAATGGAGCGTGCCAGGCGCAGATCATCCGATTCCGAGTAATAAAAAGTCAGCGTGCCGCTTACATTCTTCGGGGAGGAGTTGTAATGGATGCTGACAAAAGCGTCCGCTCCTACAGACTGCCCGATCTGCACCCTCCTGGTGAGGGAAGGGCGCTGGTCTTGGGCGCGTGTCAGCTCCACACGGGCTCCCTTGGCTGTCAGGTAGTCGCGGACATACAATGCCGTCTGCAGATTTAGATCCTTCTCCAACGTGTCAAAGGATGTGCCGAGCATGCCCGGGTCGCTGCCGCCATGACCCGGATCAATGACGATCCGCTTGCCATTGATCCCGCCAATCTGCCTAAGGCTGCCAGTCGTTCGGCTGCCGCTTCCTGTACTCGCGGAGCTTCCGCCGGCAATATACTGTGCTGCGACCCAGCCGGTATCCCCGCTGGCGGTGCGGATCCGCACCCAACCGTTCTGCCGCAGCAGAACAGTTACGGAGTCCTCTGCCTTTAACGCCCCGAGTATCTTATAACCGGTTCCCGGACCTCCGCGGATGCGCAGGGAATCGGCTGTAACCATTGCTGTGCTGCCGCCGCTTCCGGAGGTCTTGGCGGATGTAAATACAGCAACTGCTGCACGGGATTCACCGCCTGTCCCGCTTACTTTTATGAGATAATACCCCGCAACCCAGCCGGAGACTGAACCGGACCGCACTTTTGCCCAGCCATGCTGTTCATCGGTAACGGTCACCTGTGCGCCACTCTTTAAGGATCCTGTGACAGCCGCATTGGCTGCCGGCTCGCTGCGTACATTGAGGGAGCTTGCACTCACTTTTGCTGTATAGGCGCCTGCAGCGGAACTGGTTGCAGGCTGCAGCATGCTTCCGGTGAGCAAGCAGGCTGCCAGCACTGCGGTATGTATAAATTTGTTCATAAATTTCCTCTCTTCCCGGATGGATAAATGTCTATTACCCGTTTCATCGGTCAAAGAAAAGGATTTGGTTAAAATTTAATAGAAATTAAACCTCTGTTCCAAAGTGGCAAAGCGCTGTATAATTGTTGGATATTGGAAAAGTTTGTAAAGGAGTGCCGTCGTGACCAGACCCAAACTATTCATCGGATCATCCAGGGAATCCATCCGTTACGCCCGGGCGATCCACGAACAGCTAAAGCGAGAAGCCGAGGTTAATCCTTGGTATGCCAATGCCTTCCGTGCGAATGAATATACGATGGAGGCGCTGGAGAGACATCTGGATGAAAGCGATTTTGCCGTATTCGTCTTTTCACCTGATGATGTGGCTCAAATCCGCGGCAAATATTATTATGTCACCCGTGATAATACACAGTTCGAAATGGGGCTGTTCTGGGCCAGGCTGCGGCGCAGACGTGTCTTTTGCCTGCTTCCGGACCGGGTAGCCCCGCGCATGGATTTGATTCCCGGCAAGAATATCGAAGAGTATCATCTCTTATCCGATCTGTCCGGACTCACCCCGCTGGAGTATGAATGGCAGCATGATAATCCGGTGGCAGCCGTTGATGTCAGCTGCGGGAAGATCCTGGACAGTATTCAGGAGCAGGGGAGCTACCGCGATCCTCTGAAGGAATTGGAACATTTGGGCTTGGAGCTTAGGCGCAAGGAAAGTATCCTTCATTTCTTCTGGCAATATAATAGTAATGTGGCCGGAGCTCAGGGTGGAGAGAAATACCAGGCGCTCAGCGAGGCTATCCGCAATTCCTTTCTGCCGCCCGGACAATGCCGGGTGATTGGCGCCGCGCTCTGGCGGGAAAGTGAGAAGGAAGGTCTGATACAGGTAGGAGGAAATGTGGGCCGTGGGCATTGTTACCCTTTTTCATTAAGTGAAGACAAAGGGAAACGGCCTGGTGTGCTCGATGCTTATCTGAGCAAGGAATGGACCTTTTTTCAGCGTACTGAAGTTGCCGAGGTATATATCCTATGCTATCCTTTAGGGGAGCAGCATGTCCTTTCTGTGCATTTCTCGGGAGACGACGGACTGTCTGCGGAGGATCTTACCACAGTGGTTGCTTACAACCGCGATTTGTTCCGTACCGTCAATTATTTAGTGGGAGGGGACTAGGAGCATGAAGAATATGAAGGGTGTAGTCAGTTTGTCCAGTGCGGTCCGCCGATCCGCAGGCGGCAACGGCAGCAGTTCCGGAGGGACCCGGCGCTCTAAGGGCAAGACAAGTGCAGGCCGGGCAGCAAAGCCAGCATCTTCGGCAGGCCACGTATATATTGCGCCGTCGCTGGATGGCGGAGATGAGGAATACAAGAAGCTTATCAGCGGGAAGGTCGACAACAGCAAGCCTTCATTCGCCTAATTAGTTAAGGGGTCTCCGGCATCAGCCGGAGACCCCTTTTTGTAAATGTAAGCGATTTATATGCTTCGCACTGTAAATTATCCTTCTCTTTCTCGCTGAAACGATAACCGTCCTGCGAAAAGGACGGCAAAGCAGTTTCCACTTGGGTACGCCCAGTTTCTTAGATCTCCTGATGCGAAGACCGGCTGCTACGCTTCTTGGCAATTTCCCGCCGCACGACTGGTGCCACCTCGGTGGCTAGCAGCTCAATAGCCGTCGCTACCTTGTTAAAGGGGAGTCCGCCGATGTCCAGCTGGGTCATAAAGCGGTTATGGCCGAACAGTTCATGCTGGTACAGGATTTTCTCTATAATCTGTTGCGGACTGCCAACAGCAAGCGTGTTAACAGGAGAGACGAAACGCCCGAAATCGCTGCGGGATACTCCGTACTCCTGGCCCGGATGCGGACTGATGGTATTGCGGTAACTGTAATAGTAAGGATAGTACTCGTCCAGCGCCTGCTGTGACGTCTTCGCAATATATCCGTGGCTGGTGATGGCGATCTTTAAGTCCTCTGGGGCATGACCGGCTTTGGCTCCGCTTCTGCGGTAGGTTTCGGCAAGATTCTGAAAGGGTTCAGGACTGCCGCTGAGAATGGCGATAGCCATCCCAATACCAAGCGTACCGGCTCTTTCGGCACTTTCGGCCGAACCGCCAATGCCGACCCAGAGCGGGAGCTTCCGCTGCAAAGGCCGCGGGGCAATCTCGGCATTCTTCAGCGGGGAGCGGAAGGTTCCCTCCCAGTTCATGACTTCATGCTGATTGAGCTCCAGCAGCAGATCTAGGTTCTCCGCGAACAGCTTCTTGTAATCTTCCAGCTCGTATCCGAACAGGGGGAAGGATTCCAGAAAAGCACCACGTCCGGAAATGATCTCCGCCCGGCCGTCCGACAGCAGATCGAGTGTGGCGAAGTCTTCGAAGACCCGCACCGGATCAATGGTGCTCAGCACCGTTGTGGCGCTAGTCAGCTTGATCCGCTTCGTGGCCTGCGAAATTGCCGCGAGTACGACCGGCACCGAGGAGATAACAAAATCAAGCCGGTGATGCTCACCGACACCGAACACGTCCAGCCCCGCCTCATCAGCCAGCTTAGCCGCTGCGATGACTTCATGGAGACGCTGCCGGGGGCTGATGGTCTGACCTGTATGACAATCGGTTACGATATCGCCGAGTGTGTAAATACCGAATTCAAACTCCGGCACGTTTTCTTGCGGAACGCTGTTATTCATAAATGCTGACCCCTTGTTCAATAGAATGTTAAATATAGTAAATGGTAACTGGTCCGGTGTGAGAAGGAATATTGATGATTATAACATAACTGCTTACAAAATGTAAGTATATGAGTAAATGATAAATGTTCTGTGAACCGTGGAGGGCTTTCAGTCGAGTATCTTCAGAAGAAGCCTATTTAATGCATTTGTTTGTTACAAATTCCAATAGATTTACTTCGAATTATTAACTGCCGACTGTTCAGACAGAGGTGCCCGTGTTATTTCACACGAGGTTCTTCTGTTTTTTTTGTAGAATTTGAACAAGAGCTTTGATACAGCGGGCGGGCAGGTACAGGCACTGCATGAGGTTGATCTGCATGTAGAGGAAGGCGAATTTATTACAGTGATTGGACCCAGCGGCTGCGGCAAAAGCACGCTGCTGCGCATCGTCGTCGGTCTGGATACCGGTTATACCGGCAGTGTGACTCTCGAAGGTGAGGAGATTGGCGGTCCGGGTATTGATAAGGGGTTTATCTTTCAGGAGCACCGCCTGTTTCCCTGGCTTACCGTGGAGAAGAATATCGTCTCCGACCTGCCGCTCGGCAGGCCGGACATCCGGCAGAAGGTGGATGAGCTGATTGAGCTGGTGAAACTGACCGGCTTCGAAAAGTCCTATCCCCGCGAGCTGTCGGGAGGGATGGCCCAGCGTGTGGCGATTGCCCGGGCGCTGCTGCGGAACCCGAAGATCCTGCTGCTCGACATTTGGCGGCGGAACCGGACCACGATGATTTTTGTAACCCATGACATTGATGAAGTTGTTTTTCTGGGTAACCGGGTAGTCATTCTGGAGCCGCGCCCGGGCAAAATCCGCAAGGTCGTTCCGGTCGATCTGCCTTATCCGCGCAGGAAGACGACTACCTCTTTTCAAGAGCTGCGTCTGAAGGTGCTGAATTATTCCAGCGGGGCAACCGCCCCGTCAGGTACAGGGGTCTGGTATGTGCAGCCGGACGCTATGCTGCGTGAAGAGGCGAAGGCCAGCAGGGCAAGCTTGCGGTCATCGCCAGGCAGGAGGACTGCCAGACCTGCTTCATATGCGAGGCTTATTGTCCGGCGGATGCGCTCTATGTAGCGCCCCAGGGAGATGAGCAGATTGCGGTGGATGAGCAGGAGTTGATTGCTTCCGGGCTGCTCGGAAGCTGGCGGGCGGAGATTGGCTGGAGTCCCGGGGTACAGGATACAATGGCAGAAAGGGACACTACGCCGTTCTTTGAAGTGTTCACTGAAACGTACCGTGGCAAGTGAAGCAAGCCATTCGGTTCTTTTGCAAGCATAAATAGGGTGTTCCAGAAGCCGTGAATGAACATGGCTTCCGGGACGCCCTCTTGTCGTATCCATATATTGGCAGGCACTATGTAACTGAACTGTTTTACAGCAGTTCTTGAATGGCCGGCTCAATGTCCAGCGGATCGCTGTAGGATTCAAAACGCTTTACAACTTGGCCTTTACGGTCAATAAGGAACTTGGTGAAATTCCATTTCACTTCGTCATCAGCCAGTGTTGCAGGCTCACGCTCCTGAAGCATGGCATGCAGCAGCTTCCCGCTGGCATTGCTTTCATCAAAGCCTTCAAAGCCCGCCTGACCGGTCAGATAGTGAAACAGGGGATGTTTATTTTCGCCTTTCACATCAACCTTCTCAAACAGGGGGAAGCTAACTCCGTAGTTAATTTGACAGAAGACGTCTACTTCTTCGTTGGTTCCGGGTTCCTCCCCGAACTGGTTGCTGGGAAATCCCAGAATTTGAAATCCGTCATCCTGATATTTCTCATAGAGCTTCTGAAGGTCGGAATATTGCGGAGTGAACCCGCATTTGCTGGCGGTATTCACAATCAGCAGGACTTTATCCTTGTATTGTTCAAGGCTGGTTTCCTTGCCCCGAATGTTACGTGCGGTATATTGATATATGCTCATTGCTGAATCATCCTTCCGCAATATGTAATGAAATAATTTTATTTATTAAATTGTACACAATATAATTTTGCGTGTCAAATTATGCGGTGATTTTTTTGTGTGTACGAAGCTGGCAGTTGAGATTATACTAAGGTGTACGAACCGTTCTTCAGCAGGCGGAGAGTCTCCCCATACAGTTAGACACAGACAAAAGAATATAATGCTGGAGGAAATTTGATGAGTACTACAGAACTTACTAGCCAACTTTCCAGTTACACAGGAAGACTGCTGAGAGAGCGCTTCGGGAAAGGCCCCGAATCCATACATGCATCTATCGGAGAGCAATGCATCGCCATGCATATCCGCAATTTTATCGGGCCTGTGGAGAGATTTTTATTAAACAAGGAAGAGGAGCAGGCGTTCCGCTACACGCGGGAGCTCCTGATGAAATCACTGCTTCCCGAGCTTTCGGCTTACCTGAAGGACAAGATGGCTATTGAGGTCAGCGAGATTTTTTATGATTGGGGCATACATAACGCGTCAGGAATGATCGTTGCACTCATCAAGCACAGCGGAGTGGCTGTCGACGATTATGCCGGGCGTGAAGAAGTCCATGCCCAGATTAATGAAGTGAGCAGGAAAGTGCAGAAGGAACCGGAATTTACCGACTCCTGGTGGCTTGGCCCGCGCACTCTGATCATCAAGCGTGAGGGAATTCTGATTCCTCTGGAGAAGGAACTGATTGGCCTCGGCTATGAGAATACACTCAAAACAACGAAACGCAAAATGGAAAAACGTTATTTGGAGGATACCACCACAATTGCGCCGATGCTTGGCAAGGAGCTGTCTGACATTTATGTGGATTGGGATTTCGACAAGGATACCAGTGTGATAGCATATACTTTTCATTAAACATCATAAATGAGGTGGAAATGGGTCGGACATGCAAATGAGCCGAACATGAGCCGGAGAAGGGGGAGATGACCCTTTCTTCGGCTTTTTTATTTTTCCCTGACTAGGTATATTGCGCATCAAACATTTAGGGGGACTTAATGAATGGGGGAATACAAGCAGACGGTGCTCTATGTAGAAGATAATGAGCTCAACATGGATTTAATGCATCATATTTTCAAAAGAAATCTGCCCTCCGTATTACTGCTGAAAGCTGATACGGGTGAGCTTGGTCTGCAGATTGCCAGGCAGAAGCTGCCGGATCTGATTATTTTGGATATCGGCTTGCCCGACCTGAGTGGTTATGAGGCATTGGAGTCTTTAAAGTCGAAAGAGGAGACCCGGCATATCCCGGTTTTGGCGATCAGCGCCTTTGCCCAGAGGTTGGATATTGAGC
Source organism: Paenibacillus sp. FSL L8-0436 (assembly GCF_038593025.1). Taxonomy (NCBI): domain Bacteria; kingdom Bacillati; phylum Bacillota; class Bacilli; order Caryophanales; family Paenibacillaceae; genus Paenibacillus; species Paenibacillus sp. FSL L8-0436. The sequence goes on along the minus strand of NZ_CP151955.1, from coordinate 6,520,899 downwards.
GGGCCAAAGGTGCAGGTTTTGCCGGGTATATTACGAAGCCCTTTCAGGTCAAAGCCGTTACGGAAACAGTGGAAGCTCTGTTAACAGGGGGTTCCTGAGGCCGGACCGGGATTAGAGCAAGGGTGTGCAATCAAAGGTGGGGCACTGGGGAGAACTCCGCCGGAAGGCCGGTTTGCCGGCAAAAAGCCGTTCTATAAGGATTATTACGAAGCCGCTTTGTTAAGGGCTTCTTTGTATTTAACTGTTCTTGCCCGAGTAGCCGGGATAGTGCGATCGAGGAACTTAGATATGGAATTGAAGCCAGCCTGTACAGTCAAGAGCACTATGAGATCATTAGGGAGGTTCTGGAATATGTAAAGGGCCAACTGAGGGATTTGGATGCTCAACAAGAGTGGGGGCTCATACATGCCGATGTTCAACTTGGGAATGTCATTATTACAAATGAGGGTCCCTGTTATATAGACTTTGGATTGTTCGGTTATGGCTATTACCTATTTGACCTGGGCAGCGCATCTTCCATCCTTCCAAGCGAATTAAGGCAAACCCTATTGCTGGGTTATGCTTCAAGGTCCACTTTCACTTTTGATCAGGTACGGTATATTGAAGGATTGATTTTCATGGATATATTTATCAGCTATCTGTTTTTTATTCATGACCCTGACCGGAATGGCTGGATTAAAGAGGACGCAGCAAAAGTATGCGATACCCTGTGCAGGGATTTTTTTGCCGGAAAAGAAGTATACTATTCATTCTAAGACCTGCGGAAAGTGAATATTTAATGCCTTGAATATTATAGCTGAAAAAGCGGGAATAACATTTGACTTTCGCCCGATTATACAAGATATTTATATTGAAGTTTTTAAATAAGCGAATTTCACTAATACTCCACAAACAGGCGGTGGATCAGATGTTAAGACAGCATGCGGAGGTATATTCCCGCTTTGGACAGGCGTACAAAACGGGAAAGGTTGGAGTAGCTTTTCTTTCTATGGATGAGAAATGGACCCGTATAAATCCCGCGGCAGTTTTGATGCTGGGGTATTCGGAGGAACAGCTCCTGGAGCATGAGTTCGGTGAGTTTCTGCATAATGATTCTTTGGCGGTATATAAAAAGATGATGGGGGCTCTGCAAGCAGGAGAGGCCCCCTTTTTTGAATGTGAAATTAAGCTGATCCGTGCCGCCGGCACACCGGTCCGGCTGCTTCTTCATGCTGTGCTTATCAGCGATCCCTGTACGGGGGAGAAGCTGCATTATTTAATTCATTTGGCTGAGATTCCGGAGGGGAATACCTCCGGAATCATCCCTCCTCCGAGTGATGAACTCTACCGGCTGATCGCCGCGAACATAAGGGATATTGTGTATTATTCCACTTTGGACAACATTTGCCTGTATTGTTCACCTTCGATTCAGGAGGTGCTGGGGTATGAGCCGGAGAAGCTGATTGGACGCGATATCCGCGGGCTGATTCACCATGAGGATCTTTCTGTTTTGGAGCTCTCTGAGCCCATGGAGTTTCAGAGCATCCAGCTGCGAATCCGCCATGCCGACGGGCGATATCTCTGGATTGAATTCACCCTGCGTTTAATTGAGGATGGGAATAGCATGAGCGTGCTTGCGGTAGGCCGTGATGTAACGGAGCGCAAAGCTGTAGAGACGATGCTGCAGGAATCCATCGAGCGGTATACCTCCCTGAAAAAATATAATCATGATGCGATTATTTCCCTGGATCTGCAGGGCAATATCATAAACGGAAATGAACAAGCCTGCCAGTTGACAGGCTACACCATCCCTGAAATGGTCGGAAAGAGTGTGAGTCTGATTATCGGCGCCCATCATCTGCATGATGTAATCGGTTATTGCAATGAGAACAACAGCAAGGAGCGGGACATCAATCTGATCTGGCATAAAGACGGCCATACCGTCGAAGTGCTGACAACGATCGCCCCTATCATCATCAACGAGGAGCGGGTCGGATTCTATATTATCGTGAAGGATATTACCGAGCAGAAGAAGCTGCTCATTGCCAAGGAGATTGCTGAGAATACGAACAAGGCCAAAAGTGAGTTTCTGGCGATGATGAGCCATGAGATCCGCACACCGATGAATGGGGTTCTGGGGATGACTGATCTGCTGTTGGACATGAGTGAACCGGGCTCCGTGCAGCGCGAATATCTCGATATTATCCGGCAGAGCGGTGATACGCTGCTGAATATCATCAACGATATTCTGGATTTCTCCAAGAATGAAGCGGGCAAAACAGCCCTGCACGAAGAGCCGTTTGTGCTGAGGAACTGTATGGACTCTGCGCTCGAACTGCTGCTCCTTAAGGCGGAGGCGAAGGGGTTGTACATTGAGGTTACGATGGGCGCAGAAGTGCCGGAGCATTTGATAGGCGACGCAGACCGGCTGAAGCAGATTCTGCTCAATTTAGTCGGCAATGCCGTGAAGTTCACCTATACCGGAGGTGTCACAATAGAGGTCCGGACTGCGGCAAAAGCCGCGGATGGCGTTACGCTGCAATTCACTGTTGCTGATACCGGGATTGGTATCCCGAAAGACTCCAGGGAACGGCTGTTTGAGCCGTTTTATCAGCTTGAGCAATTTATGGGCCGGCGTCATGAAGGAACAGGCCTGGGCCTGGCCATTACCAAACAGCTTGTTGAACTGATGGGCGGCAGCATCGCATTGGATACCAGCACAGAGATTGGTGCGGCCTTTGTATTCACTGTGGTGCTTCGCGAGGAGGATAAAGGTTCAGACGGGGAACCGGGTACCGAGTTGCCAAGCCTGGGTCCGGTTGGCCGGGAGCTGCGTATATTAGTGGCCGAAGACAATGAAATTAACCGAATCGTGCTGCGCAAAATATTGGAGAAGCGGGGCTACGCTGTTGATGTTGCGGTAGATGGACTGCAGGTAGTGGAGATGGCCGGCAGCAAGGACTATGACATTATTTTCATGGATGTGCAGATGCCCGGGATGAATGGGCTGGAAGCTACCAGGGTTCTTAAACAGACACTTCCGCAGGAGAAGCTTCCGGTAATTATTGCGGTTACGGCAAATGCGCTGAAGGGTGACCGTGAGCATTGTCTCGAGGCCGGGATGGATGAATATATCAGCAAGCCGCTCAGAAGCGAAGCTATTTCGAATATCATCGTGAAATTTTTTTGAGGCGAAAAAACAGGCTTGGGCGCTTAATCTTATTAAAGGTTATTTTAGTTGCTTAAAGCTGCGAAGCGGTACATCGATGTCTTGCATCAGAGGATCTTATTGATTAAGATAGCATCAACCGGCGCAGAAGAAGCGCCGGCATATAACACAAATGACAATGACGAAGAGAGTAAGCGCTAGAAGCGGATCTTAACAGGGAAGGTGTGCCGGAGACTGAGAGCACCCTCATGAGACGATTAGCGCCGAATTTCACTTCCGAGTCGGCCCCTGAAGTATTTGCTGCAGCAACTATGGGTAGGGAGGCCCGCGCCCCGCGTTATCGGGTGTAAGATAGGGTTAATCCCGGGCAGGAAATGAGCTTTCATTTTTTTGTGCCGGCGGTTGTTTTTGATTAATCCTAAATAAGGGTGGTACCACGGCTCCTCGTCCCTTGCGACGGGGGGCCTTTTTGCGTTCATAGGTTGAATTAATCGAGAAGAGGGAGTGGAAGGTAATGAGCAACGTGGAATTGGATGGGCTGAGAGCCCGCCTGGATGAAATTAATGAGCAGCTGCTGGAGCTGATCTCCGAGCGTGCCCAGGTAGTTCAGGAAATTGGTGTAGTTAAAGAAAAGCAAGGCGTGCCGAAGTTCGATCCGGAACGGGAAAAACAGATGCTGGAGAAGCTGGTAGCGGGCAACAAAGGACCTTTCACAAGCGGAACGATCCGCAGCCTCTTCAAGCAAATCTTCTCCGCTTCTCTGGATTTGCAGTCTGCCGAGCACAAGAAAAGCATGCTTGTCAGCCGCAAGAGCCACAAAGAGGACACCGTTATTGTCCTGCCGGGCGATGTGACCGTCGGCGGCTTGTCGTCGCTGATGGTAGCAGGCCCTTGCTCCGTAGAAAGCGAGCTGCAGACCCGTACGGTGGCCGCGGCGCTGCAAAAGGCCGGTATCCGCGTAATGCGCGGTGGAGCGTTCAAGCCCCGGACTTCGCCGTATGATTTCCAGGGCCTTGGCATGGATGGGCTGCGGATTCTCCGTGAGGCGGCTGATGAATACGGCCTGCTGACGATCAGTGAAATCGTCGATCCGGCACATCTGGAGCCGGCGCTGGATTATGTGGATATTATCCAGATCGGCGCACGCAATATGCAGAACTTTGAGCTTCTCAAGGCGGCTGGAGAACTGAATAAACCGGTTCTGCTGAAACGCGGGCTTGCTGCAACGATGGAAGAATTCCTCCATGCAGCTGAGTACATCATGTCACGCGGAAATACCCAGGTCATGCTGATCGAACGCGGTATCCGCACTTACGAGAAATGGACGCGTAATACACTGGACATCTCGGCCGTGCCGATCCTGAAGCAGGAGAGCCATTTGCCGGTGCTGGTCGATGTGACCCACTCCACCGGACGCAAGGATATCCTGATCCCTTGCGCCAAAGCGGCACTCGCCGCCGGAGCCGACGGCATCATGGTCGAGGTTCATCCCGACCCGGCGACTGCATTGTCGGATGCTGCGCAGCAGCTTAATATCGAGGAATTCAATACCTTCTTCAATGAGGTTAAGGCTTCAGGACTATACCGGTAATTTAAATCTATTGAATGGACTTGATTTTCGCAGCATATGCGAGAAAAAGACAGAAATAAACGCTTACAAGTACAGGCTGCACTTTTGTGGAGGTTATGGCGGGTCAGGTACAATAAGAAACATTGGCGTTGCACCGGCCCGGGCTGTTCGGAACAGTCCAATCAACCATAACAGAAACAGGAGGAAACAGAAGCTTGAAGCAGCTAAAATTAAATAACGGGTGGTTTTCCAATACACGGAGCGATGTTCTTTCCGGAATGACGGTGGCGATTGCACTCATTCCCGAAGCGATTGCGTTCTCGATCCTTGCCGGAGTAAGCCCGATGGTCGGTTTGTATGCCTCCTTCTGCATCGCAATTGTAACATCGTTTGCCGGAGGCAGACCGGGCATGATCTCGGCAGCCACCGGCGCAATGGCGCTGCTGGTCGGCAGTCTGGTAATCCAGCACGGAATTGAGTATCTGTTCGCAGCTACCGTATTAGCTGGAGTTTTCCAAATCGTGATGGGGATGCTCAAGCTGGGGAGATTTATTACCTTTCTTCCGCAGCCGGTCATGACCGGCTTTGTCAATGCGCTGGCTATTCTGATCTTTATGGCACAGCTTACGCATTTCAAGGGCCAAGGCTGGGTGATGTATGCCCTTGTAGCCTTGACTCTGCTCATCATCTATACGGTTCCGCGTTTCACCAAGGCGGTGCCTTCGGCGCTTGTGGCAATTATTATCGTTTCAGTGCTCAGCATTGTGCTTGATCTGGATGTGAGGACCGTGGGGGATATGGGAGAGATAACATCGGCATTGCCGCTGTTCCATCTGCCTCAGCTGCCATTTACACTGGATACGCTGCTCATTATATTGCCATATTCACTGTCACTCGCTGTGGTGGGGCTGCTGGAATCGCTGATGACGGCAACTTTAATTGACGATATAACCGGCACCGGAAGCGACAAGAACCGTGAAGCGAAGGGGCAAGGATTGGCGAACATCGTCACGGGCTTTTTCGGAGGTATGGCAGGCTGTGCGATGATCGGCCAATCGATGGTCAACATGAAATCGGGTGGACGCACCCGGCTATCCACCTTTGTGTCGGGGATATTCCTCTTGTTCCTCATCCTCGTTCTCGGTGATATCGTGAAGCAAATTCCAATGGGAGCACTGGTAGGCGTCATGATCATGGTGTGTATCAGCACCTTTGAATGGGGCTCGCTGCAGACGCTGGCCCGCGTACCGCTAAGCGATGCGCTGGTAATGATTGTAACGGTTGTTACGGTCGTGCTAACGGATAATCTGTCCATCGGGGTGTTGTTCGGTGTTTTGCTCAGTGCCCTGACGTTTGCCTGGAAAATAGCCTCGATTTCCCTGAGCGTCCAGACATCCGCCGATATGGCCACATATGTCGTTTCCGGCCAGCTGTTTTTCGGTACGACAAGCCACTTTATTCATGAGTTTAATTATGAGGGCGATCCGGAGAACATCAGGATCGACTTCACACATTCCCATGTATGGGACCAGTCAGCGGCTGGCGCCATTGCCAAGACGATCAGCAAGTATGCGGCGTATGGCAAAACGGTTACGATTACCGGATTAAACGAGGAAAGCACACAGCTGGTAAAGCGGGTTGGCTTGTCCTTATCCGGAGGACATTCGTAAATCATATGATTCATAATTCATCTTTCAAGCAGCTTTCTCTATGGAGAAGGCTGCTATTTATATATTATAGAAGAGAAATGATTCTCATCCTGAAAAGAATAACCGCAGTGCTGCTTGTGCCGCTGCTGACATCGGCATCCGGCTATAGCCTCTTCTCCCTAATACAATATAAAATACTTCCCTGCAAAAAATTCCTTGCGACCGCTGGTGCTGCACCACCGTATAAAAGGTTAACAATACCAAGCAGAGCATAATTAGGGAGGTTTCAACAATCATGGAGATTAATCCGAAATTGAAGCAGACTAGGCCAGGCAAACTCATAGGCATCGCGGCGGCGGTGTTGGTTCTGGGGCTAATCGCCGCCAACTCATTTGCTACCGTAGAGTACGGGCATGTAGGTTTGTACAAAACCTTCGGCAAACTGAACAACAATATGCTGACACCAGGCATTCATTTGAAAATTCCCTTCTTCCAGAGTGTGATTCAGGTCAACACGCAGGTAACCAAAGCGGAGACGGACACTACGGCATCGTCCAAGGACCTTCAGCCCGTATCTACCCATGTAGCCGTTAACTATTCCGTCAGTAAAGACTCTGCCTACAATCTGATGAATAATATTGGAGGCAATTTTGATGCCGTGATCATCAACCCGGCGATTCAGGAGATTGTGAAGGAGGTAACGGCTAAATACCCCGCAGAAGATTTGATTACACGGCGTGATGCCGTGGCGGGAGAAATCAGTGGTCTGCTCACTGCACGGCTGGCCAAATATGATCTAGTCGTTAATGACATCAACATTGTCAATTTCAAATTCTCCGATGCCTTCAACCAATCGATTGAAGCAAAGCAGGTCGCCCAGCAGCAGGCGCTGAAGGCGGAGAATGATCTCCGGCGGGTCGAGATAGAAGCCAAACAGAAGATCGCCCAGGCACAGGCGGAGGCCGAATCCTTAAGACTGAAAAAGCAGGAGGTTACACCTGAGCTGGTGCAGCTGAAGCAAATTGAAGTCCAGGAGAAAGCGCTGGAGAAATGGAACGGCGTACTGCCGTCGGTAACTGGCGGGGCCACGCCATTTGTGGACATTGATTCGCTGACGCAAAAGTAACCATTGGCTACGGCATAAAGAAGAGCCTTGCTCCAGAATGAGAGCAAGGCTCTTTGCATGATTTTAAGAAGATAGCTTGTCCGGTTTCCCGTTAATCAGTATTGGAAGAGCATCGTCGGAATTTGCCAGCCGGCGCCTACGGACCAGAAGAAGACATAGTCCCCGCGTTTGATCCGTCCATCCTCGACTCCACGCTGAAAGGCGATAAATGGGCTGCTTGTGGCGGTATAGCCGAATTCGTCACCAACATAGATAAATTTCTCTTCACTAAGGCCGAGCCCCTCTTGAATCAGCTCAATATTTTTGAGTGAGAATTGGGACAGGCAGAAGGCGGAGATATCATCGGTAGTCAGGCCGTTGCGGCTCAGCAGCTCTTTAATATCAGCTATGGCCGCATCCACGCACACGGTACCGTCAAACGGGGTCCAGCGGATTCGAATCTGCTCTGCTGTTATATCTTCGCGATAGATGTTAGACAATCCGCATGCTGGAAACATAATGTTCTCGCAGCCTTCGGAATCTGTATAGTACAAGGAATCTGTAAATCCCCCAGCTTCACTGCTCCGCTCCAGAATAACGGCGGCTGCCGCATCTCCAAAGTTAGGATAGGTGATTTCATCGTCCGTATTGCAGTTGACCGAGCTGTAGTCGCTCCCTGTGATCAGCGCATAACGGATGCTTGGGTTCGACTGCATGTAACGGCTCGCCTGTTCAACAGCCGCTACCATACCGGCGCAATTGGCATTGGAATCCAGAGTAATGGTGCGATGCTTGCATTGCAGTTTGTTGTGCAGCAGCAGGGCATTGGTAGGATAAGTATACTCCGGTGTCTGTGAAGCGAACACAATCATATCGAGATCTTCACTTTGCAGACCGGCATCCTCAAGCACCTTCTGTGCCGCCTTTAATCCCATCGTCAGCGAATTTTCATTTTCGTCCTTGATAATGTATCTATTCTTGCGGCCCATCACTTCGAGGAACCGCTTGATGTCCTTCCCCATTTGCGCGAAATGCTCAAGGTAATAATCATTGCCAACAATGTGCTGTGGATGGTAGTACGCGGCATTGCGGATTCTAATGTTTTCTCCGGTATGTTTCATCAGGTTCACCTACACTTCGATAATTTCATAGTTTGCCAGTTTTGTGGAGCGAGCCACCCGGCTCAGCTGCATTTTCAGCACCGGACTTTTGGCGATCGTGAAGACTACTTTTTTGAACCCGGATTGTTGGTACAGAATATAGCATTGCTCCAGCATAGGCAGCACATCCGGAGAAGAAACATTCAGCGTAGTGCAGTCCAGGACAATCTCATATTCAGTAGGGTCAAACTTGCTTACGGTTTGATTATATTCCTGAATAAACCGTCCTGCGTCCTCCTCTGACATGGTTCCTTCGACTTGTACATCCAGTTTGTGCTCTTTGGTGTTCGTTGCGAATTTAAAACTACCCATCTGTCCAAACATCTCCTTCTACAAAATAGTTATGAAATCAATCCAGAAAAATATGGAAACCAATAATTCCATATAATTATTATCGTTGTTTTGAAAAGGTTTATTTAGCATAATTAAACTTTTTATTTTTTTATATTTATAAAATAGGGATTAATTCATTCCGTGGAGAGGTACATAGAAGCATATTGAAAGGTGCAGATCGTTCTCCCTCGCCTTTCCAAAGCGTTCTTCTATTGGTATGATTACAGGGTATGAGAATATCTACTGCTATGGAGGAATTAAGAATGAGTGAAATTACACTATCCGGGATCATTGACCATACGCTGCTGAAGGCGGATGCACGGAAAGAAGATATCATCAAGTTGGCGGAAGAGGCCAAAGCCTATAAGTTCGCCTCAGTCTGCGTAAATCCAGCCTGGGTATCTGTTGCCCATGAAGTCTTGAAAGATACACCTGAGGTAAAAGTATGCACGGTTATCGGCTTCCCGTTAGGCTCTTCAACGCCGGAGACAAAGGCCTTTGAAACAACCGATGCAATAGCAAAAGGCGCAGGTGAAGTCGATATGGTGATCAACATCGGCGCTTTGAAGGATGGCAATGATGAATTGGTGAAGCGTGATATCTCTGCTGTTATTGATGCAGCCCGCGGCAAAGCATTAACCAAAGTCATTATTGAGGCTTGCCTGCTGAGCGACGAGGAGAAGGTCCGTGCCTGCAAGCTTGCTGTTGAAGCGGGAGCGGATTATGTGAAGACTTCGACCGGGTTTTCCACCGGAGGAGCCACCAAGGAAGATATCGCGCTGATGCGTGCGGCAGTCGGTCCGGACATCGGCGTCAAAGCATCCGGCGGTGTGCGCAGCGCAGAGGATGCCCTTGTTATGGTTGGAGCCGGAGCGACAAGAATCGGCACCAGCGGCGGCGTGGCTATTGCCAAAGGCGAACAGAGCCAAAGCAGCTATTAAAGTTCATGCAGTCCAGCTAATCCAGCTACAAAAAACCGGCTGCGCCGTCCTTTATACAAGGACGGCGCAGCCGGTTTTTTTCTAAAGGCAGGACTTGATTCTATAATTCACATCATTAACTAGGGTAGTGTTTTCCGCTGCAATATCCATTTGAATGCGGAGAGGGCCAGTGTGCGGCCTTGCCACTCCAGCGGCTGATACTCGGCAGGCAAGGAGCCCTGCTGCCAGCCGGTCTGGGCAATGAACCATGGGGCCTGATATTGATAGGCCCAGGCAAAAGCCTCCGGCTCGGCAGCATCTCCGGCATAAGGACGTACCGCAAATTCTACGGTACGCTCACCCAGGCACTGGGCTTCCGGTGTAGGGAACACACCCCAGTCCCCCAGCTCCGACACGCTGCGCAGCAGGGTCACAGCAATGGTATTCCTGCCGTCGCGCAGGACCTCGTATTCATTCAGTCCTTTGTTGGCGATCATAAGTCCGGCGCTGCCATCCGACACACTGACAAAAGCCTGCTGATGCTGGGCGTTGCTTGGATTAATCCAATCGGGAGCCGGAGCAATATCGCGCTCCGCCGCTTCAAATATGGAGGCGGCCAGAAGGGTAGAAGCGATAAGTCCGGTAGGGAAGAGGACGCGCAGCCGGTGGTCCATGGCCTGATTATTAAACTTGGCAGAGACCTGAATGCCGTTCCCTGCAGCCTCAAGGCTGATCCGGGTCACGATCCGCAGCGGCACTTTCTCCGAGGAACGTCCTGCCTTGCGCTGCCGGAACGGAACCATTTTGCCGTTTCTCTTCCGCGAATGCAGCATCGGCGGAAGCCGGGATTTTCCAATCGTGGACGATTTCGTAGGTAATGCGGTAGGGTTCATGCTCGGCAAGAGAGATACGGGCTGTGAGGCCACGGGTAGTCAGCGGAACATCGCCCTCCGGCTGACGGAACACATACTCATTCCCCACATCGCCGCAGTTCTCATAGACGCCGAGTCCCTTAAAGACTTTACCGGTATGTTTGTCCGTTACATCATAGGAGCCGTCCTCCCGGATCCCAATAGCGAGGAAGTCGTTGGCCATTCCCTGTTCCATGAGTCTCAGTGGACTGGCAGCAGCTTCGGTACGGACATCTGGTGACTGTATCCAGGCATATATTTTGTAGCCGAGCGGTGGTACCTGTGCGGCCTCGAAGGTCAGACGGAGTTTGCGGGCCATATAAGGCTTGCGGAACTGGTCGTCCGGCAGCTCATAGCCGAACTGGGTGCCCAGATCTTCCGCCCGGCAGGAAATGCTCCGCCCTTCACTGTCCAGCAGCCGGCCGTTGTCCAGATCAAGCGGCAGCTGGTACTGATGGTCCATAAGCGCTGAGTAATATGATAGAATGATAGGCAAAGTTCCAGCGAGTTTGGGGCAGCAAGTGAGTGCGAAGGAGAGAGAGCATTGACGAAGATGAATTACCCGGTCATTGAAACAGACAGGTTGAAGTTAAGATTGCTGACGATTGAAGATCGTGAGGCGGTATTCCGCCATTTCTCGGAGGAAGAAGTAACGCGTTACATGGATATTCCGCCCTGCGGGGACATTAGCGAAGCGGATGAAATTATCCAGTTTCACATCGACGATTCGGGCTGCCGCTGGGGAATATTCGATAAGCAGCAGGATCAATTGGCAGGGACCTGCGGCTATCATTGCTGGACAACCGGACCTGGGGGCAAAGCAGAAATCGGCTTTGATCTGTCCAGAGACTTCTGGGGCAGGGGACTGATGACCGAAGCACTCCTTCCGGTGATCACCTTTGGTTATGAAGAGATGGGGCTTGAGGTCATTGAAGCTACAGTTGATCCGGGGAACGATAGATCCCTTCGCCTGCTGACAGCGTTGGGGTTTTGTAGAGATGAGGAGCTGGTAGACAATCTGGTATACTTCTATATGCGGCGAAATCAATTTGCCGGCTAGACACTCTTGCCGTTTACGATTAAAATCCGATACATAGCGATGAAGCCTGATATATAGTGAAAATTGAAAGCGTTATCCACGGGAGGGAGTGCGATCAAATCAATAGTTCCTCTAAACAAAATAAAACACAGTGGAATAATGAGATATTTTTCTTTTCAAATGACATGGTTTGTGAGAGAATAGTTTCAATTCTTAATTAAATTGTTAACGGTTGCCAATTATGAATAGGAGGAAATACCAATGTCAGAAGACCGCAAGCTGTCGTTTGAAACTTTAGCCGTTCATGCAGGACAAGAGATCGATCCAACTACTTTATCGCGTGCCGTACCGTTGTATCAGACCACTTCCTACGGGTTCCGTGATGCGGAACATGCAGCCAATTTGTTCGCGCTCAAGGAATTCGGCAATATCTATACCCGTTTGATGAACCCGACCACCGATGTGTTCGAGCAGCGGATTGCCGCGCTTGAGGGCGGTGCAGGAGCCCTTGCCACAGCTTCAGGGGCAGCGGCAATTTCCTTCTCTATTCTGAACATCGCCGGTGCAGGGGATGAGATTGTGTCCTCCGCAAGTCTCTATGGCGGAACATACAACCTGTTCTCTACCACACTGCCCAAGCTGGGCATCAAGGTTCATTTTGTGGATTCGGATAATCCTGAGAACTTCCGCAGTGCGATTACAGATAAGACGAAGGCACTCTATGCCGAAACGATCGGCAATCCGCAGGGAAATGTACTGGATATTGAAGCCGTGGCGGCCATTGCCCATGAGCATGGCATTCCGCTGATTGTGGATAATACCTTCCCGAGCCCGTATTTGCTTCGTCCGATTGAGTATGGAGCCGACATCGTAGTGCACTCAGCTACCAAATTCATCGGCGGGCACGGTACCTCCATCGGTGGAATCATTGTGGACGGCGGCAAATTCGACTGGAAAGCCAGCGGCAAATTCCCGGGGCTGACCGAGCCGGACCCAAGCTATCATGGCGTGGTTTACACGGAAGCTGTAGGACCGATTGCCTATATTATTAAAGCCCGCGTGCAGTTGCTGCGTGATTTGGGCGCTGCGATTTCGCCGTTTAACTCCTGGCTGCTGCTGCAAGGGCTGGAGACTTTACATTTGCGTCTTGAGCGTCACAGCCAGAATGCGCTGAAGGTTGCACAGTATCTGGAAGCCCATGAGAATGTGGAATGGGTCAGCTATGCCGGATTGCCGAGCCATCCTTCCTATACACTTGCCCAGAAGTATTTGCCAAAGGGGCAAGGCGCAATCCTTACCTTCGGAATTAAGGGCGGAGCCGCAGCGGGCGTCAAACTGATAGAGAATGTGAAGCTGTTCTCCCATTTGGCCAATGTCGGTGATTCCAAGTCACTGATTATTCATCCGGCGAGCACTACACATCAGCAGCTTTCTGCCGAAGAGCAGACAACAGCAGGTGTAACCCCTGAATTGCTGCGTTTGTCGATTGGTACGGAATCCATTGACGATATTCTGTATGATCTGGAGCAGGCGATTGCCGCCAGCCAGCAATAAAGACAGCACAGCAGTTGTACGAAAATAGTTACGGCCTGCAGCGCTTCGCTGCAGGCTATCAAGGCCTTTGCCATTATGCGGAGCCGTTTCCTCCATAATTATGAATCAGATTAATTCTAGGTGATTGTTCGCCTGTGTGATCCTGTTCATACTGTGACTGGACGGCGCATGGGGCAGATGGCCTTTTTGCATAGCTGAAGGAATGCAGAATATCGTTTCCCCTCAAAGCATATGCCTTACAAAAGGGACCGACGAGTGATTTCACGCTTCTGCAAACTCCGTTAAGAACTTACTCATTTGACAACGCTTGCATATTTCATGGCCCATTCCCGTATTTATAAAAAGAAGCAGCGTAACATGCCGGTATCAACCTGCCCCTAAAACGGCGGCCGGCAGCAATCCAATGCCAAAAAGGTGGGTGCGGTGATGAAGGGTGAACAACAGCAGGATCATGTTCGGAGTAATGAGGAGCGCCCGTTCAAGTATAACGCCGGTGATCGGGCTATAGGAGTGGAGATGAGCCAGGCTGCATCCGTGGCTTCCGCTGCTGCGGAATTTATAGACGAAGGGGAGCGGCAAAAGGGAATGGGTCCATTAAACCGTGCTTATTTCAAGCGTCCGGGGGAACGTCCGGCCTTTCTGGTGCTGCGTGACGGCTGTGAGGATCGCCCGCTCTTCCGGGAGGATGCCGGAACGGCTCCGGTGGGCCCTTGTCTGATCCGGAGCGAAGAGTGGCTCAATACTCCCGAGCTAGCCGAGCTGTATGACAGCTGGTTGACCGGTGAGGATGAAGTCCAGACGGAACGGACTTTGCAGCGGATCTATTACCGGCTGCGGGCCGCATCCTTGGCACTGCTGGAATCAGCAGACGGGGCCTGGACCGCAGTCACTCTGCTGTGTACCCCAGAGCTTGCCGCGTTGCCTGCAAGGCTGGCCGTGCTTCAGGATGCGCAGCTCGAAGCGCTGTTCTCCGCCGTGGCGGAGAGCCAGCGGCTGGGCAGCGACTGCCGCGTGGATCTGCTGGCGCCTTACCCCGCCAGCGCGCCCGAATTCGCGGTGATGCGCGAATTCATCGAGGACGTGGCCGAACAGACACTCGGCCACGCTTATGCGGCGGCTTGCCGCATCGGGGCGCTGATCGCGCCCGGTGCGCATTACGCCGCCGGGGAAATCGCGCGCATCGCCGATTTCCTTGTGCTTGACGGCGCGGCCTGCGGATGCGCGCCGGAAGCCAGCTCCGCCGAGGGCTTTGCCCGTGCGGCGGGAGAGATGCTGGCCGCCGTGCGGCGCGTGAAGCCGGCGGCGGTGGTGCTCGCCGCGGGGGCACCGGCGGCGGCCGCGCTTGCCGATCTGTATGCGATCGGCATGAGCGGGATCTTTTGCAGCGCGGGCCAGCGGACCGAAGCGCTGCTCAGGGCAGCCTGCCTGACCTGGATGGCCCGGCAGGACCATCACGAAGATCCAGCCGCCGGCGGTTGGCTGTAGGATTTCCGGGCGCCCTCCCGCTCTGGCAATAGCCGGCGACCGGGCGCCTGTCCAGCGAATATCCGCCATTTCATGCGGCAACTCGCATATCCGGTATCATTGGTGTGCCTGTTCAAATGATTTCTGGTATTCCAGGCATCTGTACAACGATTAGCCCGCATCCGGACATAAGACTAACTTCCCCGGCAGCTATTTAGCTTGATACTGGCTAGGGGTAGAAGCCGCTGCAATTTAACCGAATGATGATGAGGCTTCTGGGGATAATTGCACTTTGTACATCTATTTCATTACTTTTTTAGCTTTATTGAGCTATAGTTGCATTCAATACAGCTATAAAAAGCAAAATTGGCCCGCAGAGGAGCAATCGCCTATTTTTAGCTGTATGAACTACAACTATTTCACCAAAACGTTTGTTTCTGCCGTGAATAGTTGCAGTAAATACACTTATGTCTATCGGATAGCAGGCAACGTACTCGTATCCAATCGGTTCAACCAAGTTATCCTTCCATGATTTTTAAGGTAATTGAAAATGTGGTAACCGATGCATCCCCTTGTTCCGCATTGCTGCGGTAAACAAGGGGATGTTTACATTCGAAGGGAGGGGGAGCACCGATAGAAGCAAGGATAGGCGTAAGAGGAAGGGACTTTTAAAGATGCAATCAAGGATGGATACTCAAGTGCTCATTTTATTAATTTTCAGTAGACCCTGCGTTTCTCATGTTGCCCGTGTACACCTTTGCTCCCAATACCCGCGATGCTGAGGTTACCTCAATCCCACGATTTGATTTCCCCGTGACCCCATTTGCCCTAGTGCATTGTTGCTCCCAGTGCCCGCGATGTTGAGGTAACCCTCAAGCTCTTGATTTCCACAATCCCTCAGTTACCCACGTATGCTGTGCTCATGATCCCCGCGTTGCTGATCCTACCCTTGTTCTCTTGATCTCCACGTTACCCAATGTCCAAGTTACGCCGTTGCTCACAATACCCAGTTACCCGAAGCACGCAACCCACACTCGTCATTCATTCATTCATTCACCCACCCACCATATTGTAGTCGTCATCCCCGGAACCCCCCTCAAAAAAAGGCTAGTCTCCGGGTTTACATTCGAACGGAAAGTGGTATAGTATAACTATAAGTTGCACTGATGAAATATATTTGCATTATTGCAACAATGATTATCATTCTCATTTACCATGCTGTCCCGGCTGAGCCGGGGCAGCATGTGTCATTTTAAGGGCTTTAATAATGGCTCTCATTCTCAGTTGGCTGCTCTTCATCTTGTCAGGGACAGAATACCAATGCTCATAAACCAATCAGGAAGGTGATTATTCATGCAAGTAACATCCAAACAAATGCCAAAACCAATAGCGCGCCAAGGCAACGCGCAGCAGCCCCGGACACCGGAGCCGCGACGTTTCGATCCGAAGGCTATGCTGGGCAATTCCGAAATGCAGGCTGCCCTGGGCAGCGGATTACTTATGCTGATTGCTTGGGCAACCAGCGGCTGGTCGGAAATCTTCTCAGTGCTGCTCTACATGATCTCTTATACGGTAGGCGGCTGGAGTAAAGCGAAGGAAGGTGTGGAGACACTGGTCAAGGAACGCGACCTTGATGTCAACCTGCTGATGATCGCTGCCGCTCTGGGCGCCGCTTCAATCGGCTACTGGAACGAAGGTGCGATGCTTATCTTCATCTTTGCACTGAGCGGCGCTCTGGAGAGTTATACCATGGAGCGCAGCAAAAAGGACATCTCCTCCCTGATGGCCCTGAAGCCGGCCACGGCAGTGCGCATTGAGCAGGGGGCTATGAACGAGGTTGCGATTGATCTTTTGGCCATCGGAGATTTGCTGCTGGTGCGGCCCGGTGAACTGATTCCCGCTGACGGTAAAGTGTGCCGGGGTGAATCGGCCGTCAATCAGGCTTCGATCACAGGCGAATCATTGCCGGTAGAGAAAACAGCCGGAAGTGAAGTATTCGCCGGGACCGTCAACGGGGAAGGCCCGCTTTATGTCGAAGTTACCAAGGCTGCAGAGAACACCCTTTTTGCCAAGATTATTAAGATGGTGGAAGAGGCGGAGAGCGAAGTGCCGGATTCACAGCGGTTTATTAAACGGCTGGAGTCGATTTATGCCCGGGTGGTTGTGGCTGCAACGGTTGCATTGATTGCATTGCCGCCATATCTGCTGGACTGGAGCTGGAGCGATACTTTTTATAAAGCGATGGTCTTTCTGGTGGTGGCTTCACCGTGCGCGCTGGTCTCATCCATCATGCCTGCCATGCTATCGGCCATTTCCAAAAGTGCGCGCAAAGGCATCCTGTTCAAAGGTGGCGTGCACCTGGAGAATATGGCGCGGACGTCTGTGGTAGCTTTTGACAAGACCGGAACGTTGACTGAGGGGATTCCGCAGGTGACGGATTTTATCGCCGGAGAGGGATATGACCGGAGGGAGCTGCTGGCGGTCAGCGCATCCATTGAGAAATTGTCACGCCATCCGCTGGCGGAAGCGGTTGTCCGCATGGCTGAGGAGCAGCAGGTGGAGCTGTACAATATCCAGGAGAGCAAATCCGTAACCGGCTGGGGGATTGAAGGCACGGTTCAAGGCCAACAATGGAGAATCGGCAAATCCAATCTTTTGGATGAGCCGGCAGTTCAGGGGGATGATGAACCAGTACAACACTGGAAAACCTTGCGGCAGCAGTTCGAGGCGGAAGGAAAAACCGTGTCGCTGATTCTGGCCGGTGACAAAATCGCCGGGATGATTGCGCTGCAGGATACGGTGCGTCCTCAGGCGGAAGCTGCTGTACGCAAGCTGCAGAAGCTGGGAATTAAGGTGGCTATGCTGACCGGGGACCGGGCAGAGGCGGCGCAGGCAATGGCAGCAAGAACGGGAGTGGACATGGTATTTGCCGATCTTTTGCCGGAGGATAAAGTAAGTCATATTAAAGCGCTCCGTGAGCAATATGGTCATGTGATTATGGTTGGTGATGGGGTCAATGATGCTCCGGCTCTGGCAACGGCCACCGTTGGCATGGGGATGGGTATGAAGGGCAGCGGCGCGGCACTTGAGATTGCCGATGTGGTGCTGATGAACGATAATATTGAAGAGATTTCTTCGACCATTGCGCTGGCCCGCCGGTCGCAGCGTATTGTGAAGCAGAATATGATTTTTGCTGTTACCGTGATCGTCAGCCTGATGCTGGGCAACTTTTTGCAGGGGATCGCGCTCCCCTTCGGTGTTGTTGGTCATGAAGGCAGCACAATTCTCGTGATCCTGAACGGATTAAGACTTTTACGCTAATAAAAGCTGAAATCGACAAACCAACAGGGTATTCCGGAAATTTAATTGCTTAAAATTGAATTGTTCACAAAATGGGTACGATTACAGCGTGTCTGGCATATTGACAACTCCTTCTTGGGTGATCATAATAAGTACTACATTATAATAATTTTAATTAAGGATTGACGCTTAACCGTCCATCTCAAGGAGGATATAGTCATGTACAAATCCATTATCGTTGGTACCGGACCGGCCGGACTGACTGCTGCTATCTATTTGGCCCGCGCCAACCTGAATCCGCTGGTGATTGAAGGTCCACAACCGGGTGGTCAGCTTACCACTACAACGGAAATTGAGAATTTCCCCGGATTCCCTGAAGGTATTATGGGTCCTGAACTCATGGACAATATGCGTAAGCAGGCTGAGCGTTTCGGTGCAAAGTTTATTACAGGCTGGGTGAACAGCGTAGAGCTGGGGGATCGTCCGTTCAAGCTGAACGTTGAAGGTATGGGAACATTGACTACAGATACACTGATCCTATCGACAGGTGCTACGGCAAAATACCTCGGCATTCCCGGTGAGCAGGACAACATCGGACGCGGTGTAAGCACTTGTGCGACTTGTGACGGATTTTTCTTCCGCGGCAAAGAGATCGTCGTTGTCGGCGGCGGTGATTCCGCCCTTGAGGAAGCTGGCTTCCTGACCCGTTTTGCTTCGAAAGTTACCCTTGTGCACCGCCGTGAAGAGCTGCGAGCTTCCAAAATTATGCAGGATCGTGTCCGCGATAATGCCAAGGTGACCTGGGGGCTGAACCGTACTCCACTGGAAGTGACTTCCGGCGACAAAGGCGTGAACGGTCTGAAGGTGCTTAATAATGAAACCGGCGAAGAGGAATTCATTGAAGCCAGCGGTGTGTTTGTAGCTGTCGGCCATCATCCGAATACTTCCTTCCTGGGTGGTCAAATTACAACGGATGCGAGCGGGTATATCGTGACCAATCCGGGTACCTCCGAAACCAATATTCCTGGCGTATTTGCTTGCGGCGACGTTCAGGATACCCGTTACAGACAAGCCATTACGGCAGCAGGCAGTGGTTGCATGGCAGCAATGGATGCTGAGAAATATATCGAAAGCCTGGAGCACAGTGCGGTTATTTTGTAACCCTCTATTTGGAATAAAAGGCACTCTGGTGCTACAATAGATACTACCCTGATCTATACTGTTCATATAAAATTAAGGAGGAGATCAACTATGGAAAATGTAATTGTATACACTTCAACCAACTGCCCGCATTGCCGTCAGGTGAAGAGCTTCCTGAGCGAGAAGGGTGTATCCTACGAGGAACGTAACATCGAGCAGAATGATGATTACGCGCAGCAGGTTTGGGATATGGGCATGAGAGCTGTACCTGTAACTGTCATCGGCGATTTCAAAATCGTAGGCATGAACAAAACGCAATTCGACAAGGCTTTGGCAACTGTATAATATAGCCTTTGCTCTTGAATAAGAGGATACCGGCCGCTTCCGAGATGGGGGCGGTCTTTGCGTTGCCGGGCTTGTATCCGTCCGAATCGTTTAATGTACATATGGATCTCCAACCGATGAAAGGATGCTGCAAACCTTGTTAATGAATTTAAAGGAGTATATAGATTGAACTTAAAAACTTGAGATAAGGAAAAGGAGGAACGGAGGGGGATTTTGGAACTGGAGGAGCGGTAGCGTCCGCCTTTGTTTTCGGATTTCTACCGCTAATTGCGGTTAAAATCAAGAAATCTGAAGACAACAGCGGCCGGAAGTCCAAATATTCTCCGTAGTTGCGACTGATCCTGTACTCTAAAACCTTAAGTTCAATCTATATATAAGTATTCCGGGGCAGTAAAACGTTTGCTGGCCGAGTGCATGTGGGCTGCCGATGAGGAGCTTGATGAGAAGATCGAGCAGGTGCTTGCGGGATATATTGCAAATGATTGGACAGAATTGCTGGGCTGCTTTGAGAACGGTCGGTTGGCAGGGATCATCGGAATCATGCGGCATTCCAGGAAAGAGGCGGAGATCAGGCATCTTGCAGTTCAGGAGCAGTGGCGCGGGAAAGGGATCGGCAGAAAGATGGTAGAGGAGCTGGGCAGAACTGCTGAATATGACACGATAACCGCGGAGACAGACCATGACGCCGTTGGGTTCTACAGGAATAGCGGATTTGCAGTTAAGAGTCTGGGGGAAAAATATCCCGGAGTCGAGCGTTTCATCTGCAGTCTTTCTCTAAATGACGCAGAACAGAGCTGAGGCAGTCCGGGGAGCAAGTTTCCGTACAAAAAATAGTCTGCTTTTGTGATGCCGGCTAGTTTTTGTACGGGCAGGAGCAAAGGGGTCAAAGCTCTCGCTTAAGCTTGGATAAAGGACATGATTACTTGAAAAATAGCGTATACAACAACACCGCTGATAATAAGCATGAATCCCGATTTCTTCCTCGATTGGAACAGACGCAGTACACCGAGACTGACTAAAGGAGCAATGATGAGCAGCAGCAGCAGCACAGTGATGAACATCTGCGCTGAAAGATCAGACGTATCAACATAGGTCATAGACTCACTCTCGCTTTCAGAAAAAGGGGTGATGGTGACATATGTCACACAGTTATGACCTAATTATAAAGGATTGCCCTGCTTATTGCTGCACTTTGGGCTGCTTTAAATGCGGCAAATTTACGTCAATTTGTCTACAGGGTTACCCTGATATTGCCGAGAAAATGCATCACGGCCGAAAAGCCCGCACCGATCATGGTCCCGCGGCTGCCCAGCTTGGAAAAAGTGATCTCCAGCTGCTGCTTATGGTAGGGCAGCGTACGCTTAGCCACTACGCTGCGCAGCGGTTCGCCCAGCCAAGGTTCGGCCTCGGATAGGGCTCCTCCGATAACAATCAGCTCCGGATTGAAGCTGTTGATCAGATTCGTGACTCCAATGCCCAGATATTCGCCCATGGTTGAGAAGTGGCGCAGCGTATCCTCCTGCCCGTCCAGCGCATGGCGGACCAGTTCTGTGGTAGTGCGGGCAGGCAATGACAAGTTTGAGTTGTCATAGGTCTTCTCGGAGGCATACAGCTCCCAGCAGCCCCGGCTTCCGCAGCTGCAGGGTTTGCCTTCCGCTTCAATGGTCATATGCCCGGTTTCTCCGGCATATCCGCGGGCGCCCTTGTACAGCTCCCCCCCGATGATAATGCCCGATCCGATCCCTGAACCGGCACTGATATACAGCAGGTGGCGCACGCCCCGGGCTGCTCCGAAATTAAGCTCTCCCTGTGCACCCGCATTGGCTTCATTGTCTATCGTGACGGGAACAGCGAAGGTACTCTCCAGAATGGAACGTAAATCCACCATCTCCCAGCCAAGGTTGGGGGCGAACAGCACCACGCCGTTCTCATCGACCATCCCCGGCACACCTACTCCGATTCCTACGATACCGTAAGGCGACGCGGGGGATTTGGTGATCAGCTCCGCAATGATAGCCTTCATCTGATTCACAACATAAGGGAAATCATGGGCATCCAAGCGGCAATCCCGCTCGTGAAGCACGCCGCCGTCCAGATCGCAGAGCACCGCCGTGAGCTGCTTTACGCGCAGCTCGATGCCGATGACGCTTCCCGCCATTTTGTTAAAATGCAGCATGAGCGGTTTGCGTCCGCCGCTGGATTCCCCGGGGCCGGCTTCAGTCACAAGCTCCTGTCCGCAAAGCTCGGCGACAAGGTTGGACACGGTTGCTTTATTAAGGCCGGTCATCTCGGAGACTTTGGCCCGGGAGACCGGAGAATGCGTGCGGATCGTATGTAAAATAATCGACTTATTGATTTTTTTGACCAGCGCCTGGTCACCGGTAACTTTCACGAAGTACACTTCCTTTTTTGACAACGTTCTCATTAGAGTAGTATGCCACTTAGTCTAGAGTGATGTGCGGAAAAATGCAACAGGAAGCGCATTGTGTTCAAACGAATGGCAACGCATAGGCGATGCTGTCAAAGGGTACTTTATGGTCATGTTAAACGATAGAGCGGGCAGGGGACGGTTATTCGGCCCTGCTCGCGGAGGAGAAGAAATAGACAAATAAAAAGTTGTTTAAAACTTTGTTTAACCAATATACAAAGTCCTGAAGATGTGTTAAGATGATGCTGTAAACGCTTGCGGGCGAAGCAAAATATCGAGGAGGATTTTACAAATGGCTTATTTTGAAACAGTGAGCAAGATCTCTTACGAGGGAAGCCGTTCCACCAACCCTTTCGCATTCAAATTCTACAATCCTAAAGAAATCGTAGCCGGCAAAACTATGGAAGAGCACCTGAAGTTTGCAATGGCATATTGGCATACATTAACTGCTGGCGGTTCCGATCCGTTCGGCGCAGAAACTGCAATCCGCAGCTGGAATCACCTGAGTGGCCTGGACAAGGCTAAAGCCCGCGCTGAAGCGGCTTTTGAATTCATGGAGAAGATGGACCTGCCGTACTACTGCTTCCATGATGTGGACATCGCTCCTGAAGGCGCATCTTTGCGTGAGTTCTACAGCAACATTGATACCATCGTAGATATCCTTGAACAAGGCATGAAGACTTCCGGCAAGAAATTGCTGTGGAACACAGCCAACATGTTCACTAATCCGCGTTATATGCACGGTGCAGGCTCCACTCCTAATGCTGATGTCTTCGCACATGCAGCTGCACAAGTGAAGAAGGGTCTGGAAGTTGGTAAACGTCTGGGCGCACAAAACTATGTATTCTGGGGTGGCCGTGAAGGCTACGAGGAATTGCTTAACACAGATATGGGCCTTGAGCAGGATAACATTGCACGTCTGTTCAGCCTGGCTGTAGATTACGCTAAGGAAATCGGCTTCGACGGCCAATTCCTGATCGAGCCTAAACCAAAAGAGCCTACCAAACATCAATATGACTTCGATGCAGCAACAACAATTGCGTTCCTGCAGAAATATAACCTCGACAAGCACTTCAAGCTGAACCTTGAAGCTAACCATGCAACACTTGCCGGTCATACTTTTGAGCATGAACTGCGTGTAGCACGCATTAACGGCATGCTTGGATCGCTTGACGCAAACCAAGGCGACACATTGCTGGGCTGGGATACCGATGAATTTCCGGTTAACATTTACGATGCAACTCTTACGCTTTATGAAGTACTCAAGAATGACGGACTTGGCAAAGGCGGAATCAACTTTGACTCCAAAGTACGCCGTCCTTCCTTCGAGGCTGAGGATCTGTTCCTGGCGCACATCGCCGGTATGGACACTTATGCCAAAGGCCTTAAAGTTGCCGCTAAATTGCTTGAAGACCGCGTATTTGAAGACTTCATCGCGAAACGTTACAGCAGCTTTAATGAAGGCGTAGGGGCAGACATCGTTTCCGGCAAAGCAACACTGGCTTCGCTTGCCGAATACGCACTAAACAACGAAAATCCGCGCCGCAATGAGTCCGGACGTCAAGAACTGCTCAGAGCTACTTTGAACCAATACATCCTGGCTGAGTAGGATTAGGGCTTGAGCTTACGGCTCAGACTTTAGTTCAGCCGATATTAACGCAACGGGGGTTGCTGAAGAGAGCATTCTTCGGCAGCCCCTTTTCTTGTAAATGTGTTTCTTCATATAACTTTTAGGAGGATCAATATGAAATATGTAATCGGTGTAGACCTGGGGACCAGCGCGGTAAAGACTGTATTGGTTGATCCGCAGGGAAAGGTGGCCTTCGAACATTCCGAAGCCTACCCGCTTAGCAGACCCCAGCCGAACTGGAGTGAACAGAATCCCGAGGACTGGGTGAAAGGAACGCTGGTTAGCCTCCACCGTCTGATCGAGGTGTCTGGTGTAGATCCTTCGCAAGTGGACGGCATCAGCTTTTCGGGGCAAATGCATGGTCTGGTGCTGGTGGACAGCGAAGGTAATGTGCTGCGTCCGGCAATTCTCTGGAATGACACCCGCACTACGGCACAGTGCCGTACAATCGAGAAGAAACTGGGAACAAAGCTGATCAACATTGCCAGAAACCGCGCCTTGGAAGGGTTCACACTGCCCAAAATCCTGTGGGTTCAGGAGAATGAGCCAGAGGTGCTGGCGCAAGCGCACCAGTTCCTTCTGCCGAAGGATTACGTGCGTTTCCGTCTAACCGGTGATTATGCGATGGATTATTCCGACGCGGCGGGTACATTGCTGCTGGACGTAGGTGCGAAGCAGTGGAGTGCGGAAATTGCCGAAGCTTTCTCCCTTCCGGTCTCGCTGTGCCCTAGACTGGTAGAGTCCTTCGAACTGACGGGAACGCTGCTGCCTGAGATTGCTGAAGCCTCCGGCCTTCTGACATCCACTAAGGTATTTGCCGGCGGTGCGGATAACGCCTGCGGCGCGCTCGGCGCTGGTATTCTGGGTGAGGGCCGGACGATGTGCAGCATCGGCACTTCCGGTGTGGTCCTCTCCTATGAGAGCAACAAGGATCTTAATCTGGAAGGTAAGGTCCATTTCTTTAATCATGGGGAGAAGGATGCCTATTATATCATGGGCGTTACTCTTGCTGCGGGCCATAGTCTTACCTGGTTCAAAGAAACCTTTGCAGCGGAGAAGAGCTTTGACGAATTGCTGAAAGGTGTAAACGATGTGCCGGCCGGAAGCGGCGGGCTGTTGTTCACACCATACATCGTTGGTGAACGCACGCCGCATCCGGACGCAAATATCCGCGGCAGCTTCATCGGCATGGATTCCGGCCATACCTTGTCTCACTTCACCCGTTCGGTCTTGGAAGGAATTACGTTCTCCCTGCGCGAGTCGATTGAAATTGTGCGTGAATCGGGTAAGGAAATTACAGAGATTGTGGCGATCGGCGGCGGTGCGAAGAATGAGGCTTGGCTGCAAATGCAGGCTGATATTTTCAATGCGTCGATTATCAAGCTGGAGAGTGAGAAAGGCCCGGCTATGGGTGCGGCAATGCTGGCTGCCTACGGCAGCGGCTGGTTCCCTTCCCTTGGTGCATGTGCGGAAGCTTTCATCCGTCCTGCAGAAGTATTTAAACCGAATGCCGGGCAAGTGGCTGTCTATGATGGATTATTCAGTATTTACCAGGACGTATACGGCCAGACCCGCGAATTGAATGATAAGCTGGCTGCATACCGGAAATAACCGGGCTTGCAAGAATGGGGCTGACGATCTGCCCGCGATACCCGTTAGGGCAGCACTTGAGCTGTCCTTGCGGGACTACGCTTCTTAGGGGCTGAAGACTAATGATAAAAGTGCTGATTGTAGATGACGAGCCCAAGCTGAGGGAAGGGATGCGTACCCTGATCCCTTGGGAAGAGCTGGGTTACACCGTAGTGGCGACGGCTTCAAACGGATTCGAGGCGCTTGATAAGTTCCATAGCTTTGCTCCCAAGCTGATTGTCGCAGATATTCGCATGCCGGGAATGGACGGCCTGGAGCTGATTAATGAGCTGCGCAAAGAAAACGCTAACTGCCATGTGCTTATTCTTAGCGGTCATGCTGACTTCGAATATGCCAAACGGGCGATCTCCTATCATATTGACGGATATTTGCTGAAGCCGGTCGACGAAGAGGAATTGATCTCCTATCTTCATGATCTGCGTGTCACGATAAGCCAGGAGGAGCAATTGAGCCAGCTTCAGACGGATTTCCCGGTACGCGGCAATGAAGCGCTGCTGCGCGAGCTGCTTCAGCCGCGCGAGAATGGTTTTGACACGGCAGAATCAGCAGCCGGGCTAGGGCTTACGGGGTGGAGCTGTGAAATTGTACTGCTGGAGCTGAAACGGGCGCAGAAAGGCGAGGACGGAAGCGAAGATCGTGTACGCAGCATGCTGGAGCAGCATTGGCCGGCAGAGGAAGCATTGTTCTTCACCTTGCCTCCATATATGGGAATCCTGTTGAAGGAACCGCTCAAGGACGGGGATGCCCGCACAGCATTGTGGAATGACCTCAATAGAGTTATTTCCAAAGAGGGATTGGATTTTTATGCCGCTTCCGGAGGCGGAGTTGCCGATCCTCAGCTGGCAAGCCAGTCTTTTTCCGCAGCCCGCGGGCTGCTGGAGGCAGCTTTTTTCGGACGCAGGGAAATTCTCCTGAGCGGACAGCCAGATGAATGGCTGGTTCGGATCGAAGAGACTGAAGACATTGAGGAATTGGAACGCGATGAAGAGATGGAACTGCTGCTTGCGATTGAAACCGGGAGTAATGAAGCCATTCAGGCGCTGGTCGGGCAGATCATCCGCAAACTTGTTGCTATAAAACGCAATGAGACGTATATCAAAGATAATCTGATCCGGATCATGAGCAGTACGATTGCCCGCCTGGAGGCAGCTACCCCAGACATCCGTTCCTTTATTGCGGGCAATCCTTCTCCCACGGGGGAAGTATACAGCAGTTATTATCTGAGCGATATCGAGAATATGGCCGGGAACTACCTGGAGCAAATTTCGAAGCAGATGAACAGTGGCGGAAAGGGCGATGAGATTAAACGGATCACCGATTTGATCCAGCGCCGCTACAATGAGAACTTGAAGCTGGGGATGCTTGCGCAAATATTTAATTATAATAGCGCCTATCTGGGCAAAATGTTCAAGAACCAGATGGGCGAACATTTTAATACCTATCTGGATAAGGTGAGAATTGAGAAAGCGAAGCAATTTCTGACACAGGGCATGAAGGTGTATGAAGTTGCTGAAAGAGTCGGGTATATGAATTCCGATTATTTTAACGCCAAGTTCCGCAAATACGTCGGGGTATCCCCAACCGCCTACCGCAAGGATAATTAATCTTGGCCAGCGCACTTGCCGAACGATTAACGTGAGCATTATGATAGACAGGCTGTTCCCTATCTGCGGCAGATGAGGGAGCGGCCTGTTTGCCATGATTCGGGTGAACAGATTAGGAGAGGAGGGAACGTTGTGAAAAATCTGGTGCGGATGATCAATAACATGAAGCTGAAATATAAGTTCATTCTGTTCTACATTGTAGTCGTTATGATTCCTGTACTGATTATAGGCATTGCCCTAACCGGGTATTTTCGCGGGGCTGCCTTGGACAGAGCCATTGACCAGGCAACCAATAATTTGGAGAAAATCAAAAGTCAAATGGCAAGCAAACTGCGGGTTCCCACGGATATTTCGAATCTGCTCTATTTCGACGGCGATTTCAAGACCCTTGTCACTACGCAGTATCCCAGCATCCTGGAGCTGACGAAGGCTTATATAAACTTTACAGATTTCAAGGATTATATATTGCAGTACCGCGAACTCTCCAACATCCGTTTCTTCATTGATAACCAGACGCTGGTTGATAATATGTCTATCGCTCCCCTGACTCCGGAGATTGAATCCAGATCATGGTATCAGAAGGTTGTGGGGACCAAAGGAATACACTGGCTGTATATCCCCGACAAGGAGAAATATGAAACCAGTGAAAAAGGAACGATTAATAAGTTAAGCCTCATCCGGCAAGTGCCTTATTCGGAGTACAAAAAACCCGGTGTATTAATGGTGCAGGTAAATCCCGATGAGCTGAACGGAATGCTGTACCAGGAGCCCTTTGAAACGCTTATCACAGATGAGCAGGGATATATTACTGCCGCCAAGAACCCGGAGCTGGTGGGGACTACGCTGGATTCCTTTGATATCGATATAGACTTGAGTACGAAAACTAAAGGCGTGTTTAGAACCATGGTAAAGGGCGAAGATTCCTATGTTATTGTCGATGAGATGACTCCTTCGTTTAGCATCAGCCAACTGAAGGTGATTACCGTATTTGAGCGAAGCAGCATTCTTAGCAATGCGAATAAAGTGAGCGTTCTGGGGCTGCTGATCATCGTCGGAGTGCTGCTTGTTGCGCTGGTGCTTGTCTATACCATTTCTTTATTGACGACCAACCGCCTGCTCCGGCTCAGCCGCCAACTGAATCAGGTGGCCTTAGGCAATCTGAACGTAGTCTCCCATGTAGACGGGACGGACGAAATCGGACAGCTGTCGCGGCAGTTTAACTATATGGTGGGAAGCATAAACCAGCTGATCGCTCAAGTGATAGAGAGCAATGAGAAAAATAATAAGCTGGAAATCGCCCAGAGAGAAATTAAGTTGAAAATGATGGCCAGCCAGATTCACCCGCATTTCCTGTTTAATGCCCTGGAATCCATCCGGATGAATGCCCATCTTAAGGGAGAGAAGGAGATCGCCAATATCGTCAGACTTCTCGGAAAGCTTATGCGCAAAAATCTGGAGGTAGGCAGAGAACGGGCGCCCATGAAGGAAGAGATTGAAATGATCCGCTCCTATCTGGAGATTCAGAAATTCCGGTATGAGGACAGGCTGATGTTTGAAATAGATTTCGACGCCAAAGCCTCCGATATCCTGATTCCGCCGCTGATCATCCAGCCGCTGGTGGAGAATTCTGTTGTCCACGGACTGGAGAATAAAGAAGGAACGGTTAACGTGCGGGCAAGTGTCGTTTTGTCAGATGATGAGATACAAGTGGTTGTGGCAGACGACGGTGCCGGGATGACAGAGAAGCGGCTATCTGAAATCTTGGCGGTAATTGACCAAGCCGAGGAAGAGCAGCGAAGCCGGATCGGTCTGCGCAATGTGCATCAGAGACTGGTTCTGTATTACGGGGAAGAGCATGGCCTGATCATCACAAGCGAAGAAGGAAAGGGCACAACAATATCCTTTTCCATCCCGCGTGACAGCGATTTCAGACAGTAGGTTATTGAATGTCTAATTTACACAGGATTTTACGTGAAATCTGTCGGGTATTCGCTTACATTTGGGTGCGGTATGATATGAATATAAAAACGAAGGGGGAATAATGAACGTGAAAGCGCTCACTGAAAACGGTGTTACAGCAAATGAAAGCGTAACCCCCCACCCACCTGCGAAGCGGAAAAACGGATTTTGGAGTAGCGTACTGCAGCAAAAGTACTTGTATCTGATGTCTCTTCCTTTCGTGATCTGGGTATTCATTTTCAGCTATGTGCCCTTATGGGGATGGTTGATGGCATTTCAGAAATATAAACCGGCCAAGTCGTTTGGGGATCAGAAGTGGGTTGGATTGGATAACTTCAAAGAGCTTTTCCATGATGAACGCTTCTACCTTGTGCTAAGAAACACGCTTGCAATGAGCGGTTTGGGATTGGTATTTGGTTTCATTGTTCCGATCTTGTTCGCCGTTTTGCTTAATGAGCTGCGGGGAAACGTCTTCAAAAGAACAGTTCAGACTGTATCTTACCTGCCTCACTTTGTATCCTGGGTCGTGGTAGGCGGGATTGTCTACAAGACACTCGCGATCGACGGAGGGATCGTGAACGATTTGCTGATCTGGCTTAATGTCATTGATGAGCCGATCCAGTTCATGGCTAAAGGTAAATATTTCTGGGGGATTTTAACTGCAGCTGATATATGGAAAGAAACTGGCTGGAATGCGATCATCTATCTGGCAGCGATTACAGGGATCGATAAAGAGCTGTATGAAGCGGCAAAGGTGGATGGGGCCGGAAGAATCAAGCAAATGTTCAACATTACATTGCCGGGTATCCGCACGACAATCACGGTTCTCCTGATTATGTCTATCGGCCACTTGGTCGGTATCGGCTTCGAGAAACAGTTCCAGCTGCAGAACAACCTTGTTACCGATTATTCGGAAGTGCTGGATTTGTATGCGCTTAAATATGGTATTCAAATAGGACGCTTCTCCTATGGTACCGCAATCAGTATGTTCACCTCAGTAGTCAGTGTGATCTTGCTGCTTGTCGCTAACGGTGTAATGAAGAAAATCACTAAAGAAAGCATCATGTAAGGAGGGGATCTTAAGTGAGCAGCAAAGCTTTTCAAATGTCAAGGTCTGAACGTGTATTCGACATCTTCTTGTACATCTTACTAGGGTTGGTCATGATTGTGACTCTATATCCCTTCCTGAACGTGCTGGCGATTTCCTTCAATGAATCTACAGACACCGTTCGAGGCGGCATATATATCTTCCCGAGAGCCTGGACGCTTGAGAACTACGAACGGATCTTCAGTTATACAGGTCTGATTCAGGGTTTCAAAATCTCGATATTGCGGACCGTTTCCGGTACAATTCTCGGACTTGCAAGCTCTGCCATGCTGGCGTTTACGCTCAGCCGTCCGGATTTCCGGGCAAGAAAATTTGTTTCGGTATTCCTGGCACTGACCATGTACTTCTCCGGCGGTATGGTGCCTATGTACATTCTGATGAAAGATTTAAATCTGATCGGAACGTTCTGGATCTACATTTTGCCGGGTGCGGTTTCCGCGTTCAACGTATTCGTCATCCGTTCCTTTATGGATGGTCTGCCATACGCCCTGCAAGAGTCCGCTAAGCTGGACGGAGCCAATGACTTCCTGATTTTCTACAAAATCATCTTGCCGCTCTGTAAGCCGGTGCTTGCAACAATCGCACTCTTCCTGTCGGTAGGACAATGGAATGAGTGGTTCACAACCTATCTGTATAATGGTAACAAGCCGCATCTAACGACACTCCAGTATGAGCTGATGAAGGTTCTGTCGAGTACGAACCAGGGCAGCGGCATGGCAAATGCCAATGATTTGGCCCAGCAAATGGCGCAAATTTCACCAGAGTCCATCAAGATGGCTATCACCATTGTAGTAACGGTACCTATTCTTGTAGTGTATCCTTTCCTGCAGAAGTATTTCGTAAATGGTATGACACTGGGAGCTGTAAAAGCCTAATCCCTGCTAGACAGGGCTAGGATAAGAGGGACGTATTTCTGGCAGGAAAATTGCCAAGCAGAATTACGTCCTGGCTTATCCGTCAAATGAAAGCGCTGGATTGGATTTATTATTATATCGTATTTGCAAGCGCTAACAATGGTATATACAGGTTTAACCTGATATGCATAGATGAACTAATACAAATTATCAAGGGGGATACACAAATGAAAAGCAAGAGCATTAAGACTGCTTTTACGCTCATGCTCATGAGCTCTATGCTGATCGCAGGCTGTGGCGGCGGCAACAACAACAAAAATGTTATCAACACTCCTGCCGACAATGGGGCGAAAAACACCGGCAACAATGCTGCAGACGATACTGCTATGGATACAAGCCCTTTTACAATCTCTTTCTTTGGTGGGGATGCCAGTCCAAACTGGAACAAAATGCAGGATGATGTGGGTAAAGTAATTACTGAGAAAACTGGTGTAACGATTGATGCAGAGTTTGATGTAGGCAGCGGCGGCGGCGATCAAAAAATCCCTATGATGGCTGCCAGCGAAGATGTTCCTGATTTGATCTTCGCCAAAGGAAATCTTAGTATCCTGGTAGATGCCGGTCTGGTTATTGATCTGACCGAACTAATTGATAAATATGCTCCGAACCTGAAAAAAGTATATGGCGATAACATGAACCGTCTGAAATACAGCCTGGATGACCAGAGTATCTATCAAATTCCTACGAACATGGGGGTCGGCCAGCAATCCTTCGACGCAACAGGCGGATTTGAAATTCAACACCGCGTACTGAAGGAACTGGGCTATCCTGAAGTGAAGACCTTAGCCGACTATGAAAAAGTGCTGAAGGATTATGTGGCGCTGCATCCGGAAACCGATGGACAGCCTACGATTCCGCTTACGCTGAATGCCGATGACTGGAAGATCATGATCACGGTTACGAACCCTGCCTTCACTACAACAGGGGCACCGGATGATGGTGAATATTATGTCGATCCGGAAACTTACGAAGCAAAACTTCACTACAAACGTCCTGAAGAAAAAGAATATTTCCGTTGGTTGAACGGCATGTACAATCAAGGTCTGCTTGATAAAGATGCCTTCGTACAAAAAGACGACCAATATAAGGCCAAAGTGGCCAGCGGCCGTGTGCTTGGTCTGATCTCCCAGGAATGGGAATATTCCGATGGTGAAAATGCTCTGAAAGCAGCCGGTAAAGATGAGTACACTTATGCGCACTTCCCTGTAACCCTGTCCGAAGAGTATAAAGATCATTCTTTCATGTCAACAGGTATCGACGGCTATGGTCTTGCGATTACAACTGCAGCTAAAGATCCTGTCCGGATCATCAAATGGCTGGACTGGATGTCTTCCGATGAAGGCCAGGTTTTGAGAAGCTGGGGGGTTGAAGGCAAGCATTACACTGTAAATGCAGATGGCAAGCGTGAAGTTCCAGCTGAAATTTCAGACAGAAAAGCCAATGATGCCGCTAACTTTCAAAAAGAAACCGGTATCGGACAATATCTGATTTTCGGTGCACGTTATGGCGATGGTGTGAAGGATCCTACTGGCAACTATTACACTGCAACCTTCCCGGAAGAAATCGTAGCTGCTTACTCCGAAGCTGAGAAGGAATCGCTCAAAGGCTACAATGCTACAACATGGAAAGATCTGTTCCCTAAAGAAGATGAATTCCCAGTCAAAGAAACTGGCGCTTTGTACAACATGCCTGTTCCAACTGACGGTCAATACCAGGTAATCTTTAATAAGACTCGAGATATCGTTCGCAAACGTATTCCAGAAGCGATCCTGTCTAAACCGGCTGACTTCGATAAAGTATACGATGCATTCCTTGCTGAGCTGGACAAAGCAGGTGCTCAGGATATGGAAAAAGAGTTTACAGAACTCGTGAAAAAGAGAGTATCCCTGTGGACTGGAAAAGATTTGTAGGCAGCAATTCTCCTTGTTAAACAAAACTAATGCAACAGCAAGGACCCGACATTCGTCAGGGTCTTTTGCTGTATTTTGAACTCATGGGGAGGGCAAGTAAATGAAGGAAGAGCTCAAGGAGCATCCTTGGAAATTAATATACAACCAGCCTGCGGCTATCTGGGAAGAAGCGCTGCCGCTTGGCAACGGACACATGGGGGCCATGGTATTCGGCGGCACAGCCAGGGAACGAATTCAGTTAAATGAAGATACGTTATGGTCCGGATTTCCCCGGGATACCAACAATTATGAAGCGCTCCGGTATTTGAAAAAAGCGCGGGGTCTGGTAACGGAAGGCCGTTATGCGGAAGCTGAAGCAACTATTAACGCCCGCATGCTAGGCGTAAATACGCAGGCCTATCTGCCGCTGGGAGATCTTTACCTGGAGCATGACGGTGCGGAGAATTTTAGCCATTATCAGCGTGAGCTGGATCTGGACAGCGGGATTGCCAAAGTGTCCTATCATACGGAGACGGGGCAATTTACCCGCGAAGCTTGGATCAGTGCACCTGACGGTGTATGTGTCATTCAGGCCAAGAGCAGTGTTAAGGGTGGCCTTCAGCTTGCACTCTCTTTGGACAGCCTGCTGAAGCACTCCGTGGAGCCAAAAGGAGAAAACGGGCTTGTCCTTAAGGGAAGCTGTCCTACACATATTGCGGATAATTATCATAAGGATCATCCAGGTGCCATTCTATATGAGGATGGGCTGGGTCTAACGTTTGAGCTTCACCTGCAGATAATTCTCACAGGAGGAAGCGTAGAGTACACAGATGGCAAACTTGTTATATCAGGGGCGGATAGTGCACAGCTGCTGCTTGCCGCTGGCACCGATTATGAGGAACTGAGAAGCAGAGCATCGCATCTCAAGAAGCACGGTACCGCAAAGAATGGAAACATTCTCAGCCCGGCAGAGAGCTGTGAAGCAAGACTGGCGGCAGCAGCTGCCAAGTCCTATGAAGAGCTGCGGGCTCGTCATACAGAGGATCACAAACGAATCTTCCGCCGGGTCGGTATGGATCTCGGCGGGCGGGAGAGAGACGGATTACCCACTGATGAGAGGCTCATGAAGTATAAGGCGGGACAGGAGGATCCTGCACTTGAAGCGCTGCTGTTTCAATATGGCCGCTATCTGCTGATGGGAAGCTCCCGTACCGGCACGCAGGCTGCCAATTTACAGGGGATTTGGAATCACCATCTGACACCGCCATGGAACAGCAATTATACAACCAATATCAATACCCAAATGAATTATTGGCTGGCCGAGGTTGGGAATCTAAGCGAACTCCATGAACCTCTGATCGATATGATCCGGGAGGTCAGTGAAACGGGAGCCCGAACGGCGGCAGTTCATTACGGAGCCCGCGGCTGGGTAGCCCACCATAATGTTGATCTGTGGCGCAGTTCTTCTCCTTCAGGCGGAGATGCCAGCTGGGCATTCTGGCCGATGGGCGGCGTGTGGCTGTGCCGCCATTTGTGGGAGCATTACAGCTTTAATCCTGACGCTGCTTATCTGGCAGAGACTGCTTACCCGCTCATCAAAGGGGCAGCATTGTTCTGCCTTGACTGGCTGGTGGAAGGTCCGGACGGTCTTCTGGTAACGAATCCGTCCACTTCGCCGGAAAACCGGTTTATGACGAAGGACGGCGAGCCGTGCAGTGTCTCGATGGGCTCCGCGATGGATATGAGCTTAATCCGCGAACTGTTTGAGCATTGCCTCCATGCTGTGCGGATTCTGGGCGTGGATTCCGAGTTTCAGCAGCAGCTGGAAGAGGCGCTCTCCCGGCTGTCTCCGCTCAAGATCAGCAATGACGGGCGCCTGCAGGAGTGGAACGAGGATTTCGCCGAATCGGAACCGGGACACCGTCATGTATCGCATTTGTATGGATTATATCCGGGAGAGTTCATCAATGGGCGGGATACTCCAGAGCTGTTGGAGGCAAGCCGCTTATCACTGCAGAAAAGGATCGCCTCGGGAGGCGGACATACCGGCTGGAGCTGTGCTTGGCTGATTAACCTTTATGCACGGTTGAAGGATGGGGAGGCCGCTTACGGCTTTGTCCGCACGCTTCTGTCCCGCTCGGCTTATCCTAACTTGTTTGATGCCCATCCGCCTTTTCAGATTGACGGGAATTTCGGCGCGGCTGCCGGTATCGCAGAAATGCTGCTGCAGAGTCATCTGGGTGAAATCAGCTTGCTTCCCGCACTGCCGGACGTTTGGAAGAACGGAAGCGTCAAAGGACTTAGGGCCCGGGGCGGCTATGAGCTGGATATCGAATGGAGGAACCATAAGCTGGTTTCTGCGGTCATTGCTGCCAGCCGTGATGGGATTTGCCGCTTGAATTATCAGCGGCAGGAGCTTAAGGTACAGCATCCTGACGGTACCTTATTGCCGGCAGGAAACGCCCTGGAAATGAAAGCGGGAGAAGTGTATCTGGTAACGGTTTGACGATCCATAACCATTGATGCATAATATTCGATTGAATCGAAGAGACACTGCCCCCTGGCAGAGATTATCTGAGGGGGCGGTTTTTTTGCGTGCATCTAGGAGCTTCCACTCAAAAAAAGCCTTATCCTCCGGGTGTGCCGGGCCGATAATAGTGAATATGAAGCTTTTTGGCGGAATAAATTAAGCTAACGTGGGGTTTAAGGTTGTGCGGAGTAAATGTTCAGCATCTACTATAAAAGTACAAACCAATAAGTGGGCTATTACTTACAGCAGGGGGCACAGAAGCGATATGGGAAAGAAGAAACAACTGCCGTTGATGAAGGCTGTTCTTGGAGGAATGCTGGTTTTTGCCGCGTTGCCGCCTGGTCTCTATTGGAGCTGGGGGCAGGCTTATGCTGCCGCTGATTCAGCATCACTGCGCTCGGTAACTGAAATGACGCAGAAGCTGACCGCTGCGATGAATAACCGCAGAGAGACCATAACCTTTGCTTATCAGGGGAAGACGTCCAAGTTGAAGGCTCAGGTACAAAGTGCGATAGATCAGGCGATGGGCAGCGACCCTTATTTATACTACACCATTGACAGTTACGCATTTTCCTACCGGGGGAGCAGCAGCTCGGCTAATGTGACAGTACAGGTGGAATACCGCGAGACGCTGCAGCAGACAGCTTTTGTAAATAAACAGGTGAAAGAGATCTTGAAGCAGATCATACTGCCGGGAATGAATAATCACCAGAAGATAAAGGCTATTCATGATTGGGTCGTGCTGCATCTGAAGTATGATAACTCCTACAGCAAATACACCGCATATGAAGGACTTCAGAGCGGCAGTGCGGTATGCCAAGGGTATTCGCTACTGACGTATAAACTATTGCTGGGCGCGGGGATACCCAATAAAATCGTTGAAGGAACGGCGAAGGCGGAAGGCAGAGCCGCCCAGTCGCATGCCTGGAATCTGGTGCAGCTGGAAGGGCGCTGGTACCACCTGGATACCACCTGGGATGATCCGACGCCAAATAAGGAAGGCGCTCTCAGCACGGCTTACTATATGAGAACCGATGCCCAGATGCGCCTTGACCACAAGTGGACCAAGTCATACCCTGCTTCATCCGTCGGCTACGCTCAAACGTTGTCTGAGCTGATCAGCCGCGGGGGGCCAAGCGTGGGTGTATATCAGGAGCTTGAGCGGAAGCTTGACTACAGTCTGTATCAGGAGGATTTGATTGTGGGCTCCGGCTCAGAGCTAATGCTGCTTGCCAAACAGGCCGTTGCCTCCGGCCAGGCGTCCTTGTTGTTCCGCTATGACGGCAGCGAGAAATCGCTGAAGACTGATCTTCAGGAACTGTATGCGCTTGGAATGGACCATCTTTCGTACAACAGCTCTCCCTTCGATAACACGGGCGATCTGAAGGTATATGTGACTTGGGAATAATAATTACAGAAAAGGGATGCCCTTCGCCATTTGGCGAAAGAGGCATCCCTTTGTTGCGTGAATAGGCGGTAACAGGTAGAATCCGCATAAATCGAGGAAGGATTCTACTCTGCGTGTGTGCTGAGATCGCATTTGTCGAGAGGGATGAGGCTGCTCTTTCTGAACCAGCCATAGCCCAGCCAAATCAAGAGGAATAGCGGCAGGCTGATATAAGAGACCAGAATGCCGTACCAATCTATTGAATCACCTGTGAAGGCGCCCATATTCTGTCCAAATACGGCAATCAGACATAACGCGAAGGCAAACAGCGGGCCGAACGGGAACCATCTGGCCTTGTAAGGCAGCTCATCGAGTGAATGTCCCTGCTTCACAAAGGCGCGGCGGAAGCGGTAGTGGCAGACGGCAATCCCCAGCCAGTTGATAAATCCGCACATCCCCGAGGCGTTAAGCAGCCAGTTGTACACAGCGCCGTCGCCGAAGAATGAGGCGAGGAAAGCCAGCATACCGACGGCGGTGGTTACGAGAAGGGCACCTACAGGCACGCCGCGGCGGTTCAGCTTGCCGAGGGCGCGCGGAGCCATGCCGTCCTTGGCCATAGCGTACAGGACGCGGGTGGAGGCGTACATCCCGGAGTTTCCGGCAGACAACACGGAGCTCAAGATGACAGCGTTCATGACGGAAGCGGCAATGGCCAGCCCTGCTTTATTGAAGACGATGGTAAAGGGGCTGACGCCGATATCATCAATGCCGCCACGCAGCAGATCGGGATTCGTGTAAGGAATCAGCAGGCCGATCACGAGAATGGCGAAGATGTAGAAAATCAGAATGCGCCAGAATACCTGACGGATGGCGAGTGGAACATTGCGGCGCGGATTCTCGCTCTCACCCGCGGCAACACCGACCAGCTCCGTGCCCTGGAAGGAGAATCCAGCGGCCATAAACACACCGACAAAGGCGAAGAATCCGCCGTGGAACGAGCTGCCACCGAGCTGGAAGTTGCTGAAGCCTACGGCTTCACCGCCCATGATGCCGAAGATCATGAGTACACCGACCCCCAGGAAGACAATGACCGTGATGATCTTGATAATCGCAAACCAATATTCTGATTCGCCGTAGCCCCGCGAAGACAGGAAGTTCAGGCCGAACATCAGCAGCAGGAACAGGAGACTCCAGAGCATCGAGGAACTCTCGGGGAACCAGTATTTAATGATGACGGTTGCTGCAGACAGCTCGGCGGCAATCGTAACCGCCCAGTTATACCAGAAGTTCCAGCCAATGGCGAAGCCGAAGGCGGGGCTGACGAACCGGGTGCCGTAGGTACTGAAAGAACCGGAATCCGGCAGATAGGTAGCCAGCTCTCCAAGGCTGGTCATCAGGAAATAAACCATAATACCAACCGCTGTATAGGCCAGAAGCGCTCCGCCTGGGCCGGATGAGGCGATGGCACCGCCGCTGGCCAGGAACAGACCTGTACCGATTGAGCCGCCTAAGGCGATCATTGTTAAATGCCTTGCCTTGAATGTTTTGCGCAGTGCCGTGGGGGCAGTGGAGCTGCCGTGACCCGCAGTCTGCTGCTTATCTCGCTTAGCTTGCATGAATAGGACACTCCTTCAGATGATCATGTTTCTGTTCATGAATAGGGAGTGCTGAGTCGCCGCCTTCCCTTTATAAGGGAGGGGGCATCCTGAAAGCGCAAAAAAAACCGCAGACGGATTCTGCGGTTTCCTGTATTACAGCCCCGCATCATACTCCCTGTTAAGATAGCGCAACACAGTGGCTGCCCGCGGTTTCTGACCGGCGGTGCACTGTGACAGTTCCGTGCCTTTCGGCGACGGCCCCAGTCTTGCAGCTGACAAGAG
Organism: Paenibacillus sp. FSL L8-0436; assembly: GCF_038593025.1. Classification (NCBI taxonomy): domain Bacteria; kingdom Bacillati; phylum Bacillota; class Bacilli; order Caryophanales; family Paenibacillaceae; genus Paenibacillus; species Paenibacillus sp. FSL L8-0436. The sequence continues at coordinate 6,482,282 of NZ_CP151955.1, read as the reverse complement.
CGGCTGCAGAGACTTCGGCGGATATTCCTTTCGGCGGCGTTTCATAGACGGCTCTTTAACGTCTCCACGCGCGTACTCTTAATATTCGCGACCTCTACCTCATCTTAGGTATGATGAGGCTATCTTTATACTATGAACACAACAGGAATTAGTATAATGCAACTTGGCATCGCAAGCAATGACAAATATAGGAATGTTGGCGTCAGTTGCGGCGGCGCTCCGACATCTGCTGCCAGACGGTTCCGGCAGCTTCTTCACCGGAGGATATGCGTTCCAGCGCCATTCTGGCCTGGAGGCCCACCTCGAACTCCGGATCGTCCGCTGCCGCCTTCAGTGCCTCTTCGGCTTCAGCTGTGCCGACCTCATAGAGGAAACGTGCAGCCCGCCAGCGGACGAGCTTGCTGGCGTCTGTCAGCGACGCCGTCATCACCGGCGTCGCTGCCGGATCGCCGATGTCGGAGAGCGTATCGCCGGCTGTGCGCCGTACCGCCGGGGCGCTGTCTCTCATCGCCTCGTAGAGCAGCTCCATCGCCTCGGGCGTGCGAAGGTCGCCCAGGTACACGACCGCAAGCCTGCGGAGCTGCAGCTTGGGGTCGTGCAGCGCCGTGCGCAGCTCCGGCAGGAGCTCTGCCGTAGGAGCCAGATCCTCCAGCGCGGCGTAGCGCACGCGCCAATCCTCATGCTTCAGGTCTCGCAGCAGCTCGGCCTGATCCTTCTTCTGCCGCTGCTCGATGAACTCGCCGGCGGTCCCGTGCGCGATGGCCTGCTGCACGAGCGAGTCGAGGCGTTCCTGCGGATACGCCGCTTCCAGCTCCTGCTCCACCTCGCGCGCAATGTCGGCCGGCTCGCCGTAACGCACGCCGTAATCGGTGAGCTTGCGCTCCTTGATCATCACGGCGCTGGCCACATCCGTCACCGCCTGCGTGAAACGGGCGGCAAGGGCGATGCGCTCCTCACTCGCGCCCGTCTTGACGCGGATCTGAATCGGGATGCCGCGGAACATCTGCACGAATACCTGTGATTCTCCGAAGTGGGCACCTGCATTCTCATCGGCGAGGTCGAAATCCGCGCTTAGGCCGTCAGCGCCGAAACGGCTCTGCACCTCGCGGAGGATTGCCGCCCAATCGGCGCTGCCCTTGCGTTCAAGCGCGGCGAAATCGGCAGCATGATAAATGCTGGTGACGCCCGGAATGCTCAGCATATCCCGTGCCCAGGAGGGCGCGGTGCGCTGGCTTTCCGGTGTATAGGTCCGGCGTATTCCGGGCTCCAGGCTTTCATCCAGATGAAGCTTCATCGTATTTGGACTTGGAGTCGGTTCAATAAATGTGATCTTCATACGTTAGGCTTCCCCCTTGAACGGCATTCGTGCCGTGTTCTTTACCCGCATTTTACATCATTTCATGCCTCAAATCCAAAAGGGCTACCGGGGCAGCCGCTTAAGTCCAGGCGGAAGTGGGTAAAATTTGTACTAAATGTAAGGTGCGTCTGGCCGGACGCGCAGAGGTTGATCGTTGCTTTCTAGTTGACTGCAGCCTTGCTTTGCCCTTGGAATTTTGCAAATGACTATGCGGAATCATATAGTAAAGCTATTGAGCTTGCCCTGTAGTTCTTCCGGCAAGCCTTTTAAGGAGAGGTGCTGGAATGGCTAAAATCCGATACAATAACGTCGATAATGTCAGTACAGACAAAACGCTTAAGGAATTCCGCCAGTGGCGCGAGGAACGCCGCCGCAAGAAGAAGGATTATACCTATAAAGTGCCAAATCATCCGCCGCAGGTAGCTTATCTGGCCGGGAACCGGCTGGAGACCACGATTACCTGGATCGGGCACTCGACTTTTTTTCTGCAATATGAAGGGATGAACATTATTACCGACCCGATATGGGCGCGGCGGCTCGGCTTTGAGAAACGGATCGGCCAGCCGGGCATCCCGCTGGGTGAGGTTCCGCCGGTTGATCTGATTCTGATCTCCCACTCTCACTACGACCACCTTCATATTGCCTCCATCCGCAAATTATACCGGGCAGGTACAACGCTCGTAGTACCTGTGGGCCTGAAGCGGAAGATGCTGCGCAAGGGTTTCGCCAACTGCCTGGAAATGCAGTGGTGGGAGGAGCTCACGCTGGGGGCGGTTAAGCTTACATTTGTACCGACCCAGCACTGGACCCGGCGGACGCCGTTCGATACGAATTCGTCCCATTGGGGCGGCTATGTGCTGGAGCCTGCCGACCCCGGCAAACACCCGAAAGGGGAGGGGGACGGAGCAAAGCTGAAGCTTCCGCCGAATCTGTATTTTGCCGGAGACAGCGGGTTCTTTCCTGGCTTTAAGGAGATAGGCAGCCGGTTTAAGCTCCATGTCGCCCTGATGCCGATCGGGGCTTACGAGCCGGAGTGGTTTATGAATTCACAGCATGTGAATCCCGAAGAGGCGGTTCAGGCCTTTATAGATGTAGGTGCAGAATTGATGATCCCGATGCATTTCGGCACCTTCCGGCTGGCTGACGATACGGCGCGGGAAGCGCTGGACCGGATGGAGCTGGCCCGCGAGGCTCAAGGAATCCGTGCAGAGCGTATCCGCACTCTGGGTTACGGTGAAACATTGGTGGTGCATCCCGAAGAGCGTGATTCCCGCCAATAGCCCGGCCGGGCTATTGGCGAGCGCGGATTTTCCCGCAATTCGGCCTATTTGATGTGGGACGCTATACGGATCTCTGTATTTTGCCCGGAAACGTCCAGTTTGCTTGAAAAAGACGGCAAAGCAGTTCCTTCTTGGGCCTCTTTTGCTTGATTTTATGCTATAATGAGCCGAAACCCTAAGTGAAAAGGATGGTAATGCTTAATGATTAGCACAAGCGGCGTAACACTCCGCTACGGAAAACGCGCACTATTTGAGGATGTAAACATAAAATTCACACCCGGCAACTGCTACGGCTTGATCGGAGCGAACGGGGCCGGCAAATCGACGTTCCTGAAAATTTTGTCCGGTGAAATTGAAGCAAATATCGGGGACGTGCATATCACCCCCGGTGAACGACTGGCGATACTGAAGCAGAACCATTTCGAATACGATGAATTTTTGGTGCTGGAAACGGTAATTATGGGGCATACCCGTCTTTATGAGATCATGAAGGAGAAGGATGCGCTGTACGCCAAAAGTGATTTCACAGAGGCTGACGGACTGCGCGCCGGTGAGCTTGAAGGCGAATTTGCCGAGCTGAACGGCTGGGATGCAGAGCCTGATGCTGCCGCCATGCTGATCGGACTTGGTATTATGCGTGAAATGCATGACAAGAAAATGGCCGAACTCAGCGGCAACGAAAAGGTACGGGTGCTGCTTGCGCAAGCCCTGTTCGGACGTCCGAACAACCTGCTGCTCGATGAGCCTACCAACCATTTGGATCTTGAATCCATCGGCTGGCTGGAGAACTTCCTTATGGACTACGAAGGCACCGTTATCGTCGTATCCCATGACCGTCACTTCCTGAACAAGGTATGTACACATATTGCGGACATCGACTTTGGCAAAATTCAAATGTATGTCGGCAACTACGACTTCTGGTATGAGTCCAGCCAATTGGCCCAGGCCCTGCAGCGTGACTCGAACAAGAAGAAGGAAGACAAGATGAAGGAGCTGCAGGCATTTATCCAGCGTTTCTCGGCCAATGCCTCCAAGTCCAAACAAGCGACTTCGCGTAAGAAGCAGCTGGAGAAAATTACTTTGGACGACATCCGTCCCTCCAACCGGAAATATCCGTTCCTCAACTTCAAGCCGGAACGTGAAGCAGGCAAGCAGCTGCTTACCATCAGCGGGCTGAGCAAATCCGTTGAAGGCGAGAAGATGCTCGATGAAATCAGCTTTGTGGTGAACAAAGGGGATAAGATCGCTTTTGTAGGTCCATATTCACAGCCTAAATCACTGCTGTTTGATGTCATCATGGGTGAGAAGGAAGCGGATGCCGGTGAATATGCATGGGGGGTAACAACAACCCAGGCCTATTTCCCGAAAGACAACTCCAGCTATTTCGACGGGGTAAACATGAACCTGGTAGAATGGCTGCGCCAATATTCCAAGGATCAGGATGAAACCTTCCTCCGCGGATTCCTCGGCCGGATGCTGTTTGCCGGTGAAGAAGCGCTGAAGAAAGCAAGCGTCCTGTCCGGAGGCGAGAAGGTCCGCTGTATGCTGGCCAAAATGATGCTGAACGGTGCGAATGTGCTAGTGTTTGATGAGCCTACCAACCACTTGGATCTGGAGTCTATCACGGCGCTGAATAACGGGCTGATTGATTTCGACGGAACCATTTTGTTCACTTCGCATGACCATCAGTTCATCCAGACGATTGCCAACCGCATCATCGAGATTACCCCTACCGGAGTTATCGACCGCTCGATGAGCTATGATGAATATTTGGAGAACCCGGAAATTAAGGAAATGCGCCAGCGCATGTATCCTGTGGAAGCTTAAGAGATAACTGAAAGAGTGAACAGTAATTCGTTCATAGCAAAACGGCTGCGTTACCCCTTATGAGGGATAACGCAGCCGTTTATGTTCAAATACAGTGTGAAATGCGACTTGCACATGCCATAATTCCTAAGAACCACCTGTACGGCGGCGCTGATTGTTTGGCTTCTTGTTATTTTGACTCTTTAGCGGCTTCGCTGAACCGGCTTGAAAGGAAGAACCCGGTTTAGCGGATGACTGCTGTTTCTTCTGTTCCAGCTTCTGGCGGATGGCATCAGCCAAGTTGATCTTTGGTTTATCATTACTTTCGCTCATTATGTTAACCCCCTTATAAAGCAAGTCCTTTACTTTATTCTAATTGTTTTTAAATGCAGTCACAAGGGCAAGAATAAATCAAAGCATGATTTACCGGAGGGGCAGTAAAGAAACCGGGTATAGGGGGGCAGGAATTGGCTGATATTTATGAAGATATACGCAAAGGTGAACGGGGGGCCTTGATCAGCATTATTGCTTATCTTATTCTGTCCGCCTTAAAGCTGGTCAGCGGGTACTTGTTCGCTTCCAGTGCGCTGCTTGCAGACGGATTCAATAATCTGACGGACATTGTCGCTTCACTTGCGGTACTAATCGGGCTGCGCATCTCGCGGAAGCCGCCTGACTCGGATCATACGTACGGGCATTTCCGCGCCGAGACCGTAGCTGCATTACTGGCATCCTTTATTATGGCTATGGTCGGAATTCAGGTTATTGTAGAAGCGGTCCGGTCTTTATTCGAAGGAGCCAAGGAGGTGCCGCAGCTTTGGTCAGCAGGTGTGGCGGTAGTGTGTGCGGTTGCCATGATGGGGGTCTATATCTATAACAAGCGGCTGGCGAAGCAGATTAACAATAGTGCACTCATGGCTGCGGCTAAGGACAATTTTTCCGATGCCATGGTGAGTATCGGTGCTGCTGTTGGGATCGTTGGCGCACAGTTCGGACTGCCGTGGATCGATTCCGCTGCTGCGGTTGCTGTCGGTCTGCTGATTTCCAAGACAGCTTGGGATATTTTTCGTGATTCGACATACCGTTTGACTGACGGCTTTGATGAAGATAAGCTGCTGGATTTGCGCAGCACGATTGCCCGGACGCCGGGTGTGGAAGGGATTAAGGACCTCAAGGCCCGTGTTCATGGAAATCAAGTGCTGGTGGATGTTGTCGTGGAAGTGGATGCCGAAATCACCGTATTGGAAGGTCATGAGATCAGCGATTCCATTGAAGATAGAATGAGCAAATTGCATAATATAATGAATGTGCAGGTCCATGTAGAACCTAAAGGTTAAAAATCCTTAATTTCTTCTAGTTATCTGTAATTTCCACCAAATCCAAGGAGGATTCAAGACTATAGACCTGGTACTTACCATAAAGTGGCAAGCTTTTTTGTGAAATTTGGAGCATGTTCCAATTCCCGGCTAAGCCTATAATGAGGGCAGAAAGCAACAAACGTAGCGCGCGCCGTTGTTGATTTTCTCATTTTGCTAAGCGGGGGAACGCTATGATCACATCACATAAGCAGATTGCGGCAACGTTACTGGTCTCAGCATCACTTGCAGTATCATTGGGAGTTTTCAGCCCGCAAAAGGTGCAAGCAGCTTCGGTTTCTTCAGATTTCGCAGTGACAGCAACGTCTGGATTGACCGGTACTATACAGTCTTCAGTTCGTCTGCGCACGAACGCTTCCACAAGCGGTAGTGTGCTTCGTTATTTAAACGAAGGTGAACAGGTAACAATTGTGGAACAAACGAACAGCTATTGGTACAAAGTCAGAACTTCGGATGGAACTGTTGGTTATACCAGCGCGGGAGAGCAGTACATTCGAGTGGTTCCGGGATCTGGAAATACATCCTCCGGTCAGACAGGGGTTATACAAGCTTCGGTCCGTCTTCGGGAACTGCCTTCTACAAGCGGAAAAGTACTGGGGTATTTAAATAGAGGCGATCAAGTAGCTATTCTGGAAGAAACGAACAGTTACTGGTACAAAGTAAAAACTGCAGACGGAACTGTAGGCTATACAAGTGCTGCAGACCAATATATCTCGGTAGGTGGCGGAACGTCTACTCCAGCACCAACGCCAGTGCCGACACCAACACCGAATCCAACACCAGCGCCAGCGCCAGATCCAACGGCTCCGTCACAATCAGCAGTGATTGAACGGGTCATTGCCGCGGGCATGGGTTATCTTGGAACTCCTTATGAGTTCGGATCAAGCAGAAGCGACACGAGCACTTTCGATTGCTCCGACTTTATCCGGCAGATCTTCATAGATGCAGCTAATTTGAAACTGCCTGCTGATTCACGTCAACAGGGAGCCTGGGTACAGCAGAACAGCAACACTGTCACAGATATTTCCGCCCTGAAACGCGGGGATCTGATGTTCTTCATGGATTATAAAGGAAATTCAGTTTCTGCTTATGCAGGCATGGACAAATCTGCGGCAAGAATTTCACATGTAGCCATGTATCTGGGTGACGGACAAATGCTGCAAACGTATTCCGTATCTTCAGGCGGGGTACGGGTAGATAAATTAAGCGCTTCTTGGGTGAACCGTTTCCTTTACGGAGGTTCGGTCATCCGCTAAATATAAATGCATACAGGAAGCGACAGCATCGCAAGTTTGTGACGGGTGAACTAGGGCGGATGTTTTGTGGGGCTATCCCATCAGTAGAATTTTCTGCTGAGGGATAGCCTTTCCTGTGTTTAGGGCATGCAAGAAAAAAAGCCCGGCAGGACTTTTGAATGTCCGCAGGCTGTTTCACTATACACCCTCATAAGGGTGTATCTATACTAATAAGGCAAGTCCCCGCATGGCTATGTATGAGTGTGGGAGCGGGGCGCTGCTTGTAAAACTGATTTATGGAGTGATTACATAAGCGGAGGCGGGAACCTTAATCCAGCGCATGCCCAACCAGGTGTATATCTCTCTCCATTCATTGCCGTTCGAATCAACCAGGATATTTCCTGTAGTGTCAAGGGTTTGAGCGCCGAGAAAACCATTAGCAACAGGGCTGTTCATGGAAGCGTAGAAAGGTGTTGCTTTTGTCAAAATAATCTGAGGTGTTGCTGGTCTAAGGTCTGATTGTGTGATTACTGTCTCAAACCGGGGGCTGTAAGTTGTTTCCGTTACAGTTGTTGTGTTGGTTACTTCTGCAGCTGAAGCCGTTGCGGCTATGGAAGCCATAAGACCCATTGCTACTGTTAAGCTGGCTAGTTTTTTCATTGTGATTCCTCCCAGAGTTGGTGTTGCTTATTTACCATGTTTGCGATGTGTTAATAAGGATATAAACAAAAAGTGGATACAATGAACCAACCCCTTTGTTTTTTTATGAAAACTATCGTGAACAGAGGAATGAAGGCGACTTACGGGTGACATTCCGAGTGGAAAGGCCTATACTTTCTGCATGGTGAATATGATGTATGGAGGAAAAAGGGAGGGGGGATCTCTGGCATAATCAGACAGCGGCAACCGCTATACATAAATCAGACCCGAACTCCTTTTCGGAGTCCGGGTCCTTAGTACCTGAAATGTGATGTCGTTATTAATGTTCTTTTACAGTTACAATGATCTTCCTCTGCGTCCTGTAAAGAGCGAAACTATGAACAGCACTAGGAAGATGAAGAACAATACTTTAGCGATTCCTACTGCCGCCCCTACGATATTAAAGAAACCGAATACACCGGCAATCAATGCAATTACCAGCAGAATTACTGACCATTTCAACATGTGATGTCATCCTTTCTGTGTAGTGATGTAGTCATTGTTTAAACGGGGCGATCCCCTTTGAAACAAAATAGGAGAGGTAGTCTTTAAGTCGCTTGACAAGCTGTTTCGGCCTAAGTAAGTAAGGGTAACTATGCAGTATCAAGGCAGAGCAAGCCGACATTTATGATTTGGAAGGGGTTTTCGTAATGATCATTGAACTTAGCGTTGCACTTGTTGCGATTGCATTCACCGTACTTGTTTTCTTTTTAATTAAAACCTTAAAATCAGCGAAAGAATCCCTCGACAAGGTCAGCCAGACTCTGCAGGAAGTCCAAAAGACGGTGGATGAGCTTACTTATGAAGTGAAAACAACCGTCAGACATGCCAATGAGATTACGGCGGACGTTCAGGGCAAGATTCAAAAGATCGATCCTATTATGGATTCAGTGAAAAATCTTGGCGATGTAATGAACGAATTGACACTTACCGTGAAGCAGGTATCTGTGACTGTGATTGAGAAGTACCGGAAATCACGTGAGCTTAAGGAGAAAGCCAAAGCCGTCTCCATAGAAGATGCTCCGCTGACACCTGCCGAAGAACGTACAGTAAAATCCTATGATGCCGCATATGCCAAAAAAGGTCCGGGGAAAATAGGAATGGCGCTTAAAGGCGTTGACGCTGCAGCTACTATATGGCAAAAATTCCGGCATTAACTAAGTAGGCGGCAGTGAGAAAGGCGGGATGATTTCATGAACATTGTCATTCTTTTGCTAAGTCTTCTCTCTCCATATCTAACACCGTCTCCGCAGAAGGAGCATGTTCCTGCCGCCCTTTTTACCGTGCAGCCGCCAGTGGTGCTGGCCATTGAACGCAGTATGGGGGTAAGTCCTTATATCAGCAGCTTTAATTCTTTGGCAGGGGCATCCCTTTATATGTCGGAGGAAGAACTGCTGCTGGCTAAAGGTTCGCCGCTTAGTATTGCTCCTGATCCCTGGCAGGAATGCCTGGAGTATCAATACCCCGATATGTCGGCAGGAGTTTGTGAAGGGGTCGTGCTATATGTTCACGTAACGCCGGCACAGGCCGGGCAATACGGATTGCAGCTGAATGAAGAAAAACTGGATCCGGCACGAAACAATTTTCAAGAGCTGCTGGGAACTCCGGATTTTGTAGCTGAAGACGGCGATGTATATTTAAGAGGAAATGCTGCGCTGAAGATTTACCGCAATCCGCAGACAGGAGAGTGGGAGGGTATCGATTTATTTGATGGAAATTCCTCTTGACCTGTTTCACGGTCCGTAAATAAGGTTAATGAAGGAACAGTTGTCTTATCAGGCATTATCCTCATTAATCTAACCATAGGAGCGTGATTTCATGGATTCAATCGGTACACAGGCGTATGCCAAGCTGCTGGAAAATGGTGTTCAGGCGATCGAAGAAGTGAATCGGCTGCGCAGCAGCGGCTATTCCAGAGATGACATTTATGTCATTAGCCACGATCAGGACCGTGAGGGCCGTATCGTTGATGCTGCAGATACTAATGAGGTCAGTCTCAGTGAAGAAGGGTTATTTGGCGCGATTGCCAATCTTTTCCGTTCGCGGGGGGATGCGCTCCGTTTCAAAATTACTTCGCTGGGTTTTAGCAGCGCAGAAGCAGGCTTCTACGAGAAAGAGCTTGATTCAGGCAAGGTTCTCGTCATCGCCAAAAGAAACCCGCAATAAACGCCGGTTTGTTGTATGAGAACCTATAGCCCGATAGCGTAACCTCCAGCTCCACTATAATTAGTGGGGCTGGAGGTTACTTTGTTGAATGCTGATACAATATATTACTCTCCTGGTAGATTGTTGGTAATTGGAAAGACGGCGTTCAAATATCGTATGATAGAATTATAGATGTGAGGGATTTGTACGGCTCTAATACTAATCGTGCGAGGTGAAGATGCTTGAGAATTTTAATCGTAGATGACAACCCGACTAACGTAATCATTATCCGTGAAATCCTGAAAAAAGAAGACTATCGAAATTTTATAACAGCATCATCCGCCAAAGAAATGCTGAAACTGCTTGGCATTGGAGGCGAAAAGAAAGGACCGCAGCAGTCGGATATCGATTTAATTCTGCTGGATATGATGATGCCAGAGATGGATGGAATCGAGGCTTGCCGTGTGGTTCAGCAATATGAGCATCTAAGGGATATTCCGATTATTATGGTTACCGCTGTGGGGGATTCCAAGAAATTGGCGGAGGCACTGGATGCCGGAGCTGTGGATTATGTTACGAAACCGATCAACAAGGTTGAACTTATGGCGCGTATCCGGCTGGCGCTCCGCCTTAAGCGGGAGAAGGATTGGCATAAAGAACGGGATCAGCGGATGCAGGATGAATTGAAGCTTGCAGCACTTGTGCAGAATGCTGTACTCAGTTTGCCGATTACGGATGAGGTTTTGGAGGCGCATGCCATCTATCAGCCTTCCGCTGAACTGGCTGGGGACCTGTATGCCTGGTATCCGCTGGGAGACGGCAGGTATGCTGTGATCCTGCTGGATATGATGGGACACGGGATCTCCTCGTCGCTTTTCTGTATGTTCCTGGCCTCTGTGCTTAAGGATACTGTGACTACGTATGTGGAGCCAGAGAAGGTAATTCAAGAGCTGAACCGGCGGTTTAACCAGCTCTATATCGAGAAACAGCTGGTCCAGTATTACTTTACCGCGATTTATCTTGTGATTGATACGCGAATGAAGCGAATTGACTATGTAAATGCCGGACATCCGCCGGCGCTGCTCTTTGAAGGCAACGCCAAGAAACCAGTGCTGCTGGAGAGCAACTGCCATCCGGTCGGGTTGTTCGACCGAATTGATATTCAGCCGCAGAGTTTGAGTTTCGAAGAGGAAGGGCATCTGGTAATGTACACTGATGGTCTGCTGGAAATGGCCCCAGGTGAACAGGAAGAGCAACTGGACTTTATGATCGGAAATCTGAACGGGGACCACGAATGGCGTGAAGAGGTTATGCAGGAGGCTTTTTTCACAGATGAAGCGGATCAGGAACGTGATGACGACAAATGCCTGGTGTGGATCACGCTGAAGAAAGGAACGGATAAGGAATGAAGATAAAGGCCAAGCTGCTGATCGGCTTCAGCGCGATGCTGGCAATTATGTTGGCACTTACGCTGATTGGATACGATCGGCTTAATTATATGAGCAACCAGCTAGACGGCTTTCAGGACAGATACAGCAAAGGGCGTGCGATCTCCGGACTTCGGGGCGAAGTCAATGATATGGCGCGGATCCTGACCACATCGATGCTGAATGCTGATACGCTGTCTGTGGAAGCCCAGAAAACTGAGATAGACGGCAAAGTTATCAAGGCGGAAGGGTATTTGAAGACCATAGAAGCTTCGATGAGTGCTGCGGAGGAAATGGAGTTTTTGAGCCGGATTAAGAAAGCTAATTCCGCTTACCTGAACTATCAGAATAAAGCGTTGGAGATGCTTACAGCCGGTTATTTTCAGAATGCCAACACCTACCGCAACGCAGAGGGACAGGCCATTCAGAACGAGGTGCTGGACAGTCTGAATGCCCTCGCTGATTACAATGCCTATCAGATGACCGAAGAAAATGCCACCGCGCAGAAAGCTTATGAAAGATCCATTCAAATGGTAATGATGATTATGATTGTTGGGCTGCTGCTTGGACTTGGTGTCGTCCTTTGGGTGATTCCAAGCATTACGCGCGGTCTTAATGTCGTTTCCATGATGATTACCAGCTTCGGAAACGGCAAGATGCGGGCAATCCGCAGGCTCAAGGTAGTCTCTAAGGATGAAATCGGTGATGTAGCCCGAGTATTCCAGGAGATGGCAGAGGACATCGAACAAAAGCAGCAGCTGGAAAAAGCTTATGCGCAGGCTCAGAGCGATCAGGCCTGGCTGAATGCGAATATCGCACAGGTAACAGAATTGCTGCGCGGCGTCAGTTCACTTAATCAGGTGTCGCAGACCTTTATCAACGAATTCACTCCTGTGCTGGGAGCCCAATACGGTGCGGTTTATTTGAAGGATAGCAACAATCCTAATCTGCTCACTGCCAGCGGCTATTATGCCGGTGAAGGGGGCGACAAGCCGAAGGAAGGGTTTGAAATCGGCCAAGGGCTTGTCGGACAAAGCGCCCTGGATAAGAAGCCGATCAAACTCACAGAGGCTCCGGACGATTATATTTCCATTTCCTCAGGGTTTGGCGATTCCCATCCTCAACATATATCTATTTATCCGTTGTTGTTTGAGGATGAACTGCTTGGCGTTGTTGAATTTGCCTCCTTTACGCCATTCACCGCGCTGCAGAATGAATTGCTGCATCAACTGACGAATAATCTTGGTGTCATCCTGAACAATATCAGCCGCAGACTCGTGGTGGAGGAGCTGCTGCGCGAATCACAGGCGCTCACGGAAGAACTGCAGTGCCAGTCGGAGGAGCTGCAGACCCAGCAGGAAGAACTTCGCCGCTCCAACGAGAATCTGGAGGAGCAGACCGATGCGCTTAAACGTTCGGAGGAGCTGCTGCAGCGGCAGCAGGGAGAGCTGGAGCACTACAATAGTGAACTGGTATCCAAAACCCGCGCGCTGGAGGATCAGGTCCAGGAGGTTGAAGAGAAAAAGGATGAGATTGAGCACGCCCGTGTCCAGTTGGAGAAGCAGGCGATGCAGCTTGCTGTAACGAGCAAATACAAATCAGAATTCCTGGCCAACATGTCCCATGAGCTGCGGACTCCGCTGAACAGTCTGCTTATCCTTTCACAGCTGCTTACCGAGAATAAAGAGGGTAACCTGTCGGAAAAGCAGGTTGAATTCGCGCACACGATCTATATGTCCGGTGCGGATCTCCTGAAGATGATTGATGAAATTCTTGATCTTTCCAAGGTTGATGCAGGGAAGATGGAGCTGAATTATGAAGAAGTTCCGCTGACGGAGCTCAAAACCTTTGTGAAACAGAATTTTGCCCCTCAAGCCCTTAAGAAAGGGCTGTCTCTGCGTCTTTCCTTTAATGAGCCGCTGCCGGACAGTTTATTTACAGACAGTCATCGCCTGAAGCAAATTCTGCGCAATCTGTTGTCTAATGCCTTTAAATTTACCAGCGAGGGTTATGTAGGATTTGAGGTAAGCCGTGCAGTGCCTGCTCAATTACCGTCCTTCCTTCCGCCGGAGTATGAGTATATTTCCATAGCTGTGAAAGACAGCGGTATCGGGATTCCTGCAGACAAGACAGATATCGTATTTGAGGCGTTCCAGCAAGTGGATGGGACGACCAGCCGCAAATATGGCGGCACCGGTCTTGGCTTGTCGATCAGCCGTGAGTTAGCACGGCTGATGGGCGGGGCCATCGGGCTGGAGTCGCGTGAGGGGCAAGGTAGCACGTTTACGCTGTATCTGCCGGTCCAAGGGAATTACAGCCTGCTTCCAGGGGCAGTTGAGGTGGCGGCGGCCCAAGAGGCGGCGACACTGGCAGAATACGTGGAGGAACTACAACCTGCTAAATCCGGAGATGTCATACCTGCCCCGCTTCACCCAGTGATAGTTGAGGATGACCGTGAGAATTTGACGGCAAACGATAAGGTTCTGCTTATTGTTGAGGATGATGAGAGCTTTGCCAAAATATTGCTCGATATGGCCCGCGGACGCGGTTTCAAGGGATTGGTGGCGCTGCAGGGGGATATCGGGCTGCAAATGGCTAAATCCCATCTGCCGGATGCGATTATTCTGGACATCCAGCTGCCGGTTATGGACGGCTGGGCGATACTCAGAGAGCTCAAGGGCGCATCACAAACGCGGCATATTCCTGTTCATGTCATCTCTGTAAATGATGAGATGAAGCAGGGCCTAATGATGGGCGCGATGGCTTACTTGAGAAAACCTTCGACCCGGCAGGCACTGGAGCGGGCATTCTCACAAATTGAGAGCTACACAGCCAGTACCCTGAAGCATCTGCTGATTGTCGAGGATGATGAAATTCAGCGCCGTTCCATTATGGAGCTTATCGGCCATGATGATGTCGCCATTACGGCGGTTTCAACCGGACAAGAAGCGCTCGGTGAACTGCGTAAGCAGAAATACGACTGCATGGTTCTTGACCTGATGCTTGACGATATGAACGGCTTCGAACTGCTTGATCAGATCCGCGATGATGAGGAACTGAATGATCTGCCGATCATTATCTACACAGGCAAGGATCTGGACAGCAAGGAAGAGACGCAGCTGCGGAAATATGCCGAGTCGATCATTATCAAGGATGTGCGCTCGCCGGAGAGACTGCTGGATGAGACTACCCTATTCCTCCACCGGGTGGAAGCTAATCTTCCGGAGGATAAGCGTAAAATTCTGCAAAAGCTGCACAATAAAGAAGAACTGTTTGAAGGGAAAAAGATTTTACTCGTGGATGATGATATCCGCAACGTATTTGCCCTCTCCAGTGTGCTGGAAGAATACCACATGGAAGTGAAGTTCGCAGAGAATGGCCGTGAAGCACTCGATATGCTGGTCGAACAGGAAGATTTTGATCTCGTGCTCATGGATATGATGATGCCGGAAATGGACGGATATGAGGCGATGCGCCGGATTCGCCAGATGCCGCAGTATCATAAATTGCCAATAATCGCGCTTACGGCCAAGGCGATGAAGGAAGACCGGGCCAAGTGTATTGAAGCGGGAGCTTCGGATTATATGAAGAAACCGATCGGTACCGATCAGCTACTTTCTTTAATGCGCGTTTGGTTGTATTCGTAAGCGTAAATTTGGGGTAATAGCATTACAGCACCAACAAACAAGAGACCGGAAATACGGCAAATGCAAGGGAGCCTTGATAACATGACAGCTATGGAACGGGGATATGATGAGGAGCTCACCCAATCGGGAAGCAAGCAGGAGCTGGAGCAGATTGAAATTGAGCTGCTTCTGAGCGGCGTGCATCGCTTGTACGGATATGATTTCAGAAATTACGCCATGCCTTCTTTGAAACGGCGTATCTGGCATCACGTCCATGCCGAGAATGTGCCGAGCATATCTGCGCTGCAGGAGAAGGTGCTGCATGACCGCGCCTGCTTTGAACGGTTCGTCTACAGCCTTTCCATCCCCGTGACGGAAATGTTTCGGGATCCAGGCCTCTTTTTAACTTTCCGCCAAAAGGTGATCCCGTTGCTGAGGACTTATCCTTATATCAGGATCTGGCATGCAGGCTGCTCCACTGGCGAAGAGGTATACTCCATGGCGATTCTGCTGCACGAGGAAGGGCTCTACGACAAGGCGCGCATCTATGCCACTGATATGAACGAACGCTCGCTGCAGCAGGCTAAGGAAGGCGTATATGAGATCGGTAAGATGAAGCAGTATACCAAGAATTATATGGAGGCGGGCGGGACCCGCGCATTCTCTGAATATTATACAGCGAAATACAATTCAGTCATTCTACAGCCGTACTTGCGTAAAAATATTATCTTTGCAGAGCATAATCTGGCAACAGACACCTCATTCAACGAATTTAATGTCATCTTTTGCCGGAATGTCATGATCTATTTCAATGATGAACTTCGCGACCATGTGCACGGCTTGTTCTATGAGAGCCTCAGCCGGTTCGGAGTCCTGGTGCTCGGTTCCAAAGAATCTATTCACTTCACCAAGTATAGCGACAGCTACGAACCACTGGATAGAGTAGAAAAAATCTATCGTAAGAACAAATAGCGGGATAGGAGGGGCCTATGGGGGTTCAAGAACCAATTCATATATTGCTGGTTGACGACCGTCCTGAAAATCTGCTGGCGCTTGAAGCTGTGCTTGAGAGTCAACACTATAAGCTTGTCAAAGCCAATTCCGGTGAAGAAGCGCTGAGATGTCTGTTAAGATATGAGTTTGCGGTGATTGTGCTGGACGTACAAATGCCGGGTATGGATGGTATTGAAACCGCCAAATTAATCAAAGCCAGAGAAAAGACGAAGGATATTCCAATTATTTTTATCTCTGCCAACAGCAAAGAGGCGGAGCATCTGTTCGCGGGATATTCTGCCGGGGCTATTGATTATATGGTCAAACCCTTCATTCCGCAGATCTTGAAGTCTAAGATTGAGGGCTTCGTTAACATGCACTTAACTAACAAGAAACATCAGATGCAGTCTATGCTGCTGCAGCAAAAGACGCAGGAGCTGGAGAAAATCAACGGAGAGCTGGTTAAGGCTAAGGAAGCGGCGGAGATTGCCGCTAATGCCAAAACCGAGTTCCTGGCTATGATGAGCCATGAGATTCGCACGCCGATGAACGGTGTGGTGGGTATGATTGACCTGCTGATGGAAACGGAGCTGGCTCCGGAGCAGAAGGAGTATACGGAGATTATCCGCAAAAGCGCCGATACCCTGATTACGGTCATTAACGATATCCTTGATTTCACGAAGATGGAATCCGGCAAGATGGAAATGGAAGAGCAGTTATTTGAGCTACAGACCACCGTTCAGGAGGTATTTAGCTTGTTTTCTGCCGAAGCAGGAAAGAAAAACCTGGAGTTGGCCTATTTCATTGATCAGAATCTTCCAAAGCTGATCTACGGAGATATGGCCCGTTTGCGTCAAGTCTTAATCAATTTAGTCGCCAATGCGGTGAAGTTTACCAATCAAGGCGGAGTTTACCTTGTTGCATCCAGCGTGCCAACAGCTGATAATAAACTGGTAGTTGAATTTACCGTGAAGGATACGGGCATCGGGATTTCTCCGGAAAAATGTGACCGTCTGTTCAAGCCTTTTTCCCAGCTTGATTCTTCTATGACTCGCAAATACGGTGGAACCGGCCTCGGGCTGGCAATCTGCAAATCCCTTGTCGGGATGATGG
This sequence comes from Paenibacillus sp. FSL L8-0436, assembly GCF_038593025.1. Lineage (NCBI taxonomy): Bacteria > Bacillati > Bacillota > Bacilli > Caryophanales > Paenibacillaceae > Paenibacillus > Paenibacillus sp. FSL L8-0436. The sequence continues at coordinate 6,465,225 of NZ_CP151955.1, read as the reverse complement.
GCGGCGACATACGCGTAGAATCGATGGAGGAGAAAGGGGCGACCTTTGTATTCACCATTCAGGCAGCGTTGCCTGAGGATGAGCTGGCAAGGGGATTTCAAGAGGTGGAGCCGTATGAAGACGTGGATAACCAGAGATGGCGGAGAAAAGTCCTGGTTGTAGACGACCACCCGATCAATCAGCGGCTTATGGTCAGCATGCTGGATAAGCTGGGTTATGACGCCGACGTCGCCGAGGACGGCAGCCAGGCGGTGGAGCTGGCAATAAACTATGCTTATGATTTTATATTTATGGATCTGCAGATGCCGGTCATGGACGGTCTGACGGCGACCTCCAAAATCCGGATCAGTCATGGGCCATCCTCCGAGAAAGCAGTCATCATCGCGATGACGGCCAACGTCATGGAGGGTATCCAGAACCGTTGCATGGCTTCAGGCATGGATGGTTATATCAGCAAGCCGCTGAAGCTCAGCAGCATTAAACAAATTATTGCCCGTTATTCAAGACAGGATAGTCACGTCAATGGGCGAAATAAAACCCTTTTCAAAACATGAACCAGTATTTTCCAATGATGCAGAATTAGTTATTTTGTTTCAAACCTAGGTCTTTAGGGTTATTGGTAAAGAAAACATTTAATCAGGAGAGTTGTCTATGAATACACATAAAAGCGAAAAGTTCCATGCAAAAACCGAAACTGAAGGCAGCGTTTGTACGGTTTCCCTGATTGGAGAACTAGATTTGTCTGTTGCTCCCGATTTCCGTTTGGTCATGGAGCCGCTTGTGGGAGATACGGGGCTTGACCTCGTTATTAATCTGAAAGACTTGAGATATATTGACAGCACCGGTATTGGAATCCTGCTCTCGATCCTCAAAGCAAGACACGGGATGGACGTTAAGTTTACCGTTGAAGAAGTTCCGCCGCAAATCCAGAAGCTGTTTGATATGACCGGTATTTCTAAGTTTTTTGCCCCCCAAGAGAATTCCCACTAGGAAAGGATCGAACTAAGGATGAGTGATGACGTGCAAAAAGTAGTTCTTCAGTTACCTGCGAGTGCAGAATATGTCGATATCGTTAGACTGAATTTATATGGCATTGCCTCAAAAATGGGTTTTACCTATGAAGATATTGAGGATATGAAGGTAGCGGTTTCGGAAGCCTGTAATAACTCTGTTTTATATGCGTACGGCCAAGAAGATGGTTTGGTCGATGTAATCTTTGAAGTAGGTACAAGTGCCTTGTCCATCACCGTCAAAGATGAAGGGGAGAGCTTTGACGAATTGGATTCGCCCGACGGACGCATAACGCTGCATGATAAAGAGCTGAATGATGTTCAGGTTGGCGGACTGGGATTTTATTTAATGCAAGCGCTCATGGATGACGTAAGCGTCGTGAGTGAAGCAGGGAGAGGGACAGTCGTTACCCTGACTAAGCGGCTTAATTTCAGCGAGGAGAAAGTATGAGTGATAAAGTGACTCCCCCAGAGTCCATGAACGAAGCAGTAAGTTTGATCTGGGAATATCAGCAGACCAAGGATAATGAAATTGCCACCGTGCTGATCAAGAAATATGAGCCGATGGTGAAGATGGCTGCCGGGAAAATTGCCCGCAACCGTCCGGATCTTTATGAAGATCTGTATCAGGTTGGGCAGATGGCGCTTATCCGGCTACTGCAGCAGTACGATATCAGCTTGGGCATTCCGTTTGAGCCGTATGCGATGAAGAGCATGATCGGGCATATGAAAAATTTCCTGCGGGATAAATCCTGGTACATACAGGTCCCAAGACGGATTAAAGAGAAAGGCGCCCTTGTGCAGCAGGCCATTGATGAACTTACCATCAGGCTGGAACGTTCTCCTGCTGTGGAAGAGATCGCCCATTATCTTGATCTTACTGTGGAAGAAACTGTGGAAGTACTGGCCGGCAGGGAATGTTATCATTACGTATCATTGGATTCGCCCCTCTCGCAAGAGGAGACGGGCGCTACGCTCGGCGAGCTGATCAGCTCCGAAGCCAACGATTATGAGACTGTAGAGAAACGTATGGATCTCCAGCAGGCGCTGGGCCAGCTTAAGGAGCAAGAGCAGCAGGTGCTGCTGCTGGCGTTCCAGGACGGTCAGTCGCAGCGTGCCATCGCGCAGAAGCTCGGTGTATCACAAATGAGCGTCTCACGGATCCAGAAGCGGGCCACCGAGAAGCTGAAACAGATCATGGCGAACTCCTCCTATTGATTGTTATCGCTAGTCCCCAAGATTAGGACATGCCTTATCCCCGCCGGGGAAGGGTATGTCTTTTTTTAAATATAAGCATTTATTTGCTTCACGCTATAAATTATCCTTCTGCTTGTTTGTATTCAGCCTGAAGCGGACATACACATCCGCCCCGCTAAGCAGTCTGCTGAACAAACTGCTTAGCGGGGTGGATAACGATGTTATCAGCTATTGGCATCAACTGTTGGCATCAATATACTTTTTGATTTCTCCAAGATATTCACCGATAACGGGTACATCAAGAAACAGGCTGAGAATGTAACCCAGTAAGCCGAGGATCACGAATGTACCGAGTGAAAGTCCGAGACCCCGGGATATCCCGGCCATAAGATTCGTAATAATCCGCTTTTTGGGGTCCGTATAATTCTCAAGAATATCCTTGAATTCGGATTTTTCCAGTGAATCGGCAATTTTGTCGAGCCTTGCGTTCAGCCGTTTAACTTCATGCCGCAATTCAAAGGGATGCTCTTCGACTTCGTAGGTTTTGGTCTTGCTGCCTGCATCTCCCATAAGGCGTCCCTGCTTTCCTTAGCCGTATAAGGGCTTTGATAAAAATGCAGCTTCTTTCGAAGAAGAAGCTGCATTCCTCATAACAACAGCCAGCTGCGGTGAGCTGGCTGTTCTCAAATTTAGATCAAGCCGCGAATCACCGCAGTTTAGTAAGAAGACTTGTAAGACGCTTTTACTTCCTCTTTGGCATCCTTGGCTTCATCAGCTACCTCTTTAGAGGATGCTTTGGCCTCATCGGCTACATTCTTCGCTTCCTCTGCTACATCTTTAGACGCATTTTTTACGTCAGAAGCAACATTTTCGGAGACTTCACTGATGGAATCGCCCAGTTTTTTGCCTGTTTCCGCCAAGGTGGCAGCAATTTGCTGTTTGCTGTCGCTTACGGTAGTGAAGATGTCGGAGGCTTTGGCCGATACGGTGCTTGCGAGATCGGTCGCTTTTTCCCCAACCGTAGTCGCAATTGTTTTGGTCTTGTCCGTCACGACACCTGCAACCTCTTTGGTTTTGTCTGTAGCCAGCGTAAGCTTATCAGACAAGTCACTGCGCATTTCACGGCCGGGCTTAGGGGCGAACAACAGCGCAGCGGCAGCGCCGAGCAAACTCCCAATAAAGATTCCTTTGAAAAAAGTGCTTCCGCTTTCTACCGGATGTTCCGTTTCTGCTTTATTCATGATTAATCACTCCTCATTAGATTATGGTATTCCGAAATTAGGCGGCTGCCGTCATTCGAATTCAGGATAGCCTGAAGTATCTTACTTGGTATATAAACGTTGGCGTATAGGCTGAAACAGCAGACAAGCATGGAGAAGAATGGGGGAGACTAGAGCAGGATACGTGAACAAAGGGAGATTTTCCTATTAAAAACAACGAAATATGGAGCTTTACAAATATCCTCATGCGGAAATACGAAAGTTCACACTTGATAGTAAATTGTGTGTTCTTTCCTACTCGTCCTGCTTCTTTCGGAGTAATCATTAATGATTGAGCGGGAAAGGAACAGGGTAAGAAATACTTAATTAAAGCGCCTATAACAATTTAAATCGAAGAGCGGTTTCGACCCGTTAAGCACGGAGAAGGTTCCAACATCTTTGGAGGTGCATGGTTATGATAAAAGTAGTTACGTCAGCAGAAAGACATACTTCGAATAGAGAATGGATTCACAGTGAGTTCAGTTTTTCCTTTGCCGATTATGATGATCCCAGCAATGCGCACTTTGGTGCGCTGCTCGCACACAATGACAATGAGCTGAAACCGGGACAAGGGATGCATGAGCATCCGCATCATGATCTGGAGATTATCACCTATGTCGTTTCCGGGGTACTGAAGCATCAGGATGACCTCGGCAATCATGCGGATATTCAGGCAGGCACAGTTCAGGTCATGAGTGCGGGAACCGGGGTTAATCATTCGGAGACCAATCCTTCGGAAAGCGACAATGTGCGGTTTCTGCAAATCTGGCTGCTTCCTAGCACACCGGGGCTAGCGCCGAACTGGGATGCAAAGTTTTTCCCGCGTGAGTTCAAGAGCAACACGCTGCTGCCAGTCGTTTCGGGGAGTGGTGAGGAAGGCACATTGAAGGTGGGCGAGGATGCAACTGTCTATCTATCGGTGCTGGACACGAACAGGGAGCTTCATTATGCGCAAAAAGAAGACAGGCGGACGCACATCTTCCTTATTTCCGGGGATGTAGAGATCTCTTGCTCAGATGGAACTTTTCAGCTGAAACCAGGCGATGCCGCACGTATCCGCAAGGGTTGTGACTTGACGATCAAAAGCATTGGCAGTGAGGGCGAAGCGGAACTCATACTGATTGATTTGCCGTAAGCGTTAAATCTTGCCCGTTGCATTGTACTTGTAAGCATAATAAATCCTAAAGGAGCTCCTTGCCTGACGGCCATCCGCACGGATGGAATCGTAGGCAAGGAGCTCCTCTGCATGACAGGTTATTTGAAAAATATAATAATTTATATGCTTCGCGCTATAAATTATTCTTCTATTTCTCGCTGAAACGGATACCGCCCTTTTGAGGACGGCGAAGCCGTTTCCACTTGTTTCTATTTCTTACGCAGGCGTCCAAGCTCGGAGACAAGCGCCTCCACCTGCGAGATGCTGAGCCGCTCGCTGCTCATGGCAACTTCATAAATATCAAGAATATCCTCATAGTTGTTCACTGAGAAAGCAGAAGCCTGCATGGCTGCGGCGCTGGCCATCTTCAGCTTGGTCTTGATGCCCTCGATCATATATTCCACATTTTCCTGGCTGGGCTGCGATAAATCCATGGGGTTAAACAGTCCTCTCTGTGTTTGGATTCAAATATTCTATCATGATTGGGGAAGGAAACACCATTTTTTTGTTGGCTTCATCTAAATCATGTTAAATTAAAAGAAATAAACGAAGGTTTCTATATAAGATGAACTAAAGAACTACCTAGAGGCAAAAGCAGCGGAGGGGAAGTTTGGAACTGTAGGAGCGATAGCGACCGCCTGAAAGCTTTCCGTAGGAAAGCTCGCTTCGAAAGCATAAGCAGTCTGCGGATTTCAACCGCACATAGCGGTATAAATCAAGAAATCTGTAGACAACAGCGGCCGGAAGTCCAAACATTCACCGCAGTTGCGTTCTATGCCGGCTCGGTAAATCTAAAGTTCAACTTATATAGACAGGAGGGAGTCAGGAATTGGCGATCAGGGAGCAGGAGAGCAGAAAACGGGTTAAAAAAGACGCGGCCGGGCTGATTACCTTCTTCCAAAGCATTGCGGATCATCACTCGGCAGAGCAGGTTACATTCTTGTGCATCGGTACCGACCGCTCCACAGGGGATGCCCTTGGACCGCTGACCGGAAGCAGACTGGTGGAGCATGGCTTCCCGAATGTTGTAGGCACGCTTCCATCGCCTTGCGATGCGGATACTCTCGTCAACCGGATATCTGGGATTCCCGTAGGGCAGATAATTATTGCCATTGATGCTTGTCTTGGACCGCCGGCGGCACTGGGCTGTTATTTTGCAGCCAGTGAGCCGCTGCAGCCAGCGCAGTCGGTCGGTGTGAGTCTGCCGGCAGTCGGGCATTATAGTCTTGCGGCAATTGTCGATATTAACGGACCCCGCCCTTACCGGACCCTGCAGACGACGCCGCTGCACAGGGTAATGGTTATGGCTGGAGAGATTGCCACAGCTGCGGCAGAAGGCTTTGGGTTGAAATAGAGGAGAGAAGTTTCAAGACGGGCGGTTCTGCTTAAATAATTAAGACAAGCAAATGGCATTCCATTTAATTGCAGACTCATCGGTATACCTTGTGTAGCTACTACATAGAAAGAAGGAATCAGCCCATGGAAAACGTTCGATGCGATGGAACCAATATTTGTTACAGTGATCAAGGCGAAGGCGACGTTATCGTACTGCTGCACGGTTTTTGCGGAAGCTCCGGATATTGGGAGCAGGTCATCCCTTATCTTAGCGGAAGCTACCGGGTGATCGCACCGGATTTGCGCGGCCACGGAGTTTCGGATGCTCCGCTCGGAGCTTACAGCATCGATCAGATGGCCGATGATGTTCTTTCCCTGCTGAATGCGCTGGAAATCCCTGAATGTTACTTGCTGGGTCATTCGCTTGGCGGCTACATAACGCTGTCCTTTGCCCAGCGGCATGCCTCACGTTTGAAGGGATTCGGACTGATTCACTCCACGGGTTATCCTGATAGTGAAGAAGCCAGGGAGAAACGCCTGAAAAGTGTCAGTACGATCCAGAACGATGGAATTACTACGTTTGTGGACGGACTGGTGCCTGGACTCTTCGCTCCTGCTGCAGCACCGCAGCTGTTGCAGCGGGCGAAGGAAATCGGCTATAGAACACCTCCGCAAGGCGCGGCCGGTGCCGCACTAGCCATGCGCGAGCGCCCTGACCGCCGTGATGTCATTTCGGCTACCGCACTGCCGGTGTTGCTCGTTGCCGGCGCGGAAGACGGTCTGATTCCTGCCGAGCGGACCTTTACGTCCGATAAGCCGAATGTAACCAAGGCAACGATTTCCGGAGCAGGCCACATGAGTATGTATGAAGCGCCGGAACGTTTATCAGAAATTATTAAAGACTTCGTGCTTGCGCAAGTTAAGAAATAACCGATACTTGAGAGCTCATAAATAACGGGTGAAGAAAACAATTCACTTACATAAAAAGGCAGCATCCGTCTATTGACGCGGTGCTGCCTTTTTATAAAATTCTCTTTACGCTGAAAATGTTTAATTGAACTTGCGGATAGCAGGAACACATAGAACAAGAGCGATACAGGCCATGCCAAGTCCGGAGAAAATGGCAATCGTAGCTACACCGCCTATAAGATCGGCGAGCCAGCCTACAAGGATATAGCCGACGGGCAGCAAGGCGAAGGAGCCGAATAGATCAAGACTGGCTACACGTCCGAAGGCTTCTTGCGGAACAAGCTCCTGCAGGCTGATCTCCCAGATGAGGATGAAGACCATGAGGCCGAATCCCTCAAGGGCGAACAAGGCAATAGCTGCCGCAGGGCTAGTAACAAACGGCAGGATAAGCAACGCGAGGCCGCCTAGAAATGCTCCTCCGTAGGCGATGATGCCGCGGTGATTCCATCTCTGCTTCATGCCGATAATCAGCCCGCCCAGAATGGCTCCGACACCGGAGAATGTACCGGCAAGCCCGTATACATATGGCTCCCAGCCATGATGAACTTTGAAAAGCCACGGCACAAGGATGCTGGTGACGCCGGCGTAACAAATATTGATGAAGCAGAAGGCGAGGATGGTGATCCATAACCAGGGATTGCTGCGCAATACAGCAATGCCTTCTTTGAAATCCTCTTTCCAGTCGTTATGAGGAGAGGCTGCCGCAGCTGCGGCGGTTTCAAGTGCCTGAGGTGACGAGGCTGCAGACACTGCAGCCTGTGTTCTAGGCATCAGCGCTTTGCGCAAATAGACGAGACAGACCAGGGAGAAGAGGTAAGTAAAAGCATCGAGCCCAAAACCAACCCCAGCCGAGAGATAGGTGATAAGCAGTCCTCCGAGTGAAGGGCCGATTAAACGAACCATCTGTATAGTCATTTGCGACAGTGAGTTGGCGGCAACCCGGATATCCGGAGTGAACACGGAGGCTTGGACGGCAGCGTAGGCGGGACGGAACAGACCGTCAAACAGACCATAAGCACCTACAAATATACAGAGCAGCGGAACAGTCAATAGACCGGTCAAAGCCAGCAGGGCTGTTATGATCATGACGGCAAAACGGGCGATATCGGCAATCATCATAATCCTGACCCGGTCGTAGCGGTCAACAATATGCCCGGAAATCGGCAGCATAATCACATTGGGCAGCATATAAATCGCCATTACGAAACCCATGGTTGTTGTTGATCCAGTAAGGGAGTAGACCATAACCGGGAGAATGACCATGGTCACCGAGCTGCCCAGGACGGAAATCAAATTTCCCAGCCACAAAAAGGGGAAAGTCCGTGATTTGGCAAAGGGTTCGGCAAATCGGCGCAGCGGATTGTTTTTGGTATGTTCGGGTGCAGCAGTAGGGATCATTTAGGGACCATCCTCCGGTTCTATAAGGGCATCTGTATGCAGGCGGCCGATAATGACATCGATACCGTATTCCTCTCCATGGGTGACTTTCGATTCCCAGGCGGAAATGAACTTCATCATCTCTTGCTGGAAAGCCTTCAGCTCACTGGGTGACAAGGATAGTCTTGTAACGAAATGCTCCACTGTATCCTCTTTGCGGAATTGGAAGCTGCTGAAGTTCTCAGAGCGGAAGAAGGTAGCTTTGGAGCGGTAAAATTTCTGGATAATGCCTCCGGCTGTTTCCGTACGGACAAGCTCCAGCAGTCCGCCATCGAACAGCTTGATGATATGGTAGTGGATATTGCCGGGTGTCTTGTGCAGCTTCTCGGCAACCTGCTTGGAGGTTAGCGGTTCATCTGCCAGCGCATGCATAATCTTGATTCGCAGCGCACTTTCCAGCAGCTTGTTCTGCTCTGGTGTAACCTGCAGAGGTTGGATAGAGTCTGCTTCCTGCTGCTGTTGCTGATCTTTGTCCCGGTCTTGACGAACCGGCAGTTGTTCCAGGCAGTTCTCCGTTTCCGGCTGACTATGGCCGGGATTGTCTTCATTCATGTCTATTCCTCCTACCCGTGCAACCTCAATTTCTCTGCAATTCATTCAATGCTCTTCATTCTGTATTTCAGATTGATCTGGAATCCAGATCGATAAGACCAGTGAGGTTATTATAGGGTATGCTTTGTTTTTTTGTCAAGGAATTCCAAGGCATGGTACGGAGTGGTGGCACGGAGCGGTGGAATGGTTTAAGATTGTTGTAAAATAACTGCAATCATCATTGGTTTAACTTGCTGAGGAATCATGGCAGGATAGTATTGGAGAGGGGTGTGCAGGATGTTCCGAAGAGATTATATCGTCCGGATGATCGAGGATATGTCGGCAATGGTTGCCAAGGTGCTCACATTGAAGCAGGAGAAGAAGACCACAGAGGCATTATGGGAAGTGGATGAGCTGCTGAACCGGCATTTTCGCCTGAACTCCCGCCTTTTAAACTCATTGTCCGTAGAGGATATTATAGATATGTTTCGCCTGGGCGGCGTAATTGAGTCCGACAAGCTTCAAGGCGTGGCGCGGTTATTAAAAGAAGAAGGCGGCATCTACAGTGCCGGCGGCAATAAGGATGCTGCATTGTTCAGGTTTATACGGTCGCTGCATCTGTTTTTGTACGCCGATCAATACGGTGCTGATCGGGAGCTGCTGCAGATGACGAAGGAAATCGATGAACTTTTACAGGAAACCGAAGGTTATCTTCTTCCGGTGAAGACAGAACGGCTGCTCCTGCCCTATATGGAATCAATCGGACGCTACGGCAAGGCCGAGGATAGTCTGTACAGATTGTGGGAACAGGGAATAGATGTTACAGCTGAGGGAAGAGAGCTGTACGGCCGGCTGCTGCTGCTGCCACCTGAAGCATTGGAGCTTGGTGATCTTCCACTGGCAGAGGTTAGGCAAGGGCAGGAGGAGTGGAATAAACTTACCGCTGAAGCGGCAAAGGAGATGAAACCTTCTTGAATACCCCTCTATTTATTGTAGACGCTTTTGCAGACAAGGCGTTCACGGGAAACCCTGCAGCCGTCTGCCTGCTGGAAAATCCCGCAGATGAGGCCTTCATGGCCAAAACGGCTGCGGAAATGAATCTGTCCGAAACGGCGTTTCTGTGGCCGGAGCAGGATGGCTACCGTCTGCGCTGGTTTACGCCTGCGGTGGAGGTGAATCTGTGCGGTCATGCCACTTTGGCCAGTGCGCATGTCCTGTGGGAAACCGGGCGGCTGGGTTCCCACGAAGAAGCGAGATTCTACACACGCAGCGGGTTACTGCGGGCAACGAAATCAGAAGAGATGATTTCACTCTATTTTCCTCCATATGAAATTACAGCTTCACCTCCGATAGCCGGGCTGGCGGCAGCGCTGGGTCTTGAGGGGGCACATGTACTGGAAACCGTGCGGTATGCAGACAACGTGCTGGTGCGTCTGGATCATGAGACAAGGGTGCGGGGACTCTGCCCGGATTTTGTCCAGGTGGCCAAGCTCCAGCCAAGGGCTGTCGCGGTTACCGCAGAATGTGCTGCGGATGGTATTGATTTTGTATCGCGTTTTTTTGCCCCGGGCATTGGTGTCAATGAAGATCCCGTTACCGGCTCGCTGCATACCGCCTTGGCTCCCTATTGGGCCGGCCGGTTAAGCCGCACACAATTGACTGCATATCAGGCTTCAGTGCGTGGCGGGATGCTGCAGCTTGAAGTGAGTCAGGATCTCGTGACTTTATCGGGCCGGGCCGTGACCATGGTTAGCGGACAGTTTCATGTACCTGCCGGAGGAGTTGGCGAGCTGCTATGATATCGTATAGCAGGACATGCTATAATGTAGTGATATTCAGGAGAGCCTGCTCTCCATTTTGATTGCGAAAGTGAGATGTACCCTGTGGAATCTTTGAAAACTCTGATTGATCAAGTGATAAATGGCCGTACCCTGATTACGGCAACCTTAAGCCAACTGCGCAGCAAAGGCGAAGTTGCATACAGCAAGGTGCAGATTAAACCGGTTGAGCTAAAAGGCAAGCTGCATTATCAGTTTGCCTATACCATCGGCCCCAAAGTGGAACACCGCAATATTCCGGCAGACACTGCTGCGGAAGAAATGATGTCACTCTTGAGAGCTACCTTCCGGCAAGCGCTGATCTGCACTGTGGAAGCTGATTACCAGGTGCTGATCAGTAAAAAATACAAGGTTTCTATTCTTACCAAATCGGCCAGCAAGCAGGAGGTGCCAGACTTGGCCCACAACCGCCGCAAACGTTATGTGCTGGACGAGGGAGAGCCAGTCCCGTTCCTGGTGGAGCTTGGAATTATGAACAGCGAAGGCAAGGTACTGGCCAAAAAATACGACAAGTTCCGCCAGATCAACCGCTTCCTGGAGATGGTTGAGGATGTGCTGGGTGATCTACCAACCGGCCGGCCGCTGACGATTGTTGATTTTGGCTGCGGCAAATCCTATTTGACGTTTGCGCTGTATCATTATTTGGCTGTCCGCGAGCGGCGGGAGCTGAATATTGTCGGGCTTGACCTGAAAGCCGATGTCATCGAACATTGCGGAGCGCTGGCGTCGAGGCTGGGTTACGATAAACTGCGTTTCCTGGTCGGTGATATAGCCGATTACAACGAGCTGGACCAGGTGGACATGGTTGTGACACTGCATGCCTGCGATACGGCTACGGATGCTGCACTGGAAAAAGCGGTGCGCTGGGGCGCATCGGTTATTCTCTCGGTGCCTTGCTGCCAGCATGAGCTATTTGGGCAGGTGGAGAACGAGGTGCTCAGCCCGCTGCTCTCGCACGGAATTCTGAAGGAACGTTTCTCTGCACTCGCCACTGATGCCATCCGGGCGAAGCTGCTTGATTTGATGGGTTACCGCAGCCAGCTGCTGGAGTTCATCGACATGGAGCATACGCCGAAGAACATCCTGATCCGGGCCGTCAAAAGCACAAGCGGCGACAATGCCGTCAAATGGCGCGAATACAGCGCATTCCGTGATTTCCTGGGTGCTAAGCCGTACCTTGAACGCGTCTGCGCCGACCTGCTGCCTGCGGAAGCTCTTGCGCAGGGATAAACCGGGCATTACGAGCTGTATTCAGCTGAAGCCTGCCAATAAGCAAATCGGAAGAATGTGAGCTGCTGACCGAATGGCATATGTCCGAAATCAATACACTACGGTGATACCAAATGGTATCACCGTAATGCTTTCATTGCAGAATCTGCAATAGAATGAGCTGAAATTGCCCCGAAATGGCCATCTGTTGCACTTTCTACACTGGAATCCGGTAAATGTTGCGGATATGGCGAGATTCTGCTCTTCTGACTGCAGAAACTGCAATAGAATCTGATTTCGTTCGCCCAATTACAAATACTAATGTACGAAATACAATCACCAAGGAATTTGGAAAATTTTTGCTGAACATACATCGCATATGTTCTGAATGTCATTAACGCCATTAACATCATCACGGGATTAACGCCATTAACGTCATAACGGCATTAACGATATAACCGCGATAAATAAGCAGGACGGTGAGTCTCCATCTGGAGGCAGCCGTCCTGTTTTGTGTTTTCCTTTTGGTTCAGGACAAATCTGGTAAGACTAAAGAGAACTTGAATTCTACGGAGGAAGTTGAAATGCATAGTGGCATGGCTGAGCGGCGTTTGGTGGCGGCAATGGTATTTGTTGGTACAGGTTTGGTGCTGGCTGCTGTTACGGCAGGTGTGTTGCTGCGCGGGTTATTCTTTGCCGGGGAAATGTACCCGTTTCTGACGGTATGGTATCTCATGTGTGCTGTATTCCCCGGGTTATGGCTGATTGCAGCGAGTCTGCGCGGGCCTTCAGCCAGCCTGCTTAGCATTTACGGGAATCGCAGAGCCAATAGAAGTGCAGCAGCGCTGTTGTTGATCTGTCCTCTTGCCATCCTTGCGCTCTACGGTATTCACTGGCACCGCGGACCTTTATCAGCCCAGGGGAATTTGAATGAGCTGCTGCGCTGTGGCCTTTACGCCAGCTTTGCTTTTTGCGCTTATTATTGTGCAGGCCATCGTTGGGGAGCACGTTTTCTTAACGCAGTGTGGAGCTTGCTGGGCATGCTTATTAGTATAAGTGCCTTGTTAGCCGTCTGTGGAGGACTGAATCTTCCTTTTGCGATAGCTTACAGCACATCAACGGAGGTCAGTGCTACAGGTGCCCGACTGGGGGGATTGCTAGAGTATCCTAATGCTTTCGGTGCAGTAATGGCTGTTTTTTTGCTGGAGCGTCTGTTTGCGCTCGCTGCCTGCCGGGATGCAGCGGAAACGGACAAGAAGCGCGGGAAAGTTCAATGGCCGGATGAGGGCAGTGCCGTAAGGGGAGCGCCAGTGCTGCCTAAGGAAGCCTATGCGGGCTTGGGAAATACGCAAGGGGAGCGGGAGGAGGGATGTGAAACTGAGGAGGGGAGAACCAGATCCAGTCGTGGCAGAGCCAGAGATGAGAATCGGGAGGAACAGCATGTATCGGAGGATGCGAGAACAAGATGCTGGTTAGGTAGAGCTTACACAGAAGTGATGCGGGAGGAACGGCATGTAGTTGAGGATAAGAAACTTAGTTCCAGTCGCGGCAGGGCCTACAGAGAAGTGGAGCAGGAGAAGGGGCGTGAAGAAGATGAGCAGACGCTGGCGCGTACAGTAGCTTTGGTGGAGCAAGAACACGGTGAGCCTGCTGCTATAATAAGCAACGCGAAGCTGCTGCTGCGGATGCTGCCGCTGTTTCCGTACGCCGCCGCGCTGCTGCTCAGCGAGTCGCGCGGCGCTTGGCTGGCTGCGGCTTGCGCCAGCGCCGCCGTTCTGCTCTGGAAGCGGCGGCTCCTCGCGCCGCTGCTTGCCGCCGGCGCCGCGCCTCTGGCTGCCGCGGCGCTGCTTTACCGCCAGCTGGCCCGTGCCGGGCTGGCGGTAGAGCCTTTACCCGGCCTGCTGCTGCTGGCCGGACTCTGGGCCGGCGCGCTGCTGGCCGGCCTGTGGCTGTACCGCCGCAGCATCAGCGCGGCGGGAGGAGTCCGCGCCGCCATGCTGGTGCTGGCGGCGGCAGGCTGGACGGCGGCGGGCACCGCCGTCCTTGTCCAGGTAAGCGAGCGGATCACCGGACCGTCTATGACGGTCGCCGCTCGCGGGCTTTATTACCGCGATGCCTGGAAGCTCGCGGCGGAAGCGCCCTGGCTGGGGCGCGGGGGCGAGACTTGGCGGTACTCGTACCTGGCCGCCCAGTCCCGCCCCTATGTAGGCAGCCAGGTGCATAGCGGTTATCTCGACTTCCTGCTGAATCTGGGAATTGTCGGCCTGGCAGCAGTCCTGCTTCTGCTGCTGGCGGCAGGATGGGTGGTAGGAGCAGCCGCTCCAAGGCTGCTCCCGCCACTGCTGGTCATCGCCTTGCATGCGGCGGTTGATTTCGACTGGAGTTATGGGCTTACTTGGCTGCTGCTGTTCCTCCTGCCGGCGCTCGCGCTTGCTGAGGTCCGGCAGGAGGCGGAAAACTCGTCCGGCACTACTGCAGTCAAGGCTGCTCCAGGAATAGCTGTTATCCCTTCGGCAGGCGGCATTCTGTCAAATGCCGCAGTCAATAAGTGCCTAACGGCATCCGAATCTGGAACAAGGGCAACTTTCTCTGCGGTCACCACCGGACCGGATGCATCCTATCAGGCACGAGACTTTCTTCCTGCTGCCGCCCATGCCAACAGTCCCGGTACTAAGCGTTTTCCTCGCTTGTTGAGCAGAGCTCAGCGGCTTCGCTTACGGCTCTGCCACTTCGTTTTGAACCGAAGGGTAAGGGCTGCTACTGCTGCGGTCTGCACCGGGTGCCTTTGCTTGGCGCTAAGTTTGCTATCCTTTCAGCTAATGAAGGGGGCCGAATTACATAGGGTGGCTGCCCGTGAACCAGACCCTGCAGGGAGCATTGCGCTGCTCCGGCAATCGCTGGAATGGAATCCCCGTGAGCCCCGGGCAGTTGTTAGTCTATCAAGGCTGCTCCCGGACCGGGAGGCAATGGATCTGCTGACCGGAAGCTTGGCCTACGCGCCAGAAGACGCTGCGGTGCAATGGGAAATAGCGGAGAGGTCGATAAACGGGAGTAATCCGGGAGAGGCACTGCACTGGATACGCAGAAGTTTGAAGGCGGATGTCTATAATACCGCCAAAAGGGTAAAAGCGATTGAGGGAATCCTCGACATGAGTCAGCGCAGGTTGATAGCGGGGGATAGGGCGGGAGGGACAGCCAGTGCGGCTGCGGGTCTCGATCTGCTGCATCAGTTCCGCTTGCAGGCGGACAGCGAGTGCCGCAAAGGACAACAGCACAATGACCGGCGGTTTGGATTCACAGCAGAAGCCGAAGCATTGGAGCTTCGGCTCAGAAAGGTGTTGGCTGCGGCATACAGCCCGGTAGCAGAAGAACGCCGTGTCAGCGTACAGATGCCAACAGCGGCGTATTGATCAGCAGGTATCAGAAAAGTCCGTCTGCCGCTCCAAATTACTGCAAGCAGCTACACAATATGGAATGCAGCCGGCAGGCCTACTCTTATGCCTTCATCCGCTGAGAGGTGAACCAGGAGTAGACGTACGGGATGATAGTCGCGATCAGCAAGGCCGCGATAATCATACTGATGGACAGGATTTTTGGCATAAATGCGCCAAGTGCAATCAGCAGCCCGCCCAGCATCCACATGAACCCTGAGAAACGGTGGGTTTTCCGCCATACCTCCGGACTGGCCAGCGTCCATGGGGTGCGGATGCCGATGAAATAGTTATCTTTAACTTGCGGCATGTAATTTCCAATAACAATGAACAGCAGGCCAACTGCTACCATAGTTAATTTGCTGACCGGAATATTTTGGTCAAGACTGCTGGCTACGGTTAGGACAAGTATAGTATCGGCGAGCACCGCGATAGCCAGGCGGGTCATTTTATAAGCACCTTCGAATTTCGAGTAATTCTCTTTCTTGGGATCGATATTCCGTATGAACTGCATTCCAATGGGAAATGCCAGGCCCATGAATGCCAGCAGTGCAATCGCCGACCCTTTGCTCCCGTACCGGTTAACCTCTCCGGTAATGCCGAACTGGATAGGGAGCTGATCAGGCAGTTTGCCATAACTAATGAGCGCATAACCAAGAGAAAGAAGCCCCAAAATGACTATTAGTGTGTCCTGCCACTTCCATTTGAAATTTTTCATCTTTACTCAACCTCCGAGTTAGAATGGTTGTGTTGCCTTTTGCCGTCTTCTTCAGGTAAATGATCTGGTGCACTTCCTTTTCCCGTGCCGGTCAATTCCAGGAACCATCCAAGCACCTCTTCAAGCACAGTGGTATCCAGGGAATAAAGAATGAACTGTCCCTTCCGTTCATCCTGCACCAGACCGGCATGCTTGAGTGCGCTAAGATGATGCGAAATGCTTGGTTTTGACATCTGAAAATAATCGGCGATTTCTCCGGCAGTACGGTCTTTTTCCCGCAGCAGCCGGATGATCTGCCGCCGGGTAGGATCGGCCAGCGCTTTGAAGGATTCATTCATTTTCGATCCGACCTTTCGATATTTAAGTAATTATCTAAATGTATAATTGCACTGATTTCATAAATTGTCAATCTGTTGAATGCCATAGATTCCATCTTCGTAAGTAGAAGTCGTAAGGCCGCATATGCTAGAATAGGCTAGAAGAAGCTGGATACATAGAGCGGAAGCGTTGTTCGTCTGAGCCTGAAGGGCGCTAAGCCTAATTCCGCAAATACGGGAGGAGGAGCTGCATTGCATTTTTTTTCTGATCTGGTCTCGCAGTTGTTTGAGTGGATTCAGAGTCTTGGGTATTTCGGGATTATGATCGGACTCATGATTGAAGTAATACCGAGTGAGATTGTGCTTGCTTTTGGCGGATACTTGGTTTCGCAAGGGCAGATTAACTTTTTTGGCGCAGTTCTTTTTGGAACGGTGGGTGGGGTCATTGCCCAGATCTTTGTGTATTGGATCGGCCGTTATGGCGGCAGACCTGTGCTGGAGAAATACGGGAAGTATATTTTTATCAAGAAGAAGCATATTGATCATTCCGAAGAATGGTTCAACAAGTACGGTACCGGTGTTATTTTTACGGCCCGCTTCATTCCGATTGTCCGCCATGCCATTTCCGTGCCGGCAGGGATATCACGTATGCCGTTAGGCAAATTCACTCTGTTGACCACACTCGCGGTTATTCCGTGGAGCGCACTGTTTGTCTACCTGGGCTACACTCTGGGTGACAAATGGGAAACGATTGACGAGGTTGCGGCCAAGTACACCCATGAGCTGATTCTCGTTGCAATAGCCATTATCGTTATATATTTTCTGTTCAAGTGGTACAAATCCAAGAAGAAAGGTAGTGCAGTATGAAGCAGAATGTAGCCCATAAATTTGGTCAAGGTCTTACTCCGCGCCAGTTCGTGGAAGGGATGACGAAAAATCAGCAGGCATTTGAGTCCTGGTATGAGAAGTTTGCCTGGGATAACGAAAGTGACCGGGAATACTTTGAGAGCCTGAACCATCGCGATGATCTGCGGGTGCTGATCTTGGCTGCCGATTGGTGCGGTGACGTAGTGCGTAATGTGCCGGTTGTATTCCGCATTCTTGAGACAGCGGGGATTAAGACTGAAGTGCTGATTCTGGAAGAGAATCAGGATGTCATGGATGATTTCCTGACGATGGGCGGCAGATCGGTGCCGATTGTCATCTTTGCCGATACTGGAGGTTATGTGCTCGGTCATTGGGGTCCGCGTCCGGAGCATGTGCAGTCTCTGATGGCTGCATTCAAACAGGAGAATCCCGACCGCGAAGCCGCGGATTACGAGAGCAAGATTGCCGAAGTACGCAAGGCGATGGGACAAGCCTACGGGGAAGGAACGGAATCGCACGCAGTTATCGCAGGAGAGCTGCGCAGCCTGATCTCCGGCTTTTAAATTATGCTTAATATACGTTCCTATAATCTAGGGCCGCTCCAGACCAATGCGTATTTGTTGACCGGGGCAGATCCCGGGCGTGGCATCATCATCGATCCCGGTATGAACCCCGCCGGTCTTGTGCGGGCTATAGAAGGCATGGAGATTGAAGCGATTTTGCTGACACATGCCCATTTCGATCATATCGGCGGCGTAGATGAAATACGCAAAGCCAAGAAATGTCCTGTCTATGTTCATCCTCTGGAGAGTGAATGGCTGAGCAGTCCCAAGCTGAACGGCTCACTGATGTGGCCGGAAGCCTCGCCTCCGATTAGCACAGATCCTGCAGAGTATGATCTGGCAGAAGGACAGATTCTGCAGCTGCTGGGCCTCACCTTCCGGGTGATGCATACCCCCGGGCATTCTCCGGGAAGTGTAAGCTTCCTGTGTGGAAACGATCTGTTCTCCGGGGATGTGCTGTTTAAGCTGGGGGTCGGGCGTACCGATCTGCCCGGCGGCAGAGAGCGGGATTTAATTGACTCCATCCGCGGGAAGCTGTACCGGCTGGATGAAGAAGTGAAGGTGTATCCGGGACATGGTCCGCGGACAACCATCGGCTTTGAACGTCTCCGCAATCCTTACGTTCCCATGCAGTGACCTTATTCCCCTGGATGCGACATGAACCGGGAAAATAGAGATGGACATAAAGATACAAAGTTGCTACAATGATGTTAATTAAATGTAACATTTACCTCGCGAAGTACGCAGACTGTGGAATAATCCCGGTTTGCGTTCTTTTTTTTGTCTACATAAAAGGTTGAATTGTATGGGAGGAAGCGGCTTGAAGAACGATATACATTACCAGATGGACGATGGAAAGCCAGATACAGCTAATGAAATCTTTGCAGTCGGTAAAGGGAAAGAAACGGAGCTTTCTGCTCTTGGCAGAACTCCAGACGGTTTGGAGCGGACTTTATTCTGGCATTTCCCTAGAGGGAAAGGTGCAGTTCAGCCTTGGCGGCGGAGACTTT
This sequence comes from Paenibacillus sp. FSL L8-0436, assembly GCF_038593025.1. Classification (NCBI taxonomy): domain Bacteria; kingdom Bacillati; phylum Bacillota; class Bacilli; order Caryophanales; family Paenibacillaceae; genus Paenibacillus; species Paenibacillus sp. FSL L8-0436. Next base: position 6,446,378 of record NZ_CP151955.1, on the reverse strand, counting down.
GGGAGCTGCAAAATAATTTGGATCACGAATGAACGAATTGATATAGCTATTCGTATTAAGGTGTGAATGAAGGAAGCATGGAGGGAACAATGAGCGACGTGACGCTGGAGAGAATCAAGCTGGCACAGCAGGGCGATGCTTCGGCGCTTGCGTTACTGCTGCGGGAGCATTACAGCTTTTTGTACAAATACCTAATCAAGGTCACCATGGACCCATTGCTCGCCGAGGAGCTTGCCCAGGATACTATGGTCAGATGCATGGAGAAGATTAGAAGCTATGATGGTTCCTCTTCTTTTTCCTCATGGTTGATCACGATCGCTACCCGTCTATATATCGACCGGAAGCGGAGATGGAAACGTGAAGCGGAGTGGCGGCGTCAGGAGCAGGGCGTGTTGTCCATCCGCTGGCGGTTTGAGAGCCGGAATATAGAATGGAGCGATCTGCTTGATGCGCTCTCCCGGATTCCCTCACCTCAGCGGATAGCCGTATTGCTGAAGCATTATTACGGTTACAGCTATGAAGAAATCGGTGTGATTCTGCAAGTCCCATCGGGCACAGTCAAATCACGTGTGTCTGCCGGCCTTAACCACCTGCGAAAGGAGCTGAATGAGGATGAAACCTGATGATGATGAACTGCTGGTCCAGTTGAACGCAGAATTGAATATCTTGGATGCACAATTTGATGACATTTCGCCGCCATCCTTGTTGGTTATGGAAGAACTCATTGCTGCCGAGACCCTCCGCAGGCGCCGTAAGAGCCGCAATGAGCTGCTGCTGTTTTTGTGCCTGGCTCTGATTGTGCTCAGTATCATTCTTACTGCCTTGGGATCAGCCCCTGTATTTTATTGGGTACTGCAGGCGGTATTCCCCCTCGCGGCACTTGGCAGTCTGGGAGTTTCGCGGGTCAGACTGCAGCGGGAGGATACGGAAGAGTGAGTGAACTGAAGGATGTGCCTTTATGGTTGTGGATTTGCTTAGCTGCCGTGCTGATGCTGCAGGGGACATGGATATTCCGGGATGCGCAGAAGAGAGGCGAAGGTGGCATGGCATGGTTCTGGGGAATCTGGGGTCTTACCGGAATACCCACGCCGGCAGTTTGCTATCTGTTGTTTGTGATTCTGCCAGATAGACGAAGAAGAAAACGGGATTAATCAATACAGGATGTCAGGAAAGATCCTTCTGTATGCGAAGAATAGAACGGGGGATGCTGGGATGGACAAAGTGAATTGGGGTTTGGTTTGGCCGCTGCTTGTACTTCAGATCTTACTGGCCATTGTCGGATTGGTATCTTTGGCCAGAGCGGAGAAAGTGCGGGGTCCGAAATGGATGTGGATTATTATAATAGTATTTGGCAATCTGTTGGGCACTATTGCTTATTTTACAGCAGGAAGGAATGAGAACTGATGCCGCTGCTTAAGGTTGCCGATCTGCATAAACGGTATGGCAGACATATCTCCGTAGATGGTATAAGCTTTGAGATCGAAGCCGGGCGCTGTGTCGCCTTGCTGGGACCAAACGGAGCAGGCAAGACCACAACGCTGCGCATGCTTGCGGGTCTGCTGCCGCCTACGTCGGGGGAGATATCCTTTGCCGGCAATCGTCCGGGAGCGGATTACCGCAAAGCACTGGGATATTTGCCGCAATCCCCGGCTTTTTACAACTGGATGAGCGGACAGGAATATGTTGTCTTTGCCGCGAAGCTGAGCGGCATGCGCTCCAGAGAAGCAGCCGAGAGGTCGGCCGCCGCACTGGAGCGGGTAGGTCTCAGCGAGTCGGCGCGCCGCCGGATTTCCGGGTATTCAGGCGGAATGAAGCAGCGGCTCGGTCTGGCGCAGGCACTGGTGCACCGCCCCCGGCTGCTGCTGCTTGACGAGCCGGTCTCGGCGCTTGATCCGATTGGACGGCGGGAAGTGATGGAACTGCTGCGGGAGATCCGTGAAGAGACGACGGTCATCTTTTCTACACATGTGCTGCATGATGCCGAAGAGATATGCGATGATATCATATTAATGAACCGCGGTGTGATAGCTGAGCAGGGGACATTATCCTATCTCCGTTCACAGTACAGTCTTCCTATTATCAGACTATATACAGAGAAAGAGGATAAGGCATTCCGGTGGCTGGAGGGCCTTGTGCATAAACCTTTTATTGTTCAGTCGCAGATTACTGCAGGTAAAGCCATTTTTAATGTGAGCGATGTAGAACTGGCACGGCGGGAGATTCTGCAGGAAGCTGGCAAGCTGGATATTCCGCTGCTGCAATTTGAAGCAGGCTCTTCCACACTGGAAGACTTGTTCATGAAAGTGGTGGGCTCATGAGAAGCTTCTGGACTTTATACTCAAAAGAAATGCTTGAGACGCTGCGAAGCTACAAACTGATCTGGATACCGATTGTATTTATCATCTTGGGCATTATGCAGCCGCTTGTGACCTATTACATGCGCGATATTCTGGAAGCTTCCGCAAATGTGCCGGCAGGGATGCTGGAGAGCTTTGAAATGCCGGAGGCAACTGCGGTAATGGCGCAAGCGCTTGGCCAATATGGAACGATTGGCATACTGGTTCTGGCGCTTGGGAGCATGAATGCACTGGCGGGAGAACGGAGCAGCGGAACGGCTGAGCTGCTGATGGCCAAGCCGGTTACTCCGATGGTCATTATCATCGCCAAATGGGCTGCACAGCTGACCCTGCTTATAATTGCACTTGGACTGGGCGCGGCGGGGGCCGGTTATTACACGGAAGAGCTGATGGGTCCGCTTGCCTGGGGTGAGGTTGCAGCTGCAACCGGAATCTATGGGCTATGGCTGCTCTGCGGCGTCTCACTGACACTGCTGTTCAGCTCCTTTCTTCGTGGACCTGCCGCCGTGTTTCTTGCCCTGGCGCTCGTGGCGGGGGTATCACTTGCCTATAGTCTGCTGCCAACCCGGCTTGGCTGGACGCTGGCTGCGTTGCCCGGATTGTCTGCCGGAGTCCTTGTAGACAGCGGCACAGTTGGAGTAGGCCCTTTTCTCTCAGCAGCCGTGCTGATTGTGCTGTGTATTGCCGGGGCTGCTCTGTTAACGTCCAGAAATAAACTCCCAGTTTGACAGAAAAACAAGAAAAATGTTGCTTTTTCTCGACATTTCTGAAAATTTCAAGGAAAATTTCATTGAACTCTCCTCCTTCTGCTGGACAGCTCTATCTTTTTTTAGTAGACTGTTGAAACAAGTAGAACCATGATAGATTTTGGCTCAGGAGGTAGGACGATGCTGCGTTTAGGAGAGAAAATTGTCATTGTTGCAGACGCTTTTGAGCAGAGTCTTCCTATTGGAGACTACGGCTACCTGATTGCTTACGACCGCAATCCTGACAATGCGTTTGATTATGTCATTCGTGTCCCTCAGGCAAACAGGAATTTCTATGTTACGGCAGAGGATATTGAGGCGGAAGAACAATTGCTGGTGGTAGAGGCTGAGAGAGCAACGCATGAAGCATTGATCGATTATGCTTTGTCGACATACAATGAGAAGCTGTTTCATCATTTGATGAACGGCGAAGACATGGAAGCAGAAGAGGCGGAAACGACGTCTACGGAAAGTATGTCCCAGGCGGAATTTATCAAACAGGTGAATCTTCGCGCTTGGATTTAGGTAAGGCCGGCGCAAGCCGGCTTTTTTGAAATAGAAGAATTTATATGTTCCACGCCATAAATGATCCTTCTATTTTTCGCAGAAGCGGCTGCCAGTCCTAAGAGGACTGAAAGTCCGTTTCTTCTTAAAATGTAAGAGTCTATAGGGTGCACGCAATGCTTTATCCTTATATTTCTGCAGAAACGGCTGCCGTCCCTATTAGGACGCCATAGCCGTTTTTTCTTGTTTCATATACCCATAACCTGTAGCGCCACTAGCTGTTGTTCGAATTGCAGCTTTGTGAACATGACAAGCTCATTGAATTGTCCAGGCTTCTACAATATAATTAAAAACGTTATCCGGGCGCTTTAGCCCTTTAAACAGGAGGGATATTTCTTATGAGCATTACCGTCAAAGATGTGCAGCATGTGGCCAAGCTGGCCCGCCTGCAGTTAAGCCCGGAAGAAGAGGCTACTTTTACTGAACAAATGAATGCTATTTTACAATATGCGGAGAAATTGAACGAACTTGACACGGAGCATGTGAAGCCGACAACGCATGTGCTGCAGGTCAGCAATGTGATGCGGGACGATGTCGTGAAGGAGAGCCTTTCCCAAGAAGAAGCTATGCTTAACGCACCTGAACATGAAGACGGACATTTCAAAGTGCCGGCAGTTCTGGAATAACGACAATAGAGAGGAGGAAGAAAGTTGAGCCTGTTTCAATATCGACTACCCGAAGTACATAACATGCTGCACAGCAAAGAGATTTCGGTCAGCGAACTGACGGAAGAATCACTGGCTGCCATTACCGAGCGTGACGGGAAGGTGCATGCATTTTTAACTTTAAATGAGGAGGGCGCGCGGCTGTCCGCACGTGCTCTGGACGACAAGCTGGCTTCCGGTGCAGCGCGCGGTTTGCTGTTTGGTCTTCCTGCAGGAATTAAAGATAATATTGTAACCAAAGGATTGCGCACGACCTGTGCCAGCCAGTTTCTGGACAATTTCCAGCCGATATATGATGCAACAGTTGTTTCCAAACTGCGTCAGGCCGATGCTGTAACCATCGGCAAGCTGAACATGGACGAGTTCGCCATGGGCGGCTCCAATGAGAATTCTAGCTACGGGGCTGTGCGTAATCCTTGGGATCTGGAACGTGTTCCCGGGGGCTCCAGCGGCGGCTCGGCAGCTGCAGTAGCTGCCGGTGAAGTCTTCTTTGCACTTGGCTCCGATACCGGCGGTTCTATCCGCCAGCCTGCTTCATATTGCGGTGTGGTAGGACTTAAACCGACTTATGGTCTGGTTTCGCGTTACGGCCTGGTGGCATTTGCTTCTTCGCTCGATCAGATTGGTCCGCTTACCCGGACGGTGGAGGATTCCGCTTATGTGCTGCAGGCCATTGCCGGATACGACGCCCAGGATTCCACCTCGGCCAAAGTGAATATCCCTGATTACTTAAGCGCGCTTACCGGTGATATTTCCGGGCTGCGCATCGCTGTGCCGAAGGAGTATATCGGGGAAGGTGTAGATGCCTCCGTCCGTGAGAGTGTGCTGTCTGCACTTAAGGTGCTGGAAGGTCTGGGTGCGGTCTGGGAAGAGGTTTCTCTTCCGCATACCGAATATGCTGTGGCGGCGTATTATTTGCTCTCCTCTTCGGAGGCGTCTTCCAACCTGGCCCGTTTTGACGGGGTGCGTTACGGTGCGCGTATAGATAACGGCGGCGGATTGCTTGATTTGTACCATAATTCCCGCAGCCACGGATTTGGACCGGAAGTTAAACGCCGGATTATGCTCGGCACTTATGCGCTCAGCTCCGGTTATTATGATGCTTATTACTTGAAGGCGCAGAAAGTGCGCACCTTGATCAAGCAGGATTTCGACGAAGTATTTAAAAAATATGATGTCGTCATCGGACCGACTGCGCCAACTACAGCTTTCAAGCTGGGCTCGCAGACGGAAGATCCGCTCACGATGTATTTGAATGATATTTTGACCATTCCTGTCAGTCTCGCCGGCATTCCTGCCGTCAGCATCCCTTGCGGTTTTGCCGAAGGCCTGCCTGTAGGTCTGCAAATTATCGGCAAGGAATTTGATGAGAGCACGGTACTGCGTGTTGCACACGCTTTTGAACAACATACAGATCATCATAAAGTACAGCCACAACTATAATTGCGGTCTTCGAAGCTTAGGCTCACAAAACTTTTAAGGGATGAGATCATTTATGTCTAAATACGAAACGGTCATCGGGCTGGAAGTTCATGTGGAGCTTCATACCAAGTCCAAAATCTTTTGCGGCTGCTCCACAGAATTTGGCGCTCCGCCCAATACGCACACCTGTCCCGTCTGTCTTGGTCATCCCGGCGTGCTGCCGGTGTTGAACCGCCAGGCGGTGGAATACGCGATGAAAGCAGCCATGGCGCTGAACTGCACCATCGGCGATGTCAGCAAGTTCGACCGCAAGAACTATTTTTACCCCGATTCGCCCAAAGCGTATCAGATCTCGCAATATGACCAGCCGATCGGTCTGAACGGCTGGATCGATATCGAAGTGAACGGTGAGACCAAACGGATCGGTATCACCCGCCTGCACCTGGAGGAAGATGCGGGCAAGCTGACTCATGTAGACGGCGGATTTGCTTCGCTCGTCGATTTCAACCGGGTAGGCACACCACTGATCGAAATTGTCTCCGAACCGGATCTACGCTCTCCTGAAGAGGCGCGCGCTTATCTGGAGAAGATACGGGCCATTATGCAATATTGCGACGTATCCGATGTGAAGATGGAAGAAGGCTCCATGCGCTGCGATGCGAACATAAGCCTACGGCCAGCAGGTCAGGAAGAGTTCGGCATCCGTGCGGAGCTTAAGAACATGAACTCCTTCCGGGGTGTGCTGCGCGGTCTGGAGTACGAGCAATTCCGCCAAGGGGAAATCCTTGATGATGGCGGTATCGTCGTGCAGGAGACCCGCCGCTGGGATGAAGCGCAGGGCAAGACGTTATCTATGCGCGGCAAGGAAGAAGCTCATGATTACCGCTACTTTCCAGATCCGGATCTCATTGTCCTGCATATTGACGATGCTTGGAAAGAGTCCATCCGGGCTACGATTCCGGAGCTGCCGGATGCCCTCCAGCTGCGGTACAGTGAGGAATACGGCCTTACCGCTTATGATGCGGGGGTGCTGACCTCCTCCAAGCCGCTGGCCGATTTCTTTGAAGGCTGCCTTGCTTACACAAAGGATGCCAAAGCTGTGGCCAACTGGATGATGGGTGATTTGCTGGGTTATCTGAACGGCAGCAATCTGGAATTGTCCCAGGTGAAGATTACGCCGCAGGGTCTGGGCGAAATGATCGGCCTGATTTCAGGCGGAACGATCAGCAGCAAGATTGCCAAGACCGTCTTCAAGGAAATGCTGGAAAGCGGAAAGCTGCCGGGTGCAATCGTTGAGGAGAAGGGACTTGTCCAGATCAGCGACGAAGGCGCAATCAAAAAAATTGTTGAGAATGTAGTGGCAGCGAATCCGCAATCGGTAGAGGATTACAAGGCTGGAAAGCAGAAGGCAATCGGATTCCTGGTAGGGCAGGTTATGAAAGAAAGCAAAGGCAAAGCCAACCCGGGTCTGGTAAATACATTGCTGGCTGAAGTTTTGAACAGCTAGATCCCGCTTTTGGGTAATAGTAGACTATAGGATTATTAGCTCAGGGCTTGTCGGCAACGGCAGGCCCTAAGCGGCATATAAGGGGACTGTGCGGATGAACACAATTATCAAGCTTGATCTGCAGGATGAGATCATTCTTAGTGAGCTATGGAGCCTTCAGCATAAAGCTTACCGGCTGGAAGCGGAGATGATCGGATTCCATGAAATCCCGCCATTGCTGGAGACCAGAGATATGATGAGCCAGTCTCAGGAGGATTTCTACGGCCGTTTCGACAGCAGCGGGGATCTGATGGGGGCTGTTGCCGTGCTGGAAGAGTCACCGGGCAAGCTGACTGTGACCCGAATGATGGTGAGTCCTGAGTATTTCCGCCAAGGGGTGGCCGGAAGCCTGCTGGAATTTATCTTTGCCCATTACCCGGGAATGGAGCAGTTTATTGTATCTACAGGGAAGCTCAATATTCCTGCAGTTACACTGTATACCAAACATGGGTTTATTCCAGCGGGACTAGAGGAAGTAGCACCGGGTGTGGAACTGATTGAATTTTATCGGAGTGGTATGCTTTGAAAGTAATACAATTCTTTATGGAAGGAGGAGCCCGAAATGAGTCCTGAACAGAAAGATGATTCCGCCAAGCTCCCGACAGAGGAAGGAATATATGATACAACTGCACAGGAGCAAGATGACGGGATAGAGCAGAAGAAGCCCTCGATTCCGCCCCGTCCAAAACGCCGTCCCCATCGTAAACGCAAATTTATTGCCGGACTGCTGTCCGCATTAATTCCGGGGACAGGACATCTATATTTCGGGCTTCTCCGCAAAGGGATTTCTTTCATCTTTCTTATCCTGCTTGATATTGCGGCGCTGCTGTATTTTTCGTCCATCGGTATGCAGATCAACGTTCCGCTGCTGATTTTGCTGGCCCTGATGATTCCGGTGCTGTATTTCTACAATGTGTTTGATGCCCTGCAGTCTGCTGACCGGATTTTGCGCTTTCCCGAGGAAGAGGATACTGAAACGCCAGCCCCTTCAAAATATGCCAAACGCCGTACCCTGGTGAGTGAGCCGGGAATCTCGTTTGGTTTGATGCTGCTCTTTGGCGGAGTGCTGCTGTTCCTGTTCCGGCAGAAGCCGGACTGGCTGCAAATGTTCATCCAGGATTATGCGGGAACGGTAATTGCCGCGGTGCTGATCGTCGGCGGTTTTTTACTGGGAGTCCGTGAGGTTGCGAAGGGATTATCCAGGAGCAGAGGCAATGAGCGGCGCATCCGCCGTGTCGGCAGATATACGGCTGCAGTACTGCTTGCCAGTGTCGGCGTTCTTTTGCTGATGGATGCAAGAGATGGAACACATAATATGCTGCTGCTGTTAAAATGGTGGCCCGTTATACCAGTGCTGTGGGGTGCGGAATACCTGCTCATTTACCTTTTCTCAGGCCGCAGAGGTCAGACTGCCTATGGTTCAAGAACCCGGATGGATTTGCGTGGGCTGTTCTCATCCGTTATTTTGGCCGCCAGTGTATTTATCGTGGCAGAGCAGGAGCATTATTTGCATTTATGGAACCGGGTCAGCCTTAACCTTACCGCTGCAGCAGTGGATTACGGCGAAGCCAAGGGCAGCCATTTTCAAAAGCCCCCATTAATCGTACCGGTTGAGCTGGGCACTTCCAAACTAACTGTTGATGCCATCAACGGCGACATTATGATTCACCGAGCCCCGGTGGAGGATATTGAAATCACGGCTACAGTATGGGTGGATCAGCTTGATGGTGCAGTGGCAGAGGCGATATCGGAGCAGTCCTTTGTGGAGGTCATTGAAGGTTCTAACATCAAAGTCACCCCAAAAACCAAGACTTATGGAGACTCCGGGAAACGCCAGCCGCGCATGGATCTTGACATTTCGCTTCCGGAGGACCGCCGCTTTAATCTGGAGGTACGGACGATGAATGGCGGAATTACGCTGCAGAATGTGGAAGCCATTGAGGATATCTCTCTGGAGACCGGCAACGGCGCGATTGTTCTATACCGCATATACGGAAATGTAAAAGGAAAGACACTAAACGGGGAAGCCCGTGCCAGAACGGTTCAAGGGGACGTTGAGATGTCAACGAGCGGCGGGAATATGGCGGCTTGGGATGTTACAGGGGCATTGAAGCTGTCGACCGCTGTAGGCAATATAACGGCATCCGGCAACGGTGGTGAAATGGATCTGTCCAGCAAGAATGGCAATCTGGTAATTGACGGAGCGATGACTAAACTGCATGCAGAATCCCTAAATGGCAAAATAAATGCCCGATCAGAGTCCGTCGGCGGTGACTGGGATATTTACAGCGCAGTTGGCGACATAGATCTTTACGTGCCTTTATTCGGCGATTATAAGGTGGACGGATCCAGCGGTTATGGAGATATCGACACCGACCTGCCAGAGCTGACGATCGACAAAAAGACAATTTCCGGAAAAATCGGCAATGGCGAGTTCAAACTGCGCGTAGAAGGAAACAGCAACCTAAATGTGAGGAAATATTGAAAAAAGTAATTTTTATTATATAATAATGAATATAATGTATCGACTCCGTTGACAACATCGAAAGTCCGGTCTTACAATTACTTTATAGCTTTATTATGTTTTATTTTAAAGGCGGTGGAATTGATGGGTAGTGGCGTACAGCATGCATTGGAACAACTGAAGACTACCGGTGTCCGTATTACGCCTCAGCGTCATGCGATTCTTACTTATCTGATGGAAGCGTTGAATCATCCTACGGCAGACGATATTTACCGTGCGCTTGAGCCGCAGTTTCCGAGCATGAGTGTGGCAACTGTATATAACAATCTAAAGATGTTCATGGAAGCCGGTATGGTTCGCGAGTTGACTTATGGTGACAATTCAAGCCGTTTTGATGCAAATGTATCCGATCATTATCATGTCATCTGCCAGGTGTGCGGGAAGATCGAAGATTTCAGCTACGCCTCGCTGCATGAAGTGGAGCAGGCTGCCGAACAGGCTACAGAGTTTAAGATCCATGGTTTGCGGATGGAATTGTACGGTGTGTGCAAATGCTGCAGCGACAAGAAACATTGAGATAACAGATTAGAATAACATTATGGGTATAATCGACTGCGATGTTTCGGACTGCAGGAGATTTGCCGGTTTTTCCAAAACGTGCGGAATCCGGAAGCGGAGGCTGCACGTTTTTTTGATAATTCTGCTATGACTTACTTAATCTATAAATAACTTCTAGTAGATTTTCGCAACCAAAGAGACTCACATAGCGTATACTTAAGATTGGTTATACGCGCACTCAAATAACTAAATATGTGGAGGATACATTTTGGACAGAAGACAGAGACAAAGACAAAGACGCACCAAGAAGCGTGGAGGTCTTTTTCGCCGTTTATTAGGGCTTGTCATAATAGCCGCCGCTGCTTACTGGATTGTATTTTATGTACTGCCGAACCGGCAGCATATTGATCCTGACTGGAAAGGGATGGAACACCCCATTTTTGTCAAAGGAGAGTTTACAGGTTTTGACGCTAACGGTACAGGAGAGAGTCTGCTGCTGCCGCTTCCGCTTTTGCAGAAGTATGTGGATTCTTCCATTCGTTATGAAGAGGAGAGCAAATCAGCCATTCTTTCGACTGAGAGTGAACTTCTATATATGCAAGAGAATTCAACCTCCGCCAGCCTGAACAACCAGCCGATTCAGCTTCGGCTTGCTCCTGAAGAAAAGGATGGAGTGACCTATCTTCCGGCTGACACCCTCGAAGATCTATATGGTTTTGAGGTAGAAGAGGATAGTGATACCGGAGCTGTACTGCTGATGACTGCCGGGGAGACGGTTCCGCTGGGCAAAGTGAAGGGTGAGGAAGGCGGCAGAACGAAGGCACTGCGCAGTGAGGCGTCGATTCATGCCCCCATTATCGCGGATATGCCTCCGGGAGCCGTAGTGAGGATCTGGAAGGCTGACAACCCCGACTGGCTGTATGTGCAGTTGAGCAGTGGTTATACGGGATATGCCAAAGCAGGTGACATTCTGTCAGACGGGCAAAAAACTGTAGAAGACAAAACTTCCACACCGTCGAGAGCGGAACGCAACTGGAAGGGCAAGCCGGTAAATCTGTTCTGGGAAGCAGTATACGAGCGTAAACCGGATCCGGCTAAGTTCGGTGAATTGCCCGGAGTCAATGTGGTCAGCCCTACGTGGTTTGAGATTGTAGACGTACAGGGCAATGTGCGCAGTAAAGCGGACAAGGCTTACGTGCAGTGGGCGCACAAGCAGGACATGGAAGTCTGGGCTCTGCTCAGCAACAGCTTTGATGCCGATCTGACGACTGAGGCCTTAGCGAGCTATGAGAAGCGGATGAATACGATCGTACAAATGCTGGAGTTTGCTGATTTATATGATCTGGATGGTATCAATATCGACTTTGAGAATGTATACACCAAAGACGGTGAGAATGTTACGCAGTTTATGCGGGAGCTGAAGCCAATGGCCCAAGCCAAAAATCTCATTGTCTCCATTGATGTGACGCCTAAATCGAAGAGTGAAATGTGGTCTTTGTTTCTGGACCGGCGCGCACTCGGTACAGTCGTTGATTTCATGATGGTCATGGCGTACGATGAGCACTGGGCATCCAGTCCAAAGTCGGGCTCTGTGTCCTCGCTGCCTTGGGTGGAGAACTCCATCAGCCGCATTATCGAGGAAGACGAGGTGCCTGCCGAGAAATTGATTCTCGGTGTCCCGCTGTATACCCGTATCTGGTCGGAAACAACAGAAAAGGGTAAAACCAAGGTGAGCTCCAAGGCCGTGAGCATGAATGCGGTTCAGGAGATTCTTACTGAGAAGAAGCTGACACCGAAGCTTGATAAGGATGCGGGACAGAATTACGTTGAGTACAAGGAAGACGGGATTCTCCGCAAAATATGGATAGAGGATAAGCTCTCATTACAAGGGAGAGTTAAACTTGCCAAATCGTTTGGACTTGGCGGAGTGGCCTCATGGACACGCAGCCTGGGCAATCAGGAAGCCTGGGAGGCCCTGCAAACCATTCATCAATAATATATTCTGTCAGTAAGAGAACAAAGGGGCTCCCAGTCTGGGAGCCCCTTGTTTGTATGATTCATTCATCAGCTGTCGTTATTGCTTGAGTTGCTGAGTTTCGAGCTGCTCTGCAGTTATCGTAGCCTGCGCCGGATCCCTTGTCAGAAGGGTATGGCAGAACATGCAGCGGTCTGTTTTCCCGAGCATCTTGGTCAGTTTGTGGCATTCCGGACATTCCAGCTGGACTGCGCTGGTCGACAGCATGCCTGCCCAGAAATAAATGGCGAGACTTGCCATCATGGAGATCAGACCGATGACCAGACCGATAGCAGCGAATACTTTGCCTGCTGATCCCCAGAATACGATGCCTGCCGTTCCTAGAATCATGAGTCCCATTCCAAGCATGGTAAGCAGTAGTCCCCAGGTGCGAAAAGCATTGATTTTAGCCGATTTTAGCTTCATGAGTATTTACTCCTAACTAAAATATAGTTCGGTCGTCCAGGAGGAACTGATTTGAATATGTAGAATATTATTATTTAAGAGGATTATAACTGACTGGACGCAAAATCGCCAAATTTGATGGAGGGAAGTATGGAACTATCCAATTTGACCCTGTTGAGTGGAGAAACGTTTGATGAGAATGTTCTGGGAGCTGTCACTTTGAGGCAGAAGGGTAATGCTCCGTTTCAGAGTGCGCTTCTTCATGACTTCGATATGGTAGTGCTGATGCTGCATGAAGATGAAGAGAAAGAACGGACTATAACCCATACCATTGCTGGTGACCGGCGCACGCAGTCTGTGCATGTAGGCTTATCTGCCTTGGAACGGGCTGTAATGGCGGGTGATAACAATGAACTTCTTACCAGCTTAATTGCTGGAGATGTGATTTGGGACCCCAAGGGAATATTAGGGGATATGCGCAGAGAGATTATGCAATTCCAGGGCCCGCTAAGAGAGCGGGTGCTGTTTATGGAATTTGCCCGCTTTCTGCATATGTATGTTAAATCCAAACGATATCTGGAAGCAAACTGTACCATGGATGCCTACAACTGTGTTTTGATCGCTTTGTATCATTGGGCGCGGATTGAAGTCAGTGAAGCGGGATTTTTCCCCGACCCTGCAGTATGGGAACAAGTCAAGAGTCTGAACACCCCTGTTCACAAGCTGTATGAAGAGCTTACGGTGAGTACCGAAACTCTGGATCAACGAGTCGAACTGATTCTGCTTGCCTGTGAATTTGCCCTAATGTCGAAGATGTCTGATTGTTGCGGATTGCTTTTGAATATCTTGGGCAGCCGAAAGGAATCATGGAGTATCAAAGAATTACTGCAGCATTCGGGCCTCAGCCAATTGGAAGCTGAACTGCCGCTTGTACTGCGCAAGCTTGTTTCCCGTTCACTAATAAGAGAGATTACTTCCTGGGCGGATGATGCCGGCGACGGTCATGCGGTACGTTACACCCGGTAAAGATAAAGAGCAAGATAGAGTGGCTTTCCATAACGGGATGTTCCACCTGACAAAAGAGCATATGCTGTAGGATAGGGAGAGGCCGGGCGCTCTCTTTTTTTATTTGTACAGTTTCTGAATGAGATGATAAACGCAGGGAATATTTATAGTTGACTCTTATGTTAATGGTGTGTTAAATTATAACTCGGCCCTCAGACACAATGACAAGCTGCAAAGCAAGCGTAAATCAACCGGAAAAAGAAATTAAAAAAAAGGTTGACTAAAACGAGGTTGCTGTGATATATTATAAAGGTCGCTGCTGACAAGCGCCGACAACAAAAAACAAGAACTTGATCTTTGAAAACTGAACAACGAGTGAGTATGGAAATCACGCAAGTGAGATCCAAAATTAGAGAATATAAATTCTCGTCAGATGTTTCAAATTGAGCAATCGCTCTTTTCAATATCTTTTTCGGATAGTTATTTTCTCGGAGTAATTCGGGTGAAGTAACCGCTCGAAAAAACCAATTTGGAGAGTTTGATCCTGGCTCAGGACGAACGCTGGCGGCGTGCCTAATACATGCAAGTCGAGCGGAGTTATGAAGGAGCTTGCTCCGGATTAACTTAGCGGCGGACGGGTGAGTAACACGTAGGCAACCTACCTCTTTGACTGGGATAACTACCGGAAACGGTAGCTAATACCGGATAATTCCTTTGTTCACATGGACGAAGGATGAAAGGCGGAGCAATCTGCTACAAGGAGATGGGCCTGCGGCGCATTAGCTAGTTGGTGGGGTAACGGCTCACCAAGGCGACGATGCGTAGCCGACCTGAGAGGGTGAACGGCCACACTGGGACTGAGACACGGCCCAGACTCCTACGGGAGGCAGCAGTAGGGAATCTTCCGCAATGGGCGAAAGCCTGACGGAGCAACGCCGCGTGAGTGATGAAGGTTTTCGGATCGTAAAGCTCTGTTGCCAGGGAAGAACGTCCGGTAGAGTAACTGCTACCGGAGTGACGGTACCTGAGAAGAAAGCCCCGGCTAACTACGTGCCAGCAGCCGCGGTAATACGTAGGGGGCAAGCGTTGTCCGGAATTATTGGGCGTAAAGCGCGCGCAGGCGGCTATTTAAGTCTGGTGTTTAAACCTTGGGCTCAACCTGAGGTCGCACTGGAAACTGGGTGGCTTGAGTACAGAAGAGGAAAGTGGAATTCCACGTGTAGCGGTGAAATGCGTAGATATGTGGAGGAACACCAGTGGCGAAGGCGACTTTCTGGGCTGTAACTGACGCTGAGGCGCGAAAGCGTGGGGAGCAAACAGGATTAGATACCCTGGTAGTCCACGCCGTAAACGATGAGTGCTAGGTGTTAGGGGTTTCGATACCCTTGGTGCCGAAGTTAACACAGTAAGCACTCCGCCTGGGGAGTACGGTCGCAAGACTGAAACTCAAAGGAATTGACGGGGACCCGCACAAGCAGTGGAGTATGTGGTTTAATTCGAAGCAACGCGAAGAACCTTACCAGGTCTTGACATCCCTCTGAATCCACTAGAGATAGTGGCGGCCTTCGGGACAGAGGAGACAGGTGGTGCATGGTTGTCGTCAGCTCGTGTCGTGAGATGTTGGGTTAAGTCCCGCAACGAGCGCAACCCTTGACTTTAGTTGCCAGCAGGTAAGGCTGGGCACTCTAGAGTGACTGCCGGTGACAAACCGGAGGAAGGTGGGGATGACGTCAAATCATCATGCCCCTTATGACCTGGGCTACACACGTACTACAATGGCCGGTACAACGGGAAGCGAAGCCGCGAGGTGGAGCCAATCCCAGCAAAGCCGGTCTCAGTTCGGATTGCAGGCTGCAACTCGCCTGCATGAAGTCGGAATTGCTAGTAATCGCGGATCAGCATGCCGCGGTGAATACGTTCCCGGGTCTTGTACACACCGCCCGTCACACCACGAGAGTTTACAACACCCGAAGTCGGTGGGGTAACCCGCAAGGGAGCCAGCCGCCGAAGGTGGGGTAGATGATTGGGGTGAAGTCGTAACAAGGTAGCCGTATCGGAAGGTGCGGCTGGATCACCTCCTTTCTATGGAGAATCGTCACCTGCAACGGTGACATTCAAATCGGAAGCTCAGCTTCCAAAACTCAGGTTTAGGCCTGTTACTCACTCGTTGGTCAGTTTTGAGAGTTTAAGCTCTCAAGTAACACCTTGATCCTTGAAAACTGGATACCGAAACGAATTTGCGTTTTAGAACATCTTTTAGCTGAAACTTGTGTGAACAAGTTTTAATTAATAGTGATACTAGCGATTTTCCTAAGGGAAAACGCATTGGTTAAGCTAATAAGAGCACACGGAGGATGCCTAGGCGCCAGGAGCCGACGAAGGACGTGGCGAACAACGAAACTGCCTCGGGGAGCTGTAAGCAAGCTTTGATCCGGGGGTGTCCGAATGGGGAAACCCAGCTGTGGTAATTCGCAGTTACTTCTCTCTGAATACATAGGGGAGATAGAGGCAGACCAGGGGAACTGAAACATCTAAGTACCCTGAGGAAGAGAAAACAATAGTGATTCCGTCAGTAGCGGCGAGCGAACGCGGAACAGCCTAAACCAAGGGGCTTGCCCCTTGGGGTTGTGGGACGTCTCACATGGAGTTACAAAGGAATATGGTAGGCGAAGAGGTCTGGAAAGGCCCGCGATAGAGGTAAAAGCCCTGTAGCCTAAACTGTGTTCTCTCCGAGACGGATCCCGAGTAGTGCGGGGCACGTGAAACCCCGTATGAATCCAGCAGGACCATCTGCTAAGGCTAAATACTACCTGGCGACCGATAGTGAAACAGTACCGTGAGGGAAAGGTGAAAAGCACCCCGGAAGGGGAGTGAAATAGAACCTGAAACCGTGTGCTTACAAAAAGTCAGAGCCCGATCTAGGGGTGATGGCGTGCCTTTTGTAGAATGAACCGGCGAGTTACGTTTAACATGCAAGGTTAAGGTGAGAAGCCGGAGCCGCAGCGAAAGCGAGTCTGAATAGGGCGAATGAGTATGTGGACGTAGACCCGAAACCGTGTGATCTACCCCTGTCCAGGGTGAAGGTGCGGTAACACGCACTGGAGGCCCGAACCCACGTATGTTGAAAAATGCGGGGATGAGGTGGGGGTAGCGGAGAAATTCCAATCGAACTCGGAGATAGCTGGTTCTCCCCGAAATAGCTTTAGGGCTAGCCTCGGTGAATGGAGTGGTGGAGGTAGAGCACTGATTGGGTGCGGGGCCCGCAAGGGTTACCAAGCTCAGTCAAACTCCGAATGCCATTAACTTCTTGCCGGGAGTCAGACAGTGAGTGCTAAGATCCATTGTCAAAAGGGAAACAGCCCAGACCATCAGCTAAGGTCCCCAAGTGTGTGTTAAGTGGGAAAGGATGTGGAGTTGCACAGACAACCAGGATGTTGGCTTAGAAGCAGCCACCATTGAAAGAGTGCGTAATAGCTCACTGGTCGAGTGACTCTGCGCCGAAAATGTAACGGGGCTAAACACACCACCGAAGCTATGGCTAGATACGATGTATCTGGGGTAGGGGAGCGTTGTATGCAGGTTGAAGGTGTACCGTAAGGAGCGCTGGACAGCATACAAGTGAGAATGCCGGTATGAGTAACGAAAAGATCAGTGAGAATCTGATCCGCCGAAAGCCCAAGGTTTCCTGAGGAAGGCTCGTCCGCTCAGGGTAAGTCGGGACCTAAGGCGAGGCCGAAAGGCGTAGTCGAAGGACAACAGTTTGAAATTACTGTACCACCGTAATCCGCTATGAGCGATGGGGTGACGCAGGAGGGTAGTGACGCGGACTGATGGATGTCCGTCTAAGCAGTGAGGCTGGTGTGTAGGCAAATCCGCACACCATTAAGGCTGGGCTGTGATGGGGAGCGAAAATTGTAGTAGCGAAGGTCATGATCTCACACTGCCAAGAAAAGCCTCTAGCCAGGAGAAGGTGCCCGTACCGCAAACCGACACAGGTAGGCGAGAAGAGAATTCTAAGGCGCGCGGAAGAACTCTCGTTAAGGAACTCGGCAAAATGACCCCGTAACTTCGGGAGAAGGGGTGCCTCGGTAGGGTGAATAGCCCGAGGGGGCCGCAGTGAAAAGGCCCAAGCGACTGTTTAGCAAAAACACAGGTCTGTGCGAAGCCGCAAGGCGAAGTATACGGGCTGACGCCTGCCCGGTGCTGGAAGGTTAAGGGGAGCGGTTAGGACTTAGTCCGAAGCTGTGAACCGAAGCCCCAGTAAACGGCGGCCGTAACTATAACGGTCCTAAGGTAGCGAAATTCCTTGTCAGGTAAATTCTGACCCGCACGAATGGCGTAACGACTTGGGCGCTGTCTCAACGAGAGATCCGGTGAAATTTTAATACCTGTGAAGATGCAGGTTACCCGCGACAAGACGGAAAGACCCCATGGAGCTTTACTGCAGCTTGATATTGAATTTGGGTACGATCTGTACAGGATAGGTGGGAGCCGTAGAGGCAGGAGCGCAAGCTTCTGCGGAGGCGCCGTTGGGATACCACCCTGATCGTATCTAGGTTCTAACCTGGTACCCTAATCGGGTACGGGGACCGTGTCAGGCGGGCAGTTTGACTGGGGCGGTCGCCTCCTAAAGAGTAACGGAGGCGTTCAAAGGTTCCCTCAGAATGGTTGGAAATCATTCGAAGAGTGCAAAGGCATAAGGGAGCTTGACTGCGAGACCAACAAGTCGAGCAGGGACGAAAGTCGGACTTAGTGATCCGGTGGTACCGCATGGAAGGGCCATCGCTCAACGGATAAAAGCTACCCTGGGGATAACAGGCTTATCTCCCCCAAGAGTCCACATCGACGGGGAGGTTTGGCACCTCGATGTCGGCTCATCGCATCCTGGGGCTGAAGTAGGTCCCAAGGGTTGGGCTGTTCGCCCATTAAAGCGGTACGCGAGCTGGGTTCAGAACGTCGTGAGACAGTTCGGTCCCTATCTGTCGTGGGCGCAGGAAATTTGAGAGGAGCTGTCCTTAGTACGAGAGGACCGGGATGGACGTACCGCTGGTGCATCAGTTGTTCCGCCAGGAGCATGGCTGAGTAGCTACGTACGGACGGGATAAGCGCTGAAAGCATCTAAGCGTGAAGCCCCCCTCAAGATGAGATTTCCCAATTAGTAAGACCCCTTGAAGACGACGAGGTAGATAGGTTGGAGGTGGAAGTGCAGCAATGCATGGAGCTGACCAATACTAATCGGTCGAGGGCTTATCCAACAATTTAAGACGCAGATTCGCTTCGGATTCAGTTTTCAGGCGATCAAGCCTGATATGTAGTATTCCCTGATAGCTCAGTTGGTAGAGCACTCGACTGTTAATCGAGTTGTCACAGGTTCGAGTCCTGTTCGGGGAGCCATATGGAGAGGTGTCCGAGTTTGGCCGAAGGAGCACGATTGGAAATCGTGTAGGCGCCACAAGCGTCTCGAGGGTTCGAATCCCTCTCTCTCCGCCACAAATTTTTAAAGATATGGCCCGTTGGTCAAGGGGTTAAGACACCTCCCTTTCACGGAGGTAACATGGGTTCGAATCCCATACGGGTCACCATTTCTCCACTTGATTTTATCTAGTGGAATTGCTACAATAACACTTGTTTGTTTATGGAGGCTTAGCTCAGCTGGGAGAGCATCTGCCTTACAAGCAGAGGGTCGGGGGTTCGATCCCCTCAGCCTCCACCATTGTAACTTTTAAATGAATACTTTTCTTACTGACGCGGGGTGGAGCAGCCCGGTAGCTCGTCGGGCTCATAACCCGAAGGCCGCAGGTTCAAATCCTGCCCCCGCAACCAATTTGGAACCGTGGTGTAGTTGGCCTAACATGCCTGCCTGTCACGCAGGAGATCGCGGGTTCGAATCCCGTCGGTTCCGCCATCAATACCTTAACAAACTTATATGGCTCGGTAGCTCAGTCGGTAGAGCAAAGGACTGAAAATCCTTGTGTCGGGGGTTCGATTCCCTCCCGCGCCACCATTTTATTTAACCGAATATGCCGGTGTAGCTCAATTGGTAGAGCAACTGACTTGTAATCAGTAGGTTGGGGGTTCAAGTCCTCTCGCCGGCACCATCTGTGGAGGCTTAGCGAAGTGGCCAAACGCATCAGACTGTAAATCTGCTCACGTACGTGTTCGGTGGTTCGAATCCATCAGCCTCCACCATCTTTAGGGGCATAGTTTAAAGGTAGAACAACGGTCTCCAAAACCGTTGGTGTGGGTTCAATTCCTGCTGCCCCTGCCAATGAAAATTTTAAAGCTTAATATGGCGACCGTGGCGAAGGGGTTAACGCACCGGATTGTGGTTCCGGCATTCGTGGGTTCGAGACCCATCGGTCGCCCCATTTCTTTAAAATAGGATTGGCAAATTGTTAGTAACAGCTTCATATGGCGACTGTGGCGAAGGGGTTAACGCACCGGATTGTGGTTCCGGCATTCGTGGGTTCGAGACCCATCAGTCGCCCCATTTTTTTTCTAAAATGTTATTGGGGATTAGCCAAGCGGTAAGGCAACGGACTTTGACTCCGTCATGCATAGGTTCAAATCCTATATCCCCAGCCATTTTGCGGACGTGGCTCAGCGGTAGAGCATCGCCTTGCCAAGGCGAGGGTCGCGGGTTCGATTCCCGTCGTCCGCTCCATTTTTGTGGCGCCATAGCCAAGTGGTAAGGCAAAGCTCTGCAAAAGCTTTATCCCCAGTTCGAGTCTGGGTGGCGCCTCCATTATTTTTTGAACTGATTGTTATCATTATCTATACGCCGGCGTGGCGGAATGGCAGACGCGCTCGACTCAAAATCGAGTGGGAAACCGTGGAGGTTCGAGTCCTCTCGCCGGTACCAACTACAACCTTTAGAAGTCCATTGATATTATATCAATGGACTTTTTTGTGTTTTTATTAAGTGTAAAATCGAACTAAACAGCTGCCTCGCTGTGTATATACTATGACAGTTATTCAACAAGCCATATTTCGGAGGAGGGGTGAGATGAAAACACAAATAACAGAACAGAAGTTAACCCAGCTATTCAATGAGCATTCCGCTTATGTATATCGCACGGCTTTATTGTTAACCCGCTCTGAGGCGCTGGCTGATGATATTACTCAGGAGACCTTTATTAAAGTGATGAAAAAATACGATTTGTATGATGAAGGGCGGCCTTTTCGTCCCTGGATAAACCGGATCGCAGTGAACATTACGCGCAATATGCTGCGCAAGCAAACATGGTTCAAGCTGTTTGGCCAGCATATGCCGGAGGTGGTTGATACAGCAGGGGGACAGGGATTTGTTCCGGATAGCAGTCAAGAGGTCTGGCAGCATGTCGCCAAGCTGTCATTAAAATGCCGGGAGGTTATTGTACTGCATTATTATCAGGATTTATCCTTGGAGGAGGCGGCGCAAGTTTTGGGTATTCCGCTGGGGACATGCAAGTCAAGGCTGAATTCCGCGTTAAGTAAACTCAGGATCGTGATGAAACAGGATAGCGATAATGCACTTTTTCAAGGAGGCAAACTATATGAAAGATAATGTGCAAACCCGGATTTCACATGCGCTGAAGGATTCGGTGGAAAATAAAAACACCTCTGTGAGTGCAGCACAAATTTGGCATGAATCAAGGGGCAAGCGGACAATCGGTAAGCGGAGGATGGCGATAGTTGCGATGGCTGTGGTGCTATTCCTTGGCATTGTGCCTGCAGTTGGTTACTCCTATGTGAAGAACTATTTGGATTGGGGAAGTCAGGACTTCACGGTTCGAACCCCGGAGGACGATATCGTTTCAGATATGATGGAAGAGGAGACGAATTGGGAATCTCCGGTGGATATCTTCACACAGATACTTAAGGAAAAAGACAAATTAACGGCTGCAGAGGTACAGAAGCTTGCGTTTTATCCGCTGAGGTCGCTTGATCAGCTTGAAGGCTGGCACAAGACGGAAAGTGCAGGGTTTGTAAAATATCACTATTCTTATGCAGACAACTCTGGCAAGGACGAGGTTGTGACGCAACTCGGACCAGGCTTTGTGGAAATTTTCGAAAATGACAGCCAGCAACACATCGTTGTGGTGCAGGGTACAGATTATAATTTGTGGAACAAGCCCGAGCCGCGCAAGAAGTCGGATCGTATGTCTTATTCTTATCCGGCCAGCTGGAAGTTTGTAGAAGGTTTTGGAGAGGATGTTGCCTTGATCAGAGCGCACAATTCCGGGTGGAAAGAGATGCATCTTTATCATGAAGAAAAAAATAAAACTGTGACAATTTTCGAATTCCACGGGATGGAGGAGCAATTGCTGATTGATTTGGCCCACCGTTATTTGTTACTGGCGGAATAGCAAGCTATTGTGTCATTTAAAGCGGCATTTAAATGGTGATAGGCAAAGGGCGGAAAAGGGCGGCGAAGGGGTGTGCTAGGCTAGAGAAACGAAAGCAGTTGCTTTCAAAATCCGAATTTTGAATATATAGATTGAACTTAAAAACTTGAAATAAGGGAAAGGAGCAACGGAGGGGGATTTTGGAACTGGAGGAGCGATAGCGACCGCCTTTGTCACCGGATTTCCACCGCAAATAGCGGGTTAAATCAAGAAATCTGGGGACAACAGCGGCCGGAAGTCCAAATATTCACCGTAGTTGCGACTGATCCTGTACTCTAAAACCTTAAGTTCAATCTATATATTGTAATACTATCTCCTGATCTGCGTATATACACTCCAGCTATTTACAAAGTGGCCGATGGAGAATATAAGGGCAGGGACAACAAAGAGATAAGAGTGCAGCCAATATGCCATAAGGACAAAATACAGCATTGGGAAGAGGGCCATTGGTATTGGGATAGGACCTAGGGGTTTAAACAATAATGAAAACTCTCGCCCGCCCCCAAAAAAGCGAATCCAGCATAAGTAATAAATTATGAGGCAGATCCCCATTAGTAGTGTTATATAGTCTATAGGTTGCTCTGCAATCTTTCGCCCATAGAGGATAGGCAGAACAAAACAAGTGATTTGGCCAATCCGTTCGAATACCGTAAAGAGAATAGAGGTAGAGGTTAATTTAGGAATAGATCTTGGGGCAAAACGTAATAAAAGAATGTTTGGCAATAAAATCAGAAGCGATATCAGAAACCCCTTATAGTGTAACCCCATCTGCAAGCTCCGTTCTACTTATCCTTTAGAAATAAAATATCCCAGTGCATGAAAAAGGTCAATTAGATTATGTACGCTGTTGATCCATGATAATTTCAGAAAGGTTGTTAATACCAAAAAGTACTCCGGTAACCTTAAGCGGCTTCTGGAGTACTCTTTGTTTGTTTACAGGTGTTCTTAAGCTATGGCTGGTCCAGAAATGGGACAAGTTAAGGAAGCTTGTTGCCCGCTGCACGATAAATCTCGTACCATTCCTGACGGGTCAGTGTGATATCCGACGCTTTGGCAATATCAAGCAGACGCCGGGTATTGGTCGTGCCCACGATCGGCTGCATGTTGGCCGGATGTCTGAGCAGCCAGGCAATCGCAATGGCGGTGTCGGCAACCTCTTTTTCAGCGGCCAGACGGCCAATGACTTCATTCAACTCAGGGAACTTCTCGTTGCCCAAGAATACACCTTCAAAGAAGCCGTATTGGAATGGCGACCAAGGCTGGATGGTCATATCATGCAGGCGGCTGTACTCCAAAATGCCTCCATCATGTACAACTGAACCGGAGTTGGTCATGTTGACGTTGAAGCCGGCGTCAATCATGCCTGAGACCATAATGCTAAGCTGCAGCTGGTTGAAGAGCAGCGGCTGTTTGACATTTTTTTTGAGCAGCTCGATTTGCAGCGGGTTCAGGTTGCTGACACCAAAGTGCTTGACCATGCCTTTTTGCTCCAGGAGATCAAAGGCTTCAGCTACTTCCTCCGGCTCCATCAGCGTGTCGGGGCGGTGCAGCAGGAGCACGTCTACATAATCGGTCTTCAGGCGCTTCAGGCTGTTCTCTACCGACTGGACAATATGCTCTTTGGAGAAGTCGAAAAAGCCTTGGCGGATTCCGCATTTCGTCTGGATCATCAGCTGATCGCGCATGCCCGGGCTGGCGGCCAGTACGTCGCCAAATACTTCTTCAGCTTTGCCGGCGGCATAAATATCCGCATGGTCAAAAAAGTCTATTCCGGCCTCCAGGGCACTGTGAATATGCACGTCCGCTTCTTGTGGAGACAGATCGGCGATGCGCATGCAGCCTAAAGAAATCTGGGCGACCTCAAGCTGGCTGTTGCCTGCTTTAATTTTTTTTACCATTGTTTGCTCACTCCTCAAATGTAAGGTTCCTAGTAAAGTGTAGACCTTAGAGTTAACTGTAAGTCAATAGATTTTTAAAGCGCTTTTAATAGAACGCGAATGGTGTTACTTTAGAGATGGAACCAAAGCCAAAGGCGGAAGGGAGCTGTTATCATGGGATACAGCATCAAAACCATATCACAAAAAAGCGGTCTGAGCCAATATACGTTACGTTATTACGAAAGAGAGGGCGTACTGCCCGTGGTCGCCAGGGATGAGAACGGAAACCGTTGTTTTCACGATGAGGATCTGGAGCTGATTTCGTTAATCTGCTGCCTGAGGGATACCGGGATGCCGATCGCCGATATCAAACAGTTTATCTCGCTCTCCAAGGAAGGAAATAGCTCACTATCTGAGCAGCGGAAATTGCTGCAGGCTCATAAGCTGCATATTGATGAGAAGATTAAGTTTTTCCAGACCTTTGCGCAAAAGGTAGATCATAAAATTGCTTATTTTGCCTCGCTTGAGGAGGAGGCTAAGGCGGATTGCAAGTAATCTTACAGAGGTAGTCAGCGTCAGCGGTGGCTGCGTATTAAGGGATGAGGAGATGTACCCATTCGGGTGGGGGATCTGCATCTAAAGTTCAACCTATAGAGATTGATCCTAGCCCCTATCCGTTAGCTACGGATAGGGGCTTGTTTGCTTGCTGCGGCTATCCACATGGATACCCGCCCATCCGCAGCAGCATTTCATCAGGAGAAGCGCTGGCGGTATTGCCGCGGAGAGATCCCTTCCAGCTTCATGAAGCTGGAGCTGAAATAGGGAGCCTGGTTGAAGCCGACTTCTTCAGCGATCCGCGCGATGGGGAAGCTGGTCTGCATCAGCAGCAGCTTGCTCTGTTCAATGCGGTAGCGGAGCAGATATTCCATTGGAGAGCAGCCGTACTCCCTGTTCATACAGCGGGCAATATAGACCGGATGAAAATTCAGGCTGTCTCCCAGCATACCCGTCGTGATCTCCTCGCGGTAATGGGCACGCAGATAAGAGGCGGCTTGCTCGGCACAAGCGGTGGTCAAAGAGACGGTCTGCTCCCGGTGCATGGAGGCGGAGAGCTGCTGCAGAACCTCCTGGAACAGAATCTGCTGCTTGAAGCGGACTGAATCCAGGTGGGCATTGACCTTCAGCTGCTCCAGCTGGGCCAGCAGCTCTTCCATCCTGGCGGGCTGGAGCAGTGTCATGTACTGCGATAACCACAAGTTGAAGGTGCGGACATCAAACAGGGCGGAATGAGAGCACTCATCAAGTGTGTCCTCTGCCTTTAACGAGGCCGAAGGAACGGTAACCGGACTCCAGGTGCCGGAGGTCTGGAAGTGGAGCCAATAGTAGGAGGTGTCCTCCCGGCAGCCTTCGGTTCCAAAGTGATGGCAGTCCGGGCGGAGAATCAGCGCTTCTCCTGCCCGGACCTCGTATCTGCGGTCCTCCTCGCCGAGATAAAGGCAGCCCTCCCTGACGAACAGCAGATCAAACACCTGAATATGCTGGCGGTTCATATGGATATATCCCGGCAGGAAATAGGCAAGACCGCTGATGATGTAATGAGGCACGGGTGGACCGGTAAATTGAAGCAGGCTCATTAAGGACCCCCTTGATGCAGGTTTGGAAAATGAAAGTTTAGGTTTGGAATTTGCTACATTTCCCAGAGTATATCACCTATAATTTACTTCTAGCAAGGTGATTTATAAGCTTGCTGCAGCTGAATGTTATGAGTGTAACCGGTGAGGGGAGAGTTGAATTAGTGAAATCTGGAAGTGGAAGAGTTGGGCTGTGGATGCTGGCCTGGCCGATTTTTATAGAGATTTTTCTGCAGACGCTGCTTGGCACGGTGGATACGATCATGGTCAGCCGGATCTCCGATGATGCGGTTGCGGTAGTTGGAATTTCAAACCAGCTGTTTGGTGCGCTGACCACACTCTTCACAACCTTTGCGGGCGGGGCGGGCATTCTGATAGCCCAGCGTATCGGCTCGGGACGCCATGAGGATGCGCGCAGGATAGCGATCATGGGAGTTACGGCCAGCAGTGTGCTGGGGTTTGCGGTCAGCATCCTCCTGTTCCTGTTCTCGGACCCGATTGCGCGTGCACTTCATATCTCGGGCGGTCTGATTCCACTCGCACATGTCTATCTTACTTATGTCGGCGGAGGACTGTTTCTCGCCGGAATGACCGCTTCGCTCGGCTCGGCGATCCGCAATACCGGCAATACACGCGGGCCGATGTATACGGGAGTGGCCGTCAATGTGATCCATATTATTCTGAATTATATCCTGATCTTCGGAATGTTCGGGCTGCCGGAGATGGGGCTCGGCGGAATTGCCGTATCCAACGTAGTCAGCAGACTGCTTGGTGTCGTGGTGCTGCTGTATATGTTCAGCGGTGTTTTTGAACGCACAATCAGGCTGCGGGATTTCCGCACCTTTAGTAAGAAATTGTTCGGGGAGATTGTTAGAATCAGCTGGCCGCTGGGCCTGAACTCCTCTTCATGGGTGTTGTCACAGCTGGCGATCTATTCATTTCTGGCCTTGCTCGGGGCCAAGGAGCTGGCGGCCCGTACCTATCTGAATACGCTGGAATCCTTCTGTTTCACGCTGGGATATGCCATAGCCATGGCGGGGCAAATTCAGATTGCCCACCTCTTTGGCGCCCGGCAGATGAAGGAGGCATACCGTGGGGCGTACCGCACGCTTTATATCGGGCTTGCCATTGTAAGTGCCAATGTGCTGCTGCTGTTTCTCTTCGGCAGAACACTGCTGGGCTTCTTCACTGCTGACCAGGAGATAGTCTCGATTGGCGTATCACTGCTTGCCTTGAATCTGATTCTCCAGCCCTGCAAAATGCTCAATATGGCCATGGGCAACTGCCTCAATGCCATAGGAGACACCCGTTATACCATGGTAGTCTCCATCATCTCCATGTCGCTGATCGGGGTAGGCGGCTCTTACCTGTTTGGGATCAGCGCCGGATGGGGGCTGGTGGGCATCTATTGCTGCATGATTGCCGATGAAGCGGCAAGAGGGCTGCTGGTGCTGCGGCGCTGGCGGGCACAGAAGGTGCTGCGTGAGGCTGAAACGAAAGCCGCCGGGGGACAGCCGGTACGCAGCGGGAAGCGGAGCAAGGTTCTTTTTAAGATGGAGGGATAAAAGGTTCAAGCTGCTAGAAGACGCGATTCCCCCGGTTCTATCTTCAATCCGAAGAGGAGCCGGGGTTATTTGTATGCTCACAAAGCTGCCGGAAAGGTCCAAATTCTCACAATTCTGCACAAAAGTCTGAAAAGTACACTGCACGGTTAGCAACATAATGCAGGAATACCCTCAAGCTGCACTGTTCGCCGGAAGGGGGGGCTCCTATACTTGGGTCATACATTGGACGGCGCCGCTAAACGCAGCTGGAGTGTCCAAGCGGAGGCGGGAAATCGGCGCCGCTGCAACTTATATATAGGTATAGGAGAGTGAAGGCTTTGAGACAGCGCAAACGCAAGAATGGAATGCCGCTAGCCATTGAGCTTCCCTTAAAGGGAACGGGTCAGCTGTCATCACAGATGGGGGCCGGCATGAAAAAGAAGAAAAAAGGATTTCTGCATGAGCTAATCCATAACCGTGTTCTTTTTCTGATGCTGCTTCCGACACTGCTGTTTTTTCTGGTGAATTCGTATTTTCCGATGGTCGGAGTCTATTATGCATTTACCCAATTTGATTTCAATTCCGGACTGTTCGATGCACCGTTCGTGGGCCTCAAAAACTTTGAGTTTCTCTGGAAATCCGGGACATTGGTGAAGCTTACACTCAATACGATCGGTTACAATCTGGCATTTATCCTGCTGGGCAACGTGCTGGCGATTGTCTGTGCCATTCTGCTCAGCGAGCTGCGTGTCAAATGGTTCAAGAAGCTTACCCAGTCGATCATGTTCCTGCCGTATTTTGTCTCCTTCGTGATCCTGAGCGTTATCGTCTACAATGTGTTCAATTATGATAACGGTTTCTTGAATACCCTGCTTGCCCAGTTCGGAGCCGGTCCAGTGGATGTCTACAATAAACCGGTCGTCTGGATTTTCCTCATCATCTTGTTCTATCTCTGGAAAAACCTTGGTTATAGCATGGTAATCTACCTCGCGGCCATTACGGGGATCAGCGATGAGTACTATGAAGCGGCCAAAATTGACGGAGCGCATATTTTCCAGCGGATCTGGTATATCACGGTGCCCATGCTGAAATCGACCTTTGTTGTGCTGCTGCTGTTCTCGCTGGGCAGCATTATGAAAGGGCAGTTTGACCTCTTTTATCAGCTGATCGGCAACAATGGTGTGCTCTACAATACCACGGACATTCTGGATACGTATGTATTCCGGTCACTCAAGGTTACCTTTGATATCGGAATGGCGACTTCTGCGGGGCTGTACCAATCCCTGTTCGGCTTTATCCTGATCATGACGGTGAACTACATTATCCGCAGAATCAATGATGACTACGCGTTGTTCTAAAAGGTGGAATAGGAGGAAATGAGCATGCATATCAAAGACGACCATTATACAAGGATGCTGCAGGGGCTGGCTTACACCGTAATCATATTAGGTTCACTGGCCTGCCTGATTCCATTCCTGCTGATTATTTCGGCTTCCTTGACTGCCAATGATTCTATCATTAAGGATGGGTATCATTTTATACCGGCGCAATTCTCGCTGGAAGGCTACAAGACGGTGTTCACGTTCCCGGATGAGGTACTGCGGGCTTATGGCGTTACGCTGTTTACGACGGTGACGGGTACGGTGCTGGGGCTGTTTTTTATGACAATGGCCGGGTATGTGCTAGCCCGTAAAGACTTCAAATACCGCAATACGTTTTCCTTCTACATCTATTTCACAACCCTGTTCGGCGGGGGGCTGGTGCCTTGGTACATCATGATGACCAAATATCTGCATCTGACCGATTCGTATGGTGCGCTGATTTTTCCGGGGCTGATGACCCCGTTCCTGATTATTCTGATGAAGAACTTTATCCGTTCGGCCGTTCCTGAGGAGCTGTTCGAATCCGCCAAAATTGATGGGGCCGGTGATTTCAAAATCTACTGGCGGATCGTGCTCCAGCTGTCGATGCCCGGCATCGCCACGGTAGGCCTGTTTCTTGCCTTGGCTTATTGGAATGACTGGTTCTCGTCTTCGCTGTTCATCAATGATCCGCATAAGTATCAGCTGCAGTTCCATCTGTACAATGTAATCAACTCAGCGGCATTCATTGCCAACATGGGCGCCGGTACGGGTGTCAGCCTGGGAGCCGACCTGCCCACCGAGTCGACCAAGATGGCGATGGCGATTGTCGTTACCGGACCTATTCTGTTTCTGTATCCGTTCATCCAGCGTTATTTTGTAAAAGGCTTGACGATCGGGGCTGTAAAAGGTTAGAACCGTATGGTGGAGCACGCCATTACGGTGTGCCTGTTATCCGGCTAACATAGCGTCATATTCTGATAGATGTGCTGACAAACAAAACTTTAGGAGGGTTCATCATGAAAAAGAAAGCAGGCAGAAGATCACTGGTAACGCTTACGACAGCTGCGCTGGCTCTTTCGCTGCTCGCGGGATGCGGCGGCAATAACAGCAGCAACAACAGCGCAAGCAGCGAAACAGATGGTAATGCAGGCACAGCCGTGAAAACAGACAGCAGCACGGCAGCCCCGGCAGATACCGGAATTGACACTTCGAAGAAGGTGGAGCTGCAGTTCTATATGCTTGGGGATGCCCCTAAGGATCTGCCGGTGATCCAAGAGGAAATTAACAAGATGGCTCAGGAAGAACTGAATGCTACCGTTAAATTCAACTATACGAGCTGGACGGATTGGGACCAGAAATATAAGCTGCTGCTGTCTTCCGGTCAGGCGATTGATCTGATTTTTACAGCGGACTGGACCCAGTACCAATCCTATGCGAAACGCGGCGCGTTCCTGGCCATTGATGAATTGCTGCCAAAGGCGGCCCCGGAGCTGCAGAAATTTGTACCTGAGTCCATGTGGGAAGATGTGAAGGTGGATGGTAAAATCTATACGGTTCCTGCGACTTATAAAGAGTATGTGACCAACGGTTTCGTATGGCGGGAGGATCTGCGCAAGAAATACAATCTTCCACAGCCCACCGATCTGGCCAGCTATGAGGCCTATATGGACGGCATTGCCAAAAACGAGCCGGATATGATGCCAATGTCCCTCAACAGCGATATCGGCAATAATCTGCACTACATTTATACTGAACTGAACAAAATGGTTGGAGCGCTGCCTTATGGTATGGGTGTGAAGTATGAATCTCCTGCTACCGTATACACCTACTGGGGTTCCGATGAGCAAAAAGAAGAGCTGAAAACGATGAAACGCTGGGCAGACAAAGCCTTCATTCCTAAAAACGTGCTGAATATCAAAGACACGATGCAGGACCCGGTCACCTCCGGCAAAGCGGCCAGTATGTTCGGGGATAACCCGACACGCTATAATGACATGAAGATGAAGATCAGCACGACACATCCCGATTGGGAGCTGGGCTATTATCCGTTCGGGAAAACCACAGGTTATGCTACACCGGTACATCCGATACACAATGGTTTTGCTATTCCGAAGAACAGCAAAAATCCGGAAAGAGCACTTGCTTTCTATCAGAAGCTGGTCCTGGACAAACGGTATAACCAGTTGACGGAATACGGTATTGAAGGCAAGAACTACACCGTGGAGGACGGCTACTACAAACTGGTTGGCACCAGCCAATCCAATGGCTTCTCCCGTGAGGGGATGAACGGCTGGGCGTGGAGAAATCCGGAATTCATGCTGTTCGACAAAGGTTTTGATGGTGTGAAGGCTATCTTCGAAGAGTTGGACAAAATTCAGAAGCCTGACCTGTTCCTGGGCTTTGCGGAAGACTATTCCTCGTACCAGGCGGAAAAAGCGGCGCTGGAGCAAGTCGAGAAGCAGTACCTCTTCCCGCTTGAGGCAGGTCTAGTGGATGATATTGATAAAGGGCTGGAAACCTTTATGCAGAAGGCTAAGCAAGCCGGGCTGGAGAAGATCCAGGCCGAATGGACGAAGCAGTGGAACGCTTATGTGGCGGAGAAAGGTATTAAGTAGTGCAGAGATGCCCCGAAAGCCGATGGCTGGCGGGGCTTTTTGCTGCGCTTTGCTCGGGGAGTGGGGCATTTTGGTGCTGGGCCAGCTGCGTGGAATGTTTGGACTTTCGGCCGCTGGCGCTCCTACAGTTCCAAACTTCCCCTCCGCTGCTTTGCACCTTAATGGTGGTTCTCCAAGTTCATTGAGGCGGCACAAGCCCCTTGCCACGGCTTTCGGGGCAAGGGGGGAGGAGAGTAGAGGAGGCAGTCTCCGGTTTTACTTGGAGACTGCCTCGATGTAGCGGGACCTTCGCGGATAGCGTAAAGTGTAGCCCCAAAACTGAAATTAAAAACAGGAACTGAAAACGGATAACCGAAAATGGATCAAGGCCTCGGGCTCGCCCAAATCAGATGAACCATGTTAAGCCAGTAGCTTTCCACCTTATTGATTTTGAGACCCGACTCTTTGATCAGTCCTAGAATGTTCCTTGTATAGTGACAGCCATAAGCACGATATAACAGCGGATTAAGGGCTTTTTGGACAACAGCCATCGCAGGGTTAGAGCTGATCCCATGCTCCATGAGAAGAATTTGCCCATTCGGTCTGCACCAGCGGTTGATCTTATCCAACACCATTAATGGATTATCATAACTGCAGAAGGATAACGTAGAAACAATGGTGTCGAATGAATGATCGGAGAAGCTCATTTCTTCAATATCCGAACAAATAAAAGTACCCTCAATATGATGATGATGTGCCGCCCGTTTTGCTTTCTCTAGCATCGCCTCACTAAAGTCAGTTGCGGTAACCTTTATGTTTGGAGGATAAAACGGGAAATTCGCACCTGCCCCCACGGCAAGCTCAAGCACCTCGCCCTTCGCATGACTTAAAAGCTGTTGACGCCAACGTTTTTGTTGCGGATCTTCTCTTTTGTTATCATATTGGTTTGCCTGCTTATCAAAGATACGTATTAGCTTCTGCTTCTCCACCGGTCTCCCACCTTCAATAAACTTGGAACTCTCCCTGTTAAAGTCTATTTCGCCAAAAGGCTCACGTTACCTTTTTTTGTAACTGATCTGCCCATACTTCAATAAAAAGGGCTTGCATAGCGGTTTCCTTTTGCTCAAAAAGAAACAGGGGGCATCCCAGCAGCCATTTCATGGCTTTTGAGACAGCCCCTGTTTTCACGCGTTTTTGGAACGCCGGTAATCGGTGGGGGTGGTGCCGAAGCTGCGCTTGAACATCCGGTGCAGGTAGGAGCTGCTGGTAAAGCCGCAGCGCTCGGCGATGATAGTTACCGGGAGATCGGTACTCTCCAGCAGGCTGCATACTTCACGCATGCGCACCTCCAGAATGATGTCCACGATGCTGGACATGGTCTGCTGCTTGTATAGCCGGCTGATATAGATCGGGGACATATCAAGTTCGTCCGCGATCTGGTTCAGGCTAAGGTTCGGCTCCATATAATTCTCGTTTATTTTCTGATTAATCAGGAGGATCAGATCATGCTGCTTGGAGCTTTTTTTCTCAGCAAGCTGCTCCCGCATTTCACTAAACAGCACGAAGAAGGCTTCTTCCAGTTCAGCAACGGTTTCTACGGAATCCAGAGCGGGCAGCCCTGATGTCCCATCACATTGTAAACGGTTACGTTTTTGGACAGTACTGATGATTTCTTTGATCGTCACACTAAGCCTGGACAACGCTAATTGCACGGTATGGAACGGATAAGATTCCGTTTCCCGGAGGATGGCGCTGAATTGCGCCTGGGCGTCTTCGACTTTGCCGCTCATCAGAGCATCGATAAGTTTCTTTTCCTTCTCGGTCGGATAGTGGTAGGTATTGGCCTGCAGACTGCTAACGGCCTGGGCGCTGATGATGCAGCCATGCCCGTAGAACAGACGATGATTTGAAGCTTCCCGGACCTGCTTATAAAGCTGATTCAACTGCAGGGCATTCCGGTCAATATGGCTGTAGGTAAGGGTGAGGCTCACCTTCAGATAATCCGAGCAGGCCTGCTGAATCTGCCGCAGCAGCGTCTCGATCAGTCCTGTATCGGTGTATTCTACCGGATCAATGATATTCAGCAGCACCAGTATGCCGTCATCATTCATATCCACGGTCTCCACACGGTAGGTCTGGCCGCAGATTTCCGAAGCGATGTTCATAATGGCAAATTTATAGGCCAGCAAATAAGAGGATCTGGCTTCCCTGAATTCATTATAGTTGTCAATCCGCAGCAGGATGAGGCGGTAATCGTCGTTGAACGTAAAGTGAATGCCAAGCTGCCTCAGTTTCTCCACCTGCTGCATGGATTGCAGCGGCTTTAACCCCAGCACCAGATCACGCACCGTATTTTGTCTAATCATAAACATGCTGTCGCGTTTTTCGCTTTCGAGAATATTCATCTCGCTGACGATCCGGTGAATGGGCAGATAGAGCCTTTTCGACATGATCCAGGACAGCCCGATGCCTCCCACCAGAATAATGACTGCAATGAGCAGGGTAGCGTTCCGGATGTTGTCGGTCTGCTCGGTGATGATGTCATACGGCGTGATCCGCACATACTGCCAGCTTAAAGCATCCGGGGCGGTATAAGAAATCAGTGAGTTCTCTCCTGCAAATTTGCCGATAAAATAACCTGCGGAGTCGCCCTTGACCTTCTGGTCGATCCAGCGGGTTTCCTCCGGGGAAAGTTCCTGCTGCTCCAGGCTGTTGCTGGACAGGAAGGCGCCATGGTCTGCCAGGATGAAGGTCGAGCTTTTGGAATCTACAGGACGGGTAATCTCTTTGTTGATCCAGGGTGCGGAGATGTTCACAATCACTGCTGAATTAATCGCCCGGTCCCAGCCGATGGCATCAAAGCACAGAAAGGTATAGGCCCGGACCTGATCGTCCTCCTCGGCACCATTGGAATAGACCCGCGGAATCGGCATAAACGGCTTGTATTCCTCATAGTGGTTCAGGATGCCCAGAATGTTCTTATCCACAAGCTCCTGTTCGGTAAATACCCCGTTTTGTCCGCTGGAGGAGGCAATGTAGAGTTTTTCGCTTTTCGGATTATAGACATAAATGGATTCAATGTATGGCATCGAGCTTAAATAATTGCCAAGCTCCGACATCGCAGCCGTGACGTCATAAATATCCGGCTTGTCGTAAAGTACAATTTTGGAGACGGTGCTGTTACGGTAGATTTGAAAGGAAAGCGATTGCGCGGCATCGTTCATATTTACAACCTCTCTGCTTGTTTTGGTGAGGTCGCTAAGGTCGGAGCGGAAGGCCTGCGTTTTTTCAACGCCAATATAGTAGTTGTAATAGATGATCGTGGAGACGAGGAAGGTTAAGGACACACATAACGTCATACTGACTAATATTTTGCTGTACAGTGCTCTTTTGTTGCCAATCTTATTCAGTCTCATTGACATCCCCCTGACTTCATTGTCTGTACTGGCGATAATAAGCCCTCTCTATATTGTTCACAGTATAATTATAAACTTCACCCTATGAACAGAACAGTAGAGCAAGATTACAATAGTGAACAGGATGAATTGCCAGGGAGTGAACAAATCCAATATCTGTGTACAAAAGCTACCTCGACACGGCGGTTGCCCAACTAAAGGAGCTGGGTTACGGGGAGTGACCGTTACACCCTGTAAAGTGCTTGCGTTCCATCAGACCAAAAGATCAAAAGACAGGAAGCTAAATCGCTTCCTGTCTTTTGGTCTTTATTTCATTTACTCTTCATCCGGAAGGTCCGGGGGGAGAGGCCGACCTCTCTTTTGAACATATTGCAGAATTGGGCATCGTTTACAAACCCTGCCGCCGCTGAAACCTCAGCGATTTGCATTTGGGTATGAAGCAGCAGTGATTTCGCATAATTGATCCGCTTTGACAGAAGATAACGGTTCGGAGAATGCCCGAATCTTTCCTTGAATAAATGCCGGAACCTGTCATAGCTGTAGCCGGACATTTCTGCGAGCGATTGAACCGAAAGCTTATGGCGGTAATGCTCGTCCATATAGTTCAGAACATACTGCATCTGATCCTCTGAAGGAGATGGCGTATGTCCCGTGCCAAGCAGCCGCAGCAGATGAACGATGATCTCACTCATCTGCAGATTCATAAGCTCGGTGTAGCCATCCCGTTTGCGGGAGAACTCCTCTTTCATCCGCAGCATGATCTGCAGCACGGTCTGATCCTTGTCGTCGTCAGAGACTCCGGCTAAAGCGGGGAGATCGGATGGCCGCAGATAAACCCTACGAATAGAACATCCGCCTCCGGCGTGTGTTTCTCATCATGCTTAAAGTTGGGCGGGATCAGCGCGAATGAATAGGGCCGGAAATGATAGTTGCGGATCCCCACATTCGAGGAACCAAGCCCCTGGATGTAATAAATCAGTTCGAAGCATTCATGCTGATGCGGAGGGATATAAGTATTAGCTTCATGATCTGCACTTACAATATATAGGACTCGATCCATTCTGATCCTCCGTTATTCTGTCATTTAGCCGAATCGTGCAAAAACCTGACCGAATCCATATAAATATTTGCTGCCTTATTTGTTATGATCGTATCAATTAAACCGAAGATTCGTAACCAGACTGGCCATCTCGTTCGGGAATTACCCGGTTTTTCAAGATTTGTATCCCTGTAATGTTTGCTTTTGAATGTAATTCACTAATTTTCATAGTTTATATGAATTTGCTGAAACTCAACGGAGTCATCGCTATAACACAAAATGTGCAATTGGGACATTTTGCCATTTCTTTAAGGTAAACCAACTACAAAAAGGGGTGTGAACAAAAATGAAAAAGAACGTTCTTGCTTTATTGTTGCTCATGGTAATGATACTTGTCACGGCTTGCGGAAATAATACGTCCGGCAAAGGAAATACAGCAAATCCCGCAAATGATGCAGAAAGCGGAGAAGCGGCTGCAGGGGACAAGCTCAAGGTCGTGCTGCTGATTCCGGGAACGCTTGGAGATAAATCATTTTTTGACGCGGCCAATAATGGTCTGCAGAAGGTGAAGGATGAGCTTGGTGCGGAAACCAAGGTTGTAGAAATGGGAGCCGACAAGACGAAATGGGAGCCTACGTTTAACGATATCGCCGCAGAATCAACTAAGGCATTTCCCTCCATTTGGGCATTTTAGGGCCGCTGCACTGCTGTATTCAATTTTGCACTACTTTCCAAGTGCGGTAAGTCCCGTCAGCCTGAAACTGTGTATGCTATACTGTGGCTAAAGAGGTGGGTCGGCCATGGAAAGCTTTACGGGCAAAGGTGTCCGAGTGTTTGCGGAGAAAATAATCAGAGTGTTCGCCGTATTATCCGTATTCGCTGTGCTGCTTAAAGATTATGCCGCTGATCCCGGATCAGCGGTATTTTTGGCGTGTTTTGCTTTACTG
Source organism: Paenibacillus sp. FSL L8-0436 (assembly GCF_038593025.1). NCBI lineage: Bacteria > Bacillati > Bacillota > Bacilli > Caryophanales > Paenibacillaceae > Paenibacillus > Paenibacillus sp. FSL L8-0436. Next base: position 6,409,833 of record NZ_CP151955.1, on the reverse strand, counting down.
CTGCTAATCAATGATTATGCCAGAAGCAGATACTTATCCGTAGCGGGGACGCTGTGGTCTTTTTCTTTTGTGTTGAGCAATTTATGCGCTGGTTTTTTGCTGTGGAAAGTGTATTGTACCGGAACCCAGCTTTATATCATTATTTTGCTTGTGGAGCTCATCGTGGGTATGCGGAAGGTGCCTGTGCCTCTTTTGCTGTTGCATATGGGGATTTTCAGCGCTTCTCTGGCAGCCGGTCATACCGCAATAAAATACATAATAACTTCCTATGCAATCATGTTCGTCATTGTCTACCTATTCAGGAATGCTATGATTGAGAAGGCCAGAACACAAGTGCTGAATCAGGAACTGGAGAAGGCTAATTTGGCGCTGAAACAGTATTCAGTAACGGTCAGAGAGCTGACGCTGAGCAAAGAAAGAACAAGGATTGCCCAGGAGCTGCATGATTCATTGGGGCATTATCTGACTGCATTAAATATGCATCTAGAATTCGCCCACAAAGCTGTAGACCTGGAAACGGACAAAATCAGGAGTGTTGTTGGCCAATCCTACCAGCTGTCAAGAGAATGTATGGTGCAGCTCAGACAGGCTGTGCTGCTGCTGAATGAGGAGCAGCACGTACAGGAGCTTTCACTCCAGCGGCAGCTCCTTAACCTCTTCGCCCATTTCCAAGCGGCCGGGCAAACCCGGTTTGAACTCAATATGGATGAGGACATAGAAGCTGTGAACTTCGAAATTAAAGACTGCATTTATAAAACGGTTCAGGAATCAATCACTAATGGAATCAAACATGGGAAAGCCACACTTTTCTCCCTGGCCATTCATAAAAATCCCCGGCAGATTTCATTGCTTATTGCTAACAACGGAACGGGATGCAGGGAGGTTATCAAGTCAAACGGAATTCAGGGGATCGAACAGCGGATTCACGCTTTGGGCGGTACCGTTCAATTCGATTCTAATCAGGATTCAGGTTTTAAAGTGCAGGCGAATATTCCTAAAATGGTTGATTTCTAGCATAGGCAAGGAGGAGCAGCAGTTATGGTGAGTATTATAATTGCAGACGATCAACTGATTGTCAGGGAAGGCTTGAAAATGGTTTTGAGCCTTCAAGCGGATGCAAAGGTAATCGGAGAGGCAGCAAATGGACAGGAGCTGCTCCGGCTGCTGGCCGATTACTCTCCTGACGTGATTTTGATGGATATCAAAATGCCGCTGATGAATGGGATTGAGGCGACTAAAGCTGTGAAACAGGGGTATCCGGGGGTTAAAGTAATCATCCTTACTACTTTTAATGACAGGGAGTTTATCCTTGCCGGGCTTAAGCATGGAGCGGATGGATACATCCTTAAGGATTCGGCTTCAGAGGATATCATGGCGGCCATTCGATCGGCCTGCGAGGGTAACATTATGCTGAATCCGCAGATTACCCGGGAATTGGTGGATGCCCTTAACTCGGCGGGGACGATTCATAGTTTGCCAACGGAGAATGGAACTCCCACTGTCTCCCCCTGGCTCACGCCAAGAGAGCTTGAGGTGGCCAAGGGGATTATGGAGGGAAAAAGCAACAAAATCATCAGCAATGAGCTGTTTATTACAGAAGGCACGGTAAAAAACTATGTTTCCAGAATGCTTAACAAACTTGAATTAAACAACAGAACCGAATTGACCCTGTATTTGCAGAAGCTTAATATATAACTCCGCATGATCACCCGTTCTTCAGGAGAGAGAGGGGCTGTTTTGTCTCCTCCTGACCTTCCTTCCTCTAACCTATATGACTAAAGTAATACTGAAATTGCTTACTAAAGCAACCCCTTGATTGGGGACTTAAGTGAATATCCCTGTTCGAAGCGTGGCGATAAAATGATAACAGAGTAAGAGTTATCGCAAAGGGGACCACGCTGATGCTTGAACTGAACCATGTGACGAAGAAATATAAGGATTTTACGGCTGTAAAGGATATTTCGTTAAATGTGAAAAGCGGTGAAAGGTTCGGCTTGCTCGGACCGAATGGTGCAGGCAAATCAACAATGGTGTCGATGATAAGCACTGTGCTAAGGCCAACGGCAGGGACGATCACTGTCGATCACAAACCGCTCAGCGGAAAGCCCAGAGAGATCAAGAAAATAATGGGGATTGTTCCGCAGGATTTGGCGTTATACCAGGCGTTAAGCACGAAGGACAACCTGGAGTTCTTTGGCAGTCTATATGGACTTTACGGCAGCAGATTGAAGAGCAGAACCGAGGAAGTTCTGGACATCATTGGACTCAAAGAACGAAGAAACCAGGCGGTGTCCGAGCTGTCGGGAGGAATGAAACGCCGGGTCAATATCGGTGCCGCGTTGATGAATGATCCTAAATTGCTCGTACTAGATGAACCTACGGTAGGGATCGACCCCCAGTCCAGGCATCATATTCTGGAAACGGTAAAGAAATTAAACCAGGACAGAGGCATGACGGTTATTTATACCAGCCACTACATGGAAGAAGTAGAGTATCTGTGCAAGCGGCTTGCGATAATCGACCATGGTTCCCTTATTGCGCTGGGGAGCAAAGAGGAGCTCAAGCTGAACTTGAAGGCCTGCGATACGCTGACGGTGGATTATAGTGAAGGAAATGAGGCAGCATTGGGCCAGCTCGAGCAAATCTCCGGTGTCACCAAGGCAACCGTGGAAGGCAAACATATTAGTATGCTTGTCTCTACCGGGGAGAGAAGTGTGATTGACATTGTTGATGATATTAGGAACCTGGGCATCCGGCTAACCGGATTCAAGTACGAAGAGATGAATCTTGAAAGCCTTTTTCTCCAAATTACAGGCAAAGCCTTAAGAGAGGAGTAGAAGGTGATGTCATGCGAAAACTGATCACATTATTTTTACTGGATTTCCGGTTGCTGACCAAAAATAAATGGTTCTATCTGAAGCTGATTTTGTTTCCTTCTCTACTGATTCTCATTCTGGGCACGGCATTCGGCGGCTCAGACTCCAGTGTGAAGGCGTTTGACGTTGCTTTTTATAATGCGGATAAAAGCGTTGCTGCTCAAGGGAGCCCGCTGGCCTTGGGGAAATCCTTAAAGAATGTTTTTATGCGGGAAGATCTGCGGAAAGTCATACATTTGCAGGAAGCGGCCAGCTATGACGAAGGCAAAAAAAGAGTCGAAGACGGTCATGCCGCTGTTTTTATATATGTGCCGGATAACTTTACGAATGCTGCAATAAAGCAGGAGGCGGCGAACCTTGTTGTGATCGGAGAATCTGCCAAAACGCTCCAAACGGCAATCGTGAGGACTATACTGGAGCAGTTTTGTGAGCAGCTCAATCTGTTAAATGAAGAGAAGTCCGCGGTTCTCCAGTTCTCAAACGGCGGTAACGGCCTTCCGCAAGCCCCAATTGCGGAGCTTCAAAGCCATATATTCAATTTCAGCGGCCGTTCCCCGGATATCCCGACGGTTTCAACGCAAAAGGATGCGGTGCCGGTAGATGCGATACAGTATTACTCCATTGCCATGGTAGTTATGTTCTCGATCATGACGGCCTTTGTGCTGGTGCACAGCATCGTAGATGAGCGGCAAAACCATACTTTGTTCAGAATACGTTCAACGCCTGCTTGGGATGTGCAGTATGTTTTAGGCAAATTGAGCGGAATTATACTGGCGATTGTATTGCAAATGTCTTGCGTAATTCTCATCAGCTGGCTGGTGTTCGCAATGAGCTGGGGCCAGCCCCTTGAGCTTTTGGTGATAACGGTTGTGTATGCTTTTGCCATAGGAAGTCTTGTGCTGCTCTGGGGATTTATTGCCAAAGACCATACGACTGTGTCCAGCCTGGCTTCACCTGTGCTGTATATTTTCAGTTTTTTGGGCGGAAGTTTTGTCAGTAGAAGCGAATTGCCGGAAAGTCTGCGGACCGTTCAGGGGCTGCTTCCCAACGGAAAAGCAATTAATGCGTACCTCAGTATCAGCCAAAATAAAGGACTTGCCGGGTCGTATAAAGATTTGCTGGAGCTGGTAGGGCTGGGAGTCATCTGCATTATCGTATGCATTAGTCAATACAGTGGGAGAAGGTGGAGTTTTCGTGCAATTTATCATCATGCTGAAACATCAGCTGAAACAGATATTTAGCAATCGAATAGCCGTTTTGGCGATGATGGGTCTTCCACTAATTCTAACGTATCTGTTCTCGTTCTCCACAGGCAGCATGCCGGATACTGTATATGCTGCAGATGATGATCACAGCATCTACTCCAAGCAATTATTAGAGCTGATTAGTCAGCACAGCGGCTTGCGGGTGATTAATACGGATGTGAAGAGCATTAAGAATAAGGTGGACGCGCAGGATATTCCTTTTGGATTTGTGATCGGGCAGGATTTCAGCAGCATGTTGCTGTCAGGACAGGAGCTTCCCCTCAGCTTTGTGCAAAATGAGGAGAACGGCGAGGGGGCGCTGCTGAAAGAGATCATCGCCGGTGAAGCTGGCACAATTCGTAAAGTAGCCAATGACTCGGAGTATATGTCCGGCCATTTACAGCTGAATGCTGATTCTATGTCCAGATATTTATTTACAGCATTAAAAGGTGCTTCGAAACTGAGCATTAATGTGCAGACTCTGAACAGCGGTGAAGAGGGGGAGAACAAAACTGCTGCCGAAAGGTTTACAGGCTTTATGGCGATGTTCATTTGGTTTGTGGTCGTTCAGGGCTTAAGATCGCTGGTCGACGAAAAAGAAAACAAAACCGTAAACCGGCTATTGAGCACACCCGTCAGCTATATGAAATATCTGCTCTCAAAAATGGCTGCAGCGTTTTTATTTGGCATTATTTATATTTCAGTCATACTGCTCTCAGGAAAATATCTGCTGAGAATAAACATGATAAATCATAATCTGCCTGTTCTCGTTATGCTGCTTGCCATGTATTTATTTGCCTTAATCGGATTAACCATGCTAATCCTTCCATTTATGAAGAGCCAGAAGCAGTTTACCTCCTCAGCTTCCATTATTGTCGCGGTTACCGGGATGCTGGGGGGTTCTTTCTTCTCCATGCAATTCGCTCCTAAGGTTATGAGGACTATCGGTAAATTCACACCCGAGGCATGGGTTATCCAAGTAACATCCGTAATGAATATCCGGGACGGTTCGATAGGTTCAGCAGTTATCGCTCTTGCCGGGATTGGATTCTTGGGACTGGCCGGAGCTTATGTATTTATGCGTAAAGAGCTTAGAGGATTAGAGGGATGATTATAATCATAACGGTGAGTGGGAAGTGATAATATTGGGCATTACAGAGCTTGCAGGAATCATCGAGCTGCTCGCAGGTCTCATCATCAATGTATGGATTGGAGCGTTTGGGAGAATCATCTTTAAAAAGGATGACAAAACCTCCAGAGTTGTACTGAGAATCTTGGGTGTATTCTTGCTGATTAACGGGATCTCAAGAGCCTTTCATGTCTGAAGTTTGCGTCCTCCTGACCGGGAGGATTTTTTGTTTGTTGATTTCTACTTCTGCGGGCATGTTTTTCTTCCATGCCGCTGATATATCATTTTGAGAAAAATGATGACACAGACGATAAAATACCTTATTATTTAAAGAGATTTTTAATGAAACAGATTTTAAATAATTATAGTACACTGTTTGAGGCGATAAAAGGCTATAGTATAGGCGTTCTGGAGAGGGGGGCTTACATATTCTATCGCTGAGTGGGGTGAGTAAAAGGTTCAAGCTGAAGGAAGGCTGCTATCATGCTGTCCGGCAGGTATCGCTTGAGGTGAAGACAGGAGCTGTCCATGGCATCATCGGGGCCAGCGGGGCCGGCAAATCGACGCTGCTGCGGCTGATCAATCTGCTGGAGCGGCCGGATGAGGGGAATGTTACGGTTGAAGGCAAGAAGCTTACCGGAATGGCGGAAAAGGCTCTGCGTGAGGAGAGGCAGAAGATCGGTATGATCTTCCAGCAGTTTAATCTGCTCGGCAATGCTACAGTCAGCCGGAATGTCGCCATTCCGCTGGAGCTGGCCGGTATGCCGCGGAGCGGACGGATGAAGCGGGTGGAGGAATGCCTGCAATTCGTCGGACTTGCGGACAAGGCGGAGCAGTATCCCGCCCAGCTCAGCGGCGGGCAGCGGCAGCGGGTAGCCATCGCCCGGGCGCTGGCGAACAGCCCGAAGCTGCTGCTCTGCGATGAGCCGACCTCCGCGCTTGATCCGGGAACAACGGCGGATATTCTTGCTGTGCTGAAAGAGATTAACAGCACACTCGGCGTCACGATTGTTATCGTCACCCATGAGCTGGATGTTGTCCGCAGCATCTGCAGTGATGTATCTGTGATGGAAGAGGGCAGAATCGTGGATTCCTTCTCCCGCGGGGAGATTGGTTTTACAGCGCCCGTCGGCTATACCGGTTCCTACCGTGAGCAAATTACCGGCAAAGCGGGGGAAGTCTATGTTTGAGGATATGCTGAAATACCAGGATCAAATGTGGCAATCTATTGGGGAAACCTTTGTAATGGTAGGCATTTCGGTAGGCGCAGCCGTACTGCTGGGGCTCCCGCTTGGAACGCTGCTTTATTTTTGCCGCAAAGGCCAGCTGTATGAGAATCAGCTGCTGTCTCTTATCCTCAACAGCATCGTTAACGTTGTCCGTTCGTTTCCGTTCCTGCTGCTTGTCGTGGCGCTGATTCCCGTCACCCGCTTCCTCGTGGGGTCGGCAATTGGTACGGTAGCGGCTACTGTGCCGTTGTCTATTGTTGCAATTGCCTATTACTCGCGGCTGGTAGAACAATCGCTGCTGGAGGTTCCGAAGGGGACGATTGAAGCGGCCTTATCCATGGGAGCTTCAAAGGTTTCGCTGATTTTCAAGTTTCTTTATGTGGAGGCCCGTTCCGGTCTGGTGCTTGGATTGACTGCTTCTACGATTAGCTTTATCTCGTTCTCAACTGTAATGGGCGTTGTCGGCGGGGGCGGAGTCGGCGATTTCGCCATCCGTTACGGGTACCAGCGTTTCGAGACGGAAGTGATGATCTATGCGATTGTCGTGATGATTGTGCTCGTGCAGGTGATTCAGTTTACAGGCAGCACTGCAGCGAGACTGCTGGATAAACGCTGAGCAATTTGCAAGCATCTGTGACCTTGAAATCAAAATATAAGTTGGGGGTTAGTTATAATCATGAAAAAAACAATGCTATTCGCGCTTACACTGCTTGTGTTGATCGTTGCCGGTTGTGGAAATAACAAGGAGAATGCAGAGGCGCCCGCTGCAGTCAGCAAAGAGCCTGTAAAGATTAAAGTGGCTTCGCTGATTCCGCCGATGACGGATATTCTTGATATTGTGAAACCGCTGCTGCTGGAAGACGGTGTAGATATGGAGATCGTGGTGCTGTCCGACAATGTGCAGCCGAACGAAGCGCTGGCGAACAAGGAAGTGGATGCTAACTTCTTCCAGCATGTTCCCTACATGGAGCAGTTTAATGCCAGCAAAGGCTCCAAGCTGGTCGCTGTACAGCCTGTATATGATGCCATTTACGGCGGATATTCCAAACGTTACAAGGCGATCAGCGAACTGCCGGAAGGTGCAACACTGGTAATGGCGAACGACCCTTCGAACATTGGACGTTCCCTGCAAATGTTCGCGGACGCTGGACTCATCAAGCTTAAGGAAGGGGTAGGCATTAAGGCTACACAGGCTGACATCACCGAAAATGCCAAGAACTACAAGTTCGAGGAAGTGGACCTGCTGATGCTGGCCCGGATGCTGGACGACGCCGATCTGGTAGCGATGACTCCGGCTTATGCCAGTCCGCTGGGCCTGACGCCGAAGAAGGATGCGCTGATTACAGAACGCGAAGATTCCGAATTTACCATCACCCTGGTAGCACGCGAAGATAACCAGGCTTCGGATGCCATCCAAAAGCTGGCGAAGCGCATCAGCGGACCTGAAGTGAAGAAATTCCTTGAAGATAACTATGCGGAGATTGCGTTGCCAGCGTTTTGAGGCAAGGTAGCCGCAACAAACTCTGCTGTGTGTTAATCCGGCCCAGCGACTATTGATATAAATGGTATGATACCGGCATGCAAAAGCAGCCTTCACCACTAACGGGAGAAGGCTGCTTTTTGTTATAGCTGTTTTGTCAATGTAACCGGATGTTCGGGGCATCGCCAAGGTATTAGCTGCGTACATTTAAGGACGTAACCACCTCGTACTGCGCCGATTCAATCCAGCTCCCCGTAGTGAAATCCCGTCCCTTTACAAGGACTTTGTCGGTATAGACTTCCACATAATACCCTTGGCTGCCGGTCTTGTGTTCATCTGCATTCGTCCAGAGGTAAGCAACCGAAGCACTATTGAACATGGTTGCCGTCTCGCCGTTGCCGGAGTACATCGTGTTGTCGACTTCAAGCTCCCAATGCGTATGGCCTGTAAAAAGAAGTGTCTGAGGATATTTGGACAGGATGGAGCGCAGCTCCTTATCTTGCGTGACGCCATACCACTCTTGTGACTCCAAAGATCCGGCTACAGTGTCCTTCAGCGGCTGATGCAGGAAGAGAAAAACAGGCTGCTCAGGCTTCGGGTGTCCGTCCACCAGCTTTTCCCCAAGCTTACGGTCCAGCCATCGAAGCTGCTCGTCCGACAATTTACAGAACGTTGGCAGACCTTCCTCTGTTCCCAGGAAAATAAAATGATACCCGCCGATCCAGTGGTCATGATAGGGGCCGGGCATTCCCATGCGGGAAGTGTACATTGCCAGGCGGGATTCCCAGTGGCCGAGTCCAACGTCATGGTTTCCCAAGGTGTAACGGATCTCCGGGAGTACTGCCTGATGCAGCTGCAGAATACGGTGGACTTCCTCATATTCTTCCTGGAAGCCATGATCCGTGATGTCGCCAATATGCATAATCCCGCTGCTGCCCTGGGCATGGTGAGCCAGATCCTGCAGCGCCCGCTCGAAATTCAGATTATACTCATGGGATGGTTCGGCAGTGACATGGGTATCGGTGATAATTTGGAAAGTAAGCAGCGGCTGTGGTCCGCCTGGTTCATTTGTACTCATTTGCGAGAGAACCTCCTTGGATTGCATGGTATTAAACTGAATGCAAACTTTATGAATAGAACTCTGTTAATGCCCCTTGGCACTAATGTTCAAGCCCACAATGCCGGCCACAATCACAGTCACCCATAATAGGGAGGACAGTGTCAGCCGCTCTCCGAAATACACCGCCCCCACGACGGAGATCAGGATGATTCCTGCACCTGACCATACCGCATAAGCTACCCCGACCTTGATCGAGGTGAGCGCCACATTCAGCGAGGTGAAGCTGATCCCATAGAACAGGAACATCAGCACGGAGGGCCAGGGCCGGGTGAACCCATGGGATATTTTCATAGAGATGGTTCCCGAGAGCTCGAACAGAATCGCCAGCGCGAGAAAAATCCAGGCCCACACCCCTTCGGCCCTCACCTTGTATTCCTTCCAATACTTAATTCTGCATAGGACTGCACCAGAGAATCTGCATCCGGCAAAAGGCCGTGCACTGATATATCCGCTGCGCCGGCAATCCCGACGGCTACAGCTGCCCCGGCGGCCTTAGCCATCCGCATATCGCCGTTCGTATCGCCAATCACGGCGGCCCCGGCAGGTTGTACCCCAAGGCGCTCACAGGCGAGCAGCGCCATATCGGGAAACGGCTTGCCCCGCTCGACCTGATCCGTACCGATCACGGCAGAGAAATAATGTTGGATACCGAGCCAGCGGAGGTGATTTTCGGCTGCCGCTGTTTCATCGGCAGTCACTACAGCCAGAGCAATGCCCTTGGCTGTGCAGTCGTCAAGGAACCGGAGCAGGCCGGGAAGCGGGAGCACCGGGCGGCTGCGCTCCAGCATTACATCCGCTTCCTGACGGCAGAGCTCTACCAGTTCCTTGGACTCGGCCCAGGATAAGCCTAGCAGGTAACCCTGCCAGGACAGAATGGCATAAAGGTCGCTCATCGTCCCCATGGCCAAGGGACCATTCCGGTCATAGTCTGTAATTCTACCCTCAGCATCGTGAACGGTTCCCAGCAGGGAGGCCAGATACTGAACCGGGAATTGGAGGCCGCGTTGTTCCAGCTGCCGGGTGAACTGTCCCAGGAAACACTCGCCCCAGCTTCCCCACAGGGAAACGAACTGCAGCAGTGTGCCGTCCTTGTCGAACAGAATCGCGGATATGGAATGTTCCCCTTGCGGAGTGATGAGCTCAGGCATGCTGCCGCCCCCTTAGATTTAATAATTCACGTTTTATAATGTTACTCCTTATTTTACTTTATCAAGTGCAGCCTGGGCAGCTTGCTGCGCTTCCTTCAGGGCCTCAGCCGCCGGGATATTTTCAATCTGCACCTTGTCCGCAGCAATGGTCAGCGCATCATTGATTTTGCCGCCGGTAGGATCCTGGAAGGGGGCAGAGGCGTGGGACGCCTGCATTAACGGGATTTTGATCTGCGGATTGGTCTCGCTGAAGGAGACGAATGCCGGATCTTCAAGCGCAGACTGGCGGACGGAAATATATCCGGTGTTGATTGACCAGAAGGCGGTATTCTCGGAGTTCGTGAAGTAGGTCAGCCATTTCATCGCTGCCAGCTTCTCGTCATCCCCGGCTTTGGCAGGAATACCGGCCATGATCGCTTGTGCCACAGGCTTGCCTTCGCCAACTCCGGCCCAGCCCGGCTGCTCCATTGCGGAGACGATGCTGAAATCTAAATCACCCTGATCTCCGCTGGAGCCAATATAGCCCGCCGCTTGGCCTTTCATCACATCGTCAATGGTCTTGTACCAGTACTCCCAGCCTTGTCCGCCGGAGTGGATGCGCATGGTTTTGTCCTCGTGAATCCATTTGCGGAACAGATCCCAGGTTTCAATCCACTCCGGAGAGTCGATCGTTACTTTGGTGCCATCCTCGCTGAGAACGCTGCCGCCCTTGCTGAGGACGGCATCGATCATGTTGCCGGAGCCCCACATCGGCTCCCATCCGAAGAAGGTTGTTTTGCCGCCGTCTTTAACGGCCATTTTCCCAGCGGCTGCCGCCAGGTCTTCCCAGGTCTTCAACTGGCTGGCATCGATACCGCTTTTCTCAAAAGCATCCTTGCGGTAATACATAATCTGTGTCGTTCCGTACATCGGAAGGAAATACTGCTTGCCGTCAACCTGGCCCTGGTTCAGAAAGGTCTGGACAAAATCCTCTTTATTAAAATCCGGCTGCTGGGTGATCAGCTCATCCATCGGAGAGAAATATCCCTTACGCGCCCAGTCCATATTGGAGGAGAGCACGGCTGCAGGAACCTGTCCGGTAGCAATGGCCGCCTGAAGCTTCTGCTCGGTTTCGCTGTAGTCTGCCTGTACGATGCCTTTGACGATGACCTCCTGCTGGGAGGTGTTGAACTTTTGGATGAGCGATTCCATATTCTCGCCAAGCTTGCCGCCAAGGCCATACCAGAATTCAATGGTTACCGGTTCGCTTTGGGCTGGAGGGGCGTCTGCCGCTGGAGCTGCGGAGGCACCGCCTCCCGCCGTAACGTTGTCCGAAGCGGAATTTCCGCCGCAAGCCGTGAGCACTGTGAATCCGGCAATCATAGATACCGCCGACAACCTTTTAAATACGTTCATCATCATTCTCCTCTTTGTTCAAAAATGTAAGATTCAGCCTTTACTGGAGCCTGCCGTCATATTGACACTTTGCATAATCGTTTTCTGCGCCAGCAGGAAGACAAGCAGCAGCGGGGCGATGGTGAAGGCGCTGGCGGCCATGATCAGCGGCCATTGTAATCCGTATGCACCCCCTTCCACGAAAAAGCTGCGCAGGCCAGCGGAGACTAACTGCAGGTCAGGGTCTTTGGTAATCAGCATCGGCCAGAAATAATTGTTGTACTGATCAATGAAGGTAATCAGCGCCAGCACGGCAAAGGATGACCTCGTAACCGGCACCAGCACCGTCCATAGAATCCGCATATGCGAGGCGCCGTCCACTTCACCGGCCTCCACCAGCTCATGCGATACCTGCAGGAACGCTTGCCGGATCAGAAAGATCGCGAAGATGCTTACAGAGTTGGAGAGAATCAGGCCGCCGTAGGAATTCAGCAGGTGCAGCTCGGACAGCACAAGATAGCCGGGCAGGTAGACCGCTGTAGCCGGAACCATATAACCGAACAGGATCACTCCGGCAAAAATCCCCTTCAGGCGGAATTTCATATGCGTCAGCGCATAGGCCATCATGCCGGAATTGATGATCTGCAGAATGACGATGGAAGTGGCGACGAAAATGCTATTGCCCATGTATCTTGCAAACGGGGCCTCATTCCAGGCTGCGGCAAAATTTCCCCAGAGCGGCACTTCAAGCCAGAGTGTAGGCGGGGAACGCCAGATTTCATCATTGGTTTTCAGCGCGCTGGTGACCATCCAGTAGAACGGGAAAGCCATCAGCAGGGCAAGCGTGGCAAAAAAAAGATGACGGGCCGGTCCGCCCAGCCGTGTGAATATACGCAAGCGGTGAGACCTCCTCTTGGAAAATGTACGGATTATTGATAATGGGTCGTCCGTTTGCTGATGCCGAATGAGAATACGGACAGCAGCATGCAGATGATGACAAGGACAACAGCTACACTGGAAGCCTCTCCAATCTGGAAGGATTCGAAGGCGGACTGATAATACAGATACAGCAGCGTGCGGGTGGAGCCGGAGGGGCCGCCTTGGGTCAGCACGTTGATCTGATCGTAGGCCTGAAGGGCCTGAATAAGCTGTACCACGAATAGAAACAAGGTGGTTGGCGAGATCAGCGGCAGAGTGATGCGAAAGAACTTCTGAGCAGCGCTTGCACCATCAAGCTCTCCGGCCTCCAGCAGGTCTGAAGGCACATTCCGCAGTGCCACCAGATAAAAGATCATCGCCCAGCCCACGGATTTCCAGATGGTCACCAGGAGGACTCCCACAAGCGCCCATTTGGGGTCCTGCAGCCAGCCTATTTTCCCGAGTCCGAGGAAATCAAGCACCGTATTGGCAAGGCCGACCTCAGGCTCATAGATCCACGACCAGACAATGGATACAGCGACGGTTGGCGTGACCCATGGCGAGAACAGCAGCACCTGATAAAGTGCGGAGCCTTTCAGCTTGCGGTTCATCAGCAGCGCGAGTCCGAGTCCCAGGAGAATGATCGGCAGCACACTGCCCGCACAGAAGAGCGCGGTCACTCTCAGCGCTTTGTAAAAGGCCGGGTTGCTGAAAAGATCGGCATAATTTTGCAGTCCGACAAAAGTTTTCTCCGGGCTCATAAAGTCCCATTCTGTGAAGCTGAGATACAGCACATACAACAGCGGCGCCAGCCAGAACAGAACGAACGGTACCATCGCCGGCAGCGTGAACAGCACGGGCTTCAAGCCGTTAATAACCTTTGAGCGTGTCATTTTCGTTCCGATACCCCATTCCATCAGCTTGATTTTGCGGTATAATGCAGAGGAAAGCTCCTCTGTTCAAAAAAAATTGTACACTCATGAGACAAGCCCGTGGTTAAGCGGAAGTAAACATCGTTCGGAAGTTGTGTAAAATTTGCAGAAAACCTGTAACGAAGCTTCAGTATTGTGTAATGTAGAGGGAACAATTCTAAAAAAGAGTGAAGGTGCAGCGAATGAAGCAGGCCGCATTTGGCGAGGACAACCAGCATTTATCACCACGGGAGCAACTGCTGCGACCGATGATTGATGCGATAGCGCAGACGATGGATTTATATGGAGCGAATTATTCTTACGGGCAGCTATACGGGATTATGTTCTTTGAGGACAAGCCGATGACGCTGGAGGAAATGAAGCAGGTCATGAATATGAGCAAAAGCAATATGAGCTACGGCGTCCGCTCCCTGATCGCTTCCCGGATGGTGACTAAGCTGGACGAGAAACGTGAGCGGAAGGAGCTGTATGTAGCCGAGACTGATTTTTTTCAGGCATTCAAAAACTTCTTCACCCTGAAGCTTCAGCGGGAAATTGATGTCATGCAGGAGGCGATGGGTACGGTGATGCCAGAGCTCCAGGAGCTGATCCAGGCGGAGGACACTCCTGAAGAGGAACGGCAGGCCTGCCTGCGGGACCTGGACAAGCTCCAGCATGCGGGAGAATATTATGCCTGGCTGCAGCGGTTTGTGTCGGGGCTGGAGGAAGGGGAATTCTTTGGCGGGGCCGGACTGCCCGGCAGGGAGTAGAGGCTGAACGGCAGTTATGCGGCAACTGTACAGCAGGTGAGCCATATAGGTTGAGCTTTGTGAGTATATCGGCCCGCGGGCGCTGAACGCTCTCCTCTCAAGTAGCACCAAAGCGGGAATCACTTGCTGCCAGCTGCACTGAGGGGGCTTTTTTGCGCGTGAAAACAGCTTTACGAATCGTCATTTTCTGGCCCTGTTATGGCTCTTCGATTAACGATAAAGAAAATAAATGCTTGCAAAGATAACGGTTCGTTTGATTATGGGCCTTGATTATTACGATTAGTTATTATCGGAATAAATCATGCTATAATATTGCCCAGGAGGCGGTTCCTTTGGATGAACTGGATATCAAAATTCTGAAGCTGCTGGAAGAGAACGGAAGACTGTCCCATGAAGAGATTGGCAAGCTGCTGCATATCTCGCGGCCCTCGGTGCATCAACGAGTCGGCAAGCTGGAGAAAAGCGGTGTGATCAAAGGGTACAGAGGCATTGTGGACTGGGGCAAGCTGGATCAGAAAATCAAGGTCATGATCTCCGTGAAGGTTGTCAGCCAAAGTTTCCGGGATGCGGCAGACCCAATCATCAGCATTCAAATCCCGGGTGTGAGCATTCTAGAATGCCAGCGGATGGCGGGAGAGTGGTGCATGCTGTTAAAAGTGAGGGTGACCTCACCGGAGCAGCTTACCCTTTTGCTTGATGAAATTCTCCGGATTCCCGGCATCAAGGAAACCTCGACGACCTTTATTTTATCTACATTATATGAAAATGGCATTAAGGGAATATAGAGAGGGTGGTAGTGCGTGAAGCAGAAAGCCAGGGCAAATTCAGTATACGCGGTTGGCATCGCGTTGTTGTCTGTTTATTTATTTTGGGGAGGAACTTATGTCGGCATGAAGGTCGCGATAGAGACCATGCCGCCCTTTCTGATGGCCGGAATCCGCTTTTTTGTGGCCGGAGCTGTACTCTATGTCATTTCCAGATTAAGCGGTGCTAAACGCCCGGCAGGACGCGAGTGGCGGTCTTCGGCCATCGTCGGCGCACTGCTGCTGCTTGGAGGCAATGGACTGGTGGCATGGTCGGAGCAAAGGGTCTCTTCATCTATTGCTTCTCTGATCGTCGCTGCGGTGCCCGTCTGGATGATGCTGTTCGGGTGGTTTGGCCGCGGCGGCAAACGTCCAAATCCCGGCGTTATCGCCGGGATTGTGCTTGGACTGCTGGGTATCGCCGTGCTGGTCTTCCAGCCGGGGCAGGGAGACAATGGCACTGCAACCGACCTGATCGGCATTATTACCCTGCTGGCAGCTTCCCTTAGTTGGGCGGCAGGTTCCATGTACTCACGCAGCGCCCGGATACCGGATTCTCCGCTGATGTCAACGGCTGCGCAAATGCTGTCAGGTGGCGCATTGCTGCTGGTTTTCTCCTTCTTTACCGGCGACTGGTCCAAGATGGACATTCCGGCCATTTCCCTCCGTTCGTACGCAGCTCTGGGTTATCTAATCGTCTTCGGCTCGATTATAGGCTACACGGCCTACATCTGGCTGCTCAAAAATGCCGATGCTACCCTGGTTTCGACCTATGCGTTCGTGAACCCGATAGTCGCCGTATTCTTGGGCTGGCTGCTCGCAGGCGAACAGTTAACCGTGAACACCCTGACCGCTGCCGTTATCATTATCGCTGCTGTAATTTTGGTGACCGTTTTCCGCGGCAGGCCGCAGAAGGCAAGAACTCAAGCAGCACTTGATATGCAAAATCAGCAGCAATCGATACACTGAGGACATCACAGCTGAAGGGGTGGTAACATGTTCGATATGCTAAAGGTAGGCAGGAATATCGTTAAATTAAGAGGGGCCGCAGGGCTCACGCAAATGGGACTCGCGGATAAGCTGGGAATCAGCTATCAGGCGGTCAGCAATTGGGAGAGGGGCGCAAGCATGCCCGATATCTCTAAGCTCCCGGAGCTGGCTGAAATCTTTAATGTCTCTATTGAAGAGATTCTGGAAGAGGGTAGGGGGACAGCGATCCTAACAAGTGTGCTGGAAAATGCAACTGAGGATTACCTGCATCAGCATGAGGTATCTGCAATAGAAATATTGGAAGTTGCGCCTCTGCTTAAGACGGAACAAATCGAAGAGGTGTTTGAGCATGTAAAGGCCAATGTGCCGATTGGTGACCTGGTGGCGCTGGCTCCTTTTCTGAGTGATGAAGTGCTGGATAAATGCGCCAGGAAGGTGATAGAGATCGGGCCAATCGGCGACCTGGTGGCGCTGGCTCCTTTTCTGAGTGATGAAGTGCTGGATGAATGCGCCAGGAAGGTGATAGAGATCGGGCCAATCGGCGACCTGGTGGCGCTGGCTCCTTTTCTGAGTGATGAAGTGCTGGATGAATGCGCCAGGAAGGTGATAGAGATCGGGCCAATCGGCAATCTTGTAGCACTGGCCCCCTTTCTCAGTGAAGAAGTTCTGAGTGAATGCGCCCGTAAGGCATTTACTGAAAAAGAGGCAGGGACACTGCTGCAACTTGCTCCATTTCTAAGCCAAGAGGTGTTGGATGAATGCGCAGCCCGTTTGTATGCCAAATAAGCCAGGTCCGCAGGCTGCAAGGAATGAAATTAGGTTAGTTGTTCTCGATTGCAAACAAACAGGCCTCGCATCCTACGCGGGCCTGTTTGTTTGGCGATAACTTATGCTGTTACTGCAACAAAATGCAGCAGCTTGCTCTGGAAGTCACCATGCAGCTCGGGAAGCAGCAGGCCAGCATACATCAGGCGGTCGCCGCCGTATACGGTGCCGGTCTCTTTAAGCACGTAATCCTTGTCCGGATCAAGACCCTGAAGACGGAGACGGGGGCGGGCGGTGTTCGGTCCGGCCAGTACACGGAAGTAGCCGGCCAATGCCTCGGACCGGTCCTCGGCTACGAACATCCAAGCCGTTTCATTGCCTTCAAACGGCGAAAGCAGCCGGTACATATCCCCTTGCTGAACAAGCGAACGGATTTCTTTGTAGAAGGCAACCTGGGCAGCCGCTTCCGCCTGCTCCTCTTCGGTGAACCGGGTCAGGTCCAGCTCATACCCGAAGTTGCCGGACATCGCCACATCGCCGCGCATGGAGAGCGGGGTGCTGCGGTGAACCTGATGGTTCGGCACAGCCGAGATATGTGCGCCCATGGCGCTGGCCGGATAGACAATACTTGTGCCGTACTGGATCTTGAGGCGCTCTACGGCATCGGTATTGTCACTGGTCCAGGTCTGCGGCATGTAGTGCAGGATGCCCGGATCGAACCGGCCGCCGCCGCCGGAGCAGCTCTCGAACAGCACATGCGGGAAGCTGGATGTGATTTCTTCCATTACCCGGTACAGCCCCAGCATATAGCGGTGGGCAGTTTCCCCCTGGCGCCCGGGCGGCAGCGACGCGGAGCCGATTTCCGTCATATGGCGGTTCATATCCCATTTGACATAAGTGATCGGAGCCGAGGACAATACGCTGCTAACGGCATCTATAATGTAGTCGCAGACCTCCGGCCGGGACAGGTCGAGGATCAATTGATTACGGCTTTGGCTGCGTCTGCGGTCTGGCACATGCAGGCACCAATCCGGATGGGCGCTGTACAGCTCACTATCGGGGGAGACCATCTCCGGCTCGAACCAGAGGCCGAACTGCATGCCAAGCCGGTTCACCCGTTCCGCCAGATCGGACAGGCCCTGCGGCAGCTTGCGTTTATCCACGAACCAGTCTCCCAGGGAAGTGGAATCATCGTCCCGGCGGCCGAACCAGCCGTCGTCGAGCACGAACAGCTCAATGCCAAGCGCTTGTCCGGCACGGGCGATATCTTCGATCTTGTCCGCATCGAAGCCGAAATAGGTGGCTTCCCAGTTGTTGATCAGTACCGGACGCGGTTCATCGCGGTACAGCCCTCTTGCCAGACGGGTACGGTACAAGCGGTGGTAAATACGGGACATGCCGCCGATCCCCGCATCGGAATAGGCAAGCACAGCTTCCGGCGTCTGGAAGCTTTCGCCCGGCTCAAGCAGCCAGCGGAAGCCGAAAGGGTTGATGCCCATCGTGACCCGGGTGGACCCGTATTGGTCCACCTCGGCCCCGGCACTGAAGCTGCCGCTGTAGACAAGGCTGAAGCCATAGGCTTCTCCGCTGTCTTCCCCGGCATTCGGGGAGAGCAGGGCCAGGAAGGGGTTCTGCTGATGGCTGCTCGCTCCGCGTTTGCTGTCGATGCCCTGACTTCCGCTGCGCAGCGGGGCACGGACCAAATGGCGTTCCCGGGCCCAGGAGCCGGAAAGATGGATCAGCTCGAATTCATCATGCGGGAAATCGAGCGCCAGGGACAAGGCCCGGTTCAGCTTAAGCGGGCCGGTTCCGGTATTGATCAGCCGGGCCGAGCGGATAATGGTATCGAAACCCTTCAAGACCGTGTAAGACAGCTCGGTCCGAAGACCGGCAAGTGAATCCTCCAGCACCAGCTGTAGCGTTTCGGCTTCCTCTTCAGTCTCAGCGTATACAGCCGGCAAGCCTTCCAGCGCCGGTTTTCCTTTGAGAATGCTGTGGGACACGTAAGCCAGCTCCGTGACCGTTGTGCCGTTGGCCAGCTCAGCTACATAAGCGGGTTCCCTGAAATCGCCCGAACCATAGCCCGGATATTCATGGGGAAGGGTATCCAGGGAGAGCGAAGGCTCTGCCGGATCAACGGTGCTGCTGAAGCCCATAGCTCCGGGATCGAATAAATCAGAAACGGCAGAGCTGCGGATTTTTTTGCCCCAATGCAGATGTAGGGGATACGTACCGCGGGCCAGGCCGAATACATAACTGGTATTTTCAGTTTGCAGATGGAAGATTTGCAGCTTCGCATCATAATGAATGGACAAGGAAATAACCTCCTAAGGTGGATGCTGAAGTAATGAGACAGCCTCATTATAAGTCTGTTTCGCATTCAAACGTATGGAGGAATGCAGAATGAATATGGAGGAATGTAGTCTCTTTTGCAATTGGATAAAGGGACTGAGCTTAAAAAGCAGACCCGGCTGCCCGGATCTGCTTCATCGTTAGAGATTATTCTGCTTGCCGCAATCTTTCAACAACCGTTGCCTTGGTCAGCAGGCTGTAGGAGCTTAGCGTTACAGTGTACGCAATAGCAGCCAGGACCGGAATGACCAGAACAAACGGCAGCCAGCTGAAGTGGTAGACCGTAAAGGCCATATTATCTGCTATGTTTTTGGAAATGATGTAAGTCAGAAATAGGCCTAAGGTGGAGGTGATCGCCACGGTTAGCAGGACATTGTACATTCCCTCATAGACCAGAACCTTTTTCAGCTGCCGCTTGGTCATACCGATGCTCTCCAGTAAGGCGAATTCATTTCTGCGGGTAATAACCCCGGTAATGACGGTATTGATATAATTGAGGACGCCTATGAGCGCAATGACAAAGCTGAGACCGTAGCCGACCGTCTGGAAAATGCGGATAAACGAGCCCAGCTCCTCCTTGTAATCTTCTCTTGATTTGAAGCCCAGCTCATCACTTGAAGCTACAATGGACTTAACCTCCTGTTCAACACTGCTCAGCTTGGCCGGATCGGCGTGGATTGTTACTGACAACCCCATAGGCGGATTGCTTCCCGCCGGCAGCTCCTTGGTTAATTCTGAGGCGGGAAGGAAGGTGTTGTATCCATAGATTGGATATGCATGAGTAGTTGCTGCATAAAGGGCATCAAGTTCTAAAACGGCCATGACTTCATAACTCTTTCCCAGACCCGGATATTTGATAGAGTCACCGGGATGATAATAAGTTTCATAATTATCTTCCCCATGCATCATAGCCTCTGTCACCAGCACATAGTTACCGGAAGCGAACTTCTGTTTATCAAAGGTTCCTTCAATAACATCCTTTTGCACCAGATCATACCAGCCGCCATCAATGCCGTACAGATCGAGCATAATGAAGTTATTCTTAAGAGTTTGTACAAGGAAAGGTTCGGGTTTAAGTACCTCTGCTTGAGGTTTCAGTGTAGCGCGTATCGTGTCATCCAAAGTGTATTTTTCGAATTTATAATATACATTGTCCACCTGTTCCACTCCGTCAATCTTATCCAGAGTACTTTTGAACGCTTCCGAAAGTTTGTAAGGATCTCCGGCCTGTTCGCCTTCTGTATACACAATAGCGTTATTGTGGATTACAAAGTCACCGGCGATATAAGTCTCCAGGTACTTATTGACATCGAGCGATGAAATCACGGTAAAGATAACACTGAACAAGACCATACTTAAGGAGAGTGAGGTCAGCATAAGAAACAGCTTCTTTTTATTGCGGAACAGATTGGAGAAGGCCATACTGTAAAGCTTTGCCCCGCGTGTCGAGCGTTTCTTCATCCGCCGTTTTACGCTCACGCCTGCGAATCTGACCGCTTCCACCGCGGAGATCCGTGCGGCCATCCGTCCCGGCTTGCTGGCAGCGATCCAAAGCGTCAGGTAGGAGAACACGGCAGCCCCAATAAAAATCCAAGGGCTGGCTGAATAGGAAGTTTCCATAGAACCCTCGGATGCGTTACTAATCAATGGGGTCAACCAGCGGCCAATACCATAACCAGAAGCCAGGCCAAACGGCAGACCGATAATATACAGCAGCTGCGCTTGACTGATAATAATCCTCCTGAGTTGTCGCGGCGTGGTCCCGATTGCCTTCAGCAGGCCGTAAAATTTGACATCCCGCACTACCGATATGTAGAAGATATTATAAATCAGCAAATATCCGCTGAGCATGATAATGAGAATGACTCCCATATAGGGAACAAATTTGATGATGTTATCTGAAAGGGAGGAGGTTGTGTAGGCCCAGTTTATTCCGATTGGAGCATCTACACCTGTGTCCTTGAGTACCTTATTGAGCTTTTTTTCGATATCGACGGCATTGCTGAACATCACACTTAGTTCGGAGGTATTCACATAAGAACCGTCAGCTTTGGACTTCACCGGATCGATAGAGGACAGGTTCTTGTTTACAAAAGACTCCGATACCAAAGCCAGCCCCGACATGGCCAGGTTTCTGTCCGCGTAATAGTACCCCGAAACAATAAATTCCTGCTGAATCACACGTTCCCCGGTATCTATGTCCAGAACAACCCGCTGGCCCAGCGCGTGCCTGATGCCAAGCTTATCCATCACCCAGGTGTTTAGCACAACCTCATTTTCTGCGGCAGGCAGCCCGCCTTCAATGAATGTTATAAAACCGTGCTTTGCGCTGTTCTCATCCATCCGTAAGACCTCTACCCGACTATCCTTGAACACATCATTTGTTAACTCTCCAGCTTTAAGTGTGACTCCGTATTCCCGAATGGAGGGATGTTTCTTCAGCGCTTCGACCTGTGCCGGCGCCAGATATTTGAAGCCTCCGTGGAAGTCAGAGCCAACCGTTTTCATCTGGGCTAATTCCATCGATTTGTTGATGTTTAAGACCATGGTGAAGATGGAGGTAATGAGCAGTGTAGTCAGGATGACCGCGCAGATTACAGCCAGATTTCGCATGGGATTGGCTTTCAGGCTTTTTAGAGCAAGGCGGTTTACAATTTTGCGGTTGTTGGTTGTGATCATAACGTCTTAACCCCGGTGGATACCGTCTCGTTGCCGGAAACAATGCGTCCGTCTTCAATTCTAATAATGCGGTCGGCAGTCTGGGCGATGGACTCGTTATGAGTAATCATGACAATGGTTTGATTGAATTTCTCGCTCAGCTGCTTCAGCAGAATAAGAACCTCTTGGCTCGTTTTGCTGTCCAGATTCCCTGTAGGTTCGTCAGCCAGAATAATGGAAGGTTTAGTTGCCAGCGCTCTGGCAATCGCAACACGCTGCTGTTGCCCGCCGGAAAGGTTAGACGGCAGATTGTGGATTTTCTCCTGAAGTCCCAGGGCCTGGATCACTTCATCCAGATATTTCTGATCAATTCTGCCGCCGTCGAGTTCTATAGGAAGCAATATATTTTCGAGCACATTCAGAATCGGTACCAGATTATAGCTCTGAAAGATGAAACCAACCGATCTGCGTCTAAAAATCGTTAATTTCTCATCACTCATCGCAAAGATATCGTTCCCATCCACAATCACCTTGCCTTCAGTGGCCCGGTCCAGGCCGCCGAGCATATGAAGCAGGGTGCTTTTTCCGCTGCCGCTGGTGCCGACAATGGCCAGAAACTCGCCTTTTTCTACAGACAGAGAGACATCGTCCAGCGCTTTAACCGTCGTCTGCGGATCTTTGCCATAATATTTCTTGAGGTGTTCTATTCTTAATATAGGCATGGTGATTCATCCTCCATAATCTTTGATGCTCTTAAGATATCAGACAATTCTAACTGGACAGTGTCTGAAATCTGATGATAATGACACATTTAGATTTGGGGTAGAAACATAGACAGCTTTGTTCCTCTGCCTGGCTCGGACACCGCTGTAATAAAACCTCCCTGCATGCTGATAATCTTCCGCGTCAAATACAGCCCGATTCCAATGCCTTCATATTCCCTGGCGCTGTGTCCCCGGTAGAATCGTTTGAAGATGTGCTTAAGCTCATCCTGGGGAATTCCCATGCCTGTGTCCGAAACATCTATCCGGGTAAACATTTCATTGCTTTCAGTCACGATCGAAATTTTACCGCCTGCCTTTGTGTACTTCACCGAATTTTCCAATAGATTAAATAAGGCCTCGCTGGTCCATTGGGGATCATGACGGGCTTTTGCGAGGTGATTGCATTCGATATGAATATCGATCTGTTTGCTTTCCGCACGGGTATAGATATGGGATACGGCCCGGGTTATCGTCTGAATCACCGGATTGACCGTGCTGTGCAGGGTGATCATCCCCGTTTCCAGCCGGGACATCTTGACCAGGGAGGTAATTAGCCATTCGAGCTTTTCTGATTGCGACTGAATATGGCTCACCAGTTGCCGGGATTCTCCATCCAGCTCCGGGACTTCGGCAAGCAGCTGGCTATAGATCATGATATTGGATAGGGGTGTTTTGGTCTGATGGGAAATATCAGAGATCAGCTCTTTGATTCTGTTCTTTTCCGTTTCCAGGTTCTGTTCATTCGCTTTGGAGATCTCAATGTAACGCAACAATTTATGTTCCATGGAAGAGAGGAGGGTTTCTTCAAAATCGGTCATTTTCTCCCGTCCGTAGATCGCCCGGTCCACCATTTCATCCAACGTATCCACGAAGGATGTAACTTGCCGCCGCAACGACCAGTTCCAGGCAGCACCCATGACGAGCATTAAAGAGACAAAAAGTGCAGTGAGTTCCGGGAGTGCCGGATGATCCCCTTGCAGAAAAAGGACCACTCCAGCATAGCCGAATACCAGGAGAATGAAGATTGCCGAAAATATAAGGCTAATGCGTTTGGAGTAATGGATCTGTCTGCTGCTGCTCATGGGTTTGGCCTTTCCGCCCATAGATATCCCAAACCGTAGACTGTTTTTATGTATTGTGGAGCAGAAGGCTCGTCCTCGATCTTGGCCCGCAGCCGTTTGACGGCTACCGTCAGCGCATTCTCATCCACAAACTCAGCCTCCTGCGACCAGATATTGTCGATTAACTGTTCTCTATTTAAAATAATGCCGGGATTCGTGACAAATATTTTCAGCAGCTTGAGCTCGGTTTTGCTAAGGATCAGTTGCTCCTGGTGCTTATAAAACTCCAGCTTTCCAAAATCGAAGCTTAAGGGCCCTATCGTTACTTTGTCCTCGCTGTGCGGGGCAGATCTTTTGAGGACGGCCATGACTCTTGCCCTTAAGACCATCAGACTGAACGGTTTCGTAATATAATCATCGCCTCCCAGCTCAAACCCCGTAACGATATCAGGCTCCATGTCATTTGCGGTCAAAAAGATAATCGGCACCTGCGAGGTTTTTCGGATCTTCTCACAGTAATCCAGCCCGCTTCCGTCGGGAAGATTGATATCCAGAATAATAAGATCAATCTTAAGAGAAGAAAGAATCATCTCTGCTGAGGCTATGTCGTAAGCTTGCTGTATAGACAGATCATTCTGGGAAAGGGTCAGGGCGATGCCTTTATTGAGACTCCGGTCATCTTCAACGATTAACAATGTCTTCAAGATGTGTGCTCCTTTGTTCCTCTGCGTGCTGCAGAAGCTATATTAAGGGATACCTGCAACAATTATACACACTAGCGATGTTTAAAGTCTCTCCCGGCAGAGAGGTAGGCTTGTTTCCGCCTCCGGCAGCCTGCAGTCCTACCCTTGCCCCGACTAAGGTCCAGTTTATAAAACCGTCCACGGTCTGTTTTGAAAGTCTGCGGTTTACCCTAGAATAAGATTATAAGGTTGAGGTCAACGAAAGGCGGTGAGAAAATGCAAAATAGAAAAGATAACGGACTTGCGGTTGTGCTGATCGTACTCGGAGCAATAATGCTGATGGGTATTGCGCTTCCTCTGATTCACGGAATCTTCAGAATTCTGTTCCCGGTATTGCTGGTTGTTCTCGGGTACTACGGAATTAAAAGCGGACGCAAATTTATCGGCTGGGCCGTATTGTTCATCGGTGTTATGTCGCTGATTGCCAAGCTTTCCTGGATCATCGGACCCCTGCTCGGTATCGCGCTTGTGGTTTGGGGAATCTCAGTACTGAAGGGCAAACAAAACAGAACATACTAAGTTTTTAGAAGTTTACTTACTAAGAAGCAGGGAGGGAGCAGGAAATCATGAGTGTTTTTCGCCGCATGAGGGATATCACCGTAGCTAATCTAAATGAACGTCTGGAACAAAGCCAGGACCCTGTGAAGCTAATTGATCAATTTCTCCATTCAACCCGTGAAGAAATCAGTGAAGCTGAAAGACTCTATCAGCAATACGCTTCCCACACGAAGCAATTGCAGCAGCAAGTCAACCAGGCAACGGCCATGAAGAATAAGCGTGAAGAACAGGCGCTGCTGGCACTTAAGGCAGGAGAGGATCATCTCGCCAAGCTGGCTTTGCAGGAAAAGATCATTCACGAGGAAAAGCTGGAGCAGTACAGCGGGCTGCTGGAACAGAGCCAAGTATCGCTGTATGAGCTGGAAAGCCAGCTTAATGAACTGAAAGTCGAATATCAGACCGTATATAACAAACGCCAGTATTATGCAGCACGGATGGAGTCGCTGAGACTTCAGCAGCGGATGAACCAAAGAGCCGGAACCTACGGCAACGGCGGTGATGTTCCCAAGATGTTCGGACGGCTCGAGGACCGGATGAACGACTGGGAGCTGGAAGCGAAAAGTCTGCGCGATTTGCGCCGGATGGGGCAGGAATACGCAGTGCAGGCTGGAGAAACCGTAGCGACTGTGCTGGAAAGAGAAATGGCCCGTCTGAAGGAGAAGCTTAACAATGACGGAAAGGAGTAGTACTATGAGCCGATTGTACCGTTCAACCCGTGACAAGGTAATGACAGGGCTTGCAGGAGGAGTGTCCGAGACTCTCGGTATTGACTCCACCCTGTTCCGGATATTGCTCTTGGTCAGCATCCCCTTTACCGGGGGCGCAACGATTCTGGTGTACCTTGTTGCAGCGCTTGTCATTCCCAAGGAGCCCACGCAGTATAATCCTTTTGGCCCTGGACCCGGAGCTCCGGGCGGCCCTTATGGCGGCCCTTACTCCGGAGGACCTGGATATGGACGCGGCCCGCAAGGCCCGCAGGGTCCTCATGGACAGGGAGGATATGGTCCGAATAACGGACAGCCCGGCTATAACCCCGGTTATGACAAAGTAAATGCTTACTCGGCCCCGGACTCCGGTCTGGATGCCATGATGAAGGATATTGAGAAGAAGGCCCTGCAGAAAGAAGTCGAAGAGCTTAAACAAAAACTTGCTAAATACGAGAAGGGAGAAGTGTAAAACATGGGAGTATTTCAACGGATTAAAGATATGACAAAGGCGTCGGTAAACGATTTGCTGGATAAGGTAGAGGACCCAATTGTAATGCTGAACCAATATCTGCGCGATATGGAGGCAGAAATTCACGAAGCTGAGGTTACTGTAGCGAAGCAAATGGCCAATGAACGCCGGATGAAGCAGCGTGTCGATGAAGCAGCCAAAATGTCTGGACAACGTGCGGCACAGGCTGAGCTAGCTCTGAAGAATGGCCAGGAAGAAGTAACACGCAAACTGCTGGAGGAAAAAATCTATTTCGACCAGAAGCAGGTTGAATACAGCGATCTTCATGCTCAAGCTGAAGTGCAAGCCAAAGAACTGGTACAGCAGCTGCATGACATGAAGGATGAGTTCTACAAACTGCGCAACAAACGCAACGAGCTGGTTTCCCGTGCACAAATGGCGAAAGCCAAGAAGCAAATGTCGCAAATCAGCAGTGTTCATGCCATCGAAAGCGGCAGCGCATCGCTCGGATTCCACCGTATGGAAGAAAAGATCATGCAGCTTGAAGCGGAAGCAGATGTTATGCGTGCCCCTTACAGCCCTTCGGCCGGTGTATACAGCAAGCCTGTGGATGCCGAGAAGCAGCTTAAAGTGGATGAGCAGCTCGCTGCACTTAAGAACAAGCTGAACACGACTACGACTACTTCATCCCCGTCACTTGACAAAAAAGAATAATAAGCCTGTTCCTAAACAATAGGCGTATATGATATGCTGAACAAGGTAAAGCCATACGGTATGGATTCTCCATACCGGTATGGCTTTTGTAGCGGGATGCGGCTATAGGTGGAAGTTTCTCCAATTCATGATGCATACAATCATCGATTGGAGAAACTTCAACATTAATCAGTTTTGTTCCGCAAAACTTAAGTTTATGCTTACGAAGTCAGTTTTGCTCCGCAAAACTTTTGATGGGAAAATAACGCGGACAGACGAAGTGACTTTTACGGGTTCTTGTCCAAACGAATCGCTCCCTTGCGAGGTGACCGCTAAAAAAGGCAATAGGATGCCCGGGAGGCTTAAAAAGCTCCTTTTAAAAAGGGCTATAGGGAGGGCCCCGGCTTCTGAACGGTGTACCCGAGTCGTTGCAGTTGGCGGATTAAACGATCTTCGGAAGAAATCGCATTTCGCCCAAGTAAATAGTCGGTACCAAGCTCCCGGTAAGGATCATTCGTTCTCAAGATGTGATAGGCGATGACGAGTAATTTATGAGCGAGGGCAACAATGGCTTTGGGTTTACCCCGCCTGCGGGCGAGGGCCCAGAACTTTGCCCCTAAAAACGTTCGGGTTTTACTGGCGGCCCAAGCGGCTTCGACGAGTGCGCTGCGAAGTGCGGAGTTGCCTTTGAGGGTAGCCGAACTTTTTTTTTACCGGCGCTTTCGTTACTGCCTGGACTGAGTCCGGCCCAGGAAGCAAGATGGGCAGCGGACGGGAACACAGACATATCGATCCCGAGTTCTGCGACGAGAATCTTGGCGGTATGGGGACCGAGACCGGGAACGCTCTGAAGGAGCTGAAGCTTCGGGAGATGAGGAGCAAAGGCGATGTCCATCTCAGCCTCCAGTTCAGCAATAGAGGATTCCAGAAAGGCCAGATGCTTCAAGGAATGGGAAATCATTTGGCGGTGGTGCTTGGTAACGCGCCCGTTCAAGGCGGCGGTCAACTCCGGAAGTTTGGCGCGAAGCTTGCCTTTAGCCAAGTCGGCGATCACGTCAGGTTCGAGGACCTCGCCATTGACAATGGCTTGAAGCATAAGGCGACCCGAAACACCAAAGAGGTCGGAGACAAAACTGGAGAGTTTGATATTAGCATCCTCAAGTACCTTGTGAATGCGATTGCGTTCGGAAGCCTCGTGGCCTTTGAGTTTTTTGCGGTAACGGGTCAAATCACGGAGGTTGCGGATCTCTTGAGGCGGCACAAAGCTGCTGCGAATGAGATCGCAGCGATGAAGCTGGGCCAGCCACTCCGCATCCTTGACGTCGGTCTTGCGTCCCTTGATATTCTTGACATGAGCCGCATTGGCGACGGTCAAGGAACAGGAATCTTGAAGGACATTGAAGACGGGTTTCCAAAAGACCCCGGTACTTTCCATCGCGACGTCGGTGCAGCCTTCGTGCTCCAGCCAATCGGCGAGGGAGAGAAGACCGGAGAGGACGGTAGGGAATTCGCGAATCTGTTTGGTGGGTTTGGTGTCTAAAGGTCCTTTGAGAAGACAGGCGACAATCGTGGCTTGATGAACATCCAGGCCGGCACAGCATTGACGAATAGCATCCAAAACAAAACATCCTTTCTTGGCAGGGCTACGGGCCGTCCGATCCAGTGAAATTTGATGGAGGTGCTCGGGGCAACAATACATTGTACTCGAAGACGGCCGTATTTCAATTTAGGAGTCGAGGTCGTACACACAATAAGTTTACCGACTTCACCTGTCCTGCTTAGTATCTGGTATGTACAGGATGCTTGTCGGTTAAACCTCAAGCCTATTTTCATAACACATTGTGCCCGCAAGGGCATTAAAATTTAGGAGGTGCGAAATGGATAAACGAAACCGTTTGATTGCCATCGGACTGATTGGTATAGGCTGCTTGATGATATTTGGCAGATGGATCGGCTTTTTCTCCATTGTCGCGCTCCTGTTCCTGCTGCTGGGGATTTACCGGACGACATCGGGCAGGGTGAAGCAGGGTTATACTCTGCTTGGAGTCGGTGCCGTACTGCTGCTGCTGGATCATTTGCTGCTTGTATTGGGGATTTGTCTGATCTCACTGGGGATGTTTTTTGTAAAGTCCAAAAGAATGCAGAAACGCGGCGGGTTCATGCAGAAGCAAAGCTTCTCTTCCCGGTTTGACTGGGACCTCTCCCCATGGGTGATGCGCAGTCTGAGTGCATGGCATGTGATGGGCGAAGCCGATGTGGATCTTTCGCTGGCTATGGCGGAGGATAAAGAGACCATCATGCTGTTTCAGGGTATTTTTGGCGATATGGATGTCCATTTGTCGGAAGACTACGGCGTGGAGATTGAAGCCTTTGTGTTGTTCGGCTCGATTGAATTCGGCAGCCATCGGGATACCGGAATGCTGAACCGGCTCAATTGGAAATCGGCCAATTATGATATCAGCGAGAATAAGGTGAAGATTAATGTATCTTATTTAATGGGTGACCTGGATATAAGCATGTCCTAAAAGGGATGAGCGTTAGCTAAGAAGGGAGTGCTCCCGGCGTGGAGGAAAAGAATAGGAGTATGGTAACGCGCAGCATGGGCGAGGGGGCTCTGTTCTCCTTTGTCATGCTGCTGGTTATCCTGTACATTATGTATACATACGGATATTTGCAGCCCTTTGAAAACTGGAAGATCGGGGTAAGAACGGCGGTGACGCTAATTCTGCTGCCGATGGTTTTCGGGATTGGCTTCGGTTTCTACCAGAGCTTCCGTATCAAGCGCAAGCTGGAGCGGCTGCGGGCAACACTCGTAGCCTGGGAGAAAGGAAATCTTACCCCGGCCATGCCGGAACTGGGTACGGATGAACTGGGCAGGCTCGGCTTGCAGCTTGGCCGGATCAGCGGCAAGTGGGAGAACCAGGTGAACACACTGCAGCGGCTGTCCACCAATAACGCCAAGCTTGCCGAACAGGCGCGCGTATCGGCGATTATGGAGGAAAGGCAACGGCTGGCGCGTGAGCTGCATGATGCTGTATCGCAGCAGCTGTTCGCGATCTCCATGACGGCGACGGCTGTAGGCAGAACGCTGGAGAAGGACTTTGACAAGGCACAGCGGCAGATTGCGCTTATCGAGGAGATGTCCGCCGTAGCCCAGTCGGAGATGCGGGCACTGCTGCTGCACCTGCGTCCGGTGTACTTGGAGGGCAAAGGTCTGGAGCAGGGGCTGCAGGAGTTGATAAAGGAACTGGAGATCAAGGTTCCTATGGAGATTGTGTTTGAGATGGACCCGGATGTACATCTGCTTAAAGGGATCGAGAATCATTTGTTCCGCATTGTGCAGGAGGCCATTTCCAATACACTGCGCCACGCCAAAGCGGATAAGATGGAGATCCGGCTGCACCGCCGGGGAGATACCGTGCGGCTCACACTGCGGGATGACGGGATCGGCTTCGAGATGGATGAGAGTAAGCAGACTTCCTACGGCCTCTCCAATATGCAGGAGCGGATCAATGAAACCGGAGGTTCCATTCAATTTATCACCGCACCCGGCAAAGGGATGCGCATTGAAATTACTGTACCACTAGTTAATGAATAAGGGGGCAAGGGCAAACCATGGAGATGGAGGAAGCGGAAGCGATTAAAGTACTGCTCGTGGACGATCATGAAATGGTCCGGATCGGACTTGCTGCGGTGCTTGGCACCGAGGACGGAATTGAAGTTGTGGGCGAAGCCGGAAGCGGAGAAGAAGGCATCCGGCTGGCCCAGGAATATAATCCGGATGTCGTATTGATGGATCTTGTGATGGACGGCATGGACGGCATCGAAACAACGAGACAGCTCCTGAAGCTTTATCCGGATTGTAAGGTAATCGTACTAACCAGCTATTTGGATGACGAAAAAATGTACCCGGTCATTGAAGCCGGAGCCTTTAGCTATTTGCTGAAAACCTCGCGGGCCAGTGAAGTGGCGGATGCCATCCGCGCGGCGGCAAGAGGCCAATCGGTACTGGAGTCGCAGGTAGCTTCCAAAATGATGAACCGTTTCCGTAACAACGCCAAGGGCGAATCACCTGCCTATAAGGAGCTTACCGAGCGCGAGATGGAAGTGCTGAAGCTGCTGGCCCAGGGCAAATCCAATCAGGATATTGCTGACCAACTGATTATCGGGATCAAAACTGTGAAATTTCACGTAACGAACATTCTCGCCAAGCTGGGTGTGGAAGACCGGACCCAGGCAGCTATATATGCTTACAAGAACGGTCTGGCTGAATAACAGCCTCAGGAAGTATATATCCTCTTGAACCTGGACATCCTTTCTAGTAGATTACTAGATTGGTTCGAGAGGGAGATGCGGAGATGAAGCTGCGGAACAGAGGAAAAGGGAAGGTCACATTAGCGCTGCTATGCATGTGTATTGCGGCACTATTACTGGCGGGGTTCCGCAGTGGGGCAGGCGGAGAGACTGTGACGGCATCGGCTGCGGCTGATGTTATCATTTCCGAAGGCTCTGGACTGGAGCAAGGTCTGGAGCTGCTGGTTACAGCCGGACGGAAATCCACTGAACCGGGATCCCCGCTGCGGCTTGTGCTGAAATGGCAGGGGGAATACAGCGGTAACGCTGCGGAATCTGCGGAAGCAGCTGCCGGCCTGGCTGAACGTCTTGGACTTGGAACGCCGGAGCACAGTGAAGAAGATGGACACACAACCTTCCGTGCTGCCGCTTCCTTTAACCCATCAGGGAAAATCTCCATGTTCTGGAGCGGGATTGACCAGAGCAGCAGCTACGTGATCGTAACCCTTGAAACGGCTGATTTGCTCAAGGCAACGGCATTTCAGGCAGCGGCGCAAGAAACGGGTGTGCAGATGCAGGCTGCCGGCATCGAGCCGGAGTGGAATGTTTCCCTTCAGGGCGTGGCGTCCACACAAGGAACCCCGCGCGAAGCGCTTGTTCATACGGAACAGGCCATCGCTGCCGCGATCTCCGGCTTGCAGTCGGTGGAAGAGTATGAAGACGAAACCACGTACAGCCGCTCTTACATTGTCCCGGGTTTGGCGCGTTATGTGAGCAGCGGGAAGCATGCTGTTGCTATGCAGACAGCTGTTCATAAGAACGGCAACAACAACAGCAACCGGGTAACGATCGGGCTGCCGCTGATCACGATTGAATATTGAGGGCGGATTCGATGAAATCCGAAGGTAATAGACATTAATTGTTATATAAGCTGGAGTATGTAAACGAATAAGAAAGATTAATGAAAAATTACGAAATCCCGAGAAAAACTGTCAGGAATGTGATAGCATCCTTTCTGCGAATATGATAAAATGACATCACGTCGTCATGCGTTTTTTATTATTTGACGGACGTTGAGAATGATTGTCAACTATATTACATACAGAGAGATGAGGAGCCATGGCTGAAAATCAAACCCTTGATGCACTGCATACACCCGGCGCTGTATTTTTTATCTTTGGGGCAACCGGAGATCTAGCCCGGCGTAAGCTTTTTCCGGCGATTTACAGTTTGTACCGTGAAGGTAAGCTGACACATGATTTTGCGGTAATTGGCGTGGCTCGGCGTCCCCGCACCCAGGAGGAATTCCGGGAAGATGTGAAAGAGTCCATTCGCGAATTCTGCCGCTACCAGGCGGGAGATGCTGCAGAATGGAATGAGTTTGTGCAACATTTTGAATACAAGTCTTTGGACATCAATAATATCGACGGCTTCCGCGAGCTCAACGCGCAAACGGAGGCAATCGAAGAGAAATTCCGCATTCCGGGTAACCGTCTGTTCTATCTCGCCCTTGCTCCTGAGCTGTTCGGCAGCGTGTCGTTCAACCTCAAAGCCGGTGGCATGCTGCAAAGTTCAGGCTGGAACCGTCTGGTGATCGAGAAGCCGTTCGGTTACAATCTGGAGTCTGCTGAGCAGCTGAACGAACAGATCCGCCAGGTGTTTAAGGAAGAAGAGATTTACCGGATCGACCACTACCTGGGCAAGGAAATGGTGCAGAACATCGAAGTCATCCGTTTTGCGAATGCCTTCTTTGAACCGCTCTGGAACAACAAGCACATCGCCAACATTCAGATCACCCTCGGTGAAACCGTTGGGGTGGAAGAGCGCGGCGGATATTACGATCATGCGGGAGCGCTGCGCGACATGGGCCAGAACCATATTTTGCAGCTGCTGACGATGATCGCTATGGAACCGCCAAGCCGTTTGCTGGCTGAAGATATCCGTGATGAGAAGGTCAAGGTGCTTCGTTCGCTGCGTCCGTATGCTTCCTCCGAAGAAGTGCGCGAGAACGTGGTGCGCGGCCAGTACACCCAAGGCCTGTATAAAGGCAAGACCCTTCCGGCTTACCGCCAGGAAGACAAAGTGGATCCTGAATCCAATACCGAGACGTATTTCGCGGCGCGTGTATTTGTGGACAATTTCCGCTGGGCAGGCGTTCCTTTTTACATCCGTACGGGTAAACGTCTCCCGGTGAAGACGACGGAAGTGGTTGTAGAGTTCAAGGGTATGCCGACCAATGTCTATTTGGGCCAAAAGCATAACCTCGAGCCCAACCTGCTCGTCATCCGCGTGAATCCGATGGAAGGCATCTATGTGAAGATCAATGCCAAGAAACCGGGCTCAGAATCGGAAATTCAGCCACTGGCCATGGATTTCTGCCAAAGCTGCATGGTGGGGATCAACTCGCCGGAAGCTTATGAGCGTCTGCTGCATGATGCGGCGCGTGGAGATTCAACCTATTTCACCCGTTGGGATGAGGTTTCGTCGGCATGGTCGTTCGTGGACCGTATCGCCAAAGCGTGGAAGGAAGAAGCGGCTGATCTGGCTTCGTACCCTGCAGGTTCGTGGGGTCCGGTGGAAGCCGATCAATTGCTGGCTCAGGAAGGTTTCCATTGGTGGCCGGTAAACGGACAGGAAGAAGACAATGTGGTCTGGCGGGTTAACAGCTAAGACCTGAATAAGCTACAAGATTTAAGCTCCCCCTGCAGAGGCTGCAGGGAGAGCTTTTTTGCGATACCCCCGTTAGCGTGGGGACGGGTTTGCCCAAATATAAGAATTTATATGTTTCACACGATAACTTATCCTTCTATTTCTCGCTGAAACGATACCGTCCTTAAAAAGGACGGCAAAGCCGTTTCCACTTGGTGAAATTCACGCAAAATAGCCTCGTATAGGCCGAGGACTGTACAGAATAGGCTGCAATCGCTGTTTTTCTTACAAGATATTTGGTATAAGCCGCTTTTTTGTAGATAAAGTTTGCCGGATTTTGATATACTTTAAAGGATGCTTTCACTAGAAGCGGAACTGGAGACTATTATGGGATAACAATGAATTCACCAATGGAGGGATTTGTACTCATGAGCAGAGCGCCGATTTGATGAACAACCCGTGTGATATAAGCAGAAGCATGAATTTATATATGAAGGGATATGTGCAATGAATAAGGCACCGGATCAGAAGCTGCAACAGGAAGTGGACAAACGCAGAACCTTTGCGATCATTTCCCACCCGGATGCGGGTAAAACAACACTTACGGAGAAGCTGCTGCTGTTCGGCGGAGCCATCCGGTTAGCGGGAACGGTTAAAGCCCGCAAGGCAAGCAAACATGCAACAAGTGACTGGATGGAAATAGAGAAACAGCGCGGGATTTCCGTTACTTCCTCTGTGATGCAGTTCGACTATTTAGACCATCGGGTGAACATTCTGGATACCCCAGGTCACCAGGATTTTAGTGAGGATACCTACCGTACGTTAACGGCTGCGGATAGCGCGGTTATGCTGATCGACGTGGCGAAGGGTGTAGAAACACAGACCATCAAGCTGTTCCAGGTCTGCGCCAAACGCGGTATTCCGATCTTTACGTTCATCAACAAGCTGGACCGCGAAGGCCAAAGTCCGTTTGATCTGATGGAAGAGCTTGAGAATGTACTGGGCATCCGTTCTGTTCCAATGAACTGGCCAATCGGCAGCGGACGTGAACTGTGCGGTGTGTACGACCGGATGAAGAATCAGGTGGAGCTGTTCCAGGGTGATGACCATTCCGTAATTAAAGTGCAAAAGGTGGAAAGCTACCGTGACCCGATCATCCGTGAGATGGCCGGTGAGTACCTGCATGATCAGCTGTGCCAGGAGCTGGAGCTGCTGGACGTTGCGGGCGATCCTTTTGACTATGAGAAGGTACTTCGCGGAGAGCTTACTCCGGTATTCTTCGGCAGTGCGATCAACAATTTCGGGGTGCAGACGTTCCTGGACAACTTCCTGGATCTTGCACCGAAGCCGGAGCCGCGCCGCAGTACAGTTGGCTCCATTGAGCCGACCAATGAGAAATTTACCGGCTATGTATTCAAAATCCAGGCGAACATGAACCCGGCCCACCGCGACCGGATTGCTTTCCTGCGGATCGTGTCCGGCAAGTTCGAGCGCGGCATGAGTGTAAAGCATGTCCGTGCAGGCAAAGACATTAAGCTGTCCCAGCCGCAGCAGTTCCTGGCTCAAGACCGCGATATCGTCGAAGAGGCGTATCCGGGCGATATTATCGGGCTGTTTGATCCGGGTATTTTCCGGATCGGCGATACACTCAGTCAAGCCGGGGATATGGAGTTCGATGAGCTGCCTACGTTCTCACCGGAGATTTTCTCCAAAGTAAGCATCAAAAACGCGCTAAAATCGAAGCAGTTCCAGAAGGGTATTGATCAGCTGACGGAAGAGGGCATGATTCAGGTGTTCCGTACGGTCAACTTTGACGATATTCTGCTCGGAGTAGTCGGACAGCTGCAGTTTGAGGTGTTCGAGTACCGGATGAAGGGTGAATATGGCGTGGATGTTCAGCTGCAGCGGATGTCATATCAGTTCGCACGCTGGATCGTGGATGAGAATAAACCGGACCCCGGCAAATTCCGCATCAACTCTACACTGGTTACCGACAAGAAGGGCAACTACGTGGTGCTGTTCGAGAACGAGTATGCGATGCGTACAGCGATGGAGAAGAACCCGACCGCGAAATTCCTGGAAACAGCTCCTTGAGTGTAGGCTGTTGACGAATTCAGGCTGCAGGTGCAGGGGATACAGCTGCACCTGCAGCAGTTTCAAATAGGTAGTAAAAACCTCCGCCCCCATGTGTGCAGATGCACCTTGGGTGACGGAGGTTTTTGGCTCATGAGGCTTTCTAGGATGTGATGGATCCGGGAGTAGTCTCCTCCAGATGTCTGTGGAGCAGACTAATCACATGATCCTGCTTGGCCTCTCCAAGGTCCTTCCAGACCATTTCGAACACGACGCCAAGCCCGGGAAGTGCAGCTTCCGGCCCGTCCACGGAGCCTTCAATCATGTGCCGCAGGTCTTCTTCGGACTGGCCGTGCACTTTATGGAGAATCGCCTGGCGCAAATCAATGGTAACCGGCATAATGTACCCCCTTAAAAGTTTTGTGAGCAAGGCTTCCTGCCAATTCTTCGTACAAAACTGCTTCGAAAGCATGTGCTTAGTTTTGTGAGCAAGGCTTCCTGCCAATTCTTCGTACAAAACTGCTTCGAAAGCATATGCTTAGTTTTGTGAGCAAAGCATCCTGCCAATGGTTCGCAGAACTGGCTTAGGAAGCCTGCTCATGCTGAAACGCCCTGTACTAATGTGCCCTGCGGCGATGCTGAAAATTCAAGTTTGTGTGTGCTTATGCTATACTGTGTGAGATGTAAAATGTGAGCGGGAGGTACACGGACATGGCTAAAAAACAATATGCCATCATCGGAATGGGACGTTTCGGCTCAAGTGTAGCCAAGGCGCTCAGCGGGATGGGATTTGATGTGCTGGCCATCGATTCGGATGAGCAGCGCACACAGGAAATTTCGGGAATTGTTACCCATGCTGTATCTGCAGATTCCACCGATGAGGAAGCGCTGCGTGCACTGGGCATTCGAAATTTCGATGTTGTCGTTGTGGCAATCGGAGAAGATATTCAGGCGAGTATTCTTACGACGCTGATTTTGAAGGACCTTGGGGTGCCGGCGATTCTGGTCAAGGCCAAAAGTGAGCTGCACGGCAAGGTGCTAAGCAAGATCGGTGCAGACAAAGTCATTTACCCTGAACGGGACATGGGCATGCGGGTGGCGCATCATCTGGCCTCGCCGAACATCCTTGACTATATTGAGCTGTCGCCGGATTACAGTATTCTGGATATGAAGGTTCCCAGGCCGATGCTGGGCAAAAACCTGCAGGAGCTGAATATCCGCGCCAAATATGGCTGCAATGTGATGGCGATCCGCCGGGGCGAAGAAATGAATATTACTCCAAGAGCCGAGGACCGGCTGGCCGATGGCGATGTTCTTGTCATCGTTGGCCACAAGGACAACCTGACCAAGCTGGAGATGGCATATCAATAACGCACGAGCAAACGAAGTATAACGTGGCTCTCGCGGTGCTGTAGGAAGTGTTAAGTGCGCTGACGATAGTGGCCGGATTTGCTTAGTTGCACTCTGTACAGCTATTTGCTTCGTTAACCGCTTGTTCAGAAGGATAGATGTATTTCGTGCAATTAAAATTTAGCATACCCCCGGTTTATAGCCATAATGATGATTATAAATGTACAGACTACAACTAAATTGGAATTAGCGGTAAAAAGCGTGGTTTTAGTTGCAGGAAATACACTTAAAATGAAGCTGTGTGCAGGTGCAGCGTGTTAGAGAAATACATGGGAAGATCGTAGTGACTGCAAGGAAAAAGGCAGAAAAGATGCGATAACTAAGCTGCAGGTGAACAGAAAGGTAGGACCTCATGGAAATTATGTCTCCGCAAAATACGCGGGTGAAGGAATGGGCCGGACTGCAGGAGAAGAAACACCGCGATAAGTCCGGTAAATATATTGTGGAAGGTATTCATCTCGTACAAGAGGCGTTGCTGGCCGAAGCCGATGTGGAAATATTGGCGTATGACCTCGATAAGGGCATGCCGTCTGAGCTGAAGGAACTGCTGCAGGCGGTACAGGGCATGGAGGTCATCGGCGTATCAGCGCCGGTGATTGCGAAGTGCAGCAGCACCAATACGCCGCAGCCGGTATTTGCGGTGGTGCGCAAGGAACAGCAGGGCGTGGAGACGATCCTTGCGAAGCCGGATAGTCTAGTCGTTGTGCTGGACGGAGTTCAGGACCCCGGCAATGTGGGGACGATCATCCGCAGCGCGGATGCGGCAGGCGCGGACGGCGTGATCCTCGGCCAAGGCTGCGCCGATCTGTACAACCCGAAGACCATCCGTTCCACGATGGGCTCGATGTTCCATCTCCCGGTGGTGGAGGGTGATTTAAGTGTTGTTTTGCCGCAGGCGCGGGAACGCGGCGCACTCTTAGTCAGCACCTCGCTGACCGGTGAGGACTCGTGCTACACCCACGATTTTCACGGCAGCCAGTGGCTGCTGATCGGCAGTGAAGGTAAGGGCATCTCGCCGGAAACGGCCGCGCTTGTCGATAAAAGCATTATCATCCCGATGGCTGGCCGTGCCGAATCGCTCAATGCGGCGATGGCAGCGACCATTCTGTTGTTTGAAGGGATGCGGCAGCGGGGGTTATAACTAAATAATAATTCCTATCCATTTTCCCAATAACTGTCCCAGAATAAAAATAACTGTCCACAAATACCCAAAGACTGGAGAAGATCGATTCTTTCCTCGATCCAATCCCCAGTCTTTTTTCATCTTCTGCGGCGAACCCATGCAGGGATCTCTCAGTCTTTTCCCGAATCATACTCAAGCAGAAACCCAAGCAACTCAAGGGTTCAGAAGTTTTGTGGGGTCTTTTACTCAAGCACTTACTCAAGCTATTCCCCTGGTTTTTGAGAACCTGATCCCCAGCTTTCCCCCTACCTTTTCAGACACTAATTTTTATCTTGAAAATGAAGGGGAAGCCTTGTGGGGCAAGGGATTGGGGAGGGTTTGGAAGAGGGAAACATTTGGGACAGGCAGATAAGGTTCAAGACAGCATCAGAGCAAAGCCCTAGCCGGAACAAGGCTTGGGTTTTGCTCTTTTTACTCTCCGGCATCAAAACTTTCAACCCTGATGTCATTTTTTTCAACCTTAATCGGGCGGCAATTAATTATATAATCAATTCAAGGCAACAAGCTATAAACACTGGAAGGAGGACGGCGGCTAGGTCAACACTAATGACAGGGGGAATAATGATGAAGAAAAAAACTTCGGTATTGGCATTGTTTTTAGTGCTCTTGATAGCGGTTACAGGATGCGGCGGAGGGGCTGGTAATGCAGGCACGACAGAAGCGGCCAGTACATCCGAAGGCTCCAATTCATCCGGGAAATCGGGAGACGGAAAAATTGTAATCGGTTTCTCGCAGACGGTCATGAATCACCCGTTCCGGATTGCCAACGTAGATACGGCAAAGAAGGCAGCCGCCGATCTCGGGGTTGAGATTATTGTGACAGATGGACAAGGGGACGCAAACAAGGAAATCGCCAACATCGAGAGCCTGATCGCCCGCAATGTCGATGCCCTTATCGTGAGCAGCCTGTCGGGCAACGCGATCTATCCCGCATACAAGGAAGCGGAAAGAGCGGGCATCCCGCTGATTATCGCGGCCTCCGGCGTACCGGACGATGATAGCATTCCCTATACGACATTCGTTGCTTCGGATGAGGTGATGATGGGCCAGCAGGCGGCGAAGTACATTGCCGACAAGATGGGCCAAAAGGGCAATCTGGTCATCCTCAACGGTGTCGTCGAGTCGACCAACTCTCAGCTTCGTACGCAGGGATTCATGCCGGAGATTCAAAAGTATCCGGATATCAAGATCGTGGCGGAGCAATCCGGAGAATGGCTGCGGCTGCCGGCGATGCAGGTGATGACGAATATTTTGCAGGCCAACAGCAAGATTGACTTCGTGTTCGCCCAGAATGACGAGATGGCGCTTGGCGCGATTGAAGCCATTAAGAAAGCAAACCGGATGAGTGAGATCAAGGTGGTCAGCATGGACTCCCAGAAGGAAGCGCTGGAGAAGATCAAGAACACGGATGAGCTGCTGATGTCCGTGAAAAATGAATGGAGCTTCGAGACGGCTGTGAAGCTGGCGATCGATGCGGCGAACGGCAAAGAGATTCAGAAGAGAGTGATTCTGGACTCTCCTGTAATCGACAAGTCGAATGTCGATGACTTCTACGATCCGAATTCAACGTTCTAAAAGAAACATATTCGCCAACACCAATCCAATTATAAATTCAGGAGGAATTCATCATGGGTTTTGAAGACGTATTGCAGGAAATTCCGGTAACCGAGTACAAGGAACGTTTGCAGAAGGCAAGAGTGAAAATGGAAGCGGAAGGCCTGGACGGGCTGCTGGTTTATTCAGACTCGTACCGTATGAGCAATGTCCGCTGGTTAGCCAACTATCGCGCATTTGACGGGGTATTCCCGTATCCGGCCATGGTGTTTATCCCGCTTGACGGCGAACCTACGCTGTTCGCGGAAGGCAGTCTGGTATCCTATGCCGCCGACGAGACATGGTTCTCCGATGTAAGAGGCATCCGCCAGGAGCTTGGCAATGTGCTGAAGGATTTCCAGAAAGGCAGAAATTCCGCCAAAATCGGCCTCAGCGGCTCGAAATACTGCGCGCTTGAATTCTATGAGACGATCCGCGACAGCCTGAATCCAACCTCGATGCTGCAGAAGACCAATATCATCGAGTACCTGAAATCGATTAAGAGCGAAACGGAAATCCGTAATATGAAAGTAGCCGGCCGCCTGGCGGACATGGGGATTGAAAAAATCCACGAGCTGCTCGCCACCGAACGCCTGACCGAGAGAGAAGTGACGCGTCAAGCGATGGCGCACATGTTCGCGAGCGGTGCGGACACCGTCTCGTTCGACATGATGGTCCAGTCGGGACCGAACTCCGGGGACTTCTTCCTGGCCCGCCCGCGTGACCGCGAAATTGTCAAAGGCGACACGATCCTCATCGATATCGGCTGCCGTTATAACGGATATTCGTCCGATATGGCGCGTGGTGTAGCTTACGGCAAGGTGGATGCGGAGAAACAGCGCCTGCTCGATACCTGCCTGGAAGCATGGAGAGCGGGAATGTCCGCTCTGAGACCGGGCATGACCGGCGCGGAGGCCGATGTGGCCGCCAACGAAGTGCTGAAGCGCGAAGGATATCCGCATATGGCCGGTGAAGGCCGCGGCTGCGCCCACTCCACAGGCATGGATCCGGAGGAGGAAATTCCGGTAGTAGGCCCGGACAGCCAGGATATTCTGGTCGAGAACCAGACGATCGCTTTTGAAATTACTCTGCTCATTCCCGGATATGCCGGGACCCGTGTAGAAGATACGGTTGTGATCCGCAAAGATGGACCGGAGTCGCTGACCAATCATCCGTATGTCTGCAACTGGTACCAGGATTAAAATTTGAGATTAGCAATGATGGCTTTGCCTCAGTTAAGCGTCCGTATGCAAAGCCATCATTGTCCCATTAAATAAAGGGGAATCAAGCAGATGGAAACCATTAAGAAAGCCCGTACGCTCTTGAAACAGGAAGAGACGCTGCTGCTGCTGTTTATCGTAATCGTCACATTAATCTCTCCGATCTTCTCACCGGAGTTCTTCACTTCCTATAACTTCTCAAATCTGCTGCGGCAGATCTCCTATCCGGCCATCGTGTCGATCGGGATGCTGCTGACGGTACTGATCGGCGGCATTGACCTGTCGGTGGGTTCCGTGATGCAGGCGGTAAGTTTAACGGCCATTATGCTCGTTCAGCTGCAGGCGCCAACCGGCGTAATCGTGATAGTTGTCCTGGCACTGGGTTTGTTCCTCGGTCTCATTAACGGCATGCTGATTACCTTCGGGAAGCTGCAGCCATTCATCGTAACGCTCGGGACCAAGGTAATTATCGACGGAACCACGCTGTTTATGACGAAAGGCAAAGGCATCAGCGGAGACGCGAGCGACAGCTTTCTTTCCATTGGCGGGGGGTACATCGGGGCTATTCCCAATCCCGTCATTATCATGCTAGTGTTATACATCATCGGGTTCATTCTGCTGAACAAAACGATCTTTGGACGGCAGATCTACAGTGTAGGGTCCAACCGGGTGGCGGCTTATAACTCGGGCATCAACGTTAAAAAAGTACAGCTGAGCGTTTATGCGCTGTCCGGATTGTTCGCCGCGATAGCGGGCCTGCTGATTGCCTCCAGAACCGGCGCTTATCAGCCGATGTCCGGCAACAGCGGAGCAACAGGCATGGAGCTGAGCGCCATCGCCGCCGTCGTGGTGGGCGGAGCCAGCTTATCCGGCGGAAAAGGCACAATCTGGGGAGCCTTTTTAGGTGCTCTGCTCGCCGGGCTGCTGTTTAATCTGCTCGTATTCCTGAACATGAACCCTTATATTCAGCAGTTCATTCTGGGCATCATCATTATGGCTGCCGTCGTCTTTTCCGCTTCCAAGAACCGCAAGTAACTACAAATCCATGTATATGACAAAGAGGGAACGCTATGGATAATGTCATCCTTAAATTAGACGGAATCTCCAAGCAGTTCGGCAATCATTATGCGCTGAAAGATATTAACGTGAACATTAGCGAAGGGGAATTCCATGCGATTGTCGGCGAGAACGGGGCCGGCAAATCAACCCTGATCAAAATATTATCCGGCGTTCATTTGCCTTCGGAAGGCAACGTTCATTTTAAAGGCCAGTCCGTCAAGTTCCTGTCGCCTTATATGGCGCAGAAGAGCGGGGTCAGCACGTTGTTTCAGGAAATTCAGGAGATTCCCGCGCTGTCGGTGGCGGAGAATATTTTTCTGGGGAGAGAACCGCAAAAGGGTTCCCTGCTGCAGTGGAAGACGCTGTATAAGGAAGCGGGAGAGCTGCTGAACAATCTCGACATCAAGATTGACCCTTATAAGAAAATGGAAGAGCTGAGCATCTCGGAACGGAAGATGGTCGAGATCGCCAGAGCCGTTTCGTTCAACGCGGAGCTGCTGATTATGGATGAACCTTCCGCAAACCTGAACGAAGACGAGCTGGCTGTGCTGTTCAAGACGATTGCCGAGCTCAGAAAAAGAAAGGTAACGATCATCTATATTTCGCACCGGCTGCGGGAAATCTTCGCCATGGCTGACCGGGTTACCGTTCTGAGGGACGGACAGCATGTAAAAACGATGGATATCAAGGATACGGATGAAGCACGGCTCGTCCAGCTGATGATCGGGCGGGAGCTGAATGAATATTATCCTGTGAACACGGAACAGATCGGTGCCAAAGTGCTGGAGATTTCTGATTTGAATGTGCCGGAGCTGCTGCATAATGTGAGCTTAAGCCTGAACAAACGCGAAATTCTCGGCATTGCCGGATTGGCGGGCTCGGGCGGAAATATTTTGACTAAAGTGTTGTTCGGGCTGGTCAAAGGCTATTCGGGTAAGATGGTGCTGGACGGCAAGCCGTTCGCTCCGAGAAATCCGCGGCAGTGCATTGCGGACGGGATTGCATTTGTGCCGGAGGACCGTAAGACGCAAGGGTTATTTCTGAATTTAAGTGTGCGGACCAATATGTCCATTACTTCGCTGCGTAAGTTCAGAACGTTCGGTCTGATCAGTGAGCCGAAGGAAAGCAGGCAGGCCAATGAATTGGTGCAGCAGCTGTCGGTAAGACCGAAGAACATTAAGGCGCCGATCCGCTCTCTCAGCGGAGGCAACCAGCAGAAGGCGCTTATTGGACGCTGGCTCCTGGACAAGTATAAAATTCTTATTCTCGAAGAGCCTACCCGGGGTGTAGATGTCGGGGCCAAGATGGAAATTTACCAGGAAATCAACAAGCTGCTGAGCCAGGGCCTGTCCCTGATCATGGTCTCCTCCGAGCTTCCCGAGCTTCTGGGAATGTGTGACCGGATTCTCGTCTTCTCCGGCGGCACCATTACCGGCGAGCTGCAGCGGGACGAAGCATCCGAAGAGAAAATTATGGAATACGCACTGCAGGAGGTGAAATGAAATGAATATGGCGAAATGGAGAAGCTATCTTCCGCTGGCAACCCTCTTCCTGTTAATGATCGTAGGTTCACTGCTGTCCGATAAGTTCCTGACGTACGCCAATCTGATGAATTTGTTGCAATACAGTGCGGAAAGTGCGCTCATTGCCGTAGGTATGACACTTGTTATTCTTACGGGAGGGATCGATCTTTCGGTCGGATCCGTTGTGGCTTTAACGGCGGTCGTCAGCGCCAATACGCAGCATTTGGGCGTGTGGGGCATTCTGGCGGTGGTGATCCTGATCGGGGCTCTTGTCGGTGCGCTTAACGGAGTCGTGCTGACGAAATTCCGGGTCGAGCCTTTTATGGCGACGCTGGCTACGATGGCGATCTTCCGGGCCGTTGCTCTCTGGTACACGAACGGCGGGCCAATTATCGGAACGGTGACACCTGCGTTTTCGAATATAGCGAACGGAAGTTTGCTGGGCATTCCGCTTCCCGCCGTCTATGTCGTAGTGGTGTTCATCCTCGGATATTTCGTTCTGAATCGTACACCGTTTGGCAGACATGTGCTGGCTGTCGGCGGCGGGGAAGAGACATCCCGGTTGTTCGGGATCAAGGTTGAGCGCGTTAAGGTGATCGTATATATCATCAGCGGCGTTCTTGCCGCCCTGGCCGGGCTGCTGATTACTTCCCGGATCGGCATGGGTGAACCGCGCTCGGGTTTTCAATTTGAGCTGGTGGCCATTGCCGTCGTGATTGTCGGGGGAACCAGCCTTACCGGAGGCCGCGGCACGATCGGCGGAAGCTTCATCGGACTGCTCATTTTCGCTGTTGTCATGAACATCATGAATCTGCTGAACATCTCATCCTTTGTCCAACCGATCGTGCGGGGACTGATTATTATCCTGGCCGCCCTGGCGATTTCCCGGATGGTAAAATCGAAATCCTCAGCTGCGGAAACTTCATGAGCGAAAGACGCATAGCGAATGTGCAAAAGAGTAAAGGCCGGACGGTCCGCATCATGGGGGCGTTCGGCTGTTTTCACTATATG
Source organism: Paenibacillus sp. FSL L8-0436 (assembly GCF_038593025.1). NCBI lineage: Bacteria > Bacillati > Bacillota > Bacilli > Caryophanales > Paenibacillaceae > Paenibacillus > Paenibacillus sp. FSL L8-0436. The sequence goes on along the minus strand of NZ_CP151955.1, from coordinate 6,365,057 downwards.
GAGTTTAAAGGCGAACCATGTCGGATACGCGGCAGCAGGTTAATTTTGTTCATTAACATGTAAAAGGATTCTTGGTAGTATAGGTACAACCTATGTTTGAAGGAGCTGCTGGATATTGAAGCGCGCACTGCTAACCTACCTGTCTTCCAGCGTAAAGCGCAAGATGATTCTGATGGTTGTAGTCATGCTGATTCTTGTAATCGCTATCATCGAGATTGTCACTTACGCCGTTTCCATTAATTTTCATCTGAACGACGCCAAGGCAAATGATACCCAGAAGGTGCAATTTATCAGCGAGAATATGGACGATGCCATTTCGTATATGGGCAAGCTGATGGACAGCATTACCGAAGATTCAGATATCCAGTCTATGCTGCTGCAGACGAACCAGCTTACATATGAGAAGTTAAGTGCGCTGGAACAGCTGGTCGTTTCCAAAATCCTGTACTCCACCGATAAGCTGGAAACCGTCTATCTCTTCAATACGCAGCAGTTCCTGGTCAAGCTGAACTATAATACTTCCGGGAGTGTGAATAATAAGGACGATGTGCAGTCCGAGTTGAAGAAACAGCGTTATGACACGGTGGGAAGAATCACCTGGAGGGTTAACAAAGGGGTTATTTATATCGAAAGAGCCATCCGGGAACGGGATTCGCTCAAGATGCTCGGTTATATAACCATTTCGCTCAAGGACGATTATTTAAAGCAGCGCCTGCAATCCGAGCCTTACCGCTACAGCTATGTGTTTGATGAGCAGGATCGTATCGTTGTCAGCAGCAGCGAGGATCCCGATATCCACGTGGAGGATCTGCTCCGTCGCGCGAAATTGCAATCCGCCGAGAGGCCTTCTTTATTAAATATGGAGCCGTACGGAAAAATGCTGTTCACAACCTTCGTATCCGCCCAGGAAGGGTGGACAGTAGTCTCGCTTGTGCCGCTTAAGGAAATCTCCAAAGGCACGGAACTGATCGGACGCTGGATCACCGCGATCGGAGTGATCGGCGTGCTGCTGGGCATCCTCTTGACCTGGTTCACGACCAGCCGCTTAATCGCTCCGCTCCACGCGCTTAAGCAGGTTATGGATCAGGTGGAGACAGACCATTTCGATCAGCAGGTCAGAATCAACCGGAGGGATGAGTTCGGGCGGCTCGGGCGCAGCTTCAACCAGATGATGGGCAAGATCAATTATTTGATCTCCGAGGTGTACCAGAAGGAGCTGGCCCAGCGTGAATCCGAATACCGGGCGCTTAAGGCCCAGATTAATCCTCATTTTCTGTACAATACGCTGGATACGATCCGCTGGCTGTCCATGTACGGTGAGAATGACAAGATCGAGAATGTGACCATCTCCCTGGCGCAGCTGTTGAAGGCCAACCTGGCCGATCACCGGGAAATGGTGCCGGTCCGCTCGGAGCTGGAATATATCAATGCTTATTTGGCTATTCAGAAGACCCGCTTTGAGAGCCGGATCACGGTTTCAATCCACATGGACGACGACATTGCGGAGCTATGGATTCCCAGGTTTATTTTGCAGCCGATTGTGGAGAATTCGTTCGTACACGGGCTGGAGAATAAAGTCGGTCCGGGCAACCTGAGCATAATCGGGATCGTGGATGGAGGGAGCGTAAGATTCCGGGTGATTGATGACGGTGTCGGGATCGAGGAACAGAAGCGGGACCGGCTGCTGGAATTCACGGGCGAGGTGGACCTCGGCAGCGCCAAAGGGACGGGCAACGGAATGAGAAACGTACACAAACGGATTCAAATGCTGTTCGGCGAAAGCTACGGTCTGACGATCAACGGCATGCCGGGCAGCGGTACCATTGTCGAGATTATAGTGCCTGTAATGGTGAATGTAACTGCGCCTCCCAATACTGCGGATGAAGGTGGGAAGAATATTGTATAAAATCGTGATTGTGGATGATGAAGACATCGTAAGCCGGGGGCTGAGCGAGAAGGTAGACTGGAGCAAGCTGAACTGCACAGTATGCGGGACGGCCGCCAACGGACTGGAAGGCATGGAAGTCATTGAACGCTTTAAGCCGGATATCGTCATTACCGACATCAAGATGCCGGGGATGAACGGGCTGGAGCTGGCCGAGCATATCAAGCGTCATTATCCGGGGATGATCACGATTCTCCTCAGCGGATACAGTGAATTCGACTATGCCCGTACCGCAGTAAGGCATCAAGTATTCGATTATCTGCTCAAACCGATCAAGATTCCGGACCTGAATGCCTGCATTCTTAAGGCGGTGGACAGGATCAACGGCAAGAGGGCTTCCCTGCTGCAGGCGGCCAATGACTCCAAGCGGGAGAACGCGGACATCGTGGAGGCGGGCATCCTAATGAATGTGATTGTGAACGGCAATAAGGATATTGCCGCTATGCGTACAAAGCTGAAGGATTACGGTATCCAGCTCGGCTGCGGTGTGGTCGTGGTGTTTGAGATGTATAATCCCTCGGATCTATCTTATGAAGAGTATGCCTCCCTGTACCAGTATGCCGTCAACAATATAGTGAATGAAACGTACCGCCGCTTCCAAATGGCGACCTCCATCGTGGATATGGAAGGGAAGAGCGTTGTCGTCGTCAAGTCTGATCCCGCCTTGCAGCAGGTGATTATCCGCAAAAGAGTGGTGGAAGCGACAACCGAATGTCTGGAGAACATCGAAATGTATTTAAAAAAGCAAATCAGCGTCGGCATCGGCACCAACTACCGGGAGATCAGCGAGTTGTACAGCTCCTTCCAGCATGCGCTCAAGCTGCTCGAGACCCAATTGTTCTGGGGAAGTCTGATGCCAGAGCTGCAGGATGCACTTCAGTGCAGCTCTGGCAAGCCGCCCTTGGGCCGCATGGATGCGGAATGGTTTGAGGCGATCTGTGACGGCGACGAGCCGAAAGCGAAACGGTATTTGGACGAATTCACGGCCGGCATTAGAGCCGGCAGGAATAAAAGCATCGCCCTGAACAGCTGTATTGACTTCCTGCTCGGCCTGTCCAAGCATGTGCCGGAGTGGAAGATAAAGGACCGGATCACGGAAGCCATTGCGGGAATCACCGGACTGAGGACCTTCGAAGAATATACGGACCTATTAAGCCGGATTACGGCCCTGGCCTGCGAGGAGGCGTTATGGAGGAAGGAAGAAGCGATGGGAAGAAGCCTGGCGGAGCGGATCGCCCGGTATGTGGATGATCATTATGCCGAAGCCGAGCTGAATCTTCAATTGGTTGCAGACTTGTTCCATGTGAGCGCCAGCCATCTCAGCAGAATTTTTAAAAAAGAGCTGGGGACTAACTTTAACGAGTACCTGTCGCTCAAACGGGTGGAAAAGGCCAAGCAATTACTCACCGGCAGCCGGCGTTTGACCGTACTGGAAGTTGCCCACCGGGTCGGGTTCGCGGACGGCAAATACTTCGGGCAGGTGTACAAAAAATATTATGGAATGACGCCCTCGGAATATAAAGAAACCTTGTTCGGCCCCCGGTGCAATGCGTTATAACGCCAGGAGGGCGCACAGCAAAAATCTCTATCCCCGGCCGGTTTGGCAAAACAAGCGGGGATAGAGATTTTTTATTTGATGCCCTTCTTTTTGATTTCCGCCTTGGCTTCATCCAGCGCCTGCCTGGCCGTCTTCCTGCCGGTGAGCGCCGAGGTGATGGCATCCTGCAGCACACCCGACCACTCCACATAAGATGACATGCTCGGCCTGTTGATCGCATATTCGAATTGTTCGGTCATCAGGTTCCGGTTCAGGTATTTTTCCTCATTCTCGAACTGGTCGATCTGCTCGTTCCAGACTGAAAGGCCTCCAAGTTGGTCCTTGGCGGACACTTCATTTCTCATGCTAATCGTCAAATCAATAAATTTCCAGGCCCAGTCTTTATGACGTGAAGTTCGGGTAATGCCGAGTGCGCCGCCCCCGGTAACGGTGGAGCTTCTTTGATATCCCTGGAAACCGGGAACGAGCGCCATTTTAAAGCCGGGTTTGCGGCTGAGGATCGGATCGGCATAAGCCCAGCTGATCAAAAAAGGCAACTTGCCCTCCGCGAAGGTCTCAATAGCCGACATATCGCCTGCAGTCAGGGAAGCGGGATCGGATAAACCGCTGCTCCGCAGGGTGTTCACCATGAATTCCAGCGCCTGCACGCCGCCGCCTTCATTGAATACCCAGCGGCCGTTGGCATCCTTCGCCTGCACACCCAGGGCGTTGGCCAGCAGCGTATAATCAGTGATCAGGCCTTCGCCAGGCTTCCAGCTCCAGATCAGGCCGTACTTGGCAAGTCCCTTATCCTGAATGTACTTCGCCATGTCCTTTAGTTCCTCCCAGGTGGCTGGAGGAGCATAAATGCCGGCGCTTCTCAGCAACGTTTCATTATAGTAGAGGAACTTCTCTTCCATGATGACCGGGAAGGCATATAAATCGGGAAGCGCATATAAATCATTGCTGATGACCCGCTGGTTATAAGCAATGGGTACCAATTTATCAATTACGTTTCCTGTGACATAGTTCCGCAGAGGCTCAAGCAAGCCAGCTCTGGCGAATCCGGTGGTCCAGACCGTATCGACCAGAATAATATCCAGATCTGTGCCTCCCCGCAGGATGCTGTCTTCTATCTGGTCATGCAGCGAGTTGATATCGGTGGAGCGGATATCGACTTTGATCCCGTATTGCTCTTCATACCGCGCTGCAATTTGCCTGATATATGGCAGATAGGAGTTTTCGATCAGAATGCTGATCTGGTCAGGACGGCCGGAGGCCGGAGACGTTGAATGGGCTGCTTCATTTCCGGATTCACGTTCATTCGAACGGGTGCTGAAGATGAAGATGGCTACCAGGGTCAGGAGTGACAGTAATAACAGATAATAAAAAAGCTTGGATTTGAGCATAGACTTGTCCATACACCCCCAAAGCATAGTCGGGTTATCTTCCTCTAATAGTATAGTGGGATTATTTGATTAAATCGACAGAAATGTTTTTTTCGAAACTGATTTAATAAAGGCTTAAATCTTATTATTGACAAGACTCCACTCGACGATAAGTCAACTGGTAACAATGTTGAGAAAACAGCTGTACTAAAATTAATTGATTTCTGTTTAGGGGCCAGTGCTTTCAGTGTTGGTAGCATTGACTCTTGTTAATGACTTAGATGAGACATTAGAAATTACAGAAACTATAATATTAGAACCATTTTGGGGGAGTTATTATGCCGCAATTTGCTTTCTTTGATCCATTTGATGACTGGTAAAAGTTTACTTATATGGATGGTTAGAGGAAATAAATGAGCTTATAGCTTCAAAATGAGACCGAGAAATAGCAGCAATCCCTTGTGTGACAAGAGATTTCTGCTATTGGTGTGGGCAGGGCTATAAGTAATACAGCGTACAAACGTTATTTATACCACACTGAATTTTTATATCATATGGTAATAAATACCAGACTAATTTGTACTTCTGTAATCAAATTATTAGCGGAAGCAGCCCTGAACAACTTAATAAAATATACGTAACACCGTCTCGTTCGCAGGTTGTTTACTCTCGCTTACAACCTCGACCCGCGATATGTTGTCCTGTCCTCCTGGAACAACGATGGGCGTAACCGTAGAACATCCGTTTTCCCGGAGAGTTTCCATATCAAATTCCAGTAGAAGCTGCCCTTTTTTCACCCGGTCGCTGTTGCTTACATGAGCTGTAAAACCCTTTCCTTTTAGAGAAACGGTATCCATACCAACATGAATGAGCAATTGAACGCCGGAAATGTGCTCAATGAGAATAGCATGCTTACTCTTTTCCATGATATGGGCGATAATGCCGTCAAAAGGAGCAATGACCCTGCCGGAATCTGGCAAGATGGCGAATCCCTCGCCCATCGCTTTACTTGAGAAGGCTTCGTCCTGGACTTCATCCAGAGCTAAGAATTGACCGGAGAGAGGTGATGAGATATCTATGGAAAGCGATTCTATCTTTTTTTTCTTAAACCCAAACATAGGTTTTCCTCCTGTAACTGTGTGTTAGAATAGCAATGAAACAACGAATAGGGGGCCTGCCTTGTGAACAAAAGAGACTTTGTCATCCATGATCTGCTCAGTAAAATCTATCAAAAACATTATTCAGACTGGAAGCTTCCTACAGAAAGAGAATTGGCGGCGCAATATAAGGTTTCCAGATTTACAATACAAGAATCCATTAAGAAGCTGAAATATATGGGTATGGTTAAGGTTGTCCAGGGCTCGGGTATTTTTATTAACAAAAATATTCAAGCCAGTCCGCTGATCTACAACTCACTTACAGAGAATCCTTATTCCAATATTCAGTCTAAGGTCATTGAGCTGCAGAAGCTTCCTTCCACCCCTAGTGACCAGCAAATCTTTAATATAACTGCCGAGGATGAAGTGTGGATGTACCAGCGCTTGAGAATCGTTAACTACCAGACAATGCAGATTGAGCAGTCGAGATTGCCTGCGACATTATTCCCTGTATTAACACAGAAGGATGCCGAGAATTCCATTCAGTCATTTGTGAAAAAGCATAAGTTCACTATCTCACATTACCTGAATACTTATGAGGCAATCTCGCTTGATAAAGAACAAGCGATGTTCTTGCAGCAAAAAAAGAAAAGTCCAGCAATGAAAATTTCAAGCCGTGGAATACTGAATAACGGTACCATTTTTGAAATCAGTGAAATTGTGGCTGTCGACTATAAGTGCACGTACTTGACGGCCTTCAACAACGAGCATCACAAAAGAAGAAACCTCTGATACGCAACTAATCATTGACCTGAAACTCTCCGTGCTGACCGCCTGTGCCGGAGAGTTTTTTGCTGCGCCTTAATTACGGCGTCATTAGCGTCCCGTCGGGTAATCTGGCCTGTGTCCATTCATGCATACGGTATTCCACCGGGAAGGCGCCTGCCTGTTCCTCATTGAACTCCACGCCGATGCCCGGCAGATCAATCGGATAAATATAGCCATCAATGGCGTCAATATTGTGCGAAAATACGCTGCGGGTGTTTGCTTTAATCGGAATATTCTCCTGAATCGCTGCATTATGCAGATGAATGTTGAGATGTGTATTGACGGCAATTCCAATTGGGGTAATATCGGATGGTGTATGCCAGGCGATACGAACCCCAAAAGCCTCGCATAATGCTCCAAGCTTCAGTGCAGGTGTAATTCCCCCGATTTGGGATACATGGCAGCGGATGAAATCAATCTGTCTACCCGCAATCAGGTTTCTCCATTCCAGCGGATTGTTGAACAGTTCGCCTGTGGCAATCGCCGTTGACGTTTGTGAGCGGATCTGCCCTAACCATTCATTCTGATCCGGCGGCAAAATATCCTCGATAAAGTAGGGTTTATACGGTTCGACCGCTTTGGCAAACTGTACGGCCTGATTGGGGAATAACCGCTCGTGAACATCATGAAGAATATGGAACCGGTTGTTATACTTTTCCCGCAAAAGAGCAAACATTATGACCGTAGTCTCCATATACTCGTCCTGATCATAATAGGAGCCCACTGTGGAAGTGGCCGGAGAGTGCAGCTGTGAAGGATTCCCCCCGTAGAAGCCAAGCTGGCAACGGATGTGCTTGTATCCTTGTTCAAGGAGTCCATCAATCTCGCTGTACAGATCTTCAATATTGTCAGCAACTGCATGAGTATATGCTGGAATGGCATCCCGTGATTTGCCGCCAAACAGCTGATACAATGGCATACCGGCGAGCTTGCCTTTAATATCCCATAGAGCCATATCAACACCGGAAACTGCATTATTCAGAATAGGTCCGTTGCGCCAGTATGAATTGACCATCATCATATGCCACAAGTCTTCAATATGGTTGGCGTCACGGCCAAGTAAAATCGGTCTGAGGTATTCCTCTATGACGAGCTGGACGGCTTTGGGCCGTTGCTGAAAAGTGGCGCAGCCATATCCAATGACTCCATTATCCGTAGTTACCCTGACAACCACCAGATTATGACGGTCAGGTTTTAGTATAAAGCTTTCCACATTAGTGATGATGGAAGGGTTCATGTTTCTCCTCTTTTCTACAATTTCTAAGAGTATTGAACCATAGTTTGAAAGGAAGAATCAATTTGGTTTGGTAAACCGGTTGAATAACGAAAGATATCAGTCCAATTATGATGTAAATTGAATGAAAACCCTTTTTTATAAAGGTTTTTTTGATAAAGGCGAACCATTTTGGACTGCTTTTATTAGAAGTTTCTTTATGATACTATTCAGTGTGTAAACGGAACCAATATCCATTAGGACAGGAGAATTCTTGATGAGCAAAGAGAAAGCGATTAAGGACATGATTGCAGGTATAGGCGGTGAGGAGAATATTGAAAACGCTTGGCATTGTATGACACGACTTAGATTTGAGCTGAAAGATAAAAATAAAGTAGATATTGCGAAAATCAAAGAGTTGGACCCAGTACTTGGTGCGCAGTTCAATCAAGACCAGTTTCAAATAATACTAGGTCCTAAAGTCGGAGAATATTACACCGTTCTGGCTAATGAGCTCAAGCTGAAGGATGCGCAGAGTCCTGAAGAGGAGAAGGGAAGCAAGCAAAAAGTAGGTTTTGTTACTCTCTTCATGAACATAGTATCTGGTGTATTCGGGCCCATTGTACCAGCAATTGCAGGTGCGGGATTAATCAAAGGACTTATTGCCGGTTTGACTGCACTTCATTACATCTCAGATAAAAGTGAGACCTTTCAAATAATAAATATGATGGCCAGTGGTGTGTTCACTTTCCTGCCATTCTTCCTGGCAGCCTCGGCGGCCAAGATTTTTAAGACCAATCAGTATTTGGCCATTGCCATAGCGGCAACTATTATGTTCCCAACGATGGTGGATGCGGCGAAAGCCGGTGAAATATCCTCTTTTCATTTCCTTAATCTGCTCCCGATTCCTGTTTTCAACTATAGCGGAACCGTCATCCCGATTATTTTTGCCGTTTGGGCGATGAGTTATATTTATGGCTGGGTTAACAAGATTGTTCCGGAAGTGCTCAGAACGGTAGTTACACCAACGTTGACTCTATTTATCTCTGGATTTATGGCTTTAGCTGTTATTGGTCCAATCGGTGTCTATTTAGGAAACGGACTGGCTTGGCTGGTTCAAGGCTTGTTTGACATCTCCCCTGTTCTGGCTGGTGTGGTTGTTGGTGCGATTCGTCCAATAGCTGTCTTTACGGGCATGCACCATGCCATGACCCCAATTGCGCTGCAGAACTTTGCAACACAAGGCTATGATATGTTAATGCCAATGATGTGTATGGCTAACTTCTCGATTGTAGGCGCAACCTTTGCCGTGTATTTTAAAGTGAAGACCCCGAAAGAAAAAACAATTATCGTCTCCGCTGCCGTATCCGGCTTGCTGGGAATAACAGAGCCCGCTTTGTTCGGGGTGTTAGCAAAGTACAAAAAAGCCTTCTTGGCTGCCACGATTGCCAGTACGGTTGCTTCCGCCTACATTAGTTTCTTCGGTGTCCGTTTGTACGGATATGTACTGTCCAGTATTTTCAGTATTCCGGCATACATCGGCCCCTACTTTGTCTATGCAATTTCGGGAATGTTCATTGCGGTTGTGGTAGGTTTTACCGTTTGCAATCTACTTCTGAGTAAAAATGATGTTGAAAATGCCAATAAAGCCTCCCTGCAGTCTGCACAGTAATGCAGCAAATATGTTAGGGTACCGAACTTAAATTTTGCTGTATAACGTTTTCGAAAGATATTGAAGGCAAAGCAAGAAGTGAATTACAACTCACATTAATGTCCACAAGAAGCCAAAAGACTGGAGAAGATCGATTCTTTCCCCGATCCAATTCCAGTCTTTTTGTCGTTGCGGCAAATTTTCATCTTCTTACAGGGGGGACTGTCAACCTTGATTTGCAAACGGGAACCATCCTGGGGTATTGATAATTTTCTGCCATAATGGATCAGAGATTCCCAATTGTTCTTGATCATTTAAAGTTAACTCAGTACGAATTTCACTTTCCTTACCTTGAGTTATTTTTTCAACCCAATCTGGATCGATAATCAATTCTCGTCCAAGTGCTATAAAAGGGACACCCGATTGCAGCGCTCTAAGCGCCTCATCAGGTGTGTGGATTGAACCTACACCGATAACGGGAACTCTTTGCCCAACGAGCTCATAAATAATTTCCATTCTAGAGCGATTGTCCTCTACTCCACGTCTAGGCTTAGACCAGAAGTTCATTAAAGAGACATGCAAATAATCCAAGTTTTGGTTTGCGAGGGTATCTATCAATTTTAGTGTATCGGCCATTGTAATACCGGGTGTCATTTCTTCTTCCGGGGACAACCGATATCCCACTAGAAACGGCTGTTTGGCATGTTCAGCCACCACTTTTTTCACTTCATCTACAATAGCGAGCGGAAACGCCATACGTTTGTCCACATTTCCTCCCCAGCGATCATCACGCCGGTTTGTGTATGGTGAGAAAAATTGTTGAATAAGGAATCGATTTGCCCCGTGAATCTCTACCCCGTCGAAACCAGCCTCGATCGCCCTACGGGTGCTAGTGCCAAACGCATGAATGATCTCTATAATTTCCTGCTCTTCGAGTGCTCGAGGGATCACACTTCCCCCTTCCTTAGCAACCGCACTCGCACTTACAATCTCACCATTGGGTACCACTTCGGGCAGACATTCGCGACCACCATGAAAGATTTGTAGAATGGCTTTTGCCCCGTGTTTCTTTATTGCTGCTGCCAAACGTTGCAGGCTTGGGATCATATCATCACGATCAGCCCCCACCTCCCCGCCAAAAAGCTTTCCATTTGGTGTCACCACGGTACTTCCAGTGACAGCTATTCCAACACCGTTCGAACGGCTTTCGTAATACGCGGTTATCTCATCAGATAACGTACCGTCTTGCTGAGAATAAGAAATGGTCATGGGTGCAAGAACGACGCGGTTCTTTACTTCGACCCCATTCTTGAAACGAAACGGCTCCATTAAAGGTTGATATTTTGGGTTCATAGTTGTTCACTCCTGTTATCTTTTCTGTAATTACTAAACGTATTATATAGATTGAACTTATAATTCTTCTATTTTGGGATTGTTCGTGACTCCAGAGAATGTTTGGACTTCCGGCCGCTGTTAGGTTTTGGATTTCCTGAATTTAACCGCGAATCGCGGTAGAAATCCAAACCTAAAGGCGGACGCTATCGCTCCTACAGTTCCAAAATTCCCCTCCGCCACTTTTCCCTAAATATAATTCTCAAGTTCAATCTATATAGTGCAATATTTTCACGTTGGTTCGTGTTCGTTGTAAATTTCCTCCTTCCCCGTATAACGGCTATGTTATTTGTTGGAGTCGGCTTTAAGTCAAGACATAAATATCGAATTAGTTGTTCCAAGGTTAGAGACTTGACTTGGAGCCGACTCTAAGATGTATAATGCCCCTAAGTTTCAATTTCCGGAGGTGCGGGATGATAACCGAGCAAACGTTCACGATAAAGCAAACTGCGGAGCTAACTGGACTTTCTGAGGATACGATCCGTTATTACGAAAAGATTAATTTGCTCCCTCAGGCGGACAGGAAGGACAATGGGCATCGAGTTTACCACCAGAAGGACATCAATACGATCCGGTTGATAGTCTGTCTGAAAAAAACGGGGATTTCCCTGGAGGCAATGAAACCATTTTTGAAGGTCTCCGCTGACGCTGATCCCGCCGAACATCTGGAATTGGTTGAGGAATTAAGGAGCCAACGCGATAATATTGTCAGCCAAATCTCATCGCTTCAGCAAATCGTTGATTTCATTGACATAAAGTTAGAAGAAGGGCGACCCCGAGGGGAATGCTCAGATCAAACTCCAGACGGCGTTCAAGAAGAATTCAAGGAGACAAAAACAAAGCCCATTTCCGTCGTAGAGATGAGTTATTTTTCCGCATCTGCGAAAACGGGCAAGTTACCAAATGCGATTAAATAAGCTTGTGTGCTTAATCAAACAGTGGCAGTCTAGGACATTTGTTTTTGTCTAGGACTGCCACTGTTTTATATAAGCCGGGGTCATTCTACGGAGGGGAATTTGGAACTGGAGGAGCGGTAGCGTCCGCCTGAAAGCTTTCAAAAGGAAAGCTAGCATCGAAAGCATAAGCAGTCCACGGATTTCTACCGCTAATAGCGGTATTGATCAAGAAATTCTTACGACAACAGCAGCCGGAAGTCTAAATATTCACCGTAGCTGCAACTGATCCTGTACTCTAAAACCCTGAGTTCAATCTATATAATCAACAGACTTGCTTTAAAATGTTATAGTTATATAAAAAAATATGATTATCAATTCCGCTGAAATATTGAATATACAATGGAGGTCAGACGAAACATGCCGCTGCGGCAAAAGATTCTAATCAGCAACATTCTTATCGTATCGCTGGCCCTGGTAATCTTTATAATAAGCATTCATAGAATTGTCTTTAATCAGACCTTGGAAAGGACTTCAGCAAGCTCGCAGCAAGAAGTGAAACTGATAAAACAATCTATGGAGACCGTGTTTCAATCTGTTCAGAACTTCTCGAAATTCGCTTTGATAAATCAGGATACACAGAAGGTGCTCAGTAGAGATACCGTAGCAAGTGATGACGTTTCTGCTCTGAAGTCAATACATAATACGCTGGCTGCGATGCTGGAGACCGAGCCGAATATCGATTCCGTTATTATCGAATCCTTAAGCGGCGAACTCTATTATACCTCCAATTTGACCGGTGTTACTTTGCAGAGTCTCGGCATTTATCCCAAAGAAGCGATTGATGCTGCAAAAGGTGGAGCGGTCTGGGGAGATACGTTGCAGCCATCATTTCTGTCCGGTATGAAGAAGAAGAATATGATTAGTGTGTGCAGAGTTATTATGAGCATGGAGAAGGGGACTCCGCTTGGTTATATTTATGTGAATATTGACGAGCGGACACTCGCCCGAATGTACCATAATGAACATTCTAATCAGAATCCTACTTTGGTCATTAACCAGGACGGAATAATTGTATCCGCGAATGAAGCTTCACTGGTCAGCCAGGCGATTCAAGATGACTCTCTTGCCAAATGGGCGAAGTCAGCAGCTGAAGGGAGCAGGACCGAGCAAGTCGATGGAATACGTTATTTAGTGTCCTTACAAAGCCTTGATCCCTATGGCTTGAAGGTTGTCCACCTGGTTACCACTTCAGAGTTGACCTATGGGTATTGGAAAATCGCATTATTAATGGTCGGCTTCGGACTGATCAGCATGCTCTCGGCAGCGTTTTTGTCCTTTGTGTTCTCGCGGCTGCTAACTCGGCCCCTTAGCCAGCTCAGTGAGGTGATTGTTGAAGTGGGTGCCGGGAACTTTGATGTTCGTGCATCCGCCGAAACGCAAGACGAAATTGGCAGGCTGGGTGCGACATTTAATGAAATGGTGGAGCATATTCAGGGATTGATGCTAAGAATTGAAGATGAAGAGAAGACGAAGCGGCTGCTGGAGCTAAGGCTGCTGTATTCGCAGATCAAACCGCATTTTTTGTATAATACGCTGGACACGATACGTGCGATGGCTGTGATGACGAATGCCAAAGAAATAAGCAGTATCCTAAAGGCGCTTGGCGAATTCTACCGGATTTCACTTAGCAATGGGCAGGAATTAATTGCTGCTGCACAGGAAAAAAAACATCTGGAAAGCTATTTATACATTCAGCAAATCCGCTTTAAAAAGCTGGATTACCGGATTTCGTTTGAACCGGGAATAGAGTCCTGCCAAGTGCCTACGATGCTGCTGCAGCCTCTTGTCGAGAATGCGATCCACCATGGAATCAGAGGGATGCCTGACGGAGGATTGTGCGAAATCATAGGCTATACGGAAAGGACGGGCGAGAAGAGCAATCTCTGCTTTATTGTACGTGACAACGGCAAAGGCATGAGTGAAGAGGAAAAACGGCTTATTTGGTCTGACAATGGCGAAGAAGAGGTATACAGCTTCGGACTTAAAAATATTCAGGACCGGATTCAACTGAGGTTCGGTGAATCTTATGGCATCGTCCTGACATCTGAACCAGGCAATGGAGTGGAAGTGCAGGTACGTTTGCCGCTGATCTTGAAAACGAGCGGACAGGAGGAGGGGACAGCTAGACTATGAATACAGCGCCGGTAGCCCGCGTCCTGATTGTGGATGACGAATATTATTTCAGGCAGCTTTTGATCCATTTGATTGATTGGACTTCTGCCGGTTTTGAGGTGGTCGCAGAGGCTGAAGAGGGTTTGGCAGCCTTGAAGATTATGAAGGAACAAGCGATTGATCTCATCATTACAGATATTGAAATGCCGAATATGAATGGGCTAGACTTTGTAAAGGCCGTCCGCGCCCTAGACTCAGCTGCAAAGCTGATTTTCATCACAAGCTACGACAACTTTACTTATGCACAGAAGGCCATTTCGCTCGGAGCGGATCATTATTTGTTGAAGCCCATTGATGAGGAAGCGGTTGAACAAGCACTTATAACTATCCGTACGCAATTGACTGAGAAATGGGAAGCAGAGCGTTATATTAATCGTTTGAAAAAGGAAGCGGGTTATGTACAAGAACCGGAAGCAGGGCAGTCAACTGAGGAGGGAAGGCGTCAGGGCAGCGGTAAACGGCTGGTTCGCAAAGCGGTTGATCATGTGACTGCACATTATGCCGATGACAGCTTGTCGCTTCAGAGTACAGCGAGTGTCCTCTTCGTGAATCCGAGCTATTTAAGTCACATGTTCAAGAAGGAGACAAGTGAGTCTTTTGTGGAATATGTGACCAATGTCCGTCTTGGCAAAGCTATGGAGCTGTTGCGCCAAGGGGCTGCTGCGGATGAATCCTTGGCTCCAAAGGTAGCGACGATAGCACATCAGGTCGGCTATAGGGATCCGTTTTACTTTAGCAAATGCTTCAAGAAGAAGTACGGAATTACCCCAAATAAGGTATACGAGGGGTCCAATGTAGAGAGAGATTGAGCAGTTGCTAGTTGAAGTCCGGTTTTCCAGCCGGGCTTTTTTGTTCGTGCAAAGTAAATCTGATGTTCAGGGGATGTTAACACGGGTGTGGTTTGTAAACGTGGTGTTAAGTAATATAACATACCTAAAAATTTTACTGTCAAAACCAATATATATCCATTCGAACCTAGCTTCACACTTGTTAAGATTGTACCTGTAGCTCGTATCCGTAAATTTTGAAAGGTGGTCTAAATCAGATGTTTGGTAAAAAGTTTGGGGTTATTGCAGCATCCGTCGCGCTTGTTAGTGTAGTGCTTACTTCTTGTGGAGGTGCGGAAGTAAACAATGGAGGGACTCAGAACAAGGAAGCGACAGCAGCGGATAGTAAGAAATCTATCACGTTATGGATATTCGATGCAGATCCGATGTACCAAGCAACTGCCGAAGCTACCGCAGCGGAAATTGGCGCTGAACTGAATTATGAATACATACAAGATGAGACATACAAAACTAAACTAAGTGTTGCGCTTGCTGCAAATGAACTTCCGGATGTTTTCCAACAGCATGCCGGAAAGTCATACCGCACCCCTGTTCTGCAGTCGAAGACAGTTGCTCCATTGAACGATACGCTGGATTCCACGGGACTAGGCTCGCAATTTCTGGACAATCAGTTGGTCACAGAGGAAGATGGCAACATCTATTCCGTTCCTTCCAACATCAGTACAACACTGGTTCTTTACTATAACAAAAAGCTGATGGGCGAGCTTGGCGCTTCTGCTCCAACAACGTGGGATGAACTTCAGGCGTTGATTAAAACCGCAAACGATGAAGGTGTGATCCCAATCGCACTCGGCGGAAAAGAAAGATGGCAGGCAGATCTGCTCTACAACATGCTTGTAGCGCGTGAGGACGTTAATGCCTTCGATGAGGCGATTAAAGGACAAGCTAAATTCACAGACGCACCATTTGTTGATGCAGCGAATCAGGTGGTAACATTGGTGAACTCAAATGCCTTCCAAAAGGGTTTCCTCGGCTCCGCCTACCTGGATGCACAAGAACTGTTTAAGAATGATAAAGCCTTGATGTGGATCGACGGCAGCTTTAACTTCACTTCTCTGTCGACTGTAATGGGCGACAATTTGGGATATATCGCATTTCCGAAAACAGGTGCAGAAGAGATTCACAGTTCAACAATCGGTTTCCAGAATGCTGAGGCGCCTTACTCATTGTTTGTCAACAACAGCTCCAAAAATGTGGATGCAGCCAAAGAATTCGCCATTCGCATGTCTTTGAAGCTCAATGACGAATTTGTTAGAAAAGGTCTGCCCGGATATGCCAAAAGCGACGTTAAGTCTGAATCACAGAATGAGCAGCTTTCAGCTTACGCTACAGATATCGGTAAAACCACTAAAACACAGGCGATGTGGTTCGGTCTGCTTTCAGCAGATGCAGGTCAGGAATACCGTGATCTGACACAGCAGCTATATGGTGGCGTGTTGACAGCTGCGCAGTTCACAACTGAACTGGAAACCTTGCTTCGCAAGGCAGAGTAAGCTGTAGCGTTTCAAAAATATATTCTGGGAAAAGCGATGCAGTCAGTTGGACCGCATCGCTTTTCTGCAACTTGACAGGTGGGTAAGTGATGGAAAAAGCGCTCTCAAATAAAAAAATATTAGCTTTGTTTTTATTGCCCGGATTAATCGTGTTTCTGATCTTCTATTTCGTGCCTATTTTGATTACAGCCTATTACAGTCTCCAAGATTGGGATGGCATCAATCCCATGACCTTCATTGGACTAGACAACTATATTGAGATGTTTACGGTTGATAAAAGTTTTTGGCAAGCGGTATGGAACAGCCTCGCCTTTTTGCTTGTAGGTGTGTTTATCCAGTTGCCGATCTCGTTTGCCTTGGCGATGCTGGTCTCCCGAAAAATGAAGGGGCGTAAATGGTTCCGCAATATTTACTTTTTCCCTGTAGTGATGTCAACAACAATGGTGAGCCTGCTATGGGTCAAAATCTATGATCCGAACATCGGCATGCTGAACACGTTAATGGATGCCATGGGACTGGGAAGTTGGACACAAGCATGGCTTGGAGACACTAAGACGGCACTACTGTCCGTATTAATCGTAACCACTTGGCATTACGTGGGTTACAATATGCTGATCCTGTTCGCCGGAATGCAAGGTATCCCGGAACAGTATTATGAAGCAGCGAAGCTGGACGGAGCGACAGGCTGGAAAGCGGTACGTTATATCACTTTTCCTTTATTATCTGATGTATTACGGATCTGTATCGTCCTAAACGTTATATATGCACTGAAAACATTCGAAAGTGTGTATGTGATGACTAATGGAGGACCGCTTGATTCAACAACTGTGATTGCGCTAAAAATGTTTCAGGAAGCGTTCCTGAAGCAGAATTTCGGTTACGGCAGCGCGCTTGCTGTATTTATGGTGCTGGAATGTCTCATTATTGCCTGGGTGATTAACAAGTTGTTGACCCAGGAAAAAATTGAATATTAAGGAGGACAGGTCATGTTCAATAAAACGAAAAATACAGCTATTTACATACTGATGATCATCATCGCCGTCCTCCAGTTGTTCCCGCTCTACTGGCTTGTGGTAAGTGCGTTTAAGGATAACTCGGAGATTATTGGCGGAGCGGTCTGGGCGTTGCCCACCAAATGGCGTTTAGACAATTTCACAGAGGCTTGGGTAAGCGCTAAAGTCAGCCAATACTTTTTCAACAGTGTGACCGTCACGCTGGTTACACTCTTTTTTGTGCTTCTGTTTGCTTCGATGATGGCGTATGCTTTGACACGCATGAAATTCAAATATAACGGTGTGATTTTGTTCGTTCTATTGATGGGCGTTATGGTTCCAATTCACGCTACGCTAATCCCGCTCTTTATGATACTCAAGAATCTTGGCATTCTCAGTTCGAGATTATCGATTATTTTGCCGTATATTGCTGTGAATTTGCCTATTGGCGTATACATGCTGTCGGCTTTTCTGCGGACCATGCCGAAGGAACTGGAGGAAGCTGCGTTTATGGACGGCTGCGGAGTCGTTAAATCCTTCTTCAAAGTTGTGCTGCCCTTGCTGAAGCCACCACTCGCTTCGGTAGCGATCTTCGTGTTTTTAGCCGTATGGAATGAGCTTCTCATGGCTGCGACCTTTATTCAAAAGCAAGAGCTGC
The DNA here is from genome assembly GCF_038593025.1 of Paenibacillus sp. FSL L8-0436. Taxonomy (NCBI): domain Bacteria; kingdom Bacillati; phylum Bacillota; class Bacilli; order Caryophanales; family Paenibacillaceae; genus Paenibacillus; species Paenibacillus sp. FSL L8-0436. The sequence continues at coordinate 6,346,887 of NZ_CP151955.1, read as the reverse complement.
GGACGTTGCCGCTGGGCCTGATGAATTTCAGCGGTCAATACAGCATTAGCTGGGGACCGCTCGCAGCAGCCATGGTCATATCGACCCTTCCCATTCTACTGGCCTACGTACTGTTCAGTGACCAGATGGAGAAGAGTTTTACCGCAGGTGCAATTCTGAAGTAAAGAGACGAGAGAAGGATGGAATTATGATTGAACGGGCGGACACCAGTAATATATTGAATATCGTAATTATTGCCACCTCGGATCTTCACGGGAATCTGTGGGGCTATCGTTACGAAGACGGTGTGGATACAACGAATGACGGGATGGCCAGAGTCGCCTCCTATGTCCGGGAGATCAGACAGAGTGGAGCCGAGGTCATTCTGATTGATAATGGTGATGTGTTCCAAGGGAATATGCTGACTGATGATGTCTTCAATAAGCGGGTGGATAGTGTACATCCGGTTTCAGTGGCGCTTAATGCAATGGGATATTCGGCCATGACCTTAGGCAATCATGAATTTAACTTTGGTCTTGCCCTGATTGAGAAATTCAGGCGGGAGCTGGAATTTCCAGTGCTTGCTGCGAATGCCTGTTATCTCAATGGGGAACTGTTTGCAGAACCTTATGCGCTTGTTGAAGTACAAGGTATTAAGATTGCTGTTATCGGTCTGACTAACCCTAATGTCCCGCGCTGGGACGGTGGGAAGGTGGATGCTCTGCGCTTTGGCCCCATGGCTGAAACGGCACAGAGGATTGAAGCCTCACTGAGGGCTGAAGGTAAGGCTGACATTATTATGATCAGCGCGCATGCCGGAATGGTGGCGGAATTCGATGAAGAAGGCGGTTCGGATGCCGCTGAACACATTGTCCGGCTGGTTCCTGAGGCTGATGTGCTTCTGGTCGGTCATATGCACATTACGGTTAAAGAACGTACCGGTGATACCGTCATTGGAGGACCGCGCGACCGGGGGCGGGAAGTGGTACGCTTCGACCTTACGGTCGAGCTTGGCGGTGAAGGACCCCGGGTTGTGAACCGGGAAGTCTCGATTGTTGATATGGCCGGCTGGGAGCCGGACCCGGATTTCCGGAGTCTGGTCTCAGAAGCGCATCAAGAAACGCTTCGCTTCATCGAGCAGGGAGGAGGAGTATCCTCAACAGAAATGGACGGTGGCGTTCTGGGCTATGCGACAGCCGACTTCCAGCCACAGGATGAAATCAGTGGTGTGCCAGCGGGAAGATTGCGGGATACAGCAGTCATTACATTGATTCAGAAGGCGATGCTTGAGGCCAGCGGTGCGGATGTTGCCGCCACGAGCCTTTTTTCGGACAAGGCGGATTTGAAGCAGGGCCCATTGACGTACGCTGATGTGTACCGCATTTATCCATTCGATAATTTGCTGTACGTTGTCAATGTAACCGGCAAAGAGCTTAAGGCTTATATGGAAGCCTCAGCAACGCATTTCAAACAGTGGCAGCCAGGTGACTCTGCGATTAGTATTAACCCCGAGGTGCCGAGTTATCTCTATGATATGTTCGCCGGTATCGATTATCAGATCGACCTGTCGCAACCCTCCGGTAGCCGGATCATAAATGTGATCTACAAAGGCAAACCGCTTGCCGATACCGAACAGCTGCAGCTTGCTGTCAACAATTATCGCTACAGCAGCTTATTGAAGGCGTCCAAATTGGTAAGCGCGACAAAACATTGGGAATCGGCATGCAGCATCCGTGATATGCTTGTAGGCTACATCCGGGATCGTAAGACGTTATCGCCGGAAGTTGATGACAACTGGTCCATTGTTGGGATCAACAGGCAGAGTGGTTCTGAAATTAGTGATAAGGCTAAATAATCAAGAATCCTTGATAGATCAGGTTTCTTATCAGGGAGGATATAAGAAGTAAAAAGGCTCCAAACGTCAATACCGCTTGTCATCTACTCAATAATTCCGGCAAACTGCATGTAGTTTGCCGGAATTATTTGTGTCCCGGTTATGCTCTCTGTGTTTTTGATCAGCGGCTGCTTGCTTGAGTAAATTAGGCGCAAGAGAAAGCTACCTGATCTCAAGCGTCACTTCTCCATAAATTTAAATTTTAACTTTGACATTCCGGGAAATCGCATATAAGATAGCTAATATGAATAGAAATGATAATCATTATCAATATAACGATAACGATTATCATAGAGAACTTATATCTGAATATCAGGGGGATTTACAAAATGCACAAAAGGTTGTTGAGTTTAGTTCTGGTTATTGCTGTCATACTGGTTGTGGCAGGTTGTGGATCCAACAATACGAAAAGTCCGGCAGCTAACGAAAGCGCAACTGGCAATGCAACTGCAACTGCAACGAATGCTGGCAGTGAAGCGGCGAGTGGCCCGATTGTACTGAAGGATGCTAAAGGTGAGGTTAAGCTGGACAAGCCTGCGCAAAAGGTCGTAGTGCTGGAGTGGACATTTACTGAAGATATTATTGCCCTCGGCATGCAGCCGGTAGGGAATGCCGATAACGAAAACTATAAGGTGTGGGTAACTGGCGAGGCGCCCCTGGATGCAGGCGTGACTGATGTCGGTACACGCGGTGAGCCGAATCTGGAGACGATTGCGGCGCTGAAGCCGGATTTGATTATTGCGAATACAGACAGCCATGAAGCCATCTATGAGCAATTGAAGGGCATTGCGCCAACGCTGATTTTCGGCCTGTATCCGCCTGAAGGCCAAGGCGATCAATACACGATGATGGAAGACATCTTCAAAACGATTGCAGCCGCTGTCGGCAAGACCGCGGAAGGTGATAAGGTCCTGGCAGATTTGGATGCGCATTACGCGGATGCCAAGACGAAGCTGGCTGCTGCAGGCAAGGAAGGCTTGAACTATGTACTGACGCAAGCCTACAGCTATCAGAATGCAGCGACAATGCGTCTCTTTACGGATAATTCTCTGGCGGTACAGACGCTGGACCGGATCGGCTTGAAGAACGACTGGAAACCCGAAGCTTTTGAGGCTTACGGATTCAGCACATCGACAGTTGAAGCATTGCCTGCGGTTCAGGATACCAATCTGATCTATATCGTCCAGAAGGATGATGATATTTTCTCGAACGAACTGAAGGATAATTCCGTCTGGAAAGGCCTTACTTTCGTGAAGGAGAAACGCACCTTTGGATTAGGCAGCGCAACTTGGGTGTTCGGCGGTCCGGTCTCCTCCAAGGTTATCGTGGATGAAGTTGTAAATAGTTTAACGAAATGAGTACTTTGATGAACGGGAATAGTAGCAAGGCATCCTCAATCGGAATGACCTGGCGGCTAATTGGAATATTTGGGGGCGGCCTTGCCGTCCTCTTCGTTCTATTCCTCCTGAGCCTCGGCTTCGGAGAGGCCAAGATTCCGGCAGCCACTATATTAGATGGATTGCTGAACCGCCAGGATGTGATGGAGCATAATCTGCTCTGGGATATCCGGATGCCCCGTACGGTTATCGGGATTCTGGCCGGGGCTGCTTTAGCTGCGGCTGGTGCATTACTGCAAACCATAACGAAGAACCCGCTCGCATCCTCGGATACGCTGGGGATTAATGCCGGGGCTTACTTTATGGTTGTCCTGGGTGTGGTTGCTTTCCCGGCTATGCAGCAGCAGTTCCCGTTTTTGCTGGCAGCGGGAGGGGGACTTCTGGCGGCAATGGCCGCCTATTTCCTGGGTGGAGGCAAGGCGGCCACGCCTGTCCGGCTGGCATTATCGGGTATGATCGTATCCATGGTATTAGGTGCGTTCACATCTGCCTTACATATCTTCAAACAGACGGAAACACAAAATTTATTCTTATGGGGCGCAGGTTCCCTGATTCAACTGGACTGGGATGGTGTCCGGTACGCTTGGCCTTTCGTCCTTGCGCTGATTGGGGCAGCAGTATTCGCCGGCCGGCAATTCGATGCGCTTGAGCTTGATGAGTCAACCGCCCGTTCGCTGGGACAGCGTGTGGGGTTAACCCGGGCAGTGGGCCTGGGCATATCCGTGCTCATGGCTGCGATCGTGGTCAGTGTGGTCGGACCGATAGGTTTCGTCGGTCTGGTCGCTCCGCATCTGGTCCGGCTTAGCGGTATCCGCAAGCATCGCCTGCTTATTCCCGCGAGCGCCTTGTGGGGAGCCTTGCTCATTACGGCAGCGGATACGCTTGCGCGTGTGGTGCGGAGCAATGTAGGTGAGATACCCGTCGGTGCGGTTATGGCGATTATTGGAGCACCATGGCTCATTTGGCTGGTGCTTACCAAGATGAAGAATATTTCCGGTTCAGGCTCCGGACAGTCATCCATGAGTGTTGGGGGAGCCGCGCTGCGTATGCGTTTTGTTCCTACGGCGATATTCATGACCGCACTGCTCCTCGTTGTCATCCTTGTGAGCTTATCGCTTGGGGGAACAAGAATTCCGTTGGCTGATTTGCTGGGTAGTCTTATCCCCGGGGGAGATCAATCGTTTTCTGTGCTGCTGAATCTGCGGCTTCCGCGTACTCTCGTTGCAGCTTGCGGCGGTATCGCGCTGGCCGTCAGCGGTGTCTTAATTCAAAGCGCTGTCCGCAATCCGCTGGCCGACGCTTCGATTATCGGCGTGACCTCAGGCGCCGGGCTTGGTGCGATGATCGTACTGTTCGCATGGCCTGCATTGACAGTAGTGGTTTTACCTTTTGCCGCAATTGCGGGTGGGGTTGTCGCAGCAGCCTTTGTATTCTTTCTGGCCTGGCGTAAAGCCTTGAATCCGTCCGTGCTTATCCTGCTCGGAATCGCTGTATCGGCCGTCGGCTCTGCGGGCATACAGGTTATGATCGTTAAGGCAAGCCTGTGGAGCAGCAGTTCCTTTATTTGGCTGACAGGCTCGACCTATGGCCGCGGCTGGAATCAGTTTTACAGCCTGTTTATCTTTCTGATTGTCCTTGTGCCGGTTGCTTATTATCTGGGCCGGAAATTTGATTTGCTGGCGTTTGGCGACGAGAGTTCAACAGGTTTTGGCTTGCCGGTTCGGGGAACGCGGCTGTGGGCTATGATTATCGGCGTTTTGCTTGCAGCGGGAGCCGTTGCCAGCGTAGGGACAATCGGATTTCTCGGGCTTATGGCGCCGCATGCAGTACGGATGATGATCGGGCATCACACAAGACGCTCCATTATTTTGTCGGGACTGCTGGGGGGATTAATGCTGGTCATTGCCGATACGATCGGAAGAACCATAATGGCCCCGATAGAAATACCGTCAGGCCTGATTATTATGATCATTGGAGCTCCATATTTCCTGTTTCTAATGTACCGTTCGCTTGTCAGCAAGAAGTAAAAGGGATGAAGAGAACTAGAATGACTTAAAACCGGTACCTTTTTAGGTATCGGTTTTTTGTTTGTACGCTCAGTCAATTGTATAAATCACCCAGTTTCCCTGGTCGTTCTGACCGAGAGCATACATCATTTTGACATCCTCAATCGTCTGAGTATCCGTATCCAAACGTTGTCCGGTAACGGTAATGTGTAAATTACCATTCATCGGATTTGGCTCAATGCTCTCGATCGCTGTAAACCGATACTGGAATTGTTCGCCGTAATAATACTTCATAGCGTCAACCAGCTTTTCATTCACAAAACCGGCATTATAATCCGTGTTGTTATGCTCAACCAACGCTGCAAGATTCTTTTCGAGTGCGGAAAGCGCCGATACGTTTTCTTCAGTTAACTGATCTTCGTAGGATTTCAGGTTTATGAACATTCCCGAATCAAAATTATATACATCCTCCAGATTTGTCCCCGTAATATCTTGTTCTTTTACCCCGCTATTACCGTTCAACGGACTTTGGGATACTGTCGGTTTAACATCGTTTCCGGGTGTGTTTACTGCTGTGTTGGATTTATTTAGACCTCCAGTGCACGCGGTTAAGAGGATGAAAGCCGTCAATAGGACGGAAACCAGGGTAGATTTAAGCATTGTATCCCACCTTTTTTGAATATGATAATAAGACAAATGCAAGATTTTACAAAGTTATTCTTACGTCGAGACAAATTACGATCTTCACGGACCGTTTGTTCAAGCTGCTATCGGAAATGATTGCTGAAAGACTGGAGCGAAAGCAAGGCGACCCGGGGGACTCATCAGCAAACATACAAAGAGAGATCGCCATTTGGTACGGTTCCGCAGCCTTGATTGGTACGATTGTCGCCTGGCTTCGAAAGGACATGCCCTATACACCGTCCTATCTGGCCAGACAAATAACGTTGCTCCGCTCACAATAACGGATCAATAGAATATAGGTGCTCTTGACTTCGGTAGTACATTTAAATATAATCTAACCAGTTAGTTATAAAAAGAGGTGAAAACCATGACATCAGCAGAGAGCGGGAGCAAGGACAATGGCAAGCGAAGTTCACGGACTTACGATGCAGCCCGAACCAAGGGGATGATTCTTGACGCAGCGGAGGAGACGTTTGCCGAGCTTGGTTATTCAGCAGCGCGAATCGACGGGATTGCGAAAGCTTCGGGGTATAACAAAAGCCTGATCTATCAGTATTTCGGCGATAAGCTGGGACTTTACACCGAAGTAGTCAAACGTGCCGACCAGATTAGTGAACAGGTAACCGGGGCGGCAATCGCCGAGCTGTTAAAGAACCCAAGTCTCATGAGTGACCCTGTTGTATTCAAAAGTTTTCTGGAGAAGATTACCCGGCAAATGTATGAATTTCTCCTGGAGTACCCGCGATATTTGAAAATTCTGTTCTGGGAGGCCGCTGAGGATTGGAAGACCTGGAATCAAATCACCTACCGCCCGGATGATATGACTCAGCTGCATGAGCTGGCCATAGCCGCGAAGCAGAATGGAATCCTCCGGCAGGATTTCGATCCGGCGATGTTTCCGATTCTGATTCTGAATGTGACGACAGCGACGCTTCAGTCCTTTTCACGGTATAAGGAAGTGATGGGCAAGCTGGACTCCCCGGAGATGAAGGAGCACACCATGGATCAGATTGCGAAGTTTGTCATTTATGGTGTCATGGAGCCATCTCTACTGTAGAAGATGGCTTTTATTTTCATCAAATATAACTAACTAGTTAGTTTATAAAGGGAGGCGATAATGTGAATGCTATTATTCAGACTGAAGGCTTAACGAAACATTACGGAAGCCATCATGCTGTAGACGGAATATCACTGCATGTTGAGCAAGGGGAAATCTACGGATTTCTGGGATTGAATGGTGCGGGCAAAACGACGACGATACGCATGCTGCTGGGGATGATCCGGCCGGATGCCGGAGCTTCCTATTTGTTCGGACAACGTGTGGATGCCGGCAGTCACAAGCTGTGGGCGAACGTCGGATACATGGTGGAGACCCCGTATTCTTATCCTGAGCTAACGGTCCGGGAGAATCTGGAGATCATCCGCCGTCTGCGGGGCATACCGGAACACGATGCCATAGATTCTGTAATGGACAAGCTGCAGCTAACCCCCTACCGGGACCGCAAGGCCGGTAAATTGTCACTCGGCAACGGACAGCGGCTGGGCCTGGCCAAGGCAATGCTGCATAATCCAAAAGTGCTGATTCTGGATGAGCCGACGAACGGACTGGATCCCGCTGGAATTGTCGAGGTACGGCAGCTGCTTAACGAGCTTGCCCTGACTCACGGGGTGACAATATTTATCTCCAGCCATATCCTGGGCGAGGTCGCCAGACTGGCGACACGGATCGGTATTGTTCATCATGGCAAGCTGCTTCAGGAAACGGAGGTCAGGGAGCTGCAGCATATTCTCCGGAAACATCTGCTTGTGCAGACCCGTAATCCTGAAGCTGCCCGGATAAAGCTGCTCCAGCACGGTTATAAGGTGAAATGGTCCGAGGAAGGGCTGCGGCTCTCCGACGATCATGCGATAGCTAGTCCTGAGCATATATCGAAGCTGCTGGTCCATGCAAATATGCCGCCCATTCAGTTGAGTGTAGAAGAAGAGGATCTGGAAGCTTATTTTCTTAGAAAAATTGAAACCGGAGGGGGAGCAACAGAATGAATCAATGGTTATCAGCCATAGGAGGGGAAATCTTGAAGCTTCGCCGGTCCAGACTGCTATGGATATCACTCGGCACCAGCATCCTGCTGCCGGTTATGCTGGGGCTCGTATTTTCCGGATCGCTGGGTTCTCAGAACAACATAGAGAGTATATTGGATGTGCCGGGGTTTATGGATGAGCTTGGTTATGTGGTTTCGATCGGAGGCTTGATCGGCTTCGGTTTTATATACAGTTGGATATTCGGCCGGGAATACTCCGACCGTACGGTTAAGGATTTACTGGCCTTGCCGCTTTCCCGTTACAGTGTAGCAGCCGCTAAATTAATGGTTGCCACAGTTTGGTGTGAGGTCCTGGCACTCCTTATGTTTGCGGTTGGAGGCCTTACCGCCTGGTTTGTCCAGTTGGATGGCTGGAGCCTTGAGATCATCGCGCAAAGCTTCAGGGAATATGTATTGCTCTGTCTCATGGTTATCTGCCTATGCATCCCGGTAGCCTGGATGGCCAGCGTTGGACGCGGGTATATGTCTGCATTTGGGTTCATTGTACTTACGATCGTGATTTCCCAGCTTGGCGGAGGCCTTGGAATTACGGAATATATTCCATGGGCCATCCCCGGGCTCCTCAGCGGCGCTTCGGGGGAGGAAAATGCCCATTTGCAGGCTCTGAGTCTCAGCCTTCCGTATCTGACCGGTGGTATTGGCTTGATCGGCACACTCTCCTGGTGGCGTTATGCTGATCAAGCATAATTGATAAAAGGGACCTCACTCCACCGGGTAGCGCGGCAGCTCCACGATGACTGAGGTTCCCTTGGTGAATTCGCTCTCGATGCGCAGGCGGCCGCCATGCAGTACGATAATTTCTTTGCAGATGGCAAGGCCCAGTCCGCTTCCGGACTGGCGTGATCTGCCTTTGAAGAATTTGGTCCCGAGCTTCGTGAGGTCGTCAGCTTCGATGCCTTCCCCGTTGTCCGCGACTGTGATGATAATTAGGGTTTCATTATAGTCCGCCGTGAGGCGGACCTCCCCCTGGGCCGGAGTGAATTTGAAAGCATTGTCCAGCAGATTTACAAAAACCTGCTTCAACCGGTTGAAATCGCCGTCCACGGGCAGCGGCTGATCGGGAATATCGGCATAGAGCCGGATTTGTTTGGTCTGGCCCCGGTACCTGAACTGCAGCAGCAGATCCTCAAGCAGACCCCTGAGGTCATAAGGCTGGAGCGAGACCTTTATCTCCCCAGCCTGGAATTTGGAGAAATCCAGTAAATCCTCGACCAGACCAATCAGACGATCTGTTTCCCCGGTCATTACCTCAAGACCCTGGAGGGTCTCTTTTTTATCAGACAAATCACCCACAAGCAGTGTTTCGCCCCAGCCTTTGATCGAGGTAAGGGGAGTGCGCAGCTCATGCGTGACGGAAGAGATGAAATCATATTTGATTTTTTCGCTTTTGACCATTTCCTCTGACATGTAATTCAGTGTGACTGCCAAGGTGCCGACCTCATCGTCATACCGCTTTTCCGCCCTTACGTCAAAGTTTCCGGTGGCCATCTCTTTGGCGACAGAGGTTAATTGCTGAATAGGTCCAACGATCCGTTTAGCGATAATCACGCTGAGTACGAAGCCAAAAAGAATGACGAGCAGCCCGACCCAGGCGGCATTCAGGACAATGTTGATAATAACGTCGTAGAGGGGCTCTGCTGAAACAGAATAGCGCAGTACACCAATGTTCTCCCCGGATTCCCTCAAAGGAATGGAAACGGCCATTATCCGTTCCCCGTTGAGAGGGGTAATACTCTGATAGGTCCCCTTGCCGCTGATCAAAGCATCTTTGACGTCAGGGGTCTCAATATGCTCCGAGCTTGCGAAACCGAATGAATTGATAATGACATCACCTGCCGGACTGAGCACTTCAACCTTGCTGCTCTCTTCAGTCGAAAGATTCTCCAGAATGTACCTGGCCCGTTCATTGATCGAGTAGCCCTCCAGATACTTATTGAAAAAGGTGGCGGAGGTAACGGCCCGGGAAGACAGGGTTTCCATCGCGCTGCCCAGATAGTAGTAATGGACTGCTACAATAAATACCCCCTCCAGCAGCAGGACGATCAGGAGCAGAACAATGGTGATATAGACGATAAGCCTAGACCTGATTCCCTTCAGCAATGTTAGACCCTCCATAGATAGCCGAATCCCCAGACCGTTTCGAGGTATTGTGGTCCGGAAGAGCCCTGCCCGATTTTTTGGCGGATTCGGCTGATATTCACATCTACAATCTTAAGCTCTCCCATAAAATATTGCCCCCATACGGAGGTAAGAATATCGTCACGGTTCATAGCCTTGTTAGGCTGCTCCATAAGCAGCTTGACGATGGAGAATTCCGTGGGCGTCAGGGGAATCTCGAGCTTGTCTTTCAGTAATTTGCGTTCATCCAGCATCAGTGTAAATGGAGGAAGCTCAATATGGTTCTCTTGTTCGGACACTTCTCCCGGATACATCCGCCGGTAGAGCGACCGGACCCGGGCAACCAGCTCAACCGGACTGAAGGGCTTAACCACATAATCGTCTGCACCGGCTTCCAGCCCCATCACCTTATCGACTTCCTGGCTTTTGGCAGTCAGCATAATAATACCAAGCCGGGGGAACAGTCCCCGCAGGCGTTCACACACCTCGAAGCCGCTGACACCGGGAAGCATCAGGTCCAGAATAGCAATATCAAAATCCTTCTGATTCCGGGCGGCAGCCAGAGCCTCTTCGCCTGTGGAGGCCTCAACAACCTCGAAGCCCGCACGCTTAAGGTTAACAAGCAGAAAATCGCGTATGGGCTTCTCATCTTCCAGTACCAGTACTTTCATGGGTGCCCTCCTTGTTCTACCTATTGCTGGGGCTTCTGGGGCGTGCCGGCCAGCTGCTGCACTTCATCAAGCGTCAGCTTTAGCTGTTCATACTCCTGAAGGGAGGAGCCGGTCAGCTTGCCGGCTGCATCTGCGGATGGAAGAACAGCAACAAGCACGGTCGGCGCTGTACTATCCTCCGTATTTTGCAGCTCATACAGCAGTTTATAGGTTGTGTTCTTCGCCAGCAGTGCCGCTTCGGCAGTCTGCCAATCCTTTTTGGAGATCTGGCGCAGCTCCAGAAGCGGGGCCTGCTCAGCAGACGCTGCATTGGTGTAGCTAAACTGGATATGCTCCCAAGCCGTAGGGGATTCCTCCGGGGCCACAAGCTTGTATTTACCGGTCCAGGATTGCGGAATGTGGAAATTGTAGCCCCATCTGTCGAAATGCTCCTCCACAAACTTCAGTCCCGATTGCCCGTCCCACTGATAATATTTGGTGATGAAGGGAGTGGCCAGCGGGGCAAAGCTCTCTGTACCCGCAGGAGGGACAAGGAATCCGATCTCGACAATGCCATCACCGTTAATATCTGAGCTATACAGCGGGTAATCCTTGATCGCCATATTGTTCTCACCCAGCAAACCGTTAGCTTCCGAAACAAGTGGCCCCAGCACAATATCCCTGCTGTCTGCCAATTCGTCACGCTGATAATCCTCTGTTGCAAGTATATCAATAAATCTGCCATTTTCCCAAGTCAGCAGAGAAGTGTAGGAGGAATGTGCACCAACCGCCGCATCAATGAACAGGGCGTTTTTGGATGGCGCTGCTTTTGTAAACAAGGCTTGAAACACATACCCGTCGATGGTCTGGTCAGACAAGGTCTGCAGCTTGCCGTCATGAAGCCGGATTACCTGCAGGTGGGATTGCGGCTGGGTGTCCGTGGTGAACGTTCCCTGGATCAGGGCGATATCTGTCTGACCTTCATTGGTCAGATTGCCGACAGCCAGCTGGTCATAAGGCTGCTTGAGCTTTTCGGTCAGCTCACCCCCACTCAGACTGTAGACGGACAGTTCCTTGCTCAAGCCTTCGCCGCCGCTGAACCCTAGCAGCATATCCGCTGCTCCGTCTGCGGTAACATCTATAAACTGTACGTAATCCAGCTCACTGCCGACTCCCGTAATCGTAGTAAGCTTTTTCCAGTCGGCGCCGGGTTTGGACAATACGAGGGTATTGATTTCATAATCCGTTTTGTCCGTCTTATAGAAGGCCAGAATTTCATCCTGACCATCCTTGTCGAGATCCTGCAATTGAATGGCACTGCCGGATTCGGAATTGATGGGCACCGTCAGGTGGGCATTCGCCGGAAGAAAAGACTTCACAATACTTGTAATGGTGCCATCGGCACTGCCCTGCGAAGGGGCCCGGAGTAAATCACTGGGAGTCTTGGGTGCACCGCAGCCTGCAGCAATCATCGATAATAAGAGAAGGGTGCTTAGGCCTGATTTGTTCATAAGATATAATCTCCTTTAGTTCATCTGTGGCTAGTATATCCCAACCCTTCGGCAAAGTAGTTTCAAAATGGTAAAGGCTAAACGGGAGTCTGTTTGGATAGTGCCTTGTATATAAGTGTCCAGCAAAAAGCTAGAGCAGCGGCGGATCGGACATTATTAGTCTTGAAGTAACCCCTCATAAAACGCTCTGACATCCATCTGCTCGGGCAGCCCCGAAACTCCGCCGTCTCCCAGCTCTACAATAATCCAGCTTCCCTCTGCAGTTTTGGCGATGTCCATGGTGAAGAAGCGGCTTGTAATCGTGCGGGCAATTTCCATAAAAGGGGTCAGATCCGGCTGATCCTCATCGTAGGTAACATCATCCCAGTAATTCAGAAAAGCTATGATTTGATGATCCAGAAAAAATATCCGGTATTCCTTGGAAAGAGGCATGCCGCTCTTATCGTGTGATTGCAGGTACTCCAGAGGAACGAATTCACGGATAACGATTCCTTCGCTCAGTCCAGCCCCCTGTCTTTCAATGAAGTTCCACACCACCCGCTGTACATTGCCGTGGTCTGAAGCATCCGGGATATAGCAGGCATCAACCCATTCGTGCTTTCTTGACTTCACATAGTCCTTGACGATTAAAGGAGATTCGCCGAATATGGTAATTTGCTCGAACAGCTCCTCCCAGTCGGCGGGCTTGCTTGGACTTGTGCGCCAAATGGTGCGCGGTGTCAACGATGCGATCATCGAATAGGAGTTTGGCAAGTAGTGACAGTGAGCATAGGCGGTAGGATCATTGATGAGTTCAATATTCTTTGATTGGAGTGCATGGTAAAGCTGCTCATAATGCTGCGGATTCATCATCCAGCCCCGGTAAATTGCAGATTCCATAGAGAGCGCGGGTGTAATCTGCCGGATGGACCGGGCAGCCTGGCCTTCCATCAAGGCCTCTAATGAAACAAGCTCCGTCTTGAGGCCAGCAGCTTGAGCTGCGTGCCACTCCGTTTCATAATCCATATCAACCCTCTTGGCATCCAGCGGATCCTGGCAGAAAATAATCTTCATAATAATCTTCCTCATCCCTCAAGCTAGTTTACCTTCCATTATACTCACTTTGGTAGCTCTGCGAAGCCAGCATGCCCAGCGACTTCGGAAATCAGGGAACAGGGAAATATTGCGGGACCAATGCCCGCAGCTCATGTGCAGCTAGTAGCATTCAGTGTGTGACACATGTTAATTACAGATTTTTCTTGAAAACTTATAATTATTTGGCATTAGATAAATAAGGGGATGAAAAGCAGAAAATGAAGAGGGACGCCGTGTTTTACATTGTAGCAGGAATGATTGCAATTACTCTGCTGTCTAATTTTATTGCGTATCGTTCATTACCGGACCAGATGGGAATACAGGTGAAATCATTCCAGTTCAAGGCTGATGATTTCACAAATTATATTTCTAAGCGGGTATTCCTTTTTTTGATACCGGGTATTCAAATTGTTGCCTCTATTTTTAGGGGAGAAAGGAAATCTAAGACCTCTCTGTTAGTGTTAAACACGGTTTTAGTAATTGTGAACAGCTTCACCATTTATATAAATCTTTAGCTATATAAGTTGAACTTTAGACTTACCGATCCGGCATAGAACGCAACTGCGGTGAATGTTTGGACTTCCGGCCACTGTTGTCTCCCGATTTCTTGATTTATACCGCTATTTGCGGTTGAAATCCGGAGACAAAGGTGGTCGCTATCGCTCCTACAGTTCCAAAATTCCCCTCCGCTGCTTTTGCCTCTAGCTAGTTCTTTAGTTCAACTGATATATATCCTCTCCGAGTAGGAGGAGAGGAAGGAACAAAAGCATCCCTTCACGTGAAAGGGATGCTTTTGTTGAATGTAAGCGTTTATAGGTTCCACAATCAGCTAATATTCGGGGTGGAATCTCTAATGATTGGTTTTGTGTAGATATGAGAGACCTGATAAGGCTGCTCTGGATAGGTGATGCGTGACAGCAGTATTTCGGCTGCTTTGACGCCCATTTCATTACTGTAGATATGAACAGTGGTAAGATGAGGCTCAATAATTTTTGATTCCGGGCCGTTATCAAAACCGCAAACGACAATGTCACCGGGAATGGAGTGATTCAGATTCTTCAGTGATTTCATAAAGCTTACGGCGATGTAATCGTTCGCACATACAAAAGCGGACGGGAGCTCGGCAATGTCATTCAATCTTTCATCCGCCCAGCCGGGGCTGGAGAAAAAGAGATTATCCTCATCGAGAACGCACTGGCCGGGATCGAGCGGGATTCCAGCCTCGGTCAGAGCACGATTAAAACCTACCCATCTTTCATTAAAGCTCCGGCAATGATTATAATCCCCGATAAACCCCAAGGTTTTGTAACCGCCCTCAATCAACTTTTTAGTAAGCTGATAGGTACTGTGTTCGTTCTCCATTAACAACACGTCCGCCCGGAAATCAGGATAGCAGACATGGGCGGAACAGTCGATGAAAATGGTCGGAATCTCAAGGCTTGTAATCAGGTTACTGTATTCCAAGTTAAACAGCTCAATACATATGATTCCGTCCACATTGGATACATCGAAATTGTTAGGGAGGGACAGAGATTTCTGTTCAATCTCCCGGATGATGTGAATGGATAAATTATATCCTTCTGCACTGATCCGCTTTTCCAGACCGCTGATCAAAGTCGATCCAAAATGCGAAGTATTCGGCAAATTCTCCGTTAATAAAGCAATGTTTCTCGAGCTCTTTGGCAGGACATTTTCGGTTTCCATTAAAGAAAACTGCTTGTATTTCAACTCAATCGCCTTTTTGATAACTTTGTTTCTGGTCTCTTCGGGCAATCCTTCCGTTCCGTTCAAGGCTTTGGAGGCTGTGTTTCTGGAGATCCCCAGAGCATCAGCGATATCCTGTATCGTTACTTTTCCCCGTGCCATATATGTAATTTCACCTCTATATTATTGTTTTCTTTCACTCTGCAAATAGCGGCCGCATACGCTTCGCTTTACTCCCTTAAATGTATAATAGTTTTCTCAAAATAGCAACGTTAATTTTACAAATGCACAATTTAGTTTACATTATGCAATTGTGTTGTTTGGTAATTATTTCTGCGCAAGTGTTAAAAATGAATATATTAAGTTGAATAAATGCTCTTTTTCTAAGAGTAACCTCTTATTTATTAATTTTGGCAATATTTTCAGGGGTTTTAGATACGGAATAATTGTCAAATGAACAAATATATTTTTACAAAATGTATTGACTCATGGTGAAGTCTTTGATAAATTGTAAATGAAGAAGGGCATGAACGTCAAAATGTAAGCCTTTCACTGGTGAAAAACATGTATAAGAATGGAGGTAAAGGCATTGCATAACTCAATTGAAGTGGATCACAGAAAACTGGTGACGGGGCGGAAGATGTCCCTGTTTGAATATTTGAAGAAGCACTACTTCCTTTATTTAATGCTCGCACCGGCACTGATTCTGACCCTTATTTTTAAATACGGTCCAATGTATGGTGCGATTATTGCCTTTAAGGATTTCAGCCCAATCAAGGGAATTATGGGGAGTGAGTGGGTAGGTTTTTACAACTTCGAGAAATTTCTGTCTTCCCCAAACTTCGAAGTGATTTTTATGAATACGCTTAAATTAAGTTTTTTCGGTCTAATCTTGAGCTTCCCTGTTCCCATCCTGCTGGCCTTGATGCTCAATCAGGTTCGCCGGGCCGGAGTCAAAAAGAACATACAGTTATTCTTGTATGCCCCTAACTTCATATCCGTCGTTGTCGTGGTCGGTATGCTGTTTATCTTCCTGTCCCCGACAGGACCTATCAACCAGCTTTTTAGCTGGGCTACCGGTGAACCGGTGATGTTCATGTCACGTCCGGAGTACTTCCGCTGGATCTACATTCTTTCGGATATATGGACGGGTGCGGGATGGGCTTCCATTATCTACGTTGCGGCTCTTGCCAATGTGGACCCTGAGTTACATAACGCAGCCAACCTGGATGGTGCTAATCTTCTTCAAAGAATACGTCATATTGACCTTCCGACCATTCGTCCGATTATGGCCATTGTATTTATCCTTGCCGCAGGCGGCATCATGTCGATTGGGTTTGAAAAGGCTTATCTCATGCAAACAGCAACGAACATGCCAACCTCTGAGATTATTCCGACGTACGTTTACAAAATTGGTTTGCAGTCCGGTGACTATGCATACTCAGCCGCAGTAGGACTATTCAACTCTATCATCAACGTCATCCTGCTCATTACGGTGAACTTCACAGTGAAGAAACTAAATGAGGGCGAAGGTCTTTTATAGAAAGGAGCAACAAGTATGTTCATTAAACATTCCCGGCTGGACCGCTTTATTCTTGTGCTGAACGCCACCTTTTTGACTCTTGCTGTATTGATTGTGGTGCTTCCGCTCATTTATGTGGTGATTGCATCCTTCATGGATCCGTCAATCCTGCTTAGCCAAGGGCTGTCGTTCAAAATTTCAGATTGGTCATTGGATGGCTACAAGATGATTCTTACCAATCCGGCGATGATCCGGGGATTTGGAAACGCTGTTTTTTACGCCTCTTCCTTTGCTATTCTTACCGTTCTGGTCTCGATCTGTGCGGGGTATGCCTTATCGGATGACCGGTTAAAGGGTAGAGGTTTTTTTATGACAGTGTTCCTCTTTACGATGTTCTTTGGAGGAGGACTGGTCCCGACCTATCTGCTGGTTAAGAATCTGGGGCTGCTGGATACAGTCTGGGCTGTAATCATTCCCGGGGCGGTCAATGTATGGAATATTATTTTGTCCAGAACGTTCTTCAAAGGTGTGCCGAATGAACTGAAGGAGGCGTCCAATGTGGACGGGGCTTCAGAGATGAGGATTTTCTTCAGCATTGTATTGCCGCTCTCGAAACCGATCATCTTCGTGCTGGCGCTGTATGCCTTTGTCGGCCAGTGGAATTCCTACTTTGATGCCATGATTTATCTGGATAATCCCAACCTCCATCCGCTGCAGCTCGTGCTTCGTTCCATCCTGATTCAGAATCAGGTAGATCCCGGCATGATCGCTGATCAGATGGCTATGGCCGAAATGAAACGATTGTCTGAAATCATCAAGTATGCCGCGATCGTTGTCTCCAGCCTGCCGCTCATTATTATGTATCCGTTCTTCCAGAAGTATTTTGAAAAAGGTGTCATGGTCGGTTCCATCAAATAGGACACGGCTGCACATAGATAAGTTTTTTCATCCCTATTCACTTTGGAGGTCATATCCTATGAAAAGATCAAAAAGATCAAAAGTGTTGTCAAAAGCAGCTTCTGCGTCTGTACTTGCTTCATTTATGTTCCTTGCCGCATGCGGCGGCGGGGGAGGAAATGCTGCAGGTGAAAAACAGGATCCAAGCGGCAAAGTCACCTTGAACTTCATTACCCAAAGCTCCCCGCTGGCACCGGCCGATCCGAACGAAAAGCTGATTAATAAACGTCTGGAAGAAAAAACGAATGTGCATATCAACTGGAAAAACTTCACCAAAGACGTATTTGTGGAAAAAAGAAATCTGGCTGTCGCAAGCGGTGATCTCCCCGATGCTATTTTCAATGCCGACTACAGTGATTATGAGTTGCTGAAGCTTGCTAAAGACGGTGCTATCGTGCCACTGAATGATCTGATCGAGCAGAATATGCCCAATTTCAAAAAAGTGCTGGAAGAAGCCCCTGAATACAAAAGTATGATTACGGCACCCGACGGTAAAATTTATGCATTTCCTTGGATTGAAGAGCTTGGGAACGGAAAAGAAAGAATTCAGGCGGTAGACAGCATGCCTTGGATCAACGTGGAATGGCTTAAAAAGCTGGGTCTCGACATGCCGACAACCACGGGAGAATTGAAAAAGGTGTTGATTGCCTTCAAGACCCAAGATCCGAACGGCAACGGTCAGGCAGACGAAATCCCCTTATCCTTTATCAACAAGCCGGGTGCGGAAGATCTGGCATTCCTCTTCGGTTCGTTCGGATTGGGCGAGAATCCCGACCATGCGGTCGTAAGCAATGAAGGCAAAGTGATATTTACAGCTAAGGAAGAAGGTTATAAAAAGGCGGTGTCCTTTATCAATGACCTTTATAAAGAAAAACTCATTGATATCGAAGCCTATACCCAAGACTGGAGTACTTACCTGGCCAAAGGCAAAGATCAGAAGTACGGCCTCTACTTCTCTTGGGATAAAGCCAATATCTCCGGAGCAAACGATGCTTATGAAGTAATGCCGCCGCTTGCAGGCCCTGATGGTGAAGTCAACGTAACCAGAACCAACGGTCTCGGTCTAGGCCGCGGCAAGATGGTTGTGACAAGCGCCAATAAAAACCTGGAAACGACAGCGAAATGGGTGGATCAGCTGTATGATCCGATCCAATCTGTGCAGAACAACTGGGGAACCTACGGGGACGAGACACAGCAGAACATCTTCGAATTTGATGAAGCAAAAGGAATGCTGAAGCATTTGCCGCTGGAAGGCGCTGCTCCTGTGGAGCTTCGCGAGAAAACAAGTATCGGCGGACCGCTGGCTATTCTTGATTCCTACTATGGCAAATATACGACCATGCCGGATGATGCCAAAGGCCGTATGGACATCATCAAGAATATTATGGCTCCAAAGATGAAAGCAGAGAACGTAATGCCGAGCGTATTTCATTCGATTGATGAGCTTGACCGCCTGACGACGATTGAAACCGACTTGTTCGCCTATGTACTCAGAATGCGTACAGAATGGTACCAGAACGGAAAAGTCGATGCCCAGTGGAATGATTATTTGAAGGAGCTGGACCGTCTTGGCCTGCAGGAATGGCTTGAAATTAAACAGGCGGGCTACGACAGAGCGACGGGAAAGTAAATATATAAAAAAATATATAAGCTGAACTAAAGTACACCTAGAGGCGAAAGCGGCGGAGGGGAAGTTTGGAACTGTAGGAGCGTAAGCGTCCGCCTGAAAGCTTTCCGTAGGAAAGCTCGCTTCGAAAGCATAAGCAGTCTTCGGATTTCAACCGCAAACAGCGGTCATAATCAAGAAATCTGAAGACAACAGCGGCCGGAAGTCCAAATATTCACCGTAGTTGCGACTGGACCTTTACTCTAAACTTTTCAGTTCAAGCTATATAGGAGCAAAGGAGAAATCATAATGTCAGCTATTACAAAACAAAACTACCGGGGTGCCTATCATTTTTCACCCAAAGAAAAGTGGATGAACGATCCAAATGGTTTGGTATATTTCGAGGGAGAATATCATTTGTTTTTTCAGCATCATCCCGGCGGAATGACCATGGGGGACATGCATTGGGGCCATGCGGTCAGTAAGGATCTGGTGACCTGGGAAGAGCTGCCGATCGCGCTGGTGCCGGATGAACTGGGGATGATTTTCTCGGGAAGTGCCGTTGTCGACTGGAATAACACGACTGGATTTTTTGAGGATCAGCCAGGGCTGGTGGCCATTTTTACCCATCACTTTGACATGCCGGAAGGACAACCTGCCGTTCAGCGTCAAAGTCTGGCTTATAGCAAGGACAAAGGCAGAACCTGGACCAAATACGAAGGGAATCCGGTGCTTGAACATGATACCTTCATTGATTTCCGTGATCCCAAGGTGTTCTGGAACAAAGAGAAGAGTAGATGGGTGATGATCGTAGCCTGTGGTCAAACGGTAGGTCTGTATCATTCCCCTGATCTAATCAACTGGACCTTTGCCAGCGAATTCGGCGAGGGCATCGGATCGCATGACGGTGTGTGGGAGTGCCCGGATTTGTTCCAGCTGGCTGTTGACGGAACCAAATCGGATACCAAATGGGTAATGCTCGTGAGTATTGGTGCAGATCCCGCTTTTGAGGAGGGCTCAAGAACGCAATATTTCACGGGTGATTTTGACGGAGCGGTATTTACTCCTGACGAAGAGTCCCGGAGCATCCGCTGGCTGGATCACGGCAGAGATAATTATGCCGGTGTGAGCTGGTCCGATCTGCCCGAGGAAGACGGAAGACGGCTGTTTATCGGCTGGATGAGCAACTGGATGTATGCCGGCCAGACGCCGGCGGAAGGGTTCCGCGGAGCAATGACGCTTCCCCGGGAGCTTTATCTGGAGTTAAGGAACGGGCAAACTACGCTCATTCAGAAGCCTGCAAAAGAACTGGAAGCCGCACGTACCCCGGTCCTTTCCCTGAAAAATGTCTCTGTTCAAGAAATTAATGCAGCCTGTGCCAAGCTTCATCTTGAGGCTTACGTCATTGAGGCGGAGGTCGCTCATGGGACATCTGCCGGCTTTAAAGTAAAGGCAGGTGCAAAGCAGCAAACCGTGGTCGGGATTGATGCGCAGACGGAAGAATTGTATGTAGACCGGACAGCCTCCGGGAAGCATGATTTCCACAAGTTGTTCCCGGGACGCCACTCAGCGAAGCTTGCGGCACCGGGTACAGCCTATGATCTGCATATTTATGTGGACCGTTCCTCCGTTGAAGCGTTTTGTGATGGAGGCCAGGCAGTGATTACAGATCTTATTTTCCCTGAACCCGAATCTACCGGTCTTGCTGCGTTTGCCGATAATGAAGAGGACTTGTTCCTTTCGCTGGATATCTACAATCTGGCTTCATCTACCGCAAACGGCAGCAACCAGTAACCGGGAGGGTTAAGTGACATGCGTATAGGAGCGATTGAAGCAGGCGGGACGAAATTCGTATGCGGGATCGGGGATGAATATGGGAGATTTGAACATCGGATCAGCTTTCCGACTGAACATCCGGATCAGACCTTGCCCAGAGTCATAGAGTATTTTCAAGACAAAGGGGTAGAAGCAATGGGGATTGGATCATTTGGTCCAATTGACATCCGCCAAAACAGCCCGACCTATGGTTACGTTACGACAACACCTAAGCCGGGGTGGGGGAATTACGATCTGCTCGGGACTTTAAAGCGAGCCTTTCCGGTCCCGTTCGGCTTCGACACTGACGTGAATGCGGCGGTATATGGCGAGGTGAAATGGGGGGCTGCTCAAGGCCTGTCAAGCTGCTTGTACATTACGGTAGGCACGGGCGTTGGCATCGGCGTGTATTCGGAAGGCCAATTAGTTCATGGTCTTGTACATCCTGAGGGCGGGCATCTGTTGACTAGGCGCCATCCTGAAGATGATTTCGTTGGTAGTTGTCCTTACCATGGAGACTGCCTCGAAGGGATGGCGGCAGGTCCTGCTATTGAAGCCAGATGGGGGAAGAAAGGCCATGAGCTTCCGGTGGATCATAGAGCCTGGAAGATGGAAGCCTTCTACATCGCCCAGTCCATAACGGATGCTATTCTACTGCTCTCTCCGCAAAAAATAATTTTGGGCGGCGGGGTTATGCAGCAGCCGCAGCTGTACCCACTTATCCGGGAGGCTGTGCTCCTGAACCTGAACGGATATGTCAGTTCAAGTGCCATTCTGGACCACATGGAGGAGTACATTGTTTCTCCGGACCTTGGCCAGCAGGCAGGGTTAGGCGGCGCTCTGGCATTGGGACTCACAGCATGGAATAATCGAGTTTCTTCTATATAATATAGCAAAAGATAAGGCCGGCCAGTTATGATGCGTAATTGGCCGGCCTTGCTCTTAGTAAAGGCGACATATCATTTACAGGAAGAGAGGGTAAAGGATGAACCGGAAATCAAAATTTGCACTAACCATTCTGTTGGCTGCGGGAGTCATGATAACTTCAACAGGGATTGTTGCCGTTAATGAGGATACAGGCTGGGCCGCACCGGCAGAGCAGAAGTCCGGCAGACTGACAAAGGAGGGGCTTTCTATTTCTGAAACCGTTACCAAAGCTGCTGCAAATTTGACGGGCTGGCGAATAGCCGGCAAAGGCAAGCTGGAGGATACATCAGAAGGGCTTCTGCTGACATCCGATCCTGAAGAAAAAGTGCTGGCGATTTCCGAAACGTCAGCAGATGATTTTATATATGAGGCTGATGTCATGATCAAGGACCGGCAGCCGGAGGCTGCGCTGCTTTTCCGTTCCAGCGGGGAGGGTCAGCGTTCATACATGCTGCAAATCGTACCGGATGCCGGACTTATCCGCTTAAAAGACGGAAGCAGCGGAGAAGGCAAATTGTATGAGGAACGTAAGGTTTCCCTGGTACAAGGTGAAATCTACCATCTTAAAGTGAAAGCGGAAGGGTCCCTACTGAAGGTGTATTGGGGGAATCAATACAAGCCCGTGATTGATATCCAGGACAATGCACATCTCTCCGGACGGCTTGGACTCCAGGTCTCGGGTGGAACGGCCTTGTTTCAAAACGTTAACGTAAGCGATCTGAAGGGGAATCTGGATACGGTGTTGGCAAGTCAGGGACAGTGGCAGCCGGATATCAGCGGTGAAAAAGGGACCTCTGTAAATCAGAGCAAGGCGCAGCAGATCTATAGCAGGCAAGCTGCTGATCTGGTGTATGAAGGAGTGATCTCATTTCGTTCCGCTGCTGTTGCAGGCCTGGCCTTCCGTTCCTCTTCTGACGGTGCGAAGGGATATGAAGCCTCTCTTGCGAAAGAAGGAAATCAGGTACATGTCACTTTAACAAAAGCAAACGGCACAATAATTGCCAGTTCCAAGCGGACTTATCCGAGTCCAGCGGGGGCAAAACATGCGGTGGAAGTGCAGGCGAAGGGGAACCGGATTCAGATTTTCGTGGACGGGTATACTCCGGCAGCAATAGATGTTAAGGACAGTTCATATGCTACCGGATACGCCGGACTTGTCGTAAATCATGGAACCGCTTACTTTCAAGACACCTATGTTACGGACGCTGGCAGTTACAATAATGAAAAATACCGGCCCCAGTATCATTATACGCCGATCCGCGGTGCTGTTAGTGATCCGAACGGGCTTGTCTATTTCGAAGGGGAATATCATCTCTTTCATCAGGATGGAGGCACATGGGCTCATGCTGTCAGCAAAGATATGCTGAACTGGAAACGCCTGCCGATTGCCCTTCCATGGAATGAGTACGGCCATGTCTGGTCCGGGTCTGCTGTGGCAGATTTGAAGAATGCCTCCGGTTTGTTCTCGGATTCAGGCGGCAAAGGCCTTCTTGCCTACTACACCTCCTTTAATCCGGATGCCTCTAACGGCAACCAGCGTATAGGTCTGGCCTACAGCAAGGATCAGGGGCGGACATGGGAAACTGCCAAGGATCGTCCAATTGTCATTGAGAACCCCGGAAAGAACGGAGAAGAACCCGGGGGATGGGACTTCCGTGATCCCAAGGTGATCCGTGATGAGGAGAATAATCGCTGGGTCATGGTGGTATCGGGCGGTGATCATATCCGCTTTTTCACATCAACTAATTTGCTCGACTGGACGTTGACCGATAATTGGGGGTATGGGGATTATGTCCGTGGCGGGGTGTGGGAATGCCCCGACTTGTTTCCGCTTACTGTACAGGGAACGACAGAGAAGAAATGGGTTCTAATGATTAGTACAGGAGCGAACCCGGCAACAGGGGGTTCAGATGCGGAATATTTTGTAGGGAGCCTGACTAAGGAAGGTAAATTCGTGAACGACAACCCGGCTGGAACCGTGCTGAGGACAGACGCCGGCAAAGAGTTTTATGCATCTATGTCCTTCTCTGATATGCAAGACGGCCGCAGAGTGATGCTGGCTTGGATGTCCAACTGGGATTATCCCTTCGCCTTTCCCACATCTAACTGGAAGGGAGAGCTGACGATCCCGAGAGAAGTTACCCTAATCAACACCCAAGACGGAATTCGTCTGGCCCAGAGTCCGGTGAAGGAGCTGGAATCCCTGCGCAGTGAACTTTATTCCGCAGCTAACAAGGTGGTCAGTCCTTCTTCTCCTAATCTGCTGAAAGGCATGACCTCAGGTGCCTATGAAATTGAAGCTACCCTGGAGATTCCCGCCGGCAGCAGCGTATCGGAGTTCGGCTTCAACGTACGTGAGGGAGCAGATCAGAAGACAGTTGTAGGTTATAAGCCGGGCGGGAGCACAATGTTTGTGGACCGCTCTCTTTCCGGGGAAACAGATTTCTCCACCCTGTTCAGTACGAGACATGAAACGAAAATGCCGGCAGAGAACGGCCAAATCAAGCTGCGGATTCTGGTGGATGAATCTTCGGTTGAGGTTTTTGTAAATGGCGGGAAGTCCGTGTTCTCCGAGGTCATTTTTCCGGACCCGGCCAGCAGGGCAATGAGTTTCTATAGCAAGGGCGGCAATGTGAAGGTTGTTTCTCTGAAAGTCTATAAGCTTGGATCGGTATGGAATCCTGAGTCGGGTTCGGCAACCCGGATTGTGCTGGATACCAGTGACCGTGAACTGGGGGTTGGGCAAAGCGAAACAGTGCAGGTGATCGTAGAAAACGGACCCGGCAACGGCGCCCAGTCGCTGAAGTGGAAGTCCAGCAATGAAGATGCCGTAATCATAAAGGCGGCAGGTAATTCCCGTGCAACCCTTGCGGCGAAAAAAGCGGGCGAGTCCATCATTACGGTATCTACACCGAATGGAAAGGCATCCGCAAGTTTTGATGTGAAAGTGTTCGGCGGAACATTTCATACCAACCTCAGCGGCTGGACGCAAGACGTGTCCAAGGCTTCTTGGCTAGTTAGCGGGGATGGAATTCGCGGAAATCACTCCAGCGACGCAAATTATGTTGCTGAGGAGAAGGCGGGAAACTTCTCGTACGAAGCCGAGATGAAACTTGGCAAGTCGGGAGGTGCAGGCTCCCTTCTGTTCCGTGCAAGTCCGGACGGACGCAGCGGCTATTACTTGAATCTGGATCCTAATATGAAGGCAATCCGTTTGTTTTACAAAATGGATGGACGTTTTGAAGAACGGCAGGTTCTGGCGAAAGTTCCAGCCTTCATTCTGCCGGACCGGACGTATAGTTTAAAGATACAAGCGGACGGACCTCATATTGTGGTGTATCTGGGCGGGCAGAAAATAATGGATCTGAAGGACGGAACCTTTGCAGCAGGCCATTTTGGACTTCATGTATTCGGCGGAACTGTCTCCTACCAGAATGTAAATGTGAACGGGGCAGCAGCGGAGAACTTGATAACATCAAGCCTGGTGAACGAATCGTTCCGGAAATCCATTTATACAGCAAATCCGGTGAAGGGTGAAGCTGTAACGGTCCGGGATGCAAATGAAATATCCGATCAGAAGTGGATATTTGTGCCGACGGGAGATGACGCTGATTCCTACTCGATCCGTACGGGCTCGGGTCAAGCCCTTGATCTGAACACAGAACACAATTCAATTCAGCTTTATGCTTATCTGGGTTACAATAATCAGCGCTGGATCATCCATAAGAATGGGGATGGTTCAGCATCCATCCTCTCTGTCCATAATCAGTTGGCGCTGGCTGTCTCTGAGGATGGCTCGAAGCTGACGTTAGAGGCTCCTCAAACCGGTGAAGCCCGTCAACAATGGCTTATTGAGTTTTGAATGTATATTCAGCGCAGTAGAAATTACTTGTAATACGTTAAACAGTCCCGATGCAGATCAAAGGCATCGGGACTATTTTTATTGCTGGAAAGCAAGGATAGAGAATTTAAATTTGCTTGCCGTGGCGATCAAGCAAAGCCTATGCGCTTTGCACAGCACTGTTTACCGGGTAGATCCGGGTGAACAGGAAGCGGGTCAGCGGCCCTACAACAATCAGCTGCAGCGGCAGGGCGCAAATGATGTTCAGTCCGGCAGTGGACAGATAGTGACGGAGGAAGTTGTCTCCGAATCCGTAGTGTGCTAGTGTGCCATATAGGGACATGCAGAGCACCATACCGCAGACCATGAAGAAGGAAATGAACAGCACCTTTTTAATCATAGGATCGGCCGGTTTAACCAATCTAAAGGCCAGACCTTTGGCCGCTTTACTGACGATGACAACATCACAGAATAAGGCGACGACGAGTGCAGGAAGTAGACCGATCGCAACATCACGGAATAAGGTATGGGTTAAGCCAGCGTTTAACATCACGTTGTAAAAGCTCATTCCTACGACCATCAACACGCACATCATACAGGTGAATACTAAAGCTTCTTTCTTGTTTCTGCCCATTGCTCAAACTCCCTTAACATTAAGTTTTTCAAACTTCACTCATAATATCAGGGGGCGGAAATACTGTCAACCTGGTTGACAAAAATGCAATCTGATTGTTTATTTTAATTGTATCTTTATATTGGGGGCCTTTTTTTTTGAAAGACTATATCCTTGGTTTGAACTTGATAGATTTAGTCAGTGAGAAGCATAATGCTCTGCGGGAAAAAGTAAATGAAACCAGCGGTGAGCAGCTGAACAAGACTGAGACACATATTCTGGCGAAGCTGGAGCTGCATGGCATGCTCACAATTTCGGAGATCAGCAGGCAGATCAGCATTTCCCGCCAGGGTGCGCAAAAAACAATTAACGTTCTGCTGGCTGAAGGATATGTGGAAACCGCCGTGGTAGAAGGGAACTCCCGTGACAAGCATATCGTACTCACTCCCAAAGGTATTGCAGTCTGCCGGAGCATGCTGGAGATCAAGCAGAGCATCGAGGCGGAGATCGCCGCCAAAATTGGCCGGGACCAGGTGGAAACGTTGAGAAAGCTGCTTACGGAGGATTGGCTCTGAGATTGTAAGGGTCTGCTGAGGAGCTGAGGAACTGATGAGCTGAGGAACTGAGGAACTGAGGAACTGAGGAACTGAGGAACTGAGGAACTGAGGAACTGAGGAACTGAGGAACTGAGGAACTGAGGTTCTAAGACTCTGAGGTTCTAAGCACTCAGGCTTCTAGTTTCTAAAGTTCGCAAATTAGTTCAAGATGAAACGTTGCATTGGGGGGCGCTGTAAGTTGTAACGGACTGAGGAGACGCTATTGTCCCGAAAAACGCCAATTATTGATACAAGCGGACCGCAGAGACGTTATTTCAGCAAAAATACAGCTGCCGCGCAGTAAAATAAGCACATTAGGTCGCTGGGGTCCGCAAGACTCTGCCATTAGCCCGATTTCAGCAAATAACGTCGCTGGAGTCCGTAACGGAGGAGGGAGGGTGCTGCGAGATGAAGCAGATGCCACTAGCTCGATTTCAGCATATAACATCTCTGGAGTCCGTTACGAATAATGGTGGCGGGGAGGGCAGTTTGGTCACCAGCAGAGTGAGCGCAGCTGCCCTCCCGCAGGATTTCCAAAGAAACCCCGCCCGGGAGCCTATAGAGATTTCGGATTCAAACGTACAACGCCGCGCATCAAGGATCTGAGTGTTCTGATCCAATTCTCAACTGCTCGCGAAGCCGGATGTGTGAATCCGATAAATAATTTTTTTCGGATTAGATGAGTTCGATAAATCAAGATTCCCGGTGGCTTACGGTGAGCCTTTTTGTTTTGGGCGGGATTTTTCCTTTTCCTGTCTAGGCAGGAAAGAAGCTTGCAGGTTCAGCGGGTGTTATGCACACGTTAAAAATCCTTGGATTTCGATTCGTGAAAACGCTATAATTGAAAATGATTACTTATTGAAGGAGCCTATCTATGAAAAAAGGCAGGATGTTTTATAAGATTTTTATTCCGATTCTGGTATTGGGCATCGGCCTCGTCATCAGCTTCGGCAGCTATATTTATTTGACGACGATTCATTCGGTTATTGATAGTGTTGCCAGCGGCAAGCAAAGCCTGATTACCCAAATCAAAAATACGCTGGAGCAGAAAATTAAAACCATAGAGTATGCCTTCAATACTTACAGTACGACCAGTTCCTTCAGCGAGGTCGTCAACAATCCGATGACAGAGGAGGACTTTCAGGCGTACCGGGATATCAATTCCCAGCTCAACTATATCGCTACGATGGGGATGGATGTCGGCGTAAAATATTCGCTGATCAGTCTGGTGCAAGACTGGAAAATTTCTGATGGAAGCCTTTCTCTTCTAACAGAGGAAAACCGGAAGAACCTGTACGAAAGTTATATCAACAATCAGAACAAGGGATTGTTCTGGATCAAGACGGATAAAGGAATCCGTTTTGTGAATACGCTTCCTGTATTCTCTCAGAACAAGCAGGCGATTGGCCTAGCCGATATTTCGCTGCAGACACTGCGGAATATCCTGCAGACGGAGGACAACACCACAGTGTTCATTCTGAACCGGCAGGGTGAGCTGCTGTATGAATCGGCAACCGGGAAGAACCTGTTGACCAGCGGGCAAATGCAACGCATCACCAATATTGCCGAGAATGAAAGCCAGACTGGGACAGTAGCCCTGGAGAAAGCCAATTATCAAAAGGTTGAAGCCATTTATGCCAAATCTTCTTATAATAATTGGATTTATGTCACGCTTCTGGACCAGCAGGAAATCTCCGATGCCCTGGCCACGACCCGTTTCGGCTTAATCATCCTCGGAGTGGTGATCACCCTGCTAATTGTTGTGGTGGCCTATGTAATCTCCGTGCATTTCACCAAGCCGATCCGCCAGATTCAGCGCAGGCTGGCGGTCAGCACCCAGCCGGAGGACAAGAATGAGATCGACTGGATTATCAATTCGATTGATACGATTCTGTCGGAGAAGGAAAGTCTGGAGGGACTTTTGGAGTCAGAATTGCCGCAGCTGGAAACGCAGTTTATGCTGAACCTGTTCCGCAGCCGGATTACCCCCGAAGAGCTGGAGCTCAATATGTCCCGCTTCGGTTATTCCCCCACGGAGGATTCAGTGTATTCCACGATGCTGATCCAGCTTGATAATTACGGGGAACGCCAGGCCAGTGACAAGGATCTGCTGCTTGTCGCAGTCAACAAGATGGTGGAGGAATTGATTCCGAAAGCGCGGAGAATGATTCCGATCTTGCTGAATGACCGGACGCAGGCAACCATTCTGATCTATGAGGGAATGAATGAGCAGGAACACCGGAAGCAAGCGCTCGAGGACGCGAAGAAAATTATCAAAACAGTCAGGGATATCCTGAAGCTGTCAGTCAGTGTCGGCATTAGTAATCTCTATCAGGATTTGGCCTCCAGCAAGGAAGCCTGCGAAATGAGTAAGCAGGCGCTGCATCATCGTCTGAATCTGGGCAAAGAGTCGATTATCTTTTATGAAGATATAGCAACGGTTATTTCAGGTCCTGTCCTGCTGCATTATCCGGTAGAACTGGAATCACAGCTGTTCGACGCCATCCGGCTCGGGGATGAGGAGCTGGTATCGCGATCCTTGTACCCGCTTCTCGGCGAAATGATGAAGTATAGCAAGAACCCGCTCAATTTCGAAGTTACCCTGATCCGGTTCGTGAATAATCTGATTCAGCTGGAACAATTGATTGGCGTAGAGGTGCTGCTGACTCAGGACAATTATGCCTTGTATCACCGGCTGCTGGATATCCGCAATCCGGAGGAGATTGAACGCATTCTGGTGAATGAAGTCATCCGGCCGATGGTAACCAGCATGAAGGAGAAGACGACCCGCCAATTCCGCAGCCTCTCCGACCAGATTGCCGCCATTGTGCGCGCCGAATTTGATCAGGAGCTGTCGCTGGAGATTATCGGCGAACGTCTGCATTACAGTCCGAACTATTTGAGCAGCATCTTCAAGAAGGAATTTGGTGTAACCTTCAGTGAATATGTCATGAACTACCGGCTGGAAATGGCCAAGAAATGGCTGGTGGAGAGCGAGATGACCATTAAGGAGATTGCTGAGCGGTTGCAATATCATAATCCGCAGAACTTCATCCGCTCCTTCCGCAAGAAGGAGCATGTGACACCCGGTGCATACCGCGCAATGAAACAGGACAAGTAGGCGGTGGAATAGACGAAAACAGCCAGTCTCCGGGTTGCCGGAGACTGGCTGTTTTCGTTGCTTGCAGGTTGTGAGAAGGCGAAGCTTATAGCAAATCAGCCTTTTACCGCGCCCAGCAGTGCGCCTTTCGTGAAGTGCTTCTGCACAAACGGATAAGCAATCAGCATCGGGACGGTGGCAACAACGATAACTGCCATCTTGATTGTTTGTGGAGGAGGAATGACATCGACTGAAGTATTCTCTCCCTGCATCCCGCTGGAGACGATAACAATCTGGCGCAGCAGCACCTGAATCGGCCATTTCACAGAGTCTGTGATATATAGAAGGGCGGTAGTGTATGTGTTCCAGTAAGCCACCCCGTAGAACAGGGAGAGGGTCGCAATCGAAGGCAGCGCAAGCGGCAGCATGATTTTGAGGAATACGCCAAAATCATTGGAGCCGTCGATCTTGGCTGACTCCTCGAGACTGTCCGGAAGCGCCTGAAAGAAGTTGCGCATGATGATCAGGTTAAAGGCATTGATGGCCACGGGGAAAATCAGCGACCAGTAAGAATCAATGAGTCCGAAATATTTAACAACGAGGAAGGTAGGGATCATACCGCCGCTGAACAGCATGGAGAACACCACAACAAAATTGATGAGGTTTCTTCCATATAAATATCTGCGGGATAATCCGTAGGCCATCAGAGCTGTAAGAACCATACTTACCACCGTACCTACCAGAGTGACTCCAATGGATACGGACAGGCCTTTAAAGATCGTGGATGTTGACAGGATATAGCGGTAAGCGTCCAGGGAGAAGGTGGTCGGGAACAGAATGAATCTCTTCTCCACTACTTCCTGTGTTGAGGCAAAGGAACTGGCAAATACATTGATAAAGGGTAAAAGACAGATGAGTGAAATGAGTGACAGCAGGGTGGTGTTTACTATGGTAAACAGCCGGTTGCCCAGAGATTCTTTTTTGAATGATGATTGCGCCATACGGTTTTCCTCCTTGTAATCGTTTCAATGAAACTTTATCAGGGGCGCTGTATTCCGTATATAATCATTAGCAATGGCTTTATTTAGGTTAGAAAAACGGGTTGATAGAGGGCATGATCTTTATGTATTATAGTAATCCCATTAAGGGGTAGAAGCTAAAAAAACAGCATAACAGCGCGGTTCGAGCCTCCTTCGTAACTAATGATTATATACGTAATCAGCAAATGACCGTAATCTGGGAATCGTAAAGAAACGCGATCAAGGAGGCCGAACATTGAAAGAGGCAAATGTCACCATGGAGTTGAACGCTGCGCCGGTGAGGAGAAAGCGAACCCCGCACAGCCTGCTGAGTTTAAAAAGACACAAGCTATTGTATCTGATGATACTGCCGGGATTTTTGTATTTTGTAATTTTTAAGTACCTGCCTATGGGCGGAATGATTATCGCCTTTCAGGATTATCAGCCGTATCTGGGCATCACGGGAAGTCCTTGGGTGGGGTTCAAGCATTTCGTCCGTTTGTTTACGGAACCAACCTTCTTTATGCTGCTGCGCAATACACTCATCTTGTTTGCGCTAAATATTGTAATCTTTTTCCCGCTGCCGATTATTCTGGCGCTGATGCTGAATGAGGTCCGGAACAAAATGTTCAAGAGTGTGGTTCAGACCATCATTTATATCCCGCATTTCCTGTCATGGGTTATCATTGTCTCCATTACTTATGTATTCATGAATGTGGACGGCGGGGTACTGAATGAGATGATTGCCGCGATGGGCGGACAGAAGATTAGCTTCCTGACTTCGCCAGAGTGGCTGCGCACCGTGTATATCGGACAGATCATCTGGAAAGAGCTTGGCTGGTCGACCATTATCTATCTGGCAGCCATTACTGTAGTAGATACCCAATTATATGAGGCTGCGGAGATGGATGGTGCAGGGAGATTGCGCAAAACCTGGCATATCACGTTGCCGGCGATTCGCCCGGTAATCATCACCTTGCTGATTCTGAAAATCGGACATACGCTGGACCTTGGATTTGAGCACATGTATCTCTTAATCAACTCCCTGAACCGCGAAGCTGGCGAAATCTTCGATACTTATATATACACCGCCGGTCTCAAGAATGGCCAATTGAGCTTCAGTACTACTGTCGGCCTGTTCAAAGGCGTGGTTGGTCTCGTCCTTGTCATGCTGTCAAATAAGCTGGCTAAGAAGGTCGGAGAAGACGGCGTATATTAAGCAATACACACTGAATTCAACCTCCGCCTTCTTGGCGGGGGTGGAAGATACAGCAACACCATTATGTATAAAAGGGGTAGTGTACATGAATCGCAATTACAAGAAGCTTGCAGCTTTGATGTTGTGCAGCGGGCTTATGCTCACAGCTTGCGGGGGTAACAACAATAACGCTAATAACGGCCAGGCTGAAGCTACGAATGCAGGGGCAAATTCATCCGGAGCAGCCGAAACGACTGCCAAAGCCAAGATTAGCTGGATGAACATGCTGCATACGGCATCACCGCCAACAGACACTGTACTGAACAAAATTGAAGAATTGACGAATACGGAAATTGAATTCTCCTGGGTTCCGGATCCATCCAAAGAAGAACGCATCAATACCGCACTCGCTTCTGATTCCCTCGCGGATATGGTCACCCTGACGATCCTGGATAACTCTTCGGTCCGCAATGCCTTGAAAGCGGGTGTGTTCTGGGAAGTGAGTCCTTATCTGGATGAATTCCCGAATCTGGCGGCGATCTCCCAGGAAACCCGGACTTCGGCCTCGATCGAAGGAAAGCTATATGGCATCCCATTCCAGAAAGCGGTAGCCAGAAATGGTGTCGTTATCCGCAAGGACTGGCTGGATAAGCTGGGTCTAGCAGTGCCGAAGACTACAGACGAACTGATGGAAGTTGCGAAAGCGTTTACGGAGAAGGACCCGGACGGCAACGGCAAAAAGGATACAACCGGCTTTATGGACCGCAGCGACCTCGTCTACGGAGCGTTCAAAACATTGAGCTCTTATTTCGGAACACCAAACATCTGGGCTGTGGATGATGCGGGCAAGATGACACCGGAGTTCGATACGGAATCTTACATTAAAACCATGGATTATATGAAAGCTTTGTATGAAGGCGGCTATATCAACCAAGACTTTGCCGTAACGGCCAAAACCGACCAGCAGCAAAACTTTGCACAAGGTAGAGCCGGAATTTATGTAGGTGCTCTGTTTGACAGCAAAAACCTGATGAAAATGTCCAAGGGTATCCAGGATAACATGGAGCTGGTTATGGTCAATGACATCACCTCAACGGGCAATGAAGCGGACCGTGCGATTTGGGCGGGCGCCAACGGCATCGGCGGCTTGCTGTCCTTCCCGAAATCGGAAGTTAAGGATGAGAAAGAGCTGAAGCGTATTCTGCAATTTGTGAACGATACCATGAGCGATGAAATCTACGCCCTCATGACTTACGGTATTCAGGATGTTCATTATACGGTGGATGCCGATATGGCTGTTACTATTAAAGATGCCGATCTTTGGCAGCAGGAAGTGCAGCCGTTCGCGTCCTCCCGTGTAAAAGAAACCGGATATAAGATTCATGATTCCGATCCGCTCAAGGTTGAAGCCGAGCGGCTGATCGAAGAAAATGCCAAGTATGGGGTACTTAATCCTGCCTTTTCGCTGGAATCCGAGACCCACACAACCCAAGGCTCTGAGCTGACAAAGATTGTTACGGATGCCACCTATAAATATATTCTCGATAAAATCGACTTGAACGGCTATAAGTCCGAGATTGAAAAGTGGAAGAAATCAGGCGGCAGCAAGATTATTACCGAATACGAAGCTGCTTACAAAGCAGTTAACCCTTAATGCAGCGAAAGCTGCCGGAACTATGAATTAAGCATAGCAAAGAGGTCCTATCCGCCGATGATGGCGGATAGGACCGTATTTTATCCAACCAAGGAGGAACACATGGCAAACACGAATAAATCTTCAGCAAACTTGAACTGGGCTGTAAAGATGGCGGATTCCATCATGGAACGGACGCCTAGATTATATGAGGACAAAGGGTATCAGGGCAAGTGGTCTTATGATTACGGTGTTATTCTGAAGGGCTTCGAACTGCTGTGGAAACAGACCGGTGAAGCGAAATATTACCATTATATTCAGGAAAACATGGACTATTTCATCGGGGAAGACGGTTCAGTGAAGGGCTACCGGCTCGAAGAATACAATATTGATCATCTCAATAACGGAAAGCTGCTGTTCGTTCTTCACCGGGAAACAGGCCAGGAGAAATACAAAAAGGCAGCCGCATTGTTAAGAAAGCAAATCACAGCGCATCCCCGGACCTCGGAAGGTGCATTTTGGCATAAAAAAATTTATCCCTACCAAATCTGGCTTGATGGCTTGTATATGGGATCACCCTTCTATCTGGAGCATTTGCTCGCCTTCGAAGAAGGGAAAGGTCTGGATGATGTAACCCGCCAGTTCATCCTGTGCGCGCGCCATACCAAGGACGAACACACGGGACTCTTGTATCATGCCTGGGATGAACAGCGTGTTCAGCCGTGGTGCGATCCTGAAACCGGACTGTCACCGAATTTCTGGGGGCGCTCCCTGGGCTGGTATGTGATGGCGCTGGCCGATGTGCTTGAGCTGCTTCCTGCCGAACATGCCGATTACGGCACGCTGGTGAGTATTCTTCAAGATACGCTCTCCACTTTGCGCAAGTACCAGGATCAAGACAGCGGGGTATGGTATCAGGTTGTCAATGAGGGTGGACGCAAAGGCAATTATTTGGAGGCCTCCGCTTCCAGCATGATTACCTATGCGATCGCCAAGGGCCTCCGGCTTGGTCTGCTGGATAACAGCTGGCTCGAAACGCTGGACCGCGCCTATCAGGGGCTGATCGCGGAATTTGTGCTTGTGACGAACAGCGGCTGGGCTAACTTGAACAAAAACTGCCAAGTCGCCGGACTCGGCGGGGATGAGCGGAGAGACGGCAGCTACGCCTACTATATCAGTGAGCCGATCATCACCAATGATCAAAAAGGGCTTGGCGCATTCCTGCTTGCTTGCGGGGAGTACGAATTCCTGCAGCGTCCGGCCGCCGGGAAGGAATAGGTGAAGCCATATGTCATTTTATAGCATTGATGATTTTGGAGCACATAAGAACAGCACGGAGCTGTCGACGGCAGCTATTGCCGGGGCGATTCAAGCGGCGAGCGAAGCCGGGGGCGGTACTGTTTATATTCCTTCCGGCACCTATCGTACAGGCGCGGTCATTCTTAGCAGCAATATCGAACTGCGTCTAAGCCCCGGTGCTGTCCTCTCCTTCAGCTCGGACCCTGAGGATTATCCAGTAGTGGAGTCCCGCTGGGAGGGAGTGAAGCGTGGGGTTCATGCTTCCTGCATCTTCGGCATGAACTTGGTTAATGTGTCAGTGACCGGCGGCGGCAAACTGGATGGTAACGGCGGGCCGTGGTGGGAGAAGCAGCGCAATTCCCCCGAAGAGCTGCAGTATCCCCGGCCGAAGCTGATCAGCTTCGACGGCTGCAACAGGGTTACGCTTAAAGATTTGACCTTGGTGAACTCCCCGAGCTGGACGGTCAATCCCATCCGCTGCCAGGATGTGACCATTGATAATCTGTCGATCCACAACCCGGCCGATTCACCCAACACGGATGGCATTGATCCGGAATCCTGCGTGAATGTGCGGATCAGCAACTGCCATATCGACGTGGGTGATGACTGCATCGCCATTAAGGCGGGGACAGAGGACACGAAGGAACGGATTGCTTGCGAGAATATTGCAATTACGAACTGCACCATGATTCACGGTCACGGCGGTGTGGTGCTGGGCAGTGAAATGAGCGGCGATATCCGCAATGTCGTCATCAGCAACTGCGTGTTCAAGCAGACGGACCGCGGCATCCGGCTGAAGTCCAGACGCGGGCGCGGGGGTGTGGTCGAAGACATCCGTGTCAGCAACATTGTGATGGAGGACGTGATCTGTCCGTTTATCCTGAACCTCTATTACTTCTGCGGTCCACGCGGCAAGGACAAATATGTCTGGGACAAAAATCCCTATCCGGTGACGGAGGAAACTCCAAACTTCAGACGAATTCATTTTGCCAATATTACTGCGCGGCAGGTTCATGCGGCAGCAGGTTTTCTCTACGGTTTAGCAGAGCAATATATTTCGGAAATTACCTTCTCCGATATCGATATCTCCATGGCGGAGAATGCCGTTCCGGGACGTCCGGCGATGATGTCCGGGATTCAGGAGATGAATAACCGCGGCTTCTATCTCGGCAATGTCAGGGGTATCCGCTTCCGGCAGGTAACGGTAGAGAATCATGAAGGGCCGGCGTTTTATATTGAGAACGGTGAAGACGTGGAAATCAGCGGCTGCCAGTCCAGAAATACGCGCCAAGCGGAGGAACTGGTGCAGCAGGTGACAGTAGCCCCTTCACAGGAAGATCTCAGCGGTCTGGAAGAATGATGTTGGAACATGACAAACGGAAGGAGCTAGGGAATGATTTCAGAGCACACGAAGACCGGCATTATACAGAATCCAATACTAAAGGGCTTTAACCCGGATCCTTGCCTGGTACGGGCAGGAGAAATGTATTATATCGCGGTATCCTCGTTTGAATGGCTGCCCGGTGTGCGTGTGTACCAGTCCGCAGATCTGGCCGAATGGGAGCATTGTACGGATATTCTGACCCATCAGGTGGATCTGAGGGGAAATCCGAAGAACTGCAGCATCTGGGCGCCGCAGCTCAGCTATCAGGATGGATTGTTTTACCTGATCTATACAGATGTGAAGAGCACGAAACGGCCGTTCAAGGACTGCCATAACTATCTGATCACCGCCCCGGACATCGAAGGGCCCTGGAGTGAGCCGGTGTATCTGAACAGCAGCGGCTTTGATCCGTCGCTGTATCATGATGAGGATGGGCGGAAATGGCTGCTGAATGAACTATGGGATTACCGCATCACCGAAGGCAATAAATCCTCCGGCATCGTCATTCAGGAATACGCTCCGGAGCAGCGCCGGTTAATCGGTGAACCGGTCAAAATCTTTGACTGCACCGACCTCAAGAAGACCGAAGCGCCGCATATATACAAGCGCAGCGGCTATTACTACCTGATTACTGCGGAGGGCGGCACCGGCTCCGGCCATGCCGTAACTGTGGCGCGTTCCACTTCACTGCTTGGACCATACGTAGTAGATCCGCTCAATCCGATGCTGACCTCCCGGAATAATCCTGAGCTGCCGCTGCAATGCGCCGGTCACGGCAGTCTGGTCGAGACACCGGACGGGGAATGGTATATGGCACATTTATGCACACGTCCGCTGGAGGGTGAATATGCCATTCTCGGGCGTGAAACCGCCCTGCAGCAGGTATATTGGACCGAAGACGGCTGGCTGCGGCTGACCTCCGGGGGCAGCATGCCTCTGCTGGAGGTGCAGGCACCAAAAGGAACGAAGGTCGGGAAGCAGAACCGCGCCTTGGATTTCGAGGATGATTTCAGCGGTCCGGTGCTGAAGAAGAACTGGAATACGCTGCGGATAACGGCAGATGAAAGCTGGTGTTCTCTTGCGGAAAGACCGGGATGGCTGCGGATCAGAGCCGGGGAATCGGTGCAAAGCCTGTTCCGGCACCATATCCTGGCTATCCGCCAGACGGACAGCAGCTTCCGCGCAGAGACAGCGCTTGAAGCCGAGCCAGCCAGCTATCTGCAGATGGCCGGTCTCCTGCTGTACCTCAATGAAGATAATTATCTGTACGCCTATATCAGCCATGAAGAAGGACGCGGTAAAGTGCTGCGGCTGATGCGCTGCGCAGCCGATGAATTTACTGCCGAGCCTGTCATCATTGATCTGAATGCAGGTGAAACTGTGCAGATTGCAGTGGAAGTGAGCGAAGTGAACGCGCAGTTTATGTATCTCGCCGGTGAAGCAGCGGCGTGGAAGCCGCTGGGAGGAGAATATAACATAAGCTTCCTGTCTGGAGGCTTCACAGGCAACTTCGTAGGTATTGCTGCGCATGATATGGGGCAGTTCGGAGGCAGCAGCGCCGATTTCTCGTATTTTCGCTATCAAGGGAAGGCATAAAGAAGGCTTCACTTTCGGAGAGTTCCGGCAACTGCCGGAGCTCTCCGCATTCTCATATAACCTAGGAGGTTTTGTATGAAGAAAAAATGGTTGGCGGAGCTGCTGATAGCCGGTCTCCTTGCGACAAGTGTTCCATTCGGCACTGCTGAGGCCGCACTTTTGGAAGCGCTTCCCGCTTTCCCTGGTGCAGAGGGCGGCGGCAAATATGTAACCGGCGGCAGGGCACAGGCTGTGTATGAGGTTACAACGTTGGCTGATTACGGGCGTAACGAAACGCCAGTCCCCGGTTCTCTCCGCGATGCGGTGAGCGGGAGCAACCGGATGATCGTATTCCGTGTGGGAGGAACGATCCGCCTGAAGGAGTCGCTGAAGATCACCGGCTCCAATCTGACGATTGCCGGCCAGACCGCACCGGGCGATGGCATTACCGTAGCCGATTATACGACATCCATAGAAGCCGACAATATCATTATGCGTTATATGCGCTTTAGACTCGGAGACCGGGTTGTCAGTGAAGATGATGCCTTCGGCTCGCGGTATCACAAGAACATCATCATTGACCACAGCTCATTCAGCTGGTCGGTCGATGAAGTGGTCAGCCTGTACGACAACGAGAATACTACGGTGCAATGGTCGATCTCCGCAGAAAGCATGCTGATGACCAGCCATCATAAAGGGCGGCACGGCTACGGCGGCATCTGGGGCGGCAAAAATGCCAGCTATCATCATAACCTCATTGCCCATAGTACCAGCCGCAATCCCCGGCTGCCCACGATAACGAGGCTGGTCGATCTGACGGAAATGACGAACAATGTTATTTACAACTGGGGTTTCGCATCGACCTATGGCGGCGGAGCTGAAGGTTATTTGTACAATATCAGCAACAACTATTATAAAAATGGCCCTAATACTTACAGCAGCGTGAAAAAGCAGTTATTCGGGGAAGTAGCACCGGTTACGAAGCTGTATCTGGCAGGAAATGTGATGGACGGCAGTCCGGAGGTCACAGCGGATAACTGGCAAGGCGTTCAGAGCTACTCGGACAGTTCAAAGCTGGCGGAGCCGGCAGTGATGCCGAACCCTTATGTGGAAGAGCCGGCCAGCGATGCGTATGCGAATGTTCTGGCCGGAGCCGGAGCCACTTTGCCGAGACGGGATGCCTACGATGCGCGTGTGATGAATGATGTAAAGAACCGTACCGGGCAGCATATCAATTCTCCATTGGAAATTGGCGGGTATCCCGACTACCCGGAGACTGCCTCAAAGGTGGTTGACCAGGATCATGACGGAATGAACGACGCCTGGGAAACAGCAAGAGGCCTGTCGCCTTCCGATCCTGCAGACCGCAACGGAACGTCGCTGTCAAGTGAAGGCTACACCAATCTTGAAGTTTATCTGAATGATCTGATTGTTCAGGCCACAGCAAGCGGAGAACATACCGACAATCCTGTAACCGCTATCAGTTATCCAACCAACAATCAGATTCTGGAGGCGGGCAGTGATGTAACCTTAACGGCTTCCGCGAGCGACAAAGACGGGATAGCCAAGGTTGAATTTATCGTAAATGGTGTGAAGCAGGGAGAAGCTGCCACAGCGCCTTACCGCTTCGAATGGAAAAATGTGCAGGACGGAACTTATTATCTCGTTGTTCAGGCTACCGATAACAAAGGCCTTAAGACACAGTCGGATAATGTTGCAGTTCATGTTAATGCCTCAGGCAGTACCGGTCCATGGACACCAGCTGATATCGGAAATCCGGGCATTGCCGGACACACCTCGGTTAATGCAGAGACCGGGCAGGTCACGGTTAAATCGGCGGGGCTGGTTGGTGCCACCTCGGAGAGCGTTAAAACGGAGGATAACTTCCACTTTGCCTATCGGACCCTGGAGGGCAACGGAGAACTGATTGCCAAGATTGATTCTGTAACGGCGACAGATGATGATGCGAAAGCGGGAGTGATGATCCGCGACAGCCTGCAGCCTGATGCCAAGATGGCTATGATGGCGATTCCTTATGTGAAATATGGCAAAAAAGGAGTTCTAATTACCCGCTCCGTAACAGGGGCCAAGGTAGTTAGGACGGAACCTGATAGTTTTATCACCACCCCTTATTGGGTGAAGCTGGTCCGGCTTGGCGACGAAGTGACAGGGCTGGTCTCGCCGGATAAAGTGGCATGGAGCAAGGTGGGCACAGTGAACCTTGGGCTGAAAGAGACGGTTTATATGGGCCTTGCCGCCGATGCTGCCAAGGCGGATAACGAAGTCAACCGCTATAATATCTCCCGCTTCAGCGGTGTGGAACTGAAAAACCTTGACGATAAGTTTCCGGCAACACCCCTTGGACTTACAGCTGCGGGAGGCAGTAAGAAGGTGGAGCTGAAATGGGAGCCGGTCCCTTTTGCCAAGACCTACAGCATTAAACGAAGTGAGGTTTCGGGCGGGCCCTATACGCTGATAAGCAAAGACAACACAGGCAACCTCTATACCGATCTTGATGTAAGTCCGGGAAAAACCTACTATTATACGGTCAGTGCCGTGAACGAATTCGGTGAAAGCTTCGATTCGGACGAGGCGAGTGCTGAGCCTAAGGCTGAAGCGGGCAATATCTATTATGTGGATGAGGATTTCGAGCGGGTGGCTGCGGGCACCACGCCCGAGTATTATGAGGTATCTCCGAATCCACAGACCGATGCGCAAAAAGTGGTTGTGTCTGCCACACCATCCGGAAGCAAGGGAAACACGTCGGCACAAGTGCTGAATGTGTATGATTCCGCGAACGGCAATGTGCAGTTTATCCGCAAGTTCACGCCAATGACAGGTGCGCTGGTGATTGATACCGACTTTATGTTCGCTGCGGAATCGGGCACTTCAGTGTTCCTGCAGGCCCAGAGTGCGGATGGAAGCAAAACCG
Source organism: Paenibacillus sp. FSL L8-0436 (assembly GCF_038593025.1). Classification (NCBI taxonomy): domain Bacteria; kingdom Bacillati; phylum Bacillota; class Bacilli; order Caryophanales; family Paenibacillaceae; genus Paenibacillus; species Paenibacillus sp. FSL L8-0436. Next base: position 6,305,751 of record NZ_CP151955.1, on the reverse strand, counting down.
CGTTCTCCATTGAGAGCCGCAAACCGACGCTTCCGGCCGCAGCGGGCAAATACACACTGACGATGAGCAGGGGGAGCAGCCAATACCATCAGCTGATGAGCGCCTACGCACTGAACCAGTGGTATAACCTGAAGCTGAAGGTGGATGTGCAGGGTGATGAAGTCGAGGTCTATATCGACAACCAGCTTGCAGGCTCTTTTCCGTTTACCACCACAAATTTTGCGGGATATGGTATCGGGCGGATCCTGTCCAAAACACCGGGCGGCGGGTCCGGCAATTATTATCTGGATAATCTGAAAGTTTACGTGGAGCCAGTCGCAACGCCGCTCGGCTTAACCGGTCTTCCCGGCAACGGAGCAGCGCAGCTGAAATGGCCTGCACTTGAAGGGGCGGCCTCCTATAATGTTAAACGGGCACTTACAGCCGGCGGCCCCTATGATACGGTTGCCAGTGCCATTACGGAGACTTCCTATGTGGATAAGGAGCTCACTAATGAAACCACGTATTATTACGTTATTACTGCCGTGGCTCTCTCCGGTGAATCGGGCAACTCCAATGAAATCAGCATAACTCCTTCCGCTTCGGCAGTGAAATTGCCCGCGCCGGAGCAGCTTGCGGCGGTAAGCCGGAATGCCCAGCTAGAGTTGAGCTGGAATGCGGTGAAATATGCGGAAAGCTATACCGTCAAGCAGTGGAATGCAGCAGCGGACCGCTATGAACCGGTGGCGGAGGGCCTCACGGATATCGCTTACCGCATCGGCGGGTTAATCAACGGGCAAACTTACCGTTTTGTCATCTCAGCAGTCAATGTTGCCGGGGAGGGTGAGGACTCACTGCCTGTGGAAGCACAGCCGCTCACGGCCTTAGCAACGCCTGAAGTAACCGTCCAGGCCGGTGATAGTGCCGTTAAGGTGAACTGGACGGCCGTCGGGGACGCGGACAGCTATAGAGTAACACGGGCATTGTCGCCGGAAGGCCCATATGAATTGCTCGATGCCGAGGTCAGCGGCACCAGCTATGCCGATACCGGACTGGCGAATGGTACGCCATATTATTACAAGGTGGCCGCCGCCGCAGGCACCCGCAGCGGGCTGGCATCGGATGCAGCCGGAACGGTTCCGTTCCAGAACGCCGGCCAGCCCGGAATTCCTCAAGGGGTTACAGCTGAACCTGGTAACGGGGAAGTGAAGCTGAGCTGGACTGCATCTGCAGGCAACAGCAGCTACCGGATTATCCGTTCGGAGACTGGCGGCGACTATAGGGTCGTTGTTGAAGGGATCGGTGAAGCAACGTACACCGATACTGGACTGGCAAATGGAACCGTTTATGATTATGCGGTAATCGCCGTTGACGGCAGCGGAGGCGCGGCAAGTCTTCCGTCCATGGCAGTCAGTGCGGTTCCGGCTCCGGTCATGGTAGTCGATCAGAGCGGAGCGGGAGATTACAAGACCCTCAACGAAGCAATCCTGGCTTCACCCGATAACAGCACGCTCACGACGATCATCAAGGTGAAGAACGGAACGTATCCAGAGAAGGTGCTGGTGCCGGCAGCCAAGAAGAATCTGCGCATCATCGGCGAAAGCCGGAAAGGCACCTTGCTCGTCAACGCAGACTCGGCCAAGACGATAGGGCCGGACGGCAAAGAAATGGGCACCAGCGGCAGTTATACGCTTAAAGTGGCGGCAACAGATTTCACGCTGGAGAATATGACGGTTCAGAACAGTGCTGGCCGGACTGCCGGGCAGGCTGTAGCCCTATATGCCGAAGGGGACCGGGGCGTATACCGCAACGTCAAGCTGCTTGGCTATCAGGATACGCTGTTCGCGGATAAAGGAAGAGCTTATTTCGTGGACAGCCATATTGAAGGGACTGTGGATTTTATCTTCGGTAACGCCGCTGCGGTGTTCGAGAACAATGTCATTCAAAGCGCGGGTGCCGGCTATGTAACTGCTCCTTCCACGGAAGCGGGTAAACCGGGATATGTATTCCTGAATAACCGCCTGACTGCCGGTGAAGGGGTGGCCGCGGGGAGCGTGGATTTGGGCAGACCGTGGAGAGACTATGGCAGCTCCACCTTCATCAATACAGATATGGGAGCCCACATCAAGCCAAGCGGCTGGCATGAATGGTATGAAGGCCGTTCCCGGACGGCACGTTTCTCCGAGTATATGAGCTATGGGGAGGGGGCCAACGCAGCCGCACGCTACAGCTGGTCCAAGCAATTAACGGCAGAAGAGGCGCAGGCCATTACCGTTCAGGCTGTGCTGGCCGGCAGCGACGGCTGGAATCCTCAGCCGCCGATGCGCCTCTTGAGCCAATCTCAAGTGCCAGGAGAGAAGGTCTCTTCCATTACTGTAAGTGGTGAAGAGGGCAGGAAGACGATCGAAACGGATAAAGGCGTTCTTCAGCTCCAGGCAGTTGTGCTTCCGGAGAATGCGGCCAACCGCAATGTGCACTGGACCGTGACGGAGCCTGACGGAATGACTTCTACCCCTAAGGCCTCCATTGATGAGAACGGGCTGCTTGCGGCAAAAGCAAACGGGACCGTTCTAGTGACCGCGGCTGCGCTCGACGGCAGCCGGATCAGCGGCAGTCTGGAGGTGGTAATCAGCGGGCAGGAGGAGGTTGCAGCCGGGGTGCCTTCGGCGACGCTGAACGGGCCTGTCACCGTGTCGCCCGGGCAGGAATTTGCCTACCGGGTCGGTATTGCCAATGTTACTGATTCCGTCTACAGGTCGGTATACTCCGCGGACTTTACGCTGGATTATGCTGCGGCCGGGATAGAATTTATCTCCGCCCGGAGTCTCGTTGAGGGGATTACGCTTAGTCCTGTCTCCGCAGATCATCCGGGGCAACTCAGCGTCAGTGCAGCAGCAGCGGAAGGAGTTGCTCTGACCGACGCCAAGGAATTTATCGAAATCAGCTTCCGGGCCAAGGAGACGGCAGCTGAAATTTCAGTGCCGCTGAAATTCGCTGCGTTCAGCGGGTCGAATGGGATCTTGAATTTCCCGATTAAGCATGAAGCGCAGGCTGTTATCCGGGTCATTCCTAAAGTTGCTACCCAAATAAAAGTCACTTCTGCAGGCAACGTGAGTGTACTGCAGACCGGGCAAAAGCTGCAAATGCATGCGGTTGTCCTGCCCGTAGGCACTACCGGTACTACGGTTACGTGGTCCGTGTATAATGCCGACGGTTCCTCTACGGCCAGGGCAACCATTACGGAAACGGGTCTGGTCACTGCAATAGCTGCCGGAAAGATCACCGTGAAGGCAGCTTCCAGTGAGAGTCCGGGTGTTGCGGGGACGATGAATCTGGAGATCAAGGATGGTAGCCAGACCCCGCAACCGGGCGGAAATCTGCCGTCTACCGGGACAACCGGCAAACAGCCGCAAATTACAGCGGGTGTCAATGGAATTACAGTTTCCCTGGCAGCAAATGTGAATGGAAAAGCCGCGGCAGAGCTATCCGCAATAACGATCACAAAGGCCCTGGAAGCCGTCCAGACGGACACACTCCGGATTGAAGTGCGCTCCCCTGCGGATACCACTGCCGTCCAGCTGACGCTGCCGGCGCAGGCAATGGTTCAAGCTGTCTCCGGAAGAATCCGGACGGTGGAGATAGATTTGGGACTGTCCAGCTTCCGGCTGGATGCGGGACTTATTCGGCGGGCAGCCGGATCAGCTTCCTCAAGCCTTACATTTACTGTTGCCAAATCAGGCAATGAACAGATTACGGTTCAGGGTAACCTTGGCAATATCTATGAACTGGGCTTCTCCGTTGACGGGCAGCCGGTGAAGCAATTTGACGGCGGCCTGAAGGTATCGCTGAACTACGACCGTCCGGCTGCAGCTGCAGCTGAGAAAATAGTCATTTATCATATCCTTGATAAGGGTCAGGCGGAGGTCATCAGAAATTCCAAATACAACCTGCTGACCGGGAAAGTGGACTTCAGTCCGGCGCATTTCAGTAAATATGCTGCAGGTTATGCAGAGAGTACCTTCGGCGATATTGCCGGACTGGAATGGGCGAAGAGTAGTATTGAAGCACTTGCCGTCAGGGGAATCCTTGAGGGGACGGATACACATACTTTCGGGCCCAGCTTGAAGGTAACCCGGGCAGAGTTCCTGAAGATGCTGATGCTGGCGTTAGATTTGGACAATAGCGAAGCGGCAAGCACCTTCACCGATACTGCACCGGAGGACTGGTATTACAGTTCCGTTGCGGCAGCCCAGCAGCTGGGCATCGTACTGGGCAGACCGGACGGAACCTTTAGTGCGGACGCACCCATCACCCGTGAGGACATGGCGCTGCTTGCATTCCGCGCAGCCCGGCAGGCCTATCTGCCGCTTCAGGGTTCGGGCCAAACCGCTGCATACAAGGATGCATCCAACATTTCCGGATACGCAATGGCGGCAGTTCAAGCCATGAGCGGAGCGGGAATCATTCAAGGCGTAGGCAATAACAGCTATGCGCCTAAAGCACAGGCTTCCCGGGCGCAGGCGGCAGTTATTGTACAGCATTTGTTCCTGTTAAGACCGTAATTTCTTAAGCAATCCGTTGTCATCCGCCAGTCAGCCTGAACCGCAGCTCATAACGAGCAGCCGGTTCAGGCTGATTGTTTTTGGGTGTCCAGAGATAGTCATAATTAAATCTATTGCGCAATCCGTCGCTGAAATGTATATTTATGGGATGAATTGTACCGATCAAGATATACTTTAAGCAATAAGGTAATTTATGCTCCGGTCGGACTCAGATTATTATTTACTTCCAAGGGTAATATAACATTAAAAAAGTGCGGGTGAGGCTGATGATGTCTTCGGTAAAAAGATTGTTAATTGGACGTCCGCTTAAGTCGGATCAACTGGGCGAACAAAAATTGAACAAAACCAAAGCGCTGGCTATTTTATCTTCGGATGCTTTATCCTCTGTCGCTTATGGTCCTGAACAAATCCTGCTGGTTCTGATCACCATTAGTGCAGCAGCCTTCTGGTATTCCATCCCGATTGCCATCGGGGTTTTGGTGCTGCTGACGGCTCTGATTTTATCTTACCGGCAAATTATTTATGCTTATCCTCACGGCGGCGGAGCCTACGTCGTTTCCAAGGAAAACCTTGGGAAGTATCCCGGCCTGATCGCCGGCGGCTCGCTATTGGTCGACTATATATTGACGGTTGCGGTGAGTGTATCCGCCGGTACTGACGCGATTACTTCAGCTTTTCCAAGCTTGCATCCGTATAATGTAATTATTGCCGTTGTATTTGTCCTGCTGATTACGACGCTGAATTTGCGGGGGGTTACAGAATCGGCCTCCTTCCTTGCTTATCCGGTCTATTTATTTGTTCTTGCATTGTTTATTATGATCGGACTTGGTCTGTTCAACGTTTTAACAGGTCGAGTGCCTGCTGAACTGCATACCCCCATCGGTACACCGGTAGCCGGGATCAGCCTGTTTCTGCTCCTGAGGGCTTTTTCCTCCGGGAGCTCGGCGCTGACGGGAGTGGAGGCCATTTCCAATGCCATTCCTAACTTCAAGGCTCCGGCACCGAACAATGCGGCTAAAACCTTGGCGGCGATGGGGATCTTACTTGCGGTCCTGTTTTCCGGAATTGTGCTCTTGGCTTATTATTACGGGATCATCCCTAGTGAAGAGGTTACGGTGGTCTCGCAAATTGCCGAGCAGGTCTTTGGCCGGAACTTTATGTATTTCTTTGTGCAAGGCACAACGGCCTTGATTCTGGTGCTGGCGGCCAATACCGGATATTCGGCTTTTCCGCTGCTTGCGGTCAATCTGGCCAAGGATAAATTCATTCCGAGAATGTTCACGGTCCGCGGCGACCGGCTGGGGTATTCCAACGGGATTGTCAGTCTTGGCGTATTGTCCATTATTCTGATCATTGCTTTTGAAGGCCGGACTGAACATTTGATTCCGCTGTATGCGGTGGGCGTATTTATTCCCTTCACCCTCTCACAGACCGGCATGATGATCAAATGGATCCGCCAGAAGCCGGAAGGCTGGGTCCCTAAGCTGATTATCAACACAACCGGGGCAGTGATCAGCTTCGTTGTCACGATGATGTTTTTCATGACTAAATTTACGCAGGTATGGCCAGTGCTGATCTTTTTGCCGCTGATTATCCTGCTCTTTTACCGAATCCATAAGCACTATGAAGCGGTGGCTGATCAGCTGCGGATTACGACCTGCGAACCGCCTCTGGCGATTGAGGGGAATATTATCATCCTCCCGGTTGCCGGAATTACGCATGTGGTGGAGAATTCGCTGCGTTATGCCAAGTCACTGTCCGCCGAACAGATTATTGCCGTCCACGTTCCTTTCGAGCGGGAGGATGATGCGATATTCGAAGAGAAGTGGAAGAAATTCCATCCCGAAGTGAGGCTGGTGACGCTGTATTCGCCTTACCGCAGCATCATTCATCCGCTGACCAAATTTATCGACACCGTGCAGCGCAAGGCGAGTGAATCGAATTACCAGGTGACCGTGATTGTACCGCAGTTTATTCCAAAGAAGGGCTGGCATAACATCCTGCATAATCAGTCCAGCCTGCTGATCCGCGCACATCTGCTTTACCGCAGGAACGTGATCATAACTACAGTGCCTTATCATTTGAAAAAATAGCATTCCGAAAAAAGGGATTTAAAGAAACAAATTCCGGGTATGCCCGTATAAATTTTAAAAGGGGCTGATCATATGATTACCGGAATTGTCATCATGATACTCGGACTCACCACTGTAGCGTTCGGGATATATATCCGTAAGAATCCGGCAAGCGGATGGCGGATGAATGTGGGATGGAAAGTGAAAGGGGATTCCGATCCCAGCGACTCCTATCTGGAATCGGTTAAATTTTCCGGAACCATTGCCATAAGTGTGGGTGCGCTTTTTACGATATTAGGAATCTTACCGTTGCTGTAAATACAGTAAACCTTGATTGGCGAAATGCCTTTTAAGGTTTTTTTGTCGTTGAAGGGTGTGAAAACATTTGAAATAGGGGAGGAGATCTACAAGACGGTCAACGCCATCGCGCCGATCATGACTGAAACCGGGTGGCGCAGCCTGGAGGCAGAATAAATTCTATTCTTACATGCACACTTCCCTGTAGGGCAGGGGGACGTATTGCGGACAGTGGCTTCATCTTGGTAGGATTTTGCTCGTCAGCGATGAAGTTAAGCCTCTTTCCGAACACAGGATAAAATGATAGGGTTTGAAACCACGCCGCGAATGGTTTAGACTTCTACGAAGCGGACTGCTATCATTAGAACTGTTGAAAGACCACAAGAAAACCACTCTGCCTCTGGAATGAAAGCTTCGCACCGCTATAAATGTATTTCCTGCAACTATATCAGGCCGAGTAGAAGAACTATTCTGGCGGATGAATACTCGAAAACTTGCCGACTTGCTGACTTGTCAGGATAAAGGAAAAAAAGGTGCAACTGAAGGAGAGCTCTTGGCGGGGCGGATATGAGGATTGATTAGAATGAATGCATATCGCATGTACAGCATCCTAAAAAGACGAAAAAGAAGAATGGAGGCGCGGCATTGAACTTAAGACAACAGCAGCAATCGATGCTGCCCTCGTTAGGGCGGCGCAAACGTTACTTTGTGGTTCTGATGATTTCGATGCTTGTTCTGCTTACCGGCTGTGCCAGCGGTACGGCGCATATGACGGTGAAGAAGGATGGGAGTCTGGAGCTTGCGTTCAGCATTCTGTTGGATTCCCGTGCAGAGGCGATGGTTGGCGGGAAGCTGGAGGATGTGCTGACCACCAGGCTGGAGGCTGCCGGGATTGAACTGAAGAAAAGCCAGAACGGCAAATCTACAGAATATCAATTTCTCAAAGCCTATGCTTCGCTGCAAGACCTGCAGGCAAACGCTGGCAAGCTGGACATTGTGGACGCGCAGGTTGAACAGGTTAATAATTGGCTGTACACCAAATACGATGTGGTAGCCCAGCCGAAGCTGAATGCCTATTCGGATGAAATCATTGACGGGATCGGGAGTCTGAGCGTGCCGAAATCTCTGGTCCGCATGCTGCTGCAGAACCTTGCTGTCGATTTTAAATTAACGCTTCCTTATGATTTGTATGGGGCCAACAATGCCGCCGAACAGGACGGAAATACGTTGACTTGGCATATTACAATGGCCGATTCGCAGCCGCTTGAGATGGTCGTTTACGTGCCAAACGTCAGGAATATCGCCATTGCCGGCGGCGGTGTAGTGCTGATCCTGGCAGTTGCCATCATTTGGTTCATAAGAGCAAGAAAAGCGCGTAAGCCCAAGAGTGCCTGAAAGTAACCCTGATAGGATCAACACCCCTTTGCTATTATCCAAAAGAGCCGTCAGCCTCAGCATACACTGCTGGAATGTTGACGGCTTTTGTCAAAATATAAGAATTTATATGTTTCAAACGATAACTTATCCTTCTATTTCTCGCTGAAACGGTACCGTCCTTAAAAAGGACGGCAAAGCCGTTTCCACTTGTCTCAATCTGGCTGTTTAGGATTCATATCCGGCAGAGGATTCCCTGATGCTTAACCGGTCCCGCCTTGGGCCCTGGAGCTTGCATTGTCACGGTACTGCCCGGGGGTCATCCCTTCCTGCTTCCGGAAGGAGCGGATGAAATTCTGCGAATTGTTGTATCTGAGCCTTGCGGCAATGTCCTTGATCGGCATGTCGGTTTCTTCCAGCCATTTTTTGGCCATTTTGAACCGGTACATCGCCAGGTACTCACTGAAATAATATTGGGTCTCCTTGCGGAAAACGCTGCTGAGATAGTTGGCGTTGTAATGAAGGCGTGAAGCGCACTCCTCCAGCGTAAGATCCTTGTCATAATCATGCTGGACAATATCAATAATTTTCTCTGAAATGTTGTGATATTGGGCATTTTGCCGGCTGTGAAAAATCCGGATCATCGGCAGAATAACCATACTCCAGAACCAGTCCTCGATTTCGGCTACAATGTGGAGGTCGGTCAGTTCTTCGAATAAGGAGCCGTTCACATGATAGATCTGGTTCAGGCTAATTCCCGATTCCTGCATCATAATGAGGATATTATTGAGCAGACGGGTCAGCGGAATCTGGTACTCCTGCGGGGACAGTCCCAGCGCAAAAATACATTTGAACAGCTTATGCAGCAGCTCCTTCGCTTTTTCAGTATCGGCCAGCTTGATGGCGTCCATCAGGTCATTTTCGGTATGCGAAGGATAGTTTAGGTTCAGATAATGTTTGCCGGAGTTGATGTTCTCGTATTGGATAATGATGCCTTTGCCGAGCGTAATCCGGTATTTCAGAGCTTCCAGGCCTTCTCTGTAGGCGATGGATATTTTATCAAAGGAATGGAAGGGCAGACTCAGGCCAATACTGACCTGCAGCTTCAGGTAGTTATTGATCTCCTGCTGCAGATTCTCTGTCAGTGAATAGAGCGACCGGTGAAAAGCTTCGGCATTGCCTTCCATGCTGCCAATCAAGGTCACCACGGCATGGTCCATAATGACAGGCGCAAGCCTGCTGTCCGGGGGTACCAGTTCCTCGATCATATTATGCGCGGCAAACAACAGCAGATGGAGATCCTTTTTCTCATAGCTGGTATCCTCAGAGAAGTCGATGCTCAATGTGATTACAGCCATCGTCTTCCATTCTTCCATCTGGGTGTGATAGCCATATTGCTCCAGCTCTTCGAGCAGCTCGCGTTTTTTGACATTGCCCTGAAAGGCCTTGGTCAGGAAAAAGGTGCGGACCTGCCGGATATGCTGGCTGACCTCCTTCTCCAGCTGTGATTTGGACTGAAATAAATGATGCACCTGTTCGCCGATAAACTGAAACTCATCCGTATGCCTGGATTTGATTCCGGGTCTGCGCAGCCCCATCTGGTTGAGCAGTCTTTCGATCGGGCTGTACATGCGGCGGGAGCCGAGCCATGCGAACAGGATGGACAGCAGCAGCATCACGGCACATACGTACAGGGTATAGGTTCCGATTTTGTTGGATTCCTTCGTCAAACTCTCAATGGAGGTGACCGAGAGATAGATCCAGCCGTTCAATTGGGAACGCAGATAAGTGACGGAATAGTCCTTTTTGTCCATGACGGTTTTGAATTGTCCCGAAGGTTTATTGAGATCGGAGACGAGCGAAAGATCAGCAAATCCGCCCTTTTGCGCAGGCTCTCCGATCATCGAACGGTCCGGGTGAAGCAGTATGGTGCCGGACTCATTCAGCACAATAATGCTGTCGAACGGATCTACTTCCGAGTTGATGAAGTCCTGCAGGCTGCAGGCCGGAATATTCGCCAGGGCAAGTCCGTATTTTTGCAGTTTGTTGGTCGGCAGCTTTTTAATCAGACTGATGCTGTAGTCGCAGCCCGTCACATTGATGCTCTCCTCACTGTAGAACAGCGAGGAAGGGTTCAGCACCCAAGACGTGTTGTCGGGCACATTCATCAGATTGGAGAGCTGCTCATAGTTCTTGTATTCGTTCAGGCGGTAGAGGCCGGAGTTTTTGATCATCCAATTTTGCCGTTGATTTAACAGGATCACATCTTCGAGCTTTGTATCAAAGGATTGCATATTGCGGATTTCGTTTCTTAAGTCATTATATAAAATGAAATCGGTTACATTTAACGGGTTATTTAGTGCTTTTTTTAATACCGAAGAATTCACAACCTGGTTTAAGGTTTGGTTGACAGTAGTCAGCTTATGCTCTACATTTGAGTTAATTTGTAAAATCAGTTCCATTTTGCTTTTGTTAACATTTTTTTGAATTTCGCTGGAGGATGTGAGATAGGAGAAAGAGCCAATGAACACCACAGGCAGCGTACTGATGACAAAGGCGAATAAAGTTAATTTACTCAGGAAGCTTAAGTGTTTCACTGGATTTCAGCACCTTTACTTGGGTAGTAGCAACCGCCTCATTTAAGTGTATTCATCAGCTTGGATAATAACAATAATCATCTGGTGCCGCAATAATCATTATCTCTAATTATTACTTTGGATAGAAGATTATTCAATAATTAGCAGTTATATTTCGGAAATGAGCGTAATTATGCTAGGTATGTACTGACCAAACTTTTAGGAGGATACAGGGATGTCCAGAGTTTTTGCAGGGAGAACGGTGCGCCGATATTGCTGTTGGGTGTTGCTGCTCTCGTTCATTTTGTTAAGCGCTTGCAGTGACAACGAGTCACCCCGGACCGGTCCCGGAGAGACCGCGCCGTTCATTTCCATCCTGGCACCTCTGCATTTCCCTCAGCAGCCCTCCAAGGATATTATGGCGGAACTTGAGAAGCTGACAGGGGCTAAGCTCGACATTACCTGGGTTCCTGAAGGTGTCTACACCGATAAAATGAATACGGCATTGACGACCAATTCGTTGGGCAAAGTCACCTTTGTGAAGTTCACGGATTATAATCTGCTGAAAAGTGCGATCCGCTCAGAAGCCTTTTGGGAGATCGGGCCTTATCTGCAGGAATTCCCGAATTTGAAACAGCTGGACCCTGCGATTCTTAACCAGGCTGCTGTAGACGGCAAAATCTATGGATTGTATACTGAGCGCCCTTCCTCCCGGCAAGGAATCATCATCCGCCAAGACTGGCTGGACCATCTTCAGTTAAACAAGCCGCAAACACTGGATGCACTGTATGAGGTCATGAAGCAGTTTACTTATAATGATCCGGACGGAAACGGCAAACAGGACACCATTGGCCTGGTCGACCGCAACGATCTCGTGTACGGCGTGTTTAAGACACTCAGCTCCTATTTCGGTACTCCGAATAACTGGAAGCTGGAGAATCATCAGTTTATCCCTGAGTTCGTGACCCCTGAATATATGAACACCATGAATTTCATGCGGAAATTATATAATGGGAAAATGATAAATCAGGATTTCGCCTTAACCAGCAAGGAGGTCCAGCGGGATAAGTTTATCCGGGGAACGGCCGGTGTTTTTATTGGCAGTATGACGGATGTGCAGCGGCTCTCCAGTGAGGCTCAGGCGATCAATCCGGCTGCTGAATTTACACTGATTAACCGGATTATGGGGCCAAACGGATATAAAGTATGGTCCATTCCTAACTACAACGGCCTTTACCTGTTCTCCAAAAAAGCCATTGCCACGGAGCAGGAGCTGAAGCAGGTGCTTGGTTTTTTTGACCGGACGATGGACAGGGATGTCGCCAATCTGATGAAATACGGGTTCGAGGGCAGGCATTATAAGCTTGAAGGCGGGAAGGTAATTCTTCCGGAGGAGACCTCGCAGCTGCGTGTAAATGAAGTGAATCCGCTCTACTCCCTGATGATCGCCGACTTCGGCAACAAGAACATTATGGAAGTGGAGAAAAAAGAGCAGCTGACCGCCCTGGCCGATCAGCTCAGCAAGGATAACGAACAGTTTCTCGTGGATGACCCGACCCTGCGCTTAAGCTCTCCAACCTATGATGAGAAAAATGTGGAGCTGTCGACGATTATCGTAGATGCGACCTACAACTACATCATCGGCAACATCACTGTTGAGGAATTCAACGAGCAGGTGGAAAAATGGAGAACAAGCGGCGGCAACCTGATCATCCAGGAATACACCGCGGCGGAGGCCCGGGCAGAGGCGGGCAAGTAGGATAGAGGGGCGGGGGGATTGTAATCAGTCTCCTGGATTGTCCCCTTTATCACTTTGATTGCACAATGTGCAGTAGATTCCCGCTAGTTGGGGCTCAAAAAGGTAGCGCGAGCATAACGGTGTATCGGGTAGGCTGTAGCAGCATGCGCTTAACATTGATTACGTAACAGCGGCAACCTATGTAGAACAACTGAGTAGAGAAGGGAAAGTCGCACCTGATTATGATCCGAAAACAGGACTTAAGCCTTGGCTTGCAGATGTACGGGAGAGTGATGAAGAACTGCTGCTAAGAGTGCAGCGGATGATTTGCCAAACGAGATCCACTCGTTCTACGGATATCCAGCAAGCACTTGGCATTCGCAAGGAGAAGGTATTGCAATTAATGAGCCAACTGGTGAAGCTTGATTTTTTACTTCCCCCAACAAGTACCAAAGGGTTATACGCTGGCCTGGGATGAGGATCAGATTCAACGATTTTTAGTAAATGAAGACGAGCAAGGTCAGTTCAATTGATTTCTAGTTCCCGTTTCTGGTTCCGCCATGTAAAGCCGTAAACCCCCGTGGTTACAGGCTTTTTTTTGTTTTGTTAATCCTTATGAATGAACCGGAACTAGAACGGGAACCACAAAACACAACTAACAACTCACAACTCTATTTGTATGTACCTTATCAATAATATTGACTGGTACAGCCATAAAGTGATTGATTATAAGCTATCCAGTGTGCTGACTAAACCAGAGATAATGATCAGCGACCAAGGCTCTAATTTAGTGTGTTCTTCCGGCGCTAGCCGGCCAGCACTTAATTCATTTTTAAGCACAAAAAAAGGAGAAGAACACACACATATCCCGTGTATTGTTCGTCTCCTAAATTTAAGTGCATTTGGATGTATGAGCAGGGGCCTCTTCTCAGTTGGAAAAATTCATTCTGCGGAGAGAATTAATGATCTTGCAGGTTATGTTCATATGGGCTTGCAAGCTCGAATAAAGCAATTTTGTTATTGATTAAATTTCAATCATTTTTTTGCCTACAGTAAATTCAAATATTCCTAACAATACCCCTAAGGCCATAATATACCAATAATCTCTGAACAGAGGTGATAAAGTTAAAAGTGTAAAAACAATTGAATATATTCCATATAAAAGGATTGTCCAACTTAATAGTTTATAAAAAACAATTTTTTTAGTAGTAAAAAACAATATAATGGAAAATACCAAAAATACTGATAGAGTAATTGATGGGAGATAAAAGAACGAATTTAAAGATGGTCCAATAACCACTAAGTTGTTACTTGTTACTTTATATATATTATTAATACCATCGGCTAGTATTAGTAACACTACAACAATTTGTATTATTTTCCAATCACGTTCCATATTAAACTCCCTCTTATAAATAATTAAGGTAACATAATTTCAGACGTTGAAAATCCAAATACAGGTATTGGTGTTCCTGGAATCATAGCTTTTGTAATATTTTGAGAGTAAAAGTAATAAGGTTTGGAACTAGTAGAAGTTACTTGAATTGGGTACGTTTGTTGTTGTTGAGTTGGCTGGTATGTTGTAAAGAGAATGGTATACATTGCATCTTCATTTTTAATTCCCATTCCCGCTATGGACATTCCAAATGTTTCAATAGAAGCGACCATCTTATTAAAATATATTTTAATACCATCTGGATCATTAGTATACCTAGTATAATAAACCCAACCTTCATTAAAACCAGATCTAACACCAACTCCTTCTGCAGGTTTATATGAATGGTGTATAACATAATCTGTAGAAGTTGTCATTGGGCTAATCATATCACTCTTAGGTACTTCTAATAATGTTAATTCTGTTTCTCCTGTGTTATTGAGTATCTCAGACAGCTCATTCTTTTTACTAGAAACTATACCCTTGTAATCGATAACAAAACCATGATTCAAGTTTTTCGTACTGTCATAAACTAAACCACTTAAGCCATATTCATTTGTAATCATACTGGCCTTATAGCTTGATAAATCATTAATTGTAGCCTCGCCTTCATAATTTTGAAAATCATCATTTGAGGAATAATCAGCTTCTATTGCTACTCTCTTTCCTTCTAAAAAATAGTTGAGAGAAAGATGAGTGTCTGATTTTATAATTTTAACGTCTTCTAATTCTGAGCCAATAGAAAAATTATTGTCAATTGAATTGTAACTTAAACCGCTTATAGCTTTATCAGACAAAGGGCTTTCGGAAGCAAAACTCGTTCCCGTTAAGGACAGGGCCAAGACGACAGTGGTAAGAAGTAGAAAAAACTTATTCTTCATAAGTAACCTCCCATAAAATGTATTTAACATTCTTATCATACAACACATATATATAGAAGTAAATCTAATTTATGGTAAAAATAACATAAGAATATATCTTTTTGTAATTAATAGGATTTAAAATTTGAATTTTAATTGTATTCTATATAGAACGCAATTAAGGAGATACCAAGAACATTTCCCTCCCCAAAAAATGGTGAAGAATAGGGACTCACTCAAAAGCGGCATTGAAATGAGAAACGAAGTAATCGAGCGTTTGAATGCAATGATGAAACAAACATCAAATATAATAAAGCTAAAACCCATACTTTTCGAGTACTTTTTGAGTACGTTTGAGTAGATAAATTCAGGTAATCTTAGATTATGAAAGAACTCAAAAAGAGACCGTTTCCGTGTCCAAGCCGGAGCGGTCTTTGTATTTCAAGGAGGGAGTGTTGTGCAAGAAGTTGGGTTTAAAGAAGCAGGGGAATTGTTAGATACTCCGGTCAGTACGTTAAGGCGCTGGGTTGTCTTGCTTGAAGAACAAGGTTACCCCATTAACCGGGAAGGAAAGCGGAGGCAACTGGATTGGCGAGATGTGGGGATGTTGCGGGAAGTGAAATTCGGCCTGCAGCAATGCTCACTGGAAGAAACTGTCCGCAAAGCGGTGCAAGAGGTTGTGGATGAAGGTACATCTCCCTCTGTGACTGATCAAATAGCTTTTGACTCAGCACCTATCGAAGTGTTTGATCAGGAAATTAAGGCATTGCTGCCAAACCTGTTTTGGCACGGGCCAGATCAAGCTGTGAGCACATTGGTTGCGGCATGGGAAAATCTAAAATGTACCATTAGGAGGGAATAAGGTTTGAAGACCTATGAAAACTGGAAAGGGGAACTAAAAGATTACCTTCAACCCGGGGGTGTAGTGGATGAGGAAATATCGGAGCACTTCTTGAATGTCATGCCTCCGGCATTTTGGAGAGCGAATCTCATCCAAATGGGTGAATCCCCTGTTGATTATGTAGATGGCAAAGGAACCTATCACACCTTAGAAAAAACACTGGAGGGCTGGGTGTACCGTGGAACCTGTCACAAAGGAGAAACCAGGCACCGTAGCAACTAAGAAAGGAGCAAACCATATGAATATGAAAACCAAGGCGCAGGTCATTGCCTTTGCCAATATCGGCGGTGGTGACGCGATTCAGGGCGTGTTGAAGTTGATCCGCACCTATCCGAAGGAACAACGGATTGTCGTAGTAGAATTGCCTTGTGTCGGCTTGCCGTCCCCGCCCGCGCCATGACGTTCCAACTAACTGTTCCTTGCACGCCCTATGTTCACTCTACCTAACCCATTCCCACTAACAGCTGCTACACATCCTAAATTCCATCCATCGCAAGTAACTTCTCCCACCGCAGAAACCAGCGGTGGTTTTCACTCTGCCCCTTTCCATATAAATGGAAAGGAAAACCCTTGGAGAGGTAAACGTAACGAAGGGGAAGTTTGGAACTGGAGGAGCGGCAGCGATCGCCTTTATGTTTGGATTTCTACCGCCGCCAGCGGTTCAAATCAGGAAATCCAAACATAACAGCGACCGGAAGTCCAAACATTCCCCGCAGTTACCCCCACCGCTCCCAAACTCCCTCCCGATTAATCCGCCCCTCCCACAGTCCCTCCTCACAGCATCCCCCCTATCATCCGGTTTTCCTTTCCATTTATAACCCAATAATCATTTGCTCACACCCCACCCCCAAACGCCCTATTATGAGTAAATGATTGTATTCGAAACCTGGCCGAGGCTGTAGTGTGTTGCTTGTAACCAATACAAGTCAAACGGAGGTCAAAATGGTATGAAGAAAAAATCCTTCACCCTGCTCCTGAGTGCACTGTTAACGTTCAGCATGTTGACAGCGTGTTCAGGCAACAACAACAACAATAAGGAAGCAGCGGCGACAAAAGATCCCGGTACAAGCGGGGGGACCAACACCGCGACAACAGAACCGGCACCAGAGCCGGAGAAACCGACAGAAATTAAGATTATGCTCCCACTGAACACGACAGAGACTCCACCGGACACAATCAAAGCGGAAGTGGAGAAATTGACCAATACGAAGCTGACCTATCAATTTTTCCCGGCGGATACCTATGAAGAAAAGCTGAATTCATCGTTTGCCACAGGTTCATTGCCGCAGGTGACCTATTTGAAGAATCAGACGACCTTCCTGCAGATGAAGGAAGCGATCAAGGATGGACAGTTCTGGGAGATCGGCCCTTATCTGACGGAATTCCCGAACCTGAACAAGCTGAAGCCGGAAATCCTCAATAACACCAAAGTGGACGGCAAGCTGTACACCGTGTATATCGGACGGCCGCTGGCGCGTCAAGGGATCATTTACCGCAAGGACTGGGCAGATAAATTGGGGCTGAAGGCACCTGCGAATCTGGATGAGCTGTTCGCCATGGCGAAGGCTTTTACGGAACAGGATCCGGATGGCAACGGCAAAAAAGACACCACAGGGATTGTGGACCGGAACGAGCTGGTATACGGAGCTTTCAAAACGGTCTCCTCCTGGTTCGGAACCCCGAACAACTGGGGCGAGAAGGATGGCCAGCTTGCACCGGAATTTATGTTCCCGCAATATATCGATGCGATGGACTACTTCAAAAAGCTTCGTGATGCCGAGTACATGAACCAGGATTTCGCGGCTACCAGTAAAACAGATGCTGTAAATATGTTCACCAGCGGTAAAGCGGGCCTGTATATCGGCGGATCCATGCCTGATATTGATAACCTCAATAAGGATCTGATCAAGAATGTCCCGGATGCCGTTTTGGATGCGCACAGTATGGTCGCCGGACCGGATGGAAAGATTACCCAATGGATGATTCCGGGCTATAACAACGTGGTCCTCTTCCCGAAAGGCGCAGTCAAGGATGAAGCCGAGCTGAAGAAGATTCTGGCGTTCTTTGACAAGATGATGACTCCTGAGGTTGCCAACCTGATGTACTGGGGGATTGAAGGCACTCACTACACCGTTGAAGACGGCAAAGCGAAACCGGCGGATGACAAAGAGCTGATTGAACGCGAGGTTAAAGGCTATAAGGACAGCGTTATCGGTGAATACGAAACCAACGGGATGTACCAGCCTTTGAACGTGCTGCCAGGCCGGATTCATGCTGATGAACTGGCGCTGGAGAACGTCAAATTCGGAGTGGCTGACCCTACGGCTGCCCTGGATTCGGCGACCTACACCTCCAAGGGCGTTGAGCTTCAACAGATTATTACGGATGCTACCTACAATTATATCTATGGACAGCTGGACAGGGCCGGATTCGAAAAAGAAGTGGAATCCTGGAAGAGCCGGGGCGGCGCAGCCATTATCGAAGAATACAACGCCGCATACAAGAAATAGGATGACAGTCATGAACGGTTAGGCTAAGGCCCAGTGAAGAAGGCTGCCGAAGCAGCTTCAGCAGCCTTCTGATTCATACGAAACCGGCAGTCAGATGATCAATTTATGAAGCAGAAAGGAAGAGTGTTATGCAGGAAGTCACCGCTCAGCCCAGCGCAATTCCTGAGCTGGAGCCCAAAAAATACAAAAGCAGCAGTGAACTCAAAAAGCGGCTGTGGAGAAATAAACTGCTTTACGTCATGCTGATACCGGGAGTGCTGTTTTTTGTTATTTTTAAATACTTTCCAATGTACGGATTGGTCATTTCCTTTCAGGATTACAAGCCTTATCAGGGGATCCTCGGCAGCAATTGGGTAGGGCTTGAGCATTTCAAGCGGCTGTTCGCGGAGCCGGATTTTCTCAATATCCTGGGGAATACGCTGATTTTGTTCGGGATGAATATCATCTTTTATTTTCCGATTCCGATTATCCTTGCTCTGATGCTGAATGAGCTGAGAGGCACATTTTTCAAAAGATTGTTCCAGACACTCGTTTATCTGCCCCACTTTATGTCATGGGTTATCGTCGTCTCCATTACTTTCGTTATGGTCACGATGGACGGAGGGATTATTAACGAGCTATTGGTCTATTTCGGCCTTCCCAAGGTGAATTTCCTGCTGAATCCCGACTGGTTCAGGCCAATGTATATCATTCAGGTCATTTGGAGAGAAGCAGGCTGGGGCACCATCATTTATCTCGCAGCCATTGCGGCTGTAGATCCCGGACTTTACGAAGCTGCGCGCATGGACGGAGCCGGCCGGCTGAGACAGGTCTGGCACATTACCCTTCCGGCGATCCGAAGCGTCATTATTACACTGCTGATTCTGAAAATCGGTTCCGTGCTGGATCTTGGATTTGAACACGCTTATCTGCTGCTCAACTCCATGAACCGGGAAGTGGCGGAAATTATTGATACGTACGTGTATACCGCAGGTTTGAGACAAGGACAATTCAGTTACAGTACGGCTATCGGCTTCTTTAAATCGGTGATTGGACTCATTATGGTCATGTCGGTCAACAAATTATCGAAGAAAA
This sequence comes from Paenibacillus sp. FSL L8-0436, assembly GCF_038593025.1. Lineage (NCBI taxonomy): Bacteria > Bacillati > Bacillota > Bacilli > Caryophanales > Paenibacillaceae > Paenibacillus > Paenibacillus sp. FSL L8-0436. The sequence continues at coordinate 6,286,373 of NZ_CP151955.1, read as the reverse complement.
TGGGAGAAGAAGGCGTTTATTGAGAGAAATGCGGGAGGAATTCAAATGGTAGAAGACAGAACGATCGGCGGCCGGATTTTTGCTGCTGTTAACTTTACGCTGCTGGCCCTCATTGCACTGGTGACGGTGCTTCCATTTATCCATGTGGTGGCAGGCTCCTTCACAACCAGTGCGGAGCTCGCGGCCAACAAATTTGTGCTGATTCCAAAAGTATGGAGCTTTGAGGCGTACAAGTTTATTTTCTCGACGGATACGATTTTTAGAGCACTGGGAGTTTCGATTGGGGTTACGCTCATCGGTACAGTATTCAGTATGTTTATAACAGCTTTAATGGCCTACGGCCTCTCCAGACGGGATCTGGACGGGCGCAATGTTATTAACTTTCTGGTTGTGTTCACGATGCTGTTTCACGGCGGGATGATTCCTACGTTCCTGGTGGTGAAGGAGCTGGGGCTGATTGATTCCTATGCGGCGCTCATCCTTCCCTCGGCAATCAGTGCGTTTAACATGATTATTCTCAAAAACTTCTTTCAGAATATCCCGGAAGGCCTTGAGGAATCCGCCAAAATTGACGGCTGCAACGACTTCGGCATCCTGTTCCGGATTGTATTGCCGTTATCTTTGCCCTCGATTGCGACAATTTCCCTGTTCTATGCAGTGACGTATTGGAACACCTATATGAGTGCCATTCTGTATCTGGATGACAGCGCCAAATGGCCGATCCAGGTGCTGCTGAGACAAATTGTCGTGCTGGCCAGCGGGATGGATTACAGCTCTTCGCTCGATGCTGCGGTTCCGCCGCCGGATCAGACGATCAAGATGGCCGTTATCGTGGTGGCAACCCTGCCGATTCTGATGGTTTATCCGTTTTTGCAGAAGCATTTTGCCAAAGGGGCTATGCTGGGATCAATGAAGGGTTAACCGCCAAAGGACAGGTATTCTTATGTTGGAAGGGGTAGTAAGATGATAGGCAGTCTGCCGAAAACACCCATGGAATGGGCAAAAAAAGCCTGTGACTCTTTAATGGATACTTATCAAGCGGGAGAACTTCCTCCTGCACATCGCTGGCATTACCATCAAGGCGTGTTTCTGTGCGGGATGGAGCTGCTCTGGGAAGCTGTCCGGGAGGACCGCTATCTGGAGTACATCGGTCAATATGTGGATGATCAGGTGGATGATCAGGGCAATTTCTATTTTGCCCGCGATGAGCTGGATGCAGTTCAGGCAGGACTGCTGCTGTTCACGCTGCATGAACGGACCGGAAAGGGCAAGTACCGGACGGCTGCCGATAAGCTGAGAAATCTGCTGCTGACAGTAAACAGAACCGCCGAAGGCGGATACTGGCACAAGGATAAGTATCCTTATCAAATGTGGCTTGACGGGCTCTATATGGCTGGAGTCTTCTCGCTGAAATATGCCAATGCCTACGGGGAAGCCGGCTTGCGGCAAACCGTGCTGCATCAGGAGAAGCTGATGCGCAAATACATGAAGGATGAAGCTACCGGCCTCTTGTATCATGCCTGGGATGAGAGCCGGCGCATGCCTTGGGCTCATCCCGAAACGGGTTGCTCCCCCGAGTTCTGGAGCCGCTCCCTGGGCTGGTACGGTCTGGCATTGTCGCAATTTTTGGACCTGCTGCCGGCGGATGAACCGGGACGCGCGGAGCTGGCTGCTGCGCTAAGCGAATTCGTGCAGGCCTTGATCCGTTATCAGGATAAGGACAGCGGGCTGTGGTACCAGGTCGTGGATAAGGGCGATGAGCCGGATAACTGGCTGGAAACGTCGGGGTCCTGCCTGTTCGTCTACACCATCGCCAAAGCGGTGAAATTGGGTCTGGCTACTGAAGAAGCAGCAGCGGTGACAGCAGCCCAAAAAGGCTATGAAGGCCTGATCTCGGTGCTTCAGCAGGATGATCAGGGCCGCGTGATCCTGCCGGATATCTGCATCGGCACTTCGGCGGGCGACTATGAGAATTATGTCACCCGGCCTAAGGTCAGCAATGATCTGCATGGGGTGGGGGCACTCGTCATGGCTTGTGTGGAGATGGAGTCTTTGTACAGAAGGTAAGAGGATGAAGCGGGAAGCTCTGCAGCGGTTGGAGCGCTGCTCGAGAGGAAGGGGGACCCATGTATAACATTGCGGATTACGGAGCGCTGCGGGATAGTCCAGTGCCGGCAACGGGAGCTATTGCGGATGCCATTGCGGCAGCGAGCAGAGACGGCGGCGGAACGGTAGTTATCCCGGCGGGGACATTCAGAACAGGGGCGGTGCTGCTGCGCAGCAACATAGAGCTGCACTTAAGCCCCGGGGCGGTTCTGTCATTCAGCACCGAGCCCGGGGACTTTCCGGCTGTGGAATCCAGATGGGAAGGCGTGAAACGGCAAGTGCATGCGTCCTGCATTTACGGGGAGGATCTAGTGAATATATCCATTACCGGAAGTGGAACTCTGGAGGGCAATGGCGCCCCTTGGTGGAACAAGCACAGGAATCACCCGGAGGCGCTGGAGTATCCCCGTCCAACGCTGATCGGATTTAACAACTGCAGCCGGGTTACGATCAAGGATGTAACGCTGCTGAACTCACCGAGCTGGACGGTGAATCCGATCTGCTGCAGCAATGTGACGATCGACAATATCTCGATCCTGAACCCGGCGGATTCACCGAATACGGACGGCATTAATCCGGAATCCTGCTCGGGTGTACGCATCAGCAACTGCAATATTGATGTAGGCGATGACTGCATTGCAATCAAGGCGGGAACTGAGGATACGAAAGAGCGGATTCCCTGCGAGAATATAACCATCACCAACTGTACGATGAATCACGGCCATGGGGCGGTGGTGCTGGGCAGTGAAATGAGCGGCGATATCCGCAATGTGACGATCAGCAACTGCGTGTTCAAGCAGACCGACCGCGGCATTCGCATGAAGTCCAGACGGGGCCGCGGAGGGACGATTGAGGATATCCGCGTCAGCAACATTGTGATGGAGGACGTGATTTGCCCCTTTACACTTAACCTGTATTATTTCTGCGGGCCCCGCGGCAAAGAGAAATATGTCTGGGACAAAAATCCGTATCCCGTTACGGCGGAAACGCCAACGTTTAGACGGATTCATTTTGAGAGTATTACCGCACGGGGTGTCCATGCGGCTGCAGGTTTCCTGTATGGGCTGGCGGAGCAGTATGTTTCGGAGATTACCTTTTCGAATGTCGATATTTCAATGGCCAAGAATGCCGTTCCCGGCCAGCCCGACATGATGACAGGCATTGAGGATATGAACAACCGCGGATTTTTTCTGGGGAATGTACGGGATGTCCGGTTCCAGCAGGTGACGGTTGAGAATCATGAAGGCCCGGCCTTTTATATCGAGAATGGTGAAGAGGTTGAAATCATCAACTGCCGTTCAAGAAACACCGCCCAACCGGAAAAGCTGGTGGAGCAGGTGGAAGTAGAGCCGGCAAACACATAGTTGCACGATGCTAAGAGCATACACCGGAATGTTACGGTGCTGTACCTAAGCTATGCTGCCGCTTACCCGTTTATCTTTTGTTTAATATGTTTACTAGGAACTGTGGCCTGTTTAGGCCATAGTTCTTTTTTTTGATCTTCGGCGAGTCCAGGGAAATATTCACTTTACGGCTTTTTCCTTTGCAATATTAGCAGGTATCGCATATAATTAGTACCAAGTACTAAGACCAGATACTATTAAAGAGGTGATTTCATTGACGGGTGCGAAAATTACAGCGATTGGATCTTATGTGCCAGTCCAGAGGCTGACCAATAGCGATTTGGAACAGATGGTAGAGACGAACGATGAGTGGATTGTCCAGCGAACCGGAATCCGCGAGCGGAGAATCAGCCGTGAAGATGAATATACCAGCGATTTATGTGTTTCCGCCGCGCAGGATCTGCTGAAGCGTTATGGCAAATCTGCCGGGGACGTGGATATGGTTATTGTGGCTACCAGCACGCCTGACTTTTCTTTTCCTTCTGTAGCATCCATAATTCAGCACCGTCTGGGGATTCCGCTTACCGCCGGAGCTGTCGATATGAGCGCCGCCTGTGCAGGTTTTGTCTATGCCTTGCATACGGCCCACGCTTATGTCGCATCAGGATTGCACCGCAAGGTTCTGGTTCTTGGGGCAGATGCGCTGTCCAAAATTACGGACTATACCGACCGCAGCACCTGTATTCTTTTTGGGGATGGGGCCGGGGCGGTTCTTGTGGAGAGCGGTGAGCAGGAGGACAACTTCCTCGGCTTCCATCTGGGCAGTGACGGCGGCGGAGCACATCATGTGTACCGCACGGGCCTGTCGCATAAGGTGAACGGTATTGAACTGATGAATTCAGGCAAGCTGGTGCAAAATGGCCGGGAGGTTTTCCGCTGGGCGGTAAGAACCGTCCCCCAAGGCATCCAGCAGGTGCTTAAAAATGCGGGGGCAGAGCTTGCGCAAGTGGACTGGCTGATTCCGCACAGCGCCAACCTGCGGATGATCGAGCCCATTTGTGAGCGCTTGGATTATCCTCTTGAGCAGGCTCTGTACAGCCTTGAATATTTCGGCAATACGTCGGCCGCAAGCATACCGCTCGCTCTGGACCTGGGTGTCCGCGAGGGCAAAGTGCTGAATGGACAGCAGATTCTATTGTACGGATTCGGCGCGGGTCTGGCCCATGCCGGTCAACTCCTAAAGCTGGCGCTGGACCCGCAGGTCGGGCTTCCGGCGCAGCTTTAACCGGAACCAGCCGTCTTCCCCGGAAGCGGCTGGTTTTTTATGGCCTAAATGATGTATTTGTGTTCAGATCTCCACTTGCCCCTTATAGGCTTGACAAGGACAGACTACTCGCTGCATACTAATTAAATAGGGTTTATTAAGTGACTTTATTATATGTCGGAGGATGCTTATGGAGAAGGCGAACGGTTACTTAATCAAAGATATTAATCTCAACCTTGTGCGGCAGGCCATGAAACAGATTGGAACGGGATCTAAGTCACAGCTGGCCGCATTGACCAAGCTAAGCGTGGTTACTATTAATTCACTGGTCAAGGAATTGGTTCAGCTCGGTGAATTGTCGGAAGACGAAACGGTCCCATCCAATGGGGGCAGACCTGCGCTTACTTACCGTTACAATTACGGATTTAGCCTGGCGCTGGTCATTCATATGAATGAGAAGCAGGGTGAGGATGTAGTTGTTGTGACGGTAATTAATTTAGGGGATGAGATTATAGAGCGGGAAGAATACGGCATACCGCTGTTCAATCTTGAACGGTTTTATGAATTGATTGAGCAATATTTGTCGAAACACCCTACCATCAAGGTGATTGGGATCGGTATTCCCGGCCAGTCAGTCAATGGGGAAATCAAAGTAAGCAGTCATGACCAGCTGAAAGGCGTAAGATTGAGCGAAGTTATACAGGAGCAATTTGGATTGCCGGTTGTGTTGGAAAACGATGTGAATGCTGCGATCAGCGGGTACTGTTCCCGAACCGAGAAAGATGATAATCAATGTGTGCTTGGTGTATATTTTCCAAGATCCTATCCTCCCGGCATGGGGATTTATTTGAACGGGAGTGTAGTGAAGGGCAAAGACGGCATGGCCGGTGAAATTAAATTTCTTCCGGTGGAGGTGGACTGGAACAATCCGGTCAAGACTGAGATGTTTATAGAGGCAGCCTGCACGATTATTCATACGGTGAATGTTGTGCTTGCTCCTGATGAAATTGTTATTTACCAGAGCCTGATGGATGAGAAAACCTGGGGCAGCGCTTGGGAATTGTACAGAACTCAACATGCAATGCCTTCCATGCCCAGCATCATTCTGCTCGATTCATTTCATGAAGACTTTGAGGCAGGCATGCGCTGGCTAACCTTAAAACAGCTGGAGCCTGATATTTGGGGCAATTAATGCCCTGTTATCCGGGAAATCACAGAGAGGAAGAAACATAACTATGGCAACTTGGTTTCTAATCATTATCTATCTTTCATTTATCAGCTTGGGCATTCCCGATTCGTTGCTGGGGTCCGCCTGGCCGGTGCTGCATCTGGAAATCGGCGCTCCCTTTGGATCGGCGGGTCTCATTTCCATGATCATTGCCGGAGGGACCATCGTCTCAAGTCTGGTAAGCGGCAGCATCATTAAAAAGCTGGGCACAGGGACGATTACCCTGATCAGCTGCTGTATGACCGCTGGTGCGCTGCTGGGCTTTTCCTTCGCGCCTTCACTGGTTTGGTTGGCGGTTCTGGCTATTCCCCTGGGGCTTGGAGGCGGAGCGGTAGATGCTGCGCTCAACCATTATGTAGCCGATAATTACAAAGCGCACCACATGAGCTGGCTGCATTGTTTTTGGGGTGTCGGTGCAACGGCGGGGCCGATGATCATGTCCTATTATATTGCGAACCACAATTCGTGGAGAGAAGGCTATTCGGCCGTTTCAATTATCCAGTTCGGTCTGGTAACCATTTTGTTTGTTACCCTTCCGTTATGGAAGCGGGTAGCGAAACTGCATCATGCTGCAGAGGTTGGGAATTCGAACGAAACCCAGTCTGACGGGCTCGAGGGGAGTCACACCGGCATCAGTTCCCCGCCTGCCAAAGTGAAGGTTCATCCCACTCGTCTCAAAGGCGTTAAATTCTCGCTTCTCGCATTCTTGTTTTATTGCGGTGTCGAATCCACGGTCGGGTTATGGGGGGCCAGCTATTTAGTAGGGGCAAGAGAGGTGTCAGCCGAATTAGCCGCAGGCTGGATTTCTATGTACTATGGCGGAATCACAATCGGCAGATTGATTACCGGATTTGTGACCCTAAAGATCAGCAACCGGGTGCTGATTCTGGCGGGTCAGCTTATAGCTGCCTTGGGAGGATTGCTGTTACTTCTTCCACTGCCTGATGTTATGACCCTCGTTGGACTCATCCTGATCGGGCTGGGGCTTGCGCCGATATATCCCGGGCTGCTTCATGAAACACCGGCCCGTTTCGGCAAAGAGAACTCCGCGCAATTAATGGGGTACCAGATGGCAGTCGCCTATACAGGAACAACCTTGCTGCCCCCATTGTTTGGTCTGATCGCTTCGGGAATTAGCATCAGCCTGTTTCCGGCCATCGTATTGGCGTTTTTGCTATTGATGATGCTGAGTTCAGAGCAGGTGAACCGGGTCCTGAAACGAAGCCGGTCAGAAGCGTAGACCATCAGAAGCGTAGACCGGGTGCAAGAGATCAGCCGGTATGAATATTCTTATAGGCAAAAGCTGATCAAGCTTTTAATCTATAAGACAAAGGAGGCACGACTATTGCCAGTGATCGAAATCTTGTTTGGTATCGTATTTCTTATAGTGTTGTATTGGATCGTCCGTAAAATTGTCAATTCTCCTTCAGTGCAGAAACATGCGGCAGAGAGGGACAAAAAGTTTAAGGACGATTTCGAACGAGGGGCTTATAAAGAGGATTGGTGAGGTTTAGCATTCAACCGGCTGCCGCAGGATTCGCGGACGATTAGCGCCGGTTCAACGACAAACGAACCGCCTTCTGATTGATTGTTAATTAGATCGAACAGCATATGAGCTGCAAGTACGCCAAGCCGTTCTTTGTTCTGGCGGATCGTAGTCAGCGTAGGGCTGGTGTATTTGCAGGCCTCAATATCGTCACAGCCGATGATGGCGATATCCTCAGGGATGCGCAGTCCGTGCTCCTTCAAGGCGCGGATGGCCCCAAGTGCCAGCAAATCTGAAGCGGCAAAGATCGCTTGCGGCAGGCTGCCTTTCTCGATGAGAGGCTGCATGGCCGCATAACCGCTGGCTTCAAAGAAATCCTCTCCATGTACGAACCACGTGGGATTCATCGCCAGACCAAAATCTTCGATTGCCTTGATATACCCTGCTTCCCGCCGGTTGGAAATATCCGAATCCGCCGTACTGCCGATAAAGCCAAGCTCCCTGTAGCCCAGCAGATAGAAATGCTCCACGACCTTGGAGGAGATTTGATAGTTGTCCGACATCACATACCCGGATTTTTTACCCTTAAGCTCCAGATCTACGCCGATGCAGGGAATGCTGCTCATATCGAGGTCGCGGATTGCGGGCTCCATCTTCTGCCCGGAGATGATCACGCAGCCGTCCACATGAAAATGCTGGCAGCGCGCGAAATAATCACCGCTGCTGATAAATTTCTCGTTGGAGAAAAAAATCAGATCGTACCCCAGCACACCCATCTGTTTCTTGAAGGAATTCAGCACCTCGATGAAAAAAGGATGGGTAAATTCGACATTAAATTCACCGGCAAAAATGACCCCGATCAGACTCGATTTTTTGGTGGCCAGTGTTTTCGCGGAATTCGAGGGGGAATATCCGGTTTGTTCGATAATCTCCAGCACCCGCTGTTTCGTTTTTTCCGAAACATCGCTGTAATTATTCATGATTTTCGAAACCGTTGAGACGGAAACACCTGCCATTTCGGCAATCTTTTTAATATTCATTTGCATGGTAAAGCCACCCTCCGACTGATCATGAATTCCGGGAAAAAGACTGATATACTGCGGTTTTGGTCCATCGCTTTACACTTTATCCGTTGCAAAAATCAGTTATTCCTAGTCTATTAAACTTGTTGATACAAGTCAATCCGCAGCCGTTATTTCCGAAACTGATTTCGGTCTGAATTTTCATTTATAAATCCGCAGCAAATGGTAAATAATAAACGGCCATAGCCCCTTTGCGGGGCCATGGCCGTATTTATTATGCGGTGCAGCAGGGAGCTCACGCTCCGTGCTTACTTTTCTTTGGGAATGAAGTCGAATATCTTACCGGTTTCCAGGGCTTCAATCAGCTTCAGCAGCCAGCGGTAGTACTTGATGGCTTCTTCAATTTTTGCTTCGTCTGTATTCAGGAGCTTCTCAACATCCGGATTGTCAGCATACTCGGATTTTATTTGTTTGATTTCAGCAAGCGATTTAGCCAGTGCGGACATATTTCCCTCGACGGCTTTTCTCCATTTAATTGAGAAATAGTCACTGAAATTCTGATGCCAGTCGGGAACGACCTCGAACAGATCCTTTCGGGTTCCTTTTCCCCACACCTTGTCGATCATCTTCAGGTCAAGTAAGGTGCGCACTCCTGTACTCATGGATGTTTTGCTCATTCCCATCGTACGGCTTAGCTCGTCCAGCGTTACGGGGCCTTGATTAAAGTACATGTAACCGTATAAATGCCCAATGGATAGGGTGATTCCGTACAAATCCATGTTTTTGCCAATGGAATCAATGACCCGCTCGCGGACCTTGCTGATTTTCTCTATTTGCTCGGGCGGAAGCCCTTCTAAATCGTTCATGATGTCCCTCCTGAGGATTAGGCTAATAAACTGCAAACCTCTCCAATGTATTGTAATCAAATCTGCTGCAATAAGTAAAGAATTCATGCAGAACGGAATATGGCGTAAAACAGAGTATTCTATACGTAAAGTACGTAAAGTTAAAACTGTACACTAATTTTTTAGCGAATATGCACTTTGCGTCGCTTTTCACAACTCCGTTACACTTGTTGAGGAGCACAAACGTGAAATATAAGGGGAAGAAGGAGGTCACCATGGCAATTATAGAGGTAAAAGAACTTACCAAAGTATTCGGTCATGATGCGGGACGGGCACTCCCATTACTAGCACAAGGTTGGTCTAAAGAGAAGATTGCCCGTGAAGCCAAATTGACGGTTGGTGTCAACAAGGCTGAATTCAGCATCGAAGAAGGAGAAATATTTGTCATCATGGGTTTGTCAGGCAGTGGCAAATCCACGCTAGTCCGTTTATTGAACCGTCTGATTGAGCCCACAGGGGGCCAGGTCTTTTTTAAAGGCAATGATGTGGTCAAAATGAATCCCGAAGAGCTGCGCCGGTTCCGGCGTAAAAATATCGGCATGGTCTTCCAGAAGTTTGCCTTGTTTCCGCACCGCACGGTGCTGGCTAATGCCGAATATGGTCTTGAAGTACAGGGCGTGGAGAAAAAAGAGAGAACCCGGCTTGCCATGGAGGCACTGGAGCTTGTAGGCCTTAAAGGCTGGGAGAACCACCGCCCTGATCAATTGAGCGGAGGCATGCAGCAGCGTGTGGGTCTTGCGCGCGGTCTTGCCAATGACCCCGATATTCTGCTGATGGATGAAGCCTTCAGTGCGCTTGATCCGCTGATCCGCAAGGATATGCAGCAGGAGCTGCTGGAGCTGCAGGCAAGAGTGAAGAAGACGATCGTGTTCATTACGCATGACCTGGATGAGGCCCTGCGGATCGGTGACCGGATTGCTTTGATGAAGGATGGGGTGATCGTCCAGATCGGCACTCCGGAAGAGATCCTTATTCAGCCTGCGAACAAATATGTGGAGCGGTTTGTGGAGGATGTAGACTTGTCGAAAGTCCTGACAGCTGCGCATGTGATGCGCCAGCCGGAAATGATCCGGCCGGAACGCGGTCCGCGTGTTGCGCTTCAGCTGATGCGGGACAGCGGCGTATCCAGTCTCTATGTGGCGAGCAATGAAATGAAGCTGCAAGGCGTACTTACGGCAGAGAACGCGCTGGAGGCACTCAAGGAGAATAAAAGCATTCTTGAAGTGATGGTCCGTGAAATTCCCCGTGTACGTCCGGACACGCTGCTGAACGACCTGTTCGAGCTGATGTCCGAGACACATCTGCCGGTTGCGGTAGTGGATGAAGAGGATAAGCTAAAGGGCATTGTGATTAAAGGGGCAGTACTTTCCGCCCTTGCAGGCAATGCGGTACCGGAAGGAGGCATCGGTTCATGAATTTACCTAAATTACCTATAGGCAAGGGGATTGAATGGCTGGAGGACTGGCTGACTACGTATTTCGGGCCGTTCTTTGATCTCATTCATGCGGTTATTGGAGGTATGGTGGACGGAATCGATGCGGCTTTAACCTTCCTTCCGGCTATCGTCCTCACGGTGATTATCGCCGCCTTGGCTTACTGGATCGGCAAATGGCGGATGGCTTTATTCGCAGTGATCGGGCTGCTGCTGATCGACAATCTGGGTCTATGGGATCCTTCTATGCAGTCCCTGGCCCTTGTGCTTACTGCATCACTGCTTGCTGTGCTGATTGGTGTTCCGGTTGGCGTGTTTTGCGCGCAGAGTAAGACTGTTCAAAATATTGTGACTCCGATACTGGACTTTATGCAGACGATGCCTGCATTTGTGTATCTGCTGCCGGCGGTATCCTTTTTCTCGCTTGGCGTAGTTCCCGGAGTCATTGCTTCTATTATATTTGCTATTCCACCTACGATCCGTCTGACGAACCTGGGGATACGCCAGGTGTCGCCGGAACTCGTAGAGGCTGCGGATGCGTTCGGTTCGACGGCGAGCCAGAAGCTGTTTAAGCTGCAGCTTCCGATTGCCATGCCAACGATTATGGCCGGTATTAATCAGACGATTATGCTGTCGCTGTCGATGGTCGTCATTTCGTCGATGATCGGCGCACAAGGGGTAGGGGCCTATGTATACCGGGCGGTATCCCAGGCTAAGACTGGCGCAGGCTTCGAAGCAGGGATTGCCATTGTAATTATAGCGATCCTGCTTGACCGTTTGACGCAGAAGCTGGTTAAACCTAAACAATAATGACGGGAGTGTTTTATTTAGATGAAGAAAAAAGGATTCGGTTTGCTGTTGACGGTGTTGCTGGTATTTGCAATTGCCGGCTGTTCATCAAGTGAAGGAAAATCCGTGAAGCTGGCATATGTGGCCTGGGATTCGGAAATTGCCAGCACGTATGTAGTCAAAGAGGTTCTGGAGTCCAAGCTGGATGCGAAGGTGGAAATGCTTCAGGTTGATGCTGGACCGATGTGGGCCGGCATTGCGGACGGAAGTGCGGATGGAATGGTAGCTGCCTGGCTGCCGAGCACCCATGCTTCCTATCTGGAGCAGTATGGAAAAGATATAGAGGATCTTGGGGCCAACCTGGAAGGAACCAAGACAGGTCTGGTTGTTCCCACTTATATGGACATCAACTCCATTGAGGATTTGAACAATCCGGAAATGGCAGCAGCGCTAAACAACCGGGTTGTCGGGATTGAACCCGGAGCAGGAATTATGATGGCCACCGAAAAGGCGCTCACAGACTATAAACTGAGTGATTATAAGCTGCTGGAAAGCTCGTCGGCCGCTATGGTTCAAGAATTGGGGAAGGCATACACCAATAATGAGCCGATTGTAGTAACGGGCTGGACGCCGCACTGGATGTTCGCCAATATGGATCTGAAGTATCTGGAAGATCCCAAAAACGTATATGGCGGAGCGGAGCAGATTCACACTATGGTACGCAAAGGATTGAAGGAAGATATGCCGGAGGTGTACAACTTCCTCGATAAATTCACATGGACACCTGAGGAAATGGCCCAGGTTATGGTGGAGATTCAAGCCGGGAAATCGCCTGAGGATGCTGCCAAGAGCTGGGTAGAAGCGAATGAGGATAAAGTGAATACTTGGATTTCTGCAGAATAATAATAACTGTGCCGGTACTGCAGAGTCATTTTGCAGCGGGTTAAGATGTGTGCTATGATTAGGTCAACATAAGGCTACAATTTTGTAACCTGTAGCCGGACATTGTTCCCGCGATAACACATTCTTTAGCAGGATCATCAACAGACACCCCGTAAGGGGTGTTTTTCTTGAAGAATTAGTGATTTATAAGGACTCAGCGGAGCTGATGCTGAAAGGAGTCACGAAAGGGGACGGCTCCATGACGGAGGTCATAAACGGCTGGATTGATTGGCTGCTGCAAAGTCTTGGGCTGAACGGGCCGTATATTCTGTTAGCAACGATACCACTCACGATTCTGCAGAGTTTGTTCGGATTTTTTCCGCTGGCGATATTGATTGTTCTGCATGTCTCCGAATTTCATGTGATCGGCGGCATGCTGGTCAGCTGGCTGGCTTGTAATTTAGGCGCCATACTCGTGTATTTTCTCTTCCGGCGGTACCTCTATGGCTGGTTCGACGAGAAATGGAGATCCAAGCTGAAGCGCTATGACAAGTGGCAGCGTTATTTGGACCGCTACGGCATCTGGACGCTGGTGCTGCTTCGCACCATTCCGATTGTTCCCAGCAACGTAATCAATTTCATGGCGGCGGTCTCGCCGATCAAAGCCTCGGCTTATATCTGGGGTACGGTGCTCGGCAATCTGTCCTTCATTTGGCTGTTCGGAACGATCGGCTCTTCACTGGTGGTCCCCAGAGAGGAATGGAACGGATTTCTTGCCTGGTATGCGGTTTTTATTATTATTTTGCTGGGCATTTTTATCCGGCGGCATTGGGGCCATCTGCAGGAGGATAAGCGGAGCCGGATGGAGTAATTGCATTAGAAATCATGGATATGAACGTTTCTCACGGTACTTCGCACCGTGAGAGGCGTTCTTCTTTTTTGTCCTCTTCCCGAATAGCCTATAGTAAGGGGCGGCGGCTTGACCGCAGGAATGCAGGGGGGACTTAGACTCATGGGCAGAATAAAAAAATGGGGAAACCGCAGGGCGGTTATGCCAAGCCTGCGCCTGCGGGTGCGGCTGCCGAAATTCAGCTTGGGCAGCATGCCAAGACCGGCCGGGCGAAGCCCGGCGTTTAAGGCGAAACCAGCCAAGCCGGGAATCAGAGCCGCTGGACAAGGAGCGCGGTTCTCGCCAAAAAGACGGGGGAGCAGGTTCAGCTTCTCCGGCGGAGGCGAGCGGAAGAAGGCGGTTCCTGTTTCCGTCCAGAAGACGCCAAAGCCGCGCAGACGGGGCCGCTTCTGGATCATCCTGAGCCTGCTGCTGATATTGGCGGTGCTTCAAGGGCTGCGTTATGTCGAGCAGAATTTGAAGCCGCCGATTATTCATCTGGCGCAAATCCGGGTGAAGCAAATTGCCACGGAGTCGATCAATAAGGCGATTACCTCACAGGTGGCCGATGCAGGAGATGCCGAAGCGCTGATTGACTGGAAGACGGATAAGGAAGGCAAAATATCGGGCTTTATGCTCAATTATAGAGAGCATATGCGGATTACCTCGCAGGCGGCGGAGGTCATTCAGTCCACGCTGCAGGAGCTGCATAATCAGACGGAGCATATCCCGCTCGGCCAGGCGCTGGGCAGTCCGCTCATCGCTTCCTTCGGGCCGGATGTGCCGATCAAGATCGAACCGCAGGGCGCAGTTAAAGTAGAGCTGAACACCCGCCAAAAAAATGCCGGAATTAATATGATTCTGGTTGAGGTCTTCATTCATGTTGTCACTGAGGTTGCGGTCGTCATTCCGTTCGACATGGAGCCGCAGGTAGTGGATACGGAAATTCCCGTATCTTATCTGATGGTTGTCGGCGATGTTCCGATGTACTACTACGACAATCAAGGCCAGCCAGTCGGTGAGAATGGAAACAACGCACCGGGCATTGCCATTCCGGCTCCGCAGGCAAGCGGGGAGAAGAGCGGAACTGGCGAAGGCGGTTCGGATACTGATGAAAGCGGCGAGAGCAAAGATCCGCAAAGCGGCACCACGAATGATCCGCCCGCGAGCAGTAATACTTCCGGCAATGCCGGAAACGCAGGCAACGGCGGAGCGGAGACTGAGGGTGGCGGCGAATAGAATAGGTAAATTGGATTTAATTTGGGAGAATCCGGAAAAATCCGCCAATGGAGCAGGGATATCACCGCGTAGCATTCATACACTATAGGTAGCACAGTTTTAACTAATGGAGTGTGAGCCTGATGCTGTATGATTCTATGGATTCTGTCCGCTTGGAGCGTCTGGCCGGAAGATACAGCTATCTGGAGCGTGAAGGATTACTGCCGCTTCCGGTAATAGACGGAATAACAATTGTGGTTGAACTGCGCTGCGCCGCATGGGGTGCAGAATGCTTGCAGCTCCTGCTGCTGCATTCCGGCCCTGGCGTCCGTGTGATTGGCGTTCCGCTGGAAGAGGATTTTGCTTTGCTGCCCCTCTCGGAGCAGTTCTCTGGAGAACATGCCGTGTCTTTTCTCCCCTACAGGAACGGGGAATATAGGGTGAATGAGGCCTTGGCATATGCCGAGACCTCATTTGTCGTATTGCTTCAGGATTCCGTCATGGTCACTGCAGGCTGGCTCGCCGATCTGCTCTGGCCGGCCATTGATGATCCGGTTATCGGAGTAGTTGCCCCGCGTTCCTCTACGGAAGAAGCGGAAGGCAGGGAACTGCAGTGGTTTGACGATTTCTCTACGCTGTCCGCATACGTAAATCATACCCGGCTTCGGCGGCAAGGCGAATGGCGTAATGTGGAAGTGCTAAGCGGTGCCTGCCTGCTCTTCACCAGGGAACTGCTGCTCAGAGTGGGCGGTTTCGATGCATCGCTCCGCCAGCGGCGCCTGATGGTGGCCGATTGGTGCCTGCGGGCCCGGCAGCTGGGGAGAAGGCTCGCGCTCAGCGATGCTCTGTATGTTCACGCGCTTCATCCGCTTGAGGACGGAAGTTGTTCTTTGAATGGCATGGACCAAGGCGCTGAGGAGGAAGGCGGGCGGGCGTACTGCGCCAAATGGAATTTGCCCGGCGTCTCTGGGGTTGGAGGAAGTCTCCCGGTACCTGCGGAGCTTTCCGTCTATCCGCAGCAGCCCGCGATACCGCTCGGCAAATCTTCCGTGACCGTTCCACTGGTGACAGCAGTTGTTTATTTTGAAGAGAAGTGGAACACGGAAACATCGCTTAAGCGGCGTCAGTTGCTGCAAGAACAGCAGAGTTATGACAATATCCGCTGGGTATGGATCAGAGACAGTGCAAACGATGTTGCTTCCAAATTTCCGGTTCAGGAGAGGGACGCGGTGATTACGGTGCAGGGAGAAAAACCTTGGCTGCATGCGCTGGAGAATGTCTCCGCACTCTACGAAAGCGCAGCAGTAGTGTATTTGTCCGCTTCTGCAGAATATGACACCCGTTATGTGGAAAGAATTGTGCAGGCTGTGCGGCAGGGTTCAACCGATATTGTGGTGAGCCAGGAAGAAGGGCTGCAGGGGCCATTGACCGGGGGGCTTCCGCTGTTTCTTCCGCTTGAACGTACCGCCCACCGGGGCGGAATTGTGCCTGGCCGAATTGGGCGGCGGGAGGAGCCGACCCGCCGCAGCCTGCAGCTCGTTCCCGCAGAAACACTGACTATAGGGTATATTGCCGGGCTTCGCGGCGGAGAAGCATCGCCATCTCCCAATGAGAGAGGGGGACGGCTATGAATTATCTTATCCTCAGTTCTGTTCCCTGGGAGGCTTATGAATACAAGAGGCTGCTCAACCTCCTGCCGGACCGCGGGGAAGTTTTGTTTGCAGGGGGGATGACACCGGGCCAGCAGGAGGAATATGACATCCATTCCTTGAGCCTGGCGGAGATTTACAAGCTGAATGCCAAGGAATACACGGTGCTTGTCTCCTCCCCGTATTGGCTGCCGGATGTAATGACACTGGAGCCAGCCTATACCGTGGCACTGCTGGAGGCTTGTCCCGAAGGCGAAGACAGCGGACTGTGGGACAAATACAGCGCGCTGCTCGCTGCCAGAGCCGATCTGGTGGCCACCGCTTCAGAACGGCTATATCTGGAGCAGAATCTGCGCAGAGACGGGGTCGTCTATCTCAGCGGGGACAGTCCCTTATCGTACGGAATCATCCGCCGGGGAGACCGGCTGTTCTTTCTCTCCGGCTATGAAGCGATATGGACGAGAGCGCTGGGAGAACTGTGGCAGCCATCCGCAGGATCGCCTGTGTCTTGGCTTGATATCCAGCGGCGGCACCGGGCGGAGTTTTATCTGTCCATGTGCGAGAAGCTGCCCGATCAGCCGGCCGTGCATTATCTGGCAGCCTCCTATTTATATTTGCTTGGGGACGAGGCGGCCTCCCGGTATTTGACGAAATCCTTCGAGCTGATGCTGCTGCATGATTATACGGACTGTCTGCATTCCCATTACCGGTTTTTCTCGGCTATTGAAGCTAAGCAGGGCCAGCTGGAGCTTGCTGCCGCGCAGTATGCCATTACAGCCTTTACGGATGAAGAAAAAGCGAGGGCAGCGGAGATGCAGAACTGGCTGGATCACGGTCAAAAAGAGCTGCTTCAGGCGGAAATTTACCGTGTGAACGAGGATTCGGCGGCGGCGATCATGATTTTGTCCAGTTCATCCTATATGGAGGCGAAACCGCTGCTGCTGCTGAACTACATTGAATCCTATCAATGGGAAAAAGCACTGCAGCTCCAGCGTGAAATGGAAGCCAGCAGCGATGCGGGGGTGGGTACTGCTGCGGGAACGCCACCTCCAGCAAGAGGCGGAGCGGCAGCAGCTGCAAGCCAGCAGCTGCCGGTGATCGAAGGTGCGCTGCATCTGCTGCATGGCAGGCGGCATGCCGCCATCCGCAGCTTTCTGCGGGCGGCCGGAGCAGACTATCAAGCCCGGCCGCTGTTTGCCGAAATGGCCGATCTGGAAGAGGCAGTCGGACGACTGAGGGGGAGAGTAGATGAGTAATCGTGAGCCTCTGCGTAAATCCTCCGGCAACCGGCTGACCGCGATGATGCAAGTACGCAATGAGAGCGGGCGTCATCTGGAGCGGGTGCTGGAGGAACTGAGCGATTTTGTGGACGATATCGTCATTGTTGATGACGGAAGTACGGATGGTACGGCGCGGCTGTGCAATTCTTTCGCCAAGGTGTCAAAGATGGTGACGCTGGAAAGCTCGCTGTTCAGCCGGGAATGGGTGCTCCGGCAAACGCTCTGGGATCTGGCGGTGTCCACCGGACCAGACTGGCTATTATCTGTCGATGCCGATGAATTCTACGAGGAAGAGGCGAAGCGGGAGATGCGGCGCCTCATTGATCAGGATGTTTACGACTGGGTAGCCTTCCGCCTGTATGATTTTTGGGGCGGAACTACCCATTACCGTGAGGATGAACACTGGAATATACACATGAAGCATACCCGCACGCTGGTCCGCTATCTGCCGCATTTTCATTATTTTACGCCCCGGATGGATCTTCATGTTCCCCGGCTCCCGCTTTCCTACGCCATCCTGCCGGGTTTTCTAGCCGAACTGCGTGTGAAGCATTACGGCTGGGCTGTGCCGCCGGAAGAGCTCCGGCAGAAATACGAGCGTTATCTGGAGCTTGATCCTGAGGGCAGATGGGGGAGCCTGGAGCAATACCGTTCCATTCTGGATGAGAATCCCCGTGTAATAGAGTGGAAAGAAAAGCGCGGCACGTAAACAGCCGTGTTGAGTAATGGTTGCCTGCACAGCTATAAACCGGCTTTGAGAGTATGCTAAGAAAATAATATGCTGCTCAGAGCAAATAACCCCCGTTCCGGCAAATGAAGTGCACCCCTTAGAATAGACATTGGATTAAACCCCTGGTTTAACCGATGAAATTCTAGGGGGTGCATTTTTTATGCCAGCAGTTAAGGGACAGAAATTTAAAGAGTATCCGTACGAGACAAAGGTGGAGGCTATACGCCTTCATGTAGTAGAAGGTTGGACTTACCGTAGAATAATGGAGAAGTTTGAAATTACAGACAGACATCGTCTCAAAGATTGGATGAAGAAGTATAAAGAATCCGGTGAGTTTGGACTCATCGATCATCGGGGAAGACGAGAGGAATATGTGGATCAAGATAGACAGGTGCAGCGGCTGAAACGGGAAAACGAAATGCTAAAAAAGTGTTTAGAAATCTGGATGCAGGAGATGAAACGCAAAGGTATATAAGCATTGAGAGAGCTGCAAAAGAGTATCCCGTTAGCGAACTCTGTAAGATTTTTGGTGTCTCCAGAAGTGGCTACTACGCCTACCTTAAACGCAAAGATCAAGATCGGAATCAAGCAGACAAAGCGCTTGTAAAGAAGGTCTACGAGCACTACAACGGAGTATACGGCTACCGGCAGCTTCAACTGTTCTTACTGCAGGACCATGGAGTCTGGATGAATCATAAGAAGGTACTTCGGCTTATGCAGGTGCTAGGGATCCGCTCACGAATTCGGCGAAAACATCGCTGTAACTACGCTTCTTCGACCGAAGGGCGTGTCGCTAAAAACCTACTGAAACGGGATTTCAAAGCGGATGCCCCTAACCAAAAATGGGTTACCGATGTGACTCAATACCGGGTGGGGGAATCGTGGCTCTACCTTTCTGCGGTGAAAGACTTATTTAACAATGAAATTGTAGCCTACCATATGAGTCATAGAAATGACAATCCACTGGTTCTCCAAACCTTTGAGAAGGCCTTTAACCAGACAAAAGACGTGACCGGACTGATCGTTCACAGCGACCAGGGATTCCAGTACACGTCTCATGCATACCATGACATGCTGCCACAGGTTGGCGCCCGAATCAGCATGTCTCGCCGAGGAAATTGTTATGACAATGCCTCCATGGAAAGCTTCTTCTCGCATCTCAAAACGGAAGGGCTCTACCCTTATGATATCCGAAATGTGGACGAGGCACAAAGGCGAATTGAAGCCTATATTCAATTTTATAACGAGCATCGACCGCAGCGAAAACTAAATAAGCTACCTCCGGTAGAGTACCGGAAGCAGCTTATAGCCTAGGGGCTTTTTTTCAGTGTCTATAAAACAGGGGCTTGACCACAAAGGAACGGGGGTTATCTTGGTTTGCTGCACTGGACTGTGAAGCCCTTGGTTAAAGCTTCTCCCGGAGGGCCGCTCTTACAAGCAGCAGCCAAGGGATACTGCCGGAAGCAGCGCTTTGCGGATAGACTGCTGCTGCGAGCAGCAGCTGATGGTAGCTCAGGCCTACCGCAGCTGCCCGGCTCCCCGATTGCTGCAACGCCCTTTCAGCTGCGGGCTCCAGCAGGGGAGTCAGCCTGCATGAGCTGGCTACCGCTGCGTACAGCAGCCACTCCGCCAAGCCGGCAGGAGTATGGCAATGCTGCTCTTGTGCGGTGTAGACCGAGCACCATTGCTTCTTTATCGCTGCAGGGGCCTGCAGCAGCCCGAACCACAGTGGTTCGGGCAGCCTTGACCCACTCGTACCATTAAGGATGACTGTGGTCAGGTTACCGCTGGGATCTGTAGTAAGGGGAAGATCATTAAGAGAGACGGGGTCCCGCCCGAAAATAAGCGTGCGCAAATTATCCGGAATGGACTGGAATGAACTAAAGTTCGGCAAAGTTATTCATCCTTTCTTCATAGAATAGAAGCTGCAAGCTTACTCGTAAAAAGACCCAAACCGTCGTCTGGGTCTTAAACATCATTGCTACCCTCCTAGCTAGAACAAGGCCTGTACGGATAAAAGCAAACCATTCGAATGGTGTGATATTAATATGGAGGGTTGAAGAGGATGACTGGGTTGGCATATTAAAATATGCGGATTTCCCAATAAGCCGGTTAAAACGGCATAATAGGAGAATATGTTTTATCGCATAATGATGAAGTGAACCTTAACGATTGGACGTTGAGGTTTATTTTTCTTAAAATGGTTAAAATAAGGCAGATACATATCAACCCAGCGGCTAAAAAATCTAAACGAAAAGAGGAATGGTTATGGATAGCTGTTTGTTTATTCATGGCTTCACCGGGGGAGAACACGAAATCTCTCCGTTGTCACGGTTTATGGAGCAGCATAATTACCATTCCAGGACATTCACGCTTAAAGGGCACGGCGGCAGCAGAAAAGATCTGCTTCACTCGGACAGGCATGATTGGCGGCAAAGTGCTGAAGATGAATTAAAGAGTTTGCTGAACCAGACGGAGAGCGTTCATCTTATTGGTTTTTCTACCGGAGCGTTGATCGCTTCCCATCTTTCGGTACAATACCAAACCCGGATTAAGTCTCTTACGCTGCTGTCGGCGCCTGTGTTTCCGCTGAACATGCTTGAGATTCTCAGAACGTTGGGCAGCCCAGCCATGCTCAGGAATTATTTCAGCAAATTTGGCTCAACGCCGGCGAAGGCCACCCGGGAATTTCAGCGGCTGGTCCGCGAAAGCTTTGAGGTCTATCCTCATATCGAGATTCCGACCTTGATCGTGCAGGGCAGAAGAGATCATCTGGTGAAGACCAAAAGCGCCGGTTACCTGCAGCAGACCATTCCTTCCGGCCGCAAGCAGGTGCTGATGGTGGAGAACAGCGGTCATATGGTTTGCCATTGCGATGATAGTGAGCGGATCATGAACGAAGTACTCCAGTTTATCGAGCGCTCAGGGGCTTCCTGAATAGTGTGTGAAAATAATATATCAAGCGCCGCTTGCAGAGCCTCTTTCACCGATGAGTGTGAAGCAGGCTCTTTCTTATTTATAGAGTTGATTTGCATTGACAACGTATACAGCGCATGGTAATTTTTATGAAGGAAACCGGTTTCCCTAACGGGTTGAGTTTGTCCGGAAAATTCCGGGACTGATAATAAAAAGGAGACTAAAAAATATGTCAAACCACTGGTTTTTGTACCATACGTCAGAAGATCCTTTTGCCTTTCCCGCTGGACCGGGAGCCCTGAAATTGCGGCTGTTTGTGCCTGCCGGACAGCAGTTAAGCTGTACTGTGGTTCACTCCGACCGCTATGATTCCCCGGGCAGTGAACAGCCGCAGTCTATGGAGAAAATCGGTTCAGCCGGCGCCTATGAGATTCATGAGGCGGTAATCCGGACGGAAACCGGCAAATGCAGATATTTGTTCTATGTAAAAAATCCTGCGGGTGATTATACATGGTACGGGGAACGGGGAGAGTCCCAAAACCGCGAACGTGCCGGGTCTTTTCAATACGCTTATCTGCATGCCGACCAGGCGCTGGAGCTGCCTTCATGGACGAGCGGAGCCATTGTCTATCAGATATATCCCAGCAGCTATAACCGTGGAACACTGCAGGGAATTACAGAAAAAATACCCTATCTGCAGGAACTCGGCGTGACCGCCGTCTACATGACACCTATCTTTGAATCTCCTTCAGAGCATAAATATAATACATCGGACTATTACAAGATTGATCCTGATTTTGGTACAGCAGAGGATCTTAAGGAGCTCGTCGCTGAGGCACACCGCCACGGGATCAAGGTGCTGCTGGATGCTGTGTTCAACCATTCCGGTGATACTTTTTTTGCTTTCAGAGATGTGCTTGAGCATGGGGAGAATTCGCGGTATAAGGATTGGTTCTTTATCCATTCCTATCCGGTTGAGCAGTCTCCGGTTCCAACCTATGAGACCTTCGCAAAGGCTGAAGTCCAAATGCCCAAGCTGAATATGAATCATCCTGAAGTTGCTGATTATATGCTCGGTGTGGCCAAGTATTGGATTCGTGAAGCGGGAATTGACGGCTGGCGTCTGGATGTGGCCAATGAGGTCCATCCGCTGTTCTGGTCGCGGTTCCGCCGCGAACTGAAGGATGAATTTCCCGAACTGCTGCTGATTGGGGAAATCATGCATGCGTCCGGTCCGTGGTTAAGGGGTGACCAGTTTGATGGCGGGATGAATTATGTGCTGCGTGATGCGGTGCTGGAATTTTTTGCGGAACAATCCACGGGCCCGCAGCGGTTCATGGAGCAGGTGCTCCATATCGAAGCACTCTGCAATGATCAGGCTAACTCGGCAATGTTCCAGCTGCTTGGCAGCCATGATACCCAGCGGTTTCTGACAGCCTGCAAGGAAGGCGGCCGCGGCTGGAACCGGGCGGGTACGGCCCTCCAGCGGATGAAGCTGGCTATATTTTTTCAGATGACCTATATTGGCCTGCCAATGATTTATTACGGAGATGAAGTCGGAATGGAAGGGGCCACCGATCCGCACTGCAGAAAACCGATGCTTTGGCACAGGCAGGAGCAGAATGAGGAACTGCACAATTGGTACAAGGAGCTGATTGCCCTGCGGAAAGCACATAACGTCTTGCAAAAAGGCGCCTTCCGCCCCTGGTTCACTGATGAGGCGCGTAATGTCCTCGGCTTTGTGCGGCGGGGTGATCAGGACCCAATAGGGCTGATTCTCAACAACTCCCCGAATCATTATCAGCTTGAGCTGAGCAGTTTCCGCTCTGACCCAAATGAACTGACCGACTTGTTGAGTGGAAGGACCATCCGGAATGCCAAACGGATTCTCGTGGAGATTGAACCGTTCGGCTGCCTGATGTTGAACTAGCCGAACGGTGTGGATGAAATCATGCGGCCGGGCTCAGGTTCATGATTTGTTTTTCTTATTTTTCCTAAGTGTCCGGTACTCCTGATTCTCCCATTGCTTGAGCAAAGGATAAGGATCGAAGGCCCACTCTGTAATTCCCCGGTCGCGGTAGATGCCGTAATGCAGATGGGGAGGGAATTTGCCCTGAGTTCCGGGTTTGCCATACCCCGAGCTGCCGACCCAGCCAAGGGTCTGCCCGGGTGTGACGATATCTCCGCGGGAGATGGACTTCTCATACCCGGACAAATGGGCGTAATAATGGTATCGGTTCTCGATATCACGAATGCCTATTCTCCAGCCGCCAAAGCGGTTCCACCCCTTGGTCTCCACTACTCCAAAGCAGGTGCTGCGCACAGTCATTCCGTGCGGGGTGAACAGATCCGTTCCCTCGTGAATGCGCGCACCTCCCCAGCTTCTGCCGGTGCCCCAGGTACTGCGGTAAGCATACATCGTTCCGACAGGCAGCGGAAAAGCGCTGCCTGACAGGTCGAGCCGTCCGAAATGCTCATACAGCTTAGAGAACTGTGCCACCCGCTGGGCCGCGCGGCCATTATGATAATACTCCCAAATTGCAATGTTGAAGTCATTCGCAGAGTTTCCATAATTCAGCAGGTGGCGTGCCATGCTGTAGAGCACATCGGCATCATTTGTGGGATCGGCAAGATCGTCCCCGGACCCGTCCTGCCCGAAACCGCCGAAGAAGCTGATGGAATCAGGCGATTTATCGGCCTGATCCGGATTCAGCGGACCGGACCATACCGGTGCAGGAATGGCGATGCTGGTAAGACGGGAAGAAGCGGATACTTCCGTGCCTCCCTTCTTCTTAGCGATCGTCCGCTCATACTGGTCAATGGCAGCGAATCTGAACCAGGGAATGCCGGTAGCAGCACTCATTTGCTCATAAAGCTCCTTGCGTGCAGCCTCATCATTCACCTTGCTGCCGGCAGGAACGCCGCTGGATTTGACGGCCGGGAGATTATGCCCCCGTGTGGCAGCTGCAACAGCAGCTTCCCCGCCGCCCGACAGCAATAGGGCAGTCGACAAGCAGGATACGGTGATCACTTTTCTATAATTTCTGAATGGGGCCAGCATGATAACAACCTCCTAAGTTACGCCGTGGAATTGTACAATACATCGGGCAGGTATTGACAGATGCACTTCTTTTTCTTTTAATTTGAAGCAAAAGGGATGTTTTTATCCGTACTTGTCTAAAGCTACCAAGTATGAACAAATACTCTGCAGAAAGAGCTGATGTCTATCTGAAGTACAGGGCAATCAAGTTTGCAAGTTGAATTTCACAAAAACAGGCAATTGCTAATGGCACATGATATAATATGAGGCAGCAACTTTTTAACCATGGAACTTATATTCAGGCGAAAGCGGGGTTCACCACTTTGACTAATAGAACAGCCAAACAACCCAAGCCGGACTGGATTAAAATCAAGTTAACAACCGGTGATAATTATCAAGATATTAAAGGCATGATGCGATCCAAAACTTTACATACCGTATGTGAGGAAGCACGTTGTCCCAATATTTATGAATGCTGGGCGAACCGTACGGCTACATTTATGATCCTGGGAGACATTTGTACACGGGCCTGCCGTTTCTGCGCTGTGAATACAGGTCTGCCCACGGAGCTGGACCTGCTGGAGCCGGAGCGTGTTGCTGAAGCTGCAGAAGGCATGAAGCTTAACCATTGTGTGGTGACAAGCGTGGCCCGCGATGACTTGAAGGATGGCGGTGCGGCGATTTTTGCCGAGACTGTTGCTGCTATTCGAAGACGTCTTCCGCTATGCAGTGTGGAAGTACTGATCCCGGATTTTCTCGGAGACCGGGACAGCCTGGAAATTGTAATGAACAGCCGCCCGGACATCCTGAACCATAATATAGAGACGGTAGAGCGGATGTCGGACCGTGTGCGGGCCAGAGCCAAGTACCGCCGCTCTCTGGAGCTGCTGCGCCGGGCGAAGGAGATCAAACCGGATGTTCCTACCAAATCCAGCATCATGCTAGGCGTTGGAGAGGAATGGGACGAAATACTTCAGGCGATGGATGATCTGCGGGCGGCAGATTGTGATATATTGACATTAGGGCAATACCTGCAGCCTTCCCCTAAGCATTTAAATGTGGAGAAATATTATCCGCCGGAGCAATTTGCTTTGCTGAAGGAAGAAGGACTGAACCGGGGCTTTAGTCATGTGGAAGCGGGTCCGCTCGTCCGCAGCTCTTATCGTGCGCATGAGCAGGTCAAGTCCGCTGCGAAAGCCCGTGAGGAGCGTTCAGTTTCACAGTAATAATTAAAATTTAGGGAAACAAAATTGCCTTCGTGACGGAGTCACAGGGTTTATCTTTAGTCTTTAAGGTTTTAGGTTTTAGAGGGAAAAGGGCCGATTGTGAGCCGTAGGCGATCAGAGGCCCTTGGGTTAATGTTGTAGGTCCACCCCATCACGCGTTGATGGAGCCGTGGAGCTGAATTTCGAAATTGGAGGAGCGCCAGCGTTTGCCTTTGTTGTCCGATTTCAACCGCATGGCAGTTTAAAATGAAGAAATCGGACAACAACAGCGGCCGGAAATTCGAAATTCCGCGGAACGGCGGCTTATCAACGCCCCCGCTCCCGCTCCCATTATGCAAAAGAAAGGCAGGCGACACACGCTTGATCGTTATAGGTGGAAAAGGCTACGAGCTCATGTTGGATCATAAGGATGGCTGGAATCCGGAGGCGTTTCGCGGGAGATACAGCGAGGTGCTGGACCGTTACGATTATATTATCGGTGACTGGGGATACAGCCAATTACGTCTGAAAGGCTTTTACCGGGACAACCATCCGAAGGTGAACCGGGATACAGCTATTTCAGGCATGGTGGATTACATTAATGAATACTGCAATTTCGGCTGTGCCTATTTTGTTCTGCATAAATTGAAAGAGCAGCCGAAGGAAGGCACATTCAAGGATATCTTGATTAAAGAAATACCGGAGCCGGCGCTGGAGGAAGACCTTGAACAAGAGCCGGCTGAACCGGATGCTGTAATTAAGGAGCAGCGGGAATCGAAATCTTCTTACTCTAACCCGGCCCGGGACAAGGGCACTGGCGGAAACGGCAGGGATCATTCGTCTAAGGATAGACCTGTGCGCGAACATCAAAGCCGGAACCACCGGAATAAAGACAAAAAAGGCAATAAAGATTTTCAGGGCAGACAGCAGCAGAACCAGCAAAGCCCGCAGAACCAGCAGAATCCGCAGAACCCGCCCCAGAATTCTTCGAACTAAGCAAGGGCGGCAACTGTCGTCTGTTCTGGGATGGGTATAAAACAAGAATGCCCCGCAGCCATACATACATGGCTGGCGGGGCATTCTTTTGTTTCTGCAGTGCGATATAATCCGCTATTTAACGGATAATTTCAATTGTTTGAGTGCGGCGTCGTAGCTCCAGGTTAGCGCAGGGAATTTCTTCTTGAACGCATTGAGTTCAACGTAGGTCTCATCATTCTGGGACAGGGCTTCTTTGGAGGCTAAGGCGAAGCTAGAGATGCTGCCGGCTCCGTTCGTGACGAGCACTTTCTTGTTCTTGGCATCCCAAGTAACATCGCTCTCGACAAGGGTGGCCAGCACGCGTGCCGAAGCATAAACCTTGTCTCCTTGCTTCAAGAGACCAACATTTCCGGCAAAAGGACTTCCATTGATGTTCAGAATATGGTTATCTCCGGACGCCGTAATGTTGGTCATTCCGGCAATTTGCAGGGCGGTAATCAGCTGCGCGGTTTTGCTTTGGACTTCAATATCCGGCTTCAAGCCGATCTGGTTAAAGTCCTCCTTGTTCGGGGTCAGGTACTTTAAAGTCGTGAGCTTTAGTTCTCCGCCGTTGGATACGGGCACAAGGTTTTGAATTCTGGCTTTGCCGTATGTGCGGGTACCGACGATAGTCGCGATCTTATTATCGCGCAGAGCGCCGGTCAGGGCTTCGGAGGCACTGGCGGAGTTTTCATTCGTCAGGACGACGACAGGCACGCCGATTTTACTGCCGCCCTTTATAATTTCCGGAGTCAGAGCGCCACTTTGGTCGGAGGTGTACATCATAATGCCCGACTCCATAAACTTGGCGGTAATATTCTTGGCAACATCAATATAGCCGCCTCCGTTATTGCGCAGATCCAACACGAGCGATTTCATCCCAGCTGCCCGCATCTTATCCAGCATAGCGGAGAATTCCTTGTCGGCATTTTGCGTGAAGCCGCTTAATGCGATGTAGGCGATTTTCTGGCCGACAATTTTGCCGGTGACAGAGGTTGTGACCATACTTTTCAGGATTACGTTAACGGATTTGGCCGCTCCGCTTCGGTTGACTGTTAGGGTCAACTTGCTGCCCGGCACTGCGCTAAAGGGATCGGCCTCAAGATCAGCGATGGCCGTACCGTTGATCTTCAGAAGAACGTCACCACGTTTCAGACCCGCTTGTTCGGCGGGAGAACGGGGGGTGATTTCTTCAATGTACACCTCATTCCCATTTCTCGCCAGCGAAAAACCGATACCGACATATTCAAGCTCAAGCTGATGTTGAAATTCAGCGGCTTCGTCACTGTCGAGGTACATGCTGTAAGGATCATTGAGCGTATAGATCATTCCGTCAATTGCACCACGGATCAGGGTATCCTTGTCTACCCCTTCCACGTTGTAGGATTCAATATAGTCCATAATTTCGTTAATAATTTCCGTGTTTGAATCGGTCTGTGCGCTCTCTGCCGCTGAAGCAGCAGGTGCTAAGAGGAGGGAGAACGCAAGACAGCCGCTAAGAACGGCCGACATGATTTTTCCGGATTTCATAAGTGCATACGCCCTTTTTAGTATATTTGATGATGCATTACAGCTGTCTGTCTTAAGATTATGATTGATCTCCATCAAAGCTGAGGTTAAAGGTTTCGTCGACTGTCCACGCACCGTCTTCTGACTTCACAAAGAGGAAGATGAGTGACTGCTTGTAGCTCTCCCCGCTATCGGCATCCTTAATGGTGGTTTCCGCATACACAGCGGCTTCTTCGTTAGAATAATAGAAGATATTCGAGTTATCCAGGGTATAGCGGTGATCATAGGTATCAAAATAATCCTGCATATCCGACTTTGTTGCCGCATCGTACTCCTCCCCGTATGAGGTCATCAGGGCGGAGATAGCATCCGTATTCTCAGCGCTCATATATTGATAATACTTGCTGAGGTTATCTTTGATGGTTGCTGCTGTAGCTTGCGGCAGCACCGCTGCTGTCATTCCCTGTTCACGGGTCAGAAGCACCGTTCTGTCCTGTACCTCCATCGAGGCGATCTTCCATTTCCCGTCCTTACGGACGAGCTCATACAAATATTCAATGTTCTCGTCAGGAATATAGAGGCCGCCGGTTCGAACAGCTTTCTCAACCGTGACGGCAGTCGCTTCATTTCCCTGGATTTGCAGCACCTTGAGGCTTTCTATTGTATTCTTGACATCATACAGCTCAAAGGATGAATCCATATCGGCTACCATTCCCGTAATGTCCTCACCTGCATCCACAAGCGAATAAAAGCGACTGGCTTGTTCAGTATTATAATATTGATTGGCCAAATGTATTAAGGCTGTAATATTCTTCTCGTCGGTGACAGTGGACACAGCGGCTTTGATCTTGACGCTTCTGCTGCCAGAGTCCCAGACGGCTGTGCCGCCGGTAGCTTCAGCAATGAAACGCAAAGGAATATAAGTAGTGCCGCCGATGGAGAGGGGCGCTGTACTCATTTTTTTGACGGTTCCGTTCAGGGTAGCCCGGTTGCTGCCGATTTTGAGGCTGAGCTTAAGCGAGGAGCTGGTGCCGGTGATGGTTCCCGTCTGGGCCTTATAGAGCACCTGAAGTCCAAGCTTTTCAAAGATGACACGGAAAGGAACGAGTACAGTATTATTCTTAAGGTAAGGAGTACCCGCAGTGAATGAAACATTGCTGCCGTTAATATAGACCTTAATCGGTTGTTCTGCGGCAAAAGCGGGGACTGCCAGCAAAAGTGCCAGCAGGCTGGTGCCTAATAAAGATATTAATTTTTTCAACGGTTATTCTCTCCTTTAAAATAAACATAACTATGTAAAATAGGTTCATTATACCAATGGAAATTCTCCCTGTCTATCAACTTGTGTTAGCTGTAATAGAAGAGTTTGTTAAACGCCCCAAGCATAAAAGAGCCGGGAATGTCGTTGCATTCCCGGCTTTCCCACCTCTGAAATTTAGGACCAGCTCCCTAGACCAGAAAGGCTTCACGGACACGGTTCCAGAAAGGAAACGGGCGGTATCTGGCAAAGCTGATTTTTTTGTCGGATACCTGGCAACGGACGGAGACCAGATCATCCACTGGAATATTGTTATGGTCAATCGTCAGCAGCAGGCGCTGGTCTTTGCGGGAAAAGATGTCGCAGTGATGATGCTTGGGCAGCAGCAACGGCGAACCCATCGTACGGAACACACGATTGTTGATCGATGCAATTTCGGCAATTTGCAGCGCTTCAATCGACGGATGCACCATAGCGCCTCCAAGACTTTTGTTGTAGGCAGTGCTGCCTGATGGGGTGGAGAGGCATAAGCCATCGCCTCGGAACATCTCGAAGGTAACGTCATTAATGTCAATCTGGATGACCACCGTTCCGTCAACACCTTTAAGGGTGAACTCATTCAGGGCAATATGCGAGGTGGAACCTGATTTTTTATGAATTTCCAGTTCTAGCAGCGGATACTGCACGATACGCGGTTTATGTGGCATGGAGTCACCCACTCCGCACATATAGTCGATCAGTGTCGGCAGCTCTTCCGCTTGCCAATCCGCATAGAAGCCCAAATGTCCGGTATGCACACCTACAAAAGCCAAATTGGGAATCTGATCGATAAAAGTATGAAAAGCGTGCAGCATAGTTCCGTCACCGCCAATGGAAATGACGATTTCAGGAGATTCGGCATCCAGCTCCAGGTTCCGCTCCGCAGCCAGCTTGTGAAATTGCTCCGCAAGTTTAATGGACAATTCGTCTCCGCGGTCCAGAACATAATATCTCAAGATGTACAGGCTCCTTTGTATGATTCAGTCATACACCGATCATAATCAATCTTGACCCGGAACACAATATTAGAGCGATGAAAAGACTGTCCTTCTTGCGTATATTGTTCAGTATCCTTCAGGATTAATGCCGCCGCCATGTGCGCGCTGCTATGCCGGATAGCATTATAAGCAGCGACAGCAGCAAAGCCCCACCCAGCAGCAGGCCAAGCAGGCTTAGACTGGAGACGAAAGCAGAGGCGGGAGAAGCAAGCCCGGAAGCGGCAGGCAGTGCATTCCAATGCTCTGACAAACCTGAGCTTATAACGGGCTTCCAGAGCAGCAGCAGCAAGCCCGCTGACAGAAAGGCGTGGACCAGTCTGGCAAGCATGAAGGGGAGATAACGCAGTCCTGTGCCATTCAGGATGCTTGCGACCTGGGCATGTACGGATAATCCGCCCCAGGAGAGAATAAAAGCAGCTGCAGCTGCTTTGAAATGCAGCGGAATTGAAGCCGTCGCCTCACCGGCTGAACGGGCGCCCAGGGTAACCTCGAACAGGCCGCTGACCAGCGCCGCCGACAATTCAGGCGGGAACCCTGCCAGAGAGAGAATACGGTCTGTCAGTCCGAACAGTGTCGACATGATTCCGGCGCGGGCCAGCAGCTCCATCAGTACGGTGAAGAATACAACCAGCCCTCCTACGACAATAATAAGCAGCAGCGAGGATTGCACAGCACCCATAAGCAACTCGCCGAAGCTCCGCCCGTCCCTGCGCCGGGCTTCAGCCATGGAGCTCAGTGCCATGCGCAGCCGCCCGGCGTTTTGTCCACTAGGGGGAGTCTGATTTTTAGCGGATAATGTATGTTCTTTCCGTCCATGGAAGGACATCAGCAGGCCTACGATCAAGCCCCCTCCGTAATGGGCAAGCGCCAGGACTAGTCCTAAAGAAGCATCATGAAAAAAACCGACCGACACGGCACCCAGCAGAAAAATAGGATCGGAGGAGGTGGTGAACGCAACGAGGCGCTCCCCCTCCACCCGGTTGACCAGACCCTGTTCCCGCAGCTTTGCGGTTAATTTGGCACCAACTGGATATCCTGATACATATCCCATGGCCGCCACAAATCCGCCGCTGCCGGGAATATTGAACAGCGGACGCATCAAAGGGTCCAGCAACGCACCGAAGAGATGAACTATGCCGAGGCCGAGCATGATTTCGGAAATGACAAAGAACGGAAACAACGAGGGGAACAGCACGTCCCACCAGATGGCCAGCCCGCGCAACGCTGCAGCCAGAGCGCTTGCCGGATGAGCCAGCATCAGCAGGATGCAGCCGGCAAAGATGAGGCCTAGCAGGGGGCCGGCAATCTTCTTCAAGAGCATAGTCAACGCCTCCAAGTTCTATGGTTAGATGTATGCCAAAAGGAGGACAAACAGCACAAAAAAAATGCGGAAAGCGGTTACAAGACGCGATGCATTTTTGCTTGAATTATGATATTATTAAATTAATCAATGCACACCTTTTAGAGTAATAATTAGGGATGGAGTGATGGTGATGAGCGTAGTTGCCGGAGTTCTCGTTTGTGCTTTTGTATATGTTATCCGGATCTCTCTCGTCCCTCCTGGTGATGAGGAATTTCGGACTTATTAAATATGATGTGACGCTAAACACCGGGTTTAGCGTCTTTTTTTTGCGTTCTACAGGATGACATAAGCCTAAAGTCATTGTTTAACGGTGCAATGCTTTTTTTGGTATAATAAAAGAGACGCTTCAATTAAAATGAAAGAAAGCTGGTAACCTCCAATGAATCCAAATGACAGCTTATTCGACAATCTGGGGGGCGCAGAGGGGCTTCACCGTCTGGTTGAAGTATTCTATGCAAAGGTGCAGCTTCATCCGCAGCTGAGCCCGTTATTCCCTGCTGATATTACTCCTGTCCTGGAGAAGCAATATCAATTCCTCAGTCAGTTTTTCGGCGGACCGGCGCTCTATTCCGAGCTCCATGGCCATCCGATGATGAGAGCAAGGCATATGCATATTCCTATCACGCCGGCACATGCCGAGCAGTGGCTTAGGTGTATGAAGCAAGCACTGGAGGATACCGGTGTTCAGGAACCGCTGCGTTCATTTGTGCTCAGCCGGCTTGCAGGACCTGCACACCATTTTGTTAACATGCCCCAGGAGTAAGGAGCAGTTGATCGCGAAAGGATGAGGGCATTTGCCAGAATTAATACCTTTGTACTCGATTAAAGTTATGTGCTGCAACTGTGAACAGGAATTCTCAACCTCACGGGTACGTCCGAGCCTCAAAAGAGCAATACGCCGGGATGCGGATTTCTGCTCCTATTACAAGGAGGAAAATCCGGATTATTATGTTGTGCGTGTCTGTCCGAAATGCGGCTTTGCCTCTACAGAGAACTCTGCTGACAAGCTGGTTGACTGGCAGCGCAAAGCTTTTAATGAGCAGGTGGGGACCCGCTGGAAGACCCGGGATTTCGGGGAGAAGCGCAGCTGGGAGCTCGCACTTGAATCGTACAAGCTTGCACTGATTTGCGCTCAAAGCATCAAGGATAAAGACCGGATTATTGCTAGCCTCCTGCATCATATTGCCTGGATGTACCGCTACCAGGGGGATTCTGCGCAGGAGCAGCGCTTTTTGCGTTATTCGCTGGATGAATATGTAAAGGTGTTTGAGAATGACGGGATGGGTGGGAATGACGCCCGGCTGATGTATCTGATCGGCGAGCTGAACCGCCGTATCGGGGAGTTCCACAGTGCGGTGAAATGGTTCTCACGTCTGATCAACGACCAGAGAATCACCGATGCCGCGATGATCCGGGCTGCACGCGAGCAGTGGGCCCTGCTGCGCGAACAAATGCGTGGAGAAGATATTGACCCGGACACATTGTCTGCGGGAATCTGATGCTTTTCCGCAGCTCCATGAACGGCAAAAAGCGCAAAAGCGACAAACTCGCTTTTGCGCTATGCAGGTGTGCCTGATTCCATAGGCGGTCAGCGGACCGCACGGTCAAACAGCAGATAGTCCCCATCGTTGTCGATGACTGTCGGGCTAGTGCTGCAGCATGGAAAGACAAGCAGTTTCTTTTTGCCGTCGCGCACGATTTGCAGTTCCTTAGGTTTCATGGGGAGAAGCACGTTCTCCGAGTTGCAGAACGGGCAGTACTGCACGTACAGATCTCCAAGAATAATGTCATAAGGCCAGGTATGGCTGAAAGGGATCATTGCTCTTCCTTCTCAGCTGGCGGCGTCTCTGCAGCCTTACCATCGGTCTCAGCGCTTTGCTGCTTCGATAATTCAGCGATCTTTTGCAGCAGGATATGTTGAGGCATATGCATCAAGTGTTCCAGGGGAACGCCGAGCTGTTTGGATAAAGTGATAGCCGTTTCCGGTGAAATTTGCAGTGGCTTCATGTTGATGCCCTCCTAAAAGTTTAATGAGCATAGCTGCTTAGAGTCATTTCGTACAAAGCTGCCTCAGAAGCATATGGCGGAACCCATTAGAATAAATATGACTATTTGGCCTCGAAAGCAGAGGCTTGGGGTTATCGTAATTCACTTTACCATGGCTTCAGGCCAAATACAAAGAAAACCAATTCAGAGCAAAGGAATGGTGGGAAGACATGAAACAACCATTATCACTGACATGGGAGCTGGAGTCTATTTTTCCGGGCGGTTCATCCTCTCCCCAGTTTGAAGAATTCTTGAAGCAGCTTGAAGCGGATATTGAGACCTTGCGGCAGCAGGTTGCCGCTTCCGTCTCCCCGGCTGATTCCGAATCCACCAAATCCCTGGATGCTGTGATCGAATTGCTGCAGAGCTGCTCCGGACGTCTGATCCAGGCGTCGGAATTTGCCGGATGCCTGGGTGCCCAGAATCAGCAGGACAAGGGTGCTGTCCGGTTATCCTCCAAAGTGACCGGTTTGCGCGCCGGCTTCGAAGGCATCAGTTCGCAATTTGACAATGTGCTGCGTCAAACGTCGGATGCGGTATGGACGGAGTGGATGGCCCGGCCGGAAATTGCTCCGCTTGCTTTCGTACTAAGCGAAAGCCGTGACTTAGCCCGCGAGAAGATGAGCCCGGAGCTGGAAAGTCTGGCGCTTGAGCTCGCCGTTGACGGATATCATGGCTGGAGCGAGCATTACGAAACGATTGTCGGCTCCATTCAAATCCCGTATGAGGATGAGGAAGGAACCAAACAGCTGTCTGCCGGACAGGCCTTCAATAAGCTGGATGATGAAGATCCGAAAGTACGGAAGGTCATGTTCCGCAAATGGGAGGAAGCCTGGGGCGGAGCCGCGGATTATTGCGCGGATACCCTAAATCATCTGGCAGGATTCCGGCTGAAGTTGTACAAAGGCCGGGGCTGGGAGGATGTACTGAAGGAGCCGCTTGGCATCAACCGCATGTCGCACACAACATTGGACGTGATGTGGGACGTCATTACCAAGAGCAAACCGGCGCTTGTCTCCTACCTCCAGCGCAAAGCCAAACTGCTGGGTATGGATGCACTGGCCTGGGTGGATGTAGAAGCGCCTGTCGGCAAATCCTCCGGCAAAATCCCTTATGATCAGGCAGCAAAAGACATTGTTACGCAATTCCGCAAATTTAGTCCGAAGCTGGCGGATTTCGCTGAGCATGCCTTCGACAATAACTGGATCGAGGTCGAAGATCGTCCGGCCAAACGTCCCGGCGGATTTTGCGTCTCCTTCCCGGAGAGCAAGGAATCCCGCATATTTATGACATACAGCGGCACGCCTTCCAATGTGTCGACGTTGGCGCATGAGCTTGGACACGCCTACCACTCTTTCCTGCTGGATGACCAGCCGCTGTTCAACCAGAATTACGCGATGAATGTAGCAGAGACTGCCTCTACCTTCGCAGAAGTCATTGTATCCGATGCACAGGTGAAGGCAGCTGCTGATCCGGAGGAGAAGCTGGCGCTGCTTGAGGCGAAAATTCAGAACAGCGTTGCCTTTTTTATGAACATCCATGCCCGCTTCTTGTTCGAAACCCGCTTTTACGAAAAACGCAAGGAAGGTCTTGTGAACGCGGAAGAGTTGTCGGCACTGATGGAGGAAGCTCAGAAGGAAGCCTTCTGCGGTGTGTTGTCAGAGTATCACCCGCATTTCTGGGCCTCTAAGCTGCATTTCTACATTACGGATGTGCCGTTCTACAATTTCCCTTACACCGTAGGGTATATGTTCAGCACGGGGTTGTACCGGCTTGCGCTGGAGCAAGGGCCTTCATTCGCTGACAAATATGATGATTTGCTGCGGGATACAGGGGTAATGACACTGGAGGATTTGGTCTCCAAACATCTTGGAGTAGACCTTGCAGAGCCGGATTTCTGGCAGGGAGCCGTAGATCTGATTGTAGCGGATATCAACGAATTTCTTGCAATGACAAACTAATCTGACCGAGAATATGACAAAACTAAGACAAGAATTTTTTGTCGAATGGAAATCGATTCGCTCAGAATTGGTGTGAATACGCAAAAGCCCCTTTATCGGGGCTTTTTTTTGCGCTGTATAGTGTCGAAAGCGATCGGTTTATAGTGGAATTTATTGGATTTTTAATAAAGATTGCGCACATATAGGGATTTTAACCCAATTATGTTGAATAATGTTGTACCTTGTAAAGTACTGCCCTATAATGAGCCTAAAGCCTTATATAAGGCCTGCTAGGAAAGAAATACGAAGGCAGTTTGTACGAAGAATAATCAAGAAGCAGTGCTCTCACAAAACGAAGCGGAAGCTTACGAAGCAAGTTTTGTACGAAGAATAGAACTTCAAGAAGCAATGCTCACAAAACTTTTAGGAGGTACAATATGCTCAGGACAGAAGAGCTATCGCTGGCAAGACAGATGGATTTGGTATTCAAGGAACTGCAAGAGGAATTGTCTGGACTGTCTTCCGGCACGGTTTTTGTGCAAATCAGAAATAATGTCATTGGTAAGTTTGGAATCCGCCATAATCCGCTGTCTGGACGAAGTGGTGTATTTAAGGAGGAGCAGGAGGGGTTGAACTCAGGCCAGTTATCCTCCTTCCGGCTTATGGCGCTGGAGAGTCTGAAATACAAACGGCGCTGGACGCATGGTGAGATCAGCTATGAGTTCGCCGTCCGCCAGGGAATGGTGGTTGTAGATGCGATCCTGGAGTCCAATTACAATATGGCTAACCTGATGATCCGCTATCCCCGTAATTCTGCTGACAATTCAGATCAAAATTACGGCTGAAATTATACATAGCTACACAAGCTAAAAGCCCGCCTGCGCTTCGACGAGAAGCGCAGGCGGGCTGAGAAGCTACTCCGTTTCAGGCGTTAGCCCTACCGGATAAATCACTTAATGATAAGGCGACTACGAACGACCGGACAGTTGTTGCTCTGCCAGTTGTACCAGACGTTTGGTGATGTATCCTCCCAAAGAACCGGTTTCGCGGGAAGTGTAGTTACCATAATAACCGTCTTGTGGAATCGTTACTCCAAGCTCTTGTGCTGCTTCATATTTCAACTGCTGCAGCGCTGCATTCGCTTGAGGCACGACCAGGTTATTACTACGGCTGCTACGACCTTGTTGACCTGCTTGACCCATGTGTGTCACCTCCTTCGCCCGTTGTGAAGATAGTATGAGCGCGAGGAGATGAATTCATGCACAATTTCGAAAGAATTTAAGGATGGTAATTATATGAAGTTAAGAAGTTAAGGATAGAGTATTTCGAGCATGCTGGAAAGCGCAAGCGTCTGGCCGGGCTGCAAGGTAATGAGTCCTGTAAAGGAAGGGTTCTTTGGAATATTCGGAGCATCCGGCAGCCATGTGTAGGGTTCGATGCACAGAAACTGCTCTGCAGGCCCTTTTGTATATACCACCCAATGACGGAAGTAATTTTTGTCTGCAGTATAGCGAAGCCCATATCCGTCATCGCGGAGCAGCAAGGCTTCTGCGGGCTGCTCTTTTCCGATCCTTAGCACCGTATCCAAATTAGTACCTTGAAGATTCATACCTTGGTTCAAGGCTTCTAAATCACCAAGTGGCAGCAGGCTGCCGCTGGGCAGGAGCTCGTTGTTCAGTTCATAAATGCTTTCTACGGGTAAATTCAGTTTCCAGCGGCCGGGTTCACCGTCAATCATGAACCATGTGTGATAGCCAACCCCGAATGGAATAACTGTGTCTCCTAAGTGAGTGACCTTAAGCGTTTGCTGAACGCGGGCATCCTGAAGCCGGAACGTCATTTCGAATCTCAGAGGAACAGGAAATTGCCTCATCCAGTTAGCGTCGTCGCCGGTATTGAATTCCGTCGTCACTGCACAGCCTTCTTCGTCCTCTTCAATATCGCTGACACACCAGCTCTGCGTCCGGTGCAGTCCATGAATATGATTGTCCCCGGCCGTATTCTGATCAAACTGGTAGCTTGTGCCCTCAAATTGAAATTGACCCTTGCGGATTCGTCCGGGCGGAACTAAGAGCGGAATACCGAAATGGTAAGGCTTCTGCAGATAAAAAGATATGTCGCTTTCATCAGGCCGGCGCAGGATTTCCCGTTTCTCCTTACGGTCCCACAAGGAGATAATGTTGTTTCCCAGTCGCGGCAAAAGCGTGAGTTCAAGTTCGCAGCTATGCAAAATATAGGTATCATAGCCGCCCCACTGCCCTTTGGTCACCTGTTTCATGAGAGATATGCTCCTTTAACTTAATCTGAAAGAATGCGAATAACCTTATCATAACAGATTTATGTTTTTGTGGTTAACGGATTTGACATCTTCTCAGTATCGCTCTATGATGAATGCATTAATGAACGATGACAATGCGATGACAGGGACAAGTAGGCGGGAACTGCACCTTCAGAAAGCCGGTGGCTGATGTGAACCGGCGGGACACTTCCGTATGAATGGACCCTTGAGCGCCGCGCTTGAACGGGCTGGAGAGCCTCAGTAGACCGGCCGGCACTTCCCCGTTACCGGAAGCAAAGGCTGTTTGCTGATGTCCTCTATGACCCCTCAAGCAGCGAATAAGGGTGGTACCACGGTCTCACGTCCCTTGCGGATGTGGGGCCTTTTTGTGTTCTTCGAAAGTGGAAATTACATTTTATGGAGGGTAATTCGATGACTAAAAAAGTATTGTCGGGCATTCAGCCCAGTGGTTCACTGACACTCGGGAACTATATCGGAGCGATCAAAAATTTCGTAAAACTGCAAAAAGAGTATGAATGCTTTTTCATGGTAGTGGATCTGCATGCCATTACTGTTACTCAGGATCCAGCCGCACTGCGGGAAAATTCAGAATCGGTAGCGGCACTTTATCTTGCTGCAGGCATTGATCCGGCAATCTCAAATGTCTATATGCAGTCCCATGTACCACAGCATGCCGAGCTGGGCTGGATCATGACTACACTGACTGCAATGGGTGAGCTCGAGCGGATGACCCAGTTCAAGGATAAGTCTTCCGGGAAGGATTCTGTGGGCTCAGGCCTGTTCGTCTATCCATCGCTGATGGCTGCCGATATCCTCATTTACAATGCCGATCTCGTACCTGTTGGCGAGGATCAGAAGCAGCACTTGGAATTGACGAGAGATCTGGCCGGACGTTTCAATCACCGGTTTGGGGAATTCTTCACGGTTCCGGAGCCGTATATTCCTGAAGTGGGCGCACGCATTATGTCGCTGGACGACGCCAGCAAAAAAATGAGCAAAAGCAATCCAAACGCGGGCAGCTATATCGCACTGCTTGATCCGCCGGATGTGATCCGCAAAAAAATCAGCCGTGCTACGACCGACTCCGGCCGTGAAGTGGTGTATGATCCCGCAAACAAGCCTGAGATCAGCAATCTGATGAGCATTTATGCCGAGTGCTCGGGAATGAGCCTGCAGCAGATTGCCGACCGTTATGAAGGCCAAATGTATGGAGGGTTCAAAAAGGATCTTGGTGAAGTGCTGGTGGCTTCGCTAGAGCCGCTTCAGCAGAAATATTATGAAATCCGCAGCTCCGGCACGCTTGGTGATATTCTTGCCGAAGGTGCGGAACGCGCCCGCAGCGTGGCGGCGCAGAACCTTGCCGCCGTTAAGGAACGGATGGGCTTCCTCCCGTTACGTTAAGAGGCCTGCCTTGCCTCCGCTTTGCGTCTCAGTCTGGCTTTGAGAATAAACCCCCAGCCGATGTTCAGGACACAGAGAACACCAAGCAGGAGCGCAAGCCAGATGTTAAAGCTGATGGAGATAGAAGCAGCTGTTAGCATTAGAATCGAAGAACATGCGAACCAAAGCGACAGACCTTTACCCATAATTGCCAGCCTTCCTTTCTAATAATAGTAAGTGAATGATCCCGCAGCGCTTATGTGCTGCGGAGTTTTTTTGTAATATAAGGAACTATATAATATGCAGTAACAAATGATGCTTAAAAACTTCAAAAGTTCATTGAAAACGCTTTATGGTGATTGTGCCTTATGTTGCGGCAGGCGTCAAGAGCGGTAATTCATGGCAGAGCAAAGAAGGCGTCCGGGAACCGGACGCCTTCTGCTATTGACTACAGCTTTACGGAGCCCGGATCAATGGCGAACCGTTCATCCAGTTTCTCGCTGCTGAGCCAGCCTACATAAGTGTTGAGCGGATGATATTGGTTATCCATTACAAGCACCGCTACGAAAGGGAATTGCTTGCGGTGTAAATAACGCACATCGCCCCAGCGTACAATATAACCGGAGGGCAATTCCTCGACCTCGGCTACAGCATATGAGGTGAAGTAAAGAAATGCCTCAATGTCCGGATGGGATTTGGAATGTTCTACAGCGGGGTGGGTGGAGCACACCGCATGTTTGAACCATTCCAGCCGCCCGCCGCTCAGCAATCCGACGTTATAGCTGCCGTCCGGTTTGGCTTTGACCACATTCCAGCGCGATGGCGAAATCGTGGGGATGACATAATAACGGTCGCCGGCATTATGATGCATATCTTTGTTCTTGATATTGCGCGTAACCCGGGCATGCACGAGGGTCCGCCAAATATAATAAATCACGATACTGGCATACAGGGTGATAAACAAAGGTGCCGGTGGAATCATCCCGCTGATCCAGAGAATAATTGCCGCGGCATGGCTGCCGAATATAAACGGATCAAAGATGTGGATAATATTCCAGGCAATCCATTTCTCTGTGAAGGGACGCGCGGCCTGTGTCCCATACGTGTTGAACAAATCGGAGAATACATGAACGGCTACGCCGATGAAGCTCCACAGAGCAATATGGCTAAGAGAAGGTACATCGGTAAATCCGAATAGCGGTCCGATCACCAGTGTGATCAAAGCCGGCCACAGCAGCAGGAATGGCAGGGAATGGGTGATTCCCCGGTGATTGCGGATATAAAGCGCATTGTCCTTGAGACGCAACGCAGTATCGGCATCCGGTGCTTGCGAGGCCAGTACAGTGGCTACCATGACAGCCCCGGCCAGTGTTCCATGGGAGGCGACGGCGGGATCAACGAAGGAAAGGCCGGCCAGTCCCAGGCCCATAACAAAATGTGTAGCAGTATCCATTGGTCAGATCTCCTTTGTACGGAAGTT
Source organism: Paenibacillus sp. FSL L8-0436 (assembly GCF_038593025.1). Lineage (NCBI taxonomy): Bacteria > Bacillati > Bacillota > Bacilli > Caryophanales > Paenibacillaceae > Paenibacillus > Paenibacillus sp. FSL L8-0436. Next base: position 6,245,660 of record NZ_CP151955.1, on the reverse strand, counting down.
CTCTATTAATAACTACCCAATTTTGCGTCCAGTTATTTAGGGAGGAGGAAATAAATATTTTCACGTAATTGTCAAATTGATGAACATCATGGTCAATGATTGTCAAAGTCTTTCCCGGTTTGATATGATAAAGTTAACAGCGGAGTGGTAAAAATTCTTAATTAAGAACGATAAAACGGTTCTTGACTCCGGCGGAACGTTAGAAGTCCCTTAGAAGGAGGAACACCAAACGTGGACAATCAATTGAGATATCAAGCTTCTTCCGATTCCGCAGCCATGTCTGCCAAATCACCCAAGGAAGGTGCAAGCTGGCGTGACTTTATTACAGTGACGAAACCCGGCATTATCCGCTCCAATCTTATCGCTGCTTTTGCAGGATACTGGGTGGCTTCGGGCTGGGACGTGCAATACGGCCGATTAATTCTGACCTTGCTCGGTACAATGCTAGTCATGGCTTCGGCCTGTGTATTTAATAATTATTTTGACCGCGACCTGGATATGAAGATGGAACGAACCCGTGAACGCGGCCTGCCTACGGGCCGACTCAAGCCGAATACGGTTCTGCTCTATGCCATCGGGCTTGGCATTGCCGGTCTTGCTGTGCTGTTTGCATTCTCCGGTGTGCTTAGCGGGCTGTTCGGCATACTCGGCATGTTCGTTTACGTAGTAGTTTACACCCTTTGGCTGAAAAGAACATCTACTTGGAGTACTTCTGTAGGTGCAATCTCGGGAGCCATGCCTCCGGTTATCGGATATGTTGCAGTTACAGGTAATGTGGATCTCGGTGCCTGGCTGCTGTTCGCAATGCTGTTTCTGTGGCAGCCGCCCCATTTCTGGGCTCTGGGCATCCGCCGGAAGGAAGAGTACAGAGCTGCGGGATTTCCGCTGCTTCCAGTCGTTAAGGGAACACGCCGCACCAAGTTCCAGATGATTCCCTATGTGGCATTGCTGCTGCCGATTCCGGTTCTGATGTACGTTTATGATTATGCAGGGATATTCTACCTTGTTATTTCTGCCGCGTTGTCCGTTGCCTGGCTGTACTTGACATTGACGGGCTTCAAAGCAAAGGATGACGATGCCTGGGCGAAGAAGAACTTCTTCTTCTCCATTAATTACCTGACTGTCAGTCTGATCGTGCTTGTGCTGAATACGACTCACGTTTAAGAGGGGGAGAGTACACCTGTGCATACCTTGAAACGTTACAAATGGACCTGGCTGCTGTTGGCCCTGGCTTTGGGAATGGCCCTTTACTTAGTGATTCAATCCTTGGATTTAGGGAAAAAGCAGCTGCCGGTCATCGGGGAGGTACAGGACTTCTCTCTTGAAAATGTGGATGGCAAGCAAGTAACACTTGCGGATACGAAAGGGAAAGCGCGGTTGGTGTATTTCTTCTTTACGGAATGTCCGGATGTATGCCCCATCACTACCTATATGCTGTCACAGACCCAGGATTTGCTGGTCAAGGACGGCAGCTTCGGCAAGGATGTTGAATTTGTCTCCATCTCATTTGATCCCAAGAATGATACACGCGAGGCCATCAAAACGTTCGCAGACCGGTTCCACGCCGATTATAACGGTTGGTATTTTCTGCGCGGAGATCAGGAACAGGTGCGGCAGTTGGCTGCCGATTCGTTTAAAGTGCTTATTTATGGAAATGACAAGGATAACTTTGCCCACGCTAATCTTATAGGTCTTGTAGACCCGGAGAACCGGTTGCGCGGACTATATGATGCTGGAGATACAGAAAATGTGACACCGGAATTCCTTGCCGGTGCTTTGAAGAAGCTGGCACCCAATTAAAAAGCATTGAACTTAAAAACGCCTTGCTTCATCCTCCGGTTACATGCGAAGGGTGAACAAGGCGTTTTTTTGCTGCCGCTATGGTTCCAGAAACGGGAATGGCAGCGGCTGAGGATAGATGATGTATTCCTCCAACCCCGCTTTTTCAAGCTGGGTGAGATTGTATTCATCGGGAGTGCCTTCTACCCCTGCATAGCCTTTCCGGGTATAAATATGGACCGCGTCTGGAAAAGCATCGCGCAGAATTCCGCGGATTTTCTTACCCGAGCTGTCGTTGTCCATATATAGGTAAACTTCTCCGTCTCCGATTTTACGCCGCAGCGATTCCAGCTTGAGTGTATTCAACGTACCGAAGGTGCACAGGATGTCGACCTCCGGCGCCAGCAGTCGCCGCAATCTGCTGCGGTCGTTTTTGCCTTCGACAATGATGGTAATGGACATAATCTGTCGCCCCCCCGGATAATAGATGGTAATGACGGGATTTGTGATCTTAAGCATGTTAATGAACACGGTCATATGCTTATTAAGTATATTACCTAAGCTTCGTCATTTTTAACAGCTGAGGGACAAAATGTGTTCATTCCCCGGGAAATGTCGTAAAAAGAAATAATCACCCGGCTCAAGGAGAGACCGGGTGATTGCGGGGTTGACTGGCAGATTCAATTCTGCGGGAATTGCAGCTCCTTTTTTTGCCGGCTCAAGCGGCATGGCTGTTCAAGTCCGCACGGTAGGCCGCGCTTTTCCCGGTATCTCTTGGAGGCAACAGCAGAAGTGCGGTCATGAGCAGGACAAATGCAATGAAATAAGGAGAAACGAAGTCCCTTAGCTGTCCTGCAGCCACCGGTCCGGCAAAAGCGCCGAGAGACATTGCAATGGATTGCAGCGAGAAGGTGCGGCCCAGATGGCCGCCTGCCCCGAGACTGATGAACAGCGAAGCCATCGCCGGAAACAGTACACCTTTCGCTGCTCCCAGCAGGAAGAGAACGACCCCTGCGGGAATGCTGGTGAATGCTGCAAGTGCGAAGAAACACAGCGCCATGCCGAGCAGTGCCACAGCAATTCTTGCAACCGGAGAGAGCCGGTTCAGGAAGAACAGGCTGAGCGTCAAGAGTGCCCCCAGGCTGAGAAGCGAAAGCAGAATCCCGGTGGATACGATCCCGTTGCTCCCCTGTGACAAAGGAAGCTCAAAGAACAGTACCCCCTGCGAGCAGGAGACGAAAAAGGGCAGCAAATAATATCGCTTGGTAACGGATGAATGCGGTTTTTCGGGTGCAACCGGGTGTTCTTGCAGCGGCTGTGATGGTTTGGCAGCTGCCATACTGCCGGAGAACTTAGGTACACTGAAGAAAGCCATCACACCAGTGGCAATCAGCAGCCAGCCCAAGGTGCTGAAGGTGCTGGAATACCCGGCCTGGTGGACGATAAAGGCTCCGGCAGCTGGCGATACGACCGAAGCCAGCGTATGGATGATGCCATGGCCGGACATATACTTGCCCTGCGTGATGGGATCTGACGAGAGGGAAGCCAGCAGGGTCATGCAGGCCGGAGACAGAAATGCCAGGGCGAAGCCGCTGGCCGCCCGAAGCAGCAGCAGATGCCAGGGAAGCTGAGCATGGGCCTGAAGCAGCAGGATGGCGCCTGCAACCGTCAGGCTGAAGACGATGTAGCGGCGGCTGCCGTTACGGTCAACCAGTACCCCGGCCAGAAGGTTGCCGGGAAGATGGGTCAGGGAATACATGCCCATCATCCAGCCGATGAAGGCCGGCCCCGCCCCCAGTGAGATAGCAAAGGGGGTTAGAATGGGGTACTGGGCATGCAGATCAAAGAATGCCAGGAAAAGAAATAAATACAGCCACAGTGCGGTTTTCACGGAATACACCTCCGAAAGGGCCGTTTCTGCGCTGGCACAGGGTGGCGCTTTTTAATGGGGAATGGTTAAGCCTACTTGTACTTTACGTGAGTCGAGGGGGGCTTATACCATTTTATTGGGGGATTCCACCTGAACGGGTGGGTAATCATGAATTATAAGAGGCATTCATGTATAATAATTAGTATTAATGGGGACTCGCTCCCTGGTGTGACGAAATTTTTGATAGGGGTGTTGGGAGATTGATGGATCCGGAAGTATGGTCACAGTTTATCAGAGAAAATTGGCTAGTTATCGTTATTGCACTTGTACTGCTGTTTGCCGTTGTTAATCTGGTCAAGACGGTTCTGAAATGGGCGATTGTTATTGTTATCGTTGCGGGTCTGTTCATTTACAGCGGGGTTACAATGGATCAGATTGGAGACGCTGTGAATAAGGTGGCGGATGGAACGGTCAGCACCCTGAAGAGCGAAGCGCAGGAAGTTATGCTGAAAGAAGCGAAAGAAGCCAAATATACTTCAGGCGGTGACGGTACGTTTACGATCACAACACCCAATCTTGAAGTGAAGGGTGAAGCCGGTGAGGATAAAGTGGAAGTGACCTTCCGCGGAGTCAGTCTTGGAAAGTGGAGTGTTAACGATACTACCAAAAGCTTTATTGATGAAGCCCGGAAGAATGGGGCCGGGAATTAAAATACAAGCTGATGTGATGGAAAGGGAGGAGAGGCTATGCTGAACAGCTGGATGGAAAGTATTAGTGATGCCAATATCATCACTATCCTCCTTCTGCTGATAGTGCTCTTCTCGCTGCTGCAGGGCTGGAGCCGGGGGTTTGGCCGCTCAGCGGGAGGGCTGTTTGGGCTGCTCGGAACCGGGCTGCTTGCCATAGCTGCATTGGCCCTGGCCATTCCGGCCGCCTTTTACCTCTCGCCCCGTGTACAGACCTGGGCAGGTGGAATTGAGCTTCCGGATATCCAATTAAGCCATTGGCAGCAGCTATACTATACGGCGGTGTCTGTTCTGGCGGGTTCGCCGCTTGTGCGTTTTTTGCTGCTGCTGCTCTTGTCCTACAGTCTCATCCGCCTGCTGCTGGGACTGCTGTTTATGCTGCTTCCGATTTCCCTTCCGCGCCTTTCGGGCAGGTCCGGAAACAGGAAGATTACTCAGGTGAGCCGTCTCAGCGGAGCTGTCATCGGTCTGGCTACCGGCCTTGTGCGCGCCCTGTTGCTTGTTTTTGCCTTGTACATCGGCGTGGGTTTGAATCCGGACAGCACGTTCAGCCGTTATGTGGAATCCTCGCCGATCTACCGGCAAAGCGCATCTGCGGTCTTCGAACCCCTTGCCGGTGAGAATGTGCGCAGTAAGTTGCCGGTTCTGACCAAGGCGGTTGCCGCCGAGATGACGGATATTCTCCGGCGGAAATACGAAGTGCTCGACCATGAGATTTCACCCGACATCGTGGGTGCAGCCTCCGATATAGCGGGACAAGCCGGCGACGATGAGAAGAAGGCCAGACTGCTCTATGATTGGGTCGGCTCCAGGATCTCTTATGATTATGCCAAAGCCGAGAATTATGAGCAGAACCGGATTTGGAAGGAGCAGACTCCGCAGGATACCTTTGATACCCGGATCGGTGTATGTATCGATTATGCACGTCTTTATGCAGTGATGGCCCGCTCCCAGGGGCTTCAAGTGCGCGTAGTGACCGGTCAGGGCTACGACGGCCAAGGGGGATCAGGCCCCCATGCCTGGAATGAAGTGTACATCACAGACCGGCAGGCCTGGATTCCACTCGATTCCACCTGGGCAGCCAGCGGGGATTGGTTTAATCCCAAGGATTTCGATAAAACCCATGTCAAAGAAAGTATGCTCTGAGCAAGGAAGCGGAATGCCCTGATTCTATGATACAATACAGCATGTGAAACGATGTTGAGGAAAGACAATATGAACACTCTCGTGCGCACACTGGCCGCACGTGCAATTTTTGATGCCTGTGACCGGGAATCGTGACTGGACCAAGCGCCTGTAAGGCACTTTCGGCCTTACATGGAGTCAGCACAGGTACAAAGGTTTATTTTAGATGTAGAGGAGTGAAAAACTGTGAGTTTTTTCCGTAAGCAGGCCTCACCCCCAGAGGAAAGCAACAGCAAAAGTTCGCTTGGCCTACGGATCAATGTATTCTTTTTTAGCACATTTGTTATCTTTTGTGTAATCATTGTCCGTCTTGCCGTTTTACAGTTTGTCGAAGGGCCAACTCTGACTGAGGTGGAGACAAGCCGTGATACCAAAAATGTGCCGCTCGCCGCAATAAGAGGGAACATTCGTGCAGCGGGAGGGGAGCCCATCGCTTACTCGACTTCTGTGCAGTCGCTGTATATTACACTTACTAAAGAATACACGGCTAAGGTTACGGATAAGGTGACGGGAGAAACCGTGCTTACGCCGGAGGCGCAGGCCCAATCAGATGCCCTTGCGGCCAAGCTGGTTAAGGACTTTAGCGCCTATGGTGATCCGAATGCTGAGAAGCTGACTGAAAAAGATATTATTGATTCCCTGGATTTGTATTTCCGGAAATATTCGGGTTTTATGGCGCGGCGTATCAAGGCTGGTCTTACTTCGCAGGAAGTGGCCTACTTTATGGAGCATAAGAGCGAATATCCCGGACTGGAGATTGTGGAGGAAAGCAACCGGCATTATGACAAGGAATCTGTAGCCGCACAGACTGTCGGATATATCAAACCCTTTAAGTCGTCCAACAGCTTGAGTATTTATAAGAATATTCAGAATGCGATGAAACAGTTGGATGCGGACCCCGGCCTTACTTATAAAGACGATGAATTTGTCGGATTCGATGGCCTGGAACTGCAGTATCAGCGGGAGCTGCGCGGCAAGAACGGATATCAGGTGATCTCTGTGAGTCCGCAGAATATGGCTGAGAAGGTGGAGGCGGTCGTGCCCCCTGTCAAGGGTAACGATGTCTGGATGACGATCAACAAGAACATTCAGCTCAAGACCGAGCAGGCCATTACAGAGCAAATCAGATGGCTGCATTCGAATTCGGTACAAGGCAAAACACACCCGAATGCATTGACCGGCTATGCCGTAGCTATGGAAGTCGATACCGGCAATGTTGTTGCCATGGCCAGCATGCCTGATTATGACACCAATGTGTGGACTGCCGAGAAAATGGACACCGAGGTATGGAAGAAAATAATGGGCAACTACCAGAACGGAACCATTACACCGTATTCCTCCGGGATGTCGGGTCATGAGTTTGGCTCCACGGTGCTGCTCGGTTCAACCATCAAACCTCTGAGTGTGCTTGTAGGACTGAATGAAGGCTTATTCACTACTTCGACTATCTATACAGACAGAGGGATTGCCCACTTCGGGAAAAATGACAAATCCTCCGTGCGAAATTCTTCCGGCCACGTGTATGGCCCTATGGACCCGTCCAGAGCGATTGAGAAATCCTCCAATGCGTTCATGGTGGACATGGTTGGCAAGAAGTTATGGGAGAAATATCATAGTGAAGGTATTAATGTCTGGGATAAATATATGAAGGAATTCGGCCTCGGTGTATCTACAAAAAGCGGACTTCCCAATGAATATCTCGGACAGATCAACTATACCGATACCAAGGCTGCCGGCAGTGCCCAGGCTGCGCTGGTCTATGCTTCATTCGGACAGCAAGGACGCTATACGGTTCTGCAGCTCGCCCAATACGTAACGACACTGGCGAATGAAGGAGTACGGATCAAGCCGCAGCTGGTCAGCAAAATCACCGATGCCAAGGGTAACGTGGTTAAACAGTTCAAACGCGAGGTGCTTGATGAAGTTACAACCTTTGATAAATCCTACTGGAACGAAATCAAAAAGGGCATGAACAGTGATGTTACTGCGTTTAATGACTTCCCTTATGACTTTGCCCGCAAAACGGGAACCTCACAGCAGCTGGGTAAAGGGGAATTGCGCGATAACGGGGTATTTATTGCCTATGCCCCGCGAGAGAATCCCAAGCTTGCTGTAGCGGTAGTTATTCCGGAAGGCGGGTTCGGCTCCAGCAGTGCCGCTCCGGTTGCACGAAAAATATTTGACGCGTACGACTATGAGTACGGATTGGATGGAGTGCCGAAGAAAAGTCTGAAAACCGATGCCAATGCAGAGGGCTCAGACTCGGCAAGCGGCACAGACGGAACGACGAACAACTGACGCGGCCATGCTGCCGGGTCGAGTGACCAAATAATTAGCTCTTGAAATGAGCATACAAATTGGAGGGGTGGCAATGACTGCCAAATACCGCCTGTTAGCACTGGATATGGATGGAACCTTACTGAATGATGAACAAATCATTACCCCCAAAACGGTGGAATGGATTCAAAAGGCAGTTGATGCAGGCGTTCACGTCTGTCTCTCCACAGGCCGCGCTTCCAAAAGCGCCATGCCTTATGCCGAACAGCTTGGACTCAAGACTCCGATGATTATGGTGAATGGCAGTGAAGTATGGCGGGCTCCGTATGAGCTGTACCGCCGCTCGCTGATGGACCCGGTGCTGGTGCAGCAGATGTATGACATTGCCCGGGAATACGATATCTGGTTCTGGGCATATTCGGTGGATGAAGTGTACAACCGGAACAACTGGGACGGGGAGATTCTGAGCAGGGAATGGCTCAAATTCGGTTATTCCACAGAGGATGATGAGATTCGCCATAAGCTGCTGATGCGGCTTCAGGATATGGGCGGTCTCGAAATTACCAATTCATCGCCGCATAATCTGGAGATCAATCCGCTTGGTGTCAACAAGGCATCCGGTATACGCGAGGTTTGCCAGCTCCTGGGTCTCGAAATGTCACAGGTTGTTGCCGTTGGCGATAGCCTGAACGATTTGGCTGCCATCCAGCAGGCCGGATTTGGGGTTGCTATGGGCAACGCCCAGGAGACCGTCAAGCAGGAGGCGGATGCTGTGGTAGCGTCCAATAATGACGATGGAATTACTGAAGTGATTCAAAAGTATATCCTGTAGTGAGTGCGACCAAAACCTTTAAGGAGATGAGCCAATGGCCATTCTGGGTTGGATTCTGATTATTGCTTTATTCGCGGTCGGACTGGCCGGGGCTGTATACCCGATTCTCCCTGGTGCGCTGGCGATTTATCTGGCCTTTTTTGTATACGGGTGGTTCTTCAGCTTCGAACCTTTCGGAGTCTGGTTCTGGATTATTCAGACACTGATTGTCGTCGTATTATTTGTAGCCGATTATGTCGTCGGGGCCTGGGGGGTCAAAAAGTTCGGAGGCTCACGTTCTTCGGTCATCGGCAGCACGATCGGTCTGATTCTAGGTCCGTTTGTCATTCCGGCGTTTGGACTGATCCTCGGTCCTTTCATTGGGGCCTTTGTAGGTGAACTGATGGCTGGCTCAAATCCCGGCAAAGCGGTCAAGGTCAGCTTCGGTGCATTGCTTGGCTTATTCAGCAGTACGGTAGTCAAAATCATACTGCAAATTGCCATGGTGGTCCTTTTCTTTATCTGGATCGTAATAAATTAACAGCGAAGAAGGCGAAACAGTTTGTCCAAGAAAGAATCTTTTGTCAAAGGCACGCTTATTCTGGCTGCGGCTGCGCTCGTGGCCCGGGTGCTCGGGCTTGTCCAGCGGGTGCCGCTGGAGCATTTATTCGATGATATCGGGAACGCTTCGTTCACGCAGGCGAACAACGTCTACCTGCTGCTGCTGCCGCTGGCCACAGCCGGAATCCCCAGTACACTAAGTAAAATGGTATCCGAGCGTTACGCTCTGAACCGGCCGCATGAAGCGCAGCAGGTGTACCGGGCCGCACTTATATTTGCCGCTATTGTAGGTGTGCTGATGAGTACAATCTTGTACATAGCTGCTCCTTATTATGCGGAACATACCAAGGTTCCAGAGAGCACCCTGGCCATTCGGGCGATTGCGCCGGCACTGCTGCTGTTCCCCTGCATCGCGATGATGCGCGGTTATTTCCAGGGACGCAACAATATGATGGCTGGAGGAATCTCGCAAATTGTCGAGCAGATTGCCCGGGTATCCACGGCCGTGCTGCTCGCTTTTATTTTGCTCCGCCAGGGATACAGCAATACATGGATGGCAGCCGGCGCGTCATTCGGCAGCGTGCTCGGCAGTATCGGCGCATTTGGCGTCATGTTGTATTATGCAATAAAGCTGCGCCGCAGTGAGGAGCAAGTGGCCCTCTATAAAACCAATGAAGCCAAATTACCGCTGCTGGGCATTTACAAGGATATTTTTAAGCTTTCTATACCCATTGTGTTATCTTCAATTACGGTTCCGGTAGTGAACTTTATCGATACTTCCTTCATTGTGCCATTGCTTAGTGGACAAATCGGCATGGCAGAAGCGACCCAGGCTTTGGCGATTTTTGGAAGCCGGGCGCAGAGTATCGCGGGAATACCTCCTGTGTTGTCCATTGCGCTAAGCACCTCACTGATTCCGATTATCTCAGCGGCCTACGCCCGGCGTGATGAAGAGCATTTGAAACGCCAGGTGACGCTCGCGATGCGCATTTCGATATTAACGGGAACACCGATTGTACTTGCTCTCGTTGTATCAGCCTATTCTGTGAATGGACTGATCTTCAGCAGTCTTGACGGCAGCGGGATTGTTGCGATGCTGACGCTTGGTACGATTTTTCAGATTACAATGATGACGACCAACTCCATTCTGCTGGGAATGGGGAAATCACGAATTTCCATGTATTATGTGATGGCAGGTCTTCTCGTGAAGTTAGGTTCAAACTTCCTGCTGAGCCGCGCCTTCGGGATATACGGCATTATTGCAGCAACGGCGCTTTGCTTCTTCATCATTACTTATCTTAATCTGCGTATGCTCAAAACCATTGTTCCTTTTGAGATTATGGGTAAACGCTGGGGCGGATTCACCGTTGCAGTTCTCGCTTCCGGCGGAATTGGCTACGGCCTGAACGAAGCGGGAGTGATGCTGACCCATCTGATGCCTGCACGGCTTGCTTTCCTGATTACCTGTCTGGTTGTAGGAGCAGCTGTTGTTGTAATTTATCTTGTACTCCTGATTGTGCTGGGTGTGCTAAGCCGCCAGGAGGTTGCCAGTTATCCGCGTGCTTTGCAGAAGCTGCTCAAACCACTGATGAAGCTTCAGCCTGAACGTGTTCGTACTAACGAATAATGCTATGATTAATGTCTTATTTCGTCTATTTTATTTGACTTCCTGAGCACATTTTGCTTCACTTAAAGGGTAACCGAATCAATGATGAAGAAAGGATTGGATAATCCATGGATAAAATTTCTTCCCCTGCAGAATTTCAGGTAGCGATTCAATCACCGCGCTTGAGCGTAGCTGTATTCAAGGCGGACTGGTGCTCCGATTGCAAGTTTATTGATCCTTTTATGCCTGAAGTAGAGCAGAAATACGATGGACGTCTTACGCTTGTAGAGGTGGATGTTGATGCGGTAGGCGATGTCAGCCAGGAACAGAACATTCTTGGAATTCCCAGCTTTGTTGCTTACACTGACGGCCGTGAGCTTGTAAGATTCGTTAATAAGCTGCGCAAATCCCGTGAGGAAATTGAGAATTTTCTGAATACGGCGCTTGAGGTTTATCTGAGTATTCACAAGTAATGAAATTTGCACACCGCTTTCGCCTTGATAGAGCAGAAGCGGTGTTTTTTTTAATCTTTCATTCCTTATATTATCCAGTTCATTCCTATGAAAAATGCGGGTGATCCTATTGACGACAAATCAATTGAAAACGCTTAGCTACATCACTTGCCTCACAATGTTTTTCGCCTTGCTTGGAGGCGCTGTGGTCACGAAGACGGGATCGGGACTGGAGTGCGGACATGATTGGCCGCTCTGCCACGGAAAGCTGATTCCAGCCTATACCGTGGGATCAATGATTGAGTATACCCACCGCTTGTTCAGCGGGTTGGCGGGTTTGGTGTCGTTAATATCGATGTTTGCTTTTTGGCGTTATGCCCGCAGACAGAAGGAACTGCTTGTTTATGCTGGGCTGACCCTCTTTTTTGTAGTTGTACAGGGTGGAATGGGAGCGCTCGCGGTCATGCAAGCGCAGTCTGCTGCGGTGATGGCGCTGCATATGGGCTTCTCTTTAATAGCTTTCGCCAGCTCACTCATGCTCGCGCTGGGTACGAAGCGGCGGCATGAATCTAGAGCCGTAGAGGAGGCTTACGGGCAAGGGGTAAGCCGGGGGTTCCGCAACTTAACGTGGTTTACGGCGTTATATTCATATATTGTCGTTTATATCGGAGCTTATGTTAGCCACACGGATTCACAGGGAGGCTGCTCCGGCTGGCCGCTCTGCAATGGGGAATGGATTCCCGAGCTGTCTGGTGGTGTAGGCATAGTGTTTGTACACCGGGTTGCGGCGGCACTGCTGTTTGTTCTGATCGCACTGCTTGGACATTTAGCCTATTGGAAACACAGAGCATGGCCTGAGCTGAGGGCTCTGGGCGTTGCCGCAGTTGTGCTCTGCCTGCTGCAGGTACTCAGCGGTGCGGCTGTGGTGCATACGCTGTATAACGAACAATTGTACATATTTGCTGCGCTGGCCCATATTTTGCTGATTGCTGGACTGTTCGGAGTCTTGTGCTACATGAGTGTGCGTGTATGGCAGCTGAGCAGAAAGAATAAATCAAACTAAATGCAGGGGAAATGTTCGTCTGTCCTGTATCGTTAGTTCTCAGTAAGACTGCCAATCAGACTTTGGGCACTCAGCCAGGTTTGAGGAGGAACAATAAAGTGGGATACGATAATTTGCGTCAATGGATCGAGCAGTTGAGAAAGGATAAGGATCTCGCTGTGATTGATACTCCGGTGGACCCCTATCTCGAACTGGCGGAGATTCATCGGCGTGTGGTACGGGAAGAAGGGCCGGCATTGCTCTTTACCCATGTAAAAGGAACCCCTTTTCCGGTCGCGACAAATTTATTCGGAACGGTCCGCAGGGTAAACCAGGCATTTGGGACCCGGCCCGAGCAGCTGATGAAGTCGCTGACGGGGGCGGTGGAAACTTTGCTGCCGCCCACCCCCTCGGCGATATGGAAAGAAAAAGGCCTGCTGTATGATCTGCTCAAGGTCGGCGTCAAAGATGTGCCGCAGGGTGAAGCGCCTGTGCTGGGCATATGCCGCAGTACCGACCCGCTGCAGGAATTGCCCAGAATCACAAGCTGGCACGAGGATGGCGGGCCGCTGATCACCCTTCCGTTAGTATATACCGAGAGTATTACCAATCCGTTGAACCGTAACCTTGGAATGTACCGTGTGCAAATTTATGATGACAATACAACAGGTGTCCATTGGCAAATCCATAAAGGCGGCGGTTTTCATCACCGTGAGGCCGAACTGCTCGGCGAGGCTCTGCCAGTCTCCGTATTTCTCGGCGGCCCGCCGGCGCTGATCGCCGCAGCCATTGCTCCCCTGCCGGAGCGGCTGCCTGAACTGCTGCTGGCTTCGCTGATGCTGGGCCGTCGGCTGCCCATGGTTAAGGATCCCATGGGCGGACACCGGATTCCCGCTGAATCCGAATTCGCCATCCGCGGTCTTGTAACGCCGCTGGAGCGTCGCCCGGAGGGACCTTTCGGAGATCCCTATGGATATTATTCCCGGCAGCATGATTTCCCTGTCCTGCATGTTCAGCGGATGTGGCACCGCAAGGATGCGATTTATCCGGCAACGATTGCCGGCAAACCCCGCCAGGAGGATTATTATTTGAAGGATTTTCTTCAGCGCCTCCTGTCCCCGGCCTATCCGCTGCTGATGCCGTCAGTCAAGGCGCTGTGGTCTTATACCGAAGCCGGCTCGCATTCGCTGGCATCCGCCGTTGTGCGCGAAAGCTATTCGCGCGAAGCGCTGGCATCGGCTTTCCGCATTCTGGGAGAAGGCCAGCTGTCTTTGACCAAATTTTTGCTGCTGACGAATGAGCCGGTGGATCTTTGCGATTTTCCCAAGCTGCTGGAGACGGTACTGGAGCGTTTCGATCCGCAAACTGATCTGGTTGTGCTGAATAATACGGCTCAAGATACCTCGGATTATACCGGACACAAGCTGAACCGCGGCAGTAAAGGCGTAATGATGGGCGTCGGATCCCCGGTTCGGGTGCTTCCCCGTATCTATAATGAGGGAGTGCTTCCCGGAATTACCGGCGTTGTTCCTTATTGCGGAGGATGTTTAACGGTATCGGGTGCATCCTATATAGACGACCCTGAACTTCCGCTGAGACTGATCGCCGAACTGCGCCAGAAGGAAACAGAATGGCCGCTCATCATCCTGGTGGATCACGCCGCTGAAACCGCTCAGACGCAAACCTCCTTTCTGTGGACTGTGTTCACCCGGTTTAATCCGGCGAGCGATATTTACGCAGAATCCGAGGTTAACCGCCATCACATTGGCTATAAGCTGCCGATTGTTATCGACGCCCGCATGAAGCCGGATTATCCGGATGAGCTGGAACCATGCGGGGATATTGTGAAGGTAGTCGACCAAAACTGGAAGAACTATTTCCCGATGCTTACAAAACTAAGTTAATGCTTCCGAAGCGAGTTTTGTGCGAAGTAGATTCAGGATGTAATGCTTACAAAACTAAGCGAATGCTTCCGAAGCGAGTTTTGTACGAAGTAGATTTCAGGATGTAATGCTTACAAAACTTTAAGGAGGACAAAACATGCTGCGGATATTACTGGGAGAACCGCCGCGCGAGAACGGCGGTGTACTGGCTGAAGCCATGGACAACATGGCGAAGCTTGCAGCAATGCTGCGCAAGGAAATGAACGCGCATGAGGACCACGACCATGAATACCGCAAGCTGGAGATATGGACGCGCGGGCTGATTTCCTCCTTGGACGAGTTGGAGCAAAGCTGGTTCGCGGCAGCCTTTTACCGGAAATTGGTTGTTGCCGGTTATATGGATGATATGACAGTGATCGAGCAGGGCGATTATGCCCGGTACGTTTATTTTTATAAAAATGGCTTTATTCGTGTCTTCTCACTGCTGGACAAGCTTGGAACTGTATTGAACAGTCTGTATAATCTCAACACGACCAAGGTCAAAGCCCATTTCTCATATTTCACCGTGCTGCGGCAATTTCAATTGCTCAAAGCGCATGCGCCGCTGGCGGAAGAACTGGAGAATATCAAGAACTCTTACCGGGAGCCGCTGCAGAATCTGCGCAAACGCCGCAACGCCGAAATTCATTATATGAATGCGGAAATGCAGGATGATCTCTGGCAAAGACATCAAGGGCTGCATGACAAAATTCAGCTTGAAGATTTGGACAGTCATCTGGAGGATTTGAAGCAGTGCCTTGAGATGGTGTGCAAATCTTTAAGCGCTTCGTTCCGTTACAGCAATGAGCAGTGGCGTAAAAACGCGGCAGCTTTGAAAGCAAGAGACGGCTCTAAGTAAAACTTTCCCTTTGACAAAAAACCTGAAACTTACTATACTTAGGCATGCATTCGTTTCTCACAGAAAAACGGCAACTAATTTCATATCATAATCTTATCGAGAGCGGCGGAGGGATAGGCCCGATGAAGCCCGGCAACCGATTTGTGTAATGCGCGTCAATCCGCGTTTTAGATGAATGTCATGGTGCTAATTCCTACAATACCGCGCGGTTTGCGGTCTTTGGCAGATGAGAAGGCATTGTTAATAAACGCACAGGGCCTCTTGCGATCTGCAATCGATCGTAAGAGGTCTTTTTGATGTTATAGGAATAGAAATAAAGAGAGGGGGACAGTAATTGATAGAGCTAAAAGGTTTAACCAAGGTCTACGGAAAAGGCAGCAAGGCCGCTACAGCGCTCTGGGATCTGAACCTGTCCATCAAAAAAGGTGAGGTTTTTGGAGTAATCGGCCATTCTGGAGCGGGAAAAAGCACCCTAATCCGCTGCATTAACCTGCTGGAGCGTCCGACAGAGGGTGAGGTATGGGTGAACGGTGTGGATCTGACGGCGCTGAATCAGAGGCAATTGCAGGTGCAGCGGCGTAAAATCGGGATGATTTTTCAGCATTTCAATTTGCTCACTTCGGCTACGGTATACGATAATATCGCCTTTCCGCTGCGGCTGATGGGCACTCCGGGAAAAGAAATTGACCATAAAGTGAAGGAACTGATAACACTGGTTGGTCTCGAACAACATCTGAACAAATATCCTGCCCAGCTGTCCGGTGGACAGAAGCAGCGGGTGGGCGTGGCCCGTGCCTTGGCTAGTGATCCCGATGTGCTGCTATGCGACGAAGCGACCTCGGCGCTGGATCCGCAGACAACGGATTCCATCCTGCGTCTGCTGCTCGATATCAACAAGCGATTTAATCTGACGATTGTGCTGATTACGCATGAAATGCATGTCATACAGAGCATCTGTGACCGGGTCGCAGTCATTCATGGCGGCGGTATTATCGAGCAGGGGAATGTCGCAGAGGTATTCCTGAAGCCCAAGCATGAAGTAACCAAGGAGTTTATCCGTAGTGAAACTCAGCAGGACGGGCCTCTTCGGGCGGCCATTGATGCAGTGAATGGTGAATTCGGCAAGGCCGTCAAGATTACCTTTTTGGGACAAAAAACGTACGAGTCTACCTTGTCCCATGTAGCCCGCGATACCGGGGTCAACTTTGCGATTTTGCAGGGGACAATCTCCACAATTAAAGATGTGCCTTACGGCCAGCTGATTGTCCGTTTTGAAGGGTCGCCTGAAGCGGTTGAAGCCACAGTCGCCGAGTTAACGGCGCAGGGGCTTGATGTGGAGGTGATTTCATAGTGGGCGGCTTGAATTTTAATACAATTAATTGGGAAGAAATGCTTGATGCTACAGTGGCTACATTAAAAATGTTGGCATTTTCCGGAATATTCACAATTATTCTTGGTTTACCACTCGGAATTGTGTTATATTTATGGGGAAGATCAAATAACATTGTTATCAGGGTAATTTACTCGGTATTATCGCTGCTTGTAAACATCCTGCGTTCCGTTCCATTTCTCATTCTAATGGTAGCATTGATTCCTTTCAGCAAGTCGATTATGGGGACTTCGATAGGTGTGCTCGGTACGATCCCGGCGCTGGTCATCGGTGCGGCTCCGTTTTTTGCCAGACTGGTGGAGACGGCACTGCGTGAGGTTGACCGGGGCGTGATTGAAGCAGCACAAGGAATGGGAGCTTCCACAAGGCAGATCGTTATGCGTGTACTTTTGCCCGAGGCTCGTCCAGGCTTGCTTGCCGGAGTGACCATCACTCTCGTTACGCTCGTTTCCTACACCGCGATGTCGGGGATGATCGGCGGCGGAGGTCTTGGTGATCTGGCAATCCGCTACGGTTATTACCGGTATGAGAAAGAAGTTATGATTATCTCCGTAGTGCTGATGGTTATACTAGTTCAGTTGCTGCAAATGGCTGGAGACCGGCTGGTCAAATTTTTTACCCGGAAATAAGGTACGTCCATATATAGCCTTATTCATACATTTAATAAAGGGGGATTTACAGATGAAGAAAGTACTGCTCACATTTTTCAGCTTGACCTTGGTATTGGTGCTGGCTGCTTGCGGCAACAATAACAATACCAATAACGTGGCCAATTCCGCCGCAACGAATGCACCAACAACAGATGCTTCTGCAGAGCCAACGACCGAACCGGCTGCAGAACCTGTAACCCTCGTGGTCGGCGCATCTCCTGTACCGCATGCTGAAATTCTCAAGGCTATCGCTCCGCTGCTTGAAGCACAAGGCATCAAGCTGGAGATCAAAGAATTTACAGACTATATCCTGCCGAACACACAGCTTGCCGAAAAGGCACTGGATGCGAACTTCTTCCAGCACAAGCCTTACCTTGATGACCAGAACAAAAAGAACGGCTCAGAACTGGTACCGGTAACTGCTGTTCACGTTGAACCTTTCGGCGCTTATTCCAAAAAAATCAAATCGATTGATGAACTGGCTGACGGCGCGAAAGTAGCCATTCCGAACGATGCCACCAACGGTGGACGCGCTCTGATCCTGCTGGCTAAAAACGGCCTGATCACCTTGAAAGACGACACTAATATCACTTCCACCAAAGCGGATATTACCGAAAACAAAAAGAAACTTGAGATCATTGAATTGGATGCAGCAATGCTGCCACGCCAGCTTGATGAAGTCGATATTGCTCTGATCAACACCAACTTTGCACTTGAAGCCGGCCTTGTTCCAACCAAAGATGCATTGTTCATTGAAGGAGCAGATTCCCCTTACGCCAACCTGCTGGTATCCCGTCCTGATAACAAGGATTCCGATGCTATCCAGAAGCTGGCTGCAGCGCTGAACTCTGCGGAAGCTAAAGCATTTATCGAAGAGAAATACGAAGGTGCGATTATCCCTGCATTTTAAGCTGCTGCCTTAGCTGACTTAACAGAATTACAACGACGGAAAACCCCGCATGCCAGAAATAGGCATGCGGGTTTTTTAGCACTCCGGTTGTTGCAAAATGTGAAATCCTCTATAATACATATAACAAGTGGAAATGGCTTCGCCGTCCTCAAAAGGACGGTATCCGTTACAGCGAGAAATAGAAAGATAATTTATAGTGTGAAGCCTATAAATTCTTATAGTTCAAAAAAATCCCGGGTCTTCTTCTCAGAAGATCCGGGATCGGTATCAAACGGGATTAGAATACTTGAACAACTTCTTCTACGCCTTCTACTTCTTCAAGGAGGGCGCGTTCGATCCCGGCTTTCAACGTGATCGTGGAGCTAGGGCAACTGCCGCAGGCACCCATAAGCTTCAACTTAACAATGCCGTCTTCAACATCGATCAGTTCGACGTCACCGCCATCGCGCTGCAGGAACGGACGAAGTTTATCGAGCACTTCCAGTACTTCATCATACATGGTGGTGCTTTGTACATTCTCACTCATTTCTCAATCACTCCTTTCATAAGTTCATTATAGTACAAAAAGTTAAAAAATAAAATGGTTAGTGCAGAATAGGGAGAGCATCATGAGACCAATTATTGAATTTTGTGCCAGTAATATTGGCCATGGCACGGAACCGCTGAAAAAAAAGCTGGAACAAAATCCGGAATACGATGTCATTGAATACGGTTGTCTGAACAACTGCGGCGAGTGCTACCTGCAGCCATTCGCCATGGTTGACGGCGAGATTATTGAAGCAGCTTCTCCGGAGGAACTGGAAGCAGCCATCGAGGCCGCTATTAAGGAACAGGAAGCATGGGACAATCTGGAACTGGACTAGCCAAAGGCTAGTCCTATCCTTGGCCTACCTTAATTTAACCCAAAGGCCGTTTGGACATCCAAAGTACGCCGCTTTTCAGCAGACGGGGGACACGTCCCATGACGGAGCGGCGGCCCATCAGCCCGAAACCGGCATGTTTGCCCAGGGAACCCAGCGTTCCCTTTAGCTTGATCGCATGGAGCTTCGGCGTTTCGCCGCGCCACAGCGCCTGAAGGACATGTGCTACCTGTTCCCCTTGCGCTCCGGCTGCCTGAGCACTTGGAGCGAACGGAAGGCTGGCACAGTCGCCGAGCACGTACACTTCCGGATAATCCGCTATATTGTAATATTGGTCCAGCATGATCCGGCCACTGCGGTCTTTCGCTACTTCGAGCTGCTGGACTACCCGGACCGGCTGGATTCCGGCGGTCCATACGGTAACATCAGCAGGAATAGCCTGGGTGCCATTATAGATGGCATCCTTTTCTACATGGGATACGGAAATTTTGCCCAGTGTTTCGACATGGTGTTCGCTGAACCATTCCTCCACATACTTGGACAGCTTCGCCGGAAAAGCCGACAGCACGCGTTCCCCGCGATCCAGTATGGAAATATTCAGGTCAGGACGGCTTTCACGCAGCTCTGCGGCAATTTCCACTCCGCTTAATCCCCCGCCTACAATATTAACCGTTCCGTAAGGCTTCACATCATTCAGCCGCCGATACGTTTCCCGCGTTTCTGAGAAGCTCTGGATACTGCAGGTATATTGCTCTGCTCCTTGAATGCCATGATAGTTATCTGTACAGCCGAGAGCGATCGCCAGGATATCATAGGAAACCGGCTCACCGGTCTCCATGAATATCATTCTGCTCTCCAGATCAATGGAGCCTACTTCACCATATCGGACGGTCAGACGCGGATGCACGGGAAACTGGATGCGTAAATGGTAATCGTTCACCGTCCCTGCAGCAAGCGCATAATACTCTGTCTTGATTCCCTGATAAGGCATCCGGTCGATTAGGACGATCTCCATATCATGAGGGAGATGGTTGTTGAGCAGTTCTTGGATAAGGGCAAGGCCGCCGTAGCCGCCGCCCAGGACGAGTAATGTTCTCATGCAGACCGATCTTCCTTTCGAGTAGTGCTCAAATATGGTTTTTGCAGCAGCGAAGGATAATTCCGGCTAACTCAGTTGTTTAATTATTCGTAAACCTTAATTTCATTGTAGAAGGTATCCCGTTCAACCGGAATCCGTCCGGCGCCTTTTACGAGCCAGATCAATTCTTCACGTGTCAGACCTTCAGGAGTTAAAGCACCTGCGGCGTGACTGATCCGTTCTTTTAAGATCGTGCCATGCACGTCGGAAGCTCCGAAGCTTAGGGCAACCTGAGTCAGCTGCGCGCCAATATTAATGAAGTAAGCTTTAATATGGTCAATATTATCCAGCATCAAACGGCTGATCGCAATTGTCTTAAGATCTTCGTACGCGGAATTGCGGCGCATAATCCCGGCGTTTTTGTTCTTGGGCTGCATGGACAACGGGATAAATACCATAAATCCGTTCGTTTCATCCTGCAGCTCGCGGATTTGCAGCATATGGCGGATGCGGTCCTCGTGCGATTCGATGGAGCCGTAGAGCATGGTGGTGTGCGTCTTCATGCCCATCTGATGGGCAACCCGGTGCACTTCCAGATACTCTTCGACGTTTGCTTTATCAACGCGCATTTTTTTACGGTATTGGTCAGAGAGAATTTCAGCTCCGCCTCCGGTAAGCGATTGGAGTCCGGCTGCGCGCAGCTGCTCCAGTACTTCACGGATGCTGAGTCCGCTGATCCGGGTGAAAAAGTCAATTTCCGCCGCAGTATAAGCTTTTAAGGTAACTTCAGGAAACCGCTCATGCAGAGCTTTCAGCGAATCAACGTAATATTGGAAGGGCACCTTATCATTATGGCCGCCGACAATATGGAATTCGCGTACGCCGGGATGAATATGCTGTTCGACATATTGCACCATTTCCTGACCGGAAAGGGTATAAGCGCCTTCCTCTCCGTCATCCTTGCGGAAATTGCAGAATGCACAGTGGGATTCGCAAACATTGGTGAAATAAAGGCTCATGTTTTCGATAAAATATACCTTGTTTCCATTCTTGCGCTGGTTGACTTCATTAGCCAGCTGGCCGATCGTGAGCAAATCGTTGCTCTCATATAAATAAACGCCGTCTTCCAAATTTAATCGTTCTCCGCCGCGAACCTTTTCGATAATGTTTGCCATTCTGGCGTCTGTGTGGGGTGTGATAAGAGTAGACATATGATTTCCTCCTGAAGGTTTGGCGAGGTGAATGCACCCGCAGAATCGTAACCGAAAATTGCTAAAACACGTGATGTCCAGCGTAAAAAATGGAGGCTTTGATGGCCTCCGTGACAATTTTCCGAATTTTTACGTATATCGCTTCCCCTATTATAAACCTCTCTCCAAGGGTGAGCAACCGCTGAGACTTGAAGTATAGAGCGGATAAATCGTATCCAAGGCAGCAGATATGACTTGAGGGCATGGGAAGAGTGGGGTATACTTAATTTAATATAGAAAATTACTTTTGGCCGGAAGGCTGTCATAGCATAAGAAGCAGATAGGCTAACAAACTTTCAGGAGGTTGAGATCATGATTACAATTAGTGAAACAGCTGCAGAACAACTCAAGACAATGCTGGCTGAGCAGGAGCTGCCCAACATGTTCCTTCGCCTTGGCGTAACACCGGGGGGCTGCAGCGGGTTCTCCTACGCCATGGGCTTTGACGATAACGAGAGCGAGCAGGATGTCTACCTGGATGTCGCTGACCTCAAGGTAGTTGTAAGTAAGGACGACATCCGTTATCTCAACGGTCTTGAGATTGACTTCGAAGAATCCGGCATGACCGGCGGGTTCACCATTAATAACCCGAATGCCACCGCCACCTGCGGTTGCGGTTCCTCCTTCCGTACGAAGGACGATGCTGGCAAGCCTGCGGCTGAGCCTTGCTGAATGGGAAGGGCCGTTTAGTGTCAAAGATACTGAAAGAGGCGTTAATATACGCTTTGATATTTATAACTATTCCAACAGTAATCAATCTTATCTTCACACCAGAAGAGGTTGCAGGCCTTTTTGATTACGGCTTTTGGGTAGGCACAGGACTTTTCCTGACAGCTTTTTTTATTGTTTTTGTACTGGTTTTCTTGGTGCTTTTGCTAAAACGTACTTTTCGCAAAACGCCAGAGAAACGTTTGTAACACCCTTCATGACGTGCAGAATGAGACTTCAAGGTAATCGCCTTGGAGTCTTTTTGCATTTCCAATATTTAGTGTGCCTGATATACTGGAGAGCATAAATGAACCATGCGGTGCATTACTACTATTAAGGAAGTGACCTGAATTGATCATTGAAACACAACGGCTGATGATCAGGGAGTTTTCGCCCGGGGATTGTGCAGCAGTTCACAGCTACGCATCGGACCCAAGGGTAGTAGAGCATATGATGTGGGGGCCCAACACGGAAGAGGAAACAAGAGCCTATCTTCATTTAACAATCAGCCAGCAGCATCAGGAACCGCGTAAAGTTTTTGAATTTGCAGTGGTTCTGAAAGAGACCAACCAGCTGATTGGCGGCTGCGGAATTCATACGCCTGAGCAGGGCCAGGGAGAGATAGGTTATTGCTTTAATTCCCGGTATTGGGGGCAGTAAGAAAGGAGCGGACACATGGAGCGATGGGAATACAAAACAATTAAATTTAAGACCGGCGGATTTTGGGGCGGCAGAGTTGATGATTCGGAATTTCAGGAGGAACTGAATTTTTATGGTAAGGAGGGCTGGGAGCTTGTATCCTGTTTTGACACCAGCCAGGCACAGGGGGCTTCCAAAGATGTCATTGTTGTCTTTAAGAGAAAGCTGATCGGGCCGTAAAGTACGGGAATAGGGATGAACCCTCTTTTACAGCGATATTGCCTATTACCTGCCTGGGGATAGCAATTGCTTCTATATAAGTAGTTAATAGATCTCAGCGAATGAAGCTGTCCATCTGCACAAGCCATCCTCTCACTCCTTCATAGAGTATAGTATCTGCAATGAAGGAGTGAAACGATCGCCGCAATCAGGCCGGAAGGATAAACTTGAAGTTAATCATAAACACGATTAAAGCGGCAGCCCCCATGGAGAAGGCGATACAACTGGCGCCAAGCACTCTGCGGCGGTCTTTTATAAACTTGAAGCCGAGCGCGCAGACAAGGATGGTGGTACCCGCCAATACAACAGACATGCCAACCATAGCCACCCAATACAATACCTCGAACAATTGTGCCACTAAGGATCCCTCCTCTTACCGCAATAATACAATGAATTTTAAGATTATTCCAGTTAGTCTGCAGAGGCTCTATATCGAATCATTTCTATTGAATCGTCAAAATAACCGCGCTGTTGCCGTCGAAAAAATGATTGTCGGATGATGCGGATGAATACAGCGCAGTGCGGATAAAGTCCCAGGACATACGGCCCCGGAGCCATATGCCCTTTTTTGCTGTGAACGCCTTCTTACACGGACAATCATACAGGAAGGCGGGGCCGCTCCTGAGTAATGTATAGGGTAGGCTGGGAATGCGAAAGGAGCGGGATTACAATGGCGGGAAGACAACTGGCCAGCAAATGGCTGAAGACCGAAGCGCTGCTTAGCGATGCGCGGGTTGCCGGTTACATTCCGAGAACAAGGGAATACAGTGCTGCCGGGCTGCTTAAAATGCTGAGAAGTTATGGGAATGTTGTGATTAAACCTGTCGTAGGCGGCGGGGGTTACGGGGTAATTAAAGTGTTTCTGGACGGGCGTGGGTACGGCTTCACATATATGGACAAAACACGCGTGTTCCGGGATTTCTCTTCCATGAGGCAGGCGCTCGAGCGTGTAAAGGTAAGACGGAAATATTTGATGCAGCAGGGTATCTCACTGGCCCGGATTGCCGGGCGCCCGATTGATTACCGGGTTAAGGTAGTAAAGAACGGAGCCCGTTGGGAGTTTCGCTCCATGGTGGGAAGATTAGCTCGTCCGGGGCTGTTCGTGACCAACCTGTGCAAGGGCGGAACGATGATGAGCTGCCGTGAAGGGCTGAGAAAATCGTTGCCCCGCAACAGAACGGCCACCAAAAAAGCGGAGATGCGGCGTCTAACCTTGGTATGTACAGAGCTGATGGAACGTCATTTTCCGGGAATAGGCGAGTTGGGCTTTGATTATGCTATAGATAATTCCGGGAAAATTTGGATTCTGGAAGTGAATACAAGACCACAATAAATAAACATTATTTTAAGAATTGACGATAGTAATAGTAATAAGATAGAATAGCGTTTAGTTATGCCGCTCATGAGGTAATATGAGGTAATAAATGTTAAATATTTGAACATAACAAAAATATTTTTGCTGAATATTCTGTGATTTGTTCCTGTGCATAACTATTATCCCCATAGTCCACTGCGCAGCATGGGCCTTCGCAACCCTTACTCACATATTATGCACAGGATTTCCACAGCTGGCTGTGGATAATGAGAACGCTTGTTCGAAAAATGATAGTTTGCTATGATAGATTCAGATCCAAATAAAGGAAAGGTAGGTGAACGTTATGGTTGAATTGTCGGATGAGATGTTGTTGGACTCTTATCAGAGAGCTATAGAGCTCCAATTAGAGCATGATTTCATCGCTCTTTTACTCGCTGAAATTCGCAAACGGAACTTACACTCTCCAGTACATGCGGTTCTACATTAAAAATCATAGAAAATTTCTGCAGCAGCTGCTTATCTTTAACCGCAAGCGGCACTAAATAGGGTATCTTTTCAAGTTGAAGTGGAATCAACCTGAAAGGATACCCTTTTATTTTGTGAAAGTATTGGCAGTTGGCTTAAAGCTTAAGATTGCTGCTGTGTCCCGGTGAAAGCTTGGCTTCAGGGTCGATATATACCTTGGCATTGTTCACAGCGGTAGGCGCCTCGCCGAATCCTACAGCGATCAGCTTCAGCTTGCCCGGATAGGTGGTAATATCGCCGGCAGCGAAGATTCCCGGAATGCTTGTTTCCATACGCGAGTCAACAACGATGGAGTTGCTCTCGATGTTAATGCCCCATTCAGCGATAGGTCCAAGAGAAGAAACGAAGCCGAAATTGACGATTACGCTGTCGACTTCAATTTCCTGTGTTTCTTTGGTCTTAATATGGGACAAGGTGACCTTGGTAATAAATTCTTCACCATGCAGCTCTGTGATCTCCGAAGGGGTAATTACCTTCACCTTGGAGGCCATGAGATTCTCTACACTGTGCTCGTGGGCGCGGAATTTATCGCGGCGGTGAATCAGGGTTACCTGCTCGGCGATCGGTTCCAGCATAAGTGCCCAGTCCACTGCGGAATCCCCGCCGCCGCTGATCAGCACCTTCTTGCCTTTGAATGCATTCAAATCGTTTACAAAATAATGCAGATTGGCTTTCTCAAAACGCTGTGCATCTGCTACCTCCAGGCGACGCGGTTCAAACGCGCCTACGCCGGCGGTAATGATGACAGCCTTGCTATGGTATTCCGCTTTATCGGTAGTGACGACGAAATGGCGTTCGTCACGTTTCTCGACAGATACGACCTTTTCTTCCAAACAGATGTTAGACTGGAACAGGTCCATTTGCCGTGAAAGGTTGTCAACCAGTTCCTGTCCGGTAACTTTGGGGAATCCTGCCACATCGTAAATATATTTTTCGGGATAAAGAGCAGCGAGCTGCCCTCCCAATTGGGGCATACTTTCAATAAGGGTTACTGATGCCTGACGCATTCCGCCGTAGAAGGCAGCAAACATGCCGGCCGGACCGCCGCCTATAATTAGAAGGTCGCTCATAGGAACGCCGGATTGCTCTAATGTCACGTAATATTACACCTCCGAGTTGATATATTCAATTTGCCATACTAGTGTACTTACTCATTATAAACATTGTGGGACCACCCTGCAAAGGCTTTAAATGACCTGAAAATTGTGACGTTTTTTCGCATGATAATATTTGATTAAAACGGTACTAAGGTTTACAATGGATATGGTTATTTTAGAAATCCTTTAAGTTTAATTGGAAATTCTTCTGAATTTAAGTGTATAAATTCACAAAAGAACACTGAATATTTTTACAAAAAATAACACATAGACAGATTTACCTGTTGGAAGGAGCCGGAACATGAGCAGTATTCCAAAAATCGTTATCCTAGGCGCGGGATATGGAGGTATTTTAACTGCCCAGCGGCTGCAAAAGGCTTTGAATTACAATGAAGCCGATGTGACGCTAGTTAACCGACATGAGTATCACTATTTCACTACCCACCTGCATATGCCTGCTGCGGGAACGGACAGCATTGAACATACACGCGTATCTATCTCCAAACTGATTGATGAATTCAAGATTGATCTCGTGAAATCTTCCGTGCAGGAAATCCGTACCCAACAGAAAAAAGTCATTCTCGAGGACGGTACGCTCTCGTATGATTACCTTGTGATCGCGCTAGGCGGCGAGCCTGAAACGTTCGGCATTCCGGGACTTGATAAATATGCGCTGACGATTCGCAGCATCAATTCGGTACGGCTGATCCGCGAGCATATCGAATATCAATTTGCCAAATACAAGAATGAGAACAATGCACAGGAGCATATCAATTTCGTTGTGGGCGGCGCGGGTTTCAGCGGCATCGAATTTGTAGCTGAGCTGGCTGACCGTATCCCTGCGCTGTGCAAAGAATATGATGTGGATCCTAGTATGGTGAATATTTACAACGTGGAAGCGGCCCCGACGGCGCTGCCGGGCTTTGCCCCTGAGCTGGTTGAGCATGCGATGACGGTGCTTACGAAGAAGGGGGTAACCTTCAAGATCGGAGTAGCCATTAAGGAATGTCTGCCGAATGGCGTTATTCTCGCAACCGGTGAGGAAATCAAGGCTTCCACAATCGTCTGGACCGGCGGAATCCGCGGCAACCGGCTGATCGAAGCTGCCGGTTTTGAAGCGATGCGCGGACGTGTGAAGATAGATGAATATCTGCGCGCACCGGGACATGAGAATATCTTTATTATTGGCGACGGCTCCCTGATGATTAATCCGGAAGGACGCCCATATCCGCCGACGGCACAAATTGCCATGCAGCAGGGCGAATGTTGCGCATTTAATCTGGTGGCGGCGATCCGCAGCCAGCAGCCGAAGAAGTTCTCCTTCAGCAACAAAGGCACCGTAGCCTCCCTTGGAAAAGGACAAGGCATTGCCGTTGTAGGCGATAAGACATACAAAGGCTGGACCGCGGCGCAGCTGAAGAAGGTTGTGGATATGCGTTACCTGTTCATTATCGGCGGCATCCCTCTGGTGCTCAAAAAAGGAAGATTCCTTTAAGATGCGCCACTGCAGCGTGCAAGTTCGCGGACTGTTGACGCGTGAAGAGCTGGACCGCTATAACGGCCTGATTGAGGCCGGTTCCTATCTCGAGGATCAAAGCCGGTATGATCTGGCTTATCATGTCCAGAAGGAAATTGATGTGCTCATTCTCCCGGCAATCGAACGCTTGAAGGATAAGGGCCGGGCCCGCGACCGGGCAACGGCTGAATATCTGGAGAGCTTGCGGGATGATGATGCGGACGAATAGCAACAAGCCTAATATGAAACGGAAAGCTTCCGGTGACGGGGAGTTTTCCGTTTTTTTTCTGCGCGCACTAACGGATTCATGCCAGTGTTAACAATACACCCTACCCTATTTTATTCTCTCCTGATGTTCAGCACATAAGATGTACCCTATGAGATTGTCCAAATTTAGACAAAATGCGACAACCACTGGGAGGGTATAACGAAGTGCAAAGACATCTGCGAAAGTTCAATCCGGCAATCATTTTTCTGTTGCTCTTATCTATGTTTCAGCCAGGTGCAATGGCGAATGCCGCTATTGCTGAACTGCCAGCCAGCGAATACGGAACGGTTATGGATATGCGCAAGACGGAGTTGGCACCGGGTGCGATCTATACCTGGATGGATATTAAAGATGAAAGAGGACGGCAAAAAGTACATACTGTGGAGTTCAATCCGCAGAATACAGGCCTGCAGCTGCGGGCCGGAACGAAAAACGGCAAGGTATACGGAATGCAGGGTGTAACAGGTATGGCAACATATGCGGATGCATCGGGAAACCGTGTAATTGCAGGCATTAACGGTGATTTCTATGAAATATCCGGCTATGCCACCGGTGTTCCGAATGGCTTGTTTATGGATGAGGGGGTTATCCTGAACAGCGGCGGCTCATATGCTTTTGGGTTAAAAGCGGATGGCACCTCTATTTATGGACAGCCGGAGCTGTCTATGAGCGTGACGGTGAACGGGAAAACAACGCCGCTGAACAGTATCAACCGTTACCGGAATACGGATCAGCTCGTACTCTATACGAAGGATTACAACAGCTCAACGAAATCAACTGCTGATGGCGATGAAATCGTACTGGATATCGCAGAGGGCGAAGTCAAAAGCGGACAAACCCTGAAGCTGAAGGTATCGGAGGTCCGGACAAGCCAAGGCGATACTCCGCTTGCCCAAGGCAAGGTGGTGTTGTCTGCGCATGGCGCCTCCAGGGCCGTATTGCAAGGATTGGCACCCGGAGATGAGGTCACTGCCGCATTTGCACTGAAGGGCGAATGGAAGGATGTCGCACTGGCAATCGGTGGGCAGGGACCGCTAATCAAAGACGGGGTTGTACAAACGGGTGTCGGGCCGGCAGGAGTGCATCCGCGGACAGCCATTGGTACGAAAGCAGACGGCAGCGTGGTGCTTTTTGAAATTGACGGCCGTTCTCCCGGGTTCAGCGAAGGGGTGGAAACAGAGGAACTGGCAAAAATCCTCAAGGATCTTGGCGTCGTATACGCCATGAATCTGGATGGGGGAGGATCTTCGACCTTTGTGGCGAAAATGCCGGGGACGAATGGAGTCAAGATGCTGAATCAGGGGTCGGACGGTTTTGAACGGCAGACCGGCAACGGATTGCTGCTCGTCAACACCGCTCCTGAATTGACTGTGGCCTCGAAGCTTGCGATCCAGCCGAATGCTGAGAGGATTTTGAAAGGTTCCAGCTTTACCTTCACTGCTGCAGGCATGGATGAAAATGGCCACCCTGCTGCGTACACTGGGGCGCTGAATTGGCAAGTTGATCCGGTTCTGGGGACTATAAATGAACAGGGTGTCTTTACTGCCGGCTCTACTGCCGGAGTAGGCAAAATTAGGGCGGCTGCCGGGAATGCGGAGGGAGAAGGCGAGATTGAAGTCGTCGAAACGCTGACGGAGCTGGAATTCCCCGATGAAATCAAGACATACACATCCGGCCAGTCCGCCCAGTTGTCGGTAAAGGCGTTGCGGGGCGGACAGACTATCCAGGCTGACAACCATAGCTTTGAGTGGCGTGTGGAAGGTGAAATTGGCACGGTGGATGAGAACGGGTGGTTTCAGGCAAGCAATGAGAACGGAAAAAACGGTAGGATTTACGTGAAATATGGCAGTGTGGAAACCTCCTTTGAAGTGAATGTCGGTTTGCCGCCTGTTATGCTGGAGAATTTTGAAGCGGGGATCGACAAATATAAGGCAGCCAGTGCGGCAGCCAACAGCGTAACGCTGGAGGAAGTGACAGATCAGGACTTTATCCGCAGCGGAGACAGGGCGCTGAAGCTGGAATATGATTTTATTGGAAAAACAGGCACCTCAGGAGCTTATGTCGCGGCAACGTCGACAGAGAACCGGATTCAGATACCGGGTTATCCGGAGAAAATCAGTATGTGGATCTATGGAGACGGGCAGAAGCACTGGCTGCGCGGCCAGATCCGCGACGGCAACAATGCGGCGGTTCCGGTAGATTACACTGATCAGGTGAACGGTGTGAATTGGACAGGCTGGAAATATGTCGAAGTGGCGGTGCCTAAAGGTAAAACAACCCCGTTGTCGATGGATATGCCTGTCCGTTATATGGAGACTAGCAATCTGAAAAAAACAAAGGGTGCCATTTATGTGGATGATATCCGCGCCCTCTATGGCCCCTTGGAAGAAGACCAAACACCGCCGGTCATTAAAAATGAGTATCCTGGCGCTAATGAGATGATCAAGACGGCAACGCCGGCCCTTTCGGTGAACGGAGAGGATGCCGGCTACGATCCGGTTGCACATCCGGGAACTACTTTAATCGATGCCTCGAAAGTGCGGTTATTTATTGACGACCAGCTCGTAGAGCACGGCTTCTATCCTCCTAAGGGACAAATTACGTACAAGCCCAAGCTTCCGCTTGCGGAAGGCCGGCATAAGGTGAAGCTTGCGATCCGCGACCTCAGCGGCAATCAGACGATTAAGGAATGGTATTTCACAGTGAATCTGGGATCTCCCTTCTATAAATATGTCACGCCTGAGGTTGTATACGCCGGGAATACCTACACTGTGGATATAATGGCGGAGAAGGCGGATAAGCTGAAGGAGGGTTCAGTTGCTTTTGCCTTTGACCCTGCGGCTGTCCGTGATCTGAAAGTGATTGCAGGCAGCAAGCTGACAGAAGGCCAGCTCGAACCGGTTATCGACGCGGCCAAGGGTACAGTGCTGCTGAAATTGAACCGGATCCATGAAGCAGAGCTTGAAGACAGCGACCTTCTGGGCCAGATTCAATATACGGTCCGCAATGATTATATCGGGCCTTATACATTGGAACAGCTTGGAGGACAGCTAAGCAAACCGCTGACTATTGAGAATACCTCCGGCTCTGTCACCTCGACAGAGGGCAGCGGAACGCCGATCAGCTTCATTGGTGCTTCACTTGAAAGTACAGTGATGACGCAGCTTAAGCTGGCCTGGAATCATTATGAGATCGCCAAAGGCCTGGCGGCTTCCTTCTCGGTAAGTGAAATGGAGGGGGGAGCGGCCTTCCAGGGAGCCAAACTGCTGATCGACGGTGTGGAAGCAGAGGAAGCATCCGGTGCGGATGGGCTGCTGACCACGAAGTCCGCTACTGTAGGGGAAGGGACGTTCAAGCTGCAGGCGGTAAAAGGCAACGCCTATAGTCCGGTGATGACGTTTAAGGTAGCGCCTTATGACGGCACGGCAGCCCCGCGCAACATCAATGTGACCATGGGTGAGGATGCCGATACCAGCCGGCGTTTTGCCTGGCAGACTCAGCCGCAGACAGAGGGCAGTGTAGTTGAATTGGTCAAGCAAGCTGAGTTCACCGGCTTCGAAGGCAGCAACGTGCTCAGAATTGAAGGCGCGAGCACCATCTACAACAGCAATAACGATGGAACGATGCGCGTGCATAAAGCGGAAGCGGCTAATCTTGAACCGGGGACGGCCTATGTATACCGGGTGGGGGACGGAGCGGCGAATGTAAGTGCCCAGGGTACATTTGTAACGAGCGGTGGAGAGCGTGAAGCCACCAAGTTCCTCTTTATTGGAGATTCGCAGGCGGATTCGCAGGCAGGCTTCGAGCTATGGAAGAATACTGCGCAGCAGGCTTTCCAGTACATGCCGGATGCGGAAATGCTTGTACATGCAGGAGATATGGTCGACAAGGGCTTCGAGCAGGAGCAATGGAACTGGTGGTTCGGAGCTGCACAGGAACAGCTGATGCACACTTCGCTTGTGCCGATTATCGGGAACCATGAAGTGATGGGCACGAACGGTGACGGGGATTATCTGGCCCAGTTCAATAACCCGCAGAACGGGGCAGCGGGTGTTAAGGGAACAAACTTTTCATTTGATATCAAAGACACCCATTTTGTGGTGATGAACACGGAGCATGGCGAGGCGGAGTATAAGGAGCAGGCCCAGTGGCTCGATCAGGATCTGTCAGCCACGGACAAGAAGTGGAAGATTATTTTCTTCCATCAGGGACCTTACGGCAGCATCTATGCCAATGAACGGGTGCAGCAGGTCTGGGTGCCGGTATTTGACAAGCATAAAGTAGATCTGGTGATGAACGGACATGATCACATCTATATGCGCTCCTATCCGATGAACGGAGGGCAGCAGGTTGCCGAAGGCGAGGGCACCCGGTATGTCATCGGCGGATCATCCGGTCCCAAATTCTATGCGCTGACCGAAAGGTTCTGGCAGGAGAAAATTTATGACGAGGACGAGCAAATCTTTACTGCGGTTGAAATAAAAAATGACGGGATTACCGTCACTGCCCGAACGGTTGACGGACAGGAGCTTGATCAACTGGTCATTGCCAAAGTGGCCCCGGAATCCGTTACACTGGACCGTACGGAAGCATTGCTTGAGCCTGGACAAAGTATGCAGCTGCATGTGCAGGTACTTCCTGCCAATGCCTCCAAGGTAAAAATCCATTGGTCTGTTGTTTCCGAGCAGCCGGAGAACACAGTAACGGTTAATACTTACGGATTAGTGACCGCCCTTAAGCCGGGGACGGCAGTCGTAAGGGCAGCCGTTGAAGGCTACCCTGCTATATATGCGGAGAGCAAGATAGACGTGGATGCTCTGGAGTCGCTCTCTCTGCAAGGCAAGCAAGTATTACGGGCGGGAGATACCGATCAGACGGTAACTGAAGCTGTGTATGCCTCCGGAAAGCGGATAGCCGTAGTTGAAGGGCTGAGTTATTCCAGCCAGAATACTGATGTGGCCACGGTTGACGATCAAGGACAGGTTGAGGCACATGCTGTTGGTTCAACTGTGATCTCGGTAACGTACAGAGAACTGGCCGCCCAGTATAAGCTTACGGTGTCAACGGACGGTGCGCCAGTTATGACCGGTCTGGAGATCGAAGGCCCGGAAACCCTGGAACAGGGAAGCAAGGGCGTTGCGGTAGTTCAAGCCGTGTACAGTGACGGCAGCCTTGTGAAGCTGGCCAAGGGGGTTCTGTTCGAAACCTCCGATTCTAAAGTGGCAGAGATTAGCAAGTCTGGGGAAATACACGCGCTAAGTGCAGGAACAGTAAAAGTCCGTGGGGAGTATAACGGGATGAGTGCAGAGTACGGGCTGGTGGTGACCGCTGCCGGACAAGAGCCGACGCCAGTACCAACACCAACGCCAATACCAACACCAACACCAACACCAACACCAACACCGAGCTCACCCCCGGCACCTGGCGTGGTGATCTCCCCTACTTCTTCTCCGACAGCTGCGGCAACGCCGGAACCCGGAGTCGTGGAGATTGCAGCTGCCCGGTTATCCGGAGAGCGGAATGCGCAAGGGGAGGTTGTAATTACAGCCGATCCAGCCTGGACGGAATTGATCCTGCCAGGGAATGCCGGCGAATTGCTCGGCAAGGCTCCGCTTAGAATCCGATCGACCGGCTTGTCCGTGGTGATTCCTGCCGGAGTGCTCGCCGAATTAAGCAGCAAGGTACCGGAAGGCGCAATCCCTGGC
The DNA here is from genome assembly GCF_038593025.1 of Paenibacillus sp. FSL L8-0436. Taxonomy (NCBI): domain Bacteria; kingdom Bacillati; phylum Bacillota; class Bacilli; order Caryophanales; family Paenibacillaceae; genus Paenibacillus; species Paenibacillus sp. FSL L8-0436. The sequence goes on along the minus strand of NZ_CP151955.1, from coordinate 6,212,360 downwards.
AGCACCATCTCATTGGCTGCTGAGGCGGTTGGCAGCGATACCGCGCAGGCCTTGATCACCCGTGCAGCGCAAATGTCGGGAGCATGGCTGGAAGCGGCAAGTGAAGTGAGGGAATGGAAGCTTAGTCTTACAACAAAGCAGGGCCAGGAATTCGTCTTATCGCAATTTGCACAACCGGTTACTATTGCTTATGAGGCAATTCCACAGGGGAATAAAGAGCTGCTGGGTATTTACTATATTGGAGAAGACGGGGCGCTTGAGTATGCCGGCGGTAGATGGACCGAAGGCAGGCTGAGCACAGCTGTGAGCCATTTCAGTAAATATGCCGTTCTGCAATACGACAAAAGCTTTAGTGATTTGCCTGCAGAGCACTGGGCAACCGGCGCAGTGAAGCAGCTGTCTGCCAAACAGCTTGTGCAGGGAGTGTCTAGAGAAAGGTTCGATCCGGGCCGGGCGGTTACCCGCGCAGAGTTCACAGCAATGCTGGTGCGTTCACTGGGACTCAGCGGGCATACGCCTACAGGGTTTGCCGATGTCCAGCCGGACAAGTGGTATGCGGAGGCAATTTCTGCGGCGCAGCAGGCCGGAATTGTGAACGGTTTGTCGGGTTCCGCCTTTGGGCCGGAAGCTGAAATTACCCGTCAGGAAATGGCAGTTATGCTCATTCGCGCTTACGGGTATGCAGCGGAGACACAGGTGACCACAGCTTCAGCTGCGGCAGCTTTTGCCGATACAGCAGACGCTCCGCAATGGGCCAAGACGGCTATTGAAGAGGCCGTGCGCCTAGATCTCTTGCAGGGTCGTGCCGCAGGACGCTTTGAGCCGAAGCAGAACGGTACACGTGCCGAAAGTGCACAAATGATTGTGAATCTGCTCCAGTATATGAAATAGGCAGTAACGGAAAGCAAACGCACAAACAGACCGCAGCGGTTAGGCTGCGGTCTGTTTGTGTGTATCTATGAACCCGGCATAAAAGCCATGATGTGAAATACAGTATGCGGCTGTCCGGGGATTACAGCTTCAGCATCTCTTCGAAGCTCTCCGGAGTCAGCAGATTGCCGACATAGAAAGGTCCAAATTCGCCGTAGCGGGCGCTGACCTCGTCGAAACGCATTTCGTAGACCAGCTTCTTGAACTGGAGCGCATCCTCGGCGAATAGTGTAACGCCCCATTCCCAATCATCAAAACCGACGGAGCCGGTAATAATCTGTTTTACCTTGCCGGCGTAACCGCGTCCGATTAGGCCGTGGGAATACATCAGCTCACGGCGTTTCTCCATATCGAGCATGTACCAGTTGTCAGCAAGCTCGCGTTTCTTGTTCATCGGATAGAAGCAGATATGTTTGGCTTGCGGCAGAATCGGCTTCAGGCGGGCTGCCACATGCGGATTCAGCATGGGATCGCTGCCATCCCCGGCGCTTCCGCCGGCAGCATAGTTGCTAAGTTCTACAATACTGACGTAAGAGTAGGACTTGGTGGTATATTGGGCAAAGGCGATTTTGTTGAAGGCGGTCTCAAGGCTATTCAAAGCTTCCAGGCTTTCGCGCAGAAACATCATCACGAAATCAGCCTTCTGGCCGACAATGGCGTATACAGCGGAGCTTCCTTCCTTGGCTTCTTCAACCGGGCCCCATTCCTGCATAAAAGCATGCAGCTCCTCCAGGGCAACGGCACGCTCTTCATCATCGGCAGCCGTCCAGGCCGTCCAGTTCAGCGAGCGGAAGTCATGTAGTGCATACCAGCCTTCCAGTGTCAAAGCGGCTTCGTTCATGTTCTCACTCCTTAAAAGTAGAAATAACTTTGCTTAAAACCAGCTTCGAAAGCATACGCTTCTATGTATGATCCGATTGATCTATTTGCATTGTATCGCATGCGGGAGGCCCAGAGCAAACCCTGACACCGGCATTTGAGATGAATGGAGCGTGAGCTGCAATAATGTTCATTGCTTCGTTACATTTTTTCTAGTAAACTTACTATTAATTAAGGCTTAGTGTGCGGTTCTTTATAGAGAGAGGGGATGGCGGTACGATGGGATTTATTCCTGTGTTGGTTCTGGCCGTTTTATTCTTTGTCATGATGTTCGGCATTGGTTTTATCCTCAATATGTTAATGAAGACCACCTGGTTTCCCGCATATCTGTTCGTGATTGTCATTCTGCCGATCGTAATTTATTCCATCTGGGATAGAAGCGCCATGACGCTCTGGGAGCATTTGTCCACCTTTCATATTGTGGATTATCTTACAGGGATTGCCGGACTTGCGGGTGCGGTGCTCAGCGGCTGGACGATCCAGAAACTGCGGCTTGGCGGCTATAAAATGTTCTGATAAAGATTTACATCACACAGAAACGGCTGCACTCAGGCCGTTTTTTTCTTTTTTGCCCGCTATCGCCAGCAAGTGTTCATAAGGGGCCGATAATGCGGCGAAATGCGCCTTATTTGGTTCTTTTTTTACATTTCCGGCCGGGTGTTTTGTGATAGAATAGAAATCTATATGAATTCGTGTAGAAAAGGGGGAGGTATCCGCAGATGCGCATGAGCAACTTGCATCATTTCACCGAACATCATCGGTACTGCGTTTCCCGCGAATTCGGTCTAAGCAGTGTGGATGGACGTATGCTGGGTTCGGTCTATCAGCCGATGGTCGGAGCCTTTGCAATCAGCCTTTACAGGCTGCTGTTTGAACATATTCCGGCTGAAGCAATCGGCTACTCCACAGTGGAGCAGCAGCGCAGGCTGTTTATGACGCTTGGAGTTGAACCGAATGAGAAGGGCCGCAAATATTTAGTGGATCAGGCTTCCCGGCTGGAAGCGGTGGGGCTGCTTCAGACCTGCCGGATCTATGTCGGGGAAACCGAGGATTATATGTATGAATACGAGCTGCTGCCGCCGCTGTCGCCGGCTGAATTTTTTGCAACTCAGCATTTGACGCTGCTCCTGCGGGACAAGATCGGCAAATTCGCTGTGCTGTCGCTGCGCGAGCAGTTCTGGAACCGCGAGCCGGAGGAATGGAGCCGCCGGTCGATTGGCAAAGAGAATATTTCCCTGCCCTTTTATGATATCTTTCAATTGAATACCCATGTGATAGATTATGAGCTGGAGCAGGCGCTGGCCGAGGTGGCTACAGTCCGCCAGCCGGGGACGCGCGAAAGCGGCGAGCCGGCCATCGGCTACAGCGATATTATTTTGCGGTTCCCCAGGGAATCGGTCAACCGGGTTCATGTTGAGAAGCTGCGTTTTGATCATACCCAGATGGGTGTCATTAATTATGTGGCCCATAAGTATGAGCTGAGTCCCCAGGATTTAAGCCGCCTGCTGGATGAGGACGGGGTCTTTACGCCTGACGGCGAGGTCATTCTTGATACGCTGCAATACAAGGCGAGCCAGCATTTCCGCCAGGATATGAAGCGGCAGGAGAAACGGGAGATCGCTGCGGCCAAGGTAGTCTCGCTGCGCTCAGCTGCGGCTGAGGAAGGTGATGATTCCATTGCTCCGCCGGAGCAGTCGGTTGAGATGGAATATTATGTGGAGGTTCCTCCGCAATTCATGTCCAAATGTGATATTCACCAATATAATATGATGCTGCGCAACGAGCCTTATACACGGCTGCTGCAAACCTTTTTTCCGGGTGCGGTGCCGGGCCAGCTGATGGATATTTTTGAGAAAATAGATCTGAACTACAAACTCAGCGGTGAAGTCATCAATGTGCTGATTCACTATCTGATGACGATGGTGGCTTCGGGCGGCGACCAGCGGATGAACCGCAATTTCGTTGAGGCGATCGCCTCCAATATGCTGGTGAAACAGGTGAACACGTACGAGAAGGCGGTGCGCTACATCCGTGACCAGTCGAAGGTCAAGGGCAAAGGCGCGGCATCCGGCTCCACCGGCGCGTCCGGAACACGCCAGCGTTCTTATGCGAAGAACGGGCGCTCCGCCAAGCCGGAAATTCCGATGGTGCTGGATGACGGCAGTGCCGGAACCGTATCGGAAGAGGAATTCGCGGCGATGATGAAGAAAGCGGCCGAGATTAAGGCCAGTAAGAAAAAGGGCGTTTCGAAGACGCCGTAAAGAAAGCGAGGTGCGGAAATGGCAATGGAGTCTATGGGCGAAGTGCTGCGTTCGATGAACAATTCCGCTCTGCGCCAGCGTTCGCGTGATCTTGAGCAGAATCTGCTGAACCATCCTTTGGTCAAGCAGCTGCAGGCTGAGCATCCGGAGCTGGAGGAGTCGCGGCTCAAGGTTCACTTGAGCCGGTTATATCAATATGTCGAGGAGAGCCGCCACTGTGCAAACTGTCCCGGCCTGGAGAAATGCCCGAACGATTTTCCCGGGCACTACAGCAAGCTTACAGTTGAGACCGTTAACGGCTCGTCGGATCTATATGAACGCAAGACAGCCTGCAATCTTAAGGTGGCACAGGATAATCAGGACAGCATCCGCAAACGGATCCGCAGCTTCTATGTAGACGAACGTGTGCTGAACGGCGGTTATGACGAGATGGATATTATGGGCAAGGACCCGCGCAGGGCCTCAGCCGTGAATAAAATATTTGATTATATTGAAAGAATCAAAGAAAACGGACTTACTTCGCAGGGGATTTACCTGCACGGCACTTTCGGAACAGGCAAAACGTTCCTGATGTGTTACCTGCTCCATGAGCTGGCGGTTGCAGGGTATAGCGGTGTGATTGTGTACATGCCCGATTTTATCGAGGATCTGAAGTCGATCATGCTGGACGGCCAGAAATTGAAGGAAACCGTCGATACCCTGAAGAATTGCGATTTGCTTATCTTTGATGACATCGGTGCGGAGAACCTGAATCCGTGGGCCCGCGACCATGTGCTCGGAGCAATCCTCAACTACCGGATGAACCGTAAACCTACCTTCTATACCTCGAATTATCCGCTGGACGGCCTGGAGAAGCATCTGAGCTTCACCAGCAAGGACGGCGAAGAGCTCTACAAAGGCCAGCGGCTGATGGACCGTATCGCTCCGTTTGTGGAGGTTATTCCCCTGCACGGGGAGAATCAGCGCGGAACAGGCAGATAAGGCGAAGAGCCAGCTTTATAATAAACATACAAACAGCGGCAGCCCGGGACGTTAAGTCCAAGGCGCCGCTGTTTTTTTTGAAAATATAAGAATTTATAGGTTTCACACGATAACTTATCCTTCGATTTCTCGCAAACAAACCTCCAGTGTTTTCCTTGTGGGGAAAGGCTGGAGGTTTGCGCTGTGTGATAAAACCTGCCTGTCTATTCGGAGAGAATGAATTTGACGATTACCATTCCGAAGAAAACAAGCGTCATAAATCCCGTCATTCCAAAAAAACCGGCCAATAAATCACCTAAATCGTTGCGGGGCTCCTCATTGAAGTGTTCCCGCGGGTCCCGGACCTTAGCATTGACATCCATAGCTTGCTCCTCCTTGCGGTTGCATGCCTGCACTTAAATAGGTTACAGTTATACATGTGAGAGAAGTCATTGACAATTAATGCGCTTTCCTCAAGTATACGAACTCAGCAGTGAGATGTAAAGATGAGTTTATCTTACAAAAAATAGATTTTATACAATGTAATTGTCTAAAACATTTCCCAAAAGCACTGTATATATGTTATACTGTTGATGTGTCGGTAAATGGTAATTTGGTTATCATATTACATGAAACATTTTATCCCGCTAACATTTCGGAGTGAATTCGCTCGAACTAGCGTACGCTATAGAAGCGGATATTGCTTCGCAAAACTTAAAGGAGGAACAATATCATGGCTATCGTGAACGTGTCTGACCAATCCTTCGTCGGCGAAGTGGAAGGTCAAGGTACTGTTGTAGTAGATTTCTGGGCACCTTGGTGCGGCCCTTGCAAAATGCTTGCCCCTATTCTGGAGGAATTGTCCACCGAGCTGGGAGACAGCGTTAAAATTGCTAAATTGAATGTAGATGAGAATCCGGAAACGGCTTCCCGTTTTGGAGTAATGAGCATTCCTACGCTGATTTTCTTCAAAGACGGCCAACCCGTGGATAAAGTTGTAGGACTGAACTCCAAGGATTCCCTTAAGAATATCGTAGCTAAACATCAATAATTTCATTTGATGCTGCTGTACTTGGGCCGTTTTCGGCCCAATCGCCAAAGCGCCTCCGGTTTATCCGGAGGCGCTTTGTGTGCTAAACTTACCTTATAAGCTGCAGCCAAGTCTAGGTGGGGGAGAAATCATGGACTATAACGATAATATCCGCAATAAGCTGGCACTGCTGCCCGACCTGCCCGGGTGCTATCTGATGAAGAATGAAGAAGGCACCATCATTTATGTGGGCAAGGCCAAAGTGCTGAAGAACCGCGTCCGCTCTTATTTTACAGGCAGCCATAATGGTAAAACCCAGCGGCTTGTCGCCAATATTGTTGATTTTGAATACATCGTGACCTCCAGCAATATGGAAGCGCTCATTCTGGAGTGTAACCTGATTAAGAAGCATATGCCGCGTTACAATGTGCTTTTGAAGGACGACAAGACGTTCCCGTATTTGAAAATAACGAATGAAGCTCATCCGCGCCTTGAGGTTACGCGCCGGGTGATTAAAGATAAAGCGAAATATTTCGGACCCTATCCGAATGCATACGCGGCCCATCAGACAAAGAAGCTGCTGGACCGGATGTATCCGCTGCGCAAATGCGGAGTAATGCCGAAAGAGGTCTGTCTCTATTATCATATGGGCCAGTGCCTGGCACCTTGTGAGAAGGAAGTGCCCAAATCCGCCTACGAGGAAATCACACAGAATATTGCCGCTTTTCTCGGGGGCGGCCATGAAGCGGTTAAGAAGGATTTGCAGCAAAAGATGCAGGAAGCCGCAGAGGAGCTGTACTTCGAGCGGGCCAAGGAATTGCGTGACCAGATCATCCACATCGATGCCCTGATGGAGAAGCAGAAGATTAACACTGCGGATACCAAGGACCGCGACGTCTTCGGCTATGCTGTGGATAAAGGCTGGATGTGTGTGCAGATTCTGTACATACGGCAGGGTAAAATGATTCAGCGTCATTCGTCTGCTTTTCCGTTCTACGGAGAGGCTTACAGTGACTTTATGTCTTATGTGACGCAGTATTACAGCGACAATCCGGCGTTGCCGCAGGAGATCCTGCTGCCGGATAAGCTGGAGGAAAACACGGATAAACCGGCTCAGGCCACGGCTTCCGGTGACAGTGGTATGACCGGTGCGGGTGCGTTCACAGCGCTTGTTGCCGAGGCGGCCTCCGCTGATGAAGCTGCGGCGGAGACTGGTCAGGTAACGGCGCAGGATATGGCAGAGGATGCAGAAGAGCGTGAAGCCGCAGCGGCCGAAGCTGCTGCAGCCGGCACTGTGGATGCGGCCGGAGGGGCGGCAGCCTTGCAGGAATGGCTGAACGTCAAGGTGCTTGTGCCGCAGCGCGGGCTCAAGAAGCAGATGGTCGGCATGGCCTGCCAGAACAGCCGTGTGGCGCTTGACGAGAAGTTCCGTCTCATTGAACGGGACGAGGAACGGACCTCTGGAGCGGCCCTCAGCCTCGGCCAGAGCCTGGGTCTGGAATCGCTCAGCCGGATAGAAGCCTTCGATAACTCGAATATTCAGGGAACCAATCCGGTATCGGCGATGGTGGTATTCATTGACGGCAAACCTGCCCGGAAGGAATACCGCAAATACAAGGTCCGCACGGTCCAGGGGCCGGATGACTATGAAACGATGCGCGAGGTTATCCGGCGGCGTTATGAGCGGGTGCTGAAGGAAGATTTGCCGCAGCCTGATCTGATTGTGGTCGACGGCGGGAAGGGGCAGATCTCCTCGGCCATCGACATCCTGCAGAACGAGCTCGGTCTTTACATTCCCGTCTGCGGTCTGGTCAAGGATGACAAGCACAAAACCGCTCAGCTGCTGATCGGCGACTCTGCCGAGCCGGTGCCGCTGGCGCGGGACAGCCAGGAATTCTATCTGCTGCAGCGTATCCAGGATGAAGTCCACCGCTTCGCGATCACCTTCCACCGCGAGCAGCGCGGCAAGTCGATGGTCACCTCGAAGCTGGACTCCATTCCGGGCATCGGTGATAAGCGGCGGAAGCTGCTGCTGAAGCATTTCGGCTCACTCAAGAAAATTAAGGAGGCCTCGATTGAGGATTTCCGCCCCCTCTCCATTGGCGAAAAGCTGGCGGGGCAGATTCTTGAGGCACTTAAAGATGAGGAGCCGGCAAAGGAGTAACGTATAGCAGTCTTACCCACAACGCAATCTTACAAATGATAAGCCGAACCTTTTGGGGTTCGGCTTTTTTTGTAATCTAGGGAATATTTAATTCTCTGCCAGCGGCCCTACCGGTTCCAGCGGCTTTGTATTCCCTGGCTTATTCGGGGGGTTAAACCGGTACACGATGTAACCGACCACGAATGGCAGGATGAGCGTCACGATTCCGGCGCCTATATTTACGCTCTCCTTCATGAAGATCAGCGTGGCTCCCATCAGAATGCTGTCGAACACGACATGGCTGAACATGACGGCGATAAAGCCGTAGCGCAGGAAAATATAGCTGAACAGCAGCCCGATCACTGTCAGCTCGATCGGACGCGAGCTAATCGGGTAAATCGGATACAGTGTATGGCCGAAAGCCCAAATGAGCGTCGTGATCAGCGAGGCGATGAAGGTGTTGCGGACGACTTTTTTGAGCATCCGGATGCCAAATAGGCGGTAGACGGCTTCCTCGGACAGGCCGGCAAGCCAAGCGACGATCGGCAGCAGCCAGGCATATCTCATATTGTAGGGAGATTGGCTGGCGTCCGTGGTGGACCAGTTATGCAGCGTGAGCGACAAGATGATGAACATAATTGTCTGCACACCAAGCAGGATAAAGGCCCAGATATAGCCGGTGCGCATGCTGTCGAGCACATATTTGCCGTATCCCGGCTCCTTGGCGCGGGGCCAGGGATTCAGGCCTTCCTCCTTGCGCCATAAGCCGTTGCCTCCAACGAGCGAGAAGTAGAGCAGGGAGGACATCAGCAGGCTGTATAAGGCGTAAATGACGAACAAGATGGCAGAGGTTATCCGGGCTTCAGGGCTGTCACCGCCGGATTCCGGCAGCATATTGTAAGTGCTGACCATCATGATTACAAAATGGGCCAAACTTAAGAAGATGCCGCGCACAAAGGAAGTATGGCCTCTTCTCAGAATGCTGTAGATCAAGGCGAGAATGCCAAGAGCCAGTGTCGGCAGGCCGTAGCCAAAGCGCGTCAGCGTTTGGGCCAGCGAGGTCTGGTCCTCTACATACGAAGTATGCCAGGAGGGAGCGGAAAATCCGGCCCTGAAGTAAGAAACCTCACCATCCTGGAAATTAAAGTTATAACGCAGCAGAGTTTCTCCGACTTTGACCGAATGGTCTGTATAGACAAGCCCGTATTCATTTGTGCCGGCTTCGATCTGCAGCTTGGCGGGATTTACTCCCCATTGCTTGAGCCACGGGCGGGCGAGCTCCTCCTTCTTATCCAGAGAAAGCGAAGAATCACTGTTTGCACGGGCAGCAGCCGGAGCGCTTCCATAACTGGATCCGTTCTCGGATTTGATGCTGGCACCGCGGGCAAAGGCCACAACCTCTCCAGTGTACATATTGAGATCGACGGCAAGGTTGGGGTCCTTTTCTCCAGAAGCCTGAAGCACAGCATGATAGACGTCAAAGGGATAACGCTGATCCAGCTTGTTTTTGGAGTAGTCCTGCAGGAGCTTCTCCCGGGACATATATCCGTAGAAGTCCGAATCAGTCTGATAAACGACGGTCCAATGATCATTTGCTGTCTCCGTATGGCCAAGTTGCTGGGCTGCGAATGCGGCGGCATGTGAACGGGCTTCGTTCTTGCTGATGACGGTGGTATCTTCTCCATGGGTACCCGAAAGGAGCTGGGGAGCTACCTGGAACATAATAAATACGATAAGACCCAGAATGCCCGATACGATAAGTCTGATGGAAAGAGGCCGCTGCTGTAAGGGCTGGCCGACGGAATTCATGAAACGCCTCCTTGTGATGAATTGATCCTGCTCTTTTCCTTAAGCTTTGTGCTTTTCTTATTATAGTATCACTTGGCGTGCGGTTACAGGAATGTTGTTGGCACTTTCGGGAAGCATGAAACAAGCTGTTCTCCATTCAAAAACTTTGCGTTTTGGAAGCTCTGATCTTTTTGCTGATGTCCTTTGCATAAAGATCGTTCCGATAAATTTGAATGGAGCAAAGTCATTGTTGCTGCTGTTTCATTTACTTCAAATCCTCCTTTTCAAAATGAAACAGCGTGTCAGGGTTTGCGTTTTGCAACACAAGGATACCCTAACATGCCTGTAAAAGCTATACCAAAAACCACTAAATTTACGTTGCCTGAGCCTGTGCATTTGAAACGATTACGCTTTCCACACAGTCCTCTATGCTTCTGCCTTCAGGGAGAAAATGAAAATTCACCGTGTAGTTTCTCTTACCGATTTTCACTGCCTGTTCATACACACTCACATCAATCTCGCCTAACTGGTCAGCCAATGTCGTTCTCATCTTAGAAAATAAATTGCGAATCCAGTTCATTATTCTTGTGTTTTTCAAAGGTCACTCCATCTTTTTGATTATTTTGTTGTTGTCATCCACAGAGAAGAGAATAATTATATCTTTATTCCTTTAAAGAAAAAATTGAGAAGATAAATCCCACACTGCATCATTTCTTAAATATTTGACATAACAATTTGCGGTACCGGACAAAAAGTTATGTCAGCGTATCTATTCCTCTCGCCAAACAAAAAATGCGATCGGAGACAGCTTGCAATCAAAAATCTGATTTTGTACAACAAAAAAGTTTCCTCGTTTCATATTTACGAACACACTCCTTTCCACAAGAGAGAAGGCATGAAAAATGCCCCTCACTTCTATTAAGGAAAAAGTGAGAGGACTGTACGGACTGATAAAGTTAAGATTACGTGTCTTGATTTTATTCGCTTTGGTGTATACCCTAAAAGTCATAGAAGCAAATATGAGAAAAAAAGAATTGACGGAGCGGTTCGCTTCGGTCGTGCATGGGCAATCCCAAGGGATGCAGAAAAACCAGCGGACGCAAGTAAAAAGAGGATGGATATGGGAGGGGAAAATGAAAAATAGAGTTTTAATCATAGACGATGACAAAGAGCTTTGTGCTCTTATGAAAAAATGTGTAGAGCAAGAGAATTTATCTGCTATTATTGCACATGGCGGCGTGGAGGGGCTGCGACTGGCCGACGAAAATAAAAATAACTGCTCTCTTTCTCTTGTGATTTTGGACGTAATGATGCCGGATATAGGGGGTTTTCAAGTTCTGAAAAAAATTAGGGAAACAAGTAATATCCCGGTGCTCATGCTAACTGCCAAAAATGACGAGGAAGATAAAGTTTCCGGGCTGCGGCTTGGTGCAGATGATTATTTGACAAAGCCATTCAGTATTAACGAACTGATGGCTCGTGTCAATTCTCTTATCCGCCGCTATACCACCTTAAACCCTACGACCGGAATAGATACGGAGTGCATGGTGCTGAGAGGAATGGTCATTGATAAAGCAAACCGCAGTATTTCTGTCAATGATATTCAAGTTGAGCTTACAAGCAAAGAGTTTGATTTGCTTTCGTTTCTATCTTCTAATAAAGGACGGGTGTTTACAAAAAAACAGATTTATACACAAGTGTGGGAAGAAGAATATGCTTTTGACGATAGTAACATTATGTCTTTCATCAGTAAATTGCGGAAAAAGATTGAACCAGACCCCAACCGTCCATTTTATATTTTAACTGTCCGAGGTGTAGGCTATCGTTTTAATAAGGAGGCTTGACATAAATATGAGTATTTATCTGCTTTTTGCGTTGGTTCTTGCCCTGCTTATTATAGCGTACCTTGTTTCTGTCTTACGGCGTGTCCAAACACAGCTTGCACTTATAAAAGACGCTTTAGAAGATATAAAAAATGGAAACCTAAATCGACGTGTTTTAGCAACGGAGAGCGATATGACAAGGCAAATTTGTTATGGTATTAACGAAATTGCAATCAACAGCCAATCACAGCTTATTCAGCAAAAGCAATCAGAGCAGGCATACAAACGGCTAATGGCAAGTCTTTCCCATGATGTGAAAACTCCACTTGCTTCTTTGGTTGGTTATTTGGAAGCGATCGAAAGTAAAATTGTTGTAGGAGAAGAAAAGGACGAATATATCCATGTTGCGTCTGATAAAGCCCAGCACTTAAAAGGTTTTGTAGAAAATCTGTTTGAATGGGTTAAATTAGATTCCGGGGAACAAATTTTTCATTTTGAGATTTTTGATTTGAATGAGTTATCCCGTAATATTATAGCTGATTGGATTCCTAGTTTAGAAAACAGCCATTTTGAATATGAATTTGATATACCTGAAACAGAGTATTTCATGCACATAGACACAAACGCATATACCCGTATTCTCAATAATCTATTCCAAAATATTATTACCCACAGTGAGGGGGATAATATGGCGCTGCGTATTTTTGAGAATGAACAGCAAGCCGAAATTATAATAACAGACAACGGGAAAGGGATATCTTCTGATAATCTCCCACATATTTTTGAAAGAATGTACCAATGCGACCATTCACGGTCTGCCAAAGGAAACGGGCTTGGGCTTTCTATTTCTAAAGAGCTTGTCAGCGCCCACAAAGGAACGATTACAGCGGCCAGCATTCCTGGCTCTGGAACTACATTCACGATTTTATTGCCAAAAGGGGCTGTCCCAAAAGCCATGAAATGGTTGCTTGGGGCAGCCCTTGTTTTTGAATAAGATCAACTTGAGCACTTGATGTGGACGCTCCGCGAACGGACTGTTGTTCCAATCGTTGTTGCCCTCAGATTTTTTTGATTCTCCTTAGCGGTGAAAATCCGGGGACTTCCGTTCCCAGCGAATGGATCCGGCTGCGACCTTCATGCGGATGAAAAAAGACCACATGCGAAATGGTCAACTCAAACCAGGTTACAATGTACAGATCGGAACCGAAAACAGTTCATCTTGGCGTACAGCGTGCACCACCAAAGCAGGGTGGACACCCGCTGCTTCCAGCCGCATATGGAACAGGCTCGACAAATCCTGCGAAGTGAAGAGGATTATGCCCTATTCGTTCAACGAATGACCAAAAACACAGAGCAGCGATCCTCCAATAACAGGAGAATCGCTGCTCTGTTGCTTTTTACGGTCAATTTTAATCATAAAACTGTCTCATTCGCCGGAAACTCCACCTATGGGACAGCCCCTTTATTACTGCCAAAACAAGATAAAAACAAGGTTACGGCAAGGTTTTGGCAAGGTTAATGTTTTATACTTTTAATTGTGATTGTTTCTGCCTTTAGTTCGGTTATCACATTGCGAAAGCACAGTTATCGAAAGTGAGGGAATTTTATATGAATGATTTTGTGATTGAAACGAAACAACTGACAAAAATTTACGGAGAGCAGACAGCAGTTAGCTCAGTCAATCTCCATGTAAAAAAAGGTCGGATTTACGGTCTGTTAGGGCGCAACGGAGCCGGGAAAACCACTATTATGAAAATGATTTTAGGGTTGACTCCAATCACATCTGGCGAGGTAGATGTATTAGGACGAAATATCAAAGGTCAAGAAAAACGGGTATATCCCCGTATCGGTGCTATTATCGAAACACCGGGATTTTATCCAAATTTGACAGGAACGGAAAACTTGGAGATTTTTGCGAAGCTGCGTGGTACAGCCGCCCCACACGCAGTTGAAGACGCATTGAAAGTAGTAGGATTACCTTATAAAGACAAAAAGTTGTTTAGTAAGTATTCCCTTGGAATGAAGCAGCGTCTTGGTATTGCGAACGCTATTTTGCATGACCCGGAAGTGCTGATTTTGGACGAACCTACAAACGGTCTTGACCCTATCGGCATTGCAGAAGTAAGAGATTTTATTGAGAATTTGAGCGTTGAGCGAGGAAAGACAATTCTTATTTCCAGTCATATTCTTTCGGAAATTTCATTATTGGCTGATGATATTGGAATCATCGACCACGGCGTTCTTTTGGAAGAAAGCAGCATGAGCGAACTGGAAAAGAAAAACCGCAAATATATCCTGCTGCAAGTTTCAGACATTCCGAAAGCATCACTGATTTTAGAACGTCAATTTCACTTGAAAGATTATTCTGTTCAAGACGACCATACTTTACGGCTTTATGACACCGCTCTGGATATGGGTGAAATCAATAAAGCCCTTGTGACGCAGAATGTGACCGTTATCAGTTCGGGGCTTTGTAATGACACCTTAGAGGACTATTTCAAAAAAATCACAGGAGGAGAAGGCATTGCTTAGACTTATTCAAATAGAATTCCTTAAACTGCGCCGCAGGAAACTTCTCTGGCTAATGTTGTTGGCCGCCCTCTTTATGCCGTTTTTCGCACTAATATACTTCCAATATGTGGGGGAAGCAGGTGGTGACCCGGTACAGTTTTATAAATGGTCAGCGTTTGGTTATACGTTTTTGATTATCTTGCCTTTCGTTTTGGGAATACTTTGCACCATGCTTATGTACGATGAAAACCAGCACGATATGCTCAAACAACTTTGGATTGTGCCCATCAGCAAAATGGGATACTTTTTCAGCAAATTTTTTGTAGTTTTGATTTACTCCATTTGTTTCATGCTGATTACAGCCGTTGCGTCTGTTATGTTCAGTGTACTTCCCGGATATGTCGCATTTGAATGGGGAAGCGTTTTATATTTGCTGGAAAAATGTTTAGAGATTGGTGTTATTACTGCTTTTGCTATGCTGCCGATTTTGGCAATAGCTGCGTCGCAAAAAGGATACATCATTCCTATTTGTATGACATTGGTTTATACCTTTCTCAGCTTCTTTCTAATAACGGTAAATATGTATCTTCACCCGTTATCCAGTATGGCAGTTATAATTGCGCGAAATAGAGATATCCCGGGTATTGTATTTACACAAGCAATTAATGTTCCATTGGCATTTCTTTGTATTTGCGTTTGGGATATTGCTGCGGTATTGCTTGCGAATATCGCATTGGGAAGAAGAAAGTGAGGTGAAAGAATGCTAAAATTACTTTGGGCGGAACGTCAAAAGCTTCGCCGTTCAAATATTGTTTGGATTGCAGTTTTTGCAACAGTTATGGTAGCGGTTATTGTCTTTTTAGGAGGGCAGGATGTGTATGATGGCTCTCGGAATATAGACAATGCAGGCTGGTATATGACTGTGGCTCAACCATGGGCAACCTTTTTTGTTCTTCCTGCGGTCATTGCCCTTTTGGGCAGTTATATGATTTGTCGTGAAGAAGAGGATGACACTATGAAATCTCTGCGGCTTATTCCCATAAATGAAGCGAAATTGATCGTTGCAAAAATGATTATTACTTTCGCATTCAGCATACTCATTTACTTGCTGCTCTTTGCTATAACATTTTTGGTTGAGGCGATTTTACATTTTTCCGATTTGTCAGTAGAAATAGTTTTAGGTTTTCTGAAAGCATATTTTCTGGATGGCTTAGGTATATTTCTTGCTATCTCACCCATCATTGCTTTTGTATCGCGTATGAAAAAGGGATATTGGCTTGCGTTATTATTTGCTGAAATTTATTCTTTTGCCGGACTATTTATGAGTATGTCAAATTTCCTAAAAGCCTTTTATCCCATTACGGCTGTATTTACTATTTCTGGCTACTATGACGCATCAACAAGTCAAGTAATACTTAGTTGCATCAGCTTACTGCTTTGCGGGGGGCTTTCTGCCTTTATACTGAAAGGGCTAAAACATAGTAAAAATAATTGAAGTTACAAACTATTTATCATAATCCGGGAGGTGGTTGCACTTATGAAAAAAAAATTATATAGGGTCAGGCAAGGAAAATGGATTGCTGGCGTTTGTGGCGGTATTGCCAAATACTTTGATGTAAACCCCAAAGTGGTACGGTTACTCTGGGCGGTATTTTTTGCAGTATACGGAAGCGGACTCGTGGCCTATATTCTGTTTTCGATTTTTGTACCGAAAGAGCCAAAAAATTAGAATGAAATAACTTTTGAAATCTGCCGGACGACGGCAAAAGAAAAAATTCGTCGTTCAACAGACCTTGGAGCTGTCGGGTTTATATGTTATGCATTGGGACATCCAGAGGGTTCATTTCCTTGGGGATTAGAAACAACTTATCTGTTGTACATGGCATATATGGTGATTACTATTTTTGCTTTTTTATCTATCCGTTTGTCATGGGGAAAGAGTGAAAAGAAATAGGTTATTTTAATATAATAACATTTATATGGATATTACCCGCCGAATAAAAAAACGGCGCTTTGGCGGGTCATTCTTCATGCCTGAATATCTAAAGCATCCCTCCAAACCCCGTGAAGTTTGGAGGGATTTCTTATGTCGGATACATAGTTAATAGCTTTATTGGTAACTTGTCAAAAAAAGTAATTACTTTCATTGGATAAGTATGCCTATCAATAAGAACTCTTAGAGCAGGTAGAATACGAAATAACATATAAGAGCATATCAACAGATAGTCAAGTCTGCGGCTTCTTCTACTTGATGTGGCATATTTTGCTTTCTTTTCTGTCTATAATTTTTTGAGTGCCAAACCACTCTAACACGCTATTTTTTGTTGTTCCCGAAAGTGACATCAAAGAAATTTCCTCTTACCCCTTTACGTTTACGTGAAGATTGCCAAGCTTATGCTTGTTTTGTTTGGGCTGCAGCCTTCTTCTGCGGAGTTAAGATGAGGTGATAATATTTGGCTCCCGCAAAAATACAGCATACCGCAAGAGGCAGGCCAATGAGCGCAATCCAGCCCAGCAGGCTCCAGTCCGGCATTACACCGCTGTGCATTTCCTTAGGGATCATAAATCTATTGATCAGGACGCTATGCAGGGTGCCCAGAAGCACGATCGGAAGCAGAAGTAAAGATAGTGCCGATGATTTCATCAGATAGTATTCGGCCTGCATCAGGCCAAAGGTTATTGTCAGTGCAAGTGTATAAAGAAGAAATGAAAAGAGCAGCCATGTCAAGGCGTAAGACAGATTGTGCAGATCGATCTTGCCTGTAATGAAGCTTATAATACTCCCTGCAAAAGCGGAAAGCGCCAGAACAATGATGATCCGCATAACAGTAACCCATACAGCAGCAACTCCGGACAGCAGTACAGCCAACCGGCTCTGCGGGAAGCCGAGCAGCCAGGGCAGCTGTTTGCGTTCGAGGCTGCTGCGGCTCATCATCCACAGGAAACCGAACAGAACGGGCATCATAAACAACGCTCTTGAGACGGACTGGATAGCTAATCCGTCTGTTGATCCGTAATAACCAGCTGCGATGAGGAGCGGCGGCACTACCAGCTTCAGGATGACTATGTTCGGATGTTTTTCTATTCGGTGCACCCCGCTGGTATGGAGCCGGAACAGAGTGGTGAATGGCGCTTTGCGGATGGTGAATGTGTTTGTTTTGGCGTTCTTTCCCCATCTTGAATTTGCAGATGAGGGAAGAGCGGCTGATCGGAGTTCCCCCATTGTTCCCAGTCCTTTGCGGGCGATAAGCGGCATCAGGAAGTAACAGAAGGGCCATCCGATTAGAATCAGAGCAATTGCATACATCAACACTGCATTCGGAGAGGCATATTCCACCCCTTTCAGACCAAGAGTGGATGAGCTTAGAAGGCTGGCATAAATAAGCGGCAGCAGCCACAGTAAATTATATGGAATAACCAGCAGCACAGCAGCTTTTCGTGCACGCATAAGCAGGGTGATTGCTAGCCCCCAGACTACTGCTAAAGGCAACGTGGCTATGATGAACAACGTATAGGCGGCAAGCATGTAGATTAGATCCCCAGCCGGAAGCGGGGCATACCGGCCGGCAAGAGCGGAAAGGGCATATACGGCAACTGCAGATGCCATCACC
Source organism: Paenibacillus sp. FSL L8-0436 (assembly GCF_038593025.1). NCBI lineage: Bacteria > Bacillati > Bacillota > Bacilli > Caryophanales > Paenibacillaceae > Paenibacillus > Paenibacillus sp. FSL L8-0436. Next base: position 6,194,424 of record NZ_CP151955.1, on the reverse strand, counting down.
AAAAAGGCGATGTTCAGGCTGTGCTTCAGCAGGCTGGCCACTTTGGCATAGAGCAGTGTAAGCCGGGAATGTGGAAAGGATAAAAACCATTCTCTGTGCTGTTGACCTTGGAATGCCAGGATGTGAAGCGTGGACAGGCCCAGCGTAACGATCCATAGCAGCAGTGCTGCAAAGATAAATGGCGAACGCTGCGTTGCTCTGGTGGCGGGAAGATACATGCCGACAAGCACCATCACACAGAACAGCGATAAGCCAATCAGAATGCTTTTAGATTTCCCTTGTCTGGAAGGGCTGAAACGGCTGTACTCCAACTGAACAAGTGTCTTCAGCGCTGTCATGCGAACACTTCCCTGTAACGAGATTCTACCGATTTGCCGGACTGGCGGAGCAGTTCGACGTCTTCGATGCTCTGGACTCTGCCTTCCCCGATCAGGATCAACCGGTCAAACAGCAGCTCCATCTCGCGGATATCATGGGTTGCGATCAAGAAGGTACGGGCGCCGTCCGCCAGCTCACCCACGACCGCCGAAGCGATCCGTTCTCTGGAGATTAGATCCACTCCGGTGAACGGCTCGTCGAGTATAACCAGCGGTGCCTGGCGCGACAGACAGGTCAGCAGCTGCAGCCTGGCTTCCTCGCCCCGGGACATTGCGGATATCTGCGATTCCGGTGAGACCGAAAGCTCACGGAGCAGTTCCTGTGCTTTCGCCTCATCCCAGTCCGGGTAGATGCCTCCGGCAAAGCCGAGCCACTCCCGGACGGTTAGCCAGCCGGGCAGATTGCTGCGGTCCGGGAGCATGGAAAGTTCGCCAAGGCACTGAACGCCTGCGGGTTTTCCGAAGATGTGAGCCGAGCCGGAATCTGCTGCCGTAAGTCCGGATATGATGCGAAGCAGAGAGGATTTGCCTGCTCCGTTAGGCCCCAGAAGGCCCGTTAAGCTGCCTTGGGGAATTTGAAAGCTGATTCCGTCCAGAATTATTTTCTTCTTTACCTTAAGTTTTATATTATTGCATTCTACTGCCGGAGCTTTTGCTGACAACCCGGCATCCTTATTATGATTCACTGGCATTTGAATCCTCCTTATCGAAATTCAACATTTGTTCAGCAGAGATGCCGAGCGTCCCGGCAACAGCCTTGAACTCCCGGATTGCCTTGCGCATAATGGTTTTGCGCGCCTCACCGATGACGTCTTCCTCGCGGGTAACAAAAGTGCCTTGGCCGCGGTAGGTGACAATCAGCCCCATCCTCTCCAGCTCCTGATAGGTTCTGGCGGCGGTAGTCGGATTAACTCCCCGTCCGGCGGCCAGCTCTCTGACCGAGGGCAGGCGCGAGCCGGGGGGAATAAGGCCGCTGACAATCCGTCCCTGTATGGCTTCGACAAATTGCTCGTAAATCGGAAGCGAGGGGTTGATTTGGAATTGCTCCGGCAAAAGCTCAATAGATGGGTCCATGGGGTCCTCCCCTCATAGTGGTGTTATTGGTGTATGGATACATGCCATACACTTGATGAATGAAGTGTACCACTACACACCATACAATATCAAGTAGAAAATCTCACATCCGTAAATCGCCTTTGTGAAGTTGGACAATAACGTATATAATTTGTATGTTTATTTAGTGTTTATTTCATTTGCAGAAGCGAATATGAGAGGATGAGGAATTTGGCTTCACCGTTTCCCAAAATTTCCAAATTCAGATTCTTGAAGCTTTCCCCGCCTCAGATACTGGTGTTAGGCTTTGCAGCGGTCATTCTGATCGGCACCCTGCTTCTGATGCTGCCCATTTCAAGTGCATCGGGTCACTCGCTCAGCTTCCTTGATGCACTGTTCACCGCAACGTCGGCTACCTGCGTGACCGGACTTGTGGTGGTAGACACGGGGACCTATTTCAGCGTTTTTGGTCAAATTACCATACTGGTGCTGATTCAAATTGGCGGCCTCGGATTCATGACGATGGCGACCTTATTCGCACTCTTGCTGAAACGCAAAATTTCGCTGCGCGACCGGCTTATCCTTCAGGAAGCCATGAATCAGAGCTCGATGGAGGGCATTGTCCGGCTGATCCGCAAGGTGCTGCTCTATTCACTGGCTATTGAGGCAAGTTGTGCGGCCCTGCTAGCGCTGCGTTGGGCGGTGGATATGCCTTTTGGCCGCGCGTTGTATTATGGCATCTTTCATGCTGTCTCGATGTTCAACAATGCCGGGTTTGATATCTTCGGCGGCTACCGCAGCCTGACCGGATACGTCAATGATCCCACTGTGAATATCGTCGTCATGTTCCTTATTGTTTCCGGCGGTATCGGGTTTATCGTCATGTCGGATCTGATGGATTACCGTAAGAGCCGCAGGCTGCTGCTGCACACCAAGGTTGTCCTGTCGATGACGGCGGCGCTGATTCTGATTGGAACAGTAGTCATTTTTGTTTTCGAGTTCACCAACTCACGGACGCTGGGTCCGCTGAACCTTGGCGGCAAACTTTGGGCCTCCTTCTTTCAGTCGGTAACGCCGCGTACCGCCGGTGCCAATACGGTGGATATCGCCGGGCTGCGCCAGGCCTCGCAGTTTTTCATCGTAATTCTGATGTTTATCGGGGCTTCCCCGGGCTCGACTGGCGGCGGGATTAAGACAACAACGTTCACCCTGATGATCGGGGCGGTAGTTTCGATGCTGCGCGGACGTGAGGATATCGTGCTGTTCCGCTACCGGGTGGCGCAGGAGCGTGTGTTCAAGGCGCTGACAATTACGCTGCTTGCTTTACTGCTGATTGTTTCCGTATCGATGGTGTTGTCCACCACGGAAGGACGCCCCTTCCTGATGATTCTGTTCGAAACGACCTCGGCCTTCGCCACTGTGGGCCTCAGCATGGGATTGACACCGGAATTAACGGAAGTCGGCAAGATTCTGATCTGCCTGACCATGTTCGCCGGAAGGCTGGGTCTGCTGACCCTGGCGTATGCGCTCGGCCCGAAACAGGGTAAAGCATTGTATAAGTATCCGGAAGGCAAAATGATAATTGGATAAGGGGTTAAACGAATTATGAAACCACAGCAGTTTGTCGTAATAGGCCTCGGCCGTTTTGGCTCAAGCCTTGCGCTTGAACTGATGGCCATGGGCTATGAGGTGCTTGGGATTGACCATCAGGAGGACCGGGTTGAAGAGATGAGCGGCCGGCTGACTCATGCTGTAATGGCGGATGCTACAGATGAAGGAATTATGCGTTCGCTGGGGGTGCGTAATTTTGACTGCGGTATTGTGGCAATTGGAGATAACATGGAGCGCAGCATACTGGCGGCGATCCTGCTCAAGGAGCTTGGCGTAAAGCAGGTGGTTGGCAAGGCGATAACGATTCTTCACGGGCGGGCGTTGTCCAAGCTGGGGGTCGACCGGGTTATTTTCCCCGAGCGGGATATGGGTGTCCGTGTGGCGCATCAGCTGGTGACGCCCAATCTTCTGGACTATATCGAAATCTCCAAGGATTATAAAATTGTCGAGCTGACCGTGCCTTCCTGCATGAATGGCAAAAGCCTCTCGGAGCTGAACACCCGGGCCAGATACGGCTGCAGCATCATTGCCCTGAACCGTGAGGACGGGATCATCGTCGCTCCTACCGCGCATGATCATGTGAATGAGGGTGATATTATGGTGGTCATTGGCTCCAATCAGAGTATTGAAGAGTTCGAGGACGGAGCTGTAAATGTGGATTAGTGCTATATGCCCGTCTGTGTAGAATTATAAAAGGAATGCAAAACGCCCGGATGCGTATCCGGGCGTTTTTGCTATTGTGGAAGCGAGGCAATGGTAGTGAATATCCGTGAAGGAGGCAGGAATCTGCATTTACTCTACATTCGGATGTCAGTACGGCGGTAAACCAGCCAGCCGGTCACCGCGAACAGCGCAGTGATAACCCACATAAGAACGGAGGTTCCAGGCTGGAACGTCTCCGAAGGAAGCGGTAACAGTGCTGATACATCCATGAATTGCAGAGAAGGCAGCGGGAGGGAGATCAACTCAATCAATCCAAAATATATAATGGCCGAGAAGATCCCGATGACTAATTTGAATCTGTAAAAACAGGAGGCAATCAGGAAGGTGGCCATTGAGATTTCGAGTAAGGTTAGTGTGAACATGTACCAAGAGAGCAATAAAGGCCGGTCCACTTCAACCGGGAGTCCTATGGAAGGCAGAACTGCCCGGCCAATCAGATACAGGATGCTCTCCGCCAGCGCAGCCGAAATGCAGAAACCCAGGAGGGCCAGCAGCGTGCTGACATAGAAATTGCGGCGCGTCACACTGAAGCTGCTCATTAGCGGGAAGGTGATTGCTACCGTAACAATCATGCTAACGATGGAGAAGATGGTAATGATATTCCGGTTGACGCTGAAAATGTTATCCGCTGATCCAGCATCCATGGAAGGCAGGAACTTAAGCAGCAGCACCATGGCGATGTCGACAAGAACAAGTACGCCCAGCAGAATCAAGGATCCTCTGCGGTAATCTTTCAGTTGGAATTTAATTAAACTCCGGGTGCTCATAAATTTCCGCCTCCTTGATTGTTCTCTACATCGCGCAGTGTCAGATATACGAACAGCTTTTGCAGCGGAACCGGAGACAGCTCTACGCCCTGATCCTGCAGCATTTTGCGTTCGGAAGGGTCTGACAGATCTTCCAAGGTGAGCAGGAGTTTGCCGCCCAGGCGTTCGCTGTACAGCACCCGCACGTCCTTCAACAACGCCTCCAGTACCGTGGCAGGCCCAGAAGCATAGGCAGCATTGGCGGCAAAATCCTCCACAGGGCCTTGGAAGGCGATGCGGCCTTTTTTGATGTAAGTCATTCGTTCAAACAGGTTCTCTGCTTCCTCGATCAGGTGTGTAGTTACTACAAAAGTACGGGGGAATTTGCCGTAATCCTCAAGCAGTGTCCGGTAAAAGATTTCACGCATCGAGGCGTCAAGGCCGATTACCGGCTCATCCAGCAGCGTCAGCGGAGCCCGGCTGGCCAGGCCCTTGATGATTCCCGCCATTGATTGTCCGCCGCGCGACAGCTGCTGGTACTTCTTTTTGTTGTCCAGCTGAAACTTGCGCATCAGTTTCTCGGCCAGTTCGCCATCCCAATTCGGATAAAAAAATGAGGCATAGTTGAAGATGTCCTTCAGGGTGTAGCTATCCCAGGAACGTTCATAGGTCTTGACCAGGCAAATACTGCTGAGGGCAGCGGCATTCTCATGCACGGGAGCACCGCCGTAGGTAATTTGTCCGCTGTCCGGGAACCTTTGGCCGGCTATAAGAGACAGCAGGGTGCTTTTGCCGCTGCCATTGGCTCCGATCAGTCCATGAATCACCTGCGGTTCAAGCGTAAGAGAGACATCATGCACGCCTTGGCCTCCGCGGAATACCTTGCTGACATGATTCAGCTCAAGCTCTGCCTCGGGTAGTGCTGCCTTCGCCGCACTCATCTTCCTGGTGATCATCATCGGCTCTCATCCCCCTTGCGGATCATTTCGGACAGTTGCTCGGCCGTAATGCCGAGCTTGCCGGCTTCACGGATCATGGCCACCACGTACTGCTCATAAAACTGCTGCCTGCGCTTATCCGTCAAGTCCGCACGAGCACCTGCTGCCACAAACATCCCAATTCCCCTCTTCTTGTACAATATTCCTTGCTCCACGAGCAGATTCACGCCTTTGGCCGCTGTCGCCGGATTGATGCCATAAAACGAAGCGAACTGATTCGTGGAAGGCACCTGAGATTCTTCCGGTATGGTTCCATCTATGATGTCATTTTCTATTCGCTCTGCGATCTGTACGAATATCGGCCGGGTGTCATCCATTTGAAATCCCAATGCTTCACCACCTAACTGGTTAATTACTCATGCAACTAACCTTAGGGGGAAATAGGTCCAGTGTCAAGGGGTGTCCGGCTATAGCATTGTCAATTTTGCTAATTTGTTTGAAAATTTTTCCTATGCATATATTTAAAATGTTTTTTATAATGATAAAATAACAATAGCCGGGTTATCTGTTTTGAATTAAAATGTAAGCGGTAACAGTGAATGCTGCTGCTGCTACTGGTGCTGGTGTGAATACAGGATTTGTCATGGAGTACGTCCACGGGAAGTATTGTTCAATCTACATATCTACAGAAATCATAAGGGGAGCGAAAATGAAAAAAACACCGATGCTGCTGCAGCTGGCATTGATTCTATTCTGCGTCATGGCCATTCCGACAGCCATCCTGACGTGGTACAGCGGGGCACAGCTTTTACAGAACTCAGAGGAAGCCATCGGAGAATCCACACTTGCCGGGCTGAATGCCAACCGCAAGCTGAACGAGAGCGCGCTCGCTAACCTGGCGCAGGATACGGCACGTTCGGCTGCAACTAACGTTTTTGACCGCATTCGCAATTTCGAGACGTTCGAAGAACTCAACTCCAATTACAATAACGTGAGCAGCGCGCTGACAGTGATGAAGGAGTTGATGAATTTGAACCGCCGGGTAGATGGGACGGAATCCTCCTACTTCTACTTGAATGATTCAGATTATGTTATTTCTACTGACAACGGGATCACGAAGCTGGAGCGGTATGAGTCGATCAGCTGGACAACAGAAGCCCTTAAGGGGCGGAGAGGAATCAGCGGCGTATGGGTCCCCCGCAAGCTGGACTCGGGCGTCAATGTTGTATCGTACGTGTATCCGCTCAATCGTCTGTCTTCCACCACGCACGGATTAATCATCGTTAACATAAGCGAGAGCCAGATCGGTAAATATTTGCATGAAACAGAAGTCGGAGACAGCAACCACCTGCTTCTGGCATCGGACGGCACAATAATATCATACAAGGACAAGTCGAAGCTGCTCACTGACGGTTATGAGCTGCCCTTTATTCGGGATATGCTGACTCAGGAACCCAGTGAAGGTTATACATTCCGTGAGCTTGATGGCAGACGGATGGTTTACGCTTGGAGCCGCTCTTCATTGTCCGGATGGTGGAATGTAAGCTGGAGTTCTATGGATGAGCTGATGACCAAATCACGTGATATGCAGGGGAATATCATTTTGCTTACGGGTGCTATTATATTGCTGGGCACAGTTATGGCTGTCGTTCTCGCGACTTGGCTGTCCAGACCGGTGAGGCAGCTGGTGCGGACGATACGCTCCAAAAGCGATTTGGGTGTGGTGAATAAAAATGAGCTTGCCTTCCTGGATATGGCGTTCAAACGAATGCAGGAGGAAGAGGATAGTCTGTTCCAGCTGCTGCAGGAGCGTGAGCAGGATATCCGCAGTCTCGCTGTTCACCGTCTTTTGCGCGGAGAGATTCCGCCCCGGATCACGGAGGTTTTTCCGGAAGCCTGTTACAGAATCGCCGTTGTCTCCATCGACCAGTATAGAGTATATGTGGGCAATACCAATGTGGAGACACGCAGCTATCACCGGTATCTGCTTAATACGAAGTACGAAAGCTTCTTTCCAGAGGGAATTCTGGCCCGTTCTGTCTATCATAACGACGGCTGTATTGTGATTGTGCTGAACTTTGCTCCGGGTGAGGATGAGCGGAGCAGCGGCCTGATTCATCAGGCGCTGGAAAGGGTCGGGGATCAGTCGCTTGCGCTGCTGGAGCATTCGGTCACGATCGGATTAAGTAATTTGGCTGATGCACCCGAAATGGTTGCCCAGCGGTTGTTTGAAGCGATGGAATTGATTAAGCAGCGGATGATTAATGGTGCCGGCAGCATCATGTACTGGGAGGATGAGGGGGAGAACAGCCGTAAATATATCGACTTCGACTGCAGTGAGCGACGGATTCTCAATTTCCTGGACGCCGGCAACCTGGACGGGATCTTCAAAGAGCTTCAGAGCATCCGCTGTCAGATCAGCTCGGAAGAGAATATTTCCTATGATAATATCATGTTCATTTATCACCAGCTGATAGGTGCGACCATCAAGCATCTTCGTGAAAATCATATCGGTACCGGAAGAATGATTATGGGCAAAGGCAACATATACACCCTTCTGGCTGCGATGGATACGCTTGATGAGCTTGAGGCGTATTTGCATGAAATTTTCCGTGAAATCGTACAGAGTCTGGACCGCAGCACGGGTGAAATCAATCATGGAGAGCGGATCATTCATTATTTGAAGGAACATTACCGTGAAGAAATTGTATTTGAGGATATGGCTAAAGAAATCGGCATCAGCTACTCTTATATGCGCAAGATCGTGTATGAGCTAACCGGAAACAGCATGATTGATTATCTTAATCAGCTGCGTATCGAGAAAGCCAAGGAACTGCTGCTGGATACCGACCTGACGATCAAGCAGATTGCAGCAGAGGTTGGCTATCATAATGTCCAGAGCTTCAACCGGTTTTTCCGCAAGTACGAAGGCATGCCGCCGAGCAGCTACAAGTCGGCCAAGAGCAAGAGCTCCTAGGAGCCTGCTCCTGGCAGTAGCCAGCGGCTTTTTTTTGTTAATGAAAGCGTTTTATTTTTGGGAATACCTATCATAATTGATCATCTCGATGCTGCAGATGCCGCTAAAACCGCGGCCCGATCAAATTTGATGGGGATCATCAATACTCATGATTTTCAAAACTAGACAAAGGGGATAGCATTGAACTCGGGCTGGTGAACACAACCGGCAAGGAGATAATTTGGTGGAGGAGGTGAAAGTTTGAAAGTTGCAAGCGCTTCAAAAACAAATGAACCCGCCTTATTAAGAAACAAACAGGGACTCGGGTATTTCTTACAGCGTGACTGGCAGCTCTATTTACTATTATTAATTCCATTATCTTTTGTAATCGTATTCAAATACCTGCCGATGACAGGACTTGTGCTCGCTTTTAAAGACTACAAGATTGCAAGAGGGGTTTGGGGCAGTGAATGGGTTGGTTTTGAAGTATTCCGGGATATTTTCTCCAAACCAGACTTCACCCGTGCTGTCCGCAATACGCTGATGCTCAATATTCTTGATCTCATATTCAGCTTCACGATGCCGATCCTACTGGCTCTGCTGCTGAATGAAGTCAAAAGCGTAAGGTTCAAACGCGTAAACCAAACCATGCTGTACTTGCCGCATTTCCTGTCCTGGGTCATTATCGGGGCGATCGCTTACCAGCTGCTTAGTCAAGGAAACGGTGTCGTCAATAATTTGATTGAGCTTATGGGCGGTAATCGGGTTCCGTTCCTCCAGGAAGATACGCATTGGCTGATCAGCTATCTGGCAATCGGTGTGTGGTCGAGCATGGGGTGGGGGACCATCATCTATTTGGCGGCCATTAGCGGTATTAACCCGGAGATGTATGAAGCAGCTACTGTTGATGGAGCAGGACGCTGGAGAAAGGTATGGAATATCACAGTTCCTTCCATCCGTGCAACCATTGTAACCTTGCTGATCATGAACCTGGGGAAGATAATGGAGGGCTCGTTCGAGCGTATATTCGTTCTGCAGAACAAGGCCACCACAGAGTACACAACGACCATACCGGTTCTGGTGTACCGTTGGGGGATCGAAAGCGGCAATTTCAGCCGGGCGACAGCGATAGGACTCTTCCAGTCCGTCATCGGCATTCTTCTTGTAATAACGGCTGACCGCGTAGCTAAGAAGCTCGGCGAGGATGGAATATTATAGAAAGGAGAGAAACCATGAGAGCATTAACCGGCAACCCTGCCGCACCACGTAAAGGGCGTTTGGACATCTGGGAATTGCTGATCCGCCTCGTTCTGATCATTGCTTCGCTAGCGTGCTTGTTGCCGTTTCTTCATGTTGTGTCGAAATCCCTGAGCTCTGACTCCTTTGTTATTGCAAATAAGGTTTTTCTGTGGCCGCAGGGCTTCACCATAGAAGCGTATAAGAAAATCTTTGCGGATGCCAGTATACTCCGTTCACTGTACATCTCAGTTATAGTGACAGTGCTGTTCACCATTCTGGGGATGGTTCTGACCATCTGCGCCGCGTACCCGCTGTCCAGATCTCAGCTGAAGGGCCGTAGAGTAATCACCTTCATCTTTTTGTTCACGATGTACTTTAGTGGAGGTATCATCCCGGACTATATGAACATTAACAATCTGGGACTGATGGATACGATATGGTCACTGATTTTACCGTTGTCGTTCAGCGCCTTCAATCTGCTGATTATGAAGACTTCTCTAACGAGCGGTATTCCCGTAAGTCTGGAAGAATCTGCACGGATCGACGGCGCCGGGCATTTTCGGATCCTGCTCAGCATTGTTATCCCGTTGTCCAAACCGATTATCGCGACACTCTCTCTCTTCTACGCGGTTGGACGCTGGAATGTTTACCAGGATGCATTGTTCTATATCAAGCATGAGATCTCACTCCGGCCTCTGCAGCTCAAGCTGTATTATCTGGTCATTCAGGCCAGTGAAAGCTTCCAATTGGAAGCCACTCAGGTATCTCTAAGTAATCCGGAAGTATTAAAAGCATCAGTCGTTGTATTTGCAACCCTGCCCATTCTTTGCGTCTATCCCTTTGTTCAGAAATACTTCGTTCAGGGCGTTATGCTCGGAGCAGTCAAAGAGTAATCTTGTGTTCCAGAATAGTGATTCTACAGTCCGAAAATTTAAATTGGGGGAATTGCGATGAACAAAAAAAGAGTTGTTTCGTTAATGATGGCATCTGTCATGACGGCCGGTATGCTGGCCGGGTGCTCCGGGGGGAATAACAATAATCAGAGTGCTAAGCCTAACAGTCCTGCTGAGACGGCGGCAGCCAATAATCAGAGCGAAGGAAGTTATCCTGATTATACGAAGGGTTTTGAGAAGAAGGTTAGTCTGGATATCCCGGTTTATGAGCGGGCGTTCGAGGGCTGGAATGTAACCGACAACTATTATACCCGCTGGGTTCAAGCGGAATTCGGCGACAAATACAATATCGAAGTCAATTACGTGCCGATTACCCGTAACAGCGAAGTGACCGATTACGAACAGCTTCTGGCGTCACATAAGGCCCCTGATATTATTTTCCACTATGATATGCCACAGGCACTTACCTATTACGGCGAGGATGTTATGCAGACGCTGGACTATGCTGAAATCGAGAATTATGCACCGACATATTGGAAAAGTATGGGCGAAACGATCAAGCAATATGGTGTTGTAGACGATAAAAATACCTTCTTCTTCGCCGCACGTCCCGAAGCTGACAATTTCACATCCATCATCCGCAAAGACTGGGTGGAGAAGGTTGGCATGAAGGTGGAAGATTTGACTTCTCTTGAGAAGTACAATGAGATGCTGGTGAAATGGAAAGAAGCCGGACTGGGAGTGACTGGCGGCAGCTTGCTTCAAAACAATTTCAACTACAATTACGCCTTCCGCGATTGGCCCGTCGATCCGAAATACCGCGCGCTTTATTCAGATCTGAGCGTTGCTGATTTGACCAGCGCCGACACTGAGCGTTTCTTGCGTAATATGAACTATCAGTACAATAACGGCCTTATCGATAAGGAATTCTATCTGCGTAACGATGATAATAAGATTAAATCCGAATTCGTTGCCGGAAAAACAGGAAACTACGGATTCTATCTCACGAACAATACAGACGTCTTTGCTGCTACCCTGGCGAACAACCCGGATGCCGAATTTGCTGTAGTGCCGCCTTTTGCAGGTGTTCCTGAGGGGCTTAAGCCTCAAGGACGGGCTTACTGGCCGTTTGGCTTCATCATGGGTATCAACTATGAAACCTCGCCTGAGGAGCGCGCTGCAGTCTGGATGTATCTGGAATGGCTCAGCCAGCCGGAAAATCTGTTCAAGTTCCAGAACGGTGTTGAAGGCGAAAACTATACGCTTGATGCAGACGGTATCGCTGTAAAAAAAGCAGATTATAAGGGCGAATCCGTCCTGGCACAGAACAATAACAAGGATTACTGGGGCCTCGTTACAGAAATCGCGCAATATCCGGAAGCTGACAAGACCCTCAAAGCGAATCTCCGCAACTGGGCACCGGCCGGCTACGAGAATCTCGCCGATGATATGGTGAAATACTACAACGAGGTTGCGGAATTCCGCACACCGGATGCCATGTTCACCGTTGTGCTTGAGAAGGTAAATGAATATAAAGCCGATCTGAACTCACTCTTTCAGGATCTGTATGTGAAGTGTGCGCTTGCTCCGGAAGCTGAATTCGATGCGACCTATGAAGCAGCCAAGGAGACTTACCTGAAGGCAGGCTACCAGGAAATTCTCGACGAGAAGCAAGAGGCGATCGACGCAGGCAAGTTCCGTTAATTCCAGCATCTGCGGGCATGTATTCAAACTGAATTACAAGCTGGCGCTCAATATAGCAGAATAACTGCCCGTGTACGCACAAATACCCGGCAGGCCGATCCATAGCAATATGGGGGCTTGCCGGGTATTTGCTCGTTATTCGTGTCCAGGCAGGAATACTTCCTCCGTAACTTGCACGAGGCAGCGTGCCGCAGTGCTCAGGCTGCCGCTTCCCTGATAGATCAGACAGGTAGTCCGCTGGGTCTGCTCCAGTTCCTTAATATGGAGAGAGACCAGCCCGCCTCCGTTCAGCAGCTCCGGACGAAGGTACGACTTCGGCAGCAGCGCTGCTGCCTTAATCGTCGGCAGCAGCCGGACGATGGCTTCGAAGGAGTCGATCTCCATGCGCACATCCGGCTCAACGGCGCAGCGCTGGAACAGCTCATCGGTCATGCGGCGGTACCAGGTGCCCTTGGAGAAGAGAATCATCGGCAGCCGCGCGAGATGGTCCATTGTCAGCTTCGCCGGCAGAGTCAGCGGATGATGACTGGAGACGACCAGCCGCAGCTGATCCTCGAACAGCGGGATGCAGCGCAGCCCCGGCTCCTGTATGGAGGAGGCGATAATGCCGACATCACATTTACCCTCGCTGACCGAAGAGACGATTTCATGTGTTTTTCCGGTAATCAGCTTCAGCTCGGCTGCCGGGTATTTCTCCGTGTAGGCGTTGACAAGCGGCGGCAGTGTGGTCTGCAGTGTCGTCAGACTGGCGCCAAGTGTCACGAACTGCGGCTCACCCTCCCTGAATTTAGACAATGCCTCCAGAAATTTGGACCGTTGCTGGCGCTGCTCCAGCGCATAAGTATAGGTGAGACGGCCCACCTCGGTCAGCTCCAGCCGTTTGCCGAACCGGTTGAACAGGGCGACGCCCAGCCGTTCCTCCAGTTTGGAGATTTTGCGGGAGAGAGCGGGCTGGGACAGATTTAGCTGGCGTGAAGCCCGGTTAAGGCTGGAGTGCTCCACAACCGCTGCGAAAATATCCAAATCGTCGAACATAACAGAGGTCTCCTTTCATCCAACTTGTAGTAATGCTGATAACTTTATATCAGTGTCCCTGTAGTGAAAGTGATAAAAGGCATAGCCGCGACGGATGTCTCTTCTTGAAAAAGGTTGAAGGACCGGCGAAATCTTTGGAATCACTGCTCTAAATGAGAATTATTATCATATTAAAAATATTCTTATGCAATTATTGTATAACGTTTAATAATTAGATTGCAATTCCCTTATAAGAGAAAAAAGAGTAACATGAAAAGTGACACAAGATATTCACATATTGTGAATAATAAAGCAAAGTCCGGGAAAGCAATGGATAGTGGTGAAAATAGAGATTCAGGTGATGGTTTTAAACCTTAGTTCCCCTGTTTCAACTGTACTCCCGGCGGTGTATGCTCATTAATGAAAACGCTGTTTTTATTCGGAAAGGGGACACTTTGCATGAGAGGATTTTATTCCAGAAAGATTCATTCCTTGCTCGGCATTATCCCGCTTGGGGGCTTTTTCCTTGAGCACATGCTGACGAATTTCGCGGCAGTGGAGGGTGGCGCTTCCGGTTTCACAGACAGTGTGCTATGGCTCAACAGCCTGCCGCTAGTCTTCTTCCTGGAATTATTCGGCATATGGCTGCCGCTGCTGTACCACGGGGTTTATGGGCTCTACATCGCCTATCAGTCCAAGCCGAACCTGAACCGGTACAATCTGGAAAGAAACTGGCGGTATACGCTGCAGCGTGTAAGCGGAGTAATCACTTTCGTGTTCATCGTCTGGCATGTGTTCGAAACCCGGTTCCAGGTGGCGCTCGGGAATGTGGAGCATGAGGAACTTGGCAGTGTAATGCATGACATCGTTACCCAGCCGCTTCTTCTAGCCGTATATGTAATTGGGATCCTGGCGGCCTGCTTCCACTTTTCCAATGGGCTATGGTCATTCCTGATCAGCTGGGGGATTACCGTGGGGCCGCGTTCACAAAGAGTGTCCTCTATTCTTTGTCTCGGACTTTTCGTCCTTGTCAGCTTCATGTTCCTGCTGTCGCTGGTCACTTTCCGTGACAGTGAATTCCAAGCTACAGCCTCCGCGCTGCAATCCCTGCGGACTTTTATTTAAAAAAGGAATAGTTGGCATATACTCCAGTGTGGAGCAGCTGCCATTTATGCAAATATCCACAAGGCTGAATTACAGCTGACATAATTACATGTTTGACAGCCTATGCTTCCGAGGCCGGTTTGTACGAAGCGGATTCTAGGAAGTGTATGCTCACAAAACTAAAGCATATGCTTCCGAAGCCAGTTTTGTACGAGGCGGATACTCGGAAGTCTATGCTCACAAAACTTTAGGAGTGAACAATCATGGCATCAGCCGATATCATTATCGTGGGCGGCGGGCTGGCCGGCCTGATGGCTACCATCAAGGCGGCAGAATCCGGCGCACATGTGCATTTGTTCTCACTGGTTCCAGTCAAAAGATCGCACTCGGTCTGTGCGCAGGGCGGCATCAACGGTGCTGTTAATACGAAGGGCGAGGGGGACTCGCCCTGGGAGCATTTTGATGACACCGTCTACGGCGGTGACTTCCTGGCGAACCAGCCGCCGGTTAAGGCGATGTGTGAAGCCGCACCGGGCATCATCCATCTGATGGACCGGATGGGCGTAATGTTCAACCGTACCCCGGAGGGGCTGCTCGATTTCCGCCGGTTTGGCGGAACGAAACGGCACCGTACCGCTTTTGCCGGTGCTACAACCGGCCAGCAATTGCTGTATGCGCTGGATGAACAGGTTCGCCGCTGGGAAGCGGAAGGCCTGGTGACCAAGAGCGAGAACTGGGAATTCCTTTCCGTCGTCCTTGATGATGAGCGCGTCTGCCGCGGCATCAGCGCCCAGAACCTGAAGACGATGGAGATCCAGACCTTCCCTGCGGACGCGGTCATTCTGGCCAGCGGCGGCCCGGGAATTATTTTCGGCAAAACGACCAACTCCGTGATCAACACAGGGACGGCTGCCAGTGCTGTATATCAACAGGGTGTGCATTATGCCAACGGAGAATTCATCCAGATTCACCCGACCGCAATCCCCGGTGACGACAAGCTGCGGCTGATGTCGGAATCGGCACGCGGCGAAGGCGGACGTATCTGGACCTATAAGGATGGCAAGCCGTGGTACTTCCTGGAAGAGAAATACCCGTCTTACGGAAATCTGGTGCCGCGCGATATCGCAACCCGCGAAATCTTTAATGTCTGTGTGGACCAGGGGCTCGGGATCAACGGCGAGAACATGGTGTATCTGGATCTCTCCCATAAGGATCCTAAGGAGCTTGACGTCAAGCTGGGCGGCATTATTGAGATTTATGAGAAATTCATGGGCGATGATCCCCGTAAAATACCGATGAAAATCTTCCCAGCCGTGCATTACTCCATGGGCGGCATGTGGGTCGATTACAATCAGATGACCAATATTCCCGGCCTGTTCGCGGCAGGGGAATGCGAATACCAATACCACGGTGCGAACCGGCTCGGCGCGAACTCGCTGGTCTCGGCGATTTATGGCGGCATGGTCTCGGGACCGAAGGCCGTTGAATATATTAAAGGCCTGAAGAAATCGGTGCAGGACATTTCCTCCACCGTGTTCGACAGCTTCCACAAGAAGCAGACGGACAAATACGAGTCCCTGCTGGCGATGTCCGGCACGGAGAACGCCTATGTGATTCATAAGGAACTGGGCGAATGGATGACCGCAAATATGACCGTTGTGCGTGACAACGTCAAGCTGGAAGCGACCATCGGCAAAATTAAAGAGCTTAAGGAGCGTTACCGCAACATCAACATGAATGATACTTCCCGCTGGAACAACCAGGGTGTGGCCTTCACCCGCCAGCTTTGGAACATGCTGGAACTGTCTGAGGCGATGACCCTCGGGGCGCTGCTGCGGAACGAAAGCCGCGGCGCGCACTACAAGCCGGAATTCCCGACACGCAACGACGAGGAGTTCTTGAAGACGACTAAGGCGACATGGAGCGCGGATGGCCCGCAAATCTCTTATGAAGAGGTAGATGTCTCGCTGATTCCTCCGCGGGTACGGGATTATTCGAAGGACTAACCGCTTAATGGTGTCACTTGATTGAGCCCTGAACCTTTGGGGAATATGGGATGAATGCATAATGTACATCAGAATACTCCCAAGCAGGCTTCAAGAGGTAATCGGAAATATAGCAGTTATGCACGAAGAAATACGTTGAAGTAATGCTCATCAAACTTTTAGGAGGTAACTGATATGGCGGAAACTGCTACAGCTCCCAAAAACGTAAAGTTTATAATTACCCGCCAGGACGAGCCGGAGAGCTCACCGTATGTCGAGGAATTTGAGCTGGCCTACCGTCCGGGGATGAACGTGATCAGCGCTTTGATGGAAATCCAGCGTAATCCGGTTAACGCCAAGGGTGACGGTACGGTTCCGGTATGCTGGGATTCCAACTGTCTGGAGGAAGTGTGCGGTGCATGCTCCATGGTGATAAACGGCAAACCGCGCCAGGCCTGTGCGGCGCTGATCGACAATCTGGAGCAGCCGGTGCGCATCGAGCCGATGAAGACGTTCCCTGTGGTACGTGATCTCGTGATCGACCGCAGCCGGATGTTTAATGCACTCAAACGCGTCAAGGCTTGGATTCCGATTGACGGAACCTATGACTTGGGTCCGGGGCCGCGGATGGCGGAGAAGAAACGCCAGTGGGCCTACGAATTGTCCAAATGCATGACCTGCGGCGTCTGCCTGGAGGCTTGCCCCAATGTCAATGAGAAGACCAATTTCATCGGGCCGGCAGCTATTTCCCAGGTACGTCTGTTCAACGCCCATCCTACGGGCGAGATGAACGCAGATGACCGTCTGGATGCGTTGATGGAAGACGGCGGCATTGACGGCTGCGGCAACTCGCAGAACTGTGTGCGGGCCTGCCCGAAAGGCATCCCGCTTACAACCTCCATCGCGGAGATCAACAAGCAGACTACGAAGCATATGTTCAAGCGTTGGCTGGGTGTGTAAATTGTAAAGTCACTCTTTTCACCCTCCATTTTTGATTTACTGCTATCTATCTTTCCTGAGCCACTCTCACGGTGCTATTTTGCCACAGGGAGTGGCTTTTCACATTCAGTGGCTACATATCCTGCTGAAGCTCCAGAAGGAATTGGGAGAACTGGTGAGTGTTACTGCTCCCGCATTCAGGGGCACAAGCGCTTAAGGTTTGCCTGTTTCTTTTGGCGGCATAAATGGGTACATTTTTAGACAGTCCCTTCTTAACGAGCAGAAGGTGTATGAATAGCCAAACTCAAACAAATATAGATGGATATGTTATAATCTCCTTAGTTGAGCCAACATCAGGCAGTGGAGAATCGGGGAGGAATTACGTTGATTTGTAGGGAACAGGACGGAGCATTTGTAATGGTTAAACAGCATGAGCACGGGCGGCTGGCCGGAGAATTTGCGCAATGGTTCAAGGAAGAACATGTACCTGAGGGAAACCGGCGGGCAGAGGTGCTGCGTGCGGTCAGCAACCATGACAGGGGCTGGATTGATCTCGATGAAACGCCTTTCTGGAATGATGCGGCAGGAGCGCCTTACAGCTTCATAGATTTTCCCGTAGTGCCGAAGCTTACGTTCTACAAACGTGGACTTAATGAGATTGAAGCGGACACACCGTACGGTGCGCTGCTGTGCAGTCTGCATTTTGAACGGCTGATTGAGGTGTCCGGGGAGGATTGTCCGGAGCTGACCGCCTATCTTAAGGATGAGGAGGAGCGTAGGGCCCGCATTCACCGCGACCTCGAGAAAAACCAGCCTATCGGAGAAGGCGAGCTGTATTACGATGCCAGGCTGCTGCAGTTTTCTGACGATCTCTCCTTGTATCTGGCTCTGAATGAGCCGGGAAGCCCCAAATCGGAAGAACATCCGTGGTGGAAGGACGGCTTCTCCGGAAGTGAGGATTTCAGCTTTACGTCAGGACGTCTGATCTCGGCGGAATGGCAGGATGCGTCCACGCTAATGCTCGACCCTTTCCCGTTCACAAGGGATGTCGAGGTAGCAATGGTACTGCGTAAGGTCCGCAAGAAAGAAATCGCCAGTAAGGGAATTGCTTCTGCATACAGCTCCGCACCGGAAGAAGAATGCAAGATTACCGTCACCAGCAGGCCGAAGGCGGATTAATGAAAAGGCACGGAAAGCGGGCACACTCAGGAATGAATTAGCGGCTGCTTATCTTACCGCTACCCATTGCCCGTACCTTAGAACAGGAGTGTAATGGCAATGGCTTGGTGGGTATGGACCCTCAATATAACAGTGATTATACTGCTGTCGTTTTGGTTTTTCCGGATGAAGCTGAGCTGGATGGGAAAAGGGGTGCTGCTGGCCCCCATTCTAATTTATGCGCTCATTTCGGTTGAGGATTTGCTGAACTGGATTGACCTGGGCTCCATCGTACCGGGCAACCGGGGATTAAGGGGACTGATTTTACTCTTTGCCCTGGCCTCGGTGCTTTTCTACATTCTGTTCATTTTTCATGAAATCAAGGAATCGAACAGCAAGGAGGTCAGGATGCAGCAGACACTGGTCCGTATCAGTATTGCTGCTTTTACCTGCATTATTTTTTTTACAGTCGTATATACATCCATATATAAGCTATTTGGACAGTCCTCTTTTCAGGGCAAAGGAATAGGGGATGATCTGCTCAGCCAGCTGATTACCTTTCTATATTTCAGTGTGGCTACCTTTACGACTGTCGGCTATGGAGATGTGGCTCCGGTGGACAATACTTCGCGGCTCGTGGTCATCATGCAGATCAGCTTCAGCTTCATTACTGTAGCCTATGCCCTGTCCATGCTGGGCTTGTTCCGCAAGATTCTCGGCCCTGGTACGGAAGCAGAGATTGAGGCGTCCATCGAGGTAGATATTGATGAGGAAGTGGACGAAGCGGTAGAAGATGTAAAAGATGAGATCAAGTGATTTTAACAGTTAGCGGAGTGGAATGTATTTCAAGCTCCTGCAAGGAAGGAGGGTCTCCCTATGAATAAAAAAGCGTCCGGGGGTTCTCCCAATGAAGGTCCACCTCTTGTTGCCGGCGGAGGTTACAATACTCCGCTACCACCCGGGAAGGGCAGCGGCCGCAAAATTACCCGCCGCCAGTTCCTGACCCGCGGAGCGGCTACTATGTTTGGTGCCGCGCTGCTCGGCGGCGGATATGTGTGGCAGGGAGAACCCAACTGGCTTGATATCACCCGGCTGGACATTCCGCTGAAGAATCTCCCTTCCGCGTTTGCCGGCACCCGGCTGGTTCATTTCAGTGATGTGCATTTGGGCTTCAACAAGGATGCCCATGATTTGGCCCGGCTGGTTAAGCACATTGAGGCCGCAGAGCCGGATATCATTTGCTTTACCGGGGATATTGTAGACAGCTACGCAGAGGACCTGAAAGAATCCGTAGCGCTGCTCGCGGAACTTCATGCCCCCCTGGGGAAATATGCGATATTCGGCAACCATGATTATAAGAACACGGAATTGCTTGCGCAGCTGCTGCAGTCTGCCGGATTCACATTGCTGAGGAATCAGTCATATCTTATTAAGCAAGGCGGTGCAGTAATGGCTGTTGCTGGCCTGGAAGACATGCTGCATGGCCGTCCCGATCCGGAAGCTGCACTCAAAGGTATCCCAGAGGGGACATGTACGGTACTGATGATGCATGAGCCGGATTATGCTGACACGGCGGAAAATTATCCCTTCGACCTTCAGTTGTCGGGGCACAGCCATGGAGGACAGATCCGTCTTCCTTTTGTGGGCGCAGCCTACACCCCATACGGGGCAGTTAAATACATAAGCGGACTGTATCATACAGAGAATAAAGCCATGCCGGTTTATGTTAACAGAGGCTTCGGCGAGACTTATATGCCGTTCCGCCTGTTATGCCGGCCGGAGCTTACTGTGATTACGCTGCGCCGGGCGTAAGGAGCAATAGAACTGAAATTCCCAAATTAAGCTGCAAGGGAAGAGGAGCGCGTATGATCACTTACGAGACTGCAGGATTCATGGCTCAGCAAGGAGCCGCAGTGGGACTCCGGACGATGTTGCCTGCCGAAGGTGACAGGCTCAAGATGCTGCTCTCTCACCCGGATGTGCAGCGCCACATTTTGCATCGCAGTACAGCGGGTTCACAGCCAGCCCATCTGGATCAACTGGTGAACCGTATGCTGTATCCCTACGATCCTTGCGCGCTGCATGTGGGGATCTATCGCAAAGATGCACCGGAGCTGATCGGCACTGCCTCCCTGCAGAACTGGAACCGTCATGAAGGCAAAGCCGTACTAGGCTACATGCTCGATCCTGTATGGTGGGGGCAGGGCCTTGCTACAGAGGCCATTGGATTGTTGCTCGGCTACGGCATGCGGGAGCTTCGATTGACCCATGTGGAGGGGCGCTGCCGCGGCGATAACCTCAGGTCCGAAC
This sequence comes from Paenibacillus sp. FSL L8-0436, assembly GCF_038593025.1. Lineage (NCBI taxonomy): Bacteria > Bacillati > Bacillota > Bacilli > Caryophanales > Paenibacillaceae > Paenibacillus > Paenibacillus sp. FSL L8-0436. The sequence continues at coordinate 6,173,674 of NZ_CP151955.1, read as the reverse complement.
GGGTCATGCTCAAAAACGGTCTGACGCTGGATCGGATCATGCCGATGGCCGATGGCTCGGGCGATGTAATGAAAGTATTCACATTGTCACACAAATGAAATAATGCCGTTATCAAACTCTAACAGTGTCCGGTTAAACTAAATACATGACCCCCTTTTGAAAATATAACTGCTGTTGGGACCCGATGATTCGGGTCCATTTTTTTTGTTCTGTTGCCAATCCATTGGGGAACCGGAAGCGGTCAGGGACTGGAAGCTCCCGCAGCTGTTAGTATATGATGGTTGTACAATTATATATCTGGATTTTAGGAGGATGTAATCTTGAATGAAGTGCTGAAGACATTAAACAATCACCGGTCTTTCCGGAAATACGGGCCGCAGCCTGTTGAGCCGGATAAGCTGCAGATGATTATTGAGGCCGCTCAATCAGCCCCATCCTGGGTGAACGGGCAGCAGGTCAGCATTATTGCTGTGCAGAATCAACAGCGGAAGGCTCAGCTATCGGTCTTGAGCGGGAATCAGAAGCATGTGGCCGACGCACCGTTATTTTTGATCTTCTGCATGGATTTTTACCGGGCCAAGCTGGCCGCCGAGCTGGAAGGGCAGCCATTTGAGGCTGTGCACGATGTGGATGCGCTGCTGGTCGGTGCGGTGGATGTGGGAATCGCTTTGGAGAGTGCGGTTGCCGCTGCGGAATCTCTGGGGCTGGGTATCATTCCTATCGGTGGAGTCCGCCGCAATACTGCAGGCGTAATTGAATTGCTGGACTTGCCGGAGTATGTATTCCCGGTGGTCGGCTTATGCGTGGGGTATCCTGCCGAGGAGCTGCCAAAGAAGCCGCGTCTTCCGCTGGGGGCGGTTTTTCACGAGGAGCGTTATAACCCTGATCAGAAGGGATTTATACAGGAGTACAATCAGGCGTACCGCGGGTATCTAAAAGCGCTCGAAATGACGGAGCGGGATTGGAGCGCTACGATCGCACATTTCTACGCTCTTAATCCGCAGTATGGAGATGCGCAGTATACGCTGAAGAAGCAGGGGTTTACCTGTGATAATCTGCAGAAACCGGGAGAATAACAAAATGCACCGCAGCGTTAACGTAATGGATGTCATACTGTCCATCGACCGTTGAGCACTGCGGTGCATTTTTTTGTAAAGTCACAGGGTGTCACTGCAGCGGAACTGTAATTTTCCCGCGCCGTTTGTAGTATACCCAGTGAGTGAACCCGATTTCTTTAAGGCGTGCAACCACAGCCTCCCGCTGGTCTGCAACCCGGGACGGCAGATGCGCATCAGAGCCAAAGGTGACTTCCACGCCGTAATGCAGTGCACGTGCCAGAATATCATCCGAGGGATACCAGCCGCCGCACAGCTTGGTGCATCCGGAGGTATTGATCTCAATGGCGACGCCGCATTCGCCGATTACGCGCAGGCATTCGTCGATTTCTGCAGGTGTAGAGATTTCCGAAAATTGCGGATAGTTTCCTTTCATGGCATCGATATGCCCAAGAATCTGAAACATGCCGGTGCGCGCGGATTCGGAGATCAGCCGGTAGTATTCGGCTTTTGCCGCGGCTTTCTCCCGGCGGTCAAGCCCTTTCCAGCGTCCCTTATTAAAGATGCTGACACCCTTGACACTATGTACCGAGCCAATGATGTAATCAAAGGGATAAGCAGAAAGGGTTTGGCGGTAGAGTTCGGCATGTTCCGGGAAATAATCGGATTCAATACCGAGCAGCACATCAATTTTGCCTTCGTATTCTTTCTGCAGGGAGAGCACTTCTTCTACGTAATGGACAAGCTCCGATTTGGCCATGGCGATTTTGGGAAAGGCCTGTTCGGATGGACTGCCGAAATAAGGAGTGTGATCAGATATGCCGATGACGTCCAGACCGGCGTTGATGCCGGCTTCAATATAGTCCCTGATGCTTCCGTCGGCATGGCCACAGCGGAAATGGTGGGTGTGTAGGTCGAATTTCATGGATATATCTCCTTTAGGCCAAATTTTACGAAAACAGTTCATGAAGTTTCAGACTTTGGGATCAGCTTCGACAGATGGATTCAAAGCTCTGCGCGGCTCTACTCCGAGCCGATAAATTGGGTTTCGGGCATGCCCTTTAGATCGCTTAAGAATTGCCTCATGGCCGAATTGACATATTTGCCGGACTTGGTAATGACACCTACGGGATGCGTGACCTCTAGTTCGATAATCGGCACGATTTTGAGGGTGCCGCTGCGGACCTCTGCCGTAACTGACTGTTTGGAGATAATGGCTGCGCCGAGATCAAGCTCGACCATCCGCTTAACCTCCTCGCTGCTGGTCAGCTCCATGATGACCTGCGGCTGGATGCCGTGTTTTGCGAACACCTCATCGGCGAATTTGCGGCCGACCGTGTCAGGCGACAGGAGGATGAGCGGTGTTTTACCCAGGGCTTCAATCCCGGCCGATTTGACCTGGGCTAAAGGATGCCTTGGAGAAACAACCAGTTCAAAAGTATCATAATACAGCACAGAAGTAGTCATCGCAGGACTCCGTCCAATCAGATAACCGATGCCGACATCAACCAGGCCGTTTTCGACATGCTGATAGATTTGTGATGAAGACATCGAGGAAATCGAAGTTTTGATATGCGGAAACTGGTCTTGAAAATAGGACAGGATACGCGGCAGGATTTGAATGGCAATGGAGGTGGTCGTTCCGAGAATAATATGCCCTTGGGGATTCTCATCAAGATCCGCAAGGCGCTGCTTAAGCTCTTCGACAATACTCACGATCTGTTCTGCATGCGTAAGGAACACTTTGCCTCTGTCCGTCAAGGTAACGGGCTGGTTACGGTCAACGAGCTGAGTTTTGAACTCTTCTTCCAGACTTTTGATTTGTGCCGAAACTGCCGGCTGGGTCAGGTTAAGCAACTCACCTGCCTTGCGGAAGCTCATCGTTTTGGAGATCGTAATCAGCGTTTCGAGCTGGCTGATGTTCATAGACTTGCCCCCCTTTTTGACTACCGAATAATGCTGCCGCTTCGCCCTGTAATGGGAACAACGGACGATTTTCCCGGGACGGCATAGCTGGTTGTTGCCTGATCAATAAGACTTTTATAGTTGCTCGGGTCTCCGCAATAATGCAGGAATTCATTTCGGTCCATAGCCGGATTGAATGTGGATATGCAGTTATATCTTACACCGGTTGTTGGCATTTGATTAAATTATAGGAGATTCCTTCCGGCAGAGCAATGTTGCCAGGCAAACTATCTTGTGATTTCCTTCGACACCCCCATTAATTTTTGATGAATAATGCCGATATATGAAGTATAATTAAAAATCATTGAATAGGACTTTCGGTATATGACTAAAGACTGGTAGAGGGGGGACACATCTTAATGAAAGCAGAAGTAATTAATCCGTTTTTAGAGTCTGCACGCATTGTAATTGAGCAGGTTATACAAGTCTCGCCATCCACCGGTAATCTGGGCATTAAGGATATTGAACTGATCGATAATCATATATGGATTCAAGTGGGGATGACGGGTCAATTAAGCGGAAATATTATCTTTGGGATTGCAGAGCAGGTTGCCCTGAAAATGGTATCGGCCATGATGGGCGGTTACGTGATTACAGAGATGGACGAGATGGGGCAGAGCGCGATTTCGGAACTGGGCAACATGATCAGCGGCAATGCCAGTACGATTCTTTCCAACCAAGGTGTAACTGTGGATATTACTCCGCCGAAGCTTATGAAGAGTGAGAGCATGTCCGTACTGCCGCGCAGAGCACTGAGCATCCCGCTCTTGATGGAAGGCATCGGCGAACTTGATATTCAAGTGATGATCTCTTAGGCGGACAATTGGGAGCTGAAGATTTTCATGCAACTTAAAGACAAGATTGTTGTCATAACAGGGGCTTCAAGCGGGATCGGGGCGCTGACAGCGCGAATGCTCAGCAAGCGCGGGGCTGTCCCAATTCTTCTGGCCCGTTCGGAAGATAAACTGAAAGAAACAGCGGCCGGTATTCCGGGCGTTTTTGGACTGTACACCTGCGATGTCAGAGATGAGGCGGAAGTGGAGCGGACCTTTGGCGAAATTCTGGCGGTGTACGGCAGGATCGATATTCTGCTCAACAACGCCGGATACGGCAAATTCGCCGGTTTTACCGAGATGGAATCCCATGAATTCGATGATATGATGGATGTAAACTATATGGGCATTGTACGTTGTACGAAGGCTGTAGTTCCGCATATGCTGCAGCGGGGAAGCGGGCAGATTGTCAATGTGGCTTCCATGGCCGGCAAGATTGGTACAGCCCGTGCTGTAGCTTACACAGCAACCAAACATGCGGTTCTCGGTTTCACGAATGCGCTTCGCCAGGAACTCCGGAAGAGCGGGATTACCGTTTCGGCGGTGAACCCGGGGCCGATTGCCACCGACTTTTTCAAAACGGCTGATCCATCAGGCAAATACGAGAAAAGTGTAGCCCGGATGATGATGACTCCGCAGCATGTGTCCTCCAAGATCGTCAAGCTGATGGAGAAAGGCAAAGAGGAAGTAGACCTGCCCGGTCTGGCGGGTTTCGGCATCCGGTTGTATGCTTTGTTTCCACGGCTGGCGGATAAGCTGACCTATAACGTTATGAACAGAAAATAATGGTTTCATCAGCGGGTGTCTGTCGTCATTCTGCAGGGCGGCAGTCATTTTTGCAGGTCTAGCCTGTGCTAATGACAGCTTATCCTTGCATAAACGGCCTTCCATTTGGTGGAGAGGCCTTTTTGGCATATAATGAAGGTATTAACTTAAGCGAAAAGGATGAATTACACTTATGAATAAAGCTTCTTTTGCGGCCATCGGCATCCAGGACGACCTTGTTGCCCGATTGTCGGAATTCGGCATTACTGATCCATCTCCGGTACAGGAGCAGACGATCCCGCTTCTGCTGGAGGGGAGAGATGTGCTGGCCGCTTCCCAGACAGGTACCGGCAAAACCTTGGCATACCTGCTGCCGCTGATTCAAGGGATTAACCCGGAGCACCGGGTGGTCCAAAAGGTGGTGCTGGCACCAACCCAGGAGCTGGCGATGCAAATCCTCCGTGAGGCCGAGCGCTATGGGGCCCACCGGGGGATCAAGGCGATGGGCCTGATCGGCGGAGCGGCGATCAAACGCCAGATTGACAAGCTGCGCGAGCATCCCCAGCTCGTAGTGGGCACCCCTGGACGCGTGCGGGAGCTGATCGGCCTCCGCAAGCTGAAAATGCATGAGGTCAGCACGATCATCATCGATGAGGCGGACCAGATGTTCCAGCTCAGCGGAGCCGGTGAAGTGGCGAAGATCGTCAGCAGCGCGCTGCGCACGCGCCAATTGGTCATGCTGTCTGCGACCATCGGACCGGAGACCCAGGCGCTGGCCGCACGGGAGATGAAGAACCCGGCTGAGGTCGGCATTGATCCCGGAGTGATGACGGCACAGACTCTTGAGCATCACTATGTGGTGGCAGAGGAACGGAACAAGATTGATATGCTGCGCCGGGTCATCCGCCATTACAACCCGCAGCGGGCGATAGTGTTCGTGAATGCTACCGAGGACATTGCCGAGGTGGAAGCAAAGCTGAACCATCTTGGGCTTACGGCAGCGGCGATCTATGGGGATGCGGACAAGGTGACACGCAGCAATGTGCTTACCCGGTTCCGTGACGGCAAGTTCCGCGTACTGGTGGCGAGCGATGTAGCGGCCCGGGGCCTGGATATCGAGAATCTGACGCTGGTAGTGAGCTTTGATCCGGCGTTTGACTCGGAGCATTATGTGCACCGGGCAGGGCGTACGGGACGTATGGGACGCCGCGGACTTTCGGTCTCCATTATAACGGAGCAGCAGACGTTCATTATGCGCAAATTCGCCCGGGAGCTGAATATCACGCTTGAGGAGAAGGAAATGGTCGCCGGCAAGGTTATGGCGGCTGATGAAGCCCGCAGCCCGCTGGGCGGCGGCGAACGCGGGCGCGGGGAAAGTGCCACCCCGCGCAAGGAAAGTGCCACCCAGCGCAAGGAAGGCGCCGCACCGCGCAGCGGCAAGCCGCCTGTAAGGACATCGGCTGTGCAGGCCGATGCGGCCATCAAACCGGCCTTGCCGCGGCAAGGCCAGGCGGGAACTGCCGCAGGCGGAGAAGTGCGGCGCGAAGGGCACCACGGTACGGGCCCGGCTGCAGGCGGGCGCGGCGGTGCCGCTCCTGCGGGTAAACCGCGCGGCAGCAGTGCGGAACGTGAGAAGAACCGCAAGAACAAGGGAGCCCCAAAATGGCTCAAGAACAAAACCCCGAGAGGTGACGGTCAATGAATACAGCCCCCGTACTCGAGATTACGGGCTTAAGTGGTGGGTATAGCCTGAACAAGCCGGTGCTTCATGATATCGGCCTTCAGGTGCAGCCCGGTGAAATGGTTGGACTGATCGGTTTGAACGGAGCCGGAAAAAGCACGACAATGAAACATATCCTTGGCCTGATGTCGCCCCATAAAGGTGAAATTACCGTAAAGGGCAAAACCCGCAGTGCTGACCCGGAGGGGTATCACAGCGCATTGTCATTTGTGCCGGAATCTCCTCTGCTCTACGAGGAAATGACGGTCCGCGAGCATGTCGAATTCACTGCCAGAGCTTACAGCGTGGAGCGCAGCGACTATGAATCCCGCAGCGGGCAGCTGGCCGCACTCTTTAATATGGAGGACAAGATGGATACATTGTCCTCCCATTTATCCAAAGGGATGAAGCAGAAAGTGATGATTATGTGCGCTTTCGTGGCGCGTCCGGCACTGTATGTCATTGATGAGCCCTTTCTTGGCCTGGATCCGCTGGGCATCCGCTCTCTGCTCGACTTCATGCTGGATTTGAAAAAAACGGGGGCGTCGATCCTGTTGAGCTCCCATATCCTTTCCACAATCGAGAACTACTGCGACCGCTTTATCGTGCTGCACCGCGGCAAGGTTATTGCCCAAGGCACGCTTGCAGAGATGACCGCAGCTGCAGGGCTGCAGGGCTTGAACTTGGAGCAGCTGTTCTACGAATTGGTTCAGGGAGGGAAATGATATGGATTTAAAGGAGCTGCGCCGGCAGCGGCGCAGCCGGTTCATGGGAAGCATGCTGCCTTATGTGGGGTATGTCATTAAGAGCGGTGTAGCGATGCTCTTGCTTCTGCTGCTGATTGTCTTCTCGGCCTGGTATACTTCGCTGCTTCGGGACACTCCGTCAGGTATTCCGATCCGCTGGGTTATGCTGGTCCTGCTGCTGCCTGCGGCAGTGCACAGCAGCTTCCGGACGTATCTGCAGAGTCCGGATACTATATTTCTGCTTCCGCAGGGACACCGGATGAAGGAATATTTTGCCCGTAGCTGGGTAAGCGGAAATGTGTGGAAAATTGTGCGGCTGCTGTTTGTACTGATCACTGTCTGGCCCTTGTACATACGTACGGATGAATCCCCTAGGAGTCTGTTCGCTACCGTTCTCATTCTGATTCTGGTGAAATTGCTGTCCAGCTACGGGCTATGGCGGGAAACCGCAATGATATCCCGCCCGGCCGCAGTGGCCTACAATCTGCTGCGCTGGGCAGTAGGCGGATTAATGATTGCGGCATGGCTATGGCAGCCGTCTCTCCGGGCCCTGATCTTCATATTGATCCTGGCGGCGGCATATTTGGCTGCATGTTCTGTTCCCGGACGGCATTCCGTTCCCTGGGAGCGTCTGATTGCCATGGAGAAAAACCAGGGGTCGAGGGCCTTGATGATTCTTGGCTGGTTCGTGGATGTGCCGGGACGTGAGCAGCGGGTATACGCCCGGCGTTACCTGTCACGCTGGGGGAGCGGTATCGCATGGCGGAGTAACGCTGCTTACCGCTTCCTGCTGACCAAAAGCTTTGCCCGGGGAGATGTCTTCGCTATTGTGATGCGGATCGCTGTCCTGGCGTTGCTGCTGGTCTGGTGGAATCGCGGCAGCTATGTGGGAAGCGGCATTTACTTGTTCTTCCTGTTCATCATGGGCATTCAGCTGTCGGCTTTGCGCAAGCTGCATAGCGAGTCGTTCTGGCTGTCGGTGTATCCTCTGCCAGAGGGCAGCAAGGGTGAAAGCACGAACCAGTTCATCTTCCGCGCCCTTTTGCTGCTGGCCTTGCTGACCGGCCTGCCATTTCTGGCCACAGCGGGTGAACGTCCGCTGCCTGTTCTCGGCACCTTCCTTGCCGGAGCGCTACTGGCCTACGTGTTCAAGGAATACTTGAAGCGCAAAGAAGCCGCGGTGGATGAGGATTTCTAACTTTTGGTGAGACCGGAGTGGAATGCCGGCAGGCCTGTATTCCGCTCCAAGCACAAAGACGCCTTGATAAGAGCGGATGCTCCCGTCAAGGCGTCTTTGTGCTGATTAGCAGAACAGGGAATGCTGTCACGCGGGAACGGGAGAGAGCCCGAGGCTCCCTCCCAAGGAGAGTCATTCCCGGTTAGACAAAGAGGGAACGGCTGATGATAACCAGCAGGATAAAGAGAACCAAAATTGCACCTGTGCTTGTAAATCCAGGGTATCCGTATCCGCCTCTTACTTCTTCGCTCATGTTCATTCCCCTTTCGAATGTGTTTGCTGTACTTGAGTACATCGTATTGTATGTGCGGATAGATTAACGTGTATAGGCCAATGTCGCAGGGAAAGTCAAAAAAAATCAGCTCCGGGTACCCGGAGCTGATTTCGAGATCAATGGTTTTGGGATCAGGCTTTTTCCAAATCGCGGATTCCCGCATAAACCAGGTCGAACAAATCTTCAAGCTGCTCCTCTTCAATACAGGAGAAGGCGATGCGCAGATCGGTTTCGCCCAGGGCGATTGTGCCCAGGCCATAATTGTGGATCAGATGCAGCCGCAGGTCTTCAGCGGATACAGTGTGCAGCTTCAGGCACATAAAGTAGCCGGAGTTGAAAGGATAATAGGTCCATACGTCATCGCCGTATTTCCCGCTGTCGAGCAGTGCCTTCACTTTGTTGGCACGGCCTTTCATGATCTGGAACTTTTCTTCCTTCTGTTCAGCAAACTGAGGGGCCTTCAGTGCGTCCAGCACAAACGTCTGAGACGGGTGTGCACCGCTGGAAATAGTGGCGCGGATAATGCCGAGCGTTTTCTGTTCCAGTGCCGCAAGCAGCTCCTTGTTCTCCGAAGCGTAGGTGATGAAGCCGACGCGGAAGCCCCAGACGAATTCCTCTTTGGTGGCCCCGTCAATCTTGACGGCCAGCACGCGCGGATGGAGATTGGCCAGACGGCCGAACAACGATTCCTTGAGAGAATCCTCGAAGAAAAGTCCGAAATACGCGTCATCGCTGACGACTACGACATTGATGCCTTCCTCGGCAGCGCGCAGAATCGCGGCAACGATGGCTTCTCCTTCTTTTAGGCCGGGAGTATAGCCTGTAGGGTTATTAGGGAAGTTGAGCAGGACAATGGCTTTGCCGCGTCCCTTCTGGGCGAGCAGCGCTTCCAGCAGTCCTTCACTATTAAATTTCATATCTTCAGTGAAAAGCGGATAGTTGACGATTTCGCTGAGCCGGCGGATGCCGAAGGTCAGCTCGTAATTCTCCCAGTTCTTGTCCGGATAGATGATGGCATCGCCTTGTTCTGCGAACAGATCGGCAACTATGCTGAGCCCGTGCGTCAGGGCATTGGTAACGATAGGGTTGCCGAAGGATTTGCCTTCGAGCGATGGATTTTCACGGAGCATTTTTTCCCGCCATACAGTGCGCAGCTCTGGTTTGCCTGCAGGAGGAGCATAGCCGTACAAGTCTTTGGGACTGTAAGCCGAGAGCTTATCCTGAATGACTCCAAGGTGCATAGGCATGCCATTCTCGGTAGCAATACCGATGGTTGCATTGTATTTCTTGGCGTGAGCTGTTGCTTCTGCGGATTGGCTCAGGATGCCCTCTTTAGGAAAATAGAGCGCCTTGCCAAGATCGGAGAGCATATCGTACACATGTTCATTGCCTGCCTTGATGCTTTCGTTTAATTGTCCAGCCAGTGGATTCATCAGTTTCATCCTTCCGGTATTCTTCTGGGATATATACGTTAACATTGCCTAACATTATATCACCGTGATTCCCAGCCGTCACTGATGAAAGCAGCCATTTTATAAATACTTTTAGAATATTTTCAGCGGCGTTAGCCAATCTGTAATTCGTTTCGGTGCTCTACTTAAGTCAGCTATGGTGGGGGCAGTATTTTTTCATCATTTCTATCGTTTCGGCATCGCGTTCTCCGTTTCTCTCCTCCAGACCCCGGGTGATACCGGCCCGCTCCTCATCTTTCAGATTCTGGCCGAACTTAAATTTGGCTGTCAGCTCATCCGGAACAATTCGTACGACCGCAACACCCTTTAGCCGCGAGCGGTATTTTGGATCTTCGGCATCAATAGGATCAAAGCCGCCTTCGGGCTGCAGCTTGTTCATAAACCGGGACAATACAGCAGCCTTCTCTGCGGACGCCTCCACAAGTTCGGCCACTCCATAAGCAGTTACGCTTTTAAAATAGGCCGTGGCAGGGCAAGCCAGATGGGGATCGCTGAAATAAGAGGGGATTAGCGCGTATTCGTCGGCAACGGTAAAGCAGACCCGCGCCTGCTGGCGGATGCTCTTCATTTTGCCTCCGGCATGACTGCCGTGGAAATAGAAGCAGCCCTCCATATAGACGAAATTCAGCGGAGTGACCCGCGGCTGTCCCTGTTCATCGCTTGTACCGAGAAAACCAAAGCTCATTCCTTGCAAAAATTGGGCCACTTCTTCTTCCTGCTCTATCTTAAATTCTTTTCTGCGCATAATACACGTCCTTTTCATCATAGTGGCGGAGTACTCACCTTGAGTAATTGTTTTACTTAGAATAGTTGATAAATTGACAATGAAAAAGGACCGGTTTAGAGTTATTTTAATAGTCCACTTTTGAGGAAAGGGTGGGGAGATGAATTTCACACTGCCATATGACCAGTATCTGGCCATCCACCGTTATAAATATCTGGCGTTATATCATGCGCTCCGGGCAGCGATCCTGGAGGGGACACTTCCCGGGGGGACAAGGCTGCCGTCAACAAGACGGCTTGCCGGGCTGTATCTTGTGTCGCGCGGTTCAGCATCACAGGTATATGACATGCTGCTGGCTGACGGTTACATCAAGACTGAGAAGGGCCGGGGCACCTTTGTTTCAGATGACAGCTTTTTTTCTGCTGCCGGGGGAGAGCCGGTATACAGGGAGGATTCAACCGATCATCAGGTGGTTGACTTACCAAGGGTCGGCGCTGGACTCAATCCGGCAGGTGAGGAAATTCGCACACCTGATCGGGAATTCCTTGAACCTGGAGCGATCCCGCTTACCTCTTGGGGAGAGCGCCTGATGGAGCGCCAGGTTTCCATCTACGGGCAGGCTGGTGAAGATGCCATCAGCTTTCGCAGCAGTGGCATGCGGATTGAACATTTTCCTTACGGCGAGTGGCGGAGCGCACTGAATTATGCCGGAGGCAAGGGAGGCGGGATGCTGGAGGGCTATTGTCCGCCGCAAGGGGAGGAGAGCCTGCGGCGGGCAATAGCCGCCCATTTGCGGATTACCCGGGGAATCAGAGCCGATGCGGAGCAGATCGTGCTGTTCAGCGGCTCGATGCAGGGCATTGTCCTTCTGGTGCAGCTGCTGCTGGAACCGGGGGAACCTGCCGTTGTGGAAGATCCCGGATTTCATGGCATCCGCCGGGCAGTGGAGATTGGCGGCGGTAAGCTGCTGCCGGGACGGGTTGACGAGAGCGGGCTTGTGCCCGAGGATTGGGCAGCCCGGCTGCTGTTTGTGACGCCAAGCCGCCAATTCCCCACGGGAGCGGTACTGCCGCTCGACCGGCGGCGCAGCTTACTGGAATGGGCCCGGCGGCAGGAGGCAGTCATTGTCGAGGATGATTATGACAGCGAGTTCCGCTGGGGCGGCCGGCCGATTGAACCGCTGAAAGCGCTCGACCGGGAGGACCGGGTGGTGTATATCGGCTCCTTCTCCAACAGCATGTTCTCCGGGCTGCGGCTCGGGTTCGCCGTGCTGCCGCCTTCGCTGGTGGGTCCTGTGACAGCGGCCAAGGCGCTTTATGAGCCGCTTCCAGGCGCACAGCTTGAGCAGCGGGCGTTGGCCCGGTTCATGAGCACTGGCGGATACAGCCGCCATCTGCGGCGGATGACGCGCATATACGGGGAGCGTGCCCGCATTTTCCGTGCGCTTCTGAATGAGCGGCTCGGCATGCTCTTTCAGCCGTTGCCCGGCGATTCCGGCCTGCATATTTATGCCCGGTGGCTGCGCTCGGAACAGGAGTATTCCGCCTTCCGGGAAGCGGCTTTGCAGCGAGGCACAGACTTCCGCGACGCAGCACTGTACCGGATAGGCCCGGGTAGTCCGGCCGCTTGCTTTTCTTTTTCCCTTCTCGATGCTGAGGCACTGGAAGAAGGGGTGAACCGCCTGCTTCTGGCCTGGAAGGATGTGCAAAAATACACGTGACAAGGTATTATAAGAGTAGGGAGAATGTATGCTTACAAAACTTAAGCATATGCTTTCAAAGCGATTATTTGTCGAAGCTAATTCAGTGAGGTAACGCTCACAAAAAATTTAGGAGGAAATATTATGCTGCATGCATCGCCGTCCTCTTTTGTGATCCTGCCTGCCCTGGCGAAAATTGTCTGCGAACCGGGCTGGAAGTGGCAAAAAAGAGAGAAGCCGCTGCAAAATTATGATCTGTTCTATGTCTGGAGCGGAGAAGGTACGGTTGTGCGCAGCGGAGTGCCTTTCAAGGTAGGAAAGGGAAGCTGCTTCCTGTTCCGTCCGGGCGACTTTACGTATGCGACCCATAATCCGCAAAAGCCGCTAGTGCTTACATACATTCATTTTGACGTAACCGAAGAGGTCACGGATATTCCCCAGCCTTACCGTGAATTGACCGAAACAGTGGAATTCGAGCATCTGCTCGCCCGTTATGTCCGCCTGTTCCTGGTGAAGACCTACGCTGCAGAAGAGGAGGGGCGGCTGATCTTGAAGCAGCTGATGATTCATCTGCTGCGCGAGGACCGGGTGATGCCGGTAGAGCGGCATGTCAGCAATCAGCTGGCTGAGGTCATCCACGAGGTGGCCAACTACGTCAGCCAGCATCCCGGAGCGGCGCACCGGGTAGAGGATCTGGCAGCCCGGGCGGGGCTGTCGCCACGGTATTTTTCGATCAAATTCAAAGAGATTACAGGCTCCTCGGTCCAGTCCTATGTCATCCGTGCCCGGATTGAGCGGGCCCAGCACCTGCTGCTATATGCCGGGATGAATGTCACCGAGGTGGCCGATGCACTGGGCTATCGCGATATTTTCTTTTTCAGCCGCCAGTTCAAGCAGCATACGGGGAAAAGTCCGTCTGAAATCCGCTGATTTTTCCTTTTGTTTCAGCTTTTTGCTGCAAGGGTAAATACGTTGCAACTTAGTATGCGACGATTTACATAGCAGCTTGGAAGGGAGAACATAACTGATGTTTAGAGGACGCAGAATATGCAATAGTGAATGTAAAGGTGGAGGCGCCGGGGTTTTTCGAAACCGCTGGAGACGCTTGAAGCAGAATAACATGGCAGCTACAGACTGTTGGTTCTGACAACAAGGGCAGTATCAAATACAAGTGGAGAACCGGGGCCTTGCGGCGTCCGGTTTTTTGAATGGTTCATGGTTCATAGACTGGCATGTAGAAGAAAAGGGTACAGCGGATTCTTTCTGAATAGAAGATACAGGGCTCTGTCTTGCGGTACTGGGGTGTATTCTTCTATCTATGCAGGGGCATAAGGATAAAGAGGTTTTTGTATGAGCGTACAATTGTTCAGCCCAATCCTGAGAAAGCACGGTGAGCAGCTGAATTCATATACTGAGCAGCAGAAAAAATGACCAAACCAATGGCTGAAGGAGGGAGAAAGAATATGTATGAAATCGTATTGATACGGCATGGGGAGAGCGAGTACAACCGTCAGAATTTATTCACAGGCTGGAGCGATCCCGATCTGACGGAAAAGGGAATAGAAGAGGCCAAAGCGGCCGGGAAGCTGTTAAAAGAAGCAGGCTACACGTTCGATCTGGCCTTCGCTTCTGTACTGAAACGTTCGATCAAGACACTTAATTATGTGCTGGAAGAAATGGATCTGCTGTGGATTCCCGTACAGAAATCCTGGAAGCTGAATGAGCGCCATTATGGTGCGCTGCAGGGGCTGAGCAAGAGTGAGACTGCGGTGAAATATGGTGAAGAGCAGCTTCATATCTGGCGGCGCAGCCTGTCGGTCCGTCCGCCGCTGCTGGAACCCGATGACCCGCGTTATGCCAGAAACGATATCCGCTACAAGGAGGTGCGCTCCGGGGATATCCCGCGCGGCGAGAGCCTGGAGGATACCGTTCACCGCGTCGGCGATTTCTGGGGCAAGCGGATTGTGCCGCTGATCCGCAAGAAAGAGCGGGTGCTGATCTCGGCACATGGCAACACCCTGCGGGCGCTGATCAAATTTATGGAGGACATTGACGAGACAGCGCTGCTCGACCTTAATGTTCCGACCGGTGTTCCGCTGGTCTATAAGCTGGATGACGATGTGAAGCCGATCAGCCGTTTCTATCTCGGCGTGCCCGAAGAGGTGCAGGCCAAAGCCCGTGAGGTGGCTAACCAGAGCAAGGTAACGGAGTAGCGATATTCGGGCGTTGTCTAAACGAAATCATTCATGAAACCCAAAAGCAGCAGGTCCCTGTAACAGAGACCTGCTGCTTTTGCTGCTTTCCGGTGAAGATGTACTGCTATTCCAGCTTGAATTTGGAGGCGGCCTCCGCCAGGCTTTTGGTTAACCCGTCAATTGTTTCGACCATATCGGCTAAACGGTGAACCATAGAAGATTGCTCATGCATTGTGGCCGTAACCTCTTCAACTGAGGCCGAAACCTGCTCACCCGATGCAGACAGATTCTGCGTGGATTCCAGCATTTCGTCCTTGTCATGCTGCATAAGGGCAATGTCATCAGCCATGCTCTTAATCTGTTCGGTGATATCCGTAATATTCTGGTGAATGGCATGGAAGGCCTGCCGGGTTCTGCCTACATATTCGTCCTGCTGTGTGGAAATATCCTTAATCTGCTGCACGCTCTGATGATTTTCCTGTACGAAGGCCAGATTCTGCCCGATGATCCCGTTGATTTCATTGGACTGGATGGAGCTCTGTTCAGCCAGCTTGCGGATTTCAGTGGCAACTACGGCAAATCCCCGTCCATATTCTCCGGCCCTTGCCGCTTCGATAGAGGCGTTTAGTGCAAGCAGATTTGTCTGCTTGGCAATATTGCTGATCGCTCCGGTGATCTGGCCGATACTGCTCGAGCTTTCCTGCAGCTTCAGGGTAATCGCAGAGATTTTCTGTACTTCCTCATCGTTTTGCTCGCTGATATTGGACAGCTCTTCTACAACCTGATTGCTGCTGTGGAAGACTTCAATAATTTCATCGGCCCGCTCTTTGACGGATTGGGCTTTTTCATTCATGGAGACGAATTTCTCGCCGAAGCTGAGGAATTTATCCACAATCGTCTCGGTATCATGCGCCTGCGACTCTATAGCTGTGGCAATTTCTGCAGTGGTTACCGTTGTCTCGCCGATCGATTTGGCTGTCTGCTTGGAGGACTCGTCCAGAGCCTTGGTGCTTGAATTAAGCACGGAAATGGAGGTGTTCATATTCGTAATCAGCAATTTGTTCTGCTGAGCCATCGTATTAAAGCTGTCGGCAAGCTCCTTGAATTCACTATTATATTTTCCTGTGGCAGTAACCTGCAGGTCGCCTGAGGCCAGTTGTCTGAACAATTTGCTCAGCTGCACAATCGGCCGTGTGATCGATCTGGATACTATCAGACCGATCGCATTAACGAGCAGCACGGCCAGTATGGAAATGGCAACAATCTGCTTAAGCATGGACATAATCGGCATTTTGATATCCTCGTAAGAATCAATGACCGATACTATCCAGTCGGCATCTGGAATCTTGTTGTAACGGAGATATTCTGTTCCGAGATCACTTTCTCCTGTGAGGATATCGTCTTTCGCCTGCAGGTTAAGCAGAGCTTCGGTACCTTCGGGTTTTAATCCGATTCTTTTCTCATCTTTCGAATTGTACAGCACGATTCCGCTCCGGCTCAGAATTTCAATCTGGCCCTGGCCGTTAATTTGAATTTTTCCTAATTTATCTATAAAAAATTCGGAGCTCATGTTGGATGAATACACGCCGATCACCTTGCCGCTTAAATCTTTAATCGGCCGGGAAAAAGCTATAATCAACTTTCCTGTGCTTTGGGATACTGTTGCATCGCTGATAAAAGCTTCGCCTTTTATGGATTTCTGGAAATATTCCCTGTCTGTGCGTGATTCGCCGACGGTCTCTTTATTGCTTCCGGCAACAATGGTTCCTTTGGCATCAAGGATGATCATAGATTGGCTGCCCCTTGTGTTCTTCAGGATTGTAGCAAGCTTCTCATTGGAGGCACTGTAATAAGGGTTTTTCCCGGAAAAGAACTCGGTTTCGGACAACGTTCCCTCCTCCCGCAGATTCAACAGCGCGCGGAACAATTCCTGCGATGAAATCAGATAGGAAGCCTCCTTCTGCAGCTGCACGGCAGTCCATAAGCCTTCCCCGATCCGGTCGGCGTTGGCGGTAATCTCGTCTTTGCTTTTTTTGAGCAGCAGTTCCGAGCCCAAAATGTACACTGAAACGGATATAGCCAGCACACTGGCGATTACCAACAGGGTAATCAGCCCGGGAAGCTTGATCCTTAAAGATAAGTTAGTGAATTTGCCAAGCCGGTCTTTCGATTTGTTCATGTAAAAGTTCCCCCTGATGTATGTATGTTCCTACATGTATATCGGAGGGATCATGTTGATAATCAAGAGGAAACATCAGCCAAATGCTTAAAATTTGTAATAAATATCAGCTCAATGAAAAAGGATACTCCGGCCCTGTTCAAGGCTTGCGGAGTACCCTTATATGTTCGTTGTTAGGTTAGGATGAAATGTTAAAGATGACGCTGCAAGGTTCCCAGCAGTTCCCCCATCTTGACCTTGGTCTCGCTTGTCAGCCCGGCCCTTGGGGTAAAGGTGCCGCTCTCCAGCAGCAGTACTACGGTTGAGCCGAATTCAAAATAAGCCAGATCATCGCCGATTTGCCATTCCATGGCCTGTTCATCGGTGTAGCGGATGCTGCTGACATTCATTGCGCCTACCTTTACAACCGCTGCTTCCCCATTCGCTCCCGCGATATAAGTAATAAGACGTTCGTTGCGGCTCAGCACACCCTTCATATGTCTCATGCCAAATTCATTGACAGGATAAGCCCGGCCGCGGATATGATCACTCTCGACTTTACGCCCGGTGAGGGGCGCGTGAATCCGGTGATAATCCGTAGGGCTCAGATAGAGCACGAAGAAAAAGCCTTTCTTGTACAGCTCCAGGTGCGGAGAGTGGTTAAGCAGTTCTTCCAGCTCATAATCCTGTCCTTTTACATTCATAATTGTTCCGGAATGAATCTCACCCATGGCGGTAATCATCGCATCCACCGGACTGGCTACGACATTGTCCCCGCTTGCGACAGGGCGCATCCCCGGTTTCAACCGCCGGCTGAAAAACTCGTTAAGTGTACGATATTGTCGGGACTGCTTCTCCGCTTCAGCAGCGGGAATATGATAGGACTTAATAAATACCGGGATCAAAAAACGGCTGAGTCTGCTATGGGAAAAAGTCCCCATCAACCGGGAAAGCCATCTGTGCGAGGACAGTTCCGTCATCAGCCGCAGTAATTGTTTAACCATGAACATCTCCCTTCCATCATGCAGCAACAAGGCCCCATACCCGGGGCCTTATCCGCTCTGAATTATATTGACATAGAATAGGAGACAAATCAATAAGAGTTATACCGGGAGGCGTCTTCGAGCAGGAACCGGGCGTAAGCCATTGGCCTGCGGTAGCTTTCTTTCCAGGTTCCTCTGAGTCCTGCCTTGAGGAAGCCATAACGCTGGTCACGGCCATTGCATTCAATGAAGTAAATCCGTCTGTTCCGGGTGATGCCGATATCCAGCCCGATGTCGGCAAGCCCGGGAAGACTGTGCTCCAGCTCGCGTGCGATGGCGAGGCTGAGAGTCTGCACTGTCATTCGAAGGTATGCTGCAGCTTCCCCCGGAAAGGCCTGATCCAGCACATATGAGGCGTTGAGCGCTTCGCCTCCCCGTGCGATATTGGATACAAACCCGCCAGGAGCGGCCAGCTTCGCAAACATGCCGGTCACCTGCCAAGTTCCTCCCCAGCCGCGTTGTACCGTGACCCGGAGATCGAAGGGGCGTCCGCCGATTTCAGCCAGCGGGATACGTTCCTGCACCAGATAGGATTCAGCGGCGAGACGCGCCCGAAGCATCCTTGGTAAAACATCCTGATCCACGAAGGTGCTTACCCATCGGCTAGAACGTGAAGGCAGATAACTCCAGGTCCAGCTCCGTCCGCTGTAGTGAGTAAGACGCATGACCCCTTTGCCGATACTGCCGCGGCACGGTTTGAGGATGAGGTCGGGGTAGAGGTCCATCATCTCCTTAAGACCCGGGAGCCCCGCTGTTGTAACCGGCAGATAGCTCTGCAGGCCTTCGTTTTGTTCCAGCAGCCCGTGAATCTGTTCTTTCCCGTAACGGTTGCATGTGTTGTATATCAAAAGGCCCTGCCGGAGCAGCCGCTCGATTCCGCTGCTGTCCTGGCTGTAAATTGCCCGGTTATGGATTACACCCGGTGTGGGGATTACGGCTCTGCGATATCCCTGGACTCCCTTGATATAAGCGATGCTGTATCCGGATTCCGTATCAATGTCGGACAGCTTCAAAAAGCAGGGGGTCAATCCGTATGCGGCAGCCGCCTCCTCATAGCTCTCCAGCGACTCCTGTCCCGTTTTTAGCCGGGGAACGCCCCGGTGCATAGCGGCATTTAGCAGTATTCCCACGAGCTTTTGCCCCATGTTCGTTCCTCCCGTTATCTTCTGTAGTTACGGCTGTAGCCCTTATGTTCTCATTGTATGTTTGTACGTGGCCTTCAGGGTGGACGAATGCGCGGCGGCAGAAGCCCTTTTTCAAAAGATAGACGAAGCCGATTTACTTGCAGATTGATTACAGGGAGCCTTGCTGCAAATGGTGTCATCCGCCCACTGGACTGCATATGATGCCTAGAAGAAACAACAGATGGAAGGAGGAGACTGCTTGTGAAGAGCTCCAAAAGGAATCAACAACACAGTTCCAAGAAGCGACTCTACTACGTGGATAATCCCAATAAAAAAGAACTGAGTATGCTGGGAAGCAGTCCAAGGGTGCTAGGGGGATTTGAAGCACCCGTCAGCGAGGCGGTGGATCCGCCAGACCGGGCCCTGCAGGTTAGTGGTGTGGGCACGGTAGAAGTTATTGCAGAGCCGCCGGCACAACCTGCCGTACCTGCAGCACCTGCCGTACCTGCCGCCCCGGATAAAGAATTGCTGGAGGTGCCGGCAGCAGAAGAAACACTCCAGATTGAGGAGGTGGTTGTCCACGCGCCCGAGCCCGTTCTGCCTGTTCTGGAAAAAGAGCGCCTGCAGCCCGTATATACCGATGATCTGTGCGATGCGGCCGTTACCG
Source organism: Paenibacillus sp. FSL L8-0436 (assembly GCF_038593025.1). Classification (NCBI taxonomy): domain Bacteria; kingdom Bacillati; phylum Bacillota; class Bacilli; order Caryophanales; family Paenibacillaceae; genus Paenibacillus; species Paenibacillus sp. FSL L8-0436. Next base: position 6,153,997 of record NZ_CP151955.1, on the reverse strand, counting down.
GCCAGAAGATTGCTCCGCGCACCATTGACGGCTCTAAGCTGAAATTCGGGATTATCGGTACTCCCTGGCTGCAGGATTATGCGGTGCAGAGCATCAATATCGCGGACAAGGCGATAACGTCCTCGAAGATTGCCCCTGAATCGATAACTGGCGAGCATTTGGCGGAAGGAAGTGTAAACGGCGGCAAGCTGCTGGATCATTCGATCAGCGGCGAGAAGCTGAAGAACGGAAGCATCGGCCCGGAGAAGCTGGCTGACCGGATCATCGGGGGAGAACAAATTGCCGACCGGTCCATTGCCAGCCGTCATTTGAGCGAGCTGCTGATTACTGCCGACTTGCTGGAAGATGGAGCCATAACCGGCGAAAAAATTCTAAGCAGCACCATTGTCAGCCGACATTTGGCGAACGGAAGTATCGACCGTTCCAAACTGGCTGACGAGGCGGTGTCCGGCGATAAAATCGCCGACGGCGAAATCAGCGGAGCCAAACTGGGCGATGCCGTGATTGAGGGCCGCCATCTGAGCGAAGGCGTCATCACGGCGAAACATCTGGCGCCGGGAGCCATCGGGCCTGAGCAGCTTGCCGGCCGTCTTATCGGCAAGGAGCAGCTCCAGTCCGGCAGCATTGACAGCGGACATCTTGCGGATGCCGCAGTAGGCACGCGGCAGCTGGGAGAGAAGGCTGTACGCAGCCAGCATCTAAGTCCGGAAAGCGTAAATGGCACCCATATCGGCGACGGAGAAATCACTGCCCGCCATTTGGCGGACCGCAGCATTTCTTTTGTGAAGCTGGCGGAAGGTGCGGTAGGGACGGTACAGCTCGTGGAGCAGGCGGTCACCTCCTCCAAAATCGCCGATCAGAGCATCCTGCCGAATAAACTGGCGGATGAAGCGGTCACTACACGGCATATCGCCAAATCCGCAGTACGCGGACCGCAGCTTGCCATGCAGGCTGTGACCTCGCTCCACCTGCAGCGTGAAGTTGTAGATCAGTCCCACTTGGCCAAGGAATCGGTCGGATCGGAGCAGCTGCAGAGCCAGTCGGTGCTGACGGCTCATCTCGCATCCGGTGCGGTTACCGGAGAACAGCTGGCAAGCGAAGCTGTGGCCGGAGAGCATCTGCGCGCGAAGAGCATTACCGCCGCCAAGCTGGCGGACGGGGGCATTCATGCCGGCAAGCTGGCTGCAGGTGCGGTCACCGGAAACGCAATTGCCCGTGAAGCTGTGAGTGGTGAACATATCGCCTTCTGTACGGTGGAGGAAAAAAATCTTGCCGATGCCAGTGTCAGCGCCCGTGTACTGCAGAATGCCGTAGTGGATTCTGAACATCTGGCGCCAGGCGCCATAGAACGCAGACATCTTGGTGAGAACAGCGTGACGAATTCGGCTCTGCAGTCCGGCTCGGTCTCGGGCGACAAGCTTGCCTCCGGCGCGGTGAAGGAAGTACATCTCGCCGCAGGTGCCGTGCAGCCGCATCATCTGGCCGATCATGCGGTTACTTCATTGAAGCTATCGCCGGAGAGTGTCTCAACGGATAAGCTCAGTGATCTGGCGGTCACCTCCACCAAGCTGGCTGATGGCAGTGTTACTTCCGCCAAGCTGGCAGCCTTATCGGTGGCTGCGGAGCATTTGACACCAGGGTCGGTTAGCCCCGCGTCGATCAGCGACACGGCTGTCCAAGGCAGACATCTTGCCCCGGGAAGTGTCGGCGGCGCACATATTCGTCCGATGTCTATTGGCAACGGGCACATTATTCCTAGCTCCATCTCATCGATCCAAATCCAGGATGGCAGCATTAGCAGTTCCAAGCTGGCCGAAGGTGCCGTATCTTCCCTCCATCTTTCTCCAGGCAGTATCGGCACCAGTCATGTGGCGGAGGATTCACTGGAAGGCCGTCATATCAAGCAGGGAGAAATCACCCTGGATCACCTGGCCGGAGAGGTCCGCAGCGCAGAGCTGCTCCCGGATGGCAGCATCGGCGGGGAAAAGCTGGCGGAAGGCTCGATCGGTTCGTTCCAACTGGCTCCGAGCAGTGTATATGGCGGACATCTTGCGGTCGAAGCCGTGGACAGCCGCCACATCCGCCCTCACAGCATCAAGCTGAAGCATCTGGCGGAGGAGACCCTGACCGCTGATCTGCTGCCGGACGGCAGTGTCAGCACCGCGAAGCTGGCGGCCGGAGCGGTAGGTTCGGAGAATCTCCAGGCGGAAAGTGTGAACGGAGAACATCTCGCGGACGGAGCGGTGGAGGAGCGCCACTTGAATCCCGGGATCATCAAGCTGGAGCATCTGACGGCAGAGGTCCGCAGCGCTGATCTGCTCCCTGACGGCAGCATCGGCGGGAAAAAGCTGGCGGAAGGCTCGATCGGCTCCTTCCAGTTGGCTTCGAGCAGCGTATATAGCGGACATCTTGCGGTCGAAGCCGTGGACAGCCGCCACATCCGCCCTCACAGCATCAAGCTGAAGCATCTTGCAGAGGAGACCCTGACCTCCGAGCTGCTGCCGGACGGCAGCATCAGTTCCGCGAAGCTGGAAGGCGGAGCGGTAGGTTCGAAGCATCTCCAGCAGGAGAGTGTATTTGGAGAACATCTTGCGGACGGAGTGGTGGAAGAGCGCCATCTGAATCCTGAGATTATCAAGCTGGAGCATCTGGCCGCAGAGGTCCGCAGCGCAGAGCTGCTTCCTGATGGCAGCATCGGCAGAGAAAAGCTGGCGGAAGGCTCGATCGGCTCCTTCCAGTTGGCTCCGGATAGCGTATATGGAGAACATCTTGCCGACGGAATAGTGGAACAGCGCCACTTAAACCCCGAGATCATCAAGCTGGAGCATCTGTCCGCAGAGGTCCGCAGCGCAGAGCTGCTGCCGGACGGCAGCATTGGCGGGGAGAAGCTGGCGGAAGACTCCATCGGTTCCTTCCAGCTGGCTCCGGGCAGCGTACATGGAGAACATTTTGCGATTGATGCCGTGGACAGCCGGCACATCCGCCCCGCCAGCATTAAGCTGAAGCATCTTGCGGAGGAGACTCTGACCTCCGACCTGCTGCCGAGCGGCAGCATCAGCTCCGCGAAGCTGGCAAAGGGAGCGGTGGGTTCGCAGCATCTCCAGCAGGAGAGTGTTCATGGCAGACATCTCGCGGACAGAGTCGTGGAGGATCGCCACTTGAATCCCGAGATCATCAAGCTTGGGCATCTGGCCGCAGAGGTCCGTAGTGCAGATCTGCTGCCGGACGGCAGCATCGGTGGAGAAAAGCTGGCGGCAGGAGTTGTAGGTCCGCAGCATCTCCAGGAGAAGGGCGTGCACGGAGAACATCTCGTGGACGGAGTCGTGGAGCAGCGCCACCTGAATCCCGAGATCATCAAGCTTGAGCATCTGGCCGCAGAGGTCCGCAGTGCAGATCTGCTGCCGGACGGCAGCATCAGCGGGAAAAAGCTGGCGCAAGGTTCCATCGGTTCCTTCCAGCTGGCTTCAGACAGCGTATATGGCGGGCATCTTGCCATGGAAGCCGTGGACAGCTGCCATATCCGCTCTGGCAGCATCAAGCTGAAGCATCTGGCGGAGGACACCCTGACCTCCGATCTGCTGCAGGATGGCAGCATCGGCTCCGCGAAGCTGGCGGCAGGAGCGGTAGGTTCGCAGCAGCTCCAGCAGGAGAGCGTGCACGGAGAACATCTCGCGAAAGGAATAGTGGAGGAACGCCACTTGAATTCCGGGATCATCAAGCTTGATCATCTGTCCGCAGAGGTCCGCAGCGCAGATCTGCTGCCGGACGGCAGCGTTGGCGGGAAGAAGCTGGCGCAGGGCTCCATCGGCTCCTTCCAGCTGGCACCGGGCAGTGTATACGGCGGGCATCTTGCAAGCGAAGCCGTGGACGGCCGGCACATTCGCCCCGGCAGCATCAAACTGAAGCATCTGGCGGAGGAGTCCTTGACCTCCGATCTGCTCCCTGACGGCAGCATCGGCTCCGCAAAGCTGGCAGCCGGAGCGATAGGCACACCGCATCTCCAGCAGGAGAGTGTGAACGGAGAACATCTCGCGGACGGAGTGGTGGAGGAACGCCACTTGAATCCCGAGATTATCAAGCTCGCGCATCTGTCGGCAGAGGTCCGTAGCGCAGACCTGCTCCCTGACGGCAGCATCGGCTCCGCGAAGCTCGCAGCCGGAACGGTAGGTTCACAGCATCTCCAGCAGGAGAGTGTGAACGGAGGACATCTCACGGACGGAGCAGTGGAGGAACGCCACTTGAATCCCGGGATTATCAAGCTGGAGCATCTGGCCGCAGAGGTCCGCAGCGCAGAACTGCTCCCTGACGGAAGCATCGGCTCCGCGAAGCTGGCAGCCGGAGCAGTAGGTTCGCCGCATCTCCAGCAGGAGAGTGTGAACGGAGGACATCTCGCGGACGGAGTGGTGGAGGAACGCCACTTGAATTCCGAGATTATCAAGCTCGCGCATCTGTCCGCAGAGGTCCGCAGCGCAGACCTGCTCCCTGACGGCAGCATCGGCGGGAAAAAGCTGGCGCAAGGCTCCGTCGGCTCCTTCCAGCTGGCTCCGGGCAGTGTATACGGCGGACATCTTGCGGTCGAAGCCGTGGACGGCCGGCACATCCAGCCCGGAAGCATTACGCTGAAGCATCTTGCGAAGGAGACCCTGACCTCCGATCTGCTGCCGGACGGCAGCGTCAGCTCCGCGAAGCTGGCAGCCGGAACGGTAGGTTCGCAGCATCTCCAGCAGGAGAGCGTGTATGGTGAACATCTTGCACACGGAGTAGTGGAGGAACGCCACCTGCTTCCTGAGATCATCAAGCTGGAGCATCTCGCCCCAGAGGTCCGCAGCGCAGAGCTGCTGCCGGACGGCAGCGTCAGCTCCGCGAAGCTGGCGGCTGGAGCGGTAGGTTCACAGCATCTCCAGCAGGAGAGCGTGTACGGTGAACATCTCGCAGACGGAGTATTGGAGGAGCGTCACCTGCTTCCCGAGACCATCAAGCTGGAGCATCTGGCCCCAGAGGTCCGCAGCGCAGACCTCCTCCCTGACGGCAGCATTACCGGAGCGAAACTGGCTTCCGGCAGTGTTGGTGCCGAGCAGCTCGCAGAGAGTGCGGTTGGAACTGACGGACTCCAGGATGAAGCGGTGGATGCAACCAAAATTGCTTCCTTCGCCGTTCAATCCCGCCATCTGGAGGAAGAAAGTGTGCAGGGCTACCATATTGCTCCCGGCGCGGTATCCGGTGACCATCTGGCCCGCGGCGCGGTGGGGGCGGAGCATCTCTCCTTCAGTCCGGTGCAGAGCGCCGGAAACCGGGAGGTGCTGCAGCAGTTCGGAATGACGGCGTTCATGTTCAACGGCGATGCAGAGAGTGTGGAGGTCACTGTCTCCTTCGACGAAAGCTTTGGCCATACCGGCTATGTGCTTGTGGCCATGACGAACCAGCCGTTCTTTCACGCCTCGCTTAAAACGAGAGCCGGCGGAGAGGCTGTAATCCTGGTGAACCGCCTGCGTGAAACCCAGCATTTCTATGGAGTGTTATCCTGGATTGCACTTGGCTCGCCTCCGGCAAAGCCGCCAGAGAACCGGGTATTCGATTAAATACAGAGCCGCTGAAAAAGCGGCTAAGAGCGCAGCCGCCGGCTGCGCTCTTGTTCAAATAGAAGGATAATTTATATGCTTCATGCTATAAATTATCCTTCTATTTCTCGCTGAAACGGATACTGTCCTTTTAAGGACGGCGAAGCCGTTTCCACTTGTGTTTATCGCCCGAAAAAGTCGGTTGAATGCGGGATGGATGACATCTGTCCAAATTTGTGTGTGAAGGGAGACACCCGCCGTTACCCGGAGAAGCGGATTACATAGACTGTGATGTAACCCTAAGCCCCGCAGTATGCCCTGCAAGGAAGGTGGATGAGCTTGAAGCATAAACGAACAGCTGCCCGCCGCACGGGGCGGCGGGCAGCTCGACCAGCGCGGCGGAACTCCCGGCCAGTGCGGCCCGTAGCTGTACGTCCTGCACAGAATCATCCCGAGCCTTACGTGTCTGTTATTATTCCGGCTATGAATGAGGCCAGGACGATTGCCAGTGTGATTGCCGGAGCCAGGGGTGTTCATCCGCGCTGTGAGGTTATTGTGATTGTTAATGGCTCTGCCGATAAAACGGCGAAAATAGCGAAATCTATGGGTGCCCATGTCATCTCTTTCGAGCAGCCGCTTGGACACGATGTTGGCCGAAGTGTCGGAGCGGATGCGGCCAAAGGGGAGGTCCTGCTGTTTACAGATGGGGATCTTGTCATTCCCGCCGCGCAGCTGCGTCCATTCGTAAGTGCGATCCGCAGCGGGACGGATGTAGCGCTTAATGATTATTCCGGGCCGATCCGCAGCAGGGTTCCGCATCCTGTGGTGCTCTCCAAGTATGCACTGAACATTATGCTCGGACGTTCCGACCTGAAGGGGTATTCACTGACGGCGGTTCCCCATGCGCTCAGCCGCAAGGCGCTTAATGTGCTGGGGAGCGGTCTATTGTCAAGGCCGCCGCTGGCTTATGCCCGCGCATTGCTGGAAGGCTTGAGTGTAAGGGAAGTGCATAAAGTGCCTGTTGGCAAACTGAATGCTGTCCGCCGCAAGCGCGGCGGAAGGGACCCCTTGCAGGAGATTATTCTCAGGGATCACCTCGATGCTGTGTCTATGCTGCTCGAACTCAAGGGGGAGAGGGCGGGATTCAGCGACGGCACCCGGCGAAGGGAGATGGTGAGGTAATGGCTACTGGCTATAAGACCGTATTACGTTCGAAACGGAGAAGAACGTTTTCCGCCGGCACTTCTCCCCGCCGGAGCGGAGCAGGTATTCCGGGCATCAGAGAGTCAGCATCTAATAAAAGAGGAGCAGGTTCATCCGGGGCTGGCAGCTCCTTTGGACGGCTTACGGGAGCGGGATTATCCGCAGCCCGGGGCTCTGCTGTCCGGCGCACGGCGGCAGAAGCATCTGCTGCCGGGAAAGCGCAGCGGATGCTTCCGAAATTGCGCGGCTTGCTGTCCGTCATCATCTCGGCAAGAGATGAGGCGCGTACCTTGCCCGGTCTCCTGGAGCAGGTGGAGCTTCTGGAGCCAGCGGAGATCATCGTGGTGCTGAACGGCTGCAGCGACAACAGCTTTCAGCAATCCAGAATGTGCACACGGGCAACGGTCGTACATTGCCCCGAATCGGCCGGTCATGATGTGGGGCGTGCGCTTGGCGCCAAGCTCAGCCGGGGGAATATTCTGCTCTTTCTGGATGGAGACATGAGCATTCCGGCCCGGCAGCTGGCCCTTTTTGCGGCAGCTGTAGACAGCGGAATTGATGTTGCGCTTAATGATCTGGATGGCCTGCTGCCGCCATTTGGCGCAAGTGATGATGTCACCCGCTGCAAGCTGTATTTAAACGGGGTTCTAGGCCGGAGTGATCTCGGGGTGAGCTCTATGACCGCTGTTCCCCATGCCTTGTCCCGCCGTGCATTGGAAACCATCGGTTACCGTGAACTGATGGTTCCCCCGAAAGCGCAAGCCCTCTCCATTCTGAATCGGCTGCGGGTGGAGAAGGCCGGAACGGTTAATGTCATCAAGCATAACCGGCTGCGCAAAGGGAATACGGGAGCCGGCAACGCGGTGGAACAGCTGATTATTGGCGATCATGCGGAAGCGCTGCAGGCGGTTATTGCGCACAGGGAAGCGAGCGGAGTGCTCTCCGGCGAACGCCTGCAGGAGCAGCGCCGGCAAATGGCTGCCTGGAGGAACCGGTTATGACAATGACCAGTATCATTATTCCGACATATAACGGACTTGAACTGCTGCGGACCTGTGTGGAAGCCATCCGGGCCTATACCGAAACGCCGTATGAAATCATTGTGATCGACAACGCTTCGAAGGATGGTACCGACATGTACTGCCGGACCAATAATCTAACCTTTATCTCCCTGCCTGAGAACTGCGGATTTCCCGTAGCCTGCAATATGGGGATGCAACTCGCTTCAGGAGATGAGCTGCTGCTGCTGAATAATGATGTTGTCGTCTCGCAGGGCTGGCTACGGAACCTTAAGGCAGCACTATACAGCGCACCGGATGTTGGTATTGCCGGTCCCGTGACCAACTATGCCAGCGGCCAGCAGCAGGTCAAGACTGCATACAGTGATATACCGGGTTTTCATGCGGAGGCCCGGCAGGCCAACCTCCAAGATCCCTCGAAATGGATAGAGACGAGACGGTTGGTGGGCTTATGCTTTTTGTTCAAACGAGAGCTGATGGACACTGTTGGACTGCTGGATGAACGGTATTCACCTGGACATTATGAGGATGATGATTACTGCCTCCGCGCCCGGCTGTGTGGCTACCGGCTGCTGATTGCCGGGGATTGCCTGGTGCATCATGAAGGAAGCGCGAGCTTCAAGGAGGTATACTCCTCTGCACTTAAGGAGCTTGTGGAGCGAAACCGCAGGATTTTTATAGATAAATGGCATATGGATCCGGCACAGTTCTTCTGAAATGTTGACCCGAAGACTAAAGACACAGATAAAGAGGAGGAAAGTAAGTGAAAGGAGTCATATTGGCGGGCGGAAAAGGAACAAGACTCTATCCGCTGACCCGGCTTATGAACAAACATTTGCTTCCGGTCGGCAAATATCCTATGGTGTGTTACGGTATAGACCGGTTGCGCCGGGGGGGTATAACCGATATTCTCCTGGTCATCAGCAAGCAGTCTGCGGGGCAGTATACCGATTTTTTGGGCAGCGGTGCGGAATTTGGCGTATCTCTGACTTACAAAATTCAGGAAGCCGCAGGAGGTATCGCGGAAGCGCTGGAGCTGGCGGAGGGGTTTATTCTTCCGGGTGAAAGGTTTATCGTGCTGCTGGGTGACAATCTTTTTATGGATGATCTGACGCCTTACGTGCAGAGCTATCTTCAGCAGCCCGAAGGCACGGCGAAAGTACTGCTGAAGCCGGTGGAGGATGCGCGTAGATACGGCGTTCCGGTATTTGACGGCGAGGATTCAGCATTGATTGCGTACATCGAAGAGAAGCCGGAGATCCCGAAGACCAACTATTGTGTAACCGGCATTTATATGTACGATGAGGCCGTGTTCGATATTATCCGCCGCGTGTCCCCTTCCCAAAGGGGGGAGCTGGAAATTACCGATGTGAACAACATTTACGCTGCCCACCGCATGCTCAGCTATGATGTGCTTAAGGAATGGTGGAGTGATGCGGGAACATTCCAGTCACTGCGTGAAGCGGGTGAGAAGCTGAAAGACACGCTGCCTTAAGGGCGGCGTGTTTTTCATTATACAAGAAATGAAGGTTTGGCTGCAGATTATGAAATGGAAGATACAGGATTAGCCGGCCGCGCAATTCTCCACCAGAACAAATCGCCCGTGTCACGGTACATATGCGCGCCCAGAAGTTCCAGGACTTTATGAGAAGCCCAATTATCCTTTTCCGTATCAGCAATAATCCATTGCGCCCTGGGATCGCTGAAGATCCATTCGCTGATAGTCCGCACTGCCTCTGTAGCATAGCCTTTTCCCCAATGCCATTCGTCAATGCAGTAGCCTATAATGACCTCACCTTGTTCATTCGGACAGCCTTTCAGGATGATATACCCGATAATCTGCTGGTGCTTGCGCTGAATAATGGCCCAGTTGGTCAGCCAGAGGTAATTTTCCTCATCCTGCTGCACTCTGGAATGCCTGATCCGCATAGCATACTGCATTTCCTCGTCCAAGGAGGCACCGGCAGCGTTCAGGCCAAGAGCCTGCTTTAGCCCAGCATAATTCTCTGTGGCGAGCGAGAGCTCCGCTGCGGTTAAAGGCTGCAAATCCAGACGGTTGCCTGCCAGTTTCATACATTACCTCCAATCCGGTCAGGAACTGATTCTAATCTGTGTATGGTAAAAAATTCAATTTCATCCTCAGAATAATCTGACTTTCCGCAGCTGTCAATCTCCGCCTATTCTTAGCAAAAGTCTTCAGGCCTCCTCAAAGTTACACCGGTTCTCCGCACCGTCAAGGCGCTTGCCGCATATGCTGTAGCAGGGCGTTTGAGCAAAGGAGACATGAAGGTGCAGAATAAAATAACAAAAGTGCTGCAGCACATGGCCCATACGCACGAACAGATGGCGCGGATTCTTGACGCCGAACGCCACGTTGCCGTCCGTATGTCGCAAATAGTCCATGATCTGCCGGATGCGGAGCCTGATTTTGGCGGATTCAGCGGGCTGGTAGAAAGCCACGGTCAGGTTAACAAGAATATTATTGCGTACTTGAACGCGATAGCCGATCTGGAAGAAGCGATGGCTGAAGGGGTAGGCAGAGTCATCAAGGAATTAAACGGTCAGGAAGAAGAGTAGCGATTAAAAGAGCAGGAGGCGGAAGATGAGCAGAGAAAAGGCTTATCTGCAAATGCTGGAGTCGACCGCTACTATCCAGTGGAACATCGCGATGATTCTTGAAGCCAAAGCGGTGGAAGCGGAAAAGGTGAAGCAGTGGACGCAGCATCATATCCACGCTAGAGCGTTCGATACCCATGAAGAGCAGTTGAAGCAATCCCTCTCCATTCATGAAGTGATCGTGGAAATGGTGGAAGGGCTGACGAAATTGGAGAATGGGCTGTACAGCAATTTAAAGGCAGTGTTGGGCAGCGGTGAGGAAGAAGGCGGCGGCGAAGGCTTTGGCGGCATGTCCGGTGAAGGCTTTAATTTCGGGGACGACGACAAATGAGCGGCGGGCTTCTCTCCGAACACGCCGTCAAGCTGGAGATGATCCGCTCCATTGCCCGCAGCCAGGCCGCACTCGCCGCGATCTTGGAGAGCATCGCCGAAATAACGGGGCAATCGGAGCTGACAGCCCGCAAGCTAAGTGACAATATCAGAATCCTAAGCCAGTACCAAAGCGCCATGTGCCGGATGATGTCCGGCATTTCGCTGCATCAGCCCAAACGGGGAATTCCTGCTGCACCATGGCTGAGCAAGACATGTGCAGGAGGAACCTCAAGAGTGCATGGAGTACAGGAGGAGTAGAAGAATGAAGAGGAAGAAAGCTATCAAGCGTTCAGGCAGGGGAACCCGCAGACGAACATTGTTGCTATCCCGGAAGGCCAGGATCGGCAGAGGCCGCAGCCGCAGAGTTCGTTATGGCAGAGCCCCAAAAGGTCTGTTGGTGCGCAAGAAGAGAAGACAACGCCGCCGGATTGTGCAGAAAATCCAGGTAGTGCATCCTTCTGTGCAGCCGATAGTTCAGCCGGTAGTGCAGCCGCCAGTGCATATGGTACCTGTGCAGGTGGTCCCAGTGGTTGAAGCTCCTCCGGCGCCTCAGGTAGTGCAGCTCCCCCCGGATCTTGGCGTCCCTACGGAAACGCCGCCGGGAGACGCCTTTCAGCAGGGCTACACCGAAGCATACAACGTGGGGTTCGACGCCGGTTTCGCCAAGGGCTTCGAGGACGGGCATAAGCTGGAGCTGGGCTGAGACATCCAAGGCCAAAGGGTAAGGGGCCAATTAGAGGGCTGGTGAAGGTTAAACCGCCGCTACTCCTCTATAGGCCGCTTCCCTTTGATCCGCCCGCTCTGGAGCAGTTGGAAAGCTCTGGTCTATTGATTGTGCTTCCGGTTATGGTAGACTTCTTTACAGAATCCTTGCCGGATTCAAAAGTCGATAGAAAGTGGAGGGTACACATGAGCGGTAATAAGATTCGGAAGGCGCTGAGAGAAGAAGTCGGGGAGATTATGGAGCTGATTGCCAAATGTGTACAGGTTATGCAGGCCGGCGGAAGCGACCAATGGGATGAGAGCTACCCTAACCGGGAAGTTATCGGTCTTGATATCGAGCGCGGCACACTGTATGTCTATATCGACAATGAAGCCATTGCGGGTATTATTGTATTGGATGAGAATCAGGCGGAGCAGTACGGGGAGATTCGCTGGTCGCAGGAGCAGGGACGGCATTTAATCATGCATCGCCTGGCTGTTCATCCGGAGGTGCAGGGCAAGGGCATTGCACGGAAGCTGACCGCTTTTGCCGAGGAGCATGCTGTGAACTGCGGATACAGCAGCATCCGGCTGGATACATATATGAAGAATACCATAGCGCTTAGCTTATATCCCAGACTTGGCTATGAGCGCAGGGGTGAAGTCTCGTTCCCCGGCCGCACAGCGAATTTCCCGGTATTCGAGAAGGTGCTGGAAGGCGAAGCGAAACTGGACGGACAAGCTTAAGGAATATTTCCTGTAAAAACGTATTTTATGTAATGTTAGTTAACGTTTAAGAGGGTTTCACTGACTTTTTAAGGATCTTTTCATCATTTTTTAAGAATTTCCGCATTTATATGTAACTTTAGTTGACAACAAACTTATCCTTACTTTATGATGGGATTATTCAGAAAGTAATTGAATAGTCTTTTCTTTCGTATATCCTTAATAATTGGTTTAAGGGTCTCTACCGGGAACCGTAAATTTCTGGCTACGAAAATATGCTGCGGCATATTTTTGTGGCCTTTTTGTGTTATCTGCAGCAGCTAACTATTATCTGACAAGGGGGAATCGGACCATGGCGAACATACTGATCAAACATGCGGAGATTATTACGATGAACAAGCAGGAGGAGATTCTTTACGGGGATATCCGCATTAAGGACAGCCTGATTGTGGAAATCGGCAGCGGGCTGCAGCCGCAGGACGGTGAACGGGTCATTGACGCGAAGAACCGTACGGTCATTCCCGGTTTTGTACAGACGCATATTCATTTATGCCAGACGCTCTTCCGCGGCAAAGCCGATGATCTGGAGCTGATGGATTGGCTGCGCAAGCGGATCTGGCCGCTGGAAGCGGCGCATGATGAGGAATCACTCTATTACTCCGCCATGCTGGGTATAGGGGAGCTGATTTCCAGCGGCACAACGACCATTGTGGATATGGAGACGGTGAACCATACGGACTATGCTTTCCAGGCCATAGCCAAGAGCGGCATACGCGCCCTGTCCGGCAAGGTGATGATGGATCAGAAGAATGACGAGGTTCCTGCAGCCCTGCAGGAGGAGACGGCTGCCTCTCTTCAGGAGAGCGTGGACTTGCTGGAGAAATGGCATGGCTATGGCGGGGGCCGGATCCAGTACGCCTTCTCGCCGCGGTTTGTCATCTCCTGCACGGAGCCGCTGCTGAAGGAAGTGCGGGATCTGTCGGCCCGCTATGGAGTTAAGGTGCATACCCATGCTTCGGAGAATCTGGGGGAGATCGAGATTGTCCAGGCGATGACCGGCATGCGCAATGTCGTCTACCTCGATCATTTGGGGCTGGCGAATGATCGCTTGATTCTCGCGCATTGTGTGTGGCTGGATGACGAGGAGAAAAAGATTTTGCGGGACTGCGGGGTGCATGTCAGCCACTGTCCGGGCTCCAATCTGAAGCTGGCTTCCGGGATCGCCGATACACCGGGGATGCTGGAGACCCACATCCATCTCAGTCTAGGTGCGGACGGTGCGCCCTGCAACAATAACCTGGATATGTTCAATGAGATGCGGCTCGCCGCAATCATCCAGAAACCGCAGCATGGGCCGACCACGATGGATGCAAGAAGTGTCTTCCGGATGGCGACCATCGGCGGGGCCAAGGCGGTAGGCATGGAAGACAAGATCGGCAGCATCGAGGTAGGCAAAAAAGCCGATCTGGCGATTCTCAACCTCTACAACTTTCATACCTTCCCCTCCTTTGATGTAGATCCGATTTCCCGTATTGTCTATTCCGCCACCCGGGCAGATGTGGAGACGACAATCATCGACGGTGAAATCGTGATGGATCATGGCCTGTTGAAGACGGTAGATAAGGAGGTTGTGCTGCATGAGGCCAACCGTTCTATTCAAAGACTGCTGGCGCACTCTCCGCTGGGCTGAAGCATTGACCGTTTGAATCGGAAAACGTTGATCAACCCTATCCTTTGGCGGGAGGCTGCGGCCTTCCGTTTTTTTTGCTGCATCCCTAAAGAAATTTGGCCGAACGGGAACCCGTTAGCTGGCAGTGAGGTCATATGTAGTGAGGTGAATGTATTGGAACTCGATAATCTTAAAGCTGCAGAAACAATGGATGAAGAACAGCTGAGGCGAATCATGAGCCTGTATGGCGAGGATATTTGGCATTATATCTATTATCTCACCGGCAATTCCGAACAGGCGGATGATCTGGCCCAGGAGGTATTCGTCAAATGCTATTACCGGATCGGGACCTACCGGGGAACTTCCTCGCTGAAGGCTTGGCTGTTCACGATTGCGCGCAATACGGTGTTTTCCTACCGCAAATCACGTTTCTTCCGATCAGGCCTGTGGGGCGGAGTTCAAACCCTGAGTCCTTCCGGCTCCGGCAATGAAGGGTTCGTGCTGGAACAGACCGGTATTACCCGTTCGGCGGAGATGGAGTATCTCGGCAACCGCCATATCGACGACATTTGGAGCATTATTATGAAGCTGCCGGATAAATTCCGTGAAGTGCTGGTGCTCGATTTAAGAGCGGAACTGTCGGTAAAAGAAATTGCCGAGCTGACCCGGTTATCTCCGGGAACCGTCAAATCCAGACTGCACCGTGCGCGGCGTAAAGTCCAGGAAAGTATAAGGGGGTTAGAGTGATGCGGGAACGGGAGCCTGAGTGGTATGAACGGGCTAGAAAAGGGCCACTCGAAGAGGCGAAATTTACGGAGGTGCATGCCGGTAAGGTTATGCGCCGGGTGAAGGAAGGCGAGCCGCAGCAGGAACGGAAAGGAGTTAAATTCCGTGCGGGCATAGCCGCCGCTGCCGGCATCCTGCTGCTTGTGGGAGCAGGGGTGTTTTACCTGGGAACCGGACCTTTTGGCGAAGGAAACACCGCCGGTCCTTCCTATCAGCATGAAGAAACCGCTGACGTTACGGAGGCCGGGATGATCAAGACGGCAGAGAAGACGATGCAGGAGCAGCTCGGCAAGAAGCTGCCCTTTCAAAGCATAGAACCTCAGGCGGGAGCGGATCAGGTCCGGGTTGTTTTTAGAAACGGCGAAAATTTTGCATATGTCTGGGTCAGCACGGAGACGGGGAAAGTGATGATGTACAGTATGAGCGCTATATTCGGTCCTGAAGAAATTGATGACGATATGCTGGGCAAGGCCAAGGAGAAACTGCGGGAGCTTGGATATAAAGGAGAGTTCAAAGCGGATAGGTCGACACGGATTGTGGATTACGGGCGTATCCCCAATCAGGCTGCACAGGTGAGCGAGAACCTGTTCTCGGGAGCGGCGCAGATTGGTTATGTGAACGGGAAATATGACCGGGCTTACTTTGACGTGGGTCAGGAGGAGGTAGGGGAAGACTTGAAGCAGACCGCGCTGAATGCGATGAGCAATTTAAGAAGTGGCACGGTTAAGCTGAATAAAGCAGCCCGCAACACGGTAGAGGGAAGGGATGGGGAAATCACTTTGTTTTATGGACCGGATGTATTCTCATCTTGGTTTGTAACGATGAATTATGTTACGCATGCGGTCCTGGAGATTTCCGATCTGTCGCTGGCCCCAGCCGATCCGGCTAGTCCTGAGCAGCGTACCGAACAGGACCAGAAGCTGCTGGACATGGAGAATGCCAAGCTGCAGAGCGCGGCGGCAGCTGTTGCAGATGGAATATTCGGTATTCGGCTGGAGGACTACACGCTGGTCAAGAATCAGCCGAGGCCAGGAACTGTTACCTTTGAGAGCGGGGGAACGGCACCGGCAATCGAGGCCTCCTATAATCTTGAAGGGGTCATGTACAGCTTTAAGGTGAAGCGTGAGATGAATCCTTAATAAGGGTGGAATTCAATATATTATGAAGAGGGATGTGTGCCTGCATGAGGCCGCATCCCTCTTTGATATACATAACAAGTTTGCTATACTAGAGAAATCTGATATTTTACTGAAAATAAGAGCAGAATTTACAAAAGAGATTACGGATGAATAAGGAGAACTAATGAGCGAGAACAAAATTGGGCTGGTGCATGCCCATTTCTTTATTGTGGCCGGACTGATCTGGCTGAAGCTGCTGCTGCTGAGAATACTGTTTTTCGACCGGATCTCCTGGGAATGGATTGCGGCGGATATTGCTCCGGTTCTGCTAATTATGGGGGTTATGGCGCTGATTGTACCGGGACGGATGAAGACGGCGGTCTACTGGAGCTTTAACGGAATATTGTCGCTGCTGCTGTTTGCATCCAGTGTCTATTTTAACCATTTCGGGTCGGTTCCAACCTATTTGGCTTTCTATGAGCTGAATCAGGTTTTTGCGGTAAAAGAGAGCGTGGAATCGACCATCGAGTACATTGATTACCTGTTTTTTGCCGATATTGTGATCATGATTCTGTACGCGTTGATTCGCAGATGGCGGAGAGGTACAGCTTATCCGGTGCGGAGCTGGCGGTCTCCCCGTGGGCGGAGAGCCCAACTGATCGTCATTCTTGTCGCCATTATAGGCGGCGCTTCGCTGTCGGTCTACTCCGTACATGCGGCAAAGGGAATTACCAATGAGCTGGTTCAGGCGGAGAGCGCCGGATTTCTGAATTACGAAGTGGTGGCTGCGATCAAAGCCCAGGAGGATAATGGCCTGATTGGAACCGGAGATATCAAGGATACCATAACCAAAGTAACGGAACTTCAATCGTCTTATCCATACAGTGATAAGGCCCCGGGGACGGTGCCGGATTGGTTCGGCTCGCAAAAGGGCAAAAATGTAATTGTCATCCAGATGGAAGCCTTTCAGAATTTTCCGCTGCATCAGTCGCTGGACGGTCAGGAATTAACGCCGGTGCTGAACCGCTTAGCGGGAGAGGGCTTTTATTTTCCGCATGTCTATCAGCAGATTGGTCCGGGCAATACCTCGGACGCTGAATTTATGAGTAATACCTCGATCTATCCGATAGGCACGCTTGCGATGTCAACGGGCTTTGGAGACCGGGAGCTGCCGAGTCTGCCCCGTCTTTTGCGGGATAAAGGCTACGAAGCTTACACCTTTCATGTGAACAAGGTGGGGTTCTGGAACCGCAATCAGCTGTATCCGGCGCTGGGCTTTAACGGCTATTATGATAAGGGCCATTATACCAATGATCATTTCAATGCTTTCGGCGCTTCCGATGTGCAGCTGTATATTACAGCGGTTGATGAGCTGGCGAAGCTGCAGCAGAAAGGGACACCCTTTTATGCTCAGCTGGTAACCGCCTCCAGCCACCACCCGTTCAAGATCCCTGATGCTGCCAAAAGAATAACGCTGCCGGAGGATTTGCAGGATACCATGCTGGGCGATTATTTAACGGCAATCAATTACACTGACTATGCCATCGGGACGCTGATTGAAGGACTGAAGCAAAACGGGCTGTGGGAGAACACCGTGTTGATGCTGTACGGCGATCACTTTGGACTGCAGCCTAAGGATGTGCCGCCGGAGCAGGTGGAAACTGCGCTGGGAATGAAATATGATTCGCGGGTCAGCCGATTCAACATCCCGCTTATTATTCATGTTCCGGGCATGGAGCAGGGGCGGGTCGTGGACCGGACCGGCGGCCAAATGGATTTCGTTCCGACTCTGGCCAATTTGCTGGGGATTCCGCTGAAAGAAGAAAGTTATACGGCGTTCGGGCAGGATCTGCTTAATGTTGACCATAATGTAGTGGGCATGCGTTACTATCTCCCCACGGGTTCCTTTTTTAATGATGAAATTATGTTCGTGCCGGGTAAAGGCTTCGAAGACGGTGAAGCCGTTTCGCTGGATACGCTGGAGCCTGTGAAGGATTTCAGTTCATACAAACAAGACTATGACTATATTCTGAAGCTGATGGGCCTGTCTGATGAATATGTGAAGCTGCTTCCGCAGCGCTAGGGGGATACTATGAAAAGACTATTGAAGGCAGAGGTACTGGCGGCTCTTGCCGGGAGCGGGCTGATTATTTATCTGCTGTTCCTGAAGCCGTTCGTCGGAGTTGCCGACAATGGCGACTTTCTGCGTATGATGAATACGATCGGCTTGAATTACTATGAGGCTGTGGAAGGTTATGCTGACCGCTTTTTCAGCTTCAGCCATTCCAGATTTTCTTATAATAATCTGTTCCGGGGGTTTTATCCTTCGTCGCAAATTTTGCTGGTGCTGGTGCCAAGGCTCATTTCCGGCCTTTTCCACGGCAGCTATTTCGATATTCGCCTGCTGGGTGCCGTTTATGCCCTCCTGCTGCTGGCAGCCACCTGGCTGATTGTTAAGCTGGGCACAGGCCGTTCCTACATTACGGGACTGGTGCTGGGTGCGGGAATGCTGTTTGTTTTTTATGACATCGGATATTTGGCTTATTTCAATTCGCTGTTCGGCGAACCCGTGTCGATGGTGTTTATGCTGCTTACATTTGCGCTGGGTCTGAGACTTGCCGGGCAGGAACAGCCTACCCCCAAAGGGCTGACAGTGTTCTTTATTGCCGTGCTGTTCCTGATCTGCTCCAAAATCCAGAACGCGCCGGTGGGCATAACATTTGCGCTGATCTTCCTGCGGATGGCCGCACTCAAGGGATCAGGCAACTGGAAAAAGCTGGCCCGGTGGTTTGCGGTAGCGGTATTTCTTGTGTCAGTCATTATGTATGTGGGGGCACCCAAGGAACTGAAACATATCAATCTCTATCAAACGGTATTTTTCGGGATTCTGAATGAGTCGCCGGATGTGCGGGGGGATTTGCGCGATCTGGGGCTGCCGGAGCGGCTGGAGGTGCTGGCGGGTACGAATTATTTTCAGGGAGATACAGCCATCAAGCAGGATGATCCTTCACTGACGCCGGATTTCTATGACCGGATGTCCCATAAGGACGTGTTGTTCTTCTATTTAAAACATCCTTCCCGCTTGATAGACAATATGAAATACGCTGCTGAGAACAGCATGTCTATCCGCCCTTATTATTTAGGGAGCTATGAGAAGAGCGAGAATAAGCCGGCAGGTGCACTCGCCTATACTTACAGTGCTTGGAGTCAGTTTAAAAACAACCACATTCCGCATACCCTCAGTTTCCTCGTTTTGTTCTATCTGGTGTATTACGGCGGAGTGCTGTTCGAATATTTCCGTACCCGCGAATTACGCGGACGGATAGCCGGTGAGCTGATGATGCTGTTGGGCCTGATCGGGTTGTTCTCCTTTCTGGTACCGATCCTGGGCGACGGACGTGCGGATATCGGCAAGCATTTATTCCTGTTCAATGTGTGCTTTGATATGATGGCCGTAGCTATGCTGGGCTGGGTAGTACATAAGCTCGTAGGCGCAGGAAAACACTTTACAGGCCAAAAACGTTAGGCGCTGAAAACTTACCCAACTTGGCCTTCTGCAGAGGAATTGACCCTTAACTGATTATGGAATACAATGTGTTTGGAACTTTAGTAAATAACAAGAAATCGGCTTGAAACAGCCTCATCCAATAAGGGGGCCGCTATGGGAAATGATGAACACAAGGATAGAATTGAACAGGCAAGACAGGAATTGAATAGAATGGCCATTGAGTATGGAATGAATGATTTAAGAGTGCTTCGCCAATCCGTAAAGCTGGATGCTCTACTGAACGAGTATACCGATTGCCTCACGGACAAGGACGATCAGCTCTACTAGAGTATAATAGGAAGCAATTTTATAGATGAAGACACTTTAACGGCAGCCGTTAGGGTGTCTTTTTTTATGTACAGGAAATTATGAGAGGAGAAGTGCACTTGAAATCACGCAAGCGTTGTCACTTGGCAAAATGAGAGGGCGTGTGCCACAATATGTGTCATGATCCAAGCTTTAAATAGCGAGCGTATTCACTATTGTGGTATTTTTTTCCGCTTAGTCTGCTTGGGGATACTCTTGGCACTGTGATAAGCCAGATAACGCCAGTTAGCCGTCGCTCAGCAGCTCGCGCAGCATGCCTTGTCGGTCGTTCAGGAACGCCTTGGTCACAGTGTAATGTTCCGTATCCTCCAATGCGGCCTGCCGGATGCCTTCCTCTCCCAGGAGATAGATATCTGCGCCCGGATAAGACATCAGGATAGGTGAATGTGTCGCGATAATGAACTGCGAATGCTGCTGCACCAGCTCATGCATCCGCACCAGCAGCGACATCTGCCGCAGCGGGGACAGGGCAGCTTCCGGCTCGTCGAGAATGTAGAGCCCTTGGCCGCCAAAACGGTGAACAAAGGTGGAAAAAAAGGATTCGCCATGCGACTGCTCATGCAATGACTTGCCCCCGTAGGAATCCTTGATGAAGTTGCCTGCCTTAGGCTCTTCATCCAATTCGTCAATATAAGTCGCCACATTGTAATAACTCTCCGCACGCAGGAAGAACCCGTCCTTTGGACGCCGTACCCCTTTGGCAATACGAAAGAATTCATACAGATGTGAATGTGAAGACCGGGTGTTAAATGAGAAGTTGAGTGTCCCGCCTTCCGGATTAAAGCCCCATGCCGCCGCAATTCCCTCCAGCAAGGTTGATTTTCCCGTTCCGTTCTCCCCTACCAGAAAAGTAACCTGCTTCTGAAACTCCAGACGATGGAGGTCGCGCACCGCCGGCAAATGAAACGGATAAGTCCGGAAGGAAGGAACCTTATCGCGAAGCAGCTCCGCATGGCGGACGTAGAGCATGGCATTATTCATTGCATTCATTCTCCCACTCTCCCTACTTACGAATGATATCTTGCACGCTCAATTGGCTTGTCTTCAGTGTAGCCTGAGTGGATAAATTCTGCAAAGGTTCGGGCAACCCGGGTGGATGACAGGGGGCATCAGCCAATTTCGCCGTAATACAGACAGGTGTCCATGAGGCGTACGCTGACTCCGCATATAGTTATATTGTCTTGAGAATATGACGGGGCAGGGTGAAAGCCGTGAAAGTTAAAAAGAGAACAGAGCGTCCGCAGGAATATAGGGACGGATATCAGGAGGGATACCGTCTTGGTTTGTGTGAAGCCGTGAAACGCCTGAATTCTCCGGAGGCAGGGCAGGAGTGCCGCCCGCTTAAGCTGATGTACGTTCCCCAGGGATTTCAAGCCATAGACGCAGGTGTAACGGAGGCGCTTAGACAGCTGGTCAGTGAATTGGTCTTAAGCGATCCGGAAACCATGCTGGAAGTTGCGGCGCGCGAAATGCCGGGAGCGGTACTTGTCATGAACGGGCTGCATGTGTTTCCCGAGAACCATTTGGAGCAAATTACCGAAATCAAAAAATTGGGTATTTCTACGGCAATCTGGTTTGTAGATGATCCTTATTTTACCAAAGATACTTCTGTTATCAGCCAGCATTACGACCATGTGTTTACGCATGAGCTGGGCTGTGTGGAATTCTACCGCTCACTTGGGGTGGCTTCTGTTCATTATCTTCCGCTCTGTGTGAATCCGCAAATGTTCTATCCGCGCCGCACCGATCCGCAATATCAATATGATGTGGTGTTTATCGGCAACGCCTTCCGCAACCGGACGGAGCTGTTTGATGGGCTGGCTCCTTTTCTGAAGGACAAAAAGGTGCTGATCGCCGGCGGGTTCTGGGAGCGTCTGACCCAGTTTGAGGAGCTCTCGCCTTTCATTAAGGACGGATTTATTCCGCCTGAGGAAACAGCGAATTACTACAGCGGGTCAAAGCTGGTCATCAACATTCACCGTCCATGGGAGGGGGGACAGGATAACCGGAATTCCTTTCAATTGCCGTCCCGTTCTATCAATCCTCGAACCTATGAAATCAGTGCTTGCGGAACAATGCAGCTGACCGATATCCGTGAAGATCTGGACCGCTTCTACCGGCCGGGGTTTGACATGGAGACCTTTGGCTCTGCTGAAGAGCTGCAGCGCAAAATCGAATACTATTTGGTTCATGAGAAGGAGCGCCGCCTGATTGCATTGCGGGGGCTGCAGACGACCTTGCGCAACCATACGTTTATGGCGCGTTTGCCTCAATTATTGAATGTTCTTACTGCACAAGTGTGAATTCCAAAATGGGATGAAGGAGCGAATACTCATGAAGACTGAATTTATTATGCCCGCACCGCCTATGCCGCGGAGCCCTGCGGAAGAAGAAAAGCTGCGCGGACGGCTGACCGGCTTCAAGGTAGGATATGACGAGGGCTACTTACGGGGAAGGCTCGCCATTCTGGACGGCCGTCCGGAAGCGCCGCTTCCGGTACGCAAGATTCATGTCATGTACGTAGCCTCGGGTAAAGGCTACCCGTATTCGCCACTGGACGATGCGGTACTTTACGCCTTGCAGAAATTAACTGTACAGGTCACGGTTACCGATGTGCGCCAGGATCTTGTTGAGCTCGCCACGGCGCAGTGCCCCGATCTGATGCTGGTGCTGGACGGCCTTGATTTGCCGCTGGAGCAACTCTCCGTCCTGCGGAGCAGAGGCATCAAGACGGCGATCTGGCTGACCGATGATCCGTATTACACCGATTTCACTATGAAAATTGTGACGCATTACGACTACGTGTTCACCCTGGAGCGCAATTGCGTGGAAATCTACCGTGGCCTCGGCTGCACAGAAGTACATTACCTGCCCTTTGCCGCCCACAGGGAGCACTATCGTCCGACGACGGGGCGTTCTCCGGTATGCCGGGATATCAGCTTCATCGGCTCCGCTTACTGGAACCGGATTGAGTTCTTCCGCAATATTATGCCGGAGCTGATGAGCTACAACACTGTGATCAACGGCATCTGGTGGGATCGTCTGCCCGAGGCTCAGCTCTATGGAGAGCGCATTGAAGTCGGGAAGTGGATGTCGCCGCAGGAGACAGCCACCACGTACAGCGGCTCCAAAATTGTCATAAACCTTCACCGTTCCCATGTGGACGAGGATGCCAACAACAATGCGCTGGTTATTCCCGCGGCTTCACCTAACCCGCGCACCTTCGAGATCGCGGCCAGCGGCACTCTGCAGCTGAGTGATGCCAGAGATGATATGGGCTCCTTCTATAAGATCGGAGAAGAAATCGACACCTTCTCCAGCCCGCTGGAATTGATGGAAAAAGTCCACTATTACCTAACTCATGAAGAAGAGCGCCGGGAAATGGCCTTGCGCGCTTTTGAACGGACCCTGAAGGATCATACCTACACGAAACGCCTGAATCAGCTGTTGAACATAATCTATGGCTAACCGATAAGGGGACAAAATACCAGGAAATGTGCGTATATCAGGGGACAGGTGTCGTGCCGGCATCTGTGCCCTCTCAATATACTGGTGAAGTAACCTGACCTTGGCGTTTGCCTGCAAAGAGCACTGCTCCAAGTGATTCAGTGCTTTCGAAGCAAGTTTTACACGAAGAACTGTCCCGTAGCTAATGCTTCGTAAAACTTTTAGGGAGGTGAATGGTCGCTCGAGGCCTCTTGCCAAGGAGCGCCGAAACACCATGGCCGACAAAGCTACAATCGTCCTCTTTTCCCATGTTTCCAATACGCGCAGTATTACGGGTGCGGAGAAGCTGCTGCTGTTCTTCGGCCGGGAGCTGTCTCCATACTTTAACTGTATTCTCGTAGCGCCCCAGGACGGCAAGCTGACGCGCCAGGCCCGCAGCTTCGGCCTGAATGTAGTGTTGCTGTCGATTCCTCTCGTCTACGGAATGTACACTCCTTATGCCGGACTGGAAGCGGATATCCGCAAATTCCAGGAAAGCCGGGAATATCTAGAAATGACAGACTGGCTGGCTGGTCTGCGTCCGGCATTTATTATCTCCAGCACTTGTGTGCATGCTTTGCCGGCAATGGCGGCGAAGTCGCTTGGCATCCCAGTGGTCTGGAAGATTTCCGAGACGATTACGGACAATGAGTTCACCCCGATTAGTGTAGACCTGATCCACAGGAACAGCGATGAAATTCTGGCAATTTCGCATACGGCTGCGGCCTGTTTCCCGGCGGATATCCGCGAAGGCAAGGTAACCCAGCTCCCGCCGTCCTGGAATGATAAAGATTTGATGATGGAAGCCTGGAGCAAGCTCCGGGGGGAACGGCGGAGTGAGCTCAAGGTGTCTCCGGATGAACCGCTGATCGGGTATATTTCCTCTTTCATC
The DNA here is from genome assembly GCF_038593025.1 of Paenibacillus sp. FSL L8-0436. Lineage (NCBI taxonomy): Bacteria > Bacillati > Bacillota > Bacilli > Caryophanales > Paenibacillaceae > Paenibacillus > Paenibacillus sp. FSL L8-0436. The sequence goes on along the minus strand of NZ_CP151955.1, from coordinate 6,129,976 downwards.
AACAAGGAGAAAGGGCTGGAGCATTTCGTCAAAATGGCCGTCCTTGTCAGTGAGCAGTATCCGAAGGCGAAGTATCTCGTCATTGGTACTCCCGGAGACAAAAACTACTATGACCGCTGTGTACGCAAGGTGAAGCTGGAGGGACTGACCTCCCGGTTCAAGTTCGCGGGATATGAAGAATGTCTGCCTTCGGCCTATTGCGCAATGGATCTGCTGGTTGTTCCCAGCCTGATCCGTGAGGGTTTCGGCATGACCGCCCTGGAGGGAATGGCCTTCGGCAAACCGGTGGTCGCCTATGATTCCGGCGGGCTGCAGGAGATTCTGCACATGGCCGGCTGCGGCAACCAACTCGCTCCGGTGGAGGATATCGAGGCGTTGGCTGACCGGGTAAAGGTGCTGCTGGCGGAGCCGGGACTGGCGGCGGCCATCGGCAGCCAGTCGCGGGAGCGCGTTGATGCCGTATACGGCCCGGCGGCCTACAGGGCACGGTTGCTGGGGCTGGCGGAGCGCTGGCAGCTCCGTTACTGCACGGCAGCGGTGGTAGAGCTGCCAATCTGCAGTGAGCCCGCCGAGCCGCTCTCCGGCGGTGCGCCTGTGCAACTGCCCGTAGGCGAAGCGCCGGGCAGCAGCGAACCCGTGGTGGCGGCGGAACCACCGCCACCGCCGCCGGAGCAGCCACCGCCGCCGGCGCCGGGCAAGGGCCACTCGCGCCGCGCTACACGGCTGCGCAGAGCGAGGCTCCGGCGCGGCAAGCTGCGCCGCGCCAAAGCCCGGGCGCGCCGCAGCGGGCGCCCGGGCCGCAAGCGGCGCACGGCGCGGCCGGCACGCCGGAAGGGCAGCGGCGGCAAATCCCGCCGCACAGGCAGCCGCGCACGCCGGCGTGGGAAGAGCCGCCGCAAAGCGGTGTGAACACTGCGGGTGCACCTCCCCGCAGTGGGTGAAATACAGCAAGTTATACTCAGACAAGGTAGGGGAGTGAACCCATGAAGATCATGACGATTTTGGGCACACGGCCCGAAATCATCCGCCTCAGCGTCATCATTCCGCTGCTCGATGAGCATGCGGAGCGGCATGTGCTGGTGCATACGGGACAGAACTTCACCGCCAGTCTCAGCGGGATATTCTTTGAAGAGCTGGGGCTGCGGGCACCGGATTATGTGCTGCAGGATAAGCAAGCCGGGCTTGGCGGGCAGCTTGCCGCCATGTTCGGAAGCCTGGAAAACATTCTGCTCAAAGAACAGCCGGACCGGGTGCTGCTGCTCGGAGATACCAACAGTGCGCTGTGTGCAATTCTCGCGGAGCGCATGGGTATCCCGGTCGTGCATATGGAGGCGGGGAACCGCTGCTACGATTTGAAAGTGCCGGAGGAGAAAAACCGCCGTGTCATAGATGCCGTTTCGACCATTAATATGCCATATACGCAGCAGAGCAAACGGCATCTGCTGAGTGAAGGTTTTCCCAGCCAGCGTATCATATTAACCGGCAATCCGATCCACGAGGTCATTACACATTATGAAGAACAAATTAGAGCCAGCGATATTCTGGCCCGGCTGAATCTTACGGCAGGCCATTATTTTCTAGTCACTGCCCATCGCGCCGAGAATGTCGATGATCCCGAAGCACTGCTGCAAATAATGTCCGGCCTGTGCCTTGTGGCTGAACATTTTGGAATCCGCCTGATCTGCAGTATCCATCCCCGCACACGCTCCAAGCTGACGGAGCAATTCCCGCTAAAGATGAACCCTCTTGTGGAATTCCATGATCCTTTCGGATTTTTCGATTTTGTCCATTTGGAACGTTATGCCCTCTGTGCAATTACCGACAGTGGAACCGTCCAGGAGGAGTGCTGCCTGATGGGAGTGCCGACCGTAACGATCCGCAGGACGACAGAACGTCCGGAGACGGTGGATTGCGGCAGTAATGTAGTGTCGGGAGTAGAGCAGAACAGCATTCTGCGCTGTACCCGGTTGATGACGTCGCTGAGTCCGGAATGGGAGGCACCGGAAGGCTACAAGACACCGGATGTCTCGGCAAAGGTAGTTAAATTTTTGCTTGGAGGGAACCTGCATGTTCAATAATAAACGGATTATGGTCACAGGCGGAACCGGTTCCTGGGGGCATGAACTCATCCGGCAGCTTCTGCCGCAGAATCCTAAGGAAATCGTAATTTTCTCCCGCAGCGAGTCAGCCCAGGTGTCGATGAGCCGCGAATATGAGGATAGCCGCCTCACCTTCATCATCGGCGATATCCGTGATAAAGATGCTCTTGTGGCCGCATGCCGCGGCGTGGATTATGTGTTCCATCTTGCGGCGCTGAAGCATGTTCCGGTGTGCGAAGATCAGCCGTATGAAGCGCTCAAGACGAATGTCGTCGGCACCCAGAACGTCATTGAAGCAGCTATTGCCAATAATGTAGAAAAAGCGATTTACATCTCCACCGATAAAGCGGCCAATCCGTCCAACTTCTACGGCATGACCAAAGCGATCGGCGAAAAGCTGTTTGTGTACGCGAACCTGCTCGGCACAGGCACACGGTTTGTGACCGTACGCGGCGGCAATGTGCTGGGGACGAACGGCAGCGTGGTCCATCTGTTCATGAAGCAGATTAAGGATAAGGGCCAGGTGCGCATTACAGATATGAAAATGACCCGCTTCTTCTTCACCCTGCGCGATGCCATCACCCTGCTGTTCAAAGCGTCCGAGGTCAGCATCGGCGGAGAAATCTTCGTCATGACGATGCCGACCTGCCGGATTGTCGATCTGGCCGAGGTGCTGATTGAAAACTCGGGAAGACGTGATGTAAGCATTGTTGAAACAGGTATCCGCCCCGGTGAGAAAATCCATGAAATCCTGATGAGCGACTTCGAGAGCTTGACCACCGTCGTTTACGATGAGCAGTATCTTGTTATTCTCCCTACGCTGGATATGCCGGAGCTGAAAGCCCACTACAGCAGCTATCCGCATGTTTCCTTCAACAGCTTTAGCTCGGAGACCAACCTGATGGACCAGGAGGAGATCAAGAATATCCTGATCCGGGGAGGTTTCCTCCAATGAAGCTGCTTATCCTCGGCGGAAACGGTATGGCGGGTCATATGCTGGCGGCGTATTTTCGCCGCCAGGGCAAACATCATGTCTTCCATACAACCCGGGATAAGAGTGATCTTGGCGGGCTGTATGTAGATGCCGACGATATCGCCGGCGTGGAGAAACTGGTCGAAATCGTCTCCCCCCACTGCATTATCAATGCGCTGGGAGTACTGAATCAATTTGCTGAGCGTGACCGGATTGGTGCCTACCATGTGAACGGATTTCTTCCCCACCGGCTGCGCCGTGCGGCGGATGCCGTTCATGCCCGGCTGATCCACATCAGTACCGACTGCGTGTTCGAAGGAACACGGGGCCGTTACACGGAGGATGATACGCCTGACGGCACTTCTGTATATGCGATTACCAAGAGTCTCGGAGAGATCCGTGCGCCCGGCCATTTAACGATCCGCACCTCCATTATCGGACCGGAAATCCGCTCCGGCGGCATCGGCCTGATGGAGTGGTTTCTATCCCAGAAAGGGCCGGTCTCCGGCTATGAACGGGTCATGTGGAATGGCGTGACAACACTCGAGCTGGCCAAGGCAGTGGATGGCTTGCTGGAATCAGAGGTATCCGGCCTGATTCATCTGGCCCATCCCCAACCGGTCAGTAAATATGAACTGCTCCGGCATCTGCAGTATGCATTTCATAAGGAAGATGTTGAGATCATTCCCGAAGTTGTGCATATTCAGGACCGTACACTGGTAAACACAAGAGCTGATGTCCAGATCCAGTTGCCTTCCTATCCGGAAATGCTGGCAGAGCTGGCTGATTGGATGCAACGCTCAGAGGAGTCCACATGAAGGGGCGGAAGCTGCTGATTACCGGAGCCGCCGGTTTTACCGGCCGGCACGCCGTTGCCTATTTCAGGGCTGGCGGAGCAGGAGTGACCGCTGTAGTGCGCCATCCGGCAGCGGAGTCCGCTGTTTTTCCGGAGGGGGTTCAGCAATATGTTTGCGATTTAAGCGACCGCAAGGCGGTCCATGCCATGATCGGGCAGGTCCAGCCAGACGAAGTGCTGCATCTGGCAGGCAGAAATTCGGTACCGGAGTCGTGGCGGGATCCCCTGCTTTATATGGAGACGAATGTTATGGCAACCCTGTATCTGCTTGAGGCGCTGCGTGCCCAGCCGGCCAGCCGTATTCTGGTGGCCGGCTCCCGGCTCAAGTACAGACCCGGAACCGATGTGGGTCCGCCGCATCCCTACAGCCTCAGCAAAACACTGGAGGAACTGGTATCGCTCGCCTGGGGAACTCTGTTCAAGCAACCCGTGCTGCTGGCGGAGCCTTGCAACCTGATCGGCCCCGGCCCCTCCACCGGCTTCTGCTCCCTGCTTGCTCAGCATATTGTGCGGAGTGAAGCCGCCTCAGGTACGGACGAAGAGATTCCGCCTTTCAGGCTTTCTTCACGGATTGAATTACGGGACTTTCTGGATGTGCGCGACGCCGTAAGGGCCTATGACTATATCCTGCGCAAGGGAGAGACAGGAAAGGTCTACCGGATCGATTCCGGGAAGCAGCGCACGCTGGGGGAGATCGCGGAGAAGCTGTTGGCTCATGCCGTGGTACCCGTTGGAATGGACTGGGGTCCGGAAGCCGGGATTCCTGCGGAAGCAGACTCCGGAGTGTTGCCCGGTTCGGTCACGCAACCTGAAACATCTGAAGACAATGTAACTGCACTCGGCTGGAGTGCGGCAATCCAGCTTGAGCAGTCGCTTGCAGATATTGTGGACTTTTATCGTGTCAGTAGGGAAGGAAGGATGTAATGAATCCAAAAGTATCGGTGATAATTCCTTTTTATAATTGTCCTTATATTGAACAGGCGCTGCATAGCGCCTTGTCCCAATCCTGGCAGCCTTATGAGATCATCGTCGTCGATGACGGCTCCACAGCTCATATGGACCGGATTATGCCCTATCTGCCCAAGATTCATTATCTCGGCAAAAGCAATGGGGGTACCGCTTCCGCACTGAACCACGGCATCAAACATTCTACAGGAGACTATGTCGTATGGCTTAGCTCTGACGATATGTTCTACCGTGACAAGATCAACAATCAGGTTCTGTTCATGGAACAGAACCGTTTGCTTATCACTTACACGAACTTTAATTTTATCAACGGAGAATCACAACTGACCGAAATGAACGCGGCGGCGGTATTCTCGAATCACCTGGACTATTTACGCTGCTTTCTTCAGGGAAATCCGATTAACGGCTGTACGGTAATGTTCAAGCGGGAGCTGTTCGGCGCTATCGGTCTGTTTGATGAAGCACTGCCCTACACGCATGATTATGATCTGTGGCTCCGGGCGATTCTGAACGGATATCCTCCGATTATGCTGAACCAGTCTTTAACGGCGTACCGCCGCCACAGCGGCATGGGAACCCTTAAGCATTATGATGTGATTATGGCTGAAGCCGCCGCGACCAATGCCCGTTATCACGGATTGCTCCGCGGTTTGATCACCTCTATGGGCGGTTAGACTCATGCAATTAATTATAGGGAGGGGAAGCCTATGTACCGGGAAATTGCAGTGAAAGATTTCCTGCCGGTCTTGCTGGAGTATCTCAAGTTCTCCGAGAGCATTCTGGATATCGGCAGCGGCACCGGTACTCTGCTTGAACGCTATGAAGCTGCTCTGGTAGTCGGCCTGGATATTCACAGGCCTTATCTGCTGCACCGCAAATATACCTCGCCGCATATTATCCCGGTGCATGCCGATGCCAGCCATATTGATAAGCTCTTTCTGCCGGGTACGTTCTCGGCGGTGACATTAATCGATTCGCTGGAGCATTTCTCCATGAAGGAAGGAATGGAGCTTCTCAAAAAAGCGGAGCTGATCGCCACCAATCGTGTGGTGGTGTTCACTCCGCGCGGATTTTTTCCGCAGGAAGGGACAGATCATTTTCACCTGCAGGGAGAGTACTATCAAAAACACTGGAGCGGCTGGGAACCGGAGGATTTCCTGGGGCTGGGCTACTCGGTAACCGTGCTTAAAGGCTTTCACCATGCAGAGAATCCGGCCTTCCGGGAAGCGTTCGGAGAGGATCATGAGCCGCTGGATGCCTTGCTTGCCTGCAAGACAGTATAAACAATACTTCGGGAAGGAGGTGAGCGCATGAATCAGAATAAGTCCAAGGTTTCGGTGGTCATCCCCTTCTACAATTGCCCTTACGTAGATCTAGCAGTGGAAAGTGTGCTGGCCCAGAGCTACCCGGATATTGAAATTATCGTAGTGGATGACGGATCGTTGTTGCATACGGAGAAGCTGGCTCCTTACAGAGACAGGATTAAGTACTTTCACAAATCAAACGGCGGCACCGCATCTGCGCTCAACCTGGGTATCAAGGCGGCCAGCGGGTCTTATTTTGCTTGGTTAAGCGCTGACGATCTGTTTCATCCCGATAAAATCCGGCTGCAGATGGAGGCTTTGCGCAGCACAGGAACGTCATTTAACCATACCGCCTATTATTATATTAATGAACAAGGGGACCGTGTTTCCGAGGTCGTAAAGGTCCCCTTTCCGGATAGAAGCCAGCTTATCGCGACCATGATGACGGGCTGTCCGGTTAACGGCAGCTCTGTTCTGCTCGATATGGATATCTTCCGCACCGTGGGCATTTTTAATGAAGGCTTTTTATATACACAGGATTATGACCTGTGGCTGCGTATATTGCCGCATTACCACTGGTCTTATATTGAGGAGCCGCTGCTTGATTATCGTATACACAAGGAGATGAGCTCTGTGATTCACAGTGAAGCGCAGAACAAGGAGATTAAAATGGTGCAGGCGAAGCATCATAGATCTCTCGCGCAGCTGCTGAGAAAGGAGAGAGGGAAATGAGACTGACATTCCCGATTCTGACATTGTCCAGGGGCGGGGCGCAGCGTATGCTCGCAGAACTTACCAACCGTCTGGCAATCATCGGCCATGAAGTGATCATTCTTATGCCCAATCACGGCATTGTCGAATATGATATGAAGTGCAAGGTCCTCTACTCCAGCTTCAGCCAGCTGTCAGAGGACGATTTTCCTTATAGCGATGTCATTATTTCGAATTACTACACTACCGTGCCTGTGGCGCAGCGGGCCAGTGAACAGGGCAAGGGATTGCATATTCGCCTGGCGTTATGTTATGAACCGACTTTTCTGCCGGATAATAATCAGTCCTTCTCTTCTTATCATATTGCCCGCAATTTGTTTGTGCTGTCCCGGTGGCAGCAGGAGATTGTCCGGATTAATCATGGGATTAAAGGCAGGATCGTGCCGATTGGGGTGAATCCTGACTTTTATAATACACACAGGCGGAACACGCAAGGCAAGCTGGTAGTCTCTGCAATTATGCGCAAGCCGGAAGGGGGGTTCTCCGGCCACCGGGAACAGGACTATCTGCTGCAGCAGCTCAATCTGGTCAAGGCGCATCATCCGGAGATTGAATTATATCTGATAACACCGCCGGGGGAATATGCCGAATCCGCTGCACTCCAGACTCTGCTCGCCGATGACCGTTATCATGTACGCACGCCTTCAAACGATACGGAGCTGTGCTACCACTATAATGAAAGCGACATTTTTGTCAGCTCCAGCACGTACGATACCGGTTCATTGCCGGGTCTGGAAGCGATGCGCTGCGGGGCTGCATTAGTTACGGTTTATTCCGGGGGAAATCTCGAATACGGTGTCCACGGCCACAACTGTCTGATGTCCTACCGGCATGAAAACCGTCTGGCCGATGATATTATCACTTTAATCAGGGACAAAGAACTGCGCGAGCGCATTGCCCTAAGAGGAGAGAGTGACTCACTGCGTTTCACCTGGGAGAAAAGCGTGCAAATCTTTCAGAATGAGATGTATGAGATCGTATCGAGGCTGGGTTGAGTATTTGTTCAAGACACACAAAGAACCTTCATTTCCACGGTCTTCCGGTGGATTGAAGGTTCTTTTGGCATCGGCCGTTAAAAGATGGAAAAGGAGTTGAGCATCTCACGAAAGGAATGGGCATAACTTTCGGAGCCGAAGCGTGAAATCATATGGAGCCTTCCCTGCTCGCGGATGTGGCTGCGGAGTGCAGGATTATCCATCAGCTCCAGGCCTTCACTGACAGCCTGCTCCACATTGCCAAGCGGATAAAATTTGCCGGAGTGATTATGAACAATAAAAGACCGGACACCGTCCGAATCGGTGCTAAGTACAGGACAAGTGCAGCAGATGGCTTCGGCAACTGCATACCCGAATCCTTCTGTAATGGAGGTGGATAGCAGAAAGCCGCCGGAACCGGCAATGGAGGAATAATAGACGGGCATAATATGGTTGGGCATGTTGGTAAATACATTCAGCCGGTCATTCAGTCCTAAAGCGTGCAGTTCCTCATGGAACAGCTGCTTTTGCTCCTCGGAGGCAAGGTCCGGATCATGGAACATCCACAGATGCAGAGCGGGTTTGTGCAGGCGGATCTGATGGGCGATCTTCAAGTATTCGCTCCAATTCTTGTTGTTTTCAAGCCGGCCTACCCAGGCAATTACCGGATGGCAGGGAGGTTCACCGGGGATCATCCGGAAGGACTGGACATCCACGATATTGGGGATTACATACCGGTGGAGCCAGGGACAGACAGAAATAAACAGCTCCAGTAAATGATCGGTAGGAGGTATAAGTACAGCATTGCAGTGGGCTCTCAGATAAGGTACGGCCTCTATAATCAAACTCTCCGCATCAGCCCGTTTTCCGAGCCCCTGGGCTTCGTATATCAGAATGCCTTCATAGCCTAGACAACGCAGACGTTCCATTAACAAATAATCCGATGTAACAATAATGGCGTCATAGTGCTGAGTATCGAGTAATTCCTTGATTTCTTCATCCCGGGAAGTGATAAACACGGGGAAGTTTGTGATATTCTGGCTTGCAGACCCCGGCATGAGGTATAGAACATGGCATTCAATACCGCTGCGCTGCAGGCTTTCGCACCTTAGCTTGTTGAGTGTCTCCACCCCGCCGCTGGGTACATAAAACGTAAATAAAACCTTCATGCTCACCCCTCCTGACTTTACTTTGCGGAGAATCACGGCTCGCTTGTGAATACGGCCTACTGTTTATAAGATACGCGAATGTTTCCCCGCATGTGACGGTGCAGGGGAGAGAGTACCAAATCCTTTCAGGATAGCTTGAACCGGTGGAGGCCATGCTAACGATTGTTACGCTGCATACATCATAATTTAATGAGATGGAGGATGAGTTCATGTTGCGATCAAAGATCAGCATGTCAGTCTCTGCCGCGCTGCTTCTGGGCATGGTCAGTATTACAGGTTGCGGTGACAATAACTCTGCAAATGGAACTAATGTTCAGACAAAAAGTGTACGGAAAATGAACGATGGCCGCATTAATACCAATTCTGTGCGGAACAATGCCTTCGACAAAATGGAGATGAGCCAGGAGCTCGCCGACCGCATTGCGGCGATGCCGGAGGTACGCACGGCAAATGTAATGATTGCTGGAAAAAGCGCCTATGTCGCCGTATCCTTCCACAGGGCTGATGGCGGAATGCATGTGAAAAGTACGGATAAAATACGTCCTTACAGCTATGGCGGCGGGCTCGGCAACAACACGACCGGCATGCTGAACGGTCCGGGAATGACAGTGAACCCCGGAGAAGGCAGGGCAACTGGACCGATTATGGGCAATCGGGGAAGAGGAACAGTGACGGGCAATCCGGGCATGACCGGTACAGGAGGTTCGATGGCTGGTGTACCGAAGAGCCTGACCGGTACCGGTACTGTTGGAGGGATAGGTACAGCTAATCCCAAGGCTTACCCTGGCAACGGCAACAACGGTATCCTGTCCGGAAGCAATTGGGTCGATGGAACCCGGATGAAGCGCGATATTGATGGTGGCATGGGGACGGGAATCGGGATCCGCAGCGTTGCTCCAAATAACAGCAATAAAATAACTGACAATGAAGATGTTACCGAGGAGATGAAGGACAAGATTGCTGCTGAGGTTAAGAAGTATAATCCGAGCATAGACAACGTCTACGTGTCGGCCAATCCGGACTTTGTGCAACGGGCTGACTTTTATGCCCAAGAAGTACGTGCTGGCCATCCGCTCAAAGGATTTGCCAATGAATTCCGGACGATGGTCGAGCGCATCTTCCCAACACGCAGCGGATATTAATCCTGCTCTCGGCCTGAGCTAGTATGCCTGAGAAATAACGGGATTATTCCATCAATGGGCCGTTACAATAAATGCAGCCATCCTACCGGCTTCCGGTCTGGATGGCTGCATTTCAGTTTATATGCCTGGCAGTACTTCTGCTCAGATAACCGGTGAATCGGTGGAGATTGTGCGTCCGCCGATCCATACACTGTTCAGTTCAAGATTATCATCCAGCAGCAGGATATCCGCGCGTTTTCCTGCTTCAAGCGAACCTATGAAACGCTGCTTCCCCAGTGATATGGCTGGGGTAAGACTTGCGGCGCTGGAGGCTGCTTGAAGACTGAGTCCCACTTCCTGTACCAGATAGCGGAAACCGCGAATCATGGTTAGCGTGCTTCCGGCGAGCGCATCAGGGTTATCCTTCAGTGTGGCAATGCCTTCCCGTACGATTACCGGCAGGTCACCGATTGTATATTCACCGTCGCTGAGTCCGGTTGCCGACATGGCATCCGTGATGAGCATCAGATTGTTCCGGGTTTTGAGCCGGGAAAGCACATTAATCGCCGCAGCATGCACATGAATGCCGTCGGCAATAATCTCAGCACGTATCCGCTCGTCAAACAGTACGGCACCTGCTGTGCCCGGTTTGCGGTGATGCAGCGGAGTCATGGCATTGAACATATGCACCGCCTGGTTTAAGCCGGCGTCCGCAGCTGCAATAATCTCTTCGAAAGTAGCATTGGTATGTCCGAGAGCTGCTGTGATGCCATGCTTGCGCAACCAGAGAATTGCTTCCAGTGCGCCTTCACATTCCGGTGCCAGGGTAACCTGGCGGATCATTCCCGGATATTGCTTCTCCCACGCTTCTAGCCATGTGATATTTGCCGGGACAATATGCTCAGGATTTTGGGCCCCGGACCATTTTGGGCTGATGAACGGCCCTTCCAGATGCACTCCGGCCAATTGGGCGAATGGCATGCCGCCTTTGCGATAGTCAGCCACTTCGGACAAAACACGGTCGATGTCTTTCTTGGCTGCGGTCATGGTGGTGGCCAGCATGGCGGTTGTTCCATGTGAAGCATGAAACCGGGTGATGATATCCAGCGATGCCTGATCCGAGTACATAAAATCGTAACCGGCGCCGCCGTGCACATGCACATCAACGAATCCGGGGATCAGCAGCCCGCTCTTGTCTTGGGTGCCTGCGGGCCAGTGGGCGTAAGCTTCCGGCAGCCAGGCGGCTTCTCCTGCATATTGGATAACCTCTTCTGATACTGCGATCACGCCTTCTTCAATCAGGCCGGAGGGAGTCAGCACTTTTCCGTAGAGCAGCACGCCTGGTGTTTTATTTATTTCAGCCATTTCGCAGCTCCTTCGTCCAGCAGAACGACCACATTGGGATGGCTCTGCAGCAGGGAGGCAGGACACTGTGTCGTGATCGGACCTTCCAGCGCGTTTTTGACTGCTTCTGCCTTCTCTTCTCCGCGCACCAGCAGCACGATTTGCCTTGCTTTAAGAATGCCGCCGATGCCCATCGTTACCGCCTGGCGGGGCACATCCTCCAGCCGGTCGAAGAAGCGGGCATTGGCTTCCAGTGTTTCTTCCAGCAGGTCCACGACATGCGTGCCGCTGCTAAGACTGGCATCCGGCTCATTGAACCCGATATGGCCGTTGCTGCCGATGCCCAGAATCTGCAGATCCACCGGCCCGTTATCCTCGAGCATTTTGTCATAAGCGAGACATTCGGCAGTAAGATCCGCCGCATTTCCGTTAGGGACATGTGTCCGGGTAAGATCAATATCGACATGATTGAACAGATGTTCGTTCATGAAGCTGCGGTAGCTCTGGGGATGATCCACTGGCAGACCCACATATTCATCCAGATTATAGGAAGAGGCTTTGGCGAAACTGACATTTCCCTTGCGGTGCATCTCTACCAGCTTGGCGTAGACGCCGACCGGTGAACTGCCGGTAGCCAGTCCCAGTACGGCTTTGGGATTGCTCTGCAGCAGGCTGGCAATCAGGTTCGCGCCGGTCTGGGCGAATTCTTCTTCATTGCGGAATTTTAAAATGTTCATTTGAATTAACCTCCCCGTTTATGACGGTAATGTTGGACATTCAGATAAGATTGCTCCAGCTTGGGAATGAAATCGCCAAACCGGGTGCTGACCATTCCGGTGAACAGGATGTCAATGATATGCAGCTGCGCAATCCGCGAAGCCATATCCCCCCGCCGCATTCCCTGCTCCAGCGAGGAGGAGAACAGCGGGATATCCGCCAGGGTGGCCAGCGTGCTGCTGCCGTAAGAAGTCAGCGAGATCGTGGCTGCACCGCTGGCTCCGGCACAGCTTAAGGCGTCGATTGTTTCCGGGGTTTCCCCGGAATAGGAGACCGCAAACGCCACATCGCCGGCAGAGAGCGAAGAAGCGGAAGTGATCTGCATATGTGAGTCGGCAAAAGCGGTGCAGTTCACTCCGATGCGGATCAGCTTCTGATAGAAATCCTGTGCAACGATAGAGGAGGTTGCCATCCCGTAGAGATCAACCCGGCGTGCCCGGCACAATGCATCAATGGCTGTTTGCAGCCGCTCCAGATCGAGTAGTGAGGTGGTGTCCCGGATTGAAGTCAGGTGATTGGCCTGCATTGCTTCGACAATGACCGAAAGCGGATTGCCCGCGACAATATCCTGATAAGAGGAGCCGCCTTCCTGCGGCGAAGCATCGCTATGGGCAATTTCTGAAGCCAGCTTAACCTTGAAATCGGGGAAGCCTTTGAAATGCAGCACCTTGCAAAACCTTGTAATTGTCGCGGGACTGACACCGCATTGCTCCGCCAGCTCCGTGATGCCCATATGGACAATCTCCGCTGGTGAGGCCAGAATGCGTTCCGCCAGCTTGCGTTCCATTTGGGATAGCTTTCCCTTCTCGTGCTCCAGGACATGCAGGATAGGAGAAATAAGCTCCACCTTCTTTTCTTTGTGTGAATGAATGCAATAATTTCAGTGATTGAAATTATTTTTATTATTATACATAATTATAAGAAAATTATTTTCATACTTAGAATAAAACAAATCTCCAAGCGTTGCAAGGGGGAGATTCCTACAATTAGCCTCCTAAGTCTGAAGCAGTGCAGGGATTTATGGGAAAAACACAATAAAACATAAAAAAACCAGTCGGCTTCCTTGTTGAGAAGATGACTGGCTGGAAATTTTTAATGCTAAATGCTAACTGCTAAATGCTAAATGCTAACTGCCGTGTGGGTCTTGGGTCAGAAGATCAGATTGGAGGTGTAATCTGGTAAGTGTTACAGCTCCAAATTCAGTTAGCGGGAAAAGATAGCACTAAAAATACATTAGACCGCAAATGAGGAATTTAATGGGAAATTCGCCCGCTAATAACTCTCCAATCCAACTAACTGGGATATTTGTCAATATTAGCGGTAAGAATTCACGTAATTCAGTTGATAAGCAGTATTCGTTAAAAATTAACGTGCATATTTCCCGCTGTAATCACATTAAGTTTGTGGATACGCTGGAAAATGCGCACAGTTGAGCAAGTCCAATGTAGTCAAAACAGCAAACATTATTTAATGCCGAATGGACACTTTTGTGCATCGGAATAGAGTTGTAAAGGCTATCTTGACGGTTACCCGTATATTCTTCTGTAGTGAATACACAGATTACTTTTTGATGCTGAAAAAGATCTATTGTACAATCTGCAGTAAAAAGCGTCAGCATGGTTCCTTTATTTGTCCCGGCTGCTTAGTGTCAGCCTGCTGTCCGTGATTTGCCCGCAGACCTGCTGCGCAGCATTTCCCAGAGAATAAACGCCAGAATGAGCACTTGGGGCAGCAATGTCTCCCATGTTGGGTACAACCCCAGCCAACCGACCGACGGCAGCCCATTCTCCACATGTGCCGGCAGTTTCCCGGCTACCTGTAAGGAGTGGATGCTCTCGCCGAGAAAGCGGAAGACCAGATAGTAGATCAGCACGGTTGCTGCGCGGAAGAAGGCAGCGATCGGCAGCTTGGCGCTTAGGGCAATAATGGCATACCCCAGAATGATCAGGACGACCAGCGCGCCTCCAATCCCTAGCAGCAGCTGTGAGGTTGCGATGGATGGCGCCATTCCCACATAAAATATGGTCGTTTCGGCCCCTTCACGCAGAATGGCCAGCGCAGCTACGAAGAATAAAGACCATAGGCTGCCTTTAGCCAGCGCACCGTCCACCTGCCGCCCGACATATTTATTCCATGCAGCGGCGTTCGATTTACTGTGCATCCAGCGGCCGATCGTGAGCATCATTACTACTGCCACAAGTCCGGTAATCCCTTCAATCAGCTCACGCGCGCTTCCGGAGGCTGCCTGTGAAAGGGTGTAGGTTAGCAGAACAGCCAGGCCTATACTGCTGGCGAGACCTGCCGCAGCACCAGACCAGACCCAGCGCTGGGTCTTGGGGCCGCCGTCTCTTTTCACATAGGACAGCAAGGCGGAAAGTACGAGAATCGCTTCAAGGCCCTCGCGGAGCAGAATCAATGCGGCGTCCCAGGCCGTATAGGCTGTGTCACCGGCCAGCGGAGTCAGCTCCGCGAGCATCGTGTCCATGGTGGCCAGCGCCTGATTAAGCTTCGGCGGATCGGACAACAAATCACCGGTAACGGCTGCGCTCTCGTTCTCGATATTCGCATACACCTTGGGTGATGCGATCTGCACCTGTCCTTCGGCTGAAGGCCAGGCTGCAATAAACTGTTCCATGATTCCCGCCGCACCGGGACTGTCTCCGGATTCTGCTGCTGCTGAAGCTTTCTTCAGGTAGCTGATCAGCCCCCCGATCGAAGCAGGCTGCGCTGACACGTCTCCCGTGTCAACCGCCTTGCCTGCGCTGTAGTCGGCCAGCAGCGTATACAAAGCTTCGGCCTCCGCTTTTACCGCCTCTTCGCGGAGCGGCTCGGCCTGCAGCGCAACGCGCAGCAGGCTCATCTTCGTCTCCAGCAAGCCGTAGACGGCGGGATTGTCGGCCCGGATGCCGCGCTCCGCCGGCGTCCAGCCGTTCACGACGGCGCGGTAGGCTTCCGCCGCCGCCTTCCAGTCGGCGCTGCGCGCCGCATCCCGCGTGCGCTCCGCCGCGGGCAACAGCTTCGCCGCCGCTTCGAGCCCGGCGGCGCTGGTGTTACCGCCGCCCGTGCCGGAGGCGGCGGTGACGTACGCGTCCACGCTTTTGGCCAGCGTGGACAGCGCGGTTGTGGCGGGCGTGCCGCCGCCCGCCGCCAGGGCTTCCGCCGCGCCAGCGAGCGCGGCGTCTACAGCGGCAGCCGGACCGGCGAGTGCCGGGTCCGGCGTACCACTGTTCGCGGTGCGCCACAGCGCCGCGAACGACTCTACATCGGCGGCGGCCGCATCCCAGCGGCCCTGGCCGGCTTCGACGAGCGCGCTGCCAACTGCGGGCAGCAGCTCGTCATGCCGGCCGTCTTCCGCCGCCGTGGCAGCTGCTGGCTTGCAGAGCAGCAGCACGAAGAGGCAGCCGAACAGAACGGCTGCCTTCAGCGCGGGCAGCAATCCGCGCGCAGGCATCCGCACCCGTTTGGTGCCCGTGCTTTCCAGCTTGCATTCGAGCACCAGCTCTGGAGCGTGTCCATGCGCCAGGCTTGCCCCGCGCGCAGACATCGGCATCCGTTTGGTGCCCGTGCTTTCCAGTCTGCACTCATGCACCAGCACTGGCTCGTGTCCTTGCGCCAATCCCGTCCCACTTTCATGCATCAGGCCCAGCTTACCCTTGGCTTTCGCCGGGTGGAGCGCTGTGTGCGGCAAGCCATATTTATACTGTCTAGCAAATAACATCGGGAGTGTCCCCTCTCAATAATGGACAGTCAGATCCGGGAAGGCTGAACGGATCTGACTGTCAGTATGCTGGTTGCTAACTCATGCTGTGTTTTCGTGTTCAGCCCAGCAGGGCTTCGCCGATATACCCGCCTTCGCGGACACCGGGGAAGCAGGCGAATACCGCGCTGCCGGTATGAACCATATATTCATTCAACCGGTCGTTTTTGGACAGACGCTGCTGGATGCTGACAAACTGTTTAATGAGATCCTTCTGGAAGCTGATGAACAGAAGACCCGCATCCAGCTGGCCTGTTTTAAGATCCATTCCGCTGGAATAGGAGTAGGAGCGCCGGAGCATTTTGATCGTGCCGTCACCATGGGCCAGCGCGGAATGCGAATCCGGCGGGATGACGGGCTTGCCGGAAGCATCGGCAGCGTCCAGTTTAAGTTCGGCGAATTCATCAGTGGCTCCGATCGGTGCGCCGCTGTGCCTATGCCGTCCAAAGGTCGCTTCCTGGTCGCTCAAGGTCGAGCGGTCCCAGATCTCAATGCGCAAACGCACACGGCGTACAGCCATGTAAGTGCCGCCATTCATCCAGGCAGGTCCATCGCTGCTGCTGGTCCACACAACTTTGCGCATTTCGGCATCGTCTGTAGCATCGGGGTTGCCTGTTCCGTCTTTGAAGCCGAGCAGATTGCGCGGGGTGCCTCCTTTCGGATCGGCTCCCGCTGTACGCTGGAACCCTTCCTGGGTCCAGCGCAGCACGGCTGTGCCGCGGGCAATCCGTGCGAGATTGCGTATGGCGTGGAACGCCACCTGCAGATCATCAGCACAAGCCTGTACACAAAGATCTCCGCCGCACCACTGCGGCTCCAGGCTGTCTCCCGTGAAGGCTGGGAGGTCGGCAAGTGAAGATGGACGTTTCGGGGCTAACCCAAATCGTTCATCAAAAAAAGCCGGTCCCACCCCAAACGTTAGCGTACACCGGGAGGGGGTCAGGCCATCGGCTTCTCCGGTATCGGACGGCGGAAGATTGGGATTGTCGTTGACATTGCCGATCAGACTGCCGGAGGTTAAAGCCGCCGCAGCCTCTGTCCATGACTTCAACAGCTTTTTCACATCGTCCAGCTTCGTTGTTGTCAGATCAAACGCCGCAAAGCACAGAAAGTTCTGTGCAGGTGTAATTATTCCGGCCTGGTGTGCTCCGTAGAACGGGAGGGTATCGGCGGCAGGATCCAATGATGCTGGGGGTGTTTTGGCAGCGGATTGGCGCGCGGCCATCAGTCCTCCTGCACCTGTGCCACCCAGCAGCAGGCCGAGCCCGGAGGCGCCGGTAAGCCGCAGCATGTCACGGCGGCTTAGCTTTTTATTTAACATTTGCTCACTTTTGAATTCTTCCTCAGGCTGCTTTTTCATCCGGTCACACTCCTAGAATAGTCCCCATGTTAGACAACGGTTCAGCTAAGGCATCCAGATTCTGGCTCAGCTTGCGCACTTCGTCTTCCTTGAGTGTTTCGTAGGAGACATAGCCGTCGCCTGATTTAAATGGAGCGAGTTCGTCCAGTAGTGCCGTAAACCGTTCGCCGATGGTCTGCTCGAGCTCTGGATCCTTTTTGGCAAGCTCGGGTTTCAGCAGCTCGTAGATTTTTTGCGCACCTTCTACATTGGCGACAAAATCATACAAATCCGTGTGTGAATAACGTTCTTCCTCGCCGGTCACTTTGGAGGAAGAGACTTCGTTCAGCAGCTCGACTGCACCGGTAACGAGCAGATTCGCATCAATCTCTGCTGTTTCCACCTTGGCGCGCAGGAGCTGGGCATCCTTCAGCAACCGGTCGGCGACTTCAGTCATGCCGTCAGTCGTGCTGTTTTGCCAGAGGGCCTGTTCGATTTTATGGAAACCGCGCCATTCGGCCGCATCCACATCATTTTCACGGGCATCGATATTGGGATCAAGATCTCCGAGTGCTTCGGCAATCGGTTCAATCCGCTCATAGTACATACGGGCCGGGGCATACAGCGCCTTCGCTTCGTCGAGACTTCCTGCTTTGACGGCGTTCGTAAAGTTTTCCGTCTGCTTGACGAATTCGTCACATTGTTCAATGACGTAGGTCCGGTATTGCTCAATGGCTGAAGAGAAATCGGCGGCAGTAACCGGAGCTGCTGTAACTGCGCTGCCATTTACCGCAGCCTCATTATTGTTATCCGTATTATTATTGTTCTCATTGCCGCTGCAGCCGGCAAACAGAATGGAAGCAGCCAGCAGCCCGGCGGGAACAGCGTAACTAAATTTCAATCAAAACACCCCTTTTTCTATTGTAAGAACTTGTATGCAAATGATAATCGTTATCAATTATGCTGGAATTATCATAAATCCCTGCACAGTGGCTGTCAACAAAAAAATGTGATATTTCTCATAGCTGAAAAAAGGCAATAAAAATCCGCCCCTGAAACAGGGGCGGAAGCAAAGCACATCCAGGCACCAGTAAAGCTGCGGATGGGAGGCGATCAAGTATTTAATCGTATATGAGCTCTGGTATAGGCAATTCAGAAAGGCTTCCTTTAAACTGTAGAACGCTCAATAATCCGGTATGCCAGCTTGCGGTACACCGGGAGCGTACTGTCCCCGCGGATTTGTTCATGGATAATCCGGAAGGCGGAGGCCCCCATCTCGTATAGCTGATTATCAATTGTAGTGATCTCCAGCAGCCGGCCGATCGGCTGATTGTCAAAGCCCATCACTGCCAGATCTTCCGGTATGCGCAGCCCGTGCTTGCGTGACTCGATTATCAGTCCGGCTGCAACATGGTCGCCGGAAACGATAACCGCATTAGGCCGCTCCCGCATCTCAAGCAGCGAGCGCGCTGCGGCCGCCCCGTGTTCTTCGGTCATACAGTCGTAGATCATCCATGCTTCCTGAAACGGCAGCTTGTTCTCGGCAAGAAACTCACGGAATGCAGATTGGCGGATGGAGGAGCTGCTGCCATTCTGTCTGCCTTCGCAGTAGCCGATTTTACGGTATCCTTTGCCAATCAAATACTGCAGGCCGTGACGGAAAGCAGCGTAATGCTCAATATACACAGAGGAGAAGCGGCGTTCCCCGCTGTTCTGGCAGGTTACAATCGGGCCGTAGGCGGTGTATTCCTCAATGACTTCGGGCTGAAGTGCTGTGGATACGATAACGACGCCGTCAATTTCTTTATTGCGCAGCATTTCAAGCACCTTAAGCTCTTCCTCGGGTGAATAATTGGTCTGGCAGAGAATCAGCCGGTACTGCGCGAGCAGTGCCTCATGAGCAAGGCCGTCCATGACAATGGAGAAATAAAAGAAGTTGATAAACGGCAGGATCACAGCAACGGCACCGGTACGGCCGGTAATCAGATGTACGGCGTTCATATTCCGCGTGTAGTTTAACTGTTCTATGGTATCAAGCACAGCGGCTCTTTTGTCTTTGCTGACATAGGGATGATTATTAAGCACTCGCGACACGGTTGTTACGGAAACACCGGCGATGCGGGCGATTTCTTTTATATTTGCCATCGGCGCAGAGCCTCCTGAGTCAGGGGTATAATGATTTTATTTTATCACATCTCCCCTGGGAAACCTCACGAATAAAAACGCTTGCTATGGAATCCATTTCATAAATTACACTGGAGTTGCAACAGCTTACCGGATAAACCGGCGTTACCGAAAGGGCGTGACGGACCGGTGATGCCTGTTATTTTGCCGCCTAGAGGCGGCTTTTTCGATATAAAAAAGTATGGGACGCCTTGTCCTGATCCCTTTCTCCGCTACTGCCCATTTTAGAGCAGCAGCAGCACCATTAACATGCCCCATACATAGTATGATTTGACTGTATCCCTTTACCTTGTTATACCAAACAAACCCGAGCAAGGAGGGGTGACACCATTGAAAGGGAACGAACATCATAGCAAATTTCTGTTGACGCATCGTGAGCGCGAAGTATTCGAGCTTCTCGTGCAGGACAAAACAACACGGGATATTGCCGGATTGTTATTCATCAGCGAAAAGACCGTCCGCAACCACATCTCCAACGTCATGCAAAAACTAAACGTAAAAGGCCGTTCGCAAGCGGTTGTCGAGCTGATCAAGCTTGGGGAGCTGAAAATATAGCTGCCGTGCTTTCGCAGTGATGAATGCGTTTAAGCCTTCTTTTACCCTTTGGGGTGAGGGGAGGTTTTTTGTTTACTCACCAAAACAACTGAATAGTGAGTTAGATCACAAACTAATTTTTATGACATGATAAATTAAAGCTATTAAGGTAATTCAGGAGGATCTGTTATGACAAGATACGAATCACAAAGGCGCTTTCTAAAATCTAATTTTGATGAATTTAAACATATAAAAACAGATAAGATCAAAGGACTTGTACAACCACCCATTGTTAAGCCCATAGGTTCGAAATCACTAATTATTGATTTGCCAAAAGCCAGCAAAGACGTTGTGTGTAAAGAAAACATTTTTGATTGTATAAATCAAAGAAGAAGTACAAGGTTTTATTCTGCGGAAACTTTAAGTCTGGATGAGTTATCCTATTTATTATGGGCTACCCAAGGGATTACTGGTATTAATAAGAACGGACTTACGCTGCGAACTGTACCCTGCAGTGGGGCGACACACACATTTGAAACCTATTTAATTATTATGCGGGTAGAAGACATTCAACAAGGAATCTACAGATACCTTCCTGTCGAACATAAGCTATTATTTATGTTTGAATTAGATGAACTTGAACAGAAGATTGATGCTATAACTTTAGATCAGCCATTTGTCCCTAACTTTGCAAAAAAGGCTTCTGTCCTGTTTGCATGGAGTACAACACCATATCGCTCCGAATGGAAGTATGATATTTCAGCTCACAAAAAAATCCTCATCGATGTTGGACATGTATGCCAAAACCTTTATTTATCCAGTGAATCTATCGGTGCAGGTGCTTGCGCAATTGGAATTTATGATCAAAAGCTGATTGATGAGATTTTAGAATTAGACGGTGATGAAGAATTTGTTATCTATCTTGGCGCAGTTGGGAAGAAACGAGAATAGCTACTCGCGAATGGACCACCCATCAACACAAATGCTTCGGAAGTAACGCGTTTAAGCCTTCTTTTATCCTTAGGGATGAGGGGAGGTTTTTTGTTATGGAGAATGGAGTTGGCATGGTAAAATTTATAATAATATCCCTGATACGGTTTACCTTGTGAACCCAACCGGGGAGCAGATCGATCTACGGCATGATGATGTGGAGGATTGGAAGTTATAATGGGAAACGTAAATAAAAGGCCGTCAGCTCCGGAAGCTTAAGTCCCGGATATGGCGGCCTAATTTCATAAGCAGGTTAGTCAAGCTGTATCTGAAAGCTGATGTGGCTAGTGATATTTGATGGTCTTAATGCGTGACTCTTGTTCATAAGTAAGCGGGCTCGGGGTTTGCGGCGTGTGCAGATGCCGCTGCACGGTGTATTCCATGTTCCGGTAATCTTCCTCTCCTGAAACGGTCCATGGCTGCCAAATACCCGATACCCAATTCTTAATTTCCTTAAGTCCTTCAAGCATTTCCTTCATCCTCCTTGAGCGATGAAATCAATAGATTTTTATTACTTTGGTTACGCTTACATTATAGCATGACTGATCTGCTTTTAAAAGAGGTGTCCACGGGAAAAAGACAAAATTTATAGCTGGAAATAGATATTTAAAAGGTTTTGTATCTTCCTGAAAGAGTGGTGTCTTTGTGCGGGAGACAATCTCGATTCAGAGCATCTGTTTCCTGCGCATTCATAAATATCAATGAAAATTTTGGGGATACTACCTTAAATATTATGGTGAAGGCGTGGTTAATATTATGGATTCAAGCCCGCAGAATACCCTTACGCTGGGACATATTCTTAAAGAATTTGATCAATGTGCCGATTTGATTCACCGGACCTTTCCGGAGATACAGACGGATATTGTGTACTTTCCAGCTATTGTGGACAATGCCCTGTTCATCAAAGAAATTCTGGAGCCGTTTTCCCGCATTCAGCTTAAAGAAGCCGAACAACTGTTCACGCAGTCGCAATTCCTTCAAGTGACTGATAGCAAAGCGGCGGTTATCGGCATCCTGGAGGGCTGTGTCGCTGTCTCTCACCGGGACAGCATTTATTTATTGAATGCTTATAAACCGGAGGCCCGCAATGTTCAGCAATCGGAGACGGAGACCATTATTGCGGGTCCCCACGATGCTTTTGTGGAGTCAGCCTTTACAAACCTTTCCTTAATCCGCAGCAGAATAAAAAGCTCACATTTAAAAATCAGGAAGTACTCTGTCGGTGAAGTATCCAAAACAAGTGTGTATGTTCTTTACATTCAGGATATTGCCAATCTGGCCTTTGTTGAGGACCTGGAGCGGCGGATTCAAGGAATAGAAACAGATGCAATTAATGACGGGGGCACGTTGACCCAATTCATCGAAGATAGGCCGAATTCGGTGTTCCCCCAATTTTTGACCACGGAAAGGCCGGATGTTGCTGTATCCAAGCTGGCTGCCGGGCGGATCATCACGATTATTGACAACAGCCCGACAGTCATCAGTGCTCCGGCCGCTTTTTTTGAATTTTTCTCCTCCCCGGATGATTACTACCAACGCTGGACTTTGGGGACGGCTCTGCGGCTATTGAGATTACTGGCTCTGATCATTACGATCACTTTTACATCCATGTATGTATCCGTAACCACCTTTCATTACGAGATGATTCCCGAAGCGCTGCTGAGAACGCTGGCGGAATCGCGCAGTAAGGTGCCCTTTCCACCTGTATATGAGGCGCTGCTTATGGAGATCATGATTGAACTGCTGAGGGAGGCGGGTGCGCGTCTTCCTACCAAGATCGGACAAACGATCGGGATCGTAGGCGGTATTGTTATCGGACAAGCGGCAGTGCAGGCCGGACTGACCAGTAATGTGCTTATTATTGCTGTTGCTTCATCCGCTATCGCCTCTTTTGTCATTCCCAGCTATATGATGAGTGCCTCCATCCGTCTGATCCGCTTCGGGATTATCATTCTTGCCGGAATATGGGGGAATATGGGACTTGTGATGGGGATCGCTCTAATTGTGATTCACCTATCCAGCCTGACCAGCCTGGGCTCATCCTATATGATTCCTATAGCACCTATGAAATCTGGTGACTGGAAGGATGTATTTATCCGCGCGCCGTTCTCTATGTTAAGAACCCGGCCCTCACAGGCACAAACGTCCAATCCGGTCAGGCAAAAAAACAGAAAGTAGGAATGGCAGGTTATGATGGACAAACTTCGCCCTTTTCATATTACCGTCCTGGTCTATATGACACAGGCAGGGATCGTGATGTTTACGCTGCCGCGCAGTCTGGCCGATTATTTTGGCACGAACGGCTGGCTGGTTCTGATCCCCTGTTTCCTGCTGTCGTCATTTAATATTTATTTGATTACTCTGGTCTTTCGGCTGGGAAAGGGACGCTCCGTTTTTGAGATCATGGAACAGTCTATTCCTAAGGGGATACTCTATCCTTTTTACATGTGCTTAGCGTCTGTCTGGTTGATCTTCGGCTGCATGATCGGGAAAAAATATGTGCTTTTATTTCAGATGCTCTCTTTCCCGACTACGAATCCGATGATCTTTAAGCTTGCTATAGACCTACTTCTTTTTCTAATGCTTATCAAAGGGCTATTTACAATATCTAAATCAGCAACGCTTTTTTTCTGGATGACGACATGGATGCTGCTGCTGCTGCTGTGGTTTTTTCCAGCCTTCCGCTGGGGGAGATTTACTCCGTTCATTCTCCAGGGTGGACATGACCAGGTTAAAGGGGGAATTGAAGTGTATGCCGCATTTTTGGGTTATGAGCTGTCCATTCTGCTGTTTCCTTACGTGGAAAAAACGAAAAAGTCGATGGCCGCCATCTATGTCGGCAACGCCATGTTATCCCTGAGCTACCTCTGTCTCACTCTTATTTGTTTCGGCTTCTTCAGCCTGGGCCAGTTGAAAAGACTGCTGTATCCCGTGCTTGATTTGCTGGCCTATATCCAGCTTCCATTCATTGAGCGGCTGGAAAATTTGCTCTACGGATTTTTTCTCTTTTTAATTTTGATGACTGTAGTGATGTACTGGTGGGCGGCAGAGGAGGCTATAAAGAGAATTGTACCCAAGTTAAAGACATCGGTGCTGGTATTTGTAATGATGGCTGTTTCTTACTGTATCTCTTTTATTCCGAAGACTTTGGATCAGGTTAACGTCTGGATCACCAATCTGGGTTATGCGGCAGTTGGCATTGCCTTTGGGTTTCCGATTCTATTACTTATAGTGCTGTTAATTCAGGGAAAAGCGAGGAGCTCTCATGAATAATAAGCTGTTCATTTCAATGGCTGTTTTGCTGCTGTTAACCGGCTGTAAAAGCGATGAACGGGTTCTCGAAAAGCTGGGCATGGTGCAGACATCGAGCTATGATCTGTTGGAGAATAACAAGTTAAAGGTGACCTCCTGCATTCCGGTAATTGATCCTAACTCCACCATCCGCCGGGAACTGCTGAGTACCGAAGTGGACAGCATCAAGGAAGCCCGGCTGCATTTCTCCAGGCAGACCGATCTGAAGGTAGTCAGCGGACAGCTAAGAGATTCCTTATTCGGAGAGAAGCTGGCAAGAGCAGGTGTGGAGAATTATATCGATACTCTGCTGCGCGATCCTTCCATCGCGCTCGGGGTCAGAGCAACCGTCGTCGAAGGGGATGCTGGAGAACTGTTGACCAAAATTTTTCAGCCGCATACAGATACCGGACGTTATATTACCCATATGCTGGAGAAAGAGGCTGCCGGTAACAGCATCCCGGCAACCACTTTTTATGAATTTTCCAGGGATTACAACGATGACGGTATTGATCCCGTTACTCCTATAGTAAAGGATGCCGGTAACAAGGCGGTTATTGACGGGATTGCTTTGTTCCAGGAGGACCGTTATGTCACGAAAATTCCAGTTGATGACGGGATTATCTTCGGCCTGTTCCGTGATGATCTGAGACAAGGCGAAATCGCAATTAGTTTAGGGCAAGAGGACGGCAAACAGGTTGTTGTCATGTTCGGCTCCTTGTTAAACAAGCGTAAGGTCAAAGTGCACCATCTGGGGGATGGACGTTTTAAGATTGATCTCTCTGCTTCGATCCAGGGTTCAGTGATTGAATATACCGGACAGCAGAAGCTTGATGAGGAGAAGAGCAAAAAGAAATTGGAGAAGCAGATTTCAGAATATATTACAGCCAGAGCCCGGAAAATGGTCCAGCAAATGCAGCAGTATAACGTGGACAGTCTCGGAATTGGTGTGCATGTCAGAAACAGCTTGTCCTACAAGGAGTGGAAAGCTCTGAATTGGCGAGAGGTATATCCTGAAGTTGAGGTGGAGTGCCAGACGAAAGTCACTATTAAAGACTACGGGAAATATTCATAGGAGAGCGTGATAACAATTTATTTCAATTTATAAATATACAAAATAGGGCAATGGGTGTAAAATTGCAATTACTTAATGCTTCATGGGGGAGCATGACGGTTTTTGCATGCCTATATGTGAATTAATGCGCATGGCAAGAGTACTAGAAAAAGAGATGGAGGCTACGAGATTCATGGAAAGAAAAAACTGGAAACAAGTAATGATGCTGTTTATGCTGGTCGCTGCGGTCAGTATGGTTGCCGCTGGCTGCGGAACTTCAAGCAATAATACTGTGTCGAAAAATACAGGAGCCGCTGCTGCAGGGGAAGCAAAGGCGAACACGAATACACCGGCTGAAGCGGTTACGGTGTCGCTTGGTCTGCTGCCTTCAATTGATGCCATTCCTTTCATCATTGCCCACGAGCAAGGTTTCGACAAGAAACATAACGTCAATCTGGATATCCAGACCTTTAAGAGTGCCAAGGACCGTGATGTGGCCTTCCAAGCCGGCAAGGTGGACGGGTTGAGCGCTGATCTGGTGGCGATTTCCATCTACAACGAGGCCGGTCTGGACGTGAAGATTACCAGTACAACAACAGGTGAGTTTGATCTGCTGACCGGGAATGACGAAATTCAGGAAGTGAAGGATCTGAAGGGCAAAACGGTTATTCTGTCCAAGAATACCTCTACCCAATATACCGTTGCTATGATGCTGAAACAGGCAGGTCTGACGGAAGAGGATATTACAGTAACCGAGGTTCCGCAAATTCCGACACGGCTGGAGCTGCTCAAGAATAAAAAAGCCGATGCGGCTGTTCTGCCTGAACCATTCGTCACCATGGGCAAAACCGCCGGACTGCGCGTACTTAGCTCTACGGTATCGGCAGGCGTGAATCCGTTCGTGCTGGCGTTCCCGCAAAGTGCGATCGAAGCCAAGGGACAAGCCATCCGCGATATGTACACGGCCTATGATGAGGCAGTGGAATATATGAAATCCCATGACCAATCGGAATATATTGATCTTATTATCAAAGAAGTAGGCTACCCAGATACACTGAAGGATGAAATTAAAGTCCCTGAGTACCTGCCTGCCTATCAGGTGGATGTGAAGGAAGTTGAGGCGGCATTTGCCTGGGCACGGGAAAAAGGCCTGCTGACCAAAAATATATCGGCTGAAGAAGTGATCTCCGATGTCCAGTTTAAGAAGTAGCGGACTCCGTATTAAAGAGCTTCAGGTTGAATATAAAAACGGACAACCGGCTTTGGGACAAGTCAATCTGGATTTGCCGCAGCATGGTATTTATACGATAATCGGCCCCTCGGGCAGCGGTAAATCTACACTGCTGCGGGCGATTGCCGGCTTGCTGCCGGGTTATCAGGGCGAGCTGCTGTTCAACGGGAAATCCGTGCATGACAAAGAAACACTGATTGGCCTTGTTCCGCAGAACTACGGTCTGCTGCCCTGGAAGACCGTTCATGACAACATTCGAATTGCGATGAAGATTACCAGGGCTGCGCGCGGCAGCAAGCAAGAACGGGAAACGCAGATTCATCATTGGCTGACGTCGATGGGGATTTCCGAGTTGGGTGACCGTTATCCGCTTTCGCTGAGCGGCGGCCAGCAGCAGAGGGTAGCGATAGCCAGGGCATTTGCCATTCTGCCGACAATCCTGCTGCTGGACGAGCCTTTTTCAGCGCTCGATGTCATTACGCGCGAAGCGCTGCAGCAGATTTTTCTGGATAATTGGCAGGCTCACCCGGCTACGACACTGTTTGTGACCCATGATGTGGAAGAAGCGATTCTGCTGGGCCAGAAAATTATCGTCATGCCATCGGTCAAACAGGACACCCCGGAAATTCTCGACAATACCGCTGTGTTTGGCATGAAGCATGAGGACAAGCGGGACAGCAATGAGTTTTTCGAGCAGACCAAGCAAATCAGAAAGGTAATGCAGGAGAAATGGTGAAAAAACAGCGGCTTCATCACGTATTGCGTTTGTTGTTAGTATTCCTGTGTATGAATATCATCTGGTATATCGCCTATCTGCTGATGAATCATTCCATCCTGCCCAGCCCCGGCTCCGTGTATAACGCGATGTTTCATTTGGGGGCCAGGGAGGTTCTGCTGAATGTCGGCTATAGTCTGCTGCGGATCTTTGAAGGTGTTGCACTGGCGCTGGTGATCGGTCTGCTGATCGGCCTGCTGATGGGCCGCTCACCGGTCTGGAACAGGCTGCTTGATCCGGTCGTGTACCTGACCTATCCCATTCCCAAGATTGCTTTGCTGCCGGTCGTGATGCTGTTCTTCGGTCTTGGCGAAACCTCCAAAGTGCTGATGATTATGCTGATTCTGCTCTTTCAGGTCATCATCTCCGTGCGTGACGGAGTCAAGGCGATTCCTGACAGCACCTACGATGTGCTAACCAGCATCGGTGCAAGTGCGGGGCAGAAGTTCTGGAATGTGACGCTGCCGGGCGCATTGTCGGTTATACTCAGCACGATCCGGATTTCACTAGGGACTGCGATTTCCGTGCTGTTCTTCACTGAGATTTACGGGACGGAGCATGGCATGGGCTTTTTCATTATGGATGCCTGGCTGCGGCTGGATTATCCGGAGATGTACGCGGGCATTATGCTGTTCAGCCTGGTCGGATTTGTGCTCTTCCTGCTGGTGGATGTACTGGATTATAAGTTTATGAAGTGGCGGAATTAAACTTAATTTGAGATATAACTATAGCTTTCCTTAGTCGAGTTTAGGCAAAGGGGAGCTTTTTTTAGCTTGCATCACATAAATGTCGTAATTTCCTGTCGTTAAATAATTATGGAAAATGAAAGGGAATATCTGGTATAATAATGAATCACGTGTTAGAGGAGGATGAATTCTTTTGAAAAGCAATAGTGCTCTTTTTGTTCATCAAACAGCTAAAACGGTATTAATCGCTTCAGTGGCACTCGCATTGTTGTTACCCCCAGACTTGGCTGCAGCCGAGAACATATCTGATAGTAGCGAGACTGTGGTAACGCAGGGTAGTACGCAATCAGCGACTCCTACTTCGACTACGGCTACTGAAGCCGATGCAACAAAGGCTAAATTTACACAGGAGCAAGCCATTGCAAAGTTAAGAGAGCTATTTCCAGCCCTAAAAGATGCAACCGTAAACAATGTTCAACTGGGATCTAGCCAAAGCTATCCGGCTTCAACTAATCAAATGATCTGGAATATTCAATGGCAGATTCAAGAAGGGAATATCGGGCATGGCTTCAGCAGTGAGGTAGACGCCAATAATGGGGATATAATCAATACCTACCTCTCATTCTCGCAGGAGAAAAATGAATCCTATTATCCGCCGAAGATATCGAAGACTCAAGCATTGGAGATCGCAAAAGCTTTTGTGGTTAAAGCAGCCTCAGCCGTTAAGAGCAGTGATCTGAAATTAGAAGAGAATGCAGGCTATAATTATTACACAAACACCTTATTCGGCCCTGTTCAATATGGATATAACTTCAGTATCTTGAAGAATGGTATTCCTTCTGGATCGGATAGTATTAACATAATTGTAGATGGCAACGGAAATGTAACGCAATTCTCTAAGTCTTCGCAAGGGCTTGAGTATCCGTCTTCAGTGCCGAAGATTACCTTGGAACAAGCACAAAAGCAATTTGCGGAACAATTTGATGTGGGTCTTTTTTACACTCCTATTTATAAGAACGGAAGGCCTAACAACTGGATTCTAAGCTGGCGTCCAATTGAACAGACTCTATATCCTATCGATGCATTGACGGGCAAGCGGATAGATAATGAAGGTAAAGAATGGGTATCCAATAAAGTTGCGTATTCAGAAGTGGTGAAGAGTAAGGATGTTTTTCAGGCAAGAAGTTCTAATACAGAGCTTTCTGCAAAAGAAGCGGCACAGCTTGTGGAAAAGGTTGCTTATATTCCAGCAGATCGAAAATTGATCTCGCAAACCTTGAGAAATGACTTTCAGGATACGAATCGGAAGATCTGGCAGTTATACTGGGGTGGTGGTAGTGGAAATGAAGGGTTCATTGGTGCTGGCTATCCAGAACAATCCTCTGCAGAGATAGATGCAAAGACTGGTGAAATATTGCAGTACCAGATTCAAGCCTACGGTATTCAAGGAACTAAGAAAGAAGAACCAGCTCCAGCTGGAGGGAAGATGCTTAGTGAGGCTGAAGCCAAGGTGAAAGCGCTTAGTTTAATTAATAGTCTATACCCTCAGGCGAGCCAGAAGCTAAAGCTTGTAGAATACGGAGATAATTTGAGTAAGACTTCAGACGGGTCAGGATACAGATACCAGTTTATTAGATATCATAAAGGGATTCCTGTGAGTGACAGTACCATTACGTTAAGCTTGGATCTTTACGGCAGACTGGTTTCTTACATGGGGAATCGGATAAACGGTATCGATGAAATCACATTAGAGCCTGAAGCTACAATTTCCAAGAAGGAAGCGCTCGAAAGTTATAAACTTAAATATCAAACAAAGCTGAAGTATACTCAGGTTGGTGGATACAATACTTATAATACCTATGTCACACCAAAGGTGAAGCTGGTATATGATACAGTCGTCGATGAATCTAATGGTTTCTATCAAGTTCTAGATGCGACCACTGGAAAGTGGGGTGCGGTCTATGAATACCTCGGACAGCAAGATATTCAACTATCTGCAACGGATATTAAAGGCCACGCAGCAGAGCAAGAATTATCAGAATTAGTAAGCCGTCATGTCATTACTCCGGATGCCGACGGTAAAGTGAACCCGGATCAAGAAATAACTGTAGGTGATTGGTTAACCTATCTTGCCAAAGCTTCTAATCCGAATTTCAGTAATTTTTATAGTAATAATGAGCGAAAACCAGTGGCAGGCGTGAAGCCTGAGAATCCATATTATGATGCTGTAAATTATTCAGCTGATCGTAAGTGGATCAGCAAGGATGAAGTCCTGCAAGTAGAGGGTAAATTAACCCGGGAACAGCTTGCTGTTCTGCTGGCTAATTTTTTGAAATACAACAAACTCACAGCTTATCTTGATAAAGACGTGACTGTAAGCCAGTTCAGTGATAGCTCAGCTATAAACAATAAGGGAGCTGTAGCACTTGTTGTAAAATTGGGACTCTTAAAAGATGACAACGGTAAGTTTAATCCACAGCAGACGGTAACGAAAGCAGCGGCTGCTTCGGTGATTATGAAGCTAGTGGAACTGCAAGGAAAGACCGATCAGATCATAGGTCAATAAGTGTTAAAAAGACAGCCAGGCAATGACTCTCCGCATATTTTTGACGCCGAATCTTGCTGGAATCCGTGGAATAGTTGTATTCTCTACACGAGATCTCCATCCAGCTCGGTTTTATTGATTAATAGCAAAAACGTGGATAAATGACAATAACCCGAAAGATGAACACCTGTTCAGAAGGTGTATCTTTCGGGTTATTGTTTGTGGCTGTATTTTAAAGCTTATTTACCCAGTTGTTTATCCACTTCTTTAACCGGGTTTTCTCCAACGTTCTCTTCAACTTTATGGCTGCTCATGAACCATCCCGTAACGGCAATGATAACCAGCACTACATAGAAGGTCGCTTTCCACCAGGTGCTGTGGGCGAAGTCTTCGGACAGAACACCCAGCGACGGGTGAGCCAGGGTGATTACTGCAAGCTTAACCCCTACCCAGCCAACGATGAAGAAGGCAGCAACTTCAAGGCCCGGACGGGAATGCAGCAATTTAACAAAGTAGGAAGCCGCGAAACGCATAATGATCAGTCCGATAAATCCGCCAGCGAAGATGACGAGGAACTGTCCGCCGTCAAGGCCGCCGATGTGGCCCAGTCCGCTCGGTGGAAGTGCTACCGCAAGGGCAACCGCTGCGAGGATGGAATCGACGGCAAAAGCGATGTCAGCAACTTCAACCTTAAATACTGTAAACCAAAAGCCGCTTTTCTTCTTATCGACAGCAGCCGATGAGCCGCTCTCAGCAGCTTCGTCAGTGACCGGCTTCTTGAACAGCACTTTTCGGAAAATATGATTCCCCGCGATAAACAATAAATAGAGTGCGCCGATGGCTTGTACCTGCCAGATATCGACGAGATACGAGATGACAAAAAGTGAACCAAACCGGAAGACAAATGCCCCTGCCAATCCATAAAAGAGGGCTTTTTTACGTTCCTCATCGGGAAGATGTTTTACCATAATTGCCAGGACAAGTGCGTTGTCTGCGGCGAGTAGTCCTTCCAGTGCTACAAGAACGAGCAATACCCAGCCATACTCCAATAATAATCCCCAATCCATTGCTGTTTCCCCCTCATTTGGATGAACATATTAAAAATAACCCTGCAATACCAATAGTGTAACCAAATTTATATAAAAAAGACCTTTACCAAACAGATTATCCTTTGGAATAAAGGTAACCTGATTGGTAAAGGTCTCGCTAACAATAGTTCATTGCCAATAAAGCCGGAGAATATCCTCATATTCTCGTATTGACGACTTTATTTAACAGCTACTCCCCTTTACGGGATATATTAAATTTTATTGGTTGCAGGATTGATCTAAAAGTATCATATATGACCGGAAGACTAATGTCAATGCTTCCTGAAATTAATTCTCAATGAAAAATAACTTAGATGGAAACGGAAACATGATACATATATGTAATGTAAACTTACATATAGTATGACGAAACTGCAAACGTAAGGAAAAATAAGGCTATTTTAGCTTAAATACAATTGACGATGTGGGGGTTTGAAAATATTATGAGATTAATCAAAGCGGTTGAGTAAGTTTGGAGTTATGAAATATAACATACTAATTCCGATCATGCTTAAAGTCTTCTAAGTGTAAAGATTTCAGGATGTTAAGCTCCGCAAAACAAAGCATATGCTTCCGAAGCGAGTTTTACTCGAAGCGATTCAAGGGAGTTAAAGCTCGCAAAACTTTCAGGAGGTGGGAAAAATGCAGCCGTCGTCGTGTATAGCAAATGAAGCAGAGGAGGAGATTAGCCGCCACCCTTGCTACAGCGAGGAAGCCCACCGGTTTTATGCCAGAATGCACATCCCGGTTGCTCCCGCCTGCAACATCCAGTGCAATTACTGCAACCGCAAGTTCGACTGTGTGAATGAGAGCAGGCCGGGCGTGGTCAGTGAGGTGCTGTCGCCGGAGCAGGCGGAACGCAAGGTAAAAGGGGTTGCAGCGCAGCTTATGCAGCTCTCGGTGGTTGGTGTAGCCGGACCTGGAGATCCGCTGGCGAATCCGGAGCAGACCTTCGATACGTTTGCCCGGGTCAAAAGACATGTGCCGGATGTGTCCTTATGCCTTAGCACGAATGGACTTACACTTTACCGGCATGTGGATGAGATTATCGAGCTGGGCATCCGCCATGTCACGATTACCATCAACGCCATTGATCCGGATGTCGGCCGCGAAATCTATCCTTGGGTATTCGATGAGGGAGTGCGGTACGAAGGGAGAGAAGCGGCGGAGCTGCTGATCAGCCGCCAGCTTCAAGGTCTTGAAATGCTGGCGAAGCTCGGAATTCTGGTTAAGGTTAACTCCATTATGATTCCGGGCGTCAATGATCATCATCTGCCTGCAGTGTCCAAAAGAGTAAAAGAGCTCGGAGCCACATTGCATAATGTAACTCCGCTGATTATCGCGCCGGGCAGCCAGTATGAAGCGGACGGACGCAAAGCACCCCGTCCCAAGGAATTGCACAATCTGCAGGAGCTGCTTGGACGTGACGGCATGAAGGTTATGCGCCACTGCCGGCAATGCCGGGCCGATGCCATTGGACTGCTGGGCCAGGACCGCAACCAGGATTTCCCGCTGGAGGCGATGGAGGACGATCCGGCAATCAATGAAGCAGCCAGGGCGCAGTTCCAACATGATCTGGATGCCAAAATCCGCGAGCGCGTCAAAGTGAGGCGAGCAAGACACATGCAGGAGAATGCTCCCAAGATTAGAGTCGCTGTAGCTACTAGAGGCGGTGACAAGGTCAATCAGCATTTTGGGCATGCGACCGAATTCCTGGTGTACGATACCGACGGAGCGGAGGTACAGCTGCTCGGTGTCCGTAAGATCCAGGCGTACTGCCACGGCAAAGCAGATTGCAACGGCGATAAAGCCGCCACGCTGCAGGAAATCATCTCCATTCTTAGTGACTGCCGCATTCTTCTCTGCTCCGGTATCGGCGAAGGCCCCCGGGTCAGCCTGAACAAAGCCGGAGTATTGCCTCTCGTCCGCAAAGGTGGAATACAGGAAGCTATTCTCGAAAGCGTCAAGTACAGCTCTTATTTTGAAAATATAAACATTTCGAAGGGATGATGAAAAATGAGACAAATCGCTTTCTATGGTAAAGGCGGTATCGGTAAATCGACAACTTCACAAAACACCCTGGCTCAGCTGGCTACAAAATTCGGACAAAGAATTATGATCGTAGGCTGCGATCCCAAAGCCGACTCCACCCGCCTCATCCTGAATACCAAAGCTCAACAAACCGTGCTTCATCTGGCGGCTGAGCTTGGCTCCGTAGAGGATCTGGAACTGGATGATGTACTGCAAACCGGCTTCGGCGACATCATTAACGTAGAATGCGGCGGACCTGAACCGGGCGTAGGCTGCGCGGGACGTGGGATCATCACGGCAATCAACTTCCTGGAGCAGGAAGGCGCTTATTCCGATCTGGATTTCGTATCCTATGACGTACTGGGCGACGTTGTATGCGGCGGCTTCGCAATGCCGATCCGCGAGAACAAGGCGCAGGAGATTTACATCGTCTGTTCCGGGGAGATGATGGCCATGTACGCTGCCAACAACATCGCACGCGGTATCTTGAAATATGCCACCAGCGGCGGTGTAAGACTGGGCGGCCTGATCTGCAACAGCCGCAACACGGACCGTGAAGACGAGCTCATTATGGAGCTTGCCCGCCGCCTGAATACACAAATGATTCACTTTGTGCCGCGCGACAATGTGGTTCAGCATGCCGAGCTGCGCAGAATGACCGTTGCCCAATATAATCCGGAGCATGCTCAAGCCAAGGAATATGAAATCCTGGCGGAGAAGATTCTGAACAATAAAATGCTGACGATTCCGACCCCGATTACGATGGAAGAGCTGGAGGAACTGCTGATGGAATTCGGCATCATCGAAGACGAGGAAGCAGCCATCCAGAAGCTGCAGGCTTCCGGCCAATAAGCAGCAGGCGGGAGTTTACGCGAAATCCGGTGAACGGGAGTGGAGAGACGGCTGATTCACCGGAATCGCTCATTGTGGCACGAGAAACCACGCAGGCGGCTTAGGCTTCCTGCACCACGAAAAGGAGGGTCAGCAAATGGGACTGGATATCGAGGCGAATAAAAAACTGGTTGAAGAAGTGCTGGAAGCCTACCCCAAAAAAGCGAAGAAAGACCGGGAAAAGCATTTTCAGATCAATACGGAAGAAGCGAAAACCTGCGGCACATGTGCGCTGAAGTCCAATATTAAATCCCGTCCCGGCGTTATGACGCCGCGCGGATGCTCCTATGCAGGGTCTAAAGGTGTCGTATGGGGACCGATCAAGGATATGGTTCATATCAGCCATGGCCCTATCGGATGCGGCCAATACAGCTGGGGGACCCGCCGCAATTATGCCAACGGGACGCTTGGGATCGACAATTTTACCGCCATGCAGATTACAAGTGATTTCCAGGAGACGGACATCGTGTTCGGCGGAGATAAGAAGCTTGAAGTGATTATGCGTGAGATTACCGAGATGTTTCCGCTCGCCAAAGGGATTTCTGTTCAATCCGAGTGTCCGGTCGGTCTGATCGGCGATGATATTGAAGCAGTATCCAAAAAAATGGCCAACGAGCTGGAGATGCCGATCGTTCCGGTGCGCTGCGAAGGGTTCCGGGGTGTGAGCCAGTCCCTGGGCCATCATATTGCCAACGATGCAATCCGTGACTTCGTGCTCGGCAAAGCTGAACTGGCTGAAACCGGCCCTTATGATGTCAATATTATCGGCGATTATAATATCGGCGGTGATGCCTGGGCTTCCCGTATCCTGCTGGAAGAAATGGGTCTTCGCGTCATTGCCCAGTGGTCCGGCGACGGTACCTTGAATGAGCTGGAAATTGCCCATAAAGCGAAGCTTAACCTGATTCACTGCCACCGCTCCATGAACTACATGGTTGAGCATATGGAGAAGGCCTACGGTATTCCTTGGATGGAATACAACTTCTTCGGCCCTTCCAAAACATATGAGAGCCTGCGCGCCATCGCCGCTTTGTTTGACGAGACGATCCAGGAGAATTGCGAGAAGATGATCGCGAAGCATAAACCGGAAATGGATGCCATTATTCATAAATTCAGACCGCGGCTGGAAAATAAAAAAGTGCTCCTGATGATCGGCGGCTTGCGTTCCCGCCATACGATCGGCGCTTATGAGGATCTCGGCATGGACATCGTGGCTTCCGGCTATGAATTTGCCCATAAAGATGATTACGAGAAGACCTTTCCGATGATGAAGGAAGGCACGATCATTATGGATGATCCAACGGCGTATGAACTGGAAGAGCTTGCACAGAAAATGAATGTTGACCTTGTGGGCTCGGGGGTTAAGGAGAAATATGTATACCACAAGATGGGGGTTCCGTTCCGCCAAATGCACTCCTGGGATTACAGCGGTCCGTATCATGGCTTCGACGGCTTCAAGATTTTTGCCAAAGACATGGATATGACCGTGAACAGCCCGGTGTGGAATCTGATTAGCAAGAAGGAAAAAGTCCAGGCAGAGGGGGCGAGCATATGAGTAAAGACAGACTGGAGATTCCGGATTATAACTCTTTGTTCTCGGAAGACCGCTTCGTGCAGCAGCGGGAGAATAAAAGGCAGTTCGAAGCGCCCTGCAGCGAGCAGGAAACAGCTGAAGCACTTGCGTACTCTCAATCCGCGGAGTATATGGAGAAGAACTTTAACCGTAAAGCGGTTGTCATCAATCCGCATAAAGCCTGCCAGCCGCTTGGCTCGATCATGGCCGCGCTCGGTTTTGAGAGGACCTTGCCCTTCGTGCACGGCTCGCAGGGTTGCAATTCTTATTTCCGCAGCCATCTAAGCCGTCATTTCAAAGAGCCTACCCCTGCTGTTTCTTCTTCCATGACCGAGGATGCGGCTGTATTTGGCGGCATGAGCAATCTGATTGACGGCCTGGAGAACAGTATTGCCCTCTACAAACCGGAGATGGTTGCGCTTTGTACGACCTGTATGGCCGAGGTTATCGGCGACGACCTGTCCTCCTTCATCGGCAATGCCCGTCAAAAGGGTGTGATTTCGGAAGACTTCCCGGTTGCTTTCTGCAACACGCCAAGCTTTGTCGGATCACACATCACCGGGTATGATTCGATGCTGAAAGGAATCCTCAGCTATCTGTATGACCGCTCAGGCATTCAGGCTACACCGGGAAGCGGCGAAGAAACGGGGGAGAAGCTGAATGTTATGCTCGGTTTCGAGCCATACACCGGCAACTTTGCGGAAATTCGTAAAATTCTGAATGCCTTTGATACCAAATATACGTTCCTTGGCGATCACAGCGGCAACTATGACTCTCCGGCTACGGGAGAATACGAATATTATTACGGTGGAACGAAGCTTGATGATGTGCCTCTGGCCGCTAACGCGCTCGCTACGCTGTCGCTGCAGAAATACACGCTCAAAAAGACGCAGGATTATATCGGCGAAACCTGGAAGCAGCCGGTCGCTGCGATGTCCACACCGCTCGGCATTACAGGAACCGACAAGCTGCTGGATACCATCAGTGAGCTGACAGGTCTTCCGGTGCCTGCATCGCTTACTGAAGAACGCGGCCGGGTAGTAGACGCCCTTATGGACAGCCACCCTTACATTCATGGCAAGCGGGTGGCACTGGTCGGTGATCCCGACCTGCTCATCGGACTCATCGGGTTCTGTCTGGAAACCGGTATGGAGCCTGTGCATATCGTCTGCTCGAATGGGGATGTGGACTTCAATGATGTGAAATTCAAGGAGGAAGCCGAGGCGCTGCTGGCCTCCAGTCCGTACGGCTCGGAAGCTGCCGTTTATATCGGCAAAGACCTGTGGCATATGCGTTCACTGCTGCTGAACGATCCGGTGGATCTGGCGATCGGCAGCTCGCATCTGAAGTTCGCAGCCAAGGATGCAAATGTGCCGCTGATCCGGGTGGGGTTCCCAATCTTTGACCGTCATCACATGCACCGTTATCCGGTTCTTGGATACCAAGGTGCACTGAATTTGCTCAGTCTGATCGTAAATACTGTTCTGGATGAGCTTGACCGCAACCATTCCGGGTTCAACTTTGATCTGGTACGGTAAGAGAAAACACATGAATTTCTATGAATATAAAATAGTTAAGTTCCCGGCGTTCTCGTTTTCCCCGGATAGTCGCTCTCCTGTTTCATAGATGCAGGATTGCCTGTAGTAAGCATCCACCTTTAACGAAGGAGATGAAGAGCCGATGGACCCTGTGCGAAAAGACGAATTTGATTCCGAGGCTTGCGGGAGCCTCTCCCCCAAATCCAAGCCTTGTCCGCGGCCCAAACCGGGTGAAGCGGCCGGAGGCTGCTCCTTCGACGGAGCCCAAATCACATTGCTGCCGATTATGGATGCCGCGCATCTTGTCCATGGTCCGATTGCCTGTGCCGGGAACAGCTGGGAGAGCAGAGGGGCGTTGTCCAGCGGGCCTTCTCTGTCCCAGTATGGCTTCGCTACGGATCTTAACGATTCCGATATTATTTTTGGCGGGGAAAAGAAACTGAAGGAAAGTATCGACTATATTGCCGGGCGCTTTGCGCCTCCGGCAATATTTGTATATTCAACCTGTGTGACGGCTCTGATCGGCGAAGATATGGATGCGGTGTGCAAGGAGGCAGGGGAACGTCTGCATATCCCTATTATTCCCGTGAACAGCCCGGGTTTTGTCGGCAGCAAGAATCTGGGCAACCGGCTGGCGGGTGATGCTCTGCTGCAGTATGTGATCGGGACAGGTGAACCGGAGCCGGGAACTCCGCTCGGTGTCAATTTGATCGGTGAATATAATATTGCCGGTGAAATGTGGGATATCGAGAAGCTGATGAACAGTGCCGGAATCGCCGTAACCTCGCGTATTACAGGAGATGCCAGATATAAGGAGATTACCTGGGCGCACCGTGCCAAGGTAAATATGGTGGTCTGCAGCCGCGCGCTGCTCGGTCTTGCCAAAGAGATGGAGTCGAGATATGGCATTCCTTATTTCGAGGGCTCTTTCTACGGGGCCAAGGAAACGACGTATTCCCTGCGCCAAATGGCGTATCTGATGAATGACCGTGAAATGGAGCGCCGGGTCGACCGTTTGACCGAGCGTGAAGAAAGCCGGCTGGCCTTGGATTTGCGTCCGTACCGCAAGCTGCTGAAAGGGAAAAAGGCGGTTTTGTACACCGGCGGTGTTAAAAGCTGGTCCGTGATTTCCGCACTTAAAGAACTGGGTGTTCAGGTGGTTGGAGTGGGCACGAACAAAAGCACAGAGGATGATGTGCGGCGTATTGCCGACCGGGTAGGGGATGACACCGAATATATTCCGGAAGGCGGTGCGAGCCGGATTCTCAAAACTGTACGGGAACGTAAAGCTGATATCATGATCGCCGGCGGGCGCAATATGTATGTGGCGATGAAGGAGCAAATTCCTTTTATTGATATCAACCAGGAGAGGCACAAGGCTTACGCCGGGTATGAGGGGCTGCTGCGGCTGGCCAAGGAGCTGACGTATTCCCTGGCGAATCCAATCTGGAAGCTGGCCTCCAGTCCTGCTCCATGGGATAAGGAGGCCCCGCCCTATGACCGTTAACCGGAGAAAAAAGCCCGCCTCGGTCAACCCGATCAAGATTGGCCAATCGCTGGGGGCTGTTCTGGCCCTTCAAGGCTGCTATCGCGCCATGCCGCTGATCCATGGCTCCCAAGGCTGTTCCGCTTTTCCCAAAGCGCTGCTTACCCGGCATTTCCGCGAGCCAATCGCCGTACAGACCTCGGCGCTGCAGGAAATGGATGTTATTTTCGATGCTAACCGCAATTTGGAGGAGGCGCTCAATCTTGTGCTGAGCAAGCACCGGCCCGATATTATCGGCATTGTGGGAACGGAGTTGACCGATGTGGCCGGAGTGGACTACCAAAGCCTGCTCAAGATGTATAAGCGGGAACGCAATATGCGCGGCGGGCTGGCGTTCTCTGTCGTGCTGCCCGACTTTCGGGGCTCATTGGAGTCAGGGTTCGGCACTACAGTGGAGGCAATGATCGACGAGATGATCCAGCAGGTTGGACACCGGGGTTCAAGGAATGTA
This sequence comes from Paenibacillus sp. FSL L8-0436, assembly GCF_038593025.1. NCBI lineage: Bacteria > Bacillati > Bacillota > Bacilli > Caryophanales > Paenibacillaceae > Paenibacillus > Paenibacillus sp. FSL L8-0436. The sequence continues at coordinate 6,090,118 of NZ_CP151955.1, read as the reverse complement.
AATACCCGCCAGATTACGCTGCTTCCGGGTTCCTTTCTGACACCTGCAGATGTGATGGAGCTGAAGGAAATGATCTCCTCCTTCGGATTTGACGTTATTGCTGTACCGGATATATCCACCTCGCTGTCCGGCCATCTGCTGACCGGGTTTTCCCCGCTGACCCGAGGCGGTGTGCCGCTGGATTCCATGCTGCAGAGCCTGCAGTCCGGTCTTACGATTGCCGTCGGAGCCAGCATGGAACGTCCGGCCAGGAGGCTGCACAATGCACTGGGCACACCCTACAAGGTATTTAGTGGAGCCATGGGACTCAAGGCAACAGATGATCTGCTGCATTTCCTGCATCAGATCAGCGGCGAGCCGGTGCCGCTCCGTTATTGCTGGCAGCGGGAGAATCTGCTTGACAGCATGCTGGATGCACATTTCCAATTTGCCGGAATGTCGGTGGTGGCTGCGCTGGAGCCGGATCATCTGTATTCCGTCTCAAGCTGGCTTGAGGAATTGGGCATGGAACAAAAGTCGCTGATTGCATCCTATGAGACTCCGATTGTTGCAGGTATGGAACGGGAGGTATGGGTAGGTGATCTGGATGATGCTGAGGTGCTCGGAAAAGACGCGGATTTATGGATCAGCAACTCGCATGGGATCGCAGGAGCAGAACGTATTGAAGCTGCATTTCTGGCAGCTGGTTTTCCGGTCTGGAGCGAGCTTGGGGCGTATATGTCCGTTTCGGTCGGCTATAGGGGTGCTATGGAATGGAGTAATAAAGCTGGGAATTTGTTGATGCGAAGGGAGGCTGAGCGCCGTGAAGGTAGCGTTCGCCACAGATGACGGAAACCGTGTAAATGCCCATTTCGGGCAAAGTCCAATGTTCGCTGTTTACAATGTGGCCAAAAATGGCGGAGAGCTCTTGGAGCTGCGCAAGCTCCCCGCCCTGCTCAATGAGGATGAAGCAGGCAGGATCGACAGCCGCCTGGAGGCGATAGGTGATTGTACCCTGATCTTCATTATGCAGATCGGGGCCTCCGCAGCGGCGAGGGTCACCCGCCGCAAGATTATGCCGGTGAAGGTACCCTTTGGCAGTCCGATTGATGAGCAGGTGAAACGGCTGGTGGAAATGCTTCAGGGCAAACCGCCCATGTGGCTGGCTAAGGTGCTGCGGGCGGAAGAAGAAGGCGAAGGGGAGGGAGCAGATGGAACCCATGGCTAAGACGAACATTAGTCTGTCAGGAGAAGCGGCACAAGAAGGCGCGGCAATACAACGCCGCAGCCGCTCCAGCCACAAGCCGCTGGAACCGGATACGGCGGATGCTTTTGTCCGGCGTTTATGCTATCTGCTGGATACGGAAGACTTCTTTGGCAAATACGCTTCCTTTACGCCGCAGGCAAAGATCGCCAAGCAGTTTCTGGCTTCCGCCGAGGATAAAAGCAAGTCGGAATTTAACTGTGCCGTATCTCCGGAAGTGCGGCATCAGGTGCCGCTCGTCTTTCAGGCCGTCGCCGGCGTGATGGAAGAAAAAAGCGGCGTTATCGTACAGAGCACCGCCGAGATTAATGGAGAAGGCTTCGGGCGCGGACTGCTGTACACCGGCCGGGTGATCCTCGTTCTCAAAAGCCTGCGGGCCGGTTTCCCCTTTCCGTTCACGGCGGAAGAGAAGCTGATCCGCTACGGGGTGGAGTGTGTGGAGGAAGGGCTGGTTTTTTTGCATAAATATAAGGAAATTACGGCCCTGCACGGTTTGCTTAGCCTGGAGGGCTAGCCAGTAAACGAATATCAGTCGCAGGGGGGAGACGGGGATGGAGCAGCTTGCCGGAGGTTTGGAGCTGGAACGGTATGCCCGGCAGCTGAAGCTGCTTGGAGAAAGCGGACAGCAGGCGCTGAAGGAAGCGACGGTTATGGTGGCCGGAATCGGCGGACTTGGAGGAACGGCTGCACTGTATTTGGCAGCGGCTGGCGTCGGCAAGCTTATTTTGGCCCATGAGGGAATCATCCTTGCACCGGATCTCAACCGGCAGATTCTTATGGACAGCGATCACCTGGGCATGGAACGGATAAGCACGGCGGCAGCGCAGCTGAAGCGGCTGAATCCGCATGTGGAGATCGAAGGGCATAATTCCAAAATTGAATATAAGATTGCTAAACCCTGGGTAGAGAGCGCCGATGTTGTGATTGACGCCCGCTATGATTTTCCGGAGAGATATACGTTGAACCGCATTTGTGTGGATACCGGGACGCCCATGGTGGAAGCTGCGATGTACGGCTTTGAAATTTCGCTTACCACTGTTGTTCCCGGGGAAACGCCCTGCCTGGAATGCCTATATCCAGATCTGCAGCCGCAGTGGGAACCGTTCGGGTTTCCAGTTTTGGGAGCTACGTCCGGAATTGCGGGTTGTTTGGCAGCACTGGAAGCCGTAAAATGGATTACAAGGGTAGGGACAACTTATGCGGGCGTAATGCATCGCTTCAGCTCACTCGACTTCGCCTGTTACAGCGTTGGGCTTACCCGTAATCCGAATTGCGCTTGCTGCGGAGAAGGAGGTAAACCGTGAAAAGTCTCAAGCTATGTGACACGACACTTAGGGATGGTGAACAGGCGGCTGGAGTTTCATTCACGAGGGCGGAAAAGCTGGAAATCGCAAAGTTGCTGTCGGAGTGCGGAGTAGAGCAGGCAGAGGTAGGCATTCCTGCCATGGGCAAGCGGGAGCAGGAGGATATTGCGGCAATCGCCGAACTGGGGCTTCCCATGAAGCTTACGACCTGGAACCGCTCGGTCCTTGGCGATATCGACAAGGCGCGCAGTACCGGAGTGAACTGGAGCCATGTGTCCATTCCGGTCTCGGAGATTCAGCTTCAGGGCAAGCTTGGGCTGACGCCGGCTGAGGGGCTGAACAAGCTGCTTCGTGCGGCGGAGCATGGACTCAGGCTGGGAATGACGGTGTCAGTAGGGATGGAGGACTCCTCCAGAGCGAATATGCACTTCCTGGTTGAATTGGTGAACAGCCTGTATAAAGAAGGAATCCGCTGGTTCCGTTATGCGGATACCGTATCTGCCCATCATCCCGGGCAGATGGCGGAGCGGGTAAGCACGCTGCTCGGCGCGGTTCCCGCGGATGTGGAGCTGGAAGTACACTGCCATAATGACTTCGGGCTGGCATGCGCCAACACACTTAGCGGCATTGCCGCAGGTGCGGTTTGGGCCAGCACCACCGTAGCCGGCATTGGCGAACGCACGGGCAACGCGGCCATGGAGGAAGTTGCCATGGCCTGGCGGCATTTGTACGGCGGGGAGAGCGGTGTGCGGATGGAGCTGCTTAAGGGTTTGGCGGATAAGGTTATTGCCGCCTCCGGGCGCAGTGTCGGCGATGCGAAGCCGATTGTGGGGCAGCTGGCATTTACGCATGAGTCGGGAATCCATGTGGACGGGCTGATGAAGCAGAAAAGTACGTATCAGACCTTTGATCCTGCGGAGGTAAGGCGGACGCACCGTTTCGTGCTGGGCAAACATTCCGGGAGCAATGGTGTAATCCATGTGCTGGAACAGAGAGGACTTGAGGTGAATGCCGACACGGCGGGGCGTTTGCTGGAACGGGTCCGCGTATACGCGGAGGCCAGAAAAGACACCGTTCCGGAGTATTTGCTGGTGCAGTGGCTGATGGAGGAACAGCAGCGGGCCCAGAATGCGGTTTGAGCACCTGGAGCAAGTGATGAAGCAAGCAGCATACCGCTTCCTTTGTGGAGGCGGAACGCTGCTTGCTTTTTTTGGCGGGTATTATTGTTCAGAACGTTCTTCTGCTGTAAAAAAACAGCGTTTATTGTTGAAAACTTGCATAGCTTACTGTAAGCAACTACAATCTGAGCAGGATTGATTCATAGAGAAAGCAAGAAGGATGGAGAGCCATGACTACAAAAACGATTTTTTTTGATATTGACGGTACGATTTATGATGAGGATAAGCAGGTGCCTGCCTCCACCAAGGAAGCTATCGCGGAGCTCCAGCGACGGGGCCATCATGTGGCCATCGCTACAGGGAGAGCCTCCTACATGTTTGAGGATCTGCGGGAAGAGCTGGGGATCGATTCGTATGTTTCGCTTAACGGACAATATGTTGTTTTTGAGGGGGAAGTGATTTACCGCAATCCGCTGGATACGGTTGCCCTGAAGGAGCTTACGCTGTTCGCCGAGAAGCAGGATCAGCCGGTAGCCTATATTGATGCCATTGACATGAAGGTGAACGTTGCGGAGCATGAGTATATTCAGACGAGCATAGGATCGCTGAAGCTGGCCTTTCCGACGCATGATGCGGAGTATTTTCTGCTGAATGAAATTTATCAGGCGATGATCTTTTGCCCGAAGGAGAGTCAGGATATGTATGCGGAAGCCTACCCCGGCTTCAAATTTATCCGCTGGCATCCGCTCTGTATGGATGTTTTGCCGGGCAACGGCTCGAAGGCTAACGGCATTGCCCAAATGATGAAGCATCTCGGGGTGAAGAAGGAAGATATTTATGCTTTTGGCGATGGCCTCAATGATGTAGAGATGCTGCAATTTGTCGGTCATGGCATCGCGATGGGCAATGCGGAGGATGAGGTTAAGGCCGTGGCTCCTTATGTCACCAAGCATGTCAGCGAGAACGGGATTTATGAAGGATTAAAGATGGTGGGTTTGCTGTAGGTTGGGGATTTTGCGGGTAGAAGGAATAATACAGATCTCGTTTGAAACTAAAGGACTTTCATTGCAGAATCTGCAATAGAATAGTCCTTTTTTTTGCTGTCGCCGAGAGTTCGGTTCTATTAGCTGAAGACGGAGGTGACAAGGCTAAAAACGCAAAAATATATAATTGCCTACGAGACGGATGTCTATGCCCTTCAATAGGTGAATGGAGTAGTATACATAAAGTCTATTGGAGGTGTTGAGGATGGGTCGCTCTGAGCATAAGACTAAGGAGCGGGGATGCAAGAAACCGGATATGGCTTGCCCCTTGCCAAGAAAAAAACATCGAAAAACAAAATGTGCAGTAAACCGAAAATGCCACTGTAAGGAAATTATCGTCAAAAAGCAAATCGTTCGCGTTAATATTCCCTTGGGGGCATTAGGCGCCGCTGGAGCCGCTGGAGCATTGGGAGCGGCAGGAGCTGTAGAAGCACTGGGTGCAGCAGGTGCGGCCGGAGCTGCGGGAGCACTCGGCGCCGCCGGCGCAGCAGGGGCAGTGGGAGCGACAGGTGTAGCTGGAGCGCTCGGTGCTGTAGGCGCCGCTGGAGCGCTCGCAGCCGCCGGAGCCGCCGGAGCACTCGGGGCAGCGGGAGCGACTGGAGCATTAGGCGCTGCCGGAGCCGCCGGACTTTTGGGCGCCGCCGGAGCTGCTGGCGCTTTAGGTGCAGTTGGTGCGACAGGAGCACTCGGTGCTGCCGGAGTAGCGGGAGCATTGGGCGCCGCTGGAGCCGCCGGCGCTTTAGGTGCAGTTGGCGCGACAGGAGCACTTGGTGCTGCCGGAGTAGCGGGAGCATTGGGTGCAGCGGGAGCCGCCGGAGCATTGGGGGCCGCCGGAGCCGCGGGAGCCGCCGGGTTGGTAGGCCTCCCGGGACCGGCAGGGCCAACGGGCCCTGTAGGCGCGGGCGGACCCGCAGGACCAGCAGGACCGGCAGGACCAACGGGTCCCGTAGGTGCTGCCGGAGTAGCAGGGCCACCCGGACCTGTAGGACCAGGCGGACCCGCAGGAGCGCCCGGACCCGTAGGGCCAGGCGGAGCCCCGGGACCTGTAGGTCCAACGGGAGCCGCAGGCGCAGTGGGACCCGCCGGAGTTGCCGGACCGGCAGGTCCTGCCGGACCAGCGGGAGCCACCGGAGCGACAGGAGCTGCCGGCGCAGCGGGCCCAGCAGGAGCAACGGGTGCAACGGGTGCCGCAGGGGGGATAGCCCAGTTCGGATATGTGTATAACCTCGGAGCGCAGGTTGTGCCGATCGAGGCGGATGTTTCTTTTGATACCAACGGGTTCCTTACACCTGGAATTACACATGCCCCGGGAACGACTACAATCTCGGTTGCGAATGCAGGCATTTATGAAGTTAATTTTTCAGTATCGGGTGTAGAACCAAGTCAATTTGCCTTATTCGTAAATGGCGCGCTCGTTCCGGGCACCGTGTACGGCTCAGGTGCGGGTACGCAGCAGAACACGGGGCAGGCCATATTCGCCCTTTCTTCCGGCGATGTACTGACCCTGAGAAATCACAGCTCCTCCGCAGCAGTCACGCTGCAGACGTTGGCTGGCGGCACACAAGCCAACGTGAATGCATCTATTGTGATTAAGCAATTGAGTTAGTATATTCATACACTGTATGTCCGGGATTATACAGTTCGATAAAAGGGTGGAAAGACTTCCGAAAGGAGCTTTTCACCTTTTATAATTCATATAACAGAAGAGAGTTGTTATCGTCTTCTTCCAGTGTGGTTAAGATATATTAATATGTCCGGGCGAAGCCGCGCCGGTTTCGCCGGAGACAGGATCTTAAACTACAGGAATTGAAGGAAGCGGAGGGAACCGGAGTGAACCCTAAATGGTGGAAAGAAAGCGTCGTGTACCAGATTTATCCGATCAGTTTTATGGACAGCAACGGTGACGGCATAGGCGATCTGCGCGGGATTATTTCCAAACTCGATTACCTGCAGAATCTGGGTGTCGATGTCATCTGGGTGTGTCCGATTTATAAATCGCCAAACCATGACAACGGCTATGATATTAGTGATTACTGCGACATTATGAAGGAATTCGGGACGATGGATGATTTTGACCGGCTGCTCAGTGAGATGCATTCGCGCGGCATGAAACTGATGATGGATCTGGTGCTAAATCATACCTCCCATGAGCATCCGTGGTTTATTGAATCGCGAAGCTCGAAGGATAATCCCAAACGGGATTTTTATATATGGAGAAAAGGCAAAAACGGCGGTCCGCCAAACAACTGGGAATCCTATTTCAGCGGCACGGTCTGGGAGCTGGATCCGGTGACGGACGAGTATTATCTCCATCTGTATTCCAAATATCAGCCGGATCTGAACTGGGAAAATCCTGTGGTAATCGACAAGCTGCATGAAATGGTGCAGTGGTGGCTGAAAAAAGGGGTCGACGGGTTCCGGTTTGACGCGATCGCCCACATTGTGAAGGCGGAGGGTTACCCTGATGCGCATAATCCGGGCGGAACGCCGACGGTGCGCGCCTATGATATGTTCTCTAACCTGTCGCATGTGCACACACTGCTGCAGAATCTGCATGATCGGGTGCTGTACTTCTACGATATTATGACGGTTGGCGAAACCTCGGGCCTCGGGCCGGAGCAGGCGCTGGATTATGTCGGGGACGGACGCCGGGAGCTGAACATGACCTTTCAGTTTGAACATATGAATCTGGATGCCGCCTCACCGGGCGGAGGCAAGTGGGATGTGGTTCCCTGGCGCCTGACGGAGCTCAAAAAAATCATCAGCAACTGGCAGACCGTCCTGCATGACCGGGGCTGGAACGCCAATTATTTATGCAATCATGACCAGCCGCGTTCGGTATCGAGGTTTGGCGACGATCTCTTCTACCGTGTTCCTTCGGCCAAAATGCTGGCCACCTTTATTCATATGCTGGAGGGTACGCCTTACATTTATCAGGGTGAAGAAATCGGCATGACGAATGTGGCTTTTAAATCCATCGACGAATACCGGGATGTGGAAACACTCAATTATTATGAGGAAAAGCGTTCAAACGGCGTACCCGAAGCCGACATTATGGCCGCCATACACCAAAAAAGCCGGGATAACGCCCGCACACCGATGCAATGGGATGATGGAGAAGAAGCGGGCTTCACAACCGGTGTGCCTTGGATCAGAGTGAACTCCAATTTCAAGGAGATAAATGCGGCTAGTGCAGTCAAAGATCCCGATTCAATTTTTAACTACTATAAAAAGCTGATTGAGCTGCGGAAAAGTCATCAGGTGATCGTTTATGGTGAATATGGACTGTTGCTGGAGGAGCATCCGGAGATTTATGCCTATACCCGTACGCTGGAGGAGCAGCGGCTGCTGGTGATTTTGAATTTTTATGGCCAGGAGCCGGTGTTCGAGCTTCCGGGTGAATTCCAGCCGGAGAAGCTGGAGCTGCTGATCTCCAATTATGCCCCTTCCAAAGAGGAAGATCTAAGGAACCTGAAGCTTCGTCCTTATGAGGCAAGGGTATATCTGCAGCGTCAACGTTGAATAAGCAGAGAGTTGCCATGGCGCGGGAAGTATGGCGAAATGGCGACTCTTTTTTGAGTTTGCCGGCAAAAGGGGTTACAATTGCGGTACATTAGCATACATAGAGAGGTTTTTGCAGGTGCTGAGGGAGGAGAGAAATCATGAGTGAGTGGTATGAAGAGAGCTTTGGAGAAGACTATTTAATTGTCTACAGACACAGGGACTTCGGAGGGGCACGCCGCGAAGTGGAAAAGATGATCGACTGGCTTGCGCTTCCCCATGGCGCCAAAGTGCTGGATCTCTGCTGCGGGATGGGGCGTCATTCGCTGGCACTCTCGGAGGCCGGGTACGAGGTTACCGGTGTAGATTTATCCGAGGCGTTGCTGAGGGAGGCGCGTTCCCAGAAGGGAGCCGGATCGGTGACCTGGATACGCTCCGATATGCGGAAACTGCCGCTGGATGGCGGTTTTGACGCAGTGGTTAACCTGTTTACTTCCTTCGGTTATTTTGAAGAGGATGAGGAACAGGTGAAGGTACTGCGGGAAATTCACCGGATGCTTAAGCCGGGCGGCAAGTTTATTATAGATTTCCTTAACCCTGCTTATGTGATCCGCCATCTTGTACCACATTCCATTCGTGAGGATGGAGACAATCTCATCGATGAGTCACGCCGGATCGAAAACGGTTATGTGATGAAAGACATCATTCTTACCTCCAAAACAGATCAGACGCCCCGCCGCTACCATGAACGGGTAAAGCTCTATTCGCTGGAACAGTTCAGCAAGATGATCGCAGCCGCAGAACTGCACCTCGAAGCTGTGCATGGCTGCTACGATGAAAGCGACTATGATGCAGAAAGCTCAACCCGGATGATCTTCCGGGGGATCCGGACTTAGATGGTTTCGGGAAGAAGACTTAGAGGAGGCGGCGAAGATTCCATGCGAAAGCCGGAAATCAAGATAAGAGACAGCGGCATTATCCAGATTTCGGTGCCGATGGCTCCGCCGCTGCGCCAGGTGAACAGCTATTTACTGCCAGACCGGGACGGCAACTTTACGGTGATTGACCCCGGCCCGCATACGCTTGAGGCGGAGCTGGCTTGGCAGGAGGTTATGCAGGAACTGGACTTCTCTTGGGACAAGGTGCACAGTGTTGTTGTCACACACCATCATCCCGACCATTACGGACTGGCCGGCTGGATGCAAGCCCGCAGCGGCAGCAAGGTGTGGATATCGGAACGGGCTCATGCGGAAGCCCGGATGACCTGGGGAGCGGAGGCCACTCTGAACGAGACGCTGCCGCTCCAGTTCCTCCGGCATGGGATGCCGGAGCCTTTGATTCAGGGGATCAGGGAGCATCTGGAGGGCTTCCTTCCCGAGGTAACCCCGCAGCCGGAGGTAACCTATATAAATGCTGCCACCCCTTTTCCGATGGGGGACCGTGAGTGGCAGCCGCTGGTTACCGGCGGGCATGCGCCGGGACATGTGTCGTTTTATCACGGCGGCAGCGGGCTTATGCTCTGCGGCGATGCTGTGCTGCCGCAAATCTCGCCCAATGTCAGCCTGCAGCCCGGCAGCGATCCGCAGCCGCTGCTGACCTTCATGGAGGGGCTGCGTGCGCTGCGCAGCTACCCGGTGGCGGTGGCGTTCCCGGGGCACCGGGAACCGTTCGCCGGCTTTGCGGAGCGGCTGGACAGCCTGCTCCGCCATCACGAGGAGCGGCTGGATGCCACAGCCGCCCTGCTGGGTGAAGGCCCGCTGAGCGGATTCGCCGTCTGCGAGGCTATGTTCCGCAGCCGCGTAACCAGCGCGCATCAGCTGCGCTTTGCCATGGGCGAGACGCTGGCGCATCTCGCCGAGCTGGTGCGCCGGGAGCGGGCGGCAGTAATAGAGCCTGCTCCCGGGACGGGTGGCAGCACGTTGTTCGCTGCTCTGAACCCGTAGAGCTGCTTTAAGCTCAAGCGGCGGCAGGACGTTGCCGCGCGCGGAGTGAAGAGGGCGGGGCTGGCGGGAATAAGCAAGCAATAGCGCAACAAAGCTAATAGAGAACAATACTTAAAGCCATGACACAGAGTGAGCGCGATATTTCCGCTGCACTGTGGCATGGCTTTTTATAGTTGCTGCTATTCTTCAAGGAATCTTGAATTAATCCCTGATGCTCACTCCGGCAAGTCGCTGCCAGCCGCTGGTTTCTTGGCGGCTTCTTCAACATCCTCGGGTGCATGGGGCAGGCCAAGCTCCTGTTCGCGTTCGGCTTGTTTGCGGTGGGCGATGCGGCTGCTGGCGGCAGCGGCTACAGCGCCTACGATGTCATCCAAGAACGTATGGATCTCTCCGGTCGTTTTGTCATTGAGCCGTTCGAGCACGCCGGGCTTCAGTTTATCTACATAACCATAATTGGTGAAGCCGATGCTTCCGTACACATTCACGATGGAAAAAGCGAGGATTTCATCGACGCCGTACAATCCTTCATCGTTCTCAATCATGTCCTGCAGCGGAGTAAGCAGCTTGCCTTCCTCTGCCAGTACATCCAGCTGGATGCCGGTCAGCACTGCGTTCTGCACTTCACGTTTGCTGAGCACCATCTCGACGTTATGGACACATTCCTCCATCGTCAGATTCGGATAATATTTCTTTTGCAGGAGCATGACCAGCTCGGCAATTTCTGTAACGGTCACTCCGCGTTTGTGCATCCAGACTTTAGTTGCTTCCGCAACGGCCTTGCTGTTGAGACTGTAAGGGATTTTTGCATCAGCCATCATCTGTCACCTCATAGTAAGTAGTAGTTTTATTGCCTCTTATCATTTCCTTTTCTTTCCCTTCGAAAAAATCTGAAGGTAGTGAGATTGTACAGATTCTGGCAGTCAATGTCCAGCAGGTGCACTATTTCTGTGAAGTGGAAGTGTAGTGACTTCCCTGCCAATTATTTTACGGCCAATAATTTAGGATAAGCCGTTGTTATTTTTTGGACAGAGGGCTCGTATACATAGCAGTACAATCTGGTATTAACCTTGAAAGGGGTAATTATTGATGAAACATATGAAGCAAATCCGCAATCTTTCGGCGGTTTGTCTGCTGACGGTTCCACTTGCACTGTCCGGCTGCGGTCTGTTTGGCTCAGAGTCGGCAGCGGTTGATCCGCCGCCGGGAGAAGTTGAGGCGCAAATGCTGGAGGTTAGCGGAACTACCGAGCTGGATTCCGGGGTGTTCGCACCGGTTGCCTCGGAAGAAAAAGAAGCTGTAGCTGATAAGGATGCCAAAGCAGCCGCACCGGCAGAGGCCGGGGAGCGGACAACCGTCTTTCTTGAAGATGGCAACGGATTGCTTGCCCCTGTATCGCTTAACCTGCCTAAAGGCGAGAGTTCTGCCATGCTGAAGGATTCGCTCACGGCACTGGTCAGCAAGGGAGCCTATGCTTCGTCTTTGCCTGAAGGTTTTCAGGGTGTGCTTCCTGCCGGTACGGAAGTGAAGAGTGTCTCCGTGGATAAAGATAAGCTGGCCGTTGTCGAGTTCAACTCTACCTTTAACGACTACGATCCGCTGGAGGAGCGCAAAATTCTCGAAGCAATTACCTGGACATTAACCGGCCAGGAGGGCATCAAGGGCGTGCAGCTCTGGGTGGAAGGCAAGAAATTGACGGAAATGCCGCTGCTCGGCATCCCGCTGGACCGCGCGCTGACACGCAGCATGGGCATTAATCTGCCGAAGCATGGAACACCGCTGATGAATTCCAGCGCAGTTACGGTTTATTTTTCCGCTGCAGCCCCTGATGGCGTTCATCAGTATTATGTGCCTGTAACCCGGTTTGTACCCGCGGGAGAAGAGCCGCTGAAAGCAGCCTTGAACGAATTAATTGCCGGACCGGAATCCGGAAACGGACTGGAGATGGTAATGACCCAGGAAACTGTGCTCGACTCGGTGAAAGCGGGGCAGAATGGTGTAGTTACAGTCTCTTTGACCGACGATATGTTTGCGGACGGCAAAAATGTTCCCAATGAGTTTCTGGAATCCGTAGTGCTGACAGTCGCGCAAAATGCTGAGGATGCTCCCGTCCAGATTCGCCTGAACGGCAAGGAGACAGTCACCGGAAGCAATAATGTTGATTACGGCAAGCCGGTTTCCGCTCCGGAATATGTGAACGAGCTGCCGTTATAAAATGCATCCGGCAGGCTGAAAAGATGCTTTTGTGCCTACTCTTTGGTAGAATAAAGTTTGCCAAGCAGAAACGGATAACGTCCTTAACCGGGATGTTATCCGTTTCTGCGGAAATCTAAGAAATGCAGTGATTTCCGGCAGGCAGCACACAAACTTTAGCTACACAAAGATGCAGGAGGCAGAAAACATGAGATCAAACGGACGTAACGACGACGGGCTCCGGCCGCTGACAATAACAACCCAAACGAATAAATACGCGGAGGGTTCCGTAATCATTGAGATGGGGGACACCAAAGTTATCTGTACGGCAACGGTGGACGAGAAGGTCCCGCCTTTTCTTAAAGGACAAGGCAAGGGATGGGTGACCGCCGAATATTCCATGCTTCCCCGGGCCACGCAGACACGCAACCAGCGTGAAGCGGCGCGCGGCAAGCTTACCGGGCGGACGATGGAAATTCAGCGTCTGATTGGCCGGGCGCTGCGTTCGGTTGTTAATTTGCAGGCGCTCGGCGAGCGCAGCATTACGCTGGACTGCGATGTCATTCAAGCGGACGGAGGCACACGGACGGCTTCTATTACGGGTGCTTTTGTAGCGATGGCTTTTGCGATCAACAAAATTGCGCTCCAGCACAAGCTGAGCGTATTCCCGATTACGGACTATCTGGCGGCAATCAGCGTCGGTGTGGTTGGCGACAAAACGCTGCTGGATTTGAACTATGAAGAGGATTCCAAAGCCAAGGTCGATATGAATGTGGTCATGACGGGCGGAGGCGCTTTTGTGGAGGTGCAGGGCACCGGCGAAGAGCGGCCGTTCACCCGTCAGGAGCTGGACCAGCTGCTGGGCTTGGGCGAGAAGGGGATTTACGAGCTGATCGACGTGCAAAAAGAAGTGCTTGGTCCCATCGCCCTCAAAATACCGTCCGGCCAGCCGGGCCGAGAGGTGTAGTATGAAGACCGCCAGCGGAATTCTGATTGTTGCGACGAAAAATAAAGGCAAGGTGCGCGAATTCCAGCATGCTTTTGCACCGCTTGGGCTGGAGGTCAAAAGTATGTTTGATTATCCCGCTCTGCCGGATGTAGTGGAAGACGGGGTTACTTTTGCCGAAAATGCGCTGAAAAAATCAAAAGCCGTAGGCGATGCCTTGGGACTGCCCGTTCTGGCGGATGATTCCGGTCTTTGTGTGGATGCCCTTGGCGGCAGGCCGGGAGTCTACTCGGCACGTTATGCGGGTGAAGGCGCAGAGGACGGTGAGAACAACCTTAAGCTGCTGAACGAGCTGGAAGAACTGAAGCAGGGCGAGGATACCGGCCAGCCGCTGCTCAGCACGGCCCGGTTCGTCTGCGCGTTATCGCTGTACGATCCTGCAAATGGACAAGAGCTTACCGCTGAAGGCAGGGTAGAGGGCTGGATTACCTCTGAGCCTGCCGGCGGCGGCGGGTTCGGCTATGATCCGCTTTTTTATCTGCCGGAATTTGAGAAGACAATGGCGGAGCTGACGCTGGAAGAGAAGCAGCAGATCAGCCACCGGGGGATGGCGCTGCGGCTGCTGACCGAGAAGCTTGCGGCTTTCCGCCAGTAAGAGCCAGCAGGACAAATTAATACTGATCTGATAATATTGCGGCAGGTAAATTGACATGTGGTGAAAAAGTCGCAAGAATAAATTTCTCCTATACGTTAAGTGAAAACAACCTGTCTGCGAATTTTGCAGACGGGTTGTTTTATTATTACCCTGATATACCTAGAATTGAAACCGTTTACACCAGAAAAGAAAGATTATTTCTTTTTTATTTATTTTTATGAAAAAATACTTCATTATTTTTCCTTTATCTGCTATACTCCTAAGAAAGAGAGGGCTGAGTGAGAAAAGGTAACATGATTGAGGCTCTCGTCTTATACCACTATTAAGGGGGATTTTGTGTGAGAACTAACAGATCAGGCTTTATTCTGTCACTGCTAGTCGTGATGGCGCTGTCTATGCTGCTGGCCGGCTGTGGAGGGAATGGGAATGCTCCTGCTCCAACCACTTCTGCGAACGGGGCAGAACCTTCTGCTGAACAGACCGATACGCCCAAATCGGAGCCTGTCACATTGGAATTTTGGACGATTGCCCTTCAGCCTACCTTCAATGATTATTTCAATGATCTGATTGCGAAATACGAGGAAAGCCACCCCGGTGTAACGATTGAATGGAAAGACTATCCTTACGATGCCATCTCACAACGGCTGCTGACGAGCACGGCCAGCGGCAAAAGCCCCGATGTAGTGAATCTGAACACAGAATTTGCGAGCCAGCTGGGAAGCAAAGGTGCTTTGCTGAATCTTGCGGATCATCTTACAGCGGAAGAAGCAGGTTCTTATTTTGAAGGGATCTACAACTCTACCGTGCTTGACGGCAAGGCCTATGCGCTTCCATGGTATACAGGCACGGAAGTTCTGTTCATGAATAAAAAGCTTGTGGAAAAAGCCGGTCTGGATCCGTCCAATCCGCCGCAAACCCGGGATGAGCTGATTGAATGGGCCCGTCAGGTTCATCAAAAGACCGGAGCCGCCGGATATGCGCAGCAGCTCGTATCCAAGCTGTTTCCGATTGATGGAATCTCCATTCTGAATGAAGATAAGACGGCCGCAGCCTTCAATACGCCGGAAGCTGAAGCCATGATCTCCAAAATGCGCGATCTAATGAAAGAAGGCGTGGTCCTGAAGGAAGATGCGGATTTCACAAAGCAGATCCAGTATTTCTCCGGTGAACAGGTAGCCTTCCAGTTGTCGGGCCCGACCTTTATCAACTTTATCAAGACCTCGGCGCCGGAAGTATATGCGAACACGATTGCGGTTCAACTGCCTACAGGCAAAGCCAACCTCCGGCTCTCTAATTCCATGGATCTGGTTGTGCCGCAAAAATCGAAGAATCCGGAGCAGGCTGTTGAATTTGCAGCTTTTGTGACCAATGCGGACAATCAGACAGCCTTCTCCAAGGTTGCCAATACGTTGCCATCATCCAAAGCTTCCATTACGGATCCATTCTTCACCCAATCTGACGGCACGCTTGAAGCGGAAGCCAAGGTTGTCTCATCGCAAAGTTTGGATAAGGCTACCGATTATATGGTCGGCGTTCCAAGCGCCTCCGATATCAACTCCGCGCTTGCCCGCGGACTGCAGGAAATATTGCTCAACGGGGCAGATATCAAAAAAACGCTGGATGCTGTGGAAAAAGAAGTGAACGGAATCATTAAACAGGGTTCGTAAACCGCTTAGAGATGCGGGGAGGCGCTGTCCTCCCCTTTATATGCTGCAGTACAGAGGGAGGGAGGAATATCGAATGAAGAGATGGGTGCGCTCGGAATCTTTCAGCGCTTGGGCGTTTATGACGCCGGGCCTTGTGTTTCTCGCCATTTTTACATTTTGGCCGATCCTTTACGGAATTCCGCTTGCATTTACCGATTATTCTGTCATTGCCGAGACTCGTTATGTAGGCTTCGAGAATTTCATTAGAGCCTTTCAGGATCACAATTTTACCGTCTCGTTATGGAATTCGCTGGTGTATGTCCTTATTGTTCCGATTATTCAGGTCATCTCCATTCTGATGGCTATTCTCGTAAACAGCCGTCTTCCGGGTGTGAAGATGTTCAGGGCGGCTTATTATATTCCGGTTGTGACCTCGATGGTTGCAGTTGCGCTCATCTGGAGCTGGCTGCTGGGCAACAATGGTGTGGTTAACTATCTGCTGATCCAAGCCGGAATCATCGACGGGCAGGTCTCGTGGCTGTCGAGCAGCAGCACCGCATTGTATGTCCTGATGTTCATCACCATGTGGAAAGGTCTCGGTTATTACATGATGCTGTATCTGGCAGGTCTTCAGGGTATTCCCTCGGATTTGTATGAAGCGGCCAGAGTAGATGGGGCGGGTCCCCTGAGGCTCGTTGGGCATGTGACGATTCCTCTGCTGAGACCTCATATCCTGTTCTGTACGCTAATCTCGGTTATGGGGGCGGTCCGGGTATTCGATGAGGTATACATTCTGACCAAAGGCGGGCCGGGAACCTCGACGCTGACCTCCAGCGTGTATATTTTTCAAAAGGGACTGGAGCAGTTCAACTTCGGATATGCATCCGCGCTTGGTCTGATAGTCAGCGTTATTATAGGGGCGCTTAGCATTCTGGTGTTCCGCTTTAACCGGAAAGGCGGGGTGAATTCATATTGAACACAACGAGCAGATCATTCAAACAGCTGAAAAATGGAGTCCGTTATTCCGTCATTTACCTTCTGTTAATTTTGCTGGCCCTGTTCATGATGGGCCCTTTCCTCTGGCTGCTCAGTGTGTCACTGATGCCCGGCAGAAATGTGTTCTCCAGCCCGCCGGCCATTCTGCCGACGTTCATTGATTTTGATAACTACGTGCAGGTCTGGCAGTTCATGTCCTTTCCGCGCTATATTACGAATACGGTCATTATTGCTGTGCTTGGGGTGGTGTTTAATGTTCTGCTGGCCAGTACGACGGCGTATCCGCTGGCAGTCTTTCATTTCAAAGGCCGGAATTTCGTGTTCACACTGTTGATCGCCACCATGATTATTCCCTCCTCCACGGCAATGATTGTGCATTATCTGACCATTCAGGCTTTTCACTTAGGCAATTCCTATCTGGGGGTTGTGCTTCCAGCCGCTGTGTCGGTATTCAATATTTTTCTGATGCGCCAGACCTTTCTGGGCATACCGTCGGATATCAGGGATTCAGGGAAAATGGACGGCGCTTCAGAGCTCCGCATCTTCTGGCAGCTCGTTCTGCCGCTGGTCAAACCGGGGATTGCCGTCATTGTGCTGCTGGAAGTCATGGCGTTCTGGAATAACTTCCTGTGGCCGATTGTCATCCTGGATGATCCCGAGAAATATCCGCTGGCTGCCGCGCTTACGTACCTGAACGGCCAATTTTCGTATAACTTCGGCTGGATTGCCGCAGGGACGATGATATCGGTCATTCCTATTATTGTAGTCTTTCTATTTACCCAGAAATATTATATGGAAGGTATCGCAGGTGCGATCAAAGGCTAAGAAGGGGTACCGGCTGACCCTGCAAGGGGATTCAATGATCAGATAGAAAGGATGGGGTAAGAATGGCGAATTCATACACAATCGCATTTGTGCCGCTGGATGAGCGGCCCTGTAATTACGAGTTCCCCCCTCTGTTGGCTAGGGGAACAGATTTTGAGGTGCAGCGTCCCCCGATGCAGCTGATGGGACTGAAGAAGCGTCCCGGAGATACGGACGGATTATGGAGATGGTTTGAAGAGGCCTGCTCCCAGGCGGACGGTGCGGTGGTCGCTTTGGATACATTGCTGTACGGAGGGATTATCCCCTCCAGACTGCATAGCTTGCAGCTGGAGGAGCTTGCCGCAAAACTTGATAAACTGCGGGATCTCAAACGGCTGCACCCGAAGCTGGTCATTTATGCCTTTCAGCTTATTATGCGCTGCCCGCAGTATTCGCTGTCCGACGAAGAGCCGGATTATTATGCCGATTGGGGCCGGGAAATTTTCCGCAAAGGTTTTATTGGCCACCGCAAGGAGCTCGGCAACGCATCAGGAGAGGAACTGCAGGAGCTTGCTGAGATTGAAGCCCGGCTTCCGCAGGAAATACTGGATGATTACCTCGCACGGCGCAGCATTAATATTGAAGCGAATAAACTGGTGCTGGAGCTGGTGAAGGATGGTATTATCGAGTTCCTGATTTTCCCGCAGGATGACTCGGCACCCTTCGGGCATACAGCCAAAGACCAGCAGAAGGTCCGCGCGCGGATTACGGAGCTTGATTTGGAGCTTAAAGCCTATATGTACCCCGGTGCAGACGAGGTGGGCTGCACGCTGCTGGCACGGATGATTAATAAAACTACAGGAACAGTGCCGCTCATTTATCCGAGGCTGTCTTCGGTGCAGGGAGCATTCGTCACTCCGTTGTTCGAGGACCGCTTTTTCTATGAGACGCTGAAGTACCAGATTACCGCTGCTGGAGGCCTGATTGCTTCGAGTGCCCGGGAGGCGGATCTTGTGCTGCTGCTGAATACGCCGGGAGAGACAATGATGGAAGCGGTATCGCAGCATCAGTCTTTTTTCAGCTATGATGTGTACCGGAACCTGATGGAGCTTGTGGAATACGGCGATTATATAATGAAACATAAAGGCAAGCCCGTTGCCGTTGCCGATGTCGGCTATGCCAATGGCGGTGACCAGAAGCTGGTCAAGATGCTGCGGGAAAAGGGAATGTTGTTTGAACTCGCAGGTTATGCCGCCTGGAATACAAGCTCCAACACACTGGGGACGGTCATTTCGCAGGCTATGATCTATCTGCATTACGGGCGCACAAAAGAGCATTTGGACTTCCTTGGTCTCCGGTATGCTGAGGATGTATGCTATTGCTCAGTCGTCCGCGGGGAACTTAGTGAGGGTCCAATCGAGGAGCTGGGCTGCGGCAAATATCTGCTCGACGGGCAGCGGGGAAAGGTCTCGGCTCTGGTTGAACAGCGGCTGCGCCAGGAGTTGGCGTCAAGAATCGATGGTCCCGGGGGCACGGTAGAGATTACAGACTGCTACATGCCTTGGAACCGGATGTTTGAGGTAGGGCTCTCCGTTCGCTTTGTGCCAGCCGGGGAATCCAAGGAACAATAGACTACTAGAGAGAGGGTGGGGACCCTGAATACGATATTGCAGAAGCTGCGTCATGGACTAATTGTATCCTGTCAGGCGCTTCCGGGTGAACCGCTGCATGGTGCTGAAATCATGGCACGCATGGCAGCCGCCGCCGAGGAAGGAGGGGCTGTAGGCATCCGGGCAAATGGCTCCGCAGACATCCGGGCGATCAAAAGTGCCGTCTCGCTGCCGGTTATCGGCATTATCAAGAGGGATTATCCGGGTTCGGAAGTATATATCACACCAACACTAAGAGAAATTGACGAACTGCTGGAGGCCGGGGCCGATATGATCGCCTTTGATGCGACAAGGCAGAAGAGACCGGGAGACAGCACCTTGGAGCAAATCGTCGCTTTTCTGCACCGGAGCGGCACGGCTTCGATGGCCGACATTTCGATTCTGGAGGAGGCTGTCCATGCAGAAGCGCTGGGGGTCACCTGCGTCTCGACCACACTCTCGGGCTATACGACGTATTCCCTGCAGCAGGAAGGGCCTAACTTTGAACTGCTGCAAAGCGCTGTTGATCGTTTGTCCATCCCGGTTATTGCGGAAGGCAGAATGAATGAACCCGCCCAGGTGCAGCAGGCTCTGGAGCTTGGAGCTTATGCGGTAGTTGTGGGTTCAGCCATTACAAGACCCCAGCTGATTACCGGGCGATTTATGGCAGCAATTAGAAAGGTGGCTGTTAACGATGGAAATGACGGATCGGATTAATACGTATTATCCTTCCATGACCAAATCAGAGCAGAAGGTGGCCCGTTGTGTACTTGAGCATCCGGATAATATCATCTATTTTTCGGTTACGGAGCTTGCGGATTTTGCCGGCACCGGTGAAACCACGGTTATGCGCTTCTGCCGCAAAATCGGATTTAAGGGTTACCAGGACTTCAAGCTTATGCTTGCCCAAGGGCTGCCAAAGCAGCAAGCCTTGTCCGGCCGTGAAGGCAGAGACGGGGATTATCCGACGCATCTTTACGAATCTATGGTTGATGTCCTCCAATCCAGCCTGAGCATGCTGGACCGCGGACAGCTTGAAGAATCCGTTAATCAAATTGATGCGGCGCGCCATGTGCAGTTTTTTGGGGTAGGCTCATCGGCGATTACCGCACTGGATGCCAAAAATCGCTTTCTGCGTATCGGCAGACGGGTTGAGGCCATAGCGGACAGCCACATCCAGTCGATGATGGCAGTAACGATGGGCAAAGGGGATATCGCCTTCGGCATCAGCGTTTCCGGAAGCACTCTGGATACCAATGATATGTTAATGAAGGCGAAGCAGAACGGGGCGAAGATCATTGCCATGACCAACTACGCGAAGTCCCCCATCGCGTCTATTGCTGATATCGTTCTTCTCACTGCCGGTAAAGAGTCGCCTCTGGAAGGCGGGTCCATCGGTGCGAAGATCTCCCAGCTGTTCATTATCGACCTGATCTGTGAGGGACTGGAACGCAGGCATACAGATGAGACGAAGAACATGAAGGAACGGACGGCAAGAGCTGTCATTGACCGTATTTATTGAGGGTGCAGCCGCAGCCTCAATACATCTGGCTCTCCATCGAAAGATACGAGAGCTATTAGGAGGGATGCGAGGATGAGACGGGTCATCGGTGTGGATATCGGAGGGACAGCCGTTAAAGGGCTGGTGCTCGACGAGATCGGAAACGTATGGGCGGAAGCCAGTCGCGATACGGAAGCATGGCAGGGCCGGGAGGCAATACTCGGCAAGCTGAATGCTGTGGTCTGCGAACTGCTAAAAGCCTGTCCGGTTCAGGCCATCGGGATTGCTTCGGCGGGCAGAGTAAATACAGACACGGGTGAAGTGGTGTATGCCACCGATAATTTACCCGGATGGCAGGGGCTTCAGCTTGCCGGTTGGGCGGAGGATACCTACAAATTGCCTGCAGCCGCCGATAATGATGCGAACGCTGCACTGCTGGGCGAGGCCTGGCAGGGAGCAGGCCGCGGAAGGCACAATCTGGTCATGCTCACGCTGGGTACCGGAGTAGGCGGAGCGCTTATGATTCAAGGCTTGCTTAACCGGGGAAAGCGCTGGAGCGGCGGAGAGTTCGGGCACAGTGTCCTGTTTCCCGGCGGCCGGCTCTGTAATTGCGGCCGCCGGGGTTGTGTAGAGCAATACATCTCGGGTTCCGCGTTGCTGCGGCTCGGGAATGAACTGACAGGCCGGGCGTATGAACATGGAGCGGAGCTTATGAGCGACGCACGGCGGGGTGATCAGGATGCCCTGCAGGTTCTCGAACATTACACCTCTGATTTGGCGGTAGTCTTGGACAATATTGGAGCTACGCTCGATCCGGAGCTTATCGTGATTGGCGGCGGGGTTATTCATGACCGGGACGTCTGGTGGCCGCTGCTAAAAAACAGGCTGCAAGGCGAGGGACTTTCCGGCATCCTTACAGCGGCGGAGCTTGGGAACCGGGCAGGCTGCTTCGGCGCAGCCAAGCTTGCATTGGATTGTTTCCGGCAGCTGCCGGACGGATATGAGGAGGAGGATACCGCATGACATTCGGACAAGTGAAACAAAGTGATGTGATCATCATCGGCGGGAGCCTTGGAGGAACTGCCGCGGCTCTCGCCGCAGCCAAGGCAGGGTTGCGCGTAATCCTAACTGAGGAAACGGATTGGCTGGGGGGACAGCTGACCTCACAGGCGGTTCCGCCGGATGAGCACCGCTGGATCGAGAACTCCGGCAGCACGGCTACCTACCGGGAGTTCCGCAACAGGGTGCGGGAGTATTACAGACGGAACTATCCGCTTACGGAGTCTGCCAGAAACAATCCGCTGCTCAATCCTGGGAACGGCTGGGTCAGCCGGCTTGCCCATGAGCCGAAGGTTGCACTCAGCGTTCTGCATGAAATGCTGGCTCCTTATGTACATTCGGGACGGATTGAAGTGCTCTATTATACGGTTCCCGTTCATGCCGAGACGGCAGGCGATGAGGTTACGGCGGTGATGGTCTTACATACCGTGAAAGGAACCGAGATCAAGCTTAAAGGGGCGTATTATCTGGATGCGACGGAATGCGGCGATCTGCTGCCGCTTGCGGGGGTGGAGTATCGAAGCGGCGCTGAATCACGCCATGAGACAGGGGAACCGCATGCGCTGGATGAAGCGGACCCGCTCGATATGCAGTCGATTACCCATGTCGCTGCCGTCGATTATGTACCAGGCGGTGATTTTACGATAGAACGTCCTGAGGACTATGACTACTGGCTTCAATATGTGCCTTCCTTTTCAATGTATCCCATTCTCAGCTGGTACGCCTCCGATGCCAGTGATACGACGAAGCTGAAGCAATTCACCATGTTTCCCAATGACGAGGGGATTGTATCGCTGTGGGATTACCGGAGGATTGTCGATCCTACGGTCTGGAGCCTGCCGCTCAATGACGGTGAAGTCACCCTGCTGAACTGGGCGCTGAACGATTATTATGCCGGTCCGCTGATCGGAGTGCCTCCCGGGGAACGTGAACGGCATTTGAAAGGAGCCAGACAGCTGACATTGTCACTTGTCTATTGGCTTCAGACGGAAGCGCCCCGACTGGATGGCGGGAAGGGGTATCCGGGGGTGAGGCTGCGGGGAGATGTACTTGGGACAGAGGACGGGCTTGCGAAGTCTCCCTACATCCGTGAGGCAAGAAGGATCCGCGGACTCTACACGGTGACGGAGCTGGATGTGAGCAAGGAGCTGCGCGGTGAAGCGGGACCTATGCGTTATGAGGACAGTGTGGGCGTTGGAAGTTATCATCTGGATCTTCATCCCACGACCGTATCCCAGCGCACGTTCTACATCCCCAATCATCCGTATGAAATTCCGCTGGGCTCACTGATCCCTATTCGCGTCACGAACCTGCTTCCGGCCTGCAAAAATATCTCAATGACCCAGATCGCAAACGGCTGCTACCGCCTTCATCCAACCGAATGGAACATTGGTGAAGCTGCGGGACTTCTGGCCTCTTACGCCATTACAAATAAAGTTCTGCCGCGTGAGGTTCATGGATCGGATGACCATCGCAAGGCTTACCAGCAGCTCTTACTAGAACATGGCGTCCAGCTTCACTGGAGTGATGCAGAGCTGGAAATGCAGTAGTTGACAGGATAATCGCATCTGGTGGCAAAGGATACCATCACCTCTTGAACTGTCGGAGCGTAAGGGAACACCTTTGTCACCGGAATTCTAAACCTTCCTCAAATAGGGGACAGATACTGCCGAAAAAACTGGAAATTAGATGATATTCCCCCCTGACTATGGAAATTTCCCCCTAGCTTAATCCTGTGCTTTATATGACAATTAGATTGCCTTCATCCTTCTTATGTTATGAATCCTCCTATTCCATGTACACCATCCCTCCCAACTATTTTGTAGGCATAAGCATTGTCCCGGACAACATTACCGGGATTGCAACCCATGAACAGCAATACGAGATTAAGAGCACAGATTATTTTTTCTTGCGCTTTTTTTGTGTGCTTAATCTACCATCCTGATCTCATGAATCTGATAGAGACACTGGATGAAGGTGAATCCGAACCAGGAGGTGACTTTGGGGAGCTTTGTCTGTAAAGAGGACTGCTGGCTATGCATTGAACCGAGGAGGTAAATGAAAATGAGGTCGACAAACAGCAGATTTCGTAAAACCTTTGCGCTTGGTATGGCCGTTGCTCTTGTGATTGCACTCTTTTCAACGCTAGGCACCAGTGTCAAAACTGCAAATGCGGCTGCGGGCTACAAGCTCGTCGGTTATTATGCTTCCTGGGCTGCCTATGGGCGAGCCTACAACGTAACGGATATCGATCCCAGTAAAATGAATGTAATCAACTATGCGTTTGCCGATATATGCTGGAACGGGGTTCACGGCAATCCTGACCCGAGCGGACCCAATCCGGTCACCTGGACCTGTCAAAATGAGCAAGGCCAAACGATCAGTGTTCCGAATGGAACGATAGTGCTGGGTGATCCCTGGATTGATGCCCAGAAAAGCTTTGGGGATGACAAGTGGGATGATCCGATTAAAGGCAATCTGAAGCAGCTATGGAAACTGAAAGAAAAGAACCCGAAGCTTAAAACGGTGATATCCGTCGGCGGCTGGACCTGGTCAAACCGGTTCTCGGATGTTGCCGCTACGGCAGCGACCCGTGAAGTATTCGCAAATTCCGCAGTCGATTTCATCCGCAAATATCAAATGGATGGTGTCGATCTGGACTGGGAATACCCGGTCAGCGGAGGCCTTGCAGGCAACAGCTACCGTCCGGAGGATAAGCAGAATTACGTGCTGCTGCTGCAGAAAATCCGTGAAAAGCTGAATGCGGCCGGAACCGCTGACGGTAAAACCTACCTGCTGACCATTGCCTCTGGTGCAAGCCCTGCCTACGTTCAGAATAACAACCTTAGCGGCATTGCTGCTGTTGTCGACTGGATCAACATTATGACCTATGACTTCAACGGCAGCTGGAACACGACTACAGGACACAATGCTCCGCTCTACTATGACCCGGCAGCAGCCTCATCAGGTCTGACCGATCCGGCGAATTACAATATCGACAAGGCTGTCACAAGCTATCTCGCAAGCGGAGTCCCGGCGAATAAGCTTGTCCTGGGCATGCCGTTTTACGGACGCGGCTGGGGTGGTGCGCCGAGTACAGGAAACGGGCAATATCAGGTTTCGGCCGGTATTTCGTCCACAGGCACATGGGAAAAGGGAAACTATGATTTCTACGATCTCGAAGCTAACTATATTAACAAAAACGGCTATACCCGCTACTGGAACAACACTTCAAAAGTTCCTTATCTCTACAATCCGTCTACACAAACCTTCATCAGCTATGATGACGCCGAGTCCATCGGCTATAAAACCAGCTATATCAAAACCAAAGGCCTGGCAGGAGCGATGTTCTGGGAGACCAGCGGCGACCGCAACAAAACACTGCAAAACAAGCTGAACACCGATCTGGGCGGCGGAGTGGTGCCGACGCCAACACCAACTGCAACGCCAACAGCCACAGTGAAACCTACGTCAACGCCAACGGCTACACCGACATCAACGCCAACAGCCACAGTGAAACCGACATCAACACCGACACCAACACCAACAGCTACTGTGAAACCAACACCAACGCCAACGGCAACACCGGGGCAATGTACAGCGGCGGCCTGGAACGCGGCAACCATCTACACCAAGGGCCAGCAGGCTTCCTATGGAGGTGTGCTGTATGAAGCCCAGTGGTGGACACAGGGGGAACGCCCTGATCTGAGCGGTGCATTCGGGGTTTGGAAAGTGATTGGCACCTGCGGCAACACCACGCCGGCGCCAACGGCTACGGTGAGTCCGACTGCAACGCCAGTGTCAACGGCAACACTCGTGCCAACAGCTACAGTAAGCCCGACGGCAACGCCCGGGGGATCTGCCTGGGCAGCAGGAGTGGCCTATACAGCAGGCGATAAGGTAAGCTACAGCGGCAATACGTACATCTGCCTGCAGTCGCATACCTCGCTGCAAGGTTGGGAACCGGCGGTAACGCAGGCTCTATGGCAGCTGATTTAGCACTAAATTCCATCTGAACAGCAAAAAAAGCTTGCGGAGAAGGCTGCGCCTCGATCTGTAAGCTTTTTTATTATGTCATATTCACCAGCCCGTCTTCCTGTATAATGTGGGAATTGTGTGGATTTATATGAAGAAGGCTGATTGTGGTGCTCATAACCTTCCACAGGCTGAAATATAATGAAAAAGCATGGCTGTGTCCCAGCCCTGATAAAACTAATGCAACGCTATGCCGTTTATTTCGTTATAGTAGTATATAGCGGAAGGTGGTGGATTCACCGATGGAGGCTTGGATAGTTTGGTTGATTACAGCCGGCGTTCTGTTTGTGATTGAAATGTTTGCGCTTACTTTTTATCTTCTCTGGCTAAGCATAGGTGCTCTGGCAGCTGGTCTGATCTCACTTGTGTTTCCTGAGGCGATTTTGCTGCAGGTGGTCGTCGGTTCATTGGTTGCCCTCGTCCTGACCTTTTTCACCAAACCGCTGGTCGCGAGATTCCGCAACTCACGGGGCTTTAAGGATACAGGGACAGAGATCGTCGGAAGACAAGGTATTGTCGTCGAGCCGATTGCGCCGGGACAATACGGGCAAGTCAAAGTGGGCGGTGACACCTGGAGCGCAACCTCGGTTCAAGCTCTGGGTAAAGATCAGGCAGTCCGTGTCATCCGAAGAGGCAACACGATTATCGAAGTAGAACGATGGGGGGATAAGTACTAATGGAATGGGCAATTATCGGTATTGTTATTGCTGTCGTCGTCGTTTTTATCGCGCTTACGATCAAAATCGTACCGCAGCAGCGGGTAGGGGTTGTGGAGCGTCTCGGTAAATTCCACCGGCTGCTTACACCGGGTCTGAATATTCTGATTCCGATTATTGATCAGGTGCGGACCTACCATGATTTGCGGATTCAACAGGCCAATGTGCCGCCGCAAACCGTAATCACCAAGGATAACGTGCAGGTGCAGATCGACACGATCATTTTCTATCAGGTGGTTGGTCCGGAAGAAGCGACTTATGGAATTTCCGATTATGTATATGGTGTGCGCAACATTTCCACAGCTACGATGCGGCAGATTATCGGGAAGCTGGAGCTGGATGAAACGTTGTCCGGCCGGGAAAAAATCTCCTCGGATATCCGCCTGGCTCTGGATGAAGCGACTGAAAAGTGGGGCGTGCGGATCGAGCGTGTGGAAGTTATTGATATCAAGCCACCGCTGGACATTCAGGAAGCGATGGATAAGCAGATGAAGGCAGAACGCAGCAAGCGGGCGATTGTGCTGGAGGCGGAAGCCGCCAAACAGGATATGATCCTGCGTGCTGAAGGGGATAAGCAGAGCAAGATTCTGAAAGCGGAAGGCGATAAGGAAGCGCGTATCCGTCAAGCGGAAGGTTTCCGCCAGGCGCAGGAGCTGGAAGCACTGGGCCAGGCCAAAGCGATTCAGGCGGTCGCCGAAGCGGAGAAGACGCGGATCGCACTGATCGCCAGCGCAGGGCTGGATGAGCGTGTGCTGGCTTATCAATCTTTTGAAGCGTTAGGCGAAATCGCTAAGGGTCCTGCCAACAAGGTGTTCCTGCCGACCAGCGCCGTTGAAACGCTGGGCAGTCTCGGGGCCATTGCCGAGGTGTTTAAGGCGAGCAAGGACAGCAAATAAACGGAAGCGGATTAGACAATTGCGGCACATTCCGTTAAAGTAAAAGCAAAACTTAAGCGTAAGCTTACGAAGCCAGTTTTGCTTCGCAAAACTTTAAGGAGACGATACTGTGACGCAAAAAGAAATTTCTCCGCTGGTCGAAGCGCTGGGGCTGCAGCCTCACGTTGAAGGCGGATGGTACAAAAGACTTTGGAAATCATCCTTTGATATCCCGCAAGAAACACTGGGAAGCAGCTATTCGGGCTCCAGAGCCTCAGCTTCTTCGATTTATTTCCTGCTTCATCCGGGCGAAACTTCGGAATGGCACACGGTACTGTCTTCCGAAATCTGGCTGTGGCATTCCGGCAGCCCGATTGTGTTAAGCCTGGGAGGCAGCGGTGACAAGCCGGAGGATGTTACCGAGGTTATCCTGGGTCTCGACATCGCCGCCGGCCAGCAGCCGCAGGTGGTTATTCCGGCGGGAGTATGGCAGGCAGCCCGTGTGCTCGGCGACGAGCCGGTGCTGGTCTCCTGCATCGTATCCCCGGAATTCCATTTTGACGATTTCAAGCTGATCGACAAATAAGCGTATTCTAAAATAAGTGCAGACTGTGAAATCAGACTGCACTTATTTTTTATTCTGATTTACCTGTCCAGAGCGGTATTTTGGACCTGGGGAGTAATCTGCTATACTGATTTTGGTCATCGGCTGATTATGCGGCCTCTTTTAAGGTTAAGGAAGTTAGATCAATATCATTAGGCTTGGAGGGTTAACGATGAGTGAATTGAACGGACCGTTTTCGGGTGGACCTACATTAAATGACGGAGTAACTATGCCGTGGCTGGGACTGGGCGTATGGCAGACCAAAGATGGTGAGGAAGTTATCAACGCGGTAAAAGCAGCAGTGGAAACAGGCTATCGCAGCATTGATACGGCAGCTGGATACAATAATGAAGAAGGCGTCGGACAAGCCATCCGTGAATGCGGAGTGCCCCGGGAGGAACTGTTCATTACGACCAAGCTGCGCAATCCTGATCAAGGTTATGAATCCGCATTACAAGCGTTTGAAGTCAGCCGCCGCAAGCTGGGACTCGATGTAATTGATCTGTATCTGATTCACTGGCCGGTCGCCGGCAAGTACCGGGAGAGCTGGAAGGCGCTTATTCATCTGCAAAAGGAAGGTTTCGTGAAATCCATCGGGGTGAGCAACTTCCAGATCCATCATCTGCAGGATATTATCGACGATACAGGTGTGGTGCCTGTGGTCGATCAAGTGGAGTTCCATCCGCTCTTGACCCAGCGCGAGCTGCTGAAATATACACGCCAGCATGACATTCAGCTGGAGGCCTGGAGTCCGCTGATGCAGGGCAATCTGGATGTGCCGCTGCTTAAAGAGCTGGCCGGCAAATATGGCAGAACTGTCGCTCAAATTGTCCTGCGCTGGGATCTGCAGCAGGGTGTCATTACCATTCCCAAATCGGTTCATGCAGAGCGGATCACAGAGAACGCCGGATTTTTCGACTTCACGCTTAGCGACGATGACGTTAAGGCGATTGAGAACCTGAACCAGAACCACAGGTTCGGTCCGGACCCGGATAATTTTAATTTCTGAGCAAGCCTCTTATAATAGGAAACTACAAACAGCAAGCCTCCGGATGGGGGCTTGCTGTTTGCAGTTATTGGATGTGCAGAGAGCAGAGAGCTTAGCAATTTACCCGATAGATACGTTATACTTGCGCAGCCACAGGTTAACCTGGGCGAGGTAAGCGAACAGCTGCGGGCCGGACATCAGCTGGCCGAACCAGGGCAGATTGCTGGAGGATTCGGGAGAGGCAGCGATTTCACGGATCTTGGCTGCATCAATCAACGGCAGGATGGGCGAAGTGGAATCATCCAGAATGCCCAGCATCTGAGTCCGAACGGCATTTAAATAGGCCGGATTATGGGTTTTGGGGTAAGGGCTTTTTTTACGGTAGAGCACATCATCCGGCAGGATGCCTTCGAGTGCTTTGCGCAGAATGCCTTTTTCACGGTTACCTACGGTTTTTATTTCCCAAGGGATGTTGAATACATACTGGACCAGCCGGTGGTCGCAATACGGCACGCGGACCTCCAGTCCTGCACCCATGCTCATCCGGTCCTTACGGTCCAGCAGTGTCGGCATGAAGCGGGTGATGTTAAGATAGGACATTACGCGCATCTGCGCCTGCTTGCCGGTCTCGCCGTCAAGCTTCGGCACCTCCGCTACCGCATCGCTGTATCTGTCACCTAAATATTCCAGTGGACGTATCCATTCCCCCACTTCCGGCGACAATAGACCTGCACGCATTTTGGGGGCTACCGACCAGGGGAACGTGCCGGAGGAGAGCATCTCGTCCCGGTGGAACCAGGGATACCCGCCAAAAATCTCGTCCGCCGCCTCGCCGGAGATGGCCACGGTCGCGTTCTTTTTAATCTCACGGCAAAATAGATACAGCGAAGAATCCACATCCGTCATCCCCGGCAAATCGCGGGATTCCAGGGCATTGTCCAGCGCCGTTACCAGCTCCGGTGTATCAAAGGCTACATAATGGTGATTCGTGTTCAACTCATCAACCATCCGCTTAATCCACGGACCGTCTGCGCCGGGCTGAAAGGTGTGGCTTTTGAAATGCTTGTCGTTGTCGACATAATCGACGGAATAGGTATCCACCCGGCCTTGACCGGTGCGGTTGTAATAATCCACAGCGAGCGCGGTCAGTGCGCTGGAATCAAGCCCCCCGGACAGCAGGGAGCAGACCGGAACGTCGGAGACAAGCTGCCGCTCCAGTGTATCCTGCAGCAATTCACGCACTCTGGAGGCTGTTTCTTCTTCATTTTCCGTGTGATGATTGCTTTCTAATTTCCAATAAGCATAGCTGCGCAGGCCTTCCCGGCTATAAATCATGGCATGACCTGGACGAAGCTCGAATATATCTTTGTATACCCCATGTCCCGGAGTGCGGGCCGGACCGATGATGAAGATTTCCGCCAGTCCTTCCGGTCCTACCTTCGGTTGTACCTTGGGGTGCTGGAGCAGCGCTTTAGGTTCGGAGCCGAAGACAAAAACATCGTCCACCCGGCTATAGAACAGGGGTTTCACACCCAGGCGGTCACGTGCCAAAAATACCTGGTCCCGCAGACCGTCCCAGACGGCAAATGCAAAGATTCCGTTCAGCTTCCCGGTGCAGTCCGGTCCCCACTCCATATAGGCGTGCAGCAGAACTTCGGTGTCGCACTCGGTGAGAAAATGGTGTCCCCGCTGTTTCAGTTCCTTTTTGAGCTCGGGGGCGTTATATAATTCGCCGTTGTACACAATAGCGTACACCTTATCGTCATGGCGGGCGATCATAGGCTGTGCGCCGTTCTCGGGATCGATAACGCTTAGTCTGCGGTGACCGAAGGCACAGGGCCCTGAAATCCAGGTTCCGGCCGCATCCGGCCCGCGGTTGGCCAAGGTTTCAGTCATTTTTACGAGCAGTTGCGAGTGCTGTGTGAGGTCGCCGCGCCACTGGATAAATCCGGTTATTCCGCACATGATGGTTCATCCTCTCTTTTGTGCGATTGTTGTCCAAATATAAGAATTTATATGCTCCACGCAATAAATTATCCTTATATTTCTCGCTGAATGGATGCGGTCCTTTAAGGACGGCGCAGCCGATTTCACTTGTTTCTTTTTTGCCAAGTAATACAGATATATGCCGAAGGAAGGGATAAAATGTATGTCCTTATCCGAACACTAAGGGAGAGGGAAATTTGCCAGGAGGGATGGATGACAAGTGTATTATATTAAAGACGCCAAAATCCGCAGAATGACCGAATACGACGGCGCGCCTTGTGCAGAAGTGGGCGTATTGCCGGGAGCTGTAGGCGATTCCGCACTTTTGGTGTACATTGTTGAAGACCAGCGCGAGGAAGGATATGAAATTGTGCGCATTCTGACGAATGACGCAAATACTGCGACCGATTGGTTTGATAACAATTTGCATGACGCTTTTCAGGATGTGACGGCCAGTGCTTTTACTGGCAGCATCATTATGAGCCCCGAGGATGAACGCTCCAAATTCCAGCGCGAACTGCTTATCTTCGGCGACTTGAAAAAGCAGCTGGAACAGCATTTCCACAAGTGACTCCTGAAATCGGCGATTGGATGCGGCAAAACTGCCGCAGTCTGCCCCGGGGGTAGAACGGATTAGGGTGAGCGGCTGACCGCTGCTGATTCTGCCCCGGGGACAGAAATGCTGTGGGAGGGTGACTGGTGAGGATAGGCTGATCTGCTGTGCTTCCGTTGCTGTTTCGCCGCATTTTAGTAAATTATATTGCTGCAGCCTTGAAAAAAAAATCTGAATGCGGTATAATAGAGAACGTTGCGTGAATACATATGTTTTAGGAATCAATTACTTCACTTTTGTCCCGGTAGCTCAGTTGGATAGAGCATGCGCCTTCTAAGCGCACGGTCGGGGGTTCGAATCCCTTCCGGGACGTCACACAAAACAGCCTTCCTTCGGGAAGGCTGTTTGTGCCATGAGCATTTAGCATAAGCTCCTCAAGTCTAGTACGTACTCTTTTTTTACTCTATGTCTGCACTGAATTACCAAATTACCATCTCGGATTCAGGAGTAAACGAGACATTTTGAAGCAACTCTGTGGCTATAAAGGGGTAGAGATTATCGAGGGAGACCTCATGCCAGACCATATTCATATGCTGGTCAGCATCCCACCGAAAATGAGCGTATCTAGCTTTATGAGATACCTAAAAGGGAAAAGTGCGCTGATGATCTTCGAT
Source organism: Paenibacillus sp. FSL L8-0436 (assembly GCF_038593025.1). Classification (NCBI taxonomy): domain Bacteria; kingdom Bacillati; phylum Bacillota; class Bacilli; order Caryophanales; family Paenibacillaceae; genus Paenibacillus; species Paenibacillus sp. FSL L8-0436. The sequence continues at coordinate 6,058,089 of NZ_CP151955.1, read as the reverse complement.
AAGCATGCAAATTTAAAGTATAAGTATGGAAATCGTCATTTTTGGGTGGAAGGCTATTACGTAAGCACCGTAGGACTCAACGAGGCAACAATTAAGAAATACATCCAAGAGCAGGAAAGTCACGATATTGCGCTGGATAAGCTGAGTGTAAAAGAGTACGAAACCCCTTTAAGGGGTAGCCGGTAGTCCAAGCACCCCTTCAGGGGTAGGCAAAAGAGGCAAAGGCATAGTAGCTTGAACGAAGTGAAAGCCAGCGCCTTTAGACGCTAGCCGGCACCAGAGGCTTATAGCCTCAGAGCAAACCACCCGTTGACGGGTGGTTTTGATTAATTTAGGTATTTATTTTCCTAGCTTTCATCCATGAGCATTTTGCATAAGCTCCTCAAGTCTAGTACGTACTCTTTTTTTACTCTATGTCTGCACTGAATTACCAAATTACCATCTCGGATTCAGGAGCCTTATAAAAAACTAAAAATATCTTAAGCATCAAATTTAATCTCTTTGAGCAATACGATAGTCTATACTAATATCACCACCATTAGGCGTTGGTACAGCTTTAAATTTATATTCGCTACTTAAGGAACCAACTGGAGCACTAATGTGGCCACTCTTACCTGGTGCGAGAGTTCTTTTCTGATCTCCATTAATTTTGATTCTTACGCTTACATTCCCAGTATTTTTAATCCAGAAGTTTACTTTTGCCCCATTACTCTTTTTTAATGGATATGTAGCCTGAAATTCAGTTCCTGAATAACTGCCACTTTTAGCTGCATAATCTTTCGACGAACTTTCAGTCGACTCCGCAAAAGCAGGTATACTACTAGTTCCAGCAATTAGACAAACTACCAGAGCAGATGATACTACTCCTTTGAAAACGGACTTAAGATGCATGATCAAGCACTCCTTATTAAATTTATTTGTAACTATTCCGCCTTTAGATAGTTACTTTTTTAAATTACATGTCTGTACATTCCTGTTTCCATAGAGGTAGTTCCGTAATGGAGTACCTCTATTTGTGCTATCTGTCAAATAAGGATCATAACAGGCTGAACAGTTACAATTTTTTTAATCCTAGCAACACAAATCGCCCTTATGTAATATTTTGTATTAAATAATATTTTATACACATATTACATTTAATTATATAGTAAAAAAGTACCAGTCTTAACTTTTCTAGATCTGGATTTTGCAAAATTCGATTCCGACTACTGACGAACTAAACCGTATCGTCAATATGCTGTGCAGATGAGTCTGCAGATCTTCGGTCGGCAGCTGTCAAAAACTCATCAATAGTCGGCTGATTGAAAGTCTCATATGCGCTGTGCCGGATTTTATATCTCCCCAAATGGTTTAATTCCAGTTCGATCTCGTGCCTGTTGGCATCGCTGAAAACAACCCATGTCTCATCCTCAAAGCTCTTGTCGCCGTTACCTAACTGTCCATTGTAGTTTCCCCCACATCCACAGGGAACCATCGGTTTTGATGGGATGCGCACTATAAAAGTTGGGAAAATAATGAGCTTTCGGCTGTGGAATTTATGAAGAGGCTGAATCTGAAGAAGAATACTTTTTACAAAATTGTGAGGGAATACGTGGAAGATTGATTGTCACATGAAAGGAAGTGTAGTGCATAGGGCGAAGCCTTATAAAAGAAGAGCATGATACGATTGCTTGGCTATCCGGATTAGATAGGGGTACAATTGACAGTGTTCTGAGCCTTATCAAATCTGCGAAAGGTGGTTGAATATGAATAAAGTGGTAGAAGTGCTGCCGGGACAGGAACCGGTAATTAAGGATATTCCGTCATTGTATGGCGGATATGGGCAAGAGCTATTTGGGGAGTCCTGGCGCGGTCATAGGAAGCTTGGTAATGATTTATATATGGCTGTTGGAGATTCAGCAGCTCTTACCCGCAAGCCGGTTAATTTCACATTGTCTTTTGGATCGGTTCAGGTAAGTGTCTGTGGACCAGCCGTTTTTGTACCTAGGGCTTGGGAGAGCGGCGGCGAGACTTTTTACGAATATAAGTCTCTGTTAGCCGGGGAAGCAGCGGCTATTGTAGAGCTGCTAAGACGGAAATGGAGTCGATTCGATCCGAGTGAATTACATAGACTTCTAGGGTGGGAAATCTAATTTGGATCCCAGTTTCTGCAGATCCAACCGATCCCCCCGATCCCCCCATGTAGTCAAAAAGATGATTACCGCCAAAATCCTCTTCATCCAAATCTTTTTCATATTTTCTATCCCCTTATCGTTTTTATGTGATTGCTATATACTTCTCAGCCACGGAGTTCCCGCCGACTCAATTAGGCTTAGTTTAGACTGCCTTCGCCTTTATCAGGAAAATGGCAATACTAAGCTAAGCCCTCTACTAATTTTCTCTGACGATAAGAATTCGACAGAGACGGAGATCTGCGCGATTCAAAAGAGTCTGCAGGAATGAAATCGATTTGAACATAGACATTGTTCGGGTTACTACGTGGAGATCCAGTTTACCTGGAATGAAGGAGTTGTACTCAGAGTCGTAGCTCACTGCTTATTTAAATGTGAAGCAGGGCTTTTTTTGTGCTTAGAGATCCGGAAGGATCTTTTAAAATATAAGAACAAGTTAATTGGAGGTATAATTGTGGTTCGTAGATCAAAAGAAGAACTGCAGGCATAATAATTTTTTTTTGCCCCCTTGTCTCAGAAATTGTAATACAACTCATCTGTCCACTCTCTTAACGAAACAAGTCAAGAATAGAGTATATAAAGTATTTAAAGGAATGTTTTTCTATGGTATCGTATGTGATATAAATCTAAAATATGGATTTTAAACATAATATTGGAGGAGATTATATCATGAATCTTAAGTCCGTTTTCAAAGGAGTAGTGTCATCTACTCTTGCAGTTGTTCTAATTACTGGAGTTGGTACTTTACCGACTTTTGCGCAGTCGACTGAAAGTTCGTCGGAAAATTATGTAACTGAAAGTGGAGTGATTAAACCTTTTGACATGGATGTTTCAAGTGGCTCTTATTCAGGAACAGGATTTTCGACTTCATACAAATTATCAAGTGCTAATGGGAAAAACGTAAATTTCTGGATTAATAATACTGGGGATGTAAGCGTTAAAATTACAATTAATGGAGGATCTGAAGCCACTTTCGCGCCAGGTAAGAGTGGCCACATTTTTGCTCCAGTTGGTCACTTCGCTAGCGAATATAAATTTAAAGCTTCAGCAACGCCTAATGGTGGTGATATTAGTATAGACTATAAGATTGCTCAAAGAGACTGAGTAAATTCCTTAAATAGAAGAGCCGATTTCCTGTAAGTTAAGGAAAATCGGCAGTTGAGTGCGTGAAACGCGCGAAACAAAAAACCACCCGCTATGCGGGTGGTGTAGTGATGCTTATAGCAAAAAACCACCTGATGCGAGCGTTATAATAGGAGTGTTCAAGCTACTATGTATAACGAAAGGAGAAGGTGGTTTTTTGTGGCACAAGCCAGAGAAGGCATGGCACACACCAAATGGATGTGCAAATACCATATCGTATTCACCCCAAAGTATAGACGAAAGGTGATCTACAATCAATACAAGGAAAGTATCCGTGATATCCTAATGCAACTCTGTGGCTATAAAGGGGTAGAGATTATCGAGGGACACCTCATGCCAGATCATATCCACATGCTGGTCAGTATCCCACCGAAAATGAGCGTATCTAGCTTTATGAGATAACTAAAAGGGAAAAGTGCGCTGATGATCTTCGATAAGCATGCAAATTTAAAGTATAAGTATGGAAATCGTCATTTTTGGGTGGAAGGCTATTACGTAAGCACCGTAGGACTCAACGAGGCAACAATTAAGAAATACATCCAAGAGCAGGAAATTCACGATATTGCGCTGGATAAGCTGAGTGTGAAAGAGTACGAAACCCCTTTAAGGGGTAGCCGGTAGTCCAAGCACCCCTTCAGGGGTAGGCAAAAGAGGCAAAGGCATAGTAGCTTGAACGAAGTGAAAGCCAGCGCCTTTAGACGCTAGCCGGCACCAGAGGCTTATAGCCTCAGAGCAAACCACCCGTTTGACGGGTGGTTTTGATTGAACTACTATGAAAATTCATTGCACCAAAGTGTGGAAAAAGGCAGCACTAAAGAAGACGCAACTCGTTCGTTTTTTTAAAGGGGAGAGCGCCTGAATAGCTTTTTATTGCAGCTTTATATAGATCAAGAGCCTTCTGGTTTAGTGATAGTAATGGAGTAGCCTAGTCCTTCAAGTCTGCGTAAAACATGTCGCACAATGGACTGTTCCCTTTGCTTATCGAAGTAGTCTTCCCCTAGATCAACATACATTTCTTTACGAGTTAGAAGGTAATAGGAGATTCTCAACATGGCATGAGCGACTACAATTCCTGCTCGTTTCCTTCCTTTTCGCGCTGCTGTACGCCTATACAGTGCGCCAAGGTAATTCTTAGATCCTTTTACGGAATGAGCTGCTTCGGTTAAGCCTGATCTCAAATATTTATTGCCCTTTTTGGTTTTAGCCGATTTCCTTTTGCCCGCACTTTCGTTATGGCCAGGAACAAGTCCTGCCCAGGAACACATATGAGCTGCGCTTGGAAACTGGTTTTTAATATCAGTACCGATTTCAGCCAGGATTTGTTCGGCCATTCGTGTTGATATGCCTGGAATTGAGTCTAATCGTTCAATATCTTCTTGGTAAGGATTTACTCGCCGTGCAACTTCTTGATCCAGCATATCAATTTGTTGAGTTAGAAAGTCGATGTGAGTTAGAATGGTTTTTATCATTAGGCGTTGATGGGGGCTTACGTATCCTTGGAGGGCAAGTTCGAGTTCGTCTTTTTTTCGTTTTAGTGTCCGAAGGGCCATGTTGGCCAGTTGCTCAGGATCATCTATACCTTCAGCAATCGCATAAAGCATGTTTTTAGAGGAAACTCCCATAATATCTGAGACAACGGAACCAAGCTTAATATTAGCTCCCTCTAATACTTTTTGGATTCGATTATGCTGTCTGGCACGTTCTTCGATGATACTCCGACGATAACGAACAAGCTCTCTTAACTCACGTTGATTACGGTCTGGAATGAAACTGGCTTTAATCAGTCCGTGGCGAAGGAGTTGGCAAATCCATTCTGCATCTTTAACATCGGTTTTGCGTCCAGGCACAGCTTTCATATGCTGGGCATTAACAACCAGAAATTCGATCTCCTCAGCCTCAATTAAATTTACAATAGGTTTCCAATAAACACTTGTGCTTTCCATGGCGACATGAGTACAGCTGTGCTCCTTAATCCAGTCCACTAACTTAAGAAGAAATACAGTTTTAGTTGAAAATGTTTGAATCTCCTTTCCTTCAGGTGTCATGATGCATGCAGTAATATTGTCTTTATGGACATCCATACCGCACGCCCGTTCAATAATTACATCCACGCCATTCAACCTTTCTACGGCATCATGATTGGAGACTGGTGCAACAACCAGAATAGGATTAATCTACTATGAGTGCTTCCCAGTGGGAGCAACATTCAGTGGTGCACCGTGGTCGTTGGAGTCAGACTAACGGATGGGCTCTAATCGCACCATAGTTCATCGACCTTCCTCTCCCAGCCGTACTTCCAGTATAAAATACCAAGCGAAAATTTTCATTCTCTGTGGTGCAGCGCTGATTTTGCGCTGCATGGTTGGCTAACGGGCAGGATAATGGTGAAATATGTTAATAAGGTGTGTGCAAAGCTTATGCCTATACCGAAAGGAGATTAGTAGATCATGCAAAGTGCCCAACAAGTGCTAACAAGTTATTTTCAAGCACTAGGAAGCAAACAGATTGATAAAGTGATTGAAATGGTTCATGAGGAAGCGAATTTTATTATTCTTAAAAAAGAAACCTCTAAGGAAATTCCTTTATATGGTACATTTCATGGTAAAGAAGGTGTTAGAAAATATTTAAAAATATTAGCAGAAACAGAGCAAATAGAGAGATTTGTCCTAAACAAACTTATTGGTAATCAGGAAGCGGCGTGTGCATGGGGGAATTTCCGCATTAAGGTCAACGTAACTGGGAAAGTGTTCGAGAGTGATTGGGCAATCATTTGTGAAATAGAACAAGAGAAGATAAAGTTTTTTCAAATCTTTGAAGATACGGCTGCTCTAGAAAAAGCTTTTGATCTTAATCGTTGATATCTTAATGAACTAGACAACTTAAAGACAGAGTAATCAGACTCAACAGGACCTATTGGCTGACAAAATATGTCTAACTGGGCCAGACAGTTCGATACGCTAACGGGAAACGTTAGTTCAACGGATAGCTCAACAAAACAGCGGCAGTCTAGGACTTTATTTTCTCGTCCACGGCTACCGCTGTTTTTATAGTTGGGCCAAGTCTAATACTTATTTTACTCTGACGGTTTTATTATTCGAAAAGCCGCGTGGGACCAACATATCCAGTCTATAACTTTATTTTCTTTCAACAGCAGGAATTAAACCATCATATTTTGACAATTCACTTTTTGATATCTCTGTTATAACTTTTACCTGATCTGATCCCATTGTGTATCGATATAACATATATTGATTTGAAGGATATTCGTTAATAAAGTCAATCCCATCATTGTCCTTATCCCATAAAATGAATGGTGTTTCGATATATGGTTCTTTCTCAGGCAATTTAATTAATTTTTTGTTGTCAAAATCATAAACAGCCAAGGAACATGAGCCTAAATAACCGTATGAAAGTGCGAGTTTGTTATCCTTGGGAGACCAGTTATAAGTATAAATCGATTCATAATTTTCCCCCTTATCAATTTCATTGTTCATATAACTGCTTTTTCCGTTGGTTAGATCAAGTACAATTAACTGGTGACCTATATTAGTTGCTAATACATTGATGGCTACATAATTATGGCTTGCAGATAAAGCAACAGAAACGACATTGCTAATATTATGCTGTATAAATTCCGGAACTTCTACATCATATTCATTGCCATCGTTTTTCACTTGCATTGACGTAATTGAATCTGAAGTTTTTTTGGCGGTAAGAGTGAGATCATCCAATTTCCAAACAAATTCTTTTTGGCTTACCTCTCCTACCTGCCCCTGCTCTGGAACATAATAACGTGACAACTCATTACTTTCATTTGTATCACTGCTGGCTGCTGGTGTGCCATTCACACTACCTTGAGTGGTACTACTCGGTTCAACTTTATGTTCGCTTTGTGCAACATTTTCGCTTTTTGGCTGGTCATCTGTTTTATTCCCGCACCCAACGAGTAAAGACATAACCATGCTAATCATAATCATTCCCGATACAATTCTCATCAATTGTGTAATCTACCTCCAAAATTTTATTACCATTTTATAGACGCTAAATAATGGTTTATGTTTCCTTTTTATGAAAATAAAATCCAAAACATCTCATGTATTGGTCTAAATTGTGCATGTTGATTCGCCTACTTGACCCAAGCACTGAACTCGGAACGGTTGATGTAGGATTGGCCAACTGAGATAAAATTGCTCTTTATACCATTATTTGGCTTACCTTTGTTAATCTGGATACCTATAAAGAAGACGACGAACGGTAAAACACCCTCCTGCACCAAGTTGAGGTGTAAGAAAAATATTTTCACGTCTCTGGTCGGCGTCTCCTTAGACCCTGAAGGAAGTATCGAGGATGCAGACCTGTCAATATATCTCAATGAACGCGAAGATCCACAAACAATCACAATCCAAAAGCTGGGGCCGGCCTTTCTGCCGGAGCTCCTTTGTAAGCTTTGGCGGGACCGAAAAGCATTTACGATTATAGAAGATACTCTTTCCTATTATGAGAATGGTGAACCAATTGCTGAGAAAGAACTGTTATTAACTGGGGTCAGTTAGATTATTATCTAAAATATTTAACTAATGGTAATAATAAGGGGGTTTTTTGAGACGTAATAATGTAGTTTTTAGTCCTGATGTTCAAAGAAAATAAAGTATTAGACTGAAAAATAAAGCGTTAGACTCGGAAAATAAAGTTGTAGACTGAGAAAATAAAGTATTAGACTGGTGGGCGCTTCATTAAGCTAACAGGCAGAATATATAAACGGGTATCAACTTTAGCAGAGAGAATACCCGAAAATGTTAAAATGCTACTGACATAACGTTGTCAGTAGCGTTAGTTTATTATCGATTAGGTAATCATAATGGGGTGGATAGCTTGTTCTTGCCCTGATAAGATACTGTATCATTTATTATAGGAAGGATGGTATTTTATGAATTTTGCTTCTGTACGTATCATTACCGACGATGTGGATCGTCTTGTTGAGTTCTATGAGAGAGTCATGGGTGTTTCAGCGGAACGTCCCGCGGCAGCCTTTGCCGAACTCGTTGTGCCATCGTGCACCCTGGCGATCGGTCACTCCCATACTGTGCCGCTGTTCGGCATTGGTTCCGCAGTGGCGGCCGACAATCGCACTGTCATACTCGAGTTCCTCGTCCATGATGTCGATGCCGAATACGAGCGCTTGAAGCCGTTTGTCGACGAGTGGGTAAAGGAACCGACCACGATGCCGTGGGGGAACCGTGCTGTGTTGTTCCGTGATCCCGACGGCAACCTCATTAACCTCTTCAAGCCGGTGACCGAGGAAGCGATCAAAAGGTTCAGTGGTAGGGGGTGACTCATGGGGAAACAGTTTTGCCTCTCCTTATAGCCTCACTCACTGTGAAATTGAGACTGGCCCTTGTAGCGCGGTACCTAGAAAGGTTATCTGTTTAGAAGGGAGGAGGTTCCTTTGATTCACTAAACTAACTGGAAACGCTAGTTTAATACAGCGGGCAGATTAAAACCTCTCCTTAGAAGCAAACTAGATTTAATAGCTTCTAAAGGGAGGTTTTGTAATGAATTTAAATGAGTTGTGGAGTTTGTATGAGGCCGACTAACGCATTCAAGGGTTCAGTCCAAAAACATTAAAAGCATACGCCTTACAGCACAAGATGTTAGTGCTGGAGCTAGGTAATCTCGATGTCACAGAGGTAACGTTAACCATACTGAAGGAGTACTTGACAAAACAAGCAGTTCGTTTGAAGCCAAACAGCCTTGGTCATCGGATTCGTTTTATTCGTTCTCTTTTCCGCTATGCTTATGAAGAGACGTATCTGACTTCAAATCCTTCTCTAAAGTTGAGAGAACCCAAATTAGATAAGCGCATTCCTAAGTTTTTGATTGAGGAAGACGTCATACACTTGAAAATCTCATGTGAGTCACTCAGGGAAAGAGCACTGCTTGAGTTTCTCTACAGCACCGGCTGCCGGATTGGGGAGGTAGAAAAGATCAACATCGAAGATCTAAACTGGGAGAACTGCTCAGCAATCGTTAATGGCAAGGGATCGAAGCAAAGAGAAGAGAAGTTTACTTTACAACAGAGTGCAAAGTATGGTTAAAGAAGTACCTGGCCAGCCGTGAGGATTCCTGTAAAGCCTTATTTGTTACCGATACGCATCCAACAAAACGAATGGCTATACCTACGATTAGGTGGGCAATAAAACGGCTTGCAGGTCGGAGAGAACTTGAAGTGAATGTGTACCCGCATCGCTTTCGACATGGTTTCTATCCGGCCAAGAACTGCAGCCCGGCGGAACCTCCCATCATGTTTGCCGGGGTATTGTTCAATCAAATGCTTGGCAAAATCATCTATGGCTTTTTCTTGATCCATTCTTTCCTCCTTTAGAGGGGCTAGAGGCCCTGATTATCAAAATACTCTCTTATTAAACCCCAAAGCTCTGATCATTTTCTGAACATCAGCGATATGTATCTAATATTATGAGTGCGAATGACAGTGTGCAGAACGTAAGACGAGGTTAGTTGGTGTTTATTTTATTCGGTGAGGTTTGAGAAGCGGGCATAATAACCCGCCGAGCTAAAACATGCTGGCGGGTTTGTTTTTTTTCTGCAGCGTGTCGAAGCTAGGACGGAAACGCGATTTTTTTAACTGGTCTAACTTGTATGCATTGATTTATGTATATTGACGTGACAGGAAACACTTGTTTGTATTCATTACTTCTCATATGTTTATTACTGCAAATTCGACAAAAATACAATATACTCCCTTTTTATTTCAAATGCACAAAAAGAAGCTATTCCTAAATTTTGAATGGTGTCAAATAAAGACTATTAAAAAAAAGGGGGAGGGTTATGGCTGTTTGAAATACAGAACCAATTGAAAATAACGCATGAAGTCCTCCGTAGTGAACAATCTGATTCGTCCGAAACAAAGTAAATCCTTGAGTTAAAGATGAAGGATAGTTGAATCAAACAAGGAGCAGTTTGCCACGGCAGAACTGCTCCTTGTTTTCATTAAGCTCAAATTAGGTAAGAGGCTGGTGCAACAATCAGAGTAGGATTAATCTCCCATGAGTGCTTCCCGATAGGGAGCGACAATCTGTGATGCACCGTGATCGTTGGAGTCAGACTAACGGATAGGCTCGTAGGCACCATAGCTTATCCACCTTCCTCTCCCAGTCATAGTAGCAGTATAGACAAATTTGTAGTCCCATTTTCATCATCTCTGGTGCAGCGCAAGCGCTGCATGTATGACTAACGGGAAACGACAGCTCAAAAACATTAAGACAGCCGATTTCAACACGATCGGCTGCTTTTGTTTAACTAGCCTTACTGTGTCCTGAATCTCATACCTCGCAAGCAAATCTTGCCCGTCCCCCACCCGAAAAACTTGCTGTTAATTATGATAAGGATCAACTTCAAGCAAGACGATGATGCCGTTCTCACCTATGTTGAATTGATGTCCAGCTCCGTCTTCCAGTTCAGTTCTACGTTGGTTGAAGTAGTCCTCCTGAAAATGAATCCTTAAAAAGGGATGTGGTACAGGGGCACGAATATAATCTATGTCTGAAAATAAGATTAAGCACTGTAAGGAGGAATGGGAACAAAATGAAGTTCGACCTTCGAGAATTAGCGTTGTTTGCAGAACAGGTTGTAACAAAAGCGGGTGATAGAATTTCCGAATTGCGCAGCCGGGAAAAAATTGAAGTGAATTACAAGGATGCGGGTGAACTTGTGACATCAGCTGACTTGCTGTCGGAAAGAATCATTCAAGAAGCCATAATGGGGACATTTCAAGGTCATCGAATTCTTTCGGAGGAAGATGGAGTACATAACTGGGATAATTTCAAGTTTGACGGTCCAGTGTGGGTGATTGATCCCTTAGATGGCACAGTTAATTTTTCTCGGAACCTGCCGCATTACGGCGTTTCGTTGGCTTTTGCCCTTGATGGCGTAGTGCTGGCAGGAGCAGTATATGCGCCAGATTTGAACTGTACTTATGTGGGGATTAAAGGGGAAGGCTCCTATTGCAATGGTGAGCGTTTACGAATTCGTAAATGTACTTCGCTACTAGATGCTGTCATTGGCACTGGTTTTCCGCATGATCCAGCAAAAGTGCAGCCAGCAATCGAAAGAGTGAACAGACTCAGAAGAAACTGTCGTGACATTAGGCGTTTTGCCGCACCAACAGTAGACATTTGTTATGTGGCGTCCGGAAAGTTAGATGCGCATACGGAAAGTCTTTCACCGTGGGACGTAGCCGCTGCAGGCTTGATTGCACGGGAGGCTGGAGCAATGAGTTGCCATGTACAAGCGGTGCCTGATGGCATCCCTAATGAACTCTATGGTGAAGATGTCGTATTCACAACACCTGGAATCTTCGATGATCTCTTGACATTATTGCGGATGGAATCCGAATAAAAGGTTCAGTCTCTTTTCAACATTGTGTACGTGCAAAAACGTTAGCTTAGTAAGGCATGTTCTTCAATGAAAAATCCATCCTTTTCAGGATAGCCTTAAACACTTACCCCTTCAGCCAGCGCTGAACCATATCATAGTTTACAGACAGGTCATTCCGCTAACTGGAAACGATAGCACTATGACAATAGGCAGCCGAAATCATTGGCTGCCTATTTAGCTAACGGGCAGGATAGTTGAAGAACATACACGGTGAACTATACCATAAGTGACGAAAAATTATATTGTGGAAGCGACCTAACAATACGATCAACCGAAATAGTCCAATGCAAACATGGAAAACAACACGTATTGATCTGCACTCGTGTTGTTTTCCATGTTTTAATATCCATACTTTTATATATCATATATGTTGTTGCTAGATAGGCTTGCCCGGCTTTTAAAGATGCGAACCGCCGCTTGCGTCAATCAACTGACCGGTTACCCAGCGGCTGTCCTGAGAAGCGAGGAAGGCGGCGATATCCGCAATGTCTCCGGGTTCTCCCCAACGGTTGAAAACGGATAGGCCTGCCGCATATTTTTGTCCGTCGGGACCGCTCAAAGTTCCTTCATTCATCTCGGTGTTGATGATGCCGGGTTGGATGGAGTTGACCGTAATATTCCGGTTCCCCAACTGCTTAGCCAGCAGCAGCGTAAAGGTATTGATCGCTCCTTTTGTCATGCTGTAGGTGAAGACGCCCGGTGAAGCTACCCGCGTCACGAAGGAAGAAATGTTAATGATGCGCCCGCCGTCCTTTAACAGCGGCAAAGCTTGCTGCGTTACAAAAAACGGCGCTTTGACGTTAATCGTCATCACTTCGTCAAAAGTAGCTTCTGTCGCTTCTTGGAAAGTAAGAATTTGCCCGATTCCCGCGTTGTTGACCAAAATATCGAATCCGCCGCCGTCCCCGTGCTCTTGAATCGCTTCGTCCAGCGCCGCGATCAACTCGCGAATGCCATCAGGCGTACTCAAATTGGCGCCAATCGCACAGGCGTTTCCTCCGTTTTGGGTGATTTGTTGCACGACCGCTTCCGCTTCATGGCGGCGTTGACCGTAATGTACGGCGACAAAAGCGCCCTCTTGCGCCAGACGCAACGCGATGTTGCGCCCGATCCCCCGGCTGGCCCCCGTTACTAATGCTATTTTTCCTGTCAATTTGCTCATCAGTACTCAGCTCCTTCTTTTCTGTTTCTCTATAGTTTTAACATAGAAGCCGTTATGAAATGTTGCTCTCTTATTGATTCGGGTGGCTGCACTGCCGTAGGACTAATATTTTTCAGTCCATGTTTAGTCTCATTTATTGATAAGTTTGGCGTTAGATGGTGTTTCATAGTATAAGTGTAGCTAAAAATTTGATTAAGCTAACGGGAGACGATAGTTCAATAAACACACCAAAACAAGGCTGCCGCGCATAATCGGCGGTCTTGTTACACTAACGGGCAGTTTAGTGCAACATTACCTCATAGTTCTCGTATATAGTATTGGTTCACCAAAATATGTAAATGAAGGAATGAAATAATATGAAAAAGGTTCTCACAGGAATATTCACTGCATTGATTTTATCTATTACCACTTCACCTACATACGCGGCAGACATGCAAATAAAAGTTGAAGGTGTTATTATTTCCTCCGATGTGAAGCCCGAAATTAAGAACAACCGAACAATGGTGCCTCTGCGAGCTGTCAGTGAAAATTTGGGGGCTAGGGTCAACTGGTCGGATTCGGAAATCGTGCTCACAAAAAGTAATGTGAAGGTAATCTTGCAACTGAATAGCAATACAGCAGTGAAAAACGGTAAAACGGTGCCGCTTGATGTCAAACCATATCTAAACAATAATCACACGATGGTTCCACTTCGTTTTATTGCAGAGATGTTTGGTTGCAATGTCAGTTACAGTAACAATGCAGTTAATGTCGAAGCAAAGCCCTTGGTCATCGATGGTGTAAAGGTGAAAACATTGCAACAAGAATACCGCATGACTATGGGCGGCGTAGTAAATCAAATCAATGGGAATACCTATAATGAAGCAATATATAATATTTTTGTAGAGAACAAAGGCAAGAAAGTCGAAGAACCTTCTAATTACTCATGGAGGAGTCACCTTTCAACTGGCTGGTACTATAGAAGTGGGCAATATGACTTTTTAGATCAAGAAGGGAACAGCATAAAACGTTTTGACATTTATACTTTAGTTCAATCGTTTGATGAGGACCAGGACACCGAGGTTTTGATTTATGAAGCGAATGAAAACCAATGGTATATGTTTAACTGCACAGCAAGTCAAGAGATTAGGGAGTTAATTGATACAGCATCAAAGAACGGTTTTCTAACAGAGATTAGCAATACAGTTCCGTAAAGGGTACGACAGCTTAATAACCCAAGAAAACGTGGCTGCCCATGGGATTGATCGGTGGCCTTTGTTGCGCTAACGGGAAACGTTAGTTTAATGAAACAGAGGCAGTCTAGGACATATTTTCTCGCCCTTGGATGTCTCTGTTTCTATTTCTAAGGTCAGTCTAAATCTTATTTTATGGAGTTTGCTGGTATGATAATTCTAAAAAACGCGTTGAATAAAGGCATCCAGTCTAATACTCTATTTTTTTGTTGACTCACGTAACCCGATCTGCGACCATCCCGACATAAGCCAGTAGGTTTCCCGCGAACTGTTAAGACTTATCAGGCGACTTATAAGTTAAACTCTTCCTATTCAGGTTCCGATGGTCACAATTTCACCGTACCGTCCGCCAAATCCACCATCATGGCCTTCTGCGGTCTGCACGGTTAGCCCCCGTTTCAACTCATTCATTTCATAATGTTGGTGCCTTTCCTTTTGGATTCGAAGTTCGTTCAGCCTCGCAGCCGTTCCAAGGCGCCACAGTGCGCAACAGGCGGTGTCGTCTACTTTATTTAATGCTGCCAGTACAATCTTGATATCTCGCACCTTGGCAAATGGTGAACAGTCACTTTCGACGATGGTTTCTATCCGGCTAAGAGCTGCAGCTCGGCGGGAACCTCACGTCATGTTTTCCGGGGTACTGTTCAATCAAATGCTTAGCTAATTCAACTATGGCTTTTTCTCGATTCATTTTATCCTCCTTTAGAGGGGCTATAGGATCAGAATAACATAATACTTTCTTATCAACCCCAAACCTCTGATCATGTTCTGAACATCAGCGACATGTATCTAATATTATGAGTGTGTAAGACAGTGTGCAGAACGTAAGACGAGGTTAGGTGGTGTTTATTTTATTCGGTGAGGTTTGAGAATCGGGCATACATAAAATAACCCGCCGAGCTAAAACAGCTGGCGGGTTTGTTTTTTTTCTGCAGCGTGTCGAAGCTAGGACGGAAACGCGATTTTTTTAACAGGTCTAACTTATATGCATTGATTTATTTCTCAGTGATGAAGCGATATTCGTGCTTATTGCATAGCTGGCTTGCTGATTAATACCCGCTCTACAGTCTGCCACTTCCTCCGTTACATCCGCTCCGGCTTCGGCAGGCCAAGCACCTCAAGCACTTCGCCGAGCGTTTCCTGGAATGCCGAAGTAAGCCAGAGACGGAAGCGGATGGTAAGTTGCTCCCCTTTGAGAATCGGGCAGGCGGAATAAAAGTTATTGAACAGCGAGGCCAGAGTATGCGCATAGTTGCAGATTGTATTTGGCGTCAGCTCGATGCTTGCGCTGTATAAGGTGTCTTGCCAGATGCTGAGATGTCTCAGCAGGGCAATCTCCGCTTTGTCCAGAGGGGCCGGGAAATCCGGCACCGCAGCTGGTTCAGATGCCGCATCCGCCGCCGCATCGACTGCTGCATCCGCCGTATTTACCGCCATTGCATCCGTCTTCAACGTTGCAGCTGCCGCTGCTCCCAATACGGCTCCTGTCTCCATTGCAGCAGCTTTACTGAGTACACTGCCCGCACGTGCATAGGTATACATCAGGTATACGCCGGTATTGCCGGCAATCTCGGTCGCCTGCTTGAAATCAAACACAATCTCCGTCCCCAGATTGAAACGCAGCAGATAGTAACGGATTGCAGCTGTGGCGATCAGCCGGCTGGACAGGCCGTTTTTGTCGGAGCGGGTGGCTTCAATGGTGTTCTCCATGAGCTGGACCAGCTCGGTGACCTTGATGCCGATGCCCTGACGGCCGGACATGGCGTAAGAGGTTTTGCCGTCCGAGGTATCGATCCCCAGTTCTGCGGCGGAAGCCGGACTAAGAGAAACCACGCCATAGCTTACATGATGAAGCTTCCCGGCTTGCCCGGCATATCCCAATACCTCTAAAGCCTGCTTCACCATCGCCTGCGGATACTCCTGCCGGTAATCAATGACGTTAACCACCATATCTGCCTCTCCAAAAGGCATCTGCTGTCCACTTGGACCCGTCGTCCAAACGCCTGCATTAAACTCGCTGTAGGAGAAGTTTTTGTCCAGCAGTCCGAATTTCCAGAGATGATAGGCGATGTCCTTGGCAGTGTAGGTCAAAATCCCGTTCGAGCGCACCAGCACCTTATCTTTTTGATGTTCCTCTGAATCCGCCCCTGTGCCTTCTGCTGCCGATTGCTTCAGAATCCAGCATCCCGCCAGCTTGCCCTCGGTTTCCTGAACAAAAACGGCCGTCTGTTCCAGCAGCGCAAAAGCGGAGGACCAAAATCCCTCTTTTAAAATACTGCTCTCCCACACCAGCAAATCGTAGGTGATGCCGAAGTTTTTCATTTCCTCAACATGTTCTCTCACAATCCGTTCAGCCACAAGGCTGCCGAGCCAAGCGGTATTGCCGTTTCCTTCTTCCAATGCATGGAGAATCTCCGTCCGTTTATGGACCGTCTCAGGATGTAATGCGTATTCCTTATTGATTCCGGCGTAGATATCCCAGCAATAATCACCGAAGCGGACATGATCACCTGCGAGCGGCACATTCATTAGCCCGACCACCGTATCTGCCAGCTGATTGCCAAGGTCATCCACATAGTTGTGAACTTCCACGTTGTAACCTGTTTTTCTCAAAATCCTAACCAGCGCATCTCCAATACAGGAGTTTCTCAGATGTCCAATATGCATTGATTTGTTTGGGTTCACAGAAGTATGCTCAATGATCACCTTATTCCCGTTCCCTGGCGGCAGCTCAAAGCTGTGGTTTGCCCACTCCTGCCAATCCACGTACATATTGATGAAGCCCGGAGCCGCAACCTCGATTCGCTGCAGCAATCCCTTGATCGCCTCCTGTTGCCCAAGCTCCGCTGTGATCAGCTCGGCAATAGCCATTGGGGCCTTGCGCAGGACTTTGGCCAGCTGCATGGCAATATTGCTGGAGTAGTCGCCGAAATCCGGATTAGCGGGCTGTTCAAGAGCGATGGTTAAATGTTCTGGTGCGGCAGCGCTCAGGCTGCTGAATACCTGCTGGACGCTTTGTTCCAAGCTTGTTCTGATAAGTTGGCTTAACACGGGATGAACCTCCTTTAAAATTCTTGAAGCAGATTTGCGTTACTTGTACTTAACGGGCTAAAAAACATCAAAAAAAGCCCACGTCTCTAAAAGAGACGAGGGCTTTAGCGCTCGCGGTACCACTCTCGTTGCTAAACAACTTGGTTTAGCCACCTTACAGGTTAACGGTCTTCAGCCGGGGCTTCCTACTATCAGTTCAGAAGTCCATCTCCCGGGTGCGCTTCATTAACTGGCCTGTACCGGCTCTCACTCTTCCGGCTCGCTGGGGACTAGGGTCCAAGGCAACTACTTTCCCGTTCATCGATTGTATATTGATTTTTATCAGTATAGCGAATTTATGGAATAAATCAATAGCCGATTGGATTATTTAGAAATATCAATAAATCCTTCACCAAACACGTCGCGTACATCGTGGATCGTGACAAAAGCATTTTTGTCCTCAGCCCGTACGATTTTTTTGAGCATGGAAACTTCCTGCTTACTAATTACGATGTAAAGAACTTCCTTTTCTTCGCCGGTGTAATAGCCGTATCCCCGGAGCACCGTTACTCCGCGGTCCATAATCTCTGTAACCCGTACGGCAATGCTGTCATAGTGTGCCGAGATGATGGTCACCGCTTTTTTAGGATTCAAGCCCTCGATAATGAACTCCATGGCTTTGGTTCCGATATAGAGGATGACGAACGTAAACATCATCTTTTCGATACCAATGACGAAGGCGGACAGTGCGGCAACGATAAGATCAAAGAACAGCAAGGCATAGCTTATATTCCAATCCCAATATTTATTGGCAAGACGAGCCAGAATTGTTGTACCTGCAGTCGTGCCGCCGACCCTGATGATCAATCCAATCCCGACCCCGGCAAACAGTCCCGCGAAAATAGCGTTAATCACCGGCTCATCCGAAGCGATCTGCCAGTTCTTGGTCAAGTACAGGAACAGGGAGTTAAAGGCAACGGCGATAATGGTATAGCCCGTCGTTTTTTTATCCAGCAGCTTATAGCCGATGATCAGCAAAATCCCGTTCAAGATGATGCCGACCAGC
Organism: Paenibacillus sp. FSL L8-0436; assembly: GCF_038593025.1. Lineage (NCBI taxonomy): Bacteria > Bacillati > Bacillota > Bacilli > Caryophanales > Paenibacillaceae > Paenibacillus > Paenibacillus sp. FSL L8-0436. Next base: position 6,039,831 of record NZ_CP151955.1, on the reverse strand, counting down.
GCAGGTGACCATTTCAGCAAATAATACAGAATGATCGATATCCCTGTAACGCCACCCTCACCAAAGTCATTGGGAATCACAAATAAATTGACTGCCAGCGCAAAAATAAATGCCCCGAGAAGCAGCATAACCATATCATGTACTCTTTTGTTCATACGATATACCTCCATGATTTTAAAGCTCACACAAAAAAGCGATTAAAGGAAAAAATCATCCTTTAATCGCTTTGTAGCAAACATAAGTTGCGCAGCTCTTTTGATACTTTAATCATAACAAGCCTTATAGGGGATGTAAATGATTTTAATTCAAGTAAGGAGTCCCGTTTCAATCGGAAGCGGGCGCAGCGGTAAGATCCTTAATATCCGTTGAACCAAAGATAAGCAGCGCAATTACAATGACCAGCAGGATACCCCCGGCAAAATCTTCGCCGTCAAAATTGTCCATACGTGCTAGGCCTCCCTTTATTCCTCCACTCAAGAGTTGTCTGATTTTTTCTTCAAAGCGGCCATGATCTCGTTCAAGGTCAGGCTGCTGTTGTCGTCGAGAAAGCTGACCAGTTTATCAACGTTGCTGTCGCTCAAATTGCCAAGTGATTTATATTTGCCAACCAGGCTGACCAGAAGCGAAGCGTCCGTGAACATCTGGACAGAGTCTACCTTTAACTTGCCTGATAAAAGAAGTGCAGCCACTGCAAACTCCAGCCCCTTTGGACTTTGCGTTTTTGGGTTTGCCGGTTGTTTTTTTATGCTCGTTTTCTTTCCTTTTCCAGGAGGGGGCATGGACTCCCTTCTTTCATATACATTCTTTCAGAACAGCGGCCACTAGTGGGCGAACTCTCTTTTGTACACTTTATGCACTGCTGCAGGATTTGGTGAATGGAGCCTGTCTTCTGTCCACACCGTCAGGGTAGCACACCAATATTAATATATTGTGCGATCAATTAACACTACCGCTAGAATCAGAGTTTGATATTCACAAATGAGTGGATCGAAAGGAGGAATAAGACGGGATACCACATTATCTACTGGACCTATAGAGAATAATCCTGCTCTTGGCGTAAGACCGGCGCAGCTTGTAACTGTAAAGATTGTGAATCGGCTGCTGCAGAGGTACTGGTTATTAATATTCTAGGTTACTTCCTGGGTACTACAAGAACTTTATATGTGAGTGAAGTTGTCGAAATCGCACCAGGCGGGGTGGTGACCAGAGACTACTTTGCCGATCTGGATGCTTTCGAATTTCTTTTTACAGGCGATGACCTAGGAGAAAAAGCAGGGATTTCAGTATGGGGCAAACAAGCTGACGGTCAATTGGTGGATGCCCATCGTGTTGTAACGCATGAGAAATGGAGTGACGAGTTGTAGCATTTGCGGAGTCCGAACCCGGTAGAGTAACAAATCCTTATGTCATTCTAAAAAAAATACAGCAAACAGGGACATCCCCAGCCTTAGGCTGTGAAAGTCCCTGTTTGCTGTGCCAGGAGATAAGCAGGTATGGCCAATTTATGAAAGCATCAGGATTTCACGGATATCCTGCTCGCTTAAGGCAGAAATGGCCTCCTGGCCCGGTTGGATGACTTCGTCGATCAGGTTCTTTTTCTGCTGCTGAAGCTCGTACATCTTATCCTCGACAGTCCCCTGTGCTACAAGGCGGATCACCTGAACCACCTTCTTTTGCCCGATCCGGTGGGCCCGGTCGGCAGCTTGCTGCTCGACAGCGGGATTCCACCAGAGATCGTAGAGAATGACCGTGTCCGCTCCCGTCAGGTTCAGTCCGGTACCGCCCGCTTTTAGTGAAATCAGGAAAAGATCGCGTTCACCCTCATTGAACCTGTTGCAGAGCTCCACCCGCTGGGCTGAAGGCGTCTGGCCATCGAGATAGAAATGCTGCACACCCAGCAGGCCCAGTTCACGGCCGATCAGGCCGAGCATTTCGGTGAACTGGGAGAAAATCAGCATCCGTTTGCCGGAGCTGCGGCATTCTTCAATAATCTCCAGCAGCTGTTCGAATTTCGCCGAGCCGCCGGTATAGCCTGCAATGAACAGCGCGGGGTGGCAGCAGAGCTGGCGCAGCCGGGTTAACCCGGCAAGCACCTTGATTCTGCCGTTGCCAAACCCGTCGTTGTCCAGATGCTTGAGTGCTTCCTTGCGCAGCCTGGCAAGATAGGCGACATACAATTTTTTCTGCTCAGGCAGCAGCTCCGAGGCCTGCAGAGATTCGATTTTATCAGGCAGCTCTTTCAGTACATCGCTTTTTAGGCGGCGCAGCAGAAAAGGCCGTGCCCGCCTCGCAACCGTCTCCCGGGGCAGGTCATGAAAGGCCTTTTTGCCCGGAAACAGTCCGGGAAACACAACTCCGAAGATCGACCATAGATCCTCCAGAGCATTTTCTACCGGCGTTCCGGTAAGCGCGAAGCGGTAACGCGCCTGCAATATTTTTACCGCCTGAGCTGTCTGGGTCGTATGGTTCTTGATGACCTGCGCCTCATCCAGAAACAGGGTGTGAAAGGAATGCTTGGCGTACTCTTCAATATCACGGCGCAGCAGCGGATAGGAGGTGATGATTACATCGTTTCCTGCGGTGTTCTTCAGTGTCCGTCGGCGTTCGGTTAAGTTCCCGTCGGCTATGGCCGCTTTGATCTCCGGGGCGAATTTCTTCAGCTCATTCTGCCAGTTGTAGAGCAGGGAGGCCGGAGCGATGATCAGCGCAGGGTGGCCTCCCTGCCGGATATCCTTAAGCTCTGAGAGCAGGAAGGTGATGCTCTGCAGCGTTTTGCCGAGACCCATATCATCGGCCAGGATGCCGCCGAACCGGTAGTGGGCCAGCGTCTTCAGCCACTGGAAACCATATTGCTGATAATCCCGGAGTACGGGAACAAGGCTGTCCGGCACAGGGAAATCAAGATTTTCGGGATTCTGCATGTTGGCCAGAAGCCGGCGCAGGGAGCGCCCCATGGTGACGGAGTCCCCCGCACTGTCTCCATTCAGATGCAGGCCGCGGGCCAGGGGGAGGGAGAACTGCGGGCTTTTGAGCTCATCCTGCCGGATTCCGATTTCGTTCATAAAGGTGATGATTTCTAAGAATTCCGCACTCTCCAGCGGCAGCAGCGCCCCATCCGGCAGCCGGTAATAGCGGCGTTTCTCCTGCAGCGATTTCAGCACCAGTACAATTTCCGTTTCGGGGATTCCTTCCATGGCGAACTTGAAGTCCAGCCAGTCGGTTTTTTCGTTCCAGCTTAAGGTTACCTTCGGCAGGGCCGTTCCGGTGAGCAGTCTTCCCTTGACAGCAGTAGTGGCATATACCTCAAGCAACGGCTCCAGCAGCGGCACGGTATGATACAGAAAATCAAATTCGCCGTCCTCATCGCTCATAATATAGCCGCTTTCCGTTTGGGTAAAAGAAGCATGATCCATCAGCGCAAGAATCCGCCCTTCGGCTTCCCCGTCCCGCATCAAAATCACCTCATTGCCCCGTTCGCGTGCTTTCTCATCGAGCGGATTAATCACAATATTGCCGTATTGAAACTCAAGGCCTGCCAGCAGCCGGTCTCTTATCCGGTCAAGATAAAGTCTGGCTTGAAGCTGTGCCTGGATGATGCGGCCTTGGATAGCCTCGGCAATATGCACATGGCCCAGCTTTTTCAGCCCGGGAATCACCTTGTCCATAAAAGGCTCCATTTGCTCCGGGGCAATGTCAATCTCATCTTTGCGGGAGGACGCCAGCATTTTCTTAAGCTCGGAGAGACGCTGGCATTCCTGAACCGACAGCTTCAGCAGCCTGCCTTCAGACAAGATAAGCCCGTAATCCTCCATGACTGTAAGCTGCGCCAGCCCCTGGATATCCAGACGGTAGCTGTTATCCGGGGTTTGATCGAATTGAAAGCTCAGCGGAGGGGGAGCGTTTGTGATCTGAAGCCCTTCCGTGCTTATTCCCCCATGCTGCAATTGTACAGAGGATACTGCTGTTAGCGCAGGCTGAACTTGCTCCCAGAAAAAAGGCGGAACCGGCAGCAGCCGTTCCCCTCCCGGGCCACCCGAATAATGCGTATGTGGACTGACAGCTTCGCGGTACATCTTTTCATTTAAAAGGACTTCGATCAGCTTCAGAATCACCGCATTGTCTTCTTTATTGAAGCTGTGCAAGGAAGGGTCATAGATAAAATGCTTGGTGAACTCAAAGGATTCCCCGCGGTGGATGCGCTCGAGAAAAGCTCTGATTTTCTGCACAATATAAAGCCGCTCTAGTCCGATCTTCAGTTCAATTCCAAGCTTATGAGTGCCATCGGTGTACAGAACCGGCTTACAGATGAACTCAACCTGAAGCGGAGTTCTGATATCGCTATAGGTTCCGGTGCCGCTTGGACGCTTCCGGGAGCTGCCGAACATATCCAGCATGCTGGTCACCAGCTTCCGGTCACCCGTATGTTCCCCTGAGCCAAAGGCTGCAGGTTCCGGATTACGCGGAGTAAGTCTGCCGCTCTCTCCGGTGGAGCCTCCGTGAAGGTGGAGACTGGGGTCGGCTATACTTCTGGAGAGTTCCGTGTCCATTTCCTGACGGAGTATATTCACGAGAACAGCTGCGATATGCTTGCAAAAAGCTCCGCCGTGGTGGTATGCAGGGCAGGTGCATTCCCCATTTACATCACCGTCACTGTCTATAGCAAGCACCACTTCGTAGCTTTCCAGGCCTTGAACCTCAGCCCGGTATTTTGAATATTCCAGCTCAACATTGTTCTCCGCATAGGTCAGCGTGACCTTATCCGCTTTATAATAAACCGTCCCCTGCTCCAAAGCAGCACCGCCGCATAGCAGCCTGATTACCCGTTCCGGCACATAGTAACCCATAGCCCTTAATCACTTCCTTTTGTCTTGTCCATAAGTCCGAATTTGCTATAGTACCCATAATAACAGAACAGACGTACGCCTTCAAAACCATTTACCGGAATTCTGATCATATGCTGCGGTGCGGGATCACTCTGAGTGATTCGATGTACAAAAAAGGTCATCTCCAAACTGCATTTCTGCGGTATGGAGATGGCCTTCTATTGAAACTGTCAGTGTGAATTCCGGCCTAACTTCCCTTCGCTTCTGGGCGTACTGCCGGTCCGCTGATACCGTACAGCATGAAAGCCAAAGTCTGCTCAATCTCTTCTTCATCATTCCAATCGCTATCCGGCAGGAACAGCAGACGGGCCAGCAGATATCCGATTACAGAAGAGACCGTAAACCGGATAATTGCGGGTGTGGGCATGTCGATAATTTCGCCCTTTTCCTTGAAATGCTCGGTAATGGCGGTCACCCGCTCCAGTACCTGGCCGAGAACATTCTCGGCGAACTGTTCCCTTAATGCGGGCTGAAAGGGGATTTCCTGAATAAGAATTTTCAGAATCTTAAAGTTCTTGCGGGCGAATTCCAGCCGGTTGACCATAAAAGCCCGCAGAAATGCCTCATAGCTCTCGGGAGGACCATCCAGCAGGCCGTCAAAATTGCGCATGACAAAGGGCGCGATCATGCGGCTCATCGTCGGCCCGACAATGGATAGCAACAGATCCTTTTTGGTCTTGTAATAGCGGAAGATCGTCCCCTCCGCCACACCCGCCTTCTGGGCAATTTCACTGGTAGCCGCAGCCGAATATCCTTTATCCGAAAATATTTCAATCGCCGCCTCCAGAATGGCTATCTGTTTCGGCGTCATTTTTTCTTCCTGACTGATGGCCAGCAGCTCCTCAATCCACTGCTCCCCCTCATGCTGCTGCCCCGCAGCATTGTCCATCTCCATTCTTTTGCCCTCCAAACCTCGTATTTTCCGTTTATATTATCATAGCTGCATGCGTATTTACATTTTGCGGTGTTTGCGCAGGGCCAGCACATTCAGCAGCATGAACAGCAGAGAGAAACCGATCAGAACAAAGACATCCAGCGCGATGTCGCTCCAGCCTTTGCCGCGGATCATGATGTCCATCAGTGCCTCCGAGCCGTAATAGATCGGTGTCGCCAGCCCGATCCGCTGCAGCCACACCGGGAGCGTATCCATCGGGAACAGCCCGCTTAAGAAAATCTGCGGCACGATGATTAGCGGAATGAACTGCATCATCTGCAGCTCATTGGCAGCAAAAGCCGAGAGCAGTGTACCAAGCGTCAGCGCCGTCATCGACAGCAGCAGTGTCACAAGCAGGACATAACCGAAGCTGCCAGCCATCATAATTCCCAGCACCTGAATGGAAAACCAGGAAATCAGCAGCGCCTGGAATACGGTGAAAATCCCGAAACCGCACACGTAGCCAAGAACGACTTCCCAGCGTTTCAGCGGGGTGGAGAGCAGACGTTCCAGGGTTCCGGTAGTCCGTTCCCGCAGCAAGGAAACGCCGGCAATCAGAAAGACGAAGAAGAAGACAAAGACGCCGATCATTATCGGACCGAAGCGGTCGATTGTAGTCATATCTTCAGCGCCGTACAGATAGCTGATCTGCGGCTTCAGCTGACCTTGTCCCTGGCCGGGTATAACAGGCTGCAGGCTCTGGACCGCTTCCTGTAAGGCCATCAGTGCCGCACGATTTGCCGTGGGGTTGCTGCCTTCCAGCACAACTTCAGGAGCAGGGCCGCTTACTGTGACAAGCGCATCGATCTTGCCCTCCTTCAAAGCTTCGTTGCCCAGCTCTGCTGTGGCGTATTCGACAACAGCAGTGCTTTGCTTCTCAAACGCCGCAGAGATGGCTTGGGTATTTCCGTAAACACCAAACTTCGGTTCATAGTCGTCGCCGTTAAACACCAGACTCATTAAGCTGAGAACGAGCAGGGGGGCAATAAACATCAGTGCCATCGTTCTTTTGTCATGAATAAACTGCTGGAGAATTCGCAGGGTGATCGCCCGGATTCTCATCGGCGGACACCTCCATAATATAGAAAAGCTTCTTCAAGAGAAGCAGAACCGGTAGCGTTCAGCAGACCTGCAGGTGTATCCACCGCCAGCAGTTCACCGTCACGGATCATGGCCAGACGGTCGCATTTCTCGGCTTCATCCATCACATGGGTTGTGAGTACAATGGTAGTCCCTTTGCGGTTCAGCGCCTTCAGTTCCTTCCAGATGGACTGGCGCAGCACGGGATCAATGCCAACCGTGGGCTCATCAAGAAGCAGAAGCGGAGGCTCATGCAATAAGGCGATCGCCAGTGACAGACGGCGTTTCATCCCCCCGGAATACTGATCAACTCTTTTGCGCAGATGATCCTGCAGATTGACCAGCTCCAGGACATCCCTGATCCGGCGGATGCGGTTTCCGCCTTTCAGACCATAGAGAGCGGCGAAGAATTCCAGATTCTCTTTTGCGCTCAGCTCCGTATACAAGGCGTCAGACTGAGCCATATACCCGATTTGCTGCAGCATGACAAGCTTAGGCATGGGTATCCCCAATACACGCACTTCGCCCGAGGTCGCTTCATCAATGCCGGTCAAGAGCTTCACCAGCGTAGTTTTGCCGGAGCCGGAAGGGCCCAGAATGCCGAAGGTTTCCGCCTCTGCAACCTGCAGGGAAATATCCTTTAATACTTCCTTGCTGCCAAACGTCCGGCAGACGTGGTTTACGGAAACAACAGAAGTCCCCTGATTCATAACTATCTCCTCAATTCTCATAATAATGAGTGAGTACTCACTCATTATATTAATGCAATCAGCTGCCGATGTAAATCTTTTTTCTGCGGATAGTTAAATATTTAAAATTTTAGAATATTGGTTTTCACAAGAACAAATCAGGGTAATTATGGGTATTAGCTAAAGCCCGATAACTCTATTTTCATACAGGAGGAGGTTTATTTGATGTTCAACAAGAAGTTCGTTTTCCCCATGCTGGCGCTGTTTACTGCAGCGGGCCTCAGCGGTTGCAGCAGCTCCGGTCCGGGAACAGGCAGTGAGCATTTTCGCACCTTAGCGCAAGAAAGTGTGGATCAGGCGGAATATCTGCCCGGGGACTTTCCGATTCCTGTGGGTGCAGGCATTACGTTTACGGATGGGGAGCTGGTGGGCGGAAAAAAGTCATCCATGCTGATCTTTGAGACAGAAGAGAGTATGGATGCACTAGGAAGTACATATAAAGAGTATGTTAAGGCCAAGGAACTGGACCAGGGCACACAAATTGTGGATTCGAACAATCTGATTATTAACGGTAAAGTTCAAGGCGATTACTCTTATTCTATTATAGGGAGCAGCCTGGACAAGAAACCGGGCGGTGCCGAAGTGATTGTTACGTGGATCGAGAATTAAGCTATTCACACTGTTTTACATATATTGCCGAATTAACCCCAGTTTTACTAAAGCCGACCCCGGAGGTTTCCGGGGCCGGCTTTATTTATTATTAAGGATTTGCCGCACTTAACATTTCCATAACATTCCTCTAGAACAGAATTGACATTCGTAGATGAAAATAACATTAGCAGTTACCTAAGGGAAAAGGGTGAATCTAATTGAAGAATAGTAAATGGTTGAGTGCGGCTTTGGCTTCTTCGCTTCTTGTAACAGGAGGAGTGGTAAGTGTTTTGGCAACAAGCAACAACGCTGAGGCCGCCGCCGTCCAGTCAGCTGCAGTCAAGGAAGGTACGACTACGTGGACTGTGAACGGTACACCAGTTGCACTCAGCACAATAGACAAAAACGGCTATAGATTGTATTCGCTAAGTCAGGTTGCCGGAGAGCTTGGAGCCCATGTGAAAGTCAGCAGCAGCGGTTTTGAACTCAACGACAGCAAAGGATTACATACTATACAAATTCAAACGGGAGCTAAAAGCTATCTGGTGGATGGCACCAAGCAGGAGTTTACTGTAGCACCTGTTTTCTATAATGGTAAAACCTACGTAGAACTGACGAAACTGGTCACTGGTCTTGGCGGTGAGCTGCAGGCGGATTCAGCTACTGTTCTCAGCTTTGCCCTTCCGGAAGGTGATTTTGATACACTGCACTGGAGTGCGGATGGAAGCCTGATCGCCAATAAAAGTGATGCGGAAACAACCCAGCTCTTGAAATTCGGCAACACGCCGGGGAATTATGATCTGTTCTCCTCGAATGACGGAGCTGTCGATTTCGCCGTTTCCGCTGACCAGAAGTGGGGTGCGTTCAGTGACGAGACAGGCCAGCTCAAGCTGATCAACCTGTTCAATGGGGTGATCACACCGCTCGGCAAGGATACCAGTGTTAAGACTGATTTGGTTTGGTCGCAGGACGGCAAGAAGATTTACTTCATCCAGGGCGACAAGCAGGAGAAGATCGCCCAAATTTCGCTGGAGACCGGAACGGTTAAAACCTTGCTTGAAGATAAAGTAGAGAATAAATCCGAGCTCCGCGTATCTGCCGATGAGAAGAACGTGGTCTATATCGTCAACGTTACCGGCGTAGCCAAAAATGATGCGGACAGCACTGAGGATTCGCTGACGGTAGATTTCAGCAAGGCTGGAGAACAGCTGTACAAGCTGGATCTGACAACCAAAGATGCGAAGCCGGCAGCATTGACGACTGAACTGGATAACAAGCTCTACCCGGAATTTTTGAATAACGGCAGCATTGTGTACCTGAGTGCAGATCCCGAAGGCAACGCGGCGAACAGCCTGAAATCAATCGGAGCCGATGGCAAAAGCGCGAATATTGCCCTTGATGGCGAAGCGAACTGGGCAGCTGGTGTAAGTGGTGGTCTGGTTGTATCCGCTGTGACGGCGGACGGAAGTACCGTGATTTATGCTATTAGTGCTGACGGGGCCAAGACGGAGCTCTTCCGCACAGCCGAAGACGTGACGGAAGTGTCTGCATCCCATGACGGCAGCAAGCTCGCTCTCGTTAGCGGCGGCACACTCTGGCTGGTTCAGAACGGCAAAGCCCTGCAGCTGTCGAAATAAGATTATTCCCTGCTTCAGAACCAACAACATTTAACGGCGCAACCGCCGGGAGGAGATTTTACTCATGAAGATGTTTAAAAAATTTACAGTTACAGCATTGACCGCGGTTATCGCGGTAACCGCATCGTTTGCCGGAGTGGCAGCAGCGGCTGACACACTTAAAGGCAAAATCACAGTAAACGGCTCGACAGCGCTGCTGCCGTTGACGCTGCAAGCAGCCAAGGAGTTCCAGAAGCTGCACCCTAAAGTGAAGATCGCCGCTTCAGGCAAAGGCTCTGTTACCGGACCGCAGGCCGTGAAGAAAGGCATCGCCGACATCGGCGCCTGTGACTGGGATGCCAGCATTGACGTTCCGGGCTTTAAAGCTTTTGATGGACAAGTGGCAAACAAGGTAGCTGTCATTCCTTTCGCCACCATCGTGAACAAGAATGTGGGCGTAGACAACCTGACGACGGAACAGCTGCAAGGCATTTACTCCGGCAAAATCACCAACTGGAAGGACGTCGGCGGATCGGATGCGAACATTGTCGTGATTACCCGCGCTTTCGGTTCCGGTACACGTGTAAACTATCAGGCTAAAGCTCTTGCGGGCGGAGATATCGTGAAGAAAGAAAAGAACTACAAGGAGACCGGTTCCAGCGGTGATATGAAGACAGCCGTTGCGACTACACCTAATGCTATCGGTTATATCGACCTTGTCTATGTAAGCGGCAGCGACATCAAAGCCGTGAAATTCAATGGCATTGAAGCATCTACAGACAATGTAATCAATGGCTCGTACAAAATTTGGGCCTATGGTTATTACATGACTAAAGGTCAGCCAACCGGTGTTACCAAAGAGTTCATCGATTATGTTCAGAGCAAAAAGTTCCAAACCGGCTCGCTCAAAAAGCTTAAATTCATTCCGATCGCAGCAATGAAATCCTAGTCATCATTCTTCACTATATTGAACGGTACATGCGGCCAGCCCCGGATTCCACAGGGGGTGGCCGCTTACAGGAGGGAACGTATGGGGGCACCAGTCCAGGGCCTGGCATCCAGGGCACAAAAGGGTCTATCCGAGGTTAAAGTCAGTGAGAAACGCCACAGCAGACATTTGTTCAGCAATACCTTATCCCGCTATTATTTTATATTCAGCATTCTTGCGCTTTGCTTTGTACTTGGACTTGTTATTATTTTCATCGGCAAAACGGCGCTGCTTCTGTTCGCTCATCTCTCACCGGCTGAATTTTTCTTCTCCTTTAACTGGACGCCGGAAGAGGATGCCTTCGGGGCTGCTGCCTTCATTGTAAATACATTGTCGCTTACAGCACTGACGCTGCTGATTGCTGTGCCGATCTCCGTAGGCATGGCCGTGCTGTGTGCCGAAATTGCTCCGAAATGGATGAAGAACTTTATCCGGCCGGTGCTCGACCTGCTCGTCGGAATTCCTTCTATAGTATATGGTTATCTGGGCCTTACGGTCCTTCTGCCTTTTCTGCGCAGAGTCAGCGGGGAAGGGCTGGGTGACGGACTACTCGCCGCTGCGCTCGTTCTGGCCTTGATGGTGCTGCCGACGATCTGCCGGATCAGTGACGATGCCATTGTTGCCGTTCCGCGCAAATACCGGGATGCCGCTTATGCCCTTGGTTCAACCCGCCTTCAGGTCATTATGCGGGTGATCCTGCCTGCGGCCAGCAGAGGCATCATCTCGGCCATCATCCTCGGGATGACCCGGGCTGTCGGCGAGACCATGGCCGTTGTTATGGTCATCGGCAATACCCCGCAGCTGGCCAAGACGCTGTTCACGCCATCCTCTGTGCTGACCAGTAATATCGTCATGCAAATCTCCAATGTGGAGTTTGACTCTACCTGGAACTATGCGCTGCATATGATGGCTTTCCTGCTGCTGCTCATTTCCTTTATGCTGATCCTGGTGATCCGCATCCTGGGACGGAAAAGGAGGGATGCGTAATGAACGGTTTCACACGTACCCGTTATACTGCCCGTGCCCAGCGGCGCAACAAAATTGCGACCTTTGGTTTTTATACTCTCGGCGCTCTCGTGATGCTGCTGATCTTCTGGCTGCTCTTTACGATCCTGAGCAAGGGACTGCCGGCGCTTAGACCCGATTTCCTGATCAAGCAGCCGGAGGAGATCGATCCCGGCGGAGGGATCGGACCGGTCCTGTTCAACTCCTTCTATATCCTGTTCATTTCGCTGTTGATTTCCATACCGATTGGGATCGGCGCGGGCATCTACATGGCGGAATATGCTCCGGACAATCGCTTTACCGGCGCGTTGCGCATCTGCGTGGAGTCGTTGTCCTCGGTACCCTCGATTGTGTTTGGGATGCTGGGTCTGGCGATTTTTGCCGAATATTTCGGTGTCGGCCTGACGATTCTTGGCGGCGGTGTCAGCCTGGCGCTGCTTAACCTGCCGATGCTGACCCGGGTGACGGAGGAAGCTGTGCAGGCGGTTCCCAGTGAAATCCGTGAAGCCGGCTATGCGCTTGGCATGACCAAATTCCATGTCATCCGCAAAGTGGTGCTTCCGGTAGCGATGTCTTCGATTGTCACCGGTGTCTGCCTTGTGGCCGGCCGTGCCTTCGGCGAATCGGCGGTTATTATTCTGACCGCAGGACTCAGCACCTCCGGAGAAATGTGGGACTTTAATCTGTTCTCGCCTGGAGAGACGCTCGCTGTGCATCTTTGGTATGTGCAATCCGAAGCTATTGTCGAAGATGCGCGGCAGATCGCCGACAAATCGGCGGCGGTGCTGGTCTTCGTGGTCCTGCTGATCAACTTTGTCTTCCGCTTTCCTTTATGGCTCGGAAATCGCCGCAAGGGGCGCTGAACAATTAAATTTCATTGAATACAAAAAACAGACTGCCAGCAGCAGCTTCATGCCGCGAGTGCAGTCTGTTTTTGTATGGCGGATGGGGGAGGAAGGCAAATCCGGAATGTTAATTGCTTAAAATTCTTAATAATACTAAAATGAAAGCAGTTACATATTAGTTAGTCCCTAACCAGGAGGTGCGAGTGATGGCGGAGCATATGTCCGAGAAGGATCTCAATAAACTGATTAACATGCTGGAGCTTTCACGGATTGAGAGTGAGGTGAGCATCGAAGAATCTTTTATGGAAGACGATAATTCCGACAATGAAAGGGATGGACGGCTGCTGGTCAGGGCTGGAAAGATATTTGTTCAGGACCCGCTTCCAGGCGGATCACCAGCAGTGATATCGGCCCTGCTCCCGGTGCTGCTTCATGTAAACGGTCAAGTGCTTACAGAGCCTTCAACTGTCACCTCACAAGACATCATAGAATGGGAGATCGTCGAACCGCCGCTTTATACCATCACTGTTTCCGAGGACAGGTTGCTGGCCTTTTTCACCTTATTTGGTTCTAAAAGATTTCCCTGGAAATTAAATGACCATTTCACAGCCAGCATCGTAGAGGTGAAAGCATCGCAGGATTCAGCGAATGTCATCGGCATGCTTGGCCTGAATCAGATCATTGTTGATTTTGAGCATAAGAAGATCATCCAGAACCTGAACATCTCCGGCATTCATGCTGAACTTCAGAATCCGACCTATCAGCCGATTACTGCTGCCAAAGGGAGAGCGGCTGTGCCTGGGGAGAATGCGCTTCTGGAATTGTTTTTCTCCGAGACGATTGAGAATGAATTTAGTGAAATTGAAGGACAGGTGGATTACCGCAGCCATCTCCGCATTCCTTCAGTGATCCGCGGTGAGGTCATTGCCCGCAAGATTCCGGTCGTCGAAGGGATTCCCGGCTATGATGTATATGGAGAAATTCTTTATCCGCCTGAACCAGCTGATGTCACCGTGACTGCAAGGAATAACACAGTGCTGCTGATCAACAACGAGGTCCGCGCCCTGCGTGAAGGCAGGCCCAGGGTGACTGGCGACAAAGTCAAATGTTTTGACATCTGCACTTCCTACCTCGTTCCCGGCAATGTGAGCATCCACACCGGCAATATCATCTTCTCGGGCGATGTGATTATCCGCGGCAATGTAGAGGACAACATGATTATTGAATCCTTGGGCAATGTCTATGTTTCCGGAAGTGTCTACAACTCCACAATTACTGCTACCGGGAGCATTCTAGTGAAAGGAAACGTGGTTAACAGCAAGCTGTATTCCGGTTATTTCGGCGTCATGTACAACCGGATCTACAACTTCTCCAAGCAGCTGATTGAGGAGTGCAAGGTCTTGCAAAATGCTACTCAGATGCTCGTACAAGCCGTACAAAGCCACAAAAAGAGTGTGAAGTACGGACAGGCCGTACTGCTGCTGCTGGAAAGCAAGTTTCAGAAAATCCCCCAGCTTATTAAGGAGCTCCTCTTGGTGCTGGATACGGTGAAGGCTTCCTTTCATAAAGATCTGGAACAGACCCTGCATTTTCTCAACCTGTTCCTGAAGCCGGTGCAGCTGGTCGATTTCCTGACGGAGACTTCGCTCAGTGGAGTCATCGGTATATTGGAGGAGCTGCATGTTGGCGTGGCACGGATGCAGGAATCCAAAGTGGAGGTTAATATCGGCAAATGCCAGAACAGCACACTGAAATCGAATGGGGATATTAACATCCACCGGGACGGCATTGTGCAGAGTGAACTGTTTTCTTCGGGGAATATTACGTTTCATAAGACGTTTTCGGTTTGCCGTGGCTCCAAGCTGGAGGCAGGAGGGAACATTTTAGCCTATTTTGTCGGAGGGGAGAGCGGGGCGCAGTCTTACCTGAAGGCCAAACAGAGTGTTACTGTCCGCAAAATGTACATGGGCAAAGTAACGATCGACCGTTTTACAGCGGATATTATGGAGCCGGTAGAGAATATCGTATTTGATATCGAAACTGTGCGGATGATTAAGCTCCGCATGGAAGCCAAATGAGCATAAGGGCAGGGAATGGGCGGTTTAATCATACCCTGTTAAATGGCTAGTAATCCTTAGATATGGCGAACAAGCCTTTCCGGAAGGACCCGGAAAGGCTTGTTCGTGTTGTCCAGAAGGAATGAAGTTCAGACTACTGCAGTGCTCCGCGCACGAATCCGTCTGCAGCCAGCAGTCTGCTCCGCGCTTCTTCAGCATCCACATTGGCCAATATCATAATAATGGCAGTCTTTACATGGCCTTCTGCGCCATGATAAGCCGCTTCAATCACTTCGTCGGAAGCATCGGTGGCCAGTCCAATAATCCGTTTGGCCCGGTGCACCAGTTTTTTATTGGATGGATTCAGATCAACCATGAGATTACGGTAGACCTTCCCGATCCGGATCATGGCAGTGGTGGTCAGCATGTTGAGAATCATTTTTTGCGTGGTGCCTGATTTCATCCGGGTAGAGCCCATGATGACTTCCGGGCCAACCACTGCTTCTATGGTTAATTGACCGTGGCCTGCCATCGGTGTTCCGGGGTTGTTGCATAAGCCGATGACAACCGCTCCAAGTTCTCCGGCACGTTTCATCGCCCCCAGAACATAGGGTGTGCGCCCGCTGGCGGCAATGCCGATAACCACATCCTTCGCCGTGATGCCGGAGGAGTCGATATCGGCTGCGCCTAATTCCTCGCTGTCTTCCGCACCCTCAACGGGATCTTTAATCGCCTGAAACCCTCCGGCAATTAACCCCTGCACCATAGCCGGGTCTGTGCCATAGGTGGGCGGACATTCGGAGGCATCAAGAATGCCGATTCTCCCGCTCGTTCCGGCCCCTACATAGAACAATCTCCCGCCCTGCTGAAAGGCATGGACGATATAGTCCGCAGCGATGGCAATCTGCGGGATAAGCCCTTGAATACACTCGGCGACCAGCCGGTCTTCATTATTTATCAGCTCCATGATTTCAGTGGAACTGAGGTTATCGATATCGCTTGTTTTATCATTGAGCTGCTCTGTAATCAGGTTGTCCAAAATAGGATTCATGAGGTTTCTTCCTCCTGCCAGTCTATTCTTGTCTGTAGTCATTAAACAGCTTGCGTGCAGTCATGGCTGCTCCGGTGGATGGCGGAGCCCCAAGGCTCCCATCTACGAAATTCAACCCGCCAAAAGTGTTCTGCAGGCTGCTGCAGAAGATCCCGCGGAAGATCGGGGAATACCTGAACACCGAGCCGCTTAGCACTACGGGATAGTTCTGCAGAGTGGGGCTGCGGCGAAGCAGGGCCGCGGCAGTATCGCTTAAGGCCGCAGCTTCTTCGGTAAGAATGGCGATAGCAGCAGCATCTCCGGCTTCAGCCGCCTGAATGCAAACCTTTGAGAAGGCGGCAATTTCTGCTTTGGAATGGGAAGGGATATAAATATATCCCTTCAAATCCGTAATGAGCTTAAATCCGTATTCCTCCATAATCATATCGGTCATTATCGTGGACTTACAAACACTGTCATAGCTGCGCATCACCGTTTTGAGTGTACGGAGCCCGATTTGATATCCGCTGCCTTCATCTCCAAGGTAATGTCCCCAGCCGCCGGTGCGGGTGCCGGATCCATCCGGAAGATAGCCGTAGCAAATCGATCCGGTACCCGAGATGACCAGCACCCCGTGATTGCTTCCCACTGCGGCCATCAAAGAAATCTGTCCTTCTGATTGTATGAACACCGGAATAGATAGTTCATGTTTCAATACATGCTGCTGAACGGCCCTCTTAAGGAGGGTTTCTTCATCGATGCTGGAGAAACCTGACACAGCGAGACATATTGCTGCAATTTTATCGACATTTATCGACAGCCTCTCTATCAATCCGTCAATAGCTGACATGATTTCTGTAAGCGCTGTCCCGAAGGAGACACTATGCGGATTGGATGGACCTCCAATATAGCGGGCGATTAATGTTCCCCGCTCATCCAAAGCAGCTGCATCAGTCTTTGTGCCACCTCCATCAAGGCCTAAGAACACTTTCATCGATCAATCACCACTTTGATTTTTTACTAATTATATGAGATGAAGATCATAAAGTAAAATAAAATTTCATAAGAAAAATAAATGTTGAAATTTTATTTTACAACTCATATAATGAATTCAATCCAAGGTATTGGGAGAATATCAAACCTTATGAGTTAACAAAGCTAACATTGTTTTGCGGGGTGTCGGTTCAAAGAGAGTTCTATTCTATAAGGAGGTGCATCGATTCCAATGAATGGCGGTTTGATTCGTTTGCGGGAATTGTATGAAACACTAAGTCCGTCGGAGCACAAGATTGCTGCGTATATCCTGCAGAATCCGGATGAAATGATCCAGCTCTCCATCGCTGATTTGGCTACGAAGAGCGGATCCAGCCAGGCGGCAATCGTCAGGCTGTGCAAGTCCATCGGCTTTAAGGGATACCAGGATCTGAAGATTAAAGTGGCCGGTGATCTTCAGGGCAGAGATCCGGCAATCATTGGCTACCAGGAGATTCGTCCCAATGACACGATCTCAGCCATTATGCAGAATGTATCCAATAATAATATTCAATCGATCCGGGATACTCTCACGATTTTGGATGAAGCCATGGTTGAACGGGCGGTTGAAGCGATTGACCGGGCGAAGGTGATCTATTTCTTCGGAGTGGGAGCCTCCAACCTGATTGCGATGGATGCCCAGCAGAAGTTTTTGCGGATTAATAAGATGAGCTTCTCTTTTGCCGATCCGCATGTCCAGTTAACGAGCGCCATAACCGCAACTGCTGACGACGTGGCTGTATGCATTTCATACTCCGGCGAGACCAAAGAGGTTATCCGGGCAGCATCCATTGTGAAGGATAATGGGGGAACCGTGATCAGCATCGCGAAATATGGCAATTCCACCCTAAGCCGGAGCGCGGACATTCCGCTATGCACCTCCGCCACCGAAAATGAAATCCGCAGCGGAGCGATGGCTTCGCGGATTACACAGCTTAATCTTATCGATATTTTATATCTCGCCGTTGCAAGCCGGAATTATGAACAGTCCGTTACTTATCTGGAAAAGAGCAGACAACATATCAAACGGCTGTAGCCGGAAAAATAAGGGGAGAAGAAATAATGAAGAAAAGTTTATTGCTTAGTATGGTACTGGTTATGATGCTGATCAGCGCATGTGGCAACTCCGGAGGCAAGGAGGCGGCAAGCAGCCCGGATGCCAAAGATACCGTTACCGTCTGGACTTATCCGGTGCACGGAGCCTATGAGGATGAGTTAAAGGGTCTGGTAGCAGATTTCCAAAAAGAACATCCAAACATCACCGTGAAGACGGAAGTGCTGTCTTGGGCGGAGGGTCCGAAGAAATTCGACGTAGCCCTGAATGCCGGCAGCCCGCCTGACCTGTACTTCCACAGCGTGGATGGCACCTATGTCAACACCGGGCTTGCACTTGATCTGGATCCGTACATGACGGACGACATCAAAAATGATTACCTTCCGGGAACACTGGAGCTCGCCCAGATTGGCGGCAAACAATACGGCCTGCCGCTTTACCAGTTCCAATGGGGCTGGGGCGGAAACAAACGGATTCTGGAAGAAGCAGGCATTGACTGGGCTTCGATTCAGCAAAAAGGCTGGACTTGGTCTGAATTTGAAGCCGCTGCTGCTAAGCTGACCAAAACCTTGGGCGACGGTTCCACCCAATATCCGCTGGTGACAGACGGAACATCGCTGGATTTCATTGAAATGTTGTCCCGCAACAACAATATGCCTGATGTTCTGGATGAATCCGGTGCTTTCCAGTGGAACGATGAACGCATCCTTGACACGCTGAGCTTCATTAAAGGCCTGCTGGACAAAGGCTACATGCCCAAAGAGACCGCAGCTATTGCTCCGGCCAAACGTTCCGATATGTTCTATGCCGGACAAGCCGCCATTATTTCCAAAGCCATCCCTTATTATGACGTAATGATTCAGAACCGGAACAAGGATATTGATGCCGGTACGATCACAGGCGAGAAAATTAATTTCGTTCTGCTGCCGGTTCCGCACAATGATGCTGCTCCAGCCAAAACTACGATGGGCGCGGAAGGCTATATCGCCTTTAAACAGAAAAATGACAAAGGCGAGCAGCATGCCAAAAATACATTCCTGGTGTTGGATTATCTGAGCAGTGCCAAAGCCGGTAATTCCTCCAATGAGCTGGTGCTTCCATTTGTACGTCAATCGCAAGCTGATCTGTTTGCGGGCAAAGCGCTTGGAACGGAAGAGACAATCAAAGCTTCCGCGATCATGGCTAAGAACATTGCAATGCCTGTAACACTGAAGCTCGACACCGCTATTGCAGCCCAAATGAAGCAGTTCAAGGAGCAGGTTGTAACACCGAATATCCAAGCCCTGTATTCCGGGGAGAAATCACCTGAGGCTATCGCAAAAGAATTCAACAGTAAAGGAAGCCAAATGCTGAATAAGTAGTTTTCTAAGGGGGGCGCCCTTCACATTTGTTGAATTTGGCGCCCTCTCTTACAAGAGGAGGAGGAAAGGGATGACGACAATCGCGCCAAAGCGGACGCGCAGTTCCGCCGGCAGGTTATGGCGTGAATATGGATGGGCGTACCTGTTTATCCTGGCACCCGTTCTGCTGTTTCTGGTGTTTACACTATATCCGGTCGTATCTGCCTTGATCATGAGCTTCCAGCAGTACAACATTATGAACTCCACCTGGATCGGCTTCGACAATTATGAGCGGCTGTTTCAGGATTCAACCTTCTGGAAATCGATGTGGAATACCGTTATTTTTACGGTGTGCACGGTACCGGTTAATATTGTCATTACGTTTGTGCTGTCCTATTTAATCTACCAGATGAAGACCAAATGGCAGACTTTCTTCAAGGCTACATTATATCTTCCGGCAGTTGCGTCCGGCGTCACGATATCCATCGTCTGGCTGGCGATTTTTGATCCGACGAATGTCGGGCTTCTGAACCGGTTTCTGGAATGGTTTGGCCTTGAGCCGGTGATCTGGCTTGGACAGTCCAAGACTGCACTCTTCTCGCTGATTCTGATGAACTGGCTCGGCTCGCACGGAGCGGGAATTATTCTGTATCTGGCGTCGATGGGCGGAGTTCCGAAATCACTCTATGAAGCGGCTGATATTGATCATGCCAGCGGCTGGACCAAATTTACACGGATTACTTGGCCTTTGCTGAAACCGACCACTCTATATCTGCTTGTAACGGGAGTGATCACTTCCTTCCAGGTCTTTATCTCGGTGTACATGATGACCCAGGGCGGGCCGAACTTTGCGACAACGACGATTGCTTATCTGATCTACCAGACGGCGTTCCAGTTTTATGAATTTGGCCTGGCTTCGGCGCAGTCGTTCGTGCTGGCGTTTCTGATTATCCTGGTCTCTGTCATTCAGTTTAAATATTTCTCGAGTGATGTCGAGTATTAGGATGGAAGGGGCGAACCTGTAATGAAAACTAGATCAAAGACCATCTTTCTATGGGTGGCGGTGGCTTGTCTTGTAGTATGGAGTATAGTAACAGTTATTCCGCTTTACTGGATGATTGTCGGTTCCGTGCAGGATTCTGCTGCATCCGCCAGTTTCCGGCCAAGCATGCTGCCGGAGGCTTTCTCGCTCGCTCCATATGACCGTTTTTTTGCCAAAACAGCGGCCTGGCGCTGGCTGTTCAACTCTTTGCTGATTTCATCGATCCTTACCATTACCAATGTGTTTTTCGCTTCCCTTGCGGGATATGCTTTTGCTAAATTGAAATTTCCCGGAAGCAACGCGATTTTCTGGGTGCTGCTCAGCACGATGATGATCCCGGCACAGGTAACGTTGATTCCGCTCTATATTCTGATCGTCAACGTGTTTAATCTCGGGGACAGCTATACCGCGATTATTCTGCCGACGGCGATCACGGTTGGCAATATCTTTTTGATGAAGCAGTACATGTCCTCTCTTCCGACCTCGCTGATTCATGCGGCGCGGATCGATGCCTGCAGCGAGTTCGGCATCTTCTGGAAGGTTATTCTTCCGCTGGCAAAGCCCGGGCTTGCCGTACTCGCAATTTTCACCTTCGTCGCTTCCTGGAATGAATTTTTCTGGCCTTTCCTGATTACGAATTCGACGGAAATGCGGACGATCCAGGTCGGACTGGCTTCCTTTGTATTCGCAGAGTCTACGGATTTCGGAGCGATTATGGCAGGGGCGACAGTTGGTGCGCTGCCGATGCTGATTCTGTTCTTCTCGCTGCAGCGCTATTTCCTGCAGGGCATTACCATTGGAGCTGTAAAAGGCTAGGTTAATTGTTGATATTCTCAAAATTCACAGGGTTAGATATGAGGGGGAAGAGCAATGGCACGAGTTGAATTCCGCAATGTGCGCAAACAATTTGACGATCAGAACAAGCAGACCTTTACTGCGGTGGCGGGTTCCGATTTTGTTATTAATGATAAAGAATTTGTTGTGTTCGTCGGACCTTCAGGCTGCGGCAAAACCACCTCGCTGCGGATGATCGCAGGCCTGGAGCAGCAGACAAGCGGGGATATTATCATCGGCGAGCGTATCGTAAACAACCTTCATCCTAAAGACCGCGATATTGCGATGGTGTTCCAGGATTACGCGCTGTATCCGCATATGAGCATCCGTGAGAATCTGTCCTTTGGACTGAAAAACCTGAAAAAGCCGAAGGATTATATTGAGAAAAAAGTTCAGGAAGCCGCGACCATTCTCGGACTCGAAGAGATGCTGGAACGCAAGCCGCGTGAGCTGTCCGGAGGACAGCGCCAGCGTGTGGCCGTCGGCCGGGCGATTGTGCGTGATCCGCAGGTGTTCCTGTTCGACGAGCCGTTGTCCAATCTGGACGCGAAATTGCGGATTCAGATGCGTGTTGAGCTGGGCGAGCTTCATAAACGTCTCGGCGCTACAATTGTATATGTTACGCATGACCAGGTAGAAGCAATGACACTTGGTGAGCGGATTGTTGTTATGAATAAAGGTGTCATTCAACAAGTGGCTTCTCCGACCGAGCTGTATGCCAATCCCAAAAATATGTTCGTAGCCGGATTCATCGGCTCTCCGGCGATGAACTTTATTGATGCCCGGATTGAACAGGGACGTGTAGTTATTGATGGTGCGGAATTCCTGCTGTCAGAGGATGCGGCAGCCGGTCTGCAAGGCTATAACAACAGAGAGATTATTCTTGGCATCCGCCCGGAGCATATCTACGGCGATGACTTCGCACCGGGAGTTTCTACAGAACATCAAATGCAGGCGCATATTAAGGTAGTAGAGCATCTGGGTTCCGAGAATTTGGTCTATTTTAAAATCGGCAGCCGAACGGTAACCGCCAAGGTTCATCCGGAGACGAAAGCCTACAATAATCTAGATAAGCAGTTTATTTTCGATCTCAGCAAAGCGCGTTATTTCGATCCGGCAACAGAAGAAAGAATTGTCTGGTAGAACAAGCCGGCTATAAGGGTTGCAAGGTAGAAAGGGGAGACAAGCAATGCAGAAACTGAATCAAGTCTTGGTGAGTACGGGAGTGGAGTCATTCCGGGAGATTGTGCCGATTGCGCTGCTCAGTCTGGCCAGTTCGGCTATGCTGGTGCCGGTGGTCATCTTTGCGCCTATAGCGTTGTCATTTATCCTGATTCCGCTTCTTTACATGCCGCTGTTTTTCGGTGTGTTCCATGCGTACCACCGGAGAACGGAAGGGAAGAAGCTGAGTGTCAGGGAGATGCTCAGCGGTGCGCGCAAGGGTTTTGGGCCGGCAGTGGCGTTCGGTCTGCTATGCTCCCTGCTGGTGCTGATTTTATGGTCAACCTGGTGGTTCTATGGAGGCCGTGACGGGGCGGTAAGCTGGACGATTGCCATTTTCCAGACGTATTTTGTCGCTATGGCGCTTGTCTCTCAATTCTACACGCTGCAACTGGTGATTCAGCGCCGAATGGGCATCTTCAAGGCCATGGGGGAAAGCGTCAAGCTGTTCCTCCGTTATCCGGCTTATACTATCGGGGCCTTCTTCCAGGCGCTGGTTGTGGGGATCATGCTGACTGTGACTGTAGTTGGTTTCATGGCTCTGTTCAACGGTATGCTTGCCGTCTATCTGCATAAAGCTGCTTACAATGTACTTCATCCCGATGAGGATGATGAGCAGGAGGGTGTGCCTGAGACAAGTGAGCTCTATGCCGGCGGGAGATTGCTATGAACCGGAGGATAATGCACAGCGGTTGTCCTCAGTACTCCTATATGCCGGAAGGGGGATTGTCATGCGCCTACAGGTAAGCTGCGGGGTGGATAGCTCCGCTGGTGTCATTGCCGGAGGTGGATTGTCATGAGTTTACAGGTAAATTGCGGGGTAGACCGGCTGGCCTCAGGTTTGTCTCATCCGCTGCTGGATGGGCGGCGGATCGGGGTGGTTACAAATCCTACCGGCATAACGGCGGACTTCCGCTCGAGTGTGGAGGTGTGCCGGAGTCTGGAATCTTCTAGACTTACGGCACTTTTTGCGTGTGAACACGGCATATACGGCCAGCACCAAGCCGGTGTGAAATTCACGGATGAGCTGGACGCGGGGCTGGGGATTCCGGTGTACAGCTTGTACGGGATGCATAAGAAGCCGGTGCCTGAGATGCTGGATGAGGTGGATACGCTTATTTTTGACATTCAGGATCTGGGCGTGCGGTTTTATACGTATGTATCAACCTTGCTGTACGTGATGGAGGCCTGCGCGGAAAACGGTAAAAGTCTGCTCGTACTCGACCGTCCTGCCCCGCTTGGCGGAACCGGCAGCGAAGGCGGGCTTTTGGGGGCTGGCTACGAATCCATGGTTGGCGCCTGGTCCATGCCGATCCGCACGGGGATGACCATCGGGGAATTGGCGCTTATGGCGAACGACAAGAGAGGGATTGGCTGTGTCATGGATGTCATCCCGCTAGAAGGCTGGAATCGCCAGCTGGAATTTATGGACACAGGTCTCCCGTGGATGATGCCCTCCCCCAATGTGCCGACGATCGACACGGTGAGAGTTTATGCTGGAACCTGCTTTTTTGAAGGAACGAATCTCTCAGAAGGGCGGGGAACCACTCGTCCGTTTGAATGGGTTGGCGCACCATGGCTGGATGGGGCACTTCTTGCCAAAGCGATGGAGAAGCATAAGCTTCCGGGTGTGCACTTCCATCCTGTGTATGCAACACCGACCTTCTCCAAGCATCAAGGAGAATTATGCGGTGGTGTGCGATTATTCGTGACTGAGCCGCAGGCTTATGAATCCGTACGTACCGGACTTGCCATGCTGCATGAGGTATGTGCACTCTATCCGGAGCAGTTTCAGTGGCTTGCTCCGCCGAAAGAAGGCGGGAGATACTTCATTGATTTATTGACCGGCAGCGAAGCGGTGCGCAGGCGCATTGGCACAGCAGAGGGGCTGCGGGAAATCATTGGACAATGGCAGGAAGAAAGCGAAAGATGGCTGATGTTGCGGAAGCCTTATCTTCTGTATAAATAGCTAAAATCTGATTTGGGGAAGGCAGGCGGTGGCAATGGATTGGCGTGAGGCAGCGGTACAAGAGAGCGGCCTTGATGTGGTGGTCGCCGAAATGAGTCTCAGTGACAAAATCGGGCAAATGCTGATGTGCGGTTTCGAAGGAACCGTTGTGCCGGACGACGGAATTCGCGAGCTTATTGCAAAAGGCGGGATCGGCGGCGTCATTTACTTCGCCCGCAACGTAGAGACGCCGGAGCAGGTAGCCGGAATGACCGCTGAGTTGCAGCAGGCTGCAGCGGAAGGCGGCAAGGCTCCTCTCTGGATCTCCATCGACCAGGAAGGCGGCATGGTCGCCCGTATTACTGAAGGTGTGGCCCTTATGCCCGGCGGAATGGCAATCGCAGCGGCCGGTTCGGTAGAGGATGCCTATCAGGCGGCTTTGATCAGCGGGCGGGAACTGAGCGCCATGGGCATTAATTTGAATTATGCTCCTGTGCTGGACGTGAACAATAATGCCCGGAATCCGGTGATCGGCGTCCGTTCCTTCGGCGAATCGCCGGAGAAGGTAGCCGATTATGGCGCAGCCACGATCCGCGGATTTCAGGATGCAGGTGTCGCGGCTACGGCTAAACATTTTCCGGGCCATGGCGATACCGATGTGGATTCCCATCTGGATCTGCCGACCGTTAGACATGACCGGGCGCGTATGGACAGCGTAGAGCTGGTTCCTTTCCGCAGAGCAATTGCCGAAGGTGTGGATGCCATGATGTCGGCGCATATCTACTTCCCGGCACTTGAGCAGGAGAAGCTTCCGGTTACGCTCTCGAAGGCGGTTCTGACCGGTCTGCTACGAGAAGAACTGGGCTTCGGCGGGATTATTATGACCGATTGCATGGAGATGAACGCCATCGCCGAGCACTACGGCACCGTTGAAGCTTCGGTGCTGGCCATTGCAGCCGGGGCTGATATCGTTCTAATCAGCCACCGTGCTGACCGCCAGCTGGCTGCCATTGAAGCCATTCTTCATGCGGTCGCTGAAGGCAGAATCAGCGAAGCCCGCATTGACGACTCGGTGCGGCGGCTGCTCGCGCTGAAGGTGAAGCGGGGTGTGATCGCAGCCGGACCTGTTGGCGGGGCCGGTGCGGCGGAAGCCGATTCTGCGGATTCTTCGGCAGCGGGTTCAACGGCCGCAAGTGTAGGCGGCGTTGGAGCTGTGGGTGCAGGGGGTGATGGAGCAGTGAGTGCAGGCGGTGCGAGTGCTGTGGGTGTAGGAGGTGCAAGTGTCGGGAGTGCAGGAGGTACGAGTGCTGGGGGTGCAGAAGGTACGAGTGCTGTGAGTGCAGATGGCGCTGGAGTAGTGAGTGCAGTCGGTGCGAGTGCTGTGAGTGCAGGAGGTACGAGTGCTGAGGGTGCAGAAGGTACGAGTGCTGAGGGTGCAGATGGCGCTGGAGTAGTAAGTGCAGGAGACACAAGTGCTGGGGGTTCCAAACTGTCTGAGATTGAAGAGGGGGATACTGCAAATCCCGCTGCGCTGGTTGTTGAATACGGACAAGCGGCCAGCTTTGCCGCAGCATATGCAGGTCTCGGCCTGCTGGAAGCTCCGCCGCATGTAGAAGTGGCGCGCCGTATCAGTGAAGCCAGCATCACCCTGGTCTGCAATCAATCCTCTGTGCTTCCCCTACAACGGAAGAAGACGCTAGCAGTTACGGCAGCGCCTGTAGTAGCCACTCTTGTGGATGAAGCTTTTGGCGAAACCGCGGGACTTGGTGCGATGCTCAGTAAGTATGGATTGGATTGTATTGACCGTGTCGTTCCGGCAGGTGATATTGCCAGCTATGCTGCTGACCTGCTCGAGGTAGCGCGGGTTGAGGACATTGAGCAGATTGTTGTGGGCACCTACAATGCGCAGTTTAATCCCGATCAATGCAATTTGGTGGAATCCTTGCGGGCGCTTGGCAAGCCGCTTGCGGTTGTTGCGCTGCGCAATCCTTATGACCTGCTGGCAATGCCGGAGATAGAGACTTATGCCGCTGCATATGAAGGGCGTCCGCTTGCGCTGGAAAGTGCAGCCAAGGCGCTGCTCGGGCAAATTCCATTTCAGGGACGATTGCCGGTATCGCTCGGGGATAAATATCCGGCAGGCTGGGGCCTTAGCTTATGATTGGCCCGCTCTGGACTAAACAAAAATCTGTCGTTGTTGGTTTAATGTCCGGCACTTCGCTGGATGGCATTGACGCAGCGATAGTCTCAATAGAAGGAAGCGGACTGGCTGCCAAGGCTGAACTGCTGCATTATTCCTCTGTGCCCTATGACGACGGGCTTCGGGAGCGGCTGAAAGAGCTATGCACGATAGAACATTCATCGGTGGACCTGGTATGTGGTATGAACGTATATCTGGCGGAACGGTTTGCCGAGGCGGCCATAGAAGCGGTACGCAGTGCCGGAATGGAGCTTGATGAGATTGATCTCATCAGCTCCCACGGCCAGACGGTGTGGCATATCCCGGAAGCGGCCACCGATGATCCGCTTCTGGTCCGTTCCACGCTCCAGCTTGGCGACTTGTCTGTGCTGGCCAAGAGAACAGGCCGGGTTGTGGTCGGGGATTTCCGCCCGGGTGACATGGCAGTTGGCGGGCAGGGGGCGCCGCTGGCACCTTATGGAGATCTGATTCTGTTCCGGCATCCGGAGAAAGGGCGGCTGCTGCAGAATATTGGAGGAATCGGGAATTGTACAGCACTTCCTGCCGCAGCGGGTCCGGAAGATGTGTTTGCCTTCGATACAGGCCCCGGGAACATGGTCATTGATCAGACTGTATATCTGCTGAGCGGCGGACAAATGTCTTATGATGACGGAGGATCGTGGGCTGCGCAGGGAACACCAGACGAAATGCTGGTGGATCAAATGATGGAGCACCCTTATTTTGCACTGAAGCCACCCAAGTCTACAGGCCGGGAAGTCTTCGGCAAAGCTTATGCCGAACAGTTTGTGACCCTGGCCCGGGCGCGCGGCTTGAACGATGCAGATATTGTAGCCACTGCCACCGCATTTACCGCGCGGACGATAGCGGAAGGGTATTTAAGGTACGTATTCCCTGTATGCCAAATTGACGAGGTCATCGTCAGCGGCGGCGGTGCGCACAATGCTGCATTGCTGGCTATGCTTCAGCAACAGCTGCCGGAACAGGCTGTAATAACCTCAAGCGTGCTGGGTTTCAGCGACGACGCGAAGGAGGCGATTATTTTCGCCTTGCTGGGCAATGATTTCATGCACGGAGTCGCCAATAATCTTCCTTCGGCCACAGGAGCCTCCCGCCCGACAGTGATGGGCAAGCTGGCGTTTCCCTAGAGGGGTTTGGCTTTTACATGCGAAGCTAACTGTTGCTGCATAAACGAAGGTAGTAGAAAAACTCAGACAGCAGGTAAACGCAGACAGCGGTTGAATGCAACCGGTAGATTACTCATTCGGTAGGTGAACACAACCAGTAGGATAAACGCAGTCGGTAGGTGAATTCAACGAGTAGATAAACGTAGTTGGTAGATGAATTCAACCAGTGGATAAACGCAGTCGGTAGGTGAATTCAACCAGTAGATAAACGCAGTCGGTAGATGAATTCAACCAGTGGATAAACGCAGTCGTTAGGTGAATTCAACCAGTAGATAAACGCAGTCGGTAGGTGAACACAACCAGTAGGATAAACGCAGTTGGTAGGTGAATCTAACCAGTAGATAAACGCAGTCGGTAGGTGAATTCAACCAGTAGATAAACGCAGTCGGTAGGTGAATTCAACCAGTAGATAACCGCAGCCGGTAGGTGAATTCACTAGTAGGATAAACGCAGTTGGTAGATAGGCAAATGCCCCGCTTGTTATCAGGCGGGGTTGTTTCTTTTTATGCATGGAGCTCGAGGCGTTAAAGGAAGGAGGACAAGGAAAGAATTCAAGCGGAATCTGTATCCGCTTACGAAAGGCACTATTGCTCACCCACTTCGGACCCAGGGGGCCTTATTATTAAAGATCAGGCTGTTTTTAGGCGCATCCGGACTGAGGAGACGTTATTTGTGCTGAAATCCCCGATTTAGGTTGATTTCTTTCTAATAACGACTCTGGAGTCCGCGACTCCCCCGGATGTCTGGTAATTCACTAAATAGCGTCTCCTGAGTCCGCAGTAGCCGAGATGCCGCTGAACTGAGCCACTAGTATTTTCGTTTATGGTCGCTCAGCACCTAACGGACTTCATTCAGAGATATGGTAGTCCACCCAACAGGCATCACTCGTCATTCCAAGCGTCTAACGAATCCCCAACAGGCATCATTCGTCATTCCAAACGTCCAACGAATCCCCAACAGGCATCACTCGTCATTCCAAACGTCTAACGAATTCCCAACAGGTATCACTCGTCGTTCCAGACTTCTAACGAACCCCCGCGGGCTTCACGATTCTAGATGCCTAACGTCCAGTCAGAAGGCATTGCGTTGCCGGACACGCCAACGTCCAGCTGACTTCGTGTTCCCGACATTCTAATTCCGAACTGCATTGCATTCTTGGACGTGCCAGCCCGCAGCGGGCTCCGCTCGCCTGAACACAGAAACAGCCTCCCCGAAGGAAGGCTGTTTCTGAAAGGACGTCCCGGAAGGGATTCGAACCCCCGACCGTGCGCTTAGAAGGCGCATGCTCTATCCAACTGAGCTACCGGGACATAATAGCTTGTGCGAAAAGCAAGCAAAAATTATGTTATCATACATAGATAACTTTTTCAACTTGTTTTTTTGAAACCTAGCCGGGATATGCTATAATCTACAATTGACTAAGGTTCGGAGAAAAGGAGGTGCCCTCATTAATCATTCGAATTCCCCTGCCAAAGAGAATGTCGTGCTGTTTCCGAAGACGCTGGATTACTATCAGATTCAGCTCACGGTGATGCTGGAGAGTGAACGTTACGGGGAAGCGATGGAACTGCTGCGCTTTTTGCTGCAATGCCAAGGTCAGGAAGAGCGGCACTACGAGGAATGGCAGTCGCTGCTTAGCTGGCTGGAGGCGGCCTTTCCATACGCTGCCCAGGGCGGAGATGCGAAAGATGCCGCTCCCGGTGAAGAGCAGGATCTTAAGGAAGAGGACATGGCCCGCATACTGGCTAAATCGAAGCAGGAAGAGGATGCGGATTATCCTGATAAGTTATTGAAGCGTATCATGAACGAGCCGCTGTCCGAAGCGACGATCCTGGCACTGGAGCAGCTTTCTTATCTGGAGGGCGGACATGTCGACGAGACGCTGACAGACTGGCTGGAGAAGGCAACGGTTCATCCGCTACTGCAATTCCGTACACTGCAGACCCTCCGGCGGCGCGGCGCACAGGGAACCATTAAGCTGATGCGCGGACAGGAAGCGTCGATTGTGGAGATTGAGACGGTACCGCTGCAAAATGAGGATTTCCCGCTGCAGGTGAGCCAAGTGATTGAACGGGTGGCTGAGCAGGCGGAGGTTCATGAGCCTACACTTTATTATTTTGCCCAAGAGCTTTGGGGACAATTTATCATGTCGATTTACGGTTCGGCCGAATATCGAAAATTGTTGGACGGAGAGGATGCGCTGCTCGATATTTGGGCGGGTGCGCTGCATCAAATAGTGTCAGAAAGCCTGAACGGAACGCGGCAGGAGGAAGAAACACGCGGGATGTACGGGATAACGGGCGGCATGCGCTTTCAATTTGAAGGAGCCTATCGTTCTCTCAAAGGATTTGTAAAGAGTTCTCTACTTGATAAATAAAGCGATGTTGTATATAATATAATGGTTATTCTGTGCGTGAATTGCGTGATTATTTAAAGTAAACATGTAACCTATTTTTGGAGGGAAAAGTATATTATGAAGGCAACTTGGGAAAAAATAGAGAAGAACCTTGGAGTTCTTGAAGTCGAAGTAGAAGCAGAACGCGTAGCTACAGCACTCGACAAAGCTTTTAATAAAGTGGTTAAGAAAGCAAACGTACCTGGTTTCCGTAAAGGTAAAGTGCCTCGGCCGATCTTTGAATCCCGTTTTGGTGTAGAAAGCCTGTACCAGGATGCCATCGACATTCTTCTTCCTGAAGTTTACGGCGAAGCTGTTGAGCAAACCGACATTTTCCCGGTAGACCGTCCTGAAGTGGACATTGAGCAATTCGCTAAAGGTCAAGCATTTATTTTCAAAGCGAAGATCACTGTTAAGCCTGAAGTGAAGCTGGGCGAGTACAAAGGCCTGGAAGTTCCGGTTCAAAAAGCTGAAGTTACTGAAGAAGAGCTGGATGCCGAACTGAAACGTCTGCAAGAACGTCATGCTGAACTGGTTGTTGTTGAAGATGAAGCGGCAGCTAATGGCGATATCACTGTAATCGACTTTGACGGTTCCGTAGATGGCGTGCAGTTCGAAGGCGGCCAAGCAGAACGTCATTCCCTGGAACTTGGCAGCAACTCCTTCATCCCTGGTTTTGAAGAGCAGGTTGTAGGCATGTCCACTGGTGATTTCAAGGATGTAGAAGTTACTTTCCCTGAGGCTTACCATGCAGAGAACCTTGCAGGCAAAGCTGCTGTATTCAAAGTGAAGCTACATGAAATCAAACGCAAACAGCTTCCTGCCCTGGACGACGAGTTCGCCAAAGATGTAAGTGAATTCGACACACTGGAAGAATACAAAGCAGATCTGAAAGCACAGCTTGAATCCCGCAAACAGGAAGAGCTGAAAGGCGTTCGCGAAACTGCAGTAGTTGACAAAGCAGCAGCTAATGCTGAAGTGGAAATTCCTGAAGCAATGATCGCCAGTGAAGTTCAAAACATGGTTCGCGATTTCGACAACCGTCTTCGCCAACAAGGCATGAACATGGATATGTTCCTCAGCTTCTCCGGTCAAACCCGTGAAGATCTTGAGATCCAAATGAAAGACGATGCCGAAAAACGCGTCCGCAACAACCTGGTGCTTGAAGTGATCGCGAAGGAAGAGAAGATCGAAGTTTCCGAAGAAGAAGTGAACCAAGAGCTCGCTTCCATGGCTGAATCCTTCAAACGTTCTCCTGAAGAAATCCGCAGTATCCTTGCAGCTAACGGTTCCCTGAGCAGCTTGAACGAAGAAATTTCGCTGCGCAAGACCATTGAACTGCTCGTATCCAGCAGCGTGGAAGTTGAAGCAACTGAAGAAGCTGCTGAAGAAACAAGCGCTGAGTAATATTTAATTTTACCTAGAGCGGCCAAGTACGGCCTCCATAGACAGTTGATAAGGCACGTAAGTTTGTTACGTGCCTTATTTTTATCGGGTGCTGGTGTTTGGAGGTACATAACCGAACAGAGGATTGGCAATGTGTCTGAAATTGCGCTATAATGGCAGGCACATGACCAATGCGGATTTCCTCAGCAGTGAAAAAATGACATACCGCCTTGAACGTGTTAAAATATTTCTGAACGGAAAGACTAATCTGTATAGAGAAAAGAGGTTGGTGGCATGAGTCTGGTACCAATGGTTGTGGAATCCACAAGTCGGGGAGAACGGTCATACGATATCTATTCCAGATTGCTGAAGGATCGCATCATCTTCCTGAGCAATGCAATTGACGATGATGTCGCCAATCTGATTATTGCCCAGTTGTTGTTCCTGGCAGCAGATGACCCCGAAAAAGACATTCACCTGTACATCAACTCGCCTGGTGGTTCTGTGACAGCCGGCATGGGTATATATGATACGATGCAATACATCAAACCCGATGTTTCTACGATTTGTGTAGGAATGGCAGCCAGTATGGGATCGCTGTTGCTTACTGCTGGAGCTCCGGGCAAAAGATACGCGCTGACCAACAGCGAGGTCATGATTCATCAGCCGCTCGGCGGCGTTCAAGGGCAGGCATCCGATATCTGGATTCACACAGACTGGATCCTCAAGACTAGACATAAGCTGAATCAAATATATGTGGATCGCACAGGTCAGCCCCTTGAAAAAATCGAACGGGATACGGACCGCGATAACTTCATGAGCGCGGAAGAAGCGAAGGAATATGGGCTTATTGACCAGGTACTCTCTTCACCGATCATATCTTAAAGGGGTGGTAAGATGTTTAAATTTAATGATGAAAAAGGGCAATTGAAATGTTCTTTTTGCGGCAAATCACAAGAGCAGGTTCGTAAGCTTGTAGCAGGACCTGGTGTTTATATATGTGACGAATGCATCGAGCTGTGCACGGAAATCGTGGAGGAAGAGCTCGGCCATGAGGAAGAGCTGGACCTGAAGGATATCCCGAAACCAAAGGAAATCCGTGATATTCTTGATCAATACGTAATCGGCCAGGAGCAGGCGAAGAAATCGCTCTCCGTTGCTGTATATAATCACTACAAGCGTGTGAACAGCCAAAGCAAGATCGAAGACGTTGAACTGACGAAGAGCAATATTCTCCTGCTCGGTCCAACAGGTTCGGGTAAAACGCTGCTGGCGCAGACCATGGCGAAGATTATCAACGTTCCTTTTGCTATTGCAGATGCCACTTCCCTTACGGAAGCGGGCTATGTGGGTGAGGATGTTGAGAATATTCTGCTGAAGCTGATCCAGGCTGCGGATTATGATGTGGAAAAAGCCGAACGCGGTATTATCTATATTGATGAAATTGATAAAGTAGCACGCAAATCCGAGAATCCGTCCATTACACGCGACGTTTCCGGTGAAGGTGTACAGCAGGCCCTGCTGAAGATTCTGGAAGGTACTGTAGCTTCCGTACCACCGCAAGGCGGACGCAAGCATCCTCACCAGGAGTTTATCCAAATCGACACGACGAACATCCTGTTCATCGTTGGCGGTGCTTTTGACGGTCTGGAGCAAATGATCAAACGCCGTATCGGCAAAAAAGTCATCGGCTTCAACGCTGCTGTAGAAGGTCAGAAGGACCTGAAGACAGGCGAATACCTGTCCATGGTATTGCCTGAAGATCTGCTTAAATTTGGTCTTATTCCTGAGTTTGTCGGCCGTCTGCCGGTAATCTCCACGCTAGAGCCGCTTGATGAGAATACGCTGGTGCGCATCCTGTCCGAGCCGAAAAATGCGCTCACCAAGCAGTATATCAAGCTGCTGGAAATGGACAATGTCGCGCTGAAATTTGAACCGCTGGCGCTTGAAGCCATCGCTAAGGAAGCCATCAAACGTAACACGGGTGCCCGTGGTCTGCGTGCAATCATAGAGAGTATTATGCTTGATGTGATGTATGAGGTTCCTTCACGCGATGACATCAAGGACTGCGTGATTACGGAGCAGGTCGTTCAAGAGAAGGCGTTGCCTGAGCTGGGCATCAAGAAAGACAAGAAGAAGGAAGAAAGCGCCTAATTAAACAATACAATTCACAGACTCCACCTTTTTGCCGCTATCCCGCTTCACAAAGCGGGAGCGGTGGGGGTGGAGCTTTGATCGTTATGGGGGAGAAAACCATGTTCTTGAGACACCAGACCCGTCCTGTCAATGTTGGCGGAGTTATTATCGGGGGAAACAATGAGGTTGCTATTCAAAGCATGTGTACGACCAAAACCGCTGATGTGGAAGCTACGGTCGCTGAAATCCTGCGGCTGGAGGAAGCGGGCTGCCAACTCGTGCGCGTAACTGTCAACAATGAAGAAGCGGCTGCCGCGATCAAGGAAATCAAGAAGCAGATTCATATTCCGCTTGTAGCGGATATTCATTTTAACTATAAGCTGGCTTTGCTGGCTATTGAGAACGGCATCGACAAGGTCCGGATCAATCCCGGCAACATCGGCCGCCGCGACAAGGTGGAAGCTGTAGTCAAAGCCTGCAAAGAAAAAGGAATTCCGATCCGCATTGGCGTAAACGCCGGTTCGCTGGAAAACCACTTGCTCGAGAAATACGGCTATCCGACTCCGGAAGCTATGGTCGAGAGCGCACTTTATCATATTGGAATTCTCGAGGAACTCGATTTCCATGACATTATCGTCTCCCTGAAGGCTTCGGATGTACCTATGGCTATCGAAGCTTACCGCAAGGCGGCAGAAGTCATTCCTTATCCGCTGCATCTGGGCATTACAGAATCCGGCACGTTGTTCGCCGGAACCGTGAAGAGCTCGGCAGGTATCGGGGCACTGCTCTCTATGGGCATCGGCAGCACCGTGCGGATCTCGCTCAGTGCCGATCCAGTCGAGGAAGTGAAGGTAGCGCGTGAACTGCTCAAGACTTTTGGTCTGATCTCCAACGCTGCCACCTTGATCTCATGTCCGACCTGCGGACGCCTGGACATTGATCTCTTCTCCATCGCCAACGAAGTAGAAGAGTATATTTCCAAGCTGAAGGTGCCGATCAAAGTATCGGTGCTGGGCTGCGCCGTTAACGGCCCCGGAGAAGCCCGTGAAGCCGATATCGGCATCGCCGGTGCCCGTGGTGAGGGACTGCTGTTCCGTTACGGCAAAATGATCCGCAAGGTTCCAGAGGCAGAGCTTGTCTCCGAACTGAAGAAGGAGATCGACATCATTGTCGCTCACTTTGAAGCAACGGGCGAAATCCCCGGCCGCAAGCATGCCGGACTGGCTCCTGCTATAGGCGTGGGTAATTCGGAAGAATAGTAGAACTTATTCTATCCAGTCGAACAAGCTGATTCCTTTTATTGCTCGAGAAACAAGCATTCTGGATATAATAGCGGGCGTATTTCCCTCTAAGCATAGATAGATGTTCCAAATTTTTTTATAGCATGAAGCAAGGTGACGAAAAACGTCCCATTGCACCACGGGTGATCCGGCGGTGAAATGGGGCGTTTTTTATTTTGTATAACCAAAGGGGGATTAGCGGATATGAATCACAAGCCGAATATTGAAGGGTTTATTCAGCATCATCTAGATTCTAGGAGCGGAGAGCGAAGGGGGAGGCTGGAGAGGGGGCATCGGCATGCCGAAGCATTATTTCTGCAAAATGTATGGTGGCCGCTGCGTGGTGACTTCTGCAATCTTCATCCGGAATATGAAGTCATGGACTGGCGCGGCCGTTCCTATTTTGCTGATTTTGCATTTTTGCCGGGAACGATCAGACTCCTGCTGGAGATCAAAGGTTATGCTGCACATGTAAAGGATATGGACAGACAGAAATATAGCAATGAGTTGAACCGCGAAACGTTTCTGTGTGCAATGGGTTACCAAGTCATCTCCTTTGCCTACGATGATGTGGAGCAGCGTCCTGAATTATGTGTTACCTTACTGCGCATGGTGTTGAGCAGATATATAGCACCAGTTGTTCCAGTGGAGAAGTTGCTGCTGGTTGAGAGAGAGGTTATGCGTTTTGTAATCCGTCAGGCAGGAACCGTACGACCGCAGGATGTAGCTGAATATTTCTCACTCAATCCTAAAACTGCACGGCACATGTTGTATAAGTTAACTGAAAAAGGTTGGCTGACGCCTACAAAACGTGGCGATGGCGTCCGGAGGGTAAGGTATGAGCTGGCGCGCAATGTTCTCAGTTACTGGGAATAGGAGAGTGAGTGCAGCAACTAATTGGTGGTCGAACATGGAGAAATAGGATGGAGGGTTTTAGTAAGCGAAGAACAGTTAAATTCACGGGATAGCGGGAAATGTACCCTATAAATTTGCTGTGATGTGCCCGTACTTACAAGTTGCGGATATCCCTCTATTTCAGCTATATAGAACAAATCACTTGAAATAGAGGGAGTATTTCCATTTGGTAAAAGGTCTGTTCAAAAGTTTGTGAGGCTGCTCCATGTATGGCCCGCAGCAGCAACATTTAGAAGTGCATATCAATGACTGGTGACCGCGGCTACGCGAGGAAGTCGCATCAACGTACTATCGCCCAGTTACAGCTACGTTTAGTGGTACACATCAACGACTAGTGGCCGCAGCAACGCCAAGACGTCCTCATCAGCGCTATCGCCCACAGCTACAGCTACGTTTAGTGGTGCATCAACGACTAGTCGCTGCAGTTACGCCAAGACATCGCTTCAACGTTTTATCCATATTTCCCGCAGGAGCAACGCAAGACATCCTTATCAACGGTCTAGCGCTCGCAGCTACGCGTATTTAGATGGTCGGCAGCAACGCTCTATCACCCTCAACAACGCCAGTCATCTGGCCTCTCCTGCCCTTACGTACTGCATTAGCACTAAGGCGATCCGCGCCTGACCCACATTACGATTGCCCAACTCCTTACAGATTTTATCCGCCCACACCCTTTCCTACATCACCCCCTTATTCATTCTTGTAACATTCAGCTATAAAATTCAGATAACCATCCCGTCAATCTGGCCTTCGGTCATAACCCTGATTCATTATCCAAAATTTAGTTAATCTTTCATAAATACTGTCTGCACTGCGTTTACGAATGACCGAAACGGCTATACTACCTAGTAGTAGCCAACGGTATAGACCAGGTAGACTGAATGAAATGGGAGGATGACCTATGGAATTAAGCTCATTGAGCATATTGCTGATGATCGTGCAGCTCTTTTTCGCGCTGGTTATCGGCGTTTATTTTTGGAATTTGCTGCGGGGAC
The DNA here is from genome assembly GCF_038593025.1 of Paenibacillus sp. FSL L8-0436. NCBI lineage: Bacteria > Bacillati > Bacillota > Bacilli > Caryophanales > Paenibacillaceae > Paenibacillus > Paenibacillus sp. FSL L8-0436. The sequence goes on along the minus strand of NZ_CP151955.1, from coordinate 6,003,091 downwards.
AGAAGACCAATAAGACGGCGGTGGATCGTGAGTCACGCAAGGAGCTGGATAAGCTGCGGAAGATGCGGATGATTTCTTTAACCAAACCGCTCTCGGAAAAGACGCGTCCGGCCTCCATTGGAGATATCGTCGGGCAAAAGGATGGGCTGCGTGCTCTGAAGGCGGCGCTCTGCAGCGCCAATCCGCAGCATGTCATCATTTACGGGCCTCCGGGAGTCGGCAAGACTGCTGCTGCCCGTGTTGTCATGGAGGAAGCGAAAAAAAATGTGCTATCCCCCTTCAAAAGTGATGCCAAATTTACAGAAATTGATGCAACTACAGCCCGTTTCGATGAACGGGGAATTGCCGATCCGCTAATTGGCTCGGTGCATGATCCGATCTACCAAGGGGCCGGTGCAATGGGAGTGGCAGGCGTGCCCCAGCCGAAGCCGGGAGCTGTGACCAAGGCGCATGGCGGGATTCTTTTTCTGGATGAAATCGGTGAGCTTCACCCCATTCAGATGAACAAGCTGCTAAAAGTTCTTGAAGACCGCAAAGTGCTGCTGGAAAGCGCCTATTACAATTCCGAGGACAGCAATACACCTGCGTATATCCATGATATTTTTCAAAATGGTCTGCCAGCCGATTTCCGTCTCGTCGGAGCAACCACGCGTTCTCCTGATGAAATTTCACCGGCGCTGCGTTCACGCTGCATGGAAATTTATTTCCGTCCTTTGCTGCCTGATGAGATCGCCGTGATCGGTCGTGATGCGATTCAGAAAATTGGCTTGAAGCCCAGCCCGGAAGCTGTGACTGTGGTGCAGCAATATGCCACTAACGGCCGGGAAGCCGTCAATATGATACAACTCGCCGCAGGGTTGGCCTTGACCGAACAACGTGACACTCTGACAGCGGCCGACGTGGAATGGGTGGCTGGCAGCAGTCAGTTACCGCTGCGGACGGAACGCAAGATTCCATCATCGCCACAGATAGGGCTGGTCAACGGCCTGGCGGTGTATGGTCCTGGTATGGGTACTTTGCTGGAGATTGAAGTTTCGGCTGCACCTGCTAGCGGTCAGGGACGGCTAAACGTTACCGGTGTGGTCGATGAAGAAGAGATTGGCGGGGGATCGCGTACGATCCGTCGCAAGAGTATGGCCAAAGGGTCTGTAGAGAATGTACTAACGGTTCTGCGCACGATGAATTTGGAGCCGGACCGTTACGATCTGCATGTAAACTTTCCCGGTGGTACCCCGATTGACGGTCCATCCGCTGGAGTGGCGATGGCCGTTGCCATTGTCTCCGCAATCCGCCGTCTGCCGGTTGACAACACTGTTGCCATCACCGGTGAGATCGGGATTCACGGACGTGTGAAGCCAGTCGGCGGCGTAATCGCCAAGGTAGAGGCAGCTTTTCAGGCTGGGGCAACTACTGTGCTGATTCCGAAAGAAAACTGGCAATCCTTATTCGCCGACCTCGCCCCCCTGCGGGTCATTCCGGTGGAGACGGTGGAAGAGGTATTCCGTCACCTGTTCGGCACAGAGACCGCGGATGTAAGGCTGCCTGCAGTCTCCGGCGAGACGTTCTCTGCGTCACCTTCCCTCTTTAAGGCTGACGCTGCAGGGGATATGCAAAATTAGATTTTTGCTTAAAAATCTGCGATACTAGAAACACTGTAATTGAAAGTGGGTTTTGTAATGAAAACTGTTGTGATTATCACATGGGCCATGCTATTGCTTGTATTCACCTGTGCTTCTGACTCCAGTTTTTGGGTGAATGGCACCGTTCCATCTTTCCGTTGGCTGGGATCAGCCGATTTCCACGAACTGACGACGCTGGATTTGAAGTATACCTCCGGGTATATCATCAGAAAGATAGGACATTTCTCAGGATTTGCTGTGCTGGCAGTCCTGTTCTATAGACGGAGTAAGAGCACCGTCCTGAGTATTCTTGTATCCATTGCTTTTGCCCTGCTGACAGAGCTGCTCCAATTATACTTTGGACGTGACGGCAGACTGTATGACGTAGCCATTGATTCTGCCGGTGTTTTGTTAGGGGCGATGGTTGTGCAGATAGTGAACAGAATTAAGTTTGATCGCAATTTAAGCAATGCGAATTAGATGTTACTGCACAGGAATGAGTGGCGGGAAACCCGCCGCTCTTTTTTATGGAATTTCACATTTCAGCACAATTTCTTGTTCCTTTTGTCCCCTATATCTACAAACGGACATATTCCACATAGGAGCCGCAAATACTAATTGCTGCGTTGATATGCTGGAAAGACGTAGAACGTTACACTGAAAGGCAGCCTGTTGGTGTTTTGATGCCGCTTTTGTTAGAATGAATGCATATGACACTACTTGAGAACCATGGGAGGTGCGAAAGCGATGATACCAAACAAAACAAAAGGTCGTCGTTTTCCTTTATTGCCCCTTAGAGGTCTTCTTGTGTACCCCAGTATGGTTCTTCATTTGGATGTGGGCCGCGAGAAGTCCGTTCGGGCGCTGGAAAAAGCTATGGTTGAAGATAACCTGATTCTCCTCTGCTCACAGTCGGAAGTGAATATTGAGGAGCCGGGACAAGAAGATATTTTTCGGGTCGGTACCGTTGCGAACGTGCGGCAAATGCTGAAGCTTCCCAATGGCACGATTCGTGTGCTGGTGGAAGGTGTGGAGCGGGCCGAAATTATTCATTATATGGATAATGAGGAGTTTTACGAGGTGATGGCGCGCGAGCTGCCAGAACAGGAGGATGTGGATCAGGAGAGTGACGCTCTAATGCGCACCGTACTGAGCCAATTCGAACATTACATCACTTTGTCCAAAAAAGTCACCCCAGAAACGCTTGCTGCTGTCTCTGATATTGAAGAGCCGGGAAGACTCGCCGATGTCATTACGAGCCATTTGGCACTGAAGATTAAGGATAAGCAGGAGATTCTGGAGACCATTGATGTCAGCAAACGCCTGGAGAAGCTGCTCGATATCCTTAACAATGAGCGTGAAGTGCTTGAACTTGAGCGCAAAATCAACCAGCGTGTGAAGAAACAGATGGAGAAAACCCAGAAGGAATATTATCTGCGTGAACAGATGAAAGCGATCCAGAAGGAGCTCGGTGAAAAAGAAGGCCGGGCCGGTGAAGCGGATGAGCTGCGCAGCCTGATGGAAGAAAAGAATCTGCCGGAGCGTGTGCAGGAGAAGGTTGAGAAGGAAATCGACCGCTTGGAAAAAATGCCGGCTAGCTCAGCGGAAGGCAGCGTCATCCGCAACTATGTGGATTGGCTGCTGAGTCTGCCTTGGAGCGAGTCGACAGAGGATGATCTGGATATTCTGAAGGCGGAGCAGGTGCTGGATGCGGACCATTACGGTCTGGAGAAGCCGAAGGAACGGGTGCTGGAATATCTGGCCGTCCAAAAGCTGGTCAAGAAGCTGAAGGGCCCGATTCTCTGTCTGGTAGGGCCGCCGGGTGTCGGCAAAACTTCGTTAGCTCGTTCGATTGCCCGTTCACTGAACCGCAAGTTCGTGCGCATTTCTCTGGGCGGCGTGCGGGATGAAGCTGAGATTCGCGGCCACCGCCGCACCTATGTCGGTGCAATGCCGGGCCGGATCATTCAGGGGATGAAGACAGCGGGCAGTGTTAACCCGGTCTTTCTACTCGACGAAATCGACAAGATGGCGGCGGACTTCCGCGGCGACCCTTCGGCGGCACTGCTGGAGGTGCTTGATCCGGAGCAAAACAATACATTCAGCGATCACTTCGTCGAGTTGCCGTTCGACCTGTCGAATGTTATGTTCGTGACAACTGCGAATGCTGTGCATAATATTCCACGTCCACTGCTTGACCGGATGGAGATGCTCTTCATTCCCGGTTACACAGAACTGGAGAAACTGCAAATTGCCAGCCGTTATTTGCTGCCGAAGCAGCGTAAGAATCATGGCTTGGAGGATGAACAGCTGTCCATTGAAGACGACACCCTGCTGAAGATCGTCCGCGAATATACCCGGGAATCCGGGGTACGTAATTTGGAGCAGCAGATCGCGGCACTATGCCGCAAAGCAGCAAAGCAGATTGTATCCGATGAGAAGAAACAAGTCAGTATCCTGCCGGGTGAGGTCAAGGACTATCTCGGTGTATCGAAGTACCGTTACGGTATGGCCGAGTTGGAGGATCAGATTGGCACCGTAACCGGCCTGGCATGGACCGAGGTTGGCGGCGACACGCTGCTGATCGAAGTAACGGTTGTTCAGGGCACTGGCAAGCTCACGCTTACGGGACAGTTGGGTGATGTGATGAAGGAGTCGGCTCAGGCCGCTTTCAGCTATACCCGTTCAAAGGCGGAGGAGCTGGGACTAGAGCCGGATTTTCATGAGAAAAACGACATCCACATTCACATCCCTGAAGGTGCAATACCGAAGGATGGCCCCTCTGCAGGGATCACCATTGCTACTGCGTTGATCTCCGCACTGACCAAACGTTATGTATCGAAAGACGTGGCAATGACGGGTGAGATTACGCTGCGCGGGCGTGTCCTGCCGATTGGCGGGCTTAAGGAGAAATCGCTGGCTGCCCACCGTGCCGGTTACAAAAAAATCCTTCTTCCGAAGGACAACGAGCGCGACCTCAAGGATATCCCGGAGAGCGTACGCAACGATGTGGAGTTTGTGCCTGTATCCCATATGGATCAGGTGCTGCAGCATGCGCTTGTTGAACATCATACAGAAATTAGCAGTGAAGCGCCGAGTAGTGTGCATTAGAAAGGAAGTCCTATGAAAGTTAACAATGCCGAATTTATCATCAGCGCCGTAGGCCCTGATCAATACCCAGTTGACGCCTTGCCGGAGATTGCTCTGGCAGGGCGCTCCAACGTAGGGAAGTCCTCCCTGATCAACCGGATGATTAACCGTAAAAATCTGGCCCGTACCAGCTCCACACCGGGCAAGACACAGCATATGAACTATTACCGTGTCAACGAAGATATGTATTTTGTTGACTTTCCGGGTTACGGGTATGCCAAGGTTTCCAAAACCCAACGTGCCTCATGGGGGAAAATGGTTGAAAAGTATATGGCAGAGCGGGACACGCTAAGGCTTATTCTGCTTATAGTAGATTTGCGCCACCCGCCGACCAGCAACGATAAAATGATGTTTGATTGGCTGAAGCATTATGATCTGCCGCTCTGCGTGGTGGCAACCAAAGCGGACAAGATTCCCAAGACCCGCTGGCCTAAACATATCAAAATTATGAAACAGGAGCTCGGTGTATTGCCGGGGGATAATTTCATCTCCTTTTCCTCGGAGCTGGGCCTCGGCAAAGATGAACTGTGGGAACTGATTGAGAGCTACTGCCTTCCTTCCGAAGAAGATATAGAGGATGAGCAGGAAAGCCAGGATCTCGTGGAAGCATCTCAGTCTGAAGATACTTCTGAAGAATAAGTTGGTCCTGATATATGGGAAATATGCGTATATCATAGGATCAATGCGAATTCCTCACCTATTCTCCCATTTCCACGCCATAAGAGGGATTAACGGTCTTTAGCCTGTTCTAGCATGAGAGAAACCCGCCGCTCTACGTTGTATAATCAATCTAATGATTGCTATAAAGAATAGAGGGATGGTTATGGCTCAGCGATTGGCGACGGAATATGTGAATACAACTTTGCAAATGACAGAATTTCAGATGAACCAGTTTCTGCTCACAGCCGATACCTGCTATATTAGCCACCGTGTTAAGGTCCTCGGAGGTGGAGAACAGGAGATTGTACTGGAGGAAAACGGGGGAGAAGCGATTCGCCTCAATGTGGAACGCCGGGGGCATCTATATATCTGCACGTTTTCCTGCCGGGTGGTGAACCCTCATCTGAATAATGCAGTCCGCAAGCTTTTTGTCACTTATAAAGGGTCTGGTTCAGTGAATAGGATTTATCAAGGATTCACAATGGAGTATTACTATGAGAGTGGATCGGTCCGCCGGATTTCAGAGCTTACTGCTAATGGCAGCAAGCTGATTTATCAGCATAAACAGTCCTTATCGGAGATGATGACTCTCTTTAAGTCTGACGCTATAGAACGGGAGATTGCAGCGCTGCGCCTCGAAATTGATAGTTTATTAGATTGCAGACTTACCGTCCAGAGCGATGAAATGATAGGTGAAATTGACGGTAAACTTGCAGCGATAAACCAACGTTTGATAGAATTGGAATTGTAGGAATAAATTACACATTAATTCTAGCGATTATTCCCCAGTGAAATGGTTGTGTTTTTGTGAAAAATCTATAAAATAAAGCTAGAAAAGGATCGATAAAAAGTATATGATAGATATTCATAACCACATTTTACCTTTTATGGATGATGGAGCTGCAGACTGGGAAGCGGCTCTCGCCATGGCACAGGACGCCCAGAAGGATGGTATTGCTACGGCAATAGCTACACCTCATCATGCCAATGGAGTATATATGAATCCCGCTCCAAATATTGGCCAAGCCGTTCAGCTTCTGAATGAGAGACTCCAACAAGCTGGTATTAACCTGCTAGTACTGCCTGGTCAGGAGATCCGCATATACGGGGATCTCCTAATTGATTTGGAACAAGGCCAGTTGCTGACGCTTGCGGGATCAAAGTATATATTGCTAGAAATGCCTTCTTCTCGGGTACCACGCAGCATGGAGGAAACTTGCCATGAGCTTATGATTCAAGGTTTTGTCCCAGTCATTGCCCATCCGGAGCGTAACGCTGAAATTGCTGATGATCCCGCCAAATTAGAAAGATTAATAGAGCTGGGAGCACTAGGGCAAGTCACAGCGCAGAGTATTGCCGGAGTCTTTGGAAGCAAACTGCAGAAGCTATCACTCGACCTGTGTCGAAGAAACGCTGTTCATGTGATCGCTTCCGATGCGCATGACAGCCGTCATCGGCCCTTCGGTCTCAGTGAAGCTTACAAGGTTGTGGAGAAAGAACTGGGGGCTGCCGTTTCCGACTGTTTTCGCCACAATTCACAGAGAATTATCGCCAACGAGGAGCTGGTTCGAGTGCTTTATACGGGTTCCCGCAAAAAAAGTCAAAAAATTTTCGGAATATTTTCTCGTAAAGCGTGACCAATCTCTCGAATAGTGGTAGAATGGGTAATACTGGGTTATTGTTACATTTTATTTGAATAGAGTTGGCTTAGTATGACCTATTCTAACAGCAACAGCAGTAACAGATTCAACACTACATACAAAGAGGTGGATGAAAAGTGACTTTGAAGAAAAAATTAGCAGTATCAACACTAGCAGTAAGTATGGCAGCAGCATCAGTAGCAGGCTTCCCTTTCAGCAGCCAAGGTTTGGCTAAACATTTGAGTGGTGTTGCATCTGCGGCATCTAGCAATGATGTAATTTTTACAGCTTTGAAAGATCGTGCAAATGTGTTGTACGCAACTTTGGCAGAAGCGGACAAACAAATCCTGCGTGATTTCCGTGGAGAGCTTCAGGGCTTGACTCAAGCGCAATTGGAAGCGGATTTTGCTCCGGTGACGGATAAGTTGACTTTCCTGACAAAGGATGACAAATCTCTGTTACACAAACTTTATGTGGAGATCGTTACATCTGCATATACTCCTGATTATTCAGCAGTAACTGACATTCAGAAGTCTGAGAACTACCAAGCTTACAAAGATTTGGTGAAGAAGATTGCTGGAGAAATTGGTCTGCCTAACCTAACTGTTGATGAAGTGTACACTTCCATCTTTGGTACAAACGGTGTTGAACAAACACTGATCCCTCTCTTTAAGGGACAAAGTGAAGCTGTGATTCTTGCAGCGTTGCAAGACGAGAACAGTGCTCTTTTCAAACAAGCCAAAGAAGCTACTCTTAAAGTTGCAGTAGGTTCCTCTACTGTTAATGGTGTGCTTAACGGGCTCAATAAGTTCGGAGTAACCAGAGTAGAACTCGCGGCAGTGAAAAATAACCTGCAAGCATCCGTTACAAAAGAAAAAGCTGCGGCATTGGTGCTTGCAAGAGCATATTACAACGCATACCTCCAAGCTGGCGGTAACAATGGCGGTAATAACGGTGGCGGTACTGGTGGCGGTACTGGTGGTACAGTAGTCACTAATCCTACTGCTACACCGGGCATCTATGATGTATCCAAGCTTGTGAGCATAGTAGGCGATGTGGCTACATTGAATCTGGTTGACGCCGATGTACTCAAAGCATTTGATGCCCTTCTGGCTGCAAACCCTGGAAAAACTGGTCTTACCCTCACTTTGAACCTCGGAACAGTAAATGCCAAGACTGTAAAAGTTCCATTGTCCAAAGTCATTATTGAAGCAGCTAAAACTAAAGGTATCGCAAACATTGCTATTACTTTTAACGGCTTGACTGTAACGATTCCGGTAGCACAATTCAGCGATGCTGTTACTTTGACTACTACAACAGGTGAAGATGCTACGGTAACTTCGATTTCCAAGTTGAAATTGGCTTCTAAAGTATACGACTTCGGTTTGACAGTTGGTGGCGTGGCCACAACAACATTTAAACAACCGCTGACTATTAAACTGCCGCTTAAGGACACTACAGGTCTTGATAAAGAACTGCTGTCCGTAGCAAAAGTTGTATACAGTGATCTGCAATTCCAAGGTGGCGTGCTGGACGGCGAACATATTATTGAGCCGCGTGATACGTTCTCATCCTATGCTGTTCTCGAGAACAAGGTTAGCTTTAGTGATATTGCGAAAGTTCAATCTTGGGCTGGAAGACAAATTCAAGTCGTAGCTGCTAAGGGTGCGATTGAAGGTATCGGAAATGGTAAATTTGCTCCTAAGAACAATGTTACCCGTGCGGAATTCGCTAAGATGCTGGTTCGTGCTTTGAACTTGGAAAACAGCACAGCAACTGAAAACTTCAGCGATGTGAGTTCTACTGCTTGGTACGCTCCTTATGTAGCTGTTGCTGCAGAGAAGGGTATTATCCAAGGCCGCACTTCAACTACATTCGATCCAACTGCGACTATTACACGCGCTGAGATGGCGACACTGATCTCCCGTGCATTGAAATTGACTCACCCAGATGCAAAAACAGATGCTTCGGCTCTGAATAAATTCACTGATGCTGCTAAGATCAACGCTACGCTGAAAGATGGAGTAGCCTTCGCTGCCAGCAACAACTTGGTGATCGGTAATGCTGGTAAGTTCAACCCTACGAACACAGCTAGCCGTGCAGAAGCTGCAGTAATTATCTATCGTACTATTAACTTCAAGTAAGCAATAAGCAAGTGGAGAGCCTCCTCTCGTCTACGTGAGAGGGGGCACTTTTTTAGCGTGGATTGAAATATTACAGAAACAGCTTGGAGGGAAATTCACTTGTCAGCACAAGAATTGGATCTTCGCGATTATTTTCAAATTGTGAGGAAGAGACTTTGGATGATTGTTAGTATTGTTATAGTGGTTAGTATACTTGCCGGAATATATAGTTTGTTTATCAAGAATCCCGTATATGAAGCTTCCACAAAGATCATTGTGAATCAGACGCCTACACAATCTACGGTAGGTCAGCTTGATCTTAACCAGATCAACACGAATATACAGCTGATTAATACGTACAAGGAAATTATTAAGACACCGGCGATTCTAGATGTCGTAGCTAAGGACTATCCGCAATTCAATATCACTGCGGAGGAGTTGTTAAATAAAGTAAACGTGAGTTCCGTAAATAATACGCAGGTGATGACACTTGTCGTTCGAGATAATTCATACCAGAGAGCTGCAGAGATTGTGAATGCCATTTCACTTGTGTTCAAGCAAGAAATCCCTTCGCTGTTTAATGTACAGAATGTTTCTATTCTAAATGAAGCCAAGACCGATCCGCCTGTTGCGCCAGGGCCGGTTGAACCCAATGTAATTATGAACATTGCTATTGCTTTCATCTTTGCCCTTATGATTGGACTCGGGATTGCTTTCCTGCTGGAATATTTGGATGACACGCTGAAGACAGAAGATGATATTGAAAAATACCTTGGTCTGCCAACAATTGCTATGATCACAAGAGTGGGGCAAGAAGAAGGCAAAGGAACCGAAACACAAGCCCAGTTATTGTCCAGAAAGGCGGGGGAACTCGAACATGTCACAGCAACCAAATAACCAACAACGCCATCTGATCACCGTGACGAACCCTCGTTCACCTATTTCTGAAGCTTTTCGTGCGCTTCGTACCAATATTGATTTTTCTTCCGTGGATGAACAGATTCAAGTAATTATGGTTACCTCCTCGGGCCCGGAAGAAGGGAAGTCTACTGTTTCTGCCAATCTAGCGGCAGCTTATGCTCAAGCGGATAAAAAAGTATTGTTGATTGACGGGGATTTACGCAAACCAACAGCCCACAAGACGTTTTCTTTAAGTAATCGTTTCGGGTTATCCTCGCTGTTATCTCAACAGGCTGTACTCAAAGAAGTGGTTCAGGAGTCTGGAGTGAATAATCTCTACTTGATGACTTCTGGTCCCATTCCTCCGAATCCTGCTGAAATGCTGGCCTCGAATCGGATGAGCACAGTAATTCAGGAATTACGACAGAACTTTGATGTAATCCTGATTGATACACCGCCATTACTAGCTGTTACAGATGCGCAGATTGTTGCTTCCAAGAGTGACGGAGTCATTATGGTAGTGAGTTATGGGAAGGTTAAACGGGATATTGCTGCCAAAGCTAAAGGGAATCTGGATCGTGTAGGTGCTAAAATGCTGGGTGTGGTCCTCAATAATGTCAAACGTAAAGCCAGCGAAGGCTATTATTACTACTACTATGGAAATTAATGTACTGTAGAGAAATTTGTTATTTTTGGAGGCACTAAAAATGACAGCGAAATCCAGAGTGTTCTTATTATTCCTAATTGATCTGGTTATTATTTGGCTTAGTATTGTGACGTCTTATATGTTTCGGTTTTATGACGGAATCCCACATGAATATGTTATTCAGATGTTGCAGTTCGGTTTGATCTCGTCAATTGCCATTGGTGGGAGTTTAATCTACTTCGGTCTGTATCGGCGGATGTGGCAATATGCCAGTATTGGAGAGATCGTATCTATTTTTAAAGCCGTTATAATAGGCGCAATAATCTCTTATGGTGTTGCGCTATTGCTTTTGCCAGAACGTGTTCCTTTTGGCGTTGAAGTCCGGGCGATGGAGACGATTCTCGTATTGGTAGGTGGAGTTCGTTTCATATGGAGAGTCTTCCGTTATGGCCGCTCCCAAGATAAAGACACTCAGACGCATGCACTGATTGTGGGTGCCGGGGATTGTGGAATGCTGATTGCCAAAGAGATGATGGGCCCTTCGTTTGCTCAAACGAAATTAATTGGATTCATAGATGATAGCCGGAACAAATATCACATGTCCATCTTAGGCTTGCCGGTCTTGGGTAATAGATATGATCTGCCTCGACTAGTTAAGGAAAAGGACATCCATGAGATTATTATTGCTATGCCATCAGTATCGAGAACGGAAATCTCTGAAATTATTAATCTGGGGAAGACAACTGGGGCTAAGTTGAAGATTATTCCTGCTTTGAACGACCTTATTTCTGGGAAAATATCCGTTAAGAAACTTCGGGATGTAAGTGTAGAGGATTTATTAGGGCGGGAGCCTATTGTGGCTGACCTGAATGGTATCCTGGGGTATGTTCACAATAAGACAGTTATGGTGACAGGGGCAGGAGGATCCATTGGATCTGAACTTTGTCGTCAAGTTGCCCCCTTTAATCCGGACAAGCTGTTGCTGCTTGGACATGGTGAAAATAGTATCTATACTATTGAAATTGAATTGCGTAAAAAGTTTCCTGAACTCGAAATCGTTACGGTAATCGCCGATGTGCAGGATCGCAATCGAATGATGGATGTATTTCGCACGTTCAGGCCGAATGTTGTCTTTCATGCGGCAGCGCATAAGCACGTTCCACTAATGGAGCGGAATCCTTCGGAGGCCATCAAAAATAATGTGTTTGGTACCCGCAATGTAGCAGATGGAGCTGACCGATTCGGTGCAGAACGTTTTGTAATGATCTCTTCAGACAAGGCGGTTAATCCTACCAGTGTGATGGGGGCGACCAAACGTATTGCCGAGATGTACGTGCAGAGTTTAAACACTACAAGTCAGACTAAATTCTCAGCTGTACGTTTTGGTAATGTATTGGGCAGTCGTGGTAGTGTAATTCCTGCTTTTAAGCAGCAGATCGCTACTGGTGGTCCGGTAACAGTAACTCATCCCGAGATGGTTAGATATTTTATGACCATACCGGAAGCTGTGCAATTAGTCATTCAATCCGGTTCTTTTGCCAAAGGCGGCGAAGTATTTGTATTGGATATGGGGGAACCAGTGAAAATTTTGACTTTGGCTGAAGATCTGATTACATTATCCGGCTATGAACCTTACAAGGATATTGACATTACTTTCTCGGGAATTCGAGAAGGGGAGAAATTATACGAAGAATTACTAACTGATGAAGAAAATCTAGGCTCAACACAGCATGATCGGATATTTATTGGCAGACCTAATGTAATTAGTCAAAATCAGTTGGAGCTTGAATTTAAGCGTCTGGAGCGGGTGTTGGCTGAGGAACCGAGTGCGATTCGGGAAGTTATCAATCAGATTGTTCCTATGCAGCCTGTTGCTCAAGCCGCTATTAGCTGACTATAATGATCGGAGGGGATTGCTATGTTCAACAAGAGATGGAAGAAAATACTGGCATGGTCTCTGTCTGTGGTTTTAGTATTAGTGATAGGAGGGTTATTTGCTGCGAATTATGCGGTAGATAAACTTATGACTTCAATGGCTGAAAGCTTAGAGCTTGATACAGAAGATAGCATTAATAGTGATATAGTGACGGATGTTGAACCAATAGCTACACCACAAGCCACACCTTCTTCTAGTAATAGTAAAGCCACACCTGACCCTACCGAAATTGCCGCAAACGTACCTAAACCGACAATAGCAATAGCCAGTGAGCAGCCAGAAACAGTACAAAGTACCTCTCAGACTAATGGAGATAAAACGGATTCTTTGAAAGTTAATCCAGCAAGTGAGACTACTCAAAAAAAGGCTAGCAAACCAACAAGCGCCCCTACTTCTGAGAATGATGACAAAAGCGAAAATGGATATTCAGCACAGGTTTCTGCTGATAAAACAAAACAAATTCAAGAAAATGTTACGGTCAAGGAAAAGGCCGATGTGGCTTCAATTGTACTTGGTCAATTGAGTGTGGCTGATATCAAGCGACTACAAGAGCTAGCTAGCGGTGGTTTAACTTTAGACGAGAAGCGAGAAGCGCGGCAAATTATATTAGGCAAAGTATCTGCTGAACAATATGATGATCTTTCCCAAATTGCTAAAAAGTATGGGGTTAGCCGTGGCCTTTCTCATGACGAAGTAGTGGCAGAAGAACAGCAATTAGAAGCATTGGAAAAGGGAAGTGAATGATGATGAAAAAAATGAAGATTTCTACAGCGGCTTTAGTGCTCTTGTTGTCAATCGGAACAGCACCGCTAACTGCATCAGCCCCACTATCAGTTTCAGCTGCACCCTTAACTACGGCTTCTACAAAATCCAATACTGTTAAAGCTCAGACGCAAAATGTGCAGATGGTATTCGATAGCGTGAATTTATCGCCACCTAAAGGCCAAGTAGTATTCACATATAACAATACAATTTATGTACCGGTACGATTCATGTCGTATGCACTTCAAAAGACAGTAACCTGGGACGCTAAAAATCTAAAAGTAACTGTGGCTGAACCGAGTAGTTCGGAACTAGTGATAATTAAAGAATATCTAATGAATTCTGTAAATATTAATACGGATGTTACCATATCAAAAACTGTAAAGTTGAATAATGTGAAAATAAGTTTTGTATTCAATGGTGCTGCAAAGGCACTTCCTGCTGGTCTATCCAGTTATAGTTTAAATGGTACTTTGTATGTACCGCTTAGATTTCTCTCAGAATCAGTTGGAAATGTAATCACATGGGACCAAACGACGAAAAAAATTACAGCTAACTCTAAAACTTATCAAGAACAAGTAGATAGTAAGAATGTGGGGAAAGCGCCTTCCTCAACACCAAGTCCTTCTGCTACTACTGCTCCTTCGCAAACGGGAAATGGAAGTGCCGCTGGTAAAGTTTCCTATGGAGAGATTACAAGTGCGACTGAAGCTAAACTTAATGCATTGAAGGCTCAGAGCCAATCAACATTGATGAGTATTGCATTTGAATATTTGGATGCAAAAGATGAAGCTAGTAAGTCTAGCATTAAGGCTAAAGGTCTGCAACAATTGTCAGCATTCACAGCTAGTTTCAATAGTATAGTGGCAGATGCTGAACAAAAATTAAAAGCAAATAATTATAGTACTGATATTATTAATCAATATAGAGCTACATTCGAAGCAGAACTAGAGGCAGGGAAAACTTTGGCTGAGGGAATGGCAGGTTAAATAATAGATTATAAAAATGCATGATTTTCATTAAATCATTAATAAGTAAAAGATCATGCATTTTTAAATAGTCTTGAAGGATTAGGTGAAACTATGAAGCCATACTTTATGGTAAAACAAGTAATTGATTTTATGCTGGCTCTAATTGGATTATTCCTGTTATGGCCTTTTTTCTTGATCATTTCTATTGTTATCAAAATTAATTCAAAAGGCCCGATTTTATTTAAACAGAAGCGTCTAGGAAAGGATAAATCAGAGTTTTACATATTGAAATTTAGAACGATGCGAACTGATACTCCTAATGATATGCCAACGCACTTATTACAAGATCCTGATTTTTTTATTACCAAGGTAGGTAAATTTCTAAGGAAAACAAGTTTGGATGAACTGCCTCAGATCATAAATATATTAAAAGGTGAGATGAGTATTATTGGACCTCGTCCTGCTTTATGGAATCAATATGATTTAATTATTGAACGTGACAAATATTCTGCCAATAATATTAAACCTGGATTGACTGGGTGGGCACAGATTAATGGTCGAGATGAATTGTCGATTGTTGATAAAGCAAAACTTGATGGAGAATACACAAAAAAGCTATCTTTATATTTTGATATCAAAGTATTTTTCATAACAGTATTGAGTGTTCTTAAGTCGGATGGAGTAAAAGAAGGAGCAAGTGAGGATAAGGCAACAAGCACTAAAGGAGCTATTTTATAAATGGAAAAGAAAAAAATATTGATTACAGGTAAAGGGAGTTACATAGGTACTAATTTTATCAAATGGTTGCAGAAATGGCCAAGCTTATATGAAACTTTTGAATTATCTGTGAGAGATGACGAGTGGAAAAAACATGATTTTTCTTTTTACAATATTGTAGTTCATGTAGCTGGTATAGCACATGTATCGGCTGATCCTAATTTGGAACAGCAATATTATAAAATTAATCGAGATCTAGCAATAGAAGTTGCTAATAAGGCAAAAAAAGAGAATGTTGGTCAATTTATTTTTTTAAGTAGTATGATTGTTTATGGTACTGATGGAACAATTGGTAAGGAGAACATTATTACTAATTCAACTATACCTACTCCAAGTGATTTTTATGGAAAAAGTAAGCTTGAAGCAGATTTGGCCATCCAAAGGTTGGGGAATGAAAAATTTAATGTTGTATCGGTTAGAACACCCATGGTTTATGGGCCGAATTGTAAGGGGAACTTTCCTAAGTTGAATAAATTGACGGATAAAACATTTATTTTTCCCGATATAAAGAATCAAAGAAGTATGATTTTTATAAATAATCTTTGTCAATTTTTAAAATTGATTGTTGATGAAAAAGTAACAGGCGTGTTTCATCCTCAGAATAAAGACTATGTTTGTACAACAGAGATAATTAAAATCATGGCTTCTATAAAGAATAAAAGAATATTCTATTTTAAAATATTGAATCCAATATTATTGGTAATATCGAGGAAAAATAATTTCATTAATAAAGTTTTTGGGAATAAAGTTTATGAAAAAAGTTTATCTTGTTATCCTAATTGGAATTATAACATCGTAGATTTTAGGAATTCAATTGAACAATCAATTAGGAGGGGGGAATAATGAAGAAAGCCCTAATTCTTGTATCTGTGGCTTCCATGATAGACCAGTTTAATATGTTGAATATAAAGGTATTACAAGAAATGGGCTGTGAAATTCATGTAGCAGCTAATTTTCATTCTGGGAGTACAACGTCTAATGAGAGGGTTAATTCATTTAGAGAAAAACTTGATTCATTAGGGATAAAGGTACATCATATTTTAATTAATAGGAGTGTTTTGAGCAAGGATAATATTAGAGCGTACAAAGAAGTTAAAAGCCTGATTGAACGAGAACGATTTGATGTTGTTCATTGCCATTCACCAATAGGAGGAGTTTTGGTTCGTTTGGCAGCTAGAAAGAAACGTGATAAAACAAAAGTAATATATACAGCACATGGTTTTCATTTTTTTAAAGGTTCTTCAAAATTAAGTTGGATTGCTTATTATCCCATAGAAAAATGGTTATCTAGATACACTGATTGCTTAATTACAATAAACAAAGAGGATTATAAAATTTCTAATACTTATTTCAGTGCTAAAACATCCGAGTTTGTGAATGGTATAGGCATTGATTTGGGCAGATTCAAGCCACAAACAATTGAATCTAAAATGGAGTATCGTGAAAAATATGGATTTAGGGAAGAGGATTTTATTTTAATATATGCCGGAGAACTAAGTTCTAGAAAGCATCAAGACTTACTTATTCAAACTATTCATCTTTTAGAGAATAAGGTACCGAATATAAGGTTGCTTTTAGCAGGGAAAGGCACTGAAAGGGAAAAATATGAAAGTATGGTTGAAAGGTTAAACCTTCATGATAAAGTTCTTTTTTTGGGGTATAGGGAAGACATAAATAATCTAATGTTATCTTCTGATGTAGCGGTTTCTTCTTCCAGACAAGAAGGTCTACCTGTAAATGTGATGGAAGCAATGGCGACTGCTCTACCTCTTATAGTTACTGATTGTAGGGGGAATAAAGATTTAGTTGTAAATAATCTAAATGGATACGTTGTTGGTATTAATGATCCGAATGCTTTCGCTGGAGCGATTGAAAGATTGTATTCCTCTATGGATTTGAGAAGAGAATTTGGTATGCAAAGTCAAAATCTTATAAAGGAGTATTCAAACGAAGTTGTTAGAAAACAGATTGAAAAGATTTATATGAGGTACATCTAGTGAATTTTTAGTTTTGAAAATGTGATTTAAACATAATATACGAGGTTTAGAATGATGTGATCTTTTAAAAAAGGTGAATATAATAAGGTGGGTAAATGTAGTGAGGATTATTTTGATACGTTCAAATTCTGTTATGCCCGACCCAAGGGTTGAAAAGGAAGTGAATAGTCTTATTGCTTACGGTCACCAAGTTAAAATCCTTTCGTGGGATAGGCAAAATGACAGTCAAAGTAGAAAAAATGGTGAGATAACATTAAGTAAAGGCGTAGTCCCAATTAGATGGTTTTTAATAAAGGCTGGGTTTGGTGAAGGAATAAAGACTTTATGGGCTCTGTTGATTTTCCAAATATATATTCTTCTGTGGCTAGTTAAACATAATAGAGAATATGATGCGATACATGCATGTGATTTTGATACTTCTATTCCTGCATGTCTTTGTTCCAAGTTCTTTAAGAAAAAACTAGTATACGATATTTTTGACTACTACGTCGATGCATTTCAAGTTCCAAAAAGTTTAAAAACACTTATAGAAAAAATAGATATTAAAATTATTAATTCTGCAGATGCAGTGATTATTACTAATGAGAGTAGACAAAGGCAAATTAGTAAGAGTAACCCTAAAAAAGTAGCTGTTATCCATAACTCACCAGAAACGGATTTTGAGAGTAATCCTATGTTTAAGGAAAATAGTAAAAAACGGATAGTTTATGTTGGTATATTAAGTGAAGATAGACTATTGATGGAAATAGTGAGAAGTATTGCAGGAAGCGATATTGTTGAACTTCATATTGGTGGTTTTGGTTTTTTGGAAAGAGAAATAAAGGAATATTCGGAAAAATATAGCAATATTTTTTTCTATGGAAAGTTACGCTATAGCGATACATTGAAGCTTGAAGATAATTGCGATATTTTAATTGCTGTATACAATCCGCAAATACCGAACCATAAATACTCCTCACCCAATAAATTATATGAAGCTATGATGCTTGGTAAGCCTATAATTGTTGCGAAAGAAACAGGAATAGACGAGTTGGTTGACCTTTATGAATTAGGTAGAAGCGTGGAATATAATATTGGTTCATTCGAAATTGCTCTCTATGAAATTATTCAAAAGGAAAATGAATGGATTAGTTTGAAAGAACGCTCTCAGTCCTTGTATCAGCAAAAATATTCTTGGAATATCATGGATCTGAGACTAAAGAAATTGTATGAAGACCTTTAATATTGTTAATTATTAGGATGGAGGCATTATAATGGAGGCGGTTGAAAGACCATTGATTACTGTTTTTACTCCCACGTATAATAGAGGATATATTTTGAATTTATGTTATGAAAGTCTCAAACGACAAACAAACAAAGAATTTATTTGGTTAATCATAGATGATGGTTCAACGGACAACACAAGAGAATTGGTGGAAAATTGGAATCGAGAAAAGCATTTTACAATAATATATAAATGGCAAGAGAATCAAGGTATGCATGGTGCCCATAATACGGCGTATTCATTAGTCGAAACAGAATTATGCGTTTGTTGTGATTCTGATGACTATTTAGCAGATAATGCAATCGAAAAAATTAAAAAGTTATGGGAAGAAAAAGGTTCGAATAATATTAGTGGAATCATTGGTTGGGATGCTCTTCCAAGTGGTGAATTGTTGAGTGTGAAACTTAATACTAATATGACGACAACCTTTGAAATAAGACAAAAATTACGTCTAAACTGTGATTACAAGTTAGTATTTCGTAGTGCATTACTTAAAAACAAACCAATTCCAATTTTTGAAGGTGAAAAGTATGTGCCTTTAGATTGTAACTATTACCAAATTGATGTGGATTATCAAATGCTGGTAATGAATGAGGTATTATGCTATGTAGAATATCTGCCAGATGGTGGAACTATGAATATTTTTGAGCAATACAGGAAAAACCCCAAAGGATTTGCATATTTTAGAAAAGAGGTGCTTAAATATCCATGTGGTTTTAAAATAAAATTCAGAAATGCTATCCATTATGTTTCTAGTAGTTTAATCTCATCAAACAAGTTATTTATGAAGGAGACACCTGCAAAAGCTGTAACTATTCTTGCCATTCCCTTTGGGTTTATGTTATATATTTACATAAAAAATACGAAGAGGAAGAATATGCAAGGATAAGAGCTGAACAAAGAATGGGTGAAGAAATGGATAAAGATATGGACTTAAATGGAGATGTGAAAAGAGTATTACACGTAACAGGTGGAATGAATCGCGGTGGTGCTGAAGCGATGATAATGAATATTTATCGCGGAATAGATAAAGAATACATGCAATTTGATTTTTTAGCGTTCTCAGATAAAGAATGTGATTTTGATAGTGAAATTATTCAACTGGGTGGAAAAATATTAAATGTTAAATGTTTGAATTTAATGAAACCGTGGGTCTTTATCAAAGATTTCAAAAGAGTTATTAAGAAAAATGGTCCATATGAAGCTGTACATATTCATACTTTATTTAATATAGGTTGGATTTCTCTCGTTGCTAGATTGTCTGGGGTTAAATTAAGAATTGCCCATGCACACAGTACAAAAGATACACTTCATGACACTATATTTAGGAAAATATATCAATTTTTCATGAGGATTTTAATAAAACATAACGCTAACTCCTATGTAGCTTGTGGTAAAGATGCTGGGGAATTTCTTTTTGGGGGTACATTTATTTCAAAAGGGGTAATTTTACCTAATGCAGTTGATTTGAATTCTTTTCATAATACTTCTTTTGAAAAAATGAATGATTTGAGAAAAGAACTAAAAATTGATAATAGCGAAACATTGGTTATTGGCCAAGTTGGGAATCTGAAAGAAGTTAAAAACCATCGATTTAGTATTTTAATAGCTTCAGAATTAAAAAAAATGAATGCAAAGTTTCAAATGGTTTTTGTAGGAGAAGGAGAGTTGCGGTTAGAACTTGAAAAAATGGTGGATAATTATGGATTAAATGAGTGTGTGACGTTTCTTGGATCAAGAAATGATGTCAATTATATATTGAGCCTGTTTGATGCTTTGATAATGCCTTCAATTTATGAAGGGTTACCATTATCCCTAATTGAGGCACAGGCAGCTGGAGTTAAATGTATAGCTTCATCAGCAATTACAAAAGAAGTGGATTTGGGTCTGGATTTAGTGGGATTTATCGATTTAGACAAAGGAAGTAAATATTGGGCGCAAAAGATTGCATCTATCAATAAAAATGGTGAAAGAATAAAAGATGATATTATAAAAAAGGCTTTTCAAGAAAGTGGTTATGATGTTGATAATAATATAAAAGTCATATATTCATTGTATAAACAAAATCTAAACAAATAGTGGAGGCCCTATAGTAAATGCTTGACTTTAATTCGAAATTCAATTGGGATATGGAATTTAAAAGAAGGAATAAATATGTATATATATATTTATTCGTTTTAATAATTAATTTGCTGACCGGAAAACTATTGACAAGTTCTTATGATGGAAACAATCAAAATTTGTTTCTTTTATGCTGGAATGGGAATATTCTGATGTTTTTTTCTGTTTTGACTTGGATTAAGACTACAAAAACTTTTTTCTCTCC
Source organism: Paenibacillus sp. FSL L8-0436 (assembly GCF_038593025.1). Taxonomy (NCBI): domain Bacteria; kingdom Bacillati; phylum Bacillota; class Bacilli; order Caryophanales; family Paenibacillaceae; genus Paenibacillus; species Paenibacillus sp. FSL L8-0436. Next base: position 5,982,320 of record NZ_CP151955.1, on the reverse strand, counting down.
GTATTTAATTTTCCTTCTATCATTTTATTCTTTTTCTTATGGTCAAGCTTTTTTAAGATCTTTAGGAGCAGTATATGAAGGGTTTAACTTGTATGGAATTTATTCTAATGATACTCTACTCATGTCTCACTATTATACATTAGTTGGATTATCCTTTATGCATTTAGGTGCTTTGACAGCTATCATTAAGCGAGATGAATCAGGTGTACTAAATGTTTCGCCTGAGGTGATCTTAGATAAGTTCATTCGAAAATCTATACTTATCGTTGCATGGCCAATCTTTATAGTATCATCAATAGTCTATTTTCAGAATGTTATCGAATTTATGATTACAGCTTTTAATCAAGGATATATGGCTCTCTATAATTATAATAGTAGTTCTATAAATGAAACATCGGGTTTATTTAATTTATTGTCATCTATTAAAATGTTCTTTGTCCCTTCTGTATTTCTATTAATTGTTGCTTATAGTAAAAATAGAGTTTTAAGAAATGTACTTATAACAGTTGTTTTATCGGCTGTTTTTTTTAATTTTTTAGCCGGTGTACGTACAGATGCAGCTGCTTTGTTAATCAGCTTTGTCTTGCTTTTTCATAATTTTATTAAGCCTTTTAAAGGTAAACATACATTTATAGGAATACTAGCTGCTTTAGTTTTGTTAATACTTTTGAATATTGTCGGACAAACAAGAGGTGATGAGGGAAGGGATTTATCCCATTATTTAGACAAGACGAAGGAAGTGATTTCTGAAAAAAATCCCATTGTTGACACCATAGGTGAAATGGGCGGTTCAATGTTTCCATTAATTGAAATTATGAAAATCGTACCTGAGCAATTTAAATTTAAAAACGGAGAAACCTATCTTTCAGCATTGTTGGCTGTTTTTCCCAGTAGTCTTGTGGATGGAATAATACCAAGGGTTTCCTTGCCGAATTGGTTAATGTTAACTTTGAATATGAACTATGGGCCTGGGTTTTCTTTGTTAGCTGAAGGATATTACAATTTTGGCTGGGGCGGAAGTATATTTATGTTTGTTATAGGTTTTTTTATCGCTAGATTATTCAATCCCAGGATGTCTAATGAAACTGAGCGTATATTAAAGTCGATTTTCATCCCAGTAATGTTATATTTTTTTATTACAGCAAGTAGAGGCGATTCACTTTTGCTTGTTAGATATGTAGTTTTTTATTCATTCATTCCGTATATGGTGATAAAAACTTTAATTGCCACGTTTAAGAAAAATGGAGTTTCAGAGAGTAGATACAAACAATCTTAATAACGTTACTTTGAATTTTAAAATCCCACAGTTTTCGAGGAGTCTAAATCTGGTGAGATTATATTTAACGTAATAGGATATTAGGAAAGAATTTAAGTACTGTTACTTAGCCTTAATAACTTTTGAAAAAAGTAAGGGGAATCTTGATGCATATTACCGTATTTACTCCTACGTACAATAGGGCAACTCTCTTGTCAGAAACTTATAAAAGTCTTTGTATGCAATCTTCTAAAAACTTTACGTGGATAGTTATTGATGATGGTTCTACAGATGAGACTAAAGCTAAGATTGAGAAGTGGAAAGGGGAGAATTTTATAAATATAGTTTATTTTTTTCAAGCGAATCAAGGAAAACATATTGCCTTTAACAAAGCAATTTCGTTAGCAGAGGGAGAATTATGCATTTGTTTGGATTCAGATGAATTACTTGTACCTAAAGCTATTGAGTATATAACAGAATTTTGGTTATCAAACAATAAATCATTATATGCTGGGATTATTGCTTCCAAAGCTAACAAAAATGGCGAATTAATTGGTTCTACTTTGCCTCATGAAAAGAAGACTTCAGTTTATAATTTATATAATCGCCTTGGTGTAGAAGGAGATAAAATAATGGTTTTTAATACGGATATTGTTCAAAAGTACTCCTTCCCGAAAATTAGCGGAGAAAAATTTGTAACGGAGGCTTATTTATACGATAAAATTGATCAAAATAATGTATGGATTACTATGGACAAAGTTCTTTGTATTACTGACTATTATCCAGATGGTTATACAGCTAACGCATCTAAGATATTATTTGAAAATCCTAAAGGATTTGCTGAATACTATAAGAATCGGATAGGAATTGAACACACTTTACAGAAACAATATTTAAGCACTGTGAGGTATATCAATTGTTGTTTTATTGCTAAAGAGAAGAAAATTATTAAGAATTCACCTAAGAGAATTCTAGCAATAGTTGCATTCCCTGCCGCTATTTTATTTTTTCTATATAAAACTTATAATATACAAGAAAAGAGGAGCAGTTGATGTTTTTTGAATATTTTAAGTACTTCAAAAAGAGACTTTATTTTTATAGAAAATTTAGAGCGAATATTAGAAGTGTGCATATTTCCAATAATGTAGTTCTAGGCAAATATGTTTCTACTGGGAGAAATGCTTACATAGCTGATAATGTTAGCATAGGGGAATTCACATATTTAAATGACGGAGGCTGGGGCGTTAACGTTATTGAAAGTGGGACTAGAATAGGGAAATATTGCTCAATAGGTCCCAATGTATATATTGGACTAGGCAATCATCCACAACATTATATAACAACTCACCCTATTCTATATGAGCCATATTGGCAAAAATTCATTGGAATCACCTCTCAATCGAAAAACCAGAATATTTTAAGACCAGGAGATGGGCAATATGTAAATATTGGTAATGATGTTTGGATAGGCGCAAACGTAACAATAAAAGATGGGGTCACAATTGGGGATGGCTCGATTATTGCTGGTGGGTCTGTAGTGACAAAAGACGTTTCACCTTATTCAGTAGTGGGAGGTGTTCCTGCTGTAATTTTGAAGTATAGATTTCCAAATGAAAAGATTGAAAAGTTGCATAGTATAGAAAAAAAGTGGTGGGACTGGGGAGAAAACGAAATAAAGAAAAACTTGAATGTTTTATATAATATCGATAGATACATTGAATATAGCTTGAATTCTAAATGAAATTGATTTTGGAGAATTGGTGGAATTATGCGAACAAAAAAAGCACTACTAAATCTTATATTTAGTTTATTACTACAATTTGTGACAGCGATTTCTGGATTTATACAGCCTATATTATTTATCAATACTTATGGATCTAAAGTTAACGGACTAGTTTTTTCAATCAAAAATTTAATATCATATTTAAATCTAGTAGAAGCAGGGGTAGCAACAGCTGCGTCGCAAGCATTGTATAAACCGTTGGCCCAAAAAAATATCAATAAAATTAATAGTATCTTGTCTGCTACAAAAGATTTTTATTTTAAGTCGGGTAACATTTTCACTATCATGAGTATTTTAATAGCTTGTATTTATCCATTTGTAATTCATGATAACATATCAAAAATACAAATATTTCTAATGGTTTTAATAGTTGCTGTGAATGGAGTTGCTGAATATTATTTAATAGGAAAATATCGAGTATTAGTAACTGCAGATCAAAAAAGTTATGTTATTAGTGTTGTGCAAATAATTAGTATTGTTATTACTACTGGTACTACAATTGTCATGATTTTGGAAAATGTGAATGTTCTTATAGTACTCATTACTACTTCAATGATATCTATATCTCGTATTTTTTTATTGTTCATATACATCAAGCGTTACTATCCAGGAATAAATTTTAGTTCATTGCCCGATAAAATATCAATTAACAAGAAGTGGGATGCATTTATTCATCAGATAGCTAATATGGTAGTTTTTAATTCACCTATATTAATTATTACTATATTTTGTGATTTATCTGATGTTAGTGTCTATTCTGTTTATTTAATGGTTTTTACAGTTATTACATCTATTGTTACAGCCTTTTCTAATGGTTTAGTAGCTGGTTTTGGTGAAGTAATTGCTGTTAAGGAAACTGAAATAATTCAAAAAAGTTTTAGATTATTTGAATATGTATATTATATAATCACTCTACTTATATATACTGTAGCTAGTCTTATGATAATTCCTTTTATTGAATTATATACAAAAGGGATTCAAGATGCTCCGTATTCACAACCAATGGTAGCATTTTTGTTTATTCTTGTATTTCTGATAAATAATTTAAGGGTTCCAGGTCTGACTATTATTTATGCAGCAGGACATTTTAAAGAAACCAGGAACTCTGCAATCATTGAAGCACTGATAGCTTTAATTACCTCCCTTACTTGTGTTCAAATATGGGGACTAAAGGGTGCGCTAATAGGTTCTTGTTGCGCTGCCATATATAGAATTGTCGATATTATAATTTATTGTAATAAAAAAATTATAAATCGGTCTGTTTTGCATTCTTTAAAAATAATCGGGTTTAATATTTTATTAAGTTTGATTATATATACCTTGATTATTACCTTTTATATTTCTAATCCATTGAATTGGTTCAATTGGATAATAGATTCGCTGATTATAAGTACTTTCTCTATGATAGTGCTTGTAGCTGGTAATTATTTGTTCGACCGAACAACTTTTAAAGAGCTTACACACAGAATAAAGATATTATTTTCATAATATCGATTTTTTTGAGATATTTTCCTTATATAATTTTTAAAATGTGTATTTTCAGAAAAATTAAAACTAAGGAGCTCTGTAGAAGATGACTATATTAGTAACTGGTGGTGCTGGATATATAGGTTCTCATACATGTCTTGCTTTGCTTGAAGCAGGGCATGATGTGATTGTAGCGGATAATCTCAGTAACAGTAATTTCAATAATTTAGAGCGAGTACAACAGATAGCTCAAAAAAAAATTGTTTTCTATAAAATTGATGTAACTGATGAATTAAAGCTTGGCTCTATATTTGAAAATCATACCATAGATGGGGTTATCCATTTTGCTGGATTTAAAGCAGTGGGAGAGTCTGTGGAAAAACCGATTGCCTATTATTACAATAATTTAGTTAGTACACTTATTCTTGCGAAAATTTGCATTGAATATAATGTTGAGAAGTTTGTTTTTAGTTCATCAGCAACAGTATATGGAGAAAATAAGTCTCCGTTTCTTGAAATGATGACACTTCTTCCTACCACAAATCCGTATGGTGAAACAAAGGCTATGTGCGAAAGAATTCTTATGGATATTGTAAAAGCTAATCCAAGTCTCTCAGTTTCAATTCTTAGATATTTTAACCCTGTTGGAGCGCATGAGAGTGGTTTAATAGGAGAAGTACCTAATGGCATACCGAACAATTTAATGCCTTACATCACTCAGGTAGCACGTGGTGAACTGAGTAATTTGAGTGTTTTTGGAAATGATTTTCCAACGTTTGACGGTACTGGTGTTCGAGATTACATACATGTATGTGATTTGGCTGAAGGTCATGTTGCTGCTTTGGATAAACTTAGAACAGGTGTACATACTTATAATTTAGGAACAGGTATAGGAACAAGTGTAATACAATTAATAGAGGTTTTTGAAAAAGTAACTGGTGAAAAAATACCATATCAAATAGTCTCACGTAGAGCTGGCGATATTGCAGAGTGCTATGCAGATGTTAAGAAAGCTAAAGAAGAACTAAGGTGGACAGCAAAGAGAAGTATAGCTGATATGTGTAGAGATGCTTGGCACTTTGAGAAGAGTAGACAAGATAACTACAACTATTAAGAATTACTCCAAATTTCTATAGCTCTGGGTAGTATGCAAGTTACTATTCAAGACACATAGACAATCTTATTTTTTGAAAAAAGTATAAAGACAGCAGAGCAGCGATTCTACCATTACTGGTGAATCGCTGCTCTGCGTTGTTGGTCATTGGCGGTTTGATTAAGCAGATTATGGGCAAAGAAAAGCCAGCCGACTCGAGGGTTACTTTTTGTAAACCGCGAAGCAGAATACGCCAGAATTTCTGGATGTTCTTCAGTTGGCCAAACACACTTTCCGGTGCAATCATCTGCTGAACGACTAACGCATGGCCGACCTCACTTCGTAGTAGTTCTCATGCCTGTTATACCGCATGACTTTCAAACTCACCGTGACTTTTTGAGCCCCAGCGGCTTTCAAATGGCTTTTTTCTCTTTCTTGCCAAGTAGTTATTCATAAACCCACTTTCTATATTCATCTTTCACATTCCCCCCCCCCCACAACCCAATCTTACACTTTAGAGTGATGGAAAGTTATGAATTCCGTCTTATACTCTATAAGAAAGTACTCTACAAGAAATTCAAATAAAGGGGAAGGAAAGTGAAGGGAATGAAGGAATATGACTATTCATTGGATGCAATTAAGGGGATTAGCTGTATTTTGATGATTGTGGCCCATATTCCGCTTTATTTTAATGGCAATGAGCGGGTGTTTCAGATTATTGCCGGTTTGGCCCCTGTACTTTTCTTTGCTGTCTCGGGGGTGACGACCACCTTGCAGGTTCGAAGGAAAAGCTTCAGGTCGCTGCTTAGCTTCTACGTATTGTTCGCTGTCATCGGTTTCTCCTATAATCTCATGTGGAAACCGGAGGTTCAGGCGTTTTCGGTAATGGATGTTCCCCAGATCATTGCACTCGGAGTGCTGAGTGTATACCTCATAGAGAAATATTTGAAACCTCCACTCTATTTATATCTCCTTTTGGCGTTGCTTGTTTTTTTAGTGCATTTTTTCATTGGCAGTCTATTACCGGACTTCCCGTTAAAATCCATACTGTTCACAGAAACTGTTGGGTTTACCTATTTCCCATGGATGTTTGCGTTTGTGGCCGGGATCTTCGCTTATCGGTGCAGTAACCTCGTGAACCTTATTGGAGCTCTTGTAGCCGGGGCACTGCTCGTGATATCCAGTTACGGTGGAGTGCATGAAGCGGATTTTATCAAATACAATATGTCTGTGAACTATCTTCTGCTGTCTTTGTTTGTATTGTTCGGGGTCTTTTATCTCTTCAGAAGGAAAAAAAGCTATGCTCCCAGTAATCTGATGCTCTATTTCGGTAAGCATTCATTTCTATTTCTATTTACCCATCTGATCTTGATCTTGGCCTTTGACCGGCTTGGGCTGGGCCGCCTGTATATTGTGTGGATATGGTGTCTGGCACTGGTCTGCACTTATGTGGCGATGAGAGTCCTGCTGTGGCTGGGCCGCTTCATCGAACCGTATATGGGGTATCCGGCGGTTTGGGTTCTTATCGTCATTAGTGTGGTTGCGATTCCGCTGGTGATTTCTAATCGGGATTTAATCATTCTTGCGGAAGCTTCGCTTGGCATTCTCTTTTCGCTGAATTACAAGAAACTTTCCAGTCTAATGCCTGCGAGCCCCTCTTCCCGCCAGCTGCCGGCGCTTCAGGAGGTTATCCATGACAAAGCTTAATTATAGCTGATCAGCACGTGCCGTACCCAACTCATGGGACTGGCGATTCTGTTTGACGACGTTTAGCTTTTGGCTCGGGCTGGACAGCCGGTTTGACTGGTACGTCCCTGCACTATTGGTGTTGTATTTGCTTACGCCGCTGTTTATGTATTTTTTCAGGGGGCGGAATAAGGTGATTACCGTTGCTGTGGCCAGCCTTCTTGGAATACTGCTCAGCGTAGTTCTATCTGGAACTTCGCTCTCCTATTTGCTGATTTTCACGATAAGAATTCCGATATTCTGTGTAGGCGTGTTTGTTGGATACCTTATCGATCAAAAACGGGCAATCTCGCGGCTGAGTCTGATCATGCATCTTGCAGTGTTTGTCTCAGGTATATTGCTGCTGGTAGTTAGCCAGAAATATCTGCAGGACTATGTATGGAGTTATGGACTGTGGTGGTATCCTTTTATTCTGATTACACTGCCTTTATGCATCTTGGCGGCGGGAGTACTGCACTGGATGTCAGAGCGTAAATGGACCCGTTGTCCCTTCCTCTCATTCTGCGGCACGCATAGCCTGGAGATTTATCTGCTTCATGAAAGAATGCTCAAGATGTTGACGGATCTCCGGCGAAACCTGAACCTGCAGGTGAACGACCTTGTTCTGAATGCGATTTGTATTCTCATTACGTTGGGATTGGCCTTACTATTGAAAAAAGCAGTTGCCGGGTTCAGCGCCAGAGTGAAGTCCGGTACAATACCAGTAACTACTTCGTGATTGCGTTTAAAATCTAAGGCTGTCGAGAAAGTTTCGACAGCCTTCTTTATGTGGGGAGTTCAGCTAACCTTAGGATTATCTTAAGAATTAAACAAGAAAAAAACAACATAAGCCCTTTCCGTTTTCTGGTACAATAAGTATATTTCATGCAGTGAAGGAAGGTGATCCCACAGTGACTGAAAATATTCTGGTGGTGGATGATGAGCAGGCCATCACCGATCTGATCGAAATCTACTTAAGAAATGAAAATTTCAATGTTTATAAGTTTTATAATGGGCAGGATGCCCTCAAGTATATTGAGAGTGAACATGTGGATTTAGCAATTCTGGATGTTATGCTCCCGGATATTAACGGTTTTACCATCTGCCAGCGCATTCGGGAAAATCACAATTTTCCTATAATAATGCTTACGGCTAAGGATGAAGAAACAGACCAGATTACTGGTCTTACGATGGGGGCCGACGATTATATTACCAAACCGTTTCGTCCGCTAGAGATGGTCGCGCGGGTAAAGGCGCAATTGCGCAGATATAAGAAATACAAGTCCATGCCAGTGCCTGATGAAACGGTCATAGCCTATTCCGGCCTGGTTCTGGATGTGAACACCCATGAGTGCTGGCTGAACGAAAAACAGTTATCTCTTACACCTACAGAATTTTCAATCTTACGGGTCCTTTGTGAGAATAAAGGCAAAGTCATCAGCTCGGAACAACTATTTCGCGTGATTTGGGGCGATGAATATTACAATAAAAATAATAATACCATCACTGTTCATATCAGGCATTTGCGCGAGAAAATGAATGATTCGGTGGATAATCCGAAATGGATCCGAACGATATGGGGGGTGGGGTATAAAATTGAAAAGTAAAACCCATATTCAGATGAACTATGCAAAGTTAAGAATGAAAGTATTCATTCGAATGCTGATTTTGATAATTCTTGCTATCATCGCAGTGGATATTCTATATTTACTGGTTCGAGGACGACTGGGTGAGGGAGGCGTTCTGTTATTACAACATGTTTTTGGTTACGAATATAGTGATGCCCTTTCGATTTACGAAAGTACTTTCCGTGATCATTGGGAAATCATAATGCTGATAGCGATATCGGCCTTTTTTCTTATTTTTTTCTATTTTTCTTTATCCTGGTTTACAAAATATTTTAATGAAGTCAATGCAGGAATGGATGCCTTAATTAAGGATGAAGCAGATATTACGCTATCACCGGAAATGTCCTCAATGGAGCAGAAACTGATTTTTGTGAAGCAAACCCTCAAAAAACGTGAACTGGAGGTACAGGTGGCAGAGCAGAACAAAAGAGATTTAGTCATGTATCTGGCTCATGATATAAAAACGCCGCTTACTTCTGTCATTGGATATTTGAGTTTACTTAACGAAGCTTCCGATATGCCGAAGGAGCAACAAGAGAAATATATGAAAATCACTTTGGATAAGGCGTATCATTTGGAGCGCCTTATTCATGATTTTTTTGAAGTCGAAAGGTATAACCAGCAAACGCTCCAGCTCAACAAACAGAATGTTGACATCTCTTATATGCTGATACAAATGCCGGATGAATTTTATCCCTCGCTCACGACTGCCGGGAAAAAGATGGTTATTGACGCCGAAGATACGATAACCGTTTATGGTGATGCAGATAAGCTGGCGCGGGTTTTTAATAACATTTTGAAAAATGCCGTTGCATACAGTGACGATAACAGCACGATTGAGGTGGAGGCAAAAGCCCATGAGGGTATGGCCAACATTACCTTTACGAACACCGGGCAAACCATACCGCCTGATAAGCAAAACAGTATCTTCGATAAGTTCTACCGATTGGATGATGCCCGTTCAACGAATACGGGAGGTGCAGGCTTGGGCCTGGCCATTGCCAAAGAAATAATAATGCGGCATGAAGGGCAGATCGGGATGCAGAGTGAAAATGGGAAAACCGTATTTAGCGTAAAGATACCGCTCACTTCACATGGAGGTCGCTAAATGCATTCTTAGGATTTTCTTAATAAATTTACGTTTAGTTATTAAAGTTCAGTCTGCTTGCTGACGGTACAATAAATACCGGGTAAGCAGACTTTTGTCTGTAATGGAAAGGGTATGAGACGTTTCTAATTGAGTAAGGGAGGTTGGAATATGGAATTAAGGCTGGACAGACTTACTAAACAATATGGGCGCAAAACAGTGGTCGATCAAATGACGATTAAGATGAAACCAGGAGTGTATGGCCTGCTGGGGGCGAACGGGGCAGGAAAAACTACACTTATGAGGATGGTCTGCGGAGTGCTGAATCCTACCTCGGGCGATGTTCTTTTGGATGGTAAAAGTGCAGGGGAATTGGGTGAGGATTACCGTAATCTTCTAGGGTATCTTCCTCAGGATTTTGGATATTATCCGGATTTCACCGCAGAGCAATTTATGCTCTATGTCGCGGCATTGAAGGGGATTTCACCTCAGAAGGCCATTATTCGCACAAGGGAGCTTTTGGGGTTAGTCGGCTTATCCGAAGTCTCAACCAGAAAAATCCGAACGTTTTCCGGGGGGATGAAGCAAAGACTGGGAATTGCGCAAGCTGTTTTGAACGACCCTCAAATTTTGGTGCTGGATGAACCTACTGCCGGACTTGACCCGAAAGAGCGTGTACATTTCCGCAATTTAATTGCGAACTTTTCCAAAGACAAGATAGTCATTCTTTCTACTCATATTGTATCTGATATAGAATATATTTCCGACACTGTTCTAATGATCAAAGACGGTAAGCTGATTATCAATAGCCCAGCCGGCAACATTGCGAACGAAATGGACGGTAAGGTGTGGAGATGTGTGGTTACGAAGGAGTATGCCAATACAATCAGCAATTCATTGTGTGTGGCAAATCTGCACCACGGTGATGATGATACGGTCATCCTTCGTGTGCTTAGTGATGAAATTCCGATGGACGGCGCAATGAATGAGGTGCCTACGCTTGAAGATTTGTACTTGTACCATTTCCGGAACGACATTGCCGAATATAGGGGGAGCCGATGAATAGTTTATTCAAATATGAGTTTATGAAAATCGCCAAAAAGAGAATGAACATAGTGGTCGTTCTGGTCAGCTTGTTCTTAACCCTGCTGTTCTTTATCATGCCTGTCCAGAATTATATTTCACTAGAGCGTGATGGCAGTCAGGTGAATGGTGCTGCTGCAATACAGCTTGAGAAAGAGTATGCCAAAGAGCTTGAAGGAACGCTTACGGAAGAACGGGTTGCACAAGATATTAAAGAGTATCAGACATTGTTTTCCAACCCGGAGAATGTGGTGAAAGACGGAGATAAGGTTAACTTGACGGATGAGAATTATGCCCGTTATGTATTACCGCATTACTCTTATTTGAAAATAATTGATGAAGCTTTTTTGAAGCCTCAGGTCACTGATAACGGACTAACGGTTCTTAGAGATATGCGCTTGGAGAATACAGCGGGATTTTATCAGGCGCGCGCGGACAAAGTGAAGAGTTACTTAGATATTGACTATTCTGACTGGGAATATTCGAATCAAGAAAAGCAATTCTGGAACACTAAAAACAGCCAGATTGAAACGCCTTATGAATATGGCTACCACGCTGGATGGAGAAGCTTGTTCCAGTGTTTTGAATTGCTGATTGTTTCTATTATTGCAATTTGTATTTGTATTGCGCCAGTATTTGCAGGAGAATATCAATCGGGAGCTGACAGCGTTATTCTATCTACCCGATACGGGAAATCGAAATTAATAAAGGCGAAAATATCAGCGGCCTTTCTTTTTGCACTGCTTGTGTTTTTAATAAATGTTCTGCTGGCAGTAGGCATTCAACTATACGCGTTTGGATTCGAGGGTTGGGATCTTCCATTACAGATTTTAAATGTTACCATTCCTTATAATCTATCTTTGTTAGAAGCGGCTATGGTATGTATTTTGATCTTATTATTAGTTTCGATGGGTATGGCCGCCGTAACACTTCTTCTGTCCGCAAAAATGAAAACAGCTTTTGCAGTACTTGTTGTAGATGTGCTGGTCATATTACTCCCTGTCTTTTTGGGGCTTAGCGGGACCAATGGCATACTGAATCATATTCTGATGCTGTTTCCGTACATGGCTGTACAGCCGGTATTTCCTGCGGAGTACACTTCGTATTTTTCTTATCCATTTCCCGGCTTGACCGTAGATATTATCACTATGAGGATTGTTGTTTATGTTGTTATAAGCGCGGTATGCATCCCCTTTGTCGGGCGCGCCTTTAAGCGTCACCAGGTCCAATAAAGCCTTATGAATCCATTACAGCAAAAAGAGCCGGCACTTATCAAGTTCCGGCTCTTTTTTGCTGCCCTTATTCGCCCGTCTGCACAATCCAAACCTCCGGCAGGTTCCGGAATTGTTCGGCATAGTCCAATCCGTAGCCGACGACGAATTCGTCGGGGATTTCGATGCCGCAGTAGTCGATGTGGATGTCGGCAAGGCGGCGGGAGGGCTTGCTGAGGATGGTGCAGATGCGGACACTAGCGGCCTCACGGAGAGCAAAGAGCTGCTTGAGATGCTGCAGGGTCAGGCCGGTGTCGATCATGTCCTCGACGAGGAGGACATGTTTGCCGCGGATGTCGGTGTCGATGTCTTTTTTGACGGTGATGACGCCGCTTGAGGTAGAGCTGGCGCCATAGCTGGATACGGACATGTAATCCATGCCGATGGGGAGGGTGATCTCGCGAATCAGGTCAGCCATAAATACGGCTGCTCCCTTAAGGATGCCGATGAGCACCAGCTCCTTGCCTTCGTAATCCCGTGATATGTCTGCTCCAAGCTCCTGGACTCTTTGCTGCAGCTCTGTTTTGGTGACCAGAACCTTTTGTAATGACGTCATTGTGTGGGCTCCTTATGAATCAGAATGATCCCGCCGCAGCAACCTTTCTGTGTTCACAGGCTGCTAATGATCAGGATGTTCTGTCTTTTTCCTTTAGCATAACATCATGTGCCCCCCCTTCGTAAATAGTTGTGGAGGAGACGAGAGTGATTTTGGCATGCTGCTGCAGCCCGGGAATGGTTAAAGCGCCGCAGTTGCACATGGTCGATTTAGGCGTTGCCGAAGTCGTATCTTTGCCGGTTGCGGGTCCGGCTGGTGCCTTCCCGGCACCTAAAAAAGAACGAGACCGCCGCCAATCATGCGGGAGGAGTCTCGTTCCAAGAGCAGGTGGGCTGATTATTAGAGCCGAACAATTCCTGGTTGGAAGATTAGTGTACGGTTACGTTATCCGGCTCATGAACGGGCTGTTCCAGTACGGTAGAGCCGTCTTCAAGACGGAGCCAAGTATCAAAATTCTTTTCGCCCAGGGTTAGTTTTATCACGCGGGCACCCCGCTTAAAGCCTTCTTTTCCATAAGTATTGTAGCCTGAGGCCCGCCCGTAACAGAGGCGTATGCCATGCAGACTGCCAACAAAGTCGTTGATATGGTCATGTCCGCAAAAAGTGCCCAGCACATCGCCCATTTCCAGCAAAGTCGCAAATAATCCGGAATTAACAGGAGCAGAACAGACGCGCTCGAATCGGTGTCCATGGCAGATCCGGGTAGACCATACCTCCTGGTACTCGGGAATCGGGATATGAAAGAATGCAAGTGCAGGCAGCTTATCCTCATGTGCTTGCGGATTCAGCCGTGCCGATTCAGCGGTCAGCCAGTTAAGCTGATTCCGCTGGATCCAATTGTAGCCTGGTACCTGCTCAAGACCGGAATAACTGCCGGAGTCCAGAAAATAAAGAACTGCAGCGGAGTTGCCATTGGGCCCCTCAATTTCAAGTGTATAATTGCCTGTACCGGCAAGCTCCGCAGGTCCGGCCTCAGCCAGCGTGTGAGGATGCTCCAAGGCTACCTGCATCAGTTCATCACGGGAAATGCGGGTTTCTGTATCATGGTTGCCAAATACAAAGGCCCAGGGAATGCCGGTTTGTTCAACAGCAGCGACAGCCTCCCGGAAAGCTTCCTGAGGGTTCTCACATTCCTTTTCTTCCGCTGGAACGGGACCCGTGTAAATTAAATCCCCTGTAAAAACGATAAGATCAGGCTGCTCCGCTTCTATAATACGCTCCATGAGTTTACGGGTACGCTGATCCTCGGCTCTTCCATCCATCCAATGTAGATCGGTAAATTGCACAATTTTAAAGGTTCCATCATTCTGGAATGATAAATGGCGTTTCATTTGGAAATTCCCCTCTCTGGCCAAAATCAGTCGATATGGATACGCCGGGTGAAATGATCTCCTGAGTTTCGGCCGATCATAATATCAAATTCACCAGGCTCGAAGACAAGCTGATGGTCCTTGCCATAGAACATTAACATGTCTCTGGTGATTTCGAAGGAAACCACCTGCTTCTCATGCGCTGCCAATGAAAGCTGCCGGAAACCCTTAAGCTCTTTGACCGGGCGCACAACGCTTGCGCTGACATCGTGAATATAGAGCTGAACGGTTTCTTTGCCGTCGATGTCCGAGGTATTCTCTACCTCAATAGAGGCTACAAGCTTGTCAGCGGCTTCAACCTTGAAGCTGCTGTAAGCAAAATCAGAATAGCTCAGGCCATAGCCGAAGCAGAAGAGCGGGTCATTGGGGCAGTCTAAATACCGGGTTACATAACGTACTTGCGGATACATGGGATCATAGGGACGTCCTGTCGAATAAGCATTGTAATAAACCGGAATCTGGCCCACAGTGTAGGGGAAGCTCATGGATAAACGCCCGGATGGATTGTAGTCCCCGAACAGTACATCTGCCAGTGAGTTCCCTGACTCCGAGCCGAGGAACCAGGCTTGGAGCAAAGCATCGCTGGCATCCAGCACAGGCTTCAGCTCCAGTGGCCGGCCGCTGAATACAATGGTAACTATCTTTTTGCCGGTGTCCTTCAGGCGCCAGATCAGCTTCTCCTGATTAGGAGACAGGCGCAGGTTGGTTTTGCTGCCGCCTTCTCCGGTATCCTGCTGGTTCTCGCCCACTGCAGCAAGGATCACATCGCAATCCTTCAAGCGGTGAAACGCTTCTTCTATCCCGTCCTCTACATCAAATACACCCTCCAGCATACTCCCCAGCTCGCCGGTCATTGCCGTAAGGATATCCCCGGCTGAGGTTTTCCGGGAAAGTCCTGTGTAGAGCGAGACCGCCGGATCCTTTTCCGTTCCGGCCCAGCCGCCCAGCACATGTATGGAAGTGGCGAAAGGACCGGCCAGGCCGATTTTCATCCCCCGCTTGAGCGGCAAAGCTTCATTGTCATTTTTCAGCAGCACAACCGAACTTGCGCCAAGCTCGCGGGCGGTCTGCAGATGCTCCGCATTAGGTTCGGCTGCCTCATCCACTTGCGGATCCGCATCCTTAAACGGATTTTCAAACAAGCCTAGTGCGTCCTTAAGCTCCAGTACCCGGATAACCGCTTCGTCGATCAAAGCGACATCAAGCCGGCCTTGTTCAATCAGGTCTGCGGCATGATGGAGATAGTGGGTGGACATCATCTCGATATCAAGACCGGCAGCCAGACTTTTCTCTGCGGCTTCGCGGCCATCCACTGCAGCCCCGTGGGGGATCAGCTCATTGACAGAATTGAAGTCAGCGATGGTAACGCCATTGAATCCCCATTCTTCCCGCAGAATCCCGCGCAGAAGCTGTTCATTTCCGGTTGCCGGAATACGGTCTACCGTATTGAATGCGGCCATTACCATAGCTACACCGGCATCGACCGCGGCCTTGTAGGCAGGCAGATAGAATTCACGCAATACACCGGAGGACATATCGACCGTATTGTATTCCCGGCCGCCTTCAGGCGCGCCATAGCCGGCGAAATGCTTGACACAGGCGGCTATGCGTCCTTTTTCCTTCAGGTCTTTGCCCTGATAGCCGCGCACCATGCTTTCGGTGACGCGGGCGTTCAGATAAGGGTCCTCGCCGGATGTTTCCATGACACGGCCCCAGCGCGGATCGCGGACGAGATCGGTCATCGGCGAGAACGTGACATGAATCCCGGCAGCTGCGCTTTCTTTGGCAGCGAGCTCGGCAAAGCGTTCACAGGCTTCCAGATCGAAGCTGCAGCCCAGCGCCAGAGGAATGGGCAGAATGGTCCGGTAGCCGTGGATGACATCCGCCATAAAGAGCAGCGGAATCTTCTGGCGGCTTTTTTGCATATGGCGGGTCTGCATTTCGATGGCATTCCGGGCTCCAACGCCGTTCAGAACGCTTCCGATATTCTCAATGGCATGTGGCTTAATTTTGAGCTCCTTGAACGGACCCGTCAAATCAACAGTATCGTCCAGGCCCCAGTAGTAAGGACCAAGCTGGGTTAATTGGGCCAGTTTTTCGTCCAGTGTCATTTCATTCACAAGCTCTTGGATAAACGGTTTAGTCATGGCAGACTCCTTCTTCATCGAGCGCATTGAAAGTTATTGGGATAGATAGATATGCAGTTCTTCGTCAGGCAGCGCAAGCACAGTGCTTGCAGGAATGCTTAACGCACCCGGGCGATACGGATTGGCCAGGATTTGACCGGCAACGGCATTGCCCTCCGAACGCAGTTCCGGTGTGCGGGTGGAACCCGATCCGATATGATAAACAAATTGTAAGGTGCGGCCGAAACATTGATAAGTGAAGCGCAGACCGTCCAGGCTAGCCGGAAGAACCGGGTCAATAATCAGGCTGTCTGCCGTGAAGCGGATTCCCAGAATGCCCGAGATGAGCTGATTCAGGTAAATGCCGGGTCCGCTGGAATATAGCCGCCAGCCGCCTTTCACTTGAACGCTGCCGGTGCGCAGCTGATCGAAATTCTTGTGATAGCTGTAGCGGTCCGGGAAATCTCCGTCCGAGCTGCTGAAATACATGTTGCTCTGGCGGATTTTCGCATTGGGCACGCTCTCGCGGATATTGATCGGATTGATTTGGAACAGCCCTTCCCAGGCACGCTCGGCATCTCCGAGTTTAGCTGCCGCCTCAAGATAACGAATATGGGCATGCACGTATTGCAGGCTGATTTCACGGCCGACATTGGCGGCCTGCTCGGCACGCCGGAAAATGGTGCTTACGCCGCCTTCATAGCGGGCAGGGCGGTCCATCAGGCGTACGCCATCCGGACATTTGAGATGCTCATCAATCAGGCGCAGATTCATATCCGCTTGTGCAGGGTCCACCAGTTCAGCAATGATGCTGCGTGTCATCGGCAGCAGGCGATACTGTATTCCGGTATTTTGGTCCAGCGGATGCAGCATGTATTCGATGGTTTCGGCGTCTTTGAAGTAAGCGAAGCCGGCAATAACCTCATCTTTAATGAGCAACGTCTGGAAAGAGACCTTCATCCGTTCTGCCATTTCAGCAAGCGACCTTGAGAACTCAGGGTCGAATGCCGTGACCTGCGACAGATTCCGGATGACCTGGAATGCCAAGGCAACGGTCCAGGCGCTGACCAGCTTGGTCTTCAGCGCTTCATCGGCAGGCTGCAGGGTATCATCCCAGTCACCGCCGGCATAGGAGATGAGGGCTGTTCCAGGCAGGAAACGCCTGCAGATTGTGTCTACAGCTGCCTTGACATGCTCCAGCACGGATTCCGACTCCCGGGTAGGCAGGGCATCTGCCAGATAGTGATAGACTACCTCTTCTTGGAAAATAGAGCTGTCCCCGGTAGCCATTACATAGTCGGCAATGCATTTAAGCGGCCAAAGCACGACATCGCCATGCCATTCAGGGGATTGGACAGGGTGCTGGTCGAACATAAACCATTGCGGCCACTCCCGGCTCTCCCACAGCTGGTGGGCAAAAATCTCCAAAAGAACATTTCTGGCCAATTCATAATGCTGGGTCATCAGGAAATATTCCATCGGCCCCTGACATACATCCCGTGTGCCCCATGCGGCTCCGCCTGGCTGTTCAAGTCCGTGCGGCACAATAAAATGGACCATTGCATTATGCGTATACCACCATGCGGTTTCGTTCAATTTATCAATCTGCACCTGTTCGGCACCCTCGATCTGTAAGCAGAAACGGGAACTGAACGCTTCGTAGAATTCTCTGTACAACGATGCTTCATCTTCAAAGCTGTAAGGAGCCAGCGGCAAACTTTCCTTGTCCTCCAGCCTTCCTTGTATGACTAGCTGGAAGCTTGAGGACTGCTCTACGGAAAGGGTAAGCAGCGTACCGTTGCGCGGCTTGCCGTCTTCAAAGAATATCCGGTCGTCACTGAAATTGAAAGCGGTATCAGGTAATTGAATGTCATAATGCAGGCCGGGATAAGGATGGTTCCGCCAAGCGTCCTCATCTGGTTGAACACGGATAATTCCGTCTGCAGCGCTGACTCTTACCGGATGCTGGAATTCATGCTCGCCCATAACCAGCTGGTTGGTAATCAGGTAATCGTAGGATTTTCCGAGCTTTGATTGTACCTGAAGCACAATATCCGGTTGATTGGCGGCAGCAAAGGTGGTGATCGTTAACGTATCATCCTCCAGCTTGTAATGCCATTTGGCAAAATTTACACCCATCTCATAAGCGGCCGGCAGCGTAAGAATCCGGTAGACGCCATCCTGGCGGATATAAATGCGTTGTCCTGTGTTCTTGAGAATATTGAGCAGGCCGCGCGGCGTGGAGAGAAGCTTATGGAAAGAAGTATTGCCCGCCACCGTCTGACCGTTGAAAATACCGTAAATGTAATTGGTGGACGTAATCAGCTTGTTGTTGACCTGTGTGTCATCCATCAGGGTGGTAATGATATGTCCGTGCGGGCGTTCAACGAGCAGTTCCTTGGGCTGCAGCACGACGTGGACGTGGTCATTAGTAAAGAAGGACAACAGTTTACCATCCTCGTATTCCTCGAGCTTCCGCTCAGGGAAAGCGGCATCAATCTCGGCTTGTGACCACTCCGGAGAGACGTAAGGTCCCCCGACAGCACTGAGCGTGACCGTTTCTCCCTCTTGTACAGCGTCGCTCAGGTTCCAGTCTATGGAGGCATAAGCTTCCTGCAGCCGGGACCCAAACTCAAGAGAAGTTACAGCGGCTGGATGAGTCTGGCGGAACAGGCCGTAGAAGGCAAAATCAACGGTTCCAGTCAGCTTCATTTGCTCTGTTTGCAGACCGGTATAGGCCAGCTCATATTGAACATTTTGGTTCGGAAGGCCGCTTTCCAGTACTTGAGGAACATCAAGGGCTTTATAGGACAAGCCGAAAAACTGCGTGCCATCCGTTGAATAGCCGACGGCTTTGGTTTGAAGCACACCTTGCTGCAGATAGGGGAAAGCTGCGCCCTGAGGCTGGTTTTGGCGTGAGCATACGGCGTAACCGTTAGGCCCCTCCCAAATGCTGTGATCCAGGTACTGGCTCATATACAGCTCATTGGACAGCACGCCGCCTTTTTCAGCGACACCGAGATCCTGTCCATAAATGACATCAACCGTTTCCCCGTTTCCGGAGAGCTGGATATGCCAGAACCAGATGCCATCAGCGGCAGGAGAGAATGTAACACGGTAATCAATAGCCTCTATCCGGCCTTGGTAAATAAGTCTTTCGTGATTGTACAATAGTTTGGAGCGGGAGCGGATTCCCAGCAAGGGATAGCTTTGAATGCCTTGTGCTGTATGCACGCGAAGATAAATATTATTGGCCGAACCATCCATAGAATTGCCCTGGAACTGATTGATGAGGAATGGCCCATTGGAGAATTCGAAGATGTCGCCTGTTGGCAAGAACGTGTACTTGGATTCATCGAGTGTAAAGGTAATCATGTTGGATTGTGGTCTGAAAATCATAAGAACCCTCGCTTTCCACTACATGGATAGGACATGAAATTGAACGGATAGGGGAGTTCAAATCAAATGTCATCAAGGGCATGCATTTTCACCAAAAAAGATAATAGAAACGTTTCCATGTTAGGTATACCTCGATATTAGTCTCGTGGCTAAAAAATGTCAATCATCTTTGAAATAATTATTGTTTCGAAACATTTAGGACCGTATATATAATTAATGTACTTGAAATTCGAAAAAAAATTCAATTGACAGCGCATACATTTTAAGAGTATGCTCTTCGCAAGGGGAGTTCCAAAAAAATGATGGAAACGTTTCTATACCCTTCAGTATAGCTTTTATCGTGATTGAGAGGCGTCTGAATTTATTCCATTGGTGTGAATGCATCGTTCAAATTGGAGGTGGGCCTATTGGCAAGAATTATGCGAACTGGTGGAAATATCGGCCGGGAATTGATGAAGAACAAAGTTCTTTTCCTTATGCTGCTGCCCGTGCTTCTGTATTTCCTGATCTTCCACTATGCGGTAATGCCTGGAGCTTATGTCGCATTTGTGGATTACAAACTTAACAAGGGGATCTTCGGAAGCGATTTTATCGGCCTGAAGAACTTCGAATTCCTGGTTCAAAATGGTGATCTCTGGAATATCACCAAGAATACCCTGCTGTACAATGTGGCTTTCCTTGTCTTGGGGAATATCATTCAAATTGTGTTTGCCATTATGCTGTCGGAGATAACGGGCAAATGGTTCAAGAAGATCTCCCAGTCGGTGATTCTCCTGCCGAACTTTATTTCAATGGTTATCGTGGGGGTATTTGCTTACAACCTATTCAATTTTAACTCCGGTTTTATCAATACGATGTTGGCCGGCGCCGGGCTGGACCGCCACGAGTTCTACTCCGATGCAGGCATTTGGAAATACATTATTGTCGCCTTCAAAATTTGGGCCAGTACCGGATACGGCATGATTATCTATCTGGCAGCCATAACAGGGATCAACCATGATTTGTATGAAGCTGCTTATATGGACGGCGCTACTACCTGGCAACGGATCCGCTACATGACCTTGCCGATTCTGAAGCCAACCTTTATTCTGCTTCTGCTGTTCGGAATGGGCGGGATTCTCAAAGGCTCCTTTGACCTATTCTATAATCTGATCGGGACGAATTCCGTGCTGTATCCGCAGACGGATATCATTGATACTTATGTCTTCCGCTCATTGGTGGGGCAATTCAACTTCTCCATGGGAGCCGCTGTTGGCTTCTACCAATCCTTGTTCGGGCTGATTCTGGTGCTTGTGGTGAACTTTATTGTGCGCAAGGTCGAGCCTGACAGCGCATTATTCTAAGATTCAGAATGAAACAGGGGTGATGATAATGGAAAAGAAAGCAGTCAAACAAGATGTCGGCAGTATCTTCATTAAAGCCATCAGCTATTTGTGCATCACAATCTTTGCGCTGATTTGTTTATTTCCTTTTGCGCTGATGATCACTTCCTCATTTATGAACGAGCAGGAAATTGTCCGCGAAGGCTACAAGCTGCTGCCCAAAGAATTTTCCTTCAAGTCTTATGAGTTGCTGCTTAACAACTCTACAAATCTCATCAATGCTTATCAGGTAACTATTTTTATCACTGTAGTGGGTACGGTGCTGGGACTGTTTATGATGTCGATGGCCGGCTTTGTGCTCAACCGCAAGGATTTCAAGTACCGCAATTTCTTCTCCTTCCTGATTTACTTTACGACGCTCTTCAGCGGCGGCTTGATTCCAACGTATATCCTGATGGTCAAGCATCTTCATATGAAGGATAACTTGTTCGCCATGATCCTGCCGGCTGTGGTCGGCGCCTGGTCGATCTTCCTGATGCGCAATTTCATGAAGGCGATTCCGGATTCCTTATATGAATCCGCTACCATTGACGGTGCCGGCGATTTCCGCATCTACTGGCGGATTTTTATTCCCTTGGCGGTTCCATCCTTGGCCACCATTGGACTGTTCTCGGCGCTGGGCTTTTGGAATGAGTGGTACAACGGGATGTTGTATATGGATAGCCCGACTAAATATCCGTTGCAATACTTTTTGCAGCGAATGGTTAATCAGACCAACCTTGGGACTATGATCAACTCGGGGGCAGTGATTAATTCAGCCGATCTTCCTACGCAATCTATCAAGATGGCTACAGCTGTTCTGGCCACAGGGCCAATTATTCTCCTCTACCCGTTTGTGCAGCGTTATTTTGTAACAGGGCTTACCGTCGGGGCAGTAAAGGGGTAATGGACGTGTTCTCTTAAGAGAGGCGTTTATTATAGATGAAGGTTTTATAAACAGACAAGAAAAGGGAGGCTTACCTGATGAAAGGTAAAAAAATCGCGTCTTCTTTAATGGCAGTCCTCATGCTTGCCGGGGTATTGACAGCCTGTACGTCCAAGAACAACAACAATGAGTCAAGCACTTCTCCAACGGATTCCGGAAAGTCGGAAACTACTGCAAATACGGGTGGAGTGGACACTTCGAAGGAAGCCAAGCTGACGTACTACCTGTGGGGCAGTGAAGGGGTTAACAACAAGGCGATCCTTGGCGAGATCAACAAGAAGCTCAAGGCAGATCTGAACGCAAGCATTGAAGTGAAGTACATTGACTGGCCGGATACGGCTACCAAGTACCCGTTATTATTTGCTTCCGGTGAAAATTTTGATATGTCCCACGCCTCTCCCGGAGCACCAGTTTCCTATTTTACATTAGCCAGTGAAGGCGCACTCGTGGACATCACGGAGATGCTGGACAAGGTTGCTCCTAAGCTGAAGGCGGAAATTCCTGCAACTGTCTGGGAGAACACGAAATACAAAGGCAAAATTTATGGAGTTCCGAGTCTTTACAGTGAATACACACCTACCGGTTTTGCTTATCGTTCTGATCTGCTGAAGAAATACGGCATGGAAAAAATCAGCTCAATAGATGATATGGTGAAGTACATGGATAATGTTGTCGCAAATGAATCCTTCTCGCCAATCAACGGCAAGGCTGAAGATGCGCAGAATATGTTCAGAATGCTGGTCGATACCACGGGTATGTGGCTTAACGCCCCTGGTATTTCTCTAAATGAACTGAATCTGGTGACTAAGAGTCCGGAGGACTTCAAAACCGTCTTCCATCCGGCCTACACCCAGGAATTTGAAGATTGGGCTGTGAAAATGCGTGAATGGGCGGATAAAGGGTATTGGGGTAAAGATGTGCTGTCCGCAACCATGGGCGGGAAAGAGAACTTTAGAGCGGGAAACTCTGCAGGTTATTTGACTCATGCCCAAGACTGGATCGGCCAGTATGGAGCGGATATCAAGGCACAACCTGAATCAGATCCTTACTTCTTCACTTTCGCTGAAGCCAACAAGAAAATCAAACGTAAGATGGGCGTGGACAACTCGACCGTAATCAGCACAAATTCGGCTAATCCGGAACGCGCACTGATGGTGATTGAGAAGTTTATGACGGATAAGAGCTATTACAACCTTATTCAATACGGGATTGAAGGCAAGCAATATGTCATTGAAGACGGCATCAAGAAATTCCCTCCAGGCTACAATGAAAAAACGGATGCCGGCGGCTTCTCGGCCTGGTCACTCAGAAATGACAAGTTCGTTGTTCCGAGTGATACCGAAAACCCTATCCGCAACTCCTTGTTCGCTGAATGGGATAAAGTGGCGATCGATGATCCGTACAACGGATTCAGCTTCGATCCGTCGAATGTGACTACAGAAATCGCTTCAATCTCCAACGTGAATTCACAGCTTGGTATCCAGCTGATGCTTGGCAAAACTAGCCAGGAGCCTAAAAAAGCAGTTGCAGAATACCGCGAACAGTTGAAAAAAGCAGGAATTGACAAGGTCATTGCCGAAGTACAGAAACAATTAGCAGAATTTGTTCCTGTCAACTAAAGGAATGCTATAAGGCGTAAGGGAGCTATAATTACTTATAGCTCCTTTACCCATAGATGGGGGAGTACAGTGGACGTAAATATCAAGGATATCGCACGGATTTCCGGTGTCGGCATCTCAACAGTCTCGCGGGTAATCAACAACAAAGGGCTGGTGAGCAAGGCGACAAGAGAGAAGGTTCTAAGTGTGGTCAGGGAATATAATTATGTTCCCAATTCCAACGCGCGGAATTTGAAAACCACGGAATCCAAGAACATTGCACTTATGGTCAAGGGGATTACCAATCCTTTCTTTTCCAATATGATCAAAGAAATTGAACGGCAGGTTAATTTGCGGGGTTACCCGTTTCTCATTCAACAGGTGGAGGATGGAACGGATGAAATCAAAGCGGCCATTCAACTGGTGAAGGAAAAGAATCTCTGCGGGATTATCTTTATGGGCGGAACGTATAATCATTCCGAAGAAAAGTTCAAACAGCTGACGATTCCTTTTGTGCTGACGACGATTACCTCAACCCAGAAGGTGGACCCCTCCGTATTTTCCAGTGTGATCATTGATGAATTGAAGGAAGCCTATAAGGCGACCAATTACTTAATCTCACTCGGGCATACGAATATCGGGTTTCTGGCTAAGTCCCCTTTATTGGACGAAACCACAGGCAACCGGCGGCACTTGGGCTACAAAAAAGCACTGGAAGAGCATAATCTGCCTTACGATGCTCAATTGGTCGAGGATTGTGAATACAGTCCCAGCTCCGGATTTAATGCCGCGCGAAGACTGTTCAACAAGAATAAGGGAGTTACGGCTATTTTTGCAGCCTCCGATACCATTGCGATTGGTGCGGCCAAAGCTGTGCTTACCGCCGGGTTGTCTATTCCGGGCGACATCTCGATCCTTGGCTTTGATGGTATTGAGATGGCCGAGTATTATCATCCTTCTCTGGATACAATCAGCCAACCGGGCACGGAAATGGCATTATCAAGTGTGGGCGTTCTCTTTGACCTCATCTCGGGGCAGTCAAACAACCAGCATATTGTCTACGATGCGGTATTGCTCAAACGTGGCTCTTGCCGGATGATCAAGGATTATTAGGGTGAGTTCGCGGCGGAGAAGCTGTCACAGTCATTCCGCAAGTCTGATGCGGAATATGGAATACCTCAAAGATTGTTGTTAAAGGAGCAGGTAAAGCGCTGCTCCTTTTTGCTATAAAAAAACATTATAATTATTCTGAAAAAAACCCATCATAAACGATAGCACTTCTTCGGGGTTTTATTTATAATAATTATTATCTGGATGTCATAAATAGTTCAAAGGTTTTGTAAAAAGCCTTATTTCCTTGTGATATACTTAACACAGCGATTTCGGATGTTGTGTATGACATACCTTTAAATATGGATAAACAGTGATAGTGCCTACACCACTGATTAGAGACTAGGATGGTGAACAAGCGATGCATATTGTCGTCGTTGGCCTGAATTACCGTACGGCTCCCGTAGAGGTGAGAGAGCAGTTCGCTTTTGCGGAGAATGATCTGCCTGCGGCGCTCCATGAACTGATGCAGACCAAGAGCGTTCTGGAGGGGGTTGTCGTCGCCACCTGTAACCGGACGGAAATTTATGTGGTCGTGGACCGCCTTCATATGTGCGGATATTTCATCCGCAGCTTTATGGAGCAGTGGTTCAATGTAAAGAGTGAACAATTTGCACAGCATATGTATATATATGAAGATGAGCAGGCTATTGCCCATTTGTTCCGTGTGACCTGCGGTTTAGATTCCATGGTGATTGGTGAAACGCAGATCCTGGGACAGGTGCGCAATTCTTTTTTGACTGCCCAAGCAGAAGGCGTGACCGGCACATGGTTCAACCAGCTGTTCAAGCAGGCTGTGACGCTTGGCAAACGTGCGCATAGTGAAACTTCGATCGGCGAAAGCGCGGTTTCGGTCAGCTATGCGGCTGTGGAGCTGGGCAAGCGTATTTTCGGCATGTTCACCGGCAAAAGAGTGCTGATTCTCGGCGCCGGCAAAATGAGCGAGCTTACGGTGAAGCATCTGTACAGCAGTGGTGCGGCAGAGGTTATTGTTGCCAACCGCACGTTATCGCGGGCGATAGAGTTGGCTGAGAAGTTCTCGGGCAAGCCGAGCACGATTGACGAGGCTTTGAAGCATCTAGATGAAGTGGATATAGTCATCAGCTCTACTGGCGCTGAAGGTTTTGTGCTGACAGCGGATCAGGTGGCTGCCGGCATGAAGCGCCGTCCTTCGCGGCCGCTGTTCATGATTGATATTGCCGTTCCGCGTGATATTGATCCGGCGGCGGCAAGTGTGCCGGATGTATTCCTGTATGACATTGATGATCTGGAAGGCATCGTTGAGAGCAATCTGGAGATGCGCCGCAGTGAAGCGGCCAAGATCGAGGTCATGATCGCAGAAGAGATGGAGGAATTCCAGGTATGGTTGAAGACGCTTGGCGTCAGACCGGTCATCCGCGCGCTTCAGGACAAATCGAACGGAATTTATGAAGAAACTATGGATAGTCTGTTCAACAAGCTCCCCGAGCTGGACGAGCACCAGCGCAAGGTGATCCGCCGCCTGACGAAAAGTATTGTGAACCAGATGATGCATGATCCGATCAATGTGATTAAGGAACTGTCCGGCGGCAAGCAGGGTAGTGAGGCACTTGATTATTTCACGCAAATCTTTGCACTACAGGAGCAGTTGGGAACCGATCCGGACGGCGGCAGCCCTGCACCGGTTGAGCGGACTGACAATGAACGTTCTTCAAGCATCGACTTCAACGTGCCTAAGACGGTGTTTGTTCCGGCAGGCCTGCTGGGCGGGTGAAGAACATGCAACTGCTGAACGGAATATATGATACCGCTCTGCTGCTATATGCCCTGAGCCTGCTGTTTATTTTCTCGGATTGCCTTCGGCGTAATCCGGGCGGGAAGCGGCTAGGCACGGGGCTTCTTGTCGTTGTGGGACTGTTGCAGACTGCCGGGCTTGCGATCCGGTTCTCCCAGGAGGGAGGACTGCCTATTTTCACCCCTTATGATTTCCTGTTCTGGTTCTCATTCAGTATCGTGCTGACTTCACTTGCGGTGGTGTACACGCGCGGAGGTGAATTCACCATCCTGCTGCTCAGTGGAGCGGGCTTCAGTGTGTTCCTGCTGAACCGGGTATGGCTGACGGCTGCGGATCATGGCCTGGAGAGCTGGAGTGCGGTGCACGGTTGGCTGGCAATGCACATTATTTTAGCTAATTTGAGCTTTGGCGCACTGACACTGGGTGCGGTATTTGCGATAATGTATCTGTTCCTGCACAGTAAGCTGAAGAGCAAGAAATGGGATGACCGCGTCCGGCGTCTTCCTAGTCTGGAAACGATGGACAAATATTCGTATACATCAATCCTCGCCGGGGTTCCCCTGCTGAGCGTATCGCTTGTATTGGCGGGCATGTCCATTATCGCAGAGGGGCGGACCCCGCTGTTCCAGGATCCCAAGGTGCTGACTACACTTGTCGGGCTTGGGATTTACTTAACCTATATCTTGCTGAAGCGGTCCGGCCGAAGAAGCGGGACGGTTATGGCCCGCTGGGCGATTTCGGGATACGGCTTTATTATCCTTAATTTTCTGCTGAATTCATGGTCTGATTTCCACGGCTGGGGCGGGAAGTGATGAACATGGTGAATTATTTTCCGGTCATGCTGGATTTGCAGGGTCAACGGGTAGTGGTGATCGGCGGCGGGGCCGTTGCCGAGCGTAAAGTAGG
This sequence comes from Paenibacillus sp. FSL L8-0436, assembly GCF_038593025.1. NCBI lineage: Bacteria > Bacillati > Bacillota > Bacilli > Caryophanales > Paenibacillaceae > Paenibacillus > Paenibacillus sp. FSL L8-0436. The sequence continues at coordinate 5,954,782 of NZ_CP151955.1, read as the reverse complement.
TCCGCTGCTGGAAGCGGGAGCGGCGGTGACTGTTGTCAGCCCCTCGTTAACGGAGAGGCTTAGCGAATTTGCAGAGAAGGGCATGCTAATCTGGATTAGCTACCCTTATGCTCCCGGGGATCTTGAGGGGGCCTTCCTGGTCTATGCCGCCAGCAGTGATGCGGCGGTTAATGAAGCAGTTGCACGCGAGGCCAAGGCTTTGGGCCTTCCGGTGAATGTGGCCAGCCATGCCGAGGCGGGGAACTTCATTACTCCCGGCGTGCTTCGCCGGGGGCGTCTGACGGTGGCCGTATCGACTTCGGGCGCTGGCCCTGGTGTGGCTGCGAAGATTACGGAGCAGGTTGCGGAGATGCTGGGCGAGGAATACGAGCCGTACCTGGATTTTTTGCATGCGCTGCGGGTAGAGATCAAGCGGCAGGAGCCTTCAGCCGCGGTCCGTAGCCAGCTTCTGCGCAAGCTGGCCCATCTGGACGTGTTGGATGAGATCAGACAGGGTACTTTTAAAGAGTGGAGCCCGGAGACGGTTCAGATCTGGATTGCCGCTAACCGTGAGGCGTAGGTATGTTGAAGATCCGCGAACGTTGAGCTGGAGATGTGCGGAAGCCATTTTTGAATAAGACCGCAGACTGCTGAAGAAGGCACGAGTTGCTGGTAGAAGTGAAAAACCTGCCAGAATGGTGCGGGAGTATCCATTGGTGGCCGAATCCGGGGAAACGCCGGGTAAATGACCGGAATGCGGCTGAACCAAGCCTTGCGGTTACCGTTGTAAAAAGCGGTTCATGGGTAAGTTCCGCTGATCTTGGGGGTAAATGTGAGAATTTGAAGGAACGGCAGGCATGCCGCTGATTGTATAAGCGTAGTATGATTGTGAGAGCAGCAAGGCACATGCAGGTTACTGGGAGGAATGTAAATATGCGCAAGATTATTGTAGGCAGCAGACAAAGCGCGCTCGCGCTGACACAGACGGGGCATGTCATCGCCGATCTGGAGCGTCTGAGTGAGGAGCACGGCTTCGGCTTCACCTTTGAAGTGCACCGGATTGTCACCAAAGGCGACCGGATTCTGGACGTCACCTTGTCCAAAGTGGGCGGCAAAGGGTTGTTCGTAAAGGAAATTGAGCAGGCGATGCTGGCCAAAGAGATCGATATGGCTGTACATAGTATGAAGGATATGCCCTCTGAACTGCCGGAAGGGCTGATTAACGGTGCTGTGCCGCGACGGGTCGATCCGCGCGACTGCCTAATCGCCACCGCAGCAGCTAGTCTGGATGAGCTGCCGCAGGGTGCGCGCGTCGGCACCAGCAGCCTGCGCCGTTCCAGCCAGCTTGCCGCACTGCGGCCTGATCTGGACATTCAGCCGGTTCGCGGCAATATTGACTCAAGGCTGAAGAAGCTGGAGAACGGTGAATTCGACGCGATTCTGCTGGCGGCTGCGGGTCTCTCACGTATGGGCTGGGAGGACCGGGTAACGGCTTATCTGCCGCCGGAGGTCTGCCTGCCTGCTGTAGGGCAGGGAGCACTCGGCATCGAATGCCGGGAGGATGACGCCGAGCTGCGGAAGCTGCTGGCACTTTATAATGATGAGCATACGGCCCTTACAGTGGCGGCGGAACGGACGTTTCTTGGCGCACTGAACGGCGGCTGCCAGGTGCCGATTGGCGCTTTTGCGGTACTGGGAGCAGAAGACAGTGGAACTGAAGCTAATGCATTAGCGGGATCTGCTGCACCGGATTCTACCTGCCGGGTCATCACCTTGACCGGCATGGTGGGAACGCCGGATGGCTCAGTGATCCTGAAGGAAACCTGCACCGGGAAAGATCCGGTTCAGCTTGGCGAAGAGGTCGCCAGGAAGCTTATTGCCCGGGGAGCGGAGAAGATTTTGACGGATGTAAGGGGATGATGGAGATGAAGGGGAAAGTCTATCTTGTAGGTGCAGGTCCAGGGGACGCCAAGCTGATTACGGTGAAAGGCCTGGAGTGCATCCAGAAGGCGGATGTGCTGGTATACGACCGGCTGGCCAGCCCAAGGTTGCTGAAACATATGAAGTCCGGCGGAGAAAAAATATACGTAGGCAAGCTGCCTGACCGCCATACAATGAAGCAGGAGGAAATCAATCAGCTGCTGGTCGATCTGGCACTTGAGGGAAAGACGGTCGTGCGGCTGAAGGGCGGGGACCCGACGATTTTTGGCCGTGTGGGTGAAGAAGCGGAGCTGCTGCGCAGACATGGCATTTATTATGAGATCGTGCCGGGCATTACCTCGGCGATCAGCGTGCCGGCATATGCCGGCATTCCGGTGACTCACCGGGATTATGCTTCCTCACTCTCGATTATTACCGGGCATGAAAGTCCGGATAAGCTGGATCATTCCATTCATTGGGATAAGGTGACGAATGCTACGGGAACACTGGTGTTTCTGATGGGCGTTGCCAAAATCGGTTATATCAGCGCCCAGCTGATCAAACACGGGCGGCCGCCGGAAACGCCGGTTGCGCTTGTCCGCTGGGGCACGCGTGCGGATCAGGAGACACTGATCGGGACACTCGCCGACATTGAGGCGAAGGTAAAGGCGGCGGATTTCCAGCCGCCTGCCGTCATCGTCGTCGGCGACGTGGTGCTGCAGCGCCAGCAGCTGATGTGGGTAGAAGCGCTGCCGCTGTTCGGCAAGCGCATTGTGGTTACACGGGCCCGCAGCCAGGCCAGCGAGCTGGTGGACCGGATCGAGGAACTTGGCGGCGAGCCGTACGAGTTCCCGGTCATTGAGACGGTCATGCCGGAAGGCGCAGAGAAGAAGGCCAAGATTGCAGATGCGCTCGGCGCGTTATCCGCATACGACTGGGTCTTCTTCACGAGTGCGAACGGCGTGGAGTTTTTTTGGCGTCACCTGGCGGAGCTCAAGGTAGACATCCGCGGCCTGCACCGCGCGCGCATCGGCGCGGTGGGACCGGCCACAGCCGCGGCGCTGGCCCAGCGCGGGCTGGTGGCCGAGGAGCTGCCGGGAGTCTTCCAGGCAGAAGGGCTGATCGAAGCCTTCGGCTCCAGGCTGCTGCCTGGGCAGAAGGTGCTGCTGCCACGCGGCGACCTCGCGCGCGAGTGGCTGCCGGACAAGCTGAGGGAGCTGGAGCTGGAAGTGACCGAAGTGGACACCTACGAGACGGTGGTCACCGGCGAGGATGACATCGAGCTACTTAAGCTGCTGGAGGAGAAGCGGATTCACGCGGTTACCTTCACCAGCTCTTCGACAGTGCGCAACTTCATCAGCATCCTGAAGCGGATGGGGCTTGAAGATCCGCTTCCGCTGCTGGCGGGCGTGAAGATTGCCTGCATCGGCCCCGTGACCGAAAAGACCGCCGTAGAAGCCGGCCTGACTCCGGGGCTGCTCCCCGACGAGGCGACGATCGAGGGATTGGTACAGGAGCTGTGCCGCTGGAATGAAGGAACGCGGCTGCGATAATTATTTAATGGCTGGCGGACGAATAGGGAAATCTAACTTAGCTGTACTTTGTACAGCTAAAATAGACTTAATTCCCTCATAAGGATGGTTAGTTGCATTCTGTACAGCTAAATTTGCCCATTTAAGCGGAAATTCCCTATTTCGGTGATTTTAATTGTATGAAGTACAGTTAGGCGGCTAAACAGCGGGCATATTGTGAATTTAGTTGCAGAGAATGCAGTTAACGCAATCTGCCTATGTTTATCTTAGTTTGCTTGGTTTGCTTGGTTTGCTTGGTTTGCTTGGTTTGCTTAGTTTGCTGGGTTGCTTGGTTAGCTGGATTAGCTGGATTAGCTGGGTTAGCTGGGTTAGCTTAGTTTGCTTGGTTAGCCCTTTGTTTGCCTGTGTTTTTCTGTGTTACTCTGAGTTCACCTCGACCGGGTTCGTCCGTGACCGTATGAATGTCCCTTCCCGGGTCTCATTCAATTCACAGCTGGGCTAATGTTGAATAGATCACTTAACGTATGTGTTTATATATTTACTATACAGGAGGATGTCCAATGAGTTTTCCAATTACACGGCACCGCCGTCTGCGCGGGACAGCCGGAATTCGCGGAATGGTGCGTGAGACGATATTAAATACGCTGGACTTCATCCAGCCGATTTTTGTTACCTATGGAACAGGTGTGAAGAATGAGATCGGCTCCATGCCGGGTGTGTATCATTTCTCGCTCGACATGCTGAAGGCCGAAGTGGATGAGATTGCTGCACTGGGCATTCCTGCTGTGCTGCTGTTTGGCATTCCTGAGACCAAAGATGCGATCGGTTCATCTGGTTTTGCCGATGACGGCATCGTGCAGGAAGCTACGCGGCGGATCAAGCAGTGGTACCCTGAGCTGCTGGTCGTTGCCGATACCTGCCTGTGTGAATTCACCGATCACGGCCACTGCGGGATGGTTCATACCCATACAGTAGACGGTGTTGTGCACGGCGATGTCATCAACGATGCTTCGCTTGAGCTGCTGACCCGTACAGCGGTATCGCAGGCCAAGGCCGGGGCGGACATTATCGCACCTTCCAACATGATGGATGGTTTCGTGCAGGCGATCCGCACCGGACTGGATGAGAATGGCTTCGAGCATGTGCCGATTATGTCCTATTCGGTAAAATATGCTTCGGCCTTCTACGGCCCGTTCCGTGAAGCTGCTGACTCTGCTCCGCAGTTCGGCAACCGCAAAACCTACCAGATGGACCCGGCCAATCTGCGGGAAGCGATCCGCGAAGCGGATTCGGATGTGCTGGAAGGTGCGGATATGTTGATGGTGAAACCGGCGCTGGCTTATCTGGATGTCATCCGGACCATCCGCGACCAGTTCGATCTGCCGCTGGTTGCCTACAATGTAAGCGGAGAATACTCCATGGTCAAAGCGGCGGCGCTGCAAGGCTGGATCGACGAGCAGGCGGTAGTACTGGAAATGTTGACCGGCATGAAGCGTGCAGGAGCGGATATTATCATTACCTATTTTGCCAAGGATGCGGCACGCTGGCTGCAGGGCTAAACTAATCAAGAATTGAACAGGAGTGAGGGACCATGGGTAATGTGCCATTGGCGCGCCGGGAAGAAGCTTCCCGTGCAGCTTTTGAAGAAGCGAAGCAGTATATTCCCGGCGGGGTGAACAGCCCGGTGCGGGCGTTCAAATCCGTAGGATTGACACCGGTTTATGTGGATCATGGCGCGGGTTCGCGCATTTACGATATCGACGGCAACAGCTTCATCGACTACGTCTGCTCGTGGGGACCGCTCATTATGGGGCATGCTCACCCAGAGGTCGTAAAGGCATTGCAGGAGACGGCGGTAAAAGGGACAAGCTTTGGCGCGCCTACGCTGCTGGAGACGGAAATGGCCAAAACAGTGGTGGAACGTGTCCCTTCAGTGGATATCGTGCGCATGGTCAACTCTGGTACGGAAGCTACTATGAGTGCGATCCGGTTGGCTCGGGGAACTACCGGACGCAGCAAAATCCTCAAGTTTGAGGGTTCATACCATGGTCATGCGGACAGCCTGCTGATCAAAGCCGGCTCCGGTGTAGCCACACTTGGTTTGCCGGATAGCCCTGGCGTGCCTGAAGGCGTAGCGGTCAACACGATCACTGTGCCGTACAATGATCTGGAAGGGGTCAAAATCGCTTTTGAACGCTATGGCAGTGAGATTGCCTCGATTATTGTAGAACCGATTGCCGGGAATATGGGCGTTGTACCGCCGCTTCCGGGCTTCCTTGAAGGCTTGCGCAAGGTGACGACGGGTTACGGAGCACTGCTGATTTTTGATGAGGTCATGACGGGCTTCCGCGTGAACCGCAGCTGCGCTCAGGGACTGTTTGGCATTGAACCGGATCTGACCTGCTTCGGCAAAGTAATCGGCGGCGGTCTCCCGGTAGGCGCTTATGGCGGCAAAAGAGAGATTATGGAACAGATCGCTCCATCCGGCCCGATCTACCAGGCGGGTACGCTCAGCGGCAATCCGCTGGCGATGGCTTCCGGTCTCAGCACGCTGAAGCTGCTGACGCCAGAGGTGTACGACCGTCTGGAGACACTCGGCGCACGTCTGGAAGCAGGTCTTAAGCGGAATAGCGCCGAGACCGGCATTCCGCTGACAATTAACCGTGTGGGCTCCATGGTCTGCCCGTTCTTTACCGAAGGTCCGGTAATCAACTTCGAAACGGCCAAAAACAGTAACCTGGATATGTTCCGCAGCTACTTCGCCAAGATGCTGGATCAGGGCATCAGTGTTCCGCCATCGCAGTTCGAAGGCATGTTTGTATCCGCTGTACACAGCGAGCAGGATATCGATGATACTATCGAAGCTCACTTGAACGCCCTGAAGTCACTGTGACGTCCGGAGCAGATAATGTATCGGTCCAGGGCGGCGGCGCCTGGACCCGGCGCGGCGAATGGCTGGAAGCCATGCCCGGCCGGGTCGTTACCGGAGCAGCTGATCCGCAGGCTGCGGTAGACCGCTGGCTGCTGGAGACGGCCGGGATGCCGGTGAAACTCCACGCCCGGCTGCGCCGCGAAGGCGGCATCCAGTGGAAGGGCGACCGGCTGCGGCTGGCGCTTTTTCCTTATCGGGAAACGGGCATTGAGCCGGTGTGGCAGGAGCTTGAAGTGCTGTATGAGGACGACTTTTGCCTTGTTGTCCATAAGCCTGCGGGTATGGCGGTTCACCCGGACGGCAGCGGGTCAGATACAACGCTGGATCATGTTGTTGCAGCGCATTATGCCGCTTCCGGCGGTGGCGTCGCCGTGCGGCATATACACCGGTTGGACAAGGATACCACGGGTCCTGTGCTTTATGCGAAGAATGAATATGCGCAGCTTGTACTTGATGAAGACATGCGCGAGAAGGTGATATCGCGGCGGTACGCCGCGATTGTGGAGGGCATCATCCCGCCTGCGCTCAAGGTGATCGACGCCCCGATTGGCCGCGACCGCCATCATGCGGCGCGCAGGCGTGTGTCGCCCGGCGGACAATCTGCGGTAACGTTAATCCTTGGACGCGAGGTGCTGCAAGGCGGCACTTCGCTTAAGGTGCAGCTGGAAACCGGACGTACGCATCAGATCCGCGTACACCTCAGCCATATGGGGCATCCGCTGTACGGGGATGAGCTGTATGGCGGGCCGCGCTGGGGGTTGACAGGCAGCAGCCGTCAGGCTCTGCACGGTGAGGTGTTGGCTTTCAGCCATCCCTGGAGCAAGGAAAGGCTGGAAATAGCCGATCCATGGCCGGAGGATATGCTGCGGCTGCGGGAGGAACTGGGCGGCGGGACAATAGGCTGAAATCAGTCTGTTGGAGCTTCCTAGCGACTAAATGATCTAAAGACAATCAAATTTTATAATGCAACTATAAAGAGACCCGAGGCTGAAGGGGCTGCACCCTGTTTGTGAGACGAGGTGCAGTCCCGCCCCCTGCCTTGGTGTCTTTTTTTTGTTGTTGGAAAATTAATAATCATAATCATAAATGTGAATAAGTCGCAAACTTGATGATGCGAATCCGCGAAGGAGAGGCACAAGTACCTCCGATCCGCTGAAAGCTGAGTGTCGCCCCCTTCAAGCTCCAGCCGTGCTAAATATTTTGCGGAATGATACATTTATGCGTCTCGGTTCGTCTTTCTAATAAAGGAGATGGACAGCAGATGAAATGGAACAGAATCTCTGTAACGATAGCCGTCTTCGATGCGGTTTTAATAATTGCCGGGAGTATTACTGCAGCTACTGTCGGTTCGGATGTTGTGAAACTGATTCAGCAATTTGGCAGTTTTACTGTGACCGTAGACAATCAATCCGATTACGATCTGTTTTCCGTCGAGACAGGGGTCCTTACGAGCGATTCCACTGGACAGATTATTGAGAGCAGTTCCAAGGAAAGCTTCGAGCAAGGGTTACCCAGTGGAAGAAAGGTGAAAATCAGCCCTGAACTAAGCCTTTCCGGCGAAGGCGGAATTTATCTTAAGTATACCGATCCAAGAGATGAGGATTCGCCGAAAACGGTCGGGATATGTTCGTATACCGAAAGCTTATCCGGCCATTCCAAGGTCATCATTACAAATGATGATGTAAGTGTTGAAGAAAATTGCAGCTAAATTAGTGTTGCCGCCGTGTTTCTGCTTTCTTGCCCCCCTTATTTCCTGCCTGCCCAGCAAGTGGAAGTGCCAATCTGCCGTTTTTGGGTATAACACTAATAAGATAGATACCCTTACGAAATGCAGCTTGGCACATTAACGATCCTACGACTGGGGGCATAGCCATGAAATGGCAGGGAAGAAGAGGCAGTTCGAATGTGGAGGACCGCAGAGGCAGAGGCGGGGGCGGCGGGAAGGTCATCGGCGGCGGGATCGGTGGAATTATTCTTGTAGTGATTGTAACACTGCTCAGCGGGGGCAATGCCGGGGATATATTAGGGAACCTGACATCCAGCGGTACCAATTCTTCAGCTCCTTATGAGCAGACAGCGGAGGAGCAGGAGCTTTCCGAATTTGTATCCGTGGTTCTTGCCGACACCGAGGAGGTGTGGGGTGAGATTTTTAAGCAGCAGGGAATGACCTATGAGGATCCGACGCTTGTAATGTACAGCGGCAGTGTGGATTCTGCCTGCGGAACGGCCACTTCGGCTGTTGGACCGTTTTATTGTCCCGGGGACGCCAAGCTGTATATTGATCTGAGCTTCTACGATGAGCTGCAGCAGCGCTTCCAGGCGCCGGGCGATTTCGCGATGGCTTATGTCATTGCCCACGAGGTGGGCCATCATGTACAGACCCTGCTGGGCACGTCGAAGCAGCTGAATTCGCTTCGCCAGAGCCTGAGCGAGAAGGAATTCAATAAATATCAGGTCCGGTTCGAGCTGCAGGCCGATTATCTGGCCGGAGTCTGGGCCAATCACGCCCAGGGCATGAACCTGCTGGAAGAAGGTGATCTGGAGGAGGCTCTGACGGCGGCGAGTGCGGTCGGCGATGACACGATCCAGAAGCAGGCACAAGGATATGCGGTGCCGGACAGCTTCACCCACGGGTCTTCGGAGCAGCGGAAACGCTGGTTCTACAAAGGTTTTAACTCCGGTATCATTGAAGGCGGAGATACTTTTAACGCTGCCCAGCTATAGAATGTGAGAGGGCAAAGTGTCAGCCGCTCAACCCGGAGAACCGTCCATCCCCTGTGCGGGAGCGAGCTAAACCAAGTATAAATAAGCCTGCAGACAGAGCCGTTAAGGCCTCGTCTACAGGCTTTTATTCTTTGGACGAAAGCCGCTTCCTTCCGGGCTTTTTGGATTCCAGCAGCTGGTCGGCAGACCTACTTCTATTAACGGGCAGGTGCTTTTTTTCATAGAAAGAGACCTGTTGCCCATGCCTTATAGCCAGCGCCGGTCATATAATACTTTGTTAACGCGGAGCAGGCTGCTCCTCATGAAATGAATTCTACAAGCCGGGGAGAGAGGTTCATGAAAATACTGCTGGTCACCTACTGGGGACTCACCAATATGGGCGGAATCTGAACGTATATGAAACAGCTCTCAGACAAGCTGAGCGAGCAGGGCCATTCTGTTACGCTGATGGGAAGCCATGTAGAGAGCAATACGTTATATTTGCTGAACCAGGAGAGCTATTTTGATAAACATGCATACTATAATACGCTGTTGCCTTATCTCGATCCTCTGCGATCTCCGCATCTGCACCTGGAGCATGGCATCTTCAGTTTTGAAATCGGCCGTTATGTGTTTGAGGGGGGAGCGGCTGTGCTCGGCCTGGAGGACTATGATCTTATCCACGCCCAGGATCCCATCTCCACTTACGCGCTGCGGCGAATGATGAAAAAGCGGGTGCCGCTGGTGTCCAGCGTTCACGGGGCATTGGCCCGGGAATCGTATTACGAGTATAAGGGGATTGAACCGGAGCTTACGAAGGAGGAGTATGAGAGCCGGCCGATTTGGAGTTATTTCCGCCGGATAGAGCAGCTTGGCGCACATGCCGCCGACCTGATTCTGGTGTCTTCGAAATGGATCGGTCAACTGGTGAATGAGCTCGGCGTCCCTCCGGAGCGGATTCATACGCTGCCTTACGGGATCAACCTTAAGCAGTACAATGACAAGGCCGCGTTGCCTTCCCCGGTACAGCTTGGCGGGGGGCATAAGGTGATTATGTACGCCGGCCGTTTCGAGTACATCAAGGGCGTGCATGTGCTGATCGGCGCACTAGGTCTGGTGCATCGCAGCCGTCAGGACTGGGTCTGCGTCTTAGCCGGGAGCGGTAGTCTCCTGGAAGAGCTGAGATCACAGGCGGCAGCGCTGGGGATTCAGGGACATTTGGTGTTTGTGGGTAATTTGGACAATATCCCGGCCACGTTGCAGCAGGCCGATATCTATGTGCAGCCCAGTCTGCAGGATACGCAGCCCTACTCGGTCACAGAAGCCCAGCTTGCCGGTATTGCACCGATTGTGGCTGGGACGACGGGGATGCCGGAAATGGTTAAGCACGGGGAAACAGGCTGGATCTTTCCTGCGGAAGATTCAGGGGGCTGGCGGAGCTGCTGCTTCTGCTAGGTGATGATGAACTACGCGGGCGGACAGGAAACCAGGCGAGAAAATGGGCGGTCCGTTGCCGCTCGCTGGATGTCATGACGGAAGGAACGCTTAAGTTGTACCGCAAAGCGGTGGGAAAGCAAGCCTTGTGTAGAGGGAGGACCGGAGGCGAAATGCTGGCGGTGGAAAAGGAAGCCGGAGCGATTCAGGGAGCTTTTCATCCGGCTGATTTGCTGGGCAGCGTTACCCCCGGCAATCACCTGGTACCGGTTCTGCGGAGCAGGCTGCCGCTGGATTACTCCGTTCCCGATGCCGGTATTTTTGGTTTTGACAAGCAATAAGAGACGGCCGCTCTGATGAAGTGTCCAAAGTTGTCATGCCTTTCTGATTGAAGCATATACATGAGAGGAGTAACATTTTGGGCTTATACTCTGGGCTTGTCTCGGGGTTAGATTATGCCAAGAAGGAGGACATTTCCCGTGTTTGACCAGTCCCACGGTTTGCGGTTTGATATTTATGAACGCATCCACCTTTCGGAAGAACTTCCGGGAATCGCTGAACTGGAAGAGGTGGAGCTGATTCCGGAAATCCAGGTGATTCAGCGGGAGGACCGGGCCGAGCTGTACGGACAGCTTCTGCTCACCGGACTCTACCGGGGTGAGAATGACCGGACGGAACGTCTGGAGCATGCCATTCCTGTTGAAATCACAGTACCGCTGACCCGGGTCAGCTCACTTGAAGACATAGGGGTGGAGATCGAGAATTTCGATATCGACCTGCTTACGATGCGTACGGTCAATATAACTGGTGTACTCTCGCTGCGGGGAATCGGGGGAGCGGAGACGCAGCCCGCCTGGCAGCAGGAGGAGTACACGGCAGCTTATTCACCTGACGAGGAAAAACAGGCCACGGGGGTTAGGGTAGAGGCCAAGGAGCATGAGAACGATGCCTTGTATGAAAACTCAGTGTGGACTTATGGCGAAGGCACCGCAGAGAATTTCGCTGAGGAGCATGAGTTTGCCCACAGTGGTCCTGAAGCTGCTGTGAATCCGCTGTTTTTGGAAGGCACCGTGTTCACCCACCAGCCTGCTGCATCCCCACCGGCCCAACAGAAGGACAAGGAAGTGAAGGTGCGGACACACAGCTTTGATAGCCCGCAGGGGATATCAGCAGCCGGAACCGCGAACAGCGAACCTGTTTCGGGCCACTTCTTCGGGGCACAAGGGAGAGCGGAGCAGGCCGTTCCGGCCGCTGGAAATCAGGCTGGCTATACAAATCCCTTTAACAGTTCTGACATTGCCAAAGTATCAGGCACCGAAAGTTCAGGCAGCGCAAAGGACATTTCGGATGCTGCCGCTGAGAATACAGCCGCGGAGGCGCATGCGTCCCATCAGGAAGAAGAGGAATTCTCTGCTGAAAATGGAGACTATGCGGCACTTTTTGCTCAGGATAGCTCCGTATCTCACGCTGATCAGGAGAACGCGGGCGAAGGCGTGAGCTCTAAGGAAGCAGCACCTCTGCAGGAGGAGAAGCCGGATCTCAAGGTTGCCCTGGGAAGCAAGAGAGAAGAAGATATTCCCACGAAGGAGCATCTTACCTTCTCTTCCCTGCTCAGCTCCAGCCGCTCCCGCAAGGAACAGGAGGAGCTTATCGCCGAGGATACAGCTGCGGCGGCGCCTGTTCCGGACTCCGGCCGTGACGGGGAATGGAAAAGCCGCTTTATCGGTGGCTTGAACGGAAAGGATCTGTTCCGTAAAGTGCGTCTCTGCATTGTCCAGCGTGAAGAAACAATCGATACTATAGCGGAGAAATATCAGCTCAGTGCAAGAGAGCTTGTCATGTACAACCGTCTTTCCGGTCAGAATGTGGAGGAAGGCCAAGTTTTGTATATCCCTTAAGAGATGCCTGCAGGCGCATCGGTGTCAGAATCCCGATCGGATGAGATCGGGATTTTTTGTATTTCTGTCCTCTGAGCTGAGATTAAGGATGAACATCAGGGGTTCAAATCAGGCGAAGGGGGCTAATTTTAGAAATGGGCGGTATAAGTCCCGCAGTTTGTGTGTATGCTGGTTGACTAGGAATAGTACTAAATGTATTATTGGATTAAGTAAATTCTTAATAAAGACTGGGAACGGGAAGAGTAGGCGGTCAGCCCTTCAGAGAGCGGAACTATAAATTGCTGTGAGTTTCCGCAGGATGCAGCCACCGAAGTCGCCCCGGAGTTGCCCCTCTGAGCTTGTCTTCAGATTCATGAAGCACAGGTTAGGAAGTGGCCGGTTGCAGCCGTTATCTGCGTAAGTGTCGCGCTAAGTTTCCGGAACCTATGGGACCGGAACGGTGGTTTATTTTTTATTGGCGCGAAACAAAGGTGGTACCGCGAAAGAATGGCCTTTCGTCCTTTGAGACGAAGGGCCTTTTTGTATTTTTTTTCAGAGGTCCAGCTTCAGAGATACATCTACCAATGCTACTTAAATGGAGGGTTTAGAATGGCTGATCACAACAAAGCGGCGGCAGAGCTGCTGAAGCCGCAAGATCCGGCACAGGATGCTGCTGCCGACAATAGCGCAAAGAGCGATATGCCGACTACATATGATCCGAAGGCGGCTGAACAGAAATGGTATGCCTACTGGATGGAGAAGGAGTTCTTCAAGGCTGGAATGCGGCCTGAAGCAGAGCCTTACAGCATTGTAATTCCACCGCCGAATGTAACCGGGATGCTGCACATCGGGCATGCGCTCGATTTCACGCTGCAGGATATCCTGATCCGTACCAAGCGGATGCAGGGCTTCGATACCCTTTGGCTCCCGGGAACGGACCATGCTGGTATTGCTACCCAGACCAAGGTGGAGCAGAAGCTGCGCCAGCAGGGCCTGTCCCGGCATGATCTGGGCCGCGAGAAATTCCTGGAGCAGGTATGGGAGTGGAAGGACCAGTATGCTAAGACCATTCATGAGCAGTGGGCCAAGATGGGCCTGTCCCTCGACTATTCGCGCGAGCGGTTCACTCTGGATAAAGGGATGTCCAGCGGTGTACGCCAGGTATTTGTGGAGTTATACCGTAAAGGACTGATCTACCGCGGCAAGCGCATTATCAACTGGGATCCGGCAGCCCGTACCGCTTTATCCGATATTGAAGTTGAGTACAAAGAGGTTAACGGTCACCTGTACCACCTGCGCTACCCTCTTAAAGACGGCAGCGGATTTATCACCGTAGCAACGACACGTCCGGAGACGATGCTGGGCGATACGGCGGTAGCGGTGCATCCGAAGGATGAACGCTATCAGGATCTAATCGGCAAAACGTTGATCCTTCCAGTCATCGGCCGGGAAATTCCAATTATCGCCGATGATTACGTAGAGAAAGAATTCGGCAGCGGCGCGGTTAAGATCACTCCGGCCCATGATCCGAATGACTTTGAAGTTGGCCTGCGCCATAACCTTCCGCAGATCAATGTGATGGATGAAGGCGGCACGATGAACGAGGAGGCCGGTCCTTATCAGGGACTGGACCGCAGCGAATGCCGCAAGGCGATTGTTGCCGATCTCAAGGAGCAGGGCGTTCTGATCTCGATTGAGGACCATCTGCATCAGGTAGGACACAGCGAGCGTTCCGGCGCAGTAGTTGAGCCTTATCTGTCCACCCAGTGGTTCGTGAAGATGCAGCCGCTGGCCGAAGCTGCCATCACTGCACAGAAGAACGGCGACGGCGTCAACTTCGTGCCGGACCGTTTTGAGAAAACATATTTGAACTGGATCGAAAATGTGCGTGACTGGTGTATTTCCCGCCAATTGTGGTGGGGACACCGCATCCCGGCCTGGTACTCTGAATCTACAGGTGAAGTGTTTGTAGCATATACGGAAGAGGAAGCCCGCGAAATCAGCGGACTTGATGATCTGAAGCAGGATGAGGACGTTCTTGATACGTGGTTCAGCTCCAATCTGTGGCCGTTCGCTACACTGGGCTGGCCGGATGAAAGCAGCAGCGACTATCAGCGGTTTTATCCGAACAATGTCCTGGTTACCGGCTATGACATCATCTACTTCTGGGTAGCGCGCATGATCTTCTCCGCGCTGGAGTTCACCGGCAAGAAGCCGTTCTCCGATGTATTCATGCACGGCTTGGTGCGGGATGCCGAAGGACGCAAGATGTCCAAGTCGCTCGGCAACGGGATCGATCCGCTGGATGTTATCGAGCAATATGGTGCAGACGCTATGCGTTATATGATTTCGACAAGCAGCACAGCCGGACAGGATCTGCGTTTCCGCATGGAGAAGGTAGAGCAGGCGCGTAATTTTGCCAATAAGATCTGGAATGCCTCGCGCTTTGCACTGATGAATCTGGAAGGCGTAAACTTTGCAGATATTGACATTACAGGTGAGCTTAGCACGGCGGACCGCTGGATTCTGCATCGCTTGAACGAAACTTCTCGTGATATTACGCGTCTAATTGACTCGTACGAGTACGGCGAGACCGGCCGCCTCTTGTATAACTTCATTTGGGATGATCTGTGTGACTGGTACATCGAGTTCGCGAAGCTGTCACTTTATGGGGCTGACGCTGCTGCCAAAGCGAAGACGCAATCGGTGCTGGCCTATGTGCTGGACCGTACGCTGCGCCTGATTCACCCGTTCATGCCGTTCATTACCGAGGAAATTTGGCAGCATCTGCCGCATGAAGGCGAAACGATCACCCTGGCGGAATGGCCTAAATATGATGCGGCGCTTGAGAATCCGCAGGCAGTGGCAGAAATGACCCTGCTGATGGATATCATTCGTGCGGTTCGTAATATCCGCGCCGAGGTGAATGTGCCGATGAGCAAGAAGGTTGAGCTGATCATCAAAGCCGGAAATGAAGACATCTTGAGCATCATTACCCGCAACGACAATTACATCGGACGCTTCTGCAACACATCTTCGTTCGAAGCAAGCCTTGATCCGCAGACGCCGGATAAAGTCATGTCCGCAGTAGTTACAGGCGCAGAGCTTCTTCTGCCGCTGTCGGGGCTGATCGATATTGAGCAGGAAATTATCCGTCTGGAAAAAGAAGTTCAGAGTCTGAACAGCGAAGTAGAGCGTGTGGAGAAGAAGCTCGGCAATCAGGGCTTCGTGGCCAAGGCGCCGGCAAAAGTCATCGAAGAGGAACGTGCAAAGCAGGCGGACTATTCCGCAAAACGCGAGAAAGTGCTCGCCCGCATCGCAGAGCTGAGAGGATAAGGGATATGGAAGAGATCATCGGGGGCGGCGGTACCGCTCCCTTAAGTTCCTATACAGAAGCGGTAGAGTGGATCAACAGTCTGATTCCTTTCGGCATCCGTCCGGGCCTGGAGCGGATTGAGCTGCTGATGGAGAAGCTGGATCATCCGCACCGCAAGCTGAAATTCATTCACGTGGCGGGGACGAACGGAAAGGGCTCGACCTGCGCTTTTTTGACCCGTGTGCTGATCCAGAGCGGTTACAGCGTAGGGACCTTTACTTCGCCCTATATCACCAAGTTCACTAACCGTTTCCAGTACAATGGGACGGATATTCCCGAAGATACTTTGCTGGAGCTGTCGAATAAGCTTCGCCCGCTGGTACAGGAAATTGCAGACAGCGAGCTTGGTTCACCGACGATGTTCGAGGTGGCCACAGCGCTGGCGATTCTCTACTTCGGGGAGGTCTGTTATCCGGATGTAGTCGTATGGGAGACAGGGCTTGGGGGAAGGCTGGATGTAACAAACATCGTGACACCTATTGTGTCCGTGATTACGAATGTCGGACATGATCATACCGATGTGCTGGGAGATACGCTGGAGGAAATTGCCGGTGAGAAGGCCGGAATTATCAAACCGGGTGTTCCTGCAGTCAGCTGTGTGAGCCAGCCGGAAGCGATAGCGGTACTTAAGGCCAAAGCGGCAGACAGCCGCTCTACCCTCTATCTGGCCGGAGAAGATTTCAGCTATGAGCTGGCCGGAATCAAAGACGGCGTGCAGAGCTTTAACTTTAAGGGGCCCTTCCGCTCCCTTGAGATCGGTATTGCCATGAAAGGCGAGCATCAGCTCAGCAATGCGGCCGGGGCCATGATGGCGCTGGAGGTTCTGCGGCAATATATGGCTTTTATGCTGGAGGATGAGGATGTGCTGGAGGGTTTCCGAAGCACATTCTGGGCTGGAAGGCTGGAAGAGGTAAGTGCTTCTCCGCGCATTGTACTGGATGGGGCACACAACCCCGAAGGTGCGGAGAGCCTGGCTAAGAGCCTTCCGCAGTTTTATAAATACGGTAAATTAAATTTGCTCATGGGGATGCTGGCAAATAAGCATCATGAGTCATACTTCAAGCATATACTGCCTATAGTGGATACGCTCATCCTGACCGAACCGGATTTCCGGAAGAAAATGGACGCGGAAGATCTGCAGGCCATCGCAGAACGTCTGCGTGAGAAATATGCTAAAGAAAACTTAAAAATCATAGTAGAACGTAATTGGGGTAAGGCGCTGCAACTGCTGCAATCGATCACAGCGGAAAACGACCTTGCTGTCGTGTCCGGAACGCTGTATTTGATTTCTGATGTACGAAGTACGCTTTTGCAGCAACCCGATTCTGAAAAGGGCTGGTGACGAACTGTTGGATACTACTGAACGTGTGCATTTTATAGGGATCGGCGGCTACGGAATGAGCGCGATTGCCCGGGTGATGCTGGAAATGGGATATACGGTTACGGGCTCCGATGTGGCAGCTCAGGAATTAACCGAGAAATTGATTGCCAAAGGTGCCAAAGTCTATATTGGACATACTGCGGAGCAGGTTAAGGGTGCAGATCTGGTTGTTTATTCTACGGCACTCGCAAGTGATAATGTGGAATGGGTAGAGGCGGAACGTCTCAAAATCCCGGTTCTGCACCGCTCGCAAATGCTGGCCCGGCTGCTGAATGAACGCAAAGGGGTAGCTGTCGCCGGCGCGCACGGCAAAACTACCACCTCTTCGATGATCGCGCTGGTCATGGAAGATTGCGGAGTGGATCCGACCTATATTATCGGTGGAGAGATTATGAATGTCGGTACGAATGCGAAGGCAGGACAAGGGGAGTTTGTTGTGGCCGAAGCGGATGAAAGCGACGGCTCTTTCCTGCAGTATCATCCTTGGCTGGGGATCGTAACGAATATTGAAGCGGATCATCTGGAGAATTACGGCGGTGACTTCGGCCGCCTGAAGGCCGCTTACGTGCAGTTTATGAACCAGCTGCGCGAAGACGGCACCGCGATTGTGTGTGCGGATGATGAGACTGTCAGCGCCCTTTTACCTGAAGTTAAGGGCTCGGTGATTACCTACGGTATTCATCAGAACGCCGATTATATAGCCACTGACATCGTGCTCGGCGACCGGCAGGTGGCGTATACAATGAACAGCGGCGGTCAAGTGCTGGGGCGCATTGAGCTCTCCATTCCCGGACAGTACAATCTGTACAATTCAATGGCTGCGGTCATTGCTTGTCTGAAGTCAGGGATTGCATTTGAAGAAATCGCTGCAGCTATCGTGAAATTCCATGGAGCGAAGCGCCGGTTTCAGGTGCTTGGCGAAATCAATGATATTCTTGTGATAGACGATTACGCCCATCATCCAACGGAGATCCAGGCAACGATCAGCGCAGCCAAAGCAACCGGCAAACGGATTATTGCCGTGTTCCAGCCGCAGCGCTACACCCGTACCTTCTTTCTGCTGGATGCGTTCAGCCGTGCCTTCAGCGAAGCTGATGAAGTGATCATTACGGATATCTATTCGCCGGCCGGAGAGAAGCAGATTGAAGGTGTCACTTCCGCAAAGCTGGTGGAGCTGATTATACAGAACAGCAACGCCGGTGCAAGGCATCTGCCTACCAAAGAAGCCGTGCTGGCTGACCTGCGGGGCCGTATCGCTCCCGGTGATCTGGTGATCACCATGGGCGCAGGAGATATCTGGAAGGTTGGGTATGCACTGGCTGATGACTTGCGGGAACTTGAAAAAGAAGAATAGAATGACTTCTGTGAGCTGTTAATGCAGAACTGATTTTTATGAAGCCAAAGCGTATTTTGTCCGTTATGCCGGACAAAATACGCTTTTTGCTATAGAGACCTAAACCTGCAAATGATGTTGCGGGCAGAGTCTTGGAATGCTATAGTTTTGTGACAACAGAGTACTGATTTCCGTGTATATGGTGGTGTATTCATGAACTTCCAGCTTGATATTACAACGCTGTTATACTTGTTTATCTTTGGGAATTTATTTATTGCCTTGCTCGTCACCTTTTACCGCTTCCACTTCCCGAAGGACATTGCTTCATGCGTATTTATTGCTGCGAAGTGGGTGCAGGTCCTGTATTGGAGTTCCATCCTGCTGTGGGATGTTATCCCGCGCTTTATTGGAATTCCACTGAGCAATGGGCTCATTCTTGCCGGAGGCTTCATGGAGATTGCAGCGCTGCTGATGATGATGGGCATGTTCGGGCGGAGGGTGAAGCTGTACTATTTAGTGCTGATCGTGGGCAGTATAATCAGCTTTTGCATGATCGCGCTGTTTTTTAACCGTCCGAATTTGCGGGTCGTGTCTACATCGCTGTGGTCGATGTTTTTTGTGATTTTGCCAGCGTATCTTCTGACCTCTAACAAGGAGAGAACACCGCTTCAGAGTATGCTGGGATTCGTATTTTATGCGTTTGGCCTGTCAATGCTGGGACGGGCGTTCGCGGCCCTGTTTCTGGAACCCGGCATGGGCGCTTTGTCCGCGAATACTGCGCAATATCTATATTATCTGGGAATGTTCTTTTTGCTGATTGTAGGTACCGCAGCCTTTATTCTCCTTTCCAATGAGCATTCTTATA
Source organism: Paenibacillus sp. FSL L8-0436 (assembly GCF_038593025.1). Lineage (NCBI taxonomy): Bacteria > Bacillati > Bacillota > Bacilli > Caryophanales > Paenibacillaceae > Paenibacillus > Paenibacillus sp. FSL L8-0436. Next base: position 5,935,450 of record NZ_CP151955.1, on the reverse strand, counting down.
AAAAGCTGAAGAAAATGGCCACCTACGACACGTTGACCGGGATCTTGAGCCGCCGGGCTTTTCTTCTGGAGGCGGAAGTGAAGCTGACTCTTGCGGTCAGAAAACAGGAGTATTACTCCCTTCTACTGCTGGATCTGGATCACTTCAAGGAAGTCAATGACACCTATGGTCATGATAAAGGGGATAAGGTCTTGCAGGATTTTGCATTTACGATTGAGAGCAGCCTTGGAAACGACGATCTGTTCGGCAGAGTGGGCGGCGAAGAGTTTGCCGTTCTGCTCTATGGGCTGAACGAAGAGGACAGCGGCCGCAAAGCGGAACAGCTGCGCACCGCTGTGATGGATGCCCCAAAGTTGAATCTGCCTTGCGGGTATACAGTCAGCATCGGTGTGATTACCGTTCTGCCCACTCCCCGGACATTCTTTAATATGCTGTATAAGCTCTCAGATCGGGCATTATACCAGGCGAAGCAGCAAGGCCGAAATTGTGTAGTGATCTCCCGGTAAGCGCAGATGCTAAGGTAGGATTGGAGAATACATATGCCTATGGTTATAGATGCAGGAAGGTGAAATTTATAGCTGTCCATTTTGATCTAAAGACCTTGCTCGTTTGCCTTTTTTTCGCCAATCTTTTTACGGTGCTGCTGGTATTGGCCTACCATTCCCGTTACCCGAGGGATGGAACCTCCAGATTATTTATAGTTGCAAAGCTGCTTCAGCTGGTGATCCTGATTTTGCTGCTGATGGAGGGTTCCGCTCCCTTTAAGTTTCTTCGGCTGATCCTTGCGCTGGGCTGCCTGGCGGGAGCAACCGCAGAGATGTTAGCCCTGCTGAGGCTGCTCGGAGCAAGCACAGACCGGGTGAAGAGAAGTTACTATACGCTTGCAGGCTGCTCCGGGGCTGGACTACTGGTGAGAGAAATGCTGTTTCCCTTGAGGGTTCAGCCTATCGTCATCGTCTGGACATCCCTGTCCGTTGCGGGGCTTATGGCTTATCCGGTGTATATCCTCTGCGTGAAGCTGAAAGAGACTCCGCTGCAAAAAATGATGGGCCTGCTCTACAGCCTCGTGATGTTGTCGCTGCTGGGGCGGGCGGTTGAGCCGTTCTTGGGAACCGGGGCAACAGACACTGCGGTTTCGGGGTTATTGCAAGCGTTTTTTTATATTGCCGTCTATCTGTTGATGTTCCTGTGGACAGCAGGTTTTATGCTGCTTTCCCGGGAGCGGATCTATGCAGAGCTGGAGCGGGTATCGACCTATGACGAACTGACCGGCATTCTTAACCGCAGAGCGTTTGTGCAACGTGCCGGCCTCCTGCTTGCTGCCGCTGCCGAGGAAGCTTCCCCTTTCTCGTTCCTGCTGCTGGACGTGGACCATTTCAAGAGTATAAATGATACCTATGGCCATGATACCGGGGACAAGGTGCTGCGGGATTTTGCAAGTGAAATTGAAGGGCAGCTCGCTAACGGTGATCTGTTCGGCAGGTTCGGCGGCGAGGAATTCGCCGTGTTTCTGCACTGTGCGGACGAGGCAGCAAGTGATGAAATCGCCGAACGGCTGCGCCTTTCCGTACTTGATACGGTTGTCGAAGGGCTGCCGATGCCCTATACCATAAGCATCGGGGTAATTACTGTCACCTCGGCAGAGATGGTTCCGCTGAATACACTGTATAAGCTGAGTGATAACGCCTTGTACGAAGCGAAGCAGCAGGGCCGGAATTGTGTCTCCAGAAGCCGGCTAACGAGAACCTTGCCTCTGCCCTGACGGGAGGGGCGGGGTTCTTGACATTCCAGAAATCCGGGCTTTTTTGAAATTTTTTTCTCGAAAATCCATAAAACGACAAAAAGAAGATACACTTTGGGGTAATATATGCTAGACACATAACATCGCTATAGAACATACAGAAAAAAATGGAGATTAGGAGACAAAGACATGAGGGAGAAATTACTGTTCATATCCGCAGAGAATCCGTTTCCGCAAGATAGTGGAGGCAAACTCAGAACCGGAAATATTCTAAATATTCTGCTAACTAAATATGATGTGGATCTCCTGACCTTCAGGAATCAGAGGCAGGTTGATAAAGAAGAGGCCCTACCCGCTCTTACTGTGCATGAAGTGGAACGAACTATGAATTACCGCAAGGCGATGCTGCGTTCACTTTATACATGGCGCAACTGTTCTTATATGAGCCATGTCGATGTGGACATGAAGGATGCAATTAAGAGACTGTGTAATCAGAACCGCTACAGCCATGTTTTTATTTCACACAGCTTGCTTGGCTGCTGTATTGATATTGTACGGGGCGAGTTGCCGGACGCTGTCATTGTCACCGATGCCCATAATTTCGAGAGCAACCTGTCGGCCCAGCTGGCGCATAAGAAAAGCGGATTCGCTAAGCTTTTCTATTCACTGAATGCACATTGGACGAAACGGGATGAGCTGAAGCTGATGGACAAAACCAACCTGCTGCTGACTACTTCGGAACAGGATGGTTTAGCGTTCAAGTCGATCTCTGTCAAGAATGCAAATAAAGTGCATGTTATCCCTAATTTCATCCGTATCAGCGATTACCGCACAACTGTTAATACCCGTAAGGAAAAGTGGATTATTCTTCCGGGTAATATGAACTATTTCCCAAATGTGAATGCAGCGACCTACTTTTTCCGTGATATTTATCCGCTTGTGAAAGCCCGGGTACCCGAAATCAAATGGTATATCGTAGGACGGGATGTACATCCTGATGTGGCTGCTTTGGGTGAAAAAGATCCTTCCATTGTGATTACCGGCTATGTGGACAGCGTGGCGGATTATGTCCGGAAGGCCCAGGTAGTCATCGCCCCTTTGCAGGAAGGCAGCGGAACACGCCTGAAGATCCTTGAGGCATGGGCGCTGAAGACACCTGTTGTGTCTAGCACAAAGGGAGCTGAAGGCCTGCTGTACGAGCATTCCCGGAATATTTTGATTGCTGATGATCCCGTAACTTTTGCAGACAGTGTGGTGAAACTTCTTCTGGATCATGAACAGGGCCTGGTACTCGCAGACCGGGCGCATGAGACACTGATGGCAAATTATGAGGCTGAAAGTGTCAGGGAAAAGCTGCTCAGTTTGGTCTAAATTAAATAAATAATCTTTTCTCCCATAAATCGACAATCTTTTGAATGGAAATGCGGTACTATTGATCTACAACTAAAGTTTCATAAAAAGTGGCAGGACGGTTACCTCTCCTGCTTTTTTTTCTGAATCTTATTAGAAGAACAATCATTTTCATAGAACCAAGGAGCTATAGTCATGAGAGAGAGAATGCTGTTCCTATCCGCACATCATCATTATCCGGAAGATTTTGAGAGAGAAATAAGAACGGAGAATTATCTAGGCATATTGATGGAGAGATTCGATATTGATCTGTTGGAGTATTGTCACTGCGGCCGGGAGACCCCCTATACGGCTGGGCCGGCGCTTAAAGTCCACAGGGTAACACGGGTGCCCGGGCAGCGAAGCTCATTGCTCGGTTCCTTGAACAAGCTGCGCAGCAGCACTATTTTGGCCGATGCCAACAAAGATTTGCGTGCGGAGATCACTGCGCTCAGCCGTTTGCATACATACAGCCATGTGTTTATAACGCATCCCTTGCTTGGAAACTGCATTGATATGATCTCTTCCTTATTACCCGACGCAATGATTATTACGGATGCCCATCGTTTGGAGAGCAGACACTCGGAAGGAAAAGCTGCCGGCAAAAGGGGCTTAAGCAGACGTTACCATCAATTGAATGCAGCATTGTACCGCCGGGAAGAACGCAAATTAATGAATAAAACCGCTCTGCTGCTGACAGCCTCCGAGTGGGATGCCCTGTCCTTTAAGGCTTTATCCTTTGCAGATGCCGGCAAGGTGCATGTAGTCCCTCCATTTATCGATTTGAACGACTATAGTGATGCTGAACCGTCCGTTAAAGACAACTCCATTGTCCTTCACTGGAATATGCATACGAACCAGGGCAGAAATGCTGCATTGGTATTCTATCGAAAGGTTTACCCTTTCATTAAGGCGAAAGTACCGGACTGCAGATGTTATATTTTCAGCGGTCAGACACATCCCGAAATCCTGGCTTTGGCCAAAAGTGATCCCTCTGTTGTGATTATTGAAGAGCCTAGGCAGGAGGGGGAATACATACGCCGGGCGAGGGCTGTTATTGCAACACTGCGTGAAGGCTGCGGCGGGCATTCAAAGATTCTGGAGGCATGGGCGCTCAAAACTCCGGTAGTTACTAGCCTGAAGGGCTCGGAAGAATTGATCTGTGAGCCGGGGCGGAATATTTTGCTGGCGGGCACAACCGGCGGGATAGCCGACCATGTGGTGAAGCTGCTCCAGACACCGGAGCTGGGTGCAATCATTGCGGACCATGCCTACCGGACGCTGCAGAAACATTACGAAGCGGACAATGTTAGGGCTAAAGTGCTCAGCTTGGTCTAATCATATCAAAATAGCATATTCCTCTCTTCTCTATCATATATTCTCATATAGATTAGACGATAGCGAGGTGTGACGCCTGATGAACGGAAGAATGACTTTCCGGTTTGATATCGATCAGGACAAGGGCAAGCTTGAACCGGTGGAACGGCGCTCCAGTGCGGGACTGGGCACGGCAAGAGACTATGAGAACAAGGAGCTTCACCGCACTCCGGTTCCCCTGCATCATACAGAGCCCTACGATACCGGCTTTACTGTTGGCGGGGAAGAACCGCCGGATGATATCGGGAATGACGATCTGGAACCTTACAATTCTCACGGTCAGGAGTGGGAGGGAGCCAGATGGGAAGCTGAGCCGTCCAAGCAACCGTTGTTATCCCCATATCCTGACCCCGATGTGTGGGAGAGAGCTCCGCAATATCCTGTGGAGGAGTGGAATGATAGTGCTGAGCGGTTCGGTGACATTTCATTGTCAAGTGCCGGATATGGCGGCTCTTATCACACCCGCCGTCCCTCCTACTGGTGGAAGTTTGCACTTTCCATAGCTGGAGCCGTTGGTACGGGACTGCTGCTCGGATACGCTGCATTGTCTTTCATCAGCGGAGGGAATCCGCAGGTTGGAGTGAACGCCAAGCCAGGCGCTGGAGCCATGCAGAATCAGAACGCCGGGACAGCTAACCAGCCGGTAGCCGGAGACACCGGCTTGCCGAATGCTGGTCCAGCGGGCGGTGAAATAGGCCGCATTCAGGTGGCGGTAGCGGCGCAAAGCTATTATCTGCTGCAATATGGCGTGTTCAGCACACCTGATGGAGCTGCGCAGGCTCAGCAGGAACTGCTTACCGCCGGACTTGCCGCAGGGCTGGATCCTTCAGACGGCAACCGGGTGTACGCCGGGATATCGCCTGACCGCGAACAGGCCAAGCTGCTGAGCAGCGGCCTGAAGAATCAGGGGATTGAGCTTTATGTAAGAGGAGTGGAGCTGCCGGCTGCAGAGCAGGTTGCTTATGCCGGAACACCGCAAGCTGTGGAGGGTTATTTCGCGGCCAGCGGACAACTGCTTAATGAGCTGAGCAGCCTGTCCGCATCCTTGTTAAGCGGGGAAGTCGAGACGTTGGACAAATCGGCAGTCAGCAATTTTCATATGGAGTGGACCGAGGCGCTCAAAGCGCTGAAGCCGGGTCTGACCCCTGAAGGGCAGAGCATATGCGCTGGGCTTGAGAAAGCAATGAGCCGGGGAATGGCTGCCCTGAATGAATATGAGAAGAACAAAGCACCGGGTCTGCTTTGGGAAGTGCAGGAATCCATGTTGAGCTTCCTGACCGGTCAGAAGGGCCTGATGTCAACTTTGGTGTAAGCGTAAATACAAAATCCCCCATCCGGCTGCGTCTGCTGAATGGGGGATTTTATGTGTTGCTTGCAGGGTTATACTCAGGTAAGGTTAAATAAGCCGCAACCCCAGTTAGCTCCCCTACACAGTTGCCTCGTGACTGCATGTATGGTAATCATTTCCGCACCGGATTTTACGTTTGTATTGAACTCAGTTTCACCGTATAATAATTAAGGTGTCAAAAAATGGCGAGGGAAGACTTAGATGAAGAAGAAAAATGTAGGAACACTGCTGTTATTTCTCATTCTGGGCTGGCTGGCCGGAGCGTGGATCGCGAAGCTGCTGGAGCCTGTAAAAACTTTGTCTTTTCTTACAACCTCAACGGTACTCAAGTGGTCCCCGCAAGCCGATTTGGACATCATAACCTATGACATCACTATTCATTTGAAATTGTGCTTGCTCAGTCTTGCCGGAATGATTACTGCCGTATGGCTGTACCGGAGGCTGTAATGGTCACTGCTGACTGGGAAGGGGCGTTTATACGTGGAATCTGACAATTCACGCCTCATTATTCTTGCTTCGGGTTCGCCGCGCCGCCGGGAATTGTTGTCTTTGCTGGGTTTGCCCTTCGAGGTGATTTCCAGTGATGCGGACGAGAGTACACCGCCGGAGTTCACACCGGAGATGATTGTGCGCAGTCTGGCCTTGCGTAAAGCGGAGGCTGTGGTCTCTGCTGCCGGCAAGCGTAATGCCGTTATCGTCGGCAGCGACACGATTGTTGTGCTGGATGATAAGGTGCTTGGCAAACCTGTGGACGAGCAGGACAGCAGGGTTATGCTGGGACTGCTTCAAGGCAAGACCCACCAGGTATACACCGGAGTGGCCTGCATCGGGCTGCCAGAGGGCAAGATTCTGGTAGAGCACCGGGTAACCTCAGTAACTATGAGAGCATTAAGCGAAGAGGAAATCTCCGCCTACATAGCGACTGGAGAACCTGCCGACAAGGCCGGTTCCTATGCGATACAAGGACTTGGTGCCACCCTGGTGGAGAAGATTGAAGGCTGTTACTTTAATGTGGTTGGACTGCCGTTGTCGCTGCTTGAGCGTATGCTGTCCCGGGTTGGCATTTCGGTGCTGGGCCGGCAAGGATAGCGGAGGAAAGAGGGATCGGGATGGAGTCGCAAACATTTATGCTGCGGGACCTCCCCCATGAAGAACGACCACGAGAGCGCATGATGCATTATGGGGCGGAATCATTAAGTCAAGCGGAGCTTCTGGCTATACTGCTGCGTACAGGCACACGCCGGGAATCAGCTATTCATATCGCCCAGCAATTGCTGGGACGGGCTGGTGGTCTCCGCGGACTGGCGGACCTGAGCATTGACGAACTGACGAATATTAAAGGCATCGGCCCTGCCAAGGCCGTGCAACTGAAAGCTGGCATAGAGCTGGGAAGACGGATGGCGAACTCCAGGCTTACCGAGCCGGTTACCATCCGCAGTCCGCAGGACGCGGCGGAGATTCTGACCGAGCAGCTGCGTTATTTGCAGAAGGAGCATTTTGTCTGTCTCTTTTTGAATACGAAGAATCACGTTATAGCGCAGGAGACATTGTCCATGGGCAGTCTCAACGCCTCTATTGTGCATCCCCGTGAGGTGTTTCGGGCAGCCATGAAATGCAGCAGCGCAGCCATTATATGCGCACATAATCATCCGAGCGGCGATCCTACGCCAAGTCCGGAGGATATCTCCCTGACCTCCAGACTTCTTCAGGCAGGCGAGATTGTCGGAATTGACGTACTGGATCACCTGATTATCGGAGACAGCAGATTTGTAAGTTTGAAAGAAAAAGGGTACATGTAATATAATTGTCCAGATTCACTGGGAAAAGGAGAATACAAGCATGTTAGGTGGTTTTACGAAAGATTTAGGGATTGACCTGGGGACAGCAAATACGCTCGTCTACGTACGCGGCAAGGGGATTGTTGTAAGAGAACCTTCCGTGGTGGCCATTAATACCGATACCAAAACAATTGAAGCTGTAGGCGAATCCGCCAAAAAAATGATCGGCCGTACACCGGGCAATATTCGTGCCATTCGTCCGATGAAGGACGGAGTTATTGCCGATTTCGAAACGACGGCAACCATGATCAAATATTTTATCCGTCAGGCCCAGAAGCAACGTTCGATGTTCCAGCGCCACCCGAATGTAATGGTATGTGTTCCGTCCGGCATCACTGCGGTTGAGCAGCGTGCCGTTGAGGATGCTACCAAGCAGGCAGGAGCCCGCGAGGCCTATATCATCGAAGAGCCGTTTGCTGCTGCTATTGGTGCGGATCTTCCGGTATGGGAGCCGACGGGCAGTATGGTCGTTGATATCGGCGGAGGTACTACCGAAGTGGCTGTCATCTCTCTTGGCGGTATCGTGACCAGCCGTTCAGTTCGTGTAGCCGGTGATGAGGCAGATGAGTCAATCATCCAGTACATCAAACGCCAGTACAACCTGATGATCGGTGAGCGCACCTCGGAGCAGCTCAAGATGGACGTGGGTTCTGCCCTGCCGCTGGAGAAAGCCGAAACGATGGAAATCCGTGGCCGCGATCTGGTGACCGGACTGCCGAAGACACTGACGATTACTTCCGATGAAATTTGCGAAGCTTTGTCGGATACGGTCAATGCCATTGTCGAAGCTGTTAAAGTGACCTTGGAGAAATGTCCGCCAGAGCTTGCTGCTGATATTATGGATCGCGGTATTGTTCTTACAGGCGGAGGTGCGCTGCTGCGCAATTTGGACAAGCTGCTGGCACGTGAAACCGGAATGCCGGTGATTGTCGCCGATAACCCGCTGGACTGCGTAGCTATCGGCACAGGCAAAGCGCTTGAGAATATCCATCTCTTCAAGAGTCGCAGCGGATCGAGCCTGCGCTCCAAGCGTTAGAATCTGCCTTGGTTTGTTGCATGTCAACCCCTGTTGTGGGAGAAATACGGTTGTTAGAGGGTGTTGAAAATGTTTAAGCTGTTTAACAATAAACGTCTATTCATATTGCTGATAACACTAGTCATGTTTATCGTGGTGATGGGGTTCAGCCTGGGGACAAGAAAATCCTTGTCCTGGCCTGAAAATTTCCTCCGTGATACGACCGGTTTCGTGCAGAATCTGTTCTACAAGCCCGCTGGATATGTAGCGGGCTTGTTCCAAGATATCGGGGATCTGCGTGATCTGGCCGAGGAAAATAAACGCCTGAAGATTCTAGCTGCCCAATATACGATAGATAAAGCGAATTACAATTTTATTAAGTCGCGTTATGAGGATCTTCAGGAGCAGCTTCATTTCACTAAAGCGCAGAAGGAATTATATAAATATACCTATACTAATGCCCAGGTTCTCAGCCTGACCACGGAACCCAGCAACAGCACGCTTGTGATCGACCTTGGCTCCAGTGATGGCATGAAGCCCAATATGTCTGTAATTTCCGTAGATGGGCTCGTAGGTGTTATCAGTAAGGTGAGCAATTTCACTTCTACCGTGAAGCTGATGACTATGATGGATGTGAATGATCCGAATTCCCAGCCGCCTATAGCGGCCACAGCCATCGGTAAAGAGGGTAAGACCTTCGGCATGATTGAAAGCTATGATCAGGAAACCGGAATGCTCAAGATGAACAAGATTCCGCAGGGCGACCCTATCGCTGTGAAGGATACTATCGTTACCTCTGGCCTCGGGAGAGTGTATCCACAAGGGTTGACGATAGGAACCGTAATGAGTGTTGAGGAAGGACAATTCGGATTAACTTCGACTGCAATCATCAAGCCCAGTGCCGAATTTCAGGACTGGAAACTGCTGATTGTTGTATCTCAGGAGGAGCGTGCCGAATAGTGAAGATGCGCAGGTCGGTTCTTATTCTGTTATTGTTTCTCCTGTTTATTTTGGAAGGCGCCATTCTGCCCTGGCTGCTTCCGGACGCCTGGCAGTTGCGGATTATTCCGAATCTTGTATTTATCGTGATTCTGTTCGTCACGGTATACCATCACCGTCATACTGCACTTATACTAGGATTGTCTTTTGGCATGCTGCATGATGTCATTTATTACGGCAGAATTCTCGGTGCTCATTCCTTTGCCATGGGGTTGTCCGCCTATTTAATTGGTCTTATTTTCCAGATCCCGCGCGCACCGCTGCCGATGATGATGACTGTTGTCCTGCTTGGCAGTCTGCTTCAGGACAGCGTACTGTTCGCTATTTACAGCGTGTTTAATTTGAACCAGGAGCCTTATAATTGGGCGCTCCTGCATCATATGCTGCCTACCATGCTGTTTCATTTTGCTATGGCCCTGCTCCTCTACATTCCGCTGCGGCGTCAACTCGAGCTGCTGAAGAAGGAGACCCGTAAGGAGGAAACGGCGTGAAGCGGCCTGCATTTCTTTCGGCTGAAAGAAGGAATTTGCCCGGCCCGGCACGAATGATTCAGGATAGGGGGACAGGCATATGACAGTAAAATCCAAGCATGTGAGGATTAAGGGCATCAAGGACGGCCTGGTATTCCTGCTAGACGACAAGTGTCCCTTTGAAGATCTCTTAAGCGAGCTTCGCTATAAGCTGGAGCACAGCCATCAAAATATTCTGACTGGACCGATTGTGCATGTAGATATTAAGCTGGGCAGCCGTATTGTGACGGAGGATGACAAATCAGCTGTGCTGGAAATTCTCAAAAGTCAGGGCAATTTGCTGATTCGTTCCATTGAAGCGTTTGAAGCGCCGGGCATTGAGGATACAGACGCATTGTTTCTGATGAGCGGCATGGTTCGTTCCGGCCAGGTGCTGCATCATCAAGGTAATCTGCTGTTGTTGGGCGATGTAAACCCGGGAGGAACAATTACATGCTCGGGTGATATTTATATCCTCGGTGCGCTTAGAGGCATGGCTCATGCTGGAGTAGACGGCAATCAGGAAGCGATTATTGCTGCTTCTCTGCTGTCTCCGACACAGCTGAGGATCGCCGACGTTATCAGCCGGCCTCCGGATGAATGGGGGACCCGGGAGAGCACCATGGAATTTGCTTATTTATCAAGCGGAGCGATGCAAATCGACAAAATTCATAATATAGTCAGATTACGTCAGGGTTTAAATGTGTTTAAAGGGGTGTAGCCTCCATGGGAGAAGCGATTGTCGTAACCTCGGGCAAAGGCGGAGTTGGCAAAACGACCACAACAGCCAATATTGGAACCGCACTTGCATTGCAGGGCAAAAAAGTATGTCTGGTTGATACCGATATTGGGCTGCGCAATTTGGATGTAGTCATGGGGCTGGAGAACCGGATCATTTATGATCTGGTGGATGTGGCAGAAGGGCGCTGCCGGTTGAATCAGGCACTGGTCAAGGATAAGCGTTTCGATGAGCTGTACATGCTGCCTGCGGCCCAGACCAAAGACAAGACCTCCGTGACCCCGGAGCAGGTGAAGGATATTATTCTTGAACTCAAGAAGGAATATGAATATATTCTGATCGATTGTCCTGCCGGGATCGAGCATGGCTTCCGCAACGCCATTGCGGGTGCCGACAAGGCGATTGTTGTCACTACGCCGGAGCATGCGGCAGTGCGGGATGCAGACCGGATTATCGGTCTTCTGGAGCAGTCCCATGTGGAGTCGCCAAAGCTGGTCGTTAACCGTATTCGGCCTGGCTTGGTGAAGTCGGGGGACATGCTGGACATTGAGGATATCCTTCAGGTACTGAACATCGATCTGATCGGAATTGTTCCGGATGATGAGCTGGTCATTAAAGCGGCGAACAGCGGGGAGCCAACGGTGATGAATCCCGACTCTTCTGCAGCGATAGCCTACCGTAATATTGCCCGGCGGATTCTGGGGGATGCAGTGCCTCTGATGCAGCTGGACCGCAAGCCGGGGGCTTTCAAGAAATTAAAGAAATTTTTCGGCATGGCTTGAACCTGCTGCAAGCAATCCTATAAAGTTATCCCTTAGATAAAAAAAATCCCGCCGGCAGAGAAATCTGCGGCGGGATTTTTTGTGATAAATAGGTTGCCGGAGGGTTATGGGCTGTAGCCGCAGATACCAATAAGTTTTGGCGCCAAAAGAAAGCTCGCCGCATTTCCATGTTCCGCTTGGTTAAGGCTTGTTCTAAAGCACCTTCCATACTTCATAAAATGGATATAAAACAAGCCCCCGGAGGGATCGAGATGGAACAGAAATCAGGCGTTAAAGGCCGCCGTAAAGAACGGATCCGCAACCTGCTGGAGGACAAACAGGATACTGTGGCAGTGCCGCCGCTTTTTGCTTTGCCCGAGAAGACAGCAAGCTTTAAGGAATGGGGAGCGGGTCCTAAAAATGATCTGGCTCCATCAGCGGAGCCGGATCCCGAGGTCATGTGGAAGGAACGCCGCGGGGGCTGGGAGGATGAGGGAGGCGGCGGCAGATCACATTTTTCTGCCGGATTTATCCGGCGGACTGTCGCAAGCCTCCTTGTATTCGGAGCAGTATGGGGCATATTTTTTCTGCACCAGCCCTGGGCGCTAAAGGCGCAGGATTTTGTTTCGGATGCTCTTAACAAGGATATGGACTTCGCCGCAGCCCAGGTATGGTATGAGGAACACTTTGACGGTGCGCCTTCGTTCATCCCGATCTTCGGGGACGAGGAACAGCCGGCTCAAAAGGTTGCGGCTGCCCACGCCTTGAGCGCTCCACTCGAGGGTAGTATTGTCCGTCCATTTGCGGCTACGCTGAAAGGTGTGGAAATTATGCCTGCGGAGGATTCAAAGGGCAGTATCACGGTGAAAAGTGTAGACACGGGACGGGTGTTATCCGTGAACAATGAGGCACAGGGCGGCATTCGGGTTACCGTACGCCATACGGGCAGCGTAACGGCGGAATACGGTCATTTGAGCGGAACAAAGCTTGCGGTGGATGACTGGATACAGAGCGGTGACACCGTTGGCTGGATGCAGGAGACGAAGGACGCTGAAACAGGGCTGCTTTTTTTTGCAATTATGAAAGACAAGACTTATATTGATCCTGCCGAAGTGGTATCGTTTGATTAGGATATTTGGCATTGAACTGTCGCTGCATCCGCTCTTTGTGCTGATTCTGCTCTTTTCCGTGTTAACTGGACAGTTTCTGGAGCTGCTTACGCTCTTTACTATAGTGCTTATCCACGAATTGGGACATGTCTGCGCAGCTTTACTGGCCGGGGTTACGGTCAGATCCGTTCAGTTGCTCCCCTTCGGCGGAGTGGCCGTGATTGAGGATCACGGGCGGCTTACGGCGGGCCGGGAGATTGGTATCGCGCTGGCTGGACCGCTGCAGAACGGAATCATGATCCTGCTGGCTGTTATGCTCCAGCAGGCAGGTGCAGGCAGTACGGCTTTTCTTGCTTATTTTATTCAGGCGAATGCGATTATCGCGCTCTTCAATCTACTGCCGGTTCTTCCCCTGGACGGGGGCAAGGTTCTTCAAGCTGCGCTAAGTATGTTTCTGCCGTATTATTATACTTTGCTGTGGGGCGGCAGAATAAGTATCGGAGCAAGTGTGCTTGTCATTGGCTACGCGCTGCTGCCGCTTGGGACAGGCGGCGGCCTCCGGCTGAATCTGTTGATGATCGGGGCGTTTCTGCTCTATTCCAATAGGACAGATCATCGGAATCTGCCCTACCGCTTCATGGCATTTCTGATGAACAGAGAGGCAATGTATGCGCGCCATTTGCGTTCCAATAGCGAAGCTCGACCGATTGTTGCGGATTCCGCGAAACCTTTAGATGATATATTGCGTCTATTTAAACGTAATCAATATCATTTTATTTATGTGATGAACGATGATAGGAATATAGTAGCGGTTGTACCGGAGCAGCGCCTGATCTCTACTTATTTTGGAAAGTAGAACAGCTTCCATGCGGCCGGCGGCGATGAATGATTGATTGAAACCCAGAGGTGAAGCCATGAAACAAATGATCGTTCACTGCACACAGCATGTTACCCGGATGGCTCTTCTGGAGAACGGGAGGCTGGTGGAATACGCGGCCGAACGCGACCAGCAGCAAGGTCTGGTCGGCAGTTATTACAAGGGCCGGGTTATGAATGTTTTGCCAGGCATGCAGGCTGCTTTTGTCGATATTGGACAGAAGAAGAATGCTTTTTTATATGTAGACGATGTGCTGCATCCCCATTTGGATAAGCAACCGGCGGTGAAGCCCTCCATTGAGACATTGCTGCAGCCCGGCCAGGAGCTTGTCGTTCAGGTCCGCAAAGAGCCGCGGGGCGGCAAAGGAGCACGTGTGACCACCCACTATACACTGCCGGGACGCTGGATGGTATACATGCCGTTTGCAGAATACGTAGGAGTTTCCAAAAAAATCAGCCGGGAATCCGAACGGAGCCGGCTTAAAGCGATGGGGGAGCGGCTGCGGCGCAGTGAAGAGGGGCTGATCATGCGGACAGTCTCCGAGGATGAGCCGGCGGATGCCGTCGAAGGCGACCTGTCCTTTCTGCGTGCGCAGTGGGAGATGATTGTCCGCCGCGCCGAGGAGGCCGTAGCTCCGGCCCTGCTGCACTGCGATCTGAGCATCGTTCAGCGATTTATCAGGGATGCCTTCAATCCGCAGCTTGATGAGCTGATGATTGATTCGGCTCATGCAGTGAGGGAAGCGGAGGCATTCCTGGATGATATGGCTCCCGAAGGGTACAAGTCTGTTGGATTGTACCGTGGACAAGAGTCCATCTTTACCGCATATGGTGTGCAGGAGCAGCTGCATAAAAGCTTCAACCGGAAGATTATTCTGGAGGGCGGGGCAACGCTGATTTGGGATGAGACAGAAGCGCTGACCGTCATTGATGTCAATACGGCTCAATACACCGGGAGTACCACGCTTGAGGAGACTGTAACGCGAACAAATCTGCTGGCCGCAGAGGAAATCGGCAGGCTTATGCGTCTACGCGATACCGGAGGCATCATCATTGTTGATTTTATTGATATGGAACGCGAGGAGCACCGCAGGCTAGTAACGGAACGGCTGGAGAGTGTGACGAGCCGGGACCGCACCAAGACGCATATTCTGGGCTGGACACATCTTGGTCTGCTGGAAATGACCCGTAAGAAGGCACGGCATGATTCGGCTAGCTTTGCCCCTGTGATCTGCCAATGCTGTGGAGGGACGAGAAAAGTTGGAGCCTGGCTGGAATAAGAATAATCAGCAAATCCAAACAGCTGCAATTATCCGCTTCTCTATACCATTGACTATCTGGATTAAGTATGATAATATCTTCAAGTATGTGTTTGATTGTTCTAATCCTGCACATGCTGTAACCGCTCCGATCGGGTACATAAGCGCAGATTTCTACGGGGATTTGCCACCTAGACTAGGCGAGTCTGAGACATGAGGAGGTGCAAGTACAATGTATGCAATTATCGAAACTGGCGGTAAGCAGTACAAAGTCCAAGAGGGCGATGTATTGTTCATTGAGAAGCTGGAAGCTGAAGACGGCGCAAGCGTAACGTTTGACCGTGTATTGGCTGTTTCTAACGAAGGTGGTCTGACTGCAGGAACTCCGCTGGTAAGCGGCGCGTCTGTAACAGCTAAAGTCGAGAAACATGGTAAGGGTCATAAGGTTGTAGTTTACAAATACAAACCTAAGAAGAACTACCACAAGAAACAAGGCCATCGTCAACCGTACACTAAAGTAACTATCGAGAAGATTCAAGCGTAAGAAGGTGCGTTAATGATTAACGTGCGGATTACACGGGCTTCAGCTCAAGGTACGATTGTCGGTTTTGCCGTTAAAGGGCATGCGGAATACGCGAAGAAAGGCTGGGATATCGTCTGCGCCGGTGTTTCCACAGTTACATTTGGAACGGTGAATTCGATTGAGAAGCTGACTGGTGTTGTTCTGGATACTTCAATGGATGATGGATTTTTAAGCGGAACCTTGGTTCCGGTGAGTGATCCTGAAGTCTCCGCCAAGATCCAGCTTTTGCTGGAATCCATGGTTGTCATGCTCAGTGATATCGCAGAATCATACGGGAAGTATATTAAGATACAGCAAGTTATTATTTAAAGAAGGAGGTTGACCAACATGTTGAAATTGGATCTTCAGTTTTTCGCATCGAAAAAAGGTGTAGGTTCCACAAAAAACGGACGTGATTCCCACTCGAAACGTCTTGGCGTGAAACGTGCTGACGGTCAAGCAGTAACCGGCGGCAACATCCTGGTTCGTCAACGCGGAACTAAAATTCACCCAGGCACTAACGTAGGCATCGGTAAAGATGATACGCTCTTCGCATTGGTGGATGGCGTAGTGAAGTTCGAACGTTGGGGCCGCGATCGCAAAAAAGTGAGCGTGTACCCGGTTGATGTCGCTCCGGTAGCAGCGGCACTGGAAGCGTAAGCTTTCCGAACATTATTTACATGTAGAAGCCTCCGGCATGAGTGCCGGGGGCTTTTTTGCAGGAAAAAAGGCGATATATAGTTCACTTGCTCTTTGAATGCTAATGATTGCCGTGTAAGCCTGTGTTATACTGGAAAATGGCATATGCTTCATCAATGTGAATATTGAATTAGACATGAATTTTGCGAACTGAGGGACGGGGAGAAAGAATGAAATCCTGGAAAAGTTTCGTCTGGGCAGTCATGTTATCCGTAGTGCTTCCTTTAGGTCTCGTGTATTGGCGTACCTCCCTTTTCACATGCCTGCTGCTTGGAATATGGGTAGCTGGGGTGCTTGCTTTCAGCTTTATTTACAACCGGCGTCATTTTGAAGAGGAACTGCGCATACAGGAGAAGACTCTGCAACAGGCGGCGAACCGGACACTGAATCATCATCGTCATGATTGGATGAATGATCTGCAGGTGCTTTACGGATATATCCAGCTAGGCAAGCCTGATAAATCCGTGCAATGTGTGGAAAGAATAAAGGAACGTATAGCGCTTGATAGCCGTATCGCCAAATTGGGAATTCCTTCGCTGGTGTTTTATTTGCAGTCTTTCCGCACATTCCGCAGCAATCTGGAGCTGGAAGTGCAGGTGGAGGAAGGCTTGCAGCTGGAGGACAAGCTAAGTCAGGAGAAAGGCGACGAGCTTACTTCGGTGATTATGCAGACGGTAAGGGCATACCAATACAGCGGACTGGTTCCGCAGGGCGATACCCAAAGACTCCGCCTAAGCTTTATACAGGATGGAGGAGACATTCTGATCTCTTTCGAAGGTGAGGGTGAGCATAGCAATCCCGAGCTGCTGCAGGGGCAAATTTATAATATAGTCCAAGGAAAAATTATGAAGGCGGAGCAGTTGGAGCAGGACAGAGCTCATGTGAAACTGCGTTTACCGCTGGAGATGTAAGGAAGGTGAACATGAATGTTCGTAGATAAGGCTAAGATTTATGTTAAAGGCGGCGACGGAGGCGATGGACTGGTAGCGTTCCGGCGTGAAAAGTATGTGCCGGAAGGCGGGCCTGCCGGCGGTGACGGCGGACGCGGCGGCGACGTTATTTTCCGGGTGGATGAAGGTTTGCGTACACTGATGGATTTTCGTTATCAGCGCCATTTTAAAGCAGAACGTGGTGTAAAGGGACGCAACAAGAGTCAGCATGGTGCCAATGCCGAGCATATGATCGTGCGGATTCCTCCGGGAACTGTATTGATCGACGACGACACCCAGGAAGTGATCGCCGATATGACCCGTCACGGACAGCAGGTTGTTGTAGCGCGCGGCGGACGGGGCGGACGGGGGAATACCCGGTTTGCCACTGCTGCCAATACAGCGCCTGAGCTGGCTGAGAACGGGGAAGAAGGCCAGGAACGTTATGTAGTGATGGAACTGAAGGTAATGGCTGATGTAGGCTTGGTTGGATTCCCGAGTGTCGGGAAATCGACGCTGCTGTCGGTAGTCTCCGCAGCTCAACCGAAGATCGGAGCCTACCACTTCACAACGATTACTCCGAACCTGGGTGTGGTGGATGTTGGTGACGGCCGGAGCTTTGTCATGGCGGATTTGCCCGGACTGATTGAAGGGGCCAGCGAAGGCATCGGCCTGGGCCACGAATTCCTGCGCCATGTCGAGCGAACGCGTATTATTATCCACGTCGTGGATATGTCCGGTTCCGAGGGGCGAGATCCCTTTGAGGATTGGGTCATGATTAATGATGAGCTGAAGCAGTACAATGCAAGTCTGATTGACCGTCCGCAGATTGTCGCGGCGAACAAAATGGATATGCCTGAATCGGAGGAGAACCTCAGTTCTTTCCGTGAACGGGTAGCCGAGCTGCGTCCGGATCTGGAGATTATGCCGATCTCCTCACTTACCCGCCAAGGGGTGCAGGAGCTGCTCTACCGCGCTACGGATATCCTTGACAGCATTCCGGTTGCTCCGGTGGTTGAAGAGGTGGCAGAAACCTCTGAACGCAAGGTATATAAGCTGGAGGCGGAAGAGGATAACTCCTTCACCATCACCCGCGACAACGATGCGTTTGTTGTTAACAGTCCGCGCATTGAGCGGATGATCAAGCGTATGCAGTTGAGTACGCATGATGCGATCCTGAAGCTGGCCCGTACCCTGCGCCACATGGGTGTAGATGCGGAACTGCGTAAGCGTGGGGCTGTAGAAGGCACGATTGTCCGCATTGCCGATTTCGAATTCGAGTTTGTAGAGAACAGCAGCTACTATTAATAGTGGTGCAGGCTGCACGTTACACGCTATAAAGCAGATAGAAGAAACGCCGACTACGTTTTTCCTGGCAAGGAGGACGGAGGCGGCGTTTTTTTATGTAATATTCTGTTTGGTTTAGGTTAATTGGCATACATTAAAGTGCTGAGAGACTGTCCGTTAGCTGCTTAGAGGACGTGGGGAGCTTCATTCTTGCAGTGTATTCATGACCCCCGTGTGAAAATGTGTTGCGTTATTCGGGTTGAATCCTATATAATGTCCACTAAGAAAACACAAAAGTCTTTGGGGTGAGGACGTTCGTGAAAGAACGCTATTATTTGGTCCGTGAGGACATATTGCCTGATGCTGTGCTGAAGACGATGCAGGTCAAACAGCTGCTTGAGGCGGGAGATGCCAAGACGGTGCACGAGGGTGTTGAGAGGGTTGGACTTAGCCGCAGCGCTTTTTATAAATATAAGGACGGCATACATCTGATTCATCAACTGGAGCGCGAACGCATTGTCACGATCTCCATTGATCTGGAGCATGAGTCCGGTATGCTGTCCAAGGTACTCGGCTGTGTGGCAGTTCACGGAGCCAACGTGCTGACGATCCACCAGAGTATTCCGCTCCAAGGGCGGGCCAATGTTGTGATCTCCGTGGAGATCTCGCATTTGAATGAAGAAATGGGCGACATGCTTGATGGCCTGAAGGAAATTTCTGGAGTGAAGCGCGCTTTTATTATCGGCCAGGGTTAAGATGTTTACGAAGCAGTTTTATCGCGATCATTATTCTGTGAAGTATAGCTTCATATAACTTTTAGGAGGATTCAAATGAAGCCGGTTAAAGTTGGTTTATTGGGGCTGGGAACAGTAGGTACGGGCGTGGTCCGTATCGTAGAAGGAAATCAGGAGGATCTGAGCAGTCAAGTGGGCTCCCCGATTCTCATTGAGCGCATTGCTGTGAAGAATACGGATAAACCCCGTGAAATCGAAGTAGACGCCTCCAAAGTGACTTCAGATCCATGGGAGGTTATCCGTGATCCTGAAATTGATGTCATCGTCGAAGTGATGGGCGGCATTGCCGGAACGAAGGAATATATCCTTGAAGCGCTGGAACGCGGCAAACATATTGTAACCGCCAATAAAGATTTGATGGCGCTGCACGGCTCGGAGATTCTGGCCAAAGCGCAGGAGAAGCAATGTGATGTGTTTTATGAGGCAAGTGTTGCCGGAGGAATTCCGATTATCCGCACGCTGATCGAAGGCTTTTCATCAGATAAGATTATTAAGATTATGGGGATAGTGAATGGAACAACCAATTACATACTGAGCAAAATGAGCCAGGAAGGCGCGTCCTACAATGATGTTCTTAAGGAAGCGCAAGGACTTGGATATGCTGAGTCTGACCCGACCTCCGACGTTGAAGGTCTCGATGCTGCACGCAAGATGGCGATCCTCGGCACGCTTGGCTTCCGTACAAATGTTGAACTCAGCGATGTCAGTGTGAGAGGCATCTCGGGAGTGAGTAAAGAGGATATCGCGTTTGCTAAACGTCTTGGTTATGAAATGAAGCTGCTAGGAATCGCAGAATGTGAAGACGAGGCGTTCAGTATCAGTGTTCAGCCGACCATGATCCGGGCCAGCCATCCGATCGCTTCCGTCAACGGTGTCTATAATGCGGTGTATGTATTCGGGCAAGCGGTAGGAGAGACTATGTTTTATGGTGCGGGAGCAGGTGCGATGCCTACAGCAACCTCTATCGTTGCCGATCTGGTGGCGGTTATCAAGAACCTGAAACTGGGCGTTAACGGTCTCAAGCAGATTGTCCCGTATAAGCAAAAGAAGCTGAAGAGCGACGAGGACATCTTTTTCAAGAACTTTTTGCTGCTGCATGTAGATGATAAAGCGGGTGTGCTGGCGAAGATCACCCAGGTGTTTGCCGAATACGATGTCAGCCTCGATTCCGTTGTGCAGCAAGCCAACCCAAATAATACTGATGCGGAGATCATAATTGTGACGCACAATGCAAGCAAGGCGAGTATGAATAAGGTAATGCGGCATTTGGAGCAGCTTGCGGTCATCCACCGGATCAAGAGCCATTATCGTGTGGAAGGCTGACAACGGAGTAAGTTCCAGATATCAGGAACCGCGTAAAAATAACGAAGGAGATTTCATCAGCCATGAGTATTTACGGAAGGTCTAGAGTTAAAGTCCCTGCCAGTACCGCCAATCTTGGACCGGGTTTTGATACACTGGGTATGGCCTTGTCGCTGTATGCCTGGATTGAGATGGAGGAAGCTGCGGAAACCGTGTTTCACCTACATGGTGATGAGATGAAGGGTGTGCCCCAGGACAAGAATAACTTGCTCTACCAGGTAGCCCAAATGGTTTTTGCGGAAGCTGGGGTTACCATCCCTGAGTTGTCGATTTCCATGTATTCCGAGATTCCGCTGACACGGGGGCTTGGCAGCAGCGCTTCAGCCATTATTGGCGGAATGGCAGCAGCTAATGCTATGATTGGTACACCGCTGGACAATGCCCGACTGTTTGATATGGCCACTGCACTGGAGAAGCATCCCGACAATGTTGGAGCGTCCCTGTTCGGGGGAATCATTACGGCTGTCTGGGATGGCGGGCATGCCGACTATATCCGTCTGGAGCCGCCACAGGATCTGGAAGTGCTTGTTGTGATCCCTGAATTTGAGCTGGCCACGGTCAAAGCGCGTGGGGTCATTCCCTCCGAAATCACGGTGGGCGATGCAGTGTTTAACATCAGCCGTACCTCATTGCTGACGGCGGCACTGGCCTCTGGCAGGCTTGATCTCATCAGCCGGGCCATGCAGGACCGGCTGCATCAGCCATACCGTGCGCCGCTGGTGCCGGGGATGGAGAAGCTGCTCGCCGAAGCCCCGCAGCATGGAGCGCTGGGAATTGCTCTTAGTGGCGCGGGCCCTACACTTCTTTGTCTGGTCGACCGGCGCGAGGGCAGGAAGCAGGAGCTTGAGCGATTTTTGAAAGAAACGATGCAGCAGCACGGTATCCCGGCTCGCACTCGCTGGCTGCCTCCATGTACTTCCGGGGTTACCACTGAGCTGCTTGAAAGAAACGGGATGCAAAAGCAATCATTTTTGGATATGATAAAAGGAGAAATACAGTCATGAAGTCAATAGCGGTATTGCCGCAGGGTACCGTCTCCCACGAAGCGCTGCTGCACTTGTTTGGTGCTGAGTCTGTAAAGCTTGAACATCATAAGCTGATTTCCGACGTTTTTCTCTCTACGGCAGGCGGTGCCACTGATTACAGTGTCATTCCCATTGAGAACACGATTGAAGGTTCGGTCAGTCTGCATATCGATTGGCTCATTAATGAAGTGAATCTTCCAATGCAGGCGGAGTGGATCTTTCCGTCGATACAGAATCTCATCTGCAACCCGCAGGAGTTCAAGGATGACAGCGGAAATAAGGATTATACTAAGATTGTAAAGATCCTTTCCCATTCTGTCGCCATGGCCCAATGCCTGCAGTTTATCCGTGAGCATGCCCCTTGGGCTGAGCTGGAGTCGGTCGGAAGCACTTCCGAAGCAGTGGAAATTGTAAAGAACAATCCGGGTAAAGGTTGGGCAGCAATCGGCACGGCACTCGGTGCCGCAACGCATGGCCTGGAGATCCTTGACCGGAAAATCACAGACCACCATAATAATTACACAAGGTTTGTCCTTGTAGGCCCGCACAAGCTGAAGATTCCCCGCAAGAGTGTTGGAGACAAGACAAGTATTCTTGTAACCCTGCCGGAGGATTTTCCGGGAGCCTTACATCAGGTGCTGTCTGCATTTGCATGGCGGCGTCTGAATTTATCGCGTATTGAATCACGGCCTACGAAGAAGAAACTGGGTACTTATTATTTTTACATTGATGTGCTGGAACCGATAGAATCGGTCCTGCTCCCGGCGGCGATTGAGGAGATCAAAGCATTGGGCTGTCAGGTGCGGATTCTGGGCTCCTATCCCACATACACCTATGAGGAAGAGAAAGCGGAGGTGCAGTAAGTTCATGGCTGAGCAATGGATCTATCTGGATGGACAACACGTAACAAAGGAAAATGCAAAGGTATCCGTTTTTGATCATGGATTCTTATATGGAGACGGCATTTTCGAAGGCATTCGCATTTATAACGGCAACATTTTCAAATGCAAAGAGCATCTGGACAGGCTGTATGATTCGGCCAAGTCAATTATGCTGGACATTCCGCTGACTTACGATGAAATGCTGGAGGCTATGGCTGAGACGATTCGCTTGAACGATATGCGCAACGGCTATATCCGTCTGATCGTTTCGCGGGGTCCCGGAAATCTGGGGCTGGATCCACGGCGTTGCCCTAAGGCGAGTGTGATTATCATTGTGGAGCAGCTGGCTATCTATCCGGAGCAGGCTTACCTTAACGGTTTGCGGGCGGTTTCCGTATCACAGCGGCGCAATATCCCGGATGCACTGAATCCGAAGATCAAATCACTCAACTACCTCAATAACATCCTCGTCAAGATTCAGTCCAATCTCGCTGAGGCTGACGAAGCGATTATGATGAACGCTCAAGGGTACGTAACGGAAGGTTCGGGGGATAATATCTTCATCGTCAAAAGAGGTGTGGTGTACACGCCGCCTTGCTACCTTGGTGCACTTGAAGGAATTACCCGTCTGGCCATTATCGAACTCTGTGAGAAGCTGGGACTTCCGCTGAAGGAAGAGCCGTTCACCATGCATGATGTCTATATTGCCGACGAAGTCTTTTTCACCGGAACGGCAGCCGAGGTTATTGCAGCCCGCGAAATCGATGGACGGATTATCGGAGCAGGGCATGCCGGACCGATTACACTGCAATTGCTTGAAGAATTCCGTAATGCGGTGGATAAAGACGGCTACAAAGTCTGGGAATAGTGATTCAACTAAATTATTGATTTAACATAAGCAAATCCTTTCATGCCAGTCATGAAAGGATTTTTTTTGTTCACATGATGTCAATCGCCCATGGGCTGCATAAGATGTAGTAACGAAGGAGGCGGCTGTACCGCATTTTACGATGCTTGAGAGCAGAGCCGGGAAATCGGAATTGCCTAGAGCGGGGGTTGCAGCATAGCTGTAAAGAATGCATCGCTTCACAACTCTTTGGCATATGCCGTCTAGGTCAGGAATGTGTCGTACTGATCTGGATGCATAGGCTCACAAAATTTGTAGGAGGTAAATGCTGCGTGAAAATACACATTGTTAAAAAAGGCGATACGCTGTATGCATTATCACAAAAGTATGGAGTAACGCTCCAAAAGATTATTGAGGCTAACCCGCAGATCAGTAATCCAGAAGTGCTTGTTATTGGGGATAAAGTTAAAATCCCTGCGGCTCCGATGCTTGTTCCGGAAAACAATGAGCTTTACTACAAGCACACCGTTAAACAAGGCGATACGTTGTGGAAATTATCCAAAGCATGGGGAATTACCTTGAAAGAGATCATTGACGCCAATCCGCATCTCAAGAATCCTAATGCGCTCATGACCGGTGAAGTTGTCAATATTCCTAAAAAGGCGAATGAGCCGACTCCAATCCAGGCTCAATCCATGCAACCTATGCAATCTAATGCAAATGCAAATGCAAATGCAAATGCAAATGCAAATGCTACTCCGGTTCAACCGCTTGCTGTATCGCCTGAGGTGGTAGATAAAACAAAGGTTGGCGGAAAAACCTATACCGGACCGAAGGAAGAGCCCGTTCAGACAGTTTCCCCTGTCTCAACCCCGGCCCCGAATCCCGCACCGGCACCTGTCCAGGTGGCAGCACCTCTTCCGAATAAAGCACCTGAAGTAGCTCCCATTCAGGAAGTAGTGCATGAAACACAAAGTCTGTTTGTACAAATTTCTGTGCCTGCGCAAGAAGCCATAACCTATGAGATGCCCAAAGAAAAGGAGAAATCTGAGGTGCTGCCGGCAACCTGGCCTGACCATAAGGACGTACCATGCGAAAAAACAGCAGGTTATCCTGGATTAAACGCCAATCCATATTATTTCGAATGCCCGCCGGCATATCCGTACTATGAGCAGCCAATGCCAATGATGGGTATGAATGCGGCTCCGGGTTTTATCCAGCCGACTGCTTATATGCCGGACTGTGCTTCTCCGTATGATTATCCGGGTAACATGTATCCCGCAACTGACTATTCCAATGCTTGGTATCCAAATGCAGCTCCCGAGTATGCAAATGCGGCTATGGCTGAGAATAATCCTCCTGTTGATTATTCTGCGTACGCAGTTCCGCAGTACGGCGGTCAGTCCATGAATCTTCCTTGGCCGACCTGCGGCTGTGGTGGAGGAATGCCGATTCAGCCTTATACTTATGAACAGCCTGCATATAATAATATGTCACCCTATATGCCACAGCCCGGTGCGGTTTCTCCTTACGGAGCTGGACCCTTCTCAATGCCGAATGAGGCCGCTGTTGCACCGTTAGGAATACATGGGATTCCTGGATATCCGATGTATCCGGGGATGGAGAATTATGCTCATCACAACCGTGTGCCAGAAATTCTTGAGCCGGAGATTATTGCGCAGGGTGTTCCTCAAGCAGCGGAAGCCGTCAGTGCAGGAACCCCAGTTAAGAACAAAGCCAGCACGGGAAAAGCGGGTACACCTAAAGTTAAAACCTCAGGTCTAGCTGCTGACAAATCAAATAAAACTGCGCCTAAACAAAGTTCGAAGCAATCAGGCCGCACGGGGACTTCGAAGAAAAGTAAAAATCCATGGATATCAAATTAAATTAGGCTTGAATTGAGATCTACCTATTGCACCAGAGGGCCTGCATCATAAGATGCAGGCTCTCTGGTGTTTGCTTATTTATCATTAGGAAGAGTGTCATGCATAGTATAGCGAACGATACCAATAGTACTAAAGTAAAAATGGTAAATCCTGTGGGTTGTTTTTGTTGGAGAATACATGTTATATTATAAATCCAGTCGCAAGCAGAAGGAACGCTTGGGTGATTGGAACGTGTTGAACGATTGATATTGCTAACATGATGAAAAAATAAGTGTTGCATTGAATCGGAAAACATGATATATTATAAGAGTTGCTGGTGACGAGATAATCGACACTGACAACGAGCTTGATCTTTGAAAACTGAACAACGAGTGAGTATGGAAATCACGCAAGTGAGATCCAAAACGGATGAGTTTCACAGCGTATTTATACGCTTTAGAAATTTCATCGTGAGAATGTAAATTCTCGTCAGATGTTTCAAATTGAGCAATCGCTCTTTTCAATATCTTTTTCGGATGGTTATTTTCTCGGAGTAATTCGGGTGAAGTAACCGCTCGAAAAAACCAATTTGGAGAGTTTGATCCTGGCTCAGGACGAACGCTGGCGGCGTGCCTAATACATGCAAGTCGAGCGGAGTTATGAAGGAGCTTGCTCCGGATTAACTTAGCGGCGGACGGGTGAGTAACACGTAGGCAACCTACCTCTTTGACTGGGATAACTACCGGAAACGGTAGCTAATACCGGATAATTCCTTTGTTCACATGGACGAAGGATGAAAGGCGGAGCAATCTGCTACAAGGAGATGGGCCTGCGGCGCATTAGCTAGTTGGTGGGGTAACGGCTCACCAAGGCGACGATGCGTAGCCGACCTGAGAGGGTGAACGGCCACACTGGGACTGAGACACGGCCCAGACTCCTACGGGAGGCAGCAGTAGGGAATCTTCCGCAATGGGCGAAAGCCTGACGGAGCAACGCCGCGTGAGTGATGAAGGTTTTCGGATCGTAAAGCTCTGTTGCCAGGGAAGAACGTCCGGTAGAGTAACTGCTACCGGAGTGACGGTACCTGAGAAGAAAGCCCCGGCTAACTACGTGCCAGCAGCCGCGGTAATACGTAGGGGGCAAGCGTTGTCCGGAATTATTGGGCGTAAAGCGCGCGCAGGCGGCTATTTAAGTCTGGTGTTTAAACCTTGGGCTCAACCTGAGGTCGCACTGGAAACTGGGTGGCTTGAGTACAGAAGAGGAAAGTGGAATTCCACGTGTAGCGGTGAAATGCGTAGATATGTGGAGGAACACCAGTGGCGAAGGCGACTTTCTGGGCTGTAACTGACGCTGAGGCGCGAAAGCGTGGGGAGCAAACAGGATTAGATACCCTGGTAGTCCACGCCGTAAACGATGAGTGCTAGGTGTTAGGGGTTTCGATACCCTTGGTGCCGAAGTTAACACAGTAAGCACTCCGCCTGGGGAGTACGGTCGCAAGACTGAAACTCAAAGGAATTGACGGGGACCCGCACAAGCAGTGGAGTATGTGGTTTAATTCGAAGCAACGCGAAGAACCTTACCAGGTCTTGACATCCCTCTGAATCCACTAGAGATAGTGGCGGCCTTCGGGACAGAGGAGACAGGTGGTGCATGGTTGTCGTCAGCTCGTGTCGTGAGATGTTGGGTTAAGTCCCGCAACGAGCGCAACCCTTGACTTTAGTTGCCAGCAGGTAAGGCTGGGCACTCTAGAGTGACTGCCGGTGACAAACCGGAGGAAGGTGGGGATGACGTCAAATCATCATGCCCCTTATGACCTGGGCTACACACGTACTACAATGGCCGGTACAACGGGAAGCGAAGCCGCGAGGT
This sequence comes from Paenibacillus sp. FSL L8-0436, assembly GCF_038593025.1. NCBI lineage: Bacteria > Bacillati > Bacillota > Bacilli > Caryophanales > Paenibacillaceae > Paenibacillus > Paenibacillus sp. FSL L8-0436. The sequence continues at coordinate 5,908,370 of NZ_CP151955.1, read as the reverse complement.
GGAGCCAATCCCAGCAAAGCCGGTCTCAGTTCGGATTGCAGGCTGCAACTCGCCTGCATGAAGTCGGAATTGCTAGTAATCGCGGATCAGCATGCCGCGGTGAATACGTTCCCGGGTCTTGTACACACCGCCCGTCACACCACGAGAGTTTACAACACCCGAAGTCGGTGGGGTAACCCGCAAGGGAGCCAGCCGCCGAAGGTGGGGTAGATGATTGGGGTGAAGTCGTAACAAGGTAGCCGTATCGGAAGGTGCGGCTGGATCACCTCCTTTCTATGGAGAATCGTCACCTGCAACGGTGACATTCAAATCGGAAGCATGTCTTCCAAAACTCAGGTTTAGGCCTGTTACTCACTCGTTGGTCAGTTTTGAGAGTTTAAGCTCTCAAGTAGTACCTTGATCCTTGAAAACTGGATACCGAAACGAATTTGCGTTTTAGAACATCTTTTAGCTGAAACTTGTGTGAACAAGTTTTAATTAATAGCGATGCTAGCGATTTTCCTTCTGGAAAAACGCATTGGTTAAGCTAATAAGAGCACACGGAGGATGCCTAGGCGCCAGGAGCCGACGAAGGACGTGGCGAACAACGAAACTGCCTCGGGGAGCTGTAAGCAAGCTTTGATCCGGGGGTGTCCGAATGGGGAAACCCAGCTGTGGTAATTCGCAGTTACTTCTCTCTGAATACATAGGGGAGATAGAGGCAGACCAGGGGAACTGAAACATCTAAGTACCCTGAGGAAGAGAAAACAATAGTGATTCCGTCAGTAGCGGCGAGCGAACGCGGAACAGCCTAAACCAAGGGGCTTGCCCCTTGGGGTTGTGGGACGTCTCACATGGAGTTACAAAGGAATATGGTAGGCGAAGAGGTCTGGAAAGGCCCGCGATAGAGGTAAAAGCCCTGTAGCCTAAACTGTGTTCTCTCCGAGACGGATCCCGAGTAGTGCGGGGCACGTGAAACCCCGTATGAATCCAGCAGGACCATCTGCTAAGGCTAAATACTACCTGGCGACCGATAGTGAAACAGTACCGTGAGGGAAAGGTGAAAAGCACCCCGGAAGGGGAGTGAAATAGAACCTGAAACCGTGTGCTTACAAAAAGTCAGAGCCCGATCTATGGGTGATGGCGTGCCTTTTGTAGAATGAACCGGCGAGTTACGTTTAACATGCAAGGTTAAGGTGAGAAGCCGGAGCCGCAGCGAAAGCGAGTCTGAATAGGGCGATTTAGTATGTGGACGTAGACCCGAAACCGTGTGATCTACCCCTGTCCAGGGTGAAGGTGCGGTAACACGCACTGGAGGCCCGAACCCACGTATGTTGAAAAATGCGGGGATGAGGTGGGGGTAGCGGAGAAATTCCAATCGAACTCGGAGATAGCTGGTTCTCCCCGAAATAGCTTTAGGGCTAGCCTCGGTGAATGGAGTGGTGGAGGTAGAGCACTGATTGGGTGCGGGGCCCGCAAGGGTTACCAAGCTCAGTCAAACTCCGAATGCCATTAACTTCTTGCCGGGAGTCAGACAGTGAGTGCTAAGATCCATTGTCAAAAGGGAAACAGCCCAGACCATCAGCTAAGGTCCCCAAGTGTGTGTTAAGTGGGAAAGGATGTGGAGTTGCACAGACAACCAGGATGTTGGCTTAGAAGCAGCCACCATTGAAAGAGTGCGTAATAGCTCACTGGTCGAGTGACTCTGCGCCGAAAATGTAACGGGGCTAAACACACCACCGAAGCTATGGCTAGATACGATGTATCTGGGGTAGGGGAGCGTTGTATGCAGGTTGAAGGTGTACCGTAAGGAGCGCTGGACAGCATACAAGTGAGAATGCCGGTATGAGTAACGAAAAGATCAGTGAGAATCTGATCCGCCGAAAGCCCAAGGTTTCCTGAGGAAGGCTCGTCCGCTCAGGGTAAGTCGGGACCTAAGGCGAGGCCGAAAGGCGTAGTCGAAGGACAACAGTTTGAAATTACTGTACCACCGTAATCCGCTATGAGCGATGGGGTGACGCAGGAGGGTAGTGACGCGGACTGATGGATGTCCGTCTAAGCAGTGAGGCTGGTGTGTAGGCAAATCCGCACATCGTTAAGGCTGGGCTGTGATGGGGAGCGAAAATTAGAGTAGCGAAGGTCATGATCTCACACTGCCAAGAAAAGCCTCTAGCCAGGAGAAGGTGCCCGTACCGCAAACCGACACAGGTAGGCGAGAAGAGAATTCTAAGGCGCGCGGAAGAACTCTCGTTAAGGAACTCGGCAAAATGACCCCGTAACTTCGGGAGAAGGGGTGCCTCGGTAGGGTGAATAGCCCGAGGGGGCCGCAGTGAAAAGGCCCAAGCGACTGTTTAGCAAAAACACAGGTCTGTGCGAAGCCGCAAGGCGAAGTATACGGGCTGACGCCTGCCCGGTGCTGGAAGGTTAAGGGGAGCGGTTAGGAGTAATCCGAAGCTGTGAACCGAAGCCCCAGTAAACGGCGGCCGTAACTATAACGGTCCTAAGGTAGCGAAATTCCTTGTCAGGTAAATTCTGACCCGCACGAATGGCGTAACGACTTGGGCGCTGTCTCAACGAGAGATCCGGTGAAATTTTAATACCTGTGAAGATGCAGGTTACCCGCGACAAGACGGAAAGACCCCATGGAGCTTTACTGCAGCTTGATATTGAATTTGGGTACGATCTGTACAGGATAGGTGGGAGCCGTAGAGGCAGGAGCGCAAGCTTCTGCGGAGGCGCCGTTGGGATACCACCCTGATCGTATCTAGGTTCTAACCTGGTACCCTAATCGGGTACGGGGACCGTGTCAGGCGGGCAGTTTGACTGGGGCGGTCGCCTCCTAAAGAGTAACGGAGGCGTTCAAAGGTTCCCTCAGAATGGTTGGAAATCATTCGAAGAGTGCAAAGGCATAAGGGAGCTTGACTGCGAGACCAACAAGTCGAGCAGGGACGAAAGTCGGACTTAGTGATCCGGTGGTACCGCATGGAAGGGCCATCGCTCAACGGATAAAAGCTACCCTGGGGATAACAGGCTTATCTCCCCCAAGAGTCCACATCGACGGGGAGGTTTGGCACCTCGATGTCGGCTCATCGCATCCTGGGGCTGAAGTAGGTCCCAAGGGTTGGGCTGTTCGCCCATTAAAGCGGTACGCGAGCTGGGTTCAGAACGTCGTGAGACAGTTCGGTCCCTATCTGTCGTGGGCGCAGGAAATTTGAGAGGAGCTGTCCTTAGTACGAGAGGACCGGGATGGACGTACCGCTGGTGCATCAGTTGTTCCGCCAGGAGCATGGCTGAGTAGCTACGTACGGACGGGATAAGCGCTGAAAGCATCTAAGCGTGAAGCCCCCCTCAAGATGAGATTTCCCAATTAGTAAGACCCCTTGAAGACGACGAGGTAGATAGGTTGGAGGTGGAAGTGCAGCAATGCATGGAGCTGACCAATACTAATCGGTCGAGGGCTTATCCAATAAGTAAGACGCAGATTCGTTTCGGATTCAGTTTTCAGGAATCAAGTTCTGATTCATGAGGTCCAAGTGACCAAGTGATGAAGATTTGTTTTCAGCATTTGGCGATGCTGAGACCTGAATTTAGCATTTGTACCGCAAATGCCCGTTTGGTGGCGATAGCGGAGGGGTTCCACGCGTACCCATCCCGAACACGACCGTTAAGCCCTCCAGCGCCGATGGTACTTGGACCGAAGGGTCCTGGGAGAGTAGGACGCCGCCAAGCACAGAGACCACTGTTGATTAATCAGCAGTGGTCTTTTGTTTATGCTACGCTTTGCCAATCCTAGGAATGGAAAGAACTCAAGGGGAGATTTTTAATGATCATCTGGATTAATGGTGCGTTTGGATCTGGAAAGACGGAAACGGCTTATGCACTAAACCGCAGAATACCACAATCTTTTTTGTTCGATCCGGAGAATGCAGGATATTACATCCGAGAGAACATTCCGCACGAGATATCCCAAGAGGATTTTCAGGATCATCCTCTTTGGCGCGAAATAAACTATTCCATGCTAAAATACATAGAATCTCAGTACAGTGGAACTATTATTGTACCTATGACCATTACGGATTCCGGCTACTTTATGGAGATTGTTGGCAGACTAAGGCAAGAAGGCGTAGAGGTTCATCATTTCACCTTATGTGCTTCCCAGGAGACGCTGCTTAGAAGATTGAATAGCCGGGGTGACTCTAATAACTCTTGGCCCGCCCAACAGATTGAGCGATGTCTCAAGGGCCTTGGACAGGAGATATTTCAATGCTACCTGAATAATGATCAGTTGACAGTTGAAGAGGTAGTAGAGGCTATAGCGTTGCAGTTGGGTATCACTCTGTTACCCACATAATTTCAGCTCTAATTATTGCAGATTAGCTAGCTTGAAGATCTTACTGAAAGAAATAAATTATAAAATCCTTATAAACTATTGCTATATAGTCTTATAATTGATATAATACTTTTTGTTGTCACAAAAGACAACTTTATTGTGGCCCGTTGGTCAAGGGGTTAAGACACCTCCCTTTCACGGAGGTAACATGGGTTCGAATCCCATACGGGTCATCAACTTTTTATCGAATTCCGCAGATAAAGATTGCTTTTATCAGAAGAATGTGTTAAGATCATTAAGTTGCTTCTTTCATTGGAGGCTTAGCTCAGCTGGGAGAGCATCTGCCTTACAAGCAGAGGGTCGGGGGTTCGAACCCCTCAGCCTCCACCAGAGGATTCCCTAAATAGCGGAATGTTTAGCTTTTGGGAAGATCAAAGAAATAAACACTTTTTACTGACGCGGGGTGGAGCAGCCCGGTAGCTCGTCGGGCTCATAACCCGAAGGCCGCAGGTTCAAATCCTGCCCCCGCAATTATTTGGAACCGTGGTGTAGTTGGCCTAACATGCCTGCCTGTCACGCAGGAGATCGCGGGTTCGAATCCCGTCGGTTCCGCCATTTATGGCACCGGGTTAGAATCTCAGCAATATGATACATACTGTGTGCGGACGTGGCTCAGCGGTAGAGCATCGCCTTGCCAAGGCGAGGGTCGCGGGTTCGATTCCCGTCGTCCGCTCCATAATATGCGCCCTTAGCTCAGCTGGATAGAGCGTTTGACTACGAATCAAAAGGCCGGGAGTTCGAATCTCTCAGGGCGCGCCATTTTTACTCTAATAATTAAATATACGCCGGCGTGGCGGAATGGCAGACGCGCTCGACTCAAAATCGAGTGGGAAACCGTGGAGGTTCGAGTCCTCTCGCCGGTATTAGCTAAAAGGCTTATGAAATTGTGGTTTACACAATCTCATAAGCCTTTTTTATATATTTTGATTGTCTGACTTATCGTTTTTGCAAAAGAAACTTTTGACCTCAATTTGATGCCATTGTCCGTAATCTCAAAATAGATCGAATCGATTCTGCGGTAAATGTGGATGTGAATGATTCCTTTGCCCAGCTTTTTTTCCACACCGTGAACAACGGCATTTTCCACCAAGGGTTCGACACTGAGCTTGGGAAGCAACAGATCCAGTATCGCCTCGTCCTCAATATGGATCGTATACTCAATTTTATCCTCAAACCTTTCTTTCTGCAGATAAAGATAAAATTTGATATAATCCAGTTCCTGACGAATCGGGACCTTGGCCAGACTACTGGAATAAATACCTGCCTGCAGCAGCTCCGTAAGCGACGTCACCGTTTTGTAAACGGTCTCATCTTTAGATAATTTTGCTTTGTAGCCAATGGTAATCAACGTATTGAACAGAAAATGGGATTCATCTGGGCTTGCAAAAAATTGATCTCCGACTCTTTGATCAGCAGGTGATTCTCATAAACTTCCTTGATGAGATAATTGATTTCTTCCGTCATTCTGTTGAAGGTGGTACTCAACTGATTGAGCTCCACATCTTTGTAGGCCGGCATCCTTGTGTTGTAATCACCTTTCTTTACCGAGCTATCTATTCCAGTGCCGATAAGCAAGAGTTGGGTTCTATCGTTTCTCCCGCTGTCTATGTGCTGAAAGACAATGCCGAAGTAAGTGAGGTCAAGATCAACCAGGAAAGCTACCTGGCCGTTTCGCGCAGCATCGGCACAACCGGTCTTACCTTCATTGCAGGCATCCCTAAGAAGCAAGTACTCTCCAAGTTGTCCGAAAGCATGCGTAATTACATTTGGATTATCGCTCTGATTGCTTTCATATCCCTCGCAGCAGGCGTCCTGTTATCTCTTCGCTTTACCCGAGTCATCCGTGATCTGCTGCGGAGTATCCGTAATCAATAAAAGTGAAATGGAAGAAGACCTGAGATACAGCCTTATGTTCAACAACGCTTGGAATATCAGCCTGCTGTCAACGGCTTATGTTTTTTTTGATGCGCACAATTATATATCCGTTCTAAAGTCACAGCCCAACATTGAACAAATTAACAAGAACAATCTCGCTGTCTATCATTCGGTTAAGGGCATCGTTAGGGGCAAGGAATCGCCAGAAAAAGCTGAATAGTAATAACCGTCTGCAGCCCTGGCAATTGTAGGATCAGCACCGCCCATAAGCGGGCTTACATAATTAGAAGTTACATCTGCATTAGAGATGCCTGACAGCAATAATGAAAGTATTATCGCAAAGGATAACATAATAAAACTTTTTTTCTTCATAGTAATCTCCTTCTCTAATTAATTTTTAATAAGAACGAAGGATAGCTTTCTTGCAATCATGGTGCCAGGTTTTAAAAACGATATGTTCACTTTACACCCCCCATAAAGATACGGATCACTGATTGTAACCGCTTGCATATTTTTCCTGTAGCGTTACGCATTCATTATAAAATAAAAGCGGAACTATTTTTCGGCATCATGTTTTGCGATATTTTGAGGGATTATATTTGCAGGAGAAGAGTCGTGAATAGAAACTCGATTTCCTTGCTTTTTTTTAGCTTTCTTATGCTTTTTTTACTTTATGCCTGATACGCGAAATCTACCTTACGCATACTCATTCAGGGCCAAAAGTTTCAACGATGTTTTTTCCGGAGATTCCGCCATCTGAGGATTATCTCCAATCATTGCTGGATGCGGTAGTTAAAAATACGGAATTTTGTTTAAAAAATAAAATGGAAACAAGAGCCTATTACGGAACATGTGAGATTAATGGATATTACTGTAATAGAAATGAAAGAGCATTTCCTTTCAATAATAAAGGACATGTCTTGCAATTTAGAGATTCTTCAAATTATCCCTTGGTGAGCTTAATCAATATAGCTTGTCATCCAACGGTTTTGGCAAAAGATAATCTTTTCATTTCAAGTGATTATTTGGGTGAATTGAGAGAAGAATATGCTCGTTTGACTCAAGCCCTGGCCATAATCGTGATGGAGAATGCGGAGACGTTAGCACACGGTTTACCCGAAAAGGTGATGATTTCGAAGAAACTCGCAGAATTGGAAAGGGGATAGGAGTATTGAATTTGATTAAAGCAAAAAGTTAAACTGAAGAGATATTCACTTTGAATTAAAAACGGAAGAAGCAGTCAGCTTTCTGCTGGCTGCTTTTACTTTTGGCAGGTTAAGTAAGATTGAACCTCTGTCTTGAAATCCGGATAAATTCGGACATAGCTGCAGTTTCATAAGTATCTCTACGACGTATGAATAGAGTCGGGGTTTTATAGAACTCGTCCGAGATTTGTTGAGATCGCAAGTTATATTGAACCATGGCTCTTTCAATCACCGAGCGAGGTAAAAGGGATACCCCGAGACCAGCATGAATACATCCAAGGATTCCTTCCAATGTTCCGAACTCCATGATTTTAGCAGGAATAATTCCTTGTAAATGTAACCAATCCTCAAGTTTTCGTCGGTATGAACACCCAACACGAAATACTAGTAAAGTCAGATTTCGCAATTGTTCCGGCTGGTCTATTGAGGGGAATTGCCCTCCCGATATGAACACAAGCTCCTCAACCCCCACCTCAGTAATAACGAGCTCAGCATGATCAACTGGCGCAGCTACGAAAGCTCCGTCCAACTCGTATTTCAACACTAAATGAATAAGTTCTTCCGTCGTTCCAGTTTTTAAAGCCAAATCCACCTCTGGATAAGCTTTAAGGTAATCGGTAAGAATAGATGGTAGCCGAACCGCTGCTGTGGTTTCGGGCGATCCGATCCGAAGTGGCCCTCTTGGGATCGAGTTATCTGCCACGACCCGTTCTGCCTCTTGAGTAAGAAAGACAATTTTCTCAGCATAGGACTTGAGTGTCTCTCCAGATGTTGTGAGCCGGACTCCTTGCCGCCCACGACGAAATAGCGATGTTTTCAGTTCTTTTTCAAGCTGCTGGATACGGATACTTATACTCGACTGAACATATTCCATTTTTTCGGCTGCTTTGGTAATGCTTCCTTCGTTTGCAACTGCCAGAAAAATCTGCATGTCCCGGATGTCCACCGTCATTCCTCCATCTAATTATTGATAATTTTAATATTACTTATCGTTTAGATTCATTTTACACGATATCTTTAAAAAGTTACAATTAGTTTAGAAAGAGGCGGGTCTTATGAAGAAAACAGGAGGTTACAAAATGACAACTTATCATTCATTAGAGATAGAAGGGTTAAACATATTTTATCGTGAGGCTGGTAATCCGAATAAACCAGTCATTTTATTGCTTCATGGCTTTCCGTCCGCAAGTCATATGTTCAGAGAACTAATACCTATTTTAGAAAAAGACTACTATTTAATTGCTCCTGATTATCCGGGGTTCGGGAATACCTCATCGCCTGACAGAGAGGATTTCCCTTATACATTTGACCATATCACTGAAATTATTGAAGCTTTCATTGATAAGCTAAAACTTACCAGATATGCATTATATGTTTTTGATTATGGAGCCCCTATTGGCTTTCGTATAGCCATGCACCATCCAGAACGTGTGACAGCAATAATAAGCCAAAATGGCAACATTTATCGTGAAGGATTAGGTGGGAAATGGGCGGTGCGAGAAGAATATTGGCAAAATCCTACGCAAGAAAAAAGAGAAAGTTATCGGACAGCGTTTGCGCCCAACACGATCAAAGGCCAATATGTTGATGGAACAAAGGAAAGCCAAGTTTCCCCAGATGGTTATACTCTTGATATTGCTTATATGTCCCGGCCAGGAAATGATGAGAAACAATTGGATTTAATTTTTGATTACCAAAATAATGTAAAGATGTACCCGGAGTTTCAACAGTATCTCCGAGAATATCAGCCACCCTTATTGGTAGTGTGGGGTGAAAATGATATTTCATTTATTCCGGCTGGTGCTGAAGCTTTTAAGAAAGATTTACCTAATGCCGAGATTCATTTATTAGATACTGGGCACTTTGCATTGGAAACACATGCATATGAAATTGGAGAACTAATGCTAATTTTTTAAAAAAATAATGGAATTTGAAAAGGGATAATTTGAATTTAGAAGGGTGACAGGTCAGTAGCATGGAGAATTCAGAAGCTAAAAATGCGAAATTGCCTAATTCCACAAAGACTATGGTCGGTGGATTAGTTATGCTTATCATTGCAATGGGGATCGGACGTTTTCATATACTTCCATACTTCCATTGATGCAATCACAAGCTAATCTATCCGCTACGGAATCCGGATATTTGGCAGGGAGTAATAACTTGGGTTACCTTATCGCTGCCTTTGGTGCTTGTTGCTGCTGCTATAATATTGCTATCCGGTGCAGTCATTTCAAGTCAAAAAGAAACGATAGGAAATTTGAACTATGCTCGTATTCATCCTAATCAAGAGCTTAGTTAGATCCTGGACAATTTGTATTGGAACCAAGATACGAATGGAATTGGTGAATTGATTCCTATTGGAGGAATAGAGATGCAAATAGGTTTTTTTGATTCTGGTATTGGAGGCATTACTGTATTGCATGATACATTAGAAGTTTTACCTAATGAAGATTATTTGTATTACGCAGATACATTAAATGTTCCATATGGGCACAAAACGAAAGATGACGTTAAAAAGTATGTTTTAAATGCTATAGAATTTCTTAGCCAGCAAAAAGTAAAAGCGATAGTAATGGCTTGTAATACTGCCACAAGCGCAGCAATCGAAGAAATAAGGGCAAAATACAGTATTCCAATCATTGGTATGGAGCCTGCTGTAAAACCAGCTGTTAAAACAAAAAGAAATATAGATAAACGAATTTTGGTAACTGCTACTGCTTTTACTCTAAGGGAAGAAAGACTTCAAAATCTTATTACTAAATTAGATAACGAACATGTTGTTGATTTATTACCTCTTCCGAAATTAGTTCAGTTTGCAGAAAGTTTTGAGTTTAACGAGCAAATAGTGCTACCTTATCTTCAAGAACAATTGTCTATATATGATTTAAGTAAGTATGAAACTATTGTTTTAGGATGTACTCACTTTTCTTACTATAAGGATATATTCAGAAAATTATTTTCATCGGATGTTAATATAATTGATGGAAATAATGGTACTGCAAAAAATCTAAAAAAAGTACTGGAAGAAATGAATTCTTTAAATGAAGGCAACGGTAATATTTCTTTCTATTGTTCAGGGGTCAAAGTCGAGGATAAGGCTAAATTAAAAGAGTTCGAAATCCATCGATTTTGAAGTCTTCAGAATCATTTGAGGAGCAGGTACAGGTACTGTTGGAGGAACGTGTACCCGTATTTAGTTTCACTTTTGGCATACCATCTCCAGCCGTGATCCAAGCCATGAAACAGCATGGAATATTCATCATTGGAACTGCAACAACAGTTGATGAAGCCAAGCAATTGGAGGCAGCTGGAGCAGATGCTATTGTGGCTCAGGGGAGCGAAGCAGGCGGGCATAGGGGGACATTCCTAAAAGACGCCTCCCAGGCTTTGATAGGCACCATGAGCTTACCCTATTCAAAACGCGATGACCCGGGACATGCGTCAGGCGGCTGCAAAATCGAACAACCCCGAGTATATGTCACTTTGGGCGGGCCAGGGGCTTCGGTTAGCAGGCGACCAACCTGCCGCTTCAATTGTAAAACAAACCATTGATCAAGCCAGTGTTCTTGTCCAAAGACTATTCTTGGAATAGTTGACAACATATGAGGAAAAACTATTACTATTTATTAAAGTGAGGAAGTTAAAAATGCCATTACTTCGTTTTGACCTTATTGAAGGGCGAGATAAAGCAAGCCTGAAAAAACTTTTGGATGTTGCCCATCAAGTTGTTGTGGAAGCTTTCGACGTTCCTGAGCGAGATCGTTACCAAATCGTTCACGAACACCCGGCGGATTATATGATTATTGAAGATACAGGGCTAGGCTTTAACCGTACCAATAATCTGGTTGTTCTCTCCATAATAAGCAAAGCCCGGCCAAAAGAGAAGAAACAAAAGCTCTATTCCTTACTGGCTGACAGGTTAGAAGCTGAATGCGGCATCGCACCAACCGATTTAATGGTATCTATTGTTGAAAATAATGATGATGATTGGAGTTTTGGACTAGGGGAGGCACAATTTTTGACCGGTAAGTTAGGCTGATTCAACACTAGTCGTATCATTATAGCAATCGCCTTTAAATTGGCTCTGTAGGCTAGTTGAAGGGCGATTTCCATGAGGTTTGGTATTGAGGTGGTAAATAGGGCTTATGGATGTTCAAAAATTACAATTACATACAAAGGGGATTGACCGAGTATAGGCAAACTATATTAGGAGGGCTAGCGGTGCACCGCCAATAGCTTATTAAGCGTAATTCCCTTATATTCTGTATCTTTCAAAGCGTCAATCAATATTGAAAAAGAGGCCACTTAGCCCAATACTTCCATGAGGCAGCCATCACATAAGCAACAATCTTCTGCCCATGACTTGCAATTGGAATTCCACTATAGCAGATATATCTTCAACAGTAGCGTTTCTATAAATCATTGTTATCCTCCTATTGAATATTGAAGACACGGGGCTAGGCTTTAGCCGTACCCATAGTCTAGATATTCACTCCATAATAAGCGAAGCCTGCCCAAAAGAGAAGAAAAATAGAAGTGTTCTTTCGTTGGATTAAGCAACACTTAAACATTCCAACTTACATCGTCTCATTGCCCTTAATTACGATTCGGATAAAGTTACATATTTGGTTTAACCAACAGTCCTGGTATGACTTAGCTCTATTCGAAGCTTTTGCAAAGCTGAGCAATCACTCCTGTTATCCCAATTATACGTAAACGGTGGCTAATTACCCCATCTATTTCTAAAAACGTACAAAGAGCGTCTAGCGACCAGGCGGTTGAGCGAAAGAAATGAACCAAAGGTTCGTTGCACCTGAGCGAAACGGATAAATCCAGGATAATGGAGATGAGACCCCAACTGGTCGGAACGCAGCATGAGGCCGATGACAATGACAACGAACCAATGAAAAGCGCCTCCAGGATTGCTTCATACTGAACATAATTGATATTGATTATCAATATCAATTATGTTAATATTACTTTGTTCACTAGTGAACAAAAAAGAAAAACAATCTATTGCTGATACTGAACTTGGTCTGCAACTACTACAAGAGAGGGGAGATTGCGAAATTGGAGTTTCAAAATCATTTTAAAGGTCATCTTTACGAGCAATATATTAGAATGCTGCATCTGAATGAGCTGTATACTGAACAAGAATTTAACTCGTTTCGGCAACAGGCCAGAAAGTACCAGATTGACATGCTCTCCAACAATATTACTAGTGTACACGTTATTGATTGCATTGGTGATTATGAACCGATAAATCATACCGGGATTGTTGAGAAGATGGGGTTGTCCAAAGCTGGCATTACTAAAATTAGTGCAAAGCTGCTGGAAATGGGCTTCATTATGAGAAGTCAACTGAACAACAATCGTAAGGAGATTTACTTTAGTTTAACGGATAAGGGAAGACACGTTTATCATTTGCATAAAGAGCTGCACAAAGAAAAAGAAGAAAGGTTTTACCAATTCATTGAATCCTATTCAGAGGCTGAGCTGCAGACTATTGGAAAATTTATGAGTGATTTGGTGGCGCGTGCCGAAGAATACTCCGAAGGGAAGTTTACGATAAATGACGACATTAAAGATTGAGGAATTAAGATCCAAGATTGAAGGGAAAGAAATTTTAAAAGGGCTCACACTGGAGATTCATGGCGGAGAGATTCATGCGATTATGGGTCCTAATGGGACGGGGAAAAGTACGTTGGCTTCAGCTTTAATGGGCCATCCCAAATATGAGGTTACCGGCGGCAAGGTGACATTGGACAATGAAGACCTTCTGGAGATGGAGGTGGATGAGCGTGCCCAGGCAGGCTTGTTCCTCGCTATGCAATACCCAAGTGAAATTGCCGGCGTGACCAACTCGGACTTTCTCAGAAGTGCCATCAATGCACGGCGTGAAGAAGGCGATGAGATATCCTTAATCCGTTTTATCCGTGAAATGGAGAGCAAAATGAAGGGGCTGGAGATGAACCCGGAATTTGCGCATCGTTATTTGAATGAGGGATTCTCCGGCGGTGAAAAAAAGCGGAATGAGATTTTGCAAATGATGCTACTTGAACCCAAGTTTGTGATCCTGGATGAAGTGGATTCCGGGCTTGATATTGATGCACTGCGTATTGTGGCCAATGGCGTAAATGAGATGCGCAGCCCGGATAGAGGCTTTTTAATCATCACCCATTATCAACGACTGTTGAATTATATTACCCCGGATTTTGTGCATGTCATGATGCAAGGCCGGATAGTTAAATCTGGCGGTCCGGAGCTTGCCCACCGTTTAGAGGCTGAAGGGTACGATTGGGTGAAGGAGGAGCTTGGGATTACGGATGAGACGGTAGGCGAGGAAGTTTGAAAGCTGAAGAGGAGGAAAAGCAAGTGGGTATACAAGCAAAAATTTCAATGAATGCGAATGCTTTATGCGCTTGGTCAAGTGCTAAGGATGAACCTCGTTGGTTGCTTGAACGCCGGATTCAGGCACTGGAGCTGGCAGGGACGCTGGAGTTGCCTAAAGTGGAGAAAATCAAGCTAGAAAAATGGGATATCTACGAAAGTGGAGATTACAAAGCTGAGAATGCGTGGTCAGGTTTGGAAGCTGCGCCGGAGGTTGTTCGAGGTTTGGTTGCTTCTCCAGTGAAAGGCGGACTAATCGTTCAGTTCAATTCGGATGTAGTGTATACGAAATTGTCCGAGAGCTTAACCGCCCAGGGAGTAATTTTAACGGACCTGCATACTGCGGCAAAAGAGCATGAGGAGTTGGTTCAACGTTATCTCTTTCAGGCTGTGAAGCCGGAAGAGCACAGATTGTCTGCTGTGCACAGTGCCTTATGGAGTGGTGGCGTTTTTCTATATGTCCCAGACGGTATAGAGGTTGAAGTTCCCATTCAAGCGATCTTTTATAGCGATAGGAGCGGGGCGCTTTTTGCTCCTCACATCTTGATTGTGACTGGTAACAACAGCAAGATCAGCTATGTGGATCATTGTATATCGAGCAGAGATGATATCAAGGTTTTGCATAATGGTGTGGTAGAGGTGTTTGCAGAGGCAGGCTCCAAGGTGCAGGTCGCTTCTGTTCATCAACTTGCTGCAGCAACAACGGACTTCACCCAGCGGCGGGCGGTTGTGCTTGCGGATGGCGGTGTAGAATGGATTGTCGGCGAGATGAATAATGGCTATACCGCCAGTGATACCAAGACATTACTCCAGGGCAACGGGTCCATCTCTGACGCTAAGGTGATTGCGATAGGCTCTGGGGACCAGAAATTGAGTTATACTACGCAAGCCCAGCATTTTGGCAGAAGCTCGGTGAGCCAAATGATCACACGCGCAGTAATGCGTGAAGAAGCTACGGCCATTATCAACGGGATTACAAAAATTGAAAAGGGTGCAACCAATTGTGATGGTCAGCAAACAGAACGTGTACTGATGTTAAGTCCAAATGCGCGCGGTGATGCCAATCCGATCCTGCTGATAGATGAGGATGATGTAACCGCCGGTCATGCTGCATCCGTGGGGCAAGTAAATGCGGAACAAATCTATTATCTGATGTCGCGCGGGATCTCACGGAGTGAAGCTGAATATCTTGTTATTTTCGGATTCCTCGCTCCTGTCATTTCGGAGATCCCGCTGGAGGGAGTGCGTAGCCGCCTGCAGGATGTAGTGGAGAAAAAACTTGGCAGATCATAGGGAATCAGAGCCAATCAAAGTGAGTCTTATGAAGGTTAAAAGGAGTGATATACAATGGCTAAAAAAGCGCCGGATATGGGCGAATATAAATATGGGTTTCGCGACGAGCACCAGTCTATTTTTCAATCTGGAAAAGGTCTGACTGAAGAGATTGTCCGGGAAATTTCCCGAATCAAGGAAGAGCCGGAGTGGATGCTCGATTTTCGGCTGAAAGCTTTGAAGCAATTCTACAAAATGCCGATGCCTGGGTGGGGAGCGGATTTGTCCGGACTAAATCTTGATAACATCCAATATTACGTTCGCCCTTCCGAAAAACAGGGAAAGACCTGGAAGGAGGTTCCCTCCGAGATTAAAGCAACCTTTGACAAGCTAGGGATTCCTGAAGCGGAGCAAAAGTTCCTGGCGGGCGTATCCGCTCAATACGAGTCGGAAGTAGTCTATCACAGTATGCGGAAGGAACTGGAGGATCAGGGCGTTGTTTTCCTTGATACGGATACTGCTTTAAAGCAATATCCTGAAGTGTTCAAGCAACATTTTGGAACGATCATCCCTCCCGCCGATAATAAATTTGCGGCGCTTAACAGTGCGGTTTGGTCAGGCGGCAGCTTTGTATACATTCCGAGGGGCGTTCAATGTGAGGTTCCTATACAAGGGTATTTCCGTATTAATTCTGAAAATATGGGCCAATTCGAGCGGACATTAATTATTGCTGAAGAGGGTAGCTTTGTCCATTATGTTGAAGGATGTACAGCACCTATTTATAGTACCAGTTCTCTGCATAGCGGAGTTATTGAAATTATTTGCCGGAAAGATTCCCGTGTCCGATACACGACAATCCAGAATTGGGCTCCTAATATCTACAACTTGGTAACCCAAAGGGCTGTGGCAGAGGAAAATGCCACAATGGAATGGGTGGACGGAAACATCGGATCCAAGGTAACCATGAAGTATCCGGCTGTAATATTGAAAGGAAGGGGAGCCAAGGGGTCCATCCTGTCTATTGCCGTAGCCGGTAAAGATCAGCATCAAGATGCCGGCGCGAAAGTAATTCACCTTGCTCCCGAGACAACATCTACGATTATATCCAAATCCATCAGCAAGCAGGGCGGCAAAGTAAACTACCGGGGATTGTCAAGCTTCAGCCGCGATTCCGCAGGATCCAAGTCCAATATTAAGTGTGATACGTTGATTTTGGACAACCTGTCAGCATCAGATACGATTCCGTACAATGAAATTAAAAACGATCAGATTACTTTGGAGCACGAGGCAACAGTATCCAAAGTGTCCGA
Source organism: Paenibacillus sp. FSL L8-0436 (assembly GCF_038593025.1). Lineage (NCBI taxonomy): Bacteria > Bacillati > Bacillota > Bacilli > Caryophanales > Paenibacillaceae > Paenibacillus > Paenibacillus sp. FSL L8-0436. The sequence continues at coordinate 5,891,949 of NZ_CP151955.1, read as the reverse complement.
GGAACAATTGTTTTACTTAATGAGCCGCGGGCTTACAGAACAAGATGCCACACAAATGATTGTAATGGGCTTCATTGAGCCGTTTACCAAAGAATTGCCGATGGAATATGCCGTTGAAATGAATCGGCTGATTCAATTTGAAATGGAAGGAAGCATTGGTTGATTCAATAATTTAATAGATCAAACCTTTATCACTCTTTAAAGAAGTACGAGGTGTTAGTAATGAAGAAAAAAAATTCGGACAATTCAGAACTAGCTCAAATTACCCGAGAGATACGGAAACTTCAGTTCTACTTCAATATGCTGTCAGGATTGAGCGCAAGTTGTGGTGTGATGGTACCTTTAGACTCTATTTATACGCTTATAAGGGAACTTTCGGATCAAGAGGCCATTCTTAGGCAAAAAACAAAGGATCATTCAGACATCTAGGGTGAAAAAAGGCATGAATTGACTGTTGGTAAAACAATGAGAGGAGCTGGCATAATGGAGGAGAATGGAATTTTATTCGATGAAGTATCGGAAGTGCTTCTCAAACTACGTCCTTTCTTACTGCGTGACGGTGGAGATGCTGAACTGGTCGAGGTTGAGAACGGTATAGCCAAATTAAGATTTTTGGGAGCTTGCAACGGTTGCCCAAGTGCTACGATTACGTTAAAGGCTGCTATTGAGCGCGCAATTCTTGAGGAAATCGATGATATTAAAGAAGTTGTACAAGTATTCTAGAGCGTGTCTTCAAACTGGAAGGGCTCTGGGGAGTAAAACCCCTGTTTATTCTCTTTTGCGGACCCAAGCGACCTTATTTGCTCTGCATTCTATCTAAAAACGGCCAGCAGGGAGAAATAACTGCGCTGGAGTCCGTTGTCCTCCTGTAACAGGCTAAAAGCTCCAAATAAGTGCAACTCGGTCCGTTCATGCTCAGTGCCAGGAATACACTTTCCGGACGCAAATACGCCTTTGGAAGAAGAGCGAAGTCTTTGAAACACCGAGACGTAAGCCTCCATCGAAAAAATTACCTAGTGGCGAAACGCTTTTCTCCGCGTGTGATCAGAAAATGCTGCTTTACTTGCTCAGGAAGCTCTTCTGGCGATATTTCTTCCCAATGGGTTACACCCCGCAGAAAGGTTGCAAACAGCTTCAAACTCGCATTCTTCTGAAGCTGTTTACTGGCAGTAAAGCTTAATTTCTTGGTATTCCCCTGAGCTGTGTATCCGGTAAGTTCATAATTGTATCTGCTGTATCAGGATAAAGCCATATCTTTATGCTTCAGCCGATGAATTGACCACGCCGCAAACAGCGCAATAAACGTAACATTCATGAAGAAAAAGAATAGGTTCTCTGAAGGTGTCAATTCCCGCTGGCTCAGCACACTCATACCGATGGTCAACAGGGAGTAGGGGAACAACATACCGATTTTCGCTACATACATGACCAGACCAAGGAAGACTGCACAGAGGCTGATTCCGATCGGGGCAGCGAAGCTGCGTATGCGTATGGAAAAACCTAATTGCAAGGCGGCAATAGCCACCGAGGAAAGCCATCCGCGAAAGCCCCAGACGATTGTTTCAGTTGGAAAGGCTCCGGAAATGGAAAACAGCTGACCAGCTGACCAGTACATCACCATGAATAACGTCTGCACTATGAAGATAAGTAAGCTTACGATAATAAGCTTGGCCATAAATAGGCTAGAAACAGATACGGGGGAGGTTAGAATCAGATTCCAGTTCCGGTTGTTATGTTCTAGCCTGCATACGAATGCACAACAGATCGCAATGAGTATCGGCAGGAAAAATTCCCCGTAAAATAAACTGACCTGTGTCCACAAGCTGTACCATCCATTTTGCAAGGCTGCTTGATTAAAATAAAAGTTAAAACTTCCGATCATCAGACTCATGACGGGCAGGATGGCCAGCACAAGGCTGATGCGGGAATGACGGAGCTTGAACCATTCAGTTATAACGCTTCTGAGCATCTTGTTACCTCCTTAGATGTCTTGCCTTGAAATGTGAAAATTGCCGCCTAAATAAAAGATAAAAGCCATGAATAATACTGCAAGCAGCAAGCCAAGGTGCATCGTTCCGCTCAAATACGTTCCGGAAGAGGCGTTATAAACATACATCACCGGGCTCAAATCCATATAGTAGGACCAGATGAAGAAATGGCGAATGGAAGAAGGAAACAGGGTTAGGGTTGTACCGAGAAAACCGCCCAACATACCCAGACTCAAGGCAAAGGCTTGATTCTTTACGGCCAGTGACAACCATTGCTGCATGGAGGTGATTGCCAAATTGGTGAGCAGCGTTCCTGCAATAAATTGCAAAAGCAGAGACACCGGCAGCGGCCCCGCGAAGTTGTTGAGGGATCCGAAGCCGATGATAAATCCCGCCTGGATGACGATGCCGTACAAAGCCAAGCTGCTGGCACACATGTACTTGGCTGCATAGACATGATTGCGGCCTATAGAGGTTGTCATAAGCATTTTCCAGGTGTTTCCCTTATGTTCCATATCACAAATCCTGGAAACGATAATTGCTGATATAATGGGCAGAAAAAGTCCATTCATAGAAGATAGGGTGAAAACCAGTGCTTCCCAAGAGGCGTTGTTCGGACTGCGGGAGATCGAGATGCTCATAGACAGCGAAGCCCACACCAATTCCGCAGCCAGAAACAAGGTTAGCATCACCCATACTTTTTTACGGCGGATTTTAAAATACTCCAAAGCTAAGGCCTTTATCACAGACTCCGCTCCTTTCCGGTAAGATCAAGAAATATATCTTCCAGACTTTTTTGATGCTCCTGAATTCTTGAAACAGAAAGGTTGCTTTCGACCAGAATCCGATTGATCCGGGACACCTCTCCGTCATCCAAGTATTCGAACATGAGATGCTTTTCCTGAAATCTTGGCATATATTCATGCGCAAGCAGTATTTTTGCGGCTTTGGCGTTATCATTTGTCTGGATGTGTATCGTTGCCTGGTTATTCTTTCGAAGATCTTCCATCGTTCCCTGGAACAAAAGCTTGCCTTCACTGATAATTCCAACGGAACTCGCAATCTGCTCGATCTCCGACAGCAGGTGGCTTGAGAGTAGAATGGTTATTCCATATTGCCCGGGCAGGGATTTAATCAGTTCCCGGATTTCACCGATCCCCGCAGGATCCAGTCCATTTGTAGGTTCATCGAGGATCAGCAGACTGGGAAAGGCAAGCAAAGCCATGGCAATCCCAAGACGCTGCTTCATACCCAGCGAATATTGGCTGGCTTGTTTGTGTTTTTGATTTTCAAGACGCACGATCTTCAGAACTTCATCTATATTTTTGTTGGGCACGTTCCTCAGACGCTGCATCACCCGCATGTTCTCTAACCCGGTGAGATGTCCATAGTAGGACGGGGATTCAATCAGTGAACCCGTTTGGTTAAGGATAGATGCCCGGCTGTTCTCCAAGTCATTGCCGAAAATCTTGATCGTTCCTTCCCTAGGTTTAATAAGACCCAGCAGCATTTTTAAAGTAGTGGTTTTCCCCGCTCCGTTAGGACCTAGAAACCCATATATCTCACCTTTCTCAACAATCAGACTAATTTGATGTACCCGGTGTATACCGTCATAAGATTTGGAAAGATTATGCGTCTGCACGATAGGGGACGAATTTATCAAGCCTCTCAACTCCATTTCTATAATTGTTCTTCAGTAATTAATATATAGAGGTCTTCTTGCTTCCGGCTGAAGATAACCTTACGGTTACCTTAAATGAGAATAGAAAATATCGAGTTTCCGGCTGGATCAGGTATACTAAACAGGGTGATGCGAATTGGATATCATAAAAAATAAAAAAGTACTGATCGTGGATGACGAACCAAAAATCCTTGAAATGATAGAGATGTTTTTACGTAAAGAAGGTTTTTTTCGTATTTTCATAGCTGGTAATTATGCTGATGCGTTGAGGATCTGCAGGATGGAAAAGCCGGATGCGGCCATTCTGGATGTTATGCTGCCTGACGGAGATGGATTTTCGCTTCTTTCCGCAATCCGAACATTTTCGGACATGCCGGTGCTGTTTCTCTCCGCGCGTGGAGAGGATGAAGACCGGTTGCTTGGCCTTGGGCTGGGCGCGGATGATTATATCGTCAAGCCCTTTTTGCCGAGAGAATTGATTTTACGGCTGATGGCCATTTTAAAGCGGGCATATGCCTTCAATGCTCCCGAGAGGCTCCCTGTCTTCCGGCTGGGCGGACAGATGATAGATTTGGAAAGCGCTGTTGTGCGTAGAGAGGGCACCGAGCTTCCACTGACAGCCAAAGAACACGCAATCCTGATTAAACTGCATGAGAACCAAGGAAGAATCGTAACAAGCGACGCCCTATGTCAGGCGGTTTGGGGAGATGACAGCTTCGGCTATGAGAATACATTAATGGTACATGTGCGGCGAATCCGTGAAAAAATAGAAGAGGAACCATCCAAACCCGTGCATTTACTTACGGTAAGAGGACTTGGTTATAAGCTGCTTGTACAGGGGGACCGGTAATGGATGGGGTTATCCGGATTTTACGGAAATTTGTTGTAGCGACGATTCTGGTTTCCGTCATGCTGCTTCTGTTCAACTTCATTATGCTGGGCTCCCTGGTATTCAAGGAAGTGCATAAAAGGCCTTCTCCAGAGACGGTTGTACAGCAGATTGCAGAAGGACTTACGGGGGGGAACGGAAAATATACTTTAGATGCGCAAGCAGCGAATCTCCTGAAACAGGATCAAGCATGGGTTATGCTGCTGGATGAGAAAGGGGAGGTAAGCTGGAGTGAGAAGTTGCCTGAAGAAATTCCGCGTGCCTATACTCTTATTGATGTGGCTAAATTTTCACGCTTTTATCTCAAGGAGTATCCTGTGTACGTCTGGGAACATAAAGCGGGGCTGCTTGTCTTAGGGTATCCGAAGAATACGTATGTAAAATACCAGTTTGAATTTTTGGTGGATTGGCTCAAGTCACTGCCCATAAGAATTGTACTGGTCTTCGCAGCCAATATCGCTCTGGCTTTACTGTTATCCTTATTCACGGGGAACCGCTTAATCCGCAGCATTCGGCCACTGATTGAGGGGATTCATGCCCTGGCGAAGGAGAGGCCGGTCCATATGGACAAGGGTGGCATTTTCCGTGACCTGTCAGAAAGCATTAATTCAACTTCGGATATGCTGCAGAATAAAAATGACGCGCTTAAGGCCAGAGATGGAGCACGCTCCAATTGGATTGCAGGTATTTCCCATGATATCCGTACGCCGCTTTCCATGATTCTGGGCTATGCAAGTGAACTGGAAGAGCAACCCGGACTGACAACTGAACAAAAACAGCATGCAGCCATTATCCGGCGGCAGGGAGAGATTCTGCGATCTTTGGTGAATGACCTGAATCTGGTATCCATGCTAGAATACGAAATGCAGCCGCTGCATCTAAAACAGATCCGCCTCTCAGTTCTAGCAAGACAGGTAGCTTCCGAGTTTTTGAATAACGGTCTGGATGAGCGCTATCCCATTACAATCAAGATCAGTGATGAGAGCTTGAGAATTATGGGGGATGAGAGATTGCTGTATCGTGCGGTAAGCAATCTGGTTCATAACAGCGTACGGCATAACCCGGAAGGCTGCCGGATTATACTAGAGACGTCAAGTTCTTCTGAAGGTGCCTTCTATCAATTTGTTGTTGCGGATAACGGGACGGGCATTCCTAAGGAGCTTTTATCAGAAGTTGTTGTTTTGCCCTATACGGCTGGGCGGATCCGCCCTGTTCGTCAAGGTCATGGATTGGGACTTCCGATGGTTGCACGAATCGCACAGGCCCACCAAGGCATGCTTATTCTGGAAAGTGACAAAGGCCAGGGGTTAAAAGCAATATTGAAATTGCGGGCACATATTGTCCTTGAAAAGGCGGGGAACCCGATGCCGGAGCCGGCGCTTTGAGCTGTTTAATATTAACATAGATGAACCCCATAAGGAGTGCCATGAATATGTTCAAAATTATGATTGTGGAGGATGATCCCAAAATTGCGGATCTTCTGCTGTCTGCTATTTTAAAGTACGGTTATGATGTGGTACGGGTGAAGGACTTTCAACAGGTGTTTGAGGAATTCCAGCAGGTTAAGCCGGAGCTGGTGCTGCTTGACGTGAATCTCCCGAGTTACGACGGTTATTACTGGTGCCGGCAAATCCGCCGGATTTCCACCTGTCCGGTACTGTTTATTTCGGCCCGTGAAGGTGAAATGGATCAGATTATGGCACTTGAGAATGGCGGGGATGACTATATCACCAAGCCATTTCATTCAGGGGTTGTTCTGGCCAAGATTCACAGCCATCTCCGCCGTGCCTACGGGGAGTATGCGGCGAGACGCGAGGAGCCGGTGATAGAGCTGGAGGGGCTTATTCTCTATCCCGAAAGGCTTGAGCTGCAGCTGGGACAATCCATGGTGACCTTGACTAAAAAAGAATCGGATATAATAGAGAGCCTCATGGAGCGCTACCCAAGGGTGGCCAGCAGAGAGGCCTTGCTGGAGAAGCTGTGGGATCCGCAAGCTTTTGTGGATGAAAATACGCTCAACGTAAATATTACACGGGTCCGGAAGAAGTTCCAGGAGCTTGGCATCGAGGAAGCTGTACTTACAGTCAGGGGATCAGGCTATAGGTTAAACGTCACCTGGATAGAGGATAGCCAATGAAGCTGTTTATCCGGGAGCATACTTTATTGATTGCCCTTCAAATTGTTCAATTTGCTGCAATATTAACTATTTACTGGCTCGACGGCTATAACCATCTTTCAACTGCTCTTTATGCGATCTTTATAGGTTTTTTCTTCCTCGGTTGTTATCTGGTCCGGCATTATCTCACCCGGCGCCGTTACTATCTTCGCTTGAGCCGGCCACTGGAAACGCTGGACGAATCTTATCGAAAGATTGATAACACACCTGTATCCAAAGCGCTTGAAGAATTGCTGCATGCTCAGTACCGCCATTCCATGCAGCAGCTTATAGCGGTGAAAAAGCAGCAGGAGCAGCACTTAACCTTTATTGATCAATGGGTTCATCAAATGAAAACGCCGCTGTCAGTCATTGAGCTCACGGTTCAGAATATGGATGAGCCTGAGTTTGCCAGCATCCGTGAGGAGCTGGAGCGGATGCGCAGCGGCCTGCATACGGTGTTATACATGGCCAGGCTCCGTGCCTTTGAAAAGGATTTTCATGTCAAACCGGTCGTTCTGCCGCAGCTCGTGAACGAGGTTGTACATGACCACAAACGCCTGTTCATCCGCAACCGGATATTTCCCGAGGTTCTGGCTGGGGATCCCGGGATTACTGCCCAGAGCGATGAGAAATGGCTGTTCTTTATGCTGTCCCAAATCATTAACAATGCCATCAAATATTCAGCGGCCAAAGATACAGAGGATAATAGGATTGTCGTTTCCTGCTACTTACGGGGTGCTGATGCTGTCATTGAGGTCAGAGATCAAGGGATAGGGATCCAGGCGTCTGATCTCAAACGGGTCTTTGACCCTTTTTTTACTGGCGACAACGGGCGGGGGCTGCGTGAATCTACAGGAATGGGACTGTATTTGACGAAGGAGTCTGCCGACCGTCTCGGGCACCGGCTTGAGCTGGAGTCGGAGGTTGGCGTAGGTACAGTGGTGCGCATTGTTTTTGCAGCCAATCATTAGCTTACATCCGTGTAATAAAAGTGAAACCTAAATCGATAGTTGATGTTCTGTGTCTCCGGTATAGTGGGTTTATAGAAGGATTTAACGCAGGAGAGGAGATAGAAGCATAATGCTGGAGGTAAGACAGGTCAGTAAAATATATGAAGGAAATGTGGCCTACCGGGCGTTGACCGACATTGATTTAACTATCGATGCAGGAGAATTCGTCGGGATTATGGGTCCTTCAGGAAGCGGAAAAACAACACTTCTTAATATGATTGCCACAGTCGACGGCCCAACCACAGGGGAAATTATCATCGACAACAAAGATATAGGTAAGCTGAGCAAAAACGATTTGGCGGTATTTCGCCGCCGGCAGCTAGGTTTTGTTTTTCAGGACTTCAATCTGCTGAATACCCTGACCGTGGAGGAGAATATTGTGCTGCCGCTGACACTGGATGGCACCCAGATCAGTGAAATGAAGCAAAAGGCACAAACGATTGCCGATAAGCTGGGAATTACCGCCATCATGAAAAAACGTACCTATGAAATCTCCGGGGGGCAGGCCCAACGGACGGCAATCGCCAGAGCTATGATTCATTCACCCAAGCTGCTGCTGGCAGATGAACCCACCGGTAATCTGGATTCCAAAGCGGCAAAGGATGTCATGGATATGCTGGAAACCATCAACCGGGAACAGAAAACGACCATGATGCTTGTCACCCATGACGCTGTGGCGGCCAGCTATTGCCATCGGGTAGTGTTCATTAAAGATGGCAGATTTTATACGGAGATCCACCGTGGGGACAACCGCCAAAGCTTTTTCCAGAAAATCATTGATACACTTTCGCTGCTGGGGGGATATGGAAATGACGTTTCGTCAATTCGCATTCCGTAACGTCAGCCGGAATAAACGGCTCTACACCGCCTATTTCTTGAGCAGTATGTTTACCGTAATGGTGTTTTTCACCTTTTCCATCTTTGCGTTTCATCCGATGCTCAGCGAAGATCGTATGCAGTCGAGTGCGGTGGTTGCCCTTTCGGTGTCGAAATGGATTATCTATGTGTTTTCCTTTTTTTTCGTGCTTTACTCAATGAGCGCATTTCTGCAATCGCGGAAAAGGGAATTCGGATCAATGATGATGCAGGGTATGACTACCCGCCAGCTGCGGACGATGATTTTTCTGGAGAATATGATTATCGGGTTCGGGGCAACTATTAGTGGTATCGGTCTCGGTATTGTGTTTGCAAAGGGGATTTTGCTTGCAGGAGAGCAGGCGCTTGCGCTTAATGAGCAGCTGCAATTCTATTTTCCGTTCAAGGCAATCTTCCTTACACTGGCTTCATTCCTGCTGCTGTTCGTTCTGATCTCCCTGTTTATTTCGGTGGTGCTGCGGAGCGGCAAGCTGATCACACTCATCAAGGCGGACCGTCAGCCCAAGCGGGAGCCGAAGGCTTCACTGCTGCTGTCACTGCTTGTGGTGGCATTACTTGGGACCAGCTATTTCCTTTCTTTACGGGCAAGCGGCTTGGATGTTGTGTTCTTGCTTCCGCCTGTAGTAATTATGGTGACTATTGGTACGTATCTGCTGTTCACACAGCTCAGTGTATATCTGATCCGGAAGCTGAAGCGAAAAGAGCGTTTTTTCTGGTTTAAGACCAATATGCTGCTGTTCTCCGATCTCTCCTACCGGATGAAGGACAATGCACGCTCCTTTTTTCTGGTCGCCATCATCTCTACAGTTTCCTTTAGTGCCATAGGCGCATTGTACGGATTTCAATCCATGCTTAATGGGTCAATGACAAAGGAAAATCCTTATCTGTTCACATACCTGGCCGCGGATAGCGACAGCAAGGAACAAGCCCATGTACAACTGATTGATCAGAGCTTAAGCGAATCCAAGGTTACCGCTGAAAAGACTTTACTTGAGCTTAATTATTATAATACTGCCGAAGGCAATCAAACGCTTACCCTAGTGAAGCAAGCCGAGTATAACCATCTTGCGGAGCTGCTTGGGATCAAACCTATAAAGCTTTCTGACGGGAAGGCGGCCATTGTTGATTTTGGGCTGTCGCGGAAAGGTGAAAAGATGCTCCACCAGCCTGTAAAGCTACAGTCCGGGATAGTTATCGAAGCAACACAGGCGGTTGTATCTCCGGCGATACGGGGCATGAGCGGCTATTACGTTGTCCCTGATGAACTGTTTGCAAAGCTTGCCCCGCCGGATCAAGAAAGTCATTATTATGCCTGGCACGGACCGATTAAACAGCAGGGAGCGGTGGCGGCGGGCGGAAAGCTGACCAACAAGCTTCCGTATGACGAAAATTACGAATTTTATGCACTTGAATTTCAGACAAACCGGATTAATGAAAGCTTTGGGCCACTGATGTTCATCGGTTTCTTTATCGGAATTGTATTTTTTGTCTCTGCTGGAAGCTTTCTTTATTTCCGGCTATACAGTGACCTGGATGAAGATAAACAAAAGTTCAAGGCCATTTCCAAGCTGGGACTGAGCGAAAGAGAGCTGGGCAAGATATTGAACCGCCAAATCAGTCTGCTGTTCTTCGCTCCTATCGTTGTCGCACTGGTGCATGGAGCGGTGGCGCTTACCACTCTGTCCCACATGTTCAATTATTCAATGTTTAAAGAATCCGTTCTTGTACTCAGCCTATTCTTTATCATTCAGCTCGTTTACTTTTGTGTTGTCCGTCTGTTCTACACCAGACAGATTAAATCGGCACTGGCCGGGTAATGCTTATGCCTGTAAATGCCCGCAAAGAAGCCGCTCCTGTAAGGGAACGGCTTCTTTGCTATTTATAAACGCTGAATACACTTATACCAGGTTGGGAATATCCACTGCAGGCTCACTTTCAGCTTCGTAATCCACACCTTCTGTGCGGAAGCCGAACAGATTGAAAAAGTCTTCCTGATATCCGGCAAGGTCGGCAAGTTCAGGGACATTATCCGTTTCCAGCTCGGTCCAGCGGCGCATCACTTCAGTCTGAATATCCTCACGCATTTCCCAATTGTCGATCCGGATCAGGTGGCTGCCATCAGCAGCAGCCTCGCCGCCGTTGTACAAATGCTCGGCAAACAAACGGTACATCTGCTGGATGCAGTTCTCATGCAGTTCTTTTTCCTTCATCACTCTGTATAGTGCTGAAATATAGAGCGGTACCACAGGAATAGCTGAGCTTGACTGGGTAACCAGAGCTTTGTTGACAGAGACAAAGGCACGACCGCCTTGTGGCTTAAGCTGGTCATTTAAAGAAATTGCTGTTTTTTCTAGATCATTTTTGGCTTGGCCGATCGTTCCGTCCTTATAGATCGGGTGGGTAACTTCCGGCCCGATATATGAATAGGCAACGGTAGTAGCTCCATCTGCAAGAACGCCTGCTTCCTGAAGCTGGTCGATCCACATGCCCCAGTCTTCACCGCCCATTACGGCTATGGTCTGGCGGACCTCATCGTCTGTCGCTGGCTCAATGGTGACGGTAGAGACTTCACCGGAGTGGAAGTTCATCGTTTTGTTCGTATACGCGCTGCCGACGGGTTTGATCACAGAAGAGAAGGTTTCTCCCGTTACCGGATGAGTGCGGCGGGGGGAAGCTACACTGTAGATCACGAGATCCACTGTGCCGTATTCGGCTTTAATGAGCTCAATCGTTTTTTCTTTAATCGCATCAGAGAAAGCATCGCCGACGATGCTGTGTGATTTGAGGCCAAGCTTCGCCGCCTGCTGCTCAAGTGCTGCGGAGTTATACCAGCCGGCAGAGGCGGTGCGGGCACCCTCAGCGGGCTTGTCAAAAAACACGCCAATCGTATTCGCGCCTGCACCAAAAGCGGCGGTAATCCGCGAAGCCAGACCGTATCCGGTAGAAGCGCCGATCACGAGAACATTAGCCGGACCATTCAGTTTCTTCTGTGCTTTTACATAGTCAATTTGCTGCTCCACTTGCTTGGCGCATCCCTCAGGATGGGCAGTGGTGCAAATAAAGCCGCGGGTTTTGGGCTGAATAATCATCAAGGAAATCCCCTTTGTTTAGTTTTTAACTTAATTTTCGCTAATATAGAGTATAGCAAATGATAGCTTAGAAAGATAAGTTTTGAAATTAAATTATTTTGCTGCAGGACAGCGGGAAGCGTTGAAGATCAATTTTTCCTGTTAAGCGCATAATTGCTTCCTTCACAGGTCACAATAGGGAAAAAGCAGAATGAAGGGATTAACATGAATGCTTTTCGTTTGAAAGAACAACTGTGGCGGCGGTGGAGACGTTGGAAAAAGGCTCCCTGGGTGGGAGCGGCTTGTATCGCTTTGACGGTAGTGGCCTGGCGCGGCATGCAGGTTCCGGAGGAGATCAGCGGATTGTTAAGCAATTCAGACTGGGCGATACCGGTGGAGTCGTTAGGCGAAACCTACAGCCCGGAGCAGACCGGAGGGCAGGGTGACAGCGTGGCCGCGGTGGCAGCCGTTTCTAATAATATCGGAAACAGCGAGGAAGACGGCAGTGCCGCTGTAGAGAGCAAACAACTGCTGGAGGCGGTTAGCCAAGACGCTGTCAGCAGAACGGTACATTTGAAGACGGTCTATGTGACGGGCATAGAAGTACAGACCCTTTCAGGAGAGCGGAATCCGGGGCAGCTTAAAGTGCTGATAGAGAAACATCCGGGCTGGAACGGCTGGATTAGCCAGGAAGGCGACTTGTGGCTGGAGCATCGAGTCAATGATCTTTCGCCGCTGACCAAAAAGGATGCTTATATCGGTGTTGACGCACACGGGAATTTAAGCCTGTTCAAAGGTCCGCCGGCAGCGGAAAAAGTGCTGAAGACCTTTTTTCAGATGGACATGGGCTCCATGAAGTCTTCGCTCCCCGAAGGGATCATGAAACAGCTGCATGAAGGAATCCGGGTGCAGGACATTGAGGAATACAACAGCGTGCTGTCGACATTCAGCGATTATGCACGCGATTCGGCAGAGCAGGCAATGCAGTCAGAATAAGCAGCAGAGAAAAGTACTGGAAGGCCCCCGATCTTATGATCGGGGGCCTTTTGGCATGAGGGTTACAAATGAGGCAACATTTATATGTTGTGATATTTCTGGAGAGCAGGCAAATTTTTTTCTCTGCTAGAGGGATTTTTGCTATAATGGGTAGAAGGAATACATATGTTCGCTTTAAGAGCGGGCAATGGATGAATACGGTGGAATATCCTGCCTGTTAGAAGGAGAGATTGGGCTTGCGCATCTTAGGAATAGACCCGGGGCTGGCGATTGTCGGCTTTGGCTTCGTCGATAAGGAAGGAAATAAATTGACGCCGGTTCAATATGGCAGTATTCAGACCGAGGCGCATACGCCTGAGGAAGAACGGCTGCTGCATGTCTATGAGGGCATGGTGCAGCTGATAGATAAATATAAGCCGGACGCAGTGGCAGTGGAAAAGCTGTTCTTCGCCCGCAATGTGACAACTGCGCTTCCGGTGGCCCAGGCACGGGGTGTGCTGATTCTGGCTGCCGTGCAGCGCGGGCTTCCCGTCGCCGAATACACACCGATGATGGTGAAGCAGGCTGTGGTCGGTTATGGCAAGGCTGAGAAGAAGCAGGTACAGGAAATGGTGAAGCTGTTGCTGAAGCTGTCCGCTGTTCCTAAGCCCGACGATGTGGCCGATGCGCTGGCGGTGGCTGTTTGCCACGCCCATTCGGTGAGTCTTAATTCCAAATTAAATGAGGTATTGCGAAAATGATAGATTACTTAAGAGGACCGGTAGTACATTTGGAGTCGGAGTATGTGGTACTGGATGTCCAGGGTGTAGGATACCGGGTGTTCTGCCCGAATCCTTATGCGTTCGCCAAGTCGGAAGGACCCGTGACCATCTACATCCATTATCAGACACGGGAGGATGCCACACTGTTGTTCGGATTCCCGACAAGGGAAGAACAGAAGCTGTTCCGCAAGCTGATTGAGGTGTCCGGCATCGGACCGCGCGTGGCGCTGGGGGTTCTGACCGGCGGTACGCCGGACCAACTGATCTCGGCGATTTATCAGGAGAATATCACCTTCCTGACCAAGCTGCCGGGTATTGGCAAGAAGACGGCACAGCGGATGATTCTGGATCTGCGGGATAAGCTGGACGGTTTGAGTGCCGCCTCCATGCAGACCGGGTTATTTGCGGTACCGATGGAAGAGCAGAATGCCGCCCTGCCGTGGCAGGAAGCCAGAGACGGTCTGAAAGCGCTCGGTTATACCGAAGCAGAGCTGGACCGGGTATGGCTGACGATGAAGAAAGAAGGCACAGATACAGGGACTGTCGATGTGCTGATGAAGAAGGCGCTGGGGCTGCTGTATATCGCCAAATAAGCTTAAAGCAGCTGCCTAAAGGGACAGCCTTGAAGAACGGAGTGAGGAAATAGATGGATGACCGGATTATATCGGCGAATCTGATGATGGACGAGCAGGCGGTGGAATTAAGTCTGCGTCCCCGTTATCTGGGCGAATATATCGGACAGACACAGGTGAAAGAGAACCTGAAAATATATATTGAAGCAGCCAAAATGCGCAGTGAGGCACTGGATCATGTGTTGTTGTACGGGCCTCCGGGTCTTGGCAAAACCACGCTCGCGAACATTATCGCCAACGAGCTTGGTGTGAATCTGCGGACGACGTCCGGGCCGGCCATTGAGCGGCCCGGGGATCTGGCAGCGCTGTTGACCAACCTGCAGGAAGGCGATGTGCTGTTTATTGACGAAATTCATCGCCTGCACCGGACTGTGGAAGAAGTCATGTATCCGGCGATGGAGGATTTCGCGCTCGATATCATGATCGGCAAAGGGCCTAGCGCCCGTTCGGTGCGGCTGGATCTGCCGCCCTTTACACTGATCGGAGCCACCACGCGGGCCGGGTTGCTGTCGGCGCCGCTGCGTGACCGCTTCGGGGTAGTCAGCCGTTTGGAATATTATACGATTGATGAGCTGAGCTTCATCGTCTCCCGCAATGCCGAGCTGCTTGGCATTGAGATCCTGGGCGATGCCGCTGAAGAGATTGCCCTGCGTGCCCGGGGAACACCGCGGATTGCCAACCGCTTGCTGAAGCGGGTCCGCGATTTCGCCCAGGTGCGCGGTGACGGAATCATTACCCCCGATATTGCGGGTGAATCGCTGAAGATGCTGCAGGTCGATCCGCGCGGGCTGGACAGCATAGACCATAAGATGCTGCACTCGATGATCACCGCCTTTCGCGGCGGTCCTGTCGGGCTGGATACGATTGCCGCCACGATAGGCGAAGAGAGCCAGACTATTGAAGATGTGTATGAACCTTATCTGCTGCAGATCGGTTTCCTGCAGCGCACTCCCCGGGGACGAATGGTAACCCCGGCGGCTTATCATCACCTGGGTCTTCCGCTTCCTCCGGAGCAGCATTAAAGTTGAAATGCTAGACCCACAACAAACTTTTAGGAGGCTTCACGATGAATCATGCGAGGCGCAAACTGACAGGAATGGGACTGCTGGGCCGGGGATTGCTGGCGGCAACACTGATTGCAGGCAGCTTCCTGGTTCCTGCAGGTGATATCCATGCCGAATCCAGTGCAAACATCCGGGTTGCGATATATGCTGATATCGGCAGCAAATATAAATTAACCGTACCATACGTGACGCTGCAGTCTGCTAAGGACTTCAATTTTCTCTCCGGCCAGAGTGGGGCAGCCTCATTGCTGCCGGTTCCAGCCAACAGCAAAATACGCGTAAGTCTGGATAGCTACAAGGTTAAGGTTATGGAAGCTGCCACCTGGCAGGCAGCTGCCGATGCTGCCAAGAAGCTGCAGTCTACATCCGATAAGCCGCAGTTGCTGGTAACCTCACGTAATGGGGTTAATGCATACCAGCTGTACACAGGTCCGTACGCCAGTGAAAATGCTGCCAAAGAAGGCCTTACCCGCGTAGGGAAAGCGGGACTGTCCATCCCGGCGGGCCAAACGTCAGCCGTGAAGGGCAATAAACACTTGTCTGCCGGAGAGTTCGCTTCCACTGGGGAAGCAGATGCTGCTCTCCAGGCACTGACGGCAGCCAATTTCGATGCCTGGAAGGTAATGGTGGCTGGAGCGGACGGCAGTGCCAAGACGCAGGTATGGGTCGGCGAAGCTGCTGGCGAAAGTGAGCTTTCCGCCCTGCAGACCGAAGTTGCGGCTGCACTTCCCCAGCTTGTCTTGTCTCCTGCTTCAGCACCCGGGTTAATTATCCGCAGTGACGCAGGATTGGACCTCAGTAAGGAGGGACAAGCGTTTCATTACAGTGTGTCCGGAGCCAATGCCAAGTTTATTGCTGCAGGCAATGAATCGGGGATTCAACTGGAGGAGAGATCCAAACGTACGTATCGCGGCAGCTTGGAGCTAAGTGGTTTAAACGGCTCATTGGCTGTCATTAATGAAGTACCGCTGGAGCAATACCTGTATGCGGTAGTCGGCGGAGAAGTCTCCTCAAGCTGGAATGAAGAAGCGCTTAAAGCCCAGGCAGTCGCCGCGCGCAGCTATGCGCTGTTTCAGGGCAAACGTTTTGATGTGGCCGATGTGGTCGATACGACACTAAGCCAGGTATATAACGGTATCGGGGCCGAAGCACCTACGATTATCAAGGCGGTGGATGCCACAGCCGGTGAAGTGCTGAAGAGCGGCGGGAAGATTGTCGAAACTGTCTTCTCCTCTAACAGCGGCGGCCGCACAGCGGATCCGTCAGAGGTCTGGGGCAATGGCGGAGCTGCTTTTGTCAGTGTGCTCAGCGCTGAGGATGCTTCGGCCTCTGCCTCATTTAAGAAGTGGTATTATGTGCTGCTGTCCAGCGGTGCCTCCGGCTATGCCCGTGAAGATAATATGAAACTGACCGGCAGTAAGACGGCGGCAGGACTTCCCCTTGCGACAGCTTCGACCAGTAATGTGAACATTCGGCCGCTGCCTGTTATCGACAGCAGTGCAAGTCCGGTAGGCAAACTGAATCCCGGTGAAAATGCTGTCGTATTGGATCAAGTCTATGAATCCGGGAGCTATAGCTGGATTAAAGGACCGTACACCTCGGCGGAGCTGCTCAAAAGCTTAGCCGGTAAGACAAGCAGTACACTGCCGTCATCCATTACCAGCCTGCAGGTTACCCAGCGCGGGCCTTCAGGAAGAGTCACTCAGGTCAAAGCCAACGGTAATATTCTGCAGGTTAAGTACCCGGATCTTTTCCGCTCCGCCTTTAATGGACTGCCCAGTACTTTGTTTGATATTGTACCTTCCGGCAGTTATACTGTATTAGGCGCTGACGGCTCTGCCGCAACCATTGGCGGAACTCAGTCTGCGGGTGTGCTTTCTGCATCCGGCAAGGTCACTGTCCAGAGCAGCGGAACGGTTGTAATGGGAGCTGATTCTTCGGCAAGAGTGGTTACAACTAATCCGGGATTTTACTTTATCGGCTGGGGCAATGGCCATGGGCTCGGTATGTCGCAGTGGGGCGTGAAGGGTATGGCCGATAACGGGTATGATTACAAGCAAATATTGCAACACTATTTTAATAACGTTACTATAGTTAAGGAATGAAGACTGACCATGAATGTAGACGATTATGATTTTCATTTGCCGGAGGAGCTGATTGCCCAGACTCCACTTTCTGACCGTAGCGCCTCAAGGCTGCTGCTGGTAAACAAGGAGAACGGAGAGCTTGCTCATCGGCATTTTACCGATATACTGGAGCAGTTTCAGCCGGGGGATACGCTTGTTCTGAATGATACACGCGTTATTCCTGCCAGACTGTTTGGGATCAAGGAAGACACCGGAGCCAAGGCGGAAGTACTGCTCCTGAAGAATCTGGGAGAGGACCGGTGGGAAGCGCTGGTGAAGCCGGGCAAGAAGCTGAAGACCGGCGCGGTCATTATTTTCAGCGATGAACTCCGTGCGGTGATCGAAGACGAGGCCGATATGGGCGGCCGGACATTGCGCTTCATGTATGAAGGAATCTTTCAGGAGATTCTGGACAGACTGGGGACAATGCCCCTTCCACCCTATATTAAGGAAACACTCGATGACCGGGAACGGTATCAGACGGTATATGCCCGGCATGAAGGCTCAGCAGCGGCACCGACGGCAGGACTGCATTTTACAAAGGAACTGTTGGAGCGTATTGCCGCCAAAGGTGTGAATATTGCTTACATTACACTTCACGTTGGACTTGGCACATTCCGACCGATGTCAGTGGAGAAGGTTGAAGAGCATGTCATGCATGCCGAGTATTTTGAGCTGTCCCGGCAAACTGCAGAGCTTCTGAATGATGCGAGAGCAAGAGGCGGCCGTATTATCGCTGTTGGCACAACCTCCTGCCGGACTCTGGAGACCGTGGGCCATAAGTTCCAGGGCGGACAGATTGAAGAATGCAGCGGGTGGACGGATATCTTCATTTATCCCGGTTACGCATTCACAGTTGTTAACGCATTGATTACGAACTTTCACCTGCCAAAGTCCACTTTGGTTATGCTGGTGAGCGCTTTAGCAGGACGTGAACAGATTCTCGCCGCCTATGAGGAAGCGATAGCGCATCAGTACCGCTTTTTCAGCTTTGGTGATGCGATGTTTATTTATTAAGCAAGAGGAAGGGTTAAACAAATGGCAGCAATAACTTATGAACACATTAAGACCTGCAAGCAGTCCGGAGCCCGGCTCGGCAGAGTCCATACCCCGCATGGTGTCATCGAGACACCTGCTTTTATGCCTGTTGGCACACAAGCTACAGTCAAGACCATGAGTCCTGAAGAACTGAAAGAAATGGACGCTCATATTATACTGAGCAACACGTACCATTTATTTCTGCGGCCTGGCCATGACATTATCCGTGAGGCCGGCGGTCTGCACAAGTTTATGAACTGGGACCGGCCGATTCTGACGGACAGCGGTGGGTTCCAGGTATTCTCACTGAGCGATATGCGCAAAATTACCGAGGAAGGCGTACATTTCCGCTCCCATCTTAATGGAGACAAGAAATTCCTTTCGCCGGAGGTGGCGATGGAGGTTCAGAACGCACTTGGTTCCGATATCATGATGGCATTTGATGAATGCCCGCCTTTCCCGGCAGAATATGATTACGTCAAAAAGTCATTGGAACGTACCTCCCGCTGGGCAGAAAGATGTCTCAAAAGTCATGCCCGTCCCGAGGATCAGGGGCTGTTCGCTATTGTACAGGGAGGCATGCATGAGGATTTACGCCGCCAGAGCGCGGCTGATTTGACTTCCATGGATTTCCCGGGGTATGCTATTGGAGGGCTCAGCGTCGGAGAGTCCAAGCAGCTAATGTATGAAGTGCTGGATTATACTGTTCCGCTGCTGCCGCAAGGGAAACCGCGCTATTTAATGGGTGTCGGTTCACCGGATGCGCTGCTTGAAGGGTCAATCCGCGGAGTGGACATGTTCGACTGTGTTCTGCCTACCCGCATTGCCCGTAACGGAACGACAATGACCAGTCAGGGAAGACTCGTTGTACGCAACGCACAGTATGCACGAGATTTCGGGCCGCTTGATCCGGAATGCAGTTGCTATACCTGCCGGAATTATTCGCGGGCGTATTTGCGCCATTTAATCAAAGCCGACGAAACTTTTGGCTTGCGGTTAACGACATACCATAACTTACACTTCCTGCTGGATTTGATGCGTAAAGTGCGTGAAGCCATCAGAGAGGATCGGCTGCTTGATTTTCGCGATGAGTTTTTTGCACAATACGGATTGTATGATAATCTCAAAGGCTTCTAGTACGCCTGTAACAGAAGAACTGGATTGTGCTTTAATGCATATCGAAAGGGGGGAAAGGATATGTTACATTTTCAATTTGCAGCAAATCAAGCGGGTACCGGCAGCATTCTAGGTCTAGTAGGCCCGTTTGTACTTATGTTTGTGGTGTTCTATTTCTTGCTCATTCGTCCGCAGCAGAAGAAAACTAAAGCACGTAACGGAATGTTGAAAGCTCTGAAGAAGGGCGATAAGGTAGTCACTATTGGTGGCCTTCACGGGACGATCATGGAGATTTCCGACGACATCGTCGTTTTGCGCGTTAATGATGTGACCCGTTTAACCTTTGACCGGGGCTCTATCAGCCATGCTGTGGCACTGGAGACGGAAGGTAAGGAATAGTATCTCTTTACAACCTACATAAAAAGCGGCGTATCTCCTTCGGGAGAACGCCGCTTTTTGGCATGCTATCACATAAATCTCGTATTCATCACCCTGAGGGAATTGAAAAATTAACGGGCATCTGTGGCGCGGCTTCGGACTGGAAGCGATGTTTCCTCGCTGCGGAGTGTCAGCTTGGCCAGCTGTACTCCAACAGAGGTGGACAGAACAGCCAGCAGAGTGCCGCCCAGCATATCAATCAGCCAATGAATGCCGAGATAGAAGATTCCGAACACAATAGCTACTGCTGAAATCGTCGAGATGATCTTCCAGCGGTTGTTCCCTGACCGAAAGGCGAGCAGCGCCGTAGCTACAGCGATGGCCGTGTGCAGACTAGGGAAACAGTTGTTTAGACCGGAGAGCGGCCGGTATTCCTGTTCAAAGGTTGGAAAGACATCCAACATGATGAATCTTACACCTGCCGGAGCATAGGACCAAACTTCGTTGATTGGAAAATATAAAAAGAACGGAATGGCGACTGTGTAAATTAGCATGACCGTGTAGCAGGTGGCATACAGCATCAGGCGGTTCTTCTCCAGCAAATAGACTCCGAGTGAAGCAGCCAGCACGGCTTGGAGCATAAAGATATAGAAGAAAACGACAATAGGTGTAAGCCAGGGAGCGTAGAATATTTGCTGCAGCGTCTGGACAAAATGTCCTTCAAGTCCAAAGAATACAGAAGTATAATCCGATGCCAGATGCATGTTCTGCTCAATCTGCAGCTCATATTTATTCAGAAGGAGGACACTGATCATTCCGATAATAACCAACAGAAATTTATAGGAGTGCAGCAGTTCCTTTCCGAGTTCTACAAAGGCCATAAAAGGGTTGCGCCGGGTGCTGATCCAAATCAGCAGAATTACTATTACAACGGTGTACAAAACAACATGGTTCATGGATTGGTAAAGCAAAGCTATCGAAGCCTCCTCAAGCTCTTACGAATTCAGATGAAACCAGTGTAACATATTTTTAAGAGAATGGTTTCAAATTTTATGGATTCTAATAATTTAGTTTTTTTGTAAATTAACTCCAAACATTCCGCCGAGCGCTCCGATTGCCGCAGCAGCTATAACCCATACAGCATCAATGCCTGCAGGGGCACTGTCAAGCGCCAAAAATCCGACCAGCAGCACAATGATCCCGTAAAATCCCCCCGTAAGTGACCCTTGGTACCAGCCCTTACTGGTCGCTCTGCGCCCTGCCGTCAGTCCGCCGAATGCGGCGGCGATGCCGTGTACGATGTAGGTATACGTTGTAAGATCCTGTT
The DNA here is from genome assembly GCF_038593025.1 of Paenibacillus sp. FSL L8-0436. Classification (NCBI taxonomy): domain Bacteria; kingdom Bacillati; phylum Bacillota; class Bacilli; order Caryophanales; family Paenibacillaceae; genus Paenibacillus; species Paenibacillus sp. FSL L8-0436. The sequence continues at coordinate 5,870,841 of NZ_CP151955.1, read as the reverse complement.
CCTTCAGACCGCTGCCCCACAGCAAAAGAGAGAGGACAAACGCGCCCAGCAGCATCCACAGGAAGGATCGGCATAAACCGGATAATACAGGACTCGTTATTCTCCACGAGAACAGGCGCCGAATGAAGTACATGGTAAAACCTCCTAAATGTTTTTTGACGATCACCTTAAGTTAACTATTATTCATTGTATGGGGAGGCTTGCCCCAATAGTACAAGAATGGCAAAGCCTGCTCATTTACCATTAATTAATAAGGCCATTTCCGAATGTTCCCTTGGCAGGGAGGCCAGAATAGGGGTACATTAATCCGCCCGTAAGGCAAACTGCCCGGGCGATAAGCAGAAGGGGGAACGAAGAGAATATGTTCCAGCATATTACTACCCATATCTTTCTGACCGTGCTGATGTATATCTTCATTTTCCTGAGCATGCGGATTATGGGGAAACGGGAGATTGGCAAGCTGTCTGTATTCGATTTAACGATTTCGATCATGATTGCTGAAATTGCCGTGTTTATCATTGAAGACATCGAACGGCCGGTCTATGACGGAATCGTGCCCATGGCAACCTTGGTACTGATTCAAGTGCTTGTGGCACAGATCAGCCTTAAGAACAGAAAGCTGCGGCTGCTGATTGACGGCAAGCCCAGCGTACTGATTTCAGATGGCAAAATACACCGGGGGGAAATGCGCAGGCAAAGATATAACCTTGATGATTTGCTGCTGCAGCTGCGGGGACAGAACATCGACAGCCCCGCTGATGTGGAGTTTGCCATTCTGGAAACCAGCGGCCAGCTTACCGTCATCGAGAAGAACAAGGGTACGTCTTCATCCAACCAATCGGGAAACAGCAGCTCTAATGCTGAGCATAATGAACAGGGCAACAGTGGTGGCGGCAGTTCCGGCGGTGTCAAGCTGCCGAAGCATAAAATCAGGTATGAAGGCCTGCCGATTCCGCTCATTATGGACGGGAAGGTGCAGGATACCAATCTGGAGCTAATTGGAAAAACAAGATTCTGGCTGAGAACCCAAATCCGCCAAAAGGGCGTATCTGATTTCCGCGATGTTTTTCTGTGCTCGATTGATCACAAGGGTAAAATATATGTAGACCGCCAGCGCTCCAGATAGAGTATGGTTAACGCCGGCGTTTGAAGAACGGCACACGGTCCAGGTCTCGAACAGAGATCAGGCCTGAAAGCAGGCATATTCCCAGGTAGAGTGCCATCCCGCAGGCGGCAGAAAGTAAAAATTGCAGCCACTGGGCATCGGCGATGGGCACAGAGGTATAGATGTAAGACATGCCAGCGGCCATGATAATCACCGCGGTCAACGTTTTGAGTGGATCGGAAACTCTAATGGACAATTTAATCAGCTTAACCACACTAAAGCCGTGCAGCAAAGTTACAAAAATGCTGTTAACGATAATTGCGATAATTGCGCCATAAATCCCGTATTCGGGCTGTGAGGCCAAAACGAGAATGAGCAGGATTTTGATCACCGCACCGACCAGCGTATTAATAAGCGCCCTCCCGGGGCGGTCCATAGCTTGAAGGGCAGCCTGCAACGGTGCTTGGACATAGAGGAAGAGTGCAAAAGGCGCCATCATCCGCAGCATCGGAGCGGTGTCCGCATTGCCGTACATCAGCGTACAAAGCGGTACGGCAAGGATGTACATAATTGCAGCAAACGGGGCTCCGGTTACCATAGCGAGCCTCAGGGCCTGATGCATTCTTTTATGAATGGTTGCCAAATCATGGCGCGCTGCCGCCTCTGACAAGGAAGGAACGAGCGAAACAGCAAGGGAAGAGCTCAGTACTCCCGGCAGCAGCAGCAGTGGAATAACCATCCCTTGTAAGGAGCCGTACTGCGCGGTTGCAGCTGCGGTGGCAATTCCGGCAAGTGCCAGACTGCGAGCGGTAATAATCGATTCCAGAAGATAGGAAAAAGAGCCGACGAGCCTTCCGGCCGTGACGGGAACAGCAATGCCTAGCAGACGTTTCAGTACAGAAGTTTGCTTGCCCGCTGAGGGTTCAATGATAACCGGATCTGGAATGTCATTTTCCGCAGTAACAGAGTCAGGAAGATCCTTCTTGTCCTTTTTTAGGATGTAATAATATTGCCATAGCAGCGCCAGCATGCCGACGATTTCTCCAACGGTTACCCCCAGCATTGCACCTGCTGCAGCAAAGGCAATACCCTTAGGAAGCAGCAGCCAAGAGAACCACAGCATAAAGATAATGCGGATTACTGACTCCAGAACGGAGGAGAGTGCGGATGGAATCATGTTCTGCCTGCCCTGAAAGTAGCCCCGGTATATAGAAGATACGGCAACGATAGAGATCATCGGCGTCATGCTGACAAATGTATAATACACACGACTGTCCGTAAGGAGCACATTGGATACCCATGAGGCGCTGAACAGGGCGACCAGTGTGAACAAGATGCCGAGCGCCAGACTGAGGGTAAGTCCGGTATGCAGAATACGGCGTGACTCTTCAGGACGGTTCTCTCCCTCTGCCTCCGCTACCATTTTGGCGATGGCCAGCGGAATCCCTCCAGTGATTACAGTGATCAGCACGATGAAAAAGGGATAACCCAGCTGATACAGCCCAACACCTTCAGCACCGACAATACGAGGTAATGCAATGCGCGGAATAAATCCAAGCATCCGGTTAATAATGCCTGCAGCAAGCAGTATAAGCGTTCCTTGGATAAAGCTTTGTTTCCTTAGATTACTCAAAGGGCACTCCTTCTTCCCGAATTGAAATAAAACGCTGGCGTTCCTGTCTGTCCAAAAGGTAAGCTTGTGGATGTAAGCTTGTATATTGATATGCGGTACCCTGTCTACTCCATGACAAGCTTTGGAAATGACAAGTTTTAACCCGGAAGAAGGAATGCGGGGGAGCCTGGTCGAATACTAAAAAGTAACATGCGAAAGAGCGAACTTTGGAGGTGTCAACACGTGGAATCGATAGAGTGGAGTGATGATGAGCTTGGTGAAGATATCGAAGCCATGTGCCGCAGCAAAGCGGAGGAATTCCGACTCCTCGGCTATGAGTATGTAACAGGCAAGGATATCTGGGATTGCATCAGCCGCAACTATGCCAAGGAGGGCAACCCTCCCCTGCACAAGCTTGTGAACGATATCTATTCCTTGAAGGCCACTAGTTATATGAATTATTTAACGATTGCCGCTTATCGGGGATTAAACTGATACAAGGAACGATTTTCTTTTGCAAATGGCTATAGGAAGCAGTAAAGTAAGAGAAGACCAATTTTGCTTTTCCTATCAAACGGATGGCTTGCCTTGGGCAGAGCCGGCCGTTTCTTTGTGTGAGTATAACACCGTCGTTCCTCCATGAATTGACGGTGATTTCGCACGTAGCTATAATAGGAATATTGAGTAATGAAAGGGGAACTAGCAAGAGCATGAAGAGACTTTTGAGCTTTATCATTACCGTGCTCGTTTTAACAGGCGTCATGGCATTTAGTACTCCCGGACTATTGGACAAGGTTCGGCTGGGGCTTGACCTGAAGGGCGGCTTCGAGATTCTGTATCACGCGGAGCCCATGGAAACAGGAGGAGAACTAACCCGTGCCTCGCTGCAGAAAACAGCGGAAAGTCTGGAGAAACGTGCCAATGCGCTTGGAACAAGCGAACCTGAAGTAACCACTGAAGGAACTGACCGCATCCGTCTGAAAATTGCGGGCGTTACCGACGAGGCCGAGGTGCGCAAGAAGATGAAGGAACCAGCGGTTCTGACCTTCCGCAGTGCTGCCGACGGCGATGCTCCAGGGGTTTACAGCAAGATAGAACTCGTGGGCAGTGACTTTGTTGAAAATGCTGCTGAGGTTCAACGCAACAACTTGAACCAGCCTGAGATCGGGATTACTGTTAAGGATAAGGATAAATTCGCGGAAATTACCAAGCGCCTGCTAGGTAAAGAACTTGCTATTTATCTTGACGAAAATTTGTTATCCGCTCCGCCAACGGTAAGAGCAGTACTTACAGATGGAAAAGCTTCGATTTCCGGAGGTTATACTATAGAAGGGGCCCGTGAACTGGCCGACACGATTAACCTCGGTGCCCTTCCGCTGAAGCTGACAGAGAAATATTCGCAAAGCGTAGGCGCTACCTTGGGTAAACAATCCCTTGATCAAACGATCAGAGCGGGACTTGTGGGTTCCCTGATTATCTTGATCTTTATGATCGGCATGTACCGCTTGCCGGGCCTACTGGCCAGCTTTGCGCTCATCCTGCACACATGGCTGCTGATTCTGGTATTTGTCGTTGCCGACTTTACTTTGACACTTCCTGGTATTGCCGCATTTATTCTCGGTATAGGGATGGCAGTTGACGCCAATATCATTACCAACGAACGGATAAGAGAAGAAATGCGCAGCGGGAAGAGCATATTGTCTTCCGTCAAAGCGGGGAATAAAACCTCTTTCCGGACCGTTATGGACGCCAATGTGACGACTATTATCGTAGCGGCCGTTATGTTCGCATTTGGTACGGGTGCGGTTAAAGGCTTTGCTCTGATACTGATTGTGGAAATTGTGCTCAGTATCGTAACGAACCTCTATTTTGCCCACTGGCTGCTCAGTACACTGGTCAAAGCCGGCGTTCTGAAAAAGCCGAAGCAATTTGGGGTAAAGGAGAGTGACATCCGTGCGCTTTAAGAAAGAACTTGATTTTGTACATTTAAGTAAGTTTTTCTATATTTTTTCCATTGTCCTTACGATACTCGGCTTAGTGTTCCTGGGCTTTCTTGGACTGAACTACAGCGTTGATTTCAAGGCCGGCTCCAATGTTGACGTGGCACTGTCCAAGACGATTACACAGGAAGAACTTAATCCTGCGCTCAGCGGTCTGGGCCTCTCCCATGAACCAAGCATCACCATTGGTGAGAAACGGGTGAATATCCGTTATGATGAGGTTCTTAAAGAGGAACAGAGCGAGCAGCTGCAGGCTGCAATTAGCAAGATTGATGATAAAGCTTCCTTCGAGATTAACACGGTGGATACAGAAATGGCCAAAGAACTGGCGCGTAATGCGATCTATTCTGTGCTGATTTCCTGTCTGGGGATTATCATTTATGTAAGTATCCGCTTTGAATGGCGTTTTGCCCTGGCTGCGATTGTAGCGTTGGCACATGACGCGTTTATGGTTGTTGCGATCTTCTCGATTTTCCGCCTGGAGGTGGATTTGACCTTCATTGTCGCGGTGCTGACCATTATCGGTTATTCCATCAATGATACCATCGTTATCTTTGACCGGATTCGCGAGAATTTGCGCTTCGGTAAGCAGAAGACGTATGAGGACCTTAAGGCTCTGGTGAACAAAAGTGTGAGCCAAACCCTGATGCGTTCCCTCTACACAGCGTTTACGGTATTTATTGCTGCATTCTTCCTGCTTATCCTTGGCGGAGAGTCCATCAAAATGTTCTCACTTGCGATGGTTATCGGTTTGCTCTTCGGAGCCTATTCCTCGATCTTTATCGCGAGTCCGCTCTGGCTGCTGCTGAAGAAGCGCCAGAAGACTCCAGTGAAGAACAATCCGGCCAAAGCTTAAAATTTCCTGTCCCGAAAAGCCGCGTCAAAGGCGACGCGGCTTTTCGAATCTTTGGAGTGGAATGAGCAAACTTCAATCATCATGAGATTACTCGCTACCCGGCAAGGAGGGCCTCGTTATGAATGACAAACAATCACCGCAAAGTGAGACGGTTGCCTGGACCGGAATCGTCAGCGATGTTGCATTAGCTTTGGCTAAAGGAAGTGTTGGCTATTTCTCCGGCAGCAAAGCCTTGCTGGGTGATGCTTTATATTCCGGAGCAGACGCTGCAGCCAAGCTGGCGGATACTCTTCCGTGGCGCTCAGAACTGGTTAAGAGGAATAAAGAAACAGAGCTTACCCAGAAAGGGCAACGTAATAAGGAACCGATTGTCGCGATCCTTTTTTCAGTTCTTATTCTAATGGGCGGGCTGCAAATTGCCTTCTCGGCAATTCGCGATTTAACCCGGGGACATTTATCACCCACTGGAGAGACGGCGATTGTCACCGTCCTTATCTCCATCGCATTTAAAGAGGCTATCTTTCAATATCAATATCGTTATTTTAAGAAAATTGGCGATGGCAGCCATGCCGCATACGCGGATAACCACCGCTTCAGTCTATATACTTCGATTACCGTATTCGTCGGGATTGCCGGGTCGTTTGCCGGAGGATATCTCAACTGGAATCCGCTGCTGTATATGGACCCGATTGCCGCTCTTCTAACCAGCGCACTAATTATCCGCAAAGGGTATTCGCTGATTACGACTTCTGTATTGGCCCAGAGGGATCAGGAACTTCCTTCCGCGGAGACGGCCAGCTTTATTGAAACCGTGGAACGGGTGCATGGTGTTATTCGAGTAGAGTATTTAAAAGCACTTGAGCAGGGGCGTTACGTGAACCTCCAAGTTAAAATCAGCGTTAACCCGCGGATTACCGTGACGGAAGCCCAGGATATTTCGGAATGCGCCAGGAAGCTGCTGCAGCACCGTTTTGTCCATGTGGGCGAGGTTCATATGGATGTTGTGCCTTATGATCCGGGTTATCCTTACAAAAGCAACTATGAGCTCGTGGACAACGATAGTCCCACGCTGCTCCAGTAGTTCGCAGGGTGAGAGAAAGGTGAACTCAATTGCTTCATTCAAAAACAAGATGGCATTCTCCGGCAGCCGATCCCATTGCAGTAGAGGAATTGGCCCGGAGCCTTTCTATTTCTCCGCTCCTTTCATCACTGCTGGTAACCAGAGGTTTGGGGACGGCTGCTGATGCTTTGCAATTCATGGATGGAGACGCGGAGGATAGACATGATCCGTTCCTGTTGAAGGGAATGGCCGAAGCGGTTCCACGGATCAAAAAAGCATTACAAGAAGAAGAACATATTCTCGTGTACGGTGATTATGATGCGGATGGAGTGTCCAGCACCGCACTGATGATCTACCTGCTGCGTTATCTGGGGGCATCCTTTGACATTTATATTCCCCATCGTTCAAATGAAGGCTATGGGCTGCACAATCATGCGCTGGACTGGGCGGTACAGCAGGGAGTGTCGCTGGTTATTACCGTAGACACCGGAATTAGCGCTTATCATCAGATCGCTTATGCGACAGAGCTTGGAATCGATGTGATCGTAACGGATCATCACGAGCCGCCTGAACTGCTGCCGGAGGCCTTTGCGCTGATTAATCCCAAGCTTCCTGACTGTCCTTATCCTTTCAAGGGTTTGGCGGGTGTAGGGGTTGCCTACAAGTTAGCCGAAGCCATGCTTGGGGATGAGGTGCCGGAGGAATGGAGCGAGATCGCGGCCATTGGTACAGTTGCTGATCTTATGCCGCTGCTCGGTGAGAACCGCAGTCTAGTGCGCAGAGGACTCTCCAGTATGCGGCACTCCCCTTTTCCGGGGATCCGTGCCTTGCTTGATGTCAGTGGTGTAACGATGAGTACAGTAAGCGCTGTAAATATTGCCTTTGGCATGGCGCCGCGCATTAATGCCAGCGGCCGGCTGGATCACGCAGGCCGTGCTGTGGCTTTGCTCACGACCACAAATTCCGGGGAAGCTGAACAGCTTGCCGGAGAACTGGATCTGCTTAACAAAGAGCGTCAGCTGGTCGTGGAAAGAATCGTCACGGAAGCCACCGCTAAATTTGAGCAGCAGACCGCAGAGGGAACACTGCCGGACATTATTGTTCTTGCTGATCAAGGCTGGAATGTCGGCGTGGTGGGTATAGTGGCCTCTAAGCTGCTGGAGAGGTATTACCGTCCGGTGATTATACTGGATGTTCACCCGGAAACAGGGATGTGCAAAGGTTCTGCCCGCTCGATTCCCGGTTTGGATATTTATGCGGCGCTTTCTTCCTGCGCCGGGCTGATGGATCATTTCGGAGGCCATCCAGCTGCAGCAGGGATGAGCCTGCATCGTGATAAGCTGGAAGCCTTCGCGGCTGCGCTTAATGAGTTTGCAGCCTCCGTTCTGCAGCCGGAACATTTCATGCCTGTGACCGCTGCGGACGGTGAAACGGCGATCTCTGATTTAACGCTGCAGGCCGCACTGGATTTGGACAGACTGGCTCCCTTCGGGATGGCCAATCCGCTGCCCAAGTTTATTGTTCGCGGAGCTGCGGTGAAGGAAACCCGCAAGATGGGTCAGGATGGCAAACATCTCAAGCTGGTCTTGCAGCAAGGCAAGCATACGATTGAGGCGGTAGCCTTCGGCAAAGGTGCATTAGCCCAATTGCTGCCAGGTGGCACTATGGTTGATGTCCTGGCGGAGCTTTCGGTGAATGAATGGAACGGCTCGCGCAAACCTCAGCTGATGCTGCAGGATTTGGCAGTCCCGAATGCGCAGCTGCTGGATTTGCGCGGGACTGCTGATGCAGTGAAGCAGGCGGCCACCCTTAAAGAGCTGCTGCTGCAATACAGCAGCGGAACTTCCTTCAGCGCTGCGGCTGTGTTTCACAACAGCCGCATGACGCCGCTGAATCAATTGAAAGGCATGTCGCTTTGGGTATATGATGAGAATGCTGGGATCTCCGTGCTGAATCAAGGACAAGCGGAAACTGGTGAAGGTAAGGTTTCCCTGCTTTGCCTGCTGGATATGCCGGATACACCAGAGCAGCTGGATGCGGTGCTTGCTGCTTTTCCACAAGCTGAGAATATCGCATTGCTGCACTCCATTCGGGACGGCCGTGACCGGCTGCAAATACCGACACGTGATCATTTCAAGTCGTTATATAAATTGCTGGCTTCGATTGCTGCTGCGGCGACACCGGAGCATGAGGTGCTGCTGCGGCTTAGCCGCCAGTCTTCACTCAGTGTGCGCATGCTGGGCAAGATGCTTGAGGTGTTTGAGGAACTTGAATTTATCAAGCGCAGCAACGGGACTATTACCTTTGTTACCCAGCCTGCGGCGAAGAGTCTTACGGCCTCCACGCATTTTGTCAGACTGGGTGAGACTGCGGAAATGGAGCAATATTTCATGGAAAGCAGCCTCAGCGAGCTGCAGGAATGGATGCTGTCCCGCCGTTTAGGAGCATCCTAGGGCGGAATGGATGGAGGCTTTGCTTCCGAAGCAAGTTTGTTTGAAGAGAATTCAGTGAGGGAACTGCTCACAACCTTTAGGAGATGATCATGTTGGATTTAAAAGACAGTATTCGTGTGATTCCGGATTTTCCGCAAGTGGGAATCAGCTTTAAAGATATTACTACATTGCTTAAAGACGGCGACAAATACCGCCAGGCGATTGATGAGCTTAAAGCGCTTGTTTCACATCTGCAGATTGACATAATTGCCGGTCCTGAGGCGCGCGGTTTTGTAGTCGGCGCACCGCTGGCTTACGCGCTGGGGGTAGGATTTGTACCGATTCGCAAGAGTGGCAAACTTCCTTACGAAACCATTGAAGTGGGTTATGATCTGGAATACGGCAAGGATAAACTGGCCGTTCATACTGATGCCATCAAGCCGGGTCAAAAGGTGCTGATCGCTGATGACTTGCTGGCTACCGGCGGTACCATTGCCACATCAGTTAGTCTGGTGGAACAGCTCGGCGGCAAAGTTGTCGGCGCTGCTTTCCTCATCGAACTGGTAGAGCTTGCCGGCCGCAACAAACTTTCGGATATTGAAGTGATATCCCTGATGACTTACGAAGACTAATTTCAAACGGGATAACTTTTCCCGGGAAATAAAAAGCGGATCGCTGTCGAATGAAGACAGCGGTCCGCTTTATTAATATAATTGATTCGTTTTCCACCGCAAATAGCGGGTACAATCAAGAAATCCTTACGACAACAGCGGCCGGAAGTCCAAATATTCATCGTAGCTACGTCCTCGCCCAAATGGGGACAGCTTAAATCAATCTGTATATATACTATAAACGGATGCCACCCTGAAGCAGATGAGCATCCGTTTTCTTCATAAATAAGTATTCGGGGTCTAATGGGCGGATTTCTCTTTTTCCTGCTCGTTTGACCAGCCAAGAACCTCGAACAGCTTAAAGAGCAGAGACAGAACCATACCAACAATCGTAGCCAGCGCCATTCCTTTAAGCTCCACTTTGCCCATTTTCAGGGAGATGCCGCTGATGCCGACAACAAGCACCAAGGTAGCCAGAATCATATTGGTTGCCTTAGAGAAGTCGACCTTCTGCTCTACAAAGATCCGTAAACCGGAAGCCGCGATAACCCCGAACAGCAAGAGAGAGACTCCGCCCATTACCGGTGCGGGGATGTTGGCAATGATAGAAGAGAAGGTGCCGGAGAACGAGAGCAGAATGGCGATGACTGCCGCTCCGCCGATCACATACACCGAATATACTTTAGTTAAGGCCATAACACCGATGTTTTCGCCGTAAGTAGTATTAGGAGTAGAACCCATGAATCCGGAGAGGACGGTGGAAATCCCGTTCCCCATCAGCGAGCGGTCAAGCCCAGGATCTTTCGCCAGATCTTTGCCGACAATGTTGCTCGTTACGAGCAAGTGGCCGATGTGTTCAACGATAACGACAAGGGATACAGGAATAATGGTGAAGATTACTTCCCAGTCAAAGGATGGGGTGACGATCGTCGGGTGGGAGAGGAACTGTGCGTCGGAAATGGCACCCGTGTTAACCTTGTGCATAATATAGGCCAGCACATAACCGGTAACAATCCCGATCAGAATATGAATGATTTTGGGGAAGCCCCGAAAAAGTACTGCGCCAATAACCGTTACACCCAGCGTTACCATAGACAGCGTAATTGCGCTTCCGTCCGGTGTCCAGTCGGCAGTACTTACACCTTCAGGAGCGATCAGTCCGGCCATACGTGCGGCAACCGGTACCAGCTCCAGTCCGATGGTCGCCACGATTGCGCCCATAACCGCCGGAGGGAACACCACATCAATCCAGCCTGTACCGGCATAACGGACGACTAAAGCGACGAGAATAAAGATAATACCGGTAACAATAAACGCTCCCAGTACAAGCGAATATCCATGCATATGATCGCTCTCGTTTTTGGTAAGCACGCTGAGTACCGGTGAGATAAAGGCAAAGCTTGATCCAAGATAAGCCGGGATTTTGCCGCGGGTAATCAGGATGTAGAGCAATGTGCCGATACCGTTCATCAACAGGATCATGCCAGGGTCTACCCCAAACAGGTTGGGGACAAGCACCGTGCTGCCGAACATGGCGAATAAATGCTGAAGACTTAGCAGAAATCCCGGGCCCCAAGGGAGTTTCTCATTAACTTGAAATTCGCGTTGCAATGGAGTTCACTTCTCTTTCTTTATGTAGTTTTAGGTTAGGTCGCGGAAAACCGCTTTTACTAGATTAAAGAGTACGGCGACTTTTTACAACAACAATTTTACAGATGCCACGAAATTGCCCATACTTTGAGGCTAAGCCTGCAGGAATGCCACACTATGGCAAGTGTTGACGTAATCCATCGTAAGCGTCATAATTATAAACAACTTTAAACTGCGTGTAGTGTAGCCTGGAATAGCTGATAACCCTGCAAACCGGACACACCTTGCGGGTTCATTCATTAAATAGATAAACTCCATTACGGAATTTTTCTTTATAGAAAGGAAACGGATACGACGAGAATGGGCATAGAGCAATTAATTGAAAAGGCTAGCGCCTATATAAAGGAAAAAGATCTTCTCCGCATCCGGGAAGCTTATGAATTTGCCGATCAGGCTCATCACGGGCAGGTTCGGAAATCGGGGGAGCCATACATTCTGCATCCGCTCGCGGTCGCAGATATTGTCGTGAATATGCAGATGGATGTCATATCCATTATTGCAGCGCTGCTGCATGATGTCGTAGAAGATACAACGGTGTCACTGGAGCAGATCCGCGAGAATTTTGGCGATACCTGTGCCATGCTGGTGGATGGTCTGACGAAGCTGGAACGCATCCGTTTCCGTTCCAAGGAAGAGCAGCAGAACGAGAATTACCGCAAAATGTTCATTGCTATGGCTCAGGATATCCGCGTCATTGTGATCAAGCTGGCGGATCGTCTGCATAATATGCGGACACTGAAGTACCAGTCAGAAGAAAGCCAGCGCCGCATTTCTTATGAAACGCTGGAGATTTTCTGTCCCATTGCAGACCGTTTGGGGATATCGGCGATTAAATGGGAAATGGAGGATATCGCTCTCCGTTACCTGAATCCGCAGCAATACTACCGTATTGCCAATTTGGTGCATAAAAAACGGGCGGAACGCGAAATGTTCATTGAGAGCGTAATCGGCCGCATTCGTGCCAAACTCGATGAGATGGGCATTGAAGGCGATCTGTCGGGACGTCCCAAGCATATTTACAGTGTCTATAACAAAATGAGCACCAAAAACAAGCAGTTTAACGAAATTTATGATCTGCTCGCTATCCGCATTATCGTCGACAACATTAAGGATTGTTATGCCACATTAGGGATTATTCATACTCTTTGGAAGCCGATGCCCGGACGTTTCAAGGATTATATAGCCATGCCCAAAGCGAACATGTACCAATCGCTGCATACGACGGTAGTGGGTCCAGGCGGAGAGCCAACGGAAGTGCAGATTCGTACCTGGGAGATGCACCGCACCGCCGAGTTCGGGATTGCCGCCCACTGGGCTTATAAAGAAGGAAACAGCAATAACGTCAATCCGGAGAACCGGATGCCGTTCTTCCGCGAAATCCTGGAACTGCAGCATGAAGCCAAGGATGCGGAAGAGTTTGTCGAATCGCTCAAAATGGATTTTTTCTCCGACCTTGTCTTCGTATTTACCCCGAAGGGCGAGGTTGTGGAGCTGCCGGCAGGTTCCGTTCCGCTTGATTTTGCCTTCCGTATCCATACGGAGGTAGGTAACCGGACTATCGGCTCCAAGGTGAACGGGCGGATCGTGCCGCTGGATCACAAGCTGAAGACCGGGGATATCGTGGAGATCCTGACCTCGAAGAATTCGTATGGTCCCAGCCGGGACTGGTTGAAGATCGCACAATCCTCGCATGCACGGAGCAAGATCAAGCAATGGTTTAAGAAGGAGAAACGTGAGGAGAACGTTGAAAAAGGCCGTGAAGCGATCGAACGCGAGCTGAAGCGCCTCAATGTTGAAGTATCGGATTGGCTTACGGAAGATAAGCTGACTGAAGTATCGAAGAAATTCGCTTTTGGCGATTTGGAAGATATGCTCTCGGCAGTCGGTTTCGGGGGGATTACCGCGGCGCAGATCGCCTCCAAGCTCACGGAGAAGCTGCGCAAGGATCAGGAAGAGGCCGCGGGGCATCTGGAGCTTACTTCTGAGATGAAGGAGATTAAGTCCAGCGGAGAGAAACGGAATCAGCCAACCAACGGAGTGCGTGTAAAAGGAATTGATAATCTGCTGGTCCGTTTTGCACGATGTTGCAATCCGGTCCCTGGCGATGACATTATCGGTTATGTGACGCGCGGACGCGGCGTTTCCGTCCACCGCGAGGATTGTCCGAACATTCCGGGCGATGGTGACGGAGAAGAGTCGGCACGTGTGATTGAAGTGGAATGGGAAGGCAGTATGGAAGCCAACTACAGTGTTGATATTGAGATTACCGGCCATGACCGCAACGGCCTGCTCAATGAAGTGCTGCAGGCGGTGTCAGAGAGCAAGACTAACATTTCTGCGGTCACCGGACGCTCCGACAAGAACAAGATGGCGATGATTCATATGACGGTCCTTATCCGCAATACAGACCATTTGCAGTCAGTGGTCGATCGGGTGAAACGGGTCAAGGATGTATATACGGTTAACCGCATTATGCAATGAGGCAAGGAGTGGAACGCACCAATGAGAGTGGTTGTGCAGCGCTGCAAGGAAGCAAAAGTTACCGTGGATGGGACAGTCACTGGAGCTGTAGGCCAAGGCCTGATGCTGCTTGTTGGCGTTACTCATGAGGATACGGAGAAGGATGCTAAATATTTGGCCGACAAAATCGCCGGATTGCGCATTTTTGAAGATGAATCCGGCAAAATGAACTTCAGCGTCACCGAGACCGGCGGAGCAATCTTGTCCGTGTCGCAGTTTACGCTGTATGGAGATTGCCGTAAAGGCCGGCGCCCCAACTTTATGGCTGCCGCAGCACCCGCTGAGGCAGAGCGGCTCTACGACTATTTCAACCATGAGCTGAGAAATGGCGGACTTACGGTGGAAACAGGCATATTCGGCGCAATGATGGATGTATCACTGACCAATTGGGGCCCGGTCACCCTGATTCTGGACAGCCGGGGTTAGCTGCGAAATTTAATTGCCGCTTTGGCTAAATTTAAGACGTTTACGTGCATCGAGGATGCCGCGTGGGGTTCCGTTCCAAGGACCTATGCGGCATCCTTTGCTTTTTCCCTGCGGATAGAGGCGTTCTGGGCTGGTTAAACTAGGGGGGAGTCATAATACACCGAGGAACAGGGAGTCCAGCATGAGACAATCACAGAAAGCATGGGTATGGAGCGTTTTGCCGGCATATGCGGCCGGAAGTTCTGCTGAAGCCGCTGCGGCGGCCAAAGGGTCCGTGGAGCAACAAGAGACTGACGTGTTGAAAGGAAGAAGCCGCAGCCTCCTGCCGCGCACTTGAAATGCTTGGGAGGCTGCGGTTTTTGGCATATTGGGCGTAACTCTTTTTATAGCGTAAACGGATGGAAAGAAAGGTAAGCAGCCGCACTTCGTTAGAAAGCGCTGCAATAAGGGTAATAAGATGACGAGAACAGAAAAGTGGAGAGGAGAATTAATCTCATGAGTAAAGTTGCATTTCTGCTCGCCAGCGGTTTTGAAGATTCCGAAATGAAGGTACCTTACGATGAAGTCATAAAAGCAGGGCATCAGGCTGAGATCATCGGTCTGAAGAAAAACGAAACCTTGCTCGGAAAAAAAGGCAGTGTATCCTATGCAGCCGATAAAGCCATCAGCGAGGTGAAAGCAGCAGACTATGACGCTGTGGTCATTCCCGGAGGTTCGTCCCCGGAAAATTTACGGCTCGATCCTGATATCCTGAGCTTTGTGAAGGAAGTAAATGGAACAGGCAAGCCGATTGCCTCCATCTGCCACGGACCGCAAATCCTGATCAGTGCAGACTTGCTGCAAGGCCGCACAGTGACTTCCTATCCGCCCCTTAAGGATGATGTGATTAACGCGGGAGCGGAATTTAAGGATGAAGAGGTCGTCGTGGACGGCAATTACATTACTTCACGCACACCAAAAGATGAGCCCGCATTTGTGCGTGAGCTGTTGAAGGTGTTGTAGTAAAAGCTTGGCCACCAAAATCAAACAACAATCCAAGGAGGGAACGACAATGAGTAGAAGAATCCAGGCTTATTTCAGAACAGAAGATGAAGCAGAAGGCGCTAAGACGGCATTGATTCCTTACGGAGTGGATAATCTGGAAGTATCCCCGCTGACGGATCCTTTAAAAACAGACGGAAATTACAGAAATAATATCCTAATCCCCTTGGTTCCTTATAACAATTCCGCGATGACCGGAGGCGCATTTGGCGCTACGGGGGCGGTTGCTGGCTCCGGCCCGATTGCCGGTGCCCCTATTGTACCGGCAATCGATGTGAATGACGGTCCTGATGATTTGGATAACCGCAGTGCGGGTGATGTCCGGAATCATGCTGAATTTGACGACAGGGATTTGGATGATCTTCGTTATGTCATGGAAGTTAAGGTGGCTGACGGCAAACAGGATGAGGTTATCGAGGCGCTGCGCCGGAAGCATGCCTACGTGGAAATCTTTGATTAAAAAGAGGGCACGCTCTCTCGCAGATGAATAGTTGCGAAACTACAGCTCCGCCGATCCGTTACAGGGATTGGCGGAGCTTTTTAAAATCCAAGAACAGTAATATTTCTTTTATTTCTCTGGACAGGGAATTATGTTGTAGTGTAAAGTAGTCCTTGTGTTTCAGTAGGGGATTGTCCGGATTTATAAAACGCTTTCTTTTCTGTAATACAACCGTAACATTACATTCATGATTCCTTAATATAGCGTGTTTATAATAGAAGCATGACCCCCTTTTTTATAATATATGATGATGGACCTGCAGCAATCGGCTGCAGGTCACTTTTTTTGTAATAGCTTTTTTTATTGGATTCCTTGACTTTAGCGCAGTGGTTCAGTAGAATCTAACAATATACAGATTGTCATATAGTTTTGATGACGGGACCAAGTAATCCGTACCCCACAACCCCAGAGAGGAATCCCCCGCAGAGATGGATATCGTCCTACCGTAGGATGAGCTTACCGTTTCCGCCCGGCTGCAAGGATTCTGTTGATGAACGGATGAATGACCTCCCCGAGAACGCACGGCGAAAGCAGGCAATGAAGATTGCCGGAAGTCAGTAGCCGATTGCGCGTAGGCGGGCGTTAACCGCTTAGAGCGGATTCAGGCAGTTGCATGGATTCGGAATGTGGGTGGTACCACGGGTGTATTATTAGGTTGATAATAATCCCTCGTCCCTGTTTGTTATAAACAGGGCGAGGGATTTTTTGTTTTTTTTAGAAGTTGATAAACAGACAGGCAAGAGGGGTTATTTTCAGGAGGGATAGGCTGTGGCTAAAGAAAGATTCGAGAAACCGACAGGCACGCAGGATGTGCTTCCGGGTGCGGTTGAGAAATGGCAGTATGTTGAAGGGAAGGCCAGGGATCTTTGCCGCCGGTTCAATTACCGGGAGATCCGCACTCCTATGTTCGAGCACACTGCGCTGTTCGAACGCGGCGTAGGAGAAACAACGGACATTGTGGAAGGCGAGATGTACACCTTCAAGGATAAGGGCGACCGCGATCTGGCACTTCGTCCGGAAGGAACAGCCGGTGTGGTCCGTGCTTATGTTCAGAACAAGCTTTACGGTGAGCCGGATGTAAGCAAGCTGTATTATATCGGTCCCATGTTCCGTTATGAGCGTCCGCAGGCGGGAAGATACCGCCAGTTTCACCAATTCGGCATTGAGGCATTTGGAGCAGTGGATCCGGCGATTGATGCGGAAGTGATTTCTCTAGGGTACCAGTTCTATAAGGATCTGGGACTGAGGGATGTAAGGGTAGAGCTGAACTCCGTGGGCAACGTACCTAGCCGTGCGGCGTACCGGGAGAAGCTGCTGGATTTCCTGAGACCGATGAGGGATAACCTTTGCAGTGACTGCCAGCGGCGTATGGACCGCAACCCCTTGCGGGTGCTGGATTGCAAGGTCGACCAGGACAAATTCGGCGGTGCGCCTTCCATTCTGGACAGCCTGGATGAAGAATGCACAACTCATTTTGAGAAGGTCAAAATGCATTTGGATATCATGGGTGTGGAGTACAGCATCAATCCCCGTCTGGTACGCGGACTGGATTATTACACGCATACAGCGTTTGAATATAAAGCAGCCGGCATTGGATCTATTGACACGGTCGGCGGCGGCGGCCGTTACAATGGTCTGGTGGAGGAAATCGGCGGTCCGGATCAGCCGGGCATCGGTTTTGGCATCGGGCTGGAGCGGATCCTGCTGATTCTGGAGAATCAAGGGGTAGAGCTGGAGACGGTGAAGCCGCTGGATGTATACTTCGTGGCACTTGGCGAAGCGGCCGATCTGGAGATTACGAAACAATTGTTCATTCTGCGCAGTCTTGGCTTTTCTGCAGAACGGGATTATCTGGGCCGTAAGATGAAGGCGCAGATGAAATCGGCCGACCGCATGTCGGCTCGGTACACAGCGATTCTCGGTGAAGATGAGCTGAACAGCGGCGTCATTGCGCTGAAATCGATGGCTACTGGCGAGCAGCGGACCATCAAGCTGGAAGAGCTGGGACAGTCGCTGGACTAGACAGCTTGGCATGAAGTAATTGTATTGTTGCAAGAGGAAGAAGATCTCACTGATTCATATAAGCGCAGTTACTTTTAACCATGAAGGGGTAGAATATATTATGACTAGAAGCCATCACTGTGGACAATTGACGCCGGAGCATATCGGCCAGACCGTAACTCTGAACGGATGGGTGCAGACCCGCCGTGACCTTGGGGGCGTACTTTTTATTGATCTCCGCGACCGCAGCGGAATCGTACAGATTGTTTTCAATCCCGACTATTCCGGCGAAGCGCTGCAAATTGCAGATAAAGTGCGCAGTGAGTATGTGCTCGCTGTTACGGGGAAAGTGGTTAAGCGCGACGAAGAAACCATTAACCGCAACCTGCCCACAGGAGAGATTGAAGTGCAGATTACGGATATTGAAGTACTCAATGCCGCGAAAACGCCGCCGTTCTTCATCGAAGACGGTGTCGAAGTGGATGAATCCTTGCGGATGAAATACCGCTATCTCGACCTGCGTCGTCCGGAGATGTACAAAACGATGCTGCTTCGTTCCAAATCGGCGAAGATCTTCCGCGACTTCCTGGACAACGAAGGTTTTATTGATATCGAAACACCAATCCTGACCAGAAGTTCACCTGAAGGCGCCCGTGATTATTTGGTGCCGAGCCGGGTGCATGAAGGCGAGTTCTTTGGACTTCCGCAATCGCCGCAAATCTACAAGCAGCTGCTGATGGTCGGCGGTATTGAGCGCTATTATCAAATCGCCCGCTGCTTCCGTGATGAAGATTTGCGCGCTGACCGCCAGCCGGAATTCACCCAGGTCGACATCGAGACTTCCTTCATGCCGCAGGATGATCTGCTGTCGATGATGGAGACCCTGATGCAGCGCCTGCTTAAAGAAACGATCGGCGTCGAAATTGCCCTGCCGTTCCAGCGTTTGACTTATGCCGAAGCCATCGGCAAATACGGCTCAGATAAGCCGGACCTGCGTTTTGGCCTGGAGCTGGTTGAAATGAATGACATCGTAGCCAGCAGCGGCGTCAAAGTATTCGCCTCTGTGATCGAAAAGGGCGGAGAAGTAAAATGCCTCAACGCCAAAGGCTGCGGTACCTGGACCCGTAAAGAGATCGACGATCTTGGACCATATGCCGCGCGTTACGGAGCCAAAGGACTTGCCTGGATTCAAGTGAAGGATGGCGAACTCAAGGGGCCTATCGTGAAGTTCTTCACCGAGGAAGAGATTGCTGCCGTGAAGGAACGTACCGGTGCCGAAGAAGGCGACTTGCTGCTCTTCTCTGCTGATAATAAAAAAGTGGTAGCCGATGTCCTGGGTGCGCTTCGCCTGAAGATCGGACGCCAGCTCGGCCTGATTGACGACAATGTGTTCAAGTTCGCATGGGTTACTGAATTCCCGCTGCTAAGCTACGACGAAGACCAGAAACGTTATGTGGCAGAACATCATCCGTTCACACGTCCAATGGATGAAGACCTGCACCTCTTTGAGACTGATCCGGGTGCTATCCGTGCCCAGGCTTACGATATCGTGCTTAACGGCTACGAGGTAGGCGGCGGTTCCCAGCGTATCTACAAACGTGAGGTACAGGAAAAAATGTTCGATGCACTCGGCTTCTCAACGGAGGTTGCTTACGAGAAATTCGGCTACCTGCTGGATGCATTTGAATACGGCACACCTCCGCACGGCGGGATTGCCTTTGGTTTCGACCGTCTCGTAATGCTGCTTGCCGGCCGCACCAACCTGCGCGAAACCATTGCCTTCCCTAAGACGGCAAGTGCGACTGACCTGCTGATGGATGCACCGGCACCGGTAGATGCAATACAATTGGAACAGCTGCACATCAAGCTGGCTCCGAAGCCGGAGAAGGTAAAGAACTAAATCTAACCAGGCCTAAGCGGAGCGGCAGCGCTGCTTCGCCGGCTTTTTGAAGGAGGCGCTACATCATGCTGCATCAGTTCTCGCGTACGGAGCTGGCCATCGGACCGGAAGGTCTGGAGATTTTGAAGAACAGCACAGTGGCCGTGCTCGGCATTGGCGGCGTAGGGGCCATGTCGGTTGAGGCTCTGGCCCGTACAGGTATCGGCCGCATTATCCTGATTGATAAAGACGCAGTGGATATCACCAATATCAACCGCCAGATTCATGCGCTTATGACAACCATCGGCCAGAAAAAAGCGGATTTGATGGTGGACCGTGTCAAGCTAATCAATCCGGAATGCGAAGCCATTGCCCTGAATATGTTCTACACGGAAGAAACCTATGAGGAGCTCTTCAAATACAAGCCTGATTTCGTCATTGATGCTTCGGATACGATTATTTACAAGATCCATCTCATTAAAGAATGCCTGAGCCGGGGGATCCCGATGGTTTCCAGCATGGGCGCAGCTAACAAAATGGACCCGACACGCTTTAAGGTGGCTGACATTTCCAAGACGGAGATGGACCCGATTGCCCGTGTGATCCGCCAGAAGCTGCGCAAGGAAGGGATCAAAAAAGGTGTGAAGGTTGTCTTCTCCACCGAGAAGCCGGTGAAACCGCGTGTGGATGTGACCGAGCAGATCGTTCCCGAAGATGCGCCGGACAGACGCAAGGCCCAACTGCCGCCTGCCAGCAACTCATTTGTGCCTCCGGTAGTTGGACTCATTATGGTGAGTGTAGCCGTACAGGACCTTTTGAAGGCTGGCGGAGTAAACGTATAAACGAAAGCTGGCCTATCTCAGCTCGAACTAACCAAAGGACAAAAGGGCGTGCAGCCGGATTCCGGCTGCTTACGCCCTTTTATTGTGATTTTGAAATCCGGAAACAACGCAGGAATGCTGTATTGGCAGCGGAATTTACCATCAGTGGAGGTATTTACATGAAATCGAATTTTTGGCGAAATAGCGTTGGTCTGGAGCCGGGCGACAACTGGAAACAGGAATGGGCGGCAGGGATCCTATCGTATTTTGCTTCTGTATATATTGTTATGGTCAACGCTGCTATTCTGCATGATGCGGGGATGCCGCTGCGGGCCGGTATGGTGGCTACGCTGCTGACGGCAATTACCGGCTGTCTGCTTATGGCCTTCGGCGGCAAGACACCGATTATCGTCGTTCCGGGAATGGGGATCAACGCCTTTTTCACCTATACGCTGGTGCATTCCATGAAGCTGGATTGGCGGGAAGCGCTCGCTGTTGTAGTTGTGACCGGAGTGCTGTTTGCGATTGTGGCGTTCACCTCACTGTACCGTATTCTCAGCGACGCGATCCCCCATAATCTGCAGCATGCGATTACTGTCGGAATCGGCTTGTTTCTGACCTTCATAGGCCTGCAAAAAAGCGGAATCGTCATCGCCCACCGGACAACATTTGTCGCGATCGGACATTTCAGCGACCCTGCCGTGATAACCTCTTGCGTAACCCTGATTCTGGCGCTGGTACTGTTCATCCGCGGAACTCGCGGGGGACTGCTGATCAGCATGATTGTGGGCACAGGACTTGCCTATCTGTTAGGTGCGTCGCATGCCCCGGGCCAGGAGGATTCCGGCCATGTGTTTTCCGGCTATGGTGATGTATTTGCCGGAATGGACTTGAGCCGGGGGATCAGCCTTGTGTTCTGGATTGCCGTGTTCCTGCTGCTGCTGATTGTTGTGTTTGAAAATATCGGGCTGATCTCTTCCCAGACATTGATGGCAGGACGCCCGGAGCGATTCAAGAGCAGCCTGCGTGCGTTGTCCATCGCCAATATTGCGGCCGGCCTGTTTGGCAGCAGTCCGGTAGTCGCTGCTGCAGAATCGACTGCAGGCATCGCGGCCGGCGGAAAGTCCGGACTTACCTCGCTGGTTACCGGCATGTTGTTCGGGGCAACCTTCCTGTTCATCCCGCTGCTGGCTTATGTGCCGGACAGCGCCATCGCACCGATCCTGATTGTAATCGGCGGTCTTATGGTGCAGAGCGTACGTGAGATGGATCTCAGCGATATGACCGAGCTGTTTCCGTCCTTCCTGATCATGGTAATGATTCCGTTCACCTATAGCATTGTCGACGGTATGGCTTTTGGCTTCATTACTTACCCTATCGTTAAACTCGCTATGGGCCGGGGCAAGGAAGTGCCGCCTGCGCTGTACGGCATCGCCGGACTTTTTGTAGCGAATTTTGTATTGCATGCCTTAATGGGTTGAACCTGGCGGAGCAGCTTATCCAGACTCGCATGTATACTAGAATTTGAAATATGTGGATTTCACCGGTCTGTTGTGATATGATGAGTATCCTTTTTGTGTGAGTGAAGCCAGTCTTGCACGAGATCATTCTTTAAGATTACTTTTAGGAGGTAACTGAAATTGGAAGACGACTTTCAAAGTGCCTATCAAGAGGAAGAAGACAGGCTGAACAGCGCGCTTACAGAGATCGACACTGTCCTGGAGAGACTGCGCAGCATACCGGTGTACACAGGAAGCGAGTATACGGAACAAGTGCTGGAGGATTCCAGAGAACAGAGGCGCAAAGATCTTGCCAAGCTTAGGCAGGAGCCTTATTTCGGACGGCTTGATTTTCAGGGCAATGACGAGGACGAACGCAAGGCACTATATATTGGCAAAATCGGCGTAGACCGAGAACAGGTAAGCGACCGTCCGCTAGTCATTGACTGGCGCGCACCGGTAGCAAGCCTGTTCTATTCGTTTACAGGCGGAACGGAACCGGCCTCCTATGAAGCCCCGGAGGGGCTGATTGAGGGGCTGGTATATTTAAAACGCAACGTGGTGATCCGCAAGCAAATCCTGGAGCGGGTGGCGGATACCTACAACCGCGACAGCGACGCCCCGGCCGTATCCGATGAATTTCTCGTATACCGCCTGGGCGAGAATAAGGACAACCGTCTCCGGGATATCGTCTCGACGATTCAGGAGGAGCAGGACAAGATTATCCGTGCCGCGAAGAATACGGCGCTGATCATTCAAGGTGTGGCCGGAAGTGGAAAAACAACGGTTGCGCTGCACCGCCTGGCATTCCTGCTGTATCAATACAAGGAACAGGTCTCCGCGGAGAAAATGATTATTTTCGCCCCGAACCGGATGTTCCTGGATTATATTTCGGATGTGCTGCCGGAGCTTGGCGTGGGCAACATTGCCCAGAGTACCTTCCCGGATTGGGCTGCGGACGTGCTGGGTATCACACTGCCGGAGCAAGATACGGCGGAAACAATGAACCGCTGGTTCGAAACGGCTGGCAGCATGCCGGAGATTACTGAAGAAACACCGGGCCGCTTCAAGGGTTCAACGGTGCTGATGGAGATTATTGAATCCACGATCAAGCTGCTTGAGACCGGTGCGGTGCCGGAGGGGGATTTCATTCCCTGGGAAGGTGCGGTACTGCGGCGTTCGATGATTCTGCGCTGGCATAACGAGGAATACGCCCCCTATCCGCCGGCCAAACGCAAAGAGCGTGTGATGGCCAGAATTCACCGCTGGATTGAGATGGAGCTGAAGAAGAGCCCTTCGCAGGCAGCGCTGAAGGAACGCAAGAAAAAAGCGGCGGCACGCGAGAAGACCTACAGCGGCAAGTGGCCAAAATATGATCCGCTTATGATCTATAAGCAGATTTTCCGGGCGGCAAAGGTTCCGGAGCATTGGCCGGCTGCAGCCCCGGAGATTATTCCGCAAGGCGTGCTGAAGGAAACGGTCAAGGAACTCAAAAAAGGCATCCTGCGCGAAGAGGATCTGCCGCCGCTGCTCTATATTCATTATCTGCTCAGCGGAAATGAAGGCGGGGACCGCTTTGACCATATCGTTATTGATGAGGCGCAGGATTTCTCGCCTTTCCAGATTTCGGTGCTTGATTTGTACGTGAAGGGTCATTCCTTTACCATTTTGGGCGACTTGTCCCAGGGGATACATGCCTACAAGGGCGTACATGCCTGGGAAGAAATGCAGACGCTGTTTGCCCCGGAACATACGGCCTATCATGCACTGACCCGCAGCTACCGGTCCACCATGGAGATCATTGAATTTGCCAACGGCATATTGTCTTCCGGTGTTGGCAGCTCCCTGCTCGCCGTTCCGGTCTTCCGCAGCGGCAACCCGGTCCGGCTGATCTCTTACGCCGATCGTCAGCCGGCGGCGGCAGCAGCCGGGAGTGAGCGCCTCAGTGCCGTGAGAACGGCTCTGGGGGCACTCTCCGGGCGTGAATACCGCACAGTGGCTGTCTTAACCCGCAGCCTGCGGGAAGCTGCTGAGCTGTACGACGCGCTTGCCGGACAGTTTGAGGATCTTCACCTGATTGACGGCAGCATGACTGAATACCGGGGCGGGCTGTCTGTGCTGCCGGTATATCTGTCCAAGGGGCTGGAGTTCGACGCTGTCATCTTGGCAGACGCGGACAGCGGACATTACGGGGAAGCGGCCTGGGACGCGAAGCTGATGTATGTCGGCTGTACCCGTGCGCTGCATGAACTGTGGCTGCTGCATGACGGGCAGCTGCCGCCTTATGTACAGCTGCTTGGAGAAGAGACAGTCTCCGGCTGGCCTGAACCGCAGTAGTGCAAATATAAAAAGCGGACCGCCTGTCATAAACAGGGCGGTCCGCTTTGAATTTGTTGATCTGATTCCGTACGCGTGGAGAGTTCGCAGTCAGATCAGCTGTGGTAATTTGATAGGCAAGCTGATTCACATTGCTGCTCTCCAGCTGTATTAATTGCTCAAGTGTCTTATTGAGAAGATGAACGCTCGATTCTGTAGTTTCCTCCATTTTGCCCTGCAGCTCTGTTTTGGAAGTTTCCGAAGAGTTGACAGCTAGTACAAGCGAAGGAACTGCAAGGGCGGTAATGATAAAAGCCATTAGTTCGGTTCTGAGTTTCTTGATGCGGAATACTTGTTTGAGGATGTGTCGTTTAGCTGTCATATTATATTCCTCCTGCCTTTTAATTACTTCCATATCTAGTAGTTAATAGATAATTACTTTTATATTTCGACAATAATCGACTTATTTTTTAGATTTTTCTTAAAAAAATAAGTTCCCATCTGGTGAAGAACAGTTATAACTGTTCTTGAACTTGTAACCTATCCCTGGGTATGGCTTAATAATAAGTGTCCGGCCGGGCAGATTACTCTGGAAGGAGGCTGATTGAAATGATTTCAGTATACGAGGTGGTTTCCGTCTAAGACGGAAATCCGCATAACCGGAGGAGGCCGAAAGGCCTCCTTATTTAAAAAACATAGAAATAAATAATTCACATAAAGCTGTGATCAAAACCGAATGTAGACGCTATCCAATGGTTTTTATATAATGAACTTACGGTATTTACCAAATATGAGCTGAAGAAAGGAGGCAGGTGACGTGATCAATTCATTACAAGCTGTCGTCGGACACAAAGGGACACACCTGTTGAAGGAGGAAGTAAAAAGTGAGTTATGTAAATGGGAAGGATGTGCTCCCCCCGGGCCTGCTCGAAGAGCTTCAGGGATACATCCAGGGTGAATTGCTATACATCCCCAAGAAAACCGAGCAACGGGTAAGATGGGGCGAGAACAGCGGATCCAGGCAGGAGATTGCCAGCCGGAACGAGGAGATATTCTGCAGTCACAGCAGCGGCTGCTCGGTGAACGAGCTGCAGAAGAGATACCATTTATCCGAAGAAAGCATCCGCAAGATTATTTCAAAAATGCGGCTGGCGCTGAACCGCTAGCCTGAACTTTGAACAAAGAGCATGGCACCGCCGGAGGAGGCGAGGTCATGCTCTTTTTAAATATTAGGATGTATACGCAGTATGGTATGATAGTGGGAGGTATTCTAATAGTGCCGACCTACAAGATTACAGCAAGGAAGTGGAAGAATGGATTTATTTTCGCTCGGGGAAGACACCGGCAGCGGACGCCTGCTGGCGGACCGCATGCGTCCGGCGAATCTTGATGAATATATAGGACAGGAGCATATTGTTGGCCCGGGGAAGCTGCTGCGCAGAGCCATTGAGGCAGATCAGGTCTCCTCTATTCTGCTTTACGGCCCTCCAGGCTGCGGAAAAACAACATTGGCCCATATTATTTCCCATCATACACAGGGGGAATTCGTCCGCCTGAATGCGGTCGAAGCCTCGGTCAAGGATGTGCGGGAAGTGATCGAGCGTGCTCAGAGCAATAAGGCATTGTACGGCTCCAAAACTATTTTGTTTCTGGATGAGGTGCACCGCTTCAACAGCTCCCGCCAGGATGCACTGCTTCCCGCTGTAGAGAAGGGGACCATCACCTTTATCGGCGCGACGACGGAGAACCCGTTTCACTATGTGAACGGGGCGTTATTGAGCCGCTCCACACTGTTCCAGCTGGAATCGCTGACCAGTGAGCACAGTCTGATTGCTATGAGACGGGCGCTTACCGATGAGAAGCGGGGGCTTGGGTTCATGCAGCTGCAGGTGGATGAAGAAGCTTTGCAGCATATTGCAACGATGGCCAACGGCGATATCCGCCGGGCGCTTAATGCGCTTGAGCTGGCTGCCATGACCACTGCGCCGGAACCGGACGGCAGTGTGCATATTACGCTTGCGGTGGCTGAAGAATCCATCCGCCGCCCGATTGTCAAAGCGGACGAATCGACGCAATATGATGTGTTGTCTGCGTTTCACAAAAGCATCCGCGGCTCCAGCGACGCGGCGCTGTTCTGGTTTCTCTATGCTGTGGAGAAGCTGGGGATGGACCCGATGACATTCATCCGCCGGCTGATTGCTGCCAGCAGTGAGGATATCGGTCTGGCCAATCCGCAGGCGATGGTCCAGGCGGTCAGCGCACTGGAAGCCTACCGCAATAACGGCTGGCCGGAAGCCAAGCTGAATATTGCCCAGGCGATCCTGTTTGCGGTGGAAAGTCCAAAATCGAATGCCGTGACCGTGGCGATTTCGAATGCCATGGCCAGTATCGACGAGCTGAAATCGGCTGAAGTACCACTGCATCTGCGCGATACGCATTATAAAGGAGCCGTGAAGCTCGGCCATGAGGGCTACCAGTATCCGCATAATTTTCCGGGACATTATGTCAAACAGGATTATCTGCCTAAGGCTATTGCACGCCGGGTCTTTTATCAGGCTACTGAACAGGGCAATGAAGCGAAAATCCGCCATAACCAGTCGCTTCGGCGCGGACAGTAGTCATGTAGGAGTTCGATTGTACAACGTTCTCCATTTTATGCATCAGCCGCTTATTTTACAGGGGGAGATTTCATTCCTTTTGTAAAAGAAGCGGTTTTTTGTTTAACGGACTCGCGGTTTTTCTGATAGACTCCATTTTTTTACAAAAATATCTATTTATTATTAGATTTTTGCTATTTTTCATATAGAATTCCATTCCTGTATATGGTATATATTTACATAGGATGCAAATCGTCCTAAAGACACCCGGAAAGAAGGTGGAAAACTTTATTGGGAATGAATAAGAGTTTGGAGCCACGGTTTGAAGAGTCTGTGCAGAGATGAAATTGAACACAAGGACAAGAAGGACAAGAAGGGAGAAGGGCTAAGATGGGCAAAGGGATCAGGAAGGGCTGGGTTTTGTCCTTGAGCTTTATGTTAGCGGTTACATGTTCCGGAGCTGTATTTCATCCATCTGTGGGCACAGCAGCGGCTGCCGACTACAACTACGCGGAGGCACTGCAAAAATCGATTTATTTCTATGAGGCTCAGCGTTCAGGCGATCTGCCGGAAGACAACCGGGTCGAGTGGCGAGGGGACTCCGGACTTCTGGATGGCGCGGATGTCGGCCACGATTTATCCGGGGGCTGGTATGATGCAGGTGATCATGTCAAATTTGGTTTTCCAATGGCTTATACAGCTACGATGCTGGCCTGGTCGGTCTATGAATACAAGGATGGTTACGTGCAGTCCGGTCAGCTGGAGGAGATTCTGGATAATATCCGTTGGGCTACCGACCTTTGTCAAAGCCCATACAGCTCCAAATGAGCTATGGGGACAGGTAGGGAACGGAACGGCTGACCATAATTGGTGGGGAGCAGCGGAAGTGATGCAAATGCAGCGGCCCTCCTACAAAATTGATGCAACTCATCCCGGCTCTGATCTGGCGGCAGAAACCGCAGCGGCGCTGGCTTCGGCATCGATTATCTTCAGGGATTCGGATGCTGTCTATGCGGACAAGCTGCTGCTGCATGCCAAACAGCTGTATCAATTTGCGGACACTTACCGCGGCGCCTATTCGGACAGTATTACCGACGTCAAGCAGTATTACAATTCATGGAGCGGTTATGCCGATGAGTTGAGCTGGGGCGGTGTATGGCTCTATTTGGCGACCGGTGAGCAGACGTACTTGGATAAGGCAGTTGCCGCAAGCAGTCTGTGGGGAACGAACCAATCGGGATTATGGGGTTACCAGTGGACACAATCCTGGGATGACAAGCATTACGGTGCGCAGCTGCTGCTGTCACGGATTACCGGGGATGCCAAGTTCATTCAATCTACGGAACGCAACATGCAGTATTGGACAACTGGCGTAGGCGGGACTAGCGACCGGGTCGCCTATACACCTGGAGGATTGGCACATCTGGATCAGTGGGGAGCCCTGAGATATGCCGCCAACGAGGCATTTTTGGCGTTTGTTTACGCGGACTGGGTAAGCGACCCTGTCAAAGGCGAAACGGCCCGTTCTTTCGCGGAACGGCAGATTACGTATATGCTGGGCGACAACCCGCGGAACAGCAGCTATGTGATCGGATATGGTAACAATTCGCCGCAGCATCCGCATCACCGGACCTCACATGGTTCATGGAGCGACAGTCAGTCTACTCCGGTAGAGCATCGTCATGTTCTATACGGAGCGCTGGTCGGGGGTCCATCCAAGACGGACACGTATACCGATTCGATCAACGACTATGTCTCGAATGAAGTGGCAACCGACTACAATTCCGCCTTTACAGGAGCATTGGCCAAAATGATGCTGCTCCACGGGCAAGGGCAGCAGCCGCAACCACAGTTTCCTGTGGCAGAGACCCCTGAGGATGAAATGTTCGTCGAGGCTTCCGTAAATGCCAGCGGCAGCAATTTTGTAGAGATCCGGGCGCTGCTCAACAACCGTTCCGGCTGGCCGGCACGGGTCAGCAAGTCGATGTCCTTCCATTATTATCTGGACCTCAGCGAAGCAATTGCCGCAGGGTACGGTCCGGAGGATATTACGGTCACTGCCGGTGGCTACAACCAGGGAGCAACGGTATCTGAACTTCAGCCTTATGATGAAGAACATCATATTTATTACACCAAGGTTGATTTTACCGGCACTTCGATCTATCCGGGCGGTCAATCCGCTTACCGGAAGGAAGTCCAGTTCCGGATCGCCGCTCCGCTCAACACGGTCTTCTGGGACAATACAAATGACTATTCCTTCAAAGGCGTGGCAACGGGAGGAGCGCTTCCGGTAAAAACGGCGTATATACCGGTATACGACGCCGGGGTGCTTGTGTTCGGTGAACTGCCTCCCGGAGGCGGACATCCGGGTGAACCGGAGGTGCCCGGACGGCCTTCCGGTGTAGCGGCTGTTGCGGAGAACGCCAGCGTAAAACTGTCCTGGAACACAGTCAGCGGGGCAACGGACTTTACAGTTAAACGGGCTGTAACGAGTGGCGGGCCTTACACTGTAGTTGCAAGCACAACAGGGGCCGTGTACTCCGACAACGGGCTGGTTAACGGTACTACCTATTATTATGTAATCACCGCCTCGAACAGTGTTGGCGAGAGTACGCCATCTCTGCAGGTTAGTGCCCAGCCGCGTGAAACACCTACTCCGGCAAAAGGTGATTTAAGGGTGGAATACCGTACTAATGACAACAATCCCGGGGACGGACAGATGCGCCCGCAATTCCGGATTGTGAACACGGGAACTGCCGCGGTACCGCTGAGTGGTCTTAAGCTCCGCTACTATTTTACCGTGGACGGAGACAAAACCCAGCAATTCCACTGCGATTATGCCGTTGTCGGCAGCAGAAATGTAAGCGGTTCCTTTTTAAAGCTTAATCCGGCCCTAACCGGAGCGGACTACTATATGGAGATCAGTTTTGCTGAAGGTGCCGGAAGCCTTGCTCCCGGAGGGAACAGCGGAGAAATTCAGGTGCGCACCAACAAAGAGGACTGGACGAATTACAGCGAGGGCAATGACTATTCCTACAGTGGAACGCAGCTTACCTTCGCCGAATGGGAAAAGGTGACACTGTATCGTGATGGAACACTTGTATGGGGTTTAGAACCATAATTTATCTACAGAGAGGGAGCTAGCCAAAATGATGAAATTGAGCTTAAACAAGAAGCTTATTTCCGCTATAATGGCCTCGATTCTGTTTCTCTCACTCATAACCGGTTTGTTTACTGGTAGCCCCGGAACTGCAAAGGCCGCTTCGGCGGAGGAGACCCGATTTCTGCAATTATATGCTCAGCTAAAGGATCCGGCGAACGGCTATTTCTCAGCTGAAGGCATTCCCTACCATGCGGTAGAGACATTGATGAGCGAAGCGCCCGATTACGGGCATATGACCACCTCGGAAGCTTACAGCTACTGGATGTGGCTCGAGGTGCTGTATGGCCATCATACTGGCGATTGGAGCAAGCTGGAAACGGCTTGGGACAACATGGAGAAATACATTATCCCTGTTAATGAAGGCGACGGCAAGCAGGAGCAGCCGACGATGAGTTATTACAATGCGAACAGCCCGGCTACCTACGCTTCCGAGTATGCGCAGCCGGATCAGTATCCAAGCCAGCTTAGCGGAAAGTACACGGCAGGCAAAGACCCGCTTGATTCCGAACTGAAAGCAAGCTATGGCAACAACCAGACCTATCTTATGCATTGGCTGGTGGATGTGGACAACTGGTACGGCTTCGGCAACTTGCTGAATCCTACACATACAGCCGCTTATGTAAATACATTCCAGAGGGGCGAACAGGAATCGGTGTGGGAAGCTGTCCCGCATCCGTCCCAGGACGACAAATCATTCGGCAAGACAGGTGAGGGCTTTATGAGCCTGTTCACCAAAGAAAGCAATGCGCCTGCAGCACAATGGCGTTATACCAATGCTACCGACGCAGATGCACGTGCAGTTCAGGCTATGTACTGGGCCCGGGAGCTTGGCTATAATAATTCAGTTTATCTGAACAAGGCCAAGAAAATGGGGGATTATCTCCGTTACGGCATGTACGACAAGTATTTCCAAAAGGTCGGCAGCGCAGCTGACGGCACACCGGAAGCGGGAACCGGTAAGGATTCCAACCAATACCTGCTTGCCTGGTATACCGCTTGGGGCGGCGGGCTTGGTTCAACCGGCAATTGGGCCTGGAGAATCGGTGCCAGCCATGCGCATCAGGGTTACCAGAATGTCGTGGCAGCCTATGCGCTTTCTAATCCGGACGGCGGTCTGGTTCCGGCATCAGCAACAGCAGGGCAGGACTGGAGCAATTCGCTGAAGCGCCAGCTGGAGTTCTACACCTGGCTGCAATCTGCCGAAGGCGCGATTGCCGGCGGAGCAACGAATAGTTACGACGGTGCTTATAAGGCTTATCCTGCCGGCACAAGCACCTTCTACGGCATGGCATATGATGACGCACCAGTCTACCATGATCCGCCGTCCAACAACTGGTTCGGAATGCAGGCCTGGAGTGTTGAACGTGTGGCCGAGCTGTATTATATTCTGGCTGCAAGCGGCGACACAACCTCCGAGAACTTCCAGATGGCCAAGCAGGTGGTGGAGAACTGGGTGGAATGGTCCACGGACTATGCCTTTGCAGGCAGCCGGCCGGTTACGGATGCAGAGGGCTATTATCTGGACAGCCAGGGCAACCGCATTCTCGGCGGTGATAATCCCCAAGTGGCTACAGTTGCTGCTCCGGGAGAATTCTGGATTCCGGGCAATGTGGAATGGCAGGGGAAACCGGATACCTGGACCGGTTTTGCAAGCAGTGACGGCAACAGCAATTTAAAGTCAGTCACCAAGAGCCCGAGCCAGGATACCGGTGTACTCGGCAGCTATATTAAAGCGCTCACCTTCTTTGCCGCAGGTACTGAGGCAGAAAACGGCAGTTATACCGCGCTTGGCGGGAAGGCTCAGCAGCTGGCTAAATCCTTGCTGGATACAGCTTGGGGATATAATGATGGTGTCGGTATAGCAACTAAGGAGAGCCGTGGCGATTATGCCCGTTACTTCACCAAGGAGGTCTATTTCCCAAGCGGCTGGACGGGTACCTTTGGACAAGGCAATACGATTCCGGGAACAGCGACAGTACCTTCCGATCCTGTCAAAGGCGGAAACGGTGTCTACGCCAGCTATACTGACATCCGGCCGGATATTGTGAATGATCCCGATTGGCAGTACCTGCTTAACAAATATAATTCGTCATATAATACGGCCACTAAGCAATGGGAGAATGGAGCACCTGAATTTACGTATCACCGCTTCTGGTCCCAAGTGGATATGGCCACGGCCTATGCCGAATATGACAGGTTAATCAACAACAGCAGCGGTCCGGTCGAGCCCGTTGCCCCGAAAGCGCCCTCCAAACCGGCTGTTGTTGCCGGCGACAGTGTTGTACAGCTTAGCTGGAACAATGTAACTGCTGCCGACAATTATACAGTTAAGCGGGCCACTGTCAGCGGAGGTCCTTACAGCGATGTATCAGTAGTTACCCAGGCAACTTACAGCGATACCTCTGTAGTCAATGGAACGACCTACTTTTATGTTGTAAGTGCAGCTAACAAAGTAGGAACAAGCCCGAATTCACCCGAGGTCAGCGCCAAGCCAGCAGCGGTTCCCGAGCCGCCTGTGGGGGATCTGATCGTGCAGTATCGGACCAATGATACGAATCCGGGCGATGCCCAGTTCCGTCCGCAGCTGCGGATTGTGAACAGCGGGGACACTTCGGTTGCACTTAAGGATGTAAAGCTGCGCTACTACTACACGGTAGACGGCGAGAAGGCGCAGCAGTTCAATGTGGACTATGCCGCTATAGGCAGCGGCAATGTGCAGGGAACATTCGTGAAGCTGACTCCCTCTGTGACAGAGGCAGATTATTATGTGGAGATCTCCTTCACTGCAGGTGCGGGCACCCTTGCTCCCGGAGCCAGCACCGGTGAAATTCAGCTGCGGATCAACAAAACCGATTGGAGCAATTATAACGAGATCGGCGATTATTCTTACGACCCGGCCAAAACCTCGTTCACTGACTGGGCACGTGCACCGCTTTACCTGAATGGAACGCTGGTCTGGGGATTAGAGCCTTAAAGTGCAGTAGAAGGTAAAATGAAAAGCCGCAAATCCCCAATACTTCGGGACATTTGCGGCTTTGTTATTAATATCACATTTTATGTACGAAACTGTGAAAATATGTGACAAAAAAATCTGATAGACGAGTCGAATCTTGTCGTATTTGTCATGTTACTTAACACAACAAAAATTTTTTATGGAAAAATCATTGATAATTTACCATAAGTCAATTAGAATAAACTCTAACATTCAGGGATTAATTCCAATATAATCCTAAAAGGTAATTCGTAGTTGATAGATAGGGTTACTGTATATCACATAGGTGCTCCTTGCTAAAAAAATCCTAGTGTTGGGGTGATGAACTTGAGTGAAGATTTGCTGCGTATTGAGAATTTAACGACATCCTTCAAGATTGCAGACGAATATTACGCTGCGGTCGATGATGTGACGCTCACGGTGAAGAAGAACGAAATCCTCGCCATCGTAGGAGAATCTGGATCAGGCAAAAGTGCGTTGGCTTTCTCAATAATAGGGCTGCACACCAAAGCAAAAATTGATGGACATGTGTATTACAAAGGTCAGGATATTGTCAAAATGTCCCCAGGCATGCTGAATAAGGTCCGCGGCAAGGAAATGTCGATGATTTTCCAGGACCCCTTAGCTGCACTAAATCCGCTTATGATTATCGGACGGCAGATTGAAGAGGTACTTCTCCTTCATGATTCCGGCCTCTCCAAGAAACAAAGAAAAGCAAAGGTCATCGATTTGTTGACCAAGGTTGGAATTCCCCGTCCCGAGCATACATATCAGCAATACCCTTATGAATT
Source organism: Paenibacillus sp. FSL L8-0436 (assembly GCF_038593025.1). NCBI lineage: Bacteria > Bacillati > Bacillota > Bacilli > Caryophanales > Paenibacillaceae > Paenibacillus > Paenibacillus sp. FSL L8-0436. The sequence goes on along the minus strand of NZ_CP151955.1, from coordinate 5,836,970 downwards.
ATCCGGCGGAATGCGGCAGCGGGTGGTTATTGCCATTGCAATCGCCAATGGACCACAGCTGCTAATCGCCGATGAACCAACAACCGCACTGGATGTAACGATTCAACTGCAAATTCTTGAACTGATCAAAAAGCTCAAAAATGATATGCAAGCGGGAATTATCCTCATTACCCATGATCTGGGCGTAGTCAGTGAAATGGCAGATCGCGTGGCTGTTATGTACGCCGGGCAAATTGTCGAAATTGCTGATATTTATACGCTGACCTCCAACCCGCAGCATCCTTATACAAGATCTTTATTTAATTCGATACCTACGGTCAAGGAAGCGAAGTCCAGACTGCATGTGATTCAGGGAATCGTCCCGTCGCTCAAAAACTTGCCGCGTACGGGCTGCCGTTTCTCCGCCAGAACCCCATGGATTGATGAATCAGCCCATGAGGAGAATCCACAGCTGCACGAAATTGCTCCGGGTCATTTGGTCCGCTGCACCTGCTACAGACATTTTCATTTCCCCGAGAGCGTTGAGGAGGCTGACAGCCATGGCACTGCTTGAAGTTAAGGATTTACAGGTTCATTTCCCGATTAGAGGCGGCATATTCAGCAGAGCGGTCGGTGAGGTAAAGGCGGTCGACCGGGTCAATTTCACCATTGAGGCCGGGCAGACTTACGGATTAGTCGGTGAATCCGGCTCAGGTAAGACAACGACAGGAAGAGCGATTATCGGGCTGAACGAGATTACGGGCGGCAGCATTCTTTTTGAAGGCGCAGATTTAGCCCTGAAGAACTCACGCAAGCTGAACAATGTCCGCCGCGACGTTCAAATGATCTTTCAGGATCCCTATTCATCGCTCAATCCCAAGAAGCGTGTGTTCGACATCATTGCCGAGCCGCTGCGCAATTTCGACAAACAGTCCCCCCAGGAAGAGAAACGGAGGGTTCAGGAGCTGCTGGAGCAGGTCGGCCTGAGTCCGGACAACATTTATAAATATCCGCATGAATTTTCCGGCGGACAGCGTCAGCGGATCGGAATCGCCAGGGCGATTGCGCTGAAGCCCAAGCTGATCATCGCCGACGAGCCGGTGTCCGCGCTGGATGTCTCGGTTCAGGCACAAGTGCTTAACTTTTTACGGGACATCCAAAAGGAATTGAATTTAACCTACCTATTTATCAGTCATGATCTCGGAATCATCAGACATATGTGCGATCATATCGGCATTATGTACAAGGGACGTCATGTTGAGCAGGGGACGCCTAAGGATATTTTTGACAATCCGCGACATATTTATACGAAACGTCTGATTGCCGCAATCCCGGACATTGACCCATTGCAGCGTGACGAACGGACCCGGTTCCGCAAGTCCGTAAGTGAGGAGTACGAGGGAGCCTACCGGAATTATTTTGACAATGACGGTTTAGCTTATCCTTTACAACCCATTTCCGATACCCATTTGGTGGCCATGCCCGAGAAAGGTTGAGACGTATGTGGAAGATTATTGCACGAAGAATATTGATTATGATCCCTCAAGTATTTCTGCTCAGCATTCTGGTATTTCTTATGGCCAAAGCCATGCCCGGAGATGCGCTCACCGGTTTGCTCGATCCGAACATTGATCCGGCAACCATTGAAGCGATGCGGGAACGGCTCGGCCTGAATGATCCGTGGTACATCCAGTATTGGGATTGGATCACTAATGCCCTGCAGGGAGACATGGGCCAGTCCTTCCGCTTTAAGATGCCGGTAACTGAGCTGATTGGCCAGCGGCTGATGAACACGGTGTGGTTATCTGTGACGACCCTGGTCATTACCTATTTAATTGCAATACCGCTCGGCATCATTAGCGGACGTTTCAATGACACCTGGGGCGACCGGTTGATTACAGGATATACCTATGTCGGTTTTGCGGCCCCCTTGTTTATCGTAGCCCTGGTTATGCTCTGGATGTTTGGTTTCTACTTTCATTGGTTCCCTACCGGAGGAAGCGTATCACCGGGCGAGGTCCCCGGGACGATGAGTTACATTCTGAGCAAGTTATATCATTTACTGCTTCCGGCCATATCCATCGCGCTGATTACTACCGTCGGGACGGTCCAATATCTGCGGAACGAAATCATTGATACGAAGCAGAAGGATTTTATCCTTACGGCAAGAGCAAAAGGCGCCTCGGAATCACGGGTGTACAACCGCCACATCTTACGCAACTCTCTCCTGCCGATAGCCGCTTTTTTCGGGTATGAGCTTACAGGATTAATTGGCGGCACCATCTTTGTAGAGAGTATTTTCAGCTATCCCGGCATGGGCCAGCTGTTCCTGAGCTCCATCGTGATCCGCGATTTCACCGTTGTAACGGCACTTGTGCTGCTGTATGGGATTGCTCAAATCATCGGATCCCTGCTCTCGGACATCATATTAGGCATTGTTGATCCCCGTATCCGGATTAAATAATGATCAGAACTTGTTGAGGTGAATGTAATGGCAAAATCAAGCGCTGAGCTGTCGCTCCCGCAGGATATGGAGAAGAGCCCATCCGGATGGAGAATCCTCTGGAAGGAAATTTTCAGAGATAAACTGGCTTTGGTCTCCCTGATTTTTCTAGGTGTAGTTGTATGCGGAGTATTTGGCATCGCCCTGTTTCTGGATCAAAAGCAGATTGTAACCGTTGATCTGTTCGCCTTATATGAGAAGCCTTCGGCTAAATTCTGGCTGGGCACTGATTACGGCGGACGCGATGTGTTCGGCCAGCTCATTATCGGTACGCGCAACTCGCTCAGTATCGGTATTATGGTCACTCTGATGACGGGGGTTATCGGTATTCTGGTAGGTCTGATCTCCGGCTATTTCGGTGGATTCGTTGATAATATCTTTATGCGTTTCGTGGATTTCTTTATGATCCTGCCGATGCTGATGATTGTCATCGCGTTTGTTACGGCGGTTCCCAAATATAATACCTTGTCCTTTTCACTGATTATGACGGCATTTCTATGGATGGGCATCGCGAGGCTAATACGCTCGAAGACACTGCAGGAGAGGGAACTGGAATATGTCCAGGCCTCCAGAACGCTGGGCTCCTCCCATCTAAAGATTATGTTCAACCAGGTACTGCCGAACTTAAGCTCCATCATTATCGTTACGATGACGCTGAATTTGGCCGCCAACATCGGCCTGGAGTCGGGACTCTCGTTTCTCGGCTTCGGTTTTCCTGAAAGCACGCCTAGTTTGGGGACGCTGGTCAGCTATGCCCGGAATCCGCAGACGCTGCAATCGAGATGGTGGATATGGTTACCCGCATCACTGCTGATCCTGGTATTGATGTTGAGTATAAATAATGTCGGTCAGGCGCTTAAGCGTGCGACGGATGCAAGACAAAGAAAAGGATAATAAGGGAGGAAGAAACAAGAATGAGAAAAAGAAACTCTGGCAAGACCATGCTCTTCACATTGATGCTTGTCCTGACGCTTGCGGTTACGGCCTGCGGCTCAGGCAACAATGAAGCGGCTGAGCCTTCGGCAACAGCCAAGACAGATGCAGCTGCTACTGCTGCTCCAACTGCAGCACCGGCAGCAGAAGACGGGTTGTACAACATCGCAGATTTCAGCAATGTTAAGACGAACCAGGGTGAAGCCATTGAAGGCGGCACACTCAACTTTGGCCTTGTATCCGATACTCCCTTTGAAGGAACTTTGAACAACAATTTCTCCTCCGGTGTTCCGGATTCTCGGGTGCTGGACTGGTTTGACGAAGGCTTGCTGACCTGGGATAAGAACTATGTGTATACTAATGACGGGGCGGCTACCTATGAAGTCTCTGAAGATGGACGTACCTTCACTTTTACCATCCACGATAATGTAAACTGGCATGACGGCAAGCCTGTGACAGCTGAAGATTGGCTGTTTGCCCATGAAGTTATCGGTAATCCGGCCTATGACGGCCCTCGTTACGGTTCTGATTTCACTAATATTGTAGGTATGGAAGACTACCATGCCGGCAAAGCAAAGACCATTTCCGGAATCAAAGTACTTAGTGAGAAAAAACTGGAAATCACTTATGTAAAATCCACTCCATCCCTGCTGACAGGCAGTATCTGGATTTATCCGCTGGCTAAACATATTTTCGGAAATATGGATGTAGCCAAAATTTCCGCTTCCCCTGAGGTCCGTCAAAAACCAATTGGTTTCGGTCCATTTAAAGTGGAAAGTATTGTACCTGGTGAATCCGTAGTATTTGTCAAGAATGACGACTACTGGCGCGGCGCTCCGAAGCTGGATAAAGTTGTCCTGAAAGTAATTCCACCGACTACGGTGGTGCAGGAGCTGAAAGCCGGAAATATCGATTTGGTTGACAGCTTCCCGATTGACCAGTTCCCTGATAACTCTAAATTGTCCAACGTTGAATACCTTGGAGCCATTGACCGTGCTTATACTTACATTGGCTTCAAGCTTGGCAAATGGGACGCAACCAAAAAAGTGGTTGCTCCAGATCCAAAGGCGAAGATGGGCAATGTAGCTCTGCGTAAGGCGATGTGGCAGGCGGTTGATAATGATGCTGTAGGCAAGAAATTCTATCATGGTCTGCGCTGGAACGCGACTACGCTGATTCCGCCGTCCCATCCCGAATTCCACGATGACAGCAATCCTGGGGTAACGTTTGATCAGGAAGCAGCAAAGAAAACACTGGATGATGCAGGCTATAAACTTAACGGAGAATTCCGTACCAATCCGGACGGCACACCGCTGACGATCAATTTCATCTCCATGACAGGTTCGGATATCGCTGAGCCGCTGGCCCAATATTATGTGCAGTCGTGGAAAGCCATCGGTCTGAATGTAACGCTGGAAATGGTGGAGTTCAACACCTTCTATGACCGCGTAGGTTCCAATGGTGAAGATGATCCTTCTGTTGATGTATACCAAGGCGCTTGGACAGTCGGTATCGACGTGGATCCACAAGGACTGTATGGCCGCGACGCTATCTACAACTTCCCGCGTTACGCAAGTGAAGAAAGCGACCGCCTGATGAAAGAAGGCGTATCGGAAGCAGCATTTGATGTAGCGAAGCGCAAAGAAATCTACAAAGAGTGGCAGCAGCTGATGGTTGACGAGATCCCTGTATTCCCAACCCTCTATCGTGCAGAACTCGTTCCAGTAAATAACCGCGTTCTGAATTACGCTATTGGCGATGGAACGGGTATTTACCGAAATGAGATTGCATTGTCCGCCGACAAGGGGATTGCTGCACAGTAATTTTCCGGGATTTAGCAACCTGTAATTCAAAACCTCCTTGCGGCTTTTGCAGCCGCAAGGAGGTTTTTGTATACACATAGGGTTAAACGCTATCGCTTTAGCCACCTAGAAACGGCTGCCGACCTTGGTGGGGTCAGCAGCCGTTTCTAGGTGCGTTCATTCGGTTCTTATTGCTGCGGCTGCGGTATTACCTTCTCTGCAGCTTCAATCGTACCTCCGCCAAGGCATTCCTCGTCCAGGTAGAAGACAACAGCTTGGCCAGGCGTGATCGCCTTTTGCGGCACATCGAAGGCAACATGCACGGTACCGTCTTCCTTTGCTGTCAGTGTTACGCCCTGATCAGGCTGGCGGTAGCGGAACTTGGCGGTGCACTTCAGCGGTACATCCGTAAGGGTAAGGCCGTCTATCCAGTTGACCCCGGAGGCGATCAGACTGGTGGAGTAGAGGCTGTGGTGCTTGTCCCCTTGGACTACATACAGGATGTTGCGGTCCAGATCCTTCTCAGCCACAAACCACGGCTCACCATTGCCGGAGCCGCCGATTCCCAGACCCTGGCGCTGGCCCAGTGTATAATACATCAGGCCCTCGTGGCGGCCCTTCACCTCGCCTGTGGCGATATCGACCATGTCTCCGGACTGGGCAGGCAGATACTGGCTTAGGAATTCACGGAAGTTACGCTCACCGATGAAGCAGACGCCGGTGCTGTCTTTTTTCTTGGCTGTGTACAATCCGGCTTCCTCGGCGATTCTCCGTACTTCAGGTTTTGGCAGATGTCCGATCGGGAACATCGCTTTGGAAAGCTGGTACTGGCTCAGCGCGTTCAGGAAGTAGGTCTGGTCTTTATTGCTGTCCACGCCGCGCAGCAGCTTGAACTTGCCGTCTTCCTGAATGACCCGTGCATAATGCCCGGTAGCCACGTAATCGGCGCCCAGTTGTAGTGCCTTATTCAGAAATTCTCCGAATTTGATCTCGCGGTTGCACATCACATCCGGATTTGGTGTGCGTCCGGCCTTATATTCATCGAGGAAATAGGAAAAGACTTTATCAAAGTATTCCTTCTCGAAGTTAACGGTATAGTAAGGAATATCGATCTGCTCACACACGCGGCGGACATCCTCTGCATCAGTCTCGGCCGTGCATACGCCAAACTCATCGGTGTCGTCCCAGTTCTTCATGAAGATACCGATGACGTCATAGCCCTGCTGCTTCAGCAGAAGTGCCGTAACGGAGGAATCAACCCCTCCGGACATGCCGACGACGACACGTGTGTCCTGGTTTGCCTTTGTCATCGTAATCACCATTTTCTATGCAAAAAATACCGGTTATTGATACAAACACCCGGCTCATTTTGTATTATAACACACCTGTCTAGCCCAAACTGCCCGTGAGGACGGGAAAATGCTGCAGAAAAGACGATAAAATTGACAATTTGTCCACCACTGGCGAACATTCATGTGAAAAGTTACTTTTTTGGCTCCAAATATGTCCATAAATATGATAACATAAGCTGAGAGCAAACATCGGAATACCTTGATATGACATATCTCATGTCGTAACAATGGATTATGATTCTATCAGCAACTAAACCGAAAGAGGTGCCCCTTGAAGATATCGACAAAAGGACGTTATGGATTAACTATTATGATGGAGCTTGCCCTGAAATTTGGCGAAGGTCCAACCTCACTTAAAAGCATCGCCGAGAAAAACGGACTATCCGAGCATTACCTGGAACAGCTCATTGCCCCACTGCGCAACGCAGGGCTTGTGAAGAGTATTCGTGGTGCTTACGGCGGCTATATCCTTTCACGCGAATCCATCACCATTACAGCCGGCGATATTATCCGTGTGCTGGAAGGCCCCATATCGCCAGTTGATTTTACAGAAGAAGATGATCCGGCAAAACGCGACCTCTGGTTGCGCATCCGCGACAGCATTGCCGATGTGCTGGATTCCACCACATTGTCTGACTTAATCAACTATAAGGAAGAAAGTAAGGCTGACAACTATATGTTTTATATCTAACGGATATCAGGAAACCCGCGCTGTTCAAGGGAATAGTAAGCTTTTTTACGAACCGTTACCCGCAATTTACCCGCAACCGTTCGTTTAGTTATTCGCCCATAGTTACATGCAGATAAATAAGCTCAGTTACTTTGAATTACTTTTAGGGCCGATGCGGGCTTGTTCTATTAGATAATCAGGCTGCTACTCTTGGAAATTAAAGACTGCACCCTGCCATTAATGGCGGGGTATTTCTTTGCATTCAGGAAGTGTTTTCCTTACCGATGGAAGTGAATATACATAATGTTCCAAATTAAATATAATTGACTTGTAAGTTTTCAAAATCATATCTTGAATGGCTCTGCATTTTTTATATTGTTGTTCTTATTATGAGTTTTATAATACTCCTCGATTTCTGCCCACACCAAAAAGGCGATCCCTGCCAACAAAGAAAGTTTACTAAGGTTTTTGAGCGAACTGCCAACAGAATCTAGCATTGCATTAAATATCTCAGGACCCATGTTGTGATATTCGATCCATAAATTGCTGCGCAAGATAATAAGTTCCATACAGAAATACTGATATAAAAAATAAATATCATTCCACTTGTTCTTCTAATAAACAGGAGTAAGGGCTTGGAAACTTCATACAAAGCCTTGAAAAGCAATTCAGGCTTCCTAGCCGCTTCTCTGGTGCAGTCGAAAGTATCTATCTGTTTGGTACCGGGAAGATCTGGATCCAATCGGTCACTTGATGGATTATGGCGGCATCGTTGAGGGATACACTCTGTATCACTTAAGATTTATCCGGCAGCGATTTAAATTTAGAGCAGACTTGAGTGGAAGCTAACATTGTTGTTTATTATATATACAATCTATTTTAAAGCACAATGCGATAAAAAATACCATTTTTATGTTTGATCGCGGGAAATAAAGTCGTTATTTATAGTAAATAGATACTATTTCATTAATAACCTAATTAATGGTATAATTCCAATGTAATCCAAAAAAAATATCTGGGAGGTTGTTAATTTGATTAAACTTTTAGGATTAGGTGTCGCTGCATCATTACTTTTTACTCCGATAACAGGCCTTGTAGATTCACCATCGCTGCAAAAATCTTCAGTATCTGAGGTTTCCTCTGCAAAAAGTTACAGTTTTAACAATTACATTTACGAAGAACCAGGAACAGGAACGAAGATTTTGGTGGGGGATGGGGTTAAAGTACCAGAACTTGCAAGAGGGAAAGAGGCCGTAAAGATAGTCCGTGTGAATCAAAAGGGTGGAGCTTTTAATGATTCATTCACTTGTGAACCGGATGATGGAGTTAACCTGAACATCTGGATGATGAATAACAATGGCCAATCGGTTCAATTTCAAGTGTGGCGAAATGGAGTTGAGTTCACTAATCAAGCAATTGCTGTTGGCTCACAGAAAACAATCTCTTTTACGGATATGTTAGGTAATGGTCTGGATGGAAATTATGAGGTCTACATATATAGTTTATTAGGATATCCACTTGATGTTGATGTAAGTGCTAGACAGTTCTAAAAGGTGCGTTAAAACAAGTCATCTACCCTTGAGGTGGATGACTTGCTTTTTATAAGGTGAACTCTGAGAACACTGGACCCCGCAACATTCCTGATTTGGTCCAAATATAGTAAAAATACAAAATGTTCCAAATTTTATATACTCAACCCTGCCAGTTGGCGGGGTATTTCTACATAAGGGGAGTTAAATTATGTTTGAAGTCGAAGTTAAAGATGTATTCAAAATTACTGGGGAGGATATGTAATTGCAGGGGAGATTATTCAAAGAGAGTCCGTTTTAAGAATCGGAGACACTTTGCTTAATAAAGAAGATAATGCACAGGCAGTGCTTGTGAAATCATTTGAAATGATAAATTATGGCACTGGAAAAACGAAACTGAATCATATTGGATTTTCATCAAATATCTCAGAAGATGAGGCGAAGAAATTAATTGGAAAGCGACTCGTTAAAGAATGAAATTGCACATTATTTTGTTGTTAGGAGTATGAGTTTGAATAATACATACAAAGTCCTAAAGAGCGATGCAGACTTCATGGTTGCTGCGATGTTATAGGTGACGGTCTCCGTCTGGCACCAATTTTTGGTTTACAGGAATATATGGTTGATAAAGGATATTTTAGGAAAGCTACCAAAACCACAACAGGAGCAGGGGGGGGCATATCCTCTACTGATTACTCTCATGTGATGATGGTTGTGAAAAATGATACAATCAATTTGCTGTATTGTGCGCATACAAATGATAGGTTAAATGCTTCTTTTGCAAACTTTGGTTCATCGTCGTTTGACTTTTATGCAGCAAATTAAATTTGGGATAAGTGAGTGAAATAAGATTAGGTATTTGTTAGTTAGTTTTAAGCAAATGCCTAATCTTATTATTTTAAGTGTGAAGGATGGTTTCAATGGGTCTGAAAAAAATGTCAGCGATGATATTTATAATTACATCTATTCTTACTTCTTGCAGTTTTGAAAATTCAAAGATCATAAAAATACCGATGCTGGTGTATCAACAAAATGACTCTGTTAAGAAGGAAGCGATTTTAGGATCCTGGGATATCAATCAGTCCAAGATAAATTTAGACAAAGGTATGTATACATTTACTTCAGGACTCGGAGAACCTCTAGTTTGGTACGGAAAAACGTTAATTTTACAAAAAATGTAAATATACTCGACAAAGTCGACGTAAACTATAAATTGGAGCAAGGTGACATTATTTCCACAGGGACTGAACAGTCTTATTTTTTTAATGATTTCACTTGCTTAGGTGAAATTTCTGATGAGAAGTTTGAATATATCCTGAATTTTAATAATAAAGAATATAAAGTTGACTTGAAAAATAATGACAATTTTAAAAATAAAAGCGTCTTCCTAGCAAATGGGGAAACGTTAAAAAATGGAAAGATCATTCGATTGGTGTTTTCAGCTTTTTACCAGGATAAGCAAGAAAGTGAAATAATACTCTTAGATTACGATCTCAATAAAGATGAATATGAAGTGAAGAGTTTTTCAATTGATAAATTACCTTCCGGCGATAATACGATTTCTCCAAGCGACTCGATTCTTGATGAAAATAAACTTTATATTTATAAAAATAAAAAGATAGGTTTTATTGACTTGGAGAAAGAGGAGTTTATTGAGTTAAGTAAAATTTCAGAAGATGTGCATTCATTTATGACTGAGAAATTTAAAAATCCACATGTCGAGCGGAAAGTTGTGCCCGTTGGGAAAATTGAAGACACTTTAATCTTCATAGATACCACACTATACATCGATGATAAAACATCGGGCATGCTTGTATATGCTTATTCGCAGGAAGAAGACCCGATTGGAAAAATTTTAATTGAGGGACAGAGGATATATCTTTTTGATAAAAATAATATTGAAGTTTCTTCTAGTGAGTTTCCCTACATCCGTGTTAATGGACGAAGTTTTTCCTTTCCAACATCCTAATTAAGCGGATCGGAACGAGCGAGTGGTAGAGCAAGTCTAGTGTCATTATATAGAGCCCCAGGGATTATTCTGGAGGCTTTTCCATTAATTAAAAATCCAATCATCGCATATAATACAAACAAACGTTATTGGATTAGTAGTCATATATGATGGGATTAAATCCTTTCTAAAAAGAAATGTTGATAAATAATTATTAAATACTGAGTTGGAACTACTGTACCCTGCCAGCATTGGCGGGGTATTTCTTTGCCGTAAGGAAAGTTTTCCTTACCAAGGATACAGAGTGCATATACATAATGTTCCAAATGAAATATATTGAAATTATTTAGTTTGAAATTCCCTTTAAATTACGACGAAAGGTTGCGTGCGTGATGGATAATGGATATTTTGCGGGTTGGGGGACGCTGGCTCTAATTAATGCAGGACTGGCGCAAGGGAAAAATAGGAGTGGACTAAACTGGTTTTTGCTTTCCTTGCTTTGTGGCCCACTGGCTACATTTTTCCTTGTGATTTCGGATAAGGCCCAATTAGATTAGAACCAAGCAATCCAAGGTGTCAGTCTGGTACCGGGAAGATCAGGACCCAATTGGCCACCTAAGGGATTATGGCGGGCTGGTGGAGGGGGATTCTCCCAGAGACAATCAAAATTGCCGTCAGTTGGTTTATGCGTGAATTATCTGAGTTTAGAGCCTGCATTAAATAATCCGTCAACCTTAAGTGGTGCGAGAATGTTGGACATTTGGGTAATAACTATTATTCAGATGAGGAGGTATATAATGAATAAAACATTGATTGCTACAGTTACCAGCATTCTTCTGTCCGCCTCAATTCTCGGTGCATGCAGTAACAATGAAACATTAAACGAGGCAGAGCCTACAGCGTCAAGTGCAGCGACTATGCCTGTTATTGAAGCTACAGCCACTCCTGAACCTTCTGCTACTCCCGCAGCCACGGAGGCGCAGGAGTCCGCCAGTCCGGACGCTACTGATCCTCAGACATCCAAACGTCCGAAGACCCAGGCATTTGGTGAACAGGAGGGAGGGGTCTCAGGGCAAGAAGGTACACTTGAGCAAGGTGATGGATATTCCCTGTATGTCTTTGAGGATTTCACATTCGATGAACAGTCTGGCCGTTTATCACTCACTGAGGACCCCACCTATTATGCCGAGATTGAACACTTGCCATCCGGTTACGATCTTACCGCTCTGAAGCAACAGGGACAAACTGAGCTTTCTGCAATGGGTAAGGCTAACGATCATAGCGGGGAACTGTTTGAGCATCCTCTGGGTTTTGCAGATTTATATCTGCAGGCTACTGGTGATAAGGGAATAGAGGATTATATGGTGTGGAAGAATCAAGCGGGGGAAGCTTTTCTTTTCCGGATACACAATCCTAAGGGTGAACTATCGAATAAATTTGCTCCATGGGTAATGGTTTCACTGTCAACGCTTGAAAGGAATTAAGATTTGCCATAGCTTTTAAACAGAATTTAGAAGCATGCAAAAATAATCCCGCCGGGCTTCTGACGGGTTTATTTTTGTTTGTTTTGCTGCTGTGTACTCACTTACTTCAAAGGTTAGGATCTTTTCAAAGATTACAAAATCAGTACGCTTGATGAATTGCCCTTTGTTGTTGTCGTGTTTATCAATCGCAAACTTCACTGGACCCGAACCGGCTTTTGTCTCCGATGAACCTATCTCTGGATCATGTTGCGTATTTTCTCCATCTATATATCTATAGGGATTAAATACGGGGCAACGGCCATTATGGGCCAAACTCCTGGAATGAATTGAATAAAGCGAAACCAATAATCATACAAAAAACACCAACAACCCTGATGAAAAGAAGTGTCATAGGGCTGGGGGTTCCGCGGCTGAATCTTCTCAATTCCCAGCCTACTTTCGGGAATACCGTGTAGAATGCACCGGCTATTATAAAAAAAAATAGGGACAATCTTAAACAAAATCATGAAATAGCCTCCTTGTAACCTGGACGATAAAGATACGTTTTTACACGGAATCCGTTCCAAAAATATCCAATGTAAAGCATCGCTAAGGAGGCAGAGAAGGTAATCTGCATGACATTCAGGCAAAGTTGAGACGTCTGAGGGTTAACCAGCCTTTTCCATATGTTCAACCATAAACGGTAGCTTGTGCTGTAGTCAGACCATTAAGACTGTAACCACCAGAATCTGCGAGTATTTGGATAACATGATGTCCAATACTTACATCTGTAAGGACAATGTTGTAGGTAATAACAGAATTGCTTGGGTCAATAAAAATAGTTCCAGTGGTTCCAACAGGATTACCGTCCATATTTACATTAATGGTAACGAGTGCACCAGTTTCACTGTCTGTAAGAACGCCGACAGAAGTTGAAACTTCCAAGAAGTTTGATGCCTGATTGACAAAGATCCCTAATTCAATCAGCAGTATAATGCTATTAGCAGGAATCGAAGCAGAGCCGGCAAAATTAGACATAAGGCCTCTATTATAATTTTGCACTGTAGGCAACGTAATGCCTCCTTTCTTGATTTTATATATATTTATTCTTTTAGTTACAGCGATGTTTGGGAGATTAGAGCATTTATTTCTATTGATTTTAGAATGATATAATGATGACGCCTCTTCTTAGCATAGTCATAGTAAAGCCCTGCTACCATGACGGTCAGCAGGACGTTTTGTTTAATGAATGGGAGGGGGGATTGTCGGAAAACCGGAATATTAACTGTCAGCAAGCCCATGATGTATGTAAAGGAATTTAAAGCCATTGTAGCCAGATGAACTTGGTACGAAGAAGGAGCTAATGGTGGATCATTGGTGCATTCCCTTTCCCGGTTAAAGAGTTTTCGAACATATCAATAATCTCCAAGAATCTCTCTGCTTCACGGAAAACGTGATCCGCAAGCAGCGGGTGTATGATGCTTTTAATTCTGCATTGTTCGATTAAATCCCGGGCTGTTTTCTTAAAATCCCTTAGTGATCTCACTGATACTCTATTCTGATCAAGAAATTGGGTTAAGATTGGACCGGTTTGCGATTGAGGTCTCATGGATTCAATATCTCTAGCCTGAAATAATAATTGATCAAAATCTTGACTGAATTCTCGGGCCTGCTCGACAAGTTTCCGTTCTGAAGGATCTAATAGATGACCTATAAATTTGGCGTGGTCGGCCATAATTCTTAAGAAAAATACATTTTCATCAATAATAGCATCATATAATGGCTCTAATTTGCCTTGGTTTAGCTCTTCCAGCCGATTTCTAAAATAATTGGCTTCTCTACTTACATGATCCACTAAAAGTGGAAAATTCGTTTGTCCAGGGAGCTTGCAAGATAGAATCAAGCCAAGGACTTTTCTTTTGAACGCCCAAATGTGGCATACTGCCGTATGGACCTCCTGGTTAAATTGTTGAATCGTTGCAGGATCTGCATCAAGGGAGAAAGCATGCACCCGTCTCTCAATGTCTTCGAAAATCCGGTAAAAGTGGTTGGCTTCTTTAATCAGAATAGTATCTTCCGCCCGGAACCCCAATCCTAGAAACAAGGAATGTTCTTTCATAATTCTTGACCAAAAGCTGACCTCTTCCAGTGACCGAGCGACAAACATGTTAGACATAGTATCCCTCCTTTTCATCTTTATAGACCTTATGCTTGTTAAGCTTGGATGGATACCTAATTATTTATTTATCTCTAAGACAATCCTGCTGTAAGCTTTAAACCGCTTTAACTCTAATATAGTCTCCGTCAGCACTCCTACTGGGTGATTTTTTGCTTGCGATTGAATTTTCAAACCCAAAAAGCCCTTGATCCGGGTCATTGCTGCGATTCTTCGCTATGCTTCTTTAATTAACTCCTTATAATCGTTGCGGACGTTGCCCACTGCCGGTGAGACGGGATAAGCCCGCATATGCTCTGAATCATAAGGGCGCAATAGCTTCATCAGAGTGGGGACGTCATGATTGTGCCGGTCAAGCCACGCTGTCTCGGCTTCAGGGGTGAGGATAACCGGCATGCGGTCATGAATCTCAGCCATCAGGCTGTTGGATTCTGTAGTAATAATTGTGCAGGTGCTGAGCTTATTGCCGCTCTGATCCATCCAAATATCGTACAAGCCGGCCATGGAAAAAAGCTTCCCGTCACGCAGCGTAATTCTCAGCGGCTGTTTGCCGCCTTCCTGCGGCTTCCAGTCGTAGAAGCCGTCCGCAGGAATCACGCAGCGGCGCGAGCTCACCAGATTTTTGAAGGATGCTTTTTCCAGAAGGGACTCTGCACGGGCATTGATCATTTTGCTGCCGCTTTTGTCATCCTTGGCCCAGGACGGGACCAGCCCCCAGCGTAATTCCCCAAGCTTATTATGCTTGCCATTATGAATAACCGCCGGGATATATTGCATCGGGGCCGCATTATATTTTGGGGCATAGTGGACAATGGTGGTGTCATTCGTAAAATAACGCAACATCAACTCATCCATGGTTACGGTAATGGTGTATCTTCCGCACATGCTGATTTAGCCTCCCGGTTCATTTATTTATGATGTGTTCTGAGATTGTTTACAGTGCTGTAGCCCTCATGCTATGCTCGGAGTATTTCATATTATTATAAATGAAGAAACGGATGATAGCGAAACGAAGGAGAGGATCCCGCATGATTATCGTAAGCTCCTGTCTCGCAGGAATGAAAGTAAGATACAACGGCACGGATTGTCTCGATACAAGCCTTCAAAAACTGCTGGATAACAACAAGGCCCTTGCTGTGTGTCCAGAATTGCTTGGCGGATTCTCGACCCCGAGGGAACCGGCGGAAATTATCGGCGGCGGCGGGGAGGATGTGCTGGAGGGGACGGCTAAGGTAATGGACCGGTCAGGAAATGATGTAACCGAAATGTACCTCAAAGGGGCCTATGAAACGCTGGAGAAAGCCCGGGAAATCGGAGCCACCACCGTAGTACTCAAAGAAAACAGCCCTTCTTGCGGCAGTGCCATGATCTATAACGGACAATTTGCCGGTGTGAAAATTCCCGGGCAAGGTGTAACGTCCGCTCTGCTAAGAAGAAACGGTATTGAAGTGATTTCTGAGCAGCAGCTCTCCGCTAGGCTGGAAGCTTTGGAACATGCTGGAAAGTGAGTGGCTTAGCGGGAATTCCCATTAACAGCCCCCTAAAGGTTGTTACAATATTGTGTTTATTCTCAGGTGGTAAAAGGCGACTTTCAGCAGTATAATCGAGTAGTCCTGTAAGAAAATCCTGAATTTCAAGAAGCGGAGAATTTAGTCATGAAACCCATCTATTTGGACCACGCCGCCTCAACCCCGGTTCATCCGGAGGTGGCCAAGGTTATGTACAATATGCTGCTTGAACAATACGGTAATGCGTCCAGTGTGCACACGTTCGGACGTTCCGCCAAAAAGATTGTGAACGGGGCACGCGATACCATCGCGGGCTTTTTAGGCTGTGCTCCCGATGAATGGGTGTTCACCAGCGGAGGCACGGAGAGCGATAATCTGGCGCTGTTTGGAGCTGCAGCTGCTTCCACGGAGAAGGGCAAACATATCATCACCACAGCAATTGAGCATCATGCCGTTCAACATACGTGCGAAGAACTGGAGAAGCAGGGTTATGATGTTACCTATCTTCCGGTTGATTCGACAGGCCTCGTCTCGCTTTCAGATGTGGCAGCCGCTTTGCGAGATGATACGGTACTGATCAGTGTGATGTTCGCGAATAATGAGGTAGGAACAGTAGAACCTATAGAAGAGATTGGCCGTATCGCTGCCGAACGGGGCATTTTGTTCCACGTCGATGCTGTACAGGCTCTCGGGATGATTCCCATCACACTTCGCGAGCTTCCTGTTGATTATATGAGCTTTTCCGCCCATAAAATAAACGGCCCGCAGGGAATCGGTGGATTGTATGTACGACGCGGTGCACCGCTGCATTCCAGACAATACGGAGGACTTCAGGAGCGCGGCAGACGGGCGGGAACGGAGAGTCTGGCTAGCACAGCAGGTTTTGCCAAAGCGGTGGAACTAGCGGTGCAAGGGCTTCACGGGCGGCAGGATAAAGCGCTTGAGCTGCGGAATTTGCTGCTGCAGGAGCTGGACAGCCGTATCGGGCGGCAGAACTATGTGATTAACGGAAACGAGCAGCATTTTTTGCCGGGAATTCTGAATGTGAGTTTTCCGGGAGCCCGGACCGATGTGATGCTGATGAACCTTGATATGGAGCGGATTGCTGCTGCCAGCGGCTCAGCCTGCACCTCTGGTTCACTGGAGGTTTCACATGTTCTGCAAGCGATGAATCTTCCGGAAGAAGTTTTGGACTCGGCGATTCGTTTTAGCACAGGTTTGGGTAATACTAATGAAGAAATAAAGCTTGTTGCAGAAAAAGTTGAAACCATCCTGAGACGGTTGCGTAGTGTAGACTAGGATTTTTTTCGGTCTCGTATCCGTTTCGGTATTTGGCTCTTTAACCATAAGTGACTTGAAAGTACATTCAAAGCGAGGGGACTAAAGCAGCCATGAAACTTCAAGATATGATCGGCCTGGCTGTATATGAAGTTGAAGAAGGTAATGAAATCGGCAAAATTGTCGATGTTGTACTGGATTCAAACTGGAATATTACGGGTATTGAACTGGAAAGCAAATCTTTTTTTTCCAGTCATGTGAAAGTTGTGGCATGGGAAGATATTGTCGCTTATGGCGAAGATGCTGTCATGATTCGCAGTAAAGAGTCGATACTAAAGGCCGACACTGACCATATACCATATACTTTTCTTTTAGGAAAGAAGAAATTGAAGGATTTGCAGGTACTGACTGCATCCGGAACGATACTTGGACGAATATCCGATGTTTATTTTGACCAGAAGTTGGGAAACACAATAGTAGCGCTGGAAATCAGTGACGGGCTTGTAACTGATTTGATCGAAGGCCGCAAATGGCTGCCTTGTTCTGAAGAAATGTCCATTGGGGAGGATTCCGTACTGGTTCCCGCAATGAGCGAAGAACGGCTCCAAAAAGCCATTAATATTGTTAACGGATAGGTGGAATGTATTATATGAAGTGTCCAAACTGCAACTCCAAGGATATCGGCAAGATCGGTTCCCACCAGTTCTATTGCTGGGGCTGTTTCATCGAACTTACGGTTAACGGCGAGAAAATGTCGGTTTATCAGGTTGAAGAAGACGGCACGCTCAGTTCGCTTGACGATCTGTTCTCCGGGGAAGAAATTGCCCAGGATTTCCCCCAAATCCATGCATCCTCCTGATTATAAGTCCTCGCACTGGCTAGCAGCGGGTACATATGCTTAAAAACAAGCGTCAGTTTCCTTTCAGCGTCAAATCTGCTGAGGGTTATTGGCGCTTTTTTTGTTGCGCTTTACGTTCAGCGGTTATTTTGCGGCAGGCATACATATACTTATTTACGAAGCCAGTCCAGTAATACCGCTAGGGGGTGCACTCATGGAGCAATGGTCCCAAAGTAAATGGTTCCGCTGGATGATCGGAGTGCTGCTCACCCTGATCATTTTGTATTTTGTGTGGCAGCTTCGTCCGATGCTGCAGGGGATATTCCAGTTTCTAAAAGCGATTCTTGCGCCGTTTCTGGCGGCCATGATCATTTCTTATGTACTGAATCCGGTGGTTTGTATGCTGGCGGGACGGAAGATGCCGCGCAGCGTTGCCGTTCTTCTCATCTACGCCGTATTCCTGACTTCAATTGCGGTCATTGCCATCAATCTCATACCGATGTTTATCGAGCAGCTTGAGGAGCTGAATGAACATCTGCCGGAGATGACACTGCATGCGCAAGGTCTCATGAAGAATATGAATTCCCGGCTGATCCCGCCCGGTGTTGAGATGGGGATGAACAATTGGTTTTTTCAGCTGGAGGAACGTCTGGCTAAAGGAATATCACATTTTCTCGACAATATCGGGACAACGATAGGTGTACTGTTCAATGCATTTATCGTTCCGTTTCTCGTGTTCTACATTCTGAAGGACTTTGATGTGTTTGAGCGGACCGTGGTTTCCTGCCTGCCCCGCTCGCGCCGCAAATCGATTGTGAAGCTGCTCAAGGATATTGATGAAGCACTGGGCAACTATATCCGCGGACAGTTCCTCGTCTGTATTATTATCGGCGTGCTGGCATATATCGGTTATGCCATCATCGGGATGCCTTACGCGCTGCTGTTTGCCTGTGTAGTCGCTGTGTTCAACATCGTTCCTTACATGGGTCCGTTCCTGGGGGCGGCTCCGGCCATTGTGATGGCCTCAACCCTGTCCCTGCGCCTTGTCCTGCTGGTGGCAGTAGTGAATACGCTATGCCAGATGCTGGAGAGCAATGTGATCTCGCCCCAGGTGGTCGGACGGAGACTGCATCTGCATCCGCTGCTGATTATTTTTGCCCTGCTGGTCGGCGGAGAGGTGGCCGGAATGATTGGTCTTATTCTGGCGGTGCCGTGTTTTGCGGCCGGAAAAGTCGTAATTCAGCACTTAATGGCTTATTATATTAAGCGAAAGCCGGTTTAGCCGGAGAGACCAAACGATCCTACAAGATAACATTAAGAAAGGGAACACTCATGCAAACGTTGCAGTCCCTGCAGTATGAAGAGCTTCATTCCCATTACAACAGATATTTGTCTCCATTTCTCCCTTACAGCTCAAATGATCGATATACCGATAGGATCATTCTGCCTGAATCCATAGGAAGCGGCAGCATCAGCCGGACACGCCTGAGACCCGGCATGGAGGTTATCATGGCCGACTGCCAGATGAAGGACGTTCATACCATGCAGCTCCATGGCAATCTTCCGATGGTCGATCTGACCTTCTGGATTCAGGGCAATATTGAAATCCTTCATTCGGGAATACAAGAGCAGATTTCCCCAGGTCTTGGCCACCTTACATTTGGCCTGGAGCAGCAGCTTGAACTAAAATATGCGGCAGGGATGCCAATAGCCATCTGTGAAATCCGTTTGTCTACAGCTTTATTTGACGAATTAATGGATGAACTTGGCCACGCGCGTTACAGCTCTGCATTGATTCTTGGTGGGCGCGAGAATCTCATATTCCACCACTCGATATTACCCAAGGTGCAGGCTATTCTGCAGGATATCCGATCCCATCCCTTTACCGGACCGATGCGAAAAATGTTCCTGGAAGGAAAAGCTCTGGAGCTGCTTGCCCTCTGGCTTCAGCAAACCTTGTTTGAAGACGAAGTGCCCGCGCAGCGGGGCAGAATTCGGCTGCGTAAAGAGGATATCGCGAGAGTGCGCGAGGCGAGCGGGATTTTGGAGAAGAGGATGGAGCAGCCCCCGTCATTACTGGAACTGTCCAAGCTGGCCGGAATCAGCGATTCCAAGCTAAAAGCCGGTTTCAAGGAACTCTTCGGCACTACCGTCTTCGGATATTTAAAAGAAAAGCGGCTGGATAAGGCGAAGGAACTGCTTGAAACGGAACGAATCAATGTGTGTGATGCTGCGATTATGGTAGGATACTCCAACCCGAGCCATTTTGCAGCGAGCTTCCGAGAGAGGTTCGGATGTAATCCGCGGGATTGGATCATTGAATCCCAACGCTTGTAATCCGTCCAACGACAGCACCCAACCCTACACTGTTACTTATTGAACGTACCGGGGCGGACACCCTCTGCATAGGATGATAGACTGAATGCAACCGCGGTTACATTCACATCACCATGGAGGTCTGCCTTGAGTACTCACCCTATTAGCCTCGCAGAAACAGAGCAGCATTCGTTGGCAAAATCAATAGCATATCATCTCTTCCCCGGTATAATAGCCTTTCTGTGTGTTCTATTCTTTTCTTTACTCCATTGTTAATAAAGTCGGGCCTGACGATTGGGTTGGCACTCAATCTTGCGCTGTTCCTTTCGATTGTTCCGGTCCAGCTCGGGCTTCTGCTCTATACCGCCAAGAAGCAGACCGGGAGATTTACGTTAGAAGGTATTCTTCCATACCGTCAAAAACTGCCCTTGCGGCAATATTTCATTTGGGTTCCTGCACTGTTGGGCTGGATTATCTTGGTCTTCTTCCTGCTGGAACCGGTAGGCAATTATCTGCTGGAGTATGTGTTTAATTTCTTCCCGGCAGGGTTCAATCCTGCTGCTGATGTGCTGTCCCGGTATTCAAGTGGCATGCTGCTTGCATCCTGGGCCAGTGATTTGATTTTGCTTGGAATTTTTGTACCGATTGTGGAGGAATTGTATTTCAGAGGGTACTTGCTGCCCAGGCTGAGCAGATACCGGGGAGCAAGTGTGTTCATCAATGTAGTTTTGTTCGCCGTGTATCATTTTTTCTCCCCCTGGATGGCCATTACCCGAATTATCGCGATCTTCCCGATGTGCTTCATCGTATGGCGTACCAAGAACATCTACGTAGGCATGGCAGTCCACGTTCTGCTTAACCTGATTTCCTAATTGTCACAGTATAATCTGTACGTAGGCAGACAGTGCTAAATACATTCAAGTAATCGGGTGAGCTATCAGGGATCGTGCTCTGCATATGGAGGAGAAGGAAAATGATAATAATCCGTAAAACATTTATAGCCTTATTGACGCTGGTATTATTTGCTGTCTTGTTCTCGCACACAACTTCCGGGGCTGCTTCAAGCTTCGACGGGGCCGGGGTGGACCAGTACATGAGGAATGCTATGGAACGGCTGAACATTCCAGGTGCATCACTTGGCATCGTAAAAGGGGACCGGATCATTTATTTGCAGGGATACGGTATATCAGGTCCGGAACAGAAGCCGATAACACCGCAAACACCATTTATTCTGGGTTCTACCAGCAAGTCCATTACAGCCCTTGCTGTTATTCAGCTGGCAGAGGAAGGCAGGGTTGAGCTTGAAGCGCCTGTACAGCGTTACTTACCTTGGTTTCATTTGGCAGATGCAGAAGCTTCTGCCCGAATTACTGTCCAAGATTTGCTGCACCAGACAAGCGGCATATCTGAGTATGAGGGCAGAGCAACTATGGCCTCGGATGATCTTCCGCTTGAAGATTATCTCCGCGGAATGACAGGGGTTCCCCTTGCTCAACCGGTCGGAGCAAAATATCAATATTCAAATTTAAACTATGATATTTTGGGTGGCATCATTCAAGAAGTCTCGCAGCAACCGTATGGTGATTACGTGAAGGACCATATCTTTAAACCGCTGGATATGGAGCATAGTACTGCCTACGTTGAGGAGGCTCAAGAATATGGACTGGCTTCTGGCTATCAGCCTGTTTTTGGGATTATGATGTCCACTCCACGAATAGATCATACTGCCTCAGTACCGGATGGCAATCTGATCTCAAGCGCGGAGGATCTGTCCAAGTATTTAATCGCCCAGATGAATGGCGGCCATTTTGAGGATCAAAGGGTGCTTTCAAAGGCAGGCATGGACCGGATGCATCAACCTGCTTCGCTGATTAAGCAAGGCGAGTATTATGGAATGGGCTGGATAATCTCTGATGAAACGGTCTGGCATAATGGTACAACGGAAAGTTCTTCTTCCTATTTGTCGATGGATGGAGAGTATGGGATCGTATTGCTGTTCAACTCCGTGGATTTTTTAGCAAGTTATGATTATATCCTGCAGGGGATTGGAGAAGTGCTTCACGGGCAGGTGGCTACTGTAGATAAACTGCCTCATTATAATAAGATACACATGACTATTAATGCTGTTCTGTTACTGTTTGTTATTTTATATGTATGGTCCTTATACGGATTGATTAAATGGAAAAATACAAAACAGTTGACAAAGCCGCGGCGCTACATCCGTTCTATGACTCTACTCTTACTCAATATTGTTCTTCCCATTGCTGTACTGATTGGTATTCCCATGTTGCTGCTCCCTTGGCCGGTAGCTTTATTGTTTCTTCCGGGCATAGCGCACTTTATTTTGATCTTCTGTCTGTTATTGATAGCCGCCGGAGTTGTTAAGATCGTACGGATAGGAAGAGATAGGAGGTCCTTTTGAATACTCACGTTATACGAAACGAGCAGGAAACAGAGCAGCACTCACTGCTGAAAGCTGCAGCATTTCATCTTATCCCAGGTGCAGTCACTTTTCTTTTTATTTTTTTTATTTCGCCAATACTACATAAAGCTGGACTTACAATTGCGCTTTCCATCAACTTAGAAACGATAGTATGGCTCGCTCCAGCCATGCTTGGGATTCTGATCTATCAAGCCCGGAGACAGACCGGCACATTTTCGATAAAGGGCATTATGCCATATCGTCAAAAACTGCCCCTGCGGCACTATCTCATTCTCGTCCCTGTAGTGCTGGGCTGGGCGGTTCTGATCTTCTGGCTAATGGAACCGGTAAGCCGTGTTTTGCTGGAACATGTCTTTTCCTTCTATCCTGACTGGTTCGATGCCAGTACTGATGATATGTCCCGCTATTCACATGGCATGCTGGTGGCAACCTGGGTCAGTGATTTTATTCTGATTGGCTTGTTGGCACCGGTCGTAGAGGAATTGTATTTTAGAGGATATCTACTGCCAAGGCTGGGAAGATACCGGGGCTGGGGGTTACTGATAAATGTGGTGCTGTTTATCGTGTATCATTTTTTCTCTCCTTGGATGATTATCACCCGGCTGATTGCAATCTTTCCGATGTACTTCGTCGTATGGCGGACCAAAAACATTTACATAGGCATGGTTGCCCATGTATTACTCAACCTGATTTCCGCTCTGTCGCTCTACAGCTTGTATTTCGGATAATTCCACGTTGACTATAGTCAACGTTTTTGGTTATAATGTTGTGTAATATTACGATTATGTTGTGATGAATAGCAGTTCGATGAAGAGGAGTATTAACTCACGCGACGTTATAGCAGAGAGCCGGTGCATTGGTGCAAGCCGGTTAACGGAACGGAATGAACTCACCTCCGAGTAACGGCGCAAGCCGCAGGTTTCGCAGGGCAGATGCTGCGAAAGGCCAGTGTGTGAACCGTCGTCGCCTCACCTCCGTTAAAGGGTGTCAAAGTGAGTGGCAGAATAAAGCATGTTCAGCCGCTAACTAGGGTGGTACCACGGGAATTCAAACCTCTCGTCCCTAGCGATCATACGCTAGGGATGGGAGGTTTTTTTGCGGAGTTGGGCTTATGCCCCGGTAAATAACAAGTCTGCCTGAGACGATCGAAGGCAGACATCTCCCAGCGGAGCAGCGAGTCTTTTTCAACCGCTTAGTGTGAGATCAGAAATCCGAGTATAACAGCGGGCGGAAGCCCAAAACTTTATTGCAGCGGAGTTTTATTCCCTGAATTCTTTTAAGAACAGCAGGTTTAACTAAGTAAGCAACACTCCAAGGAGGAGCATAAGATGAGCGAAAACAAAGTGAGCACCCCGGCTGGGGCCGGCTACCGCGCCCAGAGCATTGAACCCAAATGGCAGAAGTTCTGGGATGAGAACAAAACGTTTAAGACAGGTGAGGATTCAAGTAAACCGAAATTTTACGCCCTGGATATGTTTCCGTATCCTTCAGGCGCAGGACTGCACGTAGGCCACCCGGAAGGTTACACGGCGACGGATATTGTCTCCCGCTACAAGCGGATGCGCGGTTATAACGTGCTGCATCCAATGGGCTGGGATGCCTTTGGACTTCCGGCAGAGCAGTATGCGATGGATACCGGACAACATCCGCGTGACATCACTTTCAAGAACATTGACAATTTCCGCCGCCAGATCAAATCGCTGGGCTTCTCCTATGATTGGGACCGCGAGATCAGCACAACCGATCCGGGCTATTACAAATGGACACAATGGATCTTCATCCAGCTGTACAACCGCGGCCTGGCATATGTAGCTGAGGTATCGGTGAACTGGTGCGAAGCTTTGGGTACGGTGCTGGCCAACGAAGAGGTTATCGACGGCAAAAGCGAGCGCGGCGGTCATCCCGTCGTCCGCAGACCGATGCGCCAGTGGATTCTGAAAATTACAGAATACGCCGAACGCCTGCTGGAGGATTTGGAAGAGCTGGATTGGGAAGAAAGCATCAAGGATATGCAGCGCAACTGGATCGGCAAATCAACCGGAGCGGAAGTCAATTTCGCGATTGATGGACATGACGCAGCATTGACTGTGTTCACAACCCGTCCGGATACCTTGTTCGGCGCAAGCTACTGTGTGCTGGCACCAGAGCATAAACTGGTAGATGCCATCACGACAGAAGCTCAGCGTGCTGCGGTCGCGGAATACCGCGACAAAGCTGCCCGCAAGAGCGATCTGGAGCGTACGGATTTGGCCAAGGAGAAGAGCGGCGTATTCACCGGCGCTTACGCTATTAACCCGGTCAACGGAGCGCAGGTGCCGATCTGGATCGCTGATTATGTACTGGCCGGTTACGGAACCGGAGCTATTATGGCGGTTCCGGGACATGACACCCGCGACTGGGAATTCGCCAAGCAATTTGGCTTGAACATCGTCGAAGTAGTACAGGGCGGTAATGTGGAAGAAGAAGCCTATGGCGGCGATGGCCCGCATGTGAATTCCGATTTCCTGAACGGTCTGGATAACAGCGAAGCCATCGTGAAGATGATTGCCTGGCTGGAGGAAAAGGGCAGCGGCCAAGGCAAGGTAACCTACCGCCTGCGTGACTGGCTGTTCAGCCGCCAGCGCTACTGGGGTGAGCCGATTCCGATTCTTCATTTGGAAGATGGCACGATGAAGACTGTTCCTGTGGATCAGCTGCCGCTGGTGCTGCCTGATGTGGACGCGATCAAACCTTCGGGTACGGGCGAATCCCCGCTGGCCAACGTCACCGGGTGGGTGGAAACCGTTGATCCGGAAACCGGGATGAAAGCCCGCCGCGAGACGAACACAATGCCGCAATGGGCCGGAAGCTGCTGGTATTACCTGCGCTATATTGATCCGCATAATGACAAGGAACTGTGTTCGCCGGAGAAGCAAAAGGAATGGCTGCCGGTTGATCTGTACATTGGCGGAGCTGAACATGCAGTGCTTCACCTGCTGTACGCCCGTTTCTGGCATAAAGTATTGTATGATATCGGTGTAGTGGATACCAAGGAACCGTTCCACAAGCTGGTGAACCAGGGCATGATCCTGGGCAACAACAACGAAAAAATGAGCAAATCACGCGGCAATGTCATCAACCCGGATGAAATTGTGGAAGCTTTTGGCGCAGATACACTCCGTGTCTATGAAATGTTCATGGGGCCGCTGGAAGCAACCAAGCCTTGGAATGAAAAAGGCGTGGAAGGCATTCACCGCTTCCTCTCCCGCGTATGGCGCCTGTTCGTGAATGAGGACGGCAGCCTCAGTGCCAAGATTTCCGAGGATGGCGGTACAGACGAGTTCAAACGCACCTGGCACAAGACACTGAAGAAGGTTACCGAGGACTTCGAGAATCTGCGCTTCAATACGGCGATCAGCCAGCTGATGATCTTCATCAACGATGCCTATAAGCAGGACAGCTTGTCCCGGGAATCGGCAGAGCATTTTGTACAAATGCTGTCGCCGCTGGCACCGCATATTTCCGAGGAGCTCTGGCAGCTGCTGGGCCACGAAGGCAGCATCAGCTATGTATCATGGCCAGCTTATGATGAAGCTTTGACGGTGGATGCAGAAGTGGAGATCGTTGTACAGGTTAACGGCAAGATTGTGGGGCGTGCACAGATCCCGCAGGATATGGGGCAGGAAGACATGCAGAACCATGCACTGGCTCTTCCTAGTGTGAAGGCTGCTGTAGAGGGCAAAACCGTACGCAAGATCATTGCGGTTCCCGGAAAGCTTGTAAATATTGTAGTGGGTTAAGCGAAGAACGCATTTTTACCCGCAGCTACGGAGTATTCCGTGCTGCGGGTTTTTTGTTAAGGATTCAAAATTCATGGATGTTCCAATGCAGCGGAGGCCGCTTTTTCTCAAGCCGTTCAGGCTTCTAGCGATCCAAAGGGCCTTGCACAATACCGTCCCGGCCGAAGAGTGAATTAAGCCTGTCGATATCCTCATCGTATTTTTCATGCGTTGTGGTAATCAGCCGCTCGAATACACCTTCCAGACTGCTGCGCAGATGATTCAAGGCTTCCGCTGTAATGCCTCCGCGGACAGCGACACGTTCCTGCAGCTCCTGCGGGGTGAAGTCTGCTTCTGTCAGCAGCTTGCCTGTCCCGAGCAGCATTTCTCCGGCCAGACGGCTGACCAAGGCTTCTTCAATGCCTGTGGCTTCCACCGCTGCGGCGATCCAGCGTTCGATGAAATAGCTGATAAATGCAGGACCGCAGCTGGAGAAATCCGAAGCAATTCGGGTATGGCTCTCCAGGATTTCCGCCGGAACACTTATGAAAGACAGCAGCCTCAGGAGCAACAGCCTGTCTTTTTTATTAATTCTGTTGCCGAAAATGCATAGTGAAGTTCCGCTTTTGACACTGTGGGTGATGCTGGGGATGACCTTGGCTATTTTGGACGGCAGAACCGATTCCAGATGATACAGCTGGACCGGACTGGTAATGGATACGACAATCTGCTCGCTATTCAGACAGGGTGCGATTTCATCCGTCAGCGTTTTGAATTCCAAAGGTTTGACACATAAAAATACAATGTCGCTGCCAGTCGCGGTGTCCCTGTTGCTGCCGCATATGGTGATGTCAGGGTGGTCCTTCTGAAGCTGAATCAGCCGGGTTGAACTGCGGTTGCTGGCTAGCACGTCACATGCATCAAGTGCTCCTGAAGAAAGAAAGGCGTCGATGAGCAGACTGCCCATGCTGCCTGTTCCGATAAATCCCACTTTCATTCTGTGGTTACCTCCTTTCCCTAAGTTGCTGGGCTTGCAGGAATACTCTTCGTTAAATGTATGCAGCGTACACTTGGACACATGACAGGTTTCGCCCGCATTTTTGAATAAAATTCCAGAAGTTGCGTCATATTTGGTTTTGCATAAGGAATGCATAAATAATCAGGGCAAATTGTAGAGGAGGACAGGTTCTTGAATAAGAGAATGATAGTCAGTGGTATCGTAGCAGTATTGCTGGGAGGAGGGCTGGTCTGGGCTGCGGATCGGGAAGAAGACAGCGGCATCTCCGGGTGGGAGACGATGGACACCTCTATGGCGCTTGCGGTTGGCGGAGCGAATACAGAGGAACCACTTCCCGCTGGAAAGAGCGGCAAGTCAGCTGCGCTGCAGGGTGAGGTCAGTAAAGAGGGGATTGGAGTAAACGGAGGAGCCAAAAAAGCCGGAGCAGCAACACAGGCTGGTAATACTACAGTTACTGGAGCCGGGGCGGACAGCGCTCCAAATGCTGCTGACCCCGCTGGAGGAGCCGCATCTCTGGATAATAGCGGGACAGGAGAGGGCAAGGTGGCGGCAACGGCGGGCACACAAACAGCTGGGACCACTGCAGTCGCAGGCGGAGAGGGTATCCCATCGGCACAAGGCGCAGCTTCCACGGGACAAGCTAATGAGAAGACGGAAGGGAAAATCAATGTGAACACCGCCGGAGCCGCAGAGCTTATGGATTTGCCGGGAATCGGCGAGAAGAAGGCGCAGGCGATTATTGATTACCGCAGCAGCAAGGGGGCTTTCCGCAGCTTGTCCGAACTAGGAGAGGTGAAGGGGATTGGACCAAAGATGCTGGAAAAGCTTGAGCCTCTGGTAGTCTTTTGAAACGGGAGATGCGTTTCCGGAGATGAGGAGACTGTTCTCCTAGTGAAAGCAAGCTGCAATATGCTACAATAGTGAACAACTATTGAAGAGAAAGCGGAGATTACTGATGAGTGTGGCCTATCGCAAAAACTGGGATACATATTTTATGGATATTGCCTGCATGGTTTCTACGCGTTCGCGTTGCAACCGCCGCCATGTCGGTGCTGTGCTGGTGCAGGGCAAGAAACTGCTGGGTACCGCGTATAACGGAGCGCCCATGGGAGTTCCTGACTGCTCGGAGGCGGGCTGCATGGTCTCCGAACAATATGAGCGGGAGATCGTAGACGGTGTGGAAACGATGGTGAAGAAGCAGCGCTGCATCCGCACGATTCATGCCGAGCAGAATCTGCTGCTGTTCACCGACCGGAGCGACCGGGAAGGAAGTACGGTCTACGTCACCGATGAGCCTTGCTGGACCTGCGCCAACATGCTGGCCAACAGCGGTATTGTGGAGATTGTCTATTTGCGCCCATACCGCAAGGATATGGAGAAGGTAGAGAATATGCTGACCACCAAAGGGATCATATTCCGTCAATTGGAGAATTATGAGCCACCGGCAGAAACGATGATCACCGTCTCGGAGTAACAGAATCCATGCGAAATTAAATGAGTAAAGGGGAAGAACCTCTGTATGCGCGGATGTACGCGTATGTTGGGGTTCTTTTTGTTGTCCGGTTAGTTCAGAAGGAGGGAAAGGAATGAAGGGAAGGCCGTTGTTAGGGTTTACAGTCTGCTGGATCACAGGAAGTGCTGCAGCCTGCCTGTTCTCGGGCTACAAGCTGCTGATTCTGTGGGCAGGCTGTCTGCTGCTGCTCGCGATCTATGCGGCCTATGGGAAATTGGGCTGGAAGCAGCTTGCTGTATTCGCAATATCACTTGCTGTCGCCGCCCTGTATTGGGAGTGGAATGAAGGCCGCAATGTCAGTCAGCTGCCAGAAGCGCTTGCATCGCAACCGGCAGAGCTGCAGGAGAGTAATGTGGAAGCCGAAGGCATGATTGTGTCTCCTGTGGAACGGGACGGGGACCGGGTGGGTTTTACGCTGAAGTTGTCACAGATACGGAGCAATACAACCGGACAGACTGCCGCACAGGTGGAGGGGGAGCTTGTCGCCGTTCAGATCAAGCTCCAAGCTGAAGCGGAAATTGCCGTGGCCGCCAATTGGGCAAGAGGAGACCGGGTGATGCTGGCGGGTGAACTGGTACTGCCGGCGGAGGCGCGTAACTTTGGAGGCTTCGATTACCGGGCTTATCTGCATACCCAAAGAATCCACTGGCTCCTGAAAGGAAGCGGGGCCGGAAGCGTGGAGGCTACACCTCCAGAGTCTTGGGGAGCTTCAACCCTGCTGCGCTGGAATGATGCGGCGCGTCTTGTGCTTGGAGCTGAAATGGACCGCTTGTTCCAGGACCGGCATTCGGGATATATGAAAGGGCTGGTGATCGGAATCCAGGACGACCTGGACCCGGAGACCTTCCGGCAGTTCTCACAGCTGGGATTGACCCACATTCTGGCGATATCAGGCATGCATGTGGCGGTGTATGTTGCAGTGCTTTTATTTATCCTCAGGCATTGCCGGGTAACAAGAGAAACGGCGCTGACTGTCACGCTACTTCTGGTTCCTGTATATGTGCTGTTATCCGGGGCAGGGCCGTCAATTGTGCGGGCGGGACTGATGGGCATGATCGCGCTCCTTGCCGCGCGGCTTGGGATGCTCAAGGACGGACTGAATATTCTAGCCGCTGCGGCACTCATTATGCTGGTCTGGAACCCGTATTTGCTGCTAAGTGTCAGCTTCCAGCTGTCATTTCTGGTGACGGCAGGTTTGATGGTCTATGTGCCGCTTGCCAATCCTTTGATGAAGCGTCTGCCGAGCTGGCTGGGAAGTTCCATATCGGTAACCCTGATCGCCCAGCTGGTTTCCTTTCCCCTGACGATTTATTACTTTAACCAGATTTCGCTGCTGTCCTTTGCTGCAAATCTGGTGCTGGTGCCCTTCATCACTTTTTTGGTACTGCCACTGGGAACATTGGCTCTCCTGCTGGGCTGGTTCTGGGCAGGTGGTGCAGGTGTGGTTGCAGATGCTGCCGAGCTGCTGAATAATGCCACCTTTGGAGCGGTGGAATGGGTTAACGGATTCTCCGGCGGGGTACTGATCTGGCGCTCACCTACACTGCTGTGGATTTGCGGCTATTACCTCCTGCTGTACGGGCTGCTGTTCGCCTTGAAACAGCGGGCAGGGGCATATGCACGGGAGATTCCGCAATATATGGAGGATGAAACCAGGCCGCTGGCCGAACTGTCCCCGGAAGGCAACGGCAATGGCAAAGGAAGAAGCCGGGAACGCGATGCCCTGGCGCTATCCTTCCAGCCCCGGGGCCGAATGGGACTGGCCGGATCTGCGGTTCTGATATGTGCTGCCGGGCTGTTGCTGCTGCTCTACAGGGGCTATCATGCAGTGAGCCATGAGGGTGCGGGAGCCATCAGTTATCTGGATGTCGGGCAAGGTGACAGCATCCTGATAACAACCCCCGGCGGGGCGCATATTCTTGTTGATGGAGGAGGGACGTTGAGCTTTGGGAACAAGGAGGAATGGCGCATCCGCCGTGATCCCTTTGAGGTTGGAGCGAAGACATTGCTCCCGTTGCTGAAGCAGCGCGGCATCCATCGTCTGGACGCCGTTATTTTGACGCATGGTGATCAGGATCATGCCGGGGGACTGCAGGCGGTGCTGGAGGGAATGCCTGTGTCGGCTGTGCTGTTCAATGGCACGCTGGCTGAGCGTGAGCCTTACAGGAAGCTGATGAGGACCGCTATTGCGAAGAAGGCCCGGCTTTACGCTGTGCAGCAGGGGCTGATGCTGGCTCCGGATGATCAGACGAAGCTGTTTTTTCTGTGGCCGGAGCCGCAGCAAACTGACGGGCAGTCCTTACTTCCGGCAGTGGAAGACCAGAACCACGAATCGGTGGTGTTTCGTCTGGAGATGAACGGACGTAATTTTTTGTTTACCGGAGATATGGATAAAGCGTCGGAGCAGGCGGTAATTCTGGCAGCAGAACAGACTGGACTAGACAGCGGTGCGAAGATCGATGTACTAAAGGTTGCCCACCACGGAAGCAAGACTGCGACCGGAGCTGAATGGCTGGAATTCTGGAGGCCTGCTTTTGCTGTGGTTTCAGCAGGTGTCAATAATCTGTACGGGCATCCGAACGGCGACGTATTGCAACGTTTGGCGGAATCGAATACTGTGGTGTACCGGACTGATTTGCATGGGGAAATTCAATTGAAGGTGCAACAGGAGGGGATTGCAGTTCGCCATAAGCTTAGGACAGAGCAGGAGGAACAGCCAACACCGGAGAAGGAGAAACGATGATTTTCCTGCTTTTAAGGAGGGGCTTATAAAGGGATAAAGGCAAACTGCGGCAAATTATTAATTTTAGAGGAAAATGATGGAACCATTTGTGCGCTGGAGAGTCTTATTGGGCGAGAGGTGATTACAAAGATGCACAGCGAGAAATTGTCCTATACAATGGCGTGTACACCGTCAATGACGCTGCGGGAAATGATGGAGAGTTATGGCTCCGATGTCTGGCACTATGCTTTTTTTCTGACACGCAGCCGTGAGCAGGCGGATGATATCAGTCAGGAGGTCTTCTTGAAAGCCTATCGAAATATAGGCAAATATCGCGGCCACTCGACGCTGAAGACCTGGCTGCTGACCATCACCCGAAATACGGCATTCAGCTGGCGAAGGAACAGCTTCTGGCGAAGGTTCATTCCGCTGGGTGAGCAGCATACTCCCGGCCAGGCGCGTTCTGCGGAAAAGGAAGCGATGGGCAACCAGTATGTCAGCCGGATTTGGGAGATTGTTATGGAATTGCCCGATAAGCACAGAGAGGTGCTGGTGCTTGATATCCAGCAGGGGCTGTCGATTGCTGAAATATCCAGAATGCTTGGTATAGCGGAGGGGACGGTCAAATCCCGCTTGGGCCGGGCCAGAGAGAAAGTAAGAACGGCGATAAAGGAGGAAGAACTGTGAAAAGCCAGCACTCAGATAAAGAGGGAAATGTCATGTTCGGCGCGCAGGACTGGTACGCCAAGGCCGGGCGCATTCCCTTTCATGATGACGGATTCACACCGGAACTGATGGCCCGGATACAGCAGGCCGCCGATAATCAGCCTGCGGGCAAGCGGATTTTCCGTTCCGGTAAAAGCTTTGCCATGGCGGGATTGGCTGCAATTCTGCTGTTCGGGGTTTTGGTTTGGCCGTTCAGCGAATCGGGCGCGGGGAGATACATGGATCAAGTGTCCTCTCTGTTCAGCAGCAGCACAACTGCCGAATTGCCGCCATCAGCTGTTTCAGCTTCTCCTTCAGCAGCTTCGCAGACATTTAATCCGCCTATAGGCTCTGCAGAGTTTGAAATTGGCGGCCAGAAGTATTACATGCCCCTGCCGCTGGACCGGAACAAGGCACTGGCTTATGCAGCCGAAACCTCGCAGGGAATCATTTGGTCACCGCCACCGCCAATGGTGAACTACATGAAGCCGAAGTACAAGCACAACACGGAGCCGTACAGCCTCTATTTGACACCCAAAGGCCACGCGGAGTTGTCGGCTGAGACAGCCCAAAGAGTATACACTTTCCCGCTCTACGCCGGTGGTGCGCAGTCGTATTATGAACTGGGCGGAATCTATGGTGCCGGTGACTATATCCTGATGACAAACGGCACATACACAGTAGGTGAGCCAAGGCTGCGTTCCGAGGCCAAGCTGTCTGTAATTAACGTCAAAGATGCGGCTGACGGGGGGGCTGTAGTACCTTGGGATCTAATGACCTTGAAAAAAGAACCTGCTGAGTACAAATCTTTTATCGCTGTCAATCCGCAGGAGGAAGAGCTGCTGCAAGTGTATTATGTTGAAGACGGAAAGGGAGGTTATACTGCCCACAATAAGCTTTATGATATCGATACAGGCAAGGTGCAGATTCTGGAAGGCACCATCAGCGTGGATGAACAAGTTACAGATGCCCAAATAAACACATCTTTTACGGATAGCAACATCAATACGTTAAAGAAGAGATGGATATTGACCGCGCATTATGAAGTACAGGGCGAGAAACGGTCAACGGAAATCACCTTGGTGTTTGGAGAGCATTGGTTATTTGATTGACGGGAACAAGAATACGGGATAAACATGGATCCCATGAAATGAAAATTCATCTTCTTCATCTTTCTGCTCTGATCGATTACTAGATAATTTACTAAAAAAAAGCTATACTTTTTGATAATATCAGAAAGTACAGCTTTTTTGCTGCTGCTCTCTGACTGTTCGTGAATAACAAGTATTTTTCTATGAGGAAGAGTGGAGCGGAAAAGATGAAGAAGCTGACAATTGAAGATGTTGCCCAAAAGGCGGGAGTGTCGAAAAGCACGGTCTCGCAATTTTTGAATAAACGGTTTAAATATATGAGCGAGGCGACCAAAAACCGGATTGCTGCCGTCATTGAAGAGCTGAATTATCAGCCGAACGGGCTGGCCCGCAGCCTGAAGCAGAACCGCACGTTTATGGTCGGTGTCATTGTGGCCAATATAGATTATTCGCTGTCGATTCAATGCATCAGGGCAATTGAGAATGAGCTGCAGCGCCACGGGATACAAGTCATTATCTGTAATGCCGATGAGAATGCCGATAAGGAAAATACTTACGTGGAGACGCTGGTGGCCCGCCAGGTGGACGGCCTCATCATCTTCCCGACAGGAGACAACCCTTCCGCCTATACCCGGCTTATCGAAGCCCATTACCCGCTCGTATTTATGGACCGGCTGGTGGAAGGGGTCACTACGCAAAGCCTTCTGCTGGATAACGAAATGGCGGTGAAGACCGCAGTCAAGGAACTGGTGCGGTATGGCCATGAGGCGATAGCCCTGCTCTCGCTGCCGCTCGGAGAGCATGCCATTACGCCGCGCAGGGAACGGATGAGCGGCTTCAGGAAGGCGATGGAGGATGCCGGGCTGGCGCTGAACGAACAGTATATGCGCAGCGTCCCAAGGGAAGAAATAGCTTCAGCTCTGGATGCGCTGCTCGCTCTGCCGCAGCCGCCGACAGCGCTGCTTGCAGCCAATGACCTTGTGCTTGGGGAAATTCTCAAGTACGCCAACCGCCACTCCATTACCATTCCCGGCCGGTTGTCCGTCATCGGCATTGACGATGCCGAGTTTGCCCGGATTTATAACCCGGATATCACGACCATCCGGCAGCCGGCCTATGAGATGGGGATGCAGGCAGCCAAAATCATGCTGTCTTTAATTGAGAACGAGGATACTTCCGTTCCGATCACCTACCGGTTTCCTCCCGCACTCCAGCAGGGGCAGTCCGTACAAGCACCGGCTAAATAAAACGGTTTATAAAGCATTGTTAATCACAATCTGATCTGTGCAGCCTCACAATGAAAAGCCCTACACAGTCCCTTTAAGACTGTGTAGGGCTTTTCATTCAGTTATTTTACAGTCAGCGGGTATTTGCCTAATTACACGCTGGCGTTCATAAACTTTTCCAGCCCGTCCCGTGTAGGCAGTCCGTCCATATCACCTGGCGACATCACAGCCAAAGCGCCGATGGCATTGCCTCTCTTTACTGCTTCCCCTACCGGCAGCTGCTCCAGCAGCGCGCTGATTACGCCGACGGCGAAGCCGTCACCTGCACCTACGGTATCAACAACCGTTTCTACCTTAAAGCCATCGACATAACCTTCTTCTCCGCCGGAGGTTTTGTAATATGCGCCTTCAGGTCCCAGCTTGATCACGACCAGGGATACGCCCCGATCCAGGTAGTAGCCGGCAATATCCTCCGGTGTGTCCAGTCCGGTCAGAATCTTGCCTTCCCCAAGCCCTGGCAGGAACCAGTCACAACGTGTCGCCAAGTCGTTGATTGTACTAACCATAGTCTCCTTGTCCGGCCATAACGTGGGGCGCAGATTGGGGTCAAGAGAGACGGTTTTTCCGCTCTTTTTCATAAATTCCATGGCATGCAGGGAGAACTCATGACAGGTCTTTGAAAGTGCAGAAGAGATGCTGGTGACATGCAGGTGACCGGCGGAAGCGAAATATTCTTCACTGAAGTCGGCCAGACTCAGCTTGGAGGCTGCGGAATTTTTGCGGAAATACTCCACCTTCGGATCACCGGCCAGTACCTTGGATTTGATTAGCATGCCGGTCGGGAATTCCTTGGTGTACGTAATACTCTTCGTATCAATTCCCTCTTTCTCCAGCGCTAAGGCAATAAACTGGCCGAAGTTGTCTTCACCAAGCTTGGTGACATAGCCAGTCTTGTGTTCCAGGCGCGACAACCCGGTCGCTACATTGCTCTCTGCCCCGGCGAGCGCCTTGGAGAATGAAGTGGCCTCATGCAACGGTCCGGCCTCATTAGCATAAAACATCGCCATCGGTTCACCGAATGTGACTGCGTTCAATGGTTTGCTCATGGATAATTCCTCCTCAGGGTAATGATCTAAGCCCTGTATAAATGATTTGTAATTTGAAATTATCATATAAATCGGTTTTGTACAATAAGTTATTACGCTTTCATCGTAGCCTGTATAGATAATTTAATATTGTATATTACATAAATCCTTTATTTATAAGCATTTTGTGACTGAGACAAAGAATTAATTCGTTATTCACATAAATATATATTGACTGTAGACAGCATTGTTATTACTATTTTCATATAAGGTTTTGAGCTGATGTTAGTAAATTAGATAAATTAATTTATCTAAAGAAGTATTTCTTACATCCTATATTCGAATGAAGAAAGGGAGTTAACCGATGAAGAAAATAAAAGTATTGCAAAACATCACATCCGTTGGCGTAGTTGCCGTTATCCGTGCGGACAATGCCGATGATGCTTACCGGATGTCTGCCGCCTGTATTGAAGGCGGACTGAACAACATTGAGGTAACCTTTACTACACCGGATGCCGATGTGGCAATTAAACGGCTGGTAGCCGATTTTGGAGGCCGTGCTGTGATTGGTGCAGGCACGGTGCTCGACCCGCTTACCGCAAGAATCGCTATTCTCGCAGGCTCGGAATTTGTGGTCAGCCCTTCCTTCGAAGAAGAGACGGCGAAGATGTGTAATCTATATGGGATTCCCTACATGCCGGGTTGCTTGACGCTGAATGAAATGAAGGAAGCGCTCAAGCTGGGTGTGGATGTTCTGAAGCTGTTCCCGGGCAGTGCATTTGGACCGGATTATATCAAAGCGGTCAAAGGTCCGATGCCGCATGTCAATATCATGCCGACAGGCGGCGTGGATCTGAACAATATGGAGAAATGGATTGCAAACGGCTGCATCGCTGTAGGCATTGGCGGCAACCTTACCGCCCCCGCCAAGCATGGCCGCTATGATCAAATCACCGAGCTGGCTGCCCAGTATGTAGCCAAGTTCAAGGAGATCAAGGGCATATAAACCTTGAAATCCCATATGGTACAAAACAGAAGCCGTTCGACCGGGTACTTGCCGGCCGGACGGCTTTTGTCGTTCTTTTCAAAGCTTCATTGTATAGAACAGGGACAAAAACAATAAACTGTAGAGTAGAGAGCGGCGTTATAATTTAGTTTGCCGGGAGTGAGTTGGATGTCTGCCTATAACAATAAGCTGCTAAGCCCAGCTACTGAGGATGACGCGCAGTATGTCTGTATTAAATGTAGCAAGCATGGCTGCAAGGTGACGGTGGGCCGGATTTACAGGCTGGAGCGAAACTACAACAACCCGCAGCTTTTTGTGGGCGGTGAAATCTATATTGTGGATGATGAGCAGAAAGACAACTATTCCATTTTAATGCTGTGCCAAACTGTCTTGTATAAATAGGACGTAATGATTGCCAAATACATAGATTTAGCGTCAGCCCCACTCCGTGGGGCTATTTTGTTTCAATTTTGTAACGAACTTCTATAAAAGAGTATTTGAAGATTCAGTGCTTCCCCTGTATGCTTAGTAAGGATTATAGACCGTTCCGGTGGAAGCTAAGGGCTGAAACCCTAGCGTCCGGAAAGACGTAATAAACAAAGTTTGGTATCCTAAAAATAATGATTACAGGCTTGCAACAAATCCGCAGTCTTGCGCGTCAGTAAGATTGCATAGAGAGGGGGAACCTTCGTGGTGGAGCAGGGACTCATCAGAGCCGCTCAAGCGGGCGATCGCGACGCTCTAATCACCCTATTGCGAGAAATTGAGGGACATGTATATAAAACAGCCTTCTATATTCTGCATAATGAACAGGACGCTCTGGATGCATCACAGGAGGCACTCATCAGAGTGTATACCAAAATTGGTTCATATGAAGAGAAGGCACAGTTCAAAACATGGGTTCAGCGGATCGTTACCAACATTTGCATCGACAAATTCAGGAGAACAAAACCTACAGTTTCAATTGATGAACACGAAATGGTGTTTCAGGACAATAAACATAATGTGGAGCGCGAAGTGATGTCCGCCTATTTGCAGGAGGATATCCGTGAAGCGATTGACCAGCTCCCTGAGCATCACCGCACCGTGATTGTACTGCGATATTTGCAGGATTTTTCTTACAACGAGATAGCAGACTGTTTGGATTTGCCTTTGAATACAGTGAAATCTTACCTGTTCCGGGCAAGGCAGCAGCTGCAGAATAGACTTCAGGAGTACCAGAAAGGTGGTGTATCAGGATGAAATGCGCGGAGGTGATGGAATGGATGCACCGCTACTTGGATCATGATCTCAGTCAGGACGAGATGATTGAAATGTTCAGTCATATTGATGATTGTTCTTCCTGCGCGGAAGTCTTTGACCGGCTGAAGATGCTCTCCCAGCAACTGGAGCAGCTGCCGGACGTGAAACCCCCATTCAGTCTGGTTGACTCAATCCTGCCTCAGCTTGATCAACTGGACCTAAACATCCAGGGGAAAAGCACAGACGCGGTAAGCCCTGAAGAAGATTCAAAGGTCGTGCCTTTTTCCCGCAAGAGCACCCATGGCAAAGCTTCCAAGGGAGCTTCCCTGGCAGCGCGGACAGGCATAGGAGCTGCTGCGGCAGCGGTTATCCTGCTTATTGCTATGTTTAATATGCCGGGCAGCATGCCGACGGCGGATGTGGAGCAATCGCTGCAACAGACAGCTGAGAACAACGCCGGCAATGATGCCCCGAGCATAATGTCCTCGGCAGCTACGGATTCCGCTGAGGAGGATGCTGGACCGGGTGAGAGCAAGCAAGAGGTGAAGAACTCCGAGAAAGTGGATCCTACTTCCGCTGGCGGGGGCCAGAATACCGGCGGCGGTGCCGCACCGGCAGAGACTGCTGCTGCTCCAACCGCAGAAGCAACGGATAAAGCTCCTGCCATGACCAAAAAGTCTGGATCAGATAAGCGGACTACAAGCAGGAAAGGCACTACCGGAACAGCAACTCCGGCACCCGGGGCTGCGGATAGGGACTCCAAAAGCAGCAATAACATGGAATTGGACGAAGGCGGGGATCCGGCAGCAGCCGACAGCCAGGAGTCTCTGGATGCCTCCCATGAGCCCGGGGCGGGGGAAGATAGAAATATGGGCTTTTCTGCTCTCAAAGCCCAAGCTTCGTGGACCTCACCCGATGGTCTCTACACAGCTGAACTGGCCGAACAGCAGCTGGTAATTTATAAGCTTCCTTCAAACGGACCAGAGCAGGAACGGACGGTCCTGACCTCACTTCCACTGGAAGGAGCATGGGTTTCCGGGTACTGGTCGGCGGACGGACTGCAGTTCTCCTATGTGACTGAGCAGAACGGCGCTGAAGTAGCCAATGTATATACAGTTCCTGAAGCCGGTGCCTCTGCCTCACCGGCAGCATCACCGGATCCTACGCCGGTAGCTTCACCTGCTGTTACCCCGGACGCGGCAACGTCCAATAAATAATTGCAGAGTGGAACTTTTTGAGAGCTAGTGGAATATGCTATGGTAAGAGGACAGGAATTTCAGGATTTGCGAGTTTCATCGGTATGACCGTCGGAAGGGAAGTTTCTAGAGCTTTTCCTTCCGTCGTTTATATAGATGCGCCGCTGAAACGGAGCAACTTTGGTCAATGCTGCCGAAGTTGCTCCGTTTTTGCATGTCATGCTGCAGGAAACTTGGACGGATAGAGAGAAAGACGCCTATGTTTATAGCTGCTTTTTTGTTAAAATATAAAAATGTATTGGATTCATACTAAGCGTTGAGGAATGCAATGGAAAAGGAAGTGGCGGGATGGATGCCAAAACGGCGGCCAAGGACATCAAGCAGGGGAATATTTCACCGCTGTATGTTTTGTATGGCAGTGAGAAGTTCCGGATGAATGAATTTGCGGCCTTTCTGGAGGAGCATCTGATTGCCAAAGAGGACCGTGACTTTGCGGTGATTCCCTTCGATCTCTCGGAGACGCCCGTGCAGGCGGTTATAGAAGAAGCGGAGACTGTGCCGTTTATGGTGGAGCGGAAGCTGCTGCTGGTGAGAGATGCTTCCCTGTTCACGGCGGGGAAAGAGAACGCAAAGATTGAGCATCGTCTAGAAATGCTTAGCGATTATATGCAGCAGCCGGCTGAATTCAGTGTAATCGTATTTATGGTCAATAATGACAAGCTGGATGAACGTAAAAAAATCGTCAAAGCGGCCAAGGCCGCAGGCACGGTTCTGGCCTTCAATCCGCTGGGTGCGGAAGAGCTGCTGCGCTGGGTGGAGAAGGGCTTCCGTGAGCGCGGCTGCAGCGCGGCGTCTGGAACAGCCGAGGCGCTGGTAACCAGTGCCGGGACAGGGCTCCAGGGTTTGTCTGCAGAGATGGACAAGCTGTGCTTGTTCGCAGGTCAGGGCGGAACCGTGGATGCTGCAGCAGTGGAGAGTCTGGTACACCGCGGCACTGAGCAGAATGTGTTCACCCTGGTGGAGGATATAGCGAACTTACGCCTCGACAAGGCGCTTAATACACTTTACGAGCTGCTGAAGCAGCGCGAGGAACCGATCAAGATTGCCGCGCTGATCGCCCGGCAGTTCCGGATCATTCTGCAGGTTAAGGATTTGTCCGCGCTCAGCTACTCACAGGGGCAGATTGCTTCGCAAATTGGACTGCATCCATATGCCGTCAAGCTGGCTGGTGAGCAGGCCCGTAAATTTGAAAGCCAGCGCCTGCGGAGTATTCTGAGCACCCTGGCCGATTTGGATTACAAGATGAAGACAGGAGCCATAGACAAGGTGCTTGGGCTGGAGATGTTTATGCTGCAGCTGGGCGCTTGAACCGGAAGAAGACCATTCATAGAACATACAACAAAAAAAGCCTGCCCCGTGTTGCGTAATATCACCGGGCAGGCTTTTGCAGTTCCTACTATTATAAAGGGGGAAATGGGCACAAAAAAACCTAACCGTATGCAGCATAGCGGTCAGGTTCTTAGAATGCTCATTATGAATGTCGCCCTTGGCTTAGGCTTCTGCCTTAAGAGCGTTCAATTTCTTCGCCAAGCGGGATTTTTTGCGGGCAGCCGCATTTTTATGAACCAGACCTTTACTTACGGCCTTGTCCAGCTTTTTGGAAGCAGCTTGGAAAGCAGCTTGAGCAGTTTCAACTTCCGTTCCTGTCAGTGCTACATCAGCAGTTTTCACAGCTGTACGAAGCGCGGACTTCTGGGAAGCGTTCAGTGCACGGCGTTTTTCGGTCGTCTTGACGCGTTTAACCGCGGATTTGATATTTGGCATTGCATTCACCTCCTGGAAGACATTCGAAATCATCATATGATTCACAACTTAAAATAGTTTAGCATGACCGTTAGCAAAAAGCAACACTAAAAGCTTTTGAATTAGCCTCAAATGTTATACCTATTTTGAATTTGAATTAAACCTTGCTGCCCTGAATAAACCACAGCTATCTCTCGCACACTATCGACAAAAAGCAAAAGCTTATACTCATTAAATTATAAGGAGGCTGAACTATCAATGGAACTGGATCTTCAGCTGTATTCGGTACGTACGGATTTGGCGGTAGAGGCAAAGGAAATGGCCCAGGGACCGCAAAAAACGCCAATTCCCGGTGTGAATGAAGAGGTGGAAGAAGAGGGCGGAATCAAGGTAACCCGGCTTGGAGTAGCCAATAATGCAGGATCACAGGCTATCGGGCGTGCGATCGGAAATTATGTGACGCTGGAAGTTCCGGCACTTCGCGGCGGAGATACCGGTCTGCAGCAGAAGGTATCCACCGTGTTTGCCCGCGAATTTGAACAGTTCATGAACCGGATCGGAATCAACAAAGAATCCTCCGTGCTGATAGTGGGACTGGGCAACTGGAATGTAACTCCGGACTCGCTCGGCCCGCTGGTGGTGGAGAACGCGCTGGTTACGAGACAGTTCTATGAATTGGTTCCGGATCAGGTCTCTCCCGGCTACCGTAATGTGAGTGCGATTGCCCCGGGTGTGCTCGGACTGACCGGCATTGAATCGAGCGAGGTTGTGCAAGGGATCGTGGACCGCACGAAGCCGGATGTCATTATTGCGATTGATGCCCTGGCCTCCCGTTCGCTTGAGCGGATCAATACGACGATTCAAATTGCCGATATCGGGATTCATCCGGGTTCGGGAATCGGCAATAAACGGCGTGGACTGACCCAGGAGATTCTGGGGATTCCCTGCATTGCTATCGGCGTTCCTACGGTTTGTTATGCGTCAACCATCGTCAATAATGTGCTGGAGATGATGAAGAATCACTTTGCACAGGTTGGAGACGGGGCAGCCCATACGAAAGAAATCATGGGTATGCTGGATGATATCTCCGAGCAGGAGCGGCTTGCGCTGGTCAAGGAAGTGCTTGAGCCGCTGGGACATGATCTGATTGTTACCCCTAAGGAAATAGATGAGTTTATTGAGGAAATTGCCAATATCGTTGCCAGCGGGCTGAATGCTGCATTGCATGAAGCCGTGGATCCAGGTAATGTCGGAGCCTACACGCATTAATTTTCACCTGAATATAGAGCCCGTACCGGCTGCCGAACGGCAAAGCCTGTGCGGGTTTTTTCCTGTTACCGGCTGGCAGATTCCACCGCTGCTGTCTCTACTTATCTCTTTTTCGGTTCTAGTATTCCTCCCTGGCTCATAGATTTGAAATATAAGAGATTACAGAGGGCTGGAGGAGGACATAACAATAATGAATAGAAATTGGTTTCAGCTGTGGAATATCGGCCGGCTGCGGGGAAAGCTGCTGGATGTTCTGTCGCTGGGGAGAACGATGCTGCTGCTGGCCGGAGGTTCACTTGTGTTTTTC
The DNA here is from genome assembly GCF_038593025.1 of Paenibacillus sp. FSL L8-0436. Lineage (NCBI taxonomy): Bacteria > Bacillati > Bacillota > Bacilli > Caryophanales > Paenibacillaceae > Paenibacillus > Paenibacillus sp. FSL L8-0436. Next base: position 5,794,291 of record NZ_CP151955.1, on the reverse strand, counting down.
ATGCTGCTTGGAGCCGGTGGATTAGCCGGACAGAAGCTGAACTCTTCACCCATTCCTTCTATGAAAGGATTGGCTGCTTCGCTTTCCAGCGGATTCTTTATGGAGCTTCTGGGCATGGAGGTTCCGCATTTGCCTAAAGAGGACGAGCCTTCGGCATTTTCGGGCCCAAAGGTCACCTCCTTTGTGTTCCGGCTGCTGACAAGCGTCGATCCCGGTGATCCAAAGAGCCTGCTCTCGCGTGAGGTGCCGGGGCTTGCAGCGGATGATCCTTTCCTGCTCCGTAAAGGCTCAGGCGGCGCTACGGGAGCACCGGCTGATTATCATCCGGGCAGCGATGAGCTGGCCTCGGACGGCGGAACAGGGACTGGCGCAGAGGGTGTGGTGGATGAACACGGTCCATCTCCGGCGGAAGGCACAGACAACCCGGGCACAGAGGCTTCTCCGCAACCTGAGGCTACGGTGCCTCCTGACTCTTCCGAGACCGGAGGAGACGGGGGCAACAGCAGCCCGGGTGATAACGGGGGGAATGTGCAGGATACATCAATTAAACGCATTCTGGTCTACCACTCCCATCCCCGCGAGGCATACAATCCTCTGCTAGGGGTGCAAAGCGACAATCCAAGCTCCGGCGTGCCTTCCAAAAATGTAATGCTGGTAGGATCATATATAACAAAGCGGCTGGAAAAGCGGGGAATTGGAACGGTGCATGCACAGGAGGATTACGCGACAAAGGTACCGGATTACAGCTGGAATTTTTCCTATAAATATTCACGGATGACTATTAAAGCAGCGCTTGCCGGGAATCAGGAAATGACTGAGCTGATCGATATACACCGTGATTCACAGCGCCATGGCAAAACGACTGCAGAGATCGGAGGCAAAAGCTACGCCCAGGTCTATTTCATTCTTGGCCATGCGAATAAGAACTGGAAGAAAAATGAGGCTTTCGCCAACGAGATTCATCAGCTGCTGGAGAAAAGCTATCCGGGTCTCTCGCGGGGCATCTGGGGCAAGTCGTCCGGAAACGGAAACAACGGAGAGTATAATCAGAGTCTTTCACCAAACAGCGTGTTGATTGAGGTGGGCGGAATTGACAATACTGCCGAGGAGCTGAAGCGTACAGCAGACGTTCTAGCCGATGCTATCGCCGATGTGTACTGGAGCAGCCATGACGCCGAAAAAGCTGCCGCTCCGGGCAAAGGCGCCGATACACAGACGCAGGAAAGCGGAGCTGAGGGCGTCCAGGGAGCAAAAAGCACAGGCGGTGTTTCTTAATTCATACAGCGCTATTAAAGCGGGCGGGCTTTACAGCAAGCATTAACAAGTATCAGCAAGTATTTAAAAGGGAGTGACAGCTATGTCGCGGTTCGGGAAAAAACTGACGATGGTCGGAATTTGGGCGGGAATCGGCATATTGATTGGCATACAGTTTGGCGGCGTTGGCAGCAGCGTCGCTAAGAACTCCGCGGTGCTGCCGGGCTGGAACGGAATATCCGGGCCCCCCCAGACCGGACAAGCAGCAGGAGCTTCCGCCGTGACGGGAACAGGGGCGGGAGCCGTTAAGGGTGGGCAGGCCTACGTTTATGTGCCTGTGGCTATAGATCCGGCAACAGGTGCTTACATGGTGCTTCCGGGGGTCCAGACGCAAACAGCGGTGCCTAATGGCACCGAGCAGCTCCCGCAGCAGGAAGTGAAGGATTACAGCACGCTGACCCCGGAGCAGATTCTGATTCCGGAGGAGCAAAACAGGGGAGTGGATGTGCTGGCGGATAAGACGGCAGGCCTGCTGCAGCAGGCTTCGCAAAAAAGCATCCGCTGGGTAGTCTCCCTGTTTGACTCTGTCGAAGAGTGACAGGCACCCCGCACGAAGAATGCATCCGGTTTATTCATTGCAGCTGTAAAGGCCAGGAAGAGCCTTTATAACATAGGCCTTATATGAAAAGACATCAACCGGATGTCTTTTCTTTATTTTCCTGCGGGGGACGGGATTGATGGGGGAAGCGCGTACTGTTATAATAAGTGGATTAACATTAGGCTGTCTGTGGGGGTAAGGAATGACTGACGTTCAGAAAAGACAACAACAAATCCGCAATTTCTCGATTATTGCACATATAGACCATGGTAAATCGACACTGGCTGACCGTATTCTTGAGTATACAGGTGCACTTAGCTCGCGCGAAATGCAAGAGCAGGTGCTTGACCAGATGGATCTGGAGCGCGAACGCGGGATTACAATTAAACTGCAGGCTGTGCGTCTCACCTACCGTGCTGACGATGGCCAGGATTACTTGCTCAACCTGATTGACACACCGGGACACGTCGATTTCACCTATGAGGTTTCCCGCAGCCTTGCCGCCTGTGAAGGCGCATTGCTGGTCGTGGATGCGGCGCAAGGAATTGAAGCGCAAACGCTGGCTAACGTGTATCTGGCATTGGACAACAACCTGGAGATTCTGCCGGTTATCAACAAAATCGATCTGCCAAGCGCCGACCCGGAACGGGTTAAGCAGGAGATTGAGGATGTGATCGGACTGGATGCCAGTGAAGCAGTGCTTGCTTCTGCCAAAGCCGGTATCGGCATCAAGGAAATTCTGGAGCAGGTCGTCAAACAGGTTCCTGCTCCGACCGGCAACTCTGAAGAACCGCTGAAGGCATTGATCTTTGACTCGCACTTTGATCCGTACAAAGGCGTTATCGTCTATGTCCGTGTTATGGACGGAAAGATCCGTACCGGTTCCAAGATCAAGATGATGGCAACCGAGAAGGTATTCGAGGTTATTGAAGTCGGGGCGTTTATGCCGCGCATGACTATTGTCGATGAGCTTAATATCGGCGATGTCGGCTTTATCGTAGCCGGAATCAAACATGTAGGCGACACCCGTGTCGGGGATACGGTGACGGATGCCAAGAATCCAACCCCGGAACCGCTGCCTGGTTACCGTAAGATCAATCCGATGGTATATTGCGGTCTATATCCGATCGAAACATCGGACTACAACGACCTGCGCGAAGCGCTGGAGAAGCTCCAGCTTAATGATGCATCGCTCAGCTTTGAGCCGGAAAGCTCAAGCGCGCTCGGTTTCGGCTTCCGCTGCGGCTTCCTCGGACTGCTGCATATGGAGATTATTCAGGAGCGGATTGAGCGTGAATTCAATCTGCCGCTGATTACGACAGCCCCGAGCGTTATTTACCGGATTATGCTGACCAACGGTGAAATGCTTCAGATCGATAATCCGTCGCATTATCCGGAAATCGGTACTATTGATTACGTGGAAGAGCCGTACGTTAAGGCCGCGATTATCGTCCCGAATGATTACGTGGGTACCGTAATGGAATTGTGCCAGAACAAACGTGGTGAATTCGTCAACATGGAGTATCTCGATTCCAATCGGGTGACGATCACTTATCAGATTCCGCTGTCCGAAATCGTATATGATTTCTTCGACCAGCTTAAATCAGGCACGAAGGGCTATGCTTCCTTCGATTATGAAATTTCCGGCTACCGCCAGTCCAACCTGGTGAAGATGGACATTGTCCTGAACGGAGAGCAGGTCGATGCCCTGTCGTTCATCGTCCACCGCGACCGCGCGTACAACCGCGGGCGGATCATTTGCGAGAAGCTGCGCGGCATCATCCCGCGGCAAATGTTCGAGGTGCCGATTCAGGCCTCTGTCGGCACGAAGGTTGTTGCCCGTGAGACCGTTAAGGCGATGCGCAAGAACGTTCTTGCCAAATGCTACGGCGGGGACATCTCGCGTAAGCGGAAGCTGCTGGAGAAGCAGAAGGAAGGCAAGAAACGCATGAAGCAGGTCGGCAGCGTTGAGGTGCCGCAGGAAGCGTTCATGGCCGTGCTGAAGATTGACGAGTAAAACTGTCTTAAAGGATGTCAATGGCAAGTGATCGCTCTGCAAGGGAAGCCGTCAGGCTTCCCTTTTGTGATAGAGAAGTAAAGATATCGGGTAAATCAAGGCCTTTCCAATATAAAGGCGTCAAGATTTCTTCACAATCAAGTCAGCTTTGCTGACGACTTTAGTATAGTAAGGAGACAGCTATGAACACAGTAAACAATGGCCGTCCCCCTGAGGCCGTATATATTCATATCCCGTTTTGCACGAACAAGTGCTTTTATTGTGATTTTAATTCCTATGTTCTGAAGGACCAGCCGGTGATGGACTATCTGCATGCCCTGGACCGGGAGATGGAACTGACGGTGAAGAACACCCCTCCGGGTGTCATCAAGACGATCTTTGTCGGCGGCGGAACACCGACGGTGCTGAAGCCGGACGAAATGGCCTATTTTCTGAAGTCAGTACGCAAGCATTTCCCGCAGTGGGATGAGAATATCGAGTTCACGATGGAGGCAAATCCCGGTACTACGGACAAGGATAAGCTAATGGTAATGAAAGAAGGCGGAGTCAACCGGGTTAGTTTTGGTGTCCAGGCTTTCCAGAATGAGCTGCTTAGCGGCATTGGACGGATTCATAATGTGGATGACGTGTACCGCAGCCTGGAAAATGCGCGCGCGGTCGGACTGGATAATCTCTCTGTTGACCTGATGTTCGGATTGCCGAACCAGACGGTGGATATGCTTAGAGAAAGCATCCGCAAGGCACTGGAGCTGGACCTGCCTCATTATTCCATCTACAGCCTGAAGGTGGAGGAGAACACGCTGTTCCACACGCTGTTTAATAAGAACAAGCTTCCGCTGCCAAGTGAAGAGGATGAGCTGGAGATGTATCTGCTACTGATGTCGACGATGGAGGCTGCGGGCTACACGCAATATGAGATCAGCAACTTCGCCAAGCCGGGAATGGAAAGCCGCCACAATATTACGTACTGGCGCAATGAAGATTATTATGGCCTGGGCGCGGGGGCGCATGGATATGTCAAACGGCAGCGGCATATGAATATTAAGGGTGTCAATCCGTATATCGAGGCTTCACGCAGCGGGCTGCCGCGGCTGGATTCCTTTCCGATCTCCGAACAGGAGGCGATGGAGGACTTCATGATGGTCGGTCTGCGCATGCGTGAAGGCGTGTCGGACCGGGCGTTCAAGGCTCAGTTCGGCAAATCGCTGGAGACTGTTTTTGCGGACTCGCTGCATAAAATGCTGCATGCCGGGCTGCTTGAGCAGGACGGGGATGTCTACCGTCTGAGCAAGCAGGGAATCCTGTTCGGGAATGATGTATTTGGTGAATTTGTCGGTGCTTTGACAGAGGTTTAATTTTAAAATACCCCTTGAATTGTAATTCACTCTGTTGTATATTTATTCATATTAACAACGAGGGGTGAGTCAAAGTGCTTGTCAAAACGGAAATGATCCGCCATTCGGTTCCTGCAGGAGACCAGAAGGTGATATGCAGAAATGCTACAGTGGAGGATGTTGAGCCGCTGTTTCTAATGATTGAAGAATACGCCCAGAGCGGTATCATGCTGCCCCGTTCCAGGCAAGCGCTGGCCCGCCAGATTGATCAGTTTGTGATCGCTGAAATCGGCGGCACATTTGTCGGCTGCGGATCGCTTTTCAGACTGGGTAATGATCTTGTCGAGGTTCGTTCCCTCGGTCTGCGTGATGAGGGCAAGGGCAAGGGAGTAGGCTCAATGATTCTGGAGAAGCTGACGGAAGAAGCAAGGCGTCAGGGGATTCCGAAGATTATGGCCTTGACCTACGCGGTTGATTTTTTCCTCAGAAACGGCTTCACTGTCGTAGAGAAAGAAGTCTTCCCCGAGAAGGTATGGACCGATTGCGTCAACTGCAAGAAGCAGAATGCCTGTGACGAAATCGCTGTGCTTAAGATGCTGAATTAACCGGGCCGTATGTAGCCTGCAACATAAATATAGAAGCTGATATTAAGTGCTCATTCCTGGATTGCACTGCAAGGTGTGGCAAGTGACCGGCAGACTTTCCGGGGGATTCAGGAATGAGTCGAATAATGACTGCACCCAAGATGCTGAACTGACTTGACAATGTCAAGGTCAGTTTGGTATTTTTGTATTAGTGGTTAGCACTCATCTGACCAGAGTGCTAACGAATCGGAGCCACAGCCGATAGGAGGGAATTACATGTTAACCGAACGCCAGAGAATGATACTTAACGCTATCGTTGATGATTATATATCTTCCGCTGAGCCAGTGGGCTCGCGCAGCATTTCCAAACGGGGGGATGTAGGCTACAGTCCTGCTACTATCCGCAACGAAATGGCCGACCTGGAGGATTTAGGATATCTCGAGCAGCCCCATACATCGGCAGGGAGAATTCCTTCCCATAAAGGCTACCGCTATTATGTGGATCATTTGGTGCCGTGGAATTCCGCCGAGTCGGCAGAAATGGGCACGATCCGCGCTTTTTTCGCAGAGAAGCTGAATGCGACGGAGCAGGTAATCCAACATGCGGCAATGATCCTTTCCAATATGACGAATTATACTTCCATCCTGCTGGGACCGGAGGTTTTTCATACATCATTGCGCCATTTTCAGCTGCTTCCGCTCGATGGCAACAACGCCGTGGCGATCATCGTTACAAGCACCGGACAGGTCGAGAACCGTACGGTTCAAATCCCTCCGGAGATTTCCCTCTCCGAAATGGAGAAAGTGGTTAATCTGCTGAACAGCAAGCTGGTGAACGTACCGCTCTACAAGCTGAAGAGCCAGCTCTATTCCGAGCTTGGTGAGGAAATGCAGCGCCACATCTCCCATTATGAAGAATTAATGAAAGTACTGGACACGGCGCTGGAAAGCGATCATGAACAGCGCATTTATCTCAGCGGGGCGACGAATATGCTGACCCAGCCGGAGTTCAAAGACGTCGATAAGGTCAAGAATATTCTGGATTTGCTGGAGGAAACGCCGACCCTGCTCAAAATGCTGGCCCCCGCATCCGGCGGAACCGGTATGCAGGTGAGGATTGGTACCGAGAATAAGCATGAGGCCTTCGCCAATTGCAGTCTGATTACCGCTACTTATTCGCTCGACGGCAAGGCGCTGGGAAGCATCGGCATCCTTGGCCCGACCCGGATGGAATATGCAAGAGTAATGGGCATACTGGGGATTCTGTCCCGGGATTTGACAGCGATGCTGGCACACTGGTATAAGTGAACAGAGTGTTAAAGATTAACGTGACTGATTTTAAGGAGGTGAAGACAACTTGAAAGAGGATCAAGTGCAAGATTCAAATGAAATTAAAGATCAGGCTATAAATGAGAACCAGGCAGCCGATGAAGCAGAAGCAGCACAGGAAACCGGTTCGTTTACGGGGGAAGAGACCAGCGGGGAGGCTTCGGGCAGCGGTGAAGCTGCTAAGCGCCTGCAGGATCTGGCTGAGGAGTATCAAGGGCGCGCGCTGCGTGTGCAAGCCGATTTTGACAACTTCCGCCGCCGTACGCAGAAGGAGAAGGAAGAGCTGGCGCAATACGCCACTTCCAAGCTGGTCGGTGAACTGCTTCCTGTACTGGATAATTTCGAGCGTGCACTCGCCACGGCTTCGGCAAGTACAGAATCCGAGGCCTTCGGCAAAGGTGTGAACATGATTTTCCGCCAGCTTGAAGGGGTATTGAAGTCCGAAGGACTTACAGCCATGGAAACAGTAGGACAGCCTTTTAACCCTGAATATCATCAGGCCATTATGCAGGTGGAGAGCGACGAGTACGAGGAAGGTATCGTGACGGAGGAGGTCCAGAAGGGCTATCTCCTGAAAGATAGAGTTCTTCGTCCCGCCATGGTCAAAGTCAGCATGTAGTCCTGTCTATATAGCCGGGTATCACCCTGCTGCATGATCGTCATAAATAACTAACTATTATAGGAGCTAGGGCTCCATATCATTTTTGAGGAGGCACATTACAGTGAGTAAAGTTATCGGTATTGACCTTGGAACCACCAACTCTTGCGTTGCCGTTATGGAAGGCGGCGAAGCCGTCGTTATCCCGAATCCGGAAGGCGCGCGTACAACCCCTTCGGTTGTAGGCTTCAAGAAAGACGGCGAGCGCATCGTCGGCGAAACAGCGAAACGCCAGGCTATTACGAACCCTGACCGTACTATTGCTTCGATTAAACGCCACATGGGTACGAGCCACAAAGAAAGCATTGACGGCAAAGATTACTCCGCACAAGAGATTTCGGCCATGATTCTTCAGAAGCTGAAATCCGATGCAGAAGCATATCTGGGCCAGACAGTAACCCAAGCGGTTATTACAGTTCCTGCATACTTTAATGACAGTCAGCGTCAAGCTACGAAGGATGCGGGCAAGATCGCCGGTCTGGAAGTGCTGCGTATCGTCAACGAGCCGACAGCAGCGGCGCTTGCTTACGGTCTGGAGAAATCCGAAGACCAAACGATCCTCGTCTATGACCTTGGCGGCGGTACGTTCGACGTATCGATCCTTGAGCTGGGCGATGGCTTCTTCGAAGTAAAAGCAACCAGCGGTGACAACCGTCTCGGCGGTGACGATTTCGACCAGTTGGTTATGGATTACCTCGTAGCAGAATTCAAGAAAGAGCAAGGGATTGACCTGAGCAAGGACAAAGCTGCTGTACAACGTCTGAAGGATGCTGCGGAAAAAGCGAAAAAAGAGCTTTCCGGCGTACTGACAACTACAGTATCACTTCCGTTCATCACTGTCGTTGACGGAGTTCCTCAGCACTTGGAGATCAACCTGACCCGTGCTAAATTCGATGAGCTGACTGCCAGCCTGGTAGAACGTACACTGGGACCTACCCGCCAAGCGCTGAACGATGCTGGCATGACTCCGGCTGATCTTAACCGTATCGTATTGGTCGGCGGTTCCACACGTATTCCTGCTGTACAGGATGCCATCAAGAAGCTTACCGGCAAAGACCCGCACAAAGGCGTTAACCCGGATGAAGTAGTAGCCCTCGGTGCTGCTGTTCAAGCTGGCGTATTGACCGGCGATGTGAAAGACGTTGTACTGCTCGACGTAACTCCACTGTCCCTCGGTATTGAAACTGCGGGCGGCGTGTTCACGAAGATGATCGAGCGCAACACTACGATTCCTACAAGTAAATCGCAAGTGTTCTCGACCTTTGCTGATAACCAGCCAAGCGTAGAAATTCACGTCCTGCAAGGCGAACGCCAAATGGCGAACGGCAACAAGACGCTGGGACGCTTTATGCTGAATGAGATTCCACCGGCACCGCGCGGCGTACCGCAAATCGAAGTAACCTTCGATATTGACGCCAACGGTATCGTAAATGTATCCGCAACAGATAAAGGCACGAACAAGAGCCAGAAGATCACGATCACTTCCTCCAGCGGCCTGAGCGACGCGGAAGTTGAACAAATGATGAAGGATGCCGAACTGCATGCTGAGGAAGACCGCAAGCGTAAAGAACTGGTGGAAGCCAAGAACTCCGCTGACCAGCTCGTGTATTCCACAGATAAAGTGATCAAAGACCTCGGCGATAAAGTGGATGCTTCCGAAGTTGAGAAAGCAAACGAAGCCAAGGATAAGCTCAAAGCGGCACTGGAAACTGACAACCTGGAAGAAATCAATGCAGCTACAGAAGCGCTGACAGAGATTGTACAGCAGCTGTCCGTGAAGTTGTATGAGCAGGCTGCACAGGCTGAACAGGGTGCTGAAGGTGCTCCAGAGGGTGCGAAGAAAGACAATGTTGTTGATGCCGATTACGAGGTTGTTGACGACGAGAAGAATCAAGGGTAACCTTAAACGATAAATGTATTTCTGTAAGAAGGGAAGGTCAAAACCGGGGCATCCCGTGTTTTGGCTTTCCTTTTAACATGTTACAGGGATTATGGAAATTGATGTACGGAGGTGAAAGCAGTGGCAGACAAACGCGATTATTATGAGGTTCTGGGCCTCGGTAGAGATGCTTCAGACGAAGAAGTGAAAAAAGCGTACCGCAAGATGGCGCGCCAGTATCATCCGGACGTTAACAAAGCCAGTGACGCCGAGGCGAAATTCAAGGAAGTGAAGGAAGCCTATGACGTGCTGAGCGACGGCCAGCAACGGGCGCGTTATGACCAGTATGGTCATATTGATCCTAACCAGGGAATGGGCGGCGGCTTCGGCGGAGGTGGAGATTTCGGCGGACTCGGCGACATCTTTGATATGTTCTTCGGCGGCGGAGGCGGACGGCGTGATCCGAATGCTCCGCAGCGCGGCGGCGATTTGCAATACACGATGACCATTGAATTCAAGGAAGCGGTATTCGGTAAAGAAACCGACATTACCATTCCACGCACGGAGTCCTGTGATACCTGCTTCGGCTCCGGGGCTAAACCCGGCACCAAACCGGAGACCTGTTCCGTATGCCACGGCAGCGGCCAGCAGGAATTCGTGCAGAATACACCGCTGGGACAAATGCGCAACCGCCGTCCCTGCTCCCATTGCAGCGGCACAGGCAAGATCATCAAGGAAAAATGTACGACTTGCGCTGGTCAAGGCAAGGTCAAGAAGCAGCGTAAGATTCATGTGCGCATTCCGGCCGGTGTCGATGACGGCGCACAGCTGCGCATGACCGGAGAAGGCGAAGGCGGCACGCGCGGCGGCCCTGCCGGCGATTTGTACATTGTCATCCGCGTGAAGACCCATGATTTCTTCGTGCGTGAGAATGATGACATCATGTGCGAGGTTCCGCTTACGTTCGCTCAGGCAGCGCTTGGTGACGAGATCGAGATTCCTACCTTGACGGAAAAAGTAAAGCTTAAGATTCCTGCCGGAACACAGACCGGCACCTTCTTCCGTCTGAAGGGCAAAGGCGTGCCACACCTGCGCGGCAACGGAACAGGCGACCAGCATGTCCGTGTCATTGTAGTCACTCCAAGCAAGCTAAGTGAAGAGCAGAAGGATCTGCTCCGCCAGTTCGCTTCTTACAATGGAGAGAACACACATGAGCAGGAGCAATCCTTCTTTGACCGTGTGAAGCGTGCATTCCGCGGGGACTGATTTATTCACCTAAGATAACCTTAATAGCCCCCTGTTTCCGCTGTGCGGAGGCTAGGGGCTATTTTATTGTAATGGATGAAGTGCTTGAGACTTCACTTGCACACACAAAAACGGCTGTACCCCTTAAGTTTAAGGATGGTGCAGCCGTTTTTGTGATTTTTTAGTGAATGGTGATCTTAAGAGCGCAGATCCTCAAGCACGCGTTGTAGAATGGATGATGCTTGCGCGCGGGTCAGGGTGCCTCCAGGATTGAAGGTGTTGGCCCCTAATCCTTTCAGGTAGCCCTTGTCTACCGCGAAGGAGATTGCACCCTTGGCGGCACCTGAGATCTTGCCTGTGTCCTTGAAGGTTAAGGCAGTGCTAGAAGTTTTGTCTGCACCTAGAGCTTCTGCAACAATGATTGCAGCTTCTTCACGAGTCAATACCTCACGAGATCCGCTCTCTTTGCTGCGGGACGACCAGGTATCTCCCTTGCTAAGCAAGCGGTCGAAGAGTGTCAACAGTTCGGCCCGGCTCAAGGTATCGGATGGCTTGAAACTGCCATCAGTGCCTTTGCCGGCTACGATGCCGTGAGCGGCCAGAATTTCAATATCTTCCTTGGCCCAGTGTGCGCCGATATCTTTGAAGCTTGTATTGCGGACAGCAGCGCTGTAGGTACCATCGCCGGTAATGGTAAATTGCAGCACCCCTTCTTTAGGAAGTGTACCTGCCTGCAGATAAGCCCATTTTCCGTCAGCATTTTGCTGATAGGCCGCTGTCTTGCGGACATCCTTCAGGCCGTCTTTATTGAGGGCAAGCTGTAGAATGACAGGTTTTCCGGTAGTCCAGCCATTTTTGAGAATCAGAGTAGCAGAGCTCAGGTCAATGGCTGTGGTGCTTCCCGCCAGGGTACCCGTATCGGCGCCTTCGGCAAGACTAAGGCTCAGAGTGAGTCCGCTGCCAGATATGAAGCCGGGAAGTGTAGATGCCGGAACGAGCAGCGTAAATCCAGTACCTGTGAGACTTAGCGCTTTGGCTGAAGTCTTAAGCTTCTCAGCCTGAGCTGCGGTAAGGGTAAAGCTCACTTGACCATATTTCGCAAAATCCACATCGCCGAGATCAAGTGAAACGGCTGTTTCGGATGCATTTTGCAGGGCGGTAGTCAAAGCCGCCTCGGAAATGCTGAGCACAGCCGTCGGTTTGCCGCCAGCAGGATCAGCCTTTTCTACCAGCTGCCCGGACTTAAGCGATGTGCCGGCAGCCGGAGCTGGTGTAGAGGCAGGTGAACCCGGATTAGCTGGTGAGCCCGGATTGGTTGGTGTTTCCGGATTGGTTGGTGTCTCCGGATTGGTCGGTGTCTCCGGGTTCGTCGGTGTTTCCGGATCGGTTGGTTTAACCGGATCGTTAACGGTCACCGTCACTGTAGAATAGCTTGACGGAACGTTATCCTGTTTCTTCTCATTCCAGGTAAGCAAATCATTCAGTTCAAAGGAATAGATCCCGGAAGTCTTTGGAGTGAAGGTGAACTGTACCAGTGAGCCGGTACCACTATATGCTCCTCCTTCTAATTGAACTGCATAAGATGTCAACTTCAGTCCGTCGGCAGAGGGGGTAGTCGTATCCGTTTGTAACAATGGAACCCCGGGGAACTTTTGCTCCTGGTACGTAGCGAGCTGTACGCTTGGTGTAATTAACGGTGCAGCCAGCTTTTCATCGTAGACGATGTTGACTCCGGCGCCGTTCACACCATAGACCGCATCCGTTGCCGAGAAATACACATCTATCGTAACCGTTTGACCGGTTTCGATGGTCTGTGCAGAGAGTTTAGGAGCAACAAGAACACCGCCATTGGTGTTGTATACCAAATGCTGGCTGTAATCCTCTTCAGCAGCACCATTGCCCAGGGCATCGGTCACATAAACAATGTAATCATTAACGCCTTCATTGACCGGCACATCAATTTCGAAGTAACCGTCAGGGGCGATAACACCTGGGTAGGCTGATACTTCTCCGTTTTCATCTTCGGCAAGTGCATACACGCTGAAGAGAGAAGACACAGGTCTGGAGGTGGAAATCAGATCGGCCAAAAGGTCGGAGTCAATGGTTGCACTAATATTGGCCACTCTTGCATCGTCAGGTGACTCCAGCTCATATTCCTCGACTGCATATCCGGAGGAGAGCGGCTTTTCAGTATCTACTGTGAATGGAATGGCTTGATCGGTAAGCCAAATGTTGCCTTGCAGAACAGGCGTGATATTGTAGTGTCCATCCGGCAGCACACTTACTTTAGAGGTTGCAGGATCTGTTACCGTTCCGCCCCAATCCAGGAATTCATGCGCTCCCCGGTAGATGGTCCCTTGGGCGGAATACACATCACCGATTACCGTAGCTGGCGCATCTTGGGCCGTTACGGCAAACCGGATATTCGGCAGATCTTTGTTCACCGAGAAGTAGAAGCCTGTCTTATCGAACAGTCCGTCTCCATTGGGTGAAATTTCGGCATCATCCAGGCTGAGCTGGTTTACTGGATCCAGATTGAATTTGTCGCCTACCAGAACGTTGAGCGGTAGACGCAGAACCTCGGTTCCGGAGGTAAGCTTCAGAATGCCTTCATAGGCTCCGTCCTGTGCTGTTGCGGAAACGCCCAGCACAACGGGAATATAACTGCTGTCTCCGCTTCCGGAGGTAATGACATTAGGTGCTGTGGACACCGAGATGTCACTAGGCTTGTTGGTCAGCCATTCAAGAGAAAGATTATAGCTCTTTCCGCTGTCCTTAAAGTTTTCCACATAGACGGCTTTCGTCACGCTTGCACCTTTCGGCTGCAGGCCGAAGGACAGGGAACCCGCATAATATGGAATTTCGGCAGAGCCTGGAAGGCCGCTGTAAAAAATCTCTCCTACCTTGGCGATAGAGCCTGCTTCAACTGATTTCACCAGATTGATTAAACCTGCTCCTTGCTGATAGAGGGAATAAGAGCTGCCGCCCCGGGCAAATATAGGATCAGCATTATTCATCAGCAGGGATTTGATCTGCTCCGGTGCAAGATCCGGGTATTTGCCCAATAACAGGGCAACAGCTCCAACCACATGCGGAGTTGCCATACTTGTTCCTTGCTTCAGACCGAAGGCGTTATCATACGTCTCGTCCGTGCTCTCCCAAATAGGTACGGTGGAATTAATACTTACACCGGGAGCAACTACATCCGGCTTCAGCAAATAGTCTGGCAGTCCGGGGCCGGTAGAGCTGAAATCGGCCAGCTGATTCTTTTCCGCTATGGGAACATAGCTGATTGAATTTCTGCTCGCGTTCAGCTCATCCTTAATCTTTTTGCCGTTCTCCTGATTGATGCCGAAAGTAGGAATATAGTCTCCGGGTGTTCCTAAAGTGGCGTTCAATTCACCGGTGGTATTGTTAGCAATCAATAGAACCTTGGCACCGGCAGCTTTGGCATTCAGCGATTTCGCGCCGAAGTTGATCTGTCCGCGGTCCACTAGTACTGCCTTGCCGGTAACATCGACATTTGCGAAGTCAGCCTCAGTGCCCAGGCCGGCATAAACAATCGTCAAGTCCGAGATATCTTCAATCAACTCCGGGGAGTATGTGGAAATCAGGCCAGGGATACCTTTGAGATTACCAATATCAAAGAAAGGAATGGTGACCGGAATAGTGGAGGCGCCGACTGTAAGCGCCAGCTGTGCGCCGCCAGGGGAGCCGAGCGTCGATTCGTCCGGACCGGCGTTACCGGCAGCAATAATGACATCTACACCGGATTTCACGGCATTGTCAATCGCAATCGAATCGGCGGAATAACTTTGGTTCATGCTCGAGCCCAGTGAAAGATTGATGACATCCGCACCGTCCTGAACGGCGCGTTCGATGCCGGCGATGACATCTGCTGTTGTGCCGCTGCCATATGGACCAAGCACACGATACACATATAAATCCGCTTCAGGCGCTATATCGAGAATGGTGCCCGATACATGTGTACCATGCGAGGTATCATAAGAGCTGGTGCCCTTAGGCGGTTTGGTGGGATCGGGCTCTGTTTCGTATGGATCGTTATCCTTATCCACCGCATCATAGCCGCCCTTATAATTATCCTTCAGGAGCGGGTGCTTATAATCAATACCGGTATCAACAACGGCAACCTGAACGCCTTTGCCGGTATAACCTTGATCGTGAAGCTTGTCTGCTCCAATCAGTACTCCGGTATCAGAGTAGCTGCGAGTTGCCGGAAGAGTGGCAGTGTCAGTGCTGTCTGCAAGCGCGTGGACTTCATCATTCGGATAGATAGCCGCCACTCCAGGCAGCTTGAGCAGTTTGTCGACCTGATTTCCCGGCAAAGTCACTGAATATCCGTTAAATATGTCGCTGTATTCATTTTCAATAGCAGCTCCGAGCTGTCTTGCTGCAGTTTTGAAAGAGTTGTGTTCGGTAAGGATTTTGCTTCGTTGAGAGGTGGAGGAACGCGCAGCCGAGGTTTTGGCTTCACTCTCGTATACATTGACCGGCTTATGGGTCAGTTCAACAATCACTGTAACAGGAGCTGATCCGGCAGTTACTCCCGCATAATTTTGCGGGATCACCTTCTGGGCCTGTTCTAGGGTTGTTTGGGCAGATAGCCCTGAGGATGACTCAAAGGATGAGTTCGCAAAGGCGGAAACGGGAAACAATAGAGAAGCGGCCAAGCTGAAACTTGCTGCGCCAATACCAAATCTTTGAATAGAATGCCTTAATGGTTGTTTCAAAATAGCTTCATCCTCCCAAACATGAATTTAACTGCCGTGTGATTGCTGTCCTCCTTCTAAAAAATGGAATATAAATGAAAATTACATTTATTCTACAGGTTTAATCCGAAATAGAATATAGCACTTTTGTACCATATTATGGTGAAGTTGGCCCCGCATTTAAATTCCAGCCGGATAGTAGAATTAATAACAGCAGAAGCATAAAATAGGCTTGCCTGAGACAACCTAACCAAGCATCCAGTGTTATAAATTAAAGGCGAGAGCAGGGATATAATGTCGGAGAGATCTATATTAGCCTACTTCAAGGCTCCCGAGGAAGCCGAGGGCGTCTCCCGCAAGCTTCAGGCGCTGCGAGTTAGCGAGCTGTCCATTGACCGTTTCAGCAGATTTGGCGGAAACGGGCTGCAGGCAAGCGTGAATCCGGTGACCGGCAATCTGGCAAGTATGGATTCCATGACCTCTGTCAGCCCGCACACAGGTATTTTGTCTGCAGCGCATACAAGCGGCAGCGGCATGAGCCACGGCGGTGACGGCGGACCGACAGGCCGGAATATTTTGCTGACAGTTATCGTGGACCAGAATTCCTATAACCAGGCATTGACCATAATTGAAGAGGCCGGCGGAATGGTCTAAGTCTTGACACATCAATACAAATCAGGAGGATGGACAACCGATGGATAGAGAAAACTCAAAGATCTTCTCTAAAACAGACAAGCAGAAGATGCTCTACGAAGCGAAATTGGAAGATGTGGAGTTCTCGGCGGCGGAAGCGGATCAGGATGATCTGGAGGCGCTTGAGCGGTCACAGGAAGCCGATAAACGTCAGCTGCACGAAATTATGAAGAAGGAATAGCTGACAGGGGTACAGTACGAAGCGTATTAAATGAAGCGGAAGGAATGGCCAAAGCTGCTACATCGGGATGCCCCACCAGTGTGGGGCATTTTTGCGCGAAACGGCAGGATGCCGGAATCCGCTTGTTAAATCAAATGGATAAAAGGGAGGATGAAGATTCAAAAAAGTAAAGACTTAACATGTACATACAAGTGGCTTATGTTATAATGACTTGTATTACTCTATATAAGTAGCCTGAGGTGTACCATGACGGATAAACCGATACCGAAATATATGCAGCTAAAGGGTGAACTGCTGTCCTGGATGGAGTCCGGGCGGATGAAGCCGGATGACCAGATCCCATCCGAGAATGAAATTGCCGTACAATTCGGGATGAGCCGACAGACGGTTCGCCAAGCGCTTGGCCAACTGGAGAAGGAAGGCTGGCTGTACCGCCTGCAAGGGAAGGGAACCTTTGTTGCCCGGCAGGAAACGCGGCCGCTGCAGACCAGCAGCATGATTGGCATGATGACGACACATATTTCCGATTATATCTTTCCTCATCTTGTACGCGGCGCAGAAGCGCAGCTTCGCGGCAGCGGATACAGCATGATGTTGTCGAGCACCGACAATGACAAGAATAAGGAGCGGGAGAACCTGGAGATGCTGTTGGGCCAGCCGTTCAAGGGACTGATTATTGAGCCGACCAAAAGCGCACAGGGCAATCCTAATCTGCCGCTGTTTCTGGCGCTTGAAATTCACCGCATTCCGTTCATCATGATCAATGAGCGGTATCCCGAGCTGCATTGTCCCTGCCTGAAGCTGGATGACGAAGCAGGGGGATTTATGGCTGCGGAGCATCTGATTGAGCTGGGCCACCGGGAGATTGCCGGGTTTTTCAAGACAGACGATCTCCAGGGAGCCAACCGGTTAAAGGGGTTTACACGGGCGCTGCACAAACACCGCCTTCCCCTGGGAGCGGATACCGTGACCCATTATACGAGCGAACAGAAGCATAGCGTGCCTTATGAAGCGGCATTAAAAATGCTGCAGGGACGCCAGCGGCCTACAGCCTTCGTCTGCTACAATGACGAGCTGGCAGTGCTGCTGCTGGAGGCCGCGCGCCAGACGGGATTAAGCGTGCCCGACGATCTGTCGATTATCGGCTTCGACGATTCAACGCTGGCGACGGCGACAGAAGTGAAGCTGACCACCCTTAAACATCCGAAAGAGCTTATGGGTATAGAGGCAGCCAATATGCTGATTGACATGATTGAGCGTAAAAGTGCGGAGCCGCCGAAGGACAGGATTTATAAGCCGGAGCTTGTTCTGAGAAGCTCAACGAAACGGCTGGAACAGTTAGACCGCAGTTGAATAACAGTAACGGAAGTCCGCACAGGGTGCGGGCTTTTTTCGCGTTTAAGTTATCTGGAATTTAAGGAATATATGTGTGCGGGTTGTTGTTGAGAATGGTTATCACTATAATGGTTTAAAATGACTATATCAAAGGAAGTGCCGGAATCAATGGAATGGAATGAACATCTGCTGGTGTGGAACCATGCGTCCGTCAAAGTGATGGATGTTCGCCGGGTGAGAATAGGAGAAGAGGAAAAGGAAGAGCTGTATTCTTACCGCCTGCCAGACAGCGCTTTTATCTATGTCATTGAAGGAGAAGCGGGGGTATGTCTTGAAGAAACGTTCCTTGAAGTCAGCGGTGCTTATGTTCTTCATGGAGGCAAGGGCATGCGCCTAGACATTGTGGTGGAAAGCGGGACGAGGTTCGAATATTATCTCATCTTGTACAAGGCTGCGGTTCCTGTGTCCGAGAGGAAAGATATCCCGCTGATTATGGAGCACAGCAACCCCTTTCAGCAGCAGTATGGGGTGCAGGCCACCCACAAACTAATGCTGTTCAACACGGTCCGGGAGATGGAAACCGTATGGAAGTCCAATGAAGGACTGGGGCGCTTGTACGTAAAATCGCTGCTCTACAGGTTCGTTTATGAACTGCTGAAGCATCTGCAGCTTAAGGGGCATACCGCGGCCAAGACGGATCTGGCTGAGCAGGCCAAACGTTATCTCCTTGAACAATACAGACACTCAGTCACACTGAAAAGCACTGCTCAAGCTCTCGGATGCAGTCAGGGGCATTTATCCAAGCTGTTTAAGAATAAGGTGGGTGAGAGTCCCATGCGTTTCTTAACACGTGTGAGGGTAGAGAAAGCGTCGCAGCTGCTGCTCAAAACAGAAGCGAATCTGCAGGGGATTGCCGAAAGTGTGGGTTATCCGGATGGTTATACGCTCAGCCGCAGCTTCAAAAAGCATATGGGTATCTCGCCCTCCAAGTATAGATCAGAAGGACTTCAGACAGCCGTAAATGAAGATATGCCATCCCCGGAGCAAGGATATGCCATTCAAAAGGATGAGTTTTGGTCTTATATTGATAATGATTATCATAATCAAGTGGAAGGGGATCATTTTCAGATGAGACAAAAGAAAAAAACAATAGCCGCCACAGCAATGCTGTGTATGGCCTTGCTGCTTAGCGCCTGCTCAGGCGGTTCGGCCGCCACGGGTAGTGCAACAACTGGAGGGAACGCGCTGGAGGGGGCGGGAAGCGGCGGAGCTGCTACTTCTGCACCTGAGGCTGTGGCGGACACCGGAACACGGACAATAACCACTGTACTTGGTGATGTAGAAGTGCCTGCCAATCCGCAGCGTGTGCTGGTCCAATACTTGATGGGTGATGTGATTGCTCTGGGTGTGCAGCCTGTTGGAATTTCTGAGGCGTATGATGGTGCGGCTTTTAAGGAAGAAGTCAAGGAAAGCACCGATCTGGGACATTGGGCAGAGTGGGATATGGAAGCCGTTATGAAGCTGGACCCTGATCTGATTATCACGGCTGGTGAGGAGCAGGCCAAAGAGATGTCCAAAATCGCTCCGGCTATCTATGTGCCTTACGGGGAGATTACCCAGGAAGAAAGAGTAAGGCTGATCGGACAAGCACTCAATAAAGAGAAGGAAGCCGAGCAGGTGCTTGCGGATTATGATCAGAATGTAAAAGAATCTGTCCAGAAGCTGGGGGATGCCGGCTTTGGTGATAAAACGATTTCTGTATTTGAAGGCGGTAATGATTCCATGACAGTCATGGGCAAGTTGTTCGGAGCGGGCAGAATTGTCTACGATGTGCTCTCACTGAAAGCGCCAAAAGGTGTGCAAACAGGAATTATCGATAAGAACACTTATTCTGAATCGGTATCCCTCGAGGTGCTTCCCGAATATGCAGGGGATTATATCATTCGCAATACCTATGATGGCATGGATGATTTGAGCCAAAATCAGGTATGGAGCTCACTGCCGGCTATCCAGAACCATCATCTGATCGAGATGGAATTCGGCTTAAGCTATTATACCGACATTTATTCCGCTAAGGCGCAGGTTAACTTTATTGTAAATGCACTGCTGGGTTCTCCGCAGTCATAACAGCTTAGTCCACAGGCTCCAGCCGGTGGGCTCTTAACTATGAAGCTGTGAGAGACAGCAAATTACTGATGAAGGACGAAGGGTATGATGAAAGATGTGGATACAGATACATATGGGAAAAAAAGGGGAGTACCCTTTTCACTGCTGATGGCTGCAGGATTCCTGGCGCTCGTGCTGATAGTGGCTGCTTCCATTTCCTTCGGATCTGCTGATATGCAGCTGCATACAGCTTGGGCGGCGATTTTTAAATTCGATCCCGCTAAAACGGAGCATCAGATCATTCACAACCTCCGGTTTCCACGCACAATTGCGGATGTTATCGTCGGCTGCAGCCTGGCGATGACAGGAGCGATTATGCAGGGCACTACCAGAAATCCGCTGGCCGATTCGGGACTGATGGGCATCAGCTCTGGTGCGGGACTGGCAATGGCGCTTTGCATGGCTTTTTTGCCGGACCGTACTTATGCACAGACTATGCTATATGCCTGTCTTGGGGCAGGTGCAGCAACCGGGCTGACCTATGGAGTCGCTTCTTTAAGCAAAAGGGGGATGACCCCGCAGCGGCTTGTACTGGCGGGAATGTCGGTATCCATGCTATTTGCCGCGTTTAGCAGCTTTGTCGCCATTAAATACAACATCGGACAGGCCCTTACGTTTTGGACGGCCGGAGGGACAGCCAGTACCACATGGAAAGAGCTAAGCATTGTCTCGCCGCTGTTTGCCGCCGGCTTGCTGGCTGCTATTGCTTTGGCCCCTTCGGTTACGCTGCTGAGTCTGGGAGATGATGTTGCATCCGGGTTGGGGCTGCCAACCGGGCGGATCAAGGGGTTTGCCACACTTATTGTGCTGGTGCTGACCGGATTGTCGGTATTGATCGTCGGCCCCATCAGCTTCGTGGGCCTGATTATCCCGCATGTAGTCCGCTATATGGCGGGTGTGGATTACCGTTACATTATTCCGCTGTCCGGGCTTTATGGAGCGACCTTCATGGTGGGGGCTGATTTGTTCGGCCGGCTCATTAACCGCCCAAATGAAACGCCTGTAGGGATTATTTTTGCAATCATCGGCGTTCCCGTTTTCCTCTATCTGTCACGCCGGCAAAAGGGGGAAATAGGATGAAGCAGCGTGCTTATACCGTTTCCCGGGGAATTGGTTTATGCCTTCTACTAGTAGTACTGGTCATTCTGATTGTGGTGATAGGAATGAATTCGGGCCAAATGAACCTCTCTCCCATGGAGGTGCTGCGTGTACTGCTGCTGAAAGGAACAGACAAGCAGAACCTGATTGTCTTC
The DNA here is from genome assembly GCF_038593025.1 of Paenibacillus sp. FSL L8-0436. NCBI lineage: Bacteria > Bacillati > Bacillota > Bacilli > Caryophanales > Paenibacillaceae > Paenibacillus > Paenibacillus sp. FSL L8-0436. The sequence goes on along the minus strand of NZ_CP151955.1, from coordinate 5,773,035 downwards.
GAATTCAGGCTGCCGCGGATCGTGCTTTGTATACTGGTTGGCATCGGAATGGGCGTTGCTGGGTCTATCATGCAAAGTTTGCTGAGGAACGATATGGCTAGTCCGGGAACGCTGGGTATCAGCTCCGGGTCCGGGCTGTTTGTACTCATTTATATCGCGATTTTCTCCGTTAAAGGTGTTTCCTCGGCGATTGCGCTGCCGGTGCTGGCTTTCATCGGAGGCATGACTGCAGCGGTGCTGATCTTCTTGCTGTCCTACCGCCGGGGCAGGGAGATATCCCCCACTGGATTAATCCTTACGGGGGTAGCCATGTCAAGCGGCTATGGAGCGCTGTCGCTGATGATTACACTCCGGCTGGATCATAATCAGTTCGAATTTGCCCAGCGCTGGATGGCGGGCAGCCTCTGGGGTGATGACTGGAAATATATTTCGGTGTTGGCCCCATGGACAGTGCTGCTGGCGGGCTATGCGGTTTACAAGTCGCGGGTTCTGAATACACTCAATCTTGGCAATGAGACAGCGACGGGCTTAGGGCTTGCGGTAAAACCGGAATTTCTTGGACTTACTCTGGCTTCAGTGGCGCTCTCCTCCGGAAGTGTGGCATTGGGCGGCAATTTTTTCTTTGTCGGTCTGATTAGCCCCCATCTGGCGCGCAAGCTGGTTGGCCCGAACCACAAGCTTCTCCTCCCGGCCTCAGCGCTGACCGGGACGCTGGTGGTACTTATTGCGGACACAATTACCCGCACGGTCAGTTTCGGAACAGATATACCGACCGGGATCATCATCACTATGCTGAGTACACCTTATTTTTTGTATTTGCTGGCCAGGTCAGAATAAACAATGGGGAAGCAATCGTTGCTTGGAATTGTCCATTGCGGCTAAACAGGCTCTTATCATCCGATACTAGGATGATGAAGCCTGTTTTTTATTTGTATGTACCTATTCTCCGTTTTATTAAAAAACTATAGATTAATTGTACGTACAAGTGTATAATGAGGTGGCAAAGCAAAAGAACGATCATACCTAAGACCATAGGGAGGATTACGAATGTTGGAGCAATTGAAACAAGAGGTACTGGAAGCCAATCTTGACCTGCCCCGTTACAACTTGGTAACGTTTACATGGGGGAATGTCAGCGGCATTGACCGGGACAAGGGACTGGTGGTTATTAAGCCGAGCGGTGTGGAGTATGACAAGCTGCGCCGGGACGACATGGTTGTGCTTGATCTGGAAGGCAATATTGTTGAAGGCAGCTACCGTCCTTCTTCTGATACAGCTACTCATTTGGTGCTATACAAGGCATTTCCGAACATCGGCGGCATTGTCCATACCCATTCACCATGGGCAACCGGCTGGGCACAGGCAGGCAGAGGCATTCCGGCGCTCGGAACCACCCATGCCGATTATTACTACGGTGAAGTTCCCTGCACCCGCCCGATGACAGACGAGGAAATCAAAGGTGCGTATGAGCTGGAGACCGGCAATGTGATCGTGGAGACATTCAAGGATCTGAATCCGGACATGATTCCGGGTGTGCTTGTACATTGCCATGCTCCCTTCAACTGGGGGAAGGATCCGCATAATGCGGTTCATAACGCCGTTGTGCTTGAGGAAGTTGCGAAGATGGCAACACAGACCTTCCAGCTGAACCCGAATGTGCAGCCAATGAGCCAGACGCTGCTCGACCGTCACTTCCTGCGCAAGCATGGAGCAAATGCCTACTACGGCCAAAGCTAATTACTATATATAAAGGAGAATTCGTACATGAGTAAAAAATATGCAATCGGCGTCGACTACGGAACCCAATCCGGACGCGCTGTGCTGGTAGATCTGGCCGACGGAACGGAAGTCGCGGATCATGTAACGCCTTATCCGCATCACGTGATAGACGAGATTCTGCCGGGAACCGGCAAAAAACTGGAATATGACTGGGCGCTGCAGCATCCGGCAGACTACATTGAAGTATTGAAGCGTTCAGTGCCAGAGGTAATCCGTGAGTCCGGCATAGATCCTGCGGATGTCGTGGGTCTTGGCATAGATTTTACCGCTTGTACGATGCTTCCAGTTAACGAACAAGGACAGCCGCTCTGCCTGCTTCCTGAATATCAGGAGAACCCGCATAGCTGGACGAAGCTGTGGAAGCATCATGCCGCACAGCATGAAGCGAATGAAATCAACCGCATCGCCGCTGAACGCGGCGAGAAGTGGCTGCCGCGCTACGGCGGCAAAATCTCCTCCGAATGGATGATGGCCAAGGTCTGGCAAATCCTGGACGAAGCGCCTGAAATCTATGATGCGGCTGATCAGTTCCTGGAAGCTACCGACTGGGTGATCTCGCAAATGACCGGCAATATTGTACGCAACAGCTGCACGGCCGGTTACAAGGCCATCTGGCATAAAGCGGACGGATATCCGGACAAGGAATTCTTCAAAGCGCTTGATCCGCGCCTCGAGAACCTGACCGAAACGAAGCTGCGCGGGGATATCGTTCCCCTGGGAACGAAAGCCGGGGAACTGACTGCCGAGATGGCACGCCAAATCGGCCTCGTGGCAGGTACGGCCGTGGCTGTCGGCAACGTCGATGCGCATGCTGCTGTACCCGCTGTAGGTGTAGTTACCCCGGGCAAACTGGTAATGTCCATGGGTACCTCAATCTGCCATATGGTGCTGGGTGATACCGAACGAGAAGTTGAAGGCATGTGCGGTGTGGTGGAAGACGGAATTATTCCGGGATATTACGGGTATGAGGCTGGACAATCCGCTGTTGGCGATATTTTTGAATGGTATGTGGAAGAAGCGGTCCCTGCCTATGCGAAAGAAGCTGCGGCGGAAGAAGGCGTAAACATCCATACTTGGCTGGAAGCACGGGCTGCGGCCTACAAGCCGGGCCAAACCGGACTTCTCGCACTGGACTGGTGGAACGGCAACCGCTCCGTGCTCGTGGATACGAACCTGACCGGACTGTTGCTCGGCTGCACGCTGCTGACCAAACCGGAAGAAATTTACCGCACACTGCTTGAAGCTACAGCTTTCGGCACACGCAAGATTGTGGATGCATTCCACGGAAACGGTGTAGCCGTTGATGTACTGTATGCCTGCGGCGGACTTCCGCAAAAGAACCGCCTGCTGATGCAGATTTACGCTGACGTTACCAACCGTGAAATTAAAGTGGCAGCAAGCAAGCAGACGCCTGCGCTCGGCGCGGCAATGTTCGGAGCCGTTGCAGCCGGTGCTCAAAAAGGCGGCTACGATTCGATCGTAGAAGCGGCAGAAAAAATGGCCCGTATCCGCGAAGAATCCTATGTTCCAATTCCGGAAAACGTAGCAGTCTACGAAAAGCTGTATCAGGAATATTCCAGACTGCATGACTATTTCGGCCGCGGCGAGAACAATGTCATGAAGCACCTTAAGGCGATTAAAGAGGATGTTACGGAATAGTACTTTGATATATTCGAAGACAGTGTAGTACGAAATCATTCAGTAATATTACGTTCACAACACTTTTAGGAGGTAGTTACATGTTATCCATTAAACCTTATCAATTCTGGTTCGTAACCGGAAGTCAGCATTTGTATGGCCCTGAAACGATCGAGGAAGTAGCGGAGCACTCCCGCCAAATTACCGCAGGCCTTAACTCGGACGACGCGGTTCCTTTTGAAATAGTATTCAAACCGGTTCTGACTACAGCGGACGAAATCCGCAAGCTGGCAATTGCTGCGAACAGTGATGAGAACTGCGGAGGGATCATCACCTGGATGCACACCTTCTCCCCGGCCAAAATGTGGATCGCCGGCTTGTCGCAGCTCCGCAAGCCTTTGCTGCACCTGGCAACCCAATTTAACCGCGATATTCCATGGGATTCTATCGACATGGATTTCATGAACACGAACCAGTCGGCACACGGCGACCGCGAATACGGCTTCATTGGCGCGCGTATGGGCATTGCCCGTAAAGTGGTTGTCGGCTACTGGGAAGACAGTGAAGTTAGAGGCCGCATCGGCGGCTGGATGAACACCGCTGCTGCCTTCAATGAGAGCCAAACGCTGAAGGTTGCCAGATTCGGTGACAACATGCGCTCGGTGGCTGTAACCGAAGGTGATAAGGTAGAAGCACAAATCAAGCTGGGCTGGACCGTTGACGGCTATGGCGTAGGCGACCTTGTGGAACGTGTGGATGCCGTTACCGAAGCGCAGATCGACGATTTGATGGCAGAATACGCGAAGGCGTATGACTTTGCCCAAGGCGGAGATCAGGATGGACCTGTGCGTGAATCCATCCGTTACCAGGCCCGTATTGAGCTGGGGATGAAAGCTTTCCTGGAAGAAGGCGGATATACAGCTTTCATTACTACTTTTGAAGATCTGCACGGACTGAAGCAGCTTCCTGGTCTTGCTGTACAACGCCTGATGGAGCAGGGCTACGGCTTTGCCGGAGAAGGCGACTGGAAGACAGCGGCGCTTGTCCGCCTGATGAAGATTATCGCCGGCAACAAAGGCACCTCCTTTATGGAAGATTACACGTATCACCTAGATCCGGCCAATGAGCTGGTGCTTGGATCGCACATGCTGGAGGTCTGCCCGACCATTGCTGTCGACAAGCCGAAGCTTGAAGTGCACCCGCTCGGTATCGGCGGCAAAGAGGATCCGGCCCGCATGGTCTTCAACGGACGTTCCGGTGCAGCGCTGAATGCCTCGATCATCGACATGGGCAACCGTTTCCGCCTGCTTGTGAACGAAGTGGAAGGCGTTGAGCCTACCGAAGCTATGCCGAACCTGCCGGTTGCCCGCGTATTGTGGAAAGTGCAGCCAAGCCTGAAGGCAGGCGTGGAAGCCTGGATTCTGGCCGGCGGCGCGCATCATACCGGATTCTCGTATGTGGTGACTACAGAGCAACTGATTGATTTCGCCGAAATGGTTGGCATCGAATGTGTAGTCATCGACAAAGATACCAATACACGATCTTTCCGCAATGAACTGCGTCTGAACGATATCGCCTGGAAGCTGCTCTAGTTCTCTCTATATTCGTGTGATGACAAGAAACGGGTACCGCGCTCGATCAGAGTGCGGTACGTCCGTTTCTTCCTGTATATTGGACATCTGATAAAATGTATAAGGAAGCTTTTGCTAACAAAACTTTTAGGAGGAATTCGATATGAGCAGCATACTGGATAATATAAAGGCAGCCGCCGCTGAAATAGAAGGAGGGGCAGCTTTTGCTCTTCCGCAGGTTATTCATGTAGAACCGGGTGCCCTGCAGCAGGTCATTCCTTATGTGGCCGCACAGGGCTGGGAACGGCTGGTGCTTGTGGCAGATGAACATACACTGAAAGTAGCGGGAGCAAGTCTGGAGCAGGCGTGCAGGGAAGCCGGGATTTCGGTCCACACCACCTTAGTGCTGCCCAATGCGCAGGGCGATGTTATCGCAGATGAAGCCTCTGTAGTGCAGGTGCTGTTGGATATTCAAAAAGTTAAAGCAGATTCCGTCATCGTGGCAGGCTCGGGCACGCTGCATGATGTGGCGCGTTATGCGGCTTATACAGCAGCCATCCCTTTTGTGTCGGCCCCGACGGCTCCTTCGGTAGACGGTTTCACCTCGAACGGCTCGCCGCTGATTATCCGCGGCAACAAGATAACAATTCCGGCGGCGGGTCCAGTCGCTATCTTCGCCGATACAGAGCTGCTGCGCAAGGCGCCGGCTCCCATGGTGGCGGCAGGCTTTGGCGATATGCTGGGCAAATACACCTCGTTGTTTGACTGGAAATTCGGCCGCCTGACGGCTGACGAGCCGTATGCTCCGGCGGTTGCTGCCATTAGCGAAAAGGCGTTGTTGGCCTGCGTAAATCATGCAGAGGAGATCGGAAATCATACCGAACTGGGAATCCGAGTACTGACCGAAGCGTTGATTGAATCAGGCCTGGCGATCCTGCTGTTTGGGCAATCCCACTCGGCATCGGGTGCAGAACATCATCTGTCCCATTATTGGGAGATGGAGTACATCCGCACCGGACGCAGACAGCTGTTGCATGGCGCTAAGGTAGGTGTGGCCTGTGCGGAAATTTCCGCGCTGTACCATGAGCTGGCGGATACGCAGGGTTTGGCGGACAAGGAACAGTGGGCGCAGGTGCTGAAGGAAATCAGCGGACTTCCTTCACCGGAAATGTTGCGCGGCCTGCTGCGCACTGTACATGGACCCTCTACCTTGGAAGAGCTTGGTGTGGATGCTGATCTGCTGCGCCGCAGTCTGCAGGAAGCGCATTTCATCCGGATGAACCGTCATACCCTGTTGCGGGCGCGCAATGAAGGCAAGATTGCGGGAGCTGCTGCGGAATAGACAGGTGATGCTGAAGAATCTGGAGCAGATACTAACCTTCTGAAGATTTAAGTAAAACTTTAGGAGGACTTAATACTTTTTTAAGCTTGGGACTGTATATTAGACACATACCCCCTTATTACATACCTTGACCCCGCCAGCTGCTGGCGGGGCCCTTTTTTTGTATGCGCACAATAAATGGAGGCGGGGAATGGATTCCGGGAGCTGAAACTTTCATTTCATAGGATTCCATTCATAGAACTACACCTCTCTATACGGCGTCTAACAAGGAGCTTGAGAAGGCTCAGTTATAGTGTAAATTTTTTTTATAAAAACCACTCTCTGATCTGTCGATTCAGGTCTATGTATGTCGATAATAATAGTGAAATAGTGCAAATTTAAAATATTTACTATCGGGAGAAGATCAGGGGAGTTCTTAGAAACGAAGACAGAGAGGGGAGGACTTAGTTGGAGCAAATTCATGGTACTCATGATAGGGTGCTTGTATTATTTTCATGTGTAATTGCGGTAGCAGCTTCATATGCGGTCCTAAGTCTGGCAGGGGCAGTAGGCAGATCCAAAGGGAAGAAACGTTGGCTATGGCGGATGAGCGGTGCAGTAATTATGGGCATGGGGATCTGGTCAACACATTTTGTCGGAATGCTGGCCATATCACTGCCGTTTCCGGTTGCTTATAATCTGAACACTGTATTGTTGTCAATAGGTGTTTCTATTGTTACCTCTTTTATCGCCCTTGTTGCGATTAGCCGCTGCAAGCCGGGCATTCTTCAATTTCTTGGAGCTGGCGTATTTTCTGCGATTGGAATTTCAGCGATTCATTATATCGGCATGTCAGCGATGCAAATTAATATGATCTATACTCCCGGATATGTAGCCCTGTCTATCGTGATAGCTTTTGTTGCATCCTATGCAGCGCTCGGGTTATTTTCCTATATTATCGATCATGGCGAAGAAGACAATCATTGGAGGAAGCTGGGCAGCGGTCTGATCATGGGAACTGCGATTATTGGCATGCATTACACCGGTATGCTGGCAGTCCACTTTGAGCCGCGGCATCATGCTGCACGGATCACCGGTGTTGTCCTGGATCAGAAATGGCTTGCCTATGTCATTGCAGGCGGGACTTTGTTCACGCTGTGGTTATCAGTTGTCGGAATGTTCATCTCCCGCCGGTTCTCGAACAAGGACACAGAGATACTGGTTACTGAGAAATGGTACAGGTCGTTATATGAAAATAACCAGGACGGGATTATCTCGATTGACCTGGACATGCGCATTATCGGATTTAATCCTGCTGCCTCAAGAATCACGGGAATCAGCTCAAGTGCCTTTAAGGATCAGAACATGATGTTCATTCTCTCGATTGTGGCTGTGGAGGAGCGGGAGCGGATGCAGAAGCTGTTCTCAAGATCTTTTGCCGGAGAGGAACTGAGCTATGAAACAGCGATCATCCATCAGGACGGGCACCGGGTCGAAATCAGTGTGGTTAACGCTCCGGTCATGGTCGACAGGCAAGTGGTCGGAACCTATGTAATTGCCAGAGATGTGACAGAAGAAAAGCGGGCCAAGGAGAAAAATCATTACCTTGCTTTCCACGACGAGTTAACCGGTCTGCCGAACAGAAGAATGTTCAATGAGCTACTATCGCAAACCATTGAAGCGCATAGTGAAACGATGGAGCCGTTTGCTGTTATGGTTATGGACCTTGACCGGTTTAAAATCATCAACGACTCACTGGGGCATATGTACGGCGATCTGTTCCTCCAGGAAATGAGCAGCCGTATCCGGCATAGTGTGGTGAATGAGAATGTGACGCTGGCCCGGATTGGGGGAGATGAGTTTGCGATGTTGTGCCGATTCTCCCGGAAGAACATGAACGTAACAGCCATTGCGGAGCAGATGATTGCAGCGATTGAGCAACCGTATCGTCTGAAAGAGCAGGATTTTTACGTTACGGTAAGTATCGGAATCGCCTTCTTTCCCTGCCATGGTCAAGATGAGATACAGCTTCTCAAGAATGCAGACACTGCCATGTATGAGGTTAAGAAAAACGGTAAAAATGATTATCAGTTTTTCTCGGACGATCTGGATGAGCAGCTGCTCCAGCGGATTAATATGGAAGGCGATTTGCGGAAAGCGCTGGAGCGCGGCGAGTTTATTCTGTACTACCAGCCGCAAATCCGGGCGGATAACAATCAAATTATCGGAGTAGAGGCGCTGATCAGGTGGCAGCATCCGGACAAAGGGCTCCTGCCGCCTGGCCTGTTCATTTCGCATGCGGAGGAGACAGGCCAGATTGTGGAGCTCGGAAACTGGGTGCTGCGCGAAGCCTGCCGCCAAATGCGGTTATGGCAAGATGCAGGCGGCCCGCTGATTCCTGTGGCGGTGAATTTGTCGTCCCAGCAGTTCCACCAGTACAATTTGCATGGGGAGATTATGGGGATTCTGGAGGAGAGCGGGCTTGCTCCGCAGTATCTTGAACTGGAGATTACGGAAAGTATGATGATGAATGCTTCTGCATCTGCAGGAATTCTGAACAATCTGACCCGGAACGGAATTCGTATCAGCCTTGACGACTTTGGAACAGGCTACAGCTCCTTCAGTTATTTGAAATTATATCCCATTCATAAAGTGAAGATTGACCGTTCCTTCATCAAGGATATTGTCGCGAGCAGCGATGACCGGGCCATAGTGTCCACCATCATTACTATGGCAAGGCATCTGAATATGCAGGTCATTGCCGAAGGTATAGAAACCAAAGAGCAGCTGGATATTGTGGTGGAGAGCGGCTGCATAAAGGTACAGGGCTATTATTACAGCCGCCCTTTACCGGCCGATGAGATCGGGAGGTTGTTACTGAACCTCGTACAGAGTGTATAGGATGGGAATCTCCGAAAGTTACAATTCGCATAAGAGGATAAGAGGAAGCCAGGAAAGCCGCGGACGCCATATTTATGGCTTGCGTGACCATCTCCTGGCTTTTTATTTTTATCAGGTTGAAGCCTTCAAGCTGTGATCAGCCCGGACAAGCGGGAATTGAGGTAATGCACCCGCTCAAACCCGTTGTCTCCTATGCCACTACGCTGCCTTTACCGAGCTGCTCCAGTATGGATTTCTTTGTATATGAGTTGTATGATTTCCAGAAATGAACCTTTTTGCATGTTTGATTGTTATATAGACAACTCAGACAAGAAAGGAGGGGGCGTTTTTTGCAAAGCCATAGGGAATTGTTCGAAGCCTACAACAAGGCTGTCTACCGGACCTGCTACTATATGCTGCATGATGCTGCAGATGCCGAGGATATATGCCAGGAGGTGTTTATCACCGTATTCCGCAGCCGCTGGCAGGAAGTCGAGCATGTCAGGGCATGGATTATGAAAATCACAGTCAATACCTGCCTGAATCACTTGAAACGCCGGCGCAGTCTGCAGCAGAAGGTAGCTGAGCATATGCATCTGCTGAAAGTCCGTGCCGAAACTCCGGTAGAGCTCTTAATAGAAGAAAAAGAAACGGCGCTGGAATGGAGCAGTTACATATCCAGGCTTCCTGCGAAGATTCGCGCGGTGCTTACGTTAAGGTATATGCATGATTTCAGTCTGGCCGAAATAGCGGAGGCGTTGTCCATCCCGGTCGGGACGGCCAAATCCAGACAGCATAAAGGATTGAAAATGATGAAAAAGATGCTGCAGGAAGCAGGAGAGCATGCAAAGGCAGGGGAGGAGGTTTTGTATGAAATCGGTGGAAGATGCGCTGAAACTGCGCTTAAATAATGATCACGGAATAGAGTATCCTGATTTTGCAAGCATGTGGGAACGGATGGAGCAAGCTGGACATACTGGGGATTCGGACAGCAAACGGGCACGGGGGAGATCGGTCCAGCGCCAGGGACGGAACTTACGGAAATCAGTTGTCGCGCTCTCTCTTGCAGCCCTTCTGGCTGCAGCTCCCGTATATGCAGCGATTCAGGTGGACTGGAACGGGCTGCTTCATGGAAAAAGCGGGATTCAAGCCGCACTCTCCGAGCACCTCGGCCAGGAGCTTGAACAGTCGGTGACAAGAGATGGGGTCACGCTGACCTTGCATACGGCGGTTGTGGATGAGAACCGCACGGTGATTCTGTACAGCCTGAACCCCGGTGAACATAACCGGGCTGAATTCATGAAGTTCAAAGGAATCTCTCTGAGGGATGAACAGGGAAAGCTTTGCGAAGGGATTCTTAGAGATATGGTATGGGATGCCGGCAGCGGCAGATACACCGGCTATGTAGAGAGCAACTGGACACCGGAGGGGGATACGGCAAAGGTAGAATTTATAGCAAGGGATCTGCAAAGCTTCACCCGGCAGGAGCAGGAGCTGGAGGTGGACAATACGACCAGGGAAACGCAGAGCTTCAATATTGCGCAGGACGGCCTGCAGGCGCTTCATGTGCAGATGTTTCCCCGGGAGGATAATAGGCTGCTTGTCTACAGTGAGATTACCTTTGAACAAGAGGAGGCTGCAGCATGGGCCAAGCCGCAGGTTGTTGCTTACCGGGATGGAGCTGTCGTAAAGGAACTTACTGACAGTCTGCAAGTGCGGCCGGGTGATAACGGAGAATATATCAGCCAGCAATTCTATAGACATAGCGACGTTTCGGATGAGAGCACAGCCTATCGGCTGCAATATATGAAAGAAGAAGAGCGACTGGACGGGGAATGGTCATTCGATCTGAACCTGAGCAAGAAGCAGATGAACACAGGGACAGCGAAATATGCTTTGAATAAGCCGCTGGAGACTGGCAGCGACGATATTACCCTGGAGCAAATGGTGGTTACTCCGACCCAGATCCGGATCAGCTACCGGACCAGAGAAGCCTATGCTCATCTGCCCTATGAGAAGATAACTCTTGAAGTACAAGGTATGAGCCTGCAGGGTGAATTATGGCCGACAGCTGAACGGGATCCGAATAAGGGAGCGATTCGCTTCGAACGGCCTTCGGGTCTCGTAATGAACGGGAAAACCCCTGTAACTCTAACAGGCAAATACAAGATTACCAATCATAAGGGGGAGCGGACTCCCATCCGTTTGACAGCTATCAGCGAGAAGCGGCAAACGGTAACATCGCAGGTAGGCGGTTATCCGGTAGAATGGATATACTACACTCTCGATGGTGATTTATATGTGGAGACCGGGAGTCAGACCCCAGGATTTGGCGGCATCGTTTCGTTCGAAACGACCCGGAACAACTCCTATTTTGCAGGCAAAACGCTGATAGCCAATTACTCCGGGGATGATGACAACACGGCTATAAAGAGGTATGAGGGGGTTGAGCAGACGAAAGTATCCATGTATGTCAGCGGTTATATTACGGTTGAACCGGATCAGATGATACAGGTACAGATGCTGCCTTAACCGGCAGGGTGATGAAACGGAAACAATAAACTGAAAGAGGAACCTTTAATAGAAGAGGTTGTCCGGCCCTTGGGGGAAACGGAGGCCTCTTTTATTTGTGTATACAGGGTAATGGCGCTTAGAATATAAAGAGATGATAGAAATAGCCTATGAATAATGTTCTTCGGACATAAAAAGGAGAGAAGGAGACAGGTGAACGAGATCCGCTGTGACTGGGTCAATGAAGATCCACTATATATTGCTTATCACGATGAGGAATGGGGCAAGCCGCTGAACGATCATTTGAAGCTGTTCGAGCTGCTGATGCTGGAGGGAATGCAGGCCGGGCTCAGTTGGTACACTGTGCTCAAGAAACGGGAGCATTTCAGAAAAGTATTCGACGGATTTGATCCGGAGAAAATAGTACATTATGATGAGGAGAAAATTGCTGAGCTGATGAATGACCCCGGCATTATCCGCAACCGCCTCAAGATTAACGCGATCATCCGGAATGCGGCCGTGTATTTGCAGATCGTCGAGGAGGAGGGCAGCTTTGCAGACTATCTCTGGAGCTTTACCGGAGGGGTGCCGTTGATCAATAACTGGAAGAGCAAAGCGGAAGTGCCGGCTACAACCCCCCACTCAGACCAAATGAGCAAAGCGCTGCGTAAAAAAGGCATGAAGTTTGTCGGCTCAACCATTTGCTACGCGTTTATGCAAGCTTCTGGAATGGTGGACGATCATACACAGGAATGCTTTTGCCGCAGCAAAAGTCAGCTTTCCGGAAGCTGATCCGCAGTTTGGCGCTACCCGGGGAAGAAATGGTATACTGTTAAGCAGCGCTCACAAACTATTAGTGTATGCTTCCGAAGCCAGTTTTGCTCGAAGAATAACCACGTAAGCTGCGCTCACAAAACTTTTAGGAGGATCCACAAAGATGTTATGGCATGAACTGACAGTACATACAACAGAAGAGGCGCAGGAGATGATTTCCAATCTGCTGTATGAGGCCGGGGCAGGCGGTGTTTCCATCGAGGAATCCGGAACCCTGAATAAGGTACGGGATACACGTTATGGTGAATTATACGACGAGCCGCTGAATGATATCCCTGAAGGGGAAGCGGTGATTAAAGGATATTATGCCGAAACCGTCCCGATGGATGCCATTATCGAAGAGCTGGCTCCACGGATCGAAGAGCTGAGAGAGTTCGGGATTGATCCCGGTAAAGCACTGATTTCGTGGAAAACTGTGGATGAAAATGATTGGGCGCATGCCTGGAAGCAGTATTTCAAGCCGCTTCGCGTATCGGACCGGCTGACGATTAAGCCCACCTGGGAGGAATATACCCCTGCCGGCCCGGAAGAAAAAATTATTGAGCTTGATCCCGGCATGGCATTTGGAACCGGAACGCATCCAACGACAGCATTGTGCCTGCGGGCACTGGAGAAACATATCAGCGGTGATGAGGAAGTGATTGACGTTGGAACGGGCTCCGGCATTCTTGCTGTAGGCGCGGTGCTGCTGGGTGCCAAGTCTGTGCTGGCGCTGGATCTGGATCCGGTGGCTGTGGAAAGTGCCCGTGAGAATGTGGCGCTGAACCGGCTGCAGGATTCCATTACGGTAAAAGAAAGCGACCTGCTGTCACTGCTCGGCGGTGAAGGAGCGGCAGATACGGCGGCGGGAGATATGTGGCCATCGGCAAGAGCCGGTCATACGGACTCGCAGCAGGCTGTTCCGGCAAAGCCAAAAGCTGAAGACAGTCTTGGTGTCACACTGCCGGTGAAGGTTGTGGTCGCCAATATTTTGGCAGAGATTATCGTGTTGTTCACCGATGATGTCTACCGTGCCCTGCAGCCGGGTGGCCTCTATATCACCTCCGGCATTTATAAAGATAAGGAAGGGCTCGTGGCGCAGGCGCTGGAGTCGTCCGGGTTTGAGATTAAGGAAGTATCCCGTGAAGAAGATTGGGTGGCCTTTACAGCCGGAAAGAGGTAGAAATGGATTTTTTGGATGAAATTTTAGTAGTACCCCTGCAGCAGCTTCCGTTTTTCCTGATTACCCTGGTGATCGCATTTACTGTGCATGAATTCGCCCATGCCTATTTTGCCAATAAATTTGGTGACCCAACTGCAAGGCTGCTGGGCCGCATGACGCTTAATCCCGCAGTGCATTTCGATCTATTCGGTATCATCCTGCTGCTCATTGCCGGCTTCGGCTGGGCACGTCCGGTTCCGGTGAACCGCGACAACTTCAGACGCCCCCGGCTGATGGGGGTTATCGTGTCTGCGGCCGGTCCGATCAGCAATCTGCTGCTCGGTATTCTCGGTACTCTAGTGTATGCCGCCCTGCATGCCAGCGGCGCCATTGAGTCCATTACGAATGAACAGCTGCTGCGGGCAGTGTACTGGTTCTTTGGCATGTTCATTCAATTTAATTTCTTCCTATTCCTGTTTAACTTAATTCCGCTGCCTCCGCTGGACGGCTACCGGATCGTAGAGGATGTGGCACCACGTCCGGTCCGTGCAAAATTACAGCAGTATGAGCAGTGGACGGTCTTTATCTTTTTGCTTATCATCATTATCCCCGGCCTGCGTGCCTATACGATCGAACCGCTGAACAGCTGGGCACTGCAAATAGGGAACGACTTTTTCAGGTTGTTCTTCAATCTGTTCGGAGGGTAAAGCCTGAACAGGGGCTGTTCACAGGCAGGCAAACGTTGTATGATGTAATGTGAATTTTTAGACGGTTTACAAGTGCGTAGAGCGGCGGCTGGAGACCTGAACAGCAGGACCGCCGCCGCTTTTACGCTGAATAATGGACAGGATGAGGATGAAGATGCAGCGTTATTTCGTAGCACCGGAGCAGTTCGGCCCGGAACAGGTAACCATTGACGGCGAAGATGCCCGCCATATTGCTAAAGTGATGCGCGGCAAAGCCGGAGACAAGCTAATTGTCAGCGACGGCATTTCCCGCGAGGCGCTGGCGGAGATCTCTTCGATTGAGATCGGCGAGATTATAGTGAACATACTGGAATCTCTGGAGATGACTCATGAGCCGCGGATCAAGATTACGGTGGCCCAGAGTCTGCCGAAGGGAGACAAGCTGGAGACCGTCATTCAGAAGTGCACCGAAATCGGTGCGGTGGCCTTTGCCCCGTTCCTCTCAGAGCGCACAATAGTGCAGTATGACGAGCGCAAGGAGAATAAGAGGCTGGAACGCTGGCGCAAGATTTGCAAGGAGGCAGCGGAGCAGGCACACCGTAATATAGTGCCGGCCGTGCATGCGCCTTTGAGCTGGAAGCTGCTGCTGCAAAGCTTCCGCGACTATGATGCTGTTTACTTTTGTTATGAGAAGGAAGAAGGACTGCAGCTGCGGAGTGCCGCCGCACCTTGGTTGTCTGCGCTGGCGCCGGAATCGCCGGGCCGGGTAATGATCGTTGTCGGTCCTGAAGGCGGCTTCAGCCCGGAGGAATGCCTCGCGGCCGAAGAGGCCGGAGCGGTACCGGTAGGCCTTGGGCGGCGTATTCTGCGCTGCGAGACGGCCGGCATGGTCGCTGCAGCCTGCATCCTGTATGAATCCGGAGAAATGGGGGGAGCTTGAACAATGCCATCCGTAGCATTTTATACTTTAGGTTGTAAAGTGAATTTCTATGACACTGAAGCCATCTGGCAGCTATTCAAAAATGAAGGTTACGAGCAGGTTGATTTCGAAGGGCCCGCCGACGTATATCTAATCAACACCTGTACGGTAACCAATACCGGCGACAAGAAAAGCCGCCAAATGATCCGCCGCGCCGTGCGCCGCAACCCGGAGGCTATCGTCGCCGTAACGGGCTGCTATGCGCAGACCTCACCCGGCGAGATCCTTGATATTCCGGGGGTCGATCTCGTGATCGGCAACCAGGACCGTGAACAGATTATGACTCACGTCAAAAATATCCAGGGGTCCCGCCAGCCGGTGAATGCCGTCCGCAACATTATGAAGACGCGTGAATTCGAAGAGCTGGATGTGCCGGGTTTTGCTGACCGGACGCGGGCGTTTATGAAAATCCAGGATGGCTGCAACAACTTCTGCACCTTCTGCATCATTCCATGGTCACGCGGGCTGTCGCGCAGCCGCGATCCGAAATCGATTGTCGCCCAGGCGCATCAGCTGGTGGAGGCCGGTTATAAGGAGTTTGTCCTGACCGGAATTCATACCGGAGGTTATGGTGACGATCTGGACAATTACCGTCTCGCCGATTTGCTGTGGGAGCTGGACAAGGTGGACGGGCTGGAGCGGGTACGCATCAGTTCGATTGAAGCCAGCCAGATTGACGAAAAACTGCTTGAGGTGCTGAACCGCAGCTCCAAGATGTGCCGCCATCTGCATATTCCGCTGCAGGCCGGACATAACGAGGTGCTCAAAGCGATGCGCCGCAAATACACCACCGAAGAGTATTATGCCAAGATGGAGCTGATCCGCCAGGCGATGCCGGATGTCGGGATCACCACCGACGTTATTGTCGGATTCCCCGGCGAGACCGAGGAAATGTTCCGCGCCGGCTATGATTTCATGAAGGCCGTGAATTACTCCGAGATGCATGTCTTCCCGTATTCGAAGCGCACAGGCACCCCGGCGGCACGAATGCTGAACCAGGTTGACGAGGAAATTAAGAACGTCCGCGTACAGGAACTGATCGACCTCTCCGAGGAGATGCAGCTTGCCTATGCGCGCAGGTTCGTCGGCAAGACATTGTCCGTTATTCCTGAACGGTCGGCCAAAGGGGCCCCGGGCCGCAGCACACAGCACGGCTTCAGCGACAATTACCTGCAGGTTTTCTTCAGCGGCGATGATTCGCTGCAGGGACAGCTGTGTGAGGTGAAGATTACGGAAGCTGGCGTCAACGAGTGCGGCGGGACTCTGGTTGGCATGTCACAAGCTGGCCTGAAACAGGCGGTCCGCCAATAAATACAGCTTGGAACCAAGGATTTCGTCCCCTGCAAGGGATGAAGTCCTTGTTGTTTGTTGGGGGACATGTTTGCGGCAGACTGGATCATAAGAGCCTGCCGCGCGTATGCGAATCATTCTGAATTTCAACATGAGGCGCTGGTACTGGAACATATGGGAAACACTGGTTATAAAGTCCCTAATTGGGCTTTTAAGACCCCTGATTTCAAGAAAAGTTAAAGTCTTCAGTGCTAAATGTCGATAGTAGTGGAAGAGTGTGGGAATGTACCCTCCCAGAATAACATCACAATGAAGGAGAGAAATGATGACTGTGAACAGGAAAATGACGAAGTTGCTTCTCATCATAGCGCTGCTGGCTACCGTAGTATTTCCGGTAAGTGTCTTTGCAGAAAAGGGAGATATCAACTCGATTGAGTTTGAGAGTTCGGCCAAATTGGATCTCGTAGTCGGCCAGACACCGAAGCAATTGAAGGTGTTCGCCAATGTAGAAGGTTCTTCTTCCAAGAGAGATGTAACGGGTGCGGTGACCTGGAATTCTTCCAATACCACTGCTGTAAAGGTTGTAAACGGCCTTTTGACGCCGTTTGACAGTGGCACAGCTATTATTACAGCTACTTATAATAGCATGCTTACTACGATTGAAGTTTCTGTGACTCATCCATTCAAGGATTTGAAGATTGAGCATAAAGAAGGCAACTATAAGCTGGGAGACAGTGAAGAGAAGCGGACTATCAAAGCTAAGGTACTCGGAGGAAAGTCCATCACCGAAGCGACTGATGTTACGAAAGATGTTGAATGGTCCAGCTCTGACACTAATGTATTGACAATATCGGACGGTAAAGTCAACCTTCTTAAAGAAGGTAAGGTAACGATCACTGCGAAATACAAAGGCCTGACGGCTACATATAAGACAGAAGTTGAAATGGCTTTTACCGACATCGACATCAAACAGAACGATAAGGTTGTGAAGGATGTCGAGACCCTTATGGGGGATAGCGCGATTAAGCTGACGGCAACTACCAAAGCCGCTACCCAAGCGGAGTCTGAGGACGTGACGGATAAAGTCGACTGGAGTTCTTCAAATACTGCTGTAGCTACCGTCAAGAACGGAGAACTCAAGGTTCTGGCTACGGGTAAGACTGTAATCACGATTGCTTATCTGGGTGTGAAAGCTTCCGTAGACGTATACGTCCGCTCGTCGTATGAAGCGATTCTATTGACGCCTTCCAAGGAACAGAAGCTGTTCATGGGTGAAGTGCTGGATGTGAAGGCTGAAGTCAGAGATGCTGCCAACTCTACGCTGAATGTATCCCAGAACGCCACCTGGACATCCAGTGATCAACTGGTAGCCACAGCCAAATCCGAAGCAGACGCTGCGGACATTACGGCTAGGGGTGTGGGCGACTCTACTATCAAAGCGGAGTATAAAGGTGTCAGCAGAGAGATTAAGCTGAAAGTGCTTCCGACCATCACGGCCATAGAGGTTGAGAAAGCAGAGAATGAAAAGTCCGAAAAGGAAATGTTCAAAGGCGACACTTTAAGCTTGCCTAAGGTAAATGGCACCAAGCTCGACGGTACCAAACTTGAACTGAGCCAGGAGATAGAGTGGACTTCTGACAATGCAGAAGTTGCTACCATCAAGGATGGCAAGATTGAAGGTAAAGCAGCCGGTACAGTTACACTGATCGGTAAAATTAAAGAAGGCAACGTCAGTGCCTCAAAAGCGGACATCCGCAACAAGAGCGTTGAATATAAGCTTACTGTTCTGGATAAAGTGCTGGTGCTGATCGGGCCTGAGGACAACCTGGTGGTTGTTACAGGCGAAGAGAAGGCTATGCCTTCAGTTAAAGTAGTTATGGAAAACGGCGATGAGCGTGAGGCCTCCGACAAGATTACTTGGGAGATTACGGGCACGAATGCCGTGATCAAATCAGGCACAAGCGGAAAAACGGTCAGAGGATTGGTAAAGGGCAGTGCAAGCCTAAAAGGGACCTATGCCAACAAGACAATCACCATTCCGGTGACCATTGAGCAAAAGATTACCAAGCTTGAAGTTGAGCCGGCATCGCTGGAGATGAACATTAAAGCCTCCAAATCGGTAAAAGTAACAGCTTATTACTCCAACGGAAAAACAGCCAACTTCTCGAATACGATTAATTGGGAATCTTCCAATCCGGCAGCAGCGACTGTCAAGGGCGCTTCCGTGAAGGCCGTGGCTGAAGGCACAACTACGTTAACGGGATCTTATCAGGGTATTAACGTCAGCCTCAAGGTCAACGTGATTCCCAAGCTGACCAAGCTGACAGTGAATGAATCACGCCTGAATATGGCTCCGGGAGGCAAACAGACCGTTGTGGTAACCGCCTTGTATGATACTGGTAAAACGGCAGACGTGACTGGTCTGATAACCTGGACCAACTCGAAGCCGTCTGTAGCCAAGCTCTCCTCAGGCAGCATCACAGCGCTGGCCAAGGGAAGCACTTCTTTCAAAGGCAAATACAATAACAAGACCGTGACAATTTCGGTTAAAGTCAAGTAGCAGCAACAAACTGCTGTATGCAAAATCAAAGAAAGACCAAAGAACTGCAATGCCGCCTTGGGGCACTTTGCAGTTCTTTTTTTTTCTGGTGCGCTCGACATTTCGTCTTTGCATTAGATGTCAAGGCTCAATTGAAGTATAATAGTACAGCGATAGCGCATGCGTCCGGGGATAGCCCGATCGGCCATGCGTATGTTCTCACGGCTGGAGCCGGCTTTCCAGCCTGGACCATAAGGGAAGGTAGCACAACGGGAGAGCCAACAGCGAGCAGACCACATTGAAGATCGTCTGGGCATGGGCGAGCTGTGCGGCGGGACCGCCGCCGATCCAGGCGGCGAGGCTCTGTAGCGGCCCTATAAAGGGCAGGAACAGCAGTGCGCCGCCGACGTTGAGCGCCACATGCGACCAGGCGACGAATACCCCGGAAGGCGAGCCGCCGATTGCGGCAATTACGGCGGTGACACAGGTGCCGACATTTGCGCCAAGCACGATGGCGATGCCCAGCTCCGGCGGCATCACGCCGGTGGAAGCCAGGCCCATCGCCATTCCGATGACCGCCGCGCTGCTGTGCAGCATTGCGGTCAGACAGGCTCCGGCGGCAAGCCCCCAAAGAGCGCTTGTGGCAGCATGGCCAAGGAACCAGCGGAACAGTCCGCTGGCTTGCAGCGCGTGGCTGATCGACTGCATGACGGCGATGCCCCATAGGACAAGCGCAAAGCCGGCCACCGCCAGGCTGATGAACTGGAGCGGCCCGGAGAATTTGCGGCTGGCTTCCGCCGCCCGCCAGGAGTAAGGCGGCAGCTCGCCGATCATGACTGCCGCGGCCCAGACGCAGAGCGAGGCGGCCAGCAGCGGCGTGGCCATCGTGCTGATCTGCAGTCCGATCAGCTCGGTGGTTAAGCAGGTGCCAATGTTGCTGCCAAGAATGATGCCCAGGGTCCGGGCATAGGTTAGCAGGCCGGCATTGACCATGCCGATGGTTAGCACCGTGACAGCAGTACTGCTCTGCAGCAGTGCCGACAGCAGGCTGCTGGCTATGAGGCCTTTTACTGGCGTAGATGTGGCCTTATGCAGGCCCCGCGACAGCAGGGGGCCGGCAAGCCGCGACAGCGCGGCTTCCATAAGCTTCATGCCTGCAAGAAAGATAACTAGACCATATATAATAGGGAACAGCAGGTCACGGATCATAAGGACAGGCTCCTTTGAACGGGGGTTGTACACCAATATATGAAAGCATTGCAGTGGACATGTATGAAATCATTAACAAGAACAGGGAGTTGAAGTCATTGGCATCGGTTATTCTGGAACGAAACCGCAAGAAAAGACTGGAGCAGGGTCATCCGTGGGTCTACGCCAGCGAGGTGGCCTCGGTGGATGGAGATCCGCAGGCAGGCGGATTGGTGGATGTGCTAAATCACCAGGGGCGTTTTTTGGGTGCAGGTTATTATAATCCGGCTTCGCAAATCCGGGTGAGAATTCTCTCCCAGAGTCCGCTGGCCGTCATGGATACGGCCTTTTTCGCAGAGCGGTTCTCAAGCTGCCTGCAGCATCGGGAACGTTTTCTGCCGGAAGCAGACGCGTACCGGCTTGTGTACGGCGAAGCTGATTTTCTGCCCGGTCTGATTATTGACCGTTTCGGCGAGATTCTTGTCGTTCAGCTCTTGACGCTGGGCATGGATCTGCGCCGCGCCGAGATTGTGGAGGCGCTGGTGCAAGTGATGAATCCACGCGGGATTTATGAGCGCAGTGACGTTAGTGTCCGGGAGCTGGAAGGTTTGGAGCAAAGAACCGGAGTGCTCTACGGGGAATGTCCGCGCCACATTACTGTAAGCGAGAACGGTCTGAAGGTAATCGTGGATATCGAGGAAGGCCAGAAGACGGGCTACTTTTTCGACCAGCGCGAGAATAGAGCTTCCATCGCTCCTCTGATCAAAGGCTGGGGCGGCCGCAGTGGAATTACGCTGCAGGAGATCGAGACGGATGAAGGTCTGGTTCAGACCCTGCCGGTGAACAAAAGCGGCAAGCCGGTCACCTTCCCGTATTGGGACGGTGCGACAGTGCTGGAATGCTTCGCGCATACGGGCAGCTTCACACTGCATGCCTGCAAATACGGAGCCAAAAAGGTTACCTGCCTCGACGTATCCGCGCACGCGATCGAAAGCGCCAAGGCCAATGTGGAACTGAACGGATTCACGGACCGTGTGGAATTTGTGGTGGATGATGCTTTTGCTTTTCTGCGCAATCAGGTCAAAGGGCTGGAAGAGCGGACGGAGCGGGCAACCGGTGCAGGAGAGGCGAAGACAGGAGCCAAGCCGGCGGCCAAGGCCGATACGGCGAAGCCGATGACCGCTGGCGGCGGACGCACATGGGATGTCGTCATTCTGGATCCGCCGGCGTTTGCCAAAACCAAAAGCGCTGTTGCCGGTGCCTGCCGTGGTTACAAGGATATTAACCTGCACGGCATGAAGCTGGTCAATGAGGGCGGTTATTTGGTGACGGCAAGCTGCTCCTACCACATGCAGCCGCAACTGTTCCTGGATACCATTGCTGAAGCGGCGAAGGATGCCGGTAAGGTCCTCAGACTGATTGAATGGCGGGCCGCGGGGAAAGACCACCCGCAAATTCTCGGTGTCGACGAAGGGCATTATCTGAAATTCGCAATTTTCGAAGTGCGCAGCAAGAAATAACGAACATGGCCCCTAGGCCGGCTCTGCGGGAGTCTCTGTAAAGAGGCTCTTTTTTTCGCTTTTCATTGATAATCATTCTGGCGTTCTCCTCCCAAGAAGAGGCGGCCCGGTGGCTGGAACCGCTGCTGATGAAGAAAGGGGAGGGCAGCAGGAAGTGAAGCTGGACCATGCTTAGTTGTGAATATTACCGTGAATGATCAATAGACTGCTGCAGCTAACAAACGCGGCAGTCTCTTTGTGCTGTACATGCGGATATCCATCCGCTGAAACTTGAAAACAATGGCAAACGTATGTTCCGTTTGGAAGAGATATGCTATAATGTTGGGACGGATTCATCAACTGGGTTTAGAAATTTAATACCGGTTGTATTCATAGATTTGGCCACGGAAGGAGTCTACTGCAATGACGGTAAACTTTTTGATAGGCCGCTCGGGCAGCGGCAAGACAACAAGAATATGGGAAACGGTATCCTCAAAGCTGGAGTCTGAGCCGCTGGGCGCACCGATCATTGTACTTGTTCCGGAGCAGGGCTCGTTCGGGGCGGAGAGAGGCCTGCTGGCAGCAGGCAGCGTGAAGGGCAGCATCCGGGCCCAGACCTTGAGCTTCTCGCGGCTTGCATTCCGGGTAAGGCAGGAGACCGGGGGCAGCACCAGTCTGCCCATCAGCGAAGAAGGCAAAAAAATGCTGATATACAAGATCATCAACCGCCGCAAGGAAGAACTGAAGCTGTTCGGCGCTTCAAGCGACAGACCTGGCTTTGTGGAACGGCTCAGCGCACTGCATACCGAGCTGAAACGCTGCTGCCTGGGCGCTTCCGATTTGGAAGAACAGCTGGCAAGAATGCGCGAGGCCATAGGAAGCAGTCCGATTCTGGCCGGCAAGCTGGATGATCTGCATATCGTATTCAGCGAATTGGAGCAGGAAATGTCACAGCTGTATATAGATCAGGAAGACCGGCTGGCTGAACTGGCGGAGCATATTGCGGATTCCTCTTACATAAGAGAAGCCGAGATATGGGTAGACGGGTTCCATGGTTTTACCCCGCAGGAATTTATGGTGCTGCGCGAGCTGATGCAGCATGCATCAAGGGTGACAGTGGCCCTTACGCTTGACCGGATTTATCCAACGGGGCTGCAGCCGCATGAACTGGAGTTGTTTCACCCCTCCGCAGTTACGTATATCAAGCTGCGCGGGATGGCCGAAGAGCTGGGCCTTGCGGTCTGGGACGAGCTGCTGGCGCCGCCTGTGCTTCCGCGTTTCGCCGGAAGTCCGGCCTTGGCCCACCTGGAGCGCGGATTTCACCGCCGCAGCCGCTGGAGCGGCGATATCGGGCAGGCTGCGGAAGCCATCACGGTCAGCGCTGCAGTCTCGCATAGAACAGAGGTCGAGGGTGCGCTGCGTGAAATGATCAGGCTGGCCCGGGATGAAGGGGCGGAGTACGGCGAGATGGCTGTATTTATGCGCAATATTTCAGATTATGAGCAGCTGATTACCCCGTTGTTTCAAGACTATAGCGTCCCGTTCTTCCTGGACCAGAAGGTGAATGAGCTGCATCATCCGCTGGTGGAGTTTGTACGGTCTGCACTTGATGTGGTGCGCCGCCGCTGGCGGTATGAGGATGTGTTCCGCTGTGTGAAGACCGAGCTTCTGCTTCCGCTTGACGGCAGTATTACCCGCGAGGATATGGACGCGCTGGAGAATTATGTGCTGGCCTGCGGCATCCATGGATACCGGTGGACCGACGGACGTTCCTGGAAAGGAATCCCCAGTCTTTCGCTGGAAGGCAGCCGGATTGTGGATGAGGAGCTGCTTCTGAAAATGGAGCGGTGCCGGGAGTGCATTACCGGTCCGCTGTATGCTTTTGAGAAAAGAGTCAAGAAGAGCCGCAGCGGTCTGGAGCTATGTACAGCGGTGTACCTGCTGCTCCGGGAGTCGGATACCGCCCGGAAGCTGGAGAAGCTGAGCAGAGAGGCGCTTGAGCTGGGACAGCCGGAACGTGCGCGGGAACACAGCCAGCTATGGGATGCAGTGCTCGATTTGCTGGATCAGATCGCGGAAATGATGGGATCGGAGAAAATGGAATTTGAGCTGTTTGCCGGGGTGCTGGAGACCGGACTCAGCGAGCTTAAGATGGGTTTGGTTCCGCCTGCCCTGGATCAGGTGCTGGTCGGAAGCATGGACCGGACGAGGGTTTCAGGTGTGAAATATGCTTTCCTGCTGGGATTCAACGAAGGGGTTGTCCCTGCACAGTTCAAAGAGGACGGCATCCTGTCTGAGGGAGAACGGCTGCTGCTGGAGAACAACGGAATGGAGCTGGCTCCGGGATCCTCGCGCAAGCTGCTCGATGAGCGCTTCCTGATCTATGGCGCGCTGACAACGGCCAGCACCAGACTGTGGATCAGCTATGCCACAGCCGATGATGAGGGCAAAGCGCTGCTGCCTTCGGAAATCATCCGCCAGCTGCATGGCATGTTCCCGGATGCTTTGCAAGAACGGTCCCTTTCCGGATTCCCCGCAGCGGTATCTCCTGACAAAGCCGATGCAGGTGAAGCTTTGCACCTGGGCTTTGTGGGGCACCCCGGACAAAGTCTGCGCATGCTGATTATGCAGCTGCGCCAGTGGCGGCAGGGAGTGGAAATCCCCGGACTGTGGTGGGATGTCTATAACTGGTTCGCGGAGGATGAGTATTGGAGTCCGAAGCTGCAGCAGCTGCTGGGTTCGCTGTTCTACCGCAATGACGGCATTCCGCTCAAGCGGGAGACCAGCCTCCGTCTATACGGAGGCAGAACACTGCGCGGCAGCGTGTCGCGTATGGAGAAGTTCGTTGCCTGCTCCTTCTCCCATTTTGCTTCATACGGCTTAAGGCTGAAAGAACGCCAGCTCTATAAGCTGCAGGCGCCGGATATTGGACAGCTCTTCCATGCCGCGCTCAGCGATATGGCCAAGCGGCTGCAGGAGCAGGGCCGCGGCTGGGGGAGCTTGACGGCTGAGGAATGCCGCCGGGAAGCCGGAGAGACCGTAGACAAGCTGTCGCCGCTCCT
The DNA here is from genome assembly GCF_038593025.1 of Paenibacillus sp. FSL L8-0436. Taxonomy (NCBI): domain Bacteria; kingdom Bacillati; phylum Bacillota; class Bacilli; order Caryophanales; family Paenibacillaceae; genus Paenibacillus; species Paenibacillus sp. FSL L8-0436. The sequence goes on along the minus strand of NZ_CP151955.1, from coordinate 5,748,117 downwards.
GCAGGGCGAAATTCTGATGAGCAGCAAACGCTACGGATACATTTCCCGCAAACTGAAGAATATTGTCGGCCGCGCTTCCGTGATCCTCGGCGAGCATGCCCGCCGGGGCAGCTTCGAGCCGGTGGGGCTGGAGCTGGACTTTGGCCCGGGTAAAGATCTCCCGCCGCTGAGAATTACATTGCCTAACGGCTGTGTAATGGAGGTGGTGGGCCGGATTGACCGTGTCGATATGGCCGAAGGAGAGCATGGAGTTCTGTTGCGGGTTATCGACTATAAATCAAGCCAGAAGGATCTTAAGCTGCATGAGGTGTACTATGGGCTGTCGCTGCAGATGCTGACTTATCTCGATGTGCTGCTCACCTATTCCGAGCAGTGGCTGGGCAAGGCTGCGCTTCCGGCAGGAACCCTGTATTTCCATGTGCATGATCCGCTGCTCTCGTCGCCAAACGGGTTGAACCGTGAGCAGGCGGAGCAGGAGCTTCTGAAACGGTTCAAAATGAAGGGTCTGCTGACTGCGGACCGTGAGGTCGTTTCACTGATGGATACTACGATCGATAAAGGGCATTCCTCAATTGTGCCGGTAGCGCTGAAGAGCGACGGCAGCTTTTACAGCAGCGCCTCTGTAGCCACGCCTGAGCAGTGGGGCCATTTGTTGTCCTCGGTGCGGAGCAATATTTCCGATATCGGAACGCGGATTACGGAAGGCGATGTGGCGATCCAGCCATACCGGATTCAGCAGGAAACGGCCTGCACGTTCTGTTCCTTCCGGCCGGTATGCCAGTTTGACGAGGCTGTGGAGGGCAATGGCTATAACAATCTTGCCAAGCCGGGCAAAGATGTGATTTGGGATCTGCTGTCCCATAAAGGAGGAGAGAAGCCGTGAGTAGTAGAGCTGAAATAGAGGCCAAGCCGGAAGGCAGCCTGTGGAGCGATGATCAATGGCGCGCTATTGCCGAGAGCGGCGATGATATTCTGGTTGCGGCAGCGGCAGGCTCCGGCAAAACAGCCGTACTGGTTGAGCGGATTATCCGCAAGATCAGCAATGAGGAGAACGGCTTCAGCGTGGACCGGCTGCTGGTGGCCACCTTCACGAAGGCGGCAGCCTCCGAGATGCGGCAGCGGATCCGCGAGGCACTGGAGCGGAAGCTGGAGGAGCAAGAGGGTGCGGAAGAGGGCGGAGCAGCGGGCAATGACTACTTGCGCCGCCAGCTTGCCTTGCTGGGGAGAGCGTCGATCACGACCCTGCACTCCTTTTGCCTGGAAGTTATCCGGCGTTATTATCAGCAGATCCCCATTGACCCCGGATTTCGGATTCTGAATGAGCACGAGGCGGAGATGATGCGCCAAGAGCTGCTGGAGGAGCTGCTGGAAGAGAAATACGGCGAGGTCTCTGAAGACGGAGAAGATGGCATTTTCGTAAAGCTTGCAGATTGGTTCAGCGGCGAGCGTACCGATGATGCGGTGCACGCGCTGGTCCAGCGGCTGCATGATTTTGCCCGCAGCCATCCCTGGCCGGCACAATGGCTGAGGGATACTGCGGCTGATTTCTCGCTGCCGGACACGGAAGCTCTGAGCCGCACGGCTTGGGTGCAGAGTATTCTTGCCGAGGCGAAGCTTACGCTGGACGGCGCGGCCAGCCAGCTTATTCAGGGGCATGAAATCGCCTTGCAGCCCGGCGGACCGGCTCCCTATGCGGAGAATCTGACTGCGGATCTGGAAATGGTCCGGGCGCTGCAGGATGATCTGCTAAATAAACCCTGGGCAGAGCTCTATAATATATTCATAGAGATATCCTTTGGCAAGCTTAAGGCTTGCAAGAAGGATGCAACCGATCCCGGACTGCAGGAGACGGTCAAGGAGCTGCGGGACAATGTGAAGAAGAGCCTGCTGGAGCTGCAAAAATCGCTGTTTGGGCGTCCAGCCGAGGTTTTTCTGGCGGAGCTGCATGAGGCGGCTCCGCTGATGCAGGAACTCGCTGAGACGGTCATCGAGTTCGGTGAACGTTACCGGATTGAGAAAGCAGGCCGCGGTCTGGTCGATTTCAGCGATCTGGAGCATTACTGCCTGCAGATTCTGCGCCATCCTGATTCTGCGCCGGGCCATTCGCTGCCATCGGATGCGGCAATGGAATACCGCGAGCAGTTCGACGAGGTACTGCTGGATGAATACCAGGATACGAACAGCGTACAGGAAGAGATCGTGCGGCTTATCTCCCGCGAATCGCCGGGCAACCGGTTTATGGTCGGCGACATGAAGCAGAGTATTTACCGCTTCCGCCTGGCGGAGCCGGGGCTGTTTCTGGATAAGTATCTCAGCTTTGGTACGTCAAATAACGGGGCTGGCCGAGAGGGGATTCTCGGAGATGAGAAAGAGCAGGGCGGAGCAGCAGCAGCCCGGGGCTCGGTGATCGATCTGGCGCGTAATTTCCGCAGCCGGATGGAAGTTGTGAATGCCGTCAATATGATTTTCCGCCAGATCATGAACAGCACCGTTGCAGAGATCAGCTACGATGAGCGTGCCGAACTGGTCTACGGGGCGAATTTCCCCGGAGCAGAGGAGAACCGGCCGGATACTTATTTCGCGCCGGAGCTGCTGCTGATTGACCGGGGGACTGCACCGGCGGGCCGCATGGAGGAAGCTGCTGAAGACGGGGAGCTTCCTCCCCAGGAGAGCGAAGCCATCGAGAGCGAGACGGCGCAGCTGGAAGCGCGGGCCATTGCCCGGCGCATCTCGCAGATGACCGGGATGACCGGTGGCGCGCCGCTGCTTATCTATGACAAGTCCTTGCGTATCATGCGTCCTGTAGTGTACGGCGACATCGTTATTTTGCTGCGTTCTGCGCGGATATGGACACCGCTGATGATCGAGGAGCTCCGCCTGGAAGGCATTCCGGCTTACGGCGATCAGAACAAGGGGTATTTCCAGGCAACGGAAGTGGAAATTGCCCTGTCGCTGCTGCAAGTAGTGGATAATCCCCGTCAGGATATTCCGCTGGCGGGGGTGCTGCGCTCACCTGTAGTCAATTTAAGTGAGGAAGAGCTGGCAATGGTTCGTCTATGCAGCCCGGGTTCTTTCTATGATGCCCTGATGGCGGCTGCAGGTGACTCGGCTATGGGCAGTACCGGTGAAGTCACTATGGCTGAACAGGAGCTTACTGCTGCGGCTGAGGTTGCTGCGGCTGTATCCCCCCTTAATAACGTTTCTGCAGCTTCCGCAGAAGAATTTGAATCCGGTGGTGTAACCGGTGGGCTGCAATTAGGCGGCGCCGGATGGGGAGCCGATGAAGCAGCGGTATCACAGATTCCCCCTGCACTGCGGAAGAAACTGCAAGCTTTCACAGCATTATTAGAGGGGTGGAGAAATGCAGCCCGTCAGGGCAGTCTCAGTGCGTTGATCTGGCGCATCTACGGCGAGAGCGGCTATCTGGAATGGGTGGGCGGACTACCCGGCGGATTTCAACGTCAGAACAATCTAAAAGCACTGTACGACCGGGCGGTGCAGTTCGAGAAGGATACCTCCGCGCGCGGATTGTTCCGCTTCCTGGTGTTTATCTCCCGGCTGAGGGAGAACGGCGGCGATCTGGGTGTTGCCGGGGGAAGCGGCGAGGAAGCCGGTGGCGTCAGAATCATGACGATTCATAAATCCAAGGGCCTGGAATTCCCGGTTGTCTTTCTGGCCGGGATGGCTAAGCCCTTCAACCGGCAGGATCTGTATTCCCCGTTCCTGATGCACAAGGAGCTGGGCTTCGGCCCGCGGTTTGTGGAGCGGGAGACGCGTGTCAGCTATCCGACTCTCCCCTATCTGGCTATTAACCGCCGCTCGCGGCTGGAACTGCTGGCGGAGGAAATGCGCGTGCTCTACGTCGGGTTAACCCGCCCAAGAGACAAAATGATCCTCGTCGGCACAGTAAGAGATTTGCCGCGTGCCGTTTCAGGTTGGACGGGTATGCAGGGCCGCGAGGAACTGCTGCTGGCCGACCATCTGCTGGCCCGGGGCCGCAGTTATCTGGATTGGGTTGGCCCTGCTCTAATCCGTCATCCCGGCGCAGCTATTCTGCGCAAGCTGGCGGGAGCGGAAGGTACTGTCTCAACAGTGCTGCATGGTGATGCTTCCAATTGGAGCATCTCTGTGCTGGCTGCTTCCGGACTTGGGTCAGGTTCTTTTGCCGGCACGGCGGATGATGCTGCAAAAAGTGAAGAACGGCGGCTTGTCCAGGATGCGCTTCGCACGGGCAGTGCACTGCGTTCACTAGGAACAACGGATGAAACAGAAATCTCCGGAAGACTGAAATGGGAGTATCCATACGCGGCAGCATCCGGCATTCCGGCCAAAACATCGGTGACGGAGCTGAAGGCCATGTTGTCTATGGAGGAACAGCCTTCCTATGACCTGCTCGAAGAAGGGTATTCTGCAAGCCGGGGTAACGGGTCTGGCCGCAGTATTGCACTGGCGGAGAGACTCCATTTACGGCGTCCAAAGTTTATGGAGAAGCGGGGCTTGTCAAAGGCAGAGCGTGGAACGGCGTACCATACGGTGATGCAGCATGTCCCGCTGGACGGGCCTGTGGACCGTGCTGTTCTGGAAGCTGTGATGGCCCATCTGACCCGGGTCGCTATTCTGAACGGTGAGCAGGCGGAGGCGGTTGACCTTGCCGAAGTGGAGGCTTTTTACGCCGGTGAGCTTGGGAAAAGACTGCTGGGAGCATCATGGAAGCGCAGAGAGCAGCCGTTCAGTTATATGGTTCCGGCAGGCGAAGCCTACCGGGGACTTGATTATTTTGACAGAGAGCTGTCTAATCTTTCGATGGACAACGGCCGCCGGACGCTTGACGAAGCAGTGCTGATTCAAGGGGTGGTTGACTGTCTGTTCCGCGAGGAGGGACGGCTGATTCTGCTGGATTATAAAAGTGATGCCGTGCTGGAGCATGAAGGCGGACTGGACGGGCTGAAGGAAAAGTACCGGTTTCAGCTGGAGCTGTACAGCAAGGCGCTGAATGATATTTTAGGCGAACCGGTCAGCGAGATTTGGCTGTACTTTTTTGACGGCGGACATGCTGTGAAACTATAAATCTACTATAGAAGATAAAATGAAAAAAACTAACCCAAAAGGTGAGATTGATGGAAGTTGATCTTATATCACCTATATGATGGCCGCGTGAGGGCGGGGAAAAGAGGGCGAAAATGCGCATATTGCATACGGGCGACTGGCATCTGGGCCGTACGCTGGAAGGACGGAGCCGGCAGAAGGAGCAGGAGCAGTTCATGGATGAGCTGGTGGAGATTGCCGATGACTCCAAGGCTGATCTTATTCTAATGGCGGGGGATGTTTATGATTCAGTCAATCCTCCGGCTGCGGCGGAGCAGCTGTTCTATGATGCCGCAGCCAGACTGACGGCGAACGGCAGGCCGCTTGTTGTCATCTCCGGCAATCATGACCAGCCGGAGCGGGTAGCTTCCGTGTCACCGCTTGTGCGCAGACAGGGCATCACCCTGGTGGGGCTGCCTACCTCGGAGCCGGTGACTGTACATGCCGTCCGGACCGGTGAAATTGCCAAAATCGCTGCACTTCCCTATCCCTCCGAAGCCCGCCTCGGGGAGCTGCTCGCCGGGGACAGCGGTGAGGATGAACTCCGGCTGGCCTACAGTGCGCGGGTAGGCAAGCTGATGAAGCTGCTCGGACGGGAGTTTACACCGCAGACGGTGAATCTGGCCATGAGCCATATCTATGTGCTCGGAGGCTTGGAAAGCGATTCGGAGCGTCCGATTCAGGTAGGCGGAGCTTATACCGTAGATCCTTCGGCTCTGTCCTGCGGTGCGCAGTATACGGCGCTCGGACATCTGCACCGCGCCCAGCGGGTCAAAGGCGAGGGCATGATCCGCTACAGCGGCTCACCGCTGGCCTACAGCTTCTCCGAAGCGGGCCAGGCCAAATCGGTGACGATGATTGATGTGGCACCGGGCGGGGAACCATCCTTTGAGGAAATCTATCTCCGCTGCGGCCGTCCGCTGGTGAACTGGAAATCTTCCGGCGGACTGCAGGAGGTGTATGGCTGGCTTGATGAAGGCAGGGATGCCTCCGCCTTTATCGATCTGGAGCTGCGCCTGAGCGAAGCGATGTCGATGAATGATATTCAGCGGCTCCGCAAATCACGGGAAGGGATTATACATATCCGCCCGATCTATCCGCAGATGGAGCTTGAGCTGGAGGAAATCTCCCGTTCGCGGATGCCGGTCCAGGAGCTGTTCCGCAAGTTCTACCAGCGGCAGACCGGCGGTGCGGAGCCGGAGGACAGCCTGATCGAGCTGTTCCTTGAACTGACGGAAGAAGAACGGCGCCAGCCGGAGGAAGGGGAGGAGAACTAGGTGAAGCCGATTCTATTAAAAGTATCCGGGCTGCAAAGCTATCGGGAGCAGCAGGAGATTGATTTTGCGAGTCTGACGGAAACCGGGCTGTTCGGGATCTTCGGACCGACCGGCAGCGGGAAATCCAGTCTGCTGGATGCTATTACATTAGCGATGTACGGCAAGGTGGAAAGGGCAGTGAACGGAACGCAGGGAATTATGAACCATTCCGAGGATCAGCTCAGTGTGGCTTTCACCTTCGAGCTCACTTCCTCCGCCGGTGTCCGGCGTTACCGGGTGGAGCGGAAATTCAAACGGACCGGGGAGCAGTCCATCAGCAATACAATCAGCCGGTTCATCGAGGTTACGGAAGACGGAGACCAGGTTATGGCTGACAAGCTGGCGGATGTTACCCGCTGTGTAGAAGAGCATATCGGGCTGAAAATGGATGATTTCACCCGTGCGGTGGTTCTGCCGCAAGGCAAATTTGCCGAGTTCCTGTCGCTGCGGGGTGTGGACCGCAGGCAAATGCTTCAGCGGCTCTTTCACCTGGAGCAGTATGGCGACCAGCTGGCCCTCAAGCTCAGCCGCCGGGTCAAGGAGAACGAGGCGGCGCTGCGGGCGCTTGAAGCGGAGCAGCAGGGCCTTGGCAGTGCAGGGAAGGCGGATGTAGAGGCTGCAGCGGAGCGGCTGCAGGAAGCGGTCCGCCATGCGGAGGAATGCCGCAAGAAGCTGGAGGCGGCTATGCAGCTTGCCGAGCGCTTCGCGAAGATCCGCGAGCTGCAGGAGGACCGTACCCGCCGTGAGCGGCGGCGGCAGGAATTGCTGTCGCAGGAGGAGAACGTCCTCCTGCTGGAGCAGAAGCTCGTCAAGGCTGACGAAGCCGAGAAGCGGCTGCCTGTGCTGAAGGCGTGGCGAAGCGCCGAGGACGCCTGGCGGAGCCGGCTCGCTGTTGCCGAGAGCCGGGAGACCTTGGCAACCGCCGCCGAGCATGAGGCGGCGGGGCTTGCTGCGGCCGAGGCTGCGGCGCAGGCTGCGCTGGCCGCTGAGGAGCCGGCCCTCCGGCAGGGGGCCGATACCTACCGCCGCGCGCTGGAGCTCGAAGCCGAGCTCAGCGAACTGCGGCGTGAGCGCGCGGCGGTGCAGGCGCGCCAAGGCGAGGCCTCCCGCGGGCTGGCAGCCCGGCGGGAGAGCATGGCCCGGGAGCGTGAGCTTTTGGCCAAGGGCCAAAAGCGCCAGCAGGAGCTGCAGCAAAGCCTGCAGCCGCTTGCGGTCCGCTCCCAGGAGCGGCAGTCTCTGCAGGAAGCGATGCAGAGACTGCAGGAACTGCGCTCCGCCGAGTCCCAGTGGGAGACGGCGGAGCGGGAGCGCCGCGAGCGCGCGGCGGTGCTAGCGGCGGCAGAGGCGCGGCTGGCCGCCGCCGAAGCCCGGCGGCAGTCGCTGGCCGCCGCCCGCGGGGAGCACATTGCTGCGGCTGCGCTGCACCAGGAGGAGCTGCGGGCTGCGGAAGCCGCTGCAAGAAATGCCGCCGAGCGCCTGGAGCTGCACGGCGGCACGCTGGAGGCTGCGCTGAAGGAGCAGGAGCTGCACAGGCTCTCGCTTACCCTAGCCCGCGAGCTGCAGGACGGGCAGCCTTGCCCGGTCTGCGGCAGCGAGCATCATCCCTCCCCTGCGTTGTCCCAGGACAGCGGCGGGCGGGAAGGGCTGGAAACCCAGCTCCAGCATATCCGTGCGCTTGAACGGCGCGCGCTGGAAACCCGCCATCTGTTCCGCAGCCTGCTGGAGCAGGATGGCGCATGGCTGGAACAGATTTATGGTGAAGGGGTTATAGGCGACGCTCTGAAAACACCTGCGGCTGCAGGACTGGAGCAGGACGGCACGGATGCCTCTATGCATTCAGCTTCCACCGGGACCATCCCGGATGAAAGGTCCTTATCCGGACTGGAGGCACAGCATGTGGCCCTGAAAGTCCGCTCCGGCGAGCTGCGCCGGGAAGCGGCGGAATGGCAGCGGGGGATGCAGGAACAGCAGCAGCTATGCCACCAGGAAGCGGCTGCGGCCACTGCCGAGACGGCCTGGGTGGAAGGGCTTGCCGCCAAAGCTGGCGATCTTGCCGCCCGGTTGAGCACCTTGCGCAAGGAATGGGCGCGGCTGTTTCCTGAACTGGCCGCAGGTGAGGCCGAGAACGCCTATCGCGGGATGCTGGCAAAGGACGAACAGGCCGAGGAAATCAGAGGCCGGCTCGACATCAGCGTGAAGTTTCTTGAGGAGAAGGGCAATGCTGTACAAGTTCTGCAGGAAGAGATTGCCGGGCTGGATAAAGAGCTGGCCCAGTGGAATGCCCAACTGGAAGGCAAAGAAGCGCTCGAGCGTGAGAAGGAGCAGCGTCTGCTCCAGTGGACAGGCGGCCGTTCTGCCGCCGCCTTGCTGGAGGAATGCGAGCGGCGTCTTCAGGAGCTGCAGGCGGCGCTGGACAATAATAAGCAAAGGCACCGGCAGGCAGCGGACAAGGCGCAGCATGAGGTGAAGGAGGCGGCCATTGCCCGCCAGGCGGCGGAATCAGCGCGTGAGCATAGCGCTGCGGCCGCGGCCCACTGGGAGGAGAGCCTGAACTCTTCTCCGTTTGTTTCCGCCTCTGAGGTTGAAGGGGCGGCGCTCATGCCGGAAGAACGCAGCGGAGCCGCTGCCCGTATTCGGGCTCACCGGGAGGAAGAAGCGGAAGTGACGATGCAGCTGCGGAGCATTGAGGAGAAGCTGTCCGGAGCCTCCTTAAGCACTGAGGAATGGCAGGAGAGCCAGTCTGCCCTGCAGACATGCAAGGAAGACGATGAACGCTCGCTGCAGAGCCGTGCGCGTGCAGAACGTGATCTTGAGGATCTGCAGCACCGCCATATCCGCTGGATGGAGCTCGAAGGTCAGCGTAAGGAGCATGCGGCGCAGCAGGACCGGCTGTCCAAGCTGCAGGCTGTGCTGCGCGGCAATGCCTTTGTGGAATATATCGCCGAAGAACAGCTGATGCAGGTATGCCAGGCCGCTTCACAGCGGCTGCGGTTCCTGAGCAAGCAGCGTTACGCACTGGAAGTTGACTCCGGAGGCGGCTTTGTTATCCGCGATGATGGCAATGGAGGAGTCAGACGTCCGGTCTCGACGCTATCTGGCGGAGAAACCTTCCTGACCTCCCTCTCACTGGCGTTGGCCTTATCGGCACAGATTCAGCTGCGGGGTCAGTATCCGCTGCAATTCTTTTTCCTTGATGAGGGCTTTGGTACTCTTGATCCGGATTTGCTGGACACCGTCATTACTTCACTCGAAAGATTGCATAATGACCAGCTGTCCGTCGGGATCATCAGCCATGTTCCTGAGCTCCGGGCGCGACTGCCACGCAAGCTGATAGTCGTGCCTGCAGAGCAGGGCGGGGGCGGTTCGCGTATTCTTTTGGAAAAAATGTGAAAGCAGGTTGAAGGTGTGATGACAATCACAGATACACCTTCAACCCCCTGTTATAATACAGCTAAGCCGACATCATTTTGAAACACCTCGGCGGACGTATGACCGGGAAACGCTCCTTTTCATACGTCCGCCGCCGAATCAGCTTTTTAAGCTGGTAGGGTGTTTCTTTTTTTTGCTTTTTTTTATGAGTCTGATGGGTCCCGAAGGTTGAGATCCCTGTCAGATATACGATTAAATTAAGCTATCATTACCTTTTTCCCCCGTACCGAACCCGCAACTACACATAGAGAAGCGCCTCAGCAGTGCCTTTTTGACAACGATTACTTTGTATGACGATTACCCTGAATGTCGGATGCGGATGATGTGGGACAAACAGAATCCACTTTTCCTGTATCTGATACAGATAAGATGGATATAAAGCTCCACATAAATATAGATGGGCTGATAGAACACAGTCCGTGCGTAAAAAGTCCGAAGTCTGAAGTGTGTCCTGGGTAACAAAGGAACTGTGCAGATAGATGCCCCCGGGAGTCAGGCCACAAGCGAAATAAATAAAACAATGCCACCCCGTTTGCCAGCAGCTAACACTGTCTATAATACAGCCATGGTGATAAGCATAGTTTGTATTATCCCTAGTACACATTTTCACTAAGCAGTGTCTACCCATGTATTGTGCTTTCCTCCTGCTTACGTGTGTATTCATTTCATTTGACTGATGATATGATCTTTCCGGCTTCCCCGCGTTGTATTATTCTTGTGCCGCTTTCGTAATCCATGATTATCCTGTATGATTAGAGAACATAAAAACTAATTGTGGCGAAGAAGGCCGGTCTGAAGAATTACTACGGAAGTATCGCTCCACAAACTTTTAGGAGGAAGCGTTGTATGGAAACTGTCTTTAGCAAGATTATTGAAGGCTCAATCCCTTCCAAAAAAGTGTTCGAGAACGAGCGGATACTGGCATTCTACGATATTGAGCCTGCCGCACCGGTGCATGTGCTGATTATCCCTAAGAAGTTCATCGCTTCGATGAATGATGTCACGGCCGAAGATCTGCCTCTGATTGGTGAGATTCACGCTGTAGCGCAGCAAATTGCTATTCAGTTGGGAATTGCGGAGACAGGCTACCGTCTGATCAACAATTGCGGTCCGGACAGCGGACAAGCCGTGCCTCATCTTCATTATCATTTGCTTGGCGGTGCCAAACTGGGCGCACTTGTCGGCAATTCCGCATCACATGCTTAGCAGATATTTCAAATTCTGATAACCTGCCTAAAAAAAGAATAACACGAAGGTTGACACCTTATTTCGGTTTGACCTATAATGAAATATGATGAACCGTGTTATGCTCTTGGACGGTCTGGTCGGAGGGAGGGAAAACTGGTGTCTGAAACGAAAGTTCGTAAAAACGAGACAATTGATGCTGCACTTCGTCGCTTTAAACGTTCCATCGCTAAAGATGGTGTCTTGGCTGAGGTGAAGAAACGTAAGCATTATGAGAAGCCAAGCGTAAAGCGCAAGAAGAAGTCTGAGGCTGCTCGTAAGAGAAAGTTTTAGGAGGATTACCCACGCATGAATCTTAGCGAACGATTAAACGAAGATATGAAGCAAGCGATGAAGAGTAAGGACAAGTTCACACTCTCCACCATTCGAATGGTTCGTTCTACAATAAAGTATCTTGAAATAGATTTGAAGAGAACATTAGACGACAACGAAGTGCTTGATATCCTTAGTCGTGAAATCAAACAGCGCAAAGATGCCCTCCAAGAATTTGAATCAGCGGGTCGCGACGAGCTTGCCGCGAGTACGAAGGCAGAAATCGAGATTATCATTAAGTATCTTCCCGAGCAGCTTTCCGAAGAAGAAATTAAAGTAATTGTACAGCAGACCATCCAGGAAACCGGTGCTTCTTCGAAAAGTGAAATGGGTAAGGTCATGAGCGCACTGATGCCTAAGGTCAAAGGTCGCGCCGATGGTAAACTCGTGAACCAGGCGGTTCTGCAATTTCTGCAATAATATAACGCTAGCACCCCTTGAATAAAGGGGTGTTTTTCATTGTCGGTGGATAAAATGAAGGGAGAAAGTTAAGCGCAGCTTACTTCCTCCCTTTTTTTGTTGCTCCGCCCTGTTTCCAGTAATGTGTTTCTGAACAGACCAAACGATTGTTTGAAACATATTTCCGGGAATGGCGTACTAAGGATTATGTGCTGGAGTTATTTTTAGAGAAAGGAGGTTTACAAGTGAAAAAAATCCGTAAGATTGCCTTTTCGGGTATAGTCACCGTCCTGCTGCTGATGCTCTTGACGCCGTTTGGAGCTTACACGCAAGCAGAGGGGACCTCTTCGGCTGCAGGAGGGACGGCTGCGGAAAAGCTGAAGGGCGGGCCGGTGTTCATTATTCCGGTTGACCAGGAGATTGAACGCGGACTGCAAAGCTTTTTGGAGCGGGGATTTGAGGAGGCGGCAAAATACGGGGCGGTTCTGATTGTACTGGAGATTGATACACCAGGGGGACTTGTCGACTCTGCGGAACAAATCGGGCAGATGGTCAGGGACAGTGAAATTCCTACAGCTGCTTATGTTAAAGGAGATGCTGCGTCTGCCGGCAGTTATATTGCCCTGAACGCCAATTCAATTATTATGAAGCCCGGAAGTATGATCGGCGCTGCATCGCTGGTGGATATGAACGGAAAAAGCGTGGACGACGCAAAGATGGTCTCCTACTGGAAATCCAAGATGGTTGGTGCCGCTTCACTGAACGGACGTGATCCGGAGATTGCTGCAGGAATGATGGATGTGAACCTTGTCGTGAACAAGCCTGAACTCGGGGTGAATAAAGCGCAAGGCCAAATTATTGCTTTGACCAGCGATGAAGCGTTGAAAGCCGGATATGCCGATCATCTTGCCGATACGCCGGAAGAGGCCATCACTTTGCTTGGTTATTCCACGGACGACATTTTTCGAGTGGAACATACCGGAGCAGAAAAAATGTCGCATTTTCTGACAAATCCGATTATTATGACGATATTGCTCTTCATCGGCATCGCCGGAATTGTCATTGAGCTGCTGGTGCCTGGCTTTGGCGCTCCGGGAATTATCGGGACGCTCGCATTTGCCCTTTATTTCTTCGGCAACTATGTGGCGGGCTTCGCTGGAGCGGAGACCTGGCTGTTGTTCATTCTGGGACTTGTCATGCTTGTGCTGGAGCTGTTTGTCCCAAGCTTCGGGATTCTGGGTTTGCTGGGCTCTGTAAGCCTTGTAGCAGGCGTTGTTCGGGCTGCGTTCAGCTTAGAGCATGCATTCTTGAATCTGGGAATAGCCTTTGCGGCAGCCGCGGTAGTTATCGCCATCGTAGCTGTGGTCTTCAAGGAACGGGGCATCTGGAACCGGTTTATTCTGCGCGACAGCCTAACCAAAGAGCAGGGATTTGTTCCGGTGCTGGAGAAACTGAGTCTGATTGGTGCCTCGGGCGTCAGCATTACACCACTTCGTCCGGCCGGAACGGCCTTGGTCGGCAATGAACGTGTGGATGTGGTAACCGAAGGGAGCTTCATCAGTTCGGGGGTTCCAGTTTCCGTGGTGAAGGTCGAGGGAGGCCGTGTGGTTGTGAAGGAATCCGAGAAATAAGCGGAGCCTGCAGCCAGTATGTTTATGAATTTTAAAAATGTAACGGAGGTTGACAAAAAGTATGGGCGAAGCGTCTTTAATTCCAATTTTGCTGATCGCGGTTGTTGTGATCATTGTACTGAGCGTGTTTTTCAGTTTCTTCCCGGTGATGCTGTGGGTTTCCGCATGGGCATCCGGCGTAAGAATCAGCATTATTACCCTGGTGGCCATGAGACTCCGCCGGGTTACTCCGAGCCGGATCGTTAATCCGCTCATTAAAGCCACCAAAGCAGGGCTTGGCCTGAATATCAATCAACTGGAAAGCCATTACTTGGCCGGCGGTAACGTCGACCGGGTTGTCAATGCCTTGATCGCCGCCCAGCGGGCGGATATTCCGCTTGAATTCACACGTGCCGCTGCCATTGATCTTGCCGGCCGCGACGTGCTGCTGGCCGTACAGATGAGCGTTAATCCACGGGTGATTGAGACCCCGATTGTCGCTGCTGTTGCCAAGAACGGGATTGAGGTCAAGGTTAAAGCGCGGGTTACAGTCCGGGCGAATATCGACCGGCTCGTCGGCGGTGCGGGGGAAGAAACGATCATTGCCCGTGTCGGCGAGGGGATTGTAACAACAGTAGGTTCAAGTGATTCCCATAAGGATGTGCTGGAGAATCCGGATTCAATCTCGCGTACAGTCTTGTCCAAGGGTTTGGATTCGGGTACGGCCTTTGAAATTTTGTCCATTGATATTGCAGATATCGACGTTGGTAAGAATATCGGAGCCTATTTGCAAACCGAGCAGGCTGAAGCGGATAAACGCATTGCACAGGCCAAGGCGGAGGAACGCAGAGCGATGGCCGTTGCCCATGAGCAGGAAATGAAAGCCCGCGTCGTTGAAATGAAGGCGCTGGTCGTCGAAGCTGAATCTCAGGTACCGCTGGCTATGGCAGAAGCGCTGCGTGCCGGTCAACTCGGGGTCATGGATTACATGAACCTCAAAAACATTGAAGCCGACACGCAAATGCGCGGCTCGCTCGGCAAATTAAATGATGGCGATGATTCGAGCCGTCCGACCAATAAATAAGGGGATGTGAGATCCCATGAGCAGTTTGATTTATATCGCCGTAGTCATTGTGATTGCGATCTTTTCCAACATGAACAAAGCGGGGAAGAATAAACAGAAAAATGCTCCGCGCGGCGGTATGCCGACTTTTGGCGGCGGAGGGGACGCCAGTCCTCTCCGCCGTGCCCGGCAGAAGGAACAGAGCCCTGAGGATGAAAGCCCGGCCCGTCAGGGCAGCGGGTTTCCTGTTCCAGGCGAGTCTTCTTATCCGGGCCAGCCTTCTGTGTCCTATGACGAGCGTGAGTACGATGCTTCTCCTGTCTGGAAGGAGTCTCCTGAGCGGCCTTCTCCCGACTATGATACAGGTGAAGGCATGTCCCTTGAGCAATCGGAAGAAGAGGGCATACAGGCACGTACAGAACGGGTGCAGCGGGAGCTGGAACGCCTGCAGGCGTCTTTTGACGGCATGGCAGGCGCTTCAGAGGCAGGTGACGCAGGCAATGCACGTAAGAGCGGTGCTGTCTCCGAAGCGCCTGCTGCCCGTCATGGTTTGGCAGATAATCGTGAATCGCTGCGGAACGGGCTGGTATGGGCTGAAATCCTTGCTCCTCCCCGTTCACGTAAACCGCATTCTTCGCGGCGTTAAGTATACTTATGAAGTATTAAGCGGCAATCAGCCGCCGGTATTCCACCGGTGGCTGATTGCCGCTTTTTTTATGAAGTTCTTCTTGGTGTTGCGGAGAGGATATGCTTTTACGGAGTCAGAGCGGGAATTGTAGTCAGTTCAGTGTAGAGATACTGCTGGTTGTCCACTATTTTGCCGCCTGCGTCCACGCCTACGGTGGTAACGACTACTTCAATATTAGGGTTAGGCGTTGTGACCGACAGCTGTACTTCATAAATCGGAAATCCGCTGACAGGGATTGTTCTGTTCGTTACCGAACTTGGACTCAGCGAAAACGCTTGACGGGCAAGCGGTACTTTGGGCGTATTGACAGAGTTATCATCAATTGCAAACACGCTTATTTCAATCGATGCGAAATCGGTGACTGCGTCATTGCTGATAAGCAGCCGGACAAATTGAGCCCGGACTCCTGTCTCCGAGCCGTTCAGAACCGGACCCGTTGTGCTGGTGAAGACTGCCATAGTAAATTCCTCCTTTCCTGTATGATAGATTATTATATTTTGAGATTTTCATTTTTGATTGTATTTTTAACCAATTTCAAAAATAAGGACTGGAACGGGGATGACGGATTCTATGCTGATATTGAAATTACAGTAGGCAGGGTGAGTTCTTCTCATAAAAAACAGCATTGCCGCATAAGGTGTACAGAAGGCAGGAAGGGGGAGAAGTCTACATATGACCCGTATCGGCCGCAGGCTGCGGGGATGGACAAACGGGGTATTGGATCTTCCGCAGGATGTGCTTCAGGAGATGCCCCGAATCACCCTGATCGGCAATAAGGAGCTGTATATTGAGAACCATCGCGGCGTGCTGCATTTTTCCTCCGGGCAGCTTAAGCTTGCGTTAGTCAATGGTTATCTGGAGATTTCCGGCGAGGGATTAGTGATCCGGAATATTCTTGGCCAGGAACTGGCTGTAGAGGGTTTAATCGGGGAGATCAGATATAAGGGAAGCGAGGAGAAACCATGAAAGAACCGCCTCTGGCATCTCTGCGGGGGTTCGTTACACTGCATGTGACGGGACCGCAGGTGGAAAGGTTTATCAATGCAGTGAACGAACAAGGCATCGTCATATGGGATGTGAGGCCTGCGGGGGATGGCGCTTCTCTGAACCTGCTGCTGAATGACTTTTTTGTCCTTCGGCCGCTGTTAAAAAAGACAGGCTGCCGCATGCATGTGACAGTCAGGAACGGTTTGCCCTTCCGGCTCGCGCGGCTGTGGAAACGGAAGTTTTTTGCTGCCGGTTTATTGCTGTTTGGCATTGGCCTTCTGCTGCTTTCTTCAATGGTGTGGAGCATCAAAGTCGAAGGAAATCAATTCATTGCCTCCGAAGATATTCTGGACGCTGCTCGTCAAGAAGGCATCTATCCTTTCCAGTGGATTTGGCGTATGGATGAGCCGGACAAGCTCTCCAGGGAGATGACCTCGCGGATGCCGGGGCTTTCCTGGGTAGGGGTGCAGCGCACGGGGACGAGCATTACCATTCAGGTTGTCGAGGCTGACAAGCCCGAGAACAAGCCGCTGCTCAGCCAGCGCCATCTGATCAGCAGAACTGATGCGGTGGTTACCGAGATCTACGCCGAGCAGGGCAGACCGGTTGTAGCGCGCAATTCGCGGGTCAAAAAAGGGGACATTCTGATCTCCGGCACCCTGGGTGATGAAAACAATATGCAGACGGTGGTTGCCAAAGGCGAGGTAAAGGGTCTAGTATGGCATGAATACAACATCGAGGTGCCACTCAAAACAACCGGCAGTTCATATACAGGGGACCGGAAAGACCGCACATATCTGGTGATCGGCAATTGGGCGGTTCAACTTTGGGGATACGGGAAATCCGGATTTGAGAAATCACGGACGCTTACGGAGCATGATCTGCTGTCCTGGCGTTCTTTGCAGGTGCCGCTTGGACTGATGACTGAGAAGGAAATGGAGGTCAAATATACTTCCGGCACCAAAACTCCGGAGGCTGCCCGGCAGGAAGGGATTACCCGGGCAACGAATGATATTTTGGCCCGTTACGGCACTGACAGCGTTATTAAAAGTCAAAAAATTTTGCATGAGAAGAAAGAGAATGGTAAAGTTTATATGAAAGTGCTGTTTGAAGTGGAAGAGAGAATCGCGGAAGAACTTCCGATAGTAAACAACCGAGGAGAATGAGGCTACTTGTCAGAACAGACTGCAAGCATTCGTATATCTTTGCAAAATGCGGGAGAAGCGCAATCCCTGTTCGGCCCGCAGGATGGTTTTCTGAAAATTATCGAGAGTGAAATACCGGCGGTTATCGACTCGCGTGAAGCTGAAGTTACAATACGCGGGGCGGAGCGGGAAGTGGACATGCTGGGACAGCTGTTCAATGTGCTGCTGTCTCTGATCCGCAGCGGTTACATACTTAGTGAACGTGATGTGCAGTATGCGGTGGAGCTGGCAAAGGATTTCCGCGCCGACCAACTGCTTGATTTGTTCAAAGGTGAAATTACGACAACCTTCCGCGGCAAGCCGATCCGTGTCAAAACGATTGGCCAGAAGCACTATGTGACTTCGATCAAGAAGCGCGATATCGTCTTCGGCATCGGACCTGCGGGAACAGGAAAAACCTATCTCGCCGTTGTGCTCGCCGTCACCGCGCTGAAGGAAGGTTCCGTGAAGCGCATCGTCCTTACACGTCCTGCAGTTGAAGCAGGAGAAAGCCTGGGCTTCCTTCCCGGCGATTTGCAGGAAAAGGTTGACCCATATCTCCGTCCGCTCTACGACGCCTTATACGACGTTATGGGCCCCGATCAGGTTGCCAAGGCACTGGAACGGGGATTGATCGAAATAGCACCGCTCGCGTATATGCGCGGACGTACGCTGGATGATTCCTTTATCATCCTGGATGAAGCCCAGAATACGACTCCTGAACAGATGAAAATGTTCCTTACCCGGCTTGGCTTTGGCTCCAAGATGGTTATTACGGGTGACGTTACCCAGATTGACCTGCCGCGCGGCAAAAAATCCGGGTTGATCGAAGCGAAGGCGATTCTGTCAGGCATCGAGGAGCTTGGGTTTGTTTATTTTGCGGAACAGGATGTCGTACGGCATTCCCTGGTGCAAAAAATTATCGTCGCCTATGACCGCTCTGCCGAAAACCAGGAATAACAAAGGGGACTGTCTCCATGGCCTCAAAGCAACCATCGAAATTAAGCGGATTTGTATATAGCAACAACGGCTGGAAGTATAGCGCGGCGACGCGCTATGCTCTTTTCCTGTTATTGGGGATTGTTTTCTACTTCAGCCTTTCGTCTGATTTGCTGCCTAAACGCTATGACATTAAAGAAAACACCAAAAGCGCCAAGGAAATTACTGCGCCGAAGCAAATACTCGACAGCAAGGCTACGCTGAAGGCTCAGGAAGCGGCTGCTGAGACCGTGCAGAACAGGTATGAGATTATTCCGATGAGGCTCGATAATCTGGTAACCTTGCTGCTAGACCGGATTGACCGGCTCAATCAGGATGATCTGATTTCACAAAGTGACAAGGCCGGCATTTACAAGGATGTCATTCCGCAGCGGGCAAATGATTTTATCGTGAACTTTGTGAATTCGAGCCGTAACTCCGGCACGTATTCCACTACACTGCTTGATGAGATGCAGTCCGTCATCAAAGAGCAGACCTACGTCATCCCGGAAGAGACTTATATCAAAATTCCGCGGCTGACCTCCCAGGACATCATCGAGATGAAGCCGGTTGCCCGGGATATTGTCACCAAGCTGATGAACGACCAGATTGTGGATGCCCAGACTGCGCGCGCGAAGGTAGCGGAGCAGGTCAGCGTCAGCTCGCTAAGCCAGCGCACAGCCCGTGAGGTGGTGCAGGAGCTGGTACGGCTGGTGATCACGAGCAATAAGTTTTACGATGAGGAAGCTACCAAGGAAGCTAAGGTGCAGGCCCGCGAGAACACGCCGGATGTGTTCATTGAGCAGGGGGATGTGCTTGTTGCTAAAGGGGATTATATTACACCCGAGCTGTACGCGCTGCTGGATGAGAGCGGCCTGCTGAGCAATGAGGTCAATTATTGGCCGCAGTTGGGCCTGTTCCTGCTGTCAGCTATGCTCTCCGCCGGTCTGCTGATGTTCATCCGTTATACCGGGGGGACCTCCGGCTTCAAGTACAATAATTCCCAGCTGCTTATGCTGGTGCTTGTGTTTATTATTACGATCATCTCGATGCGGCTTGCCGCGTTTTTACAGACCGATGTCCGGTCTTATGTCGGGTTCCTGGCTCCGGTAGCCATTGGCGCTATGCTGATCGCAATGCTGCTGGATATGACGCTGGCTTATTTTTGTTCCATCCTGTTCAGTATTCTTTCCAGTATTATATTGAACGTGCAGCAGAATACGGTATTTGATTTCAACTTCGGCTTTTTTGCGCTTATTGTTTCCTATGTGGCAATTTTCGCCACCCACCGCGCTGGGCAGCGCTCCACGCTGCT
The DNA here is from genome assembly GCF_038593025.1 of Paenibacillus sp. FSL L8-0436. Lineage (NCBI taxonomy): Bacteria > Bacillati > Bacillota > Bacilli > Caryophanales > Paenibacillaceae > Paenibacillus > Paenibacillus sp. FSL L8-0436. The sequence continues at coordinate 5,728,506 of NZ_CP151955.1, read as the reverse complement.
GAAAGGCGGGATCATGGTGTCCCTGTTCGGTTGTGTGGCTGTGTTTATGCTGACGCTACTGAGCGGCGGAGACTGGAATCAGACGCAGACTTTGTACGCTATCGGCTTTGCCTTTGCCAGCGGTCTGCTGACCGCGGTACTGGTAATCGGCCTAATGCCTTTCTTCGAGGCTACCTTTGGCATTCTATCGGCACTCAAGCTGGTAGAGCTGTCGAATCCGAATCATCCTTTGCTGCGTAAGCTGCTTACAGAAACGCCCGGAACCTATCATCACAGTGTAATGGTCGGCAATCTGTCAGAAGCTGCGGCGGAGGCGATCGGGGCGGACGGGTTGCTCTGCCGCGTAGGCTCCTATTATCATGATATCGGCAAGACGAAGCGGCCGTTTTATTTTATCGAGAACCAGAACAACATGGAGAATCCGCATGATTCAATTGAACCGAAGCTGAGTAAATCAATCATCGTGGCCCATGCCCGCGACGGTGTGGAAATGCAGAAGGAGTACAAGCTGCCCAAACCGATCCGCGACATTGCCGAACAGCATCACGGCACGACATTTCTGCACTATTTTTATCATAAAGCATTGAAGCTGGCCGAAGAGAAGGGTGTGGAGCCTGATTTCACGGAAGAGGATTTCCGTTATCCGGGGCCGAAGGCGCAGTCGAAGGAATCTGCAGTTGTCGGAATCGCCGACAGTGTGGAGGCTGCTGTCCGTTCACTTCGCAAGCCGACAGTTGTGCAGGTGGAGACGATGATCGAGAAGATTATCAAAAGCCGGCTGGATGACCATCAATTCGATGAATGTGATCTGACGATTAAGGAATTGGATATTATCGCGCGGACGCTTAAAGAAACCGTTATGGGGATTTTTCATTCCCGGATCGAATATCCGGAGGAAGTGAAGAAACCTAAAAAAGAGGAAGGAGCCGTAAATACATGAGTCTTGCAATCGCTTGGAGCAATGAACAGGAAGAACACGAGATAAACGACGAGCTAATATCCCTGCTGGAGCGCATTCTGCAAAAAGCGGGTGAAGCCGAAGGTATTGAGGGCGGCGAGGTGGATCTTACCTTCGTCAATAATGAACGGATCCATGAGCTCAATCGGGAATACCGGGGAATTGACCGTCCGACGGACGTGCTTTCCTTTGCCATGAACGAAACCGGCGAAGATGAGCTGGAAATTATATACGGACAAGATGAGAATGAAGAGCTTGAAGATGTGCCGAATATGCTCGGAGATATCATTATCTCCGTCACCCGCGCGCAGGAGCAGGCTTTGGAATATGGCCATTCCCTGGAGCGTGAGCTGGGTTTCCTGTTTGTGCACGGGTTTTTGCATCTGCTGGGCTACGATCATCAGGATGCTGTTTCTGAGGCCGAAATGATGTCCAAGCAGGAGCATGTGCTGGCTCAGGTCGGGTTAACACGCTAATGGTCAAAAATACGGCGGTAGGCCACAAAAAGTTCTGGCATTCGTTTCGATTTGCAGCGCAGGGCATTGCCGGAGCGTTCAAATCCGAACTGAATATGAAGGTACATAGCGGCTTGGCTGTTCTTGTGCTTGCCGCTGCCGCCGTATTCAGACTTCCTGCGGCAAGCTGGATGCTGTTGCTGCTGGCAATTACGCTCGTTTTGGCCGCTGAGTTGCTGAATACGGCTATTGAAGCGACGGTTGATCTGGTCTCACCGGAGATTCATCCCCTGGCCAAGACTGCCAAAGATACCGCCGCAGGTGCTGTGCTGCTTACGGCGGTGTTTGCTGTGATTACGGGAATCTATGTTTTTTATCATCCGGTGATGGACTGGATCACTGGACTTATGTCATAATCAGTTTACAACTTCAGCTCGGGGAGAGGCGGATCGGCGTTTTGCGCTCCGCCATCTTTGGTTAGATCTATACTTCTCGCAGTAAGAATCCTGTATGTTGAACAAATTTAATGGTGTGTAGGGGAAACGGTTTTGCCCGAATCAACTCAATGAAATTTATGCTTACAAAACTTAGGGTTATGCTATCGAAGCAAGTTTTGTCCGAAGTTGCTCGATGAAGTCTATGCTTACAAAACTTTTAGGAGGATCACTATGGATTCTGCGCTACTTCTTCAAGAAGCGATAAAGGCACGAACGAGTGCCTATATACCTTATTCCCGCTTTGGCGTCGGTGCTGCGCTGCTGGATCAGGACGGCCATGTCCATCATGGCTGCAACATTGAGAATGCTGCTTACGGGCCGACCAACTGTGCGGAGCGGACTGCGATGTTCCGCGCCATCGCGGACGGCCATAAAGCCCGCAGCTTCCAGGCCATGGCGGTTGTTGCCGATACCGATGGCCCCGTATCGCCCTGCGGTGTCTGCCGGCAGGTGATGGTGGAACTATGCGGTCCCGACATGAAGGTCATCCTCGGGAATATGAAAGGCGATATCGTGGAGACTACCGTGCGTGACCTGCTCCCGGGTGCTTTCGGTCCGGACGATCTGGAGCAGGGGCAAGCTCCTGAGTAAAAGCCTGCATATAGAAACAGCGGTTAGCTGTTTCGATGTTAACTGTATTCTACTGCAGTATGTGCAGTAGAATTAGCTGATGTTTCTTTGAAATGGAAATCTGTTGCACTTTGTGCAGCAGGATGAGGTAGTTCGCCTGTTTTTCGCCTGTTCTGAGCAAATCAATTGCACAAAATGCAGCAGATGCAGAAAACAGCCTTATTTATGTGAATTCTGCTGCACTAAATGCAACAGAATATCAAGTGAGACTGCTTCAAATTGTTTAACGTAACTATCAGTGTGAAAATGTTCAAAATGTGCTAAGCAACTCCTAATCTTCAGAGTAACTTGGCTAAGGGGATCAAGAACAAGGTTTTGAGTAATATCCCCGGCGCCACCATCCAAGCGTGTTCCCGCAGGGGACGAAAGCGCTCCAAGCACGCCGCCTATTCCAAGCGCCGAACCTAACTGTGCCATCCCATTCCGGGTGTCCAGAGGGCTGGAGCCCTTGGGGTCCCCCTTGGCTAAGGGGGATTTAGGGGGATCGAAAAAAGCTTTTGAAACAGTTTTTAACGTTTTTGAAAAAGGAAGGAAGATTATATTGAAATTCAAATCAGGGTTTGTTGCCATTATCGGCAGACCGAATGTAGGCAAATCGACACTTATGAACCAGGTGATTGGCCAAAAAATTGCCATCATGTCGGACAAGCCGCAGACAACCAGAAACAAAATCCACGGGGTTTACACTGCCAACAACTCGCAGATCGTATTTTTGGACACGCCGGGTATCCATAAAAGACAATCCAAGCTGGGTGACTACATGAACCAGACGGCGATGAGCACGCTGCATGAAGTGGAGGCTGTGCTGTTTCTGGTGGACGCATCCGAAGGACTCGGCGGCGGCGACCGCTTTATCGCGGAGCAATTACACAGTATCAAGACACCGGTTATTCTGGTGATGAACAAAATTGACAAGATCGAGCCGGAAGCGCTGCTGCCGCTGATTACACAGTACAACAAGCTGCATGAGTTTGCCGAAATCGTACCGATCTCCGCCAAGCTGGGCAACAATGTGAATACCCTGCTGGATCAGGTGGCGAAATATTTGCCGGAAGGTCCGCAGTATTATCCCGACGATCAGATTACCGATCATCCGGAGCAGTTCGTCTGCGCGGAGCTGATCCGCGAGAAGATTCTCCATATGACCCGCGAAGAGGTGCCGCATTCCATTGCGGTGGCCATCGAAGATATGAGTGTAGAACCCAATGGAGTTGTGCATATTTCTGCCGTTATTTTTGTGGAGCGCGATTCCCAGAAGGGGATCATTATCGGCAAGCAGGGTGCGCTGCTGAAAGAAGTGGGCCGGCGCGCCCGTACGGATATCGAGAATCTGCTGGGATCGAAGATTTTTCTGGAGCTATGGGTAAAAGTGAAAAAAGACTGGCGCAATCAGGACCGCGTACTGCGGGATTTGGGCTTCCATAAAGACCTTTAATCTTGGGCTCCGCAGCTTCTTGGCAGGAATTGCAAGGATAGAACCTGGCACATCGCACATCCTATTTCTGAAGAGACATCGTGTTTCCGAAGAAAGGATGAATACGAATGCGAGACTTTTCGTGGAAGTATTTTGCAATGACTGGAGATGTCGATGCTTATCTGCTGTACAGAGAAGCCGTAGATCCGCTGGATGAAGGCGGTCTGCTGCTTGCAGAGGAAGAGAAGGCCCTTGATGAAGAAGCGCAATAAGGACTGGTTGCTTGCCGAATGGTTGGGGGAAGAAGCATGCTACACAGGGTGGAAGGGATCGTCATCCGCAGCATGGACTACGGCGAGGGGAACGCGATTATTACGCTTTGCACCGAGAACGCCGGCAAAGTAGGCGTTCTGGTGCGTGGCGCCAAGAAGGTCAAAAGCCGCCATGCTGCTCTGATCCAGCTGTTCACTGTAGGGGAATTTGTGTTTTTCCGCAACAACGGGGGACTGGGTACATTAAATGCCGGGGAAATTACACAGTCTCACCATCCGCTGCGCGGGGATTTGTTCAAAGCGGCATATGCTTCATATGCCTGCGAGCTGCTTGACCGTGTGCTGCATGATGAGGAGACGGGAAGCTTTTGGTTCCGCCAGCTTTCAGCCTGCTTGAATGCACTTGAGGACGGCAAGGAACCCGGTGTCATTATAAATGTTTTTGAGATGAAAATACTGCAGGCGGCCGGATATGGTCCGGAGCTGGATGCCTGTGTCGTATGCGGGTTGGACAAACCTGATGAAGAACTCAGAATAAGCCCCCGCCTCGGCGGGGTGCTCTGCCGCAGCTGCAGGCATAATGATCCTCCAGCCATGGAGATTTCTCCGCGGGCGCTGAAGCTGCTGCGTTTATTCGCTGCACTTGATTTAACCCGGCTTGGAAATGTCGACGTGAAGGAAGGCACCCGCGCAGAACTTAAAAAGATTATGCGTGCCTTTATGGACATGCAGCTTGGGCTGAAGCTGAAGTCGCAAGGGTTTCTTGATCAGCTCGACAAATACGATATTTGACGAAATCCAAATTTTCCGTTACTATGGTGACAGTTTCTTCTTGTTGTATACAGCCGTTGTTGCTCTGACATTTGGAGACGTACAGTGATCGGGAAAGTAATGGGCAAATTTGTCGCTTAAGCGAGCCGGGGATAGTGGAAGCCTGGCGGGACAAGGTTCATGAACAGGGCACCCGGGAGTACGGTAACGGCAGAATGAAAAGTGGATTGCGCTCATCGGATTGGCCTGCTTTATTAGCCGGATACCGGATGCGTAATCAAGTAGGGTGGAACCGCGGGAGAATAAGTTAAGCTCTCGTCCCTATGTCTGTATATCAGGCATGGGGGCGGGAGCTTTTTTGCCTTGTGGTGAGGATTTAACCAATAATCCTGTACAGCCGCAAGTATAAAAGAGTGCCGCCTCCATCGCGCAGGAGCAAGAGCCTCAAGGCACAGCGTGCCAAAAACTTGTAAGCGAAGGAGTCGGTAGTATGAATTTTCAGCAGATGATTTTGACACTGCAGCAGTTCTGGGCAGCAGAGAATTGTATTCTCGTCCAGCCGTATGATACGGAAAAAGGGGCGGGCACGATGAACCCTATGACGTTTTTGCGTTCGCTTGGACCGGAGCCGTGGAAAGTAGCTTACGTTGAGCCTTCCCGCCGTCCATCGGATGGACGTTATGGCGAGAACCCGAACCGCCTGTACCAGCATCACCAGTTCCAGGTGATCATCAAGCCTTCACCGGACAACATCCAGGAGCTTTATCTGGAAAGCCTGAAGGCGCTTGGTGTAGATCCGCTGCTGAATGATATCCGGTTTGTAGAAGATAACTGGGAGAATCCGTCGCTGGGCTGTGCAGGCCTTGGCTGGGAAGTATGGCTGAACGGCGAAGAGGTTACTCAGTTTACTTACTTCCAGCAAGTCGGAGGAATTGAGACCAAACCGGTTGCTGTTGAGATCACATACGGATTGGAACGGTTGGCCTCCAACATCATGAAGAAAGAAAATGTGTTTGATCTGGAATGGGTGGACGGCATGACCTATGGTGATGTATTCCATCAACCGGAGGTTGAGCACTCGACCTATACATTTGAAGTCTCCGATGTCAAAATGCTGTTCACACTCTTTAATACCTACGAAGAGGAAGCACGCAGAGCTATGGAGCACCATCTGGTGTTTCCGGCTTACGATTATGTGCTGAAATGCTCGCATACCTTCAATCTTCTGGATGCACGCGGAGCGATCAGCGTTACCGAACGCACGGGCTTTATTACGCGGGTGCGGAATCTGGCCCGTACCGTTGCGGCGACATATCTTGAGGAACGCGAGAAGCTTGGCTTCCCGCTGCTGAAGAAAGAAGGTGCTGACCTTGTCTAAAGATATATTGTTCGAGATCGGTTTGGAAGAGGTGCCTGCACGCTTCATCCGCGCTGCGATGGAGCAGTTGAAAGACAGAACAACTAAATGGCTGGAAGCTTCGCGTATTTCCCATGGCGGAGTCAACGCATATGCAACACCGCGCCGCCTTACGGTTCTGGTGAAGGATGCTGCCGAAAGGCAAGAGGATATCAGCGAAGAGGTGAAGGGCCCTTCTCGTAAAATCGCGTTGGACGCGAGCGGCGAGTGGAGCAAGGCCGCACTCGGCTTTGCCCGCAGCCAAGGGGTGTCGACGGAGCAGTTTACCTTTAAAGAATTGGCCGGAGTGGAGTATATCTACGCCACCAAAAACAGTGCAGGTGTAAATACTTCCTCGCTATTGTCCGAAGGACTCAGCGGCATTGTCAGCTCGATGACCTTTCCGAAAAATATGCGCTGGGGAGCGTATGATTTTAAATTTGTCCGTCCGATCCGTTGGCTGGTTGCCTTGTTTGGGCAGGAGATCATTGATCTGGAAATTACAGGGGTTAAAGCAGGCAATACCAGCCGTGGCCACCGTTTCCTTGGAACGAATGCTGTTATTGCTGAACCTGCAGATTATGTGGAAGCTATGCGTGCGCAGCACGTGCTGGTTGATGTGAAGGAACGTGAAGAGCTGATTCTGAACCAGATCAACAAGCTGGCAGCAGAGAAAAGCTGGACAATTGCCATCAAAGAAGATCTGCTGGAGGAAGTGCTGTTCCTGGTAGAAACACCGACTGTACTGTTTGGCACATTCGATCCTTCCTTCTTGAACATTCCGCAGGATGTGCTGATCACTTCAATGCGCGAGCATCAGCGTTACTTCCCGGTCTTAGATAGCGCAGGCACACTCCTGCCGTTCTTCGTTACCGTGCGTAACGGAAATGCAGAATCGCTGGACGTCATTGCCAAGGGGAACGAAAAGGTGTTGCGTGCCCGCCTATCGGATGCGAAGTTCTTTTATGGAGAAGATCAGAAAATGCAGATCAGCGATGCGCTGGCTAAGCTGGAATCAATCGTGTATCACGAAGAGCTGGGCAGCGTTGGCGATAAGGTCCGCCGCATCCGCGCCATTTCTGACAAGCTTGCTGCGAAGCTGGGGTTGTCCGCAGATACTGCGGCTGAAGTCAGCCGTACGGCTGATATTTGCAAATTCGATCTGGTGACGCAGATGGTCTATGAGTTCCCTGAGCTTCAGGGCACAATGGGTGAAGATTATGCCCGCAAAGCGGGAGAAGCGGAAAATGTGGCAAAAGGTATTTTTGAGCATTATCAGCCGCGTTTTGCCGGAGATGCAGTTCCTTCTACGCAAGCTGGTCTTATAGTCAGCCTGGCCGATAAAATCGATACGATCGTGGGCTGCTTCTCCATCGGTATTATTCCGACCGGTTCACAAGACCCTTACGCGCTTCGACGCCAGGCGGCAGGCATTGTGCAGATGGTGCTGGAGCATCAATTGCCAATCTCTTTGCAGGAAATTTTCGCTGCGGCTTTGGAAATTCATGAAAATTTGCGTACAGAGAAACATTTTGCCCCTGAGCTGCGTATAAACCTTTACGAGTTCTTCGGTCTGCGCGTAAAACGACTTTTGTCCGACGACAATATCCGCTACGATGTGGTGGATGCGGTGACTGCCGCTGGTTTTGATGACATTGTCGCTGTTGTAGGCAGAAGCCGTGCGCTTACCGATGCTGTGAATGAAGTCGCTGATTTCAAGATCACTGTGGATTCGCTGACTCGTATCAGCAATCTGGCAGCGAAGGCGCCGGAAGGCATTGTGGTTGAGCCTTCATTGCTGAAAGAAGAGGCTGAGCTTAAGCTGTACGAAACATGGCAGGGTATTCACACGCCGTATCATGAAGCGCTCACTGCCCGAAATGCTGCTGAAGCGCTGCGGATTCTTTCCGGCCTTAAGGATGCCGTTACCGGATTCTTCGATTCCGTAATGGTTATGGCTGAAGATGAGGGAATACGCGCGAACCGTCTTGCGCTGCTGGCCGGCATTGATGCCGACTCCAAATCTTTTGCCGATTTCGGTAAGCTGGTTTGGTAAAACCCGGCAGCATGCAAGTAATGTTTGTGATTTTTATGGTATAGATCGATGGTTTAGGGTATAAATATACGGAACGGTGCCAATGCGTAAGTTGACATTCGTTCCGTATTTATGCTTTATCAAAGAAGGATTTTCGTTTGGCAAAGCGTATATATATTACACGGGAATTTGGTGATGTCATGTTGAGATCCCAAGAAAGAACAATTGTAGTCGACGGGGACGCGTGCCCGGTCAAGAAGGAAATCGTTGCTGTAGCCCGTTCTTTCGGCATTCCGGTATTGATGGTTTCTTCTTTTGATCATGTGCTGCAAGCTGAAGAAGGTGTTACTGTGGTGCAGGTGGACCGCGGCGCAGACAGTGCAGACCTGTATATTGCCAATCATGTTTCTGCTGGAGATGTAGTCATTACACAGGATTACGGCCTGGCGGCACTTGCGCTCGGCAAACGTTGCAAGGTGCTCTCTAACCGGGGACAGGAATATGATAATTCCAACATGGATTTTATGCTGGAGAGCAGGCATGCCAATGCGGTGGAACGCAGGCGGGGGCATTATTCCAAGGGTCCAAAAGCCATCACCGCAGAGGAAAAAATGAATTTTCAACATAAACTGACAAAACTTTTAACAATTTTGCAGGAGAATGTGGAGCTATAGCGAATTATATTTATTTGTTAAGAGATGAAGGTGGTTGAAGTGGCTAGCGGACACGGTAATATTCCAGAAGAAGTTATCGAGAGCGTGCTGGCGCGGCATGACATTGTCGATACCGTCGGTAAGGTTGTCCATTTGTCCAAGCAGGGGAAATATTTATGGGGCCTCTGCCCGTTCCATTCGGAGAAATCCCCTTCCTTCACCGTAACCCCGGACCGGGGAGTTTTTCATTGCTTTGGCTGTGGTATGGGCGGAAATGCCATCAAATTCAGGATGGAAATCGAAGGGTTATCCTTCCCCGAAGCAGTCAGAATAATGGCGGAAGAAAGCGATATTGCTATTCCCGAAGGCAAAGGAGGCACATTATCTCCTCCCGATCCTGAGCGGGACCGGCTGATACAGGCTTATGAGTTGTCGGCCAAATTTTATCATTTTTTGCTGAAGAACACGGAATACGGCACTGCCGCAATGAATTATTTAAGATCCCGGAACTTCAGTGATAAAATGATCGACCAGTTTCAAATCGGCTATGCTCCAGACCGATGGGACACCCTGCTGCAGTTTCTGGAGAAACGGAATTTTGATCTTGCTGAAATGGAAAAGGGCGGACTGTTGTCTGCCAGGGGCGAGGGCAAAGGGTATCTCGACCGTTTTCGCGGGCGCGTTATTTTTCCGATTGCGAACCGCACAGGCAAGACCATTGCTTTTGCCGGAAGAATTCTTGGGGAAGGTCAGCCGAAATATTTGAATTCCCCGGAGAGCAGACTATTTAACAAAAGCCGGATTCTGTACAATTTGCACCAGTCCAAAGCATCCATCCGCAAAACGCGGCAAATCGTCCTCTTCGAAGGATACGGCGATGTCATTTCGGCCTGGGAAGCAGGTGTGCATAACGGCGTGGCTACCATGGGAACCTCGCTGACTGAGGGACATGTAGCCCTGATGAAAAGTCTGGCTGACGAGATTGTTCTTGCCTACGATGGCGACCGGGCGGGACAAGCTGCAGCGATGAAGGCGATCCCGATGCTGGAAAGCAATGATCTGCGGGTGAAGGTTGCCGTGCTGCCGAGCGGTCTGGATCCGGATGAATTTATCTCCCGTCACGGCGGGGACAGATTCAAGGAACAGGTGATGGATTCGGTGGTATCATCCATAAAATTTAAGCTTATATATCTGAAAAAAAACCATATACTCCTAGAGGAAGACGGCAAAATCGCCTATGTCAAGGAGGCATTGGAGATTATTGCATCACTGCAATCTTCGACCGAGCGTGAAGTTTATCTGCGGGAAATATCCTCAGAGCTGGAGCTGTCATATGATAGCTTAAAGCAGGATTGCAACTTGCTGCGGGCGTCGATGCAAAAAAACATCCCCGAAGGGGATAATAACGATAAAAGGTGGAATAATGGTAGGCATAAAAAAGGGCAAGTGCAGACACCTACTTTACTGCCCGCTTATCATGTTGCGGAACGGCGCCTGCTATCCTTTATGATTCAGGACCCGGAAGCTGCTACTTATGTAGGCGAACGCCTCGGAGAAGAGTTCAACATCGATGATCATGCGGCAATCGCCGCTTATCTATATGCCTATTATGCGCAAGGCAAACCACCCGGCATCAGTCGTTTTTTATCATCACTACAGGATGATCGTCTGGAGAAGACTGCAACAGCGATATCCATGATGGACACACCGCCGGATTGGAATACGCAGGTTTTGGACGATTGCATCCGTGAAGTAAGGAAGTACCCCCTGCAGCGCAGGATGGAGCAAAAACGCGAAGAAATGATTCAAGCGGAGAAATCCGGTGACTTTTTGCGTGCGGCACAAATTGCAAGTGAGATTATAACCCTAGAGAGACAATAAGGAATTGACAGGATGTACCTAGGGAGGAGGGAGTCGAATTATGGCTAACGATCAGCACACTGAACTGGAAGCAGAATTTACTCTGGATCAGGCTAAGGACCAGCTTATTGAGCACGGCAAGAAAAGATCATCATTGAACTACAAAGATATTATGGAGAAATTGTCGCCGTTTGATCAAGACCCCGAGCAGATGGAGGAATTCTACGAGCAGCTCAGCGACCTCGGTATTGAGGTTGTAAATGAGAATGACGAGGAAGGTTCACCGCTCCGCCAGAGCGAGGACAACGAGAATAGCGACTCTGACGACTTCAGCTTTGACGACGATTTGTCGCTGCCGCCGGGAATCAAAATTAACGACCCCGTCCGGATGTATCTGAAGGAAATCGGACGTGTGCCGTTGCTCTCGGCTGACGATGAAGTCGAACTGGCCATGAGAATCAAAAACGGTGATGAGGAAGCGAAACGCCGGCTGGCTGAAGCGAATCTGCGGCTCGTTGTCAGTATCGCCAAGCGTTATGTTGGACGCGGTATGCTGTTCCTGGATTTGATCCAGGAGGGCAATATGGGTCTGATCAAAGCGGTTGAGAAATTTGACCACAATAAAGGGTTCAAATTCAGTACCTATGCTACTTGGTGGATTCGCCAGGCTATTACGCGGGCTATCGCTGACCAGGCGCGGACAATCCGTATTCCAGTGCATATGGTGGAGACCATCAACAAGCTGATTCGTGTCTCCCGTCAGCTGCTGCAAGAGCTTGGACGCGAGCCTTCGCCGGAAGAAATTGCGGCTGAAATGGAATTGACGGTTGAGAAAGTCAGAGAAATCATGAAGATTGCCCAAGAGCCGGTTTCCCTGGAAACACCAATCGGTGAAGAGGATGATTCGCATCTGGGCGATTTCATTGAGGATCAGGAGGCGCTTGCTCCTGCGGATGCAGCAGCCTATGAACTGCTGAAGGAACAGCTGGAGGATGTGCTGGACACGCTCACCGAGCGTGAAGAAAATGTGCTTCGTCTTCGTTTCGGTCTGGATGACGGCCGGACGAGAACGCTTGAGGAAGTGGGTAAAGTATTCGGCGTAACCCGTGAGCGGATCCGCCAGATTGAAGCAAAAGCGCTGCGTAAGCTGCGCCACCCAAGCCGCAGCAAACGGCTTAAAGATTTCCTCGAATAGGTTTCATAAAACCGGACCTTCTGCTGCACGGTGGCAGGAGGTCCTTTTATCTTGAGATACACCTAAGTAAAGGTGTGAAAAGAGAGGGATTAGCCGTTGAATTTGGAAAAACGAGAAATTATATTAAGAGAAATTCATTACTGGAGAAGGAGCAAGCTACTGCCTGAGCAGTATTGCGACTTCTTGACCAACCTTTACGATGATGAGAAGGAGATCAAAGACAGCAATCCGATCTCGCTGAAAAATCTTCAGCAGGGCAGCATCAAAATATGGTTGTTTGGTTTTGGAATTATTTCCTTGATTTTCTTGATTAGTCTTTATTTTAGCGTTTTTCCTTGGCCTTTGCAACTTGCCACAGCTCTATGTGTACTAATTGTTTGTTACGGTTATTCGGCTATTTACCGGGATCGAAACCACATGATCAGTCTTGTTTTGGCAGGAGTTGGCAGTGTACTGACGATAGGATTTGGCCTCTGGCTCATTGCTCTGCATGATCTGAACGCGGACTTTTGGCGGCCGCTGCTGATCGCAGTATGCGGCCTATTGTGGGTGATACTCGGATTCACATTGCGTATAGGCTTGCTGCACTATTGCGGGTTTGCCTTCTGGGCCCTGCTCTATGCCGGGTTCTCCGGCCAAATGCGCCCTGATGCTTCGGTTCTGGAGCTTGAGCTGCTCTGGCTGCCGCTCTGCATACTGATGGTCTGGCTGAGCTGGTTGTTGTACCACAGGATCAAAGGGGTTTCAGGGGTATATTTGGGCGTCGGAGTGTCGCTCTGGCTGATGCCGGAGATTGATGCGCTGTGGCTCAGACCGGATTATCCGGAATGGGTGTCGCTGGTGTTAATATTTAAGATTGCAGTAGGCCTTGCGCTGCTGTTTATTTTCCGAAAAAAATGGATAACGTGGGTGGCCTCATGAACAACGTAAAATTATCAAACCGGCTCCAGCTTGTGCTGGAGCAGATTCCAACAGGCAGCAAACTTGCCGATATTGGCTCGGATCATGCGCTGCTTCCGGTAGCTGCCTTGAGAAGCGGGAAAGCGGTCTCTGCAATAGCAGGTGAAGTCAATCCAGGACCTTATGAAGCAGCGCGTAGAGGTGTGGCGGAGGCGGGCCTGGGCAAACAGATTGAGGTGCGGCGCGGAGACGGCCTCGAAGTGCTGGAGCCGGGTGAAGCTGACAGCATCTCCATCGCCGGAATGGGCGGCGCATTGATTGCCGCTATCCTGGACCGCGGCAAAAGCCTCGGCAAGCTTGCAGGTGTGAAACTGCTTGCGCTGCAGCCAAATGTGGGCGAGGATATTCTGCGCCGCTGGCTGCTGAACAACCAATGGGTGCTTACGGCAGAGCATATCCTGGAAGAAGACGGGAAAATATATGAAATACTGACGGCGGTCCCTGAGGGTGAAGCTGCAGGGATCACAAATGAGCAGCTTTATCATGAACGGCAGCTTGCCGGTGGCAACATGGTATGCAGCAAGGAGCTGCTTCTGCAAATGGGGCCTTGGCTGCTGCAAGCGCCAAACGCCGTATTTACTGCCAAATGGCAGAGTGAGATTGCAAAATTGGAAGGGATTCTGGCTTCCTTGTCCCGCTCGGAGCTTGAATCGGCGGAAGAAAAGCGCAGCAGGATCACGGCGCAGATCACAACAATCTCGGAGGTGCTGAAATGTACGCCAAAGGACAAACTGTAATCGGGTATATGGAGCAGCTTGCCCCGAAACATCTGGCTGAGGAATGGGACAACATCGGCCTTCAGCTGGGCAGCCTGCAGAAAGAAATTACCGGCGTGCTGGTTGCACTGGACGTCAACGACGACATTGTGGACGAAGCGATTGCTCAGGGCTGCAACCTGATCATCGCCCATCACGCGATTATCTTTCGTCCGCTTAAGGGGATACAGACCGAAACACCGATGGGCAAGCTCTATGAGAAGCTGATCAAAAATGATATTGCCGTATACATCAGCCATACCAACCTGGATGTCGCTGAAGGCGGGATGAACGACTGGATGGCGGAAGCGCTTGGCATCGAGAACGGTGCGCCGATCAAGGACATTCATACCGAGCAGCTGTCCAAGCTGGTTGTATTCGTGCCGAAGGATCATCACCAGAAGGTGCTGGACGCTATTCTAAATGCCGGTGCAGGCTGGATCGGCAACTACAGCCATTGCAGCTTCAACATCGAAGGCTACGGCACCTTCATTCCGCGTGAAGGCTCTCAACCTTATATTGGAGAAGCGGGTAAAATGGAACGCGCCGAGGAAGTCCGCATCGAAACGATCGTGCCGCTGTCTATCCGCAATAAAGTAGTTCAGGCGATGCTTAAAGCTCATCCTTACGAAGAGGTAGCGTATGATCTTTATTCCATGGACCTTAAAGGCCGCAGCCTCGGACTCGGCAGAGTAGGCAAGCTTAAGGAGCCAACAACGCTTGGCGAATTTATCGAGACGGTCAAAACCGGCCTGAAGGTCGATCACGTTCGTGTTGTGGGCGATTTGAACCGCCCCATCCGCAAAGCGGCTGTAATGGGCGGCTCGGGGGCGAAGTATTATAACAGCGCCATCTTCAAAGGAGCCGATGTACTGGTGACTGGCGATGTCGATTATCATACGGCTCAAGATGCTTACTTGGCCGGCATCTCATTAATTGATCCGGGACATAATGCGGAGAAGATTATGAAGGAGAAAGTGGCCGAGTGGATTCAGGGGAAGCTGGCTGAGCATAAGTACGGCACAGCGGTGTATGCTTCGCAGATTGATACAGAGCCTTTCAAATTCCTGTAGATTCCCTTTATTTACACTTGTGCAGGTTGCGGCAAATCTGTATAATATACAATGTTGATCGGGAAGTTTGACAGACAATCGCCGGTGTGCGTGAAGACGCCGCGGGAGGAAAGTCCGGGCTCCACAAGGCAGGGTGCTGGATAACATCCAGTCGGCGCGAGCCGAAGGATAGTGCCACAGAAATGGACCGCCGATGGCCGCTTTCGGGCGGCACAGGCAAGGATGGAACCGAGGTGTAAGAGACCCCGAGGAACGCTGGTGACTTCGTTCCTGGTAAACCCCATCTGGAGCAAGACCTAATGAGACGCAGCGCTTCCTTAACCGGAAGAGCAGCCTTCGCCTGAGGCGTGTCTAGGTTGGTCGCTGGAGCTGTGCAGTAATGTATGGCCTAGATAGATGATTGTCGCTTATGGTGGGAGGGTAGTTCCCGTTTGAACCACGACGAGCACAGAACCCGGCTTACGGCAAACTTTCCTAACTGACAACTCTTATGAACTGTTATACTGTGAATTATATACGACAGACAGCGGCCTTCCTTTGGAAGGCCGCTTTTTTAACGCCTTAGTTCAAAGATGAAATTAAAAAGACCGCATCGCTCCCTGTTTGTTTGCACGAGAACGGTACGATCTTTTTTGTTGTTTTGGATGATCACTCTGGCGGACCTCAGTGACGATATTTAGGCGACAATACTGTTTTTGTCGTAGAAGCGGACTCAGGCGGCGTTATTTACTGAAATAGTGAGGTTAATAGCCGTTCTATTGCTAATTAACTGCACTGGAGTCCGCACCAGGCATTATTGAGCTGATTTTTGACAAATAAGGGCTCTGGAGTCCGTGCCGAAAGCAGATCATGTAGAGTCTTCGGGTAAGAGCAGTGTTTTTGCGAAATTCTACCTTCAGACTAAGCACGAACGTGCCGGAGTATTCCTGGCGGCTGTTCTAGCAGAAGCAACAATATCTGACAGGCAACGCAGCGGGGTGTCTGTTATTCCAGCGTCGGCATGAGCGTTGTCTTCAGGCTCTGGGAATACTGGCTGATGGCCTTTTCCAGCCGCCCTACAGCGAGCGGAACCAGCTCCGGCGGCGTATGGGTGAAGTTCAGCCGCATTGCATTTTTCACCGGCTTGGCGGAATAGAATACTTCACCGGGTACAAAGGCTACACCTTGCTCCACGGCGAATGGAAGCAGCCCGGCAGTGTTAATAGCGGTGGACAGCTTCAGCCACAGGAACATCCCGCCTCGTGGTTCTTCGAACTTTGCGTCTTCCCAGCCGCGCGACGACAGCTCGGCTGAGAGCTGCTTCATCCGTGAATGGTATTCGCGGGAGATAAGACGGATATGTCCCTCAAGGTCAAAGACCCGAAGCAGTTCATAGAGGGCACGCTGGTCTATGGTGCTGGAATGCAGGTCGGCTGCCTGCTTCGCTTTGGCAACTACCCGGATCAGCTCAGCCGGGCCGATAATCCAGCCGGTACGCAGGGCAGGTGCGACTATCTTGGAGAATGTTCCCGTGTAGACGACACAGTAATCCTCGCCGCAGCTTCTGTCGATCGCTGCCAGTGATGGAGGATAAGCATCAGCAGCAGCGTCGTCGAACTTAATTTCACCGTAAGGGTTGTCTTCAAGAATCAGCACGCCATATCGTCGGCACAGGGAGACCACCTGTTCGCGGCGTTCCTTGCTCCAGGTGGCCCCGGAGGGGTTGTTGAAGGTAGGGACGGCATAGAGCAGCTTGGGGCGGTGTGTGCGAAGCTGCTCCTCCAGATGGTCCGGCAGCATGCCGGATTCATCGCTCTGAACAATGTGAATGTCCGCCCGGTAGGAGTTCATCACCTGCAAGGCCGCCATATAAGTTGGAGCTTCCACGAGGACAGCGTCTCCGGGATCAAGCAGTATTTTGCACAGCAGGTCGATGGCTTGCTGGGAGCCTGTGGTGAGGAGCATTTCCGAGATATCGGTGGGGATACCTTGACGGGTCAGCCTGGCCGCAACCTGCTCACGCAGCGGAATATAGCCTTCGGTCAGACCATATTGCAGAGCCGATGTCTCCCCGGCAAGAGCGCGGCTGTAAGCCTCACGAACAGCTTCCACCGGGAAGAAGTCTTCGGCGGGCAGCCCGCCTGCCAGAGAAATGATGTCTTTGCCTTGGGTAATCTTCAGAATCTCACGAACTGCCGAGGATCCCAGATGTTCCGTCATCGTAGAGTAATTGATCTTCATAAAAATGCTCCCCGCTTTACAATTTTGTTGTATCATAACGGCATAGCGGTATAACAGTAAAGCGTTGAATATAACAGTGGGGGGAAGTGCAGATGCATATTGATTTACTCCGCAGCGGAAGTAAATCTCTGCCGCAGCAAATCAGCGAAACGATGGCCCAGCGGATCACTTCGGGATTGCTGCAGTCGGGGGCCCGCCTCCCTTCCGTGAGAAATCTGGCATCTTCCCTGAAGGTAAGCCAGGTAACGGTAAGCAAAGCTTATGCTGAACTGGAAAGTCACGGGCATATCACCTGCAGCCAGGGAAAGGGCTGTTTTGTAGCCGAGAGAGCGCGAATGTCCCTGGATGCTGGAGCGGGGTGGCAGGACGGGTATGACGACTTTTTGCCGCGGGCCCAGCTATGGCGTAATTTTGATTATTCCAAGGTGGAATATCCTTTTCATATGGCAGCGATTCATGGTGATCTGCTTCCGCTGGATTCTATCGGTGCGACCATGTCAACGCTTGTGACCGAACAGCCGGAGCTAATGGCTTCGTACGGCAATTTCCAGGGGGATCTGGAGCTGCGGGAAGTGATGTGCAGACATCTGCAAGGTCATGGAATCTATCTGCGCTCATCTGATTTAATGATCACGAGCGGAACCCAGCAGGGGATTGATCTGGTGGCCCGGACGTTTGTCGGCCCCGGGGATACCGTGTATCTGGAAGCGCCCAGCTATACGGGGGCTATAGATGTTTTTGCCGGCCGGGGGGCGGAGATGATCTTTGTGCCCATGGACAACGAAGGGATGAAAGTGGATGTGCTCACTAAACTATGCGACCGGAGACCGCCGAAGCTAATCTATACCAATCCTACGTTCCAGAATCCGAGCGGCGTCACGATGAGCATCACAAGAAGACAGCGGCTGCTGGAACTCGCCAGAAGCTACCGCTGTCTCATTGTGGAGGATGATCCGTTCAGTGATCTGTATTTCCGCAAGCCGCCTCCGCCTTCGATCAAATCGATGGATGCAGAAGGGCATGTTGTGTACATGAAAAGCTTCAGCAAAGTCATTGCCCCAGGTTGCAGAATTGCCTGCGTTGCCGCCGGAGGCAACATTCTCTCCCGGCTGATTGCCGCCAAATCGGCGAGTGACCTCGGGAGCCCGCTGCTGACCCAGAAGGCGGTGCTTCCGTTCATCGCGCGCAAATATGAAACTTACGCAGAGCAACTGCGAACCGCGTTGCGGGGACGCATGGAGAAGGCGGCAAAGCTGCTGAAACAGCATGCCCCTCAGGGAGTGTCCTGGAATCTGCCTGAGGGCGGGCTGAATTTGTGGCTGCAGCTTTCTACGGCCAGCGGCATCGGCAGGCTGCATGAGCTGGCAGAGCAGGAGGGCATCTCTTTCCTTCCGGGCGATGTCTGCTACTCCGGAGAGGTCCCTTCCCGGCATATCCGGCTATGTTATTCGCAGATGAAGGAAGCGGATATGGAGCGCGGGCTGCGGCTGTTCCTGAAGCTCTTGGACAAGCATCTCAGCTCTGTCCGTTAATTGCTGTTCTCCAGACTGTGCTGCATGGATTTCAATTGACGATCGACATGCTGCGGGAATAGCTGCAGCGGAACTACACTTCCTCCGGCTGCCCGGAGTGTTCTATAGATGTCGACCTGACCCCAGCCATAATATTTATCATGGCCGGTATCGCCGAGGTCGACGGCGTTCGAGATCATCAGTTCCATGACCTCCTTATTGGTCAGCGCCGGGTTGAGCGAACGTACAAGTCCCGCGAGTGCAGCTACATGGGGGCTGGCCATAGAGGTGCCGGACAATGCTGCATACTGGTTGTCGGGGTAGGTGCTGGCGATGCTTTCCCCGGGTGCGGTGACATCGATGTAATCCCCGTAATTGGAGAAAGAGGCTTTTTCTCCATTAGCGTTAGTCGCGGCAACCGCCAGAACCTCCTCATAAGCAGCGGGAAATCCCGGACGTTCAGTGTTATCGTTGCCCGCTGCGGAAACGATAACGACATCGCGGTCATAGGCATACTTAATCGCATCATGCAGAAACTGCGAATCGGCATAGTTGCCGAGGCTGAGATTGATCACCTTTGCTCCGTTGTCGGCTGCCCAAATAATACCTTCAGCGACGGAATACGTGGTGCCTGCGCCGGAGTTGTCCAGCGCTTTGACTGGAAGGATTTTGTTGTACCAGCTGATGCCGGCCACTCCCTCCTCGTTGTTGATCACTGCGCCGATAATGCCGGCTACATGGGTTCCATGCCCCACATCGTCATCCGGTGTCGAACCTTTTGCGACCGCGTTATATCCCGCCAGAAGCTGGCCCTGCAGATCCGGATGGCTTGCCTGTACGCCGGTATCGACCACAGCCACAACCACTTCCTTGCTGCCCTTGGACAAATTCCAGCCTTGCTCTGTTTCAATAGCCGGCAAATTCCATTGGTAGGTAGAGAACAGCAGATCATTAGGTGTAATTACACTGGCTCCTGTATTTTCGACTGCGGTCTCATTGGTTAAATACATATAGTGAGGCTCTGTATATTCAGGCTGCCATTTAGAGGTGAAGTAGGTTTTAAGCTCAGCATAGTTCATTTTATCCGAACGGAAAATATAGGCATATCCCAATTTGCGCGGCTCCTTGCAGCGGATGTCCGCAGTTATAGTCTGGATCTGTCCTGCAGTGAGATGACCGTTCTTAAAGCGTACGACGATTTCATTCTCGTAGAAATGGCTGGCGTTCTCATTATCATGGCCGGTCTTGACTGTGATATCCTTCAGCGTATCAGCATGAACCGATTCCACCCGGTACTTACCTTCCTTCGGATAAGGGATCAGCCGCAAATTTTTGAGCTGATGATCGGCGACACGGTCAAGGATCTTCTGATTAATCAGGGCAATGACGCCAATTTTTCTATCCTGATCACGCTGAGCCATGAAATAATATTTCTTCTGACCGATGATGAAGGAAGGGGATTCATAGGATTGATGACCTCTGATCGCTGATTTTGCCGTATTCAGGTACTTCAGCAGCTGTTTGTTCTCCTGATCGTTGCCCTCCGGCAGTGAGGATTTGAAGGTGTGCGTTTGCTGGGTAACGAAATCGATCCAGATGAGCATGGTGATATGCCCGTGTCCTTGCTGCAGACGTTTGGCATATGCTGAAATATCTCGGGGGGCTGCACCATGCGTATCAGCAAGCATTGTTCTTAGGTGTTTACCGACGTCGGTCCGGTTCAGCCGGTCTGTAGCCTTAACATCCTGAACCAGGGAAGTTTTCTTGAATGTTTTTTCCTGTGAGGGATTAGGCACGGCTGCTTGTTTCAGCTTTCCGTCTCCTTCAGGCCGCAACGCAAACGTCAGTAGAACTACCGTGAACGCAGCGGTGACTAAACCGGCGACGGTTAAATTTTTACGGGACATATTTTCCGCTCCTTCATGGCATCGTAATAGTTATAGGTTTAGAAGAGAGCGCCCGTTTTATGCATCACAGAAAAGGATACCGCGTCCCAAGGTTTTATGTTAATATCAAAAAGAGTAATAGGAATAATTAAGTTACAGGGAAATAAGCAATACCTATTGTAGAATGACTACCAGAAGTTGAAAATGACTACAAGAAGCAAGGACTAATAAGGGGGAGCACTCGCCATGTCAGCAGCCAATGTGCAGAAATTGTGTGAAACGACGAGAGAAAAACTTAAATCCGTGATCGGTAAAATGGAATTATTCCTCAACAACCATGCCCTGCCTCAGCTAGTAACCGAAGAAGATGAAGAAACGGTAGCTTTTTATCAAGGTTTCCTGTCAGATCTCCGCCACCTGCTGGTATTCTCGGAAATGTCTTATGAGAAGCTGGGAGTTGCCCTGCGCCGCGCCACATTTGACGAAGCATTCGCGCAAAAAGCGCTATATAATGTATATCATTATGGAGTCAACAATTTCTTTTATCCAAAAAATGAGAGTTACTCCGAGGACGGCCGTTACGCTTACACAGGCCAGGATGCCATCCGTTTCCGCAAAAAGCCTGTTCGCCCGGCCCGTGATATTATTATGGAGATTACCAAAGTTTATGAAGAGCTGCGCGATGACCTCAATTATTATGAGAATGATTATTTAACTGAAAAGCGTATGCAAAACCAGGTTTAACATCTTATGTCATATTTCACGAAATTCAAGATCGTTTCTGTCATGTACACATGGCGGAGCGGTCTTTTTTTTGTAAATATAAGCATTTATATGTTTCACACGATAAATTCATCCTTCTATTTCTCGCTGAAACGGTACCGTCCTTAAAAAGGACGGCGAAGCCGTTTCCACTTGATTGATTAAGCTTCCGGCACAAGCCTTGGGACACAGTTTTATTGTGGGTTTTGTGGAGGGGACTGGCACCTCGTCTACCGCATAGAGATGAAATTCCACGGACATAATGATTCCTGAGGTGATCACATGACAACCGCAAAACCGCTTGTAAGATGCAGTGTGAGCAACTGTCATTATTGGGGTGAACAGAACTTATGCCGGGCCGAGGAGATCGTTATTGAAATCGACAAGCATGCAGGCAGCGGGTTCAAGGAAGAATATGCCGAAGAGCTGATGGCTAACAATCATCATGATCATGCCGGAACTTCGTCCGCGACCTGCTGTCTGACCTTCAAGCCTAACAACTAGGAGGCCTGAAAATGGACAAACACAGTGATAAATCCAAACTTGACCCGTCCGAAAGGAAAAAAATCATCCTGCGTCCGCGTAGAGTGGATTATCCCCGGCGGGACCGGACCCACAATGAAGAATATGCCTCGGAGGTAAGCCCGCTTCCGGCACACATTCACAGCACAGGCGGCAAAACAGCCGAGACTAAGGAGCACAGTGAGACAGAGACCGGCAGTAAAAGTATGGGGAGGGTCGGGCTGGGGTTCGGGATTGCCTCCTTGTTCATCTGGTCGGTCATTCTTGGTCCCGTAGCTGCCATACTTGGGTACTATGCTTACGCCAAAGGGCAAAAAACTACCGGCGCATGGGCAATGGGACTGGGGATTGTATCCACACTCAGCTATTTTGTCATGATACCATTTGCCCGCTAACGTAAGAAGAAACCAGAAGCAATGAATTCAAAACAGGCTTTTAGACCTAACTATGAGGGTCTGAAGTCTGTTTTTTCATGTCAGCATATAGCAATTATTATGATTCGACTGTAAAATAAAGTCGTATTTTAAATTTAAATTGAGTTTCTTTAAGGTTAGGAATTTTATATAGAGGATCAGCAGAGGGAAAGGAAAGTGCAATATGGCGATCAATCCGGCTTCAGGGAGCGGAGTTGGGCAACTAAGATGGGTGAACTTAAGAAGTTCAAGCCTCAAAAGTGAAACAGGGAAAAATTCCAGTGAAGTATCGGGTTCAACGTCAGCGGAGTTTTCCGCTTTGCTGCAGGAGCGGACGTTGCAGCCGGAGGATAAGGACAGCGCCACTGCACTGAATTCCCTTGGCGACAGCTCCTCTCTAAGCGGTCTGCTGTGGCAGCAGCTTGGAGGGACAAACGCTTCTTATAACGCAATTTCCGGGGAAATAACGGAAACCAGGCCTACCGATTATGAAGAGCTGATTCAGACGGCCAGTACGAAGTACGGTGTACCGGTAGACTTGATCAAGGCAGTAATCGATACGGAATCCTCGTTCAACCCGAATGTCGTTTCTTCGGCGGGAGCGAAGGGATTGATGCAGCTGATGGATGGCACGGCGAATGGACTCGGCGTTTCTGATCCCTTCGATCCGGCTCAGAGCATTGACGGCGGGGTACGTTATTTATCGTATCAGCTGAAGCGTTTTGACGGGCAGGAGAAGATGGCACTGGCCGCTTATAATGCTGGTCCCGGACGGGTAAATAAGCTCGGAGTCAACAGTGACCAGGAGCTGATGGAGAAGCTTACCCAGCTTCCGAAGGAAACCCAGGCCTATATTCTCAAAATAGAACGCGCCCGCGCTGAATACGCGGTATAATAAAAAGGATCAAATGGTGTCGTCTGGACCACTCTGGTGGCGGGACCCGTTTGATCCTTTTTTCCGGATATAAGAAAGTACAGGCACCTAGACTTTATAAGTTCAGCCGGATCAGTTATTCTATATTCTCGCGCATGAGCTTATCAGCACAGAAGCAAAGGAGAGACCCGATATATGCTGTACTGGGATTATGCCGCTGCCGCACCCCCTTATGAAGAAGTAGTGCAGACGATGGAGCAGATTATGAAGCAGCATTATGCCAATCCCTCGTCGCTGCACCGTGCAGGTACGGAAG
The DNA here is from genome assembly GCF_038593025.1 of Paenibacillus sp. FSL L8-0436. Taxonomy (NCBI): domain Bacteria; kingdom Bacillati; phylum Bacillota; class Bacilli; order Caryophanales; family Paenibacillaceae; genus Paenibacillus; species Paenibacillus sp. FSL L8-0436. Next base: position 5,705,078 of record NZ_CP151955.1, on the reverse strand, counting down.
CGGACCGGCTTATCAAACGTTCAAGGGAAGTCTGCGCAGCCGCGCTCGGAGTGAAGCCGCAGGAGATTCTGTTCACCTCTGGTGCTACCGAAAGCAACAACCTCGCGGTAAAAGGCGCAGCTCTGCAGTATCAGAGCAGGGGACGCCATATCGTGACTACGGAAATAGAGCATCCTTCGGTCTATGAGAGCTGCCTGCAGCTGCAAAACATGGGCTGGGAGGTCACCTTTGTAGCACCGGATAGCTCGGGAATGGTTGAGCCCTCCCGTATTGCCGCTGCGGTGCGCCGGGATACTGTACTTGTCAGCGTGATGCATGTCAATAATGAGGTTGGAACAGTACAGCCGCTGCTGGAGATCGGACGGCTGGTGAAGGCTGCCAACCACCGGACCCTGTTTCATGTGGACGGAGTGCAGGGCTACAGCGGGTTTGAGCCAAGAATGGGTGAGTGGCAGGCTGACCTGTACAGCTTGTCCCCCCACAAAATCCGCGGTCCGCGCGGGGTGGGGCTGCTGTATGTAAGAGAAGGGGTTACACTATTTCCGTTGCTGACTGGCGGCTCCCAGGAGAACGGACTCCGTGCCGGTACGGAAAATGTGCCGGCGGTTGTGGCTTCCGCCAAAGCCGTCCGCATGTGCGGCGAGCGGAGGGATCAGTTTAACCATGTGATGATTCCGCTGCGCAACCGGCTGTTGAAGTTTGTGGCCGGCATCCCGGAATTGAAGATCAACAGCAGGGAGGACGGAGCTCCGCATATTGTCCATTTCTCTTATCCCGGCATGAAGGGGGAGGTGCTGGCCCGCAAGCTGGAGGAACTGGGGATGGTCGTATCCACCCGTTCGGCCTGCTCTTCGCGGCTGGCCGAGCCGAGCCGGATTCTGCTGTCCATGGGCAGGGATGTTTCTACGGCACTTGGCGGAATCCGCATTAGCCTTGGCGACAGCCATACGGAAGCTGATATTGCCCTGCTGGAGCAGGCACTGCTTAAGGCTGTACAGGCTTTGAAGATTGTTGAAGGAGGCATGAGATAACCGATGAAAGAGCAGGAAACTGGAATTGCCATAAGCGGCGGAAGCAGTATTGAATATGCAGATATGCTTATACTGAGGTACGGGGAATTTACACTGAAGGGCAAGAACCGGGCCCGGTTCGAGAAGACGGTGCTGCGCCATGTGAAGGAAATGGTCAAGCCTTATCCCCAAGTGGTGCTGAGCAAGGAATTCGGACGGATTTATGTGCAGTTGAACGGTGAGCCGGCCGGCGAGTTGGCGGCGTCGCTGAAGAATGTCTTCGGCATCGCCTCTATTAGTCCGGTCAAAGTCTCTTTATCGGAGTTTGACGATATCCTGTCCGCCAGCCGGACTTTCCTGGAGATTATCGCTCCAGCCCCGGGTACTACCTTTAAGGTCAACGCGCGCCGGGTATGGAAAGAGTTCCCTCATGGCTCCATCGAGATGAATAAGCTGATCTCGACTCCGCTGCTGCAAGGCTATCCCGGCCTGATCGTGGATGTGAAATCACCGCAGATGGAGCTCAAGATCGAAATCCGCGAGGGGCATACTTATATTTTCTGTGAGAATATCCCCGGGGTCGGAGGGTTTCCGCTGGGAACCAACGGAAAGGCTATGCTCCTCCTGTCCGGCGGTATTGATAGTCCCGTGGCAGGCTGGTCTTCGATGCGCCGCGGTTTGGAAGTGGAGTGTGTCCACTTCTACAGTTATCCTTATACGAGCGAGCTTGCCCGCCAGAAGGTCGTGGATCTTGCGCGGGTGCTGTCGCGTTATGCCGGGGTAATTAAGCTGCATCTCGTTCCGTTTACGGAGGTGCAGACCGCTTTTACGGGAATTGGCCAGGATAACCTGATTATTACGCTGATGAGGCGGGCGATGCTGAAGATTACCACCCGGCTGGCTGAACGGGAAGGGGCGCTTGCGCTGGTTACCGGGGAGAGTCTGGGGCAGGTGGCCAGCCAGACGTTGTCCAGCATGAATGTCATCGGACGCGCTACAACGCTGCCGCTGCTGCGGCCGCTGGTCATGATGGACAAAAGCGAGATTGTCGAGCTTTCCCAAATGATCGGCACTTATGATTTATCTATCCTGCCTTACGAGGATTGCTGCACGTTATTTGTGCCAAAATCGCCTACGACCAACCCGAATCTGCGGATTGTGGACAAGATTGAAGCGACGTTGCCCGGATATGCCGCACGGCTGGATGCAGCTGTCGAGGGGACAGAGACGATTTCCATTACGCCTTACGGGGATGAGAAACCACGCGATGTAGTTCCGGCGCAAGCCGGGCTGCAGGAAGAGTGGTTCTAACACAATAGCAGGGGGGCCCGAAACCGTTGACGGACTTCGGCCCCCCCTTTTTTTGTTGATGAAACGGTATGTCTTAGCCCGAGGTCCCGCTATGTGGGATCTTTTTGTGCTCCAGCCGCCGTTTCCAGTGCCCTGCAGCCAGTATGCCTGCAATCACAAGGATGATGAAGAGAACATGGAGCAGCGGGTGCTGCTCAAAAAAAGGCTGGAGCTTCTGTTCACCGCTAATCATGGTGGAGGCGGTGTACCCCAGCACTGCGGAACCGATGTAAATAATCCAGGGATACCGGTTAATCAGCTTAATAAAAAGCGTGCTGCCCCAGACCACAATGGGGACACTGATAAGCAGTCCTACCACAACCAGCGTGATATTGTGATTGGCTGCTCCGGCAATGGCGATGACATTGTCCAGACCCATAGCCGCGTCGGCAACAATAATTGTCCGCACAGCTGCCCACAGTGTGCCTCCGGCCTTGATATCCGCATCGTTATTTTCCCCGCTGAGCAGCTTGTATGCAATCAGAATCAGCAGCAGACCACCGAACAGCAGCAGCCAAGGGACTTTCAGCAGCCAGACAACCAGTATGGTAGCGATGATCCGCAGCACAACGGCTCCGCCCGTTCCAAGCAGAATAGCCTTTTTCTGGGTGTCTGCCGGTAAATTTCGTGCAGCAAGCCCGATGACAATAGCGTTGTCCCCCGCCAGAATCAAATCGAGAAAGACGATATTCAGCAAGGGCAATATAAAATCGGTAACGGTTGTATTCAAGCCGGGTCACTCCCATAGTTTGTTGGTCAGAGCATTAGACAGGTATAGTTTTGTATACGCTAAAAAGGGGCCGGACATGCATCAGCCGGGAAAAAAGTTGGACAGGAAGCATAGCTTTTCGCGATTCCACATACATGTAATTACATGTAGTCCGGGGAGGTAAACGCTAATGGATTCCTTGTTGCTGCTTGGGGAAATATTGATGATCAATCTTGTGCTGAGCGGAGATAACGCGATGGTCATAGCGATGGCCAGCAAAAATCTCCCGGAGAAGCACCGCAAAACTGCTGTCTGGTGGGGGGCTGCGGGCGCTGTCATTCTGCGGTGTGTGCTGACGTTTGCAGCAGTGCTGTTGCTGAAAATCCCTTATATTGAAGCAGGCGGAGGCATTCTGCTGCTATGGATTGCCTTCAAGCTGCTGCTGGAGGAAGAAGAGGAGGTAAGGGTGGAGGAAAGCACTACCGTGTGGAGGTCCATCCGTACCATTCTGTTGGCGGACTTCATCATGAGTCTCGACAATGTGCTGGCAATTGCAGGAGTGGCCAAGGGCGATTTAGCCCTGATCGTCATCGGGATCGCTTTAAGTATTCCGATCGTCGTCTGGGGAAGCGGTATTATCGTCGGCTGGCTGCACCGGTTTCCTGTACTTGTCTTCATCGGCGCCTACATACTCGCCCATACTGCTGGAGAAATGCTGCTGCAGGATGCCAAGTTTGGCGCGGTGCTCTCCTTTATGCTGCCGTCTTTACACTCCATTTTGCCGCTTGCACTTGGTGTTATCGTTGTCCTGTCCGGCATGATTAAGCGGAGGACCGTATCCGCAGGTTAAGAAGCGGCAATACTAGAGGCTGTGCCAAAAGCTGGATAAGCTGGGGTGCAGCCTCTTTAGACTGAGCAGCTTTTTCAAAATATAAGGATTTATATGCTTCACGCTATAAATTATCCTTCTATTTCTCGCTGAAACGGATACCGTCCTTTTGAGGACCGTGAAGCCGTTTCCACTTGTCATCTCCTAAAATATGAAGAATGATGGTGTTTTATTTATTTTTCAGATAAAATATAAAGGGAATCCTGTCGCAGGAATGAACTTTCGAAGTGACGAGGCAAGGAATAGACGTGAATTTGAAGGGATGGGTGATTGATGTCTTCCAAAAACGACATGAAACTGGGTATTTTTATTGCCGCCGCCGGCATTGTGATTCTATTCGGAAAGCTGGGGGTGTTCGGGTTTCTCGGGCGGGCCTTATGGCCACTCGTGATACTGGTTCCAGGCCTGTTCCTGCATGTGCTTTTCTTCAGCCGCCGCGCTTCGGCAACTGTGTTGATTCCGGCCGGAATATTGACTGTATATGGATTGCTGCTCGGGTTATGCAATACCTGGGGCTGGGGGCTTATGACTCATCTGTGGCCGCTGCTGCTGTTCGGCATCGCTGTCGGGCTTTATGAATATTCGCTGTATTCTCCGGCGCGGACCGGCGGTCTGATGACTACGTCTGTCATACTGGGAGCACTGAGTCTGGTGCTGTTTATCTTCAGTCTGCTGGGCACAGGAGCGTTGTATTTGTTAGGTGCGGTACTGATTGCTGCCGGGATTTGGCTGATGGCCGGGCGCGGAAAACCGGGAAGCCGCAAGAAGTGGAACGGGGGCTGGTGAGTGAACCGGCAGCTGTGAAATTTGCGGATCTTCTCAAGGGAAAAAGGGTCTGACTCGAAATTAGAAAAATTAAACGAAGTTGGAAATCGTTTTTTCAGAAAAAGACTTGCTTTTCATAGTGCTTTCACTATAATATTAAGGAATGTTGGAGCGTCGGCTTTCTGCCAGGCGCTTCTTTTGTGAGACTGCCGTGACATGCTATAAATTTAAACATTTTTAATTTGATAAATGAGAGGATTTGGATACAAATCATGCATTCAAGAAAAGATATTCGCAACATTGCGATCATTGCCCACGTTGACCATGGTAAAACAACACTTGTCGATCAGCTTTTGCAGCAATCAGGAATTTTTAGCGCGCATGAGCACCTGCAAGAACGTGCCATGGACTCGAACGACCTGGAGCGGGAACGCGGAATCACCATCCTAGCCAAAAATACAGCAATTACCTATAAAGAGTTCTTGATCAACATTGTAGATACCCCGGGCCATGCTGACTTCGGCGGCGAAGTGGAACGGATCATGAAGATGGTTGATGGTGTACTGCTTGTTGTTGACGCCTATGAAGGCTGCATGCCGCAAACGAAGTTCGTTCTGCGCAAAGCGCTGGAACAGCACCTGACACCAATCGTTGTAGTGAACAAGATTGACCGTCCGGCTGCACGTCCGAAGGAAGTTATTGATGAAGTGCTGGATCTGTTCATTGAGCTTGAAGCCAGTGACGATCAGCTGGAATTCCCGGTAGTTTATGCATCCGCACTAAACGGCACATCGAGCATGGATACTGAGAAACAGGATGACAACATGCTTGCTTTGTATGAAACCATTGTTGAGCATATCCCGGCTCCGACTGAAAAAGTTGAAGAACCTCTGCAGTTCCTTGTTACGCTGATGGATTACAATGAATACCTTGGCCGTATTGCCATCGGACGTGTAAACCGCGGTGTTATTAAGCAAGGCCAATCCGTAACTGTTATTATGCGTGACGGTAAGAGCAAGACGGCACGGATCGAGAAGCTGTTCGGCTTCCAGGGCCTCAAGCGCGTAGAGACCGAAGAAGCGGGCGCAGGTGACATCGTTGCTATCGCAGGCATCAAGGATATCAACATCGGTGAGACGATTGCCGATCCGCAGCATCCTGAAGCTCTTCCGGTTCTGAAGATCGATGAGCCTACGATGCAAATGACGTTCCTCGTGAACAACAGTCCGTTTGCCGGTAAAGAAGGCAAATGGGTAACTTCCCGTAAGCTGCGCGAGCGTCTGTTCAAAGAGCTCGAAACAGATGTCAGCTTGCGTGTGGATGAAACGGATTCTCCTGACGCCTTTATCGTATCCGGACGCGGTGAGCTTCACCTCGGTATCCTGATCGAGAATATGCGCCGTGAAGGTTATGAAATGCAGGTTTCCAAGCCTGAGGTTATCGTCAAAGAAATCGACGGAGCCAAGATGGAGCCGCTTGAACGTCTGATGATTGACGTTCCGGAAGAAAGCATGGGCGCCGTAATGGAGAGCCTGGGCAGCCGCAAAGCCGAAATGGTCAACATGATTAACCACGGTACTGGTCAAGTTCGTCTGGAATTCCTGATTCCTGCACGCGGCCTGATTGGCTACAATACACACTTCCTGACGCTGACACGCGGCTATGGTGTAATGAACCATGCCTTTGACAGCTATGCTCCACTGATCGGCGGCCAGGTTGGCGGACGTCATCAGGGCGTGCTGGTGTCCAGTGAGACCGGAAGTACAACGTTCTACGGTATGATGGGCGTAGAAGACCGCGGTATTCTATTCCTTGAGCCAGGAACAGAAATCTACGAAGGTATGATCGTCGGTGAGCATACCCGTGATAACGATATTATCGTTAACATCTGTAAGGAAAAAGCACTTACCAACGTGCGTTCCGCTACGAAGGATGAAACGGTAAAAATGAAGACCCCACGGATGTTCTCTCTGGAAGGTGCGCTTGAGTATCTGAACGATGACGAATATTGTGAAATCACCCCGAAATCTGTTCGTCTTCGTAAGAAGATCCTGAACAAGGGCGAGCGTGAACGTGTAGAAAAGCAGCGTAAATCGGCACAAGCCAGCCAGGCCTAAGCTGATATAGAACAAGCCGCCGGATTCAACTCCGGCGGCTTGTATTTGTTTAAATATAAGAATTTATTGCTTCACACTATAAATTATCTTTCTATTTCTCGCTGAAACGGATACCGTCCTTTTGAGGACGGCGAAGCCGTTTCCACTTGTGAGGCGATCTTTTAAATTGCAGGGATTATTTGCGGATTAAAGCTCCCGGGGATGATATAATGTAAGCGATACATACCTTGGGAGGAGTGGTGAGCTGTGCAGAGATGGTTTGCGGAGCATCCTATTGTGGCCTATATTGTCATTTTTATATTGCTGACTTATGTGTATAACCGTGTATTCCGCGTGAATCAGAAGCTCCCCATTGGTAAAGAAATCGTGCTCTATCTGATGATGGCACTTGGCTCAGGCATGCTGCTGATTTTTCAGCATGACAAACTGCCGATCATTCAGTGCCTGCTGGTGGCTGTAGGACTTATGCTGCTCGTGCGGGTCCGTTATTTTGTAGAGGCCCGGCAGAAGCGCAAGGCTGCTGCAGCAGCCAAAAGACAATAACCGCAACTTTTACCGTTTGAAATCGTCTATAGTAAGTATAAATCAACCTAATCTATGCGAAATGAAAAGGACCTTATTCTATTATGAGTACAAGCAAGGGAAGTTTACCTCCAAGAAGACCCGCTGGACCCCAACAAACGGGCAGAGGGCAGCAGGTTAAGGCTGCTCCTGGAAAACAGGGCAAGAAAAAAGCAAAGAAACGGGGATTTGCAGCCCGTTTGGGAAAAATGCTATTAATTATCCTTTTGGTTACGATCCTGGCTGTGCTGGGTTACGTAGGGTTTCTGTACTATAAGTTCGAGCAGGGAGGATTTGGAGTGGACCAGCCCGTCCAGGACAGCCAGCTTGCTTCGTCTAAGCCGCTGACTATGCTGCTGCTGGGAACCGACAACCGCCCGAAGCATCCGTCCAATCTCACGGATGTTATTATGGTTGCTGCACTGAATCCTAAGACTCATTCGGCGACGGTTGTCTCGCTTCCGCGGGATACTTACGTCGAGCTGAGCGGTTATAAGAAGACCAAGATCAATGCGTTTTACCCCCGCTTCAAGAGCAAGGAGAAAACCTCAGGCATTCTAGCTGAGGATGAGATGAAGACGATGATGAGCAAATATCTGGACATCGATGTCGATTATGTCACCGTGCTCGATTTTCAAGGCTTCCGTGATATTGTGGATGAGTTTGACGGAGTGGATGTCAACATCAGCGCCGACATGTGTTATACGGACAGTGTGGACGGAACAGATATTAATCTGAAGAAGGGCCCGGCCAAGCTGGATGGGGATGAGGCGCTCGATTATGTGCGTTACCGCAAGTCTAACTGTAGTCCAAGGACCAAGGCTTCCGATGACTTTGACCGCAATAAACGCCAGAACGAGGTATTGAACGGGCTGGTTGGACAAATGCAGTCCCTTGGAGGAGTGCTCAAAATAGGCAAGGTTTTTGACGCCGTGGGTGACAACATGCAAAGTGATATTGAGAATGCACAGATCAAAAGCCTGATTTCTACTTATTGGAAAATATCTAAAGAGAATATTGAATTTGTGCCGGTGACCGGAACCTGGCGCAGCCCGTATGTATATATTAACGATAAAGAGCTTGAGGCGGCAAAGAAAAGCCTGCAGGACCGGATTGCCGGGGTTTCCTCCGCTGCCTCAGAGTCTACTGCTCCTTAACGAAGGTCTGGAAGCAACTCTAAATTGAATGCAAGTTTGGGCGTGTGCTATAATATAATAAAGTGAACGCACATTTGCCGCATAGGGGGCCTGTACTTATGTCCGAAGCCGTTGCTCAGCTCAATGAAACCTTGCTATCGATGCTGCAGTCGGAAACGTTTGTCCTGCTTAACACTGTTGATGCGGAATCCGGAGGCCCTACGTCTACGGCAATTTCGTGGATTTATGCAGTGAGCCCTTCTATCGTGCGTCTGGCGGTAGACCACCGCTCCAGACTTGTGAACAATATGAAGGTGAATCCAATGGTAACCGTAACAGTTTTTGGCGAGGGCACCGTTCATGCTATTAATGGCCGTGCTGTTGTGAGGCAGGATCCGCTGCCTGATGTTCCCTTTAAGATGTGCTGTTTTGATGTTGAAATTGAAGCGGTACGCAACGCGCTGTTCTATGGCGCGCAGCTGGAGTCCGCTCCAAAATATGCTAAGGTATACGATGCGCGTGCGGCTGAGAAGCTGGACGGCCAAGTGTTTGCCGCCATGCAAAAAGCCCAGTGAGGATCTCACTAGGCTTTTTTTGTCCAAAGAATCAGGTTATTGATTGTTGCCTTTCGGCTTGGTATCCTCTGGCAGCTGCGGTATGATGCGGCCGATGATATCCGCCATTTCTGCAGCGAAGCCGGACACCGGATTTCCCTTAGAGATATGACGGCCCATTTCGTTCAGTCTGTTGGAGATATCCATATCGGCAGTGACGAAGGCCTTGACGCCACGCGGATCTTTACGGATGGCTTCAGCCACCGAATATTTGATGCTTCCGACACGCGAACGTTCCAGCTTCCCGTCAACATCAATGCCAACCACGGCGACATTGTTCATTACGACACAGTGGGCACCGTTGACGCCTGGAACTCTTTGGGCCAGCTGTTCAAAATGATCCTTGAGTGCAACATCGCTTTCCCCCTTGCCGTCAGAAGCTTGTCCGGCTTCAGCGTAAGGGGCCATATTACCATCATTAGACAATGACCGCACCTCGCGGTTTCCCTGGCTGCTTAAAGCCTTGGCCGATTGTTTATCCTGAGGAGAGGGTGATGTCTCTTTATTAGCGATACCGCAGCTTGTCAGCAGCAGCAGTACCAGCAACAGACACATTGATTTTCTCATATGTGCTTACTCCTTTCAGTCAGAAATCAGTTCTTTACTTTATCTTGCCCTTGCTGAAAAGAGTTATGTATGATCAATCAAACCAGGCGCTGTGGAGGGGATAGCATGAAAAAGATATTTGTACTAGACACCAACGTGCTTTTGCACGACCCCAATTCGATCTTTGCTTTCAAGGAGCATGAAGTAGTCATTCCGGCCGTGGTTCTGGAAGAGATTGACTCCAAGAAGCGTAATGCCGATGAAATCGGCCGCAACGCCCGCACCGTGTCACGATTGTTAGACGGACTCCGGGAACTGGGCCACCTGCATAGCGGTGTGGTTCTGGAACATGGAGGCATGCTGAAGGTGGAGCTTAACCACCGCAGCTTCGTAAAGGTACAGGAAATGTTCGGTGAGGTGTCCAACGACAACCGGATATTGGCTGTAGCGCTCAATTATCTTCATGAGGAGAACGAGAAAGCTGAACCACGTCCTGTGGTACTCGTAAGTAAAGATGTACTTGTCCGCATCAAAGCGGATGTGCTTGGCATTACACCGGAGGATTATTTATCTGACCGTACAGGTGATCTGAACGAGCTGTATACCGGCTACCAGTCACTGATGGTCCATCCTTCGCTGATTGATGAATATTACAGCCATCGTTTCCTGTCCGTCAAACAACTGCCCCTGTCCTATGCGCTCTACCCTCATGAATTTGTAATTCTGAAGGATGAGATCGGCAGCGGCAAATCTGCTCTGCTCAAAGTGAACAGCGACGCCACACGCCTTGAACCGCTTTATCTGGGCAATGATGCGGTGTGGGGTATCAGTGCCCGCAATGCCCAGCAGCGGATGGCGCTGGAGCTTCTGTTGAACGATGACATCCCGCTGGTAACTATTACCGGCAAGGCAGGAACGGGCAAAACGCTGCTGGCGCTTGCTGCCGGATTGTTCAAGGTGGAGGATGAGCACCGCTACAAGAAGCTGCTCATCGCCCGGCCGGTTGTGCCGATGGGTAAAGATATCGGATATTTGCCCGGGGAGAAGGATGAGAAGCTGCGTCCGTGGATGCAGCCGATTTATGATAATTTGGAATTTCTGTTTGATACGAAGAAGTCCGGGGATATTGATAAAATACTCATGGGCCTCGGCAGCATCCAGGTGGAGGCACTCACCTACATCCGCGGACGTTCCATTCCTTCGCAGTTCATCATTATTGATGAAGCCCAGAACCTTTCCCGCCATGAGGTGAAAACCATCGTCTCCAGAGCCGGGGAAGGCAGCAAGGTTATTCTTATGGGCGACCCGGAGCAGATCGACCATCCTTATCTCGACGCAGCAAGCAACGGGCTCAGCTATATTGTTGAGAAGTTTAAGCAGGAAGGGATCAGCGGTCATATCACACTGGAAAAAGGCGAGCGTTCCCGCCTGGCCCAGCTGGCCGCCGATTTACTGTAATCGCCAGAGGTCTTTGATTCGTTGCGCTGAACACAATATAGTGATTTTGCAACAAACCTAATCACCGCGAAGCGATTCATTATCACTACCACAGCAAAAGCCGGGAGATCAATGTCTCCCGGCTTTTTGCCTGCCGGCCCCCGGAACGGCGGAGGTTTCAGGTTCTACTCACAGAAGTAGGTTAGCGGAGAGAGCGGAATTGTTCTGGAGAAGCGGCAGCGTTCGCTTTTATCCCCGGATTTCTTCCGCTGCAGGCGGAACTATATAAGTTGAACAAAAGAACTATCTAGAGGCAAAAGCAGCGGAGGGGAATTTTGGAACTGTAGGAGCGATAGCGACCGCCTGAAAGCTTTCCGTGGGAAAGCTCGCTTCGAAAGCATAAGCAGTCTACGGATTTCAACCGCAAATAGCGGGTTAAATCAAGAAATCTGTAGACAATAGCGGCCGGAAGTCCAAATCTTTCTTGTAATGCAACATTATATCGCAAATGTCCCGAGGCCTCCGCCGTTCACACCTATATAATAGAAAGAGAACGTTTTCAGCTAACACAGACAATCAAAGAATCATCTGGTAAAATAGGGGGACAAGTGTTTAGGCCGGAGGGGAAAAGAAATGCTGAGACGCAAAAACTATTGGCTGCTGTTTGCAATACTGCTGCTTGCGCTGACAAGCTTGTCACCCAGCATGGAGCTGGACACCAGCGAACGCACCCGTCCGCAGAAGTTGCCGCTCGATCAATCAGAGCGCCCGGATTCGGGAGAGACGGGAAATGTGCAAAGCCTGCAGATTCGCGTTTCGCTGAGCAGCGAAGAGCTGCGGGAGCTGGAACGGATCAGCAGGAACTATACATTATCGAGCGGGATTGAAGTTGTGCTGAGCAATGTGGACAGCGAGGAATCGGCTGAAGCGCTGAAGCAGGACCTGACTACAGGCGACAGTCCGGATATTGTGATGACCGATGGCCGCAATATTTCCGATCTGGCCACCCGGGGATATTTGCTACCGGTGGATGTCTACCAGAGCGTTCCCGGCAGCGCCCCGCTGACCCTGCTCATTCCGCAAATGCAGTGGAATGGATATGACTGGGGAGTTCCGCTCGATATTGATCCTTATGTACTGGTGTATTCTCCGGCGCGCCTTGCCGAATTGGGCCTTTCGGAAGCGCCGAAAAGTCTGGAGCAGTGGAGCGGGCTGCTGAAGCATCTTCGAGAAGAACAGGCTCAGGAACAATATATCCTGGCTATGGATACCCGCAATCCCTATGGTTACTCTGCGGTCCTGGAAAGTATGGGGGCCAGCCTGACTTCAGAGAATGCGGCAATGCTGGAGTGGACCCAAAACGCCCGTAGCTCCTTCTATCTGACCAGCCGGTACAATAATGAAATCTGGAATATGCTACAGGAGGGAAAGGTCGCCGTAGCTGCGCTTCCACTCTCTGAATTCCAGAAGCACGGGAATTCATCACTGGCTGTGGAAGTGCCGCTGCCTGGCGGGAGCAGTAAAGGCTATGAGGCAATGTACAGCCGTTTCTTCGCCCTTCCCGCAGAGTCGAGCAACCCGGAGGCGGCGGTAAAATGGCTCGCCTATATTACCTCCAGCTCCGCGCAGCTCGAATGGCTGGAGAACACGGGGCGTCTGCCTGCGCTGGATGAGCTTTACCGTTCGGGACTTCCAGAGATGGACAGGCTTCCTTTTGACTCCGGGGTGCTGCTGACAGACGAAGCCATCACCGGGGAAAGACCGGTTGGCGGCTGGAGTGAGCTCTCCACCGCGGTGGCAATGCTGCTTACCGGCAAGCTGGATGCCGCAGGATACCGGGAAGCGCTGGCAGCAACCTCAAAATGAGATGGAGAGCTTTACATAAAGCACGCCTTCTTTGCTTTCTACTTCAGTCGCATGCAGAAGTGAGACGATTTTCTCCGGATAAAACCCTAGATCGAATTCTTCCTCCAGTGACTGGCGGGTGGAATCAGGCAGCTCCAGGCCGTTAAATACTACATTGTCGACATGGAACATGAGCCCGTTAACCGGCTCGTTTTCAATCGTGTAATGACCGGTCAGGGTAAGCGTCAAACCGCCGCTGGTTCCCGAAGCAGTCACCTGACCCTTGTTGAAATGAAAAGCGAAATCCTTAAACAGCTCATTTTGTGAGACCAGAAAGGTATTAAGATCCTCTTCTTTCAACGCAAGGGTATAGGTCATTCCTTTACGGGTCAGCATCCCGCTTTTGCTCTGGACAAATTGCGGCAGATGATTCATAGCCGATGACAAAGCCTTGAAATAGGTTTTCACTTCATGGATACCAATGTTCTCCCAATACCTCGTAAATTCGTTCAGCAGCGCGCTCATGCTCTGCGGATCGCTGCTGGCACTGATTCCTCCTTCAATCTCCTCATTTAAAGCGGCAACCCGCGTTTTTTGCTCGGTAAGAGCCGTTTTAAGCTCCTCAAGTTCCTTGCTGCTGCGCAGCGAAGCCGTTATCGTGGATTTCATATCTTTGTATTGCTCTTCATACTGATTGAGGATGTTGCGGTCCTGACCAATAATAATCTCGTAATAATCGTACAGGGCAAGCATCCGGCTGATACTTTTAGCGGAGAGCAGAGCAGCCAGCAGACTATCTCTGTCCCCCATATAATAAGAACGAATGACAGCTCCGGCACGCTCTTGTTGATCTGCGATAGCTGCTTCTTTATCTGCTGCTTGTTTGCTGAGGAGCGAAACCTTCTTCTCGAGAACCTTTTGCTGCGCGGTAATTCTAAGGATCTCACGTTCGATTTCAGCAGAGGACAACGTCTGCTCCAGCAGCCTGCGGGTCTCTTCGTTATCGGGAAAATCAGGAGGAGAGGAGACGGCGGCAGCACTAGAGCCCATGGAAAGCGAGGCCGCAGAGGTCAGCGGCAGCATCGTGCAGAGAAGCAGAATGAGCAGGAAGGCGAACCTTCGGCTTAAAATATTGCGGGAAAGCACTACACCACCACCTTTGGCAAAATAGAATAGGTATGTACTATTAATATGTTTTGTCCTGCTAAAATATCATACCCTGTTTTCAGCCTCCCGGCCTACAAAAAGACAAACAAAAAACGGAAGTCGTCCTTATGTCTAAGGAATTGACTTCCGTTTGATTGGCTAATAGCCATTATAGCGGCAACCCCATCTGAAAGATCGTCCAGTAGCTGAAGCCGGTAAATGTAACAATCATATATCCCCAGAACAACATGATGTAGGTCTTTTCTGTAAACTTCAGATAGCCAAGTATTACAAAAAAGGCGGTTTGCAAGAAGAAGAGTAAGGCCATCTCGGTTAAATCCCCGGCAAAAGCCATCAGCCCGATTACGAGCGTGAAAAAACCCAATACGCGAAACATGCGGTCCAAGAGAGTGTCCCCCTTCTTAGAATGATTCCCGAATATGACTTCTTTGGATTGATTATACCTCCTGGACAAAAGACTGTAAACGAATTCATTGAAAAAAACCTTTGTTTTTTTAATTAATATGATTTTTGACATTGACATATGTGTTTAGCGAGAGAATTTAGAAATTATAGCAATGTGCGTATGATGTTTAAGCAAAATGGAAATACAATTTAGTATCAAATAGATTCTATGAACTCTATCAGAGGCATAGAAATGGAGTAAGCAGCTTTTATCCTATTCACTACCCGGCGGAGCTGCCGGTTATGAAGATGGCTATTTCATGATGTTGTTAGGAGGGTTAGGCTTTATGACAGCCGTTAGACAAGATGCTTGGAGTGCTGAAGATGATTTGATTTTGGCAGAAATAACGCTGCGTCATATCCGGGAAGGCAGTACGCAACTCGCTGCTTTTGAAGAGGTGGGAGAAAAAATCGGCAGGACCTCGGCGGCATGCGGATTTCGCTGGAACAGTTGTGTCCGCAAAAGCTATGAGGATGCAATTGGCATCGCTAAAGGCCAGCGCCAGAAGCGGAGCTATTTAAAAAAACAGCCGATGAACAGGGGAGCACAGGTAGCAGGACTGATTCTCGGGGACATTGAAGAAGAATATGGACGAAGCGAAGGCCTGAACGAAAATTCGTTATCCATTGATGCGGTTATCCGTTTCCTCAGACAGTGGAAAGGAACCTTTCAGGAGGCGGGACGCCAGCTGAAGATGCTGGAAAGAGATCTGCGGGAGAAGGAAGATGAATTATCCGAGCTCAGGGTAGAAAATGAGCGGTTATCGAAGGAAGTTAACCTCGCCCAAAGTGATTACCGTGTGGTAAACGATGATTACAAGGCACTGATTCAGATTATGGACCGTGCCCGCAGACTTGCCTTCCTTAACGAAGAAGAAGAGGAAATGAAGACTCGGTTCAAAATGGATGCCAACGGCAATCTCGAACGTATGGAATAAAGGTTATGCAACAGTATGACCCGCAAACAAAGCTGCCTTCGGGCACAGTGTTTGCGGTTTTTTGTTTTTGCATTTGCGGGAGCCTGCGGATATAATGAGGGAAATTATTGGAAGGGTGCGGAGGCAAGGCGTGAAAATTGATATTATTGGTGCGGGATCACTTGGTTTGCTGCTGGCAGGAAAACTTATCGGCGCCGGAGCCGAGGTCAGAATCTGGTGCCGAAGCGAAGAACAGAGCAGGGCGCTGGAGGAGAACGGTATTACAATAAGCTATGAAGATGGCCAACCCCGAGTTTTCCTTTCGCCCGACAAATTTAGGTCAGCAGCTGTGAATACCTTTGCCGAAGTTTATCTGCGTGATCCGGGGGGATTTATGGCAATTATGGTCAAGCAGAATGCACTTCATAATGAATTCCCGCAGATACTGCTTCCACTTAAGCAGAGCAAGGTTCAGGCGGTGTGTTTTCAGAATGGCTATGGCCATTTGGAGCTGCTGCAGGAGCTGCTGCCACAAGCATCAGTTTGGGCAGCGGTAACCACTGAGGCAGCCAAAAGAAAAACATTAACCGAGGTTGTTCATGCAGGGAGAGGAGAAATATGTATAGGGAAGGTTGGCGACAGCAATACTACTCATGGTCCATCCTCGCTAATTAGTTTCATTGAAACGCTCACAGCAGCAGGATTCTCCGCCTCTATGTCGAAAGAAGTGGATACCATGATTTACCGGAAGCTTTTAATCAATGCTGTGATCAATCCTCTTACAGCGATCTGGCGCGTACCTAACGGTCAATTGCTCGCTGCCGAGCAGCGCATACATTTGATGAAGGAGCTGTATGAGGAAGCGATTGCCGTTTATGAAGCCTGCGGTATTGCTCTTGAAAGTAACGCCTGGGAAGGCATAATGGAGGTTTGCCGGGCAACAGCCGGCAATATTTCATCGATGCTTGCCGATGTGTTGTCCTCAAGAGCAACGGAAATACGCTGGATTAATGGGAGCATTGTGGATATGGCGGAGCGGAGTGGCATCGATGCTCCACAACACCGCTGGATTTGCCGGATGGTAGAAGGCATGCTTGTGAGGGAGAGGTGAGGCTGTTTGGAATTTCTGCGGAATTCGTTCATTACTATAAGCGTTATTCCGATTGTTCCTTTTTTAATCGTCTATTTTGCGGGAATAGGCCTCAAAAAAGAAAAGAAAAGCACTTTTTTGCTGGCAATGGACGTGACTACATTATTTTTATTACTTTCCGTATCGGCCTTATTTAATATCATATTTGATTCGGGTTGGGGCTTCTATCTTATACTACTTATTGTATTAATATCCACCGGATTGATTGGAGGGGCTCAAAATCGCTTGAAAGGAAAGGTGGATAAAAAACGGTTACTTCGGGCAGTATGGCGGCTTACTTTCTTTTTTATGACCGTTAGTTACATTCTGTTTTTATTCGTAGGCCTCATTCGATACATATCACAAGCGATGTAACGTTCCACTGCTTCGGTGAAGCGTCAATGTCACAAATCTTTTAAGTTTAAAAAAAAAGCGGTTTTCAGAAAATATTGCTCTAGATTTTTTTGACCACTGGTTGTATAATCATAAACCATATACCACATTCTATTTAGGGGGAACTGCTAGATGAAGAAGAGTAAAAGTCTATTGCTCATGATTGCATTAGTTTTAGTCATCGGCACAGTGCTTGCTGGCTGCGGCGGAAACAATGCAAACAATGGCAAAAATGCCAGCCCGACCAATGCGCCGGCTGACAATGCAGGTAACAAGAACACAGGAAACGCAACTGGCGATGAGAAGTTAGCTGCTGACCAAACGCTTAAGATCAACCTGAGCTCCGAGCCTCCTACATTTGACCCGCAACAAGCTCAAGACAGCACATCCAATGCTATCCTGAAATTGCTGTATGAAGGACTTACTCGTCAAAATGCAGAAACTGGGCAAGCTGAAGAAGGTATTGCTGAGTCCTGGGAAATCTCCCCTGACGGCAAGGTATATACTTTCAAACTCCGTGATGCAAAATGGAGCAACGGCGAACCTGTAACAGCTAAAGACTTCGCCTTTGCTTGGCAGCGTGTACTTGATCCGAATGCGGAACAAGCTGCTCCTTACGCTTACCAATTGTTCTACATCAAAGGTGCTAAAGAATTCAACGAAGGCAAAATCACTGATTTCAGCCAAGTTGGCGTTAAAGTAGTTGACGATAAAACACTTGAAGTGACACTGACCAACCCTACACCATATTTCTTGGGTCTGCTGTCTTTCTATACGTACTACCCAGTGCATAGTTCCGTTGCAAATGATCCAAAATGGGCAACTAAGGTTGAAACCCAAATTACTAACGGACCTTTCACTTTGTCGGAGTGGACAACTGGCCAATCTCTGGCCGTAGTTAAGAACCCATCGTACTATGCTGCAGATCAAATTAAAGCAGCAGGCATCAACTTCTCCATCGTAAACAGTGGTGCAACTGAACTCTTGAGTTACAAAAACGGCGAACTTGACCGTGCAGGCGGTCCGATTGGTGAAATTCCAACCGAGCAGCTGCCAATCGTTGAGAAGGAATTCCCTAAAGAATTTGCAAGAAAAGGTATTTCCAGCGTTTACTACTACCAGTTCAATGTAACTGAAAAACCTTTCACAAATGCTAAAATCCGTAGAGCCTTGGCTATGGCTATCCAACGTCAGCCAATCATCGATAACATCACTTTGGGCGGACAACTGCCGGCATTCGGTTATGTTCCTCCGGGCATCCAAAGTAATGAAAAAGAATATCGTGCTCAAGTAGCTGATTCCCAATACTTCAGTGAAGATCTGGAAGGCGCTAAAAAATTGCTAGCCGAAGGTCTGAAAGAAGAAGGCTTGGATAAACTGAGCTTCTCTCT
Organism: Paenibacillus sp. FSL L8-0436; assembly: GCF_038593025.1. Classification (NCBI taxonomy): domain Bacteria; kingdom Bacillati; phylum Bacillota; class Bacilli; order Caryophanales; family Paenibacillaceae; genus Paenibacillus; species Paenibacillus sp. FSL L8-0436. The sequence continues at coordinate 5,686,658 of NZ_CP151955.1, read as the reverse complement.
GACTTATAACACAAGTGAAGGCCACCAAAAGATCGCTGTAGCCATTGCTGATATGTGGAAGAAGAACCTCGGCGTTGAAGTTAAGCTCGAGAACAAAGAGTGGGGCGTCTTCATCAAAGACAAACAGAACAAGAACTATCAAGTAGCACGTGCCGGCTGGTCCGCGGACTTCAATGATCCAATGACTTACCTTGATATGTGGGTAACTGGCGGCGGTAACAATGATACTGGTTACTCCAATCCAGCGTATGACAAACTGATCGACGAAGCTAAAAAATCTTCAGACAATGCTGTTCGTCAAGAGAAGTTTGCTGCTGCAGAAAAAATGATTATGGATGATATGATTGTAATTCCGATCTATTACTACACAAACAACTCGTTGACTAAAGAGTACCTTAAAGGTGTAACTCTTGACTTCAGCGGTGCAATCGACCTGACCCGCGCTTACTTGCTCGAACACTAAGAGTAAAGTTTGCAACAAAATACAGTAATATAATATCTGAAGGTTTTTATATTACTTCGGGATATATATGTGGAACTCCATATATATCCCTTTTTTTTGTATGGGATAGTAAATGAGATTATTTGGAAAAAATAACAATTTGATTAAATGGACAAATGAGTATTTTTTCCTTAGAATAGGTAAGTAAAAATATTGTCGAAGGAGGTGATGGCGGGCATGGTTCGTTATATTTTCAACAGATTTCTCCACATGATTATTTCCCTGTTTGTATTGATATCTGCGACCTTTTTTCTAATGAAGGCGATTCCCGGAGATCCATTCACGGCAGAAAAGAAAATTCCTGAACAAATTTTGCAGCGTCTATACGCGCAGTATAATTTGGACAAGCCCGTCTTTGAGCAGTACGTAATTTATTTGAAGAATATTATTAAAGGTGACCTGGGCATCTCAATGAAAATGCTTAACCAGGAAGTAACAGATATTATTTCACAAACCTTCTCTTCATCGCTGAAGCTTGGGGTTGTGGCTATTATCGTAGCGATTATCATAGGTGTAGGTCTAGGGATGCTTGCGGCTCTGCATCACCGGAAATTGATCGATAATGTCGCAATGATATTGGCTGTTCTCGGTATTGCGGTACCGAGCTTTGTTGTGGCTTCATTGCTGCAATATTTGCTGGCCTATCATTGGAAAATTTTCCCTGTCATGGGCTTTAAAGGACCGATGAATTATTTCCTCCCGGTTATGGCACTGACGGCGTCGCCGATTGCAGTCATTGCACGTCTTACCCGTTCCAGCATGCTTGAAGTGCTTCATGCCGATTACATCAAGACAGCAAAGGCGAAGGGCCTCAGCTGGATGTCGATTTTATCCCGCCACGTGTTGCGCAACGGTATTATGCCGGTAATTACTTATGTGGGACCGATGACCGCGAACATTATTACCGGTTCTGTTGTCATTGAACAAATCTTCGGTATCGGCGGTATCGGTAAACAGTTCGTTCAAGCGATTAACACACGTGACTATCCGATTATTATGGGTATCACCATATTCTATGGTGTAATCCTTATGGTCGCACGTTTCCTTACGGATGTCGCTTATGTTGCTGTTGACCCACGTATTAAACTTGCTGGAGGAAAGGAGGATTAACGTTGGCTGCAAATAATAATACTGTTGCTCCACATGTGGACCTGAAGCCCGAAGATTTCCGTAAAATCGGCATTGATGAGAAGGAAGCGGAAGTGATTCAGCGCGAAAGCCTTTCCGCTTGGCAGGATGCATGGCAGCGTCTGCGCCAGAACAAATTAGCTATGGTTGCGCTGGTTATTATGATCTTGATTGTCATTATGGCCATTGTTGCTCCGCATTTGGTTCCTTATACTTATGATTCGAATGATTTGATGAGTACGAACAAGAAACCATCCATGGATCACTTGTTCGGAACGGATGATTTTGGACGCGATGTATTTGTCCGCACCTGGATGGGTGCCCGGATCTCGCTGATTGTCGGCCTTGCCGCTGCGATGATTGACTTAATCTTTGGTGTTATTTACGGTGGAATCATGGGATTCTTCGGTGGACGCATCGATACTGTAATGAACAAGTTCTCTGAAATTTTATATTCGATTCCTTATCTGCTCGTAGTAATCATGCTGCTTGTAGTATTTGAACCGAGTCTGTGGACGATTATACTTGCCTTGACTATCACAGGCTGGATCAATATGTCCTGGATTGTGCGCGGCGAAATTATGCAGCTCAAAAACCGTGAATTCATCTTAGCCTCCCGCTCTATGGGTGCTGACTGGAAACGCCTGCTGTTCAAGCATTTGCTTCCAAATGCAATGGGACCGATTATTGTTACCGTAACGTTGTCCGTACCGAGCGCAATCTTCTCCGAAGCGTTCCTTAGCTTCCTCGGACTTGGCGTACAGGCACCGGTAGCTTCACTCGGTTCCATGATCAATGACTCCCTTACAGGCTGGATGTACTATCCTTGGCGGATGATCTTCCCTGCGCTTGTTATCAGCTTGACCATGCTGTCCTTTAATATTTTTGGTGACGGACTCCGTGATGCACTGGATCCTAAGCTGAAGAAATAGGAGGTGAACATTGATGGAACCCATTCTGCAAGTTAAAGATCTGCATGTTTCCTTTTTTGTAAAAGGCGGAGAAGTACAGGCTGTCCGCGGTATGAATTTTGAAGTAGGCAAAGGTGAAACGGTAGCCATTGTCGGTGAGTCCGGCAGTGGTAAGAGCGTTACGGCGCAATCGATTATGCGGCTCATCCCTACACCGCCCTCCAAAGTGAAACAGGGCGAGATTATTTTTCAAGGACAGAATCTGCTGAACAAAAGCATGAAACAAATGGAAAGTATTCGCGGCAAAGATATTGGCATGATATTTCAAGACCCGATGACTTCTTTGAACCCAACTATCAAAGTGGGCAAACAGATAACCGAAGTTTTGATCAAACATCAGAATATGTCAGCGGCCGAAGCGAAAAAGCAAGGTATTGAGATGCTGAAATTAGTTGGCATCAAAAATGCGGAGGCTCGCTTTAACCAATATCCCCACGAATTCTCCGGCGGGATGCGCCAACGTGTAATGATCGCCATTGCACTGGCCTGCCGCCCGGCTCTGCTGATTGCAGATGAGCCGACAACGGCGCTTGACGTTACGATTCAAGCGCAAATCATGGATGTTATGAAAGAGATGCAGCAAAAACTGGGGACCTCCATCATCCTGATCACTCATGATCTCGGCGTAGTTGCCGGCATGTGTGACCGGGTCATCGTTATGTATGCTGGTGAAGTGGTGGAAACAGGTACCAGATGGGAAATCTTCAAGAATCCGCAGCATCCGTATACCAGGGGGTTGCTGCGGTCGATGCCGCGTCTGGACCAAAAGAAGGGTGAGCCTTTGATTCCGATCATCGGGACTCCCCCGGATCTGATTAAGCCGCCGATCGGCTGTCCGTTCACAGCGCGTTGCAGTGAAGCAATGCATGTCTGCGAACAAATCGATCCCGGTGCAACAGAGTTCAGCGAAACGCACATGGCGCGTTGCTGGAATCTGCATTCGATGGCCAAGGAGGTGCAGTTCGTTTGAGTAAGAACCTGATTGAAGTTGAAGGTCTTAAGAAATATTTTAATGTAGGCAAAGGTAAAGTTCTTAAGGCTGTTGATAATATTAATTTCTCGATCCGCGAAGGTGAAACTCTGGGTATGGTTGGGGAATCCGGATGCGGAAAGACTACTGCCGGCCGTACGGTGCTTCGTTTGTATGAACCGACTGCAGGAAGCGTAAAGTACAATGGTACTGATATCTATAAATTATCCTCGGGCAAAATGAAGGCGCTGCGCCGTGACATGCAGATGATTTTTCAGGATCCGTATGCTTCACTTAACCCGCGTCTAACGGTGTCCGATATTATCGGGGAAGCACTGGACATCCATGGGATGGCCGGAAGCCGTGCAGAACGCAAGAAACGGATTGAAGAGCTGCTAGATATGGTTGGACTTAACCATGACCATGCAACCCGCTATCCGCATGAATTCTCCGGCGGCCAACGCCAGCGTATTGGGATTGCCCGCTCGCTTGCGGTAAACCCTAAGTTCATCGTCTGCGATGAACCGATTTCCGCACTTGACGTGTCCATTCAGGCGCAGGTTGTCAACCTGCTCAAAGAACTGCAGGACCGTCTTGGACTTACTTATCTCTTTATCGCACATGATTTGTCCATGGTTAAGCACATCAGTGACCGTGTGGCGGTAATGTACCTGGGTAAAATGGTTGAGCTTGCAGAAAGCGAAGAGCTTTATGCGAACCCGCTTCACCCGTACACGAAATCGCTGTTGTCGGCGATTCCAGTTCCCGATCCGGAAATTGAAGTCAACAAGAAACGTATTCATCTGCATGATGAGCTTGGCAGCCCGATTTACTCGGCTGACGAGAAGAGTAATGACGCCGATTTTGAGCTTGTAGAAGTATCCAAGGGGCATTTTGTTGCTAAAGCATTTGCTTAAGGCAAGCAGAGCTCTCTTTTATAACTGAAACAGAGGGGGTTGTGGCACAAGTCATACAATGGCTTATGGCACGGCCCCCTTTTGTATAGGAAATTATGTTTGTAATAAGAATCTTTAGTTATTTTTTGACGCCAACACTTACATTGGATACAATCATAAAGAGTTTACCAACTTGTGATTACATATAGCAGGCTTAGCTGAACAGGAGGCATTTGTACATGGAAGTAATACCGGAACCGATCCCGGGCGGATCTGCGCTCGCACGCGACTATATAGACCGTTATGAAACGGTAGAGCATTTGTACGGCGGGGATTTCAGAGATGAAGACAGCCGGGAGAAACGGGCAGCATGGCTGGATGCAAATGAACATCAGCGTGCCGACCGTACTAAGATTGCTTCAGCCTTACGGCTCTATAACGAACAGCATAATCCCCATTCTGCGGTAAGGAATGCTCTGGCGCTGCTGGAACAGCCAGGGACGCTGGTGGTGACCGGGGGGCAGCAAAGCGGCCTGTTTACAGGTCCGCTGTTTGTCGTATATAAGGCAATCACCACCATTCAGGCGGCAAAAGAAGCTGCAGCCCAGCTTGGTCGGCCGGTTGTGCCGCTCTTTTGGATTGCCGGTGAAGATCATGACTGGGACGAGGTCAACCATACATTTGTCTTAAACCGCACCGGGGAGATCACCAGAATCAAGCTGGACAAAGCTGAAGGACCCCGTTCTTCTGTCAGTGATATTAAGGTGGAAGAATCGGGATGGGAGCAGGTCATTGCCGAGCTGGATGGCTTGCTTCAAGAAAGTGAATTCAAACCGCAAATCATGGAGTTTATCCGGGAATCGTCACGAATGGCGGGCAGCATGAGCGATGCTTTTGCCAAGCTGATCGGTTCGTTATTCGGCAAATTCGGCCTGATTCTGCTGGATTCTGCCGATCCGGAACTGCGCAAGCTGGAGAAGCCGTTTTTTGCCAAACTGATTGAACGCAATGATGAGCTGGAAGCAGCCTACAAACAATCGGCAATGCGTATAGTTGACGGAGGATATGAGCTACAGGCAGATGTGACCTCCGGCAATGCGAATCTTTTCTATATACATGAAGGTGCACGGCTGCTGCTGCATAAGGCGGATGGGCGATATACTGACCGCAAGGGTGTCGTCTCCTTCTCACCGGAGGAACTGCTGGCAGTGCTTGAAGACCATCCTGAACGCTTCAGCAACAATGTGCTGACACGCCCGCTTATGCAGGATTATGTCCTGCCGGTTCTGGCCACAGTACTGGGACAAGGGGAACTGGCCTATTGGGCCATTCCACGCGATGCCTTCGAAGTTGTCGGCGGACAGATGCCGCTGATCCTTCCGCGCATGTCTTTTACAGTCATAGAAGGAACACTGCATAAGCATATGAATAAATACAGCCTCACCTTCGAGGATGTAAGACAAGGGCTTGAACAGAAACGGAAAGAATGGATCACTGCCCAGGATGAACTGGAGCTTGGCCGCCGGTTCGAGGAAACGAAGGAAGCCTTCTCCGCCATGTATGAGCCGCTGATCGAACAGCTCGGAACGATTCAGGCCGGTCTGCTTAAATTAGGCAATAACAATAAAGAGAAGATCCTGGATCAGATTGCATTTTTACAGGGAAAAGCCCAGGATGCCATGGAGAAACAAAATGAAGCTGCGCTCCGCCAATGGGAACGGATTGAGCTGTCACTCATGCCGCTGGGAAAGCCGCAGGAAAGAGTATACAATATGATGTATTACTTGAATCGCTACGGCCCGGCTTGGCTGGATGAACTGCTGACCATACCCGCCGACTTCAGCGGAACGCACCGTATTATTTATATGTAGGAAAAGAGAAGTAAGCTTACGAAGGAAGTTTTGTTCGAAGTTAGTCTAAGGAAGTCTATGTTTACAAAACTTTTAGGAGGTTTCATAAATGAGTTCAATGTCGAAAGAAAATAGTATTGTCGCGGACATGTCGCTCGCGCATGAAGGGCATCTGAAAATCGACTGGGTCCGCCAGCATATGCCGGTGCTGAACCGCATCCGCGAGCAGTTCGAAGCTGAACAGCCTTTCAAAGGGCTGAAGGTGTCGATTACGCTGCATCTGGAAGCAAAGACGGCTTATCTTGCGAAGGTAGTCAAGGCGGGCGGTGCTGAAGTTACAATAACCGGATCAAATCCGCTGTCGACCCAGGACGATGTCTGCGCGGCGCTTGTCGAAGACGGCATTACAGTGTTCGCCAAATATAATCCCTCACCGGAGGAGTTTAAGGCACTGAATATCAAGGCTCTGGAGAGTAAGCCGGATCTGATCATCGATGACGGAGGAGATTTTGCGACCCTGCTGCATTCGGAACGTCCCGACCTGATGGAGAATATCCGCGGCGGTGCTGAGGAAACCACTACAGGGATCATTCGGCTGAAGGCACTGCAGAAGCAGGGCATCCTGAAGTTCCCGATGGTTGCCGTCAATGATGCGTATTGCAAATATTTGTTTGATAACCGTTATGGTACGGGCCAGTCGGCATGGGACGGGATCGTCCGTACAACCAACCTGATTGTAGCAGGCAAAACCGTGGTTGTAGTCGGTTACGGCTGGTGCGGCAAAGGGGTAGCCATGAGGGCTAAAGGCTTGGGCGCTAACGTAATCGTCACTGAAGTGGATGCAATCAAGGCAGTGGAAGCGCATATGGACGGATTTCATGTGATGCCGATGCTGGAAGCGGCCAAACGCGGTGATTTCTTCGTTACGGTTACCGGCAACCGGTATGTCATCCGCGGCGAGCATTATGATGTTATGAAGGACGGCGCAATTATGTGCAATGCCGGACATTTTGATGTGGAAGTGAATAAACCGGAACTTGCGGAACGATCGGTATCCCAGCGCACTGTGCGTAAAAATATCGAGGAATACCAGTTGAAGGACGGACGCAAGCTGTATCTGCTGGCTGAAGGCCGGCTGGTCAATCTGGGTGCGGCCGATGGGCATCCGGCGGAAATAATGGATACAACTTTCGCTTTGCAGGCGTTGTCGCTTAAATATGTGAATGATAATTACAAGAGCATCGGTGTCAAAGTGGAGAATGTTCCTTATGACCTGGATGAGCAGGTGGCACGCTACAAGCTCGAAAGTCTGGGAATTGCTATCGACAGCCTGACTCCAGCGCAGGTGGAATATCTGGACAGCTGGAATTTGAACGACTAAGCGGTATTTTATCCTTTATCGATAGGCCCGTTGCCATGTATATGGTGCGGGCTTCTTTTTTTGATCCGGATGGATGAATGCATGGAGTCAGGTGCCTGTGGAGGGGATGACTTGACAAACAAGAAAAAATTACCTTGCTGCGGAAAAAGGTTTTTGATTTTTAATGGCGAATCTATTATGCTTAGGTGGTGTAAAGTGGGGTAAAGTGGGGAATCGGTAGCAAGGGGTGGGTAAAACTATGTTTATGGGGGAATTCCAGCATAGCATTGACGACAAGGGCCGTATCATTATTCCGGCCAAGTTCCGTGAATTGCTCGGAACCTCTTTCGTAGCGACCCGCGGCCTCGACTCCTGCCTGTTTGTTTATCCCATGGAAGAATGGGGAATCATGGAGCAAAAGCTCAAAAGCCTTTCACTGATGAAATCGGATGCCCGTGCCTTCAGCCGCTTTTTTTTCTCAGGAGCGACAGAATGTGTATGGGACAAGCAAGGCAGGGTGAATCTGCCGGGGAATCTGCGGCAATATGCCAAGCTGGACAAGGACTGTGTTATTCTGGGCGTTTCGAACCGGGTGGAGATCTGGAACAAGGAGCTATGGGAGCAGTACTTCGAACAGTCAGAGGAATCGTTCAACGAGATTGCCGAAAAATTGGTGGATTTCAATTTTGATCTATAACATACACAAACACAATTCGAATACTGCCCTGGAGGGATGCAGCTTGTTTCACCACATCACGGTGCTTAAGGAAGAAGCGACAGAAGGGCTGCACATCAAGAAGGATGGGATTTACGTTGACTGTACGCTCGGAGGAGCCGGACACAGTTCTCTTATCGCATCCAAGCTTAGCGGCGAAGGCCGGCTGATCTGTCTGGATCAGGATGAGTGGGCTTTGAACAATGCGAGGGAGAAGATGGCTGAATACGGGGAGAAGGTTGTTCTGGTTAAGACCAACTTCCGCGATCTTGAGCAGGTGCTGAAGGAGCTTCCTTTTGTGCCGCAAAAAGATGGCGTTCCCCAGGTCGACGGAATCCTGTTTGATCTTGGCGTATCCTCACCCCAGTTCGATGAAGGGGAACGGGGGTTCAGCTATAATCACGATGCTCCGCTTGATATGCGGATGGACCAGTCCGCAGAGCTGACTGCAGCCGAAATCGTCAATACATGGAGCGAGCAGGAAATCGCCCGCGTGCTTTTCCAATACGGAGAAGAGAAGTTCTCGCGGCGGATCGCCCGCAAAATTGTGGAGCGAAGAGAGGAACGGCCGGTAGAAAGTACAGGCGAATTGGCTGAGCTGATTAAGGAAGGCATCCCTGCAGCTGCGCGCAGGACGGGTGGACATCCCGCCAAACGCAGTTTTCAGGGTCTGAGAATCGCCGTGAACGACGAGCTTGGCGCTTTCGAGGAAGGACTTCATGGAGCAGTGCGCTGCCTGGCACCCGGAGGAAGGGTATCAGTAATTACCTTCCATTCTCTGGAGGACCGGATTTGCAAGCAAATCTTCAGCAGCTATTTAAGCAGATGCACTTGCCCGCCTGACTTTCCTTTTTGCGTATGCGGCGCTGAAGGCACTCTCAAGTTAATTAACCGCAAGCCGCTCGTTCCTTCCGAGGAAGAGCTGGAGCTTAACCCGCGCGCCCGTTCAGCGAAACTGCGTATTGCAGAGAAATTGTAAAAAGACGATAAAGGAGAGTCAGAGATGGCCTATACCCGCGGCAATTTAGCAGTTCAACCCAAGAGAAAAGAAGAGGTAAACCCGCTTTACCGCGAGAAGACAAAAGTTGTCACTAGGCGGATGGTGATTCCACTGCAGGAGAAGCTGATGTATATGCTGACACTGGGAGCATTCGTGCTGGTGGCTGTCGCCCTGATTTGGCGTTACGTCCACATTTATGATTTGAATTTGCAGGCTCAGAAGCTGGACAGCGAAATTGCAAACAACAAAAAGCAGATTGCCACCTATCAGATGGAGAAGCAGAATTTAGAGCAGCTGGTAATCGAGAAGGCAAAAAAGCTGGGATACGTGCAGCCGCCTGAGGATACCACTATTTATGTGCCGGTGGGCAGTACTTCAACTGACGGAGATAACCAATAGCGATTGGCAGAAGTCGCAATAATAGAGTTTGTGAGGTTTCCTTATGTTAAAAAGAATAAAACTTCGCACGCTGTTTATAGGAGGGTGTATTACCCTCTTTTTTCTTGTTTTAGTCGCCAGGGTGTTCTGGATACAGGTTCTGCAAAGCGAGTCCTGGCAGGAAAAGGCGGCCAAGCAGTGGGCCCATGAATCGGTTATTAAAGCGGTGCGGGGAACGATTGAGGACCGCAACGGCATTGTTCTGGCAAGTGATGTCCCGGCGTATACCGTTGTGGTGGACCCTGCAGTCATTGCTGAGCTGAAGATCGGGGAAGAAGTTATTCAGGGTCTGCATGACCTGCTGAACAAGCCGGTGGATCAGTTGAAGATACTGGTTGAGGCCAAGGATGATAAAGGCAATCTTCTCAAGAATCGCGAGGTCCGCACCGAAGGCTGGAAAATCGATCAGGAAATGAAGGACAAAGTGGACGCTTTTATCAAAAAGCTCCGCAAGGAGCATGATATTCTTGAAACCGGCGTCGGCACGGTCAGGGAGCAGAGGCGTTATTATCCCAAGAAAACACTTGCCGCGCATATTTTGGGTTATACCGACAGAGACGGCATTGCCATAGCGGGGCTGGAGAAATATTTCGACAAGCAGCTTAAAGGCGTCGACGGCAAGCTCAATTACCAGAGTGACGGCAAAGGATTTAAGCTGCCTGACTCACAGGATACTTTTCAGCCTGTCGTGAACGGCAGTGATTTCAAGCTGACCATCGACAGCACAATTCAGTATTACATCGAAGAAGCGATGAAAAAGGCTTATGAGCTGTACAAACCAAAGTCCATAAGTGTGATTGCCGCCGACCCGAACACGATGGAGATTCTGGGCCTGGCCAATTTGCCTACCTTCAATCCCAATGAATTCTGGAATTCGGAAACGAAACCGGGGGACTTCTATAACCACGCCATCATGTCGAGATTTGAGCCGGGCTCGACGTTCAAGGTTGTAACGCTGGCCGGTGCGGTGGAGGAAAACCTCTTTGATCCGAATGCCTATTTCATGTCCGGCCAAATCAAACTCAAGGGTTTGCGCAAGCCTATTCCTGATATCAACAGAGTAGGATGGGGTGAAATCACTTACCTTGAAGGGGTTAAACGTTCCAGCAACGTAGCTTTTGTTAAGCTAGGCTATGAAATGCTTGGAAAGGAAAGGCTGCTGCAATATATCACTGATTTTGGTTTCAAAGATAAAACAGGTATCGACCTTCCGGGAGAAATCATCGGGCGTGTTAACCCCGACCCGAATAATGTGTCGGAAAATGCTACACTTTCTTACGGTCACGGGAAATTGGAAGTTACTCCGATCCAACAGCTTACGGCGGTGGCAGCGATTGCGAACGGCGGCAAGCTGATGGTACCGCATGTCGTCAAGGAAATTACCGATCCGAATACCGGGAAGACAACGGTCACCCAGCCTGAGGTTGTGCGTCAGGTCATCTCGAAGGAAAGCGCACGCGAGACCGGAAGCTATCTGGAGCAGGTTGTTGCGGATTTGCAGCATGGGACCGGGAGATATGCCTACATTGAGGGCTACCGTGTGGCGGGCAAGACCGGGACGGCGATCAAGCCAGACGGCAAGGGTGGTTATGACCGGGACAAGGTGCGCTCTTCCTTTCTCGGATACGCACCGGTCAATGATCCGAAGATCGCGGTCTATGTCATCATTGACGAGCCTGCTGACGCTGCCGGCGGCGGTGTCGCGGCGGGCCCGGTGTTCAAGGAGATCGTATCCCAGGCTCTGCCCTATATGGGCGTGCCCAAAACGGGTGACGCGAGCGATACGGACAGCGGCAAGAAAACGGTCAAGGCGCAAGCCTCTGTACAGCGCAAGGCACCTGATCTGACCAGCAAAACCGTGAAGGCAGCCAGAGAGCTGCTTATCAATGGGGGATATGATTTTGAAACGGTGGGTCAAGGAGCTACTGTGGTCAGCCAGTACCCAGAGAAAGGAACTGTGCTTGCAACAGGACAGCGCATTTACCTGTTAACTCAGCAGGGGGAGAAACAGACCATTCCGGATTTGCGCGGGCAATCCCTGCGGGATGCATTGGAAATTCTCAATCTTCTGAAGATTGGCATTGCAGTGGATGGCGAAGGGTATGTCTCCGAGCAAACGGAAGGCATCAAAAATGGCAAGCCGCTGGTTACTCTGAAGCTCAATCCGATCAATGAATACGGTGAGGATATCCCGGTTACGGTACCTGCGGAGGATGCAGCGGAAGAGTAGCCGGGAATCTCAGGCTATTTAAAGAAGTGAACCGAAGCCGTTCCGGCAGCGGTAAAACCGTGTTAGCCCGATTAGCTTACGAGCGGCAATCGTACAGGCTGTTCTAAGCCCTGTTTGTCCCGAATAGTCATGTGATAAGAGATCATGTCTATACGAGCGAAAGCGGGGAGAACGGAATGAAGGTTTCGAAAGTCGTAACTCGGCAGAGAATGCTGTGGACGCTGCTGGGATTGGCCGTATTGTTCGGCTCTCTGGCCGTGCGTCTTGCCTATGTGCAGTTGTCCAAAGGCGAAGAACTCAGCGCCAAGGCGGAAAATTTGCTGCGCCGTGACATACCTTTTACTGCAAAACGCGGTGAAATATTGGACCGTGAAGGGACGTCACTGGCCTATAATGTCAGCTCGCCTACGATTTATGCGGTTCCTGTGCAGGTGAAGGATAAGCAAGGAACAGCACAACAGCTGGCTCCACTACTCGGCATGACTGAGGTGAAGCTAGTGACGCTGCTGTCTAAAGGGAAGTCTTCGGTGAAGTTACAGCCCGGCGGCCGCAAAATTACGATGGAGCTTGCCGCAAGCATCCGTGATTTGCAGCTGCCGGGCATCGTTGTCGCTGAGGACAACAAACGTTATTATCCTTACGGGGATTTGGCGGCCCATATTCTTGGGTTTACGGGAATTGATAATCAGGGCATCACCGGCGTTGAGAATATTTACGATAAACTGCTGCGGGGAATTGACGGGAAAATATCCTATTTGTCTGATGCAGGCGGCCGGTTAATGCCTGGCTCCTCTGAGAAGTATTTCGAACCCCAGGAGGGACTGAGTCTGCAGTTGACCATTGACAAGCAGATCCAGTCCATTATGGAACGTGAGCTGGATCAGGCAATGGTGAAATATCAAGCTCAGGGCAGCTGGGCTATTGCCATGAATCCGAAGAATGGCGAGATTCTGGCAATGGCGAGCCGGCCGGGTTATGAGCCGGGCGCTTACAAGGAATACGATGCGGCAGTGTATAACCGTAATCTGCCGATATGGATGACGTATGAACCGGGTTCGACATTCAAGATTATTACCCTGGCTGCGGCGCTGCAGGAGGGGAAGGTGGATTTGCAGCATGAGCATTTTTTTGACCCCGGTTTTATTGAGGTCGGCGGGGCGAAGCTGCGCTGCTGGAAAAAAGGCGGCCATGGCAGCCAAACCTTTCTGGAAGTGGTGGAGAATTCCTGCAACCCGGGTTTTGTCGTGATGGGCCAGCGTCTTGGCAAAGATACCTTGTTCAAATATATCCGTGATTTCGGCTTTGGCACGAAGACGGGGATCGATTTGAACGGGGAGGCAAGCGGCATCCTGTTCAAGCCTTCGCAGGTGGGGCCGGTGGAACTCGCTACAACAGCCTTTGGCCAAGGGGTGTCGGTTACACCGATTCAGCAGATTGCGGCAGTGTCTGCGGCAATAAACGGCGGTAAGCTGTACACGCCTCATGTTGCCAAGGCATGGATTAATCCGGATACAGGTGAGACGGTATCGGAAGTGAAGCCGCAAGAAGTGCGGCAGGTTATTTCCGAGGAAACCTCGAAGAAGGTGCGGGCTGCCCTTGAGAGCGTAGTTGCCAAAGGCACCGGGAGGCCGGCATTTATTGACGGCTACCGTGTGGGGGGCAAGACAGGGACGGCACAGAAAGTAATCAATGGCCGATATTCTCCTACGGAGCATATCGTATCTTTTGTAGGCTTTGCGCCTGCGGATGACCCGCAGATTGTTGTGTACACTGCGGTGGATAATCCACAGGGCATACAGTTTGGGGGCGTGGTGGCGGCTCCGATCGTACAGAACATTCTTGAGGACTCTCTGCGTTATTTGAAGGTGCCGGAGCGTAAAGACCAGCTTCCCAAAACCTATAAGTACGGGGAGACTCCGATTGTGACGGTTCCCGATCTGACAGGCGCCACAGTTCAAGATATTTATGAAGATCTCAATATGAATTTTACGCTCGTGCGTTCAGGCTCAGGCAATACCGTAGTCAATCAGGCCCCCAAAGCGGGAGCTAGAGTCGAACAAGGCTCGACAATCAGGATTTATATGGGGTCTTCCGGTGAATGATAAGAATGACAAAGCAGAGTGAGGGATTGCTATGAACATTAATGAACTATCTTCTTGTCTTGCAGCTTCGCGCCTATACGGCGATGGTGACACAGAGATTTCCGATCTTCAGACGGATTCCCGCCAGGTGAAACCGGGTGATTTATTTATTTGTTTGCCGGGACATACTGTGGATGGGCATAAATTTGCCCCGCAGGCTGCCGCGAGTGGAGCCGCTGCCATCGTCTGCGAGCGGCGGCTGGATATTGATCTGCCCCAGCTCGTAGTGGATGACAGCAGGTTTGCTATGTCCGTGCTGGCAAATGTCTTCTTCGGATCGCCTAGCAGCCGCATGAGAATGATAGGGATCACTGGCACCAACGGCAAAACTACCACCACTTATCTGATTGAACGGATCATGCAGGACCATGGTGTAAAAACGGGACTGATCGGAACCATTCAAATGCGGTATGACGGACAAAGTTATCCGATGTCAGGCACCACGCAGGAGTCGCTTGAACTGCAGCGTACGCTTCAAGATATGGTGCTTAAAGGTGTACATTGCTGCGTGATGGAGGTATCCTCCCATGCGCTGCAGCAAGGACGCGTGAAGGGGACGGATTACCGCACAGCAATATTTACGAATTTAACCCAGGATCATCTCGATTATCATCATACAATGGAAGAGTATCGCGCCGTTAAAGGCCTGTTCTTCTCCCGTCTCGGCAACGCTATTTCTCCCTGGAAAGAAGAGCGCAAATATGCCGTACTTAACGCGGACGATGAGGCGAGCGCTTATTTTTCTGCCCAGACTGCAGCGGAAGTGATTACATATGGCATCGACAGCAAGGCAAATGTCCGAGCCTCACAAATTTCGATCACATCCAAAGGAACATTTTTCCATGTGGATACGTTTAAGGGTGAGGCAGACATTTCTCTGCGCATGGTCGGCAAGTTTAACGTATATAATGCACTTGCCGCTATCACTGCCGCTCTTCTAGAAGATGTGCCGCTTCAAGAGATCAAAGCCAGCTTAGAGTCTGTGCCAGGTGTGGACGGACGGGTGGAGTCGGTGGATGAGGGGCAGGACTTTGCGGTTATCGTTGACTATGCCCATACACCGGATGGCCTTGAAAATGTGTTGAAGGCAGTCAGCGAATTTGCAACCGGCAAAGTGCTTACCGTCTTTGGCTGCGGCGGCGATAGAGATACCACTAAACGGCCGTTGATGGGGAAGATCGCAGCCAAATACAGCGACAACGTATTTGTGACCTCTGACAACCCACGGACTGAAGATCCGCTGCTGATTCTGCGGGATATTGAAGCGGGACTGAAAGAGGATGGGGTAGCGCAGGAACGTTATGAAATGGTTCCCGACCGGCGGGAAGCGATCAGAAAAGCTATTGAAATGGCAAGCCCCGGCGATGTAGTATTGATTGCGGGGAAAGGTCATGAGACCTACCAGTTGATCGGCGGAGTGGTTCATGATTTCGATGACCGCATTGTCGCCAAAGAAGTGATAAGGGGCCGAAGCTATTGATTACAAGAACGCTGCGAAATATCGCTGACATGTGCGGGGGAGAAGTGTTTTCCGCTGAAGATATGAATGTGAAGATTGCCGGAGTAGTTACCGATTCCCGCAAAATTACGTCTGACTGTCTGTTCGTTCCGCTTGCCGGAGACAACTTTGACGGACATCATTATGGTGCCGCAGCTTTGGCTGCGGGAGCGGCCGCAACGCTATGGCAGAAGGATAAGGGGACTGCGCCTGAAGGCGGCGGGGTTATTCTGGTAGAAGACACGCTGTCTGCACTGCAGAAGCTGGCTGCTGCTTATTTGAGCGAAATTGCTCCGCAGGTTGTTGCGGTTACAGGCAGCAACGGCAAAACGACTACCAAGGATATGATTACAGCCTTGCTTGAAGGACAATTTAAGGTTCATAAAACTCAAGGCAATTTCAATAACCATATCGGACTGCCGCTTACGGTCCTTTCTATGCGCGAGGATGTGGAGATCGCCGTGTTGGAGATGGGGATGAGCTCAAGGGGCGAAATCGCCCTGCTCGCTTCGCTCGCTGCGCCTGATGTGGCCGTCATCACGAATGTAGGTGAATCCCATTTGCTGCAGCTCGGTTCCCGCAAGGAGATTGCCCGGGCCAAGCTGGAGATTGCCGAAGGACTGAAGCCGGGAGGTCTGCTGATCTATAACGGGGATGAGCCGCTGCTAGCTGAGGTTATGGCTGAAGCCTCCTTCCATGCGCCCGAGGGAATGCAAACCTTGCGTTTCGGCATCTCTACGGATAACGATGATTATCCGACCGGGATGATGACGCACAGCGGAGGTATGACCTTTACGAGTTACCTCCACAAGGAGCGTGCCTATACGCTCCCGCTGCCGGGCAGGCATAATGTAGTCAACGCATTGGCCGCGCTTGCGGTTGCACGTCATTTCGGCGTAACTGATGACCGCATAGAGGATGGACTGAAGAGGCTTAAGCTGACCGGCATGCGGATTGAAGTGATGCTGACCTCTTCGGGGCTTACCTTGCTGAATGATGCTTATAACGCCAGTCCTACCTCGATGAAAGCAGCGATTGATGTGCTGCAGTCTATGAAATGCACTGGCAGCCGAATCGCTGTGCTGGGGGACATGCTGGAACTTGGGCCGGATGAAGTGCGGTTCCACCAGGAGATCGGGACTTATCTCGATCCTGAGGAAACGGATCTGGTCTTTGCCTATGGACCACTCTCCGCCCACATTGCTGAGACGGCAAGGGACAAATTCGGAGCAGAACGCGTCTTTTCTTTTACGGACAAAGCGGAGCTGACTTCCGTCTTGATCGGGAAATGCAGTCCTGACGATGTAGTGCTGTTCAAGGCTTCCAGAGGGATGCGCTTGGAAGAAGTACTGCACAGCCTAAACAAACATTTTGAGCAAACTTAACATATTGGAGGGGGTGTACCCATGGATTATCAACTGCTGCTGCTGACGATTGCTGTGTCCTTTATCCTTGCGGTCATTGCCGCTCCGCTGATCATTCCGCTGCTGAGACGGATGAAATTCGGACAGCAGGTTCGTGATGACGGACCGCAAACTCATTTGAAAAAAGCTGGAACGCCTACCATGGGCGGTATCATTATTATGGTGGCCTTCACTTTATCTTTTCTGAAATTTTCCGTGGTGAATTCGGACTTTTATGTCCTTTTGGTAGCAACGCTCGGTTACGGGCTGATTGGTTTCCTTGATGATTATATTAAAATTGCTTTCAAGCGTTCGCTGGGACTTACAGCCCGACAAAAGCTGGCAGGTCAACTGCTGATCGGGGTGGTGTTATGCGTTCTGTTGATTAACTCCGGCCATAACACAGGCATCAGCATACCGGGAACCTCCATCAGCTTCGATTGGGGCGCATGGTTCTACTATCCATTTATTATCCTCATGATGATGGCGGTCACGAATGCAGTAAACTTTACTGACGGAGTAGACGGATTGTTGTCGGGTGTCAGCGCGATCGCGCTTGCCGCCTTTGCCGTAGTGGCCATGCAGGCTACCTCGATTGCTGCCGGTGTCTGCGCAGCAGCGATGATCGGGGCGGTATTAGGTTTTCTGGTATTTAATGCCCATCCGGCAAAAGTATTTATGGGAGATTTCGGTTCCTTCGGAATTGGCGGTGCGATCGGGGCGATTGCGATTGTGACCAAAACCGAGCTGCTGTTTGTTGTGATTGGCGGAGTTTTTGTGGTTGAGATGCTGTCTGTTATTTTGCAGGTAGCCTCCTTTAAAACGCGCGGCAAGCGCATTTTCAGAATGAGCCCGATCCACCATCACTTTGAGCTCGGCGGCTGGTCGGAATGGCGGGTTGTTGTCTCCTTCTGGGCGGTTAGCCTTGTGCTGGCGGCAGTAGGACTATATATCAGCAAGGGGTTGTAAAGAATGAAACATCCGGATATGTACCGAGGGGAAGAGGTGGTCGTCCTGGGGCTGGCTAAAAGCGGGGTCCAGGTGGCCAAAGTGCTGCATGAGCGCGGTGCGGTAGTTACGGTCAACGATAAAAAGGAAAGAGATCAAAGTCCCGAAGCTTCCGAACTGGAATCTTTGGGAATTTCTGTTATATGCGGCGGACATCCGGAAGGACTGATTCATCCAGGTGTCAGCCTGGTGGTCAAAAATCCGGGCATCCCCTACACTGTTCCTCCAGTGCAGCAGGCGCTGCAGCTAGGCATCGAGGTTGTGACCGAGGTGGAGGTGGCTTACCGGCTCTGTGCCGCCCCCATGATCGGTATAACCGGCTCTAACGGAAAGACAACGACTACGACCTGGGTAGGCCGCATGCTGGAGGCCGCAGGGATGAAGCCGATTGTTGCCGGCAACATCGGTACGCCGCTCTCTCAGGCCGCTCTGGAGGCGGATGAGGACAACTGGATGGTTGTCGAACTAAGCAGCTTCCAGCTTAAGGGGACGGAGACCTTCCGTCCCAAGGTGGGTGCTCTGCTGAATGTAGCCGAAACCCATCTGGATTATCATGGCGACATGGACGATTATGTGGCTTCCAAAGCGAAGCTGTTTGCTAACCAGGGACCTTCTGACACGGCTGTGCTGAACTGGGATGATCCGGTTTGCCGGGGCCTGGTTCCTTACATCAAAGGCAGCCTATTGCCTTTCTCCATGACGGAGGAGCTGGTTCAGGGCATCTTTGTCCGTCCCTCTTTTGTGCCGGATACCGAAGATGACCACAATCGGGTAATCATTTATCGTGATTATTCGGAGAGCGAGACGGAGATTGCCACGGTGGATTCCATTGGCCTGCCGGGGCGGTTCAACGTTGAGA
This sequence comes from Paenibacillus sp. FSL L8-0436, assembly GCF_038593025.1. Lineage (NCBI taxonomy): Bacteria > Bacillati > Bacillota > Bacilli > Caryophanales > Paenibacillaceae > Paenibacillus > Paenibacillus sp. FSL L8-0436. Next base: position 5,667,689 of record NZ_CP151955.1, on the reverse strand, counting down.
ATGCCTTGGCTGCCTGCGGAATCGCCATCGCTGCCGGAGCAGCTCCGGAGGGTCTTGGTGCTGTGCTGGCTTCTTTCCGCGGGGTGGAGCACCGTCTGGAATATGTGGCGGATAAGGCTGGAGCCTCTTACTACAACAACTCCAAAGCAACAAACTCCAAAGCCACCTCCATGGCATTGGCTTCGTTCCGCGAGCCGATTGTATTGATCGCCGGGGGACTCGACCGCGGGTCCGATTATATGGAGCTTCTGCCTGTCCTCAGCGGCAATGTGAAGGGGCTGGTGGTCCTGGGGCAAACAAAGGACAAGCTGGCCAGTGTGGCGCAAATGGCAGGAGTAAAGCACATCATCTCCGTCGATAATGGGGAGAGCGCCGCCGCCGTGCTGCAGCAGGCTGTCCGGGAGGCTTCCGCCCTTGCGGAAGAAGGAGATGTTGTTCTCCTGTCTCCTGCCTGTGCAAGTTGGGATATGTTTACCTCGTATGAGGAGCGCGGGCGTATTTTTAAAGAGGCGGTGCATAACCTTTAAGTAGGGGGGTGGATAAGCCCCTACTACGGATGCAAGAGGTGTGCTCCTGATGAAGAAATCCCGTCATGCGCCTGATATCTGGCTGCTGATTCCGATTCTGGCTCTACTGGCAATCGGCATGGTGATGGTGTACAGCGCCGGGTCCGTTTTGGGCTTCCGCAATTATGGCGATTCGTTTTATTTTGTTAAAAGACAGCTGCTGTTTGCCGGACTGGGTCTCGGGGCAATGTTTGTTACTGCCAACACGGACTATCTGGTGCTCAAAAAATTTGCGAAGCCTGCTCTGATCATCTGCTTCGTTCTGCTCGTGATGGTGCTCATTCCCGGAATCGGGGTTGTGCGCGGCGGTGCGCGGAGCTGGCTGGGCATCAGCTCCTTCGGAATTCAGCCCTCCGAGTTTATGAAGATGGGGATGATTCTTTTTCTGGCAAAATGGCTGGGACAGGATGACTATGATATCTCCGTCTTCACTCGAGGGCTGCTTCCTCCCCTGGCATTGATTGGTTCTGCTTTTGGGCTGATTATGCTGCAGCCGGATCTGGGCACTGGCACTGTAATGTTCGGTGCGGCTCTGATGATGGTGTTCACGGCAGGAGCCCGGATGAAGCATCTGCTGTCACTCGGTGTGGCCGGTGTCGCCGGGTTCGCCGGATTGGTTGCTGCCGCGCCATACCGCTTGCAGCGCATTACAGCATTCCTGGATCCCTGGTCGGATCCGCTCGGCGCCGGTTACCAGATTATCCAGTCGCTGTATGCGATTGGACCAGGCGGCCTTGGCGGCCTTGGACTGGGCATGAGCCGGCAAAAGTACAGCTACGTGCCGGAGCCGCAGACTGATTTTATTTTTTCTATATTGGCCGAGGAGCTCGGATTTATCGGGGGGCTGGCAGTACTGCTGCTGTTTCTGATTCTAATCTGGCGCGGGATGAAGGTGGCGATGAGCCTGCCTGACCGTTTCGGCAGTTATCTGGCCGTAGGCATCGTCTGTATGGTGGCTGTCCAGGTTATCATCAACATCGGTGTTGTCATCGGCATGATGCCGGTAACGGGCATTACGCTCCCGCTGATCAGCTATGGAGGCTCGTCGCTGACCCTGATGCTTACAGCACTCGGTATTTTACTGAATTTATCCCGTTATGCGAGGTGAGAGACATGCGTATCGTATTAAGCGGCGGGGGTACGGGGGGACATATTTATCCCGCCGTAGCCGTCGCCAGACAACTGGAAGAGGAAGACAAGGGCTCTGCCTTTTTGTATATCGGAGGCAAGCGTGGTCTGGAGAGCAAAATCGTTCCCCAGGAGAAAATTCCATTCAAGGCGATTGATATTACGGGCTTCCGCCGGAAGCTCTCCATGGACAATGTAAAGACAGTCATGCGTTTCCTCAAGGGGGTTAAAGCCTCCAAAGAAATGCTCAGAGAATTTAAACCGGATGTCGTGATCGGCACTGGAGGTTATGTCTGCGGCCCGGTCGTTTATGCGGCTTCCCGTCTTGGAATTCCGACCTTGATTCATGAGCAGAATGCCATTCCCGGGCTTACGAACCGCTTCCTCAGCCGGTATGCCGACACAGTTGCCGTAAGCTTTGAAGGGACTGAATCGGCCTTTCCGGGAGGCAAAAACGTCATTTATACAGGCAATCCCCGGGCAACAACCGTAACGACTGCCAGCGCTCAGAGAGGTTTCGCATCACTGGGCATTCCTGAAGGCAGCACAGTGGTGCTGGTTGTCGGAGGCAGCGGGGGGGCTAAGGCCATCAATCAGGCGATGATTGAGATGGCCCCGTATTTGGGTAAGGGTAATGGTGTTCATTATGTGTATGTTACCGGCGAGTCCTATTTCGAAGAGACCCGGAAAGCCCTGCGTCAAAAGCTGGGAAGCGAGCCAGACTGGCTGCATATCCTTCCCTATATTCACAATATGCCCGAGGTTCTGGCTTGTCTTTCTCTGATTGTGAACCGGGCAGGCGCATCTTTTCTTGCAGAAATTACGGCACTGGGTATCCCCTCCGTCCTTATCCCGTCCCCCAACGTGACGAATAATCATCAGGAAGCAAATGCCAGACAATTGGAACGTGAAGGTGCGGCGGTTGTGCTGCTGGAGAAGGATCTGAACGGCCAGACCCTGCTGGCGGCCGTACAGAAGATTATTGGTGCAGAAGATGTGCAGAGAAGCATGTCGGAAGCCTCAAGACGTCTTGGCAAAAGAGATTCCGCCTCGCTGGTCGTGGCCGAGCTGCGCAGGCTCGTGGCTAACCGTAAAGCCTAGGTCTTCTGCAGGTTGTTGGGTAATGTATAACTGAAGACGATGTTATTTCCCGATGGCGTGAACAGGTAATTAGGCGGGGAAACGCGCACTTTTTTTCTAGTTAAGAGGTTGTGAGTTTCTTGGTGAACAGCAAAGCAATTCTCCGTGCCGAACCTGTACTTAGAGCGTTAATCTTCTTGTTATCCTCCACTGTCACACACCCGGGGTTATGAACATAGGATAATCCTATAATCGTGACAATCACCCAGGGCACTTCCGGTTTATGAGATGACAAAAGCGGGAGGGCCATCCCGCACATTTCATTGCGCTTGTACGGGAAGTGCTTGTGGTGGGTGAGCGGTAATCTCGGAGGTGATACATTGGACAAATTGGTGATTGAGGGTGGAAACCCCCTGTCAGGCACCATACGTATCCATGGAGCAAAAAATGCGGCGCTGCCGATCCTGGCGGCAAGCCTGCTGGCCGAAGGAGTTCACTCACTGCATAATGTGCCGAAGCTGCTGGACATCGAAACAATGCTGAATATTTTGGAACGGCTGGGCTGCAGGGGCGTGCATGAAGACGAGACGGTGACCATCGACACGTCAATGCTGGGCACTTCCCATGTTCCTGAGGATTTAATGCGGCAGATGAGATCGTCTATTTTTCTGATGGGACCGTTATTATCCAGATTTGGAGAGGTGACGATTTATCAGCCGGGAGGCTGTGCGATCGGGGAGCGCAAGATTGATCTTCATCTGCAGGGACTGAAGCAGCTGGGGGCGGAAATTGAAGAGAGCAATGGACGGATTTCCTGCCGGGCCGCAAGACTTAAGGGAAGCGATATACATCTGGATTATCCTAGTGTCGGAGCCACGGAGAACATTATGATGGCTGCTTCCATGGCAGAAGGAACGACAACGATATCGGGTGCGGCCAGAGAGCCGGAGATTCAGGATCTGCAGAATTTCCTGAATCAGATGGGTGCCCAGATTATCGGTGCCGGTACCGATACCATTACGATTCAAGGTGTAAAGAAGCTATATCCCTGTACGTACGAGGTTATTCCCGACAGGATTGTCGCCGGAACGGTCATGATAGCCGCTGCCGCCACGCGGGGCAACGTTACATTGACCCATACCAATGCCGGGCATTTAACCTCCCTGATCCATGTGCTGAGGAGGGCTGGTGTTCAAATCACCGTATGCAATGATATAATTAATATCAGTTGCATGGGACGTCCCCGTGCGGTGGAACGAATCGTTACTTCTCCCTACCCTTCCTTTCCCACAGATCTCCAATCTCAGGTAATGGTGCTGCTGTCGCTGGCCGACGGATTCAGCGTTATCAAAGAGACGGTATTCGAGGGACGCTTCAAGCATGTGGAAGAGATGGCCAGGATGGGCGCCGATATTTCCATTGATCTGAACCGTGCGTTTATCCGCGGGGTGCAGAGACTGTATGGAGCAACGGTGGAAGCAACCGACCTGCGGGCGGGAGCTGCCCTGGTGATTGCCGGACTCGCCGCTCATGGGACCACGGTTGTTGAGCAGGCGCATCATATTGACCGCGGATATGACGGCATTGAGCAGCTCTTTCAGAAGCTGGGTGCACGCATCAGCCGCAAAGTACCTGTGCCGGGTCCGTTTGATTTGGCCAATTAAAGCTCCCTGTCTCCTTCAGCTTCATGCGTGGGAAGGAGACAGGGCCTTATTACGGAGATATGAGATGCCAAAAACCCGTTTACCTCTTCTTAAAGAGGACAAGCCTACCAAAAAAATGAGCCGAAAGATTACTTTCATTCTGCTGCTGCTGTTTATTGCGCTGCTGGCCGTGATTTTCTTCCGCTCGTCCATGAGCCGGATTACAGAGATCCAATTTCAGGGAAACAAATATTCCACCCGTGAGGAGCTGCTTGAGAAAAGCGGACTTGCCCTCGGAGGACAGTATTTTGCCGTCTCTAATGATGCAGTGGCCGATCGCCTTAAGGAGCTCAAGACGGTTCAGGAGGCCAGTGTGGAAAAGAAATTCCCCGGTCTAGTCACCATCAGTATTAAGGAGTACCCTGCAGTGGCCTATGAATTGGATCAAGATGGCGTACTGGAGGCGATTCTATCCAGCGGTGCTGCTGTTTCCGTGAATGAAACGGGCATTGCGGTGGAGAAGCCGATCTTGACAAGCTGGGGGGAAGATGATCCCCATAAAGCCAAATTGTGCCAGGCTCTCGCCAGTATCCCTAATGAACTGACCAGTGACATTTCCGAGATTGTGCCATCACCAACATTATCCTTTCCAGACCGCATCAAGCTGTATACCCGTTCGCATTTTGAAGTCATTACGGCAATTTCTTTGCTTAAGGATAAAGTGGAGTATTTGAATCAAGTGATAGAGACCGAGGAGCCCGGCCTGATCAAGATGCTTGAAGCGGATTCCTATGTTCCTTTTGCACCTGTAAAAGAGGAGAATGTGAAAGAGGACACGCAAGAGTAAATAGGCCCTACTAATAGTAAGAAAAAAATGCTACAATCGGTTTTACGGGCAATAGGCAACGTCCCTCTTTTTTCTTCGGATTTTTTGAAATGAAGTATCAAATATGGATGACATATCTTTATTACGCTTATATTTCATGTAATAAATGCCTGTTTTCAGGTTTTTAGCAGCTGCTGTCTTCATGCGAGATGCTTGTCATATTATCCCACTCAAAAAATTTGTAGAAAAAAGAGGGAAAGGATTAGAGATGTTGAATATGTACAGAGAAGTTTTTCTTCAATGGAAACCAAAAACTAAATTAGCTTTACATTTCATTTTGATAATAACAGGAGGTGCCATAGGGCTTGAGCAACAATGACATCATTGTTAGTTTGGACATCGGTACATCCAAAGTTCGGGCAATTATTGGGGAAGTTACTAATGGAACCTTTAATATTATTGGCGTTGGATCTGCTGATTCGGAAGGAATACGAAAAGGTGCGATTGTAGATATCGACCAGACTGTGCAATCGATCAAGAGTGCTGTAGATCATGCGGAGCAAATGGTCGGTATACAAATATCCGAGGTCTATGTCGGCATTTCCGGCAATCATATCGGGCTTCAATCCAGTCATGGTGTTGTGGCCGTTCAGAATGAGGATCGTGAAATCGGCGAAGATGATATCGATCGTGTAATCAAGGCAGCAGAAGTTATTGCACTGCCTCCTGAACGCGAGGTAATTGATGTTGTCGCCAAGCAATATATCGTCGATGGCCTTGAAGGAATCCAGGATCCCCGCGGGATGATCGGAGTTCGTCTGGAAGTGGAAGCGACGATTATTACCGGGGCTAAAACGCCAATACATAATCTGCTTCGCTGCGTAGAGAAATCAGGACTTAAAGTCAAAGATCTTGTACTGATGTCTCTTGGAGCTGGCGGATTAGCGCTTTCCAAAGATGAGAAATCAATGGGCGCCGTGCTGGTTGACATCGGTGCGGGCTCAACGACGATAGCCGTATATGAAGAAGGTTCCCTTTGTGCCACCTCCACGATCCCGATCGGCGGAGAATTTGTAACCAATGATATCGCATACGGACTCCGTACACTTACTGATCAGGCGGAGAAGGTGAAGCTGAAGTATGGCTGCGCCTGGATTGACGACGCCGCTTCTGACGTGGTGTTCAAGGTGCTCCGGATCGGCAGCAATGTGGAAAAAGAATTTAATCAGGAAGATCTTGCGGCGATCATTGAACCGAGAGTGCAGGAAATCTTCCATCTGATTCGTCAGGAAGTGAAGCGGCTTGGTTACAATGAGCTTCCCGGAGGTTATATACTAACGGGTGGCACTGTATCTATGCCGGGGGTATTAAAAGCTGCCCAGACTGAACTATCAGCCTCTGTGCGCGTTGCGGTGCCGGATTATATCGGAGTCCGCGATCCCGGATTTACGGGAGGAGTAGGCATCCTGCATAACGTTGTCCGCAGATTCCGCGGACGCGGAAACAGCAGCAGCGGGAATAAAAAGACGGTCAACCGGAACAAGCAGAATGCAGCTCCAAATCAGGAAGCCGTTTCGAAGCCGGGTTTGGTGGAACGTCTAAAGAATATGTTCAGCGAGTTCATATAAGTGTAAGTCCAGATATACTTGGACTGGCCATCCAAGCACATTGAGGGGGAGATGGAACAATATGTTGGAATTTGATTTTGAAATGGAGAGCTTGGCGCAAATAAAGGTCATCGGCGTGGGCGGCGGCGGTAGTAATGCTGTCAACCGGATGATTGAAAATGGCGTTCAGGGTGTGGAATTCATCACAGTTAATACAGATGCCCAAGCGCTGCATATGGCCAAATCGGAGCATAAACTGCAAATTGGGGACAAGCTGACCCGGGGACTTGGCGCGGGTGCCAATCCTGAGGTGGGCAAGAAAGCGGCCGAGGAGTCCCGTGATCTGATTTCAAATACGCTTAAAGGTGCAGATATGGTATTCGTAACCGCAGGTATGGGCGGGGGTACCGGAACGGGTGCAGCGCCTGTAATTGCTGAGATTGCCAGAGAGTGCGGAGCATTGACGGTTGGCGTCGTGACCCGTCCGTTTACTTTTGAAGGCAGAAAACGTTCCAACCAGGCAGAACTGGGTATTGAAGCACTGAAAGAAAAAGTGGATACCTTAATCGTTATTCCGAATGACCGCCTGCTGGAAATTGTGGATAAGAAAACACCGATGCTGGAAGCTTTCCGCGAAGCGGACAACGTGCTCCGTCAAGCGGTACAGGGCATTTCCGACCTGATTGCTGTTCCGGGTCTGATTAACCTTGACTTTGCCGATGTGAAGACCATCATGACAGAACGCGGATCTGCGCTTATGGGCATCGGTATTGCCACCGGCGAGAACCGTGCTTCGGAGGCGGCCCGCAAAGCGATCATGAGTCCGCTCCTGGAGACCTCCATTGAAGGTGCTCGCGGCGTGATTATGAACATTACAGGGGGTTCTAACCTTTCCCTGTATGAGGTGAATGAAGCAGCCGAGATCGTTACCTCTGCTTCTGATCCTGAAGTGAATATGATCTTTGGTGCCATTATTGAGGAAAGCATGAAGGATGAAATCAAAGTTACGGTAATCGCTACCGGCTTTGAACATAAGCCTTCACCTGTTGCTCCAGCCCGCCGTCCATCGGCGAGCAGCGAACCTGCTGCGGCGGATAAGAATGCCAATCTGCGTCCGTTTGGCAATCAGACGGCCTCAGACCAGCTGGACATTCCAACATTCCTGCGCAACCGTACGCGCGGCAATAACGACTAATAAAATAGTATAGTGTAAATAGATTTACGGAAGCACCGTATCTCCCTAGCGATCAGCTATGGGTGGATACGGTGTTTTTTGGTTTATCGGCTGTTATAATACTAGTAGCGGGAGAGGATACAATGAAACTGCTTGATCCCCGGGTTGATTTTGTATTTAAACGTATTTTTGCAAGTGAGGGCAATAAGGATGTACTGTTGGCTTTTCTTAACGGGATTTTTTCGGATGCGGGGGAACCTCCGCTGAATGAAGTGGTGCTGCTCAATCCATACACGGATAAGGATGATCCGCTGGATAAGCAATCGATATTCGACATATGGGCCAAGACCGAGGAAGGCAAGTTGATCAATATTGAAATGCAGCTGTTCAATAAATACGATATTGAGAAGCGCACACTCTATTATTGGAGCAAACGATATTCGGGTCAGTTGCAGGAGACGGGTAAGTATAAGGATCTCAAAAAATGTGTGACCATCAATATATTAAATTATAAAGTTTTGCCCAATGAGCATACTCATAGTGTGTTTCATCTGCGGGAAGATAGGAATGGAACTCCGCTCGCCGACGATATTGAAATTCATTTCTTGGAGCTGCCGAAGCTGGAGCATACGCCTGTTCCCGGTGAAGGCGGTTTGGTTAATTGGCTGTTGTTTCTGAAAGGAATAGACGATTCGAATTGGGAGGTGCTTAGCATGAATGAGCCTGTCTTGAAAAAGGCAATGGATACGCTGCAATTCCTGAGCCAGGATGAGGAGGCCCGTATGAAGTATGAAGCCCGCCAGAAGTTTTTGCTGGATGAGGCTTCGCAAAGAGACGGGGCGCTTACAGAGGGCTTTGCCAAAGGGTTGGCTGAGGGAAGAGCGGTAGGAAGAGCTGCGGGTATAGAGGAAGGTAAGGCGGAAGGCAAGTTGGAAGGGAAGTTAGAAGGGAAGTTAGAAGGGAAGTTAGAAGGGAAGTTAGAAGGGAAATTAGAAGCCAGATTGGAAGTAGCAAGAAATCTGCTTGCGATGGGACTGGACTATCATGCGATCCGAACGGCAACGGGGCTTACAGATGAAGAATTAGAGTCTATGAAGTGAATTTAAGAATAGGAATTTTGAAGTCAGCCTTTGGATTTTAGAGGCTGGCTTTTTTTATTAAAAGATAAGAATTTATAGGCTGCACGCTATAACTCGACAAAAAAACCTCAAGAATGCCCCCCAAGTTTAGACAGACTTTGAATGCGAGAGTTCCTATACTAATCTTATCGTCCAAAAAGAGAGCCTGATCCCCGGCCTTGAGGATAGACAGCAGCCCTTAGGCAGGTGAATGCGTTGGTAGTTTATATTGACTTGATTTTCGCTGCCAATCTGCTGATCGATGGCATTCTTCTATGGCTGACAGGCTGGCTGGTCAAACTTAAGGCCTCCTGGTGGAGACTGGCGCTCTCCGCGCTGGTTGGCGCGCTTTATGTAGTGATGATGTTCGTACCGGAGCTGTCTTTTCTCTATACCTTCCTCATTAAGTTCGGATTGTCGGTAGTCATGCTGTGGATTGCCTTTGGATTCAGGAGTCTGCAAAGCTACCTCCGTGTGCTGGGGGCCTTTTATATTATTAATTTTGCAGCAGCCGGCGGCATTGTAGGTATTCACTATTTGTTGCAGAGCTCAGGCGACATCTGGAACGGTATTCTGTTTACCTCTTCAGGAGGCCAAGCATACCGGATGAAGATCGGTTTCTGGTTTGTGCTTGCGGTTTTACCGCTGGTACTGCTCCTCTTTAAGCTCTTCCATTCTTCACGGGTCCGCAGGGAGCAGCTCGAATCGTACATTGGTGAGGTAACTGTGGAAATTGACGGCGTAACTGTGGTCTGTCCAGGGCTGCTGGATACAGGGAACCGGCTAAGTGATCCGTTGACGCGGATTCCGGTAATGGTTATGGAGGCGTCGCTCTGGGAAGGCCATCTGCCTGCTTCATGGAAAGGGAGGCTGACACAGACGAGCGCAGACACCCTTCTGCTGGAAACGGACGGGCAGTCTTTTGCCTGGCAGGACAGGATGCGGCTTGTCCCTTATAGGGGCATCAACCGTGGTTCATCCTTTATGCTTGCGCTGAAGCCGGATCTTGTGAAGATACAGCTGGGTGAGGAGACCTTTTACAGCAAAAGGGTGCTCATCGGGCTGGATGGCGGGACACTGTCGGGAGACGGCGCGTACCGGGCGGTCATACATCCTGATCTCGCCCAAAAAGAACAGGCTGCTGACGCGGCGCTGCCATGCTGATAACCGCAGAAGCATTTGGCATTTCAATCCTAATATCGGACAAAGGGAATTGGGGCAGGGCAGCAGGAAAATGGATGGGATAAGAAATATCACAGGGTTACTGTGTACTTCTTGGAGGAGGAACAAGAATGGTCAAATGGAAGTTAGCACTGCAACTGCAATATTACCGCATGCTGTTTCTGCTGGGGCTGAAAAGCCAGGAAATTTATTATATCGGTGGAAGCGAGGCGCTGCCTCCGCCCTTGACGAGGGAAGAGGAGGAGTATTTGCTGCAGCGGCTGTCGAGCGGCGATGCGGCAGTCCGGGCCATGCTGATTGAGCGCAACCTGCGGCTCGTTGTATACATTGCCCGGAAATTTGAGAACACCGGCATCAACATTGAAGATCTTGTTTCTATCGGGGCCATTGGACTAATCAAGGCGGTGAATACGTTTGATCCGGAGAAAAAAATCAAGCTGGCTACCTATGCCTCACGCTGCATCGAAAATGAGATACTGATGTATTTGCGGCGGAACAGCAAGACACGGAGTGAGGTGTCCTTTGATGAACCGCTAAATATTGACTGGGACGGCAACGAGCTGCTTCTCTCCGATGTGCTTGGGACCGAGAACGACACCATTTACCGGAACATCGAAGAGCAAGTGGACCGGAAGCTGCTGCAGAAGGCGCTGGAGAAGCTGAGTGAGCGGGAACGCCTGATTATGGAGCTAAGGTTTGGACTGCGCGGGGGAGAAGAAAAAACGCAAAAGGATGTGGCCGATCTGCTGGGTATTTCCCAATCCTATATTTCGCGTCTGGAAAAAAGAATTATCAAGCGGCTGCGCAAGGAGTTTAACAAGATGGTGTAAGCCTAAATCAGCAAGGAATAAAATGCCGGACCGGGGAGATAATGTACAGTAATGTTTCTCCTTGGGAGGTAAATCATCATGACCCGAAATAAAGTCGAGATTTGCGGTGTGGACACCAGCAAGCTGCCCGTTCTAACAAACGTGGAAATGCGGGAGCTGTTCACTTCGCTGCAGCAGCAGGGCGAGCGATCCGCCAGAGAGAAATTGGTAAATGGTAACCTTAGACTCGTTCTTAGTGTTATTCAAAGGTTCAATAATCGGGGAGAGTTCGTTGACGATCTGTTCCAGGTAGGCTGCATCGGGTTGATGAAAGCCATCGATAATTTTGATTTATCGCAAAATGTGAAGTTCTCCACCTATGCGGTGCCGATGATTATCGGTGAAATCCGCAGGTATCTACGCGATAATAACCCGATTCGGGTATCACGTTCGCTCAGGGATATCGCATACAAGGCGCTGCAGGTGCGTGACAGTCTGACGAACCAGAATTCCCGGGAGCCGACGATTTTTGAAATTTCCGAGGCGCTGGGAGTTCCGAAAGAAGATGTGGTATTTGCTTTAGACGCCATCCAGGACCCGGTCTCCTTGTTCGAGCCAATCTACCATGACGGCGGGGACCCGATTTATGTGATGGACCAGATTAGCGACGATAAGAATAAAGATGTCTCTTGGATTGAGGAAATTGCATTGAGGGAAGCGATGCGCAAACTGGGACAACGCGAGAAGCGGATACTGTCCATGCGTTTCTTCGAGGGCAAGACCCAGATGGAGGTCGCCGATGAGATTGGGATCTCTCAAGCCCAGGTTTCCAGACTTGAGAAATCGGCCATCCAGCAAATGCAAAAGCATGTGAAGACCTGAGTAACAGCGATAGATGAAGCAGGGGTATCCAGGGTGCTATAAGCCCTTCTGGATACCCCTTTGTATGTAGAACCGTATTGGAAAATATTTATTGCATTGCATGTAGCCAAGCCCGAACAACATATATTGGACTATATGTCTGAAAGTACAGGGGTGGCGAGGTGAACGAGGATTCAATAGGCACAGGCAAAAAAATGAAAATCTCCGATTTTCAGACCAAGGATGTCATTAATATTGTCGACGGCAAGCGGCTCGGGCAAATCAGTGATCTGGAGCTCGACCTGCGCCGTGGAGTTATTGACGCAATCATTGTGCCCGGGTACACACGGTTTATGGGGCTCTTTGGAGGTGGCGCTGATTTGATCATTCCCTGGAGGAATATCGTTAAGATTGGTGCTGATGTTGTGCTCGTAAAGATAGAGGAGTCCAGAATGCCCCAAGGTCAGGAAGAGCGGGAAACTATGTATTTGGAACGCGGAGACCGCAGTGAAAGGCGCACATATTAACCGGGTGCGTCTTTTTTTGGAGGAAACGGGTATAGAGCTTATGTAAGAAGTGCAGCCCATAACCGGGAGATTGTTCGGGGGCTTTGTAAAGTACTTGAGTAAGCTTCGAGGTCTTAACAACACTTTGTGGGGAGGTCTTGTGGTACACTTAGGCGGAGGTGAGAAGATGGAACCGTTCGTACAAATCGACAGAACGCCTGTGCAGCTTCATCTGGAGCCGTGGTGTTCAGCACATGCCCAAATTACTGCCGGCTTTACAGGAAGACAAGGTGGTGCGGGCAAGGCGCCTTATGACAGCTTCAACTGTGCTCTTCATGTCGGCGATGACGTGGAAGATGTGATCAGCAACCGGAGGATGCTCGCCGAGAGTCTCGGTTTTACACTGGATTCATGGACATGCGGGGAACAAACTCATGGGAAAAATATTGCGGTTGTTACCAAAGAGAACCAAGGATACGGCAATCTGGACAGAGCAAGCGCCTTTCAGTCCACTGATGGGCTGCTGACCAATGTGCCGGGGGTGCTGCTGACTTCCTTTTATGCGGACTGTGTGCCGCTATATTTCTATGATCCTTTGCAGCAGGTGGCCGGCCTTGCGCATGCGGGCTGGAAAGGGACTGTAGCAGAAATTGCCGGGGCTATGGTCAGCACAATGGGTGAGGTCTACGGCAGCCGTCCAAAAGATATCCTGACAGCCATTGGACCTTCTATCGGTGAATGCTGTTATGAGGTCGATGATTATGTAATGAATCATGTCCGCCGGTTGGAGGATGAACTTAGCACACTGAATTTGGCTGAGAACGCTCCGTTCTTATACAGGAAGTCGGATGCAGATGACAGCAAAAGCATGCTGAACTTGAAAGAAATGAATCGACGCATTATGATTAAAGCAGGAATATTGCCGACTCATATCGAATGTACAACTTGGTGTACAAGCTGTAACAGTGATCTCTTCTTCTCATACCGTAAGGAAAACGGGGTTACAGGAAGAATGACGAGCTGGATCGGAATAAAGGAGAGCTGAAAGTTGGGTTTGACACTGCAAGAAAGAATAGCCGAGGTCGAGGAACGTGTGGAACGGGCTTGCGCGGCAAGCGGCAGGGATGCAAGTGACGTCAAGGTTATCGCAGTGACGAAATATGTATCGCTGGAAACGGTATCCGCTGTGCTGGAAGCGGGTCTTGAGGACATTGCCGAAAGCCGCTGGCAGAACGCCGAACAGAAATGGAACGCCCTGGGCAACAAAGGCACATGGCATTTCATCGGTCATTTGCAGACCAATAAGGTAAAGGACGTTATAGGCAAATTTCAATATATACACTCTTTGGACCGGTTATCACTGGCACAGGAATTGCACAAGAAGGCCGAAGCCGCCGGTATAGACGTAAACGTCTTCCTTCAGGTGAATATCTCGGGAGAAGATACAAAATTTGGTTTATCTGCTGAAGCGGTACCTGGATTTTTGCGTGAAATCGCTCCTCTGCATCGTGTGAAAGTAATCGGCCTTATGACGATGGCGCCTTATGAAGGGGATCCCGAGCTTACCCGCCCGGTCTTTCGCGGACTCCGCGAACTGCGCGATGCGCTCAATCTGCTAGCTTTGACACCTGAGCCTATACAAGAGCTGTCGATGGGAATGTCGAATGATTTTGAAGTGGCGATACAGGAAGGAGCCACCTGGGTGCGCCTGGGAACGGTATTAGTAGGTCATGAGGAGGGAGCTTGATGGGCGTGATGAACCGGTTTATGAGCTTTTTGGGCTTGCAGGAGGAAGAGGAAATTGTGGAGCGGGAGCAGATTTCCCGTGAAGAGGATGAATACGAGCCCGCCCCTGTAGAAAACCGTAAAAACCAGCGGGCCAACGTCGTCAGTATCCATTCGCAAAAAAATGTGAAGGTAGTGCTTTATGAGCCCCGTTCTTATGACGAAGCTCAGGAAATTGCCGACCATCTCCGTTCGCACCGTACGGTCGTAATTAATTTGCAGCGTGTGCGGAATGACCAGGCAATGCGGATTATTGATTTTCTCAGCGGAACTGTTTATGCCCTGGGTGGAGGAATCTCCAAAATTGGGGGCAATATATTTATGTGCACACCGGATACGGTCGAAATTCAAGGTTCCATAACGGAAATTCTGGGTGACGATCAAGACTACAACAGAATGAGGTGAACGGGCTTTGTCCCAAATCGATTTAATTATTAATTTACTTTTCAAGATCTACTACTACATGATTTTCTTCTATATCCTCATGTCCTGGCTGCCCAATGTCCGTGACAATTTCATCGGAGAGCTGCTCGGCAAGCTCGTGGAGCCTTATCTGAGTCCTTTCCGCCGGATTATTCCGCCGCTGTTCGGAACGCTGGATATTTCCCCGATCATTGCGCTGATTGTGCTTCAATTTGCGGAAGGCGGCGTGCACTCCATTGTGGGCCTGCTCTTCCGTTAATGACATGAAGAATGAAATCTATGGTCATTTTCACCCTGACGAACGGCAATTTGTGGACAAGGCCTGGGAATGGGTCACTCATGCAGGAGAGTATCATGAGCTCAAGCTGACTGAATTTCTCGATCCCCGTCAGAGTTATATTCTGCAGAGTCTTGTGAACCGTCATCCCGATGTTGCTGTAAGATGGGAGGGCGGCTCAGAAAATGCTGAGCGGAAACGGGCAATGGTGGCACCAGATTACCGTGACCTTTCAGAAGAAGATATGGAACTCAAGGTGCTTGCCATCACCTCCGGGGAACAGAAGTTTTTGGCTTTGGAGCATGGCGACTATATGGGTTCAATTCTTGGACTGGGCATCAAAAGAGGTAAAATCGGTGATATACATGTGCTTGAGGATGGCTGTCATGTTGTAGTGGCGGCGGATATCGCCAATTTCCTGGACGTGAATTTAACCGGAGTGCACCGGATTAATGTCAGCACAGAGATTCTGCCATTGTCCGGCTTGCGGAGCAGTGAGGTTAAGCTTGAGATCATGGAGTTGACTGTATCTTCCTTACGGCTTGATGGGATCGCTGCGGATGTGACCCGGCTCAGCCGGAGCAAGATACTTGCCCCGATCAAAGCCGGAAGGGTCCGGGTGAACTGGAAGGTGGAGGAAGTCCCCTCCTGTGGACTTAAAGACGGCGATATGGTCTCCATTCAAGGTTTTGGCCGTTTTAAGGTTCTGGAGATCGGAAGTTTGACGAAAAAAGGCCGTTACCGGGTTCAGGTTGGCAAATTTGTCTGAATCGTTTGCAGGAATCCGGATTTGCTTGTCGAAATTCATTATCTCTAGGGAAGCAAACATTTTGAAAGCTGGGCGCCGATACTTGTAGAAGAGGCGGATCCTTAAACGGCATTCGGAATGATAACCAGCCTTATTTTTCTTGCAGAAACACTTGCCGCCTTATTCAGGCAGGCATGTTCGTTTCTTCTTAAAGTACAGTCTTTCTTCTTTGTCTGCCGGGACAAATTATGTTTTTATGGGCATAAGAGGTCCGAAATTTCTAGGAGGTGCACAGCATGCCATTAACGCCGCTCGATATACATAACAAGGAATTCTCCCGGAGAATCCGCGGTTATGATGAAGACGAGGTCAACGAATTTCTGGATCAGGTAATCAAGGATTACGAAAGTGTCATTCGTGAGAACAAGGAGCTGCACAATCAGCTATTGTCTATTCAAGAGCGCCTTGATCATTTTGTGAATATTGAAGAAAGCTTGTCCAAGACAATCATCGTTGCACAGGAAGCGGCAGATGATGTCAAGAACAACTCCAAAAAGGAGTCACAGCTGATTATCAAGGAAGCGGAAAAGAACGCTGACCGGATTATCAACGAAGCGTTATCCAAATCCCGTAAAGTAGCGATTGAAACGGAAGAGTTGCGCAAGCAAGCCTCTATCTACCGCACCCGTTTCCGGACTCTCGTCGAAGCACAGCTTGAACTGCTGTCACAGGATGACTGGAACGCCCTGGAGAGCCGCGAAGTCAGCGAGAACGTGCTTTAACCTTCTAAAATGCTGAGCATATCATGTGAGATGAATATTTCTTGTTTTCCGGCCACAGTTATACCGTGGCTATGAATATTGACATTTTGTCTTAAAACGTCTATAACTAAAACATATCTGTACCATGATCATTCGATGACGGGACAAGTACGATAAGGTTACGTTCTCCAGAGAGTCGGTGTTTGCTGCGAGCCGATTGTTCACACCTTGCCGGAAGATCTTCCCCTAGAAGCTGAGCTGAAGCGTTAATTCGTGCGTAAGTTTAGCCGTCTGCCGGACGTTATCCCGGACCCGCGCGTTTAGATTGTCTGCGCGGAACTGAGATTGTGCTGAATACACTCCCCCTGAGGATGTGCCTGAAGCACAGAATTAGGGTGGTATCGCGAGCGTTGTCTCGCCCCTTGGGGGGCGGGATGGCGCTCGTTTTTGTTGTTGCGGGGCGCGATCCCCCTAAATCCCCCTTTCCAAGGGGGACCCCAAGGGCTGGCCGCCCTCTGGACACCCGCAACAAGGGCATTGTGCAGAGAGTGGCGTCCGCGGACGGGTAGGGATTTGTTCGACGGGGGAGCGGCCCTTCTTAGGCTCCCCTGGCGGGTACGCCTGCGGGGCCTTTCCTGCTCAAGGGCAAAGACGGCTTGCGACGGCTACGCCCCGCCGCGGGGGCAACCCGACCCAGCGCTGCCCTGACGGGATCGCGGGCCGGGGGCCTAAGTCAAGGGCAAGGGCAAGGGCAAGGGCAAGGGCAAGGGCAAGGGCAAGGGCAAGGGCAAGGGCAAGATCAAAGGCAAGAGCAAGATCAAAGGCAAGAACAAGGGCAAGGGCAAAGGCAAAGACGTTTGCGGCGGCTGCGCCCCGCCGCGGGGGCAACCCGGCCCAGCGCTGCCCTGACGGGATCGCGGGCCGGGGGCCCAAGACAAGGCAAGAGCAAGAGCAAAGGCAAGAGCAAAGGCAAGAGCAAAGGCAAAGGCAAGAGCAAACCTTGCGAGCGGGCTGCGCGCCTAGCTGCTTGAGGTAAAGCGGGCCGCTTGCGGCGACAAGCGGGGACTACACCAAAATGAACTCTACATCCGCCTCTCCCTGGAGTTTAGACAATATTCCGGGTGTCCAGAGGGCCGGGGCCCTCGGGGTCCCCCTTGGCTAAGGGGGATTTAGGGGGATCGAGCAGCTTTATAGACTAAACGAAGGAAGGATTGACCAGCAATGCAAAAAGTAGATGTCAGAGAAAAAGCGCGGGCAAGAGATGTCCGCATTCTGAAGAAATGGAGCGATGAGAATACGTTCCGCAGATCCATGGAGAACCGCGAGGGCCGTCCGAACTATGTGTTCTATGAAGGACCTCCGACAGCTAACGGCGTACCGCATATCGGACACGTGCTGGGCCGGGTCATCAAGGATTTCATCGGCCGCTACCAGACGATGAAGGGATACCGCGTAGTCCGCAAAGCAGGCTGGGACACTCACGGCCTGCCGGTTGAACTCGGCGTGCAGAAGAAACTCGGAATCTCCGGCAAGCAGGAAATTGAAGAGTACGGCGTGGAGAAGTTCATCAAAGAGTGCAAAGAGAGCGTGTTCGGCTACGAGAAGCAGTGGCGTGAGTTCACGGAAGCGATCGGTTATTGGACCGATCTGGATAATCCGTATGTGACGCTGGATAATACGTACATCGAAAGCGTGTGGAACATCCTGGCTACGGTGCATGAGAAAGGTCTGATGTACCGCGGACACCGCGTCAGCCCTTACTGTCCAAGCTGCCAGACAACGCTGAGCTCCCATGAAGTGGCGCAGGGCTATAAGACGGTGAAGGACCTCAGTGCAACGGCCAAGTTCAAGCTGGATGGCAGCGGCGACTATGTGCTGGCCTGGACGACCACCCCTTGGACGCTTCCGGCGCATATGGCGCTGGCAATGAACCCGGAGATGGAATATGTCCGTGCGCAGCAGGAAGACGGCGTATACGTGCTGGCCAAGAACCTCGTGGAAGAGGTGCTGAAAGGGGAGTATTCGGTTCTTTCTACGCACAAAGGCTCTGACTTTATCGGTCAAAGCTATACCCCGCCGTTTAACTATATCCAGGCGGAGAAACATAATGTGATCATTGGTGCATCCTTCGTAACGGATTCCAGCGGTACCGGGATCGTGCATATGGCTCCGGCGCATGGTGAGGATGACTATAAGAGCTGCCGCGACAACGGCATCAGCTTTGTCAATGTGGTGGATACTTCCGGTAAATACACTGATGTGGTACGTGATTTTGCCGGACGGTTTGTGAAAGATTGCGATTTAGATATCATCAAGGTGCTGTCCGAAAAAGGGCTGCTGTACAATAAAGAGAAATACGAGCACAGCTATCCGTTCTGCTGGCGCTGCGATTCTCCGCTGCTGTATTATGCGACAGACAGCTGGTTCATCAAAACGACAGCGATCAAAGATCAGCTGATCGCCAACAACAACAGCGTAGACTGGTATCCTGACAATGTGCGCGAAGGCCGCTTCGGCAAGTTCCTGGAAGAACTGGTGGACTGGAATATCAGCCGCAACCGCTACTGGGGCACACCGCTGAATGTTTGGGTTTGCCAGGACACCGGCAAAGAATTTGCGCCGCACAGCATCGCTGAACTCCGCTCGATGGCGATCGGCGAAGTCGCTGAGGATATCGAGCTGCATAAGCCATATGTAGACAACATCAAGCTGCGCAGCCCGTTCAGCGAAGGCGGCGTGATGGTGCGTACATCTGAGGTCATCGACGTATGGTTTGACAGCGGCTCGATGCCGTTTGCCCAAAGCCACTATCCGTTCGAGAATGAAGACAGATTCGCCGACCAGTATCCGGCAGATATGATCTGTGAAGGAATTGACCAGACACGCGGCTGGTTCTACAGCCTGCTTGCGGTATCGACGTTGTTCAAGGGCAAAGCGCCTTACAAGGCAGTTATTGCCCACGGCCACATCTTCGATGAGAACGGCCAAAAAATGTCCAAATCCAAAGGCAACGTCATTGACCCTTGGGAAATCATGAACGAATACGGCACCGATGCTTTCCGCTGGGCGATCCTGTCCGACAGTGCGCCGTGGAATAACAAACGTTTCTCGCGCGGTCTGGTTGGTGAGACCAAATCCAAGGTTGTGGATACGCTGGTCAACACGCATGCGTTCCTGACGCTCTATGCCGGTATTGACGGATACGACCCTGCAGAGCATCCGTTCAAGGTATCCGGGCATAAGCTCGACCGCTGGATTCTCTCCCGCTTGAACAGTCTGATTCTAGTTGTGGAAAAAGGCCTCGCCATCAACGACTTCGTTAATTCGTCCAAAGCGATTGAGAACTTCGTGGATGAACTGAGCAACTGGTATATCCGCCGCTCACGCGACCGGTTCTGGGGAAGCGGGCTTGGCGAAGAGAAGCTGGACGCTTACCGTACGCTGACACATGTGCTGCTCACAACGGCTACGCTGATGGCTCCATTCACACCGATGCTGTCGGAAGATATCTATACCAACCTTGGCGGCGGGGAAAGCGTACATTTGGCGGATTATCCGGCTGCCGACGAGAGTCTGATCGATCTTGAGCTGGAGCGGGATATGGAGAGTGCCAGAGGCATTGTCGAGCTTGCCCGTAACGTGCGCAACGAGACTGGCATCAAGACACGCCAGCCGCTGTCCGAGCTGATCGTTTCCCTGGGCCGCAGCTTTGATGTAACGGATTATGAAGAGATCATCAAGGATGAAATCAATGTCAAGGGAATTGTGCTGGAGAACAGCGACAGCGGGTTTGTTGATTTCACGCTGAAGCTGAACCTGAAGGTAGCCGGTAAAAAATACGGCAAGAGCGTAGGCTTCCTGCAAGGCTACCTGAAAGGGATGGACAGCGACGCTACCCGCAAAGCGGTACAGGACGGCCTGATTGCCATCGTGTCGCCCGAAGGGGAAGAGCTGCAGATTACTGCCGAGGAGCTGCTTGTTGAGAAGCAGGCCAAACCGGGTTTTGCATCAGCCTCCGGTTATGGGCTTACGGTAGCGCTGAATACAGAAATCACTGCTGAACTTGAGCAGGAGGGCTGGGTCCGCGAAATTATCCGTGCAGTGCAGGATTACCGCAAACGCCTGGATCTGGCGATCGAGAAACGGATTGCGCTCACGCTGCAGCTGGATGATGAACTGAAAGCGGCAGTGACTGCTTTTGAACATGTACTGCGTGAAAATGTACTTGTGACTACCGTGGAGTTTGACGGAGCGCATCCATTTGAAACGGTGGATGCCGGCGGCAGATCCATTGGTATCCATATCGGAGCCTAAAGAGAAGCTAAATGCTGATCCCCGTATCGCTTGTCTCCAAATGACATATACTAGCGGCATAAGAAGAAACGTCCAGGCCTTTAGCATAGGGCAGGGGCTTTCAAGATTGACGGTATGTGTACCGCTGATCAGGAAGCCGTTTCTGCGAAAATATGAGGATCTTTACTGAGAACCTTATATTTATGCGCAAAATGACGAGCCCCGTGTTCGGGGAGAGATTGCCTCTCCCCGAACCGGGCTCGTTTATTTTGTGGACGTTAGGGAAGGAGCAGGAGTGTTTTGGAGGGTCGGAAAGAAGGAAGCAAAAGCTCCGGGCAGCAGGGAGAAATCTCCGCCGCAACAGGCGAGGGACCGGATCAGGCGCTGGATTTCAAACGGGAGACTGAAGCGGGAGCAGAGGCCCTTTCCCAGGATGAGAAATTGAGCGCGGTATACCGGCTGACATTGGGGCTGGCCCGGGAGATGGAGAAATCGCGGATTGCTGAATATACACAGCTGCTGCATTCGCCCTGGCGGCTGATCTGGCTGAACATAATATCAGGAATAGCGCGCGGGGTGGGGATTGCCCTCGGATTCACTTTTTTTGCAGCGACGATCATTTATGTACTGCAGATGCTGGGGGCGCTGAATTTGCCGATTATCGGAGATTATATTGCAGATATTGTGCGGATCGTACAGCACCAGCTGGAGCTTAAGACTTTTTAGGGATTAGAGAATCATTGATCTGGCGTGTGTACCTAAAAAAGGAGCAGCACATGGCTACTCCCTTTCTTTTTTAGCGGACGGGTCCAGCAGATAGCTGCCTTCCTCGGTGTCCATATAATGGCGGTAACTGGTTCCTTTGATGATGGTCAAATGGTTCCCGGCGATATCGGTCGCCACAAAGTTCTCCCACGGCTCCACGAAGCCTTCGGTTTCGTCGGCCTCAATCTCCATATCGTTGTAAGAACTGATATCATTGCCTTCGGCCATGGCCGGGGAGTTGGAGCTGCCCCAGCTTTCGACGATCTGCCAGGCATCTTCGCCGTCAAAACCGTTTTGCTCATCGCGTTCGTCAAGGCTAGTGCGTCCAAAAGGCGGGGACAGCAGCTCTTCTTCGACCGGCCGGGTAAACGGCGCGTTCTGGCGTGGGGCATGCTCCTTGCTGTATCTGGTGGATGGAATGGCTGAGAGGCGCTCATATGGAATCGGATCGCCGCTGGCGATACAAATCCCGTAGGTGCCTTCATCCATGGCCTGCAGAGCGGCTTCGATATCGTCCAATTCATGCTCGTCGCGTTCCAGCAGGGAAATATCTATCGAGCGGTTATACAGCTCAGTGGCGGCATCGCCGGGATGGTTGTCGATTTCGGACAATTCCCCGGTTGTATCGCGCATGGCTTCCTGCAGACCGTAATGCTCGTTATTTTGCAGCCTGTGGCGGATTTCCTCCTGCTGCAGCAGCAGCGCTGCCCGCAGCTGCGAGAGCTGCTGTGATGTCAGATGGCTCATAGGCGAGTGCTCCTTTCAGATGCTTTTGTCATAACGTACGCTTCCCGGCATTCCTGCCGGTTCGTTCTTTGATAGCTTGACCGGAGAAGCGTCTTTTTAGCGATGGTAAATAGTCCCCCGGCCTTAAAAGGGTTATACGGTCCGCAATAGACGGCTTCTTGAGGCCTGTGCTACAATATACAAGTCTTTATTCAGTATTTGTACCGCTATAACGCGGGAAAAATAAGAACGGAGTGACAACTTCTGTGGTGTACTATCTGATTGCGCTAATTGTGTTTTTGATTGACCAGGGTACCAAATATGTAATTGCTACCCGGCTGGAGCTCGGCGAGCAGATTCCGGTCATAAACGACTTCTTCATTATTACCTCCCACCGCAATAGTGGAGCCGCTTTCGGAATTCTTGAAGGACAGCAATGGTTTTTCTTTATAGTTACGGTTGTTGTTGTCGTCGGAATTGTCTGGTATATGAACAAGGCCAAAGCCGCGCGGAAGCTGCTTCCTACCGCTCTGGCATTGGTGCTGGGCGGAGCTATAGGCAACTTTTTGGACCGGATGCTGAACGGTGAGGTTGTTGACTTCCTGATGTTCAACTTCGGGAGCTACACCTTCCCTATTTTTAATGTCGCCGACTCCTGCATCGTGATTGGGGTTGGACTGATTATTCTCGATACGCTGCTGGATATGAAGAGCGGAGACGAAATCATCGAAGTTAAGGAATCAAAGGAAGTAAAAGAAGGGAATGAATGATTTGAACAAGGACGTCAATCAGCAGGCAGGTACAATTGCCTACGAAGAAGAAAGGGACGTCACGGAGTGGATTGTTTCCGGAGAGAATGCCCGTGAGCGGGTTGATAAATATATTACGGAGGCCTGGGAAGATGAAATTTCACGCTCTCAGGTACAGCTGTGGATCAGCAGCGGACATGTTAAGGTAAACGGTTCTCCGGTTAAGGCCAACTATAAGCTGAATGAAGGCGATGTTATCGCTGTTACAGTTCCAGAGGCTGAAGTTACCGATCTGATTGCGGAGGATATTCCGCTTGAAGTAGTCTATGAGGACAGCGATGTTATTGTAATAAATAAGCCGCGTGGCATGGTTGTGCATCCGGCAGCAGGGCATCCGTCCGGTACACTGGTCAATGCGCTGATGTTTCATTGCAAAGATCTGTCCGGCATCAATGGCGAGATTCGTCCCGGGATTGTACACCGCATTGATAAAGATACTTCCGGTCTGATTATGGCAGCCAAAAATGATGCCAGTCATGCTTCACTCGCTGCCCAGCTCAAAGAGCACAGTGTAACACGCCGCTACATCGCAGTGGTGCATGGTAACCTGGCCCATAGCCATGGAACCGTAGACGCTCCGATTGGCCGTGACCCGCATGACCGCAAGCTGTACACGGTAACCGAGAAAAACAGCAAACGTTCCGTGACCCATTTTACCGTGCTGGAACGCTTTGGCGACTGCACACTGCTGGAACTGCAGCTGGAGACCGGACGGACGCATCAGATCCGCGTGCACATGAAGTTTATCGGACATCCGCTGGTCGGCGATCCGGTATACGGGCGCAGCAAGGGGATTATGATGAACGGACAGGCTCTGCATGCTGCCGTACTGGGCTTTAAGCATCCTTCCACAGGTGAGTATATGGAGTTCAGCAGACCGATTCCGGCAGATATGAAAGAAGTGCTGTTTACGCTGCGCAGCAGATAAGTACAAATGAAGTGATCATAAATCCATGGTTTTGGAGACAATTTTGCTTCATATTTAATGATATATTTAATAATAGCCAGGAGATGAGAACAAAATTATGAGTATCGAACAGTATCAAGAGACTTTCATTCAGACTAATTTTGCGGACCGCATCGGCGGTGCGAATTACGGCAAAGATACAGCCATTTACAAATTCGAGAAAATCAAACGCGCCAAAGCATCGGCGAAACAGGATTTTCCTAATATTGAATTGATTGATATGGGCGTCGGCGAACCTGACGAGATGGCGGATGAAGGCATTGTTGCAAGACTTGCCATTGAAGCAGCCAAAGAAGAAAACCGCGGCTATTCCGATAACGGAATTCCTGAATTCAAAGCTGCCGCTGCAGCTTACCTGAAGGATGTATTTCGTGTAGAGGGGATCGACCCTGTAAACGAGGTTGTGCATTCCATCGGCTCGAAGCCGGCTTTGGCCATGCTGCCATCCTGCTTCATCAATCCGGGTGACATCACCATTATGACGGTTCCGGGTTATCCGGTACTGGGTACTCACACCAAATATTTGGGTGGACAAGTCTATACGGTGGAACTCAAGAGAGAGAATAACTTTCTGCCTGATCTGAATTCTATTCCGGAAGATATCGCCCGCAAAGCGAAGCTGCTCTACCTGAACTATCCGAATAACCCTACGGGTGCCAGCGCAACTCCTGAATTTTTCAGCGCCGTTGTAGACTGGGCCAAAAAATACAACGTCGTAGTTATCCATGACGCTCCGTATGCAGCGCTGACTTATGACGGTGTGAAGCCGCTGAGCTTCCTGTCCGTACCCGGCGCGAAGGATGTCGGCGTAGAACTGCACTCGCTCTCCAAGTCTTACAACATGACAGGCTGGAGAATCGGGTTCGTTGCCGGCAACCCGCTGGTCGTGAAAGCATTCAGCGATGTGAAGGACAACAATGACTCCGGCCAGTTCATCGCGATTCAAAAGGCTGCCGCCTA
Source organism: Paenibacillus sp. FSL L8-0436 (assembly GCF_038593025.1). Lineage (NCBI taxonomy): Bacteria > Bacillati > Bacillota > Bacilli > Caryophanales > Paenibacillaceae > Paenibacillus > Paenibacillus sp. FSL L8-0436. The sequence continues at coordinate 5,642,675 of NZ_CP151955.1, read as the reverse complement.
CGGTCTGGAACACCCTGAGATCACTGAAGCGATAGCTGCCAAGTATTCCCGCCGCCACAATATGCTGGTGGACGCGTTGAACAGCCTGGGCTTCAAAGCAGAGAAACCAAAAGGTTCTTTCTTCCTTTATGTAGCTGCACCAAAAGGTGTCAAAGGCGGACGCCGTTTCGAATCCGGCGAAGATTTCTCGCAGTTCCTGATCCGCGAGAAGCTGATCTCCACCGTGCCTTGGGATGATGCAGGTCCATTCGTACGTTTCTCCGTGACCTTTATCGCCAAAGGTGAAGAGGAAGAGAAACGTGTAATCTCCGAAATTCAAAGACGCCTCAGCGACGTTGAATTCGAATTCTAAAATAACGGGCAACTAAGAAGCCGCCGCAGAGAAATCTGCGGCGGCTTCTTAGTTGCAGCATGCTCAGGATAGGCGGTAACAATTTCTGTGAAAATTGTTAATATAACGGAATAAAGACTCCCCGTTATCTTCGACAGCAACCCCCTGCTTCAGCGGGCGCAGCATTGCCTGGTACGGCTCCGGCACCCAAATATATTGATGGATATACGGTGTCAGCTTGAAACCTTTCCGTTCCCAGAAATGAATACGCTCAAGATGCGCAGCTGTGTTTCCGGCTTCCACTTCAATGATGATTCCACCGGCGTTATGCACTTGTTCAGCCCAGTGAATGATTTTTTCCAGAAACAATGAGCCAAGGCCTTCTCCGCGCGACTTCTTGGCAACTGCCAGATAGTCAATGATAAGCCGCTTGTCGGCCGTCCCTCCGACGATCCCGGTTACAGCCATCGCTACAACTTGTCCATCAGCTAGGCCTGCATGCAAATACGCTATTCCTCTGTCCAGCATATTGTGAAGTATTCCTGCCGGTTTGGCCCCGCTGGGAAAAGCCTCCCGGTACATGGGTTCAATTAACCCCCACAAGCTATCATTCCAATGCGCAGCTGTGATAAATTCCAGTTCCATTATCAGTCGCCTCCGGTCTTCATCATATCAGAGCGGAAGCAGGGAGGTAAAACAAGTAGAGGGTAAGCCGGCAGTTTATTAGTTTCTCGGTCATGAGATGCAAACTATATGAATGGAAAATGATCTAATGGTCTTGATCATCATCAGCTTATGAAACAAGCTGGCGTTCTTTTTTGCTTCTTACTTTTAAACTGAAAAATTTCACGTTTAGGTGGAAGCTGCGGAGGGAATTTTGGAACTGTAGGAGCGAATGCGTCCCTTTAGGTTTGGATTTCTACCGCTATATAAAATGAACTAAATAACTACACAAAAGGGCAAAAGTAGCGGAGGGGAATTTTGGAACTGTAGGAGCGAATGCGTCCGCCTTTGTCACCGGATTTCCACCGCATATAGCGGGTAAAATCAAGAAATCTGGTGACAACAGCGGCCGGAAGTCCAAATATTCACCGTAGTTACGTCCTCGACCAAATGGGTAAATCTTAAATTAAATCTATATAGTAGCGGTATCAATCAAGGAATCCAAACCTAACAGCGGCCGAAAGTCCAAACATTCCCGCAGTCTGCGTCCCCTCACCTATATAATCTAATATTTTCAGTTCCACTCTCTCCCATTTGACACAAGCCATGACTTCTGTCATAATTCTGTTAAATGAATATGCGCCTTTAATTCAGTCCCGTGAGGCTGGCAAGGTAACGTGAATCGAGGTTCGCGACTTAAGGAAGGAATCCGTATGAGTACGGAGGGTCTTTTTATGCGCGCGGACACGCCATCTTTTTGAATCTGCGGATTTCACTCCTTGCCTGCTTTGGGCAAGGAGTTTTTTGATTTCCGGGAGCTTGAACGGGCGTACAAGCAGGAGGATGACGGATTATGGTTACTGAGAAAAATGTCATTATGGATGAAACGGCAATTCGCCGCGCACTGTCGCGCATTGCCCATGAGATTTTGGAGAAAAACAAAGGTATCGAGAATTGTCTGCTGGTAGGCATCCGGACACGCGGCATTTACCTGGCCCAGCGGATCGCAGAACGTATCAAGGAAATTGAAGGTGTTGATATTCCTTACGGCGAGCTGGACATCACACATTACCGCGATGACCGCGAAGAGATGGACCGGGCGGTAGTGAAGAGCTACCTGACCCTGCCGGAAGGCAGCAGCGGGATCCACGACAAAAAAGTGATTTTGTTCGACGATGTGCTGTACACCGGACGCACGATCCGCGCGGCGATGGATGCCCTGATGGATTGCGGACGGCCAAGGATGATCCAACTCGCTGTACTGGCTGACCGTGGACATCGGGAGCTTCCGATCCGTCCGGACTACATCGGCAAGAACGTACCTACCTCCAGGCATGAGCAGATCGAAGTGGCGCTGACCGAATTCGACGGCAAGGATGAAGTTTACATTATTTCAAACCGGGAGGAACGATAACAATGATGACGGCAACCAAGGTGAAGGAACGCAGTCTGCTGGGGATTAAAGAGCTGGACAGCTCGGAAATCCGTGAGCTATTGGAGAGAACAGCGTACTGGGACAATCAGGCGGAGAAGCTGACCCCGGTACTGAGATCACATTTTGTTGCCAACATGTTTTTTGAGAACAGCACGCGTACCCGCTTTTCCTTCGAAATGGCCGAAAAACGCCTTGGCGTTCAGGTGCTGAATTTCACGGCTGCGGCTTCCAGTGTAGAAAAAGGCGAGTCGATCTACGATACAGTACGCACACTGGAATCAATGGGGATCGATGCCGGAGTTGTGCGTTTGAAGCCTGCGGGCGTGCTGCAGCAGCTGGCCGAGAAGGTGTCCATTCCGCTGATCAATGCCGGAGACGGCAATAATGAGCATCCGACGCAAGCGTTGCTGGACCTGTATACAATGAGCAAAAATTTTGGCGGGCTGAAGGGCCTCAAAGTTTCGATTATAGGGGATATTATGCATAGCCGGGTTGCACGCTCGAACCTCTGGGGACTGACAAAGATGGGGGCCAAGGTGCAGTTCTGCGCACCGGAGAATATGCAGGCGCCGGAACTTGCTGCCTACGCTCCTTATGTGAGTATGGAAGAAGCGCTTAAGGCTGATGTAGTCATGATGCTGCGGGTTCAGCTTGAGCGCCATGCATCCGGCATACTGCTGTCTGCCGAGGAATACCGGAAACAGTATGGATTGACGGAAGAACGGGCGGCCCTGCTCGATAAGAACACGATCATTATGCATCCGGCTCCGGTGAACCGCAACGTAGAGATTGATGACGCAGTGGTCGAAAGCAGCCAATCACGGATTTTCCCGCAGATGTCCAACGGCGTGCCTGTACGGATGGCTGTAATGGAGAGAGCCCTTCAATAGCAACTCTTCAAGTTAAAAAAAGCCGACATAAATATACTAATAAATATACACAAAGTTGAATTTTTATTATATAATAATCAGAGAGCTTGCGGCTGCGGCCTGCAGGTAAAAGGAGAATCATAACCGTGATCATTAGAAACGCCAGCGTGCTCAACCAGGAAGGCGAGTTAGAGATCAGACATATCGTAGTTCAGGACGGCGTAATTTCCGCAATTGAGAGTAATCTGGATGCGCTCGACGAATCTGCTGAAATCATAGAAGCCGAAGGCAAACTGCTGATCCCGGGACTGATTGATATGCATGTGCATCTCCGCGAGCCTGGCTTTGAGCATAAAGAAACGGTAGAAACCGGAGCACGTTCGGCTGCCAAGGGCGGATTTACTACCATCGCCTGCATGCCGAATACACGCCCGGTAACGGACAGCCCGGAAATCGTACAGTTTGTGAAGGATAAAGCGCGCGAAGCCGGACTGGTGAAGGTGCTCCCTTATGCGGCGATTACGAAAAATGAGCTGGGACGCGAGCTGACCGATTTTGCCGCACTTAAGGAAGCTGGAGCCATTGGTTTCACGGACGACGGAGTAGGCGTACAGACTGCCCAGATGATGAAGGATGCCATGAAATTGGCTGCCGGGCTGGATATGCCTGTAATCGCGCATTGCGAGGACGATTCGCTGGTTGAGGGCTGTGCGGTCAACGAAGGCAAGTTTGCAACCGCGCATGGCCTCAAAGGTATTCCGAACGAGTCGGAAGCGATCCATGTCGGACGCGATATTCTGCTGGCTGAAGCAACCGGCGTTCACTATCATGTCTGCCATGTCAGCACGGAACAATCGGTGCGGCTGATCCGCCAGGCCAAGCAAATCGGCATCAAGGTGACCGCGGAGGTATGCCCGCATCATCTGCTGCTGTCGGAGGAAGACATTCCGGGCATGGATGCCAATTGGAAAATGAACCCGCCGCTGCGTTCGCGCCGCGACGTGGAGGCCTGCATTGAGGGTCTGCTTGACGGGACGCTGGATATCATCGTGACCGATCATGCACCGCACAGCGAGGAAGAAAAAGCGAAAGGCATGCAGCTTGCACCGTTTGGCATTGTCGGATTTGAGACAGCATTCCCGCTGCTCTACACCGCTTTTGTGGCAACCGGCAAATGGGATCTGTCCCTGCTGGTGCAGCGGATGACCGCTGATCCGGCCCGGGTGTTCCGGCTGAATACAGGCCATCTCACGGTTGGGGCGCCTGCCGATTTGACGCTGATCGACCTCAAGGAGGAGCAGGAAGTAGATCCGGCTTCATTTGCCAGCAAAGGACGCAATACTCCTTTTGCCGGATGGAAGCTTAAAGGCTGGCCGGTTATGACATGGGTAGACGGCACAGCGGTATGGACTAAAGCTAATTAATGAACTGGTGGAGCGAAGCTGCCGGCTGTATGGGGCAAGGTGAACATGCGGCGGCATTTTGGCGCGTTACACTCCGCTAATGATGCAAGGCATAGAATCAGACTACAGAAACAAGAAGGAGTGGATGGGAATGCAGGCGAGATTGCTGCTACAGGACGGAACGCTGTTTACAGGCACCGCATTTGGCGCTGAAGGCGAAAAGACGGGCGAGGTTGTTTTCAACACAGGAATTACGGGATATCAGGAGGTGCTGTCGGACCCTTCGTACTGCGGGCAAATCGTCACCATGACTTATCCGCTGATCGGAAATTACGGCATTACCCGCGATGATTTCGAATCTGTGCGTCCTTTCGTACACGGCTTTGTTGTACGCCGCCATGAGGAAGTGCCAAGCAACTGGCGCGCCGAATACAGCGTGGATGACCTGCTGAAGGAATATGGCATTCCCGGAATCAGCGAGATCGACACGCGGATGCTGACCCGCATTATCCGCCACCACGGCACGATGAAGGCCATTCTAACCACTTCCAACAAACGTGTGGAAGAGCTCATGGAAATGATGGGCGACACGACCATTGAAGAGCTGCGCAATCAGGTAGCCCGGACATCTACAACCAAAACGTACAGCAGCCCGGGGAGCAAAGAACGGATCGTGCTGGTCGATTATGGCGCGAAGACCGGTATCCTGCGCGAACTGAACAACCGCGGCTGTGATGTTGTAGTCGTGCCGCATGATGTGACTGCAGATGAGATCCGCCGCCTGAACCCGGATGGCATTCAGCTCTCCAACGGCCCTGGGGACCCTAAAGACGTGCCGTATGCCGTCAACACGATCTCCGAGCTGCTCGGCGAATACCCGATCTTCGGCATCTGCCTGGGTCACCAATTGTTCGCCCTGGCTTGCGGCGCCGACACAGAGAAGCTTAAATTCGGCCACCGCGGCGGGAACCACCCGGTTAAGGAATTGGAGAGCGGACGCTGCTTCATTACCTCGCAGAACCATGGCTACACAGTCAACGAGGATTCAGTTGTCAATACCGAGCTTGAGGTTACGCATATCAACAACAATGACAAGACAGTCGAAGGACTCAAACATACCCGCTACCCCGCATTTTCGGTGCAGTACCATCCGGAAGCGGCCCCGGGACCGCATGACAGCAGCTATCTGTTTGACCGTTTCCTGGAAATGATTGCTGATCACAAAGCGAAGATGCCAGCAGGCTCACGCCAGGCCCAGCTTGCCGCAAATGCCAGAATCACGGCACCCCAACCCAAAGCACAGCTTGAAGCCGTGAAAGGAGCTCTATAACATGCCAAAGAACGATAAACTTAAAAAGATTCTCGTCATCGGCTCCGGCCCGATTGTCATCGGCCAGGCTGCCGAGTTTGACTATGCAGGAACACAGGCCTGCCAGGCGCTAAAAGAAGAAGGCGTGGAGGTTGTGCTGATCAACAGCAACCCGGCCACGATCATGACCGATACCAATATGGCCGACAAGGTATACATCGAGCCGATTACACTTGAGTTTGTTACGGCGATTATCCGCCAGGAACGCCCGGATGGCCTGCTGCCGACACTGGGCGGACAGACCGGCCTGAACATGGCCGTGGAACTGGCCCGCGCAGGTGTGCTGCAGTCGGAGAATGTGAAGCTGCTGGGCACACAGCTGGAATCCATCGAGAAAGCAGAAGACCGGGATTTGTTCCGCGAGCTGATGCGGGAGCTGGATCAGCCGGTACCGGAGAGCACAATTATCACGACTGTGGAAGAAGCGATGGGTTTTGCCGCAGGAATCGGCTACCCGTTGATCGTTCGTCCGGCCTATACGCTCGGTGGAACCGGCGGCGGCATTTGCGACAACGAGGAAGAGCTGCGTGAAACCGTCAAAGCGGGTATCCGTTACAGCCCGATCGGTCAATGTCTGGTGGAGAAAAGCATCGCAGGTATGAAGGAAGTTGAATATGAGGTTATGCGGGACGCGAACGACAACTGTATCGTTGTCTGCAACATGGAGAACTTTGATCCTGTCGGCGTACATACAGGCGACAGTATCGTTGTGGCACCAAGCCAGACGTTGTCCGACCGCGAATACCAAATGCTGCGCAGCGCGTCACTTAAGATCATCCGCGCGCTGAATATCGAAGGCGGCTGCAACGTGCAGTTCGCGCTTGATCCGCAAAGCTATCAATATTATGTCATTGAAGTAAATCCCCGGGTCAGCCGCTCCTCGGCGCTGGCGTCGAAGGCGACCGGTTACCCGATTGCCAAAATGGCAGCCAAAATCGCTCTCGGCTACACCCTGGATGAAATCGTTAACCCGGTTACAGGACAGACATACGCCTGCTTCGAGCCGACACTGGACTATATCGTCAGCAAAATTCCGCGTTGGCCGTTTGACAAGTTCACATCGGCGAACCGTAAACTGGGCACGCAGATGAAAGCGACCGGCGAAGTCATGGCGATTGGCCGTACCTTTGAAGAGTCGATTCATAAAGCAGTCCGTTCCCTGGAAATCGGTGTCCACCGTTTCCGCCTGCCGGGCGCAGAGCAGCTGGAAGACAGCGTGCTGCGGGGTCGTCTTGCCAAAGCGGATGACGAGCGGCTGTTCCTGATCGCGGAAGCGTTCCGCCGCGGCTACGGCCTGCAGGAGATTCAGGATATCACCAGCATTGATTGGTGGTTCCTGTCCAAGATTGAAGGCCTGGTGAACTTCGAGGATGTGCTGCGCAGCGAAGAGACGCTGAGTGCCGAAACCTTGTATCAAGCGAAACGCAAAGGGTTCACTGACCGGGCAATTGCCGAGATCCGGGCGGAAGGCCGGCCGGGCGGAGCTCAGACGAAGGAAGTGGATGTTCGTGCTATGCGCCTTGCGCAGGGACTAACTCCAGTCTTCAAAATGGTAGATACATGCGCGGCTGAGTTCGAAGCCTCCACACCTTACTACTACTCCACTTATGAGACGGAGAATGAGGTTATCCATTCCGACAAGCAGAAGGTCATCGTGCTCGGGTCCGGACCTATCCGGATCGGTCAGGGGATTGAATTCGATTATAGTACCGTACATGCGGTCTGGGCGATCCAGAAAGCCGGCTATGAAGCTGTAATCATCAACAACAACCCTGAAACGGTATCGACCGATTTCAACACCTCGGACCGGCTCTATTTTGAACCGTTGTTCTTCGAGGATGTCATGAATGTCATCACCCAGGAGAATCCGATTGGCGTTATCGTCCAGTTCGGAGGACAAACTGCCATTAACCTTGCTGCGCCGCTGGCTGCAGCCGGTGTAAATATTCTCGGCACCAGTCTGGAAAGCATCGACGAAGCTGAAAACCGCAAGAAATTCGAAGCGCTTCTGGCCCGTCTGAATATTGCACAACCTAAAGGCAAGACGGTAACCGATGTGAGTCAAGCCGTAGAAACAGCGCAATCGCTGGGGTATCCGGTACTTGTACGTCCTTCCTATGTACTGGGCGGCCGTGCAATGGAGATTGTCTACAACGATGCGGAATTGCTGAGCTACATGGTTGAAGCGGTGAAGGTGAATCCGGAGCATCCGGTGCTGATCGACCGCTACATGCTGGGCAAAGAGGTCGAAGTTGACGCGATTTGTGACGGCGAGACCGTAGTCATCCCTGGTATTATGGAGCATGTAGAACGTGCGGGTGTCCACTCCGGTGACTCCATCGCTGTCTACCCGCCGCAATATCTGGATGAAGGCCTGAAGCAGAAAATAAGCGAAATCACCATCAAGATTGCCAAGGAACTGAAAACGATTGGCCTTGTCAACATCCAGTTCGTCATTTACCAGAATGAAGTATATGTGATCGAAGTGAATCCGCGCTCTTCGCGTACGGTTCCTTTCCTGAGCAAGGTAACCGGCATTCCTATGGCCCATCTGGCTACTAAGATCATTCTCGGCGGCAAGCTGAAAGACGATGGCTACACCGAAGGCCTCTGGCCGGAAAGCGACTATGTGTCGGTAAAAGTGCCGGTGTTCTCTTTTGCCAAGCTGCGCAGAGTAGAGCCTACCTTAGGACCGGAAATGAAATCGACCGGCGAAGTCATGGGCCGCGACAAGCTGTATGCCAAAGCGCTATATAAAGGTCTGATCGGAGCAGGCATGAAAATTCCGGCAACCGGAGCAATCATCGTTACGGTAGCGGACAAAGACAAAGCTGAGGCAGTTGAGCTGATGAAGGGCTTCCACGCCATGGGCTACAAAATCATTGCCACCGGCGGTACGGCTCAAGCCCTTGAACAGGCAGGCCTGAACGTGATGAACGTCAACAAGCTGGATGAAGGAGAGCCGACGATCCTTGATCTGATCCGCGGTGGTCAGGCCAACTTCGTCTTCAATACGCTGACTAAAGGCAAAACCCCTGAACGTGACGGCTTCCGCATCCGCCGTGAAGCGGTAGAGAACGGTGTCGTATGTATGACCTCACTGGATACGGTAACGGCGCTGCTGATCATGCTGCAGACTATCAACTTCTCGTCGCAGTCCATGCCAGCTTTTGTCGGACAATAACCTATAGATGTATGAGCAGCCCTTTCGGGCATGCCACAGGAACGGTTTGCGTTATCGCAGACCGTTCCGCTATGCCCGGGGACCCGGTAACCGTTAAAAAATGACCAAAGGAGCTGAACCATACCGTGAAACAGATGGACCCACAGCAGCTTGAACACGAGAATATCGGAGAAATTACCAGACGGGATGAAATGGCTGGGCGGCTGATGATTGCCCTGGATTATCCTGATGCAGCGCAAGCGAGGCTGCTCATTGAGAAGCTGGAAGGTATTCCTTGTTACATGAAGGTTGGAATGCAGCTGTTCTATGCAGCCGGACCAGACTTCATCAGAGAACTGAAGGCCCGCGGTTATTCCGTGTTCGTCGATGTCAAAATGCATGATATCCCCAATACGGTGCGGGGTGGGGCGGAGAGCCTTACGATGCTCGGTGTGGATATGTTCAACGTACACGCCTCCGGCGGCTCAGCCATGATGGCTGCAGCGCTGGACGGGGCTGCCCAGGCGGTCAGCCTGCACCCGTCGCTGAGAATGCCGCTGATTATCGCAGTGACACAGCTCACCAGCACCAGTGAGGCAGTGATGAACAGCGAGATTGGCATTGCCGGGAATGTAGCGGACACTGTGGTGCGCTACGCCAAGCTGGCGGCTGGAGCCGGCCTGCACGGCGTGGTAGCTTCACCGCAGGAGTCGGCGGCGATCTCTGCTGCGTGCGGACCGGAGTTCCGCACGGTTACCCCGGGTATTCGTCCGGCAGGATCTTCCCTGGACGATCAGTCCCGGGTGATGACGCCGGGACAAGCCATCTGGCAAGGCAGCCACTACCTTGTAGTGGGCCGGCCTATTACGGCTGCGGCGGATCCGCGCGCAGCCGCACTATCTATTATTGAGGAGATGACTCAAGCATGAGCACATTATCGAATACAAGCCAGCAAGTCGCCAGCTATCTGCTGGAGATTGGGGCAGTGGCGCTGCGTCCGCAGGAGCCTTTTACCTGGACCTCCGGCATCAAGTCGCCGATCTATTGCGACAATCGCCTGACCTTATCTTTCCCGGCAGTGCGCGGCTACATTGCCGCTGGCTTTGCAGAGCTGATCAGAGCCAGCTACCCGGACGCTGAAGTGATTGCGGGCACAGCAACTGCGGGTATTCCGCATGCGGCCTGGGTGGCCGACAAGCTGGATTTGCCGATGGCCTATATCCGTGACAAAGCGAAAGGCCACGGCAAGCAGAACCAGATCGAAGGCATTATCTCTCCCGGACAGAAGGTTATTGTGATCGAGGACCTGATTTCTACCGGCGGCAGCTCCATTAAGGCGGCGCAGGCCGTACAGGAGGCCGGAGGAGAGGTGCTGGCCGTGCTGGCCATCTTCAGCTATGAGCTGGACCGGGCCACTGAGGCATTTGCGGCAGCAGGTGTGCCGCTGCAAAGCTTGTCCAACTACAGCACATTGATTGATGTAGCACTGAGTCAAGGCACAATCGCTGACACCGATGTAGCGCTGCTGCAGTCCTGGCGCAAAGATCCGGCCTCGTTCGGCGTATAGCAGAATTGTATCCGGCAATGTTTCTCAGGCCCTCACCGCAAGGTGAGGGCCTTGCTGTTTTTTTATTGGCGGATGCCGTATTCGGCGGCTTATATTTTAAAAACTGGGCATGATAACTTCAGGGAAGGAAGACATCCATTATCGTAACAAAGGAGAAGAAGGCATCATGAACTGGATATACTTCGCGAAGCTGTTCAGGACGAGATTTCAAGCAGGCTGCCTGGCCAAGAGGCTGGAGCAGGACGGTTGGATTTACGGCTATCATGATCCGCGATTTGTGGAAATTTATCGCTCCCGCAAGGGCCGCTACGGGGTGCGTTTCCTGCCCTGAATAAATTAACAAAATCATCCTTGACTTTAGTGCCTGTTATATTGTATATTAACTATTGTCGCTGTTTGAATATGATTACTGACGCGGGGTGGAGCAGCCCGGTAGCTCGTCGGGCTCATAACCCGAAGGCCGCAGGTTCAAATCCTGCCCCCGCAACCAATTTATTTTCCTACAGCCATTGTATATCATACGGATACTTTAGATCCGGGCCCTTAGCTCAGTTGGTTAGAGCGGTCGGCTCATAACCGATTGGTCACAGGTTCGAGTCCTGTAGGGCCCACTTCACTAAAACCCTTACCCTGTAAGGGTTTTTTACTGTATGTAGGCAGATAAAGTGAGAATGAAAAGTCTTCCGGGAATCTGCTGAAAAGGCAGATGGTCACATTTTGGTCACGGCGTTGAAAGATCCTCAGGATTCTTACTCAATGTCATCTTGGAATCGATCAGATCAGCAGCATCTCTCTGCATATCAGGGAGTAGGTGAGAGTAACGATCCAGATAGATCTGAACACTGCTGTGTCCAAGACGCTCAGCGCCGATTTTGGCATTTATTCCATTGTTCAATAACATGGAAGCATGTGAATGCCTAAGATCATGGAAACGAATCTTGGGTAGCTCTGACTTTCCTGTTAAGAATGCGAACGTTTCTGTAACTCGTCGCGGCTTAATGGGCTCGCCATTAGCATAACAGCATACAAGATCATGATCCTTATAGCTGCCTACCCCAATGTTTTGTTTGTCAATTTCAATCATCTGCTGACGATGCTTTAGGTCAGCGATAAGCATATTGCCAATAGGAATTCTACGAGCTGAACTTGAAGTTTTGGTATCTTGAATGATAATGCCTTTGGAGGGTGTCCAGTTCACCGTTTGTTGAATCATCAGGCTCTTGCCTTCCCAATCGATGTCTCCCCACCTTAGCCCAAGGACTTCTCCCTTACGCATGCCTGTATGAATAGCCAGGGAATAAACAATATGATGAACATGGCCTTCAGCGGTATCCAAAAAGTGCAGACACTGCTCCATGCTCCAGGTCTTCATCTCCTTTCTCCGCAGCTTAGGAGCTTCTACCTTGTCCAAAGGGTTCGAAGCAATCATTTCCCACTTCACAGCCTGTCTGAATGCCTTACGCAGGATAGCGTGGATATGGCGCACGTAATCCGGAGAGTACTTTTCAAGTAGTCCATTGTAAAATCTGTTGATGGTCAAGGGTTTGAGTTGCTGCAGTTTTTGCCTTCCGATAACCGGGATAATTCGGCTATTAATAATCGATTCTTCAACATCGTAAACTGTGGCTTTATATTTCTGCAGGGCATATTCTTTTAGCCATATCTCGAAAAAGGCTGCAATTGTCATGTTGTTCTCAGGGATATATTCGCCTTTATGCACACTGGACAGAAGCGCTACCAATGCCCGATCGGCTTCTTTTTGTGTAGGAAAGCCTCCTTTCTTTTTTTGAATTCTTTTTCCTGTCCCTTGATCCAATGGAAGATCAACGACATAAGTCCATGTTTTTCCTCGCTTAAATACCTTTCCTTTCATGAGTTCCTCCCACTATAAATTTTTCATCAGTATATTTTTATGTGCATCACTCCCTTCAAGATTTTAGAAGTTCAAAGTATCGTCAATGGCTTCCATTGATAAATATAGCCGTGTCGACAATTTGCCGTGTCGCCATGCCACGCGCGATAAGTTTATAGCAACGAAGCCTTTGCGATCGGCAGGGATAGAGAGATCGCCGGAAAGTATAGTTGCTGAATCATGGGACATATAAGATGGCATTTCGCAGCTTTCATAATTTCCATCAACCTCAATCTCTAAAGGGTTGTCCCAATCAAAGCCTTCAGATTGTTCGATGATAAGCGTATGCGGCCGGGAACAGTCGCCATCCCAATTGTAATAAGCACGAATATGTAAGTTGGCTCGATTCGATGTGTAGCTTTCTGAGGAGTCACGAATGATTTCATGAGTGATACCTGCTGATTCAATGGCGGATAAAAATACACCTTGCCTAACACGATCTTCAATTTCTTCATAGCGTTTCTTGGCAAAATCTAGCGGAACACTGAATTCCCGGGATATGTATCCTATTGCTTCACTTCTCACGGATGACAACCTTAACTTTTCAAGCATAAAGAAGGGGATGGCAGCGTAGAAAACAAAACGGTCTGCTTCACTCTCCTGCGCTTTGGTGAATAGCTCGGGCATTATTGTTTGATTTCCAGCATGGCGGAGCATATGGCATAGTTCATGAAGGAATTCAAGACGCTGTTTATCTTCAGGAAGGCGGTTATCCAGGAATATGGTGTATACGTCTGGGGAAACTTCAATTCCTTTGCTTTTTTTATTATGGTAATGGACCCACACATTGAATTTTGCTGCCAATGATTCGACAGATAAATGCTCAGGTTTTGTGATCCGATGCACTTTGTACAATTCATTTATCTTTTGTTCGAGTGGGGGAGTCTTGTAATTCATAATCATGTTGTTCACCTCTAAACGGGATCGTATGTTCTTGTTTTGATTAAAAAGAAAAGCCATTTCTGGCTTAGGTATTTCTGTCAGCTTCACCTTGAATATCTCCAGGCTTCCGGCCTTTCTCTTTCTCCTGAAGTATCTTGAAAATTTCTCGCATTTCTTCACGGCGCTCTTCCGGTGCAGATAGATAATCTCTGAAGAAAATACCGTGCTCTGGATTATTGATAAATTCTTCGTAAGTGAGCGATTTATCTTCTGTGTTCTCACTTGAAATCTCGCCCTCTGGTGCGAAACCGGCCAACAGCAACAGTTCATTAATATTAGAACCTTCAAGCGCTTTAGCTATGTCGATAATTTTGTCTCTTGAAGCTTGGTATCTATTATTTTCGATTGAACTGATAAAAGAATAGCTGACCTTTGATTTCTTTTCGAGATCTCTTAAAGATAAATCGTTTTTTAAGCGAAGCTCTTTAATTTTCTTCCCAAGTAAGAGGGTATTTTTCATTTATCATCACCTAATCAGATATTAAACGTTTTGTAATACAAAACACAATATGTACAGAAAAGATGTTCTTAATTTCAAAACATGTGTTGACAAACAAAACACTTAGGATTATTATGTGTTTAGAAATACAAAACAGATAACGAGGTGATGCACATGAGTAAGGTATTAGGCAATAATATCGCTCAAATCCGCAAGGAGTCGAGGATTACACAACAAGATTTAGCCGATTCTATAGGGATGGAGCGCACATCTTTATCTCAAATAGAGACTGGAGCATATAATCCTAGTGCTGAAACTATGAAGAAAATATCTGATGCTCTAAAGCGTCCGTTAGGAGACATTTTTTTTAATCCTGATGTGTTGAAATTCGAAACAAAGTTACTTCCTTTAAGAATTGAACAATCATTAGCTAATGAGGTGGTCTGATCATGGCAAAGGCATTAAAAACACCTTCAACATTTGCTGAAGCCCTTCGCTTAGCTGCTGATTTGGCAGAACAGAATGAAAAGCTGGAACGGCAACTCACAGAGCTTCGCCTGAATGGAGAATATCCAGAAGTACTCCGGCCGGTTCATATCCAGAAGCTACTAGGTTTCAGCCCCCCGAAGGTGAATGAACTCACCAAGCATCCGACATTCCCGCACTTGAACCGCAACCGCCAAAAAGGTGAGGCTGTTACCGTCCTTAAGTCAGATCTGTATCAGTGGCTGAAAACTGAAAGGTACTAATGAGTAAACCCACCGAGCTGTACCGACAACAGTGGGTGGGGATTCGGCCAGGGGAATTGCTTAAGAACATCATACATCAGGCCTCTGTCCAAGTACAATTTGCTTTAAAACGCTAGTTAATAGAGTGTCAACACTAACATGGTATGAACTTGAACAAAAACGGATTTATTCAAATTGATATCGGAGGATAGCAGACTCTATGAAGATATTCCTCCTATATAGCCATGGGTTATGCCGCGATTATTATGATCTTCAGTGCGTATCTTTGCCTCAAGTCCAGACACAGAATGATGGTTGAATAAATAATTGAGGAGTAGTTGTATATGGGAAGCTTTAAGAACTTGCTTAATATCCAACAGCCTTTAGAAAAGTCAAATGAATTTGAAGACATTGAACAAAGAAAACACACTCTTTTCAATGATGATACTAAAAACATAGAAACCATATTACAAAACTGCTTCGACGCTGGATTTGAACCGAAACTACTGTCTGGAATAATCGACACGTATCGTCTCGACCATTTAAACGATCCACTATTGTTAGATTTCATTGACGATTTGGAAGTAAGGTACGTTATTTCATTCGATTTACCAGGACTTAATTGAAAATCAGATTTAAGAAAAAATTTACACTTAAGCCAAATAAGCAGGTAAGACAACGTTCTTCAACTAGGAGGTGAATAGTGATGGCCATGAAGAATCAACATACCGTCACAATAACGGAAGGGCCATTACTTAAAGCTAACATTATCAATGCTCTTAAGTATCTGGGGAACAAAAAACTAGATGAAATGAAGAAGAAAACCGCTATGTAGCTAATATTAATTTTGACTCAGGCTCATATATCATACCAGATTATGGTTTTTTCGTTAAGGTCACAAAACATGCCAGAGTTGCAGGAATTATACAATATTTTTGTTGATGCAATAGATAACAAATTATTGAAGAGGGAGATAATATGGCGAATTTTAAGAATTTACTTTCCATTCAACAGCGCCTAGAGGAAAAGTCAGAGCAAATCGAAGCAATCAAACAGAGACGTCGCACACTATTCGCAGATGTTCCTGCCAATGAAAAGGAGATCATTTCTTTACATTTTGAAATTGAATTAAAAAAGCTCGAACTCTTACATATCAAACGAGAACAAATTACCGAGTTGAAGAGCTCCACGGATGTGTACGACAAGACTATGTATTTACACCAGTTAACCCGGCTTCAAAGTATCAATGAGAAATGCATCACACTATTGGTGAAACGGCTATTTGAGGAAGGTCATGGACTAGAACTAAAAAAAAGAGGGCTTGTCAGGGAATGTACCTATGTGAATCCAATGATTTTACATCAGAAAGTGTGAACCAAGGTGAATTTCTTCACTAATGACTATAATGACTATTCCTTGATGAGGAACTTTCAGATGAGTGATACAAATAAGCAAGAGTTTGCAGAAGCGCTTGCTGATAGGTACATACAGCTTGAAAATCTGCTGAAACTATCGACGGAAGACTCCGAACGTCAGGAAGCCCAGATTGAGTTTGATCGTTTCCAAAGTGTCATTAATGATCTCCCTGCAGATATCTTTCGGTTGGTCATGGAACGAGTAACCATAAGCGATTAAAGAGTACAGGCCTCGGCCTTGTCTCTCTATCCACTCTGATGAGGTAGTGGATAGAGAGATGCGGCTGACGTATCCAAATAGCTGAACGCAATTTTGCGTTTAGTAATGAAATGAGGAAATAGTATGAAATCCCTGGTGAACGTTAAACCAATGATGAAAAGTATGGTAGGAGAGAGGATTTGGGCGCTGAAATCAATTAATCCTGAAGCTTTTCAGCGAGAGCTTGGTAGTTATTTTGAACGTGGTTATCCAGGGTTTACTGTAGTGGATGAAGATTACCCCTACATATTTCTGATGGATAACAGACCAACCATTAAATAGTAATCTGTAAGCCAAATTAGTAGGGGACTCTCCCCGTAAACCAAAGGAGGTTATGTAATGGAACAGTGGAGCAACAATGCGTGCCTTGGATATATCCGTGCAGCATTGTCACGCAAAGGCTGGGCTGAGGAAAAGATTAGAGAAGTCGTTCGTGCCGTGTATTATGAATTTGATTTCAAGACCATAGAGGAAGCTGCCCAGCTGTATGAAAGGTCATTTGATTAACTGCTATTACAAAGATTTAAGGGAAAACACTCGTGAAAGAATAATTGGGATCTGCTAACAACGAAAGGAGTACATATATGGGGGCTATGAGTTCATTGCCAGTGATCACTGGCAGAGCTGCTGCAGAATACCTGCAGGACTGGCTGCACATCTCAGCGATTGTGAAGGTAGTGTCGGACGACAGGAAGTATCTCTACTTCAGAGGTAAAGATCCGATTGGAAGACGGATGGAGTACCGTGTGGAGGCTGTGGCTGAAGCAGATTACCATAACATTTACGAACGGACTCCAGATCCGGAACAATCGGAAGCATGGGAATGGGCCGATGCGATCCCTGTGAGGCGTGAGGGCTAGCTCTTCAGAACTCTTAGGGGAAGGCGAAGGTCAAGCCAGCTAGCAGTGTTAAGGGCTACAGCCCCATATCCAACAGCCGGAGGGCTTTAACTTTGGAGGATACTTATGGAAGAATTAATTCGCAAGGCCATGCGTTCAAGCTTGATTAACTCAAAAGAGGAAGCCCAGGAAGCGATTGAATTTGTTTCCAAACTGCTGAATTTGCAGATTAAAGAAACAATCGATAAAGAGCCGTATGCGAAAAATTGGATTGCAAGAGCTGAGGAAGCACTCCGGCTCGTCGATAATCTCTCTGAATTTGTTGACGAGAATCTGCCTGCCTGATGATGGCTCCAGTGGATTAATTGACTATTACGGGGCTACGGCCCCTCTAAAGGAGGAAATGAACAAATGAAATTCACCGCTAAAGAAAAATATGCTCTTGAGTCAGCGTTGGATGGTTACATTAAAGGTCTTCTAAGAGACATTCAAAAATGGAGTAATGATGTAGCTGTGGAGGCTTGCAAGGAGTTATTGGCGTCGGCAGAATCAGCCATGGAAAAAATAAAATCATAATCCGCCTGATGAGCGCTGAGAGCGTCTTGGACCGGCTGCGGGGCTGGTTGAAACCTACCGGACGATTTATCCGGGATGGTCGCGGAAACCGCCATAGAGGAAAAGAAATCCCACTCCCTATGATATGTAAATAAACAGATTAGAACTACATTATAAGATGGCAAATGGAGAGGAGGGAAAAGGATGGATAGCCAGACGGCTGCAAATTCACCTAACGAGGAGCGAACATGGGAAACAACAGAACGGATCAACAACGAGAATTGGACTGTTTCCGATAAGGTTATTGATTTGTTTATAAATGAAGGTTTGTGTATTTCCCGAGCCAATCAAATTATGGAGTTGGTAAAGCGGAGGATGCTTGAACGCCCCTTGGCATAATACCTAATGGTTCTATGAGGACCATCTTCTCATAGAACCATTAGCCAGTGTCAATTCCGATTTAAAAGTTGGCGTGACTCTCTTGCGTAGCTTTTTAATTCTTCGGGCTTATCTGTTTCAATTGCTGCTAAAAAAGAATTGTAGATTCCAGTGTAAGTGCTAATGATTTCATCAATATTTAATTTTTCAAATTTCTTAGGATCAATTTTATTGAGAGCAGAAATCGTAAAGTCTTTTGCAACGAGTTTATTATAATCATTTATTTCAGCCAAAAATAAAGCCTCCTTTCTCAAAAAAAGATTATGTACAATTTCATCTTATCAGAATTTAGGAGGTGGAATCAAAAAATGTATGTATTACGAAAGGATGTGAAGATGCTGAAAGACGTTAACCATAAAGTGGAAATAAGCAATAGAAAAGCTTCCTCAGTCCTAGAAGAAGATAGAAATTTTGTCTATGTTGAAAATGGACAAGCCATGACAGACAGTCGAAGTATTGCGGACAAGTTTGGTAAGCGTCATGCGGATATTTTAAGAAGTATTAAAACGCTCGAATGCAGTGCTGAATTTACTGAACGCAATTTTGCGCTCAGCGAGTACATGGACAAATCGGGAAGAAAGAATCCGTATTACAAGGTGACTCGTGATGGATTTGTATTTCTGATTACAGGTTTTACGGGTAGGGAAGCTGCGAGGTTCAAAGAAGACTATATTGCCGCCTTTAATCAAATGGAAATCCAGTTACAAGGATTGCTTGCTTCGGCACAATCAAATCCTTTGGTTATAAGTGAAGTGGCATTTACTCAAATGAAGGAACGCGTAAAGGAAGTAGAGCAACAACTGAACCGCGTAACCAAAGAGATCACTCTCATAACGTGTGAACAGAAGATGTTGCATGCTGCTATTAGACGCAGGGTCATTTTGATGGCTAATCAACCAAGCCAACGACCAGGGGTTTTTAGACAATTGTACCGGTCAATCTATGCCGAATTTGAGGTTGCCAGCTACAGGGATATCCGCAAAGGAGACTTGGAGAGGGCGCTGCAATATGTGGAATGCTGGAGACCGTTAGCTTAACGCGGTTTTGCGCTCAGTAGTAATACCCTCATTTACTGAACGATTCTATGCGTCCAGCGGACTGAACGCAGTCTTTCGTTAAGCGGTCATCATTGGAGGATGAACGCAAAGTTGCGCTCAGTACTAGGAAGTTAAAGGGAGGTGAGAAAGCATTGGGGGAAGACATGACATTGCCACTACTAGCAACGATCTGGTTTGAACGTAGTCCGCTGCAGCATCAGGTGTTGGTGAAGAACATTATGCGATGTGAACATGAAAAAAGGTACATAAGCACTGCGAATGCTCATGTACCGGGTCCAACTAGCGGATTGATTATCTCATAGAACTTTGCATGGCGCAACACTGCCACTTAGCGCAATTTTGCGTCCAGTGTGGAGTGTGAGGAGGGCTGAGCCTTGGAACATGTTGAGCAAGTAGACCTGTTTGATTTGATCGATGTTCAACAAGACCCAAAACCCGTTGTCCTAAATGGGATGTATTACGAGCAGGCAACAGGTAAATACGTTTCGTTTGTCTGTGGGCGCAGGCACTATGAGATCCCTGCGAAAGGCTGCGGGTTGAATCGGGAATGGCAAGAGCGGACAAAACGTTTCAGAGCGATCTAAGCGCAAAAGGATACAGGAGGGGATGCCGTGGATTCCAGTGTTAATCCTCAGCCAACGGATGCACACATCAGAATATCGCACGAAATACACCGAGAGCTGATCCGGCGGAAGTTTTCTCAGCGCCAGAGGAATGTCATTGATTTTATTCTGACCTTGAGCTGGGGATGCGGGAAGCCATCGGCAATCATTCCGGAATTGAAGAATTTTCATGAAGCAGGTATCGGTAGTAACCATATCCGCCAAGTATTAGACGGATTAGTCGCCGGAAATGTCATCCTATGGGATCAACATATGAATATTTTCCAAGTCAATAAGCACTATGACCAATGGGACATCGATAGGGTGTCCACTTCCTCCAAGAAATTCAAAGAACTGATAAATATGAATCTTGCCCGGCCTTCACCCAATTTACTGAAACAATCGATTCCTAATGAGGGAACCGAACACCCGGAAGAGGAAACGGGTTCCCCAAATGGGAATCCAGTTCCCGAAAAGGGAAGTATTATCCCCAAATGGGAACCGAGTTCCGGAATGGGGAATTCCCCGGTTCCCGAAAAGGGAAACGAGTTCCCGAAGAAGGAATCGTCCATTTCCCAAAAGGGGAAACGCACACTTCCCAAAAAGGGAAACGTCAGGCGCGATTATCCTAGTTATATCAAAGGGTTCAGCGTTTCTAAAGCTAGTATTAAAGCTATCTTTAAATCTTTTAAAAGAACTACTACTACAACAATAATTACAAGGGAACCTCTAGATTTGCTAGAAGATGCTGATTCATTCCAAAGTGCCATGATCAATTACTCAAACAACTTTCTGGCAGGTAAAAAGGTTGCTCCGTTTGACGAAGAGGATATGAAATCACTGTTTGACGACTTCGGCGGGGCATGGCTGCTTGCAGCAATGAGGACGGCTTATCGAGGTGGGCCGGAAAAACAGAACCTGGCCTATATACGAGGCATTTTAAATGGCTATCAACATCGTGGCGGCACGACTAGCCAACAAACCGAGAAGACGGACGCATCTTTTATTTCTCCAGGGAAACCCAAGACTCCTAAGGGATCGGGGAGAAATACCAGTAGAAGCGGAAAGCAGCAGATTCCGATATCTGTCGATGATGGCAGAGGAGATGTTCCTACTCCGGAAGAAATGGATGAAATGATGCGTAAAGCTCAACAAATAAAGGATGCCAAGGTATCTGTACGGTGATTAGCAAGCCTTTGAAGTCAATACATATCCATATCTGAGAGGATGAACGGCATGAAGAGTACTAAAGAAATGAGAAAGAATCGCGGACTACGCCCAACACGGCGGCAAAAGCAAGTGATCAGTCAGCACCGGTTGATACCGGAGAACTGGTTAGTGCTTAGTGCCACCCCAGAGCAGTTGGAGCTACTAAATAAAAAGAAAGGCACTACACGTATCGTGAGCTGCGGATAGAGCCACAAAGGGAATTATGACTAATAGAACTTTGGAGAGAGACTGTCTCCAGAGCTGGAGAATTACGTTCTTCAAACAGAACATACGATCTCTTTTTCTTATAAAAAGCGGTAGTTGAGGAGGATTTATTTGGAGCAGACAAACATCATACATTACAAAACGGCTGCTGTGTTATTCGGCGGGATCGGCGGGGAATCAGCGGGTTTGTTGAAATCTCAAGTCGAGTATGGAGGTAAGCTATACAAATTTAAATTACTCTGCTCCATAGACAGTGACCCGGTAGCTTGTCGCAACCATGATCTGATCACGGGCGAGAAGGCTTCAGTGGTAATGGACTTGTTCCGTGGTTGGCAGTATAAGGCCTGGCATGGCTATGAGCCGCCAGCAGAATGGAGAGAAACGACCCCTTGGGATATATGGCTGGCCTTTAAGGAGCAGGTACCTTTCTTCTTATTCTTGAGTCCACCTTGTAAAGGGCTTAGTGGATTATTACCGCAAGAAAAGGCTGAATCGGACAAATACCAAGCACTTAATTACTTAACGGTGCATGGTTTGGAGATTGCTCTTCAGGCCTGCCTTGAAAACAATCGGGGTCCGCAGTCCCGGAAAGGAGACGGCTCATGAAAGTACCACGAATCTTACACTATCCCGGAAGCAAGTGGAGCATGGCGGATTGGATTATCAGCCACATGTCGGAACATACGACCTACCTTGAGACACATTTCGGGTCCGGGGCGGTACTGTTCAAGAAGCCTGCGTCTGTTATCGAAACCGTTAATGATCTGGATGGGAATGTAGTGAATCTTTTTCGGGTGATTCGTGAATGTCCAGAAGAATTAGCACGATCCATCTACTGGACCCCATATTCCCGCGAAGAATATTACGAGACATACCAGGATGTCGGGGGAGGAGGGGAAATCGAAAGAGCCAGAAGGTTTTTGGTCAGAATGTGGCAAGCAATTGGGGCTAAGACAAGTGACCGCACCGGATGGAGAAGCGATATATCAGTTGATACTTCATACAAACCGGGAGAGTGGACGAAACTTCCTGCAAAGCTTTTGACTGTTGCTGAACGGTTGAAAAGCGTTCAGATAGAAAACCAATCGGCTGAGGACCTTTTGAAGCGGTATGCACGAAAGGATGTGCTTGTGTACTGCGATCCGCCATATTTGCTATCTACAAGGTCTAAACGATTGTACAAGCACGAAATGATGGGGGAAGAAGAACATTCCCGTTTGCTTGAACAATTGGATAATCATCCAGGGCCAGTTTTACTAAGTGGCTATGCTCACCCACTATACGACGACCGGCTAGAGCATTGGCGGCGGGAAACAAAGATTGTAAAGGCCGAATCAGGCCGCAGTCGAACGGAAGTCCTCTGGATAAACCCCATTGCCGCCGAGAAGGTAGGGCAGTTACAGCTATTTTAGGATGGAGGTACCGTTGATATGAGCCTATATACCGCAAGTCCGTTTTACCCGCGTGCCCTGCAGATGATCAACAGTGCCCTCCAACCTCTGTTTTTTGAAGACAAGGAGTGCAAAATTGAACGGTTGAAACTGCATGTATGGCCTGATTCTGAGATTGCCAAGCATCATTCTATACTCACGGCGTTCGGAATGCTCAGGGTCTTCCCTAACATTTACGTGACCAAAGGTGTGGCGTATGTGATTGAAGATTCCGGACGTGGGAAAAAGGCCTTTGCCTGGGTCAGCCGTCGATAATATAACTTTTCCACAATCGTACAGGTGCCTACGGAGTGATTAGAGATAAGCTACTGCAGCACGAGATTATGAGGTCATAGTTCAGAAAAATTTTAAAAAGGAGATGTTTGAACCTTGAACACTTATGAAGTCTGGTGCCAAAAAAACCAATGGGACGATCCATGGTGCAAGCAGACCATTCAAGGAGAAACACCAGGAAAGGCCATATACGCCTATTGGGAGTATCTGCAGGATGGGTCGTGGGAAGAACCATTCAGTGAGGTATTTCGATTCCTGCGTTGCCGAAAAATTGGAGGCTTTAAGGTTAGTGATCTTTTCAGTAATCGCGTGGATTTTAAGGGGGTTTGTGAACGACGGGGCATATCCTTTGCCTATCAAGGAATGAAAATTGAAGTGGATGGTCAATCGGGGGTAATCGTTGGAGGCAATGATTCAGGAAATCTTGATGTTTGCTTTGATGGAAAATGGTATGCGGAAAACTGTCATCCTTGGTGGCGCACAAAATATTTTGACAGCTCAGGGAAATTGATTAAGGAATTTCTGGATTGATTTTTGTTTATTCGGTTGAATCAGTCCATGCGGGGGAGTGACCATTGATTTGCCTTGAATGCGGCAAAGTTTGCCGAGTAGTGGATGATAGCACATTTTATTGTGAAGAATGCCAGCAGACATTTGTGCAAAGTGCATGGGACTTTGATGTTGTGAAGATAGAGGATATAGACAGGGGGGAGTGTGGGGGATTGAAGAACTTTCAGGTCACAGAGCTTAACATCTCATTGGTGCCGGTAGATTGGTTGTTTGCCCGATACCAAAAGTTGAAAAAATCAGTGAAGACAACTACTTCACCTGCTGTGCAACAGGAACTGATAATCATTAAGGAGCATTTGGAGAAAACAGGTAAATCATCAGTCAGTAGTTGCGATGAAGAAGTGGAACAAATTGAAATGAATATACCTGTAGCCATTCGGCAGCAATACGTTTCTATCGTAGAGTACCGCTTAAAGCAATATTACCAAGCAAATAAGCGTAAACACTGGTTAGACGTAGAACTTCAAAAAGTTAAGCCGAAGGAGCCGAAAGTTACAGCTGGAATGGAGCTTACCGGTGTCAGTGGCCGATCAGGACTTCCGCACTCTTCCACCGAGCATGCAGTCATGAGCATGTTTGATAGAGCTGAACGACTCCAGGATGAAATTTGGGAAGTGGAGGATCAATTGTATCCTATGGAAAAAGCAATGCGTTGCCTTGATCCTGATCAACTCATGCTCATAGAGGCTAAATATTTCTGCCGCGAGGAAGCATTAGATGAGTATCTCATGAACAATTTCAACTGGTACCGCGCTAAATATTATCAGGTTAAAAAAACTGCACTTATTTTACTGGCCCAGTCCTTACGAATTATTTAAAGAATGATCAGGGAGTCTATTTTGCTCCTTACCTATATTGTAGAAAGGATGAGTGGTATGGACTTTGATGATCCAGTATTCAATGCAGCGCAAATGCTCAGATTTGTAAAAGAGGATGCTTATCTCAAATGGATGTATACCGATCTTTTGAAAAAAGGGCATGCCTCTGAAACAGCACTAGAAGTCCTGTTTAACGCAAATGTATTGGGGGATTCTGGCATGACTCGTGAATATGAGTTATATGCCAAAAAAGGAGGAAAAAATAATGCTAATGGTATATAAAGGTCGCCTTTACGCAGGGGACATCTTTGAAGGGGAGATTCAAGGCCTCTTTGTACAAGCACAAGTTTTTTCAGAGCCATCCTCGTATGGGATATCAGAAGGTCGAATCAGTCGGTTGACCGTGTATCCGGCTCAACAAAAAGAGTTCTGTAAAAATCTGGCCAATTATGATCGGGGCTGGGATGGTAAACCTCCGGAAGACAGCAAAATTCGTGCAGTTATTGAAGCGGTAGTTAGGCAGTTTGATGATCAAAAAATAGACTGGTCTTTTGAGGCCTCACGATAGATTACGATGAGTCCACCAGGTTAGGAGGTGAGTTATGGAGCTAGGTTTGTTTGAACAAATGCTTTTGTGCCGGGTATTAACAGAAGCAGATTATAAAGAAGTTCAATATGCACATTCAAATGATAGATGCCATGTGTTTCACACTGATATCGGTCTGGTCGCTGTTGATCGGGAAACGGGGAAGTTCGATTCAAAGGATTATAAACAGATGTTTCAATAGATTACCTTGAAGAAATTGTGCTGTCAAAAATCTCAATGTACATGAATCATGAATAAAATAAGGAGGTGCATGATTTGTTTGATAATTGGAAAAAAAAGCGGCAAGAAAAAAAATACCTTCAAGATAAACTTTTTAGAACAAGAATCGAGAAAACAAAAGCCTACACAAAATGGAATGATCTTTTGGTGTGTAAAAGCACGTTGATTGTATTGGAGGCTGCGTCTAAGGACGAACTTTCCGCTTTATGGGCTGAATTTAAAAAGAACGACAACGGCAGAGGAAAACTTAACAGTATTTGGGACATTAAAGATCGTCAATTCAGCGTTTCGAATGGCCGGTTTTATATGTCGATTGAATGTTCGCGTTTTATCCTTAAAAATGAGGACGAGTTACCCGAATATTTGGATGCTCTTAAAGAATATGAAATGATATATCAAAAGTGTGAAGAAATTGAACAGCAAATTGAAAGGCACTTCTAATATTGTATTTGGAAGGAAATATATCGGAATCTTTTAATACATCAAAATGAATATAACAGTGAGGATAAATGAAAAATGAATGAAAATACGTGGGGATTGCAGTTTGTGAGAGTTAACGTCCAAGAAAATGAGTTTAAAAAACTTTGCTGGTTTTAAAAGGCGTGTCCAAAGAATATGCAAAAGAAACGTTCAATCGCATCAAATCAGAGTTTGTTGAGAACAAAGGAGAACCTGATTGCGTGGTTGATCTGCTCGATGAAGATGACAGCATAGTAGATGATTTTGCAATTACTACTGCTCAAGCTAAAACAATCGCCTCATTGTTGGGGCATTCAATTGCTGAATAGACCGAAGACACTGAGCCATTGACGCATACAGCGAAGGAGTGACACCATGCAACGGAAGCAGGTTGTTTATGAGATAAGCGACACACTTAAACATTGCCGCAGATGTCTGCAGCGTAAGGAGCTCATGCAAGAGTTTGGAAGTGCATTTTCTCGGATTGATGGTTACTGCAACAGGGAATGTCCGGTAGGCGTCTTGCTGCAGCTTAGAGGCAAGGAACTGGAAAGGGGCGTACGCAGTGAAGCGAATCATCTATGTGGCCGGAGTGAACCGGAAGCACCTGGCAGAACAAGCAAGCAGCGTCCCTTACTGGCTCCTGAGTGCCACACTGCTACGGAAGTATCCATCTTGGCTTGAGCCATATCTGAGATTCAGAACGGTTATATGGGACCCCGGGACGTTTACAGAGGATTGCATATCTTATCAAGGTTACCGGGCTTATATTGAGCGCCACGTTAAATCCAGGCATCAATACATGCAATATGATGAGATCGGCAATCCCGAAGCTACAGAGTGGTATCTGAAGGACATGAGGCGGCGCGGATATCGTCCGATACCTATCTTGCAGCCGGGCGGCGATGAAAGAATGCTGCAGACGGAATCATTACTCTTTATTGGCGGATTGGTCCCTATGAATGAACTAAACCGCATGCAGTATCTGGACGGGCTACTGAGCGGCAGTGTACGGGCAAGGCTTCACTTTTTGGGAATGATGCGGCATGAATGGTTTGCCCAGTACTTAGCAGCTGTACAAGGCGATAACACCAGTTGGATACCCCGGTCTGAATGGAACCGGCGCAAGACTACAGCCGAATGGATGCTTGAATACGGGGAACAGTGGGTACCACATCATCCGCGCAAAACAGTGCAATTATCACTATTTTAGGAGGATCACAATGAAACTGCTGACTGACCTGTATCCTATGGAATCACTGCAATATAAGATCATTTACATGGCACTCTGCATAATGGATCTTGAACTTGAAAAAGATGGGACGCTGGCCGCAATGGCAAAAGCCTGGGACGTTACTGAGCAAGAATTGGCGCACGAGTTGGCAGAACTGTACACCAATAACCCGGACCCGGATCGAGAAGAAGAGGATGACTTGTAACGGATATAGTGCGCAGTACGTGGCTACAGACGCATGTTGATAAAGGGAGGTTTTAAAATGAGAACATATGACATTTATTCAAACGATGTACGTGTTGGTGCGGTCATGGCCAAGAACAATAAAGAAGCTGTGAATAATGGATGCAGCAAGTATCAGCTTAAGCCTAAGAAAGATAATGTGACTGCAAAGTTACAATGAATTGTTCGAGGCTGCTGAATCGTTGACGCAAACTATGAAACAAGGAGCTGATTAGAATGGGTAAAATTTTGAGATTTCATACCCTCCCTACACTGGTGCAATTAGAAGGGTTGGAAGTGAACGGAGGAAAGTTCCAAGGTGGTAAAGGGTGGATCGGAGAATCCGGCATTGTATTGAATATACCAAACGTGTTCCGGTTCAACACGAAGCTTGAAATTGCGGAAACGAATGATGGTAATTGGAACTTGATACTTACTCAATTTCTGACAAGTGGGCCGGGCTATTGGGAAATGGAGAATGCATTTTCCCGCATAGGGTACAGAGACCCTGAGATTCAAGTCCAGTTAGAAGCATTGTGCGAGGTATTGATTGCAAAAGAACTGGCCCGTTGGGTGGATGACGCTACTGCATAGTTCAGGCACTTGATTAATCCTTTTTAACGAATAGGAGGCTTCAATATGGCTATAAGACCAAAAGTAGGTACAAGAGTTGGGTTCTCGTCATGGGGTGCTACCACCACGGAGGAAAATGTTCCGCCTGGCCCCTGGACAGGAGAGGTAGTAGCAGCACATGCCCCGACCTATAGCGTAAAGCGAGATGCTGACGGAAAGGTAGTCCCAATGTTTTCAAGGGATCTTCACTATTTAGAAGATTGAAATAGCATTGGTAGTTTATGCGCAGTACGAGAAAGTGCAGCACTTGGGAGGTGGTCAAACTGGCAACCATCTACATCAAACAGCGCATTGAGCGATTTTATGACGATGCTGCTGAGACTGTTTTTGTTTTATATGAGGACGTTGATGGCAATGTCCACTATCAATCCATCGGATATGATGCAGGTCGGCAGCAGATGCTGTCCCAGCAGTTCTACAAGGAGTTTACTCGGTCTGATTTACAAGCTGATAGGAGCGTTTGACGCAAACTATGAAGGAGGTTAACCCTATGGAACGGAAAGTTTGGTTTTTGTTGGACGGCGTGGACACGGTGCAAACGGTTGATGTCGATAGCGACAAAGAGATTAAGCCATATTTAGTCGAGGAACATATGACGGACGAGATCCTAATTTATCACGTTGAGTAGTGCGCGGTACGAAGAGACTTTGCTTTCAGCCGGAATGTGCAACGAAAAGAGGCTGCGGTGGAGTTGATCAACTGGACCTAATTTATCCAACGGAGGTTTTATGTATGGCCAAACAATATCTTAGCAGTTCAGTTGTGACAGCAACTGACCCGAAAGAGTTTGCTTCTCTACTGAATAAGGAACTGGAACACGCTAATATAACTGGTTATCAGGTAGAAATTCAGTATTCAACGAGCATCATTCCTGATCCCAACATAACACCCGATATTATTGAGAAATTGATAATCTATAGTGTTCTATTACTTTTCTATACGGAATGATCTAACAGCCGCCGTGGAGTCGATCAGCTGCATGTGAGGATGCTTAATGAAAAAAATCGTAATCAATAATAGACAGAAACTGTTAAGGAGTGAGAATAATGAAAAAAATAGGTGTTCATGATGTGTGTATAGGTTGTGGTGCTAAAGAAGATGAACCTGAATGTGAGTGCGAATGGGCTACTTGTAATTGCGGTTATCCTGATTGTTGGGTAAGGGAAGATGGCACTTACCATTGCAGAAATTGTGACCATGACACAAATCCAAGAGCTTACGATTAGTAGTTCACACTTCGAAGACACTGAGCAGTTGACGCATATTGTGCATCTAAAGGAAGTGAAGAGGGTGAATGATAGTTGCGAACGCTGCGGTTATAGTCTCGGTTTTAAATCTGACGTTTGCGGTGTCTGCTTAGCTGAATTAGAGCTGGAACATCAGTATGAAGTCTATAGGCTTGTTTGCGCACTTAAAAGTATCCCTGCAGCAGACTATGACGCTTGGGTAGATGCTGATGAATAGTTCGAAGAAACCTTGCACCAAAGCAGATTTAGTCGATGGAAGAGAATGATTTGTAATATGAGGAGGTGTTACTGTTGAATCTTTTTAAGAAGATTAAAAAAATGTTCTCTACAGTAAACCATGCTTATGTTGATATTGATTCGATGACTCTCGTTTCTCGTGAAGAATTTAAAACTCCTTTAGGTACAGGAATACGTGAAATTTATAAAGATGGGAAACGTACTGTTGAGATCACATCAAAACCGACTGAAGAGTCCGTAGCTTTGGAACGCAAAAGTGCGCAGCCCGAAGATTCTGAACGGTAGACGCAAACTGTACAGGAAGGTGAGAGCATGAAAAAAGAAGAGATTACCGAAATTATGCTGCATCTTTGGGGGAACATTGATCAAGCCCCAATGGATGGAGAATTGCAGGAATTGATGAAGGCTGCGCCGATTTCGGCACAAAAGACATTTATTGAATCAATGATGGCAGATGAAAATTGGAACGAAAGACCAGAGAAAGAAATTTTAGATAAAGCAAAACGGTTAGTGGGGATTGATGAATAGTACGAAGATTGTACATATCAAATTATTTGGAAAGTGAACTGGATGACGGATATATATAGAATCCTTTAGTTCCGAATTCAAGAACTGATAGCTGGGATCAAGGGTGTAAAATACCAATTTTGGAAAGTCGACTAGCAAATGGGGGATTATATGAATAATTATGGGTTATTTACAATTGAAAAACGGGTTCAACCTGCTCTAGCGGAATCATATATTTTAACCATTAAAATTTCTGAAGAGCCAAAAGGGTTTTATACACGTTTATATTCCATGTACCAAAGCAAGCGGATCTACCTAACTAAAGAAGTAAAGAAGAGGTTATTTAAAGAGGATACGATTACATGGAAAGCTTCTTTTGAACGATCCTTTAAAAGAAAGGGAATAGAAATTTCTAAACATCATGATTTTAGACGTATCATGTCTTTTAGTTTCACGACCGAGTTAGATATGGTTGATGCATTTTATACTTTAGAGAGATTTTTAGATGAGGTTGTTTCAGACGAATTCATCAAATTCCAGATGGCTGTCAACTCAGGTCTGTGGAGCGAGAAGATGTAATACCAAACTAGAAAAGAGAATGAATAAGATTAATTTAATCGGAGGTAATAAAATGAATATCAATCGAACGGAAGACCTTGCAAAAATATTACGAAAACAACCTTCAAAAATTATTATAGGTGAGGTAAGAGGAGAGGAAGTTGCTAAGCTAGTGGGAATGCAAACATACAAACCAACTCAAGTTAGTTATATGACGAATATTCCTCAAAAAGGAATAAAATTTGTAGGTTTCCCACTTAGCATGAAGGAGATTATTTAATAAAGCTGGAGGCATCCTCTAAGAGGGTGCCTCCAAAAAGAGGTACAGTTTTGAAAAACTCATTTTTATAGATTTATATAGGTAAGATATAAAATATATTGGAGGTTTTGTGATGCAAGATGTATTAAAGTCTGATAAAAAATTTCGCTATATGATGTTAGACAGGCTTAGAGGCGATTGTGATTATTATCTAAACTATGGTAATAGAAATAGCGATGCACTTTGGTCTAACGATGAAAAAGAGCATATCGAAAATATGAAAAAGTTACACAATAGTTTCGATGGAAATGATAAACCTGAGTGGCTTACATGGGAACAAATCTTAGACTATGAAAGACGAATGCTAAAAGATTGAAGAGTTGAAAGAGTCTCATTGAATTCAAAGGGAGCGAAATAGCATGGGTAAAGTGTATTATACGGACGGGATAGATAGTTTTATGGCGCTGCATGGATTTGAAGAAGCGGTTCGCATAGTGTCTAAAATCTTAGAAATTTCTTTTGATGAAGCCAGAAAGCGTGTTGAATTCGCACAAAAACATAACAGCAATGAAATTTAAAGTCTTGGAGAGGATCAGCTGGACGTAATGAGACGCAAACTGTGAAGGAGGAATTTAAATATCCATTTATGAATTGTTAACTTATCCGCCTACGTTGCTTGTATTATGCATTATTGCTTTGGGCTTTATATTTTATCAATGGTACAAAAATTAAGAAGATTGAATTCAAGCATACTAATGAATAGGTACGAAGAAACTTACTCACTGCAGGAAGTACTCCAGGTGTATTGGATCTGCAGCTGCCGTGGAGTCGATCAGATGGTCGTAACAGCACTAAACAAATCGGGGGTACATGAAATGTTTGTAGGAAAACTATATTTTGTGAAAACTGAATATGCTCCAAATGTGATTTTGACTAACTCAGACAAGCTATTCGAGGTATTGGATCATTTAGTGGCAGAAGGCTATGCCGTGGTTCCGCCACAAGTCGGCTCAAAAACCTTTGTCGGAATGGAACAAATGAGAGAATTCATGAAGCTTTATGCAAACAATCCGGATTATAAAGTGTTCGATGTAAGTCCATATGGCGTCAGTGAAGTTGTCTATTTCAGTAAGCAATAATTAATACCACGCCGGGCCTGGAGGCTCTGAGAACGTCGTGGAGTCGATCGGCTGGACGTATAAATTTTTTATGAATTGTAGACGCATACCGTGTAACAGTGGAGTTTTAATATGGGGAAAGCAATTTACTTAAATGAGAATGAAATAAAGTTCCTTCGTGTTGCCCTGGACGAGATGGGAAATAAATTGGGGCATGTAGTTCCTGATTATTATGCAGATTTTGAGAGCTTTGAGATTATGTCCAATGATGAAATATTCAGGGGCTTTGATAGTTTGAATGAAAAAGTTGAACGAATTATTACTCGGTCGGAAGATTCTGAAAAATAGACGCATATAGCGCATCACAAGGAGGTCAGAAATGAGTGATTTAGCTTATAAAAAAGCAACTGAGATACTAGTAAATCCTGATCGCTGGATCGCTGATGAGGGGAACCGTCTTATTGTGATATACCAGGAGAAAGACACTACCTTTTTAATTGGCTCTATTACGAAAACGAACCCTCCCTACTTGGATGATGGGATTGTAAATTCTTTGTGGTTCACTAATGTCGAATCCGCGAAACGATATGCAAGAAACGAAATGTATGTTGAAAGCAGATTTAAAAAAGCTAAATGATGCACAGTCCGAGAGTAATGATCAATTAACGCAAGCTATGACATAAAAAAAGGAGAGGCTGACTTTGAAATACAACGAGATTTATCGAGACTTGTTTGAGGTTGGAAATGATTATTTCCTTGCACATTGTATTAGTTCTGATGCAAAAATGGGGGCAGGAATTGCAGTTCAATTTAAAAAGAGATTCGGTCTTGGTAATCTTCAAAAGGAAGCGAAACAAACACCATTGAAAATCGGGAGTTGTGTGATCGTGGGCAGGGTTCTAAATCTTGTAACTAAGAAAGTATATTGGGGAAAACCGACTTATGAAACATTTACTAACTCGATAGAGGATATGAAAAGGGTAGCTATGGATAACGGAATTAATAAAATAGCCATGCCTCAAATTGGAGCAGGCTTAGATAGATTAAGCTGGTCGAAAAACCGAGAAATTATCCAACAAGTTTTCAAGGATATAGATATTGAAATTCTCGTTTGTCGATTTAAGTAGTCTCTCAATGCAAAGACGTTAAACAATAGACGCATATAGCGAAGGAGTGGGTGTTATGAGCAAGGAGAATGTTGCAATTGATTGCGCATTTTGTGGGTCTGATCGCACTTTTAAGAGTAATGAAGGGATTTGGCATTGTCATAATTGCGGTGGTCATGATGTACAAGCGATGCCAGATGATCAGCCCCCAAGCGATGATGCGGATTACCCGTTAATCAAAGAATTTAATGATTATCCAGATGATGATGATTATGACCCATGGGGCGGTTAGTAAATAGTTCGTGGATGTGCTGCAGTAGACGCATATAGCGTAGCAAGGAGGATTGAGATGATCAAAGCTGAAACGGTTGAGCAGTTTTATATTTTGAAATGGCTAGAAGCAAATTTCGTAATGGAGTTGCTGGAAATAAAGCTAGTTGATAGGTACACAGTGAAGATAAAAGATGCGGACAATAAAATTGCTCGTGTTACTTACGCTGGCAAAGACAACATCACACTAACCAACGATACAACATATTAAACAGTACGAAGAAATTTGCTCTTTGGGAAAATAGCATATTAAGTTGAGCAATTAGAGTTCGTGGGTAAACGATATACATAGATTTTCATTTATGAGTTTCAATTTGAGGTGACCCAGGTCACCTTTCTATTTCAATGAAGAAACAGTTCCAAAAAGCATGCATTTTGAGACAGAGGAATGACTGGGCATAAGTTCGTTTCAAAAAGCCATAAAATCAATTATGGAACGTCTCAGTGATTCAAGGGATCATTTGAGACGTTTTTTCTATTAGGAGGGGTTCCATTGAAGATTGCATACGGAAGAGTTTCAACGAAGGAGCAAAATGTAGAGCGGCAGCTTCTGAAATTCCGGGAGTTAGGGATCGAGGAGCGATTTGTTTTTGTCGATAAGCAGAGTGGTAAAGATTTTGATCGTCCACGCTATCAGGCGATGCGGCTTATGCTGCGGGAAGGAGATCTGGTTTATTTGGATGCACTGGATCGGCTAGGCCGGGACTATGACGGTATCATTACCGAGTGGAAGCATATCACACGCGAGATCTGTGCGGACATTGTGTGTCTGGATAATGAAACGCTATTCGATTCCCGGAAGTTTAAGACAATGGGGGATTTTGGAAAAGTCATGGAGGATCAATTTCTTAGCCTGCTGGCATATGTGGCCGAACAGGAACGTAAGAAAAATCGTTTGAGGCAGGCAGAGGGCATTGAAGTAGCCCGGACGGAAGGGGTTACTTTTGGCCGACCCAAACGTGAAATTGATAAGACATTCATTGAAGTATATGAGGCATGGAAATCTGGTGAGTATACTGCAACGGAAGCAATGAGAAGGATCGGAATGAAGAAGCCCACATTCTATCGTAGAGTGAAAGAATATGAAAGTAAGTTGCCTGAAAATAATGGGAACTTATGTTCTTGTTAATCCGTATATAACCATTGGAACCAAATACACCAATGGGAGGACTTAAAATGTTATATTTGGATAGTTGTATAGAAGGTGCTCAAAAAGTAATTGCAGATGAAACCGTAGATTTAGTGATCGCCGATCCACCGTATAATTTGAAATTTGGAGGAACAAATTATACTAAAAATAAAAAACCTCGTTTTCAGATTTTCGCCAATGATAATCTATCTTTTCCCGACTACCGCAGATTTTGCCTCGCTTGGCTGAAGCAAGCTTATCGAATCCTGAAACCAGGAAGTCATGTGTACATATTTATTGATTGGCGCACCTACCCGGACATGGCCCGATGGCTTAAGATTACCGGGTTCACCATTAAGAACTGCATCGTATGGGATAAGAAAAACATGGGCATGGGGTGGCAATACCGGTATCAACATGAATTTGTTATTATGGCCGTAAAGGGCAAGAAGAACGTCAGACGGATACGCTCACGGAATCAAACGGACGTATGGCAAATCCCGCGGATTCCAGGGAATCGAACCATACATCCTACAGAAAAGCCTATAGACTTAATGAAACGGATCATCGAGAATAGTACCGAGGAGAATGAGTATGTCATCGATTTATTCGCTGGAAGCGGTGTTGTTCCAGAGGCTGCAGAGAACTTAAACCGCAAATGGGATGCATTTGAAATTGATCCAGGTTGGATTGAGATTTCTAAAAAGCGGCTGGTGGGAGAAATCACATGATTTTAACAAGATACTTCGTTAATTATAAACCAAGAGCTACTTAACCGTAGCTCTTTCAGTTATGGAAATATTAGTGATTATTTAAAGGGTAAAATAATTTTACGACGAATTATCCAAAGAGGGGGGAGTGAGCTATATTGATTGAAACAATTAAGCTAAAGGAAATAGCTACTTATGATACGACAGGAGTTACATTAGAAGGTTTGAAAAAGATTAACTTCATTTTTGGGAATAATGGATCTGGTAAGACAACGCTATCTGAATTTTTACGAAATCCAGTGGATTCCCCAAGTTGTTCCATTGAGTGGTTGAACGGAAATCAAAAGTCTATTTGTGTTTATAATCGTAATTTTGTAAGTGAAAACTTTCTGAGTGACTCGATTAAAGGTATTTTTACTTTAGGGAAGGAATCCGTGGAATTACAAACTGAAATTTCAGTACTAAAAGAAACAATATTAAAGCATAAAGAAGACATAAGAAAGAAAAAATTAATCTTTGAAGAAAAAAATACAGAGAGAGAGCTTGTTATTGAGGATTTTAAGCAAGTATGTTGGAGAATAAAAAAAAGTTTGGATTCCGATTTTAAAGAATTGATTGAGGGTTATAGGAATTCTAGAGATAAGTTTATGCAAAAATGTTTAGAAGAAGAATCTAAACATATGAAGGCAAGTTTAAAATCATTAGATGAAATTAAATCTCTGAAGGAAGGTTTATTTAATCGTAAAGTAGAATTGGTCGAAATACCATTCATTATTAATTATAATAACAACTATGAAAATGATCCGATTTTTACTACTAAAATTATCGGTAAAGAAGATGTTGATGTAGCAAATCTTATTACAAAGTTAGAAATAAGCGACTGGGTGAAACAGGGAGTTTCAATAACAACAGATTCCGAAGGGGTTTGTCCATTTTGTCAGCAAAAACTACCGGATTACTTTTCGGAAAGGATAACTTCATATTTTGATGATTCTTATAAAGATAATGTAGAAAAACTAGAAAATATCTCCACGAACTTTATCAGTTATACGAATGAAACAATCTCTCGAATTATGAGATTGTGCAGTGAACAGAATAACAATCCTTATATTGATATAGAGAAAATACATAATATTGTTAATCTAATTTTATCAAAAAATGAAGAAAATAAATTACTTATAGAGCAGAAGATAAAAGAACCAAGTAGGGGTATTCAGCTTGTCAAAATATCAGAATTAGTCGAATCAATTAACTATTCATTATTTGATTCAATTCGTAATATTGAACAGCATAACAAACGGATGGAAAATATAAAGTCTGAACGCGAAGGTCTAACAAGAGATATGTGGCGCTATATTGTGGAACAAATAAGCGATAGATTAAAAGATTTTAGGCAAAAGAAGGAAACATTAGATAAATTATTGAGAGATATTGAGCTGGGTATACTGAAAAAAACTGAATATGAAAATAAATATGAAACAGAGCTACTTCAAAAACAACACCAGATAACGAGCGTTGAGTATTCAGTAGTTGAAATTAATAGATATCTAAGTTCTTTTGGGTTTAAAAACTTTAAATTAGCATCAGCATCTGAAGAGGGGAATTATAAAATTATCCGTGAAGGTGGGGAGGATGCAAAGGACACATTAAGTGAAGGGGAGAAAACGTTTATTACTTTTCTTTATTTTTACCAACTATTGAAAGGTAGTAACGATATAAGTAAAATTACAACAGATAAAGTTGTGGTAATAGATGACCCGATATCTAGTTTGGATAGTAGTGTACTCTTCATGGTGAGCAGCTTAGTCCGAGAAATTATGTTTGACATTCATGCTGGAAGATCTGATATCAAACAGTTATTCGTTCTAACCCACAATATATATTTCCATAAAGAAGCTACTTTTAGTAAAGGGATAAAGAGCTTTGGTGAAGGTACTTACTGGATAGTGAGAAAAGAAAATAATATATCTACGATAAAAAAATTTCCTAGTAATCCAATTATGACCTCTTACGAATTATTATGGTCAGAAATAAGAGATTCTACGAGCCTCAGTTTTGTATCTATACAGAACAGTATGAGAAGGATTTTGGAGAATTATTTTAAATTTTTCGGTGATATAAGTCTAGATATTCTTGAAGACAAATTTGATGAGCATGAAGAGAAAATGATTTGTCGTTCATTAATATCATGGATAAATGATGGGTCTCACTTTATAAGTGAAGATTTGTATGTAGGAGACAGCATAGATTTAACACAAAAATATTTAATAGTATTTAGAGAAATTTTCATAAGAAATGGTCATGCTGCTCACTACAATATGATGATGAAGGGTAGTGGAGAACCTTTAGAAAACCAAACACAAAACTATAATTTGGAAACAAGCTTACAAGGAGCTAATTTAAGCATGAGAGAAGTTGCTGTAAGTAGCGAAACAGAAAACTAAAAGTCAAAAATATTCTTCTCAAAAAGCAGGTCAATCATAAGATTGACCTGCTTTTTGAATTTTAAGCCCATACTCAATCAACTTCTCTTTATATTTCAACTAATTTAAACAAGACTTTATGTAATATAGATTCTATTTTTTTAGTGAAGTTTATAATACATACTTTTTTAGAACATTATTCAAACGTTAGGCGTGCTTAATCAGGATATGATCATATTGTAAGAAAATTAAATAGGGAGGTAGGGCATCATTGCATATTGTACTTTTAGGTATCAAACCTGAACTTAGTGATCCGCGTTTCAGATTTCATGAGTGCGGAACGTGCGAGGAAGCACAAGAAGTATCATCTATTATTAAGCCCAAAATAATCCTGGTATATGAAGATTTGGCCCAGGAATTCCTACCGTTCGCCCTGAATTTAGCTGTGAAGATGGTGGTGATTAGTGAGGCTTATCCGTTGTCACTGACAGCGGTTCGGAGCTGGACTGCACTCGGAGCGGCAGATGTGTGGTCTAACCGGGAATGGCCAGCGCGGCTCCGGGATTCCATGGATGAGCAGAAGGTCAACGCTTCCGGGACGCCGATTCATGAACACAGTGAAATGAATAGAGCTGGGGAACGAACGGTGATTGCGGTAGGGAGTGTCTTTGAAGGCGCTGGAAGCACCCATACTGCCTTGCTCATTGCGGAGTACCTAGCACGGGTCTCCAAAACGAAAGTGGCCGTTTGGGAAGGTGGAAGCCATCCTTGCTTTTCTTTTTTGGAGTATATCAGGCAAGGGGAATTTTCGAGTAGCCCCCGTTATGAAGTCAACTCGTTGTCCCTGTTCAAGGGAGAGTTATCGGAGCATTGGGTACATTCACTGATGAATGAATATCGGTTTACGGTTCTGGATTTAGGGAGTTTGCACACCAGCTCACAAGCGGAGTTATTCGTACAGTCCCGGTTGCCGGTGCTTGTCGGCTCAGGCAGTGAGTGGCGGACAAAGGAACTAATCTCCTTTTGCCGGGAGCATCAGCGAGTACCTCAAGATTACTGGAGAATTGCTCTGCCACTGGCGAGTGAAGAGAATCAGGAAATCATAGCCGGATGCTTAAGCGGCAGACCGGTCTTTGCCATTCCATATCACCCAGACCCGTTTAAATCAGACCCTAACACGGATGAATTACTGGAAGGATTACTCTCTCCGATCCTGGATAAGCCTAAAAAGAGAGGACTCGCCCGTTTCTTCTGAGTAACAAATCATAAGGAAGGCCGCACTGCTTCAGCACCTGAAGCGGTTATTTGTCGTTTCATGGAAGGAGGTGATGAAAAAAATGAATAAAAAGGGACATGTGGCCGTGGCTGTGTTAACCGGATCGGCTATCGCTGCACACCTCACCGATCTGAGGATCATGCCTGACCTACTCTTAGTCTTAGCTGCAGGTGTGGCGGGTTTGCTGCCCGATTTAGACCACAAGACCAGTACAGTTAGCAATACCATGCAGTTTTCAGCCAAAACCAGAAAGAAGCTGCGGTGGGCATCAGGAATGGCGGTAGGAGTTGGCGCTGTTTTATTTTTCTTACACCAGGGTTTTCCACTATTGTGGATCGGAACTGGCTTATGCCTTGCTGTGGCGGCTAGACTCCGGACATTGATTCTAAGTGGAGCTGGACTGCTGATGGTTGGAGCATATCTACATTATGATGAACACTGGCTGTTGCTATTAGCGGGGCTGGCGTTATTGATCATGCCCTTTGTGAAGCACCGGGGACTGATTCACAGTCCAGAATTCGCCGTTCTGCTTAGTGCAGGGGTGATTACTTTTACCGAATCACAGACACCGCTGGTGTACGCGATGGGGCTGGGTGTTATAGCCGGTTGGTGGTCACATCTACTCGCTGATTCGGTGACAGCAGAAGGAATTCACTCTGCACTGCTACCCAGGCTGAAAGTTGCGCTAAATGTCATTCGTAACGGCGGTGCCACTGAGCGCTGGGTGGCCAGGATCTGCTGGGCTGCGAGTGTGGTGCTGTGGATCAATCTATTTCATGTGAAGGGATGAATGTAATGAAAAAAACAATAACTGTTTTGATGATGTTCTTTAGTGTGTTCCTTTTGCCCATCATGGCCTACGCCGATGATGATAATCCGATCACCAAGATCAAGGAGAAAATGAAGTTTAACTGGAAGGTACTAGACGGACTGGACTTTGTGTTTACACCGATTGGGTTGTTTATCTCTTTAATCACCATTGCAACACTGATTTTTGTGGTGGTCCGAGTCATTATCAAGCTGGTCAAGATCAGTACGGGTAAAGGGACCATCAAAGATAAGTGGTTTTGGATTGAGGCCGGTCTGATTGTATTTATTGTGTTCCTTTTCATCAGCGGCGCATTCTTTAGCTTTTTGGAAAACATTTATAACTGGACCTCCACGCAGGATCTCGGGGGGAAGACTACGTTCATCCAGTCTATGGATCATAACCACAAGTTGTCATAATGGCCCGGCTGATGACTGACAACGATTATATCTCGAAAATGAAAAAAATGTATAAAGTAGATCCGGATGTGGTGGACGGTATGAACTGGTTTTTGGTCTTGGCCGGAGCTGCAGGGACGATTCTTTGTGTTCTCGCTCTCGCCTATTGGCTGATCCGTTTCTTTGGCTTTCTGTTATCCGCAAGCCGGGGCGCTAAAAGTATAAAAGATATTCGCTTTTGGCGGAACATGGGTGTGGCGCTCTTGATCATAATTTTGATTATGACCGGATCGGTTTTCACCTTGCTTTCACAGTTTTATGATTACATGGCCTTATGGGGGTGGGGAAATTGAGAAGGCGTATTTATATGCTGGTCGTCATACTCTTAATGTTTGTGGGGTTGAGTGTCAGTGTGCCAGATATAAAGGTTCAGGCTGCATCCAGTCAGGTCGCCGCCTCATCTGGAGGTAACATGGTGACACTGGCTCCCGCAGGGCCTACACCTACAGCCTCCCCGCCTGTAGAGCGGGAGACGAGCTGGTATATTCCCGATTGGGTAGATGACATGATTCATAAAGTCGATGATATGATTCAATCGTTCAAAGACCTCATGTCCGGCAAGCTGATCAAAGATGCCATTGAAGGTTTAGTTGTTCTATTGGTGGACGAGCTCATGTCACCGCTCTATGATGCCTTTGCTAAGAGCTACTTGTTTACTCCGCAGATTGCTGAAATCGATCTGGTACAGTCGGGCTGGTCCATCTTTATGATTGTCGGCCTTGTGTCGCTATTTATCGGGATTTCGTGGTTGGCGTTCAAAATTATTCGAGGCAAAAAAGACCTGGGCAGTTTGCTCAAGGTCTTTCTTCTTTGCTTTGTCGCTACCTACCTTTCGCTCACGGTCCTGAATATCGCCAATGTGGGGATTAACTGGATGGCCAGCAAGATGTTCGAAGGCATTATCGGCACGAGTGGCATCACGTATGAGGGTTTGGATGGTCAACAAATTCTAAAAGCTATGATTGTCGGCGCAGCTGGGATTACGGAGGCCTCTTACGCAGCGCAGACACTGGGAGAACTGACGGTGTCCACGAGTGGGGGGATTTTTAATCTGCTTGGTTATTTGATACTGGTGGTGCTGCCTTTGTATGTGGTAGCGGTGGTAAAAACGTTGGTTCTGATGTTTATGGCCATTCTGGTCAATCTCTGGATTACCCAGTCTGCCTATACGGGAAAGTTTGAGACAATGCTCGGGTTTGCCAATTTGTATGTGCGGACTTTAATCGTAGGCTTGATCTGCGGTCTGCATTGGGCCATTTTTGTGAAAATGCAAACGGATTATGGTGAGGGGACTGGATTTTGTGCGGCGATTGGCATACCTCCGATCATCTTCGCCATCCTCAGTGCTGTCGTTTTGATTGTGTTCTTCTTCTTTTTCTGGATCAAACCGCTGATGAGAGCGGCTCAAAATCCAATGACCCTGAATGGAGCCAACGTGGTGGAATCGATGGGGAAATGGGGAGAGAAGACCTCGACTACTTTGGATTCCATGGGAAAACGGATGGGTTCGGAAGGCGTGCAGAAGAAGGCGCTCAGTATGAAAGAGGCCAGTAAACGGATGCAGAGTGCGGCAGAACGCATGCGTACGCAGCGCAGTGTGGGCAAAGATAAACTGGCGTCCACACTTAGCGGGGGTATGTCTGAATCGGTTCAAGGGATTGCCTATCAAGAGCCGGAGCAGTGGCTTGAAGAGGGCGGGCAGGTCCATGTCGATGTGGAGCACGAATTGGCCTTTGGGGAGTCTGAAATTAAATCCTCGGCGCTGAATATTTCCACGGTTCTGGGAGAGGAAGGATTTCGAAGTGTGTCCCTCATGCAGGCACCTGTTGCTCAGCGCAAAAAACTGACCCAGAAGCTAAGTTCACTCAAGAAAGAATACAAAGAAGATGTTACATGGGACGAGAGTACCGGAGAGCTGATTCTGGCCGGAGAAACACTCGATATGCTGCCGCAGCTGGAGAAGGATGGTTTTGATGTATCAGCTGTACGTGAGGGCATGTACAAGGATGGGGCATTTGTGGATCTAAACCATGCGCCGAAGATTACACAGCTGAAAGATTCTGCCGAGGCCAAGCAAGCAGTGGAACAAATTAAAGAGGCTCTGCCGCTATATACGCGAGCGAACCTGCCTGAGGCACAAGCCGCTGCTGCGTACCATGCGCTAAAGGACCGTGCGGATGAATACCCATGGGTCAAAGATTTGCTGCTGGAGCAGGGAGCGCTGTGGCTACCGGATGATGATTTAGAAGAAGCCACAGAAGTGCTGGAGGGGATGATGGCCCAAACCACCCGGAAGATCCGGTATAACTTCCCGCGCTATTCTCAGTTTGCTGCCAGCATGCTGGAGGAGTGGGAACGTTCCAGTACATCGGAAGCGCTGGCCAAAGTGTTGGAACTTGCTAACGATGAGTCTCACGTCTATGTCCCCGAGGAACATTTAAACGAATTCCAGAAGGCTTATGACACCTATCGCAAAGACCGCACACCATACTGGCGTGCGAAAGACGGCGCGGTCTATGTCATTAAGGATCGGGTACCGGTCAACTATGGACAGCCACCACTGCATGGACTCGATATGGGGGGCTTTGAAAGACTGCAGAAGGAAATGCTGCATCGACATGAGACGCAGCGAGACAAGCAAAGTCAGGCGACTAAAACAGTGGCGAAAGCTCGAGCGGCGAGCACACCAAAAGACAAAGGGCAGGTGAATGGAAATGGATAAGGAGAATCAGGACCGGGAAGATGAGCTCCTGCGGGCAAGCTTTATGGGCGATATCCGTGAGGATGTACAATTTTTGGGACTGTCCCTGGGAGATATCGTCTGGATTGTAGGGACGACACTTGCAATCGGGGGATTCCCCTTTCTGCTTCCGTTGCCAGTCGTGTTCAAGATGGCATGGATTGTGGCGATTTTTATGCTTAGCACCTTTGGGCATATGCTCAAGTGGCCCTATCGCATAAAGCGTTATATTCATGATCAACAACAAAAGAAAGACGGTACAGGGGAAGACATTGGGTCTTTTTTGGGCGTGGAGGAAGATGGCTGGCTCTATCGCAGCGGGAAGACCTTGCAGGTCGTATCCTCCTTAACGGCAGCTCCTTGGAGAACGGCTGTATTTGCGCAAAAACGATCACGGATTGGGGGATTTGAGCAATTTCTGCGTGCCATCGTGCAGGAAGGCTTTAGTGCCCAAATTTCAGCAGAACAAATTCCGGACGTGCGCCATGAACTCTGGAACGAGAAACGTAGTCGCCTTGCTGCAAGTGAAGGCATCCAGCAGATGAAGCTGAATCGGCTGGAGATGTGGGAACGGCTGGCCCAGAAGGGGGAGGCGCTGCGCAGTGAATATACGCTGACGCTCACGACATCCGAATCCAAAATCAATATCAGGGAAAGGGAAGATGAACCTGAAAACCTGAATACGGAGGAGATGAAGCGTTTCCGATTACTATGCGAACTCCAGGAGAAAAAAGATCGTGTATTGAACACGCTCACGGCTCATGGAGGGCACACCACAGCGCTCTTATCCGGTTTTTCCCTACCGGAGATCCTGGGACGCTGGTGGGACCGAACATCGTGGGAGGCATGGAAAATGGCTGAAGGAACATGGGCGGAAGAACCCGAAGAGGTGACAGAGCCGGAAGAACAGAATGAGGAAGAAGAGGCTCAATCGATCTTTAGCCCCCTTCTTCTGAAAGTCATCCAAGAGGATGAATCCGGAGGGGATGAAGCAGAGAATACAGAAGACCTGGAGATCGAGGATGAGTCCATCGTGGGGCCATGGATCATTGAGGAAACCGCTGCGGGTGCAGGGCGATTTAATAAGTTGAAGCTAAGCAAAGGGTTCATCGGAAATGGATGGCGTAGCTGTAAAAAAGTCATCCCCATTCTCCTAGCGAAGTGGAGGCAATATATCCGTCCTCGTTTTAGTTCGTGGGCGTTGAAATGCCGTTTGGGGTGGCAGAAGTTAAGAACCCGAAAAGATATAGTGCCAGAAGAGGTAGTGGAGCTTACGCATGAGAACAGAACTGGAGAAGATGGGTTGGAGTTTCCTCATCCTCCCGTTTCCATTGCAGAGTATCAGGAGCAGACACAGGCAAAGACAGGACAACAAAGCCCAAAGGGGTTAAAAGGGATCGTTCTTCTAACCTCGCCAGTACCTAGCGGCAAGTCTTTTCTGGCTGCGAATCTTGGGGTGGCTGCAAGTCTGTCTGGAACCACGGTGAGCATTATGGATATATCGCTGGACCAGGGGACGAAGACGGTGCTGAATCCATTGCAACATCCTTTGAAGCTAGAGAATTGGGACACATGGTCCGGCAAAGAAACGGACTGGCTGTTGTTTACACCTTCGTGTTATCCATCTTTGCAGCAGGTGGAGCAGCTGCTTCAGCGCCGATCAGCAGAAGATGGACTGGTCATTGCCGAGATCCCGTGGAACTACCCCGAACGGGAGGC
This sequence comes from Paenibacillus sp. FSL L8-0436, assembly GCF_038593025.1. NCBI lineage: Bacteria > Bacillati > Bacillota > Bacilli > Caryophanales > Paenibacillaceae > Paenibacillus > Paenibacillus sp. FSL L8-0436. The sequence continues at coordinate 5,598,143 of NZ_CP151955.1, read as the reverse complement.
GCTCATGCAGCGACATCGTTCCATTGCTATCATGGACTGTGATTATCATCATTGGCTCCGGTTTACGGACGCTGCCCCCCGCTGGGCAGGAGAGTTCTGGCTAAACCAGAGTACCCCAGAGATGGCTTCCAGAATGGCCGCACTCCTGAGGGAGCAATATAAACAGTCTTTCGCAGCGGTCTATCCCTATTTTCCTGCGGCAGGGTATTGCTTGTTCCAGGGAAGGCCTCTGGCTCTTGATCCGCTGCTGCGTACACCGCTGATTGCCCAGTTGCATGGAGAGGAGGATGCTGATGAGCCTGTTAAAGCACACGAATCGGTTAGTTAAGCGGTGGATGAAACATCCACGGCATATCGTAGTCAATACACTGGATGGCAAAGACAGAAAAACGGGACATTTTGTTCGGGTGCTTATGGTGCAGGAGTATCCCCCGGAGATAATTGCCGGGTATCTCGATCAATTGGATGGGGTCGTTACCCATGCCGGAGCCACCTTGCGCAAGACGATACGTTATGCGCAAAGCGACATCAAGTTTAACACCCGAATGAAATATAAGTTGAACCGGCTGACGGCCAGCATCAACGATCAGAGCGAAACTGATCCAGCCCGTAATGCAGAGATCGCGGCGAAGGAAACCATTCTCGCCTTAAGAGATTCGACGCTGTCAAATGACCATAAGCTGGTGGAAGTTCAAACCTTCCTGACGCTATCCGCGCCTAAACTGCATCAAATTGAAGCGGCTGAGGCGGGACTGAAGCTTTGGTTTGATAACATGTCAGGAAAGCTGAATGAATTGAAGCGCGAGCAGCGAGAAGCGATGCGGCAAACCGCACCTGCCTCAGATCCTTACGTGAATCATAGTGAGTTTTTTAACAAAACGCATTATGGGCGTGTCACGACAGACTCTGTTGCAGCACGCACGTACCCGATGACCCGAGGCTCGTTTTCGGATGCAGATGGACTTTATTTTGGTCGCCGGACTGAGGACGGCGGCTTTTGTTTTGTCAATCTATGTGATCCGGAAGATCCGCGGGCGCAGAACGTCACTGTGTTTGGTAAGACTGGAGAAGGGAAAAGTTACTTTCTCAAGGCGCTTGTGGTGTCATTGTTAGAAGAAGGCGTGCATGTTTTTGTATTTGACCTGGACGGCGAGTGGCGTGAGCTTTGTGAGTATGTAGGAGGCGTCTATATTGACCATACGACTGAGGAGGGACGCTATTTTGAACCACTCACGATCATGCCTGCGATCACTGAGATCGATAAGGACTGTGTACAGTATAATCGCTCCCGGTACAAGATGGCTGAAAAAAGTGGTGTTCGAACCTTTTCGCTGCTTGGGGAGAACTTAACCCGTACTGAAATCTTTGAAGTGGGTGAAGCAATACGTAGAGTGTACCGAGCTGCAGGAATTGATAAGAAAAAGCCGGAAACCTGGAATGCTCCCACGGGTCCCAAGCCGACGATCCACGCCGTGTTTCAAGAAATTGAAGTAGCCTCTCGCAGTAATGCAGACGCCAAAAGTCTGTACGACAAAATCAAAATCTATTTCATTGGAATTTATGATGATATTTTTCAAATTGAAGAGGCTTCTAGCTTTGATGAGAAAGCTCCCCTTGTGGTGTACCGGGTAGGGTCTGGCGAGGAAGACGAGTCTAAAAAGGATGAATCAGCCAAACAGGCGCAGATCAAGATGTCGATGGCCTTTGAACAGGTTAATGCCAACATCCATCTGCTAAAAATTGCCGGAGCTCACTTTTCTGCTGTGCTGGTAGACGAAGGTCAACGCCAGCTGCAAAATCCGGAGTTGCGCAGTTATGTATTTACTTGGTATACGGCTATTCGAAAGCAGAATGGCATGATGATTCTGGCAGGCAATTCTCCGGCCATTATGCTGGATACCGCAGCTGGTGTGGGCATGTGGGAAAACACCAGTGTACGTGTGTATTTTTATATGGAGCAATCGGCTGTACGTTTACTCTCCTCTCATGCGGATCTGCCAATTGAGATTCAGGAACTCATTACACAAAATGAAGGTACGCAGCGCTACATTTTGGAAAATCACAAAAGGTACGATGAACTGATCATGCATGTCCCTCCTGAAGAACATGTTCTGTATAAAACGCGGGGACTGAAAACCGCAGGGTAGGGGGGATTCTGTTGGAAGTCGTCAAAAAGGCCAAGGATCTCAAGAAAATGATTGCACTGATCTCGGCACTGAGCTCCCCGGGAATCGGGTTGGTGTTGATCCTTTTTGGACTCGTGGCATTAATTATTTTGTTTGTGTTTTTGCCGTTCATGATTTTTTCGGATGCCGATAGCTATAAGCCACAAGCAGCAGGGGAGTATGCATGGATGGCTCCTGTACAACTGGATGTGGATGGCACGGCATATGTGTGGCCAGTGCCTACGATTAGCCGAGTATCCTCCCCTTTTGCGTTGCGGGATTTGTTTGGAACGACTCGAATGCATAAGGGCATTGATATTGCGAATGGAGCCGCCAACACGGAGCTGCAGCCCGTCTATGCGATGGCTGAAGGCACGGTGACTTTGGCGGGAGCAGCCAGTGGTTATGGTCAAGCGATTATTATAAATCACGGGAGCGGACTGGTGACCACCTACGGACATCTATCTGCTCAGATGCATGTCTCTGTGGGTGACAGGGTGAGCAAAGGACAGTTGATTGGACAAATCGGACAAGGGATTGTTGGGCGATCTACCGGTTCACATTTACATTTTCAGGTGGAGCTGAACGGAGCAGCCGTTGATCCACTCAATTATGTATTTGCCCCAGGATCAGAACTGCCAAGTTTGCCGAGTGAGCTAGGGTATCAGCCCTTAAATATAGATTACGTCTTGCAGTTTTTAAATAAACGAAAATCCGCGCTGGCTGATCGCAGCCTGCTGCAGATGATCGATGACGCGGGACGGACTAAAAATGTATCCCCCTATCTCCTGATTGCCATTACTGGTCAAGAACAATCTTTCGTGCCCAGAAACAATAACCATGCTTCGGAGATTATCCGAAATCCGTGGAACGTATTTGGATGCTGGTGCAAGGGGAAAGGAGCGCGACTAACGACCGGAGAGTCGGCCCAAATTGCGGCCAATACCATTATCAAGTTATCACAGGATCTTCCTGCCGGTCGAGATCCGATTCAATGGCTGTCGGCCAAAGATAACCCTCGTGGTTACTATGCAGAACATAACGGTTGGTGGATTGGCGTATCCAAATACTTCAAATTGTTATTAAGAGGGGGCGGTTAAGTGAATTTAACGGTTGTCATTATTGCGATCATACTGTGGGTCTTTTACAAGAAAGGCAGCAATGGATTACCGACCTGGCTGGTCAAAGCTTTGGGTGTGTTTTTAGTAGTTATGCTGCTTCGCAATTTAAATGAGGTTTATCATTTCATTTTCGATGAATCGGATGCTTGGTGGCCACTGGTGAAAGAAAATGCCGCACGTTTTAATCAGCAATTGCGAGATTTAATCCGGACCATGATGAAGGGAGGGGAAGGAACGTGAGCACTCCGGAACATTCACCGAAAGAGTCGTTTCCGCAATTCGCGAACCGCATAACGCTGATCAGCGCAGCGGGGAGTGCAACTGTACGCTTTCTTAACCTGTTCCCGGAACTGAATGATTTGGCAGGGACCGTACTGAAATATTCGCTCATACTTTGGTTTGCATTAGTTGCTCTGCCAACGGCCCCGCAGATGATATGGAAGCATAAACTGAAGATTTTAGCGGGGCTAGTCATTGTGAAGCAAATTCTGCGGAAAGAAGAGTGGAGAAAGAATGTAGTAACCACGAAGGGTCCCGAGGCGACACTGGCAGCAGGTGGTACGATTGGATCAATACCGGATGTTTCGGAGGGGATCAAACATGAGGACCTTAAGCTCACGAAGCCGACATTTACTTTACCGGCAGAAGGTGGACCTTATGCTCTTTTTCCAAGTAATCCACGGCCCCATTCATCATCTATTATGACTGCAGAGCAGGCATCAGAGTTGATCTATAACTCCATTCAATTGGCGGGACTCAAAATAGATGAACCACCTGAAATTTTGTCCATCGATGCTGGTCCAACCCTACAAAGTATTTCATTTCGCTTACCCGCCCGTCTACAGCTCAGTGATCTTGTAAAAAAGAGAGATGATCTGGCAAACCATATCGGGCAAGACCAGGGGTTTGCGGTGGCCTCTTCTACTTTTCCAAGTTCAGCAGCTTTTGTAATACCACATCAAGAACGTGCATTTGTGTATATGAGTGATTTGGCAAATGAACTCAGGGAATTTTCTAGAACTGCTCAATTACCAATGGTGTTCGGGAAGGATATGGAGGGTAAACCAATTTTGGTAGATCTGGCCAAGTTGCCTCATTTGCTTGTGGCTGGGTTCACCGGATCGGGAAAGTCTGTTTATATCAATGGATTACTTACTTCTCTGGCAACAACACGTTCTCCGCAACAAGTGCAATTTTTGCTCATTGACCCCAAAATGGTCGAACTTACGATGTATACCGGCTTACCGCATTTAATCTCTCCACCTGTGACTGACCCGATGCGGGTGTCACTTGCGCTTAAAAAAATTGTGGTAGAGATGGAGAAGCGGTATACACGTTTCGCACAAGCGGGTGTCCGTAATTTGTTGCAATATAATCGAAATCATCCACAAGAACAAATACCTTATATTGTGACAGTTATAGATGAATATGCTGATTTAATGGTACTTGCTAAAACAGATGTGGAGGACACCGTGCAACGTTTGACGCAAATGGGTAGAGCTGCGGGAATTCATTTAATTATGGGTACTCAGCGTCCCAGTGTGGATGTGGTGACTGGTGTTATTAAATCAAATCTTCCGTCTCGGGTGGCATTCCAGTTGCGGAGTGTTTATGATTACAAAACTGTCCTGGATACAGGTAATCCACATTTACTTGGCGGCGGAGATGGGGTCTGCATGCTGAACGGTGGAGGGCAAAAGAGATTCCAGTCGGCGGCAATCAGCGCGGATGATGATGAAACCACCCAGTATATTGAGGAACTCAAGCGTTATTGGCGGAATGAAATGCGGATGCATAAGGCCGATTCAGAGGAAGTGAATGAAAGTTCCTCGGTGTTTGCTACGACATTTGAAGAGGATGAAACGGAGCGAGCGGCTTCTATATCTGCAGAACAGAAACCATTGAGTGAATTCCCTACAGGAGAATGGACTGATTTTGAGGAAGCGGAGGAACCGCTCATCAATGAGAGTGTGTATGACCAGGTGATCCGCTTAGCGAGAGATCATAACGGAGTATCCGGCAGGTTGCTTCAGCAAGCGCTGAACATTGACTACATCTCAGCGGCTACTTATGTAGATCAACTCAGCAAAGAAGGGAAAGTGGCACCTGAGTATGATCCGGAGACAGGGTTGAAGCCTTGGCTACTGGATAGCCGGGAGAGCGATGATGAATTGCTGCTGCGAGTTCAGCGAATGATTTGTGAGACGAGATCCACCCGTTCCACCGATATTCAGCAAGCCCTTGGGATGCGCAAGGAGAAGGTACTGCAACTGATGGGCCAATTGGTGAAGTTGGATTTTCTACTTCCCCCGACAAGTACAAAAGGAGGTTATACGCTTGCATGGGATGAAGATCAGATTCAACGATTTTTAGTAAATGAAGACGAGCAAGGTCAGTTCAATTGATTTCTAGTTCCCGTTTCTGGTTCCCGTTTCTAGTTCCGTCATGTAAAGCCGTAAACCCCCGTGGTTGCAGGCTTTTTTTGTTTTTTAATCTAGATGATTTATCGGGAACTAGAACGGGAACCAGAAAACACAACTCTATTTGTGGAATTGAAGGAGGAAGCGCTAATGTTGATGGAGCAATTGGGGGATTTTACTGTATAGAAAGACGGCAGTTATTACAGAGTGAAGAAAGGAAGGAAGCGAATTGGATCTTTTCTCTTGCTATCGCAAGCTACTGAATACATGAAGCAACGCTATGAAGCTGCTGTAAAAGGAGTGTAAACAAATTGGAGCAGGATGCCTATGAACATGCACGGCAAATTGAGTATCAGAGAGGATTAGACCCTAAGAAGTTGGCACAAAAACGCTTGAATGATCTGATTGAATCTTACAAGAATGGCGAGCTTTCAGTAGAGGATCTACGCCTATACACCAATATTGATCCAGAGAGCCTATAGTCGCTAAATTATCATCTAGGAGGAATAGAAGGATGAGTGATTGTAACCCTTCAGAAACGCCTTGTTCTATTTGTGAGTGTGAAGGTGATGAAGATTCAGGTGTTATCTGCGAGGAGTGCCTTTTGAAATACGAGAATGGAGAAATGGGAACGTAGTATGCTCTTATTACTACATTCATTAATTAGGGAGTGATGAGTTTGTAAATGCCTCGAACGAATTAGTCAATGCTCATGAGCTAACCAATTTATTAGGGGAGGGCAAATGTTAAAAACATCTCTTCTTTATTTGATAGTGAATGGACTATGTATTCCGGTGTACATCGTATGTATGTTTATGGGAATGTTTTCATCTACAGTATCTGCAAAAGATGTGAGTATCACTGAGCTTTTCATGTTTTATTCAATAACCATTTTGCCTAGTATCCTTGTTTTTTTATTTATTCATATCTGGGGAGTGAGGTTTCGTTTCAATCGCAAACTAAGTGTGTTTTTGCTAGTTATCGTAGTCGTTGTTCTTGCTTACTATGATTTCTATGGTCCTCTTCAATTTGGAAGAACAATGAAGGACTTACAAGGGTAGTACATCATCTGTTCCTTTTCGGGGAAAGAAGGAGAGCGTAGAACTTTTTTTAATTGAAGTAATCAACAAATAATTAACAGTTTCCAGTAACTCTTCGCGTAAATGGTTCCATGATAAAAAGCCAAAACCCTTGTGGTTATGGGCTTTTTTGTTTTGTTCACGAAAGAGTCCACAAGGGAACCCAATGCGGGGATTGTAACAGGAACCATATACCATTCAAAGGAGGACGTGTAATGGGATATTCAGCAGAAGACCATGAGCAGGCCATTGCGAATACTAAACAAGCTATTCAGCAGGCAATCGCACGTGGAGATACGCATGAGGCTGACTTCTTAATGAAGAAGACATTGCCTTGCTTGGAGCAACGGTTGTTACAGGCAAAGGGAGGAAACTCGTATTAAAAACCCATACTTTTTCCGTACTTTTTAAGTACGTTTGAGTAGATAAATTCAGGTAATCTTATATCATGCAAGAAAACAAAAAAGACCGCTTCCGTGTACATTCCGGAGCGGTCTTTGTATTTCAAGGAGGGAGTGTTGTGCAGGAAGTGGGTTTTAAAGAAGCAGGAGAATTATTAGATACTCCGGTCAGTACGTTGAGGCGCTGGGTCGTCTTGCTTGAAGAACAAGGTTACGCCATTAACCGGGACGGAAAGCGGAGGCAGCTAGATTGGCTGGATGTGGGGATGTTGCGGGAAGTGAAATTCGGCCTGCAGCAATGCTCACTGGAAGAAGCTGTCCGTAAAGCGGTGCAAGAGGTTAAAGGTACAGCTTCCTCTGTAACTGATCAAGCGGCTTCTGACCCAGCACCTATCGAAGTGTTTGATCAGGAGATTAAGGCATTGCTGCCACACCTGTTTTGGTATGGACCAGATCAAGCCGTGAACACATTGGTTGCGGCATGGGAAAATTTTAAATGTACCAGTAGGAGGGAATAAGGTTTGAAAACCTATGAAAACTGGAAAGGGGATCTGAAGGATTACCTTCAACCCGGGGATGTAGTGGATGAGGAAATATCGGAGCACTTCTTGAATGTCATGCCTCCGGCTTTGTGGAGAGCGAATCTCATCCAAATGGGTGAATTCCCTGTTGATTATGTAGAGGGCAAAGGAACCTATCACACCTTAGAAAAAACACTGGAGGGTTGGGTGTACCGTGGGACCTGTCACAAAGGAGAAACCAGGCACCGTAGCAACTAAGAAAGGAGCGAACCATATGAATATGAAAACCAAGGCGCAGGTCATTGCCTTTGCCAATATCGGCGGTGGTGACGCGATTCAGGGCGTGTTGAAGTTGATTCGTACCTATCCGAAGGAGCAACGGATTGTCGTAGTAGAATTGCCTTGTGTCGGTTTGCCGCGCATGGCCTATACATTTGATCAACAAATTGCGGATCTTAGCAAAGAACGTACCGTCGATCAGTTTCTACTGGATCTGGACCGTAAGGCGCTAAAACCGATGCAATCCTACATGGTGCAGCGTAGTGGGATAGATTATGTGCTCGTTAATCCGCGCTCTCAGCCGGAGGCACCGGTTATTCGCAAACTCTCGTCCAACCAGACGCTTATTTCAGCACCTACTGTGCTGCGGCAACAGTTGGAAGACTCGTATGATGTGATCATTCTAGTACTGCAGGGTTCGCTCATACAACCCACCACGCACTTTGCACTCCGGACCTCAGATGCCGTGGTGCTATATAGTGCTGATGCGATTGATTTTGTCGGCAACTATACCCATTATCGACGATTGATCGAAGTGTTCAGTGTAGAGCGGGAACGGCTATTTCTGTTTACAGCCGACTCCAACTTCAAAATTGAGGAAGCGCCTGTTTACTCCAAATTCGGCGATTTGCTCAAGCGCTGGAAGGAGCTTGCGCCGAATGCGTTCCCTGTACGTGAGGGAAGCGAAGTTATCCGGGAGGGGGAGACGGTGGGCATCATTGAACCCCTTGAATACCTGGATGTCCACGTATCCGTACAGCCTGTGGGTACCGAATACTCAGAAGGAGATTTCAAGAAGCTCGAATCGCTCAAGAACTATGTACGCTACCGGCTGCAAGAGGATCACCTCGACGAATATGTACAGTCTCTGACCCATGAACCATCCCGGCAAAAGATACGCTATTACATTTCCGATTTGGTGCGCGAACAGACCGAATATGCCCTGTCTATACCGGTAAATGAAGCGGTGGAATGGGTACAGAAGGAAATTACGGAGCTGGGCGTGCTACAGGGGATTTTGGATGATCCAAGTATCAGTTCGATTGAAATCAATGGACTGGATCAAGTGATCGTGGAGCAAGGGGGGCAGGACAAGCATTTGCCGGAGATCCGGTTTCAAAGCATCACCCATCTCTATGAAGTGATCAACAAGATGCTCATGCCAATTGGGAAACCCATATCCAGTACCGATCCGATTGTGGATGCGAACTACCGTGGATTCCGGATCTGCGTGGTGGCGGATACGAAAGAATTTCAAGGTGTAAGTGCGAATGCGCCTTTGATTAGTATCCGAAAGTTTCCCCCTGATGTGTTCACGGATGCGCAGTGTATTCAGTACGGGAACATCTCAGCCGAAATTTCCGAGTTCCTGAAATTTATTGTACCCAAAGGAGCCAACATTGTAATTGGTGGCGGGACGAACAGCGGAAAGACCACGCAACTGATCCGTCTACCCATGTATATGGAGCCGATTACCCGGATCATTTCCATTGAGGATTCCGAGGAAATGCTACTGGCCAGCAAAACGCAGTATCAGCATTATCCGAACTTGCCATCCCTGCTTGTGAAGGAGCTGGAGGATGAGAAGAAAAGCTTTGGCATCGCCAAGTTGATCAAAGCCTGTCTGCGGCTGCGGCCTACTGTCATGGGCATCGGAGAGATCCGGGATGAACCGGCAGCGCAGCAAAGTCTGATCGGGATGAATACAGGACACACCGTCTGGACGACGATCCATGCGAATAGTGCCCGGGAGGCAGCCACGCGGTTGTTACAGCTGAATGGAAATACAGCGGCAGCGGCCAGTCAGATTTCGGGATCGGTTGACCTGATACTCTTCCAGAAGAAACTGCGCAGTGGGGTGCGGGTCGTGACAGAAATCTGTGAGCTCATTGGGTATAGAGGCACTGAGGAGCCAATCCTGAATCCGATTTTCAAATATGACCATCACTTGAAAAATCAAGTCAAGGTGGGCCGGATCAAGTCTGAGTCGCTGTTGGAGAAGATTTACCTGCAGGAGCCGGGGCCGGAAGAATTGCGGCGCTGGTGTGAGGTCAAGGAGTTGAAAGCTGCTTTATGATGCTGAGTTATTGGATAGTGGCAGGGCTGTTGATTTCCTTCGGACTTTTTTCGCTGGCACCTATACCCGTCAACCGTTCGAAACGGATGCGGTTGGCCTTCGGGTTTGAACAGACAGAAGCAGAGGCGAAAGCAGCTGGAATTCGGCTGAGTGGCAAGCGGTTGATTCAGGTGTTGTTGGCGGCCGTCCTGATTGGTGTGGCGATTGCTTACTTCACACGAAATATCTGGTTTGTCGGAGTCGGCGGGGCGATGGGGATTATTGTGCCTAAGATGATTATTTCAGCAGTCACGTTCAAACGCCGAATGGAGATTTTAATGAACCTGCCGGGTAATTTGCGGCTACTGTCCTCCAAGTTTCGGGACTGTAAATCACTCCAGAAATCGCTGGAAATGTCGTTATCCATGATGAGCGGTGTGACTGTCCCATTATTTGAGCAATTATACGCTGCGCTGCGAATTGGTCTGGATGTGCCAACGGCACTAGAGAACATGAAGCGGGAGATTCGTTTCAAGAAATTTGATGATTTCTGTGAAAAGGTGATCGCCGGAAACAAGGATGGCTTTCACCTGCGGTCTGTGGAAGGGATTCGGGAAAGTATTGCCGATTTGTCATCTGATATGAATCTGCTGCAGGAGATTGATCTGGAGAATGAAAAGAAACGGATCGAGCCTTTTGTGGTGTTCGGATTCAGTTTGGTGTTTCCGTTCCTCTTTGGATACTTGGAGAGTCAATTGGTCCAGGAGTTCAAGCTGGCGACGACGCTGCAGACTAGCCTGGGCAAGTTGCTGCTCGCGAGTATGATTGTTTCCATAGTGATCGGGCTATGGAAGAAGGATAAACTGCTGCGGCTTAATCTGGATGATCTATGAGCACAGACGTTAGCAAGAAGGAAGGTGGTGAAATATGCTTACGTCCATTTTATTTTTCCTGGCGGCGGGTTGCATCACTGTTCCCATCCTTAGGTTAGTTCTCCCAGGATTCCAGAGGCAGAAGCAATTGGTGCATTTGGCTGCGTTGGTCAATCAGACCGAAGCGCAGCGCGTACGAAACGGGCAAAATGCCATTGTGCGATCCTTTGCGGACCGAATGGCTAAAGGAAACGGGGAGCGGCCCCTGAGCAAGCGGCGACAGATGTATCAGGTGCTGGCTTATGCTGAAAGTTATGAAATGTATATGGCCAAAGTGGTCGTACAGTCGCTATTGCCCGGCCTGTTCGCACTGGCGCTGGCCGGGATGGTTCAGCATTTCTTTTTCCTGCTCGTGGCTCCCGTTCTTTCCGGACTATTCTTCTGGATGTCCTTACGGCGGATTCCCCAGGCTTACCAAAAACGGCAAGACCGGCTGATCGCGGACTTGCCGTTTTTAATTAGCAAAATGATTACGGCACTTGAAGTGGGCAAACCGCTGAACGTTATTTTTCAAGAGGTCAGCACCCGGTGCGGTCCAACTCTTTCGGCGCTACTCAAGCGCCTGGTCGCTAACATGGGGACGATGTCGCAAAAGGATGCCCTGCAATTGTTTGCTGAAGAAGTGAATGTCCCGGTCGTATTTGACTTTATCTCTGTCGTCAACATCGTCGCAGAGAAGGGTTTCCATGAGGCAGAAGATGACCTCAATCATATCAAAAATGATCTGCGCAGCTTAAGCAAGTTAGCCCTGAAAGAGCGCACCCGGGGCAATCCGGCAAAGATGAATCTGTATTACGGCATCGTCATTGCCCATGTGGCCGTGTTCTTTTTTTTAATGCTCATCAAGATGTTTGCTGCTTTTAATGCCTTGTAACACCATAACCATTTAATTTGAGAGGATGAATGTATTTTATGAAAAAGCTAATGAACAAAGTGAAACGTGAAAGTCAACAAACGATGCTGCTTGCCACCTCTGCCTTTTATACCCGGTTGGATCGTTTTCGGAAAGAAGAACGTGGGGATGCGATGCAGTGGGTGATTGGTATCTTGATTACATTGCTGCTGTTTATTGCAGTGTACATTCTGTTCAAGGCCCAAATCGATGTCTTTGTCAAAGATAAAATCTTCGGCAAAATGAATTCCTTAACCTAAGGCTGTCTATGAAGCACAGGCTGAATACCTTTAGGAAATCGGAGAAAGGGGACGCGCTTATTGGCGTCTTCTTTTTTCTGATGATTACACTGATCGTTGCCCTACTCGCTGTAACCATTGTGCAGTATGTCATGATTCGCTCTAACCTTCACACCGCCTCGAATGAAGTACTGCAGGTGATGAAAGTAGAGAATGGTGCAGATGCCATAACCCGACAGCGTTTCGATGGCTTGCTTCGGAGCATGGAGATGGACCCGGGAAAAGTCAGTTTTACGGCCACGCCCAAGCCGGTGCAGCGCGGAGATGTACTTGAAGTAACGGCGGTCAGGGAATATGAAGTTTTTGCGCTCAAGGCGGTTGGTGTGTACTACACGGTGCCGATCAAGGTGCATGTATCCGGCCTGGCACATAAGTTTTACCGAACGGGGGACTAGCCGATGTGGGTCAAGGTATGCGGGTCTATTTTGTTTGGTCTAATTCTGATCGTACTGATCATGGATTTGCTGGTCATAGACAGTGTGTATGATTCTACCGGCCGGGCCATTGAGCACTCCATTGATGCAGGGATTGTGCGCTCAGGGATTGTGACGGATGCGCAGCAAGGCAAAGTACAACTCGAAGAAAACGCCTTGCGCTCAAGTACTCGTGAAGCCTTTCGGGTTGCGCTAAGCCTGAGCAGTTCGCTTGAGAATCCAGTAATGAAGAATAGTCAATTTGAACTGCAGCTACGGTATGATGCCGATGAGGTGCCGTGGATTGATGTGGTGTACCGTACCCATGTTTCTTTTGCTCTTCCGGGGGTACAATATCCGGTTACGATTCACCGTAATATACCGTATGAGAGTGTCTTTAAGTAAGCAGGGAGGGAAATCAATCATTGAAAAAGTTTTGGAATAAATATACCCGTAGCGCACTCATCGTCCTCCTCGGACTGGTGATTGCGCTAGTTGCATTTAACCTGAATAACAATCAGATTGCCAAGCAGGTGAAGACTAAGAAAATTATTGTGGCCAAAACAGATATTGCACCTTACGCAGCCATCACCAAAGATATGCTCAAATATCGGGAGGTCGTACTTAGTGAGGTGCCGGAGGATGCCCTGGAGTCCCCAGAAGAACTGGATTTCAAGGATGCTTATGCTTCGAAGTACGGCTTCTTGGAACATGCACCTTTGCGTAAATCGTTGATTACGACAGCGGCGACTTCAGGGGTGGGCGCAGCAGTGTCGCTGAAGCCGGGGATGCGCCAAATCGGGGTAAAGACCGACTTGACGATGTCCGCTGGGGATGAAGTCAAGCCTGGTATTGTGATCGATGCCTATGCCTTTGTCACCGATACGGCTTCAGGGCAGTCCAAACGCATCGTTCTTCCGGAATTATTCGGACTTAAGGTTGTGAAACGGCTGAATGCGGAAGGCAAAGTCCCCGATCCAGTGGACGGCGGGAGCTTAATTCCTGCAGTGGTTGTCCTTGAGGTCACGCCGAAGCAGGCGGAGCTGCTCATGGAGTATCAAGAATCCGGGAAGGTGTACCTGCTGCCTGCAGGAACGCTGAAGCCGTAAAGGAGGGGGACCATGAAGCGGTATTTCTTTCTGGCCGCGATGCTCATCCTTCTGGGAACCGTACAATCTCCGGTTACACATGCGGAGCTGGGTGATTCTGAAGGAGATGCTTCGAAAACGGTAGTTTCATCCACCTATGCGGTTTATTCTGCGCAACCACTTGGTGCGATTCGTATAGCTGGTGAGTCCACGCCGATAACACTGAATACTTCCGGAAACCTACAGTTCTCCAAGCATCTGAAGCTGGAGGTTGAACATGAGGGAGACACGGGATGGCAATATGCCGTGCGTTTGGATGAATTCACGGTCCGGCATACGCTTGCGCAAGGCAATATTCGGGCGAAGATTCCTGCAGGATATGCTTCATATCAAGTATCGGGGATTACCTCGGAGAACGAGACAAACGGGATGATAACCGGTGCGGGGGTATTTGCCTCTGGAAGTTCTCAAGTGATGCTCGAAGCTGCTGAAGGTTCCGGACGCGGTCGTTTCAGTGCGGATCTGATCCTGCAGGTGGATCTTCCCGATCTTCTAGAGGTGGCTGAAGTGAATGACACGGATCGGATTTCCCCTGGAGAAAGGGTGGGCCTACTGGCCGGAGAGTACCGCGCAAGCTTAACCTATACCCTGGTTACTGGGCTATAAGAATAGAATAGAGGTTATGTCATGGAGAGAAAAAAGGTTAGAAAGACCCTGATCCAGTTCAGTTTGCTGTTGATTTGCTGTTTAGGGCTGTCTGGCGTGGTCAGTGCAGATAGTTCATTTGTATTGTCTCCGGTCAAGGCGGTAGAAGAGGGCCGAGGGTATTATAAAGATCAGGTGAAGCCGGGTGATTCCAGAGAATATACCTTTTTTGTGCGGAACACGAAAAACGAACCTGTAGAGATTAAACTGTACCCAGCTGACGCACTCCCGGCTCAGAATGGAGGGCGAAGTTTCTCGGAGAAAGAACAGAAGCTTTCTCATGTCGGGGCATGGCTGGACCCGCAAGGGGTCCAGCGCTTCACACTGAAGCCGAAGGAGGAACGCAGCTTTAAGTACCGGGTCTCTGTTCCGGAAGAGATCACGCCCGGACAGTATGTAGGTGTGATTGCTGCTGAGGAATTGATCCAGGCAGAAAATAATGAATCGAATGTGCAAGGTCAGCAGGCTTCGGTGGCCATTGATGTGGTCAATCGTAGCGGTGTGCAGATGGTACTGGAATACAAGCCTGAACAGGCGGTGCATGCGATGAGCATCGACGACTTCCGCCACGATTATATCAGCACCGGATATTCCAGACTGACCCTTAAATTAAGAGATCGGGGCACCATTTTAGAGAAACCGACTGGAAATATCACGGTAAAGGATAGCCAAGGCCAAGTTATGTATCAGCAGGCCTATCGTGCAGATTCCATTTATGCGGGTACAACCGCAGATATGGTCTATATTTTGGATAACAAGTTACTGCTGCCGGATACATACGAGGTTACTTATAATGCAACGTTCTCTGGGCAGACCATTAGCCGCACCTTTTCGTTCTCAGTCACTCCTGAACAGTCCAGAGCTTCCCAGGCGTCATTGACAGAAGCCGGAAAGATTGAAGTGACTCAGACCTTCTGGGATTGGCTAGAGCTGCACGTATGGGTTGTGGTGATCGTGTTAGTCGTCATTATTTTCATTTTCGTCTTCTTGTTCTGGCTCCTGCTCCTGCTGTGGAAACGCAAAAAAGAAAAGGAAGAGCAGAAGACAGCCCCTGTACCATCCAGCGCAGATCCGGGTGACAAAGAGGTCAACCTCTAGAGAGCAAATTCCAATCCTGGAGTTTGCTTTTTTGTTTCTTATTTTCAGAACGTTTGAAGGGGGGTGGTTGTCCGGAGCCTGTTCACTTGGTTGATTGACTCAGAACAATAAATAAGGAGGAATAGCAAAACATGAAAAAATGGATAATGTCGATGCTGATGGCCATGCTCGTAACGCTCCCGTTCTCCTCTGCCTTTGCTGCAGATGAATCGGAGGTTGTGGTCACTGGTGCAGGTCTGCAAATGACTCAGACGAAGCCGATCTTTACCGATATCACACTGGACATAAAGCAAAACCAAACGTCAGCAGCGACCAGTAATTTGAACGTATTGGATGCGAGAGGGACTGCAGCGGGTTGGGGGATTGTGCTACGGGCCACCGATTTTAAACTGACGAAGATGGTTAGTGGACAAGCTATCGACTTTGTCATTCCTGCATCTTCGGTATCCTTCTCTACCCAGTACAAGAATGCTGTTGTTGGAACACCTATTGATTTTAAGTCCGCAAAGGGAGAACTGGCAAATCATCAGGTACTCTCTTCGGAAGACAGTCGGATCGTAGGGGTGATCCCTTCGGAGGGGGCAGGAACGCATCAGTTCGGGGTGTCGTACGTGCTTAACGTACCCAAAATTATTGAGGGCAGTAACGGCCAGAACGTGGGTCTACTCCAGGGTACGTATACATCAACATTTACCTATACGGCAACGGTAGGATTATAAGGAGGCGAAAGCATGACTACGAGATCGACACAAGAGTCAACCAAAAAGCACAAACGATGGGGAGCGTTAGCTTTATCTTTGGTTCTGCTAGTTCCCGGATTATTCATTTCCGGCGAGACTACCAAAGTCGAAGGTGCTGCGTACAATGAAATTGTAAAGGTGGAAAACTTCTCAAGTAACAATACGAATTATGAAGCTGCGTATAACACTAATATCGTCTCATTTTATAACAAAATAACCCTTAGAGACGGTAGTACGTACTATCTAGACGGTGATTTTATATTCTTGAAGATGCCACCCGGAGCAACTGCACTGTTCCCTCCATATCCTAGTAGAACAGAGATTGACTCTTATCCTTTTGTAGGTGCGGATGGCTATATTTACAAGAGTACAAAGTACCCGACAACTAAAATATCCGAAATAAAAGTTAAGACTGCCGTAGTAGGAGCTAATTCATCTAATCTTCAGTCGGGGACCAGTTACTTTGCACTTGGGGAAGATGGTATGACATGGGCTTGGGGAACAGGATCAGGAGGTCAGTTAGGTAGTGGAGAGAAGCTGGATAGAGCTATTCCCATAGAGGTAGTTGATCCAGCTACAGGCGACCCAATATTAGGCGTGAAGAAAATAATTCCAGCACCAGAGAAAGGTGTTGTATTACTTACTAGTAATAAAGCTTATCTAGTAGGTTCTTCTTTTGGATTATCGTCTCTGGACTCAGCGAAGCCGGTAGCAATTGATAATTTCCCAGCGTATAGTGATCCTATGAACGTTGATGTCTCCTATCTTGGTAACACCTCGGAGGCCGGAGCTAACTATGCCAAACAGTATATAGCAAACTCTAATCCACCGGTTAAGTACGGCTGGTATGAAGGTAATTTCAGACGTTACGTGCTAAAGGTTGATGACAAATCATACACCTTCTCATCCATTGACACAGCAATTGCAAATGATAAACAAATAACAGCATTGTCTGGATTAACTGCTCTTCCTCTAGACAAATCAAAAGCTAAATTTTATCCAAATAAGAATACAGAGCTGAACACCTACACAGGATTGTATTTGGATAATGGAGTACTGTCTACGTGGGATACTCTAGGAACGAATATTCCTGTATGGAATGCATCTGCTAATGCTAAAACATTTGCAACAAAGGTTGAAATAGCAACTGGTGTTACTAAAGCAATGTTTAGTAGCAAAGAGAACACATACTGGTTTATCAAAGACGATAAGTTGTACGCCGTTGGAGCGAATAACAAAGGAATATCTGGTACCGGTTCTGCAGTATTAACGACTCCATCCCGTATCCGTGGTTCTTCCGACCAAGTTGCAGAAGTTAAGGATATTGCGATAGCTGACGGTGGAACTATTTCCAACCAACCCTCAATCTTAGCAATAAATACGAATGGTCAGCTTTATAGTTGGACAAACGGTCCTTCCATGACAGAACAAAAAAGTTCCTTTGGCGACAAGTTCATAGGCTTTGTGGAAGTTCCTACCGTGGGTACTTTAGGTAGATACAGCACCTATGTAATCGATGACAAAGGTCGCATGTTTTGGATAAATCATCAATTAAGTGGCGTGATGTATCTCGTGCAGGTAGCAGGAATACCAGCTGTTGCACCTACAGGATATGTAGCCCCAGTCGTCCTTGAAAAACCTACAAGCACCGTAACCACGAATAAATTAAATCAACAAGTAGTCAAAGTTGACTTCGGAAGTGAAACAGCTATTACAACGCGAGAGTTTTCAGTGGACGGTGGCACGACTTGGTCTCCGTACACGACTCCTGTAACCTTGGAAACAGCAGGTACAGTTTTGTTTAAGGCTCGTTCGGGCGCAAACGGTGGAGTACTCAGCCCTCTGCTAGAGATGGAACTTCTAAATGATCCAATTACAATAACTCCAGGCTATCCCAAAATCATCGATCAAGCAGATGGCACCTTTAGCGTCGAAAGTGGAACTTTACATCCTGGTGTGAAAATCGAAGTGAGAATTGATAATGGCACATGGTCTACTTATACTGGACCTGTTACCTTGAATACGGGGAGCCATAACATTGATGTCAGAATAGTAAATGCAAGCGGTGAAGAGTTGGCAGATGCAAGTGCAACGTTGAATGGTCCGACACCGCTACCAACGGTAGCACCAACGCCAACACCAACGGTAGCGCCAACGCCGGTACCGACGGTAGAGCCAACGCCGGTACCGACGGTAGAGCCAACACCGGTACCGACGGTAGAGCCAACACCAACACCGACGGTAGCACCAACACCAACACCGACAGTAGCGCCAACACCTACACCTACGGTGACACCAACGCCGTCAGCGACTCCACAACCTACGTTGGACCCAAGCTGGGGAAGTCCGATAGGGTCAGAGGATGTCACGTTTACTGTATTGTCCGGGGCCTTTTCCTCGCACTTTAGTGGATTATTGCTGGACACGGTAACCATCAGTACGACGAATCAATATCAAGTCATTAATTCAGTGACAAATTCAGTGATTGAAGACAGTCGGGGAACAGGCGCGGGGTGGAACTACAGTCTGAAGATCACCGATTTTGTGAGCGATCCTGTAGTAGACAATAGCAAGGGCACGAGTGACTTGGTTGTAAAAATGCCAGCTAGTTCACTCAGTGTAGATATTACCGATTCAAAGACACTGGCCGGGCAGGAGGCAAGTCTCAGCCAAAACGGGAAATATGTCTTCAATGCCGAGCCGGTGGTGATCGCCAAAGCCGGAGAGTTTGAGGGCATGGGACAATACCAGATTCCAATGAGTTATATGCTTTCCGTGCCGGATAAGGTAGAAGTGGTTTCGGCGGGGGCTAACAGTACGTATCAAGCAGGGGCAAAGACAGGGCTTCGTGTAGGGACGTATCGTTCGCAGTTTACCTTTACGCTGGCATCGGGGATTTAATGAGAGTACAATAAATTTCAGCCGCCTGGTGTAATAACCGGACGGCTTTTTTTATTATTCTCTTTGTACCAGGTAATCAAAATCCATACTTTTTTAATACGTTTGGATTGGAGAATTGGGATATGCTTGTCTTGTGAGAAATGAATAGGAAGGAGGGGAGAACATGCTAGACATGCGCTTCACACCTTAGACAGTGTGTTATAATAGATACACATGCAGACAATAAGGTATAAAATCTTGATCTAACAGCATACTCATAATCTCTACAAAGATTGGAGGTATGTTGAATGAATGAGGAGGAGAACGATTTGATTATGAATAGTCCTAACCCATTGAAAGAAGCAAATCGTAAAGTGGATAAAATGCGCCCGGAATTGTGGGCAGCTGCTGAAGCGAACCTTCAAAAAGCTGAAGCGGATTTTAAACGTGAAAAAGGAGAGAAATAGGCTAATATACCATATTAGTTTAGCTGCTGATGAATCATAACCGTGGAGACGTGTATCTTGTCCTGTACCCTTTTGATGATGGAGAGATTGAGAAATTGCGGCCCGGCATTGTGCTGGATACCCGGGAGAATCAATCCATCGTCATTAAGGTGACATCACATGCTGAGCGGGCAGGTGATCCGAAGGATTTAGTACTTAAGTATTGGCAAAGGGCCGGGCTTAGTCAACCATCCGTCGCACGCTGCTCGCAGTTTGTTCCTTTGCATCACGATAAAATCGGCAAATATCTGGGAACGCTGCATGATGAAGATTTATTAAATGTATTGAGTAAGTTTTACGAATAAGCAAGTTCACAAGCGCCGAGATGGGGCTTTTTATTTTGTCTTTTTTTCAGTAGAGAGGGAGAGGCGGGAGTGGGGGAGAGGGATTTGGAAAATATTTCTTTACTTTTAATATACATAACAGTATATTTGATGTATAAAAAAAGTCGGAGGCGATCTCTTGCAATCTTCTTCCACATCGGATCACAAACAGATGGGCCGTCCCAAATCCCTTAATCCCAAAAGTAAACCCATTCCCACACGACTGGATGAAACGACAGAAGATATCCTGGAGCGTTATTGCGAGAAGCATAAGACCAGCAGGTCGGAGGCGATCCGCGAGGCGATTCACCGACTGGATCAGGACGAGCATCAGTATTTCTGGAGTCCGGAGTGGCGGCAGCTGCTACTCGATAAGGAGCAAGGTCTCCGCAATGGCGAAGCAGAGATGCACCGGATCGTACAGGATTTATTGCAATTAATTCAAGGTATGTCCGCAAGAATGAATTCGAAAACGGGGAGTGATCAGAATGAAACGGAGTCATAAAGTGTTAAGTAGTGTGCTCACAGCAGTGATCATGCTCGGCATGGTGGCCAGTGTAGGCAGTGCGGCTCAAGTGGCTGTATCGGTCCAGGTGAACGGTAAAACCGTTCAATTTCCGGATGCCCGGCCATATGATGAAGGCAACCGGGTAATGATCCCGATTCGCTTTGTGAGTGAGGCGCTGGGAGCTACTGTAGGGTACAGCAATCGGATCGTGACCATTAAGCAAGACAGCAAGAACATTGTAATGAAAGTGAACAGTGATACCGTGACCGTGGATACGGTCATTCATAAGCTGGATGTACCAGCAAGAGCACAGCAAAATCGGACCTATGTTCCGTTGCGGTTTGTCTCCGAGGCTCTGGGGGCAGCAGTGGACTGGAACCAACAGACGAAGCTTGTGACCATTACGACAGCAAGTGGCGGCACGGTCTCTCCTTCGCCTAGTCCATCACCAACTTCGGGAACCGCAAACGGGAATAACATGTACAGTACTGATTTTGCCTGGAAGCCGGGTTATACCAAGCTGGCTAAGACCTTGTTTGTGAACAATATGAAGGTAGAGAACGGGAAACTATCCTTTACCCTGCCGAAGGAAGCCTATGGTCAGTATTATGAAGCTGATGGTTCTTCCGTTATTCTTGTGCCTGGCAAGAGCTACACTTATGCGATTGGCAAGGGTAGAGGGTTTCTCTCTATTGATCAAATATATCCGGGTCGTGATGAACAGGAAGGGTATGTAGTGGCTTTAGATAGTAATGGTAACAAGGATCTGGGACAATTGTTTGGAGATGTAACCAATGATGCTATCGTTATTGGCCCAGTAAATAATTCGTCAGCTACTTTATCGGAGATACAAAAGTTAGCACTGGGGTTGGACTGATCAGGATAAAACCCCGTTAGACAACAAAAAGAGTCTGCATGTGCAGGCTCTTTTTGTTGTCTATAATATGAAAGGAGAGGAATAAATGAGGAGAAAAATGTGGTCAACGGTACTTTGTTTTGGTTTATCACTTCTGCTGGCAGTAGTTGCAGCAGCAGATTCAAGCCAACCGATGTTAAACAAATATGTTAATTGGGATTACGGAAAAGAAGGGGGGAAATTTAATGGCTATGTCCCGGCTCTAGAGAAGAATGTATTAGGAAATCCATGGAAGTTACATCAATGGGCCGGGTTGTACACATTTTCAAACGGACAGACTCGGATTGTTTCTAACTACGATGCTTTCAGCGTTAAGCAGACTCCTGCTGACGAGGATTTCAACAAGGAGAATGGGTTTGGTTTAGTTTATAAAAGCAAGGAATCATTGGGTGGATTATTCGATGCCGTGTGGGGTGGTCAATCTCTTACGGCTGGCCAGAGAGCCTTTTTCAAAGAACGCTTTAGTGATAATGCTAACGATCCTGTGTTCAAAATAGGGCATGAATTTTTTTACCTATTGGAGCAGTGGCATCCCTTCCTGCGAACTTCGGGGATTGTTCCGCGAATGGGCATCAAGTTCGACAAGACCCAGAAGGTCAGAGAGGGTGTGAACCGGGCGATGTATGTGGTCAGCGCCTGGCCGGAACTTAAGGTCACGAATGGACAGAACCTCACGATTTCATATACCGGTTATGGATACACAGACAGGGACATCCGCCTGATCGCTGCGCCCAAAGGGGCTTTTCCCGATCTGAGCAGTGTTGTCAGTCTGACTGATGGGAAATATATCCGGGCAAATGCGTCTCAGGAGAAAGAGGCGGGATCGATCTCTGTTAGTGCCAAGGAAATTGCCGATGTGCTTGGGGAGAACGTGGACATTATCATGGATGATGGCTATGGACGGACAGCGATCCAACCCGTTAAGCTTGCCGTGGATGAGCCAATGGATTATGTTCCTATGAAGCTGACGCTGACCGAAGCTGGGCAGTTGTGGATGAGGTTCCGTTATGACGGTGCTGACGGGTTTACATCGGATTATACAAACAACCGGGGAATGCCAATGACGGCGAGCGTTAAGATCGGCGGACCGCTGACGGCTGAGTTTGCGTTGCCCTCTATGTTCACGAACTTACCGTCAAATCTTAAGAATGGCCAAGAATATAATTACATGCTGGGTAAAATTGATATTGGACAAGCTCCGGGCAAGTACTATATCAAAGTGGATGGTATCGTCAACAACCCGAATCATCCGGACCGAACACTTGAATCGCCGTCTGCAGCATACCAGAATAATACCATTCAGGGTTATTGGACCGTTGAACGCAAAGCTCCGGAAGCGGATTTGATCGCGGTATCGATCACGGCTTCTCCATCGGCGATTCAGAAGGGTGGACAGAGCAGTATTACAGCTGCAGTGAAGAATAATAGTGCGGATGGTCAGAGTAATGTGCTCATTCGTTTTTTCGATAATGCGAACAAAATCTATGAAACGAGAAAATCTTTTGCCGCTGGCCAGAGCTTGACCGTTGGGCCTTTTCAGTGGACAGGCCATTCAACAGGAGCGCATAATCTTACCGTTTCTGTAGATCCAGAAAAGGAGAAGGTTGATCAGAACCGGAGTAATAATGTGGCGACTACCGGCTGCACCGTGACCTCCAGCGCATCCGGAAACGGCAGCGAATGCAACCAGCCCGAAGCAGCAGCTGATTGGAACGTAACTTATCCGGTCATTACAGGCTATCCCACTAAATCGTACACTGCAAGCTACACCAGAGCAGATGGACTCACTCAGTTCTATACGGAGTATTACACAGATTACAGCGATCCGATCTGGGAGAATAAACCAGTTACTTACAATGAGAAGCTGACCATCTCGGCGGAAGTAAACACGAAGCAAGGTATTGCTACAGATCTGAAGAGGGCAAAAGAATCAGATCGGGAGAGCCGGGGGTCTTGGGAGATCATTCCTTATGCGAATAGAACAGGGAAGAATGCAAATGAAATTACTCGTGCCGGTTACGGGATTGAGCTAAAAGTGAATACTGTGTATAACACGAATTGGGAAACCAAAGTCCCGGCCGGTCTGGAAGGGACGGCCTATCCGATTGGAGGACAGTATTACGGTCCAGCAGAGGTCTATGCCACATTCTACGACCCGAACTGGAAGATGGAACGTAAAATTAAACTGGAGAAAACCAGCGGGAATCGTAACACAGCTACCTGGGAGTTGCCTCTGCAGACGATCACATCAGATTCTGGAAAGACTTATCAAGGCAGAAAGTATATGACCTCGGTCAATGCTACCGATGGATACTATCGAATTAAGATCTCCACCGATCCGTCTGGCATGAATAACCTGGTCACTTGCATCACCAAGCAAGTAGAAATTTTCGGCAGTATGTATGATGATGTGCAGAATTTGAGACGGACAGATTAAAATAAAGTAGCTAACCCCATCGTTCGCGGTGGGGTTTTGCTTATGGGCACTGTGAGGGCTCTCATAAAGGAGGAAATCATGATATCTAATTTATTCACGTTATTGGAAGCGATAATTCTCTGTGGCTTGCAACTGATGTTTCCTGAGCTAGGGGTATAAAAGATGGTCATAGTAAACATGCTACTGACAACAAGTCTACTCATCCTTTGTTGCTGGTTCAGTTACACCGATATTACGGAGCGGCGGATTTCTAATAAACTAACTTATCCTGCTATTTTATTTTTGTTTATATTCAGGACTCTGTGTAGTCCAGAATATTTATGGGGGTTAATCCCAGGAATTGTGTTATTCCTGATCTTTATGATCAGCCCCTCATCTCTGGGAGCTGGTGATGTGAAACTGGTGACACTGATTGGATTGGGTATCGGGGTGGAACGAGAGGTAGTAGTATTATTTTTGATGTGCATTTTTGTGTTTCTATACCTGGGGGGAAGAAGGCTGCTGTCTTTAGTGGTTCAGCGTTCCGTGCCGTTGGCACCGTTTCTCAGCCTGGGGTTAATTGTTGTTATCCTGTGACGTATTCAAAAACCAATCTATACGCCAGCAAGGGCCGTAGCTGAGGCTTTAGGGGCTACAGTGAACAATGATGCTAAGACCAAGACAGTGAGAATTACCAGCAAGGAGGGCGAATAATAATGCAACCAATCGTTGAAGCGGCTCAGCCGTATGTTACCACAATTGTTACAGCCATTGTAGGTGTTCTGGCTGCCGTTCTGTTGGCTGCTGTAGCATTGTGAAGAACAAGGCTGTTTCTTATCTGGACAGTAAGCTGGACGCGACTCAGTGGGAGTTGCTGCACAAGGTAGCCGGGGAGGCATATGCTTATGCGGAGACGGTTTATAAAAGTGCTGAGGGGCAGGCTAAACTGGAACAGGCTTTGGATTACGCCACGGAGCAACTGTCCCGCAATGGGATCGAGGTTACACCTGCGGAGATTCGGGCAGCGATTGAACAGGTTTATCTTAAGTATAAAAAACAACTCTGATAGATTTAGCTTGAAGATAAAATACCCTGTCATAAATTATGACAGGGTATTTTATAAGCTTTATGCAGATAAGTGTTCGATATAGTCCTCTCTTTGAGACCAGAGGATGGGAGTTGCATTGTACTCAAAAAAGGCATTCATTATATCAGGTTTAATACGTTTATCAGAATCGTTAATAAAAGCATACAATACTGATTCATGTTTTCGTGTGTCTTTTGAATCTTCCCAGGCGAATAACATGCTTTTCGTTTTATCAATATTAGGCCTGTTCATTGCTGAAATCAAACGTTCAGGAGAATTTTTAGATTTAGGTATAAGAAAGTCAAACTTGTGAGAAAGTCCACTTTTCCCTGTAAGAATGATCTGTTCACTATAACGTATATCATTTTTATCAAAGAAATTCTCAACATCATCTAGAAACATACTCTGCACATTAGATTGAGATGCCACGAACATGTCATTAATAGTAATCATAGCCTGTAAGAACATGTGCTTCTTTTGAGGGAAATTGTCAATAGTGGCTTCGCTAATGAGTTCGTTATCATTAGATAACTGAACTCCATACGAGTTCAATAAAGTTTGTAGAATTGACTTTCTGCGAGGCCCGCGTAATTCGAAACCTGAGGAGATCAAATCATTAATTATATATCCATCATCAGTCAAGAGTAACTTTTTATTATTAGGGATGACATAGAATTGAAGAAGATCATTGTGTCTATCCATAAGTGGAGTAGTGATTTCAATGACTCCATTAAGATCAGTTAAAATGGTGTTTTCTTTTATCCATTCCAAGTAAGATCTTTTCAACTGGTCCTTAAGTGAGTTCAAGGATATACCTCCTACCTTCTAAAACATTTTAGTTTCAATTAACGGTATGTTCTGGATATTATTATACGATAAAAATTTAATAAGAACATCAACCAAATCATTAGAATCTGCATCGATTTCTTGCTCAAGTGGAAACGCCCACTTATCATCAAAGCCTTCCTGATAAATATGGATATGAGGACAAGGGATTAACAAACCGTCCGGATTTCTGTGAGGGGGCCCCTCAATATCAACCCTAAGTAAAATAGTTGATCTGTGACAGATTGTTAAATATGTACATTTATTTGGCTTTAATTTGCCTTTTCTGTTTACATTAATAGTGAAATTCTCGTCTCCATTTAAGCTATCAACGTCTAACTTTAATTCATTCCCTAAAGATGGAAATGTTATGTATCTTTTCTTTAATTTTTTTAACAGACCTAATAAAATATCAGCTTCTTGCTGTGTTAGCATTTAATGACACCGCCTTAAATTGTGGGAAAGTACACCATTCTTTTATTTAGTGATATCTTACTACAAATCTATCATTTACCGATATATGGAATATATGTTCGCTTAGGCCATGAATCATTTATAGGTTGTTCCAATAACGATAAAATAGAAGTAACGGAAGTACCATACCCTGCCAGCATTGGCGGGGTATTTCTTTGCGCTTAGTATAATTTTTCCTTACCAGTTATGGAGTCATATGCATAATGTTCCAAATGTGATAATGTATCATTACATGGATCGGAAGCACCGTGCGTGTTGTGCAGTCCGAAAGCATCGGCAAATCTCCCCCTATTAGCTGTAGCTGATGGGGGGATTTCACATTACAGGAGGTTATATGAACTATGGGTTGAATTTGCTATTATCGGGAGCCGTTGCAGCATTAATAACAGGGCTATCCCAATGGTTAATTAAAAACAATGCTGAAAAGAACTTGGAAAATCATAAGCAGAAATTAAATATACATACAGAAAATCTAAAGTTCGATCTTCAAAAAAAAATTCATGATTACGGTCTTTACTCAGTCAAGAGACACGAGATTTACCCTGAATTATTCAAGTTACTTTTGCTAGCTGATGGAAATGTCCATAGTTTATATGGTTTCAGACGAACATTATCATTTAAGGAATTTAATAAAGACGACATAAAAATTTTTATGCAAGCTAGGAAAGTTTCTGAAGGTAAGCAAAATGAAGTATTGAATCTTTGGGATGAACATAAGGAAGATGCAATCGACGAGCTTGAAGCTTATTTAAGGGTATTGGAAATACAGGATGCAAGAAGGAGCTTAATAGAGGCTAAAAATTATTTGTTACTTTCAGATTTATTTTTATCCGAATCTGTATCGCTAAAAAGTGACGAATTGTTTAGGACTCTTAACACGATATTAGTCTTCATTGAGTTTCCGTCTCCAGGTGACTACATTGAAAGGGATAAGCTTAGCGAGGGAATAAAAGGTGTATTTGCTGATTTGAAGATACTTATGAAAAAAGAACTCTCAGATATCGATCCATAAATAATTTAAAAAGGGAATCCTGACATTCTCAATATAATGTCAAGATTCCTTTTATATAAATAAATTCAGTAAACACTGGACTCTGCAGCATGCCGGATTTGTTCCAGTAGTGAATTAATTAGAAACTCAAATTGTTTGTTCATTCCATTTAGTTTCATATTGATCAATTAAAGAAAGATTGTAGTTTTTAAGTTCTTCGAACTCCGCAATACATTCAGGTGTAGTGTTTGCAACAACATGTTCATTTACATAGGAGACTATTGCATAGCCAGCAAAACCTATTGACATTGAAATCGCATAACATGTTAACCGCTTTGAATGCTCGCTAGTTTCAGGACCGGAGTCTGCGACGATTGTATGATTTTCATATTTGTACACATGGCTTTTTTGATTTAAGGGATTACCATGTTTAGCCATACATAAATGAGTATATTTTTCATACTCTTTATCCGCAATGGCTTTAAAATCAATCGGAAACTGTTTTCTTAAAGCTTCGGTAGTTACAGTTTTAATTGAACCAAATGGTGAGTTTTTAGGGTTGGCATGTGTATTCCACTTGTGAGCTAACTCGTCGTTATTGCCAATATACGCCAACATAAATGTTGATTCATACAAAGATGATGCCACAGTAGCACATTGAACAGAATAACCCTTTTTGGCTAAAATCAACATTGTACGTAGATCGTTTATAGATTTCATTAATAATGAGTTGACGACTTTCAATGAAATTGATACATCTTTCAAAGCCATTTCAGGGATCAATCCAACTGCATTAGATATAGCATTAATTGTTTTATTAATACCTATAAAATAAGGTCCTATTTCTTCCTCAAGTTCTTTTTCAGCGAGCAGTTCACCTTCCTCAATTGTGAGCAATTCATCGTTTTTTTCAGTATCCATTTGTATAACTCCTTTTAAATAAGATTATCTCAATATTCTTATTCTGGGTTCCAAATCATATACCTCTAAATTCCATTGATTAAAATCTCATTTGTTGCATATAATACAAAAAAACGTTCTTATTGCGGAGGAGTTTGTTGTGAATAAACTAATTAGGAATGAGCGATGGATCAAAAATGTTCACTAATGAAGAAAAGGAAATGGTCCGGGATCTTATACTGCTCCCTTACATAGATACGATGGTCAGCAAGAGTATGAAAGGAAATACAGCACTCGCATAACGTACTCAGCAGATAATACCTATTGGCTGGCCGTTATGTTCAAAAACGGGTCGTACAGGATGTTTACCAGCTGCGGCAAGCCCTGAAGCAACGGAACATTAAAGTCGTGGAGGATACTCAGGACGATTTCATCACGTACAGTATGATCTATTATAGAGGCTATCAGGAACGTTTTGGCATAACTCGTGATGTTATGCGGACGGAGACTAGCTTGAGGCTGACCAAGTATACAGCCGAGCTGGGAGATACCTTAAAAGAGGCGTCTACCAAAGCAAAAGACTGATAGACATAACAAAACCCCGGGGAGATCCCGGGGTAATTTTTATTTTACCTTAACAAATTTGTCGACGAATTTTTGTCTGTCCTGCTTATTGAAGTGTGGATCACTGATCTTAGCTCTCCATATTTCATTTGAAGTGAGCGTGTTGAAATCAACATTATAAAAACTCTCCACCTCTCCCTTTGTCAATGCGACAGAATAAGTTCTTCCCTCATATGGAAGTGTCATATGAACTGAAGCCGCACCAGGGAATTGTTTGAATAAACGACTTGTTTCCTGCATAAGTAGCTTATTGATCTGATCTCCAGTAGAAAAATAGTCCACATAATCTTCGTTTGTGATGCCTGAACTTGGATTGGCATCTTTATATTCCTTGAAATCCGAAAAAAAATTCACGCTTATGCTATCAGTACCTACAGTTACCTCTTTAATAAAAGTTTTTCCAGTAAGGTTTGCTGTGTATTTAAGGACCTCATCCTTCGATAAAGGTACTTGATCAGCAGCGACGGCTTGTGTTGGTGCTACTGTTGGCGCGACCGTAGGCTTCACCGTGGGAGTTTCTGTAGGTTCCGTTGTAGGTTCCGTTGAAGGCTCTGCGACCACTTCCTTCACGGGCTCTATTGTAGCAGAGGGAGCTGCTTGATCTGTTGTTTCCTTATCGTCCCCCATGCTTCCGATAGCTCCAATAACAATTATTAATATGACCCAAAACCACCAGTTCTTATAAACGGGCTTTTTCATGTTGTTCCCCCTAAATCTGATAATAAATTACAAAAACAGTCTATCAGAAATGGGTAATATTTACTATGTATTTTGCAAAGGACATTATATATAAAGGCCAGCCATGCACGACCGGCTCGTAGCGGGTTCCCGAGACTCACTCTCCAAAATCGGGGAGTGAGTTTCGGCCGGTTCCCTTTCGGCCAGCAATGGCGGGGTGAGTCTTAGGGCTCAGGAAAATTTTCCTTACCAGTGATATAGAGTTTAAACCTACGATTTATTTACTCGCAACTACTCTTCATTTATTTGCCCCACCAGCATTATCCAAAAATAATAGGACTTATTTGATGGAATAAAAAAGAAATATATCTATATAAACACAAAATTGAAAATATAGATATAATTGTTTTGCCGTTAGATGGAAAAATATGCAATTATATATTGTGTTCACAACATACTACATAAAGGAGCTTTAACAATGAAATACTTAAAATCTGTCGTATTAATTATTTTTTTATGCCTTGTTTTAAAACCGAATTTTGCATCAGCAACTACAGTTACACCATTAGTGTCAGCAAATACAAAAGCAGATACTTGGGTTGAAAAAGCAAATATGCCATTTGGTATAAGAGAGTTTGGAATCACAGAAGTTGGCGGGAAAATATACATCTTTGGGGGTTATTCCAATAATGGAAAAGATAATGTTTATAACAACAAAGTAATTAGCTATGACCCAACGACAGATAAATGGTCAGAGGTAGCAGATATGGCTACTCAAAATAGAACACCTCAAAGATGTGGAGCTATTACTGTTAATGGAAAAGTTTATGTTATAGGCTCAACCGGTTACTCAGGCAATATTGGTTTAGTTGAGGAGTTCGACCCTTTAACTAAAACATGGGCAACAAAGGCACCTATGCTGACTCCAAGAATGTTTACGGGGGCGGCAGTGATTAATAATAAAATTTATATTGTTGGTGGAGACAGTTCCATACTAGAAGAATATGATCCATCAACAAATACATGGTCAAGAAAAGCAGATATGCCAACACCACGCCTCGCTCCTTCAGTTATAGCTGTGAATGGAGTATTATATGCAATTGGTGGAGATAGTCCGAACCATACCACGAGATTAGCTAATGTGGAAGTATATGATCCAAAAACAAATACATGGTCTAAAAAAACAGAAATGCCTACAGGAGCAGCAGGGACTCAAATAGCAACGCTTTATGGGAAAATATATGTAATGGGAGGAGTTGAACCGAAAGATTATTCATCTAATATGAATGAATATGATCCAGTAACGGATAAGTGGACAAAGAGGAAAAATATGCCGACGATTAGAATTGGAGGTGGAGCCATTTCTGTAAACGGAAAAATATATGTAATGGGGGGAGAAACACCCGTAGGACATCACTTTCCTATTCTTGAGGAGTATACTCCTTCCAATGTGCCAACTCAAATTGCTCTAACTGCAATAGGCGAAGAACAAACAGTTAATCTCAATTGGAGTGCAGCAGATGTAGCAACTGGTTACGAAGTTAAGCGCTCAACAACTACTAGAGGTCCGTATACAACTATTGCATCTAATGTACAAGGAACTACATTTGCAGATAAAGATGTTGAAAATGGGAAGACGTATTATTATGTGGTCACCGTTAATACGTCATCCGGAGAAAATGGAACTTCTAACGAGGCATTTGCTACACCACAGAGTGATTCAACTCCTAATCCAGAACCACCTGGTGATCGTGCTGTCCTTACCATCACTTTAACAAATGGTATAGAGAAGGAATTTGATCTCTCTATTGAAGAAGTGAACGCCTTTCTAAAATGGTACGATACTAAAGATGCCGATTCAGGCCCAGCCAAGTTCGCGATTGATAAACATAATAATAACAAAGGTCCATTTGCTAAGCGTACTGAATATGTGATCTTCGATAAGATATTAACCTTTGAAGTAAGCGAATATTCTGCCAAGAAGTAGTATTTACACATTGTTCCAGTCACGATAAAATAGATTTGACAGAAGCACTGTGCCCTGCCATTAATGGCGGGGTATTTTACATAAGGAGTGATTGTTTGGGGACTACTTATAAACTGCTGGAGAGCGATATAGAATTCTTCACGGCGG
Organism: Paenibacillus sp. FSL L8-0436; assembly: GCF_038593025.1. NCBI lineage: Bacteria > Bacillati > Bacillota > Bacilli > Caryophanales > Paenibacillaceae > Paenibacillus > Paenibacillus sp. FSL L8-0436. Next base: position 5,566,672 of record NZ_CP151955.1, on the reverse strand, counting down.
CCTTAGCACAATCCATGGTGTCAGTCTGGTACCGGGAAGATCCGGACCCAACAGGCCATTTGATGGATTATGGCGGCATCGTTGAGGTGTATTCCCCAGAGACAATCAAGATTGCTGGCAGTTGGTTTATGCGTGAACGATTTGAATTTAGAGCATACATAAAATAACCCGCCCGGCGCGTGAAGTGCCTGACGGGTTTGTTTTTATCCGATATCTTCAAGTAAATCCTTAGAATTATTACGTACATTGCCGACAGCAGAAGGGACTTTATAAGCCCGCATTTTTGAAGCATCATAAGGTTTTAGCAGTTTTAATAGGGACTCCACATCGTCATTGTCTCTCCCTAGCCAATCAGCCTCATCTTCAGGTCGCAGAATTACCGGCATTCGGTCATGTATGTCTTCCATCAAGCTGTTCGGTGTAGTGGTTATGATAGTACAGGTGCTCAGTTTCTTTCCTTCAGAGTCTTCCCATGTGTCGTACAACCCCGCAAAAGAAAATATACCCCCATCACTCAAGAGAATACGATACGGCTGTTTGATGGATCCGTCCTTTTTCCACTCATAAAACCCGTCAGCCGGAATGATACAGCGCTTGGATTTGAGTAGTCGTTTAAAGGCGGGCTTTTCAGCCACTGTCTCAGCGCGTGCATTAATCATCTTATTTCCGATTTTCTCGTCCTTGGCCCAAAACGGAACTAGCCCCCAACGAAGTTCCCCCAGGTGTTTTCCGTCATCGCTGCCGATTACAGCCGGGATATTATGCATAGGCGCTACATTATAGTTTGGCTTCATAACGGCTATTTTGCTGTCATCAATTAGATAATGAGTTATTAGCTCTTCTAACGTGACCGTGATTGTAAAGCGTCCACACATATAATCAACCTCCAAAACAAGGATGTCTTTATAATAATCAAATTAGGAATTTTTCAAACACTGGCGTACGTAGCATGCCAGATTTGGTCCAGTTCCTCATTCTTACTTTGGCACGTAGCCGGGGCTCCAGATGTACAAACTCCTTATCCTCACCAGTCACGAGCTGCGGGGCTACACCTCGGAAGGCTTGCTTATGGAGCGGTGACACGCCAAGCTCAATTACTCCAGCCGGGCGCAGTTTACCGGATCTACCGGGCACTGCTGCTAACCAGCCGAATTCCTGCTTGCGATAAGCTGTTATATATACATCGGCATAGGTCCAGTTAATGACCTTCTGCCATGCGTGGGATCGGCGTCCCGTCTCATACAGACTATCCTTCCGCTTGCCGACTACACCCTCCATACCTCGCGTCTCAATCTGTTCAAACAAGGCCACGCCAGCGCCGTCAACATGTGGCACCACTCCAAAACTTCCAGATGGTAGTGATAATCCCGCCAGAATCTCCTTGCGGTGCAGCAGCGGCAATCTGCGCAGATCCTTACCTTTGTATTGCAGGATATCAAAGATAGCGTAATAGGCCGGCAGTGCGGCTGTGAGCTGCTGAATCTTGTCTGCCCGGCGCGACTGGAAGCGGCTCATGACCGACTCGAAATCTGATACTCCGGTTGCCGGATCGACGCAGGCGACCTCACCGTCCAGGATAATATCATCATCAAACGGTAGCTGCAGCTCAGGGTATTGCCGGGTGCAGTCATTGTCGTGTCGTGTATATAACCGGACCTTCCCGGCCTGCTGGGAGAAAATCAGCCGGTGTCCGTCTATCTTTGGTTCAAATATATAATCACTGTGGCTAAATGGGCCAGCAGCAGTTTGTAATAACATAGGGGAAATAAACATAAAAAACCTCCTCTATCCAATTATAGTGTTTAGCTACAAGGGATGGAGAAGGTAAGTGTTGGGATGGATTATTTTGCTGTGTACTCACTGACTTCAAAGGTAAGAATTTTATCAAAAATGACGTATTCTTTTCTGCTGGTGAACGGCCCCTTGTTATTGCCATGCTTATCAATGGCGTAAGATGCAGTTCCTGTACCAGACTGTTTATTCTCATACCAAGCTATGAAGGAGTTTACTTCTTCCATGCTAAGATCAAATTCTTTTTCTAGGCCAGTGTTCATGGTCACAACAACAATCGCTCGATTTCCCGTTGGTTGTTCTGGAGTAGGGGTCGGTGTAGGTTTTGGTGTCGCTGTTGCAGTAGGAACGGGCGTAGCGGTTGGATCAACGGTAGGTATAGGTGTTGATGTTGGCAATGGATCCACGCCACCAAAAATCTCAACACTACCTACAGGTGAATTGGAGGTAGTAGACCGCCCTCCTCCAAATACATAGATCTTATTATTGAAAACAGTAGTTGCTGGTCCTGATCTTGCTTCGTTTAAACTAGGAAAAGGGACCCAAGAATCTTTTGTAAAATCATATGCGATTACAGATGTTGTTTCTCGGTTGGGGGTGTTACCACCAATTGCGATAATCTTATTATCATAAATAACAGAGGAGAGTAATCCCCTTGACTCAGGTAATACAGTTTTATTGCTCCACGAATCATTAATGGGATCATATTCTTGAAATGAATTTACAGATACATTTACATTAGCGCCTATATACCTTCCACCGACCAGATATATCTTATTATTATTTGAAACTATCCCTGCACCATGTATTGCTTTGGGCATGGGTTTTTTTTCAACCCATGAATCAGTCCCAGTACCCACTAACTTGAATGTGTTTACGTTTTGACCATTCGGACCAAAATCAATATAAACCACACCTGGACCAACACTTGCAAACGCACCCTGTACAGGTAAAGCCGCAAACATTAACACTAACACTAACAATAGTTTTAACCTTCTCAATTATTACACCCCTCATATGTATTATAGATAGACACTTTACAAAACTTAACAAGGATTGTATAAACATATATGTCTATATATGCATAAAGTGAGCGAATGCGGATATTTTCTTTTTTATCCCAATTGGTGAATGAATTATTTGCGAACTTGACCAGTAGGCGTTTCCATACATTATATTGTTATAAAGAAGTGTATCCGACAAGCTTGTGTTGTAATTCACAGCCGTACTATCCTCAGGATACACCCCGAAATCGATTGTTAAGCGGCAGTTGGTTCATGCGTGAACGATTTGAATAACATACATAAAATAACCCGCCGGGCTTGTGTGCCTGACGGGTTTTTTCTATTCGGTTGTTGTATACTCACTTACTTTAAAGGTAAGGATTTTATCATGAATTACGTAGTCGGTACGCTTGCTAAATGGACCTTTGTTGTTGTCGTGTTTATTAATGCCATATCGTGCTGAGCCTGTAGTCGTATCATACCAATCAAGGAATGCATTTACTTCAGACATCGGAAGATCGAATTCTTTATCAACTCCAGTTGTTAGTGTGATGGTCAAAATTGCATGATCACCCGATGGGACTTCTGGTGTTGGTGTCGAGGTAGGTGTAGGTGTAGGAGTTGCTGTTGGTGTTGCACTCGGCGTAGGGGTAGCAGTGGGTTCAGGGGTTGCTTTAACAGTATTGTACATTTCCAGTGCTCCTAATGCTGTGAACATACTTAATCCATTGTTTTTAATAATATTTAGTCTGTACTTTTTATAGGGCTTTTCATTGGTGAAAGAAAATACTTTTTTCACATTTGTTTTCCAGTCGATAATGTTTGCTTCAGAATCGAGAATAATCCAGTTTGTTCCGTCCCATGCTTCGAAAGTAAAGTCTTTAGGTGTCTCTCCTTTATAGTTAACTAGAGGATCATTATAATCAATGGTTTGGCGAGGTAATAAAGCATATTCATTGACTACGACAGGGCTATTAAATTCATAGGCAACCCATCCAGAAGTAGCATCCTTTTTACTTGACCAGCCAACGTCGGTCATATCTCCATTAAAAAGTCTAAACGGTTGGTGGTGAGCTTTTCCATCACCACTGATCCAAACACTACTAGCAGTTGCATGACCCAATGGAGCATCATTCGAGGTCATGCTGGGAATGAGATTGTTTTGAGCAGAAGTTCCTTCAGCTACAATACTGGATGAAAAACTAAAAACTAATAAGAATGAAAAAAGGACAGGCAAAAAGATTTTCTTCATATGTATTCTTCTCCTTAAATAGTATTTGCAAATCCTAGAATACAGCTATGATAAATACACGTCTAAACAAATATGACTATATATGGAATTTAGTGAGCGAATACGATGGTTTTCTTTTTTATCCCAGACTAAGAATATCTTACTGGTTGAATAAAGAACGTTTGTTTGCATATAATACAAACAAACGTTCTTATTTTTTGGAGGTGCAGAGTGTGCTTGATGATACGCCACGTAAGCTGCTCAGAATTATTTATCACTTTAGTGGCCACTTTCGTAGAATGCCAACGCTGCCGGAGCTGGAGAGGCTGAGTGGCCGGTTACCGGGTCCAATCAAAGCAGGCATGCAGCAACTGGCCGATCAGAATTACATTACCTGGAACCATGCTCTCCCTGTTGAGACGGCTATTATCATCGAGGGCTGGGAAAGAAACGATGAGGAGCCGGAGGGAGGCCCACGGAAGCCTCAGCAGCCATCAGCGCCCGGCAATACGGATTACTGGCAGTATTATTGATTGGAGGCATTGCTATGGGGAAAAAACTTGAAGGTAATGGATTATGGGAGGGTAGCCGGATGATGTTGCCGGAGCACAAGCTGCGGATAATCAGTGATGAGCAGGGACAGGAGTTTAGGGATCGCAAAAAGCCAGAACTGGATGAACAACGGATCGAAGAGTTTGAACAAATATTTGCCCAGTCTATAGAGGATCATGGACCTATAACAGTGATAGTATTCCACCCAAGAAACGACGAGCAAATCCACGGGATCGTTATGAAAGTTGACCGGGGAACACGCCGAATTAAATTACGGACCTCAGAAGAAGATTGGGATTGGATTAAAATAGAAGATATTATAGAATGTGACTACATAAAAAATACCCCGTCAGTGATTATGGTCAAGACCCCGTTTAGTAGACATTTAAAAAACACCTAGGCTACAAGCTGGTTCCTGTATTCAACAGGAGTCAGCTTGTTTAGTTTTCGCTGTGCTCTATCTTCGTTGTAAAAACGTATATATTCCTCAATTCTTCTTTGTGCCTCATCGATACTTCGTATATCATAAGGATAGAGTGCTTCGACTTTAAGATGTGAGAAAAAGCTCTCAATTGAGGCGTTGTCATAACAATTTCCTCGGCGTGACATGCTGATTTGGGCTCCAACCTGTGGCAGCATATCATGGTATGCATGGGACGTGTACTGGTATCCCTGATCGCTGTGAACGATCAGTCCAGTCACGTCCTTATGCGTTTCAAATGCCTTTCTAAATGTTTCTAAGACAAGAGGGTTGTCGTTGCGTCTGCTGATATGGTATCCGACGATTTCGTTATTCCACAGATCCTTAATAGCAGATAAGTAAATCTTCTCATCAAATACGCGATATTGCGTAACGTCTGTAACCCACTTCTGATTGGGTTTAGCAGCTGTGAAATCCCTTTGCAGCTTATTCTCAGCGATTCTTCCATCGGATACAGCGGCTTCATAGCTTGTTCTGTGGGCATACTTACGGCGTATAATCGCTTTAATACCAAGTTGCTGCATTAACCGTAGAACCTTCTTATGATTCACTACAAGGCTGTACTGACGGTACAGTTCATCCTGTATGCGGCGATACCCTACGGTTTTGTCACGTTGCTCATAGATTGCTCGGATCTTAAGTTTTAACTCCTCATCAGGATCGTTATCCTTGCGCTTTAGATAGGCGTAGTAACCGCTTCGACTGATTCCCAGATAGCCACATAGTTCCTTTACTGTTCTCTTTGGCTTCAGTTCATCAATGACAGTATGCTTGCTCTTCAACCCTCCCGATTCAAGATTTGTAACCACTTTTTTAGGACATCTACCTCCAGGTACAGACGACGCAGTTCACGTTCTTGTTCAGTTTCAACCCTGTGTGGATCTCCACGCCTATCCTCGAATGCCGCTGCTCCCTTTTCCCGGTACTTCCTCATCCAGACTTTAACTCGATCCTTATCATGCAATTCGAGGTGATCTGTAATCTTGCTGTAGCTCCACCCCTCATCAACATGTAACCGTATAGCCTCCAACTTAAGAGACTCAGGATAATGCTTAAATTTCTGACCTTTCTTCGCTGGCATAATTAAAATGCACCCCCTAGAATTTCATCGGATTAACCAGAGGGTTTTTCCAATGTCTATTCTAAGGGGTGCACTTCAATTAAACTGACAGGGTATTTTTTATTCGCATCCGATTCCATCGCCGTCTCTATCTAGCTTTCTGGAATAACCAGGATCGCCAGCGTAGATCGGATCTGCTCCAGCTGCTCTCACAGCAGAACAATTTTTGTAATACACATCTTCAGTCGGTTTCTGTGTTGCTGCTGGCTTTTTGGTGGCCGATGGCTTTGTTGTTGCTTTTGGTTTAGTTGTTGCCTTTGGCTTAGTTGTCGGTTTTGGCGTAGCTTTTGGTTTATCAGTTGCGTAATCTTCGAGACTCCAAATCCCCAATTTCGCAGCTTGTGCTTTTTTCTGGATGGCTCTGAACTCATCTACATATTTAACATTTGGTTGATAAATTACGACTCTTGCATAGCCCTTTTCCAAAAGCATTTCATTTAGCATTTTGTCGCCTATGTACACGTATGCCAGCAGACGGCCGTATTTGTCTCTTTCCGCGACATCAAATTCAAGTTCAACGGTCTTATCCTTGAGGATCTTTGCAGTATAAGCACTCGCCTCAGGGCCGTACGGCTGAACCGGTTTGTCAGGGTGCTTAGTCTCCGGAGTATCAACGAGCAGCAGTCGGATTTTTTCCTTTTTGCCATCGGGCATTTTAACGGTAAAGGTGTCACCGTCCGTCACCGCAGTGACCTCTGCTTCAATCTTCGTTCCCTCAGCTGTTATTACATTTTTAAATGGTATTGAAGATAAGAAACAAACAACTACCAGCAAAAAGAGTAATCTCTTAGTTTTGAACATTTTTTTCGTATTGCTCCTTTGTTAGATTATAAGAATATATTAACAGGATTAGGAAAATGATACTATATATTTGTTGAATGGCGACAAATAACCCCGTCAGTTCAAAGTTTGGTTAGCGGGCTTTGTTATGACAGATAGGACCCATTAGAAGAAAATTATCCCCCTTTTCCAGATCATCCCACGTTATCTTCTGCTATCATTTTGGTTAATATCTCGGCTGGAATCTTCCGAAGTATAGCCATACCATATGCGCCAGATAGACCTTCAACTCGTTCCAAGGTGAATAATTTACTTGCAGTTGATCCAGGTTTAAAGCTTTTTTCAATATGAGTATAGGTGGAAGACTCACAATAATAATGGAGCTTCAATCCAAAATAAAGGCGATGCCGATTTTTTCTCTGCTTTTTCTTTTGTTTTTCTGGAGCATCAATGATAACAATCCCATCAGAAGAGAGTAAATCATAAAAGAGTTTAAGCGCAGGTAGCAATTTTTTTTCTTTACCAAAAGTGAACCAAAGGATGCCTTTAGGATCATAGATGATATCTTGCAACTCCTTAATCTTACCGGTAAGCTCGAAAGCATCGCTTTGCTCGTAAGTGAATTCAACTGCTGAAGTATTCACCGATTTTTGATGTCTCATCGGAGTACTGTCACTGGTTCGCATCCGAATTTTACGTTGAAGTAGCTCAGTGAGTGATTCAGCAATCTCTAATTCTTCCGTTCCGTTGTTGGCAGCTGGGGCCAGGATCTGCAAAGTTGAACGATTCGCTGCTAAAGGCTTTATTATAGGAGTTAATTGTGATGCAACTATCGGCACCCAATTAAGTTCCTTTTTATATTCCCTAGTTTTTGTTCCCCATTGAGATAAACTGCCAAATCGTTCGTACTGGATTTTATGAGTCGCTTTATGGATATGCATAACCAAATGGAAAGATATTCCATGAAGACCTAATTCCAGAAGAAGAATGTATAAAAAGATTTTCGTAACGAAAGTATAAGCGAGTGTAAAGGTGTCGTTCGGCAAATCAAAAAACATAGCCGCAATCATGTAACCAATAATAACAATTACATATAGAACAAACAGATAAACAAGGACAGGTATGAACATAGTTGTTATTCGATGACCTAACCGAAAAAGAGCTCTCACTGAAGAAAAGCGGTTAATAGTTGGCAAAAAGATAAGGAACAATATTAGTGAGATTCCCAGCGTAACTAAAAAACCTTTAAGTAGGACTTGTAAAAGTTCAATAATGGACATAATTTCTCTCCTCAAGGAACTCAAATAATAAAAGATTAATAATTAGAAAAAATACATACATTTCCTCTTTGGATATATCGAGGTAACCGAGAATCATACGAGACACTGCATTTGCATGACATTAAAATGCCTACCTTAGATTTCATCGGATAAATCGGGGGGAGCCAATATCGATTCTATGGGGCTCATTTCATTGTGCCTTTGGGTTATGTGTTGTTCAGACCTTAAGGAAATGCAATCAATCTCATCACGTGAACTATATCCTCGTAAGGTATATATGTTACTCCTGTCTCATTCCTCAATTTCACCTTTGATAGCATAGGTGTTTTCTCTGGAGTCCCCATTACTACTGTACCGTTCTTTGTATGAATACTCACAACCTGACACTTTTCAATTGCTATTTTTAGTTCTTTAAGCATATGATTACCTCCGATAATATAGTTGAGTTCAGGATGTTTAATAAGTATAGGCCATATTGACTATTTCGGTTATTCAACCGATAATTTAATAGAAAGGGAAAAAAAGTTAATAGGAGGATTTTTATGAAATTTAAAAAAGTGGGATTAATCGCTATTGCTTCATTGATGTTAGGAAGTACAGTTGCGCTTGCAGCTTCAAACGAAGTGAAAGGCACTATTTCTAGCCTGAAGTACAAGCTAAATGGAATAGATTGGGCTCCTAGTGCAAACACAGCTAAACCTGTCGTTATTAACGGACAACAGTACATACCGATAAGTGTAGTTACAGAAGCTACAAAAATAAACATAATCGTAGATAAATCAACAAACACAATCCAGATTGGTGAAAAAGCTAAGTCAGTTCCTTTGTTTAAGGAAAAATCGTTATTCAAACATAATATAGGCTTTTCTAAGAATGTAGCTTACTCAAACTTCCAAGGTAAGGATTACAAAGAAGTTATTGCTGCTTCGAAACTATACGGATCAGCAAATGCTGTCCTGTATCCGAATAAGAAACATCAAGTCTTAGTGGTAGATGCTTTTACATTAGGATATAAGGCTGAAATTCATTTTGTAAACAAGAATACAAAAGAAGAGTTGAAGGGGATTCTGCTTGAGCCAGATACCGGAGTGACATCCACTGAGATAAATGTTGCTGGAGTAAATGAAATCGAAGTTGAAGTGGTCTCACTCGAGAGTTTTTCAGATAAAAAGGGAGCAGATGTAGTAATATTGCCAACATCGTACTATAAATAGAAAAATCTCCGCCGGTCTAGGTGGATTTCTTATTATTTGAACAAAAAATTCCGTAAATCCTAAGAGGTGAAAGGGTTGACTTATTCCTCCACCATTACAAATCAAACGACCGGAGACAGTAAAAGCTTAGAAAAAAGAAATCCCGCTTTTCTTACGGGATTTCTTTTTTAAACAATAAACTCCGTAAAGACTGACTCCGCAGCATTCCGGATTTGGTCCAGTTACACATTCTTACCTTGGCATATAGCCGGGACTCCAGGTGTAAAAACTCCATACCCTCACCAGTTACCTTGTTTGTAGGCGAGTTTTTAAAAGGTTGGCATCCGTAAGCCTTCGCACGGATTGCATATATCATATGCAGAACTCATGTCTATTCCCCAAAGTTTTACATATTTGTCCGTCATGCTGGTAGATGAATGACCCAAAATCCGAGATAGAGCTATAGTGTTTCCTCCCTTAACGACCCACATCTTGGCAAATGTATGTCGGAATGTGTGCGGGCTTAAACGGATTCGATCAATCCCCAAAGAAGTACCGATGTATTTTTTAATGGTTGTTAACGTTCCCCTGAATGAAGATTGAGTCATTGGCTTTCCGGTGTATGTGGCCCATAAATACGAATCTAATTTCATTCCGTTTTCTTCTATGTATTTTTGGATGAGATAAGAAAGTTCAAAACCAAATGGAACCTCGCGCTCGCGATCACCTTTTCCGTTAACGGTAATAATACGCCGATGAAAATCGAATTCAGATGGTCTCAATGGTAATGCTTCGCCCACTCGAAGCCCGGTACTTGCAATGAGGTAAATCAAAAGAGCTGTTCTCTCTTGAGCTTTCTTAGTTGAACGCACTTCCTTGACGGTTTGCAGTATGGCGTGTAATTGTTCTTGACTCAAGCTATTGATTACCTTATATCTGGGTTTGGGACGTTTTATGCCTTCTGTGAGATTACAATTAATAATCCCGTGCTCATTTAAAAACCGTGAGAAGGAGGTCAAGAAGTCATAGTGCTTTGCTCTGGTCGCGCTGGATAGCGATCCTCCGGTTTGATAATTGGGGCGCTCAAGCAAAAAAATCATGTACTTCCTAGAAATAGCCACATTCAAATCAATAAATTCAATTCTTTCTGTCCGACAATATTTTGCGAACTCCCGAAATCGAGAAGACCAGTAAGGGAGTGTGCTCGTGGCTGCATTTTCTGAACGAAGCCATTGTATGAAGTCTTCTTCTAGTTCCAAAGTAATTCTCCTTTAATCAATCTAAACACCGCTAGCATAACGCCAGCGGTGTTTTGGTTACATAAGAGTTTAGTTCCATCGCTCCTTCAGCCAGAGTGGCCGCCCCTCAAATAAGGCGTCGGGACGCGTGAATCGCTTTTCCCGACCGCGATACCCAGGCTCTAACATTGCCAGAGCCGTTTTAGTTACGTTCTGCCGCGTGGTGCCAATCTGTTCGGCAATCCACGCAGCGCCAACGTATTGAAGGGGCGCTGCTACTTTCCCGAGACAATTACCCGATCAACGTCATCCCAATCTAATCCGTCCAAATCCTCCAATGTTTCGCCGTTATCATCCCGGACATTCAGCACCCAGTAAACAGTTCCTTCGTTACCTTTAGCGTCAACTGCAGGAGCTGAGAACTCTTCGAATCCTTCTTCTTGTTGCCATTCCAACAATACGCGTCCAGTAAACTCGGCTTGATTTTTCAAAGTGTATGTAGTTCCTTCAAAACTTACTGTACCGTAATCAACTGTTGCCATGATAATCATCCTTTCGACCTCATCCGGTCTATCCGGCTTGTTGGTATCCGTCGTCCCTTGCTGTATTTTAAATATACACCAAATGGTTACCTAATGCAACCGAACAAAAATGAGAACAAAAGATTAATTTTCCATTGTTTAAAAATCCAATCATCGCATATAATACAAACAAACGTTCTTATTTTGGGGGTGTGGGCGATGCTTGATGATACACCGCGCAAACTGTTATTGATCTTAACGCACTATCAGCGTCACTTTGGGACGTTGCCGGGATTGCCGGAGTTGGAAAGGTTGAGCGGGAGAACCCCTGTGCTAATCAAAAAAGGGCTTGCGGTTTTGGCTAAGGAAAACTATATCCAGTGGCAGCCGGACATGCCGCCAGAGAGGGCAGTGATTATAGAAGGGTGGGAAGCGGGATAACCCATCACATGACGCGCCACAGGTAGGCGTACAGCGGTCAGGGCGAGGAAATGAGCAGGGCAATACGGATTATTGGCAGTATTATTAGGAGGTGGGCAGACATCATGAAGAAACTTGAGAGTATATTTGACTGCAGCCGTATGATGACACCAGAGCACAAGCAGCGGATTATCAATGATGAGCAGGAGCAGGAGTGGAGGGATCGCAAGAGGCCAGTTCTGGACGTTCAGGAATGGGAACTGATTGACCGGGCACTAGGGTACTCGCTGCAGGAGCGGTAGCAGGTGACGCTTGTACTGTTTGAACCTGCGCAAGATGTTAAGGTGCGGGGCATGGTACTCAAGGTGGAGCAGCAACTAAGACAAATTAAATTTCAGTTGGAAGAGGATTATGACTGGATAAAAATAGACGATGTTGTAAAGGTGATTACATAACAAAACCAAACCCTGGGATTATCCCCGGGGTCTTTTTATGTAATCACACCTCTAATATCCTCTTGTTTTCCAGTCGAAGTTTATGCACTGTGTCTGCCGGTCAACTTCCATAACAATACCAAGAGCCTTGAAGGATTAAAAACTCACTTAACCAAATAAATTATTAAGGCAATAGCAAATGAAATAAGGGCTCCAATTGCTGTCCAAGTAGATATTACCCTTTTAGGTTTACGTTCGTTTTTTTGTTCTGAATAGAAATTTCCTCTCTGTTGATATCCAGTAGTAAACGCTCCAACACTAATTCCAGAAATAAAAGCTAGAGCCAATCCCAAGTAAATAAAAAAACTCATCGTTTTATTCCCCTCTCTGAGCAGATTCAACATTAAGCATTTTTAGCCATAAAATAATTACCACCTTTATTATACCTCATTATCAAGGATATAGGAAAAAGTTTAATTCATGTAAAATAAAAGGATCAAGCAAATTCTTATGCTTGATCCTTTTATTCATTTTATAAATTTAATGGGAATAGTAATTGCCATGTTGAAGAATTACGAGATAAGGTCACCTGGGATGTTACGCCTATTGTGGAACTAGGCTGCGCTATATAATACCAACTAGTCGGAGCGGCGAAACTAAAGGCGTTGACAGATATAGAATGAGGGCCTCCAATCTGGCTTAAATAAGGTCCACCACCCAAGGAATTTCCTGTGGCTCCATAAGTAACAGTTCGATTAGATAAATTAATTGAAGAATCGTGTATGTTCCAACCACCTGTCACTGAAACAAGTTTATAATGTTTAATATTATTTTGAGTTAAAGTATCATAATTCACAGTGGAGTACGCTACCACACCGCCACTAGAATCCCATTTTGTTTCATTTTTACTTCCATCTGCTAAAATCGCAAAACTTGTTGTACTAAATGTATCTACTATCTTCTCGTCTATTTTTACTGCCTTAACTTTTTGTGTAGTTGAAAAGTATTCAACTACTCCTATTTCTGGTTCAGCTTGAATTTGTGATTTGTTATTATTTAGAATTTGCTTAATACTAGGCTCTTCTGCTGATTTTGATAATGGTAAATCTGTAATACCGTTCTTAGCTCTTTCAAAAAGCACTTCCATATCAGTGATTGGAGTTGCCTCATATAAAACAACTTCATCTTTATCCGGCAGGGCAGCAGTTTCTGCGTAACTGACATTACCAAATACTAACAGAAGAATAGACAAAGATGTTACAGATTTCAAAAGTCGTTTCAAATTTAATCGCCTCCAGTTTATTTAGTCAAAATATGATAAGAAAATCTAAAAATTTTCCACCTCCTGGTTTTATTTATATTAAAATACTTTCTTAGTATAATGTTGTTATGTTTTTACTTTAAGTGTCTTTATACTTATTTAAAATTACATATTTTGTATGTAAGACAATTTCAATTAAAATAAATGTCATTCCTCAACAAATTTTGTCGATGCATGTCATTTCAGCATTCAAATATTCTCTAACGTTGTCGCTCTCAGTAGAAAGATTAACTAATAACGGTTTTTATTGCTGGGGAAAGGTATCAGTAATAACTTTACTTTCAAGCGGCCGAACAATTTGAAATATGGTTAATACTGAAGATTCTAATGATAAATAGAGAAAACCCAGGGGATCCCAGGATTTTGTTTTAGGCTTCAAAAAGTTCATCCATTAAATCGGAGATTTCCTGTTTACGTGCTTCAGTCCCCTTTTAGCACAATTTGTACGGCAATAATGACCACCCTTTGCATCGGTGCGACCCGGATGTGCATTAGCATTTCTTCTAACCAAACTTCTAACAGCGACCAAATATCTACGAACCCTTTAAAATATCTACACAGCATTCCCAGTGTGAAATTAATACTTACAAGCCCTTATACTCCTTAGTAAATACTAGCTGGGTCGCACTCGTAATGCGTAGGCCGGGATATGTAACTGCCAATCTTATGCGTTAGCATTTATTATTTTTACTCTGAAGTTGCAGATTAACATCATTTACATAATCACCTCAAAAATGATATTGTGATTTACAGATGAAAAAAAGATATATTATTCCCGAAATACCCCATTGGCTTCGGCTAACGGGGTGCTTTTGTAAAATCGTGTTTGATTGGAACGTTTTATCAAGAACTGAGGGGATGAGGCACAGTGAGCAAGTTTTCAGATGAGGCGAATGAAAAAATGGAACATGGTTGTACCCATATACATTGTGAAACATGGTTAGAATTCAACCATTTCTTAGTTGAAGAATTGTTAGACAGAACTGAGTTTATTTGGCGTGGGCACAAGTCGACAAGTTGGTTATTACAATCTACTCTTGCCAGAGCATTTACTAAAAAAAAATATCGAGACGAAAAGTCAGCAACTGATGCATTATTAAATAAATTCAAATTTGCTGCCAGAGGTCGAAGAGGATCAAACCCTACTAGAATCGAAGATGACAATGAATGGTGGGCATTGGGGCAGCACTTCGGACTAGCAACACCTCTACTTGATTGGACTAACTCTCCTTTTGTAGCTGCTTTTTTTGCCTTTTTTGAAGAAAAAGATTCGGGGGATCTTGATCCAAACAGAGCGATTTTCGCACTCGATCAATCTTCAATAGAGAAGAAATCTAAGGAGTTATTAAATAGCCAAATTGGTAAAGATTACGCAATTGAATTTTACAGACCAATGTCAGATGAAAATTCTCGAATTGTGAGTCAAAATGGATTATTTTCTAAAGCTCCAACTAGTATTGATATTGAAAACTGGGTTCGACGGTATTATAAAGATGACAAAATGGCCAGATTAATTAAAATAACAATCCCAGAATCTGAAAGAGTAAGTATTCTACTATCTCTCAATCGTATGAATATTAACCATTTAACTTTATTTCCAGATCTAATAGGCGCATCTCAATTTTGTAATACTTCATTAGAAATCGCGAGATATTAAATTATTTTACAAATCATCTATTAAGGTAGTTTGCTAACATATTTGTAAACGAACTTAATGAAACAAAGTTTAATATAGATTAACCTTTCCCCAAGCTCAGTTGGTTAGAGTTGCCTGAACAGTGAATAAACCCTGGATTTCTCCAGGATTTATTGGTCACATATTTGGTCACGAACTCTTTATAATCCAATTTACCTTGTAGTCCCGAACCCCAATAAAACCAACGATTCGCGAACAGAGTTTAAGGCATTTATCCCTTTCCTCTATATCAGTTGGTTAGAGCGGTCGGCTCATAACCGATTGGTCACAGGTTCGAGTCCTGTAGGGCCCACTTCACTAAACCCCTTGCCTAGCAAGGGGTTTTTGCTATTTATAGGCTCGTCGGAGCGAATTTGCTTGAGTGGGGAAAGGCCATATTTATAAGCTTGCTAACGGATTTGCTAACGGAGTCTTTTATTCAACAGGTTCAAGCTGCTTTTCTGCGAATTTATTGAGTTCATTTTCAATTCTGTCAACGGCCTCTTCCTGCATGATCGGCAACAGATGTGAGTACCTCTCATTGAACATCGCCGGAGTCATGCCCAGTCGTTCGGCGGCAACCTTCGGATTTATTCCAATCGCTAGTAAAAATGATGCATGGGTATGACGCTGATCATGGAACCGGATCTTCTTGACCCCGGCTTTGCGAACAAGAACATCCATACCCTCTGTGATTCGTTTCGGCTTAATATAACCTCCCCCGGGATAACAGCACACTAGGTCATTGTCCTCGTAAGCTTCTCCATATTCATTCCTGTAAGCTTCGATTTATAAATAGCGCTCCTGAAGATCATCAATAATATTCTGAAAGAGCTTGACCCGCCGAATCGAATCATTCGTCTTGGGCCGCTGAATCACCAAGCCATCCCGTGTCCAATTCGCTGTTTGAATAACCTTCAACTCTTTCTTTTCAAAGTCGATATCTTTCCACCGCAGCCCCAGAATTTCGCCTCGCCGCATTCCCGTATAAACCGCTAATGAAAAAGCAATGTAATGAACATGATGCTTTGAGGATTGCAGAAATTTAGTGAATTCTTCAATTGTCCAGAACTGCATTTCTTTCTGTTCGTTTGCATTTACCTTGCTACGCATAGATACCTTACTATGATGTCTTCAGCCAGTAATCCAGATTCAGTGTATGCAAGCCGAAGGGCGCGTTTCAGCACACCGTGAATGTTCTTCACGTAATCCTTGGAATATTTTTTCCGAAGTTCAGCATAAAAGCCTTTGATGGTACGCGGGGTAAGTGCCTGCAATTTCACTTTACCAAGCACCGGAATAATTCTGGCTTCGATAATAGTTTTTTTCAGTGTCGTAGGATGTTGGTTTGAAGTTAGGCTTTGCGTGAGTCTCCAGATATTCGTTCAGATACTTTTCCAGGGTAATGTTTGTTGTCTTAACATCTAATCCTTTCTCGGCATCGGTCATTGCCTTTCTGCAGGCTGACCAAGCTAAAGCCTCAGTTTTGAAGCCTCCCTTTGTTTTTTGGTTTCGTTCACCGGTTAATGCGTCCGGGGGGAGATCGAAAACATACGTGTACGTTTTTCCTCTTGGATAAACATGGCCTTTCATAATTATCGCAGGAAAGAAACAATACTTTTTGCCAAGCTACAGGGCATATCGTACGTTTTATAATTTCGATTCACTGGTACATTGAGATAACCATTCCAGTAGTGGCTCAATTATTAATCCATGAGGGCGTTCGAAGTCTTCTTCACATCTGTAATGAGCTCGGATGCGGGCTTCAGCTTGATCACTTCCAGTAAATATACCTCGATCTGTTTCGGGTTGAATAAGCTCAGAAGAAGTTGATACTGCGGCATCTAGTGCGAATAACAGTTTGTTTTGTGTGATTCTTTCTTCAATTTGCTCAATTCTCTTTTTAGCGAAATATAACGGCACCCTGAAAGTATGTGCTATATAACCGATTGATTCACCCCTACGCTCGGGAAGTGTAATTGATTTGAGGATAAAGAAAGGAAGGGCTGAATAGAGAGCAAAACGATCTGCATCATATTCTTGGGCCTCTTTAAAGAGTGAGGGCATCCATCGTTGATCTCCTGAGTGACGTATAACGTGGCATAACTCTTGAAAAAAAATCATTCGCTGAGAAACCTTTTCTTCGTGGCGATTTAAAAATACAACACGTTCCTCATTATCACTAAAGGGGCTGTTGTCATAATAAATAAGGTCTACTTCGAAATTTTGGCTATCTTCTCTATTTGAAGATTTTGAGCTGTCCAAATGTTGTGCTCCTTGTACTTCTCTTCGATCCATTGTTCGAGTGGAGTTTTAAAATATTGATGAAAATCCATATGTGCCCTCCTGGATACGTACGTATGTTCTGTTTTGAGGTAAAAATAAAAGCCATTGCTGGCTTTTTTAATATTTTTCATTCGCCCTTTAGTTTGAATACACCATCTGAATATGTACCTAATTCGTAATTTTGTATGCTGACGGTATGGGAAAGGCTTTTCCATTCAGGTAGGTAATCTATATAAATTTCACGAATTGATTCAAAATAAGTTTCTGTATCCTTCAATAAATCCTCAATCATTACTTTTAATTCTCTATCCGTTAAATCAAAATGCCCTTGCCCCTCATACTTCGCATCAATTAATGGTTGGGTTGATAAGTCAATATCAGATCCGCTGGTACCCATAGCTGAAAGAGTCTTCCGGAAAGTTATTTTATTGATTACAAAATTATCAGTAACGACACCATCTTCCATATCATGTTGGAGAGCGTTAAAAACTAGCGCATTAATAAATTGTTTATTTGTTATATCTTGTGATTGAAAAGCTTGATTTTGGGTCTTAAATTCACTATTGGCTAATTCAAACTTGTTTGATAGTTCAGTAAATTTTTCTTCTATAGAACGACTTTTCATAAAAGAGAAAATCGAAAAGGTGACAGAAGCTACAGTTATTAGAAGAAGCGTTGAAATGAGAAAAATCTTTGTTCCATTAGTAACTTGGCGTGGTTGTTGTTTCTGTAATAAAACGGGTTCGTTGGGTTCTTCCATAAAATTCTTCCTTAAATTATCCTCATCGGCTGAGGGATTTGCTTATTTTTTTGTGTCTTCTATTTCCTTAAGCATTCTTTCTTTATTCTTTCTATACTGCTTCAAAGCATCTTCCATTACTTCGATTTCAGCTTGAGAGTATTTTTCTGGTCCACCATAAAAGGACATGTTTGTCTCAATAGAAGTTTTTTTGTCCGAACGTCCCAGAATATAGTCTCCTGAAACTTCAAAAAAATCTGCAAATGCATTAATTTCAGTATCTTCAACAGGTCTCTTTCCAGATTCGATTCTAGAGAGAACACTGTTATTTATTCCGATCCTATCGGCAAGCTCAATTTGGCTTATTCCTCGAGCTTCTCTAAGTTTCTTAATTCGATCACCTGAAATAGACAAATTCTCATACCGCCCTTCTTTCTGTTTCAGCAATATGATAGTAACACTTTTTTAAAACAGAAAAAACAATTTTGCTAAAACAACAAAAACCATTCTATGTATTTTACTAAGAACAAAATAACGGACTCCCAATAATCAAGGAGTCCGTTTCGGCCGGTTCTAATCCGGCCATCTTCAGGCGATTGTTGTATATAGTGTAATACAATGTTATGCCATATTTTAATCCAGTTTTAAAGGCAACGGTATTACTATTTTAACTATTCTGTTCCAGTTCTTCTCGGAGTGCGCGTTGCAAAACCTGAGAAAAATTCAACCCAGCAATTTCGGCCGCTTCGCTCAGGTCTTGCGGCAATGTTAGATTCTTTTTAACATAAGTGATCTTTTCATTCAGGACCGCCGTTGCAATAATGGTACGCTGGTTACCAGTAAGTTCAAGATCATTCAGCGGGGTAGCAGCTGGAATGGATTCTTTGTCCTCAAGGCGACTTTCAATAGTAAGTTTCAGTACCTCATTCGCCCGTCTAACAGCCTCGTCAATGTTCTCAGCTTGGGACAAAGCTTCCTCCAAATCGGGAAATGAAATTTCAATGTGCTTATCTGTGAAGTTCAAAATGGCCGGGTACGTATAACTTTTTTTCAATGCTTACACCTTCCTTTTTTTTGAGATTCGTTTCTCAATATTATATTGAAAGGGAAGAAGGGAGGGGCTAAAACTTTAGCCCCGTCTTCTTCTCTATATCCTTTAGGATATGTATTGCAACGTCTTTGACTGGATGGGTTATGGTAACCTTCCCCTTTATAGTCGGGTGTTTATATTGGTAGTGATCGCCAACGGTGTGTACTTTGTACCATCCGTTTGCTTTCAGTATCGCCAACACCTCTCTTGAAGAATAACTCTTCATCCTCTCTCTCACCTCCTATTAATATTATAACGCGCATTGATGCGCATTGCAAATTAATGTACGCAGAAATAATGCTACAAATTTGTAAACGAACAAAGGAAAATAGAGTTAAACACATTGGTCAAAAAACCAGTATTCTTCATATATAAGAACAGAATTAAACCTATTTTAACCTTTCCCCAAGCTCAGTTGGTTAGAGCGGTCGGCTCATAACCGATTGGTCACAGGTTCGAGTCCTGTAGGGCCCACTTCACTAAACCCCTTGCCTAGCAAGGGGTTTTTGCTATGTTGTGGTTTTTTTTGAATCCAGAAAAGACCTGACAATGGCTGTGCACCTATCCGAGTTTGCCTTAATAAGATGTTGTGAAGTTGCATAATTTTAGGGAGGCAGACAACGGATGAAGAAGAAACGGCCTACAATAAAGAAGATAAGAACAGGCTCAACTCAGGCACAGAGACACTTACATGAATTTGAAGGGAGCACTAAACTGGCTGAAGAAGGTGCAGATCGGCACAATCACCGGTTCGCAGGTGTTACAGGACAGGCGATTCGGGCAGGAGCAAGTCATGTCCACGAGATTGATTTGGAAAGAACTGATTTCTTGAATCATTTTCATAATTTGAAGAAGATTAGAACAGGGCCAGCTATTTCAGTAGGTAACGGCAAACACGTCCATTTTGTTACGGGTCAAACTACTTTAAATGATGGTCACGTACACAAGTTCAATTTCGCAACATTGATTCAAGCGCCACTCGTATAAATCGGATTAATATGGAATTATGTAGTTTAAATGGATCAGGAGAGGCTCTAAAAGCTTATCCTTTTTTGGTTTACGGCTGCCGGACAAACTTCCTCCGTTGCTAGCGAGACTGGATTGTGAGATTATAGGGAAGTATAAATTTGAGATGGAATAGAGGCAGGCGGAAAATGCTTAAAACGATCTTTAAAAATTATCCTTTGTGGTTCATGATTATTTGGGGTTGTGTAATGATTGGGTTTGTTGTGTTGTTTATAACGGGCATCAACCTGTCGCTAATGATGGCAGGGCTCATGATCCTATATATTGCTAACACAATTCGTGCCTGGAAAAATGAACGGATTATGGGCGTTATTTCTTTGGTGCTGGTTGTTGTGTTTGCAGCAGCAACATACGTAACATTCATGGCAGATAAATAAACCAGACCGGCTGAATGCACAATAACACATTTCCATTTCACCCAAGCAGTGAAGGGCATTCTGCATATTCTATGCTGTACTCACTTTTGAAGGAGGAATGGGAAATGGGTTCATGTGGATGCGGAGAAAATGTAGGTCCTGTTGGCGGTATTGGCACATCGACTGCGGCAATTCTGGTATTGTTTATTTTGCTCGTCATTATTACCAAATCATTCTGGCTGTAACTTCGGCTTATCCAGTTTCTTAAGTTACACACAAAAAAACGCAGCGGCTACCAAGAGTGTTGTTTCTGCTCAGGCTTCCGCTGCTTTATTGTTTACCGGTTTATCCCCCGGATCTCTCATAGGGCAGGTTCAAGGTATCGAAACTGTAGGTTACCTGCTGGAACTTCTTTTTTTTGAACTCCTGATTGAACAGCCGGTCTACATACAGCAGGCCTTCTTCATAATGAATTGTAAAATGCCAGCCCATTGGCGGAAAGTGCTGTGCCCATCCTTCAAGACACCCATTTTATAAATGCTAAGGATCTTAATTCATAGACCATATTTCCCCATTGGATGAAGTCCAGGTTCTATCACCGATAGTAATACTCCATGAGTAGCTTGCAGATTTCTGATCCAAAGAGGCCTTCCAGGATAAACCGTTCCATTGTCCCTCAGGTCTATCCATGATGGGGGTCCAATGACGTCCATTGTCTTGCGTTGCATAGAAGAGTAGAGAGGTTTCAGTCTGGCCTTCCTCGTTCAGCAGCCCGATCTCATTCAGTAGGACGATTCCATAATTTGTAGAGGTGAAAAATATAGGAGAGGAAGGGTTAAACTGAACGGAAGCGTATTTTGAAGGTACTTCAAGCTGCTCTTTGGCCCAGTGAATTCCGCCATCGGTTGTCTTATATAGTCCAATATCGCCTTGTCGTGGAGAATGGATCGTAATCCAGCCGGTGTCCTTCGTCTTAAACTTGAGGTCTCCAATGGGGCCGCTTGGCAAAGTGCCGCTCAAGGAATCGCTCAGCTTATGCCAGGATATGCCTCTGTCATTGCTCATATAGATACGGTTGTCTGCCTGATACATTCCTGAACCTGCTGAAGTTGCCTTCCAGCTGTACCCGGCTTCCAAAGAATATTGGAATGTACGGATGTTATTATCTTCATCTATGTTACCGGCTTGCGGGCTGTATGCGAACATAAGCTGGATTACGGACATAAGAACCCAGAGTGTTTTCATGGAAATCCCCTCCTCCTCCCATAGTAAAGGAATAAATTGGGAGATAGGTTACAGAGAGATGAAAGAAAGGTTAATTTCCTTTTATGAAACTTTTTAGATTTGGAAGCGTTTTATTGAGTATATACAAAAAAAGGAGATGGAGAATATGTCTGAGCAAAAGAAAATTCAGGAGCTTGAGCGCCGGATAGCTACGCTGGAGAATCAAGGCGGGCATCCACCCGGCCATGACTCCGGAAAAATATTGCGCAGGGTAATATGGGGGATTCTGATCGTGTTTTTCCTGCTGACGGCAATAGGCGTAATGCAGTTTGTGAGCTCAGGCTAGCCAGATTGTTCATTCGCTCTTCTCATGAACGAGCAGTGTAGTGCAGACAAGCGCTATCAGGATGAAGAAGAATACATGCTGCAGCAGAAAGACGGTAGTGCCGGAAAAGATTCAGTTCATCTTCAGCGGGATTTCATTAGGGCTTAAGCTAACGGGATTATAGTAAACACATACCCCCCTTATTAATAGATATGGACCCTGCCGGACGCCGGCGGGGTCACTTTTTTGTCCATGGGTCCCCCTAATCTTCTTCCTTCGGTTCTTGCAGCAGAATGGAGAAGGTCTGGGTTTCATGATCGACCTCAATGGTCTCAATGCCAACAAAATCCGGGATATCAGGATGCACGGCATCCACGCTGTAATCCGGATGGGTCATTAATAACTGGATGACTTGAATGGCGTCCATTTCGCTCCCCCTTACGGGTAAATTCACCCTATACATAAGGTCTCTGCATTTCATTATGCATAGGCTATTATCCCCGCAGTGTTTACCGAATATGTCGGTGGATTAAATTTCTGTCTTCGTTCCTTTCCATCACAGCCATCAATTGCCCTTGGAACACTCGTCTCTGAATCTGGTCAATCCGCTGCATGGCTAGCTCAGCAGGAACCTGAAAGGTTGAAGCGATATATTGGACGGCATCTTCACGGAGTTCAGGCAACGTTCTGGCGGAAATCATGGAGTAGGGCATCGCCGCATAAAGGATAAAACGCTCGGATTCATCCTCCTGTGCCTGTGTGAACTGTTCGGGCATCAGCGTGTGGTTACCGGCATGGCGAAGCAAATGGCAGAGCTCATGGAGGAACTCGAGACGCTGCAGCTCGGGTGGAAGGCTGCTGTCAATAAACATGCTGTACATGCCTGCAGAGGCTTCAATGCTCTTGCTTCTTACATCCAGATAATGAATCCAGATATTCAGCCGCTCCGATATGTACTCAATGGAGATTTGCGACGGCTGTTGCACGTTCAACCGCTGATATAAATCTTCAGTCCATTTCTCCAGGGCGGTCATTTGATAGTAGGATTGCATGGGAATCACCTCGATATAGGATCGTATGTTCGTATTAATGGCCAAAAGAAAAGCCCAAAGGGCTCAAGGGTAACCGGAACTCATGTTCTTATGTATGTAAGCATAAATCAATCAAACTACAATATCAAGTGTTTTTCCCAAGTTGGGGTGTGGGCTCTGCTGGAGCATTTGGACCAGATTCTGGCTTTGGATCTCAGTCGTTTTTGTGGCAATATTCATGACTTGCAGCCCTGCAGCCTGGTGTAGGGACGCCTGACTCATCGCCATTGATAATGCAGCAATGTCCATGTTGCACCTCCTGAAAGTTTTGTGAGCAATGCTTCCTGAAAGTTCTTCGTACAAAACTCACATCGAAAGCATACGCTAAGTTTTTTGAAGCTTCACAGCTTTGAATTTACATACTGTATATCGACAATGATGGGCCGATACTTTAGGTGAATGACATTTCTTTGCCGTTTGGCCCATACGGTAGATCAGCCTTTGACATATTCTGTGCTGTATTCAATATTCACGAGGAGGAATTTAAATAATGGGTGTAGATTATGGTTGCGGTTGCGGTACTAACGTTGGTGGAGTAAACCAAGGTCCTCCGGCAGTTATGCCGGTAGTAAGTCCATGGACATCGACAACCTCCATTCTGGTTCTCTTTATTCTTCTGGTAATTATTACAAAAGCCTGTATATTCTAAATCAGACTCAATCGAATGCTGCCCCGTCAGGCATATGCCAGATGGGGCTATTTCTTTTTTTTACGGGCTGTGGGTCCTATCTGACGTTTGATTCTTCCCGTGGTTTCGTCGACTTCAATGATATAGAGTTCTTTTACCGTGCCTGCAAGTGCAAACCATTCCTTGAAGGCTTCTTCCTCAGGCATGGGCCCGTAAAGCCTTTTTCCCCGATAACAAATATAGAACACCTTGGCTCTCCGCGCGTGGAATATTATCCCACTTTATATTACGCCTAATTGACGGAAGATTGCATAAAGAACATTTGTTCGCATATAATACATACAAATATTCCTGGGCTTTCTAAAGGAGGCGGTTTACATGAGTGTAAAAGAAATGGAGAAGCTGATCGGGCAGGTTATTGAGATTATATATGAGGACAAGTCGGGAAACATCACCCAGCGCAGAGTTGAGGTTCATGGGATTAAAGGTGGGCTGCTCCGGGCCACCTGCCTGACCACGGGCGGTCCAAGAGTATTCCGGACTGCTAACATCCTTGCCTGGCGCCAGGCAAAGGCCCGTTATGCTGGATGATACAGCGCGCAAGCTGCTGAGGATCATGTACCATTTCAGCAACCACTTCCGGAGGATGCCAACACTGCCTGAGCTTGCAAGGCTCAGCGGGCGGACACCGGCGGGAATCTATTCCGGATTTCGCGAGCTGGTGCTGGAGGGTCATATCCAATGGCAGCCGCCACAGCCTATAGAATTAGCGGTTATTTTGGTCGCTTGGGAAACTCCCGAGCCTGGGACGCATACTTCGATCAGCGGCCACTGGAACGACTGAGGCAATCTGCGTAGCGCTATGTACACAAAGAAACGGATACCTTCCGGGAGGACGGTATCCGTTTCTTTGTTATTTGAACATGAATTCTACCTTTGTTCCGTCGGCAAAATCCTCCAGCTGGTTGCCTACCCAGCTTCCTGCCCCGCGGTTATCGCTTGGCGTTATGTATTCAATGTCGGCTCCGGCGCCGCCTTCGTCACACATGGCCATCGGCCATTCATCACGGTCGTAGCCTTTTTTGGTCGGCACCCCTTTTAAGGATTCCTTGCGGTTCGCTTCGGCTTCCCCCCGGTTGATGGTGCAGATCGCCGATTCCCCGCTGCTGATTGCCTCCTGGATATGTCCGGCTGTCTCCGGGTAACGATCTGCCGGGAATTCGAGCTGGACTACCTCGGAGTCTTCCGAAGAAGGCGTCGTGACGTTCTGGCCATTATCTTCAAACCAGTAAGCCGCCAGGACCAACAGTGCAATGATGATAAGACTGGGGATGAATTTCTTCTTTTTCACATCTGCTCCTCCTAAAAGTTTTGTGAGCCTAGCTTCATGGATTCGGTTCGTACAAAACTGGCATCGGAAGCATAGGCTTAATTAGTATAGCGTAAGTTCAGTGTCCTTTAGTATACTAAGTTAGGAAAATAAAGGGGGGGACAGAGAGATGGGAAAAGAGATTTCAATTGAAGACCAGACGCTTATCGCCTCTGCGGTGGAGATTATCAAGAAACGGTATGAGTGGGAGCGGCATCATGTCAGTGCGGCCCTGCGCACCAAGACGGGAGAGATCTTCACGGCGGTTCACCTCGAGGCCAGCCTCTCCCGGGTTACTGTGTGCGCGGAAGCGATGGTGATCGGCAAGGCAATTTCCGAGGGGTACAAGGAGTTCGATACCATCGTTGCGGTGAGGCACCCGGACCCGGACAGCGAGGACAGAGAGATCAAGGTTGTCTCACCTTGCGGCATGTGCCGGGAGCTGATCGCTGACTATGGCAAGGATTGCAAGGTCATTCTAATCGAGGATGACAATTTGACCAAGGTCGACATTATTGATTTGCTGCCTTTGCGGTATGCAAGGTAAGAGGCAGCCGTCCCGGCATTATACATACGTCAAGAGTCGATGAGATCGGCAGGCCATGCATGGGGATATTAACCCAGGTTGGAGACACAAACCAAGAGCCTTCGGGCTCCTTTTTGCTGGCAGATGCAGCATGCGGCTATATGGTGAAATGAGAAGTAAAAGTGCATTTGAATTCGCCGCATGCGGGCTATATGGTGCAATGAGAGGTAAATATACAATTGAATTCGCCGCATGCGGGCTATATGGTGCAATGAGAGGTAAATATACAATTGAATCCGCTGTATGTGGTCAATTTGGTGAAATGAGAGGTAAAAGTGCATTTGACTGCACCACATCATACTTTATTTCGTCCTGATCTTTCCGCATAAATGGCTTCGTCCCTGGAAAAGGAGAGCGGAGCCGTTTCTTTGCGGGAACCGATAATTTTGTCCGTTTGTTGTCCATCCGCCGCCACTTTGTCCCAAACCTTGTCATAACATGGAATAAAACCAAGGGAGGGTGAACAAGGATGGAACAGCGTATACTCCAGGATAAGCTCGATTCGGCTTCAAGGCTGGTGAATGATGCCCAGTGGCAGGCAGCATTCAGCAGTCTGCTTAGAACTCCGGCGGACACCGAACTGGCGCTTCCGGCCTTGAAGGTGCTGAATACGTTATATTCGCTGCAAGGCACAGCAATCCTCAGCGGGCAGCATGATTATCTGGAGAGTCCGGATGAATTCAGCAACAAGCTGAAGAATACCTGCGGACAATATGCCGCGCTCCACGGCTATGAGCTGGGTGCGATCAACAATCAGACAGAGACAGTTATAGGGAGTCAGCGTCAGGCGGTGGTGGACAGTGCGGTGCGCTGGCATAAGGCGGGCGGAATTGTGACGATGAGCTACCATGCCCATTTACCGGGTACGGCTCCGGCCTGGTCCAATGTCTCCGTGAGCCTTAGCGAAGTTGATTTTGCCAAATACCTCACTCCCGGTACCGCTCAATACAATGCGTTAATGAAGGATCTGGACAAGACGGCCCTTTCTTTAAAAAAACTGAGGGATGCCGGTGTGCCTGTGTTGTGGAGACCGTACCATGAGATGAACGGCGGATGGTTCTGGTGGGGGCAAAAACGCCGCTTTACCGAGCTTTGGAACCTTATGTTCGAACGGTATACGGTTTATCATAAGCTGCATAATCTGCTCTGGGTGTGGAGCCCGAATGCCAAAAATCAGTGGTGTGACGAGCCTGCGGGGTATTATCCCGGTGCGGGAAGAGTGGATGTGCTGGCGCTGGATATTTATGAGGGTGATTTCAAAAAGAGTCACCACGACACCCTTTGGGATCTGGGGCGGGGCAAGCTGATAGCCATTGGGGAGAACGGGTAGCTGCCGTCCCCGGCCCTGCTGGCAGGTTCACAGAATAAATGGTCGTACCAGATGACCTGGGGCAAATTGCTGTACGAGAATAACAGCGATGCGGTCATTAAGGCTTTTATGAAGGACAGCTTTGTACTCACGCGGTCAGAGTATACGGTCAAGGCTGCGGAACCAGTCTCAGCGCCTCCGGCAACTTCGTTGACAGGACTTCGGGGAGAGTATTACAATAATGCGTCACTTAGCGGCACTCCGGTGCTGGTCCGCACCGATACCAATATTAATTTTATCTGGAAGCAGGGTGCTCCCGATCCGGCGGTTCCGGCCAATTTATTCTCAGTGCGCTGGAGCGGCAGGCTGAAGGCGGGCTACAGCGAGGATTATACGATTTACACTTCCTCGGACGACGGCATCCGGGTGTGGATTGACGGAGTGCTGGTGATTGACAGCTGGATGAAGCAAAGCGGGCAGGAGCGCAAGGGCAGCATCGGGCTGATTGCCGGCAAGCTGCATGAACTGAAGGTGGAGTATTACGAGAACCAGGGCGATGCGAAGGCGGTGTTAATGTGGGAAAGCTCCAGCCAGCCTAAAATCGTTATTCCGGCCGGAGCGTTGTATCTTCCGTAACGGGCTGCCGCAACAACTTAGATTTGCTCGCGGTAGCTGATGTTGTTGGCAATTTTTTCGTTGCGGACAGCGCCTCGCAGCACATCCTTCACAGACTGCACCTTGCGGATTTTCCGGAACAAAAGCTGTGGTGTTGAAGGGTCATCGGAGAAGACAGTAAGCGTTCCGATTCCAAGCAGACGGTCCGGAATGGACTGGGCTACCGAGAAATCATTTACCCGCAGCAGTTCAATTTCTTCGAGATCTTTGCCGATAAGTCCGGTTTTGACCATAATCCGCTGACTGGTGATCGTGTAGGTAGTTGTGTTAAGGCCTATGAGGCCTTTGAGGCGGTCGGAAATGCCGGCGGGTTTACCCTCCCACAATTCGACTTCCGGACCTGAGCCGGAGCTGGTCATTCCTTTAGCTGACGTTTGGTGCGGTGCCGCTGGAACCGTTCCATCGACAGGCGCTCCGCATTTTCCGCAAAATTTGGCACCTTGCTTGTTTTCTGCACCACAGGCTGTGCAATAAGCCATAAGGGATCTTCCTCTCTTATTCCGGATGAAATG
This sequence comes from Paenibacillus sp. FSL L8-0436, assembly GCF_038593025.1. Classification (NCBI taxonomy): domain Bacteria; kingdom Bacillati; phylum Bacillota; class Bacilli; order Caryophanales; family Paenibacillaceae; genus Paenibacillus; species Paenibacillus sp. FSL L8-0436. The sequence goes on along the minus strand of NZ_CP151955.1, from coordinate 5,538,415 downwards.
ATTATAGTATACCATTAGATTTCCGGTCACGGCCGGAGATCTTTTTACCCATGAATACGCTTAATTTTAGGAAAATGTTTCATTCGGGCGCATTTTACAATATTTTCATTTGCACTTTGCAAAAGCCGCCATTATTCTGTTAAGTGGAGGGATTCAAAAATGAGAAAAGCTTTACTGACAGGATTACTTATGGTGGTGGTTATCCTCAGCGCCTGCAGCAATAATAGTTCAGCCCCCGCATCAGAGGAAGAAGCGCAGGAGACCGTACAAAACTTCTACGACAAGATGTCAAAATTCGATGAAAAGGGCAAGTCTTCCCTGGATAATTTCAACACTACTTTAACCTCTTATTCGACAGGAAAAGCCTCGGACAAAGAGCTGGAGAAAGCGGTTGATCAATTCCAGGATGCGACATCGGAAATTGCCGATGAGGTGGGGGATGTGAAGATTTCCAAAAACCTGCCCGAAGAGGTTCGAAAACTACTGAGTGAATCAATGATCGCTTTTAAAAGCGCGTACTCCATTAAAGAGCAAGCCTCGAAAAGCGCCGTTTCTCCCGACGTTACGGCCGATGAGTTCAATGCGATGAACCAGCAGGCGGATGTGGCGATGCTGTATGGCATTTCCAAGCTGAACGAAGCAAGGGCTGCCGTAGGGCTGATCGAAGACGGGATCGGCACAGAAGCTGCGGGGACTGCGGATGCGGAGTCTGGTACAGCAGTGGGCAGTACGGACGTAAAGCTGGCTCCGACGACAGAGAATAGCACAAATTCCGGGTCATCGACCATTACCGGCGGCAAATAAGGAATAACCACAATTAAAGTTGAGGTCTGTAGTTACACAAAATGGTAAAAGGCGCTTCACAGCTGCAGGCTGTGTGCGCCTTTTTGTTTGTTATTTGGAACGGAGCAGCCGTTTTTTCCATTTATAATATATAGAATTATACACCTATTTTGTGGAAAACAGGCACTTCCCTCTGTCATTTATTTCTGGTTGATTAATAAGCGGAACTGCAGATATAATACAAACATACGTTCGTGTTATATAAAGCATAAGTAATGCATTAACCATCGGGAAGGGGAATGGCAATGACACTCGGCAAGAAGCTGAAAGGCAATGGCCTGTGGGAGAGCAGCCGGATGATGCTGCCGGAGCATAAGAGCCGGATTATAAGAGATGAACGGGAAACGTTGCGCACGATTAAGCCGATTCTGGATGAACAGAAGCTGGAAGAGATCGAGTGTACGCTGGCTCTGTCGCTGCGGGCGCATGTCCGTGTGACGGTTGTTCTGTTTGATCCTTTTGAGCGCAAGCTGCTGAGCGGCTTTGTGACCTCCATTCACACCCACTCGCGCGAATTCAAGCTGCAGTGGGCGGAGGAATGGAAATGGGTCAACGTGGACGATATTTTGGAGGTATACATCGTTTGATGATCGGTTGCCGGAATGCATGCGGATTATATTTTTTTGTAGGAGAAGACCATCATCAAGACCTCTATCTTTTGAATGATGCCCATATACCACATCAATATGTAGAGGACATTGAACAGATTAGGGGGAACAACAACGGTGAGGCTGGCGGATGCAACGGCAAACGTAATTCCCACAATGAGCGAAAGTATCCCGGCATACTGAGCGTTTACGAATAAATTGAACAAGGAAATGGAAGGATCATTTGGACGGGACAGCGCAAAGTACTGCCTGAACTGGCTGAATACATTCTTAACGATAAACTGCAGACCGGTAACATCGAAGTACGGATTGATCTCTGTTTTGTTCGCACCGGCGAATACGATCGAGAGATAGGCGTAGGACAGGATAAACAACAGCAGATTGCCGGGATTTCTGCGCAGCGGGGGGAGTAGCTCCATGCAAACCGTCACGCTGGATAATACATAGATAAAGGGTAAAATCAGCAGTACAAAAGGCATTATATAGGAAAGAGGCTCAATCGCATAGCTTTCCCCCCTGCTGAGCTGCATGATCAGAGCCATGACTTCAACGGCCAGGGCAACCAGCCCAAGGTAGAGGGAATTTGCCAAACGTTTGGATTCCGTATATTAATGCACATTTAAGGGAGAGGTAGTATAGTACATCTTCAGTTGCAGCGTCGCATCTCTTCCGATGGAGTTTCGGATCAGGAAGATACCCCCGAATAGCAGCAGACAGTTAAAAAACAACACCACCAGCAGACCCATCCATACGGAGTTATAGGTCCCTCTGTAGTGCCCGTCAAGGAGACTGTTTTTAATAACAGTGGTTAGGCTGCCGGTAGTATCACTCGCCAGAAAGTAATAATAAGTACAGCACGCAAACACTACGATTGTCCACAGAAAGCTTGCTCATCGTATGCGTTCCTTCACCAGGACCAGAGATACAGACAAGAGATTTAAGGCAGAGGCGGTTCTTGTCATGCTGGTGATTCTCCTTTGATCTCATCCTGGTGGATGAGATAGAGGTAGACATCCTCAAGGGTGGGATAGACCGGCTCGGCCCGGGCGCTTGGCGGAGTTGACGAAAGGACACGGACCTCAATTCCGTCGCTAGATCTATTGCTGCTACTGCATATGTATTGTCTTGAAGGGTAGCAAGCCCGCTGTAATCCACGTTCATCTTCCATACCAGGCCTTCTACAGGTTCTGTTAATTGGTTCACGGCTCCAGCCGCCAGAATTCTGCCTTGCTTCATGATAATAATGCTTCCAGCCAGTGCTTCAATATCGGACACAATATGAGTGGAGTAGATCACGGTTGCGTCTTGCGCGGCCTTGGTAATGAGATTCTTCAAATTTACCCGTTCGTCGGGATCGAGTCCCACCGAGGGTTCATCCAGCAGCAGAAACTTGGGATTATTAAGCAAAGCCTGGGCAATGCCGATCTGCTGCCTCATTCCGCCGGAGTAGCTGGCGATATACTGATCACCGACCTCATTCAAGTTAAGCGCACTTAAAAGCTCTTGTATTCTGCCCGCTGCAACATACATCAGGAATTCTCGACCTGACAAGGCCGGGAACAGTCCAAAGGATTGCGGCAAATAGCCGATCCTGCTTTTATACTTGTTCTGAATCGTGTTGATATCCACACCGTTGCAGTAGACAGTTCCGCTTGTCGGCTTTTGGCCATGGTCAGAATATTCATCAAGGTGGACTTGCCTGCTCCGTTTGGTCCCAGCAGACCGTAAACCCCTTCGTGAAATTCCAAATGTACTGGATACAGTGCATGGCAGTTATTCCGGTATACTTGTTCTACATTATGTATAGTGATGTTCACATTTGCCCCCCAAACCCAGTTCAAGTTTTCAAAATACAAAAGGCACTCCTCGTGGAAGTGCCCTGTAAGGTCATGGCAATAATCTACATGTGAATAGTTTCACAAATAAATTTTACCATGTGAATCTATTATTTTTCACATCTGATATGAACTGCTTGTCCCGGTATTTCATTTCAATTTACGCCGGTTGCCTCCGTCTTCTCATAAGCGATCAGGGTAACGGCCTTGTTGCCTGTAATTTGGGCAATTGCCGCTTCGGCCTGGCGGATCACCTCCACGGCATCTTCCTGATCGGCAAGTACAGCCACCTTGTAGCTATCGCTGTGAATCTCCATTGTGTTATCCCACCCTTCATTGTTATTTTAGCCTTTTCCTGCGGAAATCATCCACCGGGAGCTTGATCAAGACAGGTATACAAGCAATGCAGCATGAGAAGGCATTTACTATACCAGGGGGTGATTATATGCTGACATTGGATCAGGTTAAGAGTAAATCTGCCGGATCGCTGGGCAAACTTCATCCCGTGCTGCAAGCTGCTGCGGATGAGTTGATACAGCGGAGCTATGCCAAGGGTGTACCCATCATCATTACTCAGGGGATGCGCACAATTGCAGAGCAGAATGCGCTTTATGCGCAGGGCAGAACCAAGAAGGGACCGATTGTTACGAATGCCCGGGGAGGCAGCAGTTATCATAATTACGGATTGGCCATTGATTTTGCGCTGCTGCTGCCGGATGGCAGCAACGTGTCCTGGGATATGAACCGGGACGGAGACAGCGATAAGGTCGCAGATTGGCAGGAAGTGGCTGAGGTAGCTAAACAGCTGGGGTTTGAATGGGGCGGCGATTGGACTTCCTTTAAAGACTATCCCCATCTGCAGATGACCTTCGGACTTACAACCGCTCAGCTACTGGCCGGAAAGCGTCCGACCGAACAACAGGTGCAAGAGGCTTTGGCTAAGATCAGCGCAAACGAACCGGCAGAGGAACAAGGGATCACCATCATGCTGAATGGGCGTAAGCTCACAACCGGGCTAGTAGAAAACGGGACAACGTATGCACCTGTGCGGGCAGTTGCGGAAGCGCTTGGCGCCAAGGTAACTTATGATGCCGCAAGCAAGACGGTCAACCTCGTTAAGGAATAACTTGTATGAATAGATGCCGCACCTTGTGGGGAAATTATCAGCGACAAACCATGAAGGGGGCATAACAACTTGAAGAAGCTGATCACAAGCCTTGCATGCGGTACAGTATTATCGATGAGTTTGCTTGGAGCCGGTAACGCAGCGAATGCTGCGGGTACAGGCGGAATGGGCACGGCAGTTCCTGATACGGGAATGAACGGACTGAAGACAGAGAACAGAACAGAGAATAGAACAGGCAACACCATGGGTAACATGGGGACCAGAACCGGAGCCCCTATGCTTAACCAGGAAGACAATACCCTGATGAACCGGACTACAGGAACGACACACAGAAACGATTCGATCATGAACGATAAGATCCGTACAGGAACAAACGACACCTTGACACAATATCCGGATACCTCGCGTGGCACCAGATACCGGGCGACCAGCACCACTACAGCTGCCACAACCAACGGCAGAGGCTCCAACTGGGGCTGGCTCGGACTCCTGGGACTCCTGGGGCTGGCCGGTATGCGCAGCAGAAGCGGTGAACGCGATCGCCACTAGCACCCGTACGCTTGATCTTGACCCGTCCCGGCTCCGGCCGGGATGTTTTTTTGCAAATAATTTTTTTGGATTTTGATTGCGTGTTTGCGGGATACGTGATATTATATTTCTTGTCGCGTTACAACGCACATTTCATGCCGGGGTGGCGGAACAGGCAGACGCACAGGACTTAAAATCCTGCGGTACGTGAGTACCGTACGGGTTCGACCCCCGTCCTCGGCATCAATAGCAACAGTAAAAGGCGCATTCAAGTGAATGCGCCTTTTCTTTGCACGTAAGTTAGAAAAAGGATAATGTAATTAGAGAATCGAATTAAGAATGTGTTGAAATCTGTAGTTCATTAAAAAGATAAAGAGCATCTTTAAATCCCTGCAAATAGATGGAGCGCTCAAGAATGGCTTGAAGCGACAACTGAGTGTCCTCATACAGGAATGCAGCTTTCTGCTGTTCCTCGGGCAGAGCATTCCTAAGTTGCTGAAAGCACTGATCGCTTTCCAGTAAAAGCACTTTATAGCTAGAATCGGTGTCCAACAGTTCACGGTACATCGCTTCAACCCGTATACGAATCAATGGATCAGTTAAAGCTTCTAAAGATTCAAACAAACAGGACACCTCCAGGTTTTTAACTCCATAAGGTCATTATATAACCTTATGGAGTTAATTGTAAAGCTAAATTTTAACTCTATAAGGTCAATTGTTGTCTGCAATTATCATACATAATAGTTGGAGGGGAACATTTTGTTGAAAAGCAATTTAAGAGTTCTAATGGCTAAACATCGCATAGACGACATCACCGAATTAATGGAGAAATCGGGTTTAAGTCGAAATTCAATCAATAAGCTGTACAAAGAAACGCAACTGGAGACTATTAAGTTGGAGACGCTATTCAAACTTTGTGATACGTTTCAATGCAAGCTGTCAGAATTAATTGAGTATGTGCCAGAAGAATAGATGGTTATTAAAGGAGCACTCGGGAGAGTGCTTTTATTATGGCTTTAGCCAGTTGAGCACGCGAAGCGTGGGAAACAAAAAACCACCTGCTATGCGGGTGGTGTAGTCCAGGCTTATTGCCCAAAAGGGTTTAGTTTTAAAACCTTCGTTTCAGCACGACTGGGAAGATGAAAATTTTTGCCATAAAGGCCGAGGGCGTTTGTGCTCATGAACGTTTACACGGCTGTACACAAACGGAATAATAGAACAGGAAAAGAAGGCTATAGACCTAGACCAAGATCACTCGACCAAGGGGAGAGCAAGCGCCTTTAGGCGCAGTCAGTATCAAAGGCTTATAGCCGCAGAGCAAACCACCCGTTTGACGGGTGGTGGAGTCTGTAAAATATATTGTGTAAACTCTCAAACCCATTAAAATGGAAGTAAGAGAAAGGTTGGGGAGAACACATGGGACTTTGGTCAAAACAGCAACTTCGGGAATTCATAAAGGAGAACAATCTGGTCACCGCTCAAGATGCACAGAATGCCTTGAAAGACCTGTTTGCAGAGACGATACAGGAGATGCTGGAAGCCGAAATGGATACTCACTTAGGCTATGGAAAGCATGAAGTAAAGGCCAAACTCACTCCAAATAGTCGCAATGGAAAGAGCCGCAAAACGGTCGTCAGTGAGTACGGTGAACAGGAAATCGCTATCCCTAGGGACCGTCTGGGTGAGTTTGAGCCACTTGTCGTCAAGAAGCATCAGTCGAACGTAACGGGCATCGAAGAACAAATCATTGCCCTGTATGCCAAAGGCGTCAGTACAAGAGAAATCCAGGATCATCTAGGACAGATGTATGGCATTGAAGTCTCTCCTACGCTCATTTCCAATGTCACGAACAAGATTGTTCCTCTCATTAAAGAATGGCAGAACCGGCCTCTGCAGGGCGTCTATGCGGTCGTCTATCTGGACGCCATCCACTTTAAAGTCAAACAAGACGGGGCCATTATCAACAAGGCCGCCTACATGGTCATTGGCATTGATTTGGACGGAAACAAAGATGTGCTGGGCATGTGGATCGGGGAGAACGAGTCCTCCAAGTTCTGGCTGAGCGTGCTCAATGAGCTGAAAAATCGCGGGGTGGGGGACATTCTCATTATCTGCGTGGACAACCTGTCCGGGTTCTCTCAAGCGATTGCAGCCTGCTACCCCCAAACTGAAATCCAGAAGTGTATTATTCACCAGATCCGCAGTTCCACACGGTACGTGTCGTACAAGGACATTAAGAAGGTGACCGCCGACTTAAAGCCTATATACAAGGCCGCTACTGAGGAAGGCGCCTTGCTTGAACTCGACCGTTTTGAGGAAGTCTGGGGCGCTAAATATCCTCTTATTATCCGTTCCTGGCGGACAAATTGGGACGAACTTGCTACCTTTTTCAAGTACCCGCCTGAGATCCGCAAACTCATCTACACCACCAATATGATCGAGAGTTACCACCGCCAGCTACGCAAAGTAACGAAAGGAAAAAGCATCTTTCCTACGGATGAGGCATTGCTGAAGATGCTCTATTTAGCTACCGTTGACGTCACTCGGAAATGGACGGGACGTGTACAAAACTGGGGGCAAATGCTGCTCCAGTTGTCCGTCTTCTTTCCTGATCGGGTCGGTCAACACTTGCGTTAGATTCGCGACTTCCCCCTCGGGGGAATCTATGCTTAAAAGAGTTTACACAAAATTATTGACAGACCCGGATGGTGCTGATTCAACTAACACCAGTTTAAGTGCAACTCTCTACAAACTATCGATCTTACTCTTCTTCGTCTAGAAAAACAAAACCACCGTCAAGAAGCTCCTGTAAATACTCATCAAAGCTCTTCGCGATCACTTCATATTGGTCAGGGTCGTGCAAAAAGCGAACTATTTGACCGCATACACCTTCATCAGAAGGGTTAAAATCAATATAAAGTCTTGATGTTCCACCATTGTTCATACAGTCTGAAAAATGAATATACCTCCCTGGAAGAAGTCCCTCTGGATTTATCTTAGGGTCAACGGCATCCTCGTCATCTTGGTATTCTGAGAGATAGGAGATGTCTTCTTCTTCTTTTGAACTTTCGAGCATCTGTTGGGTAGACAGTAAATAATATGGATATTTGCCTTCTTCAACATCTGAGCCAAGAATACAAACCGCAATTTCTTTTTCTCCATATTTCCTCCAATATGTACCATCAATATTTTCAAGTAAGGAGATTAGTGATTCTGGACAATTTGGATATTCTGACCTTAATGTATCAATATCTTCTTTTGTAGCACCGCACGATGTATTTAGTGCCTCAAGTTCATCTGTTGATAATGCTGCTCTCAAGCCATTTAAAAATTTGTTTACCAAATCCATTATTTTGTCCTCCCAATAATAAAATATAAAGCAAATGTAAATAGACAAAGCCAATGCACTTATTGGTAGGATAAATCCCCCCCTACAATATGTCCGTACATATTAAAATCAGTTTATCATTTTCTCTCTAATTTTTGTGGAAAGTGAAAGATCCTTCTAGAGCTAACTTAGCTTCCATAGTGAATTACATCAGTTTAAATTTCTAATATCAATTACAGTTGTGAAGTTTGCTTTTTTACAGGCGTTCAATAACATTTCATTCGTATTTTCTTTTAGAGGGAAATTTTTTATTTAATTCTAAAAAACAATGCCAAATCAAATAACCGTTTAGGTATTTTGTTGCTACACCATTAAATCGTTCCATCCATTCTTTTATAGTGAAAAAGATGCTCATAGCTTTTTTGGTAGCGCAGCATCTGCTTGACAGCTTTGCCGATCTGTTCATCAATGGAAACCATTGGGCTTTTGCATTCGATTACTACAAGTGGAAGACCATTAACAAACACAAACTTATCCAGATAGATATACTCTTCGTAATCGGTGTATTGATTGCCATCATAAGCACAGTTATTAAAAAACCGCGATGCTCTTTTGCAAAAGAGTATCGCGGATTTTTATTTTCTCCTTTATTTTTTAGGCTCAAAGCCGTAATCAGTGCTTGACGAAGTGACCGAAGGATGAAAATGGAAAAACATCTGTTACTCCTGTATTGTTGTAAGTCTCACCGAACAACAAAAAAAGGAATAAACAGATGCAGATCCAGTATATCAATGAAATGCTCGACATACCAGAGCTACAAGTTCGTCAAATTCGGTCTATGGTGGCCGACGAACTTCATATCGAAGCCATTCCACGCAGCTATAAACAATGCTGTCCCCTGTGCAAATCCGACCAAAACGTCATTCGTAAGGGAAGTAATGGCATGCGGACGGTAAGGCATTTGCCAGTGTTTGCGAAAAAAACCTTTCTGCATGTGCCTTCCATCCGATTGTCCTGCACCACTTGCGAAGCCGGATTTGGATGGTTCTATGAATTTGTCGGACCCAAGCAGCGCTACAGCTGGCTTTTTCGTTTCCATACTTTCGAACAAGCGCTCGGATCAACGGCTGCACATAGCGCTCGTATGCAGCAATTACCTACCAGTACCGTACAACGCATGCATAACGAGGCTGTTCCGGTGGAGTGTGAACGCATCGAGAAGCACGTGTGGACCGAAGCGAAAGAAATGCCCAATCTGGTTTTAGGTGTCGATGATTTTGCCATCCGAAAAGGTCATACCTACAATACCGGTATCCATAATCTCAAAGGCGAGACCATGCTGGATCTGCTTCCGGGTCGAAAGCTAAACGACTTGCGGGCGTATGCCAACACTCATCCAGACTTCCTTCTGTTGAACCCCAAAGCGGTTGTCATGGATTTAGCACAGGCGTATCATACCTGGATCAGCGAGTGCTTTCCCCACGCGATTCGCATTGCGGATCGGTTTCATGTTCATGGTTATGTGATCGACAGTGTACAGGAGGTTCGAAAAACCGTTCAACCTACGCTATCGCCACGGGCAAGGGCTTACCTGAAAGCCCATCATCGCTTGCTTAATCCGCCTGTGGAATCGCTGGAAGAGGAGAGCCGGACGAGACTGGAGATGCTGCTAACCTTCTCCCCACTACTTCGTAGCGTCTGGGAATGGAAGGAAGCATTCTCGACCTGGTATGACTGTTCGCCGAGCTTTAGTGCTGCCAAACTGGGTTTTGAGCGTTGGTGTAAGCAAGGCGAGAAGATGGATCATCCTGCTGTTCGTAGCACCTTAAAGACGATGCGCAATTGGAACATAGAAATCGTAAACTACCATCAATGCCGATGGACAAACGCAACGGTGGAAGGTCGTCACAATCGCATTAAAGCCTTCCAGCGTCGCCATTACTTTACGCGAAATCGTAGCCGTTATAAAGCAGGCATTCTCATTGAATGTAACCGCCATCGTATGTTTCGCTAATAGTCAAGCACTGATTTTGAGATTGAGCCATTTTTTAAACATGACTACTGTGCATCAAAAATATTAATGAATTTTTGTGTAGCTGTTGACAGAGGCATTCCTTTTTTTGTAGCTATTCCCAGACTTCTTGAGGGTATCTTTTCCGCAATCACTAACTCATATAGCAGTTTGCTTTTCAATTCTTTTTGAACATAATCCTTCATAATGCAAGCAATCCCTAATCCCTTAATGGCGAATTCTACCATCAAATCCATGTTGCTAAGTTCAATTTGTGGGTCTATAGCGATTCCGTGAGAACGAAAATATTCATCAATATATTCTCGTGTACTCCCACCCTGTTGAAGGAGGATAATCGGGTAGTTTTCTGTAAGCTTTTGAATGGATAAAGATTCCTCACAAAGATGTTTATACTTTTCGCCTACGTTTAATAGCCTCGCTATTTCATGACTTGAATCATCTTTTATATACATTTTGATATTTGGGTATTCACGATTATATTGGCTGATATATTGTAATAAATCGTACTTGCATACTGCACTGCATACTGATATCCGTAATTGTCCCGCCTGCATCTGCTTCAGTTCAGAAAACTTCCGCTCGGCTGTCAGCATCAGACCGTAACCCTGCTCGATGTACTGAAACATAATTTCTCCCTCAACGGTCAGTGAAACACCTTTTGCATTTCTATAAAATAACCGCCCCCCAAGTTTCTCCTCTAATTGCTTTATGGATTGACTTATTGCGGGCTGAGAGCTAAATAACTCCTTCGCAGCTTTAGAGATACTTCCCAATTTTGCAGTCGTATAAAAAATTTTATAAAGCTCTAAATTAATAGACATATAAGAATTCAGTATACCTCTTCTCTAACCTTACAGGTTGGAATAAATGGACAGCTTCGCTCAAAAGTCGGAAGTCCAATTCTCTCCTCATTCATTAGTTTTGCTGTAGGGGCATTGGGTCTTTCTCTTGTATTTTGCTATACTTTAGCAAACGGTACCTATACATTGTCGGGTGGAAATACGATTAAGGGTGTCCGTTGGTGGATGTTAGCAGGTGGTCTATTTGGTGCGTTTTATATTTTCACAACCATACTTGCTTCTCCTAAAATCGGATTTGCCAATATGTTCAGCCTGGTAATCTGTGGTCAAATCATTCTTGCCATTATATTTGACCATTTCGGTCTTTTATGAAATGATGTTCACCTAATAAACCCTTATAGAATTGTGGGTGTAGTTTTACTTGTATTGGGCGTGTACATCATACAAAAGCATTGAATGAATTGTATCTTACATATTGGAGGGTCATCATTGGCTGGTCGGATTTGGATATATTCATTCGTATTGGCTTTTTAGCCGAAGAAACGGGTGAGGTTGCAAGAGCTATCCGGGCACTGGAAATCGGCAGAGATCGGCCTGATGAGAGCAGAGGATCATTTGAAGAAAATAAAAGCCAATTAACGGAAGAACTTGGGGATGTGCTTGGAAATCTTATTGTTCTCGCAAACAAGTATGATATTTCATTAGAGGAAATATTCCACTCCCATAAGAAAAAGCTAGCCCAAAGGTATTCCTGAGCGGGTATTTCCGCTAACCAGAATAATAGCGAATTCTGTATGCTTCAAACGGGCTGTGACAGCCGCACAGGATTCCATGCTAGAGGTCCTCATCTGAGCTATCTGTTCTTCACAAAACAGATAGCTCAAATGAGGATTTTTTTATGGTGTTACTCGTAAACAAAATCAACGTATAACATCGGCTCGTTTAATCTCCCTGCCCAACGCGAGTTCCCGCACATTACCGCTTTCTCCTATCACAGTCGATGTTATCTCTGAGCTCACATCCGACAATTCTCCCTGCCGCCTCGCACAATTTTTGACTGAATTCAACGAAATGTTCTCTCTAAAAAAATTTTGGAATTTAGTGTGATTTCCTATTATCAATGTAATGGTATATATGAGGCCGCTTTTGAGAAACTGCGAAAAGCTATAGATTCTACATATTTATTTATCCTCCAGCTTTTCATAGTAATCTGCAATGTAAAGGAGATGATTAGTGAAAACAGGAAGTATAGGATGAATACCGTCGCCGCCTCATTGAGAAAAATTTCCAGGAATCGACAATCAAGAGGACCTCAAAAGGATTAGCTTACATGTTGCGGATCAGAGTTCAGAGTAATAATACAACAATTCTAAGGAGGAATTTCTATGAAATTCGGCAAAAAATTATTTGCTAGTACTTCTGTAATTGTGGCATCTTTGGCGGTTGCAGTAACTGCGTTTGCAAATACGGACACCAAACCTGTAACCGGCTATGGTACTCTGACTGGTACCTTGTCGGCTTCGGGTTCCACTGCAAATTATTCGACTTCGGTAAGTTATAACAGTGACAAAGCCTACCTGACAATCGCCGGCTCTGCACAAAATGTAAACGGTACTACAGTTATTACGAAGTCGCAGATCAATAGTTCAAGAGGCGCGACCAGCTACAATGGATATTTGTCACCGTTAGGGTCGAACGTATATGTTGTTTATGGGACACACGGGGTGCAAGGCGGTAACACATATAGTGCGGATGCTGTTTTCACATATACACATCTCTAATCATTGATTGTTATTTGAAATAAGTTTATGCCATGCAGAATAGAACTGAGGAGATACGCTCTATCTGCATGGGCATAAACTTTTTTCTATGGAGTACATATCAATTTGAACTTATATTTGACGATTGTAAAAAACTCATTGACATCTATTTTTGACGATTGTAAAATATTGAAAAAGACAATTGTTAAAAAAGGAGCAGGATACATGAAAATGAAGAAACTTCCAGAGGCCGAGTTTGAAATTATGCGGGTGGCCTGGGCCAATGAACCACCTATTACGACAGCGACGATAATGGAACAGCTTGGTAAAGAGCGCGAGTGGAAAGCTCCAACAGTGATCTCCCTTATGCTGCGGCTGGTGGAACGAGGATTTTTACGTACGGAGAAGGAAGGCAAAGAACGCACGTACTACCCTTTGGTCGATAAAGATGTGTATCTCGCTTTGGAGACGGAGCATTTCTTGAAGCAATATCATGATGATTCATTTTTAAGCTTCGTTAACACACTTTATAACGAGAAGCGTCCGAGTGACAAGGAACTGGATGAGCTACTGAAGTGGGCGAAGGAAAGGAGGGAGTGACAATGCATAGCTTTCTCATCACTCTGCTCGAATGTTCGTTCTCTATGACGGTTATTGGGATTATCTATATGGCGGTTACGCCTCTTTTGCAAAATAGATTTACAGCAAAAGGAAGATATTACGCCTGGCTGATCATTGTTATCGGCTTTATTGTTCCGTTTCGTTTCCATCTTCCCGTCTCAATTATTTCTGTGGATACGTTATTCCCTACTCTGGGCAGTACCGGGCCTTCCAACTTTAATCCGCTAACAGCGGCAGCTTTTCCCGGAATAACCGCAACAGCATTCCCTTGGCTCAGTGTAGCTGTTGGTGTTTGGATGACAGGAGTTGTCCTATTCGTCGCCTGGCATATGGTCCGGCACAGACGTCTGTTGCGTTTGATAAAACGCTGGAATGAAAAATCCAACGACAGACAGGCATTGCGATTGTTGCAGCAGACAAAAGTTGAACTGAATGTCACCCGGCATGTAGATTTGCAGATTTGTCCCGCTATTTCGGGTCCAATGCTGGTGGGGTTAGTTCATCCTGTTATTTTGCTTCCTTCGAATCGTCTCTCGACTCAAGCCTTGCGGTTCATCCTGAAGCATGAGCTCATTCATCTCAAACGCAAGGATTTAGGCTACAAACTGCTCATTTTTACAGCTGCTGCGTTGCATTGGTTTAACCCGTTCGTCTACCGGATGGCACGGGAAATCGCTATTCAATGTGAGCTATCCTGTGATGAAGCGGTCGTTATGCACTCCGATATGAACAACCGGCAGCAATATGTAGAGACTATTATAAATGTTGTGAGGAATCAATCGATAGGACGCAGCGCGTTCTCCACCAGCTTTTCTGACAATAAACTGAGTTTAAAGAAAAGAGTGTATTCCATTATGGATACTCGCGGCAAAAAATGGGGGTTTTCCCTGCTCATCGTAATTTCTTTAGCAGCCGTTGGAACAGGCGTAGTTTTGCAACTGAATTCAGCACAGCCTGAAACAGCGTTGCCAGCGTCGTCAATACAAGCCGCAGCAAATGAGAATGTATCTAACCAGGAAGGGAGCGATCCTGAAGGTTCAGCACTTCCCTCACCCGTAGCATCTCCCGTAGCATCGCCTGTTCCTTCCTCGTCTCCAATCAAAGAGGATCACCCAGTGAATGAGTTGAAAAAAGAAGAGACAGGAGCTGTTTTAAGAGAGGGTGTTGGGGATGATGTTAAATCAAAATCCGGTTCTGCATCAAATGAGCCAGTACTAAAGAGTACAACGCAGTCTATGTTACCCGAACTCAGGGAAAGCAAAAAGTAAAATTATATTTTTACTTTGAAACCCGGTGTAGCAGCAGTCCCCATTACACAAAGGAGATGAAAATGTGAATATACGAAAGGGATGTAGACTTGTTTTATTAATGCTTATCATTTCATTAGTTCTTATTGGGTGCTCTGCGGATAAGACGCAAACCTTGAATTCAAGTCTCTCTCCTAGTGCTGAGCCTCTGAAGGCAAGTGCTCCATCCAAAAATCCATTTGAGACAGACGGAGAGAATCAAGTGATTTTAGGCAGGATGAGTCATAGGTTTGCTAATCCAAAGCTGGATCAAAGAGGACAGAGGGCTCCTATGGCGTACAATGGCGGGGAAATGAAAATAGATTATGAGGTGGCCGCCTCTGGAAAAGCCAATAATGTTGGATTTCTCATTTTTATCAATGGACAGCCGCAGCCTTACAAGTTTAATTCAACAGAGACTCCGTATGAGTATATGCACATTTTTGAGGTGCCGGATGATGATGAACACTATACTCCATTTAAGTTTGTATTCACCCCAATCACGGGAAAAAAAGGGGATCAGCTTTCAATCAACATCATCAGTGTATATAATCCTGGCTTCACTCCGGATATGAAAGAAACTTCTTCTTACGGAGGTTACCAAACGACATTGCAATTGGATGGAATCATTAGTTTTAATACGGATCCCAAGCCACTGGATGACTCCTCTATCCTGAAACAAGAAGTGTTAAGTGACGTTCGTCAGACCACGGAGCCCATTACCCAGGAATTACTGGAAAAGGCCAGCGGATTCGAAAAGGTAGACCTCAATGCATTAGATAAAAAAGTCTATAACGAGCTCCAAATAGATGGTGACGTGCGTATGGACAATTATTCAATCGAAGGAAAAGATAAAGTACATGTAACCTTCAAGTTATTCGGTCATCCCGGTGTACAATATCGAAGTACATTCTATATCAACCACCAAGCCATTAGTGCCAAGAAGGTTTCTTTTGAGACGAAGCTGACCAAAGGCAATGTATCGGTGATCGAAGCCGACATTGAAGTGGAGAAACTGGAGGATTTCAATACGTTCTATGTGGTTTCCGCTCCCCTTAACGCGAATGATTTTCCTGATGATGTGATCATTTTGGATAAAACAGCATCCGTACTGCTCTACAAGGGAAAGGAGTGATGGGAATGAAATCAAAACAAGTCGGCGCTCTTCTGCTATTGCTCGTATTTGTGATAACAGGATGCATCCGTACCGAACCTGGCAAAATAATCACGGGTCAAACCGTCAGCTCCAATCATGCAATCTCCGTTGCCTCGACCCATAGTGTGGGGAAGGCAGGGGAGCAGCCTTTATCGAACTCATCCACCGTGCAGGCTCCTGTCTCTTTGTCATTCGGACAAATAAAGGGGGATATCCGAAACATCTACTACGCGGATGAGAATAAGGCTTTTTTATCGGCAGATCAATTGGTACTGGTTGACCTGCAAACTGGACGAGCCATAGCTGAGACTGCTGGAATGGATTTCGATCAGCAATTGATGTGGGCAACCAAACGTGGATATGTAGCAGTCGGTGTGAAAATTACTACCGGCAATAGTAGCAGTGGAGGGTTAACAACGGGCGGCGAAGTCGCGTTCCGCGCTGTGTTTTATGACCAGATGCTTAAGAAACTAACAACGTTTGACTTTAGTCCTTTGCTTAAAAAGAATGAGCATATTTCATTTTTGAAGGCCATTGCAATTTCTTCTGATGGAACACAAGCGGCCTACGCTACAAATAACGGACTTTATTTGTATAACTTCAATACCAAGAAAAAAACAACTGTCATTGATTTGCAAGCAAAGGATATCGCAAAACGTTCAGGTATCGTTACTTTTGAACAAATTGGTTTTACCAATAAGGACAAGACTTTGGCTTTTAAGGCGCAGAGTTTAGAAATCCCTGTGGCACCCGGCAAGACTTCCTTCGATTCATGCGGAACGGTGGGTCTGAATGGCAGTGGCCTGGCAAATCTGACCTTTGACAACTATACCTGCAAGGAATTGACGGCATATGACCAGCAGCTGCTTCTCGCAGAGGATTTTACAATTCCCTCCGGAAGATTGCTTGTCATGGGAACTCCCGGGAGCAAAAAGAATTTTCTCAGACTGACCGAAAAAGGGGAGAGCGGATTTGTAACAGGGTCAGACAAGGGACGTTATTTTGCCACCACACTTGCGGAAAAGGGCAAAACCGGTTGGGAAATTCGGGTGTATGAGACCAGCACCGGCAAGCTGCAAGCGGAGCAACACCTATCAAGCGGCGGAGAGGCCCGTTATATGGCCAACGACCCGATTGTAAAAGTCTTCGATGATGAGAGGACCTATATTGTATTGCTGGGGGCGCGGCAGCTCGATATCAAACCGAAAATCGTGGCCAAGCGGTTTTAAAAGGAGTGATCAGCCTGTGAAGGTCACATTTAAAGGGATTTCCAAGCAATATAAGGGGAAGTTTGCCTTACAGGACTTTTCGGCAGAGATGGATAACGGGATTTATGGACTGCTCGGGACCAACGGGGCGGGAAAGACGACGCTGATCAATATTTTTGTCGGCATTTTGAAAAGTGATAAAGGTCAGATCCTGATCAATGATGTGGATGCGCGGAGCCTCGGCGTGAACTTCCTGTCCCAAATCGGCTATTTGCCGCAGTTTCCGCAATTTTACAAAAATTTCGAAGTGTTGGAATTCCTGAAATACATGTCCGTCCTGAAGGAGATCCCCAAACCGCAAGGAGAGAAACGGGCAAAAGAACTGCTGGATATTGTCAACTTAACCGGTGCCGCCGGTAAAAAAATCGGCGCTTTATCCGGCGGTATGCGCCAGCGCGTCGGCATTGCCCAAGCGATGCTCAATGATCCCGCTATTCTGATTCTTGATGAGCCGACCGCAGGACTCGATCCCCAGGAACGCATCCGTTTCCGCAATCTGATCACCAAATTCTCGGAGAAACGGATTGTTCTGCTGGCTACGCACATCGTTTCCGATATCGAATTCATCGCTAACCAGGTCATTTTGCTGAAGGACGGGCGGCTTTTAAAGCAAGATACGCCGCATGCGCTTGTGGACGGGCTGGCTGGAAAGGTGTGGAAGGTAACCGCGTCGGAGGACACACTGGACGAGAAACTGCACCGGCTCAAAATCAGCAATATGCTGCGGGAGCAGGAAGAGATTCATTTACGGGTCATAAACGATGAAAAACCGGATATCCGCGCCGTGAATGTGCAGGCCAATCTGGAGGATGTCTTCCTGTATTATTTCGGAGAGGGCGAGCAATGGTAACGTTAATCGGCTATGAATGGCGCAAGCATTTTCGCAAAGGGTCGCTTATCGCCGCGCTGCTTTTATTTACAGTGTTGAATGTCGGGAAAATTTATAGTGTGCACGAGAGTAATTCGCTGCTTGAGAACCCGGGGTGGGGGGCGTTGTATGCAGAGCAATTTCACGACTTCGGCGGAACGATTACGGATGAGAAGATCAGGAAGCTGATGGCTATTTACCAGCCACTGGCGAACCAGACCGCCGAGCTGACGACAAGCACAACCTATCGCCCTCCGGGTACACGTTTGAGCAATGTCTATACCGATTGGAACTTTTTTCGCTATTGTTTTGTGAATCCGATGAAATATGACTACGACTACAAGGCATATGCCGAGGGTGTAGTGACCAGCGCCAAGGACAACATAACGTTTTATGAAGCATTGGGCAATCATTACGATTCTCGAAAGAATGCAGCCATTGCGGAACTGTTTCAAGGACGGTCGATCACCAGCTTCGCCTATACGGAGATGTACAACTACTATGTCCAGTACGACTTCTCTGCTCTGCTGGTATTGCTAATCTGTCTCTACGGTCTCTTGAACGTTTTTTTGTCCGAGAAGGAAACGGAGATGGACACGTTGCTATTGACCACTAAAGCGGGAGGCGTTAAAACCGCTTGGGCTAAACTATTGGCCTCGGCTCTGTTTGTATGCTGTGTCTCGTTTTGGTTCTGGCTGGTTGATTTTTTCGCCTTTTCCTTCATCTTTGACTCGTGGGGCGCAGCCTCTTCTCCATTGTATGCTCTGGAGGATTTCATCCACGCTGGGCTGAATATGAACCTGGGTCAATACGCCTTGTTATCTGCGCTGGTGAAGACGGCGGGCATGCTTGTACTTGGACTGCTGTTCCTGTTGATCTCTTCCTTGTTTCGTAACGCGTTGCTCCCTTTTATTCTCAGCTTGCTTATTTCCTTCGGTTGCATGTACCAGCAAGAAGCCTTCGCGGGCTCCGGGCGTATCCTGCTCAAAATTATCAATCCGTTTGTGCTGGTTGTCAATCGTGAGCTGTTCCGGAGAGCGGAATTTGTATCTCTATTGGGCTACCCGCTGCCAAGCTATATCGCCGCCCTCTTGATTGCAGCCAGCTTGGGGATTGTCTTTCTTTACGGCCTGGCAATTTTCATGAGAAAGAATGCACTGCGCAAGGGGGATGGAAATCGTGTCAACTTGGATGTATGAGATGAAAAAAATGTTCCTCCTGCAGAAAGGCTTGTTATTCATCATTTTGTATTTTGTCTTGAGTGCGGCGGTTATGCTGGTTCTGGATAAGCCCGGGAGCCCGGACATGGAGATGAACGCTTCGCTCTATTCGCCCTATCTGAAGCAAGTGCAAGGACCGTACACTAAGGAAACCGAACATTTCTTTACGGAGGAGGCCGCCCGGATATCCGACGCCAAGGTCGCTCTGCAAAAAGCAACCGATGATTACTATGACGGGAAAATGGGGAAAGCAGCGTTTCTGTCCACGTCCGGCCCGCTGGAGGCGCTCCTGCAAAACGAGAAGGGCTTTCAGCTGATCTATGACCAATATACGTATGTCCGTGAACATCCGGCCAATCGTTATTTTCTATACACGAATGGCTGGAACGGACTGCTTGCCCATGACAGCCTGGATTTATTGTGGGTATTACTGTTGTTGCTTCTGGTAACACCGGTGTTTTGCTTCGAATATGAGAGCCGGATGGATGCACTCCTCCTTACGGTTCGCAAGGGGACCCGGTACCATGCGGTCTGCAAGATTGGACTAACGTTATCAACGGTTGCTGTGCTTTGCCTGCTGTCCACAGGCTTGCGGTATATCTTCTACCAGTTTCAATACGGTCTGGAGAACGGAGGTTACCCACTGCAAAGCCTGTCTTACTTCGCGACGTCCACCCGGGATTGCACTCTGTTTGAAGCTTTTTTGTGGGTAACGGCGGGCAAGCTGTTCGGCAGCTTGTGTTTTGCCACGCTGATTTTGTTGGTTTCAGTGTGCCTGAAAAAATATGCGGTTGCCTTGTTTTCCTGTACGGCGGTGATTCTTCTTCCCTACTATGGACTAAGTCTGGAATCGACGAAATACTTTTTGCCAGGGCCCCTGGGCTTTCTGGTATCCACCGGTTATCTGCGTGGCACAGAGTACGAGCGCAATCCGCTGAATAATCAGTTGGATGTGGTCTTTCGGGAAGTCTCTCTTGCTGTGTGGAGCGTCGTATTTGCGGTCACGCTCATCCTCTGCCTCGGTGTACTGGTTGTGATTTTGAACCGGCGTACTAATATGTGGAGCACAGGGAAGCGAAAGCGGGGAATAAGAGCGGTCAGCTTAATGCTCACTTTAGGTATGGCATTGTCCGCGATTGCCGGTTGTTCCTCTTGTGACAATACGGAAACAAGGGTTATCTTTAATTATTCCTCCAAGCAATCCTATGAAAACGAGCATTATCGCTTTTTCGTAGACGAAACGGATCTGAAGAATATTCACATTGTTTTTGAGGATAAACAAACTGGTGAAAAGCACAACTTTATCCGCAACCCTATGCCCTCCTTAACCCGAGTGGAGAATGCGTTATTTGGAAAAGGCACATATGTCTACTACATAAAATATGATTCGGACAAAGCAGGGTTCAGGGAGAATGTGAATCGATTTTCCATGATTGAGGTGGATACAACGACTTTTCGTGAACGAGTTGTCTTCGAAAAGAAGCTGAGTATGAACAAAAGTCCTCTATTGGGTCTGGCGAAGGCGAATGCTCAAGATGTGAATTTTTTTAAGAGCATGAGTGCTTTCTTTCTGGATGAGCATAGCTTGTATTTCATCGGCCAAGATGAAATTCGGCGAGTCAATCGGCTGACCGGGGATATGCAGGTTGTGCTTCGGGCTCCGGTCATGAGAAGTGTAGCGTTTGACGGCCGCATGATTTATTATGTCGATGGAAAATCCCAGGTGGTCCAGCATGACACGAAGACGGATTCCGAGACGGTAGTCCCCGACCTTATTACACAAGCCTTTGTTTTGACCGATACCGAGCTGCTTTTTTTAAACCGGAAGGACCAGCAAAAGCTTTATGCCCTGGATTTGCGAAATTCTGACCTCCACAAGCTAACAAATATGCCTGTAATGAGCTTCTATTGCGAGGGGCAATCGATCTTCTACGTGAATAAGGAGGATCAGAAGCAATACCGTCTGGATCGGAGCGAAACCGGCAGTTAGCTTCCATTTGTCTATTATTCTATGAATCCTGTACAGAAATCTTCGAGGTGACTTATGAAAAAGCTTGTTGCAGCTTTGCTCTGCATGACTTTCTTGATTTTATTCACAAACGTTGGCAATAGCCAGGCAGCATCTGATTCCACTATTCAGCTGTATCTGGATGGAAAAGTGCTAAAGACGGAGAACCCGCCCCGGGTGGTCGCGAATAGCACTATGGTTCCCCTACGGGTTGTTTCAGAGGGACTTGGAGCAAAGGTGCTTTGGAATCATACTGATCAACGAGTAACAGTGGAAAAGAACAAACTTGTGCTTCAGCTTTATATGGATAAAACAGAAGCCTTTGTGAACGGAAAGGCAGAGAAATTGGACGCTGCTCTGCTTGTTGCGGAAGGAACAACGTTAGTTCCCGTTCGTTTCGTCAGTGAGAATCTGGGATTGGAGGTAGAATGGAATAACATAACCCGATCCGTTTTCCTCACAACTATGGAGAATGTTGCTGCTGTTTCGGGGAACCCGGACGATCAAGACAATCCCATCATTGTCGCGGGAGCGTACATGAAGCCGGGAGAGGCTGTTTCTTCCAGTCCCACTGCTACTCCCGACTTCACAGCAAATCCGGCTCCTGCTCCAAGTACAGAAACACCATCCCCTACTGCTTCACCAGGCAGCGATTACCTAAACAGCGATCTGCCCGCCAACAATAAGAATCCAGAACAGGCATTATCATTCGATCCGACATGGGAAAACGGAAAGTATCAGGTCGTGATTGACGCTGGCCATGGAGGAACCGATCCCGGGTCGGCATCCGCATCAGGACGCAAGGAAAAGGAATTTACTCTTGCCTTGGTTCTGAAGATAGCCAAGATACTAGAGGATGAACCAAGTATCTTTGTACACCTGGCTAGGCAAGATGATACTTTTGTGGAACGAGCAGACCGTGCTAAATTGGCTAATGATCTCAAAGCGGATTTATTCATCTCCATTCATGGGAATAGCTTTACGGAAAACAGGTCTGTTTCGGGCACGGAAACACACTATACGCGCGAAGACAGCAAGCCACTGGCCGATGTGCTTCATCGGCGTATTATAGCAGCCACCACTTTTAAAGACCGGAATGTGCGCAAATCGAACTTTCAGGTAACAAGAGAAGCCTCAATGCCAGCCGTGCTCTGTGAAATCGGATTTTTGTCAAATCCACAGGAGGAAACGACGATGTGGGATGAACAATTTCAATTGCGGGTGGCTGAAGCTATCGTAGGGGGAATTAAAGAATATCTGCAGATACCATAGGGAGGGGGGCCAACATGCGTATTATTAAGACCGTCTTGCTGTGCGCTATTACAGGATCGCTTTTAAGTCTAATTGGTTGCGGCGGGAATTCTCCCGATTCAACCGCTTTAACCAGTATTGAATCTCCTGGGGCAGAAAAGAAAGAGGAACAGATTAAAACGTATTATGTTAACGAAGATGTAACAGAACTCATTCAAATGAAAACGACAGTTCATTATGACAAAGAGACAGACAAGTATTTGGCAGCCTTGAATGCTCTTAAGAAAAGCCCAAAAGAAGGCCTATATTCGTTATGCCCTAACACAACCTTCTTGTCTGCTCAACTTGAATCACGTCAATTGACTATTGATTTGCACTTGCCCGAAGTGGACCGGCTAGGAACTTCAGGTGAAGGCCTGTTACTGGAGGCGTTAAGCAAGGCTTTGTTCCAATTCAATGAAGTAGATACCTTTGAGGTTTTGGTCGATGGGGGAGAAGTAGATTCACTGATGGGACATTATGATCTGTCCTCACCGTTTGTACGCCAAGAATGATACAAAAAATTTTCAACTGCTTAAGAATGCGAAAATTATAGGAACAAAAATAGATCAATCGCAATGGGCTGCGTTTCTCCATTGCGATTGATTTTTAGTATAAAGGATTAGCCTGCTTCTTCAATGTAATCGACTACAATCCAGCCCCAGACGCCATGGTTGTAGCTGTATACATTTTTCCAAACATAACCGTCTGCTGTCACGTCTGTTCCACCCGTTTGAGCGTTTACAAGATCGCCGTTATAGAGCAGCCCGAGAACCGTTCCAGACAGTGAATGAGTGCTTCTGAGCCGAACCCCATCCGCAGTAACTACATAAGTGGAGCTTCTGGCGGTTGAACTTGGTTCTAACCCGGCTAGTACTTCCCTATTTTCTGTTTGCACTTGTTGGTGGGTGTTTTCACTGCTATAAATATTTTCAGCTGCAAAGGCCCCTTGAGTAAGTAATAACATGGCCGAAATCATAAACGAAAAGCTGACAAGCTTCTTAAGCATATGAAGTCCTCCTTTTATAATTTTGTGAATATTGTCACAAAGTATCTCATAAAACCTCTGGTGTCTAAGCAGCTGTTTAAGGTGACCTCAAATGAAGCATCTCTTTCCCTCCTTCTCATATAGAACATTACATTCATTAGCTTGAATCACATGTTCCTCTTAACTATTTTCATTTATAAGGTTTTTCTTAGTATCTTTTGTAACATTCTGGATGCATTCGGGAAACTATTATATAATAAGGGAAATTATATAAGAATTTACAATGATATTGGGAGACGCATCTTGTCAGTAGTCCTCCTTTGGTTCTTCCGATAAGGTATGAAGGGAGAGAGCAGCATTTGTGGGGAAGAAAAGGTAAGCAGCAAGATGATTTTTACGAAGAACTTTGTGTAAAATATTTCAAAAATATCTATGGCTATTGCACTCGTTTAACCAAAGGGCAAGTACAACTGAGTGACATTGTAGAAGAATGCACCCAAAATACTTTCCTTGAAGCCAGGAAGCAAATTGAGAGATTGCAAAACCATCCTAACGTTGAAGGATGGCTCTATGTTACCGCGAGGAACTTGGTCAGAAACAGCTATCGCAGTATGTACATAAAGAGGCGGCATGAGATCGTATTAGATGACGGAATGCAATTCTTTAGTGATGATGATGAATTTGCAGCATGCCTGGAAGATACATATGAAATAGATGAATTGAGTGAAAAAGTTTTGAGTGGTCTTAATGAAAGTGAATATCAATTGTATAACGATTATTTTAGAAATCAATTACCCGTACAAGAATTGGTCGACAAATACCATATTTCCAATACTGCCGTAACCACAAGAATCTATAGGGTCAAGAAAAAAATAACAAATAATATACGTGATTACTTTAAGGAGATGTAGTATTTTAATTTGTCTGTATAACAGTGTTAACGAGTTATATTTAAGTCTAAGTCGTCCACATAAATTTTTTATGAAATACATTGTGATCTCAACAGACGAATGTAATGTACATAATGGGGAGAGTAATAGCTATGAATAATCGGAAAGAGGATCAAAGGATCTTTAAGGAAATTCTGCAAGAAAGGAGTAGTGATGCTGCTGCTAAAGATAAATTCTATCGGATTTTGCATGAGGCTTCGATGGCTGATGCGGAGACGATGGATACCGATTTGCTAAAAGAATGTGTTCAGACCCTTGATTTACTTGAGGAAGACACATTGCCGCTTTCAGATGAAAAGGCACAAGCAATGCAGAGGAATATTGAAAACCAATACAGGACCTGGAAATTGACTAAACATAGAACTGTTGTAAAAAAATTAATAATTAGAGTTTCAGCCGTTTTCTTATTGTTTTTTTGCTTCTCCTCCATTGTAGCCAATGCATTCGGGTTAAACTTTTTCAAGATAGTTGCCAGTTGGGGAGAAGAAACTTTCGATTTTATGGCAGTAACAAACCCGCGGCCAACCGATAATGCGGCAAACGATCAAACCTATGAGAGCATTGATAAAGCTTTTGAAAATGTGGAATCCAGGCCACTTTTGCCGGAGTGGTTACCAGAGGGTTTCCATTTTAAGTATGCAGAGAAATTTGAACGAACAACAAATACTAGAATCATGTTGTATTATTCCTCTGAACAAGCGGATGACATTCTTATTATTGATTATTTGTTGTATAAACAAGGATATGTAGTTGAAGGAGGGACTTCTTTCGAAAAGGATGAAACGCCCGTAATAACCTTCGATCAAAATGGCATCAAATATTACATTTTTCATAACTTGGAGCAAACACAAGTTGTTTGGTCAAATACAAATTTAGTAATCAATATCAATGGCAGAATTTCCGTAGAGGAAATGAGGAAGATGATTGAATCTATACCTACAAATGGAGGTCAAGACTGATGAGTGTGTTGCGGAAGTATGTATCGTTATCGATGGTTATGGTTCTATTGTTATCCTTTTATTCCACGGCTTTTGCAGCCGGGGATGATCAAGTGCTTCGAGCAAGTCCATACATTCGATCCTCAAGTATTAACGTTTTTGCGGATGGAAACGGAAAGTTAAGGGTGGAATCCTACGTGGGAGCTACAGGTGTTGTTGACAAGTTAGGGATTAAGGAGCTATCGATCCAAAAAAAAAGTAACGGTTATTGGGTGCCTGTGGAAGTGTTGATTAGCGATAATTATAAAGATGATGCTATCAGTTACATCTACGATACGTTCTACTATGGTTCTGCCGGTACAACTTATAGAGCTTATGTTGAATTTTATGTAGAAAAAGATAATGGGTCAGAAACAAAAATATCTGTTTCTTCTCCTGTAACATTGGAATGATCAGTTCCTTGGGAAATAGAAGTTCGTCCTGATTTATTTTATTGAAGATCCCAAATGGGGCTCTTATGATTACGATTTTTCGGACGGGGAATCTCTGGGACTGAATAGGCTACCCAAGCTGAAGCAGCGGTATTATGTACAGAATCTATCAAACATATAACTGAGACTAATATAGCAATGTACTGCTAAGCGGATGTCTCCGGAATTGACCGGAGACATCCGCTTCAAAAAAGGTACATTTGTGCATCCGGATAGGGGTACAATGAAGGGCCGGACACTGGGTTCCTTTATTGAACTAACAACTTAACTGGTGCTTTCAAGATTTTTTGTTGACTCACGTAACCCGATCTGCGACCATCCCGACATAAGCCAGTAGGTTCCCCGCGAACCGTTAAGATGATTTTCAGTGTGATACAAAAATTTGAATTAAGGAGTAAGAACTGCTCGCTTTTTTTTTGGACTGATCAGTTCAGATATGTTATATTACCATTACGGGAGGTGTTACTTATCGCCAGGACAAAAGAGTTTAACAAAGATCAAGCGCTGCACCAAGCGATGCTGTTGTTTTGGAAAAAAGGATACGAGGCAGCCAGCATACCGGATTTACTGGAAGTGATGGGTATTAGCCGGTCCAGTCTTTATGATACTTTTTCTGACAAGCATACCTTGTATACGGCTGCCCTGGAGCATTATAAAAAGGGGAGCTTTGATAAACAAGCTATTCTTGAACGGGCATCAACCGTTAGAGATGGAATTCTTCAATTTTTTGAGCATCATATTGCGTCAGCATATGATACCAGCCTGCCGGGCGGGTGTTTTGTAACGAATACAGCTACAACATTAGAGTCGCCAGATGAAAAAATAAATGAGTTGATAAAGACAAGTTTCTTGGAGTTAGAACAAGCTTTTTGTGAGCTGTTGGAAAAGGGTCAACAATCGGGCGAAATTAATAAATCAACTGATATCAAAGCATTATCTTATTTATTGCTGAACTTACATCAAAGCATAAATATTATGGCAAAAACAGGTCAGGATCCGGAACGCGCAAAAGAGATGATAACTTTTGTAATTGCAGGAGTATAATTTTTTTTGTCGATAACGGAACGATCGTTCCGTTATCGTGTTCATTATATTTATGGTGGTGATATTTGTGAAAGTATCTGTAGGAGCATAAATTTTTTTTGATCAAATTGGAACAATCGTTCCGTTATTGCGAAATCCATCATAAATATGGAGGTGAGACTAATGAAGGTATCGTTTATCGGACTTGGGAATATGGGTTTTCCCATGGCACAAAATCTGTTGAAAGCGGGTTATGAATTAATCATCTTTAATCGGACCCCTGAAAAAGTTGAACCATTAATGAAACAGGGAGCACGATATGCCGAAACACCGCTAGAGGCAGCAAAAGAAAGCAATCTTGTAATAACCATGCTTTCTGACGATGCCGCTTTAGAGGAGGTTGTTGAGGGGCCGAATGGTGTCTTGAATGGATTACCGGAAAAAGGAATTCACGTATCTGCCAGTACGATTAGCGTAGATCTGGCTCGGAAGTTATCCGCCGCGCATGCGGAGAGAAAGCAACACTTTGTGTCTGCCACGGTGCTGGGGCGTCCGGATGCGGCTAAAGCAGCTGCATTGCGCATCATTTTGGCAGGTCCGGAACAAGCAAGACAACGGGTACTTCCAGTTTTAACAGCATTGGGTCAAGAGATATTCGAGATTGGGGAGCACGGCGAAGAAGGGAATGTTGTAAAAATAGGTGTTAACTTTTTAATTGCTTCGATGCTGGAGGCTTTGTCGGAAGCGCAGCTAATGGTAGAAAAGCACGGCATCGAGCCAGCCCGATTTATGGATGTCGTGAATGCTCTTTTTCAATCTCCGATATATCAGAACTATGGAGCGATCATGACCGAACAGCGTTTTGAACCGGCCGGTTTTAAAATGAAGCTTGGAATGAAGGATGTTGCATTGGCTATTGAGGCAGCTCAGTCCGTTCAAGCTCCTCTGCCTTTGGGAGAACTGATCCATCATCATTTGCATGAAGGACTGGCCAATGGTTATGGTGAGCTTGATTGGACCGCTTTAATTCGTTGTCTGAAGCATTCTAACTAAAAATAGGGTTGAGCCGATTCTGTTCGGCAAATTGCAGGAGAAAAAACAAAAAAAAGGTGAGATGAACCATGGAAATAGGCGTTACTTCGTTCGTA
Organism: Paenibacillus sp. FSL L8-0436; assembly: GCF_038593025.1. NCBI lineage: Bacteria > Bacillati > Bacillota > Bacilli > Caryophanales > Paenibacillaceae > Paenibacillus > Paenibacillus sp. FSL L8-0436. The sequence goes on along the minus strand of NZ_CP151955.1, from coordinate 5,510,300 downwards.
GAAACAAAGCCTGATACTGAGACCGGAATTGTGATGAGTCATGCACAGCGATTACGCGAAGTCGTCGGAGAAATCGTTCTTGCCGATCGGGTTGGATTGGATGTTTTCGGTATAGGTGAGCATCATCGGGAAGATTATGCAGCTTCTTCACCAGCAGTGGTGTTGTCTGCTGCTGCCCCCCTAACTAAACGGATTCGATTAACGAGTGCTGTGACGGTCCTTTCATCAGCTGATCCTGTGCGAGTGTTTCAGGATTTTGCCACGCTTGACGGCATCTCCAATGGACGTGCCGAGATTATAGCGGGCCGGGGTTCCTTCGTTGAATCCTTTCCGTTGTTCGGGTATGACTTACATGACTATGAGGAATTATTTAATGAAAACATTGAACTGCTTCTGAAAATACGGGAATCCGAGAAAGTAACATGGAGAGGAGGCCATCGATCAGCGATACATAATCTGGGTGTGTACCCGCGGCCCATTCAGTCCTCTTTACCCATATGGATTGGCAGCGGGGGGAACCAAGATTCAGCCGTACGTGCAGGCCTTCTGGGTCTGCCAATGGTCCTGGCTATTATTGGTGGAAGCCCGGCGAATTTTGCGCCGCTTGTACAACTGTATAAAAAAGCGGCAGCCCACGCCGGGCATGATGTATCGCGGCTTCAGGTGGGTTCACATTCAATCGGATTCGTCGCAGAAGATACAGAACGGGCGGCGGAACTCTTTTTTCCGTCTACCCAATACGGCATGAATAAGCTCGGCAAAGAGCGGGGATGGGGGCATTACGATCGTTCCAGCTATGATGCTGCCCGACGCTTTGATGGTGCGTTGTATGTTGGGGATCCGGAAACAGTCGCCCAAAAAATCATCCATCTGCGCAAGCATGTAGGGATTACACGTTTCATGATGTATGTCCCATTAAGCACGATGCCGCATGAGTTGGTTATGCGGGCTATAGAACTGCTCGGTACAGAGGTTGCTCCACGAGTACGAGAGGGAATTGCCAAATGGGAAGCTGAAATGAAATAAGGTTTATCTATGGGGAAAACGTGAACGAACGATTTTATTTGTAGGGATTTTCATGAGTATAGAAACACGTATACTACCAGAATTAAGAGAGGTATATTCACAATTTCCAGGGTTTCAATTGGATGAGAATTTAGTGTGGAGTAGGAGCTTAGTATCGGCTGCGCCCGTGAAGAGATCAGAGGCGAACGGATGACTTGCTTCCAGCCATGCTATGGATTCACGGGGGGCGGATACGTGTTGGGACATCCTGATATGGACGACGGAGGAGGCGGAATTGCTTGGCATTGATGTGAATCGGGTGGCAATTGCCGGTGCAAGCGGTGGCGGCGGGCTGACAGCAGCACTCGCGCTGATGGCACGTGATAAAGGAGGACCGTCTATTATCTTCCAAATGCCGTTGTACCCGATGCTTGACAACCGTAACATCACGCCGTCAAGCCATGAGATTACGGAAAAAGGCGCAATCTGGAACCGAATGGACAACTCGGCAGCTTGGAACATGTATCTGGGCGAGGAGAACGATGGCCCGAGCACTTCATCCAAAAGGGGTCTTTGTTGATGGAGGATCATCAAGTTGTAGTTATTATCAGTGAGAACAACAGAATTGGATCGGGGTATTTGATATGCACCCGATAGAATAATAATCGTTCCCAGGTTGATGTCTATCCACCCGCATTATTCATCGCACACACGATAACAGTGACAGCTATGAAATAGAAGATATTGATCACGTTTCTAACGGGAAACGTTAGTTAAATGAAACAGCGACAGTCTAGGACTTTATTTTTCGGTCCTTTGCTATCGCTGTTTCAATTTCTAGGGTCAGTCTAAAACCGGAACCGGATTTCCCATACCTGTGAGAAATGGGAGACGTAGACCGGAGCAGCCGACATCCATTTACAGGATTCTGCATAAAAGTCGGCAGATGCTAGCCTCACATTCCCCAAGAGTACCCTATCCAAAATTATCGGAAATACAGTAAGGAGTACCAGCGGGATCACTTTTATGTCTGCAGGTTTTGTTGAAGAAATCACTAGTAAGCTTAGCGGGAACAGCTTTCACAATGGTGTTGAATTGAATGTCACGGCAACTGATATCTATTGCTCACCGTCCAGATAGAGTGGCAACAAGAAACATTAAATACTATGAATGAAATCTACTATAAAATGCATAAATTTACACTTTATGAGTCAGAGTATAGGTAAGGGTAGATTTAAGCTACCAATCGTCATGGCATTTCGTTATTCCTCCATAAAATAAAGTGTAACTTGACTAAATACACCTAAGTGAAGTACCATGTGTATAAATGATAGTGTATACTATCAAATGATATATTTTAATATCGTATATTGAAGCTCTAAATCATGTATTGATCAAATAACGACAATAAGGGATAGAAGTAATAAATAAATGAATTACATCATTAGAAAACAATATAAACCAATCGATAGGAGCATTGATTATGATAACAGTCATTTCAATTGTACCAGCCAATCCGCATTCACTTGATGGAGCTTACCTTAATTTAATGGCAGTTGGAGATTTAGCGCATACGATTGCAGGTTCGAGCAACCAAAGCATCGTAGGAGAGACCTTCCAAAAGCTATGGCACTCTAAGCGCAATAGATTCAGTCATGAATATGCTTTTGAGGCGAAAATGGGCGATAAAACGCTAGGAATGATCACGTGCTTACCCATTAGCGTTCTGGAACAATTGATCTCGTCAACGGTGAAACAACTGTTTTCATACAGAAAATTAGGCCTGATCGCTTACAATCTTCAGCATCTGAGAGCTTTTTTCTCTACAATTTCACTGAAAGAAGGTTTCGAAGGAGAATATCATATCGCTACACTTGCGGCAATACCTGAAAGCAGAGGAATGGGTATCGGCTCCCAGCTCATTGAACATGCGGAAAAGCAGGCGATAAAAAAAGGCTATAGCGTAATTTCTCTGACGGTCAAAAAAGAGAATCATCTCGCGGCCAAATTATACTCCAGACTCGGCTATGAAATTACATCGGAAGTGAATAAACCCTCTGTGTCGTTGTACAGAATGGTCAAAAAACTAACTATTTGACCGGCTAGGTGATGGTATACTATCAAATAAGTTGTAATTGAACCAAAAAGACAAAATATACTATTGGGGTGTGCTGAATGAAAAAAGAAATGCCTATAAACAAACAAACGAGGCTGAACACCATTTTGGATGAAGCAACGAAGTTGCTTATTGAGAAGCCAAATGCTTCCATGAGTGAAATTGCTGACGCGTCAGGGATCGGAATTGCTACGTTGCACCGTTATGTGGAGAGTAGGGAACAGTTGATGATTCATCTAGGGTTCCGCGCCATTGAAGTCGTAAGGGCGACAATTGAGGGAATTCCACTTACTGAAGAAAACTGTGAGGATTATTTTCCGAGATTAATTGAAGCGCTTATTCCACTTGGTGATAAGATTTATTTCCTAGGACATGATGCCTCTGTGAATTATAACCCGGACATTGAAGGTGCCGATCAAAAGCTAAGGGAACCAGCACTGAAAGCGATCAGCATGCTACAACAGAAGGGATATCTCCGCCATGATATTAATTCGAAGTGGATTATAGATGTTCTGTATTCAATCCTTTTTCTGACATGGCAACAGGTGATTGACGGACAAATTGCTAGAAAGTCGGCTGCGGCACTTGTGGTCGATACGTTTTATAATGGCTTCAAGACTAAATGAGATCGCGACATAGATCGGGTCAGACAAGTTAACCGGGCTGAACTGGTGATAATTCATCGGCACAATCTATTCAAGAACATCAAATGGAACCGGCGTAAAAATCGTATAGTAGCTCCGGGTGAATAACAGATATACTCTTAACACAAAATAACCAACCATGCCAGCTTTATTATATTGTTTATTTTATGTTTGGTAGCTTATTTAGTTGGGGTAGATAGTGCTGGGTTCTTGCCCTTTTTCGCATGTCGATCTCCTAAACCACGTACTATAAAATGATTGGGTATGAAGACGTAATAAATAAAAAAAGATAACGCTTACATATGCTTGCGGTATAATTTTGGAGACATGCCATAGGCCTTGGTAAATTGGCGGGTAAAATAGTTGCTGTCGTTGAAACCACTTTTGTAGGATATTTCTGAAATAGGGAGATTTGTCTTCTTCAATAACATACATGCGTGTTCCAAGCGAAGCTGCTGAAGATAGGCGAAGGGTGTCGTTTGATAATAGGATTGGAAGATCCGGTTCAAATGCCTTACGGAAATATTCGATTTCGCTGCAATTTCTTCACGTGAAAGCCACTCCAGATAGTTATCCTCCATGTAAGAAATGGCATTTGCCAAATGCATTAAATTGCTTTGAACCCCTTGTCCTTCCTGCTTCTCATACTGCCTGGACAAATGTACGACGAGCTCCATAAACCGTGAACGCAGCATCGTCTGATATCCCTGCAATTTACGGTTATATTCCTCTATCATGAAATCCAGGAGTGATGAGATATAGTCTAAATGTGAAATCGGTAAACTTAATTTTCTTGTTAAATATTGGATATTTAGATAGGGATGCTCCAAAATAAAAAGAGCCTGAAAACCGTTTGATTTTCTCAGTTCAGGACATGCCAATTTCAGAAACTCAGATTTGTACATAACATTGCAAATTCGGAAATTATTAGGGGCTTTATAGGCGTGAGAGGTAGCACCGTCAATGATAAAAACGTCCCCTCTTTTAATAAAGAATTCTTCAGTATTGACAATATGTGTAGCATTTCCGTGCAGAACGATAACGAGCTCGGAGAAATCAACATGATTATGCATATACATGTCTTCCTGATGTCCACCGTACTGAATATAGAACTTGAATTGTTCGTCGGACGTAAACCAATTTAAATAAACACTCTTCATTCGGAACACTCCTCTCACCTGGGATTTATGTACATTTGTCCCTATCATCCTATTTTATGGCTTTAAAATCAAGGTTTAAGAACAAAGACTAAAACTATAATCTAACTGAGAGCGAAATTTACAGAGGAGTCGGTGGGCTTCAGATTATTGATACTAATTATAGAAGGGAGTAATTACGAAAAATCTCCGTCGTACCTTTTTGCTATTTGCGCAAACGTTCTCACTTTCATCTCCACTTCTTTCTTTTCTAGCTTCTAGTATTAAATCGTTATAAAACCATTTTAAAATTCTAAATATGTAAGCGGATTCATAAATTCAGCGATTTCACGTCTAGCATTAGTCCTGATTTATAGCAGTTTCAGGCTGTAAATACATAATTTTAGAGGGGAGTGTAATATGAAGAGAAGTGCAAGATCACTATGGAGCATCGTTCGGCTTTTCGCGTTGTTGTTGCAGACATGGGGCTTGATTGCAGTTCCACGAAATAATGCTCTAGCTGCAAATGCTAGTAGCGTATAGGCGGCTACGGATTACGATTACTCATTATAGCGGGTGTATTTTATTACGGAGGAGTGATTGTGGTGACTAGCGTATACAAAGTTCTAAAGACAGATAATGATTTTTCTAGGGCTGCGAATACTCAGGCACCTGTGGCCGTCTTTGAGCGCCGAGGTGATCTGGCCGTTTGTATTGTGAATTATGGAGGATTGGTAAAAGAGTGGAGTGAGGATAGTGTTAATATTGATGATACTTATTATAGGAGGGACCAATTTGAATTTAGAATAGCTTTGGCTTAATAGGTCACTGGAAAGCGAGGGATTTTCAAAAAATCCTTACCTGTTAACAATATACGGGTGTATGTGAAATAATAAATCGGAGATTATTTTGCTCTTTGTGCAAACGTTCTCGCTACCTCATCTCCACTATAGCTTCTAGTATTAAATCGTCATAAGTCCAATTCTATATCCTAGTTTTGTATGCGAATACATAAACTCATTACTTCCAGCATCTAGCATTAGCCTTGTTTTATAGCCAGTTTCAGCGGCTGTAAATAAATAATTATAGAGGAGAGTGTGATATGAAGAGAAGGGCAAGATCACTATGGAGCATCGTTCTGTTTGTCGCGTTGTTGTTGCAGACCTTTGGCTTGACTGCGGTTCCACAGAATAACGCTCTAGCTGCAAATGATAGTAGCGTGCAGGCGGCAGCGGATTACGGATTGCCAAGTAAAACTTCAGACGGTGTCATCTTTCATGCATGGAACTGGTCATTTGATAACATAACTAGAAATTTACCGGCGCTCGCTGCTGCAGGCTTTAAATCTGTACAAACTTCTCCCGTTCAACCCACTAAGGAAGGTTCGACCGATGGTAGTAAATGGTGGCTCCTGTACCAGCCAACACACTTCTCGGTAGGTAATACTCAACTCGGATCAAGGGATCAATTCAAAAAAATGTGTGACGAAGCCCAAAAATACGGTATCAGCATCATTGTCGATGTGGTTGCTAATCATACAAGCAATGCTGGTGGTGGCAGCAGTACGTATATACCTGGCACAAATGTCGATCCGGCGATACGCAACAATCCTTATTTTTGGCATGAAGCCAGAGGAGTGGAAAACTGGAACGACAGATGGCAGGTTACCCAGTGGGGCATTGGTCTTCCGGATTTGAATACATCGAATCAAGAATTGCAGAATATGATCATCAATTTCCTGAATGATGCCATTTCTCTTGGGGCGGACGGTTTCCGTTTTGACGCAGCGAAGCATATTGAACTGCCCGATGATCCAAATGGCTCAGCCTCAAACTTCTGGCCCCGTGTGCTGGGTTCACTAAACAATAAAAACAACCTGTATATTTATGGTGAAGTGCTGCAAGGAGGAGCAGACCGTTTCGCGGCTTATGCGAACTATATCAATCTGGCGGCTCCAACCTACGGGCATAATGTTAGAAATGCAGTTGGTTTTGGAAGCGCAATCAATGTAAATAGTGCCACATCGTTCAATGCAAATGATGTGAATCCGTCGAAACTGGTAACTTGGGTGGAATCTCATGATACGTATGCCAACGACAGCAAAGAAACGACTGGCATGAATGATTGGCAAATCAAAATGGGATGGTCAATCATCGCGGCCCGTGCACAGACAACCTCACTGTTCTTTGACAGACCGGTTGGAGGCGGCACCCTCGGTCAGGTCGGAAGTACGCTATGGCAGGATTCAGACGTAACGGCAGTCAACAAATTCCATAACGCTATGGCGGGCCAAGGTGAATATTTAAGAACCCAAGGCAATCAAATTATGCTCATTGAACGTGGAACCAAAGGAATGACTATTGTTAATCTTGGTGGGGACACCTATATCAATTCGAACACCAATCTTGCAAGCGGTACCTATATTAACCAGGCAAGTGGTGGCGGTACGTTTACTGTCTCAGGCGGAAAAATCACCGGAAATCTGGGTGGCGGAAAAATTGCCGTGTTGTATGAAGCTGCAACGCCAACGCCAACCATTTCAATTAATGTTGCAGAAGGCTCTTTCTATACGGATACCTTGGCAGTCAAAATGACTTTAAGCAATGCAGACAGCGCATCTTACTCGGTGAATAATGCTACTGAAACTGTGTTCAGATCTGGCGATACGGTTACACTAGGCGCAGGCGCGTCGTTTGGCACTTCCTTTGTTCTGAAAATTAAGGCAAACAATTCAGCAGGCCAAACGGTCAAAACCTATACTTTCGTCAAAGATGATGCTAACGCCGCACTGAAAGTCCACTATTACAAGCCTTCGAGCTGGAGTACACCGAATATTTACTATTATGACGCTACTGTGACTCCAAAGAAAGAAGGAGCGGCTTGGCCGGGAACTGCGATGACCAGTGAAGGCGACAACTGGTATTCCTATTCCATATCCGGTTGGCGGCAGGCCAAAGTAATCTTTAATTCCGGAAGCAATCAGATCCCGGGAGCCGAGCAGGAAGGTTATTCGATAAGCGGAGAGAAGTGGATTAAGGATGGTGCGATCTATTCACAAAATCCGGATGTCGTTAGACCAACTATCTCCATTGACCAGCCGGAAGGAACCTTCAGCGGAGACAGCCTTGGAGTAACTGTTACGTATCAGAACGCAAATAACGCTACTTACACTTTGAATGGCAGTGCTGCTGTACCCATAACCTCCGGGCAGAAAATCACCATTGGAGCGGGTGATGCTGCCGGAACGGTATACAGCCTCGTTGTAGTGGCAGCTAATGCAAAAACATCAACAACGGCAACGTACACTTTTACGAAACAGACGTCGTCAAAGGATATTACCGTTCATTACTATAAACCTTCATCATGGGGTACACCAAACATATATTACTATGACGAAACGGTAACACCGAAAAAAGAGGGAGCCGCCTGGCCTGGTGTGGCAATGACTAATGAAGGAGGCGGTTGGTATTCTTACAAAATTAGTGGTTGGAATCAAGCAAAGGTGATCTTCAACAGCAATGGACAGCAAATCCCGGTATCGGAGCAGCCGGGATACCTGGTAACGCAAAATTCCTGGATCAAGGACGGTATCGTTGCAGGCCAGCAACCGGAAAGCAGCACGGTCCCGGTCACGTTTACCATTAAAGATGCCTCAACTAATCTGGGACAGAAGCTATATATTAGCGGCAATATTGCCGAGCTTGGTAACTGGGATCCGGCAAAAGCAATCGGACCGGCATCCAATCCGAATCACCCGGATTGGACGATCACGATTAACCTTCCAGTAGGTAAGTCTATTCAGTTTAAGGCGATCAAAAAAGACGGCAGCGGAAACGTGGTTTGGGAAGGCGGTGACAATCACACCTATACAGTATCAGCCTCAAGCCCTGCAGTAGATTTATATTTCCACAACTAGTTAGTTTATAACTCTAGCCGGTACGCCGCATATCAGCGTTCCGGTTAGAGTGAATTTAAGAAGAAGGCATAAGCATTCTTAATATTTGCCCTGAAGACATTCTTATGAGCCAGATGAATAAGAGCTTTAGGACTGATAAACCGCATGGTAACGAATGGGACGGGATGCTGTGCAGACGATCACGTACAAAGATAAGCTGTATTGGTTCTGGGGTGATACCGACAGACCGGCATATCCGCTGGGGAACTTCCGTGTGACGGGAGCAACTTCTCAGATGCCGCAAAACGGCGGATTGGATCCGGACGCCGGCGTGAATCTGGACTATTTCACAAAAGAGGACGGTTTCGTCAAAAGCTTGGTGCCGCAACTACCTGACGGCGCCGGAATAGCTTGGGTGTTCGGTTTGATGACCGCCAAGGACAGTGCCGGACATGAGCGCCTGCTCGCCGGATACAGTACCCATAATCCCGGACTCAGCGCTTTCGGTATTGTTGCCTTTAATGACAATATTAAGGAGTTCGAGCAAATCGTCCAGTTCCCTTCCAAAGACGATTGGCGCCATCCGGGCGGCCAGGACTATGTTGAAATCGTATTGGACGGGATCGCCCGATGGCCATTTGCGGCATTGGCGTTTGGCAGGATGCCGTAGGGAACAGGCGCGGATTGCCGGAGCATTTTTTCGGGACCCTCGGCAAAGACACGGCGCCATGGGACTTTCCCGGTATTTTCCTGATGGAATTGTCATTAATTTGGGTCAAAACGATTATTCTACGCCGATTGATGATGAGGAGTATATTGCAACAACTATCTTGCCAGTGTGAATAAGGTCGTGGCCCATTCTAATCAAATTGGAAACGGAAAGATATTATTGGTTGATTTAGGGCTGATTCATCCAGAGGTGGAAGGATGGGGCGGCCGTTACCATCCCGGCTATCAGACGCATTACCGGATGGGAATTGCTTAAGCGTCCGTTGATCGCCACGGAATGAGCCCAATGGCCCTGATTTTGGTGGGGAAAGTGAGCTGTGGGACCGATTGGGGCTGCAACCCCGGGGACATTATAGACTAGTAGTAACAATAAAGATAAGAAACTACAACATCAGGCGGGTCCCTGCTAATGAAAATATGTTTAAATGTTCAACTGTTTTAGCATATGCCGCCATTCGGATGAATATATAGTATATTATGGATTTCACTCGATGGAAGGTGATCGTTGGGAATCATTTCTCTTCATTTTCTAAAAAACTCCTATAGTAGAAGATATTGACTTTGTTTGTTCCCTAAAACAAACAAGACTTCTACATAGGAGTTTTTACTTTGATTAATAAAAGTATGGGTCGGGAAATGCTAATTTGTCTACTGAGTCATTGCTGGAAATCTTCTTAGCCGCACAGAGTCAGCCCAGGAAGCATAATAAGTTTATGCAGGCGCGTAAACTTTTCCAGTAATATTGACTGGACCAGTAATGGTGATATCTCCCTGGAGATCATCAGGGTTTGAGGCAAACACTTGAATTGCATGAAACCCTACAGATACATTCGTAAGAATGGAATGGAACGCTGTGGTCATTTCAAGCGGTTCATCTTCATCATTTGAAATGGACTCTTGTTCAGCACTACCAACAACGACTCCATCCATAAGGATCTGAAGGGAGAGTTTGGGTTGATCAGGCGGTGTAGCAAAAACGTTCGTCACCTGCCAACCTACTGTAGTAGTAAGTTCTATGAAGTTGGTTGCAGTCGGAACATTAATTCCAAATTCTAATATCAACTTTGCTGTTGCATTAATTGGAACATTTACTCCGTTATCCAGGTTCGTCTGGGTACTTCTAACGAATTCAACTAAGCTATGTGCCATATGTTCACCTCCACTTATTTTATTAATCAGCATATGGCATATTTTATTTTATGTTTGTGTCAATGTCCTATTAACTAAAAACTCTAATTTACAAAGGAGGAAGAAAAATGAAAATTCTTTTTATTACTTCAGGTTTTAGAGCAGTTTATTACTTTTTTGAACAAAGTATAGTAGAAGCATTTCAGAATGCAGGCCACTATTGTGAATCTTTTACATTAAATAATGGTTTTGATGCATTAAAACTTAAGAAACAATCTTTGCAGCCAGATCTTATTTTAGCAATGGCCGGATTGAAAATTTCCAAACCAACACTAGAATTCTTAAAACAAACAAAAGTAAAGTCGGCCATTTGGTTGACGGAAGACCCTTATTATATGGATTGGACCATTCCGCTCATCACTTATTTCGACTACATTTTCACCATTGATCAAGCTGCATTAGAACAATATAAAAGACTTGGGCGTCCAAATGTTTATCATCTTCCGCTAGGAACAGATCCAGAAGTGTTTCATTCCACACTAGTCTCTGAAGAGTTTACAAGTGATATTTGTTTAGTAGGAGTACCATATAGTAATCGAATTGAGCTTATTGAATTCTTGTTAAAGAGAACAGACTATCAAATTCAAATCGTTGGGAGAGGGTGGGGCAAACATAATAATGAATGGAACAAAAATTTAAATCGAGATTTAAATTTAGTGAACGCCTGGGTAAAGCCCGAAACCGTTGTGAATTATTATAATGGTTCTAAAATTGTTTTAAATATCCACCGTCCTTCTGATGAGAAATACAATAAAAATCGTATTGGCATTATTGCCAAAAGTATCAACAATCGTACCTTTGATGCTGCCAGTTGCGAAGTATTTCAACTTATTGATTCTAAAGAAGAGCTGGTACAACATTTTGAGGAAGGGAAGGAAATTGTTTCTTTCCAAGATAAGAATGATTTACTTGAGAAGATTCATTATTATATTGCACACGATGAAGAACGCAGACAAATGGCTATAAAAGCAAGAAAACGCGTTTTGACTTCACACACCTTTCAGCATCGAATCGATCATTTGCTGATGAAGGTTCAATCATAAATTGCCGTAACTACGGCGAATGTTTTGGACATCCAGCCGCTGTTGTCTCCGGATTTCCTGATTTATACCGCTTCTAGCGGATAAAATCCGGAGACAGCATATGCTCCGATGCGAGCTTTCCTTCGGAAAGCTTTCGGGCGGACGCTTTCGCTCTTCCAGTTCCAAAAATCCCCACCTCCCCCCGTGACTTTGACTTCCCTCAGTCCTTCTTCATCTTCGTTTTGTGTATTATTTTCCAACTGTCATCAACTCCTGACTATGTGTAGAAGCAAGCTGAATCAGCTGCCGCACACGTTCATCTACCAGGGAGTAAAACGCCAGCTTTCCTTCTTTGCGGTATTTAACCAGGTTTATTTTTTTAGCGTCCTAAGATGATGCGATGCCGTTGCAAGCGGGGATCCGATGATATTTGCCACATTAAAAACAACATACGAATTAGATGAGACTAATTCACACGCTAAATTTAGTCTTATATCCTATTACGTTTTGATTATCAATACATAGTATGAAAGTATACAGCACTAGGGGGGGCGATATTGATTGACAAGGGTATCCATAATCATGACTAGTTACAATAAGCCTGTTAGATCACGAAGTCCATTCAATCCATTTTAACTGAAGAATAATGTAATTATAAGAAAAAAATGTAGAAAGAAGGAAGGTTTTAGAATTGGAGAAGAACTCACCATATTCTAATTTAAAAGAAAAATTAATTTCCCTAAAGGCTAAAGTTGGCGTAATTGGACTTGGCTATGTAGGGATGCCTTTAGCAATTGAATTATCAAAAAAAGGTTACCAAGTTTATGGAATTGATATTAATGTAGAAAAAATCAGTAGATTAAAGAACATGGATTTCTATATTTCAGGAGTAAATAAAGAAGATTTACACGAAGTGATAAACAGTAAAAAATTTATTCCTACAAATGATTTTTCAGTAATTTTATCTTTAGATTCTATTAACATTTGTGTTCCTACTCCTTTAACAAAGGATAACATCCCGGATATGTCGTATATAAAATCAGTAGTTGAAGAAATAAAACAATATATGCATAAAGAATTACTCATTATTTTAGAAAGTACTACTTATCCGGGTACAACAGAGGAATTGATCGAATATGAATTGACAAAAAAAGGATATAAAGCTGGTGAGGATTATTTTCTTTGTTTTTCTCCAGAAAGAGTAGATCCTGGTAATGGCAAATATAATACAAAAAACATACCAAAAGTAATTGGAGGAAAAACACAATTCTGTACTGAAATAGCAACCTTGTTATATAAGGATGCCATTCAATCACTTGTGACTGTTTCTTCCCCTAAGATAGCCGAAATGAGTAAGCTTTTAGAAAATACATTTCGCAGTGTGAATATTGCATTCATTAATGAAATGGCGTTGTTATGCGAAAAATTAGAAATAAATATATGGGAAGTAATTAAAGCGGCGAGTACAAAACCCTTTGGTTTTATGCCATTTTCTCCTGGCCCTGGTGTTGGAGGACACTGCATTCCTCTTGACCCTATGTACTTATCATGGAAAGCAAGAGAATTAAACTTTTATAGCCGTTTCATTGAATTAGCACATGAAATAAATCATTATATGCCGGAGTATGTGTTAAATAAGGTTGAAATAGCGCTTAATAAGGTTAATAAATCTGTCAGAAACTCTAAAATATTATTACTAGGCATGGCGTATAAGCCGAATATTGATGATTTACGGGAATCTCCTAGTCTTTCGATCTATCATACATTAAAAGAAATGGGCGCTATAGTTGAATACAATGATCCTTATGCAACCCAGTTTACAGATAATGAAGGAAATATTGTACATTCCATTGAATTGGATCATCAAAATCTTCGTAATTTTGATTGTATTATCTTATTAACAAACCATAATGTTTATAACTACCACGAGATTTCGGAAAATTCCAACTTAATTATGGATACAAGAAATGCCTTTAAAAATATAGATACACCTAACATTGTAAGGATCGGAGATTCTCCTCCAGGTTGCTGAGCTTCATTCAGCATAACAGGTACCTGGCTCAGAACTTTTGCGTTAGCAGACGCTGTGTAAGTGGTACACGTTTAGATTAGCAAACATACTGGAGGTATTTACTAATGGAGCAAAACAAAATAATATATCAATCTGAAGTAGGTACTTCAGTCGGTCAAATTAATAAAAATAAAGTTGTCGTTTATACTGCTATCACAGCTAATTATGACAATCTTTATGAACCCCAGTATAAATCCGATAAATTTGATTATGTATGCTTCACTGATAATCCGGATATAAAATCAAATTTTTGGAAGATAATACCCTTCCCGCGTGAGAATCTTGATTCGACAAGAAAGGCAAGATATGTAAAAATACAACCGCACTTGTTTTTTCAAGACTATAACTACAGTGTATGGGTAGATGCAAATATTACTATCGTTGGAGATCTACACGAGTTGCTGCAAAGTTATTTGAAGGAATCTTCACTTGTCTTTTTTAGGCACTCTGATGGAAGAAACTGCATATATAAAGAGGCAGAAGTTTGCATACGGAGAAACAAAGATGACAAAAATGTCATTCTTGCCCAAGCTGAAAAATATGAAAAAGAGAGATACCCAGAAAATAATGGCCTTATTTCTACTGGAGTAATTCTAAGGAGACACAATGATCCGAAAATTATAGAAACAATGGACGCTTGGTGGAATGAAGTTGAAAACTTCAGTAAAAGAGATCAGATGAGCTTTAATTATATCGCTTGGAAGTATAATACCCCTTTTTCTATTCTCGATGATTACATTAGGGACAATAAATACTTCAAATGGAGAATTCACGATCATGAGACAAATCAAAAAAAATCTTTGATCTAATGTCAATACGAAGTATTAAAGTCACGAAGAATGAATATTTCGGTGGGATAGAGCCATGAGTTAATAAGTGAGAGCCAGCCGGGGAGGGGGCTCTCTAAGCGAAAGTGACTGTTACTTGCATGGACAGCTCGATGCAATGCTAATGGTCAAAGAAAAAGGGTGATAATAAAATGAGGTTCGGTGGTAGCGATAAATTAACAATTCAATCCATATTTAAGGAAGTAATGAATAACTTCACATATGAATTCTGGGTTAAGCCTGAAGCAACTCATCAAATTAGAAAAGAGTCAGTTATAGGTGCTTCAGGTATTTCAGATCAAAGGTATGTTATTGCAGCTGGTTATGGGGGCGATAATGAGTATGCTGGAACAGGAGTGTCAGTAGGGACGAATGGTGTTTCAGTTTTTGAACATACAGCAAATCATCTGCCAGCTACTTTAGTATATGAAACAAGTATTACTGACTGGACTCACATTGCAATTGTTTATCGTGATAAAACCCCATATCTTTTTATTAATGGTGAGATTAGAAAAATGGGTTTGAAAAGCCTGAAAACAAATGTTTTTGCCTCAGGGATAATCGGGGGTCTGAGTAATTACGGTTTTTTTATTGGTGAAATTACTAATGTTAGAATTTGGGATTATGCTAGAACAAGGAGACAAATTTACGAGAATATGAATAATGGAATGACTGAAAAAAAACCGGGCTTAATAAGTTTAATTTTAGAAGAAGACAGACTGAATAAGCAAAATCTAATAAGTAATGATGAACGTAATGAAACTAATACTGAAGAAATTGATGTAATCATTTGTGTGCATAATGCTTTAGAGGAAGTAAAAGTATGTCTCGAGTCATTAATTGCTAAGAGAACATTAACCTTTAATATTATTATAGTTGATGATGGCAGTAACAAGGAAACAAGTAAATTTTTAAGGGTATATGCTGAAGTCTATAATTGTAAGCTTATTAGAAATGATTATGCACAAGGATATACAATTGCCGCTAATATAGGGTTGCTGGCATCATCTTCTAAATATTGTGTGTTACTTAATAGTGATACAATCGTTACACTTCGCTGGTTAGAAAAGCTAATTGCATGTATGGAATCTGAGAAAGCTGTAGGTATAGCAGGTCCTCTTTCCAATGCAGCTTCTTGGCAATCCGTACCAAAATTGTTTGAACAAAATGATTGGGCAAAAAATTCACTCCCGGAAAAAATGAACTTGGAACAAATGTCAAATTTAGTGGAAAACCGGTCAGATAAATGTTATCCAGAGGTTCCACTTTTAAATGGATTTTGTTTAATGGTTAAAAGAGAGGTTATAGATAAAATTGGTTATTTTGATCAGGAGACTTTTTCGGAAGGATATGGCGAAGAAAATGATTATTGTATCCGAGCAAAAAATGCTGGCTTCAAACTAAAAGTAGCCGATGATTGTTACGTGTATCATTATAAATCTAGTAGTTACACGAGTGACCAAAAAAAATTGTTGAAAAAACAAGCAGATAAGCTAATTTGCAGAAAGTATTCCAGTAAAAAAATAAGAGATTGTATGACAGTTTTAAAAGAAAATAAGGAACTAAACACTTTGAGGAAAAAAGTTGAAAATGCGATAGAAAACGGTGAAAATTTAAAAAGAAGTAATATCTCGATTTTATTTATTTTGCCAACAAAAGGAGGAGATGGGGGATCACACTCAGTTGTACAGGAAACAATGGGACTTCGTACATTGAATGTAAATGCAAAAATAGCCAACAATCTTAACTATAAGATTCCATTTTCTGAAAAATACTTAAATTTTGATGAGTTTTGTGTTTATTATAAAAATCAAGATGAGTTAATTCGCCTTTCTCAACACTTCGACATCGTAGTAGCTACCGTATTTACAACGGTGAAAATGTTAAAAAACATCATCGAATGTCACCCCTATATAAAACCCTCCTACTATATACAAGATTATGAACCATTGATGTTTGATAAAGATCATCATTGGTATAAAGAAGCGATAGAATCTTATACATTAATTCTAAATAATAATGCTTTTGCCAAAACGGATTGGATCCGTAATATAATAAAAGAAAATCATGGAATTGAGGTTTATAAAATTGCTCCGAGTTTAGACAACATGCTTTTTAAACCTGCAGTGACAATAAATAATCGTAAAAAAGATGTTGTTCATATTGTGGCAATGGTCAGGCCAAAAACTCCTCGAAGATCGCCTAAAGAAACAATGAATGTGTTGAAAGCGATAAAAGAAAAATATAATTCAAAAATAGAAATTTCTATATTCGGTTGCTCTGATAATGAATTGAACTCTTTAAATATTCCTTTGAATTTTGATTTTAAAAATCAGGGGATACTCCATAGGGAACAAGTTGCAGAGCTTTTACAAGACTCCAATATTTTTATTGATTTATCAACTTATCAAGCTTTTGGACGTTCAGGATTAGAGGCAATGGCAATTGGTTGCTCTACTATCCTTCCAAAGATAGGAGGAATATATGAATATGCGGTACATGGATACAACAGTTTTTTAGTTGATACTGCTAATAATGAAGAGGTTATTCATTTTATAAGTTATTTAGTAGAAAATAAAAGTATAAGAAATAAATTTTTCTTAAATGGAATAGAAACTGCTAAAAATTATTCGATAGAAAAAGCAAGTCTTTCGCAGTATCGATTTTTCGATAATATGTTAAATAATAAAGAAAAAGGGAATTGACAGAATACACATAAGTCAATTCCCTAATTCATGTCCACTTGATTGTAATATTGATTATACCAGGTTATAAATTTGTTGATACCGTCGTCAATTGATGTATTTGGTTTAAAGCCTACATCTTCAAATAAATTTTTTATGTCAGCATAGGTTTGGTACACATCCCCAGCTTGCATTGGATAATATTTTTTAATCGCTTTTTTTCCAGTTGAATGTTCAATCGCTTGAATTAAATCTATTAATCTTTCAGGTTTATTATTCCCAATATTATAAACCTTGTAGGGTAAGGTTTTATTAAATATTGCAGGAGAGTTTTCTATAAGTCTAGTGACACCTTCAATAATATCATCAATATAAGTAAAATCCCGGTACATATCTCCATTATTAAATACTTTTATCATTTTATCTTCAATAATAGCCTTTGTAAAAGAGTAATATGCCATATCAGGTCTTCCATACGGACCATAAACTGTGAAGAAACGCAATCCGGTTGCAGGTATTCTATAAAGGTGACTATAAGTATGTGCCATTAGTTCATTAGACTTTTTTGTAGCTGCATATAAACTAACGGGTTGATCAACCATGTCTTCTGTTGAAAATGGTATCTTTTGATTAGAACCATACACAGAACTTGAGGAAGCATAAAGCAGGTGGCTTACTTTGTGGTGTCTACACATCTCGAGAATATTGAAGAATCCCACAATATTGGATTGTATATAAACATGTGGTTTCTCAATGCTATATCTTACACCTGCTTGTGCCGCTAGGTTGATTACTATATCAATGTTGTTTTTTGAAAACAAGTTTTCAAGATAGTCCCTGTCAATTAAATCTGCTTTATGGAAAGTGAAATGATCAAATTTCTTCAATATGTTTAAACGGCTAAGTTTAAGGTTCACGTCATAATAATCGTTCATGTTGTCATATCCTATTACTTTGCAACCCATGCTCAATAACTTTTTGGAAAGGTGCATACCAATAAAGCCGGCTGCACCTGTAACAAGATATGTTTTTGTGCTATCTACAGGTTTTAAATTCATTTTACACACCTACACCATAGTATTTAAATCCTTTTCCAGTTAATTCTTGTTTATCGTAAATATTTCTAAAATCAAAGAAATACTTTCCACTATTTAGTTCATCATATTTATCAAAATCCAGGTTTCTGAATTCATTCCATTCAGTGAGAATCAAAGTAGCATCCGTATTTGTAATAGCCTCGTAAGTTTCTTCACACCAAATCAGGTTATCTTTTATATCATGAAGACGCCATGTACCTTCTTCACGTCCTTTTGGATCATATACCTTTAGCTTTATACCATACTTCACTAATTCTGGTAAGATGACTAATGAAGGTGCTTCCCTCATATCATCTGTATTAGGTTTAAAAGTAATCCCTAGAACCGCTATAGTTTTTCCCTCAACTTCACCCAGAGCATCCACGATCTTATCTACCATTTTAAGCTTTTGTCTTTCATTAGCTTTTATAGTAGCTTCTATTAAAGAGAGAGGTTCACCGCTATCTTGGGCAATTTTAACGAGAGATCTGGTATCCTTTGGAAAACAGCTTCCTCCATAACCAGGACCTGCATGTAAAAATTTGGGGGAGATGCGTCCGTCCTTTCCCATTGCTTTAGCTACTTTTTGAACGTCAGCCCCCACCTTTTCACAAAGATTAGCTACTTCATTAATAAAGGTAATTTTCATGGCAAGAAAGGCATTTGATGCGTACTTAATGATTTCTGCCGTTTCAATGTTCGTTATGACAAAAGGAGTTTCATTGATATATAGGACTCGATATACTTCTTTCATTAGATTGATAGCTTTTTCATTCTCAGCACCGATAACTACTCTATCGGGATGAGTAAAGTCTCTAACTGCAGATCCCTCTCTTAAAAATTCAGGGTTTGAAACTACGTCGAAAGTATAGTTTACCCCTCTTTCGTTTAGAGCATCTTGCACCAGTGACTTGACTTTTTGTCCTGTTCCTACGGGTACAGTCGACTTATTGACAATCACCTTATATCCATTCATGTAAGTAGCTATACTCTCGGCAACAGTAAGAACATATTGAAGATCAGCACTTCCGTCATCTGCTGGGGGTGTTCCAACCGCAATGATGATAATGTCATTTTTTTCTACTGCATCCTGGATATTAGTTGTAAAATATAGTCGTTTATAATAATAATTTTTTTCGACCATTGTTTCTAATTCTGGCTCATATATGGGAATAATACCTTGTTTTAAACGAGCAATTTTGTTTTGATCAATATCAACACATGTAACTTTATGGCCAAAGTCTGACAGGATTGCTCCCGACACTAAACCAACATAACCTGTACCTACTACGGCAATTCTGGACATTAATTACACCTCTTATATACTTTTTAAGTAGTAGAGATTTAATATCTGATCAAACTTTTTTGCTACAGCATTATAATTGTAGTTCTCTAAAATATAAGGCTGTATCTCACTTAAATACTTTTGTCTTTGTTCCTCATCACTAAGGATGGAAAGAGCCTTTTGTAATTCATTTTCATTATTGACAATGGCATAATCTAACTTGAACTTACGAAGTAACTCAGAATAAGCAGCAGAATTTGATACAATTGTGGGAATACCATTTGCAATCGTCACTAGCAATCTGTTATTGCTCTTTTGTTTTTCCAAACTATCGTGAGACAAAAAGCATAGACTATAACGTTTTAGATTATTAATAAATCCTTCATATTTCCATTCTATTAACTCAACATTGTCTAATTTAATGTCTTTATTGCCTATAACACCTATTGAATATTTAGGTTGCGCAGATATATAATCAATTGCCCACATGGCTGATTCTAAATTACCTAGTTGGTGATTACCAAACCAAACCACTTTTCCGTTAAACGGTGAAAGGGAAGGGTTCAATTGTTCAACATAATCGATACCATCATTCAAAATGCAACAAGGTTTACCTAGCTTCAATTCCTCTATCCGCGCTTTTTGAGTTTCATTTGCAACAGTAATTAAATCAGCTTGCTGCGCAACTTGGTTAAATGATTCTCTGGCATCATCGTACTGCCGTCCTACCACATCATAGATGAGAAAAACCTTTCGTTTTTTTTTTTGATCTAGAATTTTTATTAAATTTTCTTGTGAAGCGGATTGATTCACAACAATAATGTCAGCATTCTCCGGATCATCAAGATTAGCTATATACTTGTTGGGAAATAACTTTTGAAGATGATCTATTAGATATAAAGCCCGAAGTCTTGATGTGGCATTTTTTATAAAAGGCCTTCTTTTGGGGATAAATGTTATCTTAATCGGATTATTTTCCACTTTTACTCCCCTTCCAAAATAGTCTCATATAATAATATGCGTTAAATTTTGTTATGCTTAATTAAAATGCCTAAACGGTCTGCAAAATATATTCAAGAAAAGGCAGGAAGGATGTGTGCATCTTGTAGGGGGGGGGCGAGTGGACGCGTTCAGCTAATGGTAATGCATCGTCCGATCGCGTTTTTATGAATTATTTTTATGTTTATACCCAATGATATAGGGATTTATACGAATTTGTTGGCCAATTTTGATTTCATTTGTAGTGATTCCCAATTTCCACAGACAAAACACTAGAGAACACTGATCTCGTTCGCTTCCAGTAGCGATTTCGTTCCACCAAAGTTCATTCAATTGGTTTATTTTTTCCGTGTTTTTTCTAATAATAAATCCACTCTCAAATAATCCATAATCACGAGGAAATCCTTCATTTAGATACTTTATTTTTACACGGTCCGCAATTTCGGTGCTTACTTTGTTGACTTTTAAACAGTGTTCTAATTCTTGATAGGTGCAGTTTCGTCTTGGATGCTTGTATAAGGCAATATCTTGGCCCTCTAGACATTCCACTATCATCTCATAAATATCTTTTGCTTTTAATTTAAAATTTGCATCCAAATAAATGCTTAGGTCATGTTCTGGTAGAAATTTATGAGATAACAATTTGGTTAAACGAGCCATTTTTCTTGGGCTTTCAAATTGTTTTTCCAATACTTTAATCGTCCAATTTTCAGACTTTATGCTCGGGTCATCCGTAAACAGAATATAATCCACACTTTTATCTATATATAAGGGTTCTTTAACGGAATCATGATTACCAAATAATGAAGTATAAACAACTACCTTCATAGTATGCCCTCCTCGAGTCTATTGGCGAATGATCGCTTAAGATAACTACGTACCACATAATGTCCAAAAGAGGATGGGACGGGTTGTCCGAAAATAGCTGGAGTAGTTGTCCAGGACCGTAAACCCGTCAAGGCCACGAAGCGTTCATTTAGCCTTGACGGGTGTTTTCAAATAGAAGAAATCGGCAGCCACCCATTGGACTGCTTAATCCTCGAGAGTCCTCACATATTTTTCTATTATGTTGCTAATATATTTGTGATCCACGTTATCATAACAAGGAAGAGTTACGGTATTTTTTTCAAGATATTTTGCAATTGGCTGAACACTATTATACTTGTTCTTATAATAAGTTGTATTGCTCAGGCAATACGTTCCTATTGTGGATTCAATTCCATTTTCCGTTAAATAAGCGATTAAATGATCTCTATTCATCCCTTCGGGAACCATAAAAACGAGGGATTGAATATTATGAATCACATTGTCCAGCGAATTTTGCCTTTTAAAACCTAAAAGATGGAGTCTCTTTTTATACTCGTCAGCTATACTGTTCCTACTTTTCACAATTGATTCTAATTTATTTAATTGTTTTATTCCCATTGCTGCTTGAAGCTCCGATAGTCTGTAATTATATCCATAATTAATGAAGTCAGCCATTCCCTCTCGGACAATCGCTCCATGGTTTAATTTAACACTCATAATTTCCGCGATTTCTTTCTTATTGGTTGTAATCACTCCTCCTTCGCCAGTCGTAAGCAATTTCCGGGGATGAAAACTAAAACAGGTAAGATCTGCGATTTTACCTACGTTGACTCCATTTTCACTGCTCCCGATGGCACAAGCAGCATCTTCAATCAACGGTATTTGATGTTTTTCACATATCCCTTTTATTTTAGATATTCCGCTTGGGTTTCCGAACGCATCCACGAATATGACTGCTTTTGTTTTTTTGGTTATTTTCCTTTCTAGTTCTTCCGAGTTCATATTGAAAGTATCCTGATCCACATCCGCAAAGATTGGCATCGCTCCGATATCCTCTACAACATTTACGGTTGCCGGAAAAGAAAAGTCGGATACGATCACCTCGTCTCCCAATCCTATTCCGAGTGATTTTAAGCACATTGTCAATGCTGTAGTCGCAGAGGTGGTCAGGAAGGCATGATCGACTCCTAAATAAGTTTTTATTTCCTGTAAGAATTTGTTTACATATTCTCCTTTGGTAAAAGTTCCTGATTCAAATATTCTTTTGAAATCTTCTTCAACTTCTTGAAAGGTAATATAAGGTTTTATTAATTTTATCATTTAAGAACATTCCTCTTGTTATATATTTCTTTATACCATCGCACCGTTTTTAATAACCCTTCATCAAAATCCACTAAATTAAAATCAATCATCGACTTGATCTTTTGATTGCCTGCATGATGACAGGCTACATCTGCCGGTCGACAATCTTTATATAAAATTGGACCTTTATAATTGAGGATTTTTGATATTTTTAAGATAATTTCTTTAATTGCAATGTGATTACCGGCTGCAATATTTACACAATCTCCACGTTTAATCACATCATAAACCTTGATTATAGAATCGATTGTATCTACTACATAAATATAGTCTCTACTTTGTAGACCGGTTCCATGGATTTCCGGAGGATCACCATTTAACAATTTCATAATCGTTGCAGGAATCACTCCTGATAGAGGGCCTTCATAATTTTGCCTAGGACCATAATTATTAAAGGGTCTTACGATAAACGCATCCAGACCGAACATGTTAACATAACTGTGTAACATGGTGTCAGCAGCGGCCTTGCCTGCAGCATAGGCCGTAGTTGGAAGTATCGGATGCTGTTCATCCATCGGCTCATATTGTGCGCTGCCATAAACCTCAGATGATGAAAAGTGACAGAGTGTTTTAAATGCTCCTTTTCTCTGTAACTCAAGCAGATTATTTAAAACGATCACATTTGTCATATAGGCATTCGATGGATTGATAAAGGAATAATTCAATGCCTTAGTGGCACAGTTGAAAACAATATCAATCTTATGTTTTTCAATTATATATTCCAGAGAGCCATTTAATTCGGCATCATCTACATATAAGACCATTCCCTTGGACAATGCGTCTGATAAGTTTTCTCTGTTTCCTAAAAACATATTGTCAACAACTATGACTTGTTTCGCTTCATTCATCATTAATTGTTCTACCAAGTGACTCCCTATAAATCCCGCACCGCCGGTAACTAATATTGTGCTATTTTTTATTTTAGGCCTCATAGTCCACCTCCACTTGTTACTTGTTCCCCTCGATGTATGCTCTAATCATCTGTGCGACTTCCAAGGCTTGGGTTGCTTCTTCAGGTCCTACAATGGAACATTGCTTCATTCGAATGGATTGCACAAAATGAGCGATTTCAGCAAAAAGGGGTTCAGTGTTGGGAACGATGATCTTTTCAACTATACTTTCTTGTCGGTAGGATAGATTTTTTTCTATAACAGAATCCACTTTTTGATAGATAAATAACTCTTTGGTCATATAGTCAGATTTGATCAACCGATCTCTTTCGGTGATCGTCAACGTCCTTACTTTTTCCTGAGATAAGCGGTTGGCTACCAGATTTGCTATGACCCCATTTTTGAAAGTAAGCACAGCATTAGCCACATCCATCTGCCCAGATTCCGTCAGGCTATAACCTACCGCAGAAAGGCTTTGAATCGGACTTCCGACCAAACTTAAGACAATATCAATGTCATGGATCATAAGGTCAAAAATAACATCTATGTCAATCACTCGGTTGAGGGCCCCTAATCGCCTCGTTTCAATGGAAATCATTTTGGGGCGATTAATAATTTTGTTTAGCTGTTGAATTACCGGATTGAATCTTTCCACATGCCCTACCTGAACAATGACATTCTTAGCCTTGATTAATGGTTTAATTTGTTCCGCCTCTTTCATCGAACTGACGAATGGTTTCTCAACCAAAACATGTTTTCCTTCCTGCAATGCCTGTTGGATGAAAGTGAAATGTAAACTGGTTGGAACAGAAATGATTACTGCATCCACTTTTTTTAATAATTCACTAAATGACGAAAAAGGACAAACATCGTACTCCTTAGCTATTTTCAGGCACCGTTTCATATCGTTATCATAAACACCAACAAAATGGACATTTTTCATCTTATCCAGGGTTCGGCAATGATTCATGCCCATAATTCCGACTCCGGCTACCCCAATATTAATTAATTCCATTACTATCACCCTTAAATTCTTTAATTGAGGATATTACATAATCTTGTTCGTATTCTTTTAACGTTGGATAAAGCGGCAGGGCCAGGATTTTTTCCGAAACCTTTTCTGCTATTGGAAAGTCTCCTTTTTGATAATGGAGTCCATGGAAGGCAGGTTGAAGATGAAGGGGTAGGGGATAATAGATGCCTGTAGCAATTTTTCTATGGTTTAGGTATGAGGCTAATTCGTCGCGGTTGTCTGTTTCAATGCTGTATTGGTGAAAGACGTGTTCCCGATTCTTCACCGTAATAGGGGTTTTAACCAAACCTATCAACTTTTCTGAGTAGCGGTTCGCAATTTCTCTCCTTTTTTGATTCCAATCATCTAGTCTCTTCAATTTCACTTCTAATATGGCTGCTTGGATTTCATCTAACCGACTGTTTAAACCGATATCAGAATGTACATATTTTTTTTCGCTTCCATGATTTCTCAATACTTTAATTTTTTCATATAAATCCTTATCACTCGTTACTACCATACCTCCATCTCCATATGTTCCAAGATTTTTGGAAGGGAAAAACGAAAAACAACCTGTATCACCAAATGATCCTACTTTTTCCCCATTAAAAGTGGCTCCGATGGATTGGCATGCATCCTCAATAACCTTTAAACGATATTTTTTCGCTATTTCCATAATCTTTTCCATATCTGCCGATTGTCCAAAAAGGTGTACAACCATAATTGCTTTCGTTTTTTTTGTTATCGCTTGTTCAATCAAAGCGGGGTTCATATTATACGTTATGGGATCAATATCGACGAAAACAGGCTTTGCCCCGACACGAGCAATAACCTCTGCTGTGGCAAAGAAGGTAAAGGGGGGAGTAATGACTTCATCTCCATCCCCAATAGACATGGCTTCCAATGAAAGAAGGAGTGCATCTGTCCCATTCGCAACCCCAATGCCATAAGAGGTCCCTACGTATTCGGATAACAATTTTTCAATTTGCTTTCCTTTATTCCCTAGAACATAGGATCCACTTTCCAGAACTTCATGAACTGACTTCTGTATCTCATCCTTTACACTCTCGTATTCCGCCTTCAAATCCAATTGAGGTATCATTTGTTTTCATTCCTTTACAAGGTATTTTTATCCGGTACTTTTCTTGCTGGGTTTCCTACAACTGTCTCAAAATCCGGCACATTTTTTGTCACAACGGCCCCTGCACCAACCACAGTATTCTTACCTATAATGATGGCAGGTAACAATGATGCATTATTCCCTATTTTTGCTCCTTCCTTAATATAAGGACCTCTCAATGTAAATTCTTTTGCTCCCATATATTTATCATTGGACATGGAAACGCATGGACCAATGAAGACGTGATCTTCAATCGTAGTATCTGCCGTAACATAAGCTAAGGTTTGGATGGTGCAATGCGAACCAATTGATGTATTTAATTCAACCATGGCACCTCGACCTATGACAGTATTCGCTCCAATCCGTACTTTTTCACGGATACTTGCTTGATCCCCAATGAATGCTTCTTCAGAGATTATAGTTCCCGTGTAAATCGAAACATGATTTCCTATTTTGACATTAGATTTGATCTCAAGTGGAGGTAAAGTAGTCTCCGTTTTTCGCATATTTGCATTTCCACCGGGATAAACTCCGATAATACAGTGAGATCCTATCGTTACGTTATCCCCAATTCGGGTATTTCCCAAAATAGCCGTATGATGCCCGATAGAAACGTTTTTTCCTAATACGACACCCTCCTGAATTACGACCAGTTCACCTATATTTGCATTCTCTCTAAATCTATCAATCATTTGCATCCCCTCTTTTTGGTATCAAATTAGAAAAAATTGTAACTCCACTTTCTTATATCAATTGTGAGTACCTAAGATACCCTTAATCATATTTACTAACTCTAAGGCACGTACCGTCGCTGAATGTTTTGTATGAACCATTCTATAACCTTCATTTGCAATCTTTACCCGTTCTTGATCATGTGTTAAATAGAACTCAATCTTTTCCAAAAAATTCTTTTCATTAATAGAGGCAAAGTGTACATCCGGTATAAATCCTATATCCTCTAGCTCTTTTAAGGGTGGCGCAAGTAAAAGAGTGTTGCAAGCCGGAACTTCAAAATACTTTGCTAATGGATAATGGAAGGTTGAATCACATGTTAAAAATAATTTTGCTCGATTAATTTCCTTAGCATATTTTTCTCCTATAATAATATTTTTCCTGGTTTCATCCTGGTTTTCGTAACCAGGGTGTGGATGATAAACAAAAAAAGGCTTATCTATTAAAGCATCATACATGATTTTTCTTAACGGATAATACCTCCTTGCTACCCCCATCATTAAACAATCGATGTCTTTAGGTAACCCATAATCTTTAAAGACCTCTTCATTGGCAAAGTGAGGCAGCCACCTCATTATTTGGAGATATTTGGGATACCTATTTATAAAGTAATCTCGACAAAGTGTGAAAATATATGGAACATGATTCTGCTCAATAAAAAGGATACGTTCTTGCACGAGTCGATGAAGATCATACATGAAAACACCGAATGGGATATTAAGAGAGGAGAGTCCGGTGATGATGGGAGAACGATTGTCAACCGGATCATTGATCAATATAAAATCCGGCCTAAACCTGATATGATTCAGGATATTTTGAATATCCCCTGGCTCACTCCATAGCACTAAATCGATTACCTTAGACAATGCCTGAGAGAGATAATATGGATGTCTTTCCGTCTTTTTGGAAAAATCACGGCTAATATATAATATCTTGAGTTTTTCCATAAGTTACTCCTTTCAAATTAGTCAATACAATCAACTTATGAAAAATCCATCTACAAGTTTCAAAATTATATTATGCATTGGATGTTTAACATTCCATAGACATGAATGGAATTTCCGATTAAACACATTTTTAATATCTCATACATTAATATAACTAATCGACTTTCAAGGAGTGTGTAATAATGACAATCAGACCAATTGTTATCTTAGGTACAGGTGGAAACTGTATTGATATTTTGGATACAATAAATGACATTAATGCTATTCAATTAAAATATGAATGTGTCGGATTTCTTGATGATAACCCAGATCATTGGGGACAAAGGATTGCAGGGTTACCCATTCTTGGCCCGCTTCCCACTGCCAAAGATCTTCCTCCATCGCATTTTATTGTGAACGGTATAGGAAGTCCTCGAAATTTTTGGGAAAAAGAATCTATTATAGCAAAGACGAAAGTCGGTATCGAAAAATTCGAAACTATTATTCATCCTACTGCCCATATATCAAAAATGTCTGATATTGGTCGGGGGACGGTTATTTTCCAGAATGTCACGATTACATCAAATGTTAAAATTGGTGATCATGTAATCATCCTTCCAAATACAGTGATAAGTCACGATGATATTATCGGCGATTACTCCTGTATTGCTGGTGGAGTTTGTATTTCCGGTGTTGTTGCAATTGGTAAATCATGCTATATAGGAACAAATAGCTCAATAAAACAAAATGTATCAATAGGTGATTTTTCACTTGTTGGGATGAATAGTGCCGTTTTGCGTGATGTTCCGAAAAACAATGTAGTTGTTGGTAACCCAGCAAAATTTTTAAGATATACCCGCTGATGTGGCCGGGGGGGGGATACAATCAGTAGCCTTTTCTTTCAAATTAAGTGACAATGATTAAATTTGAGACATAAGTTAATTGAGGATGTGAGTGGAAAATCTACTCGCGCAAATCCTAGGAACGAAAAGATCCAGAGCTTGGGGAGAACTGACTGAAAATCTAAGAACGAGTGAGTAAACAAGAGCACTTATTATTTTATAGTGGGAGGAAAGGGTGGGATATAATTTTGTTAAAAATAGTTAGCGTAATTGACCAGATCGGTTCAAATATAGATTATTTAGCTAATGGTTTATTGCCCTATATGGATCGCTATGATTACCAAGTTTTCGATGTACATCCTACAACCCCAAGTACTTCTCAACTTATGCGATTCGAAAAATACGGTAAGGATGCAGACATTATTGATTTTCAACATCCTCATATTGCGCTTTTGCTATTAAACAGGTATTCCTGGCTTTCAGAAAAGAAAAAAATATTAACCAACCATATTCCTGATTATCTAAATAACAGTCAATATAGCATGTTTGATAAAGTAGTCTCTTCAAATAAAACGATGCAAAGAAGAATACCGGGCAGCGTATTTATTTCTTTAACAGTGGATACTAATTTCTGGACTTTTAATGACAAGTGGACGAATAATAAAAATTTGATTATGGTTACCGATGAAATAAAGCAAGAAAAGGGAGTTTTTGAAGTAGCAGTTGCATGCCGTAACCTTGGGCTAAACCTTTTATTGGTTGGTCGAAAATCGGATGAAAGCTATTTAACTAAAGTGTTAGAAACTGGACGTGTTACTTACCGACAAGAGGTGAGTAAGGAAGAACTTCAACAATTGTATTATCAATCTACCTTATTCGTTTGTAACTCGGATGAAAGTGAGATTGGACCTGTTTCAATATTAGAGGCCATGATCTCTGGGGTGCCAATTCTTTCCCGTTTAGTCGGACATGTGCCAGAACTTAACAAAAAGAATAGTATGCGATTATTAGAGTCTCCATTAAATGATGTCGCTTCATTGACAAATGCTATTGAGAATCTTCTGAGCAACGAGCAAGAGCTCTTAGTTATGCGCGAGAGAGCTTGGCAAATTGGCTCAAAACAAGCAGACGAACGCAGAGCATACAATTATCAAAAGCTTTACAGTTCCCTTTTTCCTGGAACCCCAGTCTCTGTAATTGTAACAATTTATGAATATCATCATACAATACTTAATTGTTTACAATCTATTGCTGCCCAAGATTATGTTAATAAAGAGTTAATTATCTGTGATGACAATCCGAATAGTGAAAATCAGTCAGTAATAGAGGAATTTGCACGTTCAGTCTCTTTTCCAGTTGTATATCGAAACACATCCCGAAAGGAAAATGATTATGGGCTAGCTAGAGCTCGTAATGTAGGGATAATAGAGGCAAGTGGTGATATTTTAGTATTTTGCGATCAGCGTATAAGTATGCATTCCAATGCTATTAGTGAATTTGTCAAAAATCTAATGCCTAAAAAATGGTTATTTGGTACAAAAGGAAGAATAAAAGGATTTGTTGAGAACTTCTCTTGTGTTTACCGAAATGATCTAATAAGAGCTGGCATGTTCTGTGAGCGTGTTGATGAATATGGTGGGGCAACACAAGAAATATTTAAACGCACTTATTCACAGGGGTTTAAGCATGAACTAATTCCAACTGCTAATTCAACTTTTATTGTTGAATCATTAAGTCTTTCAAAAAGACGTCCAGAAATTATTAAAATGCGAAATCGCTTATATAGAATGAACTTTTAGCCTTTAAAAGGGAGAAAAAAATAGAGGGAGAGGTGAGATTATTGGAGAGTGGTAATTTAAACAGATCACATACTATAGATGTAATAGTCTGTGTATATAACGCGTTGGAGTATGTCAAATTGTGCTTAGAATCCTTGATAGCAAAAAAAACCATTCCATTCAATTTAATCATTGTGGATAGTGGGAGTGAAAAAGAAACAAAAGACTATTTAGCTTCTTTCGCAAGGAAATATGATTGTAAATTAAAAACTAATAACTCAAAGACTGATTACACAATTGCATCAAATCAAGGACTGAAATTGTTTACATCAAAATATTGTGTGTTATTAAATAGTGACACAATTGTATCTATTCATTGGTTAGAAAAACTGATGGATTGTATGGAATCTGAAAGCAGTACAGGGATTGTTGGACCTTTATCAAATTCGGCCAGCTATCAGTCAGTACCTAAGGATGTTAATGGAAATGGAGGCACGGTAAACGAATTGAAAAAATTAGGAGGTAAAGAGCTAACCATTGAACAAATGGCATATTTTATAGAACAACAATCAAAAAGAATATTTCCAGTTGTTAATCAAGTGAATGGGTTTTGTTATATGATTAACCGTTCCGTCATTGAAAAAATAGGTGATCAGGATGAAATAAACTTTCCTTGCTATGGGGGAGAGGATGATTATTGTATTCGGGCAGTCAATGCAGGGTTTAAACTAAAGGTTGCCGATGATTGCTATATTTATCATTATAAATCCAAAAGTTATAATACTGAAGAAAAAAACGAGAAAAGGAAAAATGCAGGGAGACTTCTACGGGAAAAACATACACCAACAATTGTTAAACATCATTACACTGAAATAAAAAATAACATTGAACTTGCAAGAATAAGGGAAGAAATTGATCTAGCGCTAATTAATAGCAGTTGTATGTATGATTACAATAGGGCTATTTTGCTTTTCTGCTCTGACCTGGAAAAAAATAGAAACCTTGAAACGATGATAAAAGAAACAAAAAGAATGTATAGAGATAATATACTTCTAAAATTGGCTGTACCTTTTCATTTTAAAGAATATCTTACAAAAATATATCCACATCAAGCGGTTCATTTTATATTTTACGAAAATAAAAGTGAATTGATTCGAATTAGTCAGCATTTTGATACCGTAATTGCCGCTGATTTAAAAGCTAATGATACTTTACGGCAAATTGCAGCAAATTATGACCATATTAAAGATGTTTATTATACCGTAGAAAAACATTGAATTTTTAGAAATCCTTGATGTTGCTTGCTACAAGATTGCCTCCTTCAAAAATAATGATATCCCTTTATTAAGAAAAGTCGCATCCAAAGGAAAGCCGATGATTATTTCAACAGGGATGGCTTCGCTTGGTGAAATTGAAAATTTAGTAAAAACAATTACGGATGCAGGCTGCAATGATTTCATTTTATTGAAATGCACGAGCAGTTATCCAGCTTCACCCGAAACCTCAAATCTTCAAACAACCCTTGGTATAACGGGGTAAACTGGAGTATCCATGAATAAGACAGTCCTGTTATTTGAAAAAACGTAAAAAGACAGCAGGGCAGCGATTCTCCCGTTACTGGAGAATCGCTGCCCGCGTTGTTGTCTTCTTAATAGACATCCCGCGCGTACCGCTTGGATAACGACATTTCTTTTACATAATTAATTGCTTCATCCGCAGTCATACCACCGTGCTGCTGGATCACCCTCTTCAGTGCGGCATCTACTTCTTTGGCCATTTGCCGGGCATCTCCGCATACATAGAAGTGTGCGCCTTCCTGAAGCCAGGCCCATAGCTCGGCTCCATGCTCAAGGATGCGGTGCTGTACATAGATTTTGTCAGCCTGATCACGCGAAAAGGCTGTATCCAGCCGATGCAGGAAACCTTCCGTCTGAAGAACTTCAAGCTCATCGTAGAAATAAAAATCACTGTCTTCCCGCTGTTCCCCGAAGATCAGCCAATTTCTTCCCTTGGCTCCAGACGCTTTACGCTCTTGCAGGAAACCCCGGAACGGAGCAATGCCTGTGCCCGGACCGACCATAATCATCGGGGCCTCGGGATTTGCCGGCGGACGGAAATGGGCATTCTTTTGAATGAAAATAGGAATGTCTGTATCCTCAGTAGCGAGGTCGGCGAGAAATGTGGAGCATACTCCCTTGCGGGCGCTGCCGTTGTTCTCGTAGCGAACGGTGGAAACTGTTATATGAACCTCGTTCGGATTTGCTTTCGGACTGGAAGAAATCGAATAGAGGCGAGGCTGCAAAGGCTTGAGCTGTTCCAGAAGTTCCTGTGCGCTCAGGGAAACCGGAAATTCCTGCAGCACATCGATCAGTTGACGACCCCACAGCCATTGCTTGAGGTCCGCCAGGTTCTCACTTTCCAGGAGCTTGCTTAACCGGGCATCCTGAGTGCGGTCCCGGATGAACCGGAGCATGTCCGGAGTAACGCGGGCAATCTCAAAATGACGGAGCAGTGCTTCGGTCACCAGCAGTTCTCCCTGGCCTTTGACCATTACCGGAGTCGTAGGTTCAATGCCCAGTGTGTGCAGCAGATTGCGGGCCAAATCAGGACAATTGGCAGGCCATACGCCCAGAGCATCGCCTGCTTCGAACTGTACTCCGGCAGACGTAAGGTCGAAGGCGTAATGGCGGGTTTCTTTTTCAGATCCGGCCTTGTTCAGATTCTGCTTGAACAGCAGCCGTGAAGGTACCGGGTGGTTCCGGTGATATCCGCGTGGTTCCGAACTTGAGGTAACCGGGACGGATACGTCAACCGGAGTGGACGAGTTACCGCTTGCTGCGGCAGGTACACTGGGCTTCGGGCTGCCTGTAAATCCGCTCAACAATACTGAGATATCATTCGTCCATGCATCCGCCTGCTCCTGAAAGTCCGTATCGCAATGGGCGCAGTCAAGCAGCCGCTGTGCGCCAAGCTCCTCCAGACGGGTATCCAGGTTCCGCCCGAAGCCGCAGAAGAGATCGTAATTGGAATCTCCGAAAGCGAGCACGGCATAATGCAGATCCTGTAGCAGTGGGACATTCTCTGATCTTAGGGATTGGAAGAAGCATTCTCCATTGTCAGGAGGATAGCCGGCTCCGAAGGTGCTGGCGATGAACAGGACAAACCGGTTCTTGGCCAGATCGCTCACGGAATATTGATTCATATTTACGAGCTGCACATCATAACCGGCTTGCTGTAACTTCTTGGCACAGTCGATGGCTGCACCCTCCGCATTTCCGGTCTGTGAGGCCCATAGGACGGTTACCGGAAGGCTGGTTGTCGTGGTGCTCTCCGGGAACGGGGCAACCTCCGAAGGGGCTGGATCCGATGATGGTTCGGGTCTTGAGTCAGCTTCCGCCCCGGGGAGGGGAGTGCGGGAGAACATGCCCGCCAGCAGGCCATCTACAAAGAAGCGGGTTGGCGGCTCAAAAGGCGCAGCGGGCGGCAGCACCGGAATGCCGGAAGCGGACCGGCCGGCCTCGGTGCGTAGGCTAGTGAGGAAGCCGGACAGATAAGCCTGTTCGTGGCTATCCAGAATCATGGCTCCGGGGGCTTCAATCCCAAGCATGCCCGCGAGCGTGTCGAGTTGCTTCATAGTTACGGCCTCCTTCGGACGGGCGGTCTCAGTGCTGGCTGGAGTTGAAGCCGGATTGCTGTCCGTAACCGGCGCATGTGGTTCCCCGGAAGGCTGGCCTGCAGCCTTGACCAGTGACACAGAACAAAATTTCAACTCGGGCTGTAAGGACAGGGGGTCGACGGTATCATTGGTAACTTCATTGACAGCCAGTTGTGATCCAAAGACATCATTCCAGTGAAAGGGGGCAAAACAGTTGCCGGGGCGCACGCGGTCTGAAAGAACCGCCGGGAGAATTGCCAGCCCCCGCCGCGATCGGAGTTCCACCGGATCTCGGTCTTTAATTCCCAGCACCTCAGCATCTTCCGGGTGAATTTCCACAAAGGGGCCCGGGTTCAATTTGTTAAGCTTGGGAACTTTGCCTGTTTTGGTCAGCGTATGCCATTGGTGCTGCAAGCGGCCGGAATTCAGCACAAAGGGATAATCGCTGTCTGGCATCTCTGCAGGCGGCATATACGGACGTGCCCAGAATACAGCTTTCCCGCTTTCTGTCGGGAACACGATATCCGGAGAACTGTCGCCGCCTTGACGGTTCAAATAACGGATCGGATTCCGGTCGTCCGGCTGATCCGGCGCACTAGGCCACTGCACAGGCGTTTCACGCAGCCGCGCATAGGTGGCCCCGCGCAGGTCATATCCTGTTTTTGGATTCCAGGCTTGCTGGATTTCCGCATAGACCTCTGCCGAAGAAGAGTAGGAAAAAGCTTCAGGATAACCCATTTCAGCGGCTACCCGGGCGATAAGCTGCCAGTCCGGCATGGCCTCTCCAGGCGGCTCGACGGCTTGCTGCATCAGGGTCAGGTTGCGCTCCGAATTAATCATCACCCCTTCACCTTCAGCCCATAAGGCTCCGGGCAGCAGAATATCCGCATACCGGTTGGTCTCCGTTTCCAGGAAGCTGTCTTGGGTAATGACCAGTTCAGCCGCTTCCAGGGCAGCGATGACCTTCTTGCGGTTGGGAACGGTAGCCACCGGATTGGTGCAGATGATCCAGCAGGCTTTGATTTTGCCTGAGATCATGCTTTCGAACATGGAAATGGTGCCGCCGCTGGTATCGGTTCGAAGTGTTCCATGGGGGATCTCCCACAGCTTTTCTATGAAGCTTCGGTCGGTTTCCGACAACAGAGAACGCTGGCCGGGCAAGCCTGGACCCATGTAGCCCATCTCCCGGCCGCCCATGGCATTGGGCTGTCCGGTGAGTGAGAAGGGGCCACTCCCCGGACGGCAGATGGCTCCTGTAGCAAGGTGCAGGTTGCAAATGGCATTCGTGTGCCAGGTGCCGTGGATGCTCTGGTTGAGACCCATGGTCCAGCAGGACAGCCACTCCGGCGCCTCGCCGATCCACTCGGCCGCCTGCCGGATATCCGCTTCCAGGATGCCGGTTATTTCGGAGACTTTATCCGGCGGATAGTCCTCCAGGAATTCCTCCATGCTCTCAAAACCAGAGGTGAAGCGGCCGATAAAGGCCGGGTCCGTATAGCCGCCTTTTACAAGCAGATGCAGCAGTCCGTTGAGCAGGGCGAGATCCGTTCCGGGTCTGATCTGCATGAACAAATCAGCCTTCTCCGCAGTTGCCGTCCGCCGGGGGTCAACGACAATCAGCTTGGCTCCGCTCTTCACCCGGTCCATCAGCCGGAGGAACAGAATCGGATGACAGTCGGCCATATTAGCGCCAATAACGAAGAATAAATCCGTTTGATCCATATCCTGATAAGAACCCGGAGGCCCATCTGCTCCCAGAGAGAGCTTGTAGCCATTGCCGGCACCTGCCATACACAGACGTGAATTGGACTCCATATTTGGCGTCCGGATGAAGCCCTTGGCCAGCTTATTAATCAGGTACTGGGCCTCCAGAGACATCTGGCCCGATACATAGATGGAGAGGGCTTCCGGTCCGTGTTCCTCCAGAATGCTGCGCAGCCGCTGCGCGGTATCGCGGATGGCTGCATTTATTTCCATTTTGACAGGTTCAGTCCCCCGGGACGGGCGGCTGTATGCATACTCCATCCGGCCGGATTCTGTGATCGCGGCTGCAGCAGTACTGCCTTTGGTGCACAGCCGGCCGAAATTGGCCGGATGCTCCTTATCTCCGGTGATTTTGACCACGCGGTTATCCGATACTTCGAGTATGATCCCGCAGCCAACTCCGCAGTAAGGACAGACGCTTTTGATTTTGCCAGTTGTCATGTGAGTTCACCGCCTCAAAGTTTTCTGCACAAGCTGGTTAGAAATTAACCCCGGATTCTGCCTTCGCCCAGGATTTTCTCCAGGATCTTGTTACCGCGTAAAAGATAAGGGTGGTAAGGAGCACAATGGAACCGACCAACAGAAATCCGGTGACCTGTGAGCCTGTGGACTGCTTCAGCGGGCCCAGGATATAGGTCGGCAGCAAATATCCGCCAAGACCTCCGGCAGCACCGACAATTCCGGTAATGACTCCGATCTCACTGGAGAAACGCTGGGGGATGATCTGAAAGACTGAGCCGTTACCCATCCCGAGGCAGGCCATCATTACGCTGGTATAGAGCAGCATCACCAGGAATGAACCCGGCATTGACGCTATGGCAAACGCACATGCTGAAATCACACTGTATAAAACAAGAAGGAGGCGCATGCCGCCAATCCGGTCCGCGATCCAGCCGCCTAAAGGCCGGAAGAAACTGCCCGCGATGACTGTGATGGTAACCAGGTATCCCACCTGAACTTTGGTTAGACCCCCGGAGTGTACGCCGTCGCCATACACATCATAGAAGAAAATGCTCGCATAGTTAGCGAACCCGACAAAGCCGCCGAAGGTAATGGCGTAGAACATCGAGAACCACCAGGTATCTGCATGCCTGAAGACGCTGAGGTAGTCTTTGAGCGGCTTTGACGCAGGGGCATTCGGGGCGTCTTTAGCCAATATGGCAAAAACAATCATAACGATCGCCAGAGGAATCAGCGCAATCCCGAACACACTGTGCCATCCGTAAGCCTGGGCGATCTGCGGTCCGAAAAAAGTGGCCAGCGCGGTTCCGCTGTTCCCTGCGCCGGCAATGCCCATCGCCAGCCCCTGATATTGCGGAGGGTACCAGCGGCTTGCAAGGGAAAGCGATACGGCGAAGCTTGCACCTGCAAAACCGAGCAGGAATCCGATCATATGGATCTGAAGCAGGCTGGTTCCGCCAAGCCAGCCCCACAGAAGAGGGATAATGGTGAGGAACATCCCGATTAGGCCCGCTTTTTTACTGCCAATGCGGTCAGCCAGTATGCCCATCGGAATCCGGAATATCGAGCCGCCGAGGATAGGGATGGCGACCATGGCTGCTTTTTGAGTATCCGATAATCCGAAGTCCTTGGTAATGTAGAGCGATAGAGCTCCGCACAGCACCCAAATCATAAAGCTTACGTCAAAATACAAAAAAGCTGAGAACAAACTCGGGGTATGACCCGCCTTGCGAAAACCTTTGGCTTCCATTGCTGACATCCTCCTTTTTGTGAACCCCAAGTAAGTGAATCGGCAAAAAAGGGCCGACTGACAGAACCCGCACTGCGGATTTTGTTAATCGGCCCCGTTGCCAATTGCAGCCACGTCATCGTGACTGACTTTATAAGTAGATGTAAGAATACCGGTGCAACAAGCCATCCTAGCCACAGCATTGTGGGGAGAAACCGTTGCGTCCTTCGTTGACACAATGTTGTGTCGTTGAAATCTTATATTGTCAATATAAATAGCCACACCGCAAATGTCAATAATAATAACATAAAATTTAAAATTTTTAATATTTATGCACTTTTAGAGCTTTTTTCGATTATATATGTTATGTATTCTAACGTAATTATGCTGATTTTGGTAAGTGGACTTCAGGTGATTGGCAATGGGGATAAATTGAACTACAGCTCTGTTTTTTCAAGAGATTCAGGTGTTGCAAAAATGCATTTTACTCAACATGGGAAAAATATTTTATTTTTTTCTTGATATTTATAAAATATCTTAAAATGCATTCTGCACGAATTGGTATAATTCGCCGAATATGAAAGGTCGCCTCCAGGTTGTTTTTATATCTTTTAAACAAGATGAATGAAATAGTGTGGTTATTTTGCGACTGTTACATCCTATCCGAATAAGAAAAAATTAGAGTTGAATTTCACCTGTCTATTCCAAAAGGCTTTTAATCATTAAAGAAAAAATGCGCTTAAAAAGAGTGTGTTCAAAAGAGTGAGTCGCAAAAAATCTACAGAAAAAAGCCTTGATTTAAAGCTATTTTGGGCCTGTTGACCCGTTCTTTTTTCTGTAATACGATGACATTGCGAAATATTTCACAACAGATTTGAGGCATGCGAAGCAATAGTTTTATTTTTTAATCAGAAAAGTGAAAATATTCACATATGAGGGAGCAGATTAAATGACAAAAGTAATTTCAGCCGCAAAAGCAGCGGAACTAATTAAAGATGGAGATACAGTTGCAGCCAGCGGGTTTGGATTATCATGCTGGGCAGAAGAGATGGGAATAGCCATTGAAGATCGTTTCGTGCAAACAGGACTACCGAAGAATTTGACTGTAATGCATGCGAGTGCAGTCGGCAACCGCCGGGACAAAGGAATGAGCCACTTAGGCCATGAGGGATTAATTAAACGATGGATTGGTGGAATTGCAATTGCTTCTCCCGGGATGGCTAAGCTCATCGAAGAAGACAAATGTGAAGCGTACAATTTGCCCCAAGGTGTAATTACTCAGCTATACCGGGAAATTGCAGCTAAACGTCCTGGTGTGATTACCAAAGTAGGCATGGAGACGTTTGTAGATCCTCGGGTCGAAGGCGGAAAAATGTCCCCGTCTACGAAGGAAGACATAGTGAAGGTTATTGAATTAGAGGGCGAAGAGTGGTTATTCTATAAATCCTTCCCTATTAATATCGGCTTGATCCGCGGAACCGTGGCTGATGAGAATGGCAATTTGACTCTTGAAAAAGAAGGCCTGCATATGGAGGTTCTGCCTATCGCCCAGGCTGTCCGCAACTCGGGAGGTATAGTTATCGCCCAGGTAGAGACGGTCGCAAAGTGTGGCACTCTTAATCCTAAGGATGTTAAAGTACCAGGGATTTTAGTAGATTATATTGTTGTTTCTAAACCGGAAAATCATTACCAGACAGAAAACACTCATTATAATCCGGCATTCTCCGGTCATGTAAAAGTACCTACAGAGTCTATTGAATCCCTACTGCTGGATGAGCGCAAAATCATCTCCCGCCGAACTGCAGTAGAGCTTCAACCGAATACGATCTTGAATCTTGGGGTTGGAATTCCGGTTAATGTTGCAAACATAGCAGCAGAAGAGGGAGTAAGCGACCAACTGATTTTGACAACAGAGGCGGGTTCGATTGGTGGTGTTCCCGCAGGTCTGAAAGACTTCGGTCATGCTTATAACTCTGAGGCTATTGTAGATCATGACTCGCAGTTCGATTTCTATGATGGTGGCGGAATCGATTTATCTGTCCTTGGTTTGGCTCAAACAGACGAGTTCGGGAACGTAAATGTCAGCAAATTTGGAACTCGTGTAACTGGATGCGGCGGGTTTATTAATATCTCTCAAGCTGCCAAAAAGCTTGTGTTCGCAGGTACATTTACTGCTGGCGGGCTAGAGGTCAAGGCTGAAGATGGAAAATTGCAAATACTCCAAGAGGGAAAAGTGAAAAAGTTCATTAAGAAGGTGCAACAAATCACGTTCAGCGGTTCATATGCCGCCAAAGTTGGGCAACCCGTTGTATATGTTACTGAGCGCGCAGTATTCGAGCTGCAGGATGGAAAAGTTACATTAACTGAAATAGCACCAGGTGTTGACTTGCAGACTCATATTCTGGATCAAATGGAATTTGAGCCGGCGATCTCACCAAATCTTAAAGAAATGGATCAAGCCATGTTCCAGGAAAACTGGGGAAAATTGAAGTCTATTATTGCCGCGAAAAATCGGATTTAATAAACCATAAAAAGGGATGATGTCATGAATGTAAAGTTGAATCGTTGGAGGATATTAATTGCATCAACGATCATTAATATCTGTGTAGGTGCAATATACGCATTCAGTATTTTTGCACTGCCGTTAACCAAAGTATTTAATGTTACGATGCCGGATATTATGATGGCTTTTACTATTAATGCCGCTATATCTCCAATTCCAATGATCCTGGGAGGGAAATTGGTGGATAAAGGGGGGGCCAAGAAGGCTATATTCATTGGTGGAGCAATGTTTGGGCTTGGATTTATTCTTTCCGGATTGGCAACCGCTCCTTGGATGCTGTATATCACATACGGTGTAATTACCGGAATAGGTCAGGGAATTGTGTATTCAGCTACAATTGGGAACAGTGTTAAGCTGTTCCCGGATAAAAGAGGATTAGCTGCCGGAATTGTTACAGCGGGATATGGGGGCGGATCCATCGTTATAGCACCTATAGCTAACGCGTTAATTAGCGGCAATGGTGTCCAGCCAGCACTGATAATGCTCGGGGCCGCCTTCTTAGTAGTCATTCTAAGCCTTGCTCTACTCGTTAAAGCATCCCCGGCCGGTTATATTCCTGAGGGCTGGACGCCTCCGGCTGCTGCAGCTTCTAAGGGTGGAGTTAATATAGAGTGGCGCGAAATGATAAAGAAGCCATTATTCTATGTGATTGCCTGCCTGTTCTTAATCGGTGCCTTGTCAGGAATGATGGTAACAGCTAATGCTTCTGTAATCGGTCAGAAGATGTTTGGACTTTCAGCCGCAGCCGCAGCACTATATGTAAGTTTATACTCTCTCAGTAACTGCATTGGTCGTGTATTCTGGGGCGCTGTCTCCGATAAAATTGGGCGGGTAAAATGTCTGCTCATTATCTATCTGGTCATTGCGGGCATGATGTTGACTATAGCATTATCTACAACAATAGCCGGATTTGCGGTAGCCATCGTAGGAATTGGCTTATGCTTTGGCGGAACCATGGGAATATTCCCTTCTATTGTTGGCGAGAAATTTGGGATGAAATATTACGGTGTGAACTATGGTGTAACTTTTATCGGTTATTCAGGAGCAGCATTCTTCGGACCGAGAATTGCCGGTAAGGTTGCAGCAGCTAATGACGGAATGTTCACGAATGCTTTTTACATCGCTCTGGTTATCTCCTTGGTTGGTTTTGCCTTAACCTTTGTTTTCAAAGCAATGGAAAAACAACAGCCAAAACCAGAAGCCACTAAAGCTGCTTAAGATACTTAGTTATATTAACGATCAAAAACGATCAAAAAAATGGAGGTTTATAAGAATGTCGATTACAAAATTATTAGGTATTAAATATCCGATATTTCAAGGTGGTATGGCTCAAATTGCCGTTTCTCCTTTAGTAGGTGCTGTTTCTAATGCGGGAGGACTAGGCATTATTGGTTCAGGCGGATTTACTGCTGATCGTCTTCGTGACGAGATTCGTAAGGCAAAAGAAAGCACCAATAAACCCTTCGCTGTAAATTTGATGTTGATGATGAACAATATCCCTGAACTTATTCAAGTCATTATAGAAGAAAATGTGAAGATTGTTACCACTGGTGCAGGCACGCCCGCTCCATACATGAAGACTCTCAAAGAAAATGGCATTATCGTAATTCCGGTAGTCCCTTCTGTAAAAATCGCTAAGAAAATGGAAGCATTAGGTGTTGATGCGATTGTTGCTGAGGGAACAGAAGCAGGCGGACATGTTGGTGAAACAACGACCATGGCTCTTCTGCCTCAAGTAGTTAGTGCGGTTTCCATTCCGGTTATTGGAGCCGGCGGGATTGCGGATGGCCGTGGAGTAGCAGCTGCATTTGCGCTCGGAGCACAGGGCGTTCAGGTTGGAACCCGGTTCCTGGCTACAGTGGAATGCCCTACTCACGAGAACTTCAAACAAGCAGTAATTACCGCAGATGATACGAGCACAACGGTTACTGGCCGCAGCCTGGGTGGTCCTGTTAGAAGTATTAAGAATAGTATGATTGCTGAATTCCTTAGACTTGAAAATGAAAAGGCTTCTCGTGAAGAGTTAGAGAAATTAAGTTTGGGATCTTTGCGCAGAGCCGTATTCGAAGGAGATACGGATACTGGCTCTGTAATGGCAGGACAAATTTGTGGGATGGTTAATG
Source organism: Paenibacillus sp. FSL L8-0436 (assembly GCF_038593025.1). Lineage (NCBI taxonomy): Bacteria > Bacillati > Bacillota > Bacilli > Caryophanales > Paenibacillaceae > Paenibacillus > Paenibacillus sp. FSL L8-0436. The sequence goes on along the minus strand of NZ_CP151955.1, from coordinate 5,468,359 downwards.
AGATTACCACGGTTGAAGAGATGATTACCACTATGTTTGAAGAGGCTCAAGAAATCCTTGAGAAGCTGGGGAAATTATCAATTGTTGGTGCATAATTAAAGTGTGATATATATTAGCCAAGTGGTATCATTTACGTAATGATATCGTTTGGCTTTTTTTTCTGAATATGAAGTAAGCGTTAATACAACTGTATAGGACTGATAAATTTGACGAAAAGAAATAAAAAATCAGGTAAACGTACGATAGACGAAATTATTGGAGAATTGCCTTCTACTTTATTTGTCACCGACCCAAACGGAAATATATTAATTTCCAATGAATTTACCGCTTTAACCATTGGAGTTCAATTAGAGGATCTGCTAAAGGCCAACGTCCAGGATTTGGTGAAAGCAGGTTATTATGGTCATTCCATTACGATGGAAGCCATTCAAAGTAAACAAAAAGTATCTAAAAATATCATTACGTCAAGAGGGTTTCATATATTCTCGACAGCTATTCCTATTTTGGATAAGGATGGGGAGGTACAGCTGGTAGTCACCACTTCAAATGAATTCAAACAGGAGCATACCTATTATGAAGCTAATGTACCTGTTACCCAGCAAATCAGCAAGCAATTAGGAGAAGCTGCAGCGGGAAAAGGGAAAGGTATTGTTGCCGAAAGTTTGGCAATGAAACAAATTATTAAAGTCTGTAACCAAATAGCATCCTACGACAGTAAAGTGTTAATATATGGTGAATCCGGAACGGGTAAAGAGGTTATAGCGAAATATATTCATCTAAAGAGTGAAAAGTGGAAGGGTCCCTTCATTGCGATTAACTGCGCAGCTATTGCTCCGGCTGGATTTGAATATGAATTGTTTGGATACGAAAAAGGAGTCTTTGAAGGGCAGGCGGAAGTGAAGAAGGGCATGATCGAAATTGCCAATGATGGGGTTCTATTTCTGGATGAAATTGCTGATTTGCCGCTCGAGATGCAAGCCAAATTATTGCGGGTTCTTGAGAATCAGGAAGTAAGACGAGTCGGCGGCATCACTAATATACCGATCAATTGTCGTGTTATATCAGCTACTAGTCGGGATCTGTGGAGTATGGTAAAAAAAGGTCTGTTCCGGGAAGATTTATATTATCGGATTAATGTGATCCCGATTCATATTCCTCCGCTTCGCAACCGCAAACTAGACCTTGTAGGATTAATCTCCAGTTTTATAGCCAGCTTCAATCAAATGTACGGTAAGAAATATGTCTTAAGTGCTGAAGAGTTTGATAAGATGCTTAGTCAGCCTTGGCATGGGAATGCGAGAGAGTTAAGGAATTATATCGAAAGACTTGTGGTTACGGAATACATGGGAATTAGCCAACAGGAAGAGGATAATGTTGCGGATTGGTATTCAATAGACCACTTCATAGAAAAAAATAAACATCAGCTGTCTACTCTGAAAGACTTCACTGCAGTAGCAGAGGGGCGTTATATAAAAAAAGTACTGAAAGATTGTTATGGGAACGGAACAGAAGCGGCCAAGAAATTAAGTGTGGACAGATCGGTTATTTACAGAAAGCTAAAGAAAATGGAAGAAGTGCTGGCCCCCAAAACCTTATAACTGGGCAAGCTGTCCTGAATGGAAAGCTATTAAAACTTTAATTCTGGTAATCATAAAATCAAAGGTTTCAGCTCAATTGGGCTGAAGCTTTTTTTTGTTCCAGGGGCAGATTGTCCACGCATGAACTGATGCGGTGAAACAAATATGATCTTATATTCATCTTAGTGGAGCTAGAATTTAATGAACCCGTATCCATAAAATTCCGTAATAACCGCTATACCTATTATTTTAATGGAAATGGAGTGAAGTGAATGAATTTGTCAATGTTGCGTAGCGGTCCCGCTTTTTGGACGAGGACTGTGCTTGCCGCTACCCTGATTCTGACTACGATGGCCCCGATGGTGCATGCGTCTGCCGTTTCCCCCGCGTCTCCTCCTCCGGCATCTGCTACCGGGCAAGCCAAGCCGCTGACGACAGAGAATGCTGCGGCGTTCCTCAAGCAATTCTTCAGTATGAAAGAAGTGAAAGCGCAGCTTGCCGGTGCGGTTGTCATCGTGGTCAAGGATGGCAAGACGGTGATTGAAGAAGGTTTCGGCTATGCGGACAAGGCCGGTAAAACGGAGGTAGACCCTGATGAAACGGTCTTCCGCATGGCCTCGGTATCCAAAACCTTCACCGCCGCTGCCGCTATGCAGCTGGTAGAGCAAGGGGAAATTGATTTGAAAGCGGATTTTCAGACCTATACAGGACCGATTGAATTCGAGAATCCCTTCGGGGTTCCGGTAACGGTGGAGGATCTGCTGACCCATACCACTGGGTTCCGGATTCAGGACCCCCAGCCGGAAGATATCAATGATGATTTCGGGACAAAGGTATCGATTGAGGATTATGTGCTGCAGCACATGCCGCCGGTTGTCCGAGAGCCGGGCACTTCTTACATGTATGACAACTTCGCTTCACTGTTGCTCGGTCTGGTAGTGGAGAAGGCCAGCCGCGAGTCCTATGAGGATTATATGGAGAAGCATGTATTTGCACCGCTGAATATGGATAAAAGCGGCTTCCTGCTGGAAGGCAAGCTGAAGGAAGATCTCGCTACGGCCTATGATGCCGGAGGCAAGGCGCTTGACTTGTATACAGTAACTCCAACCGTCATGCCCCATGGAGGCATGTTGTCCACCGCCGATGATATCGGCAAGTTCATGACTGCTTTTCTGAATGGGGGTGTGGCGGGAAATAAGCGCATTCTGGCTGAAAGTACAGTAGATGCCATGAAGGAATATCGCTCCTCCATCCATCCGTTGTTGCCGAATACCACCTACGGCTTCGAAGCGCCCATGCAGCTTCCCGGTGCCGGCAGCAGCTCCAAGATTATCACCAAGGCAGGCGATTTAATCGGCTTCAGCTCTTATATGTTCCTGATTCCGGAACAGAATACCGGGGTTTTTATTGCCTATAATCAGCAAAGCGTGCTGCGGGAGCTGTTTTACCCGGCGTTTATCCAGGCGTTTTTCCCGCAATATGCCGCACCAGCGAAGCTGGGAACCTTCCAGCCGCTTAGCGCCGAAGCCCTGGATGCGTTCACCGGCTACTATGCGGATCTCCGTCTCAAGAGCTTGGTCTCCACGGTTGCTGTAAAAGATGGTGCGCTTAGCATTAGCGATGCATTGCTGGGCACCCGCCAGCTGCGTCAGGTGGACGATAATTTGTTCATTGATGAGCTTACCAAGAAATTTACTGGCTTTGAAATGACTTCGGGCGGGCAAGGCGCCTATCTGAAAGAACCGTACCTCAATCCTTACAGCTATGAGCAAAAAGGGCCGGATGGTGTCGGTTATGCCGATGTCACCGCGAGCCATCCGTATGCGGCCCCGGTTATGATGCTGCAGTCGCTGGGATATCTGCCGAATGATGCGGCGCTCAGCTTTCAGCCTGAGGCGGGAACTACGCGTGCCGAGTATGTGCGCTTGATGCTGGAGAGCAGCAATATAAAAGAGAGCAAGACAGAGAAGCTGGCATTCCCTGATCTGCAGGGTCATCCTGATGCCGCTTATGTACAGATGGCCGTTGAACTCGGAATGGTTCAAGGAACGCCAGGGGGAGAGTTCCAGCCTGACCGGGTCATTTCCCGCCAGGAGGCGGCAGTAATGGTGTGGAAACTGCTCAGCGCACAGTACCCGGATGAGCTGTTCAAAGATGTGAAGCTGGCCGGCAAAACGGATAAATGGGCGGTTCCGGCGGTGAGGATGGCCGTGGCTTTGGGACTGTACGGACCTGACATCAAGGCTGATGCCAAGGGGGCTGTTGATTTCAAGTCCAGAGATGCGCTGAGCAAAAAGGAGAATGCTGCAATTCTGTATGCTCTGTTCACGAATCCGATCAATCAGATCGTTGCCGGACTGACGGAGAAGTCCGGGGAAGCGGGCAACTGAGAGGGCGTACAGCGACAGGAGTTCATATATCTAGTTCAATAGATACGGTGGGAGCGTCGTAGTTTTGTTAATAAGACTCCTTATGAAATAGAAAAGAACGGGAGATTGCGCCCGATGAATCTATTGGGCTGTAATACAAAGAGCAGAGCCTGCAGACATTGTCCGCAGGCTCTGCTCTTTAAGGATTTGGGAGGACGGTCTAACAGCCGTCCTCTTCTTATTTCTTCTCTCCACCCTCGGCATGGAGCTTAGCGATCAGCTTATCGCCCTCGACATCGAGGTTCGGAAGCAGACGGTCCAGCCATTTTGGAAGCCACCAGGCTTTGTCTCCAAAGACTGCCATTACGGCCGGAACGAGCGTCATACGGATGATGAAGGCATCGATCAGGATACCGAAGGCCAGCGCGAAGCCGATCTGCTTAATCATCGCGTCAGGTGCGAAGATAAAGCCGGCGAAGACGGAAACCATGATTATGCCCGCTGCGAGCACGACGCGGCTAGCGAGATCATAGCCGTGAACGACGCTGTCGTTGCCACGGCGTCCGTGGACGTAAGCCTCGCGCATGGAGCTGACCAGGAACACCTGATAGTCCATCGCCAGCCCGTACAGGATGCCGGTGACCAGAATCGGCATGAAGCTGAGCAGCGGACCTCCTGTGTCAAAACCGAACAGGGAGTGCAGCCATCCCCACTGGTACACGGCTGTGGTAAGGCCAAAGGTGGCGAGGACGCTGAGAATAAAGCCAACTGTCGCTTTGATCGGAACGATGACTGATCTGAAAACGAGCAGCAGGATGATTAGCGACAGAATTACGATGATGCCAATATATATTGGGAAAGCATCGGAAAGCTTGGAGGACATATCAATATTAATGGCGGTAAAGCCAGTCACGCCAAGCTTAACATCATTCCCGGATGCGAGGCCGGAAGCAGGATCGCGCAGATCCTGCACCAGATCTCTTGTCGCTGCATCTGTCGGGCCGGTTTTTGGAATTAGACTGATAATGGCGATATCTCCGGTCGCATTGACACCCATTGGGGACACCAGCGTGACGTTATCATGCATTTGCAGCTCCTGAACCAGCTTGCCCAGTGTCTGCATAGAAATCTTGCCGGACGGGTTGTTCGGCTGGGCCACCAGCAGCAGCGGTCCGTTGAAGCCTTCACCGAAGCCCTTGGAGATAATGTCATAGCTCTGGCGTGCCGGGGTGTCCAGGTTCGCCGAAGCACCGGACGGAATACCCAGCTCCATTTTTGTTACCGGGATCGCCGCTGTTCCAAGACCCAGAACGACCAGAATAATGATGATCCAGCGGTATTTCACGGTAGCGTTCGCCCAGCGGTGTGAGAACCCTTGGCGGGCTTTGTTAACGGAAGCAACGTTCTTGGAGCGGGCTTTAGCGGTGCAGATCCGTTCACCGACCAGACCCAGCAGCGCAGGCAGCAGGGTCAGCGCCAGCAGGACGTTGATCAGAACGCTGACAGCGGCCACCAGAGCCATGGTCGACAGGAAGCCAATGCCGATGACCAGCATTCCGCATAGGGCAATGATAACGGTCAGTCCGGCGAAAAATACGGCGCTGCCGGCGGTACCTAATGCCCGGCTTGCTGCTTCGCCGGCGCTTAATTTCTCATCGAGAATCAACCGTCGCTGCCGGTTGACGATGAACAGCGAGTAGTCGATGCCGACAGCCAGACCGATCATAATGGCCAGAATCGGCGTGATGTCGTTCATCTGGATGATACTTGAGAGGGCAAACGCTCCGCCGACGCTGATCCCGACGCCAAGGAGTGCGGTGATCAGCGGCAACCCTGCGGCAACGACCGAGCCAAGCGTAATAAACAGCACAATCGCTGCAACGACAACGCCTACCGCTTCCGTCGATCCGATGGACGGAATACTCTTCAGCGAATCGCTCGGAATGGCTGTGATGCCAGAGCCTGCCTGCTCGACTTTGGTCACAGTGTTGATGATGTTATCCGGTACGGAAGATGGCAGTGACGACTGCTGAACGGTAAATTGAAACTGGAACAAGGCGATGCTGCCGTCGGCGGATAACATGACGCCGGGAACCGGGACACCGTCAGCCAACAGCGGTCCGTAAGGAGCTGCCTGAGCTGCATCCGCCGCTTGACCCGCTGCGGCCGAAGGATCTGCAGTGGCAGATTGACCACCGGCAGCGGCTTGTCCCGCAGCATCAGTCTGACCCGCTGCGGCCGAAGGGTCAGCAGTGGCAGATTGTGCACCGGCAGCGGTTTGTCCCGCAGCATCAGTCTGACCTGCTGCGGCCGAAGGGTCTGCTCCTGTAGCTTGTCCCGCAGCAGCGGCGGCTTGCGCGGCCAGGTCGGCCGGGTTGATGATATAGTCCATGCTGTAGACATCATTGATAGCCTTCAGAATCAGCGCTGTCCGCTCCGGCGTGTCCAGCCGTTCTCCGTCAGGTGCGGTGAAGGCAACGCTCGCTTGGCCGCCGGCAGCAGCAGGAAGCTCTTCAGCCAGCATATCCAGCACTTTTTGCGATTCCGTGCCTTCAATTTTCATTTCGGAGCTGGACTGGATGCCATTGACGCCTAGCAGGGCGCCTACAACACCGAGAATAAGAATCCAGGCTGTAAGGAAATACCATGGTTTGGAATAAGCCGATTTTCCCAATCGGTACAGAAATGTTGACATGAAATGGTTTCTCCTTTTTATCTCTGGTTTAGAAGCCGTTGCGTAAATAAGCAAACATGGAATTCAAATATTGATCAAACGACATAGCACCGGAGTGTTCATCCTGTGCTTCTCCCGGCAGCATTACGTTGAGCCGTCCGTCCAGAATCGGCACGAACGCTCCGTAGACAGCACCTGCAAGAAGATGGGTATATCCGTCGGCGTAACGTCCGTGAGAGAACTGCTCGAGCGTCTGCTGTGCAGCGATCTGCAAACGGCGGAATACGCTGAGGATATAAGGCTCCAGCGACGGATACTGATTCGCAAGTGATACGAACTGGCGTAATTGATACAGAAACTCGGAAGTAAACTGCAGCTTGAGCAAGTTGTACAAGGCATCCAGCGGTGTTGCATCCGGAGGCAAGCCTGTTAACAGTATGTTCTTGTCCTCTTTTGAAATGTTGCCCATAAAATACTCTGCTACCGCCTCCTCTTTGCACGAGAAGTAATTGGCAAAGGTCCGCCGGGAGTAGCCGGCCTTCTGGACAACATCATCGACAATGAAGCCGTCCATACCCAGTTCCAGCGCAAGCTCGAAGGCGGATTGGGCTAAGGCAAAGGCCGTGGCTTCCTTCTTTTTATCGCGCAGTGTCGGCTTGGGGTTCAAGTTCCATGCGACCTCCTTTCTTGAGTGCAGAGGATGCTCTGCTCTCTATTTGCTACTTCTATATTATTGCCCAATGAGCAAAAATGCACAATGGGCAATCTTCGCCGCCGGGTCCTCTCGTGAATGACCAGAGCATTTATGTAACAGGCAATGATTATGCTGACGGCAGCAATTACGGGTTAAGTGACAACATGATTAGCATGGATGGCTCAATTCTATCAAAACTGGGTATGCATGAGATTGACAGGAGGGATGGTTGCATTAGGGTGATTGAAGTCAAATGCAGAATCATTTACCCTCCAGAGAGGGAGTGCCCTTCACCTTCCGCCATAATCCAACAAGTAATAAAAGCATTGGGAGGCCCAGCATGTTCACAGGCAACGCAACAGGCACCCAGTAGCGCTGCATATAATTCGTTGTGGCCTCCGTTACATTTTGCGGAATCAGCGCAAAGGCGAACATTACCGGAGCAATGAACCAAATCATCAGCTTCCAGTTGCGTACCTTCAGAAATTGGGCGGTTCCATAGCTTACTAAGAAGAGATAGACGGCCAGCTTAATGAATACACTTGAAATCCAGATCACGACAGGAACCGCGTCGAAGTTATCTACGAAACCAAACAACGATATTTTTTGAGTCATTGCGAAAAAAGGATACCACATGTTAGGGCTAAGATTGACACCAAGGATGACAATGGTCATTATGGTGGTGATGAGTACCATGAAGTTTGCAACCAATACCGCCCTGACCGCATAACGCCCCTCTTTACGGGGCTGCCGCAGAAATGAAGCAAACATAAGGTACTCGACAGAATGGCCAAGATAAGAAGCAGGGGCGAGTGAACCGCGCATAATCTCCTTTATTCCGCTATCCGCATAGACAGGAAGGATATGCTTCCAGTGAATATTGTTACCATTGGCGAGCAGAACAAGCAGGACCATGATTATAATGACCGGTCCCAGGAATTCGCTGCAGCGGGCAATCCCTTCGATCCCTCCCGCATAGGTCGCATAAGTAATTAACAGAACCATCAGCAGAATAATTGATTCTTTAGGCGTTTCCGGAAGCAGCATTATATTAACAAGGTCGGTAAACTGGCGAAGTACAATCGGGAGGATTGTATACCACTGAACAAGATAGATCATAATTACCAGTTTGCCTATCCCTGTTCCGAGAATCAATTCACTGTATTCAATCAGACTTTTACCTGGGAACAGTCTGGCAACTTGCGTTACCAGTACGGCAATCAGCAATGCGATGCAGCCTGCCAAGATAATCGAAATCCATGCATCCTGCTTGGCAGCCTGCAGGCTTGGTGTAATCGTCATGACCAGTGTCATGCCGAGGTTCATACTGAAGATGAGCCAGAATACCTGCATGCCCGAGATTTTCAGATTCATTGTGAGCATCCTCTTCATTTTTTGGATTTGCTATTTTTTCAAATAAGCACGGCCTTGCGTTTTTCCTATTTGTTCAATTTGGATGTCAACCTCTATGGTCACTGGCATTCCGGGGAAGAAGTCATTCCAGGAGTCCTGTATTTTTTTCCAGTAATAAGGATGTTCGATATGGATTTCCTCACTAATACCAAAGATATCCGACTTCATCTCTTTTTGAACATGTGTCAGCATGCTCTCAATCCTGGTGTGCAATTGCTCGGAGAATTGTTTTTCTACAATTTTTCTATCCCGGGCACTGTTCAAATCAAGCCTCGAATTGTTAGAGACCACCCGGAGTAAAGTGCGGAAGGAGACTTTGGCCTCGGGGTGCTCATTTTTTATCAACGTCTTAACCTTTACACTGCTCTTCGAAGACTTGACACTGATGGTCCCTTTGTAGTCCTTGTCTTCCGGCTCAGCTTGAATGGTAAATCCCAGGCGATAGGGGTCTCCTATCCACCAGCGCAGCAGCTCAAGTTCATCGGGGGGAATAAATCCGCTCAATTTATTGCCAAGGTAGACTGCAGCCCTGTCGATTGCAATTGATTCTTTATCGGTACCTTTATGGACGACCCGGATTGCTGCAGTTACCGGCGATGTTCCAGGCGATGATAAGTCCTCCAGAAATTTATCGAACTTCACGGAGAAGCTGAGCCTGCTGCTTTGAATTTTGCTGATTGCGAGTGCCGGAATAAGCTCCATTGGATAGGGTGAGCTTAAAATTTCTTTGGCTGTTGCTCCATAAGTTGTTAATACGTAGCTGTTGTAACGGGTCTCGGGGAATCGTGTAAACAGATCCTCAATTTGGTTGAGGCCATGCCGTGCGCAGTTTTCGCCAATTAAGAATATCTCCCGGTGCCCAAAATAAATGTATCTGGACATTTGCTCCTGTATTCGGCTAACGGCTTCTTGAATATCATTTCCCTTAGCCGAGATGACTACTACCTTTTTCTGGGGTCCCCCTGATTTCACAGCACTCGGTATTCCCGTGGGCAGCGCAATTTGATAAGATAACTCAATCAGTCCGTTATCTGTAAGGTCGATCCCACTGCCCATAATCAATGCGAGATCATCCATTTCTCTGCGGTCCCAGCAGCCGGTCGTCATACTGAGGATGATCAGGAGAACCACACATCTGCATGCAATTGCCACTTTGTTCATGTTCTATCCCACTCCAATTAACGCCTTGTATGTTTATGGCGTTTCCTCATGATTTGCCACGGGGCCCTCAACAATGTATCACCCAGTCCGTTGGAATTTACAGGTGCAAGGGGAGTCATATAAGGCACACCAAAGGAACGCAAATTTACCAGGTGCACCAGCACAGCCAGTAAGCCGATACCCAGTCCATAAAGGCCGAATGTTGCAGCGAGCAGCATGAGTGGAAAGCGTATAATGCTGATCGCCTGGCTCATTCCCGGATTAGGTATCAGAAAAGAAGAGATTCCTGTTATGGATACGACAATGATGATCGTGGCCGAAATGATGCCTGCCTGAACTGCAGCTTGTCCTATAACAAGCGCACCTACAATACTGATCGTCTGGCCTACAGGACGGGGAAGGCGAATTCCTGCCTCGCGCAAGGCCTCGAACGTGATTTCCATGATCAGCGCCTCCACGATTGCCGGGAAAGGAACAACCTCACGGGCAGCTGCAAGACTTAAAGTTAAACTTGTCGGAATCATCTCTTGGTGGAACGTAGTAACTGCAATAAATATGGAAGGTAGGGTCATGGCAAAAAAGGCGAACAAATATCTCAGCCAGCGCAGCATCGTGGCATACATGAATTTCATATAATAGTCCTCTGCGGACTGAAACCCGAACCAGAAGGTAACGGGCAGGATAAGGACCATTGGCGAGCCGTCGGTGAGAACGGCAACCTTGCCTTCAATCAAAGAACCTGAAGCCATATCAGGACGCTGGGTCGCCTGGATGACAGGGAAGGGCGAATAAGGATGGTCGCAGATCAATTCCTCGATATAGCCGGATTCGAGCACGCTGTCCATGTCAATTCCCGCTATGCGTCTTTTCACTTCATCTACCACACTCTTCTTGGCAATATCCTCAATGTAGACAATGGTAATATCAGTACGGGAGAGACTACCGGCACTAAGCTTTTCCGTCTTCAGCCGGGGGGTGCGGAGCCGATGACGAATAAGAGCAAGATTAATATCCATTTTCTCGATGAATCCGTATCGTGGACCGCGGATAACCGCTTCCGTTGAGGGTTCATCCAGCGGCCGGTTCAGTTTATCTTTGAGTGCAAAGGCAAATGCCTGAGGGGAGGATTCAACGAACAGGACGGTCTCCCCGCTGACAATACGTCCAGCGGTTTCTTTCATGGTCAAGACAACCGCGGGCTGCACAATGGAAGAAAATCTAAATTCAAGCTGCTCCTTGAGCTGAGAGGAGCTGTCAATCGGAGGTGTCTCCTGTTGCATCAAAGGCTCCAGGAAGCCGTCATCCCAAAGCTGCTTGTCGATTAGAACATCAAGATAAACCACCATGGCGGGCATGGACCCGAACATAAGGAGCCTCCGCACGACAAGGTCGGAGCAATTCGCAAATACTTGAGTAATGGCCGTTTCATTGTCGTCCAGCCGCTCAGAGATGTTCAAGTCAATTTCAGGCTCAAGCGCCTTCAGTTTTTGAGAAAAAGGATTCGTTGCCTTTTTTTTCAGTTTCATCAGCCTGCCCCCCCTTTTCAGATAACATTCTCCATCTATTACTGGATTATCCAATTACATAAGAAAAAGGCTATCTGCAAGGTTAGTTCAGACCTTGTGAGATAGCCGGTTCTACTTGGGTATATTTTCCCTGCCGCTGTACATACTTCATCCAGAACAACAGGATGGTTGCGGAAAGGGTGTGAAGGAGAATGAAGGTTCTTGGAAAGGCTATGGCCTTCTTGTTGATTATTGCCTTATCGGGAGCATTGCTGTATTATTCCACCGCAATGGGGGATTAGCTAAAATACTTTGTTACGATCTTCTCCGCTGTCCGTGTGGCCAGCGCCTGGGTCGTAAGTGTCGGATTAGGCCCGCCGATTCCGTTGAAGTGCACACTGTTATCTGCAATGAACAAGCGTTTCACTTGCAGCGCTTCACAGTTCGTATCGGTGACATAGCCCATCCGCATCGTACTTTCCAGATGGAGCATAAATCCGAAAGGGGTATCCGAACGGATAATCTGCCTGGCACCGGCCTGCCGCAAGGTTTCCGAAGCATATCTTGCCAGTTGATCGCGCCTCTTGAGTGTCTTCACGCTGGGGGTGTAATAAATGATCGGGATCGGGCCATGTTCGTCTTTCAGCAGAGGGTCAACCTCAACCCTGTTGCGGTAGAGCGTTTCATCATCCGTCAGCAGCAGCATCGTCATCGTCCGGCTATAGTTCATCATCAAGTCCTTCAGCCGAGGACCGACGACCCTGCCGCGAATATTCCATGGCGCACCAGGCTCCGGCGGGTTCAGTGCGTCATATCCCGCTTCACTGAAGCCATAAGTCAGGAAGGACATTATTCCGGGACTTAGGCATGAAACCTGGAAGATCCCTGTTCCGGGAATGTCGACCCTGGCTCCCGAAGTATGACCCACATACGGATAGACTGCCGGCAGACCCATAATACTCATAAGATCCTTCTCATCAAACACGCCGCCAACCCAATCAAAGCAATGATTGGTCAAGCCTCTTCCCACCCATTCGTTACGGGGGAGATCCGAATTCAGCCACAGACGCGGTGATTCGATACAGCCGGCTGCCATAATGACTGTCCGGGCTGTCAGTTCACCGATTTCTCCTGTCCACGTATCCCGGAACTGAACACCGCTCGCGCGGATTCCTTCCTTGGGGTCGTGCGCCGTAAGAATTTTGATGACGAAGGAATTGGGCCGGATCGCAACATTGCCGGTTTTCAGAGCGAGCGGGACATAACTGACCAGCGTGCTTCGTTTGGCTATTCTGTCAACAGAAGGGCCCGACGCGCATCCATTGACGCAATTCCCTCTCAGTGTACAGCCTTCCATACTGGATAATTGATCAAGCGAAAACTTGGTATCCATCAGATGCTCGTTGGGCGGCAAAATGGCATTGGGATTCGGCCGGTATCCCGGAGTGGTTACGTTCAGCGTAGGATTCAGCTGCCATCCGGCTTTCTTGGCACCATAATAAAAAAGCTCTTCTTTAGGTGTTGTCGGCGCAAATTGAACGGGCAGTGTGGCTTCGGCTTGCTCGTAATAAGGAATCAGCTCCCGGTAGCTGAGCGGCCACACCTGGTCAACGGCCAGGGGAAAAGCCCGCGGCGACTGTCCCCAGTAATGCTGCGTCGTTCCGCCGACTCCGGAAGCCTGCCAAATATCGCCCTTCTGCCGCATAATACGGTGCCATGGGGTACGGCGCCGGTCAGCAGGCCCAAAGCGGAATACACCGGATACTACATCATTCATATTGTTCTCATACGCATTGAAGACCTTCTTGTAAATCCCGATATCCAAATCCTTGTAATCAGCGCTCCATTCTCCGCCGTGTTCACTGTTCGGATTCACCCATTGCTTGTTTCCGTACCATGCCCCTGCTTCCAGTACCAGCACCTTCAGCCCGGCTTCTCCAAGCTCTTTAGCCGCAACGGCACCTCCGCCGCCGGACCCGATAACAATTACATCAGCATCGAACATGGTCTCAGCTGCACACAATAGATGATCCCCCTCCTTGTCGCTCAATGGTCAACACAGTACCAAGCAGGGCTCGATAACCAGGGACAATTCCCGGGTATTCCGCTTGTATCCAACCCACCGGAAACCCTTCCAGTCTCCGCTTCGTCGGAACACTGAGCCGGGTCTTTCCATATGCCGGCCATTCCGAATAGTTCCCAAACATGGTCTGTCTGTTGAGGAAATCTATGATATACCGTATAAGACCTGCATCATTCCGGAAGGGGGGCGGTACAGTTCCAAGATCGAGGTCCGCATGCTCCAGCATGGCTAGCACACGAATCCGGTCTGCAGGGCGAAGGGAGGCGAAGGGACTTCCCGCCCAAACGGAATAATCAATACAATCCTGCATCTGTCCGGAGGCGACGAATTGAACGGCACCACAATTGAGTAACCCGGCGACAGGAGCGGATAGCGGTACAACTGTCAAATAAAATCCTTGCACAAGCGAAAGAGAGTGGTCCAGCTCCCAGATCATATACTCGTGAATACATAAATTAACAGCACCTGCAGTTTGCTCGTCCCCGTATACGGAGCCTGTCGCAGTATTTGGGATTATTGCTTCAACAAGCGCGCGAAATGTGGTACAGGTATGGGGAGAGAAGGTTGCGGCGTAGGTTGCAGCCGGATGCATGACAAATCCCCCTTTGCTATAACGGATTTTGCTGGTCCCCAGTTTCCCGTATATAGATACCTATTCCTCAGATTTCACTTTAGACGCTGTTCAGCAGCAAGAATCTGAACTCTTAAAGAGTTGAATAAATTGAGCAGCTGTATTAACGAAGTTACCGGTGATGCCCGATAAAAATACCTGAGTGCCAAGATGATTTACATTCAGTTTAAACATTTATCTTACATTAAAATGAATTCTCAGATATGGAGGTAAGATCTTTTGGAATTGTTTGAATATATTTTGCTGATGCTGGCTGCAGTCTCTTTATCCAACTTAGTGAACCGGTTTATCCCTTCGGTCTCCGTGCCTATTATTCAAATCGTGCTGGGGATGGTGATCACTTGGCTGCCTTTGCACTACGAACTGAAACTAAATCCGGAGCTGTTCTTGTTGCTGTTCATTGCCCCGCTGCTGTTCAATGACGGCAGGCATGCCGACAAAGAAGCCCTTTGGAAGCTGAAGAAGCCCATTCTTTTGCTGGCGCTGGGTCTGGTCTTTGTAACGGTAGGGGTCATGGGATATTTCCTTAATTGGCTGCTTCCGGTCATCCCGCTGGCGGCATCCTTTGCACTGGCGGCTGCATTAGCGCCTACCGATGCCGTGGCCGTGGGTGCACTGGAGCAGAAAGTCAAAATCCCCCACCGGACGATGCAAATTCTTGAGGGAGAATCCTTAATAAATGACGCATCGGGTCTGGTTTCCTTTCAATTTGCCGTGGCCGCTATGGTCACTGGGGTGTTCTCCTTCAAATCCGCCGGGCTCAGCTTCATTTCCATTTCACTAGGCGGTGTGGTGCTGGGTCTTCTGCTCACACTAGTGAAATATGGAGTGGTGAAATGGCTGCGGAGACTGGGAATGGAGAATGTCACGCTTCACATGCTGATTGAGATCCTGACTCCCTTTTCGATCTTTATGGCGGCCGAGGAATTGGGGGTTAACGGCATTCTTGCCGTCGTCGCTGCAGGTATTGCCCATTCTTTCGGTTACAAGAAAATGAATCCCGAAGTAGCCAAGCTTAGCATTGTCTCCAAAAGCACCTGGTCGGTCATTATTTTTGTATTGAACGGGCTGGTCTTCCTGCTGCTTGGCACCCAGCTGCCGGAGATTATTCAGACGATTTGGAACAGCCCGGAAATAGGGAACTTTAAAGTGATTATGTACACGCTGCTATTGACTGCGGCTGTACTCGGGCTGCGCCTTATCTGGGCGCTTCTGATGGATATTCCCGAAGGGACCGAACCGCGCGGCCCATGGCAGCTGAGGTTCAAGAAGGCGCTTATCCTTAGTCTGTCAGGAGTCCGGGGAACGATCACATTAGCGAGTACGTTGTCGCTGCCGTTTTTTCTTGATGATGGCACAGCATTTCCGGCCAGAGATCTGATCATTTTCCTGGCGGCCGGAGTTATATTGTGGACCCTGCTGGCCTCGAACTATCTGCTGCCGCTTTTATTGGGGAAAGAAACGCAAACAGAGCAGGAAGAGGAGGAGATTCAAGCAAAAATTGAGATTCTGAGGAATGTTGTTAGCGGATTAAACGACCTGACCACGGACCAGAACCGGCTGGCTACTGCCCAGATCATCAATACGTATACCTCCAGAATCCGAATGCTCAGGAAAGATGAGAAGAAGGATAAGGTACAGCAGTCCTTGGGCCTGGCTGTCCTGCAATGGGAAAGAGAGAACACACTGCTAGCGCTGGAGAAAAAAGAAGTGAATCCATATACAGCGTACCGTTATCTGAACAGAATTAACCGGCTGCTGTTTATGCACACACGGAATCCCCAGTATAAAAGAGAACTGTTCCCCGTTAAGCATTGGGATGAGGTGGTCGGAGTGCTGCAGCAAGCCCGGTTAAGCATCCGCGAAAGACGCGCCGAATTGAACAGCCTCAGAATTCAAAATATTGCTTATGTTATTAAGCAGCTAAAAACTCTGCTTACAGAAGGAACGCCGGATATGGAGGCAGTCAACTCGGTAGTTCTGCAATATGAACGGATGCTGCTGCGCCTGACAAGGAGCGAATCGGGCACCGGCACCCGAAAAGAGTTCGACATGTCGATGCAGGAGCTGGCCCGGATCGGAATTCAGCTGGAGAGAGATCATATCCAATCCATGTTCGAGACAGGGCGTCTCTCCAGACAGGGCATGAAAGAAATGAAACGCGATATCCTCTTCATGGAGCATGATCTGCGGGAAGAGACGAGTTAAGGAGGGCGGTCTTGCCGCAGAAGGCATTCATATCCAAAAGGGGGCTTGACCGTTGAAATAGGATAACTTATGCTTTCTTAGAGTACCAGCGTCCCCCCAAAAGATACTGCTTACAATGGTATGAAAAACAATCAAAGGAGAATTTCGAATGGAACAATCAATCTTTGATGATTTTGAGTGGATCAACCAAAGCAAGGCGAGCTATGTAGACGACAAACTGATTATTGAAGCACCGGCTGAAACGGATTTCTTCTGTAATAATGGTGCCATTTCGGAAACAGGAATTACCCCGGAAAGTCTCTTAAATGCCCCCTTTTACTACAAAGAGGTAACCGGAGATTTTGTGATGCGGGTTCAGGTTTCGCATGATTTCAAGGATACTTTTGATTCGGCGACGATTATGGTGATGCAGGATTTTCAAGTATGGGCCAAAGCCTGCTTTGAAAAGACAGACTTTGATACCCATGCTGTAGTTAGCGTTGTAACCAATCATACTTCAGACGACGCCAACGGCTGCAATATTAACGGGAATATTGTATGGCTGCAGGTTGCTAGAGTAGATAATGCATTCTCTTTCCACTATTCGCTGGATGGGATCAAGTTCGACATGATGCGGTTCTTCACTTTACCGGTGGATCAGACCCTTAAGGTTGGTCTTGTAGCGCAGGCACCGGTAGGCCAAGGCGGGGAACGGATTTTTCAAAATTTTTCATTGATTAATAGAACAGTAAAAAATATCCGGTTTGGCGAATAAAATTCAACCAGTTACATAGAGAATCATATGGAAGTAATACGTTGGCCGCTCTGCATGGAACGGCCTCTTTTTGTATTAATCATAGAAGCTAAATTAGTACATAAGTTGCTCTCAAGGGCCCATGAACCCCGACAACGAGCTGCATTTCAATATCGGCTGAATTCGAAGGACCGGAGATGAAGTTGATGGAGGAGCCCATAGGCTCACCTGCTTGAACTCGCCGGTTTAGATCGGCTGCGGCCTGAGTGGAGCGAAGCACGAGCCTCTTTTTTTCAATAATCGCAATATAATGGGCAGGCAGAAAGTGGAGGGAGCGGCCTTGATCCGGGCGGCTTTCTACGACAATCGTTCCTGACTCGGCTAATGCGTAGTCGGCGAAGACAATCGCGGTATTGGCCGATTCGGAGCGGAGAATATTCTTTGCTCTTCCTGCCGCTTCCTCCCAGACGTACGAATCCGGGAAGTTTAACCTATAATCGGTAAACCGGGTATCTCCGGAAGTGATTACAGCACCTCCGCCATTCGCTTGGATCAGATCATCCAATGTTCTCTGCAAAATCTCGGGATTCGACTCAATCAACTGGGTGTGAATAAAAAAACACTGCTCTTTAAGAATCTCTATCAGCTCATCGGTTGTTAAATCGCCATAGCTGTCTGGGATCCACTCTTTCAGGTCGGGCCGCTGAACATCATGTATACGTTCTCGCCCCAGCTTGGAGGCGATTGTGTTTAGAAAAGACGCCTTGCCCGATACCGTCATTGGCCAGCCCCTCCTTTACGTTTGTCAAACCACGCCCGGAAGCTGTCTTGCTGCTTGACCGGTTGGCTAAGATCACGAGCGTTGATCCAGCCGCGGACTAGGCCTGGTCCTCTAACAATCCGTCCTTGTCTGCTGATCAACCGGCTGGCCGGGTTCGCAAACCGCAGTGCTTTGCCGAACAAAGCTTGGGAAGACAGGAGACGGCTTGCCGCCTTCATCTGAAGTCTATCTCCTGCACCGGTTCTGTTTTGTTCCACAATTTTCTGACGGTGCAAGATAAGCTGCTCGTGAAGCGGGATTTTAACCGGACAGACATCCGTACAGGCTGCACAAAGGCTGGAGGCAAAAGGAAGCTCTTTGTAGTCATCGTATCCGCCCAGCAGCGGGGTGATTACTGCCCCAATCGGACCCGGATAAATGGACCCGTAAGCATGCCCGCCAATATGACGGTAGACCGGGCAGACGTTAAGACAGGCACCGCAGCGGATGCACTGCAGGGCTTCGTTGAATTCGCTGCCCAGAATCTCGGAACGGCCGTTGTCCACTACGACTAAATGGAACTCTTCCGGACCATCCGTTTCCCCGGCTGCCGAGGGGCCCATTACGGTAATATAACTGGTCAATTTTTGCCCCACAGCACTTCGGCAGAGCAGATTATCCAAAACCTCCATCTCCTCAAGTGTCGGGACGATTCGTTCCATCCCCATCACAGCGATATGCGTTTTCGGTATGGCGGCTGTAAGATCACCGTTGCCTTCATTAGTCACCAGATTAATGGCTCCAAGGTTAGCGATGGCAAAGTTGCAGCCCGTAATCCCGACATCCGCTTCCAGGAACTTTTGCCGCAGCACCGTCCGGGCAAAACGGGCGAGGTTCTCAGGGCTTTCATCGCCTGTATATCCAAGCTTCTCAGTGAATACTTTATGGATTTGCGTCCGGTCTTTATGCAGCGCAGGGGCCACAATATGTGAAGGCGGGTCCCAATCATCCATTTGAAGGATGTATTCCCCAAGATCGGTCTCGATCAGCTCGCAGCCTGCTTCCATCAGGACATGATTCAGCTCAATTTCCTCGGTGACCATTGATTTGGATTTGACGATTTTTTTAGCCTTTTTTTGTACGATGATGTCCCGGATATAGCTGCTTGCTTCCTCTTTAGTTTTTGCAAAATAGATGTGCCCGCCCTTTTTCTCAATGTTATCTGCCAGCTGCTCTAAGTAATAATCCAGATGTTTCAGCGTATGCTGGCGGATTTGCTGGCCGATGGTACGCCACTGCTCCCAATCCCCAAGAGAGGCCGCGGCGGAAAGGCGCCTGGTCTTCAGGCTGTCTTGGGCTGAGCTTACGGCGCTTCTCATGAAGGGATTACCGAGGCTATCTGTAGTCCGTTCGCTGAAATCCCGCTTATCGGTTTGAAGGCTCATGTCTGGCTCCCTCCTTGGCAAAAGCAGTATTGTGATGGTTCAGCACTTCTGCAATATGCATTATTTTCACAGGTTCGCCCTTGCGGGAGAGGCGGCCGCCGATGTTAAGCAGGCATCCCATATCTGCGCTGATCAGAATGTCCGCTCCGGTTTCAACGACACAACTGCTTTTTTCATCGACCATTTGCTCGGAGATCTCAGGCATTTTCACGGAAAAGGTTCCACCAAAGCCGCAGCAATTATCACTGTTTTTGAGCGGCTCCAGTTGGAGTCCCTGTACCTGTTCAAGCAATTGGAAGGGGGTTTCCTTTTCTCCCAGCAGTCTTGTCATGTGGCAGGAACGGTGGTAGGTGGCGGTGCCTTCAAGCCTTGCGCCAACATCGGTAATACCAAGCACCCTTACGATGAATTGTGTGAACTCATATGATTTCTCTTTTAAAGCAACCGCTTTCAATTCCCAATCTGGATCTCCTTTGAAAATTTTCGGATATTCATGAAACATAGCGATACAGGAGCCGGACGGACCCACGACATAATCGGAGCTTTCGAAGGCAAGCATCATGTTTTTCATCGCAAGCTTGGAATCTTCAAGATAACCGCTGTTATAAGTAGGTTGACCGCAGCACACCTGGGAAGCCGGAAAGTCGAGTTCACAGCCGAGCCTTTCGAGAACTTGGACCATAGCAATTCCGACATTCGGGGTCATAAGGTCTACTAAACAAGTCGAAAAAATACTGACTTTCATTTCGATCCCTCCCAATGCAACCTTGATAAGAATAGCTTAACTCAAGAAGTCAATGAAAAACAACACAAAAACAAATAAAAAATGTGAATGTTGTTGACATAAAATAATGATAACGTTTACACTAAGAAAGGATCGAATGGAATAATCTACCTTGAGGGGGAGAGACAGTGGAAAAGCATTTGATGTATATCAACGGCCAGTTTACGGAATCAGAAGGCAACGAGTGGATGAATGTAACCAATCCATCAACAGATGAAGTCATTTCACAGGTTCCCAAAGCTACAAGGAATGATGTGGTGCGTGCCATTAACGCAGCGGAAGAAGTCCAGTCAGCCTGGGAGGAAACACCTGCGGTTGAAAGAGGAAAGTACCTTCATGCCATTGCCGATGGGATTCGGGCAGAGGTTGATATCCTTGCCAGACTGATCTCCGAAGAAGTAGGTAAGACCTTGGAATTGTCCACGGTAGAGGTTAACTTTACAGCAGACTATATGGATTATATGGCAGAATGGGCACGGCGTTATGAAGGGGAAATTGTTCAGAGTGATCGTGATAATGAGAATATTTTTGTGTTTAAACGGGCGATTGGGGTCACCACAGGCATTCTGCCATGGAACTTCCCGTTCTTTCTGATCGCCAGAAAAATGGCACCGGCCCTGATCACCGGAAATACGATTGTAGTCAAGCCTAGTGCTGAATCTCCGAACAATGCGGTGGCTTTTAGCAAAATTGTTGATAAAGCTGGTCTTCCTAAGGGCGTGTTCAACCTGGTTACCGGTAAAGGCGGAGAGGTCGGCAATGAATTGGCCAGTAACCCTAAAGTCGGTATGGTCAGTCTAACAGGCAGTGTGCCGGCAGGACAACAGGTGATGAAGGCGGCTGCTGAAAATATCATCAAGGTCAGTCTGGAGCTTGGCGGCAAGGCGCCTGCCATTGTTATGGATGATGCCGATCTGGATTTGGCTATTAAGGCAATCGTGGATTCCCGGGTGATCAATACAGGGCAGGTTTGCAACTGTGCGGAGCGGGTCTATGTGCATGAGAAGATCAAGGACGAATTCACCACCCGTCTGGTTGAGGCGATGAAGGCGGTGAAGTACGGCGATCCGCTGAAAGATAGGGATATTCATATGGGCCCGCTGATTAACAAGGCGGCACAGGAATCCGTGCAGCAGAAGGTAAACCGTGCAGTACAAGAGGGCGCCAAGATCGCCTGCGGCGGTAAAAAGGTAGAGGGAGCAGGCAGCTTTTTTGAGCCGACGGTCATTACCGGTGCCACCAATGATATGGAAATTGTACAAGAGGAGATCTTC
This sequence comes from Paenibacillus sp. FSL L8-0436, assembly GCF_038593025.1. Taxonomy (NCBI): domain Bacteria; kingdom Bacillati; phylum Bacillota; class Bacilli; order Caryophanales; family Paenibacillaceae; genus Paenibacillus; species Paenibacillus sp. FSL L8-0436. The sequence goes on along the minus strand of NZ_CP151955.1, from coordinate 5,447,048 downwards.
GGACCGGTTATCCCGATCATTTCTTTTGCTAACCTGGATGAAGCGATTGCGCTCGCCAATGACAGTGAGTTTGGACTGACCTCTTCCCTGTATACCCGGAATCTGAACGTTGCGATGAAAGTCATCAAACGTCTCAAATACGGGGAAACCTATATTAACCGCGAGAACTTTGAAGCAATGCAAGGCTTCCATGCAGGGTGGAGAAAATCCGGCATCGGCGGCGCGGACGGCAAACATGGTTTGAACGAATATCTCCAGACCCATGTAGTTTATTTACAGTATGATAAATCGGTCAACTAAATTAGTGGAATATGAATCACGCACTTATCCGATACGGTCCGAAAGGGCCGTTTTTTTGTGTGGAGGGGTGTAACTCTTTTAATTGTAGACAGCAAATTTTTGGAGCAGGATAGAGCTGTACATAATCACGGGGAGAAAGGATGTAGGACATGGAGAAGAATAAGGACTGCATGTATTGTATGGAGGATGAAAGAAGGGGCAACCTTATGATTGGGGTGGCTGAGCTGGAGGTTGAAATGATTGCCCAGATTAAAAAGCATTTATAAGCTGGTTCTGTAATGTTTAAATCATTTTTAGATCAAGTAAGTCATTTAAACAAATCAACTTAATGCTACCGATTCAAAAAGAAATTCAAGCGAATAATGATATTCTGAAAGAAAAGACGATGCAAAAACTGAGTTTTAAGCCCGATAAGGGCTTTTTTTGCTAGATATTTAGTCGGGATCGGCAAAGATACGTCATGTTTTCCGGAGTACTGTTCAATTAAATGCTTGGCTAATTCAACTATGGCTTTTTCTCGATTTATTTTATCCTCCCTTAGAGGGGCTATAGGCCCAGAATATCAGTGTGCAGAACGTAAGGCGAAGTTAGCTGGTGTTTACTTTGTTCGGTGATGGTTTGAGAATCGGGTATACATAAAATAACTCACGTACTAAAAGATGCTGGCGGGTTTGTTTTTTTCTGCAGCGTGTCTAGTAGCTAGGCCGGAAACGCGACTTTTTAACATGTCTAACTTGTATGCATGGATTTATAGACATTGACGTGACAGAAAACGCTTGTTTGTATTCATTACTTCGCATATGTTTATTACTGCAAATTCGACAAAAATACTATATACTCCCTTTTTATTTCAAATGCACAAAAGGAAGCTATTTCTGAATTTTGAATGGTGTCAAATAAACACTATTAAAAATAGAGAACAATCTGATTCGTCCGAAACAAAGTAAATCATTGAGTGAAAGGAGAAGGATAGTAGTAAGGATTGTTTGAATACCGTGTGAAAAAAATAGTGAAATCGAATTGACATTGGAGTTTACTCCAATGTTATTGTAAATGTATGGAAAAACAATATTCTATAAAAGAGGTTTCACGGATACTTGGTATTCCGAAGGATACGCTTCGGTACTATGACCGTATTGGAATCGTATCGCCTTCCCGGGAACACAATTCTTACCGTAGGTATTCGAAGGACGACCTCGTCGATTTGATGAATATTCAAATCATGCAGTATGCGGACTTTTCTCTAGAAGAAATCAAGGGGAGGTTTCAGTTCCACAGAATGCAGAGTGTAGATCCGGCTTATTACCAGGAGGTCGCTGAGTTCCTTGATGCCAAAAAAGCAGAAACGCGCAAGAAAATTGCACATCTTGAAAAGGTCAGTCAGTTGCTCGACATAGCAGTTGAATCGCTAAGGGACTTTAATCGTGAAAGTGACCAGCGGCTGGCAGTGTTCGTTCAGGAGATTTACCGGGATCTTCACAAGAAGGATCCTGGAATAACTAAGGAGGATTGTGATGGACATCAAAATTAAGAATTATTATTATCTGATTGCTGGTGTTCTTGCGATACTGTTTGCCGTTACGCACGCTTGGAACGGGCAATCCGTTGTACTGCCGACGCTCTTTGTGAATGATATAGCCATGGATACACGGATAATATTTAGGTATGTCTGGCACATTATCACCGCAGAGAATCTGGTCTTCGGTATTGTATTCATTATCCTGTCATTTCAAAGCGAGCGTTCGAAGATCCGGTCAGCTGCATGGACGATCGTCTTACTTCTGGTCGTTCGTCTGATGGTCATTCTCGGCGTAACGGCATTTTATGATGTTTCGGCACTTACTGATACGTTAATCGATTCGATTGCCATCCTAATCTATGTCGCTTTCATCATATTGGGAATAAGAATGAAGGGAAAAGAGTTGGGAGGTCAATCGTCACAAAACAGTAGGAAGGTATGAAGAACTAAACTGCGTTTCACTGCCAGTGATTTGCAATACGCTAATGGGGAACGATAATTGAAAAAAGCCAACTCGGCAGCCGTCCAAAAGGAACGGCTGCTTTTGATTGGCTAACGGGCAGTTTAGCGCAACATTCATTTATTTCAACGTCCTAATTAATGGTATAATTTTCATGTCTTAAAAGGCTTTATAGTAATGTTTATTAAACATACTAAAAGGGGGTAGTTTATGACGTATTCAATTTCAAATATACAATCCACGAGTTTATCAATATCATTATTATTGATACTTTTAGCCTTAATAGATCAAACTATAAAGAAGTATTTCATTGTAGAAGAATTAAATAAAATTTCAGATACTATTGGAAAGAATATCAATAGGTGGGTAAAAGGACTACTTGCTGTCATTAGTTTTTGTATTTTCTTCTTCATTTTGGATACAACAAATATCAACTCACTTAAGTGGTTCTTGTTAATATTTTTTATAGTTGCCATGGGACAACATGCCTTTATCGAATGGAGGTATTTGAAAGGCTCAAAAGAATACGTTATTTCACTTATTAAATTAGCAGTCGGATTAATATACATTTTAATTTTTATTTTCTAAAATTATTGATTTTTTAGCGTTTATTAAGATGGCTTACTTTAGTGAAAATTGATTCAACTAAAGGAGAACGTTAGTGTAGAAAACACATCATAAGGCCGCCGCGGACCAATAGGAGACCTCATTAAGCTAACGAGGCAGTTTAACGCAACAAATTCTTCCTGCATTCGTTTAAGTATTTAGAATGGCTTGGGAGGGAGAAGCATGAATTTAAAACGAATGGTTGTAGGAATTGTAGTCGTAATTGTACTTATTTGCTCTCTCGCATTAACGCCTTTTGGTAAAAACCTAAGAATTGATACTGCTGAAAAGTTAATACCAACTCGACTTCAAGATGAAACTTGGATTCTTGTGGGAAAAGATAAAAGGGATGAACTAATAAAAGAGTTTGAAGAGAAGTACGGTATGCCTTGAGCTAACGGGAAACGATAGCTCCATGACAATAGGTAGCCGAGATCATTGGCTGTCTATTCAGCTAACGGGCAGGATAGTTACAATATATGGTATTATATTGGATATGTCCCGTGAGGAGGATATCAATGGAGAAGTTCTACGATAGCCTACATCAATTTGATGGAAATGACCTGCGGTTGTTCTTTTACAATTTGTTAAATACAGTAGATCGTTATTGTAAGGACGGCAGTGTTGAAGAAAAAAAGTTAGCAGAAGGACTCGTTAATATACTTCAAAGCCAGATAGAGGCGGTTCACAACCATAAATTACAAATCAATGAACTCCAACAATATGTCTATCTTGTTTTCAGTCTCTCTGATGCAGGTTCATTAAAAGTAACTCTAAGTGAAATCGGCAAAAGGGAGCTATGCCAAATATTAGCATTCAATGAATTGTTTTCAGTCGGACCAATATCTAACTTAGATACGAAAACTGGACAGCAGAATAGACTATTTTGGTTGACGGAAAACGATGGGGACTTCAGTTATGACCCAGAGCATCTGCTTGTTAAAATGGTAGAGGTAGTAAAGAATATTCCAGAAAATAAAACCATTGTCATTTGGTGCGCGGATAACGCACATGATCAAACAGGCTTACGTTTCGTATTGCATTTGTTGAGAGATCGAAAACAGCCAGTTAATGTTGTCAATGTAACAGAGCTCTTTAATACTACTGGGCTTCGTAACAAAGAAGGATTTAATCCCTATTTTAGTGGTTTAATCGATCGAGAGCATTTTCAGGTAATCGTAAAAATGTATTATGAAGGTGTTCCTCTTGATCCTAACCAAAGAAGAAGGTATGAATCAGAATGGCTAATGCTCTCGAATTTTTTTGTTGACTCACGTAACCCGATCTGCGACCATCCCGACTTAAGCCGGTAGGTTTCCCGCGAACCGTTAAGACTGATCAGGCGATTATAAGTCAAACCCTTCCCATCCTGATGCCAATAAGAACCTTTGAGGCTTCTTCTAAGGCTTCCGGTTCTATTACCATTAATAGCGGCTCTCCAATATCTATCATTGCACCTATACGCTTACTGTAGCCTTCGAAGGTTCCGATGGATATAATTTCGCCGCACCGTCCGCCAAACCCACTATCATGACCTTCTACGATCTGCACGGTTAGCCCCGGATTTAACTCATTCCATTTCATAATGTTGGTGCCCTTCCTTTCGTATTCGAAGTTCATTCATCCTCGCCGCCGGTCCAAGGCTTATAGCGCACATCAGGTGGTGTCGTCTACTTTATTTAGTGCTGCCAGTACAATCTTGATATCTCGCACCTTGGCAAATGGTGAACGGTTACTTTCGACGATGGTTTCTATCCGGCTAAGAGCTGCAGCCCGGCGGAACTTCACATCATGTTTTCCGGGGGACTGTTCAATCAAATGCTTGGCTAATTCAACTATGACTTTTTCTCGATCCATTTTATCCTCCTTTAGAGGGGCTAGAGGGCCAGATTATCAAAATACTCTCTTATTAAACCCCAAACCTCTGATCATTTTCTGAACATCAGCGATATGTATCTAATATTATGAGTGCGTATGACAGTGTGCAGAACGTAAGACGAAGTTAGCTGGTGTTTATTTTGTTCTGTGATGGTTTGAGAATCGGGCTTGAATGCATCGATTTTACAGGATTTCTGCAACATATCTTTTTTTGAGCTGTCTGTTCTAAAAAAATGATAGCGGCAAAGAAACGTTTACAGCGTTCCGCATGAAATTCCTACAACGTAGTTTTGTCAAGAAAGTTACTGAGCTAGCGGGCAAGCTCATCAAACTCCTCTTCAGAATGCCGCTTCCTCCAAGCCTCTACGGTTTCAGATGTTTTCCGGCTTGCCTGACGGTAATGCGGATCATTGGGTACAACCTTTTCATCTGGGCACAAATTGCCATGAAATAGCTGATCTGAGGAGGCTCCTCATTTCTCTTCATCCTTTCGAGTTTTCAGGTTAGACATCTTTTAATTTCATTATCTGGTCATCTCTATCATGAAATCTACGGAGTATATTCTACAGAATGGGATTTATTTTTGATTTGTGGTAACAAATGGAAGGTGTGATATGCTAAATTTGATATAATTTAATAGTGGTTATTTATAGGATGGAGATGAACAAGACATGGCGAAAGCAATTTTTCTTGATTTTTACGGTACGCTGGTATATGAAAACAGTGAAATTACTATGGAGGTAATCGAACAAGTCTATAACACTGGAAATGCAAAGGACAAAATGGAAGCTGCCAGGTTCTGGTGGAGATCTTTTGCAGAGCTGCGTGCCGCTTCATTTGGAGAGACTTTTTTGCCACAGTATGAACTGGCTGTCCAGGCGTTTGAGACAACCATTCAGCATTATTTTTCCACAGCGGACGCCAAAAAGCTTGCTGACAGGCTTGCAGAACATTGGAGCAATCCTCCTGTCTACAAAGATGTCGAGGCTTTTCTCTCAGCGAACCGGTTGCCGATATACATTGTGACGAATTGTGATACTATTTTTGTGGAAACAGCATTGTTCAACATGGGGTTACAACCAAATGGACTGATTACAAGCGAGCTGGCAAAAGCTTATAAACCCCGCAAGGAAATTTTCGAACTGGCCTTGGAGGTTTCCGGGGAGAGTGCTGACGAAGTGATACATATTGGCGATTCATTAAGCGGTGATGTCACGGGTGCTGCTAATGCTGGAATTCAACCGTTGTTTTTAAATCGGGAAAACAAAGAGACGCCGGACGGTGTAACGTCGATTCATTCCTTGTCTGATATTATTAAAATTCTGCATATTTAACCGTAAGAAGGATGGGAGTACTTTGACAATGCGTAGAAAGTATTTATTGTTTGTTTTAACCATGGTTATCACTGTAATTTCATTAAGCGGGTGCGGAAGTGTAAAAGAAGCGGACCTGAAAAAACCGGTTGAAAATTATTTGGATGAGCGATATGGCTTCAAGGAGCCGTTTGAATTTCTGACATGGGATGATAATTGGTTTGAAGGTATTGATCATCAGACAGCTATTGAAATCGGCAAACCCTATCATGCGACTGCTTATATTATGCTCGAACGGGATACTTACAAAATTGCAGAGGAAAGAAGTGATAATGTATTTTTTGAATTATATAAAGGTGCCTATATTGAACAGCATCCAGAGGTAATGAAAGTAACAGAACAACTGATTGACAAATATGATTTAATGAAGAAATCGGCAAGTGAGTACGATAAAATGAAAGGGAATTACTATTATTATCTTAATGTTAATCTGAATACAAAACAGGCGGATGAACTCATAGATACTTTCAGAGGGACTCAAAAAATAGATACCCTAAATTCTCTGCCCGACATGTCTGATCCATTAAGTAAAGAGGGTAACCGTTATCGGGGCGTAATTAATTTTAATTTTGATTTTAACACCTATAAACAAGACAAAGAAGTTCCTCAAGCAGAGGATGTTGTAAATGATTTTGAAAAAAGTCATGTTCTCACTGAAGGGCTCTATTGTATCTCTGTGCATACTATAGAGGTTCATGATAAGGGGGTTTCTCAAGGAATGGATCCCAGGAATAGTAACGTTCGTTTTGAGGTTGATAAAAAGGGTGAGTTCAAAAATATAAGTGTGTTGGAAGAGTGAGGAAAGATCGCACGGCTCTCATGAAGACTGAGGGGCATGCGATCTTTTTTAAGTTCAGAAAACCACTCATGGAAAGAGCATCTTTCAAAGCAAAGTACAAAACAAAGATTCGTCCCGCTCTATAAGGACAAGCTCATCCCTCTTTACGCTGTTTTGTCGTAAAATGACATTTGGCTATTCCTGCTGACGCCCAAGCAGAGGATGCGCTCGGGCAGTTCGCTTATCCGATGTGAAGGGCGGTTATCGCTCAAAATAATATTTTGAATTGTGTTATTTAAACCATTGACGGTTATGCTAACGAAGTAATATTCTGTACTCATAACCACTGATTTAGTGGTGTGCCAAATATGTTGTGGGAACCATTGGATCATTGCATCTAGAGCTCTTTTTAAATAAGAGAACGCTTTCAATTTGTAATAACGAGGAAGGAGGAGGGTGTTTTTTTGTATTTTAATGCCAATTTAAGTTAAAGGTGTATCGTAATTTAAAATTTATTAATTAATGGGAGGGATGTTGCTTGAAGAAAATTTTAGCTTTTGTTATGATGTTTTGTTTGCTTATGGGGATGGTAGCGCCAATTCAGGCAAATGCAGCAACAAACATCGCACTCAACAAAACTGCAACTGCAAGTTCAAGTGAAGATTCAACAAAAACACCGGATATGGCTTTTGATGGAAACGCTTCAACAAGGTGGTCCTCCAGTTATTCTGATCCTCAATGGATTCACATTGATTTTGGAAGCGCAATCAATGTGAATGGTGTAATGCTGAACTGGGAGGCTGCCTACGCAAAATCTTACCAGATTCAGCTATCCACAGATAACAGTAACTGGACTACAGTGTTTTCCACTACAACAGGAGACGGTGGAGTTGATACGGTTTCATTTGCAACCCAAAGTGCAAGATATGTAAGAATGTATGGAATGCAAAGGGCAACCGAATACGGGTATTCCCTGTGGGATTTTGAAGTGTATTCGGATAGCGGACCTGTGGATAATGGAATTATTTCTGGTGTGGTGTATAAGCTTACAGCGCAACATAGCGGCAAAAACCTGGATGTAGCAGGAGGCGCTACTTCAGACGGAGTTAATGTACAGCAGTGGACCGATAATGGAAGCTCCCAACAAAAGTGGAAAGTCTTTGACGTTGGCAGCGGAGCCTATAAATTGATTGCTGAGTCCAGCGGCAAGGCATTGGATGCCGCAGGCCCTGCGGCCGATGGAGCCAATGTGCAGCAGTGGACGGACAACGGTGCAGTCACTCAGAAGTGGGCAATTATTGATGCAGGCAGCGGGTACTACAAATTAATCTCCAAAAGCAGCGGTAAAGCCTTGGATGTAGCAGGAGGCTCATCTGCAGATGGAGCTAAAGTGCAGCAGTGGACAGATAACGGAAATCCACAACAGAAATGGAAATTTACGCAGATCACAACGACCCCAGATACCACAGCACCAACCACACCAACAAATCTTATAAGTTCCTCAAAAACGGCAACAAGCGTAAGCCTTGCTTGGGCAGCATCCACAGACAACGTAGGCGTAACAGGGTACGACATTTATAATGGAACGACTCTGGCCGGATTCAGCACAACAACAAGCTATACCGTAACCGGCTTGACTGCAAATACAGCATACAGCTTCACGGTAAAGGCAAAGGACGCAGCAAATAATATATCGGCAGCAAGCACGGCTCTGAGTGTAACAACCAGTGCATCTGCCAACACCCAGGGATTCTATATTAACGGAACAACTTTATATGATGCAAACGGAAAGCCATTTGTTATGAGAGGGATTAACCATGCTTACACTTGGTACAAAGGTCAGGAGTCTGTTGCCATTCCTGCAATTGCCCAGACAGGTGCAAATACCGTTAGAATTGTCCTTTCAGACGGGCAGCAATGGTCGAAAGACAGTCTGGCAGCCCTACAAAATCTCATCACCCTGTGCGAACAGAATAAATTGGTGGTAGTCGTCGAAGTCCATGATGGAACTGGCTCGGATAGTGAAGCGGTACTTGATAATATAGCGAATTACTGGATTGAAATGAAAAGTGCACTCATCGGGAAAGAAAAAACCGTCATCCTCAACATAGCAAATGAGTGGTACGGCACATGGGATGGCGTAAACTGGGCCAAAGGGTATACTTCTGTAATACCGAAGCTTAGAAATGCCGGAATCAAAAATACCATCATGGTTGATGGAGCGGGATGGGGGCAATATCCGCAATCCATAGTTGATTATGGAACACAGGTGTTTAATGCGGATCCGTTGAAAAATACGATGTTCTCGATCCATATGTATGAATACGCCGGAGGAAATGCTGCGACGGTTAAGAGTAATATAGACAATGTATTGAACAAAAACTTGGCTCTTGTTATCGGTGAATTCGGAATAAAACATACTAACGGAGATGTTGATGAAGCGGCGATTATGAGTTATTCCCAGCAAAAGGGTGTCGGCTATATCGGATGGTCGTGGAAAGGAAATGGTACCGGGCTGGAGTATCTGGATATGTCACATGATTGGGCAGGAACCAGTTATACTGAGCAAGGGAACGCCATCATTAACGGTCCTAACGGAATTAAAGCAACTTCGAAGCTAAGCACAGTATTTCAATGAACCTCGGACAATCAGGCGCTGACCGCACCTTCGAATTTGTCCGGTACATCACCAACATATGTTCAATTTAAGGTATATGCCGGATCAGGTGAAACCGCATCAGCGGGAACACTCCTCATTAAAGACTTTGAGTTAAATTTCTAAACAGCAAAAAAACAAAGCCTCCAAGCTTAAATTGGAGGCTTTGTTTCTTAAATAGTGGTTGCTATGTCTAGATCATGCTAAAGCTGTGACTTTAAAATTAAGGTTTGGTACGGTTGTCAGCAAATATAATGTGGATATGCGGAAATTGCAGCAAACGATAAAATGGATAGGAGTGCGGTTTGATGGAATATACCAATCCCGTTATACCCGGCTTTCATCCCGATCCCAGCATATGCCGGGCGGGTGACGATTATTATTTAGTAACAAGTTCGTTTGAATATTTTCCGGGAGTGCCTATTTTTCACAGCAAAGATCTTGTTCATTGGCGTCAGATCGGGCATTGCCTTACAACGGCTGAACAGCTGCCTCTGGCGAATGCCTGGAGCTCGGGAGGAATCTTTGCCCCGACGATCCGACACCATAATGGCTGGTTTTATATGGTGACCACTAATGTAAGCGGAACCGGCAATTTCTTCGTCAAAACGAAGAATCCCGAAGGGGCATGGTCAGAACCGATACCTGTTGCCCAAAACGGTATAGATCCATCCCTTTTGTTCGATGATGACAACCGCGTATACTTTCAGTCTTCCCGGACCGGCGACCAAGGGGACGGGATATACCAGTGCGAAATCGATATTGAAACCGGGAACATGCTGACGGAGAGCCGATTGATCTGGAAAGGAACAGGCGGCGCTTATCCGGAAGCTCCTCATCTATACAATATTAAGGGTATATATTTTTTGATGATTGCTGAAGGCGGTACTGAATATGGACATATGGAAACGATCGCCAGAAGCAATCTGCCGTATGGACCTTATGAGCCTTGTCCGAATAATCCTATTCTCTCCAACAGAAGCATGAACAGCAAGATACATGCAACGGGGCATGCGGATCTGATCGAAGCGCAGGACGGCAGCTGGTGGGCTGTTTGCCTGGGAATTAGACCGGCCTCTTATCCTATGGGGCATCACTTGGGCAGAGAGGTGTTCCTGGCACCGGTGACCTGGACGGCAGAAGGTTGGCCGGTTATCGGAAAGGATACGCATATTGAGCCGATCATGGAGGCACCGAAACTGCCGGAAGTCCTGTGGCCCGAGAAGCCCGTCAGAGATCATTTCAATGATTCGCTTCTCAGCTTTGAGTGGTCTTTTTTGCGCAACCCGGTAGAGGGGAGCTGGTCGTTACAGGAACGACCGGGGTATCTGGTTCTGCACGGACATCAAGCTCTGCTGGATGAAGCAGCCTCTCCCGCATTTGTAGGCCGCCGTCTATGTCATTTCTCTTCCAACATAGAAACTGAACTGGAATATGAGCCGCAGGAGGACGGAGAAGAAGCAGGGTTAACCATTTATATGGATGAAAAACATCATTACGATCTTGCCGTAAGATCCATACAAGGACGCAAAACAGTCGTTTTCCGCCGGACCGTCGGTTCATTGAAGGTGGAGGAAACTAAAGAGTGCCCTGAAGGGCCTGTTGTGCTGCGAATTCAAGCGTTGCCTGAGAAGTTTACAGTGTCGTTTCAATCAGCACAATCCGGGAGAATTGAAATGGGGTGGGGGGAAACCCATCTGCTCAGCACAGAAGTTGCAGGAGGCTTTACCGGTATATTTATTGCAATGTATGCAACCTCCACAACGGGACAATCAACCCCGGCGTCGTTCGACTGGTTCGATTATGAACCCATTGGTTAAATTGAAAATCAAAGAAATGATTGAAGCAGCGGCTGATTCAGGCCGGCTGCTTTTTTGTATAAGTGTAGCGGTAAGTAACAAATCACTGCTGCTCTACAGTTGTTGCTGCTTTCGAAAAGCTTTGGGGGACATGCCGTACATTTTTTTGAATTGACGCGTCAGGTAATTACTGTCATTAAATCCGCATTCGTAGGAAATTTCTGTAATGGAACGATTTGTTTGTTTTAACAGTGTGCAGGCCTGTTCCAAACGAAGGCGCTGAATATAAGCGATCGGCGTTGTCAGATAATAGGCCCGGAAAATCCGGTTTAAATGCCTGACGGAAATATCCGATTTAGCCGCAATTTCTTCCAGCGTAACCTGTTCACGATAGTGGTCTTCAATGTAAGAGATGGCATTTGCCAGGTGCATCAGGCTGTCCACGCCTTTCTCCTGGTTGTCATAATGTCTGGACAGATATACGACCAGCTCCATGAACTTGGAGGCAAGCATAGTTTGATATCCATGAAGTTTCTCATCATATTCCTTGATCATGGCCGTGATAAGCGATGAGACATACTCCAGGCTAACCATCGGCATGTTCAGTTTGCTTTTATAAGAGTTAATACTGCGGTAGAACGGTTCCAGAACAAAAAGCGCCTGGTATCCATTCAAGGTTCTTAGATCCGGACCGGCTAACTTAAGCATTTCGGCCTTATACATGATGTTGCAGATTTTGAAATCGTACGGGTCTTTATAGGCATGGGGGGTACCACCGTTAATGACGAACACATTTCCTTTTTTAATAAAGGATTCTTCATGGTTGACAACATGTGTAGCATGTCCATTCAGCACGATTACGAGCTCGGAAAAATCCACATGTTTGTGGAAGGATGTGTCTTCTTCATGCCTGCCATATTGAATATAAAAGGGAAAATACTCATCCGTTGTAAACCAGCTTAAATATACATTACTCAAACCATTCCCACCTAAGAATATGTACTTAATGTCTAAATAATGCTATTACATGACCTGAATGTCAAGGTTTTCAGCCAAAATGGACGATAAAATGTAATCGAAGCTCAGGTAAATCAATAGGTGATATAAATATCAGGTATAAGGGGGACATAAGAAAAATGAACGGAAACTATCCGAAAAAATTAGGAACAGTGCTTCTGGCAAGCACGCTGCTCCTTTCGGCAGGCTGCAGCAGTTCTGGTAGCAACTCTGAGAATACTGAGAAGGTGAGCAGCAGTGAAGATACGAGTCCGGTAACGCTCACGTTCTTTGGCGCTGATGCCAGCCCGAGCTGGAACAAAATGCAGGATGATGTCGGCAAAGAAATTACCGCTAATACGGGTGTTACTCTGAGTGCGGAGTTTGATGTGGGCAGCGGTGGGGGACAAGACAAAATCTCTTTGATGGCAGCCAGTGGTGAATACCCGGATCTGATTTACGCCAAAGGTGAGCTCGGTAAACTGGTGGATGCCGAGGCGATCGTTGATCTGACCGATCTGATTGATAAATACGCTCCAAATATTAAAAAGATTATGAGCGAAAATATGAACCGGATGAGATACAGTAATGACGATCAGGCCATCTATGCCATACCAACCAATGTCGGTGTGGACCAGCAGTTTTTCGATGCAGACAGCGGTTTTCAGGTTCAACATCGGGTATTGAAGGAGCTGGGCTATCCGCAGATCAAAACGGTCCAGGATTTTGAAAACGTACTCAAAGAATATACGGTCAAGCATCCGACAACGGACGGACAGCCGAACATTCCGCTCACGCTGAATGCAGACGACTGGAAGATTATGATTACTGTAACTAATCAGGCTGCCGCGACAACGGGAGGTGCAAATGACGGTGAATATTATGTGGACCCGGAAACCTATGAAGCGATTCTTCACTATAAACGTCCGGAAGAAAGAGAGTACTTCCGCTGGTTGAATCATATGTACAATGAAGGACTGCTCGACAAAGATTCCTTTGTTCAACAAGACGACCAGTATAAAGCCAAAATCTCCAGCGGCCGGGTACTGGGCCTCACCTCTGTCGAATGGGAATATCAGGACGCGGAGAATGCGTTGAAAGCCTCAGGCAAAGACGATTATACCTACGCGCATTTCCCGGTTACGATGGGTGAGCAATATAAGGATCACGCCATGCAGTCCATCGGGGTTGACGGATATGGAATCAGTATCACAACCGCCTGTAAAGATCCGGTCCGTGCTATCAAGTTCATTGACTGGTTGTCCTCTGAAAAAGGTCAAGTGCTGAGAAACTGGGGGGTAGAAGGTAAACAATATCAAGTTGAGAATGGGAAACGTGTCATACCTGACGATGTTCTCAAACAAAAGGTCAATGACGCGGCGAATTTCACCATGCAATCAGGTATCGGATTATATTCCATCTTTGGAGTCCGTTATGGAGATGGCGTTAAGGATTCTACAGGCAACTACTATACTACGAACTTCCCGGAACAAATTGTCGCCAGTTACTCGGATGCGGAGAAAGAGACTTTGGCCGCTTATAAAGCGAAAACCTGGAAAGACCTCTTTCCCGGGGAAGATGAATTCCCGGTCAAAGAATGGGGAGCACTATACAACATGCAGGTCCCAACGGATGGAGACTATCAAGTCATCTATCAAAAAACGCAGGATATTGTTCGCAAGCGGATTCCGGAAGCGGTTCTTGCCAAAACAGCCGAATTCGATACAGTCTACGATGAATTTATCGAAGAGCTGAACAAAGCCGGCGCAGAGAAGATGGAGAAACAATATACCGACCTGGTAAAAGCGAGAACCTCGCTGTTCACTGGCAAAAGCATTAAATAGCAAAAATGCGAACGTGAATTTTACTAACTAGCGGAATACAGAAAACCAGCGTGCCTCCCGTATAGTAGGGGCACGCTGGTTTTGCTTTGCAAGACATCACTATTTTCCGGCGCAAGCCAGGCTAATTACTGCTGCTTGGCGTACCATTCCGAGAACTGCTTTTGATATTCGGCGATATATTTGTCAATTCCCGCTGCCTTCAGTCTTTCCAGCGCTTTGGGGTAGGCGGACTCATAATCGCTGAAGCCGCTGCCGATTGGCGCGAGGTATTCGGTAAATACTCCGTTCAGCTTCGTTTCTTCATTCTTGACCGGCGTATTGTCGAAGTTGAAGCCTGCACCTTTGGAGATGATTGCCCCGTCATCCCAGGCTTTATATCCGGCGATAAAATCATCCGGCACCGTGTTGTCGAAGCGGATGAAATTTTTGTTCATCAGCAGCCAGTCGGGAATCAGCGGATCGGTGGTTATTTTCGTAAGCCGCCCTTTGTCATCCAGGGAGAAGTCGGTTCCTTCAATGCCGTAGGCGAACAGGTCATACAGCTCCTGATTTTTTTGCAGCAGGTTGAAGAACATCACGTAACGTTCCGGGTCCTTCGCTGCGGCGGAGACGAAAAAGGCGCTGCTGTAGGTGCCCCGGCTGATCTTCGGACGGCCGCTGCCAAGGAAATAGTTAACCAGCTTGGCTTCAGGCACCGCTTGCGAGATCGTAGCCGCACCCTCGAAAGGACGCGCTGCCGTACCGGCCCAGAACATTGCTTTGCCGGAGTTCCAGTCGGACTGCAGCTGCGGGACATTGGTGGCGGCATATTTCGGGATAATCCCTTTCTCATACCAGCCGTGCATCAGCTTGGCATAGCTCTTGAATTCTTCGCTTTCAAACCAGCTGATGATTTGATCGTCCTTAGCAGACTCATCAAGCGCAATGAAATCATTTTGCCAGTACAGATTCTTGTCCGTGTAATCATATTGCAGCATTCTGCGGGCATCTGTGGAGGCATAACCGATCAGCTCCGGATGAATGGCATGGACCTTGTCATAGAACTGCTCCAGCTCTGCCAGCGAGGTGACCTTGGTCATGTTGACCTCCTCCAGCAGATCCTGTCTGACCAGCACGCTGTAGAATTCTGCGGAATTCGGCTTGTTGCCGACAGGAATTGCATATTGCTTGCCGTCCAGCTGGAAAGCGCGGAAGGAAGCCTCGTCAACATTTTTACTTAGGTCAGGTGCGGCATCCACATAAGGGGTAAGATCGGTATACAGCCCTTTGGCGACTGATTTCACCATATAATTGCTATCGGTATAAGTGGCGAAATCCTCTCCCGTGGACAACATCAGGTCAGTTTTGCCTCCGCCGTATTCGGTCCAGGGCAGAAACTGGAATTCCACCTCGGCATTGATTTCTTTCTTGATCACATCATGGAATTCCGACTTGCCCAATGCTTTCATCCGGTTGGACTCATCCCCGTACAGCACAATTTTCAGCTTGGCGGGAGCCAGGTCGCTGCCTGCTTTGTTATCGCTGCCCGCAGAGGGGCTTGTACCTTCACTTCCGGTTCCCGCAGTGGAGTTAGCGCTTTCATTGTTGCCCTGGGAGCAGGCGCTTAACAAGAATACAGCGGACAGGAGCAAACTTAACCAACCTTTTTTCTTTTTCATGATGAACCCTCCTGAAATAGAATCAATATGCTTGAAGCTATATTGCAATGGCAGTGCTCCCTTACGTCCCATTGTACAACAAGTTGAAGCAGGGGAGCATTAGCCTGGTGCAATCCAATTTAAGACAAAGCCTGGCGGGGAATCAGCCTTTGACCGAGCCCACGACAATACCTTTGACGAAAAAGCGCTGGAGAAAAGGATACAATATGGCGATCGGCAGGACGGTCAGGCAGGTCATCGCCATTTTGGCCGTCTCCAGCGGCGGAGCAATAATTGCGCCCCCGACCTGTGCGGCGTTGCCGGAAGCCAGGAACTGGATGTTCGCCATCATGTTGTACATCAAATATTGGATCGTATAGAGATCCTGATTAGACACCAGCATCAGCGGCAGATAGAAATCGTTCCAGAACTGCAGCGCGTAGAACAGGGAGATGGTGACCAGTCCGACCCGGCCGAGTGGAACCATAATACTGAAGAAGATCCGCAGGTGACCGGCACCGTCAATTTCCGCCGATTCAACAATTTCATGCGGAATGCTGCGGAAATAGTTGGCCATCAGGAACATCAGGAACACGCTCAGCAGATAAGGCACGAACAAGCCGAGCAGGGTGTCGCCGAGATGATAATATTTGGTGCTCAGTAAATACCACGGCAGGGTGCCTCCGCTGAAGAGCATGGTGAAGTAAGCGAAGAAGGCGAAGACATTTTTGAGCCGGAAGCTTTTGACAGAAATAACGTAGGCATAGGCAGTGGTAACCAGCACTGCGGAAAGAGTACCCAGCACCGTAACGATCACCGACATTGAATACGCCTTCAGAATTTGCTGCGCCTTGGAGCCGAACAGAAATTCATAGGTTTCAAAAGTGAAGCCCCGGGGCCAGAAGGAATAGCCTTCCGCAGCGATTCGCGCTTCGGTGGATAATGAGCCGGATACGGCCAGAACAAACGGCACGAGACAAATGACCGAAAATATGGCAATGCAGAAATAAAAGAAAATGAGCAGCCCTTTGCTGTCGGTAGTTGGCATCTTGCGGCCTCCTAAAATAGTTTGCTGTCTTTGTCATACCAGCCGGCCAGCTTGTTGGCCACAAGCACCAGAAGGAAGCCAAAGACGGATTGATAGAGGGTAATGGCTGAAGCGAAGCCGAATTCGCCGGAACGAATGGCTGTACGGTATACATACACATCAATAATATCGGTGGTAGGCAGGAGCAGCGGGTTCAGGAAGGTTACCCCCATAATCATGCTAAGATCGCCTTTCAGCATGCCGCCAATCCCGAGCAGTGTCATCAAAATGATGGATGGAATCAGCATCGGCAGCGTGATTTTGGTAATGATCTGCCATCTTGAGGCGCCGTCGATCCGCGCTGCTTCATAATAGGAGGGATCTATTCCCTGCAGCACTGCATAATAGATAATCGCTCCATAACCTGCACTTTTCCAGATATTCGCCAGCACCAGGATGATAACGAACAGCCAGGGGCTGGAATACCAGTCGACTTGGGCCAGTCCAAGCGAATGGAAGAGCTGGTTGAGAATACCCTTGTCATAATCCAGCAGGGAGAAGAGAATTGCTCCGATAATAATCCACGAAATAAAATAGGGGAAAAACATTACGCTCTGCGTTACCTTGATAAACCATTTGCTGCGCAGCTCGTTCAAGATGATGGCGATCGCCACCGAAAAAAACGTGCCCGTCAGCATATAAAGCGCATTCAACATTACCGTGTTGCGTGTCGCCCTTAGGGCATCCTCCATACTGGAGAAGAAAAACTCAAAGTTGGAGAATCCTGCCCAGGGGCTGCCGAAGATCCCGTCGTTAAAGTTGTAGTTTTTGAAGACGAGAATCAGTCCGCTCATCGGCAGGTACGCAAAAAGTATCAACACGACGATGCCCGGCAGTGCGAGCAGATACAGCGAGCTGTCCTTCCTCAGAGATTTGCGGAAACTTCGGCTTCTGGCCGTCCGGGTCTTCAGACTGTGCCGCCCCGTGGTCTCCGGTATAGCCTCTTGGCTCATTAATCGTCCACTCCTTTAAAGTAGCATTATCATTTCTGTCCCGTGTTCCAGGAGCATGTTCTACAAGGCAAAGCATAAAGCCGAAATCAATGTAAACGCTATCATAATAAACGAAAAAAAATTAAGAAAACGGAATACGCAGGCTTAAAAAAAGCAAAAAAGCAGCACTTTTTTGCTTTTTAGGCTATGAAAAGCCCCATTTGAGGGTGAAATCCGTACTGTGGAGGCCCGAGTGATGCAGGCGGTCCACACCAAAAGGGGATGCCCCCGGCTGCTCTATGGCAGCCGGAGGCATCCCCTTCGGATTATTTGGATTGCAGAATATGATTCATTCTCCATTTGGAGGGTGTAACTCCATAACGTTTTTTGAATTGGGTTGTAAAATAGGTGCTGCTGTTATACCCTACCTTCTCCGCAATTTGCCGGATATCCATCTCCAGGTCTGTAACCAGCAGCGATTGCGCCCGCTCAAGACGCAGCTGGTTGATGAAATCGGGGAAGCTGCTGTCTACCTCTTCGGCAATCAGCCTGCTGAGATAAGCGGGACTGAGCGACAGCTTCTCGGCAAGGGCATTCAGGGACAGCCCGGGATCCGTATAATGCTCCCTGATATAGCTAATAGCTTCAGTGGCAATATTCCGGGTCTGTACAGCACTCATGCTGGCAATCCGCTCAAGGGCGGTGTAACAGCACTCCTCAATCCAGCTTCGCAGCTTGTCATAGCTCTGGATGTGCCGGATCCGCTGGTAATCGTCCAGAAAGCCGGAGTGCCGGGTGTCAGCACTCAGTTCGGCTGTGCGGCTCAGCTCAAAGGCAAGCCTCGATAAAGCGATATTGGCAGATTCCGCACGGTAGCTGCAGGCCACGGCCAGCAGCCGTTCCACTGCCTGCGGGATGTGGGCCGCCTGATCACTCTGCCTGACGGCCAGCAGCACCGGTTCAAGGGCACTGTCAGGCAGCGGACTGCTGTTCAGATGGATGGTATCATCGGCAAATATAATGCTCTGCCGCTCATGAAATTTAATATATTGCAGACCCTCTGTTGCTTCATTATATTTGCTTCTCAGCAGGCCCATATCATTTGAGAACCCGCTGATCCCGATTGCGCAGCGGACACTGATTTCGGGAAGAGAGGCCGCAATCTCTTCCCATTTGCCGCGGTACAAGGCATAATCTCCGAAGCTGCCGCTGTGAAGTTCACTGAGAACGAGTACGGCGGTTCCCTCATGCGGCCGGAAGGCTTGCACCGCCGCCAGCCCGCTGAATGCGGTACGAATCACCTCGATGATCTCTCCGCCGGACTCTAAGGCGTCCACTGCCGGTCCAGGTTCCACTATGGCCAGCACGCATACACAGTAGGCCCCTCCGGGATCACCGATGCTCATTACTGGCGTATCGCCATTGTCAGAGGCTTCACGGGGAGAGAGCAGCCAGCGCATCAAGGCGCTGTCGTCGCTTTCTTTTTTTAGCTGCACCAGCTTGACACCGATTTGCTCCAGCTCCAGGCTTGCGGCGTCGAAATCACCGCCTGTCTTCAGCGCTTCTTCATTGCCGGAGAGGTGAACAATATTGCCGAACAGCCGCCCGATGGGTTTGTAGATCCGCCGGGAGATCAGGTTGGCGCTTACCGCTGCAGCCAGCATGAGAGCCAGGCACAGGCTGATCATCAGATTGCGGGCATTTGAAATATCGCGGATGCTGTCCTTATAGGATGTCTCCGAAATAAACCATAGCTTGTCCTTAGCGGAATAAATATAGGTAATCAGCTGCGCTTCTCCGGTACCCCTGTAGACAAAGGAGCCTTTCTCAGAGGTGGAGGCAACCACTTGCTTCAGCATGTCCGCCTTCAAGGGTCTGCCGGAGAGTGCGCTGTGCATCAGCACATCGGCATTTCCGTCAAGTACAGCGTAACGCGTGACTTCGCCTTCTTTTTGCGTGAAGAGATTGTTCTGCAGCTTGCCCAGATTAACGGTCAGTGCTACAGCGCCGTAATACTCACTGCTGGCAAATGCACGGTCATTATAGAAGACGGTCAGCAGGGTTACGGGGGTTCCATTGTTCAAAGTGGCTTTCCATAGAAACGGAGATTCGACGATCCGGCTGGTCCGTATCCGCTGAAATAGCTCCAGCTTGGATTCGGGGCTAAGCGGCAAGTTCTCGAACATCGCGACAGGTTCATTCGTGCCGAAGATGTAAGCATTCTCCAAATACTGGTTGACCACCAGTGCGCCACGGATCTGGCTAAGGGCACTGTAGAGCTGGTCGCTCCAGCTCGTATCCCCGTTCATCATCAGCGCGTTAATGTTGGGATTCGCATAGAAGTCCATGGTGTAGTTCTGGACAATCTCTTTATAGTTCATATAAACGGTTTCAGTATTCAGCAGCACATTTTGGTTCGCCTTATTGACATTATCTATGGATATATTCCGGTACAGGTAAAAGATCACGACGGCCAGAACAAGAATGCAGCCTACCGAAATCAGGGTCAGGCTCATAAAAAAGCGGGTATACAGCTTCTTTTTCTTTCCCAAGATGATCGCCCCTTTAAGTAAATCCTAGTATACCCATTCTAGAGGGACAACCGATTCATTGACAAGCGGTAAAAGATTACGAATTGAGCATGAAAGTATAAAAATGGAGAAATAGAACATAGAAAATGCAAGAAAGTTGAACTTGTACGAACTATAATTGGTGGTGCTTACAATTCGTTCGTTTGAAGGAGGACTTCTGTGTTGAGAACATTCCGTAATCCGGTGCTGCCGGGATTTTACCCTGACCCCTCGGCCATCCGTGTGGGAGAAGATTATTACCTTGTGACGTCCAGCTTTGAGTTTTTTCCTGGTGTTCCGATCTTCCACAGCAAGGATATGGTCAACTGGCGCCAGCTGGGTCATGTGCTGGACCGCCCGTCCCAGCTTAATCTGGATCAAACCCTCCCGTCCATGGGAATCTGGGCACCGACAATCCGTTTTCATGAAGGCAGCTTCTATATGATCACGACGTATGTCGACAATGATAAGAATCAGCATAATTTCTATGTGACAGCAACGGATCCGGCCGGAGACTGGTCAGACCCCGTCTGGCTGGAGGATGCTCCCGGCATCGACTCGTCCCTGTTCTTCGATGAAGACGGCAAAGTGTACTACACCGGCAACCGTGTTCCGCCCGAAGGGCAGGATTATCCGAAGCATATGGATATTTGGCTGCAGGAGATTGACCTGGGCCAAGGCAAGCTGGTCGGACCGAAGCATAGCATATGGCAAGGTGCACTCAAGGTGGCCCACGCGCAGGAGGGACCCCATATCTACAAGATCGGCGGCTGGTATTATGTCCTGATCGCCGAAGGCGGGACCGGACATACCCATGCGATTACGATTGCCAGAAGCCGGAGCGTGACCGGCCCTTATGAAGGCCACAAAGCCAACCCGATTCTGACGCACCGCCATCTCGGCAGAGCCTATCCGATCGTCAATGTCGGGCATGGGGAACTGATCGAGACGCAGCATGGAGACTGGTGGATGTTCTGCCTGGCTTCCCGGACCAGCGGCGGCTATTACCGCAATCTCGGACGTGAAACGTTCCTGACACCGGTGGCCTGGGAGAATGAATGGCCTGTGGTGAACCCCGGCAAAGGGGTGCTGGAGTTTGAATCACCAGCTCCGGACCTGCCGGAAACGACATGGCCGCAGCTGCCTGCGTGCGATGATTTTGAAGGAGCAGAGCTGGCACCGGTCTGGAACTTCCTGCGCACGCCGCGCGGTGAATTCTGGAGCCTGAGTGATCATCCGGGCTTCCTGCGGCTGCGCCTGAAGCCGGAGCGTCTCTCGGAAATCAGCAATCCCTCTTATGTCGGAAGACGCCAGCAGCATCTCAGCTTCAGGGCGGCGGTGGATATGACGTTCCAACCCGCCGCCGAAAGTGAAGTTGCCGGACTTGTGCTGCTCCAGAATGCGGACTACCACTTCCGGTGTGAATTGGGGCTGGAGGCCGGGGAGCCGGCATTGCAATTGATCGAACGCCGCGGCGGCAGTGAACAGCTGCTTGCTTCGGTGCCTTATCCGGGAGACAAGGTGCAGTTGAAGGTGGAAGCCAAGGGGCAGGACTACAGCTTCTATTATAGAAGCTCCGAAAGCGACAAGTGGACAGGACTATGCGGGAAAGCGGACGGAACAGTGCTCAGCACAGATCTGGCGGGCGGTTTTACAGGGGCCTATCTCGGCATGTATGCCAGTTCCCAAGGCGCGGAAAGCGCCAATTACGCCGATTTTGGCTGGTTCAGCTATGAAGGACTCGAATAGATTGGGAGGTACAATTCAATGAGTGGCAATCGCAACAAAGTGGATTATGCCCTGCCCGAGCTTCCGCAGATTCCGGCACGGACCTTTACGATTACAGATTATGGGGCGGAAGACGGCGGACTTTCGCTGTGTACCTCCGTCATTCAGGCTGCACTGGATGCCTGCGCAGCTGCCGGAGGCGGCAAGGTGGTGATCCCTCCCGGCCTTTGGCGTACAGGGCCGCTTACTCTGCGCAGCCGGATTAATCTCTGTGCCGAGCGGGGCGCGCTAGTGCTGTTTGACCCCGATCCTGCTCTATACCCGCTGATCTCTTCCCATTTCGAGGGAACGTCCGGCTGGCGCTGCCAGGCCCCGCTGGACGGAGAGGGCCTGAGTGATGTGGCCGTTACAGGGGAAGGAATCTTTGACGGCAGCGGTGAGGGCTGGCGTCCGGTGAAGCGGTTCAAGATGACGGAACTGCAGTGGAACAGTCTGACCGCCTCCGGGGGAGCACTTGATTACAAGAGTGAAATCTGGTGGCCTTCCCGTGAAGCCATGCAGGGAGAGGCAGTCTGCCAAATGCTGCGGAAGAGCGGAGAGACGGGTATGGAGGCTTATCTGCCTGCCCGCGCGTATCTCCGTCCGGCGCTGCTCAGCCTGCGGAATTCCCGGCGGGTGCTGCTGGAAGGGCCGACCTTCCAGAATTCTCCGGCATGGTGTCTTCATCCCTTGGGCTGCGAGCACATTACCGTGAGGAATATCCGGGTACGCAATCCGTGGTATTCGCAGAATGGGGACGGCCTCGATCTGGAATCATGCACGCACGCTCTTGTCGAGCACTGCAGCTTCGATGTGGGCGATGACGCGATTTGCCTGAAGTCGGGAAAAGATGAAGAAGGCCGCAGGGTGGGGATGCCCTGCCGGTATGTTACGATCCGTCACTGTACGGTCTATCACGGGCACGGCGGAGTGGTAATTGGCAGCGAGATGTCCGGCGGTGTGCATGCAGTCAGAGTCAGCGACTGTGTGTTCATCGGCACGGACATCGGCCTGCGGTTCAAAAGCACCCGGGGAAGAGGCGGCGTAGTGGAGGATATTGTCATGGAGAACATCCGCATGAGCGGCATTCTCCATGAGGCCGTGTCTTTCCATATGTTCTATGAGGGTGTTGAAGGGTCGGAAGGATACAATGAGCAGCATTTCCCGGTTACCGAGGCAACCCCGCAGTTCCGGAATATTGCCTTGAAGAACATCGTCTGCCATGGAGCGGCAACCGCACTGCTCGTGAATGGGCTGCCGGAGATGCCGCTTGCCGGACTGAGCGTCGAGAATTTCCATGCGGTGAGTGAGCGGGGAATTGTTCTTAGACATGCCGACAGTCTCTCGCTGGACCGTATCCAGCTACAGACAGCTAAGCTGCCTAAGCTGCAAATGCATCAATGCAGCAATGTATCGCTTCTCCGATCAGAAGATCTGGAAATGATGGAATGATGGTTATCCTTTGAATGGGGACGAAGGCTGCGATTTAACTTCTTTCCGATACTGCAGCGGGGTCAGCCCGGTCGATTTTTTGAATGTCTTATTGAAGTGGGAGAGATGCTCGAATCCGACGGCAGAGGCGATTTCCTGAATTTTACCTGCAGATCCCGCAAGCAGGCGTTCGGCTTCCCGGATGCGTATATGGACGATGTATTCACGAAAGTGAAACCCCGTCAGCCGATGGAATACCCGGCTCAAGTAAGAAGGGCTAATGAAAAAATGCCCCGCCGTCTCTTCCAGAGTCAGCGCCTCACGGTAGTGCTCGCGGATGTAAGTGGCGACATCCGTCACCAGATGATGAAGCGGATGTTTCGTCCCGCCGGTCTGCGATGTACTCTCTGAACGCTGCAGCAGAATCATCAGCTCGGCAAACAGTGTGACTACCGAGATTTCGTAATACGCCCTCTGGAGCCGGCATTCATCCAGCATCCGGTTCAGCAGGCTCTGCACCTCATCCTGCTCGCGCAGGGTCAGCCGGAAGAGGCGGTATCTGCGGTTATGGAACCATTTAGATTCCTTCCGCAGCAGCTCCGGCAGCAGCTCCGGGTCGTAATTAATCAGTACCCGCTCAAACTCGGCAATTTCGGAGCTTGCGGTGGCATGGAGCTCCCGGCCTTGAATGAGAATAAGCTCACCCTTGTGCACCGTAACTACCCGTTCGTCCACAAAGTAAACCCGTTCCCCTTCCGTCAGGTAATACAGCTCGGTTAGCTCATGGCTGTGGGGGCGCGGCATGGCAGTGATGCCCTTGCGTTTCATGTGCTGAATACTGAACCGGCCTTCTTCAATATGATATTTGGGATTGGGGCTGCTCACGCTGTTCATGAATTTCCTCATCTCTCTCGAACCGTTACGGTTATTATAGAATAAACACAGGCTGATAGGAAAGGAGCCGCAAATGTTAATTACAGTATCGAAGAATGGCAATGAAGGGTACACCAGTCTGCAGGAAGCGCTGGATTCCATTCCACAGGGACATCCTTCGGAGGTAACGATCCGGATCAAACCGGGCATTTACGAGGAGAAAATAACAGTGGATAAGGCTGCGCCGCCGATTCTGCTGTTGGGGGAAGACCCCCATTCCACCGTCATCACCTGGTCTGACAATGCCCATACGCTGGGCCCGGACGGAGAGCCGCTGGGCACCTTCCGGTCCGGCACCCTGAATGTGTTCGCCGAAGGCTTCACGGCCGAGAATCTGACCATCCGCAATGCTTCTGGCCCGGGTACCGGGCAAGCGGTGGCGGCTTTCGTTGATGCCGGGCAGGCGGTGTTCCGGCGGGTGCGTCTGCTGGGCGATCAGGATACGCTCTATACCGGACAGGGCAGACAATATTATAACGAATGTTATATCGAAGGCGATGTGGATTATATTTTTGGTGCCGCTACGGCTTTATTTGATCACTGCCATCTGCACAATAAGCGCTCCAGAGGTTATATTACTGCTGCGTCCACACCGGAGGAGGCCCCGTTCGGTTATGTGTTCCTGGACTGTCAAATTACCGGCGGCGAAGGGGTAAGCGAAGTGTATCTTGGACGCCCTTGGCGGCCTTTTGCGCATGTTGCCTTCATCCGCACGGTCATGGATGGTTCGGTCATCGGGGAAGGCTGGCATAATTGGGGGCAGCCGGACCGGGAGAAGAGCAGCCGGTATGAAGAATTCAGCAGCAGCGGAACAGGGGCGAACCCGGCAGCAAGAGCGCCGTGGTCCCGGCAGCTGACTGCAGAGGAAGCAGCGGAGTATAGGGTGCTGTCCGTGCTGGATGGCTGGCATCCCGAAGGTTATTAAGCTATCCGCACACTGCGGATTGGATGAGGAGGATAACTTCGGATGGAACAACTGGAACAATACATGAAACAGCTGACCGGTTCCGCACCGCGCAGCTCCGCTTTCCGTACGGACATTCCCTACGGGCAATGGCGGGCCGGGCTGGCGGCAGGCCTCACCAGACAGCTGGGCGGGTTCCCGGAGAGGCCCGCCCAGCTTCAGCCCATTCTTATGGAACGGACGATCTGTAACGGGTATAGAAGGGAACGGATCGAGATCACTACCTATGAAGGGCTGCGCATGCCGCTCTATCTTCTGATCCCGGAGCAGCCGCTGTCTTCACCCGCGCCCGCAGTTCTTGCCATTCATGGTCATGGCTACGGCAGCAGGGAGATCACCGGCCTGCAGCCGGATGGCTCGGATCGCGAAGGTGATCCGGGGCTGCATAAGGATTTTGCCGTTTCACTGGTGAAACGGGGGTTCGTAGTCGCCGCACCCGAGCTGCTGGGATTTGGCGACAGGCGTCTTGTGGAGGACCTCACCAGCGGTGAGCCCGGGCGCAATTCCTGCTTCCGCCTGTCCTCGGCACTGCTGATGGCGGGTCAGACAATGGCTGGCTACCGTATCTACGAAACCATGAGGGCACTGGATTATTTGCAGACAAGGGAAGAGGTTAGGTGCGAACGAATCGGAATTATGGGCATTTCCGGCGGCGGATTGGTAGCAGGGTTCACCGCTGCGCTTGACGAACGGATTGCCTGTGCAGTTGTAAGCGGGTATGCCAATACGTTCGCGGACAGCATTCTGACGCGGAATCACTGCCTGGACAATTATATTCCCGGTATTCTGCTGGAGGCGGAAATGCCTGATTTGCTGGGCCTGATTGCACCGCGCGGCTTATTCCTGGAATCGGGAGACGCGGATCATCTGTTTGGCCCGGACGGAGCAAAGCGGGCTTTGGCCAGACTGCAGCAGATTTACACTGCCTCGGGCAGTGGCGGCCAGGTCGAGGCGGACTTTTTTGCAGGAGGGCATGAGATTCACGGTGAACCGGCATTTGCCTGGCTGCTGAAGCAGCTTGCCGGTACTGAAAGTCGAACTTAGCTAGATACACAAGCGACAGGAGGATTAGCGATGAGTATAACTGAAGCAACAACCGGACGTTGGTCCCGTAAAATCGCGGATACAATTCTCGGAGCCTGCAACGGGCAAGGAGAGAACGAATACGTGCTGGAACGCTGGGCCTATGTCCCGGGCATGCTGCTGATGGCTATGGCACGTGCCGGAGTCCAGCTAGCAGAGCCTGAATATCTCTCGTTTATGACGCGGCATATGGACAGCTTCATCAGGGAGGACGGCTCGATCCGTTCCTATACGCTGGAGGAATACAACCTGGACCAGATCAACCAGGGGAAAAATCTGTTCCGGCTGTATCAGCAGACCGGAGAGAAGCGTTACGCCGAAGCAGCGCACCTGCTGGCTGCGCAGCTTGTCGGGCACCCCCGCACTTCCGAAGGCGGATTCTGGCATAAGAAGGTATATCCTTTCCAGATGTGGCTGGACGGGCTTTATATGGCATCCCCCTTCCTTGCGGAATACGGCAAAGTTTTTCAGCGCCCTGAATTGATTGATGAGGCGGCCCATCAGCTGCTGCTGGTGGAGCGCAGAACCCGCGATCCCCGTACCGGTCTGCTCTATCACGGCTGGGATGAATCCCGGGAGCAGGAATGGGCCGACTCGTCCACCGGCTTGTCCTCCCATTTCTGGAGCCGGGCGATGGGCTGGTATGCGATGGCTGTGGTGGACTGCCTGGAGCATTTCCCGGTTACCCATCCGCAGCGGGGAACGATCATCGGGATCTTCCAGCGGATGTGCGGCGCACTAGCAGAGGTTCAAGACTCAAAGACCGGCCTCTGGTACCAGGTGCTGGATCAGGCTGGACGAAAGGGCAATTATCTCGAAGCCTCCGGCTCCTGCATGTTTGTGTATGCGATGGCCAAGGGGCTGAGGCTGCGCTATCTGGAGCCCTTTTTTAAAGACGTCATGCTCCAAGGTTATGAAGGCATCCTGGCCCATCTGACCTCAGAGGATGAACAGGGTGTTCATTTGCATAAGATCTGTCATGGAGCGGGTTTGAGCAAGGACCGCAACGGCTCCTACGATTACTATGTTTCCGAGGCTATGGTGTCTGATGCAGCTATGGGAGTGGCGCCGTTTTTACTGGCTTCCCTGGAAGTAGAGGGGTATCGCGATAGCCATTAAGGTCTACCTGGAGTAAGATTCCGCTTACGCGCGGGAAAGCCGCCAAGTCCCTGTATTATATGTGGGTATTGGTGCGTGCGGCGGAAACTGAAAATCATGTTTTAAATTTACCGGGTTAATAATTATAGCTGCAGTCCAATCATTCGTGATGAAAGTGAATGGTTGGGCTGTTTTTTTTATGATTTGGATATTACAAGGTGTCCCCAAGAGATTATTTTCCTTTAATTTGTCTAGTACATCTTTAATTTATCTCCTATGGGGTTCAACATTATATTCGTTATATTAGATGTGCATCAAATCTAAAAAAGAGGTGATAAGGTTCAGGTTATTGTGAATGCGCTTGCAATTCCACCATTGCTGAATTAGGTGATCCAAGGATTAAACCAAAATGAGGAGAGTGGACAATGGTATCTTATGCCCGAACAAAAAAGTTTAAAAAACTGACTTCGGCGGTTGTAGGCACAGCGCTTCTGGTTACTTTGCTGCCGCAAACTGCCTTGGCGGGAGATACATGGCCGTTCAAGAATGAAAGCGCTCATGGCAAGAATCAACCGAGTGTTCACGGCTATACCAGCAATCAAATCGCGGACTGGAGTCCTGAAACAGATCCTTATGCAGCGCTTCTCAGATCCCGGGTGCCCCTGCAGCAGCGTATTGCTCCATTTGCCGCTACACAGGCTAATCCCAGACTTGATCCTAAGGTGCAAATGATTACAGTCGCCGGGGACTATGGCAATGCCTTTATCGAGAACGCCCCTTACACCAACAAGTTTGCCCAGTATCACTTCAACTACTGGCAATATATTGACTATTATTCCTACTGGCATGGTACGGCGACTGCCTATACACCGCCAGAATATTACGACGAACTGGCGCAGAAAGACTGGCAGCAGAAATGGTTTGAGTTCGGAATATTGAATATTCCCAACCCGACCTATACCGATGCGTCGCACAAAAACGGGGTGATGTCCCTGGCCGGGATATTTTTCTCTGACAATGACCGGGGACAGCAGACTTACAAGCAAATGCTTGTAAAGGATCCTGCCGGGAAATTTCCGGTGGCTGAGAAATTGATCGAAATGGCGCATTACTTCGGCTATGACGGTTATTTTATCAATCAGGAGGAAATCAGCCCTAACAATGTAGCGCCAGCAGACATTTCGGATTACATCGCTTTTGTGAAGACGCTCCAAAAAAACGGGCTGTATATACAATGGTACGATTCCCTCAATTCATCCACAGGCAGAAATGAATTTGCCCGAACGATCAATGACAACAACATCTCCTTTCTGTACGACAAAGCAGACGGTGAGAACGTTGCAGATTCCTATTTCTTTGATTATGGCGTCGGAAATACACAGATTAACAGTGCGGCTGCGTACTTAAATAAACTGAATACTTCGGCCGGAACTAACTTCAACTTGTTCGATGTCGGTTTTGCCGGTCTGGAAGCAGGCAGAGACCGGTTTAAAAGTGTTCAAGGGACGGCGCTCAATAATAAGCTGAACAACGGCCTTCCCCGCCTAAGCCTTGCCACACTGGGGGCGGATTTCGTCCATGCCGGTCTGGATGAGGATATGGGACTATCCTGGCCGGTTTCGCACCGGTCGGAGAACAATTATCAATGGATGACTAACCTTCGGGAGCAGCTCTGGTGGTCCGGTCCGAATGTGGACCCGAAAAACACGGCGAAATCGGCAACAAACACCGTTGCGGATGTTTACGCGGACAACAGATACTGGCCGGGGATTGCTTCAGTGATCTCGGAACGTTCTGTGCTTAAGAATTCCAATTTCTACACCAATTTCAATACCGGGCACGGGCTGTCCTATTATGTGGACGGAAAGATCTCGAATCCTGATGAATGGTCCAACATGAGCCTGCAGGATGTGCCGGTAACCTGGCAGTGGTGGCAGGACACCAAAGGCAACCGGTTAACGGTTGATTACGACTACGGCACCGAATATGATATTTCGGGAACAAACCGCCTGAACTATCAACAGCTGGGAGGCTATAACGGGGGGAATTCCTTGGCTGTGAACGGTAATCTTTCCAAGGAAAACTTCTTGCGTTTATACAAAAGCGACCTGAGCGTGAGCTCCGGCTCCAAAATGTCGGTCACGTATAATAAACCTTCTGCCAATGATCAGTCTGTGATGCAAGCAGGCATCATCTTCGAGGATCAGCCGGCGGTTGTGGTAAAAGTTCCCCTTCAGGACAGCGGAAAGAAAACCGCAGGCTGGGTGACCAAGGAGCTGGATTTAAGCGCATATGCCGGCAAAAAAATCGCCGCTTTCGGACTGGTCTTCACACCGGGTCAAAAAACTATATCCAACTATCAGGTGAACCTTGGCCAGATCCGGATTTATGACGGTTCGGCAGTCAAGCCTGCCCCTCCGGCCGGTCTGGAGATTACCCAACTGCTTCCCAACACGAATGAGATGTACGTGAACTGGAGCCTCAATTCCGATTATTCGAAGGTTAAGCAATACAATGTATATGTGAATGATGTCTATGTGGGCGGAAAGTACGACGAGACCTTTTATATTAAAAAGCTGCCTGCCAAATCCGGAGTGGTTAAGGTGGCCGCGGTTGGAGCGGACGGACTGGAAGGTGAAGCCGCAACGGTATCCTTTGACCTGAATTCAGCAGTCTCGGGCATCGCAACAGAGGTCGGTGCTGACGGTAAATTCGTTGTCAAATGGACGAACCCGCAGCCGTCTTCCGGCAGTATTACAGTGACTGTGAATTCCATTAACCAGATCACGACTCCGCAGCCTGTAACCGCGCAAAAGGTATTGCCGGAGGGCAGCACGTCCGCATCTTTCGGGCAAATGCCGGTTAACGGGGATGAGTTTACAGTTACTCTGAAGGCGGGTCAAACGAATACGGTTACTTATAACGGCAGGTTTACCGATTCAATTTCCGAACCCTATGCCGGGAACTGGTCATGGACAGGAAATACACTAAACCTGCCGATGCCAAACAGCAGGGATTGGCGCTACCTTTACATTTATGAGGACGGTGTAGCCAAATCCTTCCCCACCACCTACAGTTCAGGTGATAAGCCGATGATTATCCGGGGAAGAACGACCAAAGCGAGCCTTTCCTTTACCTCGACCGCGCGTGTGGTAACGGCGGTTATGGAAGATTACAGCGGCAACCGTTCAGAGCCGCTATATCTCCGGGGCAAATAGAACCTTGCCGTTGACGGGAATGGATTTTCTGAAATGAAGCAATCCTCAAGGCGCTTGCCCCCCTGGCTTCAATAAGGGGAGGCGGGCGCCTCTTCAGTATCAAAGAAAGGGATATTTCTCCTGTGTTCCAGAAAAAACGACATGATATACTTAATTTCGACAATAGACAATACATCAAGGAGGGTTGCTTATGCGGAGAGAAACCCTGTATCGCAGGTATTTTAAAGATAATTTGTTTTTGCGTTTTATTCTGATTGTGTCCTGCATATTCGTTGCCAGCATTATAGTTTTTTCCTACCTCATGTTGATGCTGATATCACAATCTGCGGTGCAGAGGCAGATGGATATTCAACGAAAGACGCTGGAGAGCGTCAGCAACTATGTCGAGCACAAGTACCAATCCGTCCAGGACATCATACGGGATGTATACCGGGATGGGGATCTGGCCAGCAACACCACCTTTCTGCTGGAAAATCCTTTCGGCGAATATGTCGAGCACCGCCTGGACCGTTTTTTTATCTCGAACGAGTCGAATTCCGATGTTGTGCAATATTTTCAGAATAAAATCGACGATGACCCGGATATAAGAAGCTTGATGTTGTACAGCGCCAACCAGCAGGTAATGTATTTTTACAGCAACCGCAGGCAGTTTGATATGGTGTCAACCAATGCCGCCCATTCGTTTGTCCCGGATACGATGTATCTGGATGAGGCCAGCAATGTTTCTATTCCGAATATTTGGGTGCTTAAGAGCCTCGGTATGCAGCGGTCGCCGATGTTCTCGGTGCGTGTTCCCATCAGCAATAAGGCATCGCTGCGTAATATTGGCCAGATGCTCGTGTATTTTGATTCCGCTTCCATTTGGCAGAGCATGAAGAATTATCAGCAGGATTTCAAAGGCACCATTCTTGTGCTTTCCGCTCAAAATGATGTGTTGTTTGATACCTCCGGCAAAGAATACGGTAAAAAATATCTGGAGCTGCAAGAAATGACTTCCGATGAGGATATATCCCTTGACGGTATGGTGGCTACCCGCCTGACCCAGAGCCAAGCCGGTTATTCGGTAGTCAGCCTTATCTCCAAGCAAGAGCTTGAGGAAACGTACAGCAGTGCCCGCAATACGATCATTACCATAGCTGCCGTATGCATTTTGTTCGCGGTATTATTGCCGGCTATGTTCATCTCCAGTTTCGCCAAAAGAACACATCGCATTATCCGCTTTACCCGCAAGGTGAAGAACGGGGATCTCAATGCGCGAATCTCGGATAGCCGGGAAGATGAACTGGGGCAGATCGCCAAAAGCTTCAACGACATGCTGGACGAATTGAACCAGTATATTGATAAGGTGTTTAAAGCTGAAATCAAACAAAAACGTACCGAAATCGCTACGCTTGAAGCGCGGGTGAATCCGCATTTTCTCTATAACACCTTGGAAGTCATCCGCATGCGTGCCGTTTCCAGCGGTGCCAAAGACGTGGGCGATATGATCTACAGCCTGTCCGTCTTGTTCAAATCCTATGTCCGGCCCAAAGCCAGATATACGTTCAAGGATGAACTGGAGGCATGCAAGATGTACCTGGAATTGTTCCGGATCCGCTACACAGACCGCTTTACGTATACCATCGAATGCGAGAAAGAGCTGGAGAATTTGCCGGTGCTGAAGATGACGCTTCAGCCGGTCATCGAAAATTATATTTTGCACGGAATGCGGACCGGGCAGAAGGATAACTGGATTAACATCAGCGTCTATCCACAGGAAGGAGTAATCCGTGCCGTCGTTAGTGACAATGGCCGGGGCATCGCGGAGGAGAAACTGAGCCGGCTTCGGCTGGATCTGGAGCAAGACGACGGGCTGTCCGAATCCGAGTCGTTTGGTCTGCGGAGCATTCATGACCGCCTCAAGCTAATGTACGGAAAGCCTTATGGTATCGAGCTTATGAGTGAAGAAGGAGCGGGAGCGGGTACAACAGTCATCATTACTTATCCCTATCCCGGCGAGGAGGAAATGAACCATGTATAAGGTATTTATTGTGGATGACGAGCCGTTCATACTTACAGGCTTGCGCGACATATTGGACTGGGAGCTGCTCGGGCTGGAGATTGTCGGCCAAGCCGAGAACGGACAGGAAGCGTTGGATATGCTTAGGGAAGTGCCTGCTGATATTCTGATTACCGATATCTCCATGCCTGTCATGTCAGGACTGGAGTGTATTCGTGCCGTAACGAAATTCTGTCCGGAAATAAAAGTGATTGTGCTCAGCGGATATGATGAATTCATGTACGTCAAAGAGGGCTTGTCTCTGGGAATTGAGAACTATCTGCTTAAGCCGATCAACCTGGCGGAATTCCAGAGTACGCTGGAAACTGTCGTCGAGAAGCTGAATGTCTCCAGAGTAGATATGGAGTGGTCACAGTATACGGCATCCGTGCTCAAGGATAATATGCTGCTGCGCTGGATGCGGAATCAGATTGACCGGAACGAACTGTCGGAGCGGCTGCAGCTGCTTGGCTTGCCAATCAATAAGCGGTTTATTCAAGTAGCCTTGATTCAGACAGAGATGGAAACGGAATCATTCCAGGTGAATACCGCTGCGCTGGCTGAGAGCAGCGCTTGGTTCTTCACCTTCTGGGACGCCGATAATGATTTTGTACTCGTACATAATTTTGAGGACAAAGACGCCGGGCCTGCGGAAATGGATGCTCTTCTAAAGAGAATGATCGGTACCTGTCCTGCTGATCTGCGGATTCGCGCTGCTGTTGGAGCGATAGAGGAAACGGAGACCACTGCTCACCTAAGCTATGAATCAGCGAAACAGGCGCTGGAATTTCTGGCTATCCATCCGGAGCGCAAGCTAATCTATTATGAACAATTGAAGGAGCGCAAAAAAGATTTAAAAGACAGCCTGCCGGAGGACTGGAACGAATATACGAAGTTAATCATCTCCAAGGATACGCCAGCGTTAATGGAGAGAATCGACTCGTATCTGTCAGAGGAACGGATGGAAGGGATTACGCCTGACCTGCTTCAAGAGATCGCACTGGACTGGATTCTGTATTTCCGCATGCTGATCAAGGATATCCGAAGCGAGATGGAGCGGGAACTCATTGCGGATGTATTGACCTCCATCAGAACGGCGAATTCCCTCCCGGCGTTGTCTGTGGCTTTGAAGAATACGGCTAAAAAAGTCATTGAGCTGCTGGAGCGCGAGGTGAAAAGCCCGGTGGTCAATCAGGTGCTGAACTACATCGAGAAATCCTATGGAGAGGATCTGTCCCTGAAAAAGCTGGGTTATACGTTCAATATTCATCCGGTGTATTTAGGGCAGCTATTTAATAAGGCAGTCGGTGAATCTTTTGCAGAATATCTGAACCGTTACCGGATTGAGAAAGCCAAGGAACAGCTGCGCACGACGAACTGCAAGGTTCATGAAATCGCGAAAAATGTAGGTTATTGGGAGATGGGCTATTTTTACAAGCAATTTAAAAAGTATGTAGGCATTTCTCCGACTGAATTCAAAGGGCTGCTCTAACAGTTGCTCTTTATTTTCTTTATTTTATACATCAGTTTATATAGTTTATCTTCTATTTGAAAATGCTTTCATTCAATAAAATGGAGACAGAGCTTAAGGAAACAGGTTGCCGGTGATAACAGGCAGGTCTGGATTCCCAAGCTAATAAAAAGGGAGGTACAGCAGATGAGCAAGAAAAAGAAAAGCTTCTCCTTATTGCTGACATCGTTGTTAGCGCTTTCTCTAACGTTAAGCGCTTGCGGAGGCAATAACAACAACAAAACAACTGACACCAATGGGGAGAACAAGGCGGGCAACAACACCGCAGCAGAAACGGGAAGTTCTGAGAAACCCGTAGAGTTGACCTGGTATACCATTGGAGCACCGCAGAAGGATTTAGACAAAGTGCTTGAGGAAGTTAACAAATATACGCTCGAAAAAATCAATGCAACCATTGATATGAAAATGATTGATTTCGGGGACTACACGCAAAAAATGCAAGTCATGGTCGCCTCAGGCGAGCCTATGGATATTCTGTTTACTTGTTCCTGGGCTTTTGATTATGTGCAGAATGCCCGTAAAGGTGCGTTTATGCAGCTGGATGAACTGCTGGATAAACAAGGAAAGGGCATTAAGGATACGATTGATCCGGCCTTCCTTGAAGGCTCCAAAGTCGACGGCCATAATTACGCTGTTCCGGCGAATAAAGAGCTTCCGGCACAAGAGGTATTCCGCTTCAATAAAGAATTGCTGGACAAATATAAGCTGGATATCACCAACGTGAAATCTATGGAAGGTCTGGAACCTCTGCTGAAAACGATCAAAGAAAATGAACCGGAAGTGACTCCATACGCAATGGTCAAGGACTTTATGCCGGTTCTGCCTTTCGATTACATTATCGAGAAAATGCCTATGGCCGTATATATGGACACCAAGGACTACAAGGTTGTAAATATCCTGGAATCTCCTGAAATTAA
Organism: Paenibacillus sp. FSL L8-0436; assembly: GCF_038593025.1. Classification (NCBI taxonomy): domain Bacteria; kingdom Bacillati; phylum Bacillota; class Bacilli; order Caryophanales; family Paenibacillaceae; genus Paenibacillus; species Paenibacillus sp. FSL L8-0436. The sequence continues at coordinate 5,411,633 of NZ_CP151955.1, read as the reverse complement.
AGAAGCCCTTAAAACGGTTCGCAAATTCTATAAGGCAGGCTATATCTCTCCAGAAGTAGCAACCACCTCATCAGTTGATGACTTGTACAAATCAGGCAAATGGTTCACGGACCGTGCGGCTACCCAGCCGTTGGCCGACAATCTGTGGTCCGCAAGCTACGGTTATCCGGTAGTCTCCACTCCAGCCGGTCAGCCTTACATCTACAACTGGTCCGTCATGGGCTCCATGCAGGCCATCTCCGCCAACTCCGAACATCCTGAGAAAGCGATGGAATTCCTTAATCTGTTGAACACAGACCCTGTACTGCGCAATATGATTGATTCCGGTATTGAAGGCGTGCATTACGAGAAGGTCGGCGACAACATGGTCAAGAATCTGCCGGATGCGAAGAACTATGATATGCCTACTTTTTCACTCGGCAACATCATGATCAACTATTTGAACGAGGGCGACCCTGAGAACAAATGGGAAGAGTTCAAGAAATTTAACGATGCCGGCATTAACGCGCCGCTGCTCGGGTTCAACTTCGATACGTCGAAAATAACCAATGAAATCGCGGCGGTACAAAATGTTAAAGAGGAATTCTGGGCTCCGCTCATGACGGGAGCGGTAGATCCGGAAGAATATCTGGCCAAAGCCAATGAAAAGTTCAAGGCTGCCGGACTGGATAAAATTATCACTGAAGCTCAATCACAGCTTGATGCCTGGAAAGCAGCGAACAATAAGTAGAAACTTATTCAAGATCGGGCGGGTGATTAGACTTTGCCCGGTCTTTTGATTATGAAGACATTGATCTTTGCGGGATAGGAGGAATAAGTATTATGGGTAAAATTCGAAATACAACCCGAGATGTTGTGAGAAATAAAGTACTGCTGTTCATGGTTCTTCCGGGTACGTTATGGTTTTTATTTTTCTCCTATCTGCCAATGATCGGGACGGTCATTGCCTTTAAAGAATACCGTTTCAGCCGGGACGGGTTTTTGGCCAGCATCGTAAACAGCAAGTGGGTTGGCTGGGATAACTTCAAGTTCTTATTCACCACGAACGATGCGTATCTGATTACACGCAATACACTGTTGTATAACATGGCTTTTATCGTGGTGGGACTGATCTTATCGGTGCTGCTGGCGGTAGTGCTCTCTGAGATTGCCAATAAAAAGCTGGCCAAGCTGTATCAGACGGGGATGTTCCTGCCGTATTTTCTGTCCTGGGTGGTCGTGGGCTATTTTGCTTTCAGCTTCCTCAGCTCGGAGCGGGGATTGCTGAACGAAATATTTGGAAGCCACATTTCATGGTATTCAGAATCGAAATACTGGCCTTTCATTCTTATCTTCGTGTACTTGTGGAAGGCAGTAGGATATAACAGCGTAGTCTATCTGGCCGCGATCATGGGCATTGACAAGTCGCTGTACGAAGCGGCGATGATCGACGGAGCAAGCAAATTTCAGCAGATCCGCAACATTACGCTTCCGCTGCTCAGTCCGATTATCACCATTATGACCTTGCTTGCGATCGGGAAGATTTTTTATGCGGATTTCGGACTGTTCTATCAAGTGCCAAGAGATTCGGGGACGCTCTACAGCGTGACCAATGTTATCGATACGTATGTGTACCGCGGACTCAAGACGACCGGTGAGATCGGCATGAGCACAGCTGCGGGCTTGTATCAATCAGTGGTTGGTTTTGTTCTGGTCATTACCTCCAATTACATCGTGCGGAGATTCGATAAGGACAGTGCCTTATTCTAGGTCAATGAAAGGTCAATGAAGGAAAGTGAGGGAATCCTATGTCTGCAAATCCTGCTAAAGCGCGCAACTTCCATGAGCTTTCTAAAGGATGGAACATCATTTTTAATTGCATTGCCGGCGCTTTTGCTTTTCTTTGTATTTTTCCGTTTCTGTTTGTGGTGATCATCTCGTTCACCGATGAAGGAGCGCTCGCCCGGGAGGGCTACAAGTTAATCCCCTCTAAATGGAGCGTTGGGGCCTATCAATATATCTTTGATTCAGGTGACACTTTACTCCGTTCATACGGGGTGACTATCTTTGTAACGGTGATCGGCACCATTGTCAGCCTGCTGTTTATTGCGCTGTACGCCTATGCCATTTCACGTAAAAGCTTTAAATACCGCAATTTCTTCGCGTTCTTCGCCTTCTTCACGATGCTGTTTAACGGGGGGCTGGTGCCGACCTATATTGTCGTGACCCAGTTTCTTGGATTGAAGGACAGCATTTGGGCTTTGATTCTGCCGCTGGCCGTCAATGCCTTTTATATTATGATTCTGCGCACCTTCTACAGCACCAGCGTGCCGGATGCCATTATTGAGTCCGGGAAAATCGACGGGGCCGGCGAATTCCGGGTGTTCCTTACCCTTGTTCTGCCGCTGTCGCTGCCCGGCCTGGCTACGATTGCACTGTTCAGCACGCTCGGGTACTGGAACGACTGGTTCAACGCCTTGCTTTATATTGATAATCCCGATCTGGTGCCGCTGCAGTCGATGCTGATGCGGATTGAGACCAGCATGCAATTTATCCTGCAAAACTCGCAAAACAGTTCGCTTAGTCTGGAGGCGCTGCGGTCGATGCCTCAGGATACATCACGTATGGCCATGGTGGTGCTTGCCACAGGACCGATCATTTTTGCATATCCATTCTTCCAGCGTTATTTCATCCAAGGACTTACCGTAGGTGCAGTTAAAGAATAAGACAGAACAGGAGAGCGGGTGTGGGGACAAAATGATTTACAAAGACCGTACGAAGCCGATTAAGGAGCGGACAGCGCACCTGCTGGGGCTGATGACGCTGGAGGAGAAGGTGGGCCAGCTGATTCAGCTTTTCGGCTGGCAAACCTATGAATATACAGAAGGCAGAGTGGAGCTGGACGAAAGCTTTAAACGTCAAGTCCGGGAAGGCGGCATCGGCTCCCTATACGGAACCCTGCGGGCCGACCCCTGGACCGGCGTTACGCTGGAGACAGGACTGAGCCCGCGTGCCGGGGCCGAGGCGGTAAATGCCATTCAAAGCTATGTGCTGGAGCATTCCCGGCTTGGAATTCCTATGCTGATCGGGGAAGAGTGTTCCCATGGACATATGGCTATTGGCGCAACCGTCTTTCCCGTTCCGCTGCTTCTCGGCAGCACTTGGAATGTGGATATTTACAGGGAGATGTGCCGGGCAACCGCGCTGGAGACCCGCGCCCAAGGCGGAGCGGTTACGTATTCGCCGGTGCTGGATGTGGTGCGTGATCCCCGCTGGGGCCGTACCGAGGAATGTTTTGGAGAGGACCCTTATCTTATCGGCGAGTTCGCCGCCGCTTCCGTTGAAGGGCTGCAGGGCGATGCACTGGATAGCGAGTCCAGTGTTGGCGCTACGCTGAAGCATTTTGTTGCCTATGGCAGCTCGGAGGGCGGCAGGAATGCAGGTCCCGTGCATATGGGGAAGAGAGAGCTTCTGGAAGTGGATATGTATCCCTTCCGCAAGGCAGTCGCAGCCGGTGCCGTGTCAATCATGCCTGCCTACAACGAAATTGATGGAGTGCCTTGCACCAGCAATACTGAGCTGCTGCGGGACGTGCTGCGTGGAGAGTGGGGGTTCGACGGCATGATCATCACCGATTGCGGTGCCATTGACATGCTGGCTTCCGGCCATGATACGGCAGCGGACGGTGAAGAGGCTGCTGTGCAGGCCATTCGGGCCGGTATTGATATGGAGATGTCTGGCGAGATGTTTGGCCGTCATCTGCTGCAGGCCGTCACTTCCGGCCGTCTGGAAGAGTCGCTGCTGGACGAAGCCGCTGCCCGTGTGCTGGACCTGAAATTCCGGCTGGGCCTGTTTGAACAGCCGTTCGCCGATCCTGATCGGGCGGAGCGGGTCATTGGCAGTCCAGAGCATGCCGGTTTGGCGCGTACAATCGCCGCAGAAGGTATTGTGCTGCTGAAAAATAACGGTGTCCTTCCGCTGTCCAGACGCGGAGGCACGGTCGCTGTCATCGGGCCCAACGCCGATGCCGGCTATAATCAGCTCGGCGATTACACCTCGCCGCAGCCTCCATCCAAAGTGGCAACTGTTCTGGATGGCATCCGGCATAAGTTCTCGGCAGAGCCGGAGCGGGTAAGATATGCGCCGGGCTGCCGCATCAAAGACCATTCCACCGAAGGTTTTGACTTTGCAGTGGAGTCGGCGGCCGGGGCAGATACGATCATCCTCGCACTGGGCGGGTCCAGCGCTCGGGACTTTGGAGAAGGAAGTATTGATTTAAGAACCGGAGCCTCCAAGGTTACGCACAATGTACTCAGCGACATGGACTGCGGGGAAGGCATTGACCGGATGTCGCTTCAACTGTCCGGTGTTCAACGGGAACTTGTGAAGCGGCTGAAATCTCTCGGCAAACCTATAGTGGTCGTCTATATCAATGGCCGGCCCATCGCCGAGCCGTGGATAGATGAGCAGGCGGATGCGATTCTTGAAGCCTGGTATCCGGGACAGGAAGGCGGCCATGCTATCGCGGATATTCTATTCGGCGATGTGAACCCTTCGGGGCGGCTGACTGTATCCGTCCCGAAGGATGCAGGGCAGCTTCCCGTTCACTATCTGGGCAAACGGTCCCGCGGCAAACGTTATCTGGAGGCAGATTCGCAGCCGCAATATCCCTTCGGCTTCGGGCTAAGCTACACCGAATTCAATTATACAAATTTGCGGGCAGAGCCCGCTGTAATTCACGCGGACGGGACTGCCGAAGTGACGGTGGAAGTGGAAAATACCGGCCGGTGCAGCGGAGCGGAAGTGGTTCAGCTGTATATTTCCGATCTTGTCAGCAAGGTAACCCGACCGGCCAAGCAATTGAAAGGCTTCCGCAAAATCCGGCTGGAGCCGGGTGAAAAGCAAGTGGTTGCTTTTACGGTCAACGCCGAGCACTTGAGCTATATCGGACCGGCGTACACACCAGTGGTTGAACCGGGAATATTCAGAATTGGAGTTGGCAGAAATGTCAACGATACGCTCAATATTGAACTTGCGGTGTTGGAGGAATAGACATGGAACGAATCAATCGGTTTATCCGCGAATTGGCCGAGCGGCAATGGCTTGAATACAAGGTCATTGAGGATTGGCAGGTGTACTCAACGGAATATCGGCAGCCGGGAGATTATGACACGCTGCAGGTGTTCCCGGGCAGTGAATCCTTTGGATTGTTTCCCAGTGTGCAGGGGACGACTTATATTCTCCGCACCACCTTGGAAATCCCTCCGGAATGGCCCGCAAAGGGAATCGGACTCATCTTCCAATCCGGCGGAGAAGGCCTGCTGCGTCTTAACGGAAGGTCCTGGCAGGGATTGGACCGCAACCATACCTTCGCAACATTGAATCCGGAGGTGGCCGGAAGAAGTCCAAAGCTGGAGATTGAATTGTATGACCCCATTCCGGAGCCCGACGATCCGCTGAACAAGCAGGCGGTGATACAGCCGCCGATCCGTTCCATCACCACCGCGCTGGTGAGGGTTAACCGGCCTGTGCAGTCCTTAATGTATACTGCGACCGTAATCCGTGATTCGGCGCTGCTGCTGCCGGAGCAGGATTTCCGGCGTGCCCGCTTAATGGAGGCGCTGAACCGGGCCATGGATTCATTTGTCCTGTTGCACCTTGAAGAGGTAAAGGACGGCATCCTGATCGGCGGCATCGAACAAGCGCTGATCGAAAGTGTCCGGAAAGTCGGCGGCAACAGTGAAGGCTTGATTCATATGGTAGGGCAGTCGCATATTGATATCGCCTGGCTGTGGCCAAAGCGGGAAACCGTCCGCAAGGCCAGCCGGACCTTCTCGACAGTGCATTCGCTGATGGCGGAGTATCCGCATTACCGCTATGCCCAGAGCCAGCCCCAGCTTTTTGCTTATCTGAAAGAGAATGATCCTGAACTGTACAGCAAAGTGAAGGAGCGGATTCGGGAAGGACGCTGGGAACTGGTAGGGGGCATGTGGGTAGAGCCGGATTTGAACATTCCCAGCGGCGAATCCCTGATGCGTCAAATGCTCTACGGCCAGAGTTTCTACCAGGAGGAGTTCGGACAACACTCCGAGATTGAATGGCTGCCGGACACCTTCGGTTATTGCGCTTCGCTGCCGCAAATATTGAAACACGGCAGAGTGCGCTATTTCATGACGACCAAGCTCGGCTGGAATGATACGAACCTATTCCCTTACGATTTATTCCATTGGGTCGGTATTGACGGCACCTCGATGCTCTCTTATATGAACCATGGTGTGAATGAGAACACCCTGCCTAAGGATATCCATGACCACTGGCAGTCTTACCGTGAAAAGTCAGCCCACAGCGAGCAAATGCTGCTGTACGGGCATGGCGATGGAGGCGGCGGGGTTACTAGAGAGATGCTGGAATATATTGACCGATCCGAGCTGATGGTAGGTCAGCCAGCTTCAGCTTACAGCACCGCGGCCGGATTCTTCGCGGGAATTGAGCAAGCCCGGCCGGAGCTGCCTTCTTGGCAGGGAGACCTGTATCTGGAGCTGCACCGTGGAACGTACACGACACACTCCCGGAATAAGCGCAATAACCGCAAAGCTGAAATTCTGTACCGGGAAGCGGAATTGTGGCAGACCCTTGCAGGCAGCCTCCTTGAGCCGGACCGGTCCGGAGAAGTGGGCCGTGCGCTGCATAAGGGCTGGAAGCTGATATTACTGAACCAGTTTCACGATATTATCCCGGGCTCATCCATTCCTGAGGTCTATCAGACCTCGGAGAAGGAGTACCGCAGCATTTTCAGCCTAGGCGAAGGCAGCCTGGAGTTGGCTATGGAAGCGGTGATTGCCGGTATCGATACACGCGGGGAGGGCACCCCGTATGTGGTGCTGAACAGTCTGGGCTGGCAGAGGGACATGATTGTTGACATACAGACTGGGATCAAGGAAGACAGCTTCCTGTCCGCCTATCAGGAGGATGGAACCCGGCTGGAATCGGAGACCCTCGTCATTGATGCTAAAACCATCCTTCGCATCCGTGTGCCTGAAGTTCCCCCGTTTGGGTACAAAACGGTCTGGTTGAGAGAAGTAGAGCCGCCAGCGGAGATGGACCGGAACTGCGCGGCTTTCTTTGAAGATAGCTGGGAAACCGCATTTTACCGCCTGATGTTCAATGAACGGGGGGAGATCGCCAGTCTATACGATAAACAAGGCGGGCGTGAGATTGTCAAACCGGGAGAGCAGGCCAACCGCTTTCACTTCTTCCATGACCGTCCTATTCTATGGGACGCCTGGGACATTGACAGCCGCTATGAACAGCAGCCGGCCGGAGAGGCCGTTCTGCTGGAGAAGAAGCTGATCTCCTCAGGGGAGGTCAGTGATGTGCTGGGCTTCCGCTGGAGTATCGGCCAATCCGAAATCGAGCAGGAACTGGTTCTGTACCATCAAGATCCGCGGATTGATTTCAAGACCAAAGTGGTCTGGAACGAAGCCCATAAATTGCTGAAGGTAGGTTTCCCGATCGATGTAATGGCCAGCAAGGCGACCTATGAAATCCCATTCGGTGCGCTGGAACGGGTGACACACCGCAATACAAGCTGGGAACAGGCGCAATATGAGGTGTGCGGGCATCGTTTTGTGGATGTGGCGGAGCATGGCTACGGCGTCAGTCTGCTGAACGACTGCAAATACGGGTATGACGTACAGGGCAGCACGATTCGGCTGTCGCTGCTGCGGGCGCCGAAATGGCCGGACAACACGGCGGATCTCGGCACCCACGAGTTCACCTATTCACTCTATCCGCATGCGGGAGATTGGCGCGAAGCCCACACCCTGCGCAAGGCTGCCGAGCTGAATCTTCCGGCACATGCGGCAGCATGTACACCAGAAGAAGGCAAGCTGCCGGCTTCGGGTTCCTTGATCGGCTTCAACGGGAATCACGTAGTGCTGGATACGGTCAAATTGTCGGAAGACGGGAGCGGCAGCATTCTGCGGCTGTATGAATCGGCGGGTGGCCGTGAAACGGTGGAGATCAGCTGGCCGCTGCCGCATGCGAAGGTATGCCTGTCCAATGCACTGGAGGAAGAAACAGAGGTACTTCATGAACAAGCAGGGAGTCTCCAACTGGAATTTGCTCCTTTCGAAATCAAGACGATTAAAATCATTCATTCATAGACTAGGCAGAAGGAGAGATTCATATTGGAACAATTCAGACTTCCTCATATTGTGATGCCGGAGCTGCCGCTGCCTCCGTCGATTGCGGCGGTACTGGCGGAAACCGATCAGAAGCTGGCACACCGGCCGAAGCTGCGGCAGCTGTTCCGCAACTGTTTTCCTAACACTCTGGAAACGACAACCAAGCTGCTGGAGGACGGGACCACCTTCGTCATTACGGGCGATATTCCGGCAAGCTGGCTGCGTGACTCGGTCGAGCAGGTCATTCATTATGTGCCATTTGCGGGCAATGATCCCGAGCTCCAGCGTATCATCGGCGGGCTGATCAAGCGCCATATTCAATACGTTCTGATCGACCCCTACGCCAATGCGTTTAATGAAACGGCGAATGACTGGCATTGGAATGCGGGAGATGTGACGGAGATGTCGCCATGGGTCTGGGAGCGCAAATTCGAAATCGACTCGCTGTGCTTCGTGATCCGGCTGGCCCATGCGTATTGGGAAGAAACGAAACGGACCGACTTCTTCACGGCGGATTTCAAAAAAGCGCTGCGGGTCATTACCGATCTGTTCAAGCGGGAACAGCATCACTTCGAGCAATCCGCGTACCGCTTCACCCGCAATAACGGGATTCCCGAGGATTCGATCCGCAACGGCGGACTGGGCATGCCGGTCAATTATACCGGGATGATCTGGTCCGGCTTCCGCTCCAGCGACGATGCCTGTGATTTCCATTACAACATTCCGGGCAATATGTTCGCGGTTGTGGCCTTGCGGCAGATGCAGGATTTCGCCGAATGGGTCTTCCGCGATCTGGATTTCCTGGCGGAGCTTAAGGAGCTGGAGCAGGAGGTCGACCATGGCATTAAGCTGTACGGCATCTACCGCCATCCGGAATTTGGACCGATTTATGCATACGAAACGGACGGCTACGGCAACTACAGCCTGATGGACGATGCCGGAACGCCGGGCCTGATCTCCATTCCTTACCTGGGCTATGTGAAGAACGACGACCCGGTATACCAGAATACGAGACGTTTCGCGCTCAGCAAGGAGAACCCTTTCTATTTCGAAGGCAAAGTTGCCAAAGGCATCGGCAGTCCGCATACACCGCCGGGCTATATCTGGCATATGGCGCTGTCGATGCAGGGACTAACGGCGGACAACAAGGAAGAGAAGCTGGCGATGATCGATATGCTGGAAGCAACCGACGCCGATACCGGATACATGCATGAAGGGTTCCTGGCAGATGACCCGCATATCTTTACCCGCAAGTGGTTTGCCTGGTCAAACAGCCTGTTCTCGCAATTGGTCTGGCAGGCGTTGAGAGAAGAAATCTTGTAACTGAAAAGGAGACATGATCATGACTACAATTATTGGAGACAAATTGTCAAATATCCCTTGGCAGGATAAGCCGGCAGGCATAAATGCACCCGTATGGCGGTATAACGCCAATCCGATCATTGAGCGCAATGCCATACCGAGTTCCAACAGTGTATTTAATTCGGCCGTCATTCCCTTTAAGGACGGGTTTGCCGGCGTATTCCGCTGCGATTCCAAATCCGTCAGCATGGATATTTTCGCCGGCTTCAGCGAAGATGGCGTGAACTGGAAGATCAATCATGAACCCATCGTGTTCCAAGGAGACCCCGAAATAATTACGCGGGAATACCGTTACGATCCCCGGGTTTGCAAGATTGATGACCGTTATTACATCTCCTGGTGCAACGGCTATCACGGGCCAACCATCGGGCTTGCGTATACCTTTGATTTTCAAACCTTTCACCAGCTGGAAAATGCCTTCTTGCCCTATAACCGCAATGGCGTATTGTTTCCGCGAAAGATCGGCAGCCATTATGCCATGCTCAGCCGTCCGAGCGATACGGGGCACACGCCTTTCGGAGATATTTTCTACAGTGAAAGCCCTGATCTTACCTTCTGGGGCAAGCACCGCTATGTAATGGGCACTGTTAATGGGGATGCATCCGCCTGGCAGTCCAAAAAAATCGGCCCGGGCCCCATTCCGATTGAGACCGACAAGGGCTGGCTGCTGATCTACCACGGCGTGATCAATACCTGCAACGGGTTTGTCTACCGCATGGGCTGCGCGCTGCTGGATCTGGACGAACCTTGGAAGGTAAAAGCACGTTCGCGCAACTATATTCTCGGCCCGGAAACCTTGTATGAATGTGTGGGCGATGTGCCGAATGTAACCTTCCCTTGCGCGGCGTTGACGGATTCGGCTACGGGACGGATCGCCATCTATTACGGCTGCGCCGACACCGTGACCGGACTCGCCTTTACCACTGTGGATGAGCTGCTTGAGTATATGGAGGAATTCCCTTTGAAGGCTGAGGTGTAGCACACTTGAACAAACAACAAACGGCGCATATCATTTCGCATACCCACTGGGACCGGGAATGGTATTTGCCTTATGAGCGGCATCATATCCGTCTCGTCCAGCTTGTGGACAGCCTGCTGGACAAACTGGAGCAGGACCCGGACTTCAAAAGTTTTTTCTTTGACGGTCAGACAATCATTATCGAGGATTATCTTCAGGTCCGCCCGGGCAACCGGGAGCGGCTGGAACGGCATATCCGTGAGGGAAGGATTTTTATCGGGCCCTGGTATATTCTCCAGGATGCCTTTCTGACCAGCCCGGAAGCCAATGTGCGCAATCTGCAGATTGGCCATAAGGACGCCCGCGTGTATGGGGAAGTTTCACGGATTGGTTATTTTCCCGACACCTTTGGCCTGACCGGACAAATTCCTCAGCTTATGGCGCAGGCCGGAATTACTAACGCATTCTTCGGGCGCGGGGTCAAGCCGACGGGATTCAATAACACCGTTTCCGACGACGGTTATGAATCCTCCTTCTCCGAGTTGCTCTGGGAAGGGCCGGACGGCTCGAAGGTGCTGGGCATCCTGTTCGCCAACTGGTATTCGAACGGCAATGAGATTCCGGTCGATCCGGCGGAGGCGAAGGTATTCTGGGACCGGAAGCTGTCCGACGCCGAACGATTCGCGGCTACGGATCAACTGCTGTTCATGAACGGCTGCGATCATCAGCCGCTGCAAACCGATTTGCCGGAGGCGATCCGTACAGCGCAGAGGCTGTATCCGCAGACGGATTTTGTCCATTCCAACTTTGCGGACTATGTCGGGGCTGTGGCAGCCGCTGCCCTGGACCGCGGCCTCTCTACGGTCAAGGGCGAGCTGCGGAGCCAGCGCACCGATGGCTGGGGGACGCTGGTCAATACCGCTTCGGCCCGGGTGTACCTGAAGCAGATGAACCAGCGCGGCCAGGCGCTGCTTGAGAAGGTGGCGGAGCCGCTAGCTTCCATCGCCAGGCTGCACGGCGGGGAGTATCCGCATCATCTGTTTACTTACGCCTGGAAGACACTGCTGCAGAACCATCCGCATGATTCGATCTGCGGCTGCAGCGTGGATGAAGTGCACCGCGAGATGGTGACCCGCTTTGACAAAAGCCGCCACATCGCCGAAGGCATTGTGGAGGGCAGCATACAAACCATCACCCAAGCGGTTGACACTTCCCTGTTCTCCGGGTTTGGCGAAGACGCCTTGCCGCTTGTAGCGGTCAATACAAGCGGCTGGAGCCGCACGGGCACGGTGAGCGTGGAGCTGGACGTTGCCCGCCTGTATTTGCGGGAAGGTCTGCCGCTGGAAGTAACGGCCAGCCGGATGAAAGCGATAGACCTGGACGGAAGGGTGCTGATCAACGAACGGGGGACAGAAGTTCCCTGCACCGTCGAGGATCTGGGCCTGTCGTTTGGTTATGATCTCCCGGACGACAGGTTCCGGCAGCCGTACATGTGCCGCAAGGTAAAGCTGACCTTTGAGGCTGCGGACGTTCCGGCGCTGGGTTGGCGCAGCTACGCATGGGTACGCCTTCAAGAGGGCAAGGGTTCACCGCTTACCGAAAAGGTCTCCCTGCTCCAAGGAGAGCAGGTGCTGGAAAACGCAAACCTGCGTGTAGAAATCATGGCGGACGGTTCCTTTGCGCTGACGCACAAGCCGAGCGGCAAGATGTACCGTGATCTTGGCATTTATGAGAATACCGGCGATATCGGCAACGAATATATGTTCAGACAGACGGCAGGTGAAACACCGCTCACTACCCAGGGCTTAGCGGCCGGCATCCGCGTGATTGAAGACACGCCGTACCGGGCTTCCGTAGAAATTACCCATGAGTGGGCAATTCCGGCTTCAGCCGGCTCCCTTCTGGAAGATGAACAGCGTTCGCTGGTCTACTATCCCGAGCGGCAGGCGCAGCGCTCCACGGCAACCGTGCTGCTTAAGCTGCGCACGGTGCTGAGGCTGGAGCAGGGCGGCAAAGGTCTGAAGATCGAAAGCTTCATCAGCAATACGGCGAAGGACCACCGGTTGCGGATGCTGTTCCCGACCGGTCTGGCCGCGTCCACCCACCGCGCCGATTCCATGTTCGAGCTGGCCGAACGCCCGAACGAGCCGGCGCCGGAGTGGCTGAATCCCAGCAATACACAACATCAGCAGTCTTTCGTGGATGTGGCGGAAGCAGGCGCAGGACTTGCAGTAGCCAATCTTGGGCTGAATGAATATGAAATTCTGCGCGACGGCCGTAATACGATAGCCGTAACCCTGCTCCGCTGTGTCGGTGAGATGGGAGACTGGGGCTGGTTCCCTACGCCGGAAGCCCAGTGTCAGGGCGAACAGACAGCGGAAATGCTGCTCCTTCCGCATGACGGAGACGTTGTGTCCTCCGGCGCTGCCGCCGGGGCGTATCAGTTCCAGATTCCTTGGATCACCGCCCAGGCGGAGCTTCAGCCGGGAACCCTTCCTGCCGTTTATTCACCACTTCGCTGGAGCGGCAAGACCGCTGCCTTGTCCTCGTTTAAAATGAACGAGGACAGCGGGGACTTGCTGATCCGCTGGTTTAATATGGAGAACAAGCCGTGTGAATTGCATCTGGAGACGGATATACCGAATAGGGGATTTTACAAATCCAATATTCTAGAGGACAAATCGGCAGTTCTGGACTGCGGCAGCGCCGTTGCACTGGAGCTGCCGGTTGGCGGACATGAAATTGTGACCGTGGGAATCGGCCTCGGCTAAAAGAAAACAACCCTTCTTCATTCTAGAAACCTAACTTATCTAAACAGCGATCCTCTTGTTACCGGAGGGTCGCTGTTTTTGTTTTGTCATTGGCTGCTCCGCATGAAGGTCGCGTCGGGGTCTTTCTTGCTGAAGCAGTGTTTGGTACTGCTGTTATTTTGGCAGCGGGGTAGCAGGTCCTTGCGAAATATCCGGACGGGAGCGGAAGTGTCCGCCTGAAAGCTTTCCGAAGGAAAGCTAGCATCGAAAGCATAAGCAGTCTTCGGATTTCTACCGCTAATAGCGGTTCAAATCAAGAAATTTGAAGACAACAGCGGCCGGAAGTCCAAATATTCACCGTAGTTGCGACTGATCTTGTACTCTAAAACCTTAAGTTCAATCTATATAGGTAGTTTTTTCGCTAGAGGCTTACGCCTCGGTATTTCAATGACTTCGCTCTTTTTCCGAAGGCGTGTGTGTACGTCCGGAAAGTGTATTCCTGGCTCTGAGCACGAACGGACCGAGTTGCAACTATTTGGGAATTTTAGCCTGTTACAGGAGGACACCGGACTCCAGCGCAGTTATTTCTCCCTGCTGACCGTTTTTAGATAGAATGCAGAGCAGATAAGGTCGCCTGGGTCCGCAAAAGAGAATAAACAGGTGTTTTACTCTCCATAGCGCCTCCTGAGTCCGTTACGAGTAAACGAACCCGCTGCGGGCCTTTAAGGCCCCTACTTTCAATACTAAATCCTTGCTTCCCCAGAGCTCTTCCAGTTTGAAGGTATGCTCTAGTTTCAATCCACCTTTTCCAGTTTCACCAGCGTCCACAATCAACACTTTTATATCTCGACTTGTATCTGTAGAATCAAGTGGGGGGGGTGTTCTGTCTAAGGACACATGAAGGACATATCACTCGATTAAGCTGGAAAATATAAAAATGGTTTGAAGGCGGGGACTATATTGAAAAAGAAAGTTCTTCTCGTTGAGGATGAAAGCCGCATTCGTGAACTTGTTTCTGATTATTTCATAAAGAACGACTGGGAAGTACAAGAAGCGGATAATGGAAAAGATGCATTGAGCTGGTTTGATTCGCTGCAACCGGATCTGCTGATTCTGGATATTATGATCCCCAAGATGGACGGCTTTGAAGTGTGCCGGGAAATTCGCAAAAAGGCAGCGATACCCATCATATTGTTGACGGCCAAATCCGGAGATGAAGATAAAATTCACGGTTTTGAACTGGGTGCGGATGATTATGTGACGAAGCCGTTTAGCCCAAAAGTACTGATAGCCCGGGCCAATGCGCTAATGAAACGGGTCGAAGGAGGCCATTTGCCGGAATCCGGCATCGTGAAGTTTGGTTCCGCGATGTTTAATACGCTGGCCCATCGGCTTGAGGTTGCTGGCATGGAAGTGGAGCTTGCTCCTAAGGAATATGATCTGTTATGGCTGTTGATCCGAAATAAGGGCATTGTGATCTCAAGGGACACGATCCTTACCCGGATATGGGGGATTGAATTCGAAGGCGATTCCCGTGTAGTGGACAGCCACATCAAAAAACTGCGAAGTAAGCTGGGGTATGAGTCACGCTATATTCGCACGGTGATTGGCACCGGGTACATATTTGAGGACGAGGCATGAAAAGATGGGGAATTACCTTTAAGCTGTTCGTGATGACAGTTGTGTTTTTTGTCTGCTTTTACGGGATGGTGATTTTGAGCCAGCTGTTTTTCTTTGACAGCTTCTATCAGCAGCAGAAGGAAAACCGCGTGGAGAAGCATCTCAAGAGCTTTGGGTCAAGCTACACAAGCGAGTCGTGGGATACGACCAGGACTTCTCAGGAGCTTGCCCGCTTCATGCTGCGCAATAAAACGCAGCTGGTTATTATGAAGCTGGACGGCAAGATGAAGTCGGAAGACCCGTTTCATATGAAGGTTATGAATGAAGACGGCCAGATCATAGCTGTTTCTTTATCCCTGTTCATCAATCAGTATGGAGATGAGTTCAGTGCAGCGAATATTAAGCTGGATGATCCGTTGACCATTCAAGGAGATCAGCTGATTGAAGGAGATGCCTCCTCACCGGAGCTCATATTTCCCACTAGTATAAAAAAACAAGGGGCCGCAGCCATTGGGGATGAATCAGAGGGAGGAGACACCCAATTTTCCGGTATTGTCACGGAAATCGTCTTACCTAACCTGAAAATATGGAATCCGCGTCAGGGCATCCTGTTTGAGGCCTTGGACGAGTGGTTTCCGTTGTCTGAGGCCCGGGTGGAACAGTTCAAAGGACTGCAAATGCAAAAAGCGGATTGGACAGCTCCTTGGGGGGGGATTCGCAACTCTGTGATGATTCTGCCTGTGCAGCAACGCAACGGAGATATTGATCTGTTATTCACTGTCACTTCCTTACAGGAGGTTAAGGATTCGAATGATGCGCTGCGCTGGTTCTTTTTATATCTCGGAATCGGAGGTTTTGTATTTATTCTTATACTGTCCTACTTCTATTCTAAAATGGTAGCCCGTCCACTGATCAAGCTGAACAAAATTGCCAAACGTATGGTTTCCCTGGACTTTACAGGACATCCCTCCATCCGGCAGAAGGATGAACTTGGAAGCTTGTCCAATAGCATGTTCACCTTATCACAAAGTTTAGACTCCGCCTTGAGTGAGCTGAGGGAGGCCAATCAGCAGCTGGTCGAAGATATGGAGCGCAAACAAAAAATGGAGACCATGCAGCAGGACTTTTTTGCCAATGCCTCTCATGAATTGAAGACGCCTCTAAGCATTATTAAAGGATTTGCCGAAGGATTAGAAGACGGAGTAAGTGCTGCCAAACAGGATTATTACATTAAGGTCATTATAGAGGAATCTGAAAAAATGGGATTTCTTGTGAATGATATGCTGGATTTGTTCAGATTGGAGTCGGGGACGACTAAACTCCGGAAGACCTCCTTCATGCTGACGGAACTGACGGAAAAGGTAGCGGACAGGCTGATTCACTTTCTGCAGGAAAAGCAGCTGCAGGTGATGATAATTCCTGCTAATGAATTGCCGGTATACGCGGATGCGGGCTGGATCGAACAGGTTATTCTTAATTTTCTAACCAATGCAATCAGGCATGCCGAAGATGGAAGTACCATAACCGTGAATGTTCAGAGCGATGAGAAGTCTACTGTATTCTCTATTCATAATAAAGGTGAATCGATACCCGAAGATCAGCTGGGGCAAATCTGGGAGCGGTTCTACAGGGTTGAGCCTTCCCGGAGCCGGCTGACAGGTGGAACGGGACTGGGGCTTTCCATTGCAAAGCGGATACTGGATATGCATGGCTGTAGTTATGCAGTGGAAAATATCGAGGAAGGCGTCAAATCTATGGTTAGATTTGAAGGCTAATCCCATCAATACATGTACTGTAGCGAAAGGAGTAAGACAGCATGAAATGGAATTGGCTGCCTTCAATGTTTACTCTGGCAAATTTGGGAATTGGAGCATTCTCTTTGCTCTTCACAATTCAAGAACGATATAGTTTGGCATTAACCATGATATTGTTAGCGGCTTTGTGTGATGTAATCGATGGTTTGCTGGCCCGGTGGCTGCATTGCACCAGCGATTTCGGCAAGCAATTGGACTCACTGGCAGATATCATATCCTTTGGATTGGCTCCTGCGTTTCTGATTTTGTTGTACAAGCTGGAAAATGTTCAGTGGCTGGGGACCCTGGCTGCAGTTGCTTTCCTGATCTGCGGCGCACTGCGGTTGGCCAGATTTAATATATCAGCTTCTTCGAAGGGTTTCGTAGGAATGCCGATTACTGCTGCAGGGGTGATCCTTTCGATGATCTCTTTGCTGGATGGACGGATGAAACCGGAATACATAGTAGTATTAATGTTGATGCTGTCTATAATGATGATCAGCCGGATTCCCTTCCCTTCTTTCAAAAAAAACTTCAACAGGAAGTGAAATATTGATGCCTTGGATGATGGAGTTAATTTCACATTACGGCTATTTAGCAATTTTTGCTCTTTTGGCGCTTGGAATTCTTGGACTTCCCGTACCTGATGAAGTGTTGATGTTGTTTGTAGGGTATTTGTCGTCCATTATGGTTCTGAATTTCACACTTTCGGTACTGATCGGCTGCATAGGGTCTATAACAGGAATGATGATCAGCTACACCATTGGTTTGCGGCTGGGACAACCGGTAGTGAATAAATACGGCAAGTGGATTGGGCTTACCCCGAAGAGGTTTATCAGAGTCAAGGGATGGTTTATACGCTTTGGAATTTGGACGGTTGCTTTTGCCTATTTTATTCCGGGGGTCAGGCATGTTGCCAGTTATATTTCCGGTATCAGTGCCATGCCCTTCAAAAAATATGTATGTATATCCGTTGCATGTGCGCTGACCTGGTCACTCCTTTTTGTTTCAATTGGCTACTTTATAGGTGCCAAGGTTTCTTTCTCCTAGACGTATCAACGCTAATCCGAAGATCTGGCGAATCAAACAATAATACTCCTTTTCAGGGCTTGCCTAATCACAAGTTCTGGAGAGGAGTTTTTTTTGGGATTGGGCCCAAAGGGGGCTTGACACCTTTTTTGAAAGCGGTTATATTTATCTCGTAAGTAATACGTTATATAACGTTATACAAAGGAGAGAATCAAATGAATGTACATCAGGTTGTTGAAGCTATTCATGGAAAAGTAAACAAGGGGATTTCAGAGGTTTATTTTGTAGCCTGCGGAGGTTCGCTGGTTGATATGTATCCCTCAAAGTATTTTCTTGAAAGCGAAGCGAAAAAACTGGTAGCGGGTCTATATACGGCTAACGAGTTTGTTCATGCTTTGCCTAAACGTCTGGGCAAACAATCGGTAGTCATTGTTTGTTCTCATGGCGGAAATACGCCGGAATCGGTGGCTGCTGCACAGGCTGCCAAAGAAAATGGCGCACATACCATTGGCTTAACCCATAATCAGGAGGCCGCGTTGCTGAATTATTCCGATTATTCTTTCCTGTATGAATGGGGAGATGACAGTGACGTCAAAAACAATCCGATGGCTATCATTCTGGAGCTCGCTGTAGAATTGTTGCATGTGACTGAAGGTTATGCGCATATTGACGCTTTTCAAAAAGGCTTGCAAACCATTAACGGTATTATTAACCAGGGTAAAAAGCAGGTTGCTCCACGAGCCCGTGTATTTGCCGAAAAGTACCGCAACGAGGAGTTGTATTATATCCTGACAAGCGGAGCTTCTTATGGTCATGCTTACGGATTTGCGATCTGCTCGCTGATGGAAATGCAGTGGCTTCATGCAGCGGCTATCCACTCCGGCGAATTTTTCCATGGTCCCTTCGAAGTGACCGACAAAGAAAC
The DNA here is from genome assembly GCF_038593025.1 of Paenibacillus sp. FSL L8-0436. Classification (NCBI taxonomy): domain Bacteria; kingdom Bacillati; phylum Bacillota; class Bacilli; order Caryophanales; family Paenibacillaceae; genus Paenibacillus; species Paenibacillus sp. FSL L8-0436. The sequence goes on along the minus strand of NZ_CP151955.1, from coordinate 5,393,031 downwards.
TCCATTCATCTTAATGATTAATGAAGGCCGCACCCGTGAGTTGGATGAACGCGCACGCACCTTCCTGAATCAATATGCTGAAAAAGTCGAAGTGATTGATGCTAAAGAGCTTGGCTTAGGTGTTATTGCCGATGAAGTCGTGGAATTCTTTAATCCGGTATTGTTCTACAGTATTATCTGCGTCTACCGCGAGGCTCTGGCCGAAATAAGAAATCATCCGCTGGAAACCCGCCGTTATATGGGGAAAGTAGCCTACTGAACGGGAGTGTAAACTATGAGAGTATTAGGGATCGGCGATAATGTGGTCGACAAGTATGTTCATCTGCGTATGATGTACCCCGGTGGCAATGCACTCAATTTCAGTGTTTTTGCCAAAGGAGAGGGTGCGGATGCGGCCTTCCTCGGCGTGTTCGGTGATGATGCTGAGGCAAGGCTGGTAGAAAATACATTGCAACAGCTGGAGATAGATACCACGCGCTGCAGACATCACAGTGGTGAAAATGGATGTGCACGTGTAACGCTGGAGAACGGGGAAAGAGTTTTTCTCGGCAGCAATGAAGGCGGGGTTACCCGACTTCATCCCATAGAACTTAGTGAAGACGATAAGGAATACATCCGCGGGTTCGATATTATTCATACGGGGCTTTACAGCCACACCGGGCATCTGCTTGCTGAGCTGAATGAGCTGAAGATTCCTCTTTCCTTTGATTTTTCCGATGACTTTGAGGAAGAGCAAGTAGAACGTTATATCGGTAATGCCGATTTTGCCTTCTTTTCCTGCAGCCATATGACGGATGAAGCGACCCAAAGTTATATCCGTTCCAAACGCAAGAGAGAGGGCCAGGTATTAGTTGCAACACGCGGCGGAGACCGGTCTATCGCCTATGATGGAGCAGACTTTTATTATCAATCTCCGGAATTCATCCATGCTGTGGACACGATGGGAGCGGGGGATTCCTATATTACGGCCTTTTTACTAAGCATGCTTAAGGACGGAGATATTCAAGCCGCAATGAAGGAAGGTTCACGATTAGCTGCCAAAAGCTGTCTGGTAGAGGGTTCATTTGGATTCGGAGCCCATTATTAAGGCACACGCTTATCTTTGCTTGTGAAAAAGAGAATCGTTTGTTACTCTAAGGAAAGAGTAATATAACGTTATATAACAAGTGAGGGTAAACCATGTTAAATGCAGAAAATGCTGAGCCATTATACATTCAATTGAAAAACGCAGTTCAATCCGCAATCGCCAACGGCAGCTTTAATCAAGGGGATAAAATACCTACTGAAATTGAGCTGGCCGAGACCTATAATGTGAGCCGGATTACTGTGCGCAAAGCGATAGAAGAATTGGTGAGAGAAGGATATTTGACGAAGCGGCAGGGCAAGGGCACGTTTGTGAATAGGCCCAAGATCGGCCGGAAGATTGAGCATATTATCAGTTTTACGGCTGCCTGCAAAGCAAATGGAGTTTCATCGCATAGCGTAGTCACGGAGAGAAAAAAGCTGAAAGCCGATGCAGATACCGCAGAGCGGCTGCAAATCCAGCCAGGTGAGTCTGTGCTGTATATTCAGCGCCAGAGATATGCCGGCGAACAACCGCTGATGCTGGAAAATAACTATTATCCGTTTGAACGGTTCGCTTTCTTAATGGAGGCCAATCTTGAAGGTTCGATATATGAGCTGCTGCGCAGCGAATATAATATTGATCCAAACCAGCCGGGAGAGACGATATTACAAATTGTCTTGGCGGACGAACCTCAGGCGAAATTACTGGAAGTTCCGATCGGCCAGCCTCTGTTTTACATGAACACCATTATTTACGACCAGAATAGTAAGCCGGTTCATGTAGGGAAGCAGTTCATTATTGGTGACCGTTACCAATTTACTTTGTAATTCATGAAAGTCAGCTGGAATTTCAAATACGTAAAAGCTACTGTTTCTTCTAATGATGGAGAAGCAGTAGCTATAGTATAACGTTATAAGTCGTATTATAAATTTGAACTAAGGCGGAGAGATCATGGGAGCAGCTGAACATGGTTTTGCAGAAAGAGTACTAATGTCTAGTGCCGTGTTTACAGGAAAAGAGGAGGATGCCTCGCCTGGATTCATCGCCCTGCAAGGTGAACGGATTGCCGCGGTCGGTGATCCGGCAGAGGCAGAAGTCTGGATCGGACCGAAGACGATTGTTCATCATCTGAGGGATACTTTGATCATGCCTGGTGTGCATGATAATCATGTGTTTTTCACCGGATATATGTCCTTGCACCGTGGCGTGGATCTGACAAATGCAGCCTCTATAGAAGATGCCTTGCAATTGCTTATAGAAGAAGCGGAACAACAACCTGAAGATCAAAATGTATACGCTTACGGTTGGAGCCGGGAGTTATGGGGAAAGCTCCCAGAGCAAAGTATATTAGATATAGCTTTTCCTCAAAGGGCCGTTATTGCCATGAATCGGACGAAAAATTATTGCTGGATGAACCAAATTGCCCAGGATAAATATCAGTTCACCCCCGAACAGTGCAGTGCTGAGGCGCGTGCCAGCTTGCTGTATGAAATGATGCAGGATCGGGAATTAGTCAAAAAAGAGTTTCTGGATTTCACCCGGATGCTTGCCAAGCGGGGTGTAACCTCCATAAAAGATATAGGCTTTGACCAGCACAGCGGTTTATTGCCGGTTCTTGAAGAACTGGAAGCTGCCGGGGAACTGCCGCTGCGGTTTCATTTTGCGCTGGAGCCTGTGCTGCAGCCGATTGATATTCGCGCCGGAATTCAATATAAAGAACGCTATCAAGGGGAGGTTCTCCGCTTTCAGGGATTCAAGCTGATGATAGACGGTGTTGTGGCTGATCATACAGGGGATATGCTGGAGCCTTACGCAGATCTGCCAGGAGTAACTACTTTGCAGCCGGTTGACTATGACGTAATTGAAGCTGCAGTATTTGAAGCAGACAGGCATGGAATCAAGTGCTGTCTTACCGCTGAAGGGGATGCAGCAATTCGGAGAGCGGTAGATATGCTCGAAACCTGCCAGCAAAACCAGGGGGATCATCCGATTAAACATTCTATAAGTGATTTGGAATACCCTCACCCCGATGATTTAAAACGGATGGGGGAAAACGGGATTTTCGCCGAGGTGTATGCCCAGATCCTGCTGTTAAATCCCTCCTATGAAGATGCTTATATGGCGGCTGTGGCTGGAAAGGCGAATGAAAGCCGGTTCTATGACTACCGGTCCATGCTGGATGCGAACATCCCCATAACGATTGGCACTGATTTACCTTTGTTCCTGACTAGTGTTCCTGATTCGATCTACGCAGCCACTTTCCGGTTGTTTCCTGATGGGTCGCCACCTGAAGGCTGGAATATTGAACAGGGAATGCCAGCGTCTGAAGTCTTAAAGGCATGGACCCTTAACGGGGCCAGACACTGTGGTATGGAAGAGAGCACGGGAACTTTAGAAGCGGGGAAATATGCCGATATTGCTGTATTTGACCGCAATCTGCTGGATGCAACAGCTGCCGATATCAGAGACGCACATGTCGTATTAACTATCGCTGCCGGAAAAATCACCTACGATGCTTCTAGGAATGAGGGATAGAATGGAAACCTCTAAACGTAAAATAAAATGGTCTCTGCCTCATAGTTATACATTGATTTTCTTGATTATAATCGCTATTGCCGGTTTGACTTGGGTTGTCCCGAGCGGTCAATTTGACCGGCAGGAAGTCATCGTAGATGGTTCTGCCAAGACAACTATTATCCCGGGAACCTATCATTCTGTAGCGAAAGTCAGTGAAGAGGGAGATTTGAGGCAGGGCCTTGCACAAATCGCCAGTGCGCCTATGGAAGGTATTATCAATGCCGCTGATGTGGTTGCCTTCGTACTTATTGTGGGCGGAGCCTTCGGGATTATTTTGCAGACTGGAGCGATTGACCGGGCGCTGATGGCCTTGGCCGGACGGCTCAAACAAAAAGGGATATTACTGATTCCGATAGCGATGGTCATTTTCAGCCTTGGAGGTTCCACGTTCGGAATGAGTGAAGAAATAATACCTCTTTACGCCATTTTCATTCCTTTAATGTTTGCACTCGGTTTTGACTCCATCACGGCCATCCTCATCCTATTTCTTGGAACACAGATCGGTTATGTCGGCTCCACCGTTAATCCGTTTTCGGTATTGATTGCCCAAGGCGTAGCGGGAGTGCAAGGAAACCCACAGCTATGGCTGAGATTTATTGAATGGGTTGTATTCACTGCGATATCGATCGGTTTTACCATGTGGTATGCGCAGCGGGTGAAGAAAAATCCGGAGAAATCTGCTGTATTCCAGAATGACATTTTAAACCGCCAGCACTTTATTAAAGAAAACTCAGGTATAGAGGTGAACTTCACCCATCGGGATAAACTCATCATTGGCGGCTTTATCGTTACCTTGGGGTTGATTGTGTGGGGAATTATGACCCAGGGCTGGTATATGACCGAGATCGGTGCCCTTTTCTTCGTACTTGGTATTTTCTCGGGTGTGGTCACCAAGATGAATCAGAAGGAAATCGCTGAGAACTTCGTAAAGGGCTGTGGCGAATTCATCTATGCGGCGGTCATTATAGGGTTGGCCCGGGGAATACTTGTCGTTGCTGAGAACGGCATGATTATCGATACGATCCTGAATGCACTGGCAAACCTGCTTAAAGGTCTGCCGAACTATTTGTTCACTACCATCATGCTGGTCGTCCATAATATTATCACGTTCCTGGTTCCTTCTTCCTCCGGTGAGGCAGCATTAACAATGCCCGTGCTTGCCCCATTGGGCGATCTGGTCGGTGTCAACCGTGAAGCGGTCGTAACCGCTTATCAATTTGGCAATGGGTTGACCAATCTGATTTCGCCAACAGGTGGAGTATTATTGGCAGGTCTGGCAATCGCCCGGATTAATTTTGGGCAGTGGCTCAAAGTCATCCTTAAGCTGTTTCCAATCTTGTGGCTGGTGGCTGCAGTCTTTGCCGCGATATCCTCAGCTGTGGGAATGTAAGTACTGCGGAATTAGAGCGCGTCAATAGCGTGAATATATTATATAGATTGAATATAAGATTTCCCCATTTGGGCGAGGACGTAACTACGGTGAATATTTGGACTTCCGGCCGCTGTTGTCCCCAGATTTCTTGATTTAACCTATGCGGTTGAAATCCGGAGACTGCTTATGCTTTCGATGCTAGCTTTCCTTCGGAAAGCTTTCAGGCGGTCACTACCGCTCCTCCAGTTCCAAAATTCCCCTCCGTTACTTTTGCCCTTTTGTGTAGTTATTAAGTTCATTTTTCTAAAAACCACAATAAGTGAAACAGAGCAGCGATTCTCCAATAATGGGGGGAATCGCTGCTCTTCGTTTTTGCTCCATTGCGGCTTGCTTCAGCAAAAATATACATAATCTATGTGTTCACCAACAAACTCTGCAATATTTTGATTTTCCCTTTTTTGATATATTGTGAACCCAACACTCTCATACATTCGTTGAGCAGGGATTAGGTCATTATTTGTGGTTACAATTATTTTTCTTACATCATTTTGGGTGATTCTATTGACCGCTTCTTGAAGCTGTATTTTACCATAACCATTGCTTTTGTGTTTTGAAGCAATGCAGTTATGACCAATTTCTACATACTCAGGCATGTTTCTCGGGTCCCATGAAACAAATCCGATGGCTTCATCGTTTAGTGTTGTGATAAACCCATATTTATCTGCAATTTGCAAATTGTCAAAGAAAAAGTTGTCAAAAACTTGCCAATCAGCATTACAACTTTGCTCATATCTGCAATCAAATGAATATGTATCTTTCAATAAGTCAAAGAGTATTCCTCGATTAAAGTCGCTCACTTTTTTAAATTCAATACTCATGTACTAATAACCCCCATTTTCTTGAAATATCAGTAGGTAGTTGATATGAAATCATTGTTTATTGCTTTTTCTGTTCCTGTGGTGAAAGCTGAGTATACAATGTAAACACGTATGATTGCAGAAACTTGTTCCGCTCAAACAGCGGAGAGGACGGACTGATTGTGGAAAAGCGGCAGCGTTCGCCTTTGTCCCCGGATTTTCACCGCTAAGGAGAATCAAAAAAATCTGGGGACAACAGCGATTGGAACAACGGTCCGTTCGTGGAGCGTCCACCCAAGTGCTCACGTTGATCCTGCTCAAAAAACGATGGGTCTTAAGCATCCGTTTCACGGCATTTGAGAAACCACCTTTGCATTTAGCTGACACCCTGATTTTCCCGATAACCTTTACGATAAAGAGCAGGTGTGATCTCTTCGAATTTTTTGAAGATTTTAATGAAATAACCCGGTTCATTGAAGCCCAGCTCATCACTGATTTGAGAAACGGGCATATCGGTCACTTCGAGCAGCTGCTTCGCCCATTTTACCTTAAGCCTTGCCAAATAAGTGGTGAAGTTTTCTCCCGTTTCCTTCGCAAAAAGTCTGCTGAAATAACTGGGACTGATGTGACATAGCTCAGCCATATGACTTAATGTTATATTTTCACTTTTGTTATTGTAAATATAATCCCAGGCGGGTTTAAAGATCGGATTTGTACAAATACTCATATCACTGGATGTGTTTTTAAGGTAGGCATCCGCGATGGCATTGGTCATTTCTTTTTTGATCGACTCAATATTTTTAATGGTGTAGCCGGGCAGAATAGTGGAGAGGTTTAGGGCTTCATCGTTTCCGGCAGCCTTCTCGAACATTTCGACCAGCAGATTTTTGTTGAGTGCCTCTTCGATAATATAGTTGCATAGGAGAAACAGCATGTTGGATATTTTCACGACTTCTTCATAGGTCATCGTTGGTATATCATCGTAGTAAACCTTCAATTGATTCCCTTTGAGCAGATGTGATGATTTGTTTGGCGAAGATACAATTTGCTCCAGATCTGTACCGTTCTCAGGATCGGAAAGCTTGACCTGCCCCGCCATCACAGCACCCAGGTATTTATCATCCACAGTGATCGGAATCGCAATATCTATAATATTAAAGTGGCATAGATAAACGTAAGGTGCATTTAATCGAACTGCTTCAAGCCCGCCGCGGGAATCACACTTCTGGCAAAACGGCAGCAACTCCGGATCCTTCCGCACATTCTGACAGAAAGCCTGGCAGCTGCTGTGGCTGGTCACAGGGATTCCCTTGTAATCAACCGTCAAAATAGCCAGCTTGGTAACGGTAGCCAAGGAATCCTGAAGCCGCTTCCATTTTTTGAGATCCAAAAATTTGCTTATATTTAAGGACTCTTGCATCAAAAAAATCACCCCTCGATTTAGAATCGTATAATAAGGACCTTCTTTATGGCAAGAGGATACCATTGTTACTGCACAGTGCAAATAATTACGATTAAGAATTATAATTATTGGTTATGATATTCCACTATCAAGATCAATATCCTGCTTTATACTCTAATTAATTAATAAAATTTGTTATAAAAAACAGGAGGCGTTAGATTCATGAGAAAAGCATTTATTAGTCCAACTAAATATGTTCAAGGTGAAGACGAGTTATTAAATCTTGGCTACTTTGTAACTTCATTTGGTTCCTCCGCTTTGTTGATTGCCCATCCCGATGATGTGAAACGGGTAAAGGATAAGCTCGATGCTACGTCTAAGAAGTTTAACATCACCTTTGTTGAAAGCGGTTTTAAGGGAGAGTGCTCACGTCAGGAGGTCGCCAGATTACAGGCTATTGCGACAGAGAAGGGCTGTACCTGTACAATCGGCCTGGGCGGAGGCAAAGCGATTGATGCGGCCAAATGCGTGGCCCAGGGGGAAGCTCTGATCATTTGCCCGACGATTGCCGCTACCGATGCGCCTACCAGCCATTCAGCCGTACTGTATACACCGGAGGGTGCTTTTGATGATTATGCCTATTTCAAGCAAAGTCCTAGTGTTGTTTTGGTAGATACAACGGTGATAGCCAATGCGCCTACACGTTTTCTTGTGGCAGGGATGGGGGACGCTTTGTCCACCTATTTTGAAGCAAGAGCGACCTCCAAGTCTTATTCGAGAGTGAACGCCAGTCTGCCCATGGGCTCAAGAGAAGGCCACTGTGCCCCTGCTGTAGGCACGAACGCAGCGCTCGCGCTCGCAACCCTATGTTATGAAATGCTGCTTAAAGACGGGGCGAAAGCGAAGATAGCCAGTGATAGTAATGTGGTTACACAGGCGCTGGAGAATATCGTGGAGACTAATATTTTATTGTCGGGTCTTGGTTTTGAAAGCGCAGGCTTGGGCGGCGCACACGCGATCCATGATGGTTTAACCATTCTGGAAGGAACACATTCCTACTATCACGGGGAAAAGGTTGCCTTCGGCACACTTGCCCAACTGGTGCTGGAGAACGCCCCGACGGAGGAATTGCATCAGGTTCTGGATTTTTGTCTGGAGGTAGGGCTGCCTGTGTGCCTGGCGGATATCGGCGTAGATCATATTACGGCTGAAGAACTGCTTCAAGTCGCTGAAAAAGCCTGCATTCCTGAAGAATCCATTCATGCGATGCCATTCCCTATCACAGTAAAGGAAGTTGCAGCTGCGATTGCCGCGGCAGACAGAATTGGCCAAAACTACAAAACAGCCCGGGAGGCCTAATCCATGAAGAAGATCATCAATCAGCCGGAGAACACGGTCATTGAAATGTGCAATGGCATTGCCATGGCCCATCCGGAGCTTGAATTTGTGAGGAAGTATAAAATCATTAAGAAAAAAGAAATCAATGAAGATAAGGTCAGCCTGATTAGTGGCGGCGGCAGCGGACATGAGCCTGCACATGCAGGATATGTGGGGAAAGGCATGCTGGATGCGGCGGTATGCGGAGATATTTTCGCCTCCCCGTCCCAGATCCAGGTATATCAGGCCATTCAGGCAACCGCCAGCAAAAAGGGTACCTTGATGATTATAAAGAATTACAGCGGTGATATGATGAATTTCAAGAACGCAGCTTTTTTGGCTGAAGAAGACGGGATTGAAGTCGATTATGTCCGGGTAGAAGATGATATTTCGGTACAGGACAGTTTATATACGGTAGGGCGCCGGGGAGTAGCCGGAACTGTACTGGTGCATAAAATTGCCGGGGCGGCGGCAGAAGAGGGCTGGAGTCTGGCGCAGGTGAAAGCCGCTGCGGAGAAAGCGGCTGCAAATGTCCGCAGCATCGGTTTCGGATTAACCTCATGTACGGTTCCTGCCAAGGGAACCCCCACCTTCGAAATTGCTGAGGATGAGCTGGAATATGGCGTCGGCATTCATGGGGAGCCGGGAATCCGCCGCGAAAAAATAGCAACTGCCGATAGTCTGGCAAAACGTATGGTGGAGGCACTTTTAGCGGATTTAAAGATCGGGGGCGAAGCTTCTTCCGAGATTGCACTACTCGTTAACGGATTTGGGGGAACTCCGCTGCTGGAGCTGTATCTGTTAAATAACGCCGTGACCCGGGAATTAGCAGAGAAGAAAAATATTAAGATTTGTAAAACCTTCGTCGGAAACTATATGACAAGCATTGATATGGCCGGAGCCTCCATCACCCTTATGAAATTGGACGAAGAACTGAAAATGCTCTTATTCAAGGAAAGCGATACCCCTGCCTTCAAAGTTTCAGGGCCTACGGAAAGCGTTCCGTATGTTGATATTGCCCGGGACAATCTCACAGAATCATCTGTATCCTTTGAGACAGAAACACCTGAAGCATATGCCAAGATCAATGGCGATACCTTTACACTCGATAATTTCGTCTATCTGTTAGACAAGATGAGCGAAATCATTATTAGAAATGAAGTTCCGTTCTGTGAACTGGATTCACATGCGGGTGATGGCGATTTCGGGATGAGTATTGCCAAAGGATTCCGGCAGTTGAAGCGGGAGTGGAAAGATATTCTGGCACATAGCCAAGCGGACATAGGAAGCTTTATGAATGCTTGTTCACTGGTTATTATGGAATATTGCGGAGGGGCTTCCGGACCGATCTGGGGTTCTGCATTCCGTTCAGCGGGTAAGGCTGTTGGTGCGAAAACAGAAATAAGTGTTTCTGAATTTGCTGACATGATGCAGGACGCTGTACAAGGCATACAAACAGTCGGTGAACGTTCATTCGGGCGTGGAGCCGTGGTGGGGGACAAAACCTTGATCGACGCTCTTGTGCCTTGTGCAGATTCCTGGTCGAAGAGCAGTCAGGCCGGAGATGATTTCAAAACCGCTTTTGTGAAGGGGGCCGATGCAGCCATTGAAGGAGCCAAAAAGACAGAAGCTATTGTGGCACGTATGGGACGCGCAGGCACTGTTGGCGAAAGAAGCATTGGATATCCGGATGCGGGTGCCTATGCGCTTGGGGTTATTTTTAAGGAGCTTTCGGATCAATTGAAATAAAAAGATCACATGCTCAAAAGGTATCAGCGTTAGATCTCTTAGCGCTGCTATACCTATTGCGAGTATTGATAACGCTTACATTTAAGGAGCTATGATGATATAACCCCATAAGTTCAAGACAAAGGAGCTATCTATAATGAGTAAAATGGTTTCGCAATTCAAAAAACCACAGGGCTTACTGGCCTTAGCCTTGAGTCTGATCATTCTTGGAAGTCTGATCGCCAATATGTTTAACACTTCATTTTATTCGGTGAACGTGAAAGAAATTAAATTCGAGGGTGATCATGGTACACTTTCCGGGCTGCTCTATACACCCACTGGGGCTGGTGCAGAGGATCCCAGGCCGGTAATCATAACGACACATGGCTATCTGAATACTAAAGAAATGCAGGATGCTCCGGCGATCGAAATGTCCAGACGGGGTTATATTGTCCTGGCGCTTGATATGTATGATCACGGTGATTCGCGCTGGGAAAGTGACATCCCCGTGAAGGACTTATTCGGCACCTTCTGGGTTTATTCCCAATTTGACGCGTCCAAGTACATTTTTGAACAGGATTACACCAAAAAAGATGATAAGGGTAACGCTTATGTCGCGGTCAGCGGCCATTCGATGGGCGGATTCTCCTCATTGGTAGCTATGTACATGGATGAACTGACCTCGCTACAGACCGGACAGCGCATGATTTATGCCGGGATTTCTGCGGGTGCCGATTTCTCTTACGCCTCCGCGGTTGCTCCTCAGGATCAGATTCAAGCTGCTTTTGGCAGCCGGACGGTAGGCATGATTGCGGGGAAATATGATGAGTTCTTCTTCAATAAGTCGGATGATGAAAAGAGTGCAACCGAGAAGAAAGTACAGGGGACCGTTACGGAAAAGGATTTTGCGGCAACGATCTCGGGCAAAGGATTCCTTGGACTTGCCGCGGACAATCCGGCTGCAGAGACGGGAAAGTTCTACACTGTAGAATCTGGAGAATTGAAGCTTGAAGATAAGGTCGTTCGTCCAGCGCAGAGCGGTGAGCATATCTTATTTACACCTAGCCAGACTCACCCGTGGAACCATTTTTCCAAAACTGCAACCGCCAGCTTTATTGATTTTTATGCCCATGCCTTTAAAGGTGTGACCTCACCCAACCAGACAAACGCTGATCTTGGTTCAGGCAATCAAATCTGGTGGATGAAAGAAACGGGCAATGCTATAGCATTGGTGGGCTTCTTTCTGCTACTGGTTCCCTTGATCAGCTTGCTGCTGAAAGCTCCATTCCTGAAGCGTTCGGTCACGGCTTCCACAACCACGGTAAGCGCGCCTTCAACCGGGATGCAGAGAATCGCCTATTGGGCAGCCATTGTGTTCTCGACGTTGTTTCCGGCCATATTGTTCCCTACGTTAATGGATAAGCAAGCGGATGGACTGAATGTTCTGAGTGTAATTTCCATGATCCTGCTAATCATTTGTTTGGCCGCAGCGGCCGCAGGCTTTATTCTGGCCAACAGCCAGAAGGCGAACCCGGATGTCCGCGCCAAAATGAAAAACATAGGCATAGGAAGTGCGTTGCTGGCGGTAATTTCGCTGGGTTTGTGGATCGTCTTTGAAAAATCAAGTCGTATTCTCTCGACCAGTTCTTACTTTAACGAACCTACAACAAATCAGATTGGATATTGGGCGCTTGTCTCCGGTCTCATTATTGCCTTTATAACCTGTGCGTTCTACTATTTCTCGAAAAAGCAGGCGGGTACGAAATTCAGCAGCTATGGGATCCATCTGAACTCTATTACCATCATCGCCAGCTTGTGCACTGCCATTGCAGCTGTGTTCGTTGGTTATCTGCTGCTGTTCGCCGTGCAGGCAGTAGCTGGCACAGATTTCCGTCTTTGGACCTTTGCTGTACGTACCTTTGAAATCGAGCATTTGATCACGGGGCTTCGGTATATGCCATTTTTCTTTATTTACTACTTTGTCAGTGTTGTTGCACTAAATGCCAATACAAGAGGGCAAAGAAGGGGATATCTGCTATCCATTATTCTGAATGTGGGCGGACTTATTCTTTGGATGGCAGCTCAATATGGCAAAGATTTCATTACGGGTGTTGCACTTTATCCAGAGCAATCCTTAAACGGTATTCTGCTGTTCGCCATGGTGCCGCTTCTCCTAATAGCTGCTGTATATGCCCGGAAGATTTTTGAGAAGACCAACAATGTGTGGCTGGCCTCCTTCTTGAACACCATTCTGTTCACCATGATTACCGCAGCGAATACGGCAATGTTCTGGAATCTGGTTTAGATCAACGCGAGACAAAATTAAAGGTGGTCCCGGGCTATTAGCGTAGCTGCGGGACTTTTTTTAAAATATAAAAATTTATATGCTTCACGCTATAAATTATCCTTCTATTTCCCGCTGAAACGGATACCGTCCTTTTGAGGACGGTTAAGCCGTAAGAACAGTTCAATACCTGCAGATTATTGTTAGCGTTATCATTTTGTCCGGAGCAGTGCCTGACGCTTTAAGGGGCCCTGCTTTGTTCAAGTTTATCCAAGAGGTAAAGAAAATACTCAACAACTCGTTGGAGGAAACTAGCTTATGGAGCCAAGGCCGTGAAGGTTGCATGCCCATGAGTGACGAACATCGGAAAGCCGTATGGGGGAAAACCTCACGTACGGTTTGATGAGGAGGGGCTGGGTACAAACCAGCTCTTTACTCTAGTTATAATGATATTAATATTTCAATACTACTTGACATGTGAATGAATTATCGATATAGTGTGAATCAATTCACACTTCACATTAAGGAGTAATCTATGCCAAAAAATACTTTCTTTCGTTTAGATGAAGCAAGGCGCGAGGAAATATCGAATAGCGCTATGCATCTTTTTGTTGATAATCTTTACGAGGAAATAACTATGAAGATGGTTTTGGATAGTTTGTCCATGCACCCTGGAACATTTTATCGGTATTTTGAAGACAAAGACGACCTTTATTGTCTCTTAATACGTAATGTGACCCGGAAAAGAGCTGCGTATTTTAATAACAGTAATGAAGATTCCCTTTTCCGGTTTTTCCTTACTGGCTTATTTGGTAACGTTAATGGCATTGTGACCGAGCCACTGAATGAGTTGGAAATCAAACTCACTGAAACATTTTTATACATTCCTGAGAACATTTTGCTTAAAATATATCTGAATGTGCTAAAGGGCGAGTCATTCCCCTTAATCAAGGACATTTTACGCCGAATGAGGGTTGATGGATATCTCCGACCTGATATTGACGACGACCTGATTTCTTTTATGTTTGAGTCAATGCAGTTTAATTTAGTCATGTTTTTTAGGGAATTCGATATTAAGGACTCTAAGCTGCAACATAAGATTAGCAAGTACTTTGCTGACTTTATGGGTCATGGGCTGCTTGAAGATCATAAATATTCTGAAATTGTTAGCGATCTCAAGAAAGCCAAGGAGTAGATATGATTCACTGAAGATAGGATGTAATAGTTTCACAGTTTTGAAAAGCGCTTATAGCGCAATGTATGTATTTCACATTCGCCACTTTTATTAATTAAGGGGGGACAAGAAAATGAAATCTTATGACGCATTTCCAGAACCAATTGGCGGCTATACTGTCGGTCGAACCCAGATGGATTTTGAGTACACGGCATCAGATCACTCAAAAAGAGAACTGACAGCGTTTGTGTACTATCCGTCCGACAGTAGCGAAGGTAAGACTACATCAACGTACATGTTTCCTGAAGTCTACGAGATGTTAAATGGGCAGCCACTTGTCACTGCGTATCTTAAAGGGAAGAATATTTTCTCTATAGATATCAAGACCCGGTGTTACGACGACCTTGCTCTCTCCGGGAAGGAAAAGCGCTATCCGGTGTTATTCTATGTTTGCGGCGGGGGCGGTTCTCCAGAATGGGGTACAGTGATCTGTACAGACTTGGCAAGCATGGGATATGTTGTGGTAAGCATCGGCCATCAGAATAGCACGATGTATAAGCGTAAAGATGGGCGCCTGTTTAATGTATCAAAGGATTTTTCGGATGTCATTATGGCGTTTTCTGAAGATCCGGAGATGCTGGCGTTGGCTGGTAAGATGGAGATGCGGCCTGACGATGAAACTGCCATTGAGATGTGCCATAACGTGCTTACACTGCCGATACTTGCCAAGTTAACAGAGTATAGTGAATTACAGGCAGAAGATGTAAGGTATGTAGCCGATTATCTTTACAAACTGGACTCTGGAGAGCTGAATTCCATCTTTAAGGGCAGATTGTTGCTTGACATCGGCATGGGCATAGTCGGACATTCTTATGGAGGGCCTACGACGGCGATTGTTTGCCGGGACGACGGCCGGTTCGCCTGCGGGATTGGCTTGGATAGCGGTGCGTTCGGCCTTCACGACAGCGACCTTAAGAAACCCTTCTTGCTACTGTTTTGTGAACCTAACTATAACATGAATGCGATAATTGGCGCTAACAATAGCATGGAAACCTATTATTTCTCTGTTGATCGTGTTGCGCATTTTGATTACTGCGACATCGTGTTTACCAGTGTTAATGAGGAACTCAGAGGCGAACGGGATGCTATGGAGATGCGAAATCTTGTTACAGACTATACGAAGAACTTTTTTGATCATTACATACTGCAGAAGGCTGCAAGTGTGGAAAGTCTGGCATACGATGGCGTGGACTTGATCAAAAAGACAAGCAACAAGTGACATAACCGAGAGGTTGCTGATAAACGCATGTCAAAGAGCTAGCCGTACAGACACAGAGCCGATAACCCTATTACGCGGTTATCGGCTCTCTCATTAACTTCTCATACCAACGTCACATAAGATCACACGGGGTTAATTCAATAAAGGGGGACTTTAGTACAAAAAGAACTTGTATCTAAGTGATACAAGTTCTTGTCTATTTGTGTATTCTTACGCAAAATAAGAGCTTTTGGCTAACTCATCCATATTCCCATTCCGGGAATTTTCCCATAATGGGAAAATCTCAAACACTCTTTTCCCTTTTTGGGAAAGGGTTTTTTTTGCTGCCGCCGTTCACTCGACTGGATATCCCATCTGACAGCTATAATTCCAGGAAACAGGCCTGGAAAAAATAAAATTAGAGAATCCTGCAAAGTTGGCACGAAATTTGCTCTGTATATAGGTGAAGGCCAAATCAAGAGGAGGGATTCACTTGCATATTTCAAAAGAATTGCTTGGCGGGATGTACCGGAAGATGTTGAGTATCCGGAAGTTTGAAAAGACTGCATCCACCTTTTTTGCTGAAGGGAAAATACCGGGCTTTGTCCATCTGTACATCGGGGAAGAAGCAATAGCCGTCGGGGCATGCGCCAATCTGCGGGATGACGATTATATTACGAGTACCCACCGGGGGCATGGACATATCGTGGCCAAGGGCGGGAATCTGAAATATATGATGGCAGAGCTGTTCGGCAAAGAAACCGGATACTGTAAAGGCAAAGGCGGTTCGATGCATATTGCAGATGCGGAGTTGGGCATTTTGGGCGCCAACGGAATTGTTGGTGCAGGCCATCTGATTGCAACCGGGGCGGCTTGGAGCGCTCATTATAGAGGAAGCGATCAGGTTAGCGTGTGCTTTTTCGGAGATGCTTCCACGAATCAGAGCACATTTCATGAAGCGATGAATTTAGCGAGTTTATGGAAGCTGCCAGTATTTTTTATATGCGAGAACAATCTGTATGGGATATCGGTCAGCCAGGCCAGACATCAGACGATCAAGGATATTGCCAAACGTGCCGAGGGCTATTGCATGCCTTCCCTTACGGCCGACGGCAACGATGTGGTTACGGTGTATGAACATGTGCAAGGGGCGGTACAGCGGGCGAGAAATGGTGAAGGTCCTACCTTGTTGGAATTCAAAACATACAGACAGCATGGACACTTCGAAGGTGATCCGGGAGCTTACCGACCGAAGGAAGAAGTAGAGGCCTGGCTGCAAAAGGACCCGATTCCCAGATTTGAGAAGTACCTTACAGAGCACAAGCTAATGACGGCAGGCGAGTTAAAGCAGCTCGAAGATGAGGTCGACGGGGAGATTCAAGAGGCGCTTGATTTCGCTTTTGCCAGCGATTATCCGGCTCTGGAATCTTCGGTTCAAGGCATTTATTCCGATATCGTTGAGGAGGCGCGCAGCAGATGAGAAAAATGACCTATGGTGAAGGAATCCGTGAAGGTATGCGCAGCAAAATGCTGGAGGACCCGAATGTGGTATTGCTTGGGGAGGATGTCGGGCCGTACGGAGGAACCTTCGGGGTAACGAAGGGGCTTTGGGAGCAATTCGGTGAAGAGCGGGTACGGGATACCCCGATTTCCGAAGGAATTATTGTCGGGGCTTCCGTAGGGGCAGCAGCAACAGGGCTGAGACCGGTTGCCGAGCTGATGTTCATTGACTTTCTGACCTTCGGCATGGATGGACTGGTGAATCAGGCTGCGAAGATGCGATACATGTTCGGCGGCAAAATCTCCGTGCCGCTCGTACTGCGGCTGCCGGCAGGCGGTGGAATCAGTGCGGGGGCACAGCACTCCGGATCACTGGAGGCCTGGGTGACGCATGTTCCGGGACTTAAGGTGGTCTATCCTTCCAACGCTCAGGATGCCTGGGGGATGATGCTGACTGCGATTGAAGATGACAATCCGGTGGTGTATATCGAGAGCAAGGTTCTGTATTCCAAGAAATATGAGGTGGACGACAAGGTTGCCGCGATTCCTTTTGGCGTAGCCAGCATCAAGCGGGAAGGAAGCGACGTTTCCATTATTACGTATGGCAAGCAAGTGGATGATGCGCTTAGTGCCGCAAGAGCTCTGGCGAAAGAGGGAATCGAAGCAGAGGTAATTGATCTGCGCTCGCTTTATCCGCTTGACCAGAAAGGCATCAGGCTAAATACCCGAGAATATAATATTCCTCAACTGAACGACCAGACTTTTAAGTTCCTTCTCCCTCTCCAAATAATGCAGCGAGGCCTGTATTAACGGATGATTCGCTGTCTCCTTGCTAACCTCAGTCTGGATAAAACGGTAAAGCTCCCTTATTTCCGAACGATGTACGGCGCCGGCCGGGATCGTGTTAATGGCCTTATCCATCTCCCGAAACAGTTCTGAAAGAATCTGCCTCTTCCCACCCTGCCGGTCCTCGAATCCCCAGTTTAAATACCTCTCGAATGAAGCTTGGTTCAGCATAGACTTAAGATCGGACGTCATCATATGCTTAACGAGCACATGGAGCTTTTCCAAGATGAACTTCGCCGTTTCCTCGAGTGATAACGACCTCTCCTCATATACAATCCAAAATAGATATTCCTTCAGAATCGCCCGATAGATGGCAACCAAATCCCATAAGAACGGTTGGATTTCCTCGCCATACACATGCAGCAAACAATCTCTATGCCATCGGATGAGCCGCCCCCTAACCTTGTGTCTGAGTGGCTGGAACTTGGGATCCTGTTGAATAGGGAGCTCAGTAAATTCGACCAGAATATGTTTGTACTCCATAAAGTAGCGGAATCGCAAAACGATCTGCTGAACAAACTGTTCTTCCGGCGATAGTCCGGGAAGACGTGTCAGCTCATCGACTTGATCAAAATAGTTGTTATGACATTGATTAAATACCTCGCTAAAGAGATCCTCTTTGGAAGGAAAGTATTTATAGACCGATCCTTTGGCAATACCGCAATCATCGGCAATATCCTGTATCGTCGTCGAAAGAAACCCGCGTTCTTTAAAAAGCCCCGTCGCTGATTGAACGACCTCTTCCCTTGTCACAATCATAAAAAAGATTCTCCCTCCTTGACTTACTATGAATCATGGTACAAAATATAAAACATCAAGTCAAATGACCGAAAGTTCAAGATTGGTGACTTAAAGTCAAATTTAGAATAATGAGGAGAATGTCGGTATGGAAAAATTATTTGATCCGCAAAAAACAGCGCTGGTTGTCATTGATCTGCAAAAGTGGTTAGGGAACCAATACGCCCCTTATTCCGCCGAGCAGGTGGTATCAAATGCGGCCGTCTTGGCCGATGCTTTTCGTGAACAAGGCTCGATGGTTGCCCTGGTCAGGGTATCCAGCAAGGACCTGAAGGATATTCCTAAACCGAAGCTGGATACCCCTGCACCTGCACTGAATCTGCCTGAGGGTTGGGATGAAATCGTCCCAGAAATGCGGGTCGCCGCCACAGACCACATCATTACCAAGAAGCAGTGGGGAGCTTTTTACGGAACGGAGCTCGATCTGCAGCTGCGCCGCAGGGGAATCGATACCATTGTTTTATGTGGCATCGCAACTGGACTTGGTGTGGATACGACTGCGCGGGAAGCGTTTATGCATGGCTATCAGCAGATTTTTGCGATTGATGCGATGACCGGATTTTCCCAAGCCGAGCATGATTACGTAAAAGGCCATATTTTCCCGCGTATTGGGCGTACTCGGACCACACAAGAAATCATCTCAACCTTTACTGAAGATAGATCGTAAGGTTATTGCAGGAGGTTGATCTCATGACCCAAAGGAAACGTCTCCAGAACGATCTGATGTATCCTTGGTATGTCTTATCCGTAACCAGTCTCGGTGCGTTTTTGGTTCTAATCAATATCGGAACGCTCAATGTCGCATTGCCTGAATTAAGCCGGCAGTTTCATACGGATGCAGCAACATCCGGCTGGATTTTACTTTCCTATATGCTTGTAAACACCATTCTGATCTTGGTCTTTGGGCAAGTATCGGATATATTCGGAAGAAGATGGATTGGAGTGGTTTAAGTGAATCAATTTCTTCAGATGGGAGCAAATACAACCTTAAGTGCCACAAAAGGTAATATTACGATTAGCCACGAAATTTCTACTTTAATAGATATTTCATTAACAGCATTCCTTTTAACAGATTCTGACAAGGTACAAGGAGACAGCGGGGTCATTTTTTATAATCAACCAACAAGTCCACAGGTGTAGCTACTCTTTTACCATCCGAGAAAGTGGGCAATACAAAAGTTCATAAAATTAATTTCGACATGGGTAAAGTCCCTGAAGGTATAACAAAAATAGCTATAACTCTGACAGAGGATAATAGCACGGGATTTTCGAATGTAAAGAATTTAACAGCAGAGATATGTAACGAAAATACGATTATTCAGTTATCACCATCCAGTTTCACGAAAGAAAATGGAATCGTAGTTTTGGAATTATATCTAAGGAATGGTCAGACAAAGGCAAAATCAATCTGGCGCGGATTTGATTCCGGGCTTGAAGGGTTATGTAAAAACTATGGTGTTGAGGTTGAAGCTGATGAGCCAAACAAGCACTCCGAACCTAAGACTATTCAAAATCATACATCAAAAGAACCTGATTCGACTGTATCTGTTCTTGATAACAAAAACAATCAATACTCACAGTTATCCATAAGCCTTGAAAAGGTAAAGGGTAAGATAAATCTCGATAAAGGGCAAAAGCCAGTTATTATTGATAAAACACCAGAAATCACGGCTACTGTATCTTGGAAGACTGGGACGGATTATGATATATATGCTTTAGTCTACACAAAGGATGGAAAGCAGATTGATGTAGCTATGTTTGGTGCGGAGGGGACACCTCCTCTCAAAAGTTTTGGTAACGGGATAGTGGAACATATGGGCGATGTTGGGAGAAGCAGCCAATCAACGAAGAAAGAGGTTATTCAATTAAGATTAAAAGATGATATTCTTGCAGTTGTTCCTGTTGTTTATTCAGCTCAGTCCAATGGAACCGGTTCATTTTACAGATTCTCAGGATGAGACCTTCAAATATGGTAGAAGTTATAATGGATCAAGGGCCCTTAAATGATTATAAATAGTTTACCAAAGTCTGAGTAAGGAAATGATAAAGCTCAAGCAGACAAGTAGCTTGGGCTTTCACCATTGAGTTTTTGCTTCTAGTGTAAGAAGAAAATAGCAGGTTTTATGAAAAGGACACTTGATTGCGGGTGTCCTTTTCATATCAGCTCAACTTGCCGTTTCAGCTATCGCGCTGAACCATATTATAAATAGGGCGAAAATTATTTTTAAACTTATATTGTCTATTAATAGACAATAAATTTTTGTGAAATAGGTAGAAGGGGGGGATTTGGTGCCAAGTGACAAAGCAAATCAGCAGCCATGAACGGCTGTTAATCTCCCTTCTGCAGCCCTGCTATTCGCTTGTTCCTTTCGCCGACATGTCGTCCCAGATGGTCTGGAATTCCTGCAGCATTTTTTCTTTCCCGATCTGCTTGCCGATATAAGACTGGATCTGCGTGGCCATTTGCGAGGTGTTCGCTTCATAGCCGGGGTACAGCTGCCATAACCAGGGCAGTGTCCTGCCTTCCTTAATATAAGACAGAATATCCCCAGACAAGGGACCAAGCTGAGCTTCGGTTGCCGGAATGCTTTTGAACGCCGGAATGAGCTTGGCATCATCCACGATGAACGCCTGGCCGGTGTCGGAAGATACGAGCCACCGCAGAAAGGCTTTGGCTTCCTCCTTTATTCTTGAGTTTTTCAGCACCACCCAATAATTCGCAACGCCAACGGGAAGCTTGTTCATGGCTTGCGCATCATCGTTGATAGGCATCGGCAAGAATCCGATATTGAGGTTCGGGTGGAGCTTGTCGATCTGCAGCTGCGTCCAAGTTCCCTGCTGCATCATGGCGGCGCGTCCGTTCGCAAAGTCGGCAACCTGCGTGTAATAATCCGTCTGCAGCGGATTGGGCTGGCCGTACTCGACGGTCAAATCTACCAGGCTCGTCCACTCTTTAAATATCGTATTGTCCGTCAGACTGGCGCTGCCATTTTTCATCTGTTCAATAAATGCGACCGGATCTGGCTGCTGGGCGAATGCGGTATTGAGCAGATGATTCCCCAGAATCCACCACTCCGCATAGCCATTCTCAAAAGGACGGATGCCGGTCGCCCTAAGCTTGTCGGCCGCTTCCCGCAGCTGCGTCAGCGTGGCTGGTGTGTAATTAATGCCGGCTTGGCGGAACAGGTCCTTGTTATAAATGAAGCCCCAGCCCTCCAGGGCGAGCGGCATGCCGTAAATCTTTCCGTCCTTTGTAATAGCCGGCTTGGCCAAATCAAGTATATCGCCCACCCAGGGCTGGTCGGACAGATCTTCCAAATACTCCTGCCACAAATCGAGGTCGGTATAGCCTGCCACAAAAAAAATGTCGGGCTTGTCATCGGAGTTGAACTTTGTCTTCAATCCCGCACTATAATCGCAGCCGCCGCCGCATGTATCAACTTCAATGTTCACGCCGGTCTCCTCCTGATACCGTTTGACCAGTGTGTCCAACTGTTCGGCCATTTCGACCTTGAAATTGAAGATCCTTAGAGTGGGGGCCGGCTCCGCGGTGGCACTTGCCAGGTCGGAGTCATTCACGATTTGGTTATTGTTCCCCCGGCACGCCGTGCCAATAACGGCCAGGACAAGCAAAAGGGCAGTCAAGGTCATGTATTTAAGCTTCATGGCATATCCCTTCGTCAATCAAGATGGCTGTACATCCAGTATAAACGCCATCCTCCAAAGAGGAAATAAGCCGTTGCTCCTGCCATCACGCTTATTAGCGCGGCCAGCGTTCCTCCTTGCCCATCAGCGGTGTGAAAGGCTGATGCGGCTCGGTTTGATACCAATAGGCGACTGATGCCACGTCATCCTGCCGTTCGAAAAGCCCCTTCTTGTACACGCCGATCTGCTGAATCGTAACTTTCAGATCCTCCTGAAATCGGATTGGATCCAGAATATGCCAGCGGTAAAATCCCCGCATGGGCGGCGCATCGTCATTGTGGTACAGATTATGGACGGCCTCGTCATGGCTGGAATAGTAGGGGTAGCCCATGTATGGCGTGCAGTACGTGTTCTCGATCGTCTTCCCGTCCTTTTGAGTCGCAAAGCTCCAGGCACCGCCGAAATAATCTTCAGTGCCGGTGCCGCAGATGGTCGGATACTCCCGGTCGCCGTCTATATACATCTTGACTTCGCCCTCTCCCCACCAGTAGCGTTCCAGCGTGGTAAGCGCCATGTAGGTTCCGACGTATTGGCCTCGGCCTTTGACGTTGTCGAGAAGGATATAATCCTCCGCTTTGTCCGTGATCCGCTGCCGCTTCCATTGCGCGTGAAAGTAAGCCGTATCTTCAGGCAGTTCGTCATGCAGGCAATAATCGATCTGATAGAAGAAGGCAGGAATTGGCGCTTCATGCTGGTTCTCGATGTCGATTCTTGCTTTGCTCCGGAACGGCATCGGAAAATAACAGTTGAATCCTCTTGTCGGATTTACAACCATCGGCTGGGAATTGACGGTGCAGCCTCTCCCGAAGCCATTGCAGAAGAAATCGCCCAGGGGGCTTTCAACGGAAGGCTCCGTTTCATCGTCCCAATACATGCGCAGCACCAGATCGCGCAGAACAAAAGTATCCGCCTCGGTATGATCAGTCACCGTAATCCAGATGTGCTCGATAATGCCAGGGCCGCTCATCTCGGCCAGCGTCACCGTCGCTCCGGGCGCCACGTCCCGGATACAGGGCGAGCCTTTGCGGGAGGGGCCGAGAGGGCTGAAGGCCATCCCTCCTTTTCCTTTTTCACCGTGCGGATTCTCTGCGTTGATGGCCCGGCTTCTGCCGGTCTTGATCAGAGGGAGCGACGCGAGTCCTCCCTGAAATGGGTTCACATTCATCTGTTCTTCTCCTTTCGATAATCAGCCTTTGACGCCGCCGGCCATAATACCTTCCATGATTTGTCTCTGGAAGATGGCGACGAATATAATGATGGGCAGAATGATGATCCAGCCCATAGCACTAACCAGATCCCAGGGCACCGCGTACATATTGTCTCTCAGAGGCAGCTGTGTAATTGCTGTTGAGAGCACCGAGATGCCATTGGAATAGAAAAGCGGTGTGAAAAAGTTGTTCAGGCAGGTAATAAAGTTGACGATACATACTGTTGCAAGCGCCGGTCTCAGGAGCGGAATCGTGACATAGAACATCGACTGAAAAAAGCCGCAGCCGTCAATGGAGGCGGATTCCTCTATTGAGACCGGAATATCATTCAGATAGTTTTGCAGAATCAGGACGGTGAACGGAAGAATACCGCTGATATACAGGATAATCAGGCCAGTATACGTATCGTATAAATGAACGCTGCGCAGAAAGTCATACAGCGGCCGCGCGGTCACCACATCGGGAATGAGCATGGAGGCCAGCAGGAAACCGACGGCAATGGATAATCCTTTGCTGCGGAAACGGGCAAAACTGAAGGCAGCCATGACGGAGATCATCATACCAATCAGGATGGATATCCCCACAATAATCGCAGTATTCCCTATTTTGGGTAATAGGCCAACATTCTTGATCAGATAACGGTAGCTGTCCAATGTCGGATGGGCCGGCCAGTACTTGATCGGTTTGGAGAATAGCTCTCCGGCCGGCGTAATGGAAGAAATAAAGATCCACCACAGCGGAAAAAGAATAAGAAATGCGACAATGGCAGCCAATCCCCATATGGTCAGGGTCAGCGGCACAGATCTGGAGTTTTTGGGAATCATAGGATATCGCTCCTTAATAGTCTACGCGTTTGGCTGCCGACATACTGAGTCCGCTGAGTACAGCCATCACCAGGAACAGCACGACGGCGATCGAAGCGGCGTAGCCGGTATTCAGATTCGTAAACGCTTCAGTGGTTACCCGGTAGGCAATAAGTGCGGTGCTCTCACCCGGCCCGCCGCTTGTCATCGCGTATACAACATCAAAGGAAGTAATGCGCCACATTGTAAAGAATATGCTGAGCATCAGAATATTTCTGGAAAGAAGCGGAAGTGTGATGCTGAAAAATGAGCGGATGCTTCCGGCCCCGTCAATTTTGGCGGCCTCATACATGTCCGAGGAGATGAATTGCAGACCGGCCAACACCAAAATGGCGAAGAAGGGCAGGTCCTTCCATAGGTCTACGGCGATTACGGCGCTGCGGGCCGTATTTGTATAGATTAACCAATCCAGATTGAATGAAGGGGCGAATCGGCGAATAAAGTCGTTGATCAGACCATATTCGTTGTTGAATGCCCATTTGGACGCCATGGCGATCACGACCATCGGCATGGCCCAGGGAAGCAGTACGATGGTTCGGAGCACTTTTTGTCCTCTGAATTTCATATTGAGAATTAGCGCCAGGATGATTCCGAGCACAATATGGCCAATCATCGATCCCACGACGAAAATGATCGTAAACCGGATAGAGGTAATCATTTTTGAATCGTGGAAAATCTGAAGATAGTTATCGAAGCTGACAAACTTCCGGATGTCCTGCAGCAGTTTGACCTCAAACAAGCTGATATGGAAGGTTTCGATAATGGGATATATTGTCGTGAAGATCCGGATCAGCAGCGCCGGTAGTACAAGAATCCAGGCAATCATCCAATATTTTTTGCTGGCATACATAAAACGCACCTTCCTCGCAGGATAGCCAAATCCGTAGGATACGGGCGGCACAAGCAGGCATCTACAGATCCACCCACTTATGCTGCCGGGAAATGGCCCTGATTATTTGTAACGTTCAACTGCTTCCTGTGCTTTTTTGCAGAAATCATCCAGCGTAATTTTGTCTTGGATGTAGTTCTGAAAAAGCGTTCCCATCTCGGAGATGAACTCCATCGTTTGCGGCAGCATCGGACGCCCATGCACTTCGTTGGTCGATTGGATCTCGTTGTAAACAGTCTTGATGTCTCCGGTAACCGCCTCTTTGGCCGCGACATCCGCTCTGGCCGGATAGCGGTCAAAGTTCTTCCAACCGCTTAATTCACCGTCTTCGCTGGCGGCATACTTCAGGAACTTGATGGCAGCGTCCTTATTCTTGGAAGCTGAGTTCAGGACATAACTCCAGGAATCCGTGAAGATGCTCCGTTTCGCAAATTTCGGCATATTTATCATATGGATCTGATCTTCACCATAGCGGTCCGCCTGCTTGTAATCCGTACCGGTTCCCCACATGAAGACGGAAGCATATTTGCCGTCGATGAACTTCTGGTTCATCTGTTCATATTTGTCTGCAATTTGATCCACCGGCGTTACCTTCCAGGTATTGGCCATGTCGTACATGAACTTGACCGCCCTGCGGCTGCCTTCATTGCTCCAGTCAAAGTAATCGCCCCCGAACAGATTGACAAAGGTCGCGATTTCATTGAAGACATACGTCTTTTCCCAGGAGCCGCCGTATCCATACTGACCGTCTTTGGTCGTCGCTTTCATAAATTTCACAAAGTCCTCTTCATTGTTAATGGAAGTCATGCCTGCGGCATCCAGCTTCTTCTGATCGACCCATAGGCCAAGATAACCGGTATAGCTGGGGACGCCGATCAAATCACCTTTGCTTGAGGTCAGCATATCCTTCATATAGCCCTGTGGGAGCTGTTTCAGGACATCATCGGCCAGGACCGTATCCTGCAGTGGCTCCAGCCAACCGGCATTTTTAAAAGAGGTTGCCATTTCATCATTGATCTCAAGAATGTCAACGGTATTGTCACCCGAGGAAAGTATCGTCGATACCTTCTGCTGGCGGGTGTCCGAATCGGTCGGCGCGGCGACCCAGTTGATCTTTACGCCACTCTTTTCCTGGGCTTCTTTAAGCCAATCCTTAAATTTAGGATTTGTGGATTGAATGGTGTAGAGGGTAATCTCATCCTTTCCTGCGTTGCCAGCATCCTTTGTTCCGGACGTCGCTTCGTTTGCCTTGGAGCCATTGCCGGAGCAACCAGACAGTGCAACGGCGATGGTTAAGGAGCCGGTCAAGAATAGGGACCAAAATCGTTTCATACCAAAACCTCCCTGTTTTGTTTTTTTTGTAAGCGCTTTACATTATCAGTATAGCTGCTGCCATGCAAGTGAAAAACAGCCGTAATTGATCAAAAATGTGTAAAATCGTGATATGGGTCATATATCCATTTCACCGGCGGCTGCCTATTGACCTTACTGCAAGGCGGTGCTAGACTGTAAACCAATTCGTAGAGCGAGGGGAATCACCATGAAATTCCGCCGCAGCATCCGCTATAAGTTGAGCATGTTTCTGATGGTCGCCATCCTTCTGCCGATCGCCGCATCTATCCTAATTTCCTACTTCTATACCAAGCACTCGTTAAAAGAAGACGCTATCCGGGAAAATTCAAGCATGGTACGGCAAGGGACTACGAGCTTGAGCAATCTGCTCAGCGGGATGAACAGCATTTCCCTGTACACCTATAACAATATCCAAATGCCAAATAGCCTCTATAACATCCTGATTCGGGGCTACAGCGATTTTTTGGTTGAGATTAATATTTACTCCGGTCTCAATGCCATTGAACAGTCGGCCAAGGATATTCAGCAGGTATATCTCTACTCCGACCTGACCCATCAATCCTGGCTGCTGATCAACGGCTATCTGAAGCGGGCGGCGGGCAGCGCCGGTCTTGACGGCCACTTCATTCAACCGTTGGACAAAAACGATCCCTATCTGGAGCCGCCCCACCAATCGCATAATTACGGCATGGAGGAATTCCCCTACAGCCCGTCCAACACTGTTTTTACCATTCATCGTCCGATCTACCGGGCGCCGCTTAAAGAGAGGGTCGGCATAGTATCCATCGACTTCAAGCTTGACGGCTTTCGCAATATCATGAACATGCTCTATGACAAGGGAGAAGAAAACATCTATCTACTGGATGATACCGGTACCGTCATTTATGCCTCCGAGGAAAGCCGGATTGGGCAAAAACCGTCATATGCCTGGCTGCAGCATGCCCGCTACAGCTATGGCTCCGGCCATTTTTACTGGCATGAGAATGGCGGCTTCAAAGGGATTGTAGTATTCGAGAGATTTGAGATGTTCGGGCGGATCTGGATTGTGGCCAAGCAGATTCCGGACAGCTATCTATACAACAACGCATCACGCGTGCTTCGCATGAATGTGTTCGTCCTGATGAGCTTTCTGGTCATTTCCATTGCGGCAACGCTGTACGTGTCGCTTAAGCTAACTACCCCGATCAAGAA
This sequence comes from Paenibacillus sp. FSL L8-0436, assembly GCF_038593025.1. Classification (NCBI taxonomy): domain Bacteria; kingdom Bacillati; phylum Bacillota; class Bacilli; order Caryophanales; family Paenibacillaceae; genus Paenibacillus; species Paenibacillus sp. FSL L8-0436. The sequence goes on along the minus strand of NZ_CP151955.1, from coordinate 5,365,583 downwards.
ATTAACCGAGTCGATCCGGCGGATCAAATTGGGAAAACTGCAGTTTGACGTGGATTCGCAACGCAACGATGAGGTCGGGGTCCTTGGCAGCGCGATCAAGAATATGGTCGATACGATCGACAATCTCATCATGCGGGAACTCCGGCTGGAACTTGCCAACAAGGATAACCAGTTGAAGGCGCTTCAGGCTCAGATCAATCCGCATTTTATCTTTAATACATTGCAGTCCATCGGATCAGTGGCCTTGCATAACAAGGTGCCCAAGATTTACGAGCTGACCTCCTCGCTGGGGCTAATGATGCACTACAATATGAATACCGAGGAGTCCATTGTTCCTCTAGCCAAAGAGATTGCTCACGTGGAGGCCTATCTGGAACTGCAGAAGCAGCGGTTCAAGGAGCGTCTGCGCTGCACCATTGATATTGTCGAACCTTCCGATCTGGAAATGCTTGTACCCAAAATGATCCTGCAGCCTCTTGTAGAAAACTGCTTCAAGCATGGTTTTGAAACGATGCAAAATGCCCAAATAGACATTAAGCTGGAAAGCGGCGAAGATGGGCTGCGTATTTCAATCCGGGATAACGGCCTTGGCATTACGCCGGATAACCTGGAGCGGTTGAAGCAGCGCATTAAGCGAGAAGCTTCCGGAGGTACGGTAGGGGGCAGTATCGGTCTGATCAATGTGATCTCAAGACTCTCTTTGTTCTTTAACGACGAGGCCGGGGTATCGATAGGACAGGTCCAGCCTTCGGGGTTTTATGTAGTTATCAGAATCCCACAACGAAAGGACTGCAGGCTCTATGAAAGTACTGATCGTGGATGATGAGACCGATGTCAGAGATTCAATCCGGCTTCTGGTCCACTGGGGAGATTTTCAGATCACCGATGTGCTTGAAGCTTGCGACGGGGCAGCGGCTATGGAGCTGATTCGAAGTGAGCAGCCGGAGATTATTTTTACGGATATGAAAATGCCCAATGTGGACGGCCTGACGCTTTTGCAATGGATCGGGGACAATGCGCCTGAATCGAAGAGGATTGTGATCAGCGGCTATAGCGACTACACCTATATCCGCAAGACGATGAGGCACGGCGGACTTGACTACTTGCTTAAGCCGATTAACCGAAATGAACTGCTCGAAGCACTCCGCAATGCGGTGGATACGTGGCTGAAAGATGATGAAGCGCGGCGGCAGAATATCCGCAGGGATGTCGAGATCAACAAAACACTGCCTATGTATTGGGACAAAATGCTGTCAGGCGTTGTTTCACAGCCGGATGGCTATTGGATCGTCGCTGATGAGCTTCAGGCATCCTTCGAGTGGTCCGCCGTTCGGGAATGCCAGCTCGTGATGCTGATCTCCGATCCGCTGCCGCGCACCGTCCTGGAGAAATTCGGAAGGAATATCGACCTTCTGTATTTCTTAATACTTAACATCTGCAACGAGATTATCAGTCCTTCCAGGAATGGATATGCCTTCAGGCATGCCGATCCCAATTATGGTATCCTTCTGCTGATGACTGGTGATTTTGGGGGCAACAGCAGGAAGCTGACAGCCATCAATGAGGCGTTGTATCGTGTGCTTCGAGCACGCTTTCATTTTGCCTGCAGCGGCAGGGTCTCATTCCCGCAGGACATCCACACCGGATTTCGGCAGATGCTGCAGACAGCCCTTTCCGTTTCCTTTCTGGGACCGAATACCTGGATTCACAGTTTTGAGGACACTCCTGCCGCCACTTCCGACAAAAGAATCGTTCTGGCCGATTATAGTAGCTCGATTTTGGCCGCTATTCACAAAGGGGAGCAGCGCCAGATCATGGGCGCCGTCGCCAATTGGGTGCAGGCGATTGGACAACTGCATGCCGTAACCTGGGAACAGTTGAAGTACTGGCGGTATGAATTTGAACTGCTCCGCAGCCATTTGCTGCAGGACACGGATCGGGCCGCAGGGGAATCCGCCCGGACCTCCTCCCAGTGGCTGTTTCCGATCGGCCCGGACGGTCGGCTATCGTTGGAGGAGTGGCAGAGGGAATGGACGAATGCTTTTCTGGAAATCGCCAAGGTTCTGAAAGATTCCCGGACCCAGGAATACAACGTCATCCACTCGATCAAGCAGTACATTGACCTTAACTATATGCACGATCTGTCGCTCCAGGAAATCGCAAGCCAGTTCTTCCTGAGCCGTGAATATGTCTCCCGTCGCTTCAAACAGGTATTCCACGAGAATCAGTCCGATTATCTGGAACGGGTCCGCATTGAGAACGCCAAAATCCTGCTTACTAACAAACAGTACAAGATCGCTTCCATCGCCGAGATGGTTGGATACCCGGACGGCCGTTATTTCAGCAAAATCTTCAGCAAGCTAACGGGCATGACCCCGCGGGAGTGGCGGAAGGAGGCAGAGGGAGAAGGTGGCGGTGAGTAGTGCGTAAATCAAACAGGACTCTAAAAGCCCGGAATTTTTATGCTTTCAGAGAACCATCCCCCCTCGCACAAAACGAACCACATCTTCCTTCCGGTCCGGGTGTACCTGGAGGTAATCACCGAGGACAATGGTCCGTCCAGCTCTGATCATAATTTGTTTTTTGGCATCAATTCAAACAGCTTACGCTAAAAAGAATCCAGACCCATATAGGGTCATACTTACCTTGTTAACGCCCGAGATACAAGAACAATTAGATATCTATTACAAGGATAAACTGAATGAAAAACCTACGTTTGCTCCATTTCTTGATCCATTGAACGTATTGGTTGGATATCAAGATTCCCATATCATCGTTAATGTAACAGTATCACCTTATATCGGTCCACATCTTGATGTTGGAACTGACTTTATTTCCTTCAGGATTGACAATATGGGAACGGTAGAAGTAATCGTGTTTGAGCATCTTAAGGATTTTGAGCTGCCCTCCAATTGGAACCACATTATTAAGAATGAGAAAGGTGTGGGCAAAACTAACGGGCAGGATAGGGTGGCGTATGCTCCGAGTTTATGAAAAAGAATATGCCTTTTTGAACGGAGAGCGTTATGAGGTTTGAATATGAACTAACAGGTATGAATTTTTTTAACCCGGTGGTTATGTACGTTGCGCCGTTCCAGATGGTAGAACTCTTTCATAGCCTCCATTGGATGTATGAACAGACTCACTCCTCTTATCTCCAGCTCAACACCTCTCTTTCGGGACTCACCCTTACTTGAAATATTCGATAGTTTTCTCAATAAATGCCTTGGCCGACTTAATCAGAAAACGGTCGGAACGATGAATGATCTCAAAGTGACGGTATGGCGGATCGTCTGTAATTCGGATGCAGCGTAGTGTTGGTTCATTCATCGCTTGGATCAGAGGATAAGGCAGCAATGTTCCTCCTACGTTGGCTTTAACCAAGCTAATAATGGAGGTTGCCGAACTGGTCTCCATGATCGTATTTAAGCGGAATCCATATTTACGGCAATAGTCATCAACCAATTCTCTGCCTGTAAATCCTTCGGGGAACATCACAGTTTGGATATCACGCAGTTCCTGGATTCCAATCGTGTTTCGTTCAGCCCAATCATGATTCTCGGAAACGATGAGTACATATTCTTCACTGCACAAAGAAATGCGTACAAGCCGATCATCAGGAGCAGACGTGATCGCGATGCCGATGTCTACTTCATTATCCAGCACTTGATTCACGACGTAGATCGAAGAGATAACCTTCAGTTGCACCTTGGGGAATCGTGCATGAAAATTCACGAGCAATGGGGTGATCCGATAGTCCAGATCGGAAGGGAGAACACCAATTACCAACCGACCTCGTTGATCATTGCGGAATTCAGCTAACGCATCCTGGGTATTCTGTAAATGCCGAATCATCTGTACAGAGTGCTCCAGAAACAGATTTCCTGCCTGGGTCATCACAATTTTTTTGCCGACCCGGTCAAATAAGGGAACACCGAGTTCATCCTCGAGCGCGCGTATTTGTTGACTCAATGTAGGTTGAGATATGCCAAGTTTCTCAGCTGCTCGTGTAAAATGAAGCTCCTCACACACAGCAATGAAGTTTTCCATCTGACGAATCTCCATATGAATTACCTCTAATCATTGGTTTTAGTAATCATTTTAATAGAAACAATAGTATTGTTCAATCATTCTAATGATTCTATACTTATCGTGCACCACCCAAAGATCTTCATTCAAATAGGATCATGTGTGAATGCAACGATACTACTACCATGAGGTGATCCAGCATGAAACTTTTTTATATCGTCTTAGCGCTTATCCTGGCTTCACTGAATTTACGACCACCCATTACATCCATTTCTCCTCTAATGAGCACCATACAGAATGATCTGGGTATAAGCGGGATTACCGCCAGTCTGTTAACCACACTTCCGGTATTATGCATGGGCATATTTGCTCCGTTCTCCGTAAGATTAAGCAGAAGGTGGGGAAATGAGGGCGCAATTGTTCTGGCATTAATCCTCATTGGGTTAGGTACGGGATTACGATGGTTTGTTGATACAACTTCTTTGATGATGTTCACTTCTTTTCTGTCCGGTGTAGGGATTGCATTGGCAGGGCCGCTGTTGTCCAGCTTCATTAAGCAGTATTTCCCTGACCGAGTGGCAGCCATGGTGGGTATCTACTCTACAGCGATGGTGATGGGGGCCAGCATTAGTGTGGGACTTTCAGTTCCTCTTCAGCATACGCTGGGTGGATCGTGGAGGGGGTCGTTGGCTGTATGGGCATTACTCGCAGCCATTGCATTGCCGATCTGGTTGAGATTAGCCTGGTCTGCGCGCACAGATCGGCAATCCGGTAAAATTTCGAGTGTACTTAATGCACCACTTCCGGTGAACAACAAGCGTGCCTGGGTGCTGACATTATTTTTCGGGCTGATGGCAGCGATCTTCTATTCGTTAACCGCTTGGCTTGCGCCAGCAATTCAAAGCCAGGGGTATAGTCAAGAGGCGGCCGGCAACATCCAAACCTTATTTACATTGATATCTCTGCCCTCTACGTTGTTCATTCCCATGCTTGTACACCGTTACCAAAGACGTGTATTCTGGCTTGTCGGGTGTGCGTTATTGGAGTTGATGGGTGTCCTGATGCTGAACATATCCGTTAGCCCCTGGCTCGCGGCGATTCCACTCGGTATTGGAGCGGGTGGACTGTTCCCGATTGCACTGATGTTGCCCATTGATGAAACAAGCAATGCTCAGGAAGCCAGTAGCTGGTCCGCAATGACCCAATCTGGCGGCTACATTCTCGGAGCGCTTGGGCCGCTAGCCATTGGCTGGCTCCACGATGCAACGGGCAGCTTCGTTCAAGCATTCTATGGATTGGCTGTAATCATCGTGCTTCAGATTATCGTTCAGTTGGCTATAGGAAATAAAAAAAGTTTTCCAGCGAGTTATGATAAGCCGCGGCCTGGTGTATAAAGACAAAAACGATCAATATGCGATGAAATCTCCTATGAACAAAAGAGGTCAACTAGTAAAAACTGGCTGATCTCATCCTACGAACGGGAAGGATAGTGCGGTGGTAAAGCAGAAATAGTTAAGAACTATTTTATAATTTGAAGCTTAATGAATTGGATGAGATATATGGACGAAAAACGGATATACAAACCACTCGATGACCCCTCATCTGGAATAAGTTATAAAAAAGGTATGTTTATTATCGGAGAGTAGGGCAAGTCATGAAACTTAGAGGGACAATGACAGAACAAGCATTTAGAGAAGAATGAAGAGCCTCAAGAACTCAACTTTTCAATGATATATCCATGCAAAAGGGGGATTAGGATGTTCAAAATTGGGGCGTTCGCGAAACTGAGCGGCGTGACGGTGAAGACATTGCGCCACTATGATGAACTCGGCTTGTTAAAGCCCGCGCATGTGGACGAAGAATCGGGATATCGTTTTTATACTGCGGAGCAACTGCTAACGATCCGTCGTATCGCGGGTTTCAAAGAGCAGGGCTTAACCCTTGAGAAGATGCGACCGATGCTCACCGGAACCGCCTCTCTGACGAAAGCAGAGCGCACGTTGCTTGAGAAACGAAAGGAGCTGGAGCGCCAGATACAAGAGGCTCAGCAGCAAATTACGGTGATCGATGAGCGACTCGTGCGGATTGAACGGAATGAGGCGGTTGCGGAGGAAGGGAAGTTCTTGCTTCGAAGTGTGGATCCGGTTCTCGTCGCTTACATCCGCGAGACTTTGCCAAAAAACCAACTGTGTCTGTTGCTCGACGAACTGAAGCAGTATGTCCGCTCACATGGAGAAGAGCCGGACCGTGAGATGACAATCGTCTGGCATCGGAGGAGCGATTGCGATGAAGAGCCTTCGGACATCGAGGTCGCTATTCCTGTCTCAAAACCGATTCCTTATAGCGGTAGGGTGAAGATTCACCAAATGCCCGGCATGAAGGAAGCTGCCTCTTTTACTCATCAATGTGACCCGTATAAGGATAATTGCAAGGCGAGCGAGACGCTACGGGCTTGGATTGCTGGCAAGGGCTACCGGCCACTCGAGGCGATACCGGTTCGGGAGATTTATCTGACGTCGGATAAAGATATTTATGGTCAGCTACGTTTGGCAGAGGCGATCGTGCCGGTTGAACGAGTCTGAAAAAAGATTGGAGTCCATTCCTTGACTCTCCCCTTATGAGGAGGGTTTATCATGGTATCAACCCATTATAAGGAGTGGATCTACATGAATTTTAAGCGTTTGGAAGGTCGAATCGCAGTCGTTACAGGAGCCAGCCGAGGGATAGGGAGAGCGATCGCGCTGCGTCTCGCCGCTGAAGGTGCGCTAGTCGCAGTACATTATCGCACGCGGAGGGATGCGGCGGCAGAGACGGTTTCTGCGATCGAAGCAGCGGGAGGTACAGCTTTTGCCATCGGTGCCGAGTTGGATTCTCTGGAGGGAGTCGATCGACTTCTTCAGGTCTTGGATGAGGAACTTATCCGCAGAACGGGCATCAACCATTTTGATATCTTGGTTAACAATGCCGGCATCGGCACATCCCCATCATTTGAAGAGACGAGTGAAGAGGACTTTGATCGGCTGTTCGCGGTCAACGTCAAGGCGCCGTTCTTCCTCGTCCAGAAATCGATCGGACGTCTTCGAGACGGAGGTCGCATTATCAATATCTCATCTGGAGTGACACGAATTGCCTATCCGCATATCATGACCTACAACCTAACCAAAGGTGCACTAAATACATTCACCCTACACCTGGCTCAGCTTCTGGGTCCGCGGGGTATTACAGTGAACGCTGTCATGCCCGGCATAATCGATACCGACGTCAACGCGTCGTGGCTACACACGCCCAATGGCCGTAAGTCTGCGGTAGAGATGTCGGCACTTGGACGCGTAGGTGAGCCTTCGGATATCGCAGACATTGTCGCCTTCACGGCGTCACCTGACAGCCGATGGATAACGGGACAAATGATTGATGCGACCGGCGGATCGCATTTGTAAACTATGTCAGAACAGAAGCTAAGGTGGACGAAAATACATTCTATTTATCGTTGTTGGAGTTCGTGTTGATTTATGAGGCCGGCCTTCGCGCATAGTTCTCTAAGATGAGACGCACAATATTAGGGCGATTTGCCAGGCGACGGATTCGAGCATGCATTGAGATAATATGCTTGTGGTGTTGCCAGGCAGAATCATTCGAGAATAAGATGAGGAGGCGCTAAGTTTTAATGTCCAATAAAAGAAGTTACTATGCATTTGAGGATCCGCTTGGCACCACAGTTGAATTTCAAGCCACTAGCTTACAACAAGCCATGGTGATTAAAAAGAAGAAGGCTCATGAACTGGGGATTCCTAAAGAGGCTTTTGAACTCACAAGCATACGCAAGAAACCAAGCCAGAGCGCATAAAGCTTGTAATGGAACCTTGGTTAGAAAAGAGGAGCCAGCGGACGAATGACCGCTGGCTAGAAAGCTTATTCACCCGTTAGGGTGATTTTGTTCAAATATAATGGACATGACAGAATGACTTCAAATCAGGCTTTACTGCGATAGGAAGAAGTTAACACACCGGTGTTATCCACAAGGCCTGGCTCATAAGCTTTTTGCAACGTGGAGAAACGAAACCTACTCTCGTCAGAAACACCATTGTGCTGTTCATATATACGATTGTTTAAAATTTCATCATTTGAAATCTGGCGTGCATTGTACGAATTTAATTGTTCGCCCTTCTGAATTGCTCCCATAAAATCATCAAAACTTGCACTTGCAGTTAGTGTGCCAGTGTTAACATTATTGAGGTTAAATGAGAGATAGCGAATCTCTCCAATTACAATATTTCCTGAATCAGTTATATATAGTAACCCCTTGCTGAGAGATCTTGAGAGAATCAAGACGTATCGTCCCCTTGAGATAAACTGCAACAACACCCTGTGATCCAGAAAGAGGCTCATTATTGAAAACATAATTATTTCTATCCGAAGTAACTCCTCTGATTGTAACTCCCGTTAGCGGGGGAGCAGCTGCATCTACACCTTGTTAAAACCCAAAGTCCTATAAGAACCTTGGGTTTCTTGACAAGCTGAGGATGGGAGCGAATCCTTAAAGTTCTTGTCCCATCCTTTTTGTTACACTGCTTTGCGGCACCCTCTAAAATTCACTTATCTGGAAACAAGTCCTCTGGCAGGATTTTTGCCGCTAGCGGGCAGTATAGTTGAAGATAATTTGCGCCGAACCTTATCATAAGTGACGGCTAAATTTTTGGCATTACATGCTTGCGGGGCGAAGAAAGTCGCCCCGCAAGAGAACTACGCTTAACTTACATAATCGTTAATCTTTAGGAACTACATACCTGGATAATCTGATGCCTTTACTAACCTCAGCTGCATGAGAAGGTTAATCCCAGTTACATCGACCATTTCTTTTACACTTAGATTATTTTTGATTATCACTTCTGCATATCTAACACTAAATAAATTAACTAATCCTTAGGCTACATATAGTGTTGTTGTGTGATTTAAACCACATCTCGAAGCCAAAGCAAGCACCAATAAATCGATTTGTAAGCCTTTCTTTAAGAACCTACCATCCATTCTCGCAAGCCGCCTGCAGGTAACGGACGCGATCATTGAGCGGACGAGGGTTTATTTCACGCCCCGATTTTTGCAGAACTTCTGGACGGCATCCCACAATTCTATGCTGATGATCGGTTCGTGCTCACCGTTAACGACGATGGGGTCCTTGTTGAAGTACATTGCATCGAATGTATAGAAAGTTGTGCGGATCCCAACGTGACCAAACTCGGAATGCCTTTATTTGACTACCGAGGCTATAAGTAAAATGACCAAAAAACTAAGGGATCTCAACATGCTCTACAGAGCGGAGTTGGGGTCCTTTTTTGATAGATTCGTTGCCCGGAGCAGCTAGAAAGAGTATTCAAAAGAAGATCTTGTCTTTCTCTGGGTGAAATCATTTACGTAAACTCAATGGGTTAATGGATTTAGTTTAAAGATATAAGCCCTTTCAAAACTGCAGTTCGTTGACCCTAGTATAGAAAAGTGATACAATCATTAAAAATTTACGTAAAATATATCAGGAGTTGTGATTTGATGGCTACTATTAACGAGATCGCTAAAGAAGCTGGGGTTTCGATTGCTACGGTTTCCCACGTAATAAATAAATCAAGGTATGTAAGTCCGGAGCTTGTTGAAAGAGTAGAGGAGATCATTAAAAGGACCGGTTATGATAAAAAGTTAAAAAATAAAAGCAGCAAGCTGAAAATCGGGAAAAGCTCCGAAATCGCAATTCTCGTCCCTGATTTAAGCGGTACTTTGTATCCGAAATTGGTTTCTGAGATTTCTGATTATTTAATTGAAAAAGGGTATAATCCGGTTGTTCATTTTCATCATGACAAGGTTGCTCAGGAAAAAGATATCATTACGAATATCGTTTTTAATAAGCGGATTGCCGGGGCCATAATTGTCCCTGTAAGTACGGACGGCAAGCAGTTTGATAAATTAGTGCAGCATCGTATTCCTTTCGTCTTTTTAGACAGAACAGTTAAAAATACAGGGGCTGGCTCTGTACTTTCCGATGGTGAAGGCGGAATGCATCAAGCGGCCATGCATTTGTTGAGATCGGGGCATGAAGAGATCGCTTTAATTATTGAGAGAGGCCGGTTTTCCTCATCGGAGAGCAAGATCAAAGGTTACCAGGACGCTCTGAATTCGTACAAACTGCCATTTAGAGGCGAATTGGTGTTAGACGCAGACAATAACAGTTATGAGGATATCGAAAAAAAGGTTAAAGACGTATGGGTCCGCATTAAGCCGTCAGCTTTTATTGCAAGCGGCAATCGGATGACATTAAATCTGTTAAAGGTGTTGAACAAATTAGGGCTGGAGTGTCCGGCAGATGTGTCGGTTATTGGATTCGGCGATGAAGAGTGGTCGGAAATTGTGGCCCCTCCTTTAACCATGCTTAAGCACGATATAAAGGAGATAGGAATCCAAGAAGTCAAGCTTTTGCTTAAACAAATAGAAAATTTTTCAAATTTTGCTGAACAAATTCAGATTCCCATGGAGCTCTCTATACGGCGGTCGACCCAAGTTATAGGTAAGGGTCCATTCGGAGAAAAAACGATCTCCCCAGAAGAATTGACAATTTCTCAAGCAGAGGCGGATCAACTGAAGGCGGGAAATTATAAGGTTGCGATTTCCTTTCACTATGGGGGTACGGCATGGGCAAGGCTGTATGAGAATGGAATCCGCAACACCCTTGATAAGTATAAAATATCAATTCTTTCCATTACCAATGCGCACTTTGATCCTATATTACAAGTCAACCAGCTGGAAGGCTTAAGGCTTCAACAGCCGGATGCGATCATCGCTATACCTGTCGATGATGAGGTGACGGCAAAGAAATTCCACAGTATATCGGAACAAGTCAAGCTTATCTTTATGAGTAATATTCCTCAAGGAATGAACAAGGACCAGTATGCATCCTGTGTATCGGTTAATGAACGGGAAAGCGGTCAAAATGTAGCTTTGCTGTTAGGGAACTACTTTAAGTATGAGGAAGACGTCAAGATCGGTTTTATTGGTCACGGCGCTCCGTTTTACGGGACTCATTTGCGAGATGCTGTGGCGAAAGAGGTCATTACAACGAGTTTTAAAAACATTGAAATTGTGAATGAGCAGTATTTCCATAAGATTGAAAACGCTTATGAAATATGCAAAGAAATGCTGAGGGCCAATCCTGAAATTAAAGGGCTATACATATCGTGGGATAGACCGTCGCTTGAAGCGATCAAAGCACTAAAGGAATTAAAAAGAGAGGATATATCGATTTTCACCTTTGATTTGGACATTGAAATTGCAACTTATTTAGCTAAAGAAGAAATGGTGAAGGGACTCTCAACTCAAAGGCCTTATCAGCAAGGGATTGCAGTCGGATTAGCGACGGCAAAAGCTTTGCTGGGACAAGATGATTATAAATATATCGGCGTACAACCGTATTTGGTAGAGTCTAAAAATTTGTTGAAGGCATGGAAGGATATAACACTTGAGCCGGCTCCACCCGAGATAGAGAGCCTTATTTTGAATAAATTTACGTAAAAAATGATCAAACACCTGAAATTAATAAAAATTTAATGAAAACGTTGACTAAAAAAACAGTAGTGTGCTATATTTTACGTAATCAGTGGCGTGAAAGCGGTTCAATATCGACTATCCGTCATTGACACATGTATTTATCTGCTTTCCGGACGTTTTCTTAGCTAAAAGAATTAGTTAAATCTTAGGGGGTTATAAAGGATGAAAAATTTTTTTAAAGCACTTTCAGTGACGGTTTTGGCTTTATCTCTTACTGCATGTGGTAGCGCTAACAACAAAGCGGATACTGGAAATGCCGGCAATACTCCAAAAGGTGAAGGTACGTTAAGCTTTGCTTTCCTGCCAAACACGCAAAATAATACGTTCCAGACAGCGATGACAAAAACATACGAAAGACTGGCTAAAGAAAAAGGCGTAAAGTTCACCATGCTGGACCCGGATTATGACTTGAACAAACAAATGAATCAAATGTCTGACGCTGCAAACCAAGGATTTGATGCGGTGTTCGTCATTCCGGTTGATTCTGCAGGAATTCGTCAAGGATTAGAACAGCTTAATGATAAAAATATTCCGGTATTTAACGTGGATACAGCGGTAATCGAAGATGACCGGGATTTAGTTGAGAGTGTAATTGCCACCGATGCTTTTATGGCGGGTAAATTGATGGGCGAGCAAATGGTAAATGACTTTCCGAACGGCGGAGAAATTGCGATTTTAGATTTCCCTTCCAATGAAAGCTGTGTTCAGCGTGTTGCCGGCTTCATGGAGGGTCTGGGGGATAACAAATCGAAATTTAACATTGTTGCACAGCAAGACGGCAAAGCCGCATTGGATGCTTCCTTGCCAATCGCTGAGGACATTATTCAAGCCCATCCTGATTTAGCAGCCATCTTTGCGATCAATGATCCTTCCGCACTAGGTGCGGCTGCAGCTGTAGAAGCAAGCGGTAAAAACATTGGCGTGTACTCCATCGATGCTTCTCCAGACGGAAAAGCTGCGATAGTGGATGGATCCCTTAAAGCGGTAGCGGCTCAGGTACCTATTCAAATCGCCGAACAATCTTTCAATGCCGCTCTTGATTTAATAGAAGGAAAAGAAATTGAGAAAGAAATGCTGCTGCCTTCACATGTGGTAACCAAAGAAATGGCTGAAGAAACAGCTGGCGAGTGGCAGTGATTTAACGATATAAGCCATTAAAATCGTATAGTTTCATTCTCACAGAATGCAGGTTTATCCTGCATTCTACATTTTTTACTTTCGGAGGTGAACATCATTGGTTGAAAACGTCCTGGAAATGCATTCGATTGCTAAAAGCTTTGGACAAACACTGGCTTTAAACGGAATCAACTTTGAGCTTAAATCTGGAGAAATTCACGCCTTGCTCGGTGAGAATGGTGCAGGCAAATCCACGTTAATCAAAGTTTTGGGCGGGATTCATCAACCCGATCGCGGTGAAATTTTGATCAATGGAAATACGGTGTATATCAAAGGCGTTCACGATGCACAAGCCCACGGTATTGGTGTCATCCACCAGGAAATCGTTCTCGTACCCTATCTGACCGTTGCAGAGAACATCTTTTTGGGGAGAGAGCCTGTTACGAAGCTGGGATTGATCGATAGAAAGCAAATGAACGCTGAGGCCCAAGAGATGGTTAAGGAATTGGGATTAAACCTTGATGTGAACACTTTGGTCGGGGAGTTATCGGTAGCTCACCAGCAGTTGGTAGAGATCGTTAAGGCGATTTCATTTAATATAAAAATTCTAGTAATGGATGAACCTACGTCCTCATTATCCGATGAAGAAGTCAAACATCTCTTTGTAACGATGGAAAGATTAAGGCAAAATGGCGTAAGCATGATTTACATTTCGCATAAGTTTGAAGAATTGTTTACCATAACGGATCGAATTACCATCATTAGGGACGGTACGTATGTCGGAACCGTGATTACGAAAAATAGCAACCCTGATGAGCTCGTGGCGATGATGGTAGGCAGAGAGCTGAAAAACTTTTATACAAGAACCTATTCTCGTCAAGATGAGGTTGTATTGAAAGTCGACCATCTGTCAAAACAGAATGTTTTTGAAGATATTAGCTTTTCCGTACACAAGGGTGAAATCCTTGGCTTCTCAGGCCTGATGGGTGCGGGAAGAAGCGAACTCATGCTTGCTATATTTGGCGCTTATGGTTACGATAACGGATCTGTTTCTCTGAACGGGGAAGAGCTGAAGATTAAAAGCTGCAGTGATGCCATTGAAAAAGGGATTGCACTGGTTCCGGAGGATCGCAAGGATCAAGGCCTCGTATTATTGAATTCCGTTGGTTTTAATATGACACTGTCTGAGCTGAAACACCTTATGAAAAATAAACTGATTGTTAGTGAGGAAAAAAGAAGCGCATTAATCAGCGCTTATATCAAGAGTTTAAATATAAAGACGGCTTCGTCTGATGCGGAAGTTTCCAGTTTATCCGGAGGAAATCAACAAAAAGTGGTATTGGCTAAATGGTTGGCTACAAATCCGAAGCTCTTGATTCTTGATGAACCGACAAGGGGCGTTGACGTAGGCGCAAAATCCGAAATTTATTCCATTATTAACGAGCTTGCTAAACAGGGACTGGCTATTATTTTAGTCTCCTCTGAGCTTCCTGAAATCATCAATATGTGTGATTCTGTTTGTGTCATGCGAGAAGGAAAATTAACCGCACAATTAGCCCAGTCCGAACTAACTCAAGAAAATATTATGCGCTATGCAACAGGAGGGTAATGTAGCATGACTCAGAAAGCGGAGAGATTAAACAACCCCGTGATGTCAGTAATTAGAGGGAATATTGGGATTATTGTTGTACTATTGCTTTTATTTATCGCGTTATCATTCACTTCATCGGTATTTTTAACCCAGGACAATTTGATTACTGTTTTGAGACAGATTTCGATTAACGTCTTTTTGGCTCTTGGGATGACGCTGGTTATTATTCTGGCAGGGATTGATCTTTCCGTCGGGGCGATCGTCGCTTTATCGGGGACCTTAACGGTAGGTTTAATTGTTACCACGGGAATGCCTGTTTATCTGGCCATTATAATAGGTCTCGCAATCGGTGCGGCTATCGGATTCGTTAACGGGTGTATAGTAACCCAATTTAAGCTGCCTGCTTTTATTGTTACATTAGCTACCATGAACATCGCGCAGGGGATTGCGTATCTATACAGCAACGGTCAATCCGTAAGAATTAGAGATGCAGCTTATACCTCGATTGGAACAGGACAGCTCTTTGGATTTCTTCCGCTGCCGGTCCTGTATATGTTTATCTTAGTTTTCATCTTTTCTACCTTATTAATGAAGACTAAATTTGGTACCTATATTTATGCGATTGGCGGAAATAGAGAAGCTGCACGTCTTTCCGGCGTGCCCATTAAAAAGGTTGAAATAGCTGTATATACGATTACCGGTTTGCTTGCAGCCTTTGCAGGAATCGTCCTCTCCGCGAGAATGTATTCCGGCCAGCCTTCTGTAGGGGCAGGTTATGAAATGGATGCCATTGCTGCCTGTGTATTAGGCGGAGTTTCCATGGCCGGCGGCAGAGGCAGAATTAGTGGAACCATTTTTGGCGCCATGGTGATCGGTGTGATCAGTAACGGTCTTAACCTGCTGGGAGTAAGCTCTTTCTGGCAGCTCGTTGTCAAAGGCTTAATCATTTTGGTTGCCATCCTGGTTGATGCACAAAAAGGGAAAAAACTGAACTTTTCTTTTAAAGCTACTAAACAATAAGACGAATCCTCCCAGAGACTGAATACAAAAAGAAAAGAGGTTTATCTGTGAACAACAATAAGCAAAGCTTCAAATATAAATTTCAGATTATGCTCAATAACCCGGATCATCTGGAAAGGAAACAGGAGCCTGTCATCACGAAATTGAATTTTACGGATGACCGCGTTCATAAGGATAGTCTAGTTTTATATGACGATGCAGACAATGCCATTCCTTTTCAGCTGATTGATTCCAGGGTGGAAGGGGACTATATTCAAGAAGCTTCGATCGTATATCTGGTGGATATGGATAAGCTGGTTACCTCTTACTGGCTGTATGCGGATGAACAGCCTGCTGCGGTTGAGAAGGCGTTTAAAGGTATCGAGAAACTGGAAGTCACCCAAGGCGACGGGTTTAGAAGATTGGACACCGGTTACTACATTTTGGAGCTTTGCTCCGGAACTGCTGACGGATCCTCTTACGGCAAATGGGGGATCCGATATTTTGAAGCCAAAGCGGAGGGGAAAAATCTGATTAAGGATTACTCCAATGCGATTGGCGGATTCTATGGACCGTTCTTCACACCGAAAAATGGGCTGATCAATCCTCCTGAGCATACTACGGTAGATTGTATCGTGGAAGAGGAAGGACCGTTGTATTGCAGATATCTGTTTAAGGGCACCGTGCCTGATGGGCTGGATGAGAATCTGATGGGAAAAAAATTCACGATCACATGGGAGTTTTTCTTTAATACCCCGTGGTTTAGAAGAAAGTATGATGTAGATGATTTTTCAACCACGGTAGACGGCATTCCTGTCGTAAACAAAATTACGGTGGGCGATGAATTTGAGAGCGGCAAGGGGGATCGGGTCTTTACATCCTTTGCTTCCTATGGCGGGACTTATTACAGAGAAGGCGATTTATACGCTAACATTTTGTCTAAAGGCGTTCATGAGCTGCTCGAGCATGCTGATGAACAAAATAATCCGAACATCAAACAATACAAAGATAATATCGGAGAAGATATTAATAAAGTTTCATGGGATTATTTCTGGAGGCTGTTCTGTGTACAAGAAGGAATTCTCAGTGCGGAAGAAATCAAACACCATATCTCTGCCATTATTCCGGAGTCCCACACACAAGTACATCAAAGTGAGAGAAATGAGAAGGTATTGTGTGATCGATTTGTCGATGTAAACAGCGCTCCGGAACAAACCATCTTCCCGATGAGCGCTAATAAAACAGCCGAGTTAAATGAAGAGACTGGCTATGCCATGGTCTGGTATACGAGCAATGTGGTGGCCCGCTACCAAATCGTGCAGCGTAATGATTCCGGATGGGTCAATTGGGGCACGAATGGTGAAAACGAGCATCCGGAGCTACCGACAGGGTCAATGATTTATTCGGCTTATGGACAATTTGGTAATTGGGAATTACAGGCGGATACGATGGAGAAAAATATCGATTCCAAGCAAGGTCTTGCAGCTATACTTAAATAGTACGGGATACAAGGAGCGGATTATATTGTTTGGTTCGATCGAAGCAGGGGGAACAAAGTTTGTTTGCGCCTTGGGAGATGAGGACGGTCAAATTGTCAAAAGGGTGACGTTTCCTACTACAACACCGGATGAAACCATGAAGCAAGTATTCGAATTTTTTGATTCCTATCATCTGAAAGCGATTGGGATCGGTTCCTTTGGTCCCATTGATGTGAATCCGAATTCTCAAACCTACGGCTATATTAAGAATACTCCGAAACGGTCATGGGCCCATTATAATTTTGTTGGCGCAATGAAAAGCCGGTATAAGATTCCGGTCGGATGGTCAACCGATGTCAATATAGCGGCTCTAAGTGAAGCAACGAAAGGAGCAGGCGCAGGACTAAAAAGCGTTCTTTATTTGACCGTTGGTACGGGAATCGGTGGCGGCGCGGTCGTCGACGGGAGGATTTTGGAGGGATTCAGCCATCCTGAAATGGGACATATCAAGGTCGAGTCGCATCCAATGGACGGGTTTCAAGGGTTGTGTCCATTTCACCATAACTGTTTGGAAGGGATGGCAGCAGGACCAACGATTGAAGCGAGATTGAAGCAAAAAGGGAACGAGATCGACCCGAATCATGAAGTGTGGAGCTTTTTGGCTCATTATTTGGCGCAAGCTCTTTATGCCTATACCGTCGTACTGAGTCCTGACATCATTATTTTAGGCGGTGGTGTCATGCAAAGCGAACAGCTTCTCCCAAAGGTGAAGAAAGAACTGGTTGAACGTATATCCAGTTATGTGGAAATCCCGCCGATAGATCAGTATGTAAGCTTACCTGCATTAGGCGGCGACACAGGTATAACCGGAGGACTGCTTCTGGCTATACAGGAATATGAAAGGGTCGGTTAAAAAAATCAAAAGATGCCTGTCACCCAATAAAAAGAGGGGACAGGCATCTTTTGATATATTGGGGTCCCCGCAAAGCACCAGAAAACGCGTCGAAGCGAGCACAGCCGGACTCTCCTGTCCGCTCCATTCCCGCTCAAGAAGAAGTCGGGAGCTGGGTAAATCTTGAATACGATGGAGCTCCTGTATTTCCTTCTCAATTTGAAGTTAGTACTGTTCAAGATATTCACGCCGTTCTCGAGTGCTGGTATGCTGTCCGCCAATAAACTGGGTTACCCCGATTCCAGTGGTTCTAAAAAGCTTAACCATCATCAGCCAATCGAGGTCTGCTTGTGAATACTAGATTGTGCTGCTTACAACTATCACATCAATTTTATGAACAAGCCATCGGTGCAGAAATCCTCTCCATGGTGACTTACGGTGAAATGCCGGACATGCCTGGTACGTTCACTGACGATCTGAGTAATCTTGTAGCGCACGCCAAGTTAAAGGTCGGAGTAACGGAACTCATGTTATCGGATGCTCCAGGCGGTTCGACTAGTGAAAACGGGAAACGGGTCACCATCTGCATTACAACGAATGAAGTAGAAGAATCAAAACGGATTTATGAAGCCTTGCGGCAAGAAGGTCAGGTCAATATGCCGTTTAAAGAAGAACCTTTCAGCCCTGGGTTTGGCGATGTAACGGACAAATTCGGCGTGACTTTTCAAATTTATACTGAAATAGAAGACTAAATTACGGATAAAGAGTTGCACAAGATGATGGTGCGGCTCTTTTTTTTGTAAAGCTTGGATCTGTGTCGAAGCCATCCGTGTTGTGCATAGTCGATCTATGTTAAATCTTATTGTTGGGCATTCGCCCAAGCGCCCTTTCCGCGAATGCATATGATGATTATGCCTAATCATTGAAAGGAGCGATCACATATGGGATTTTTTCCAACACCGGGAACCGGCGGAGGATTTCCGGGGTCCCCGGGCGGACCTGGCGTGCCGGGCGGACCGGGGCTTCCGGGAGGTGCACCGGGAGGCGTTCAAGCGCCGACGGCTCCTCCACCGCAATTCGTACCGCAAATGCCGGCTACCGCTTTTGCCATCGACCCCGGGGCAATCAGACGTTGCCTGTTCCGCAACACATACATTTGGCTGAACAACGGCGAGCAATTCTGGTTCTTCCCGGTATTCGTCGGGCGTAATTCCATTGCAGGGTTCAGATGGACTGGTTTCTTCTGGGCGTACTTCGGCATTGATTTGAATCGGATTAGCTCGTTCACCTGCTTCTAAGGCAGACAGGATAGAGAACCGCCTGCGGGCTGTTCTCTTTGTTGTGTTAACGGATACGATTGTTGAACAAAGCCAGGATAAATAAAGGGCCATCCCACAAAAGGATGGCCCTAAAACTTGCCGTTACAGATAGCGCGGTGAACCGTAACATAAGTAGCACAAAGTTGTTCTTTCAAGCAATACATACAAATTTATATTCCAATATGTAATTCATGAATGGAATCTCTATGGTATATTACCACTATCGATAAAGCTCAAGCGGTGAAGAGGCTTGGGCTTTTCTTTATGTGCAGAATTGACTTGAAGATGCTCCCGACTAATATTTGCATTAAATATTACATAAACCGTTTATTGAGCAGGAATTAGAGGAACAAAATTGAAAAAGTAGAAAATCTGATGGATGGTGTAATTCAAAGACCGGGAGGACGGCATGCAATTTCAACCAATGTATTATGATGGTGAATTATTTCTACCGAAGATCGAATTAAATATGACAACGAACCAATCGATTGGCATTATAACCGACTTGAAGCGAAAGCAGCTTTTAATGGATCAATTAGTTGATCATTCCCGATATTATTTATTTCGGGCTGGGCAAAACGAGTATATGCGTTTAACGGTGGAAGAGCTAATCACTTTTCTAATCAGAGTAACGGAGAGGAAGGAGCGTGCCGCTTCGTTGATGGAATATTTTGCTTTAAAAGAAGAACGGAAGGTAAAAATCAAAGACCTAAGCTCATCAAGAAGAATGTATGTGACCTTGCTGCGTGTCTTTTTTGCGCATCAGCCTACACTTGTACTGGAGGAACCCTATTTTTACTTAGAAGAGCAAGATCGCCGTCAATTTAAACGGATTCTAGATGACCTTTTGAAAGAGAAGCAAGTATTAATTTTAACTTCGAATTTAGAGGATGCCCTTATTTCCTGTGATGCCATTTACCGGTTGAACGAGTCCGGATTTCATCCACTCGATATTCGGGATTCCGAAGAGGATAAGCAGGAAGTACAGAAACAAGACGACGCCAATATAACCTTGCAGAAGATCTCTACCAAACGAAATGACAAAATAATTTTATTTAATCCGCCTGAAATCGATTTTATAGAAAGTGTAGAGGGTTCGATCCTTGTTCATGTGGGCGGGGAAAATTATGACTGTGCGTTGACGCTAACCGAGCTGGAGCAAAGATTGTTAAATTTCGGGTTTTTTAGGTGTCATCGATCCTATATCGTTAATCTGCAAAAAGTAAGAGAGATTATTACATGGACGAAGAATAGCTACAGCTTACGGTTAAATACAGGTCAAGATGCAGTGGTTCCGTTATCCCGTTCAAAATTGCATGAATTAAAAGCACTTCTTAACATTTAATTTCCGGGGAAATATCGAACCAATCAAGCATTAGGTAGTACCATTCAGGCGATAATAGCTACATTTCGGCGGGTTTTGATGGCTGGAAGCATGGAATCTGTATATGTTTAAGCCATCAACTCTAAGGAAGTGGTGTTAATGGATGTTATCCAAGTAGAACGTATCCGTAAGAGATTTGGAAATAAGGATGCGTTAGCAGATGTGTCTTTTTCAATTCCGAAAGGGGAAATTTTTGGTTTCTTAGGTCCAAGTGGTTCAGGCAAAACAACATTAATCAAGATTTTAACGGCGCAGTTAAATCCGACTAGTGGACAGGCAAGTGTATTTAATCAGCCAGCGGAGATGATGCAGCAGTCTTCACAGAAGATGCGCTTTGGCATTTTGACGGATAACAGTGGTCTATATGAGCGATTATCGATTGAGGAAAATCTGGAGCTGTACCGTAAGTTGTATGATCTTCCCAAATCTGCGGTCGATAAGGTACTGCAGTTTGTGAACTTAAGCGGAGAGCGCAAAAAGAAAGCCAATCTCTTGTCGAAGGGAATGCGTCAGCGTGTTATGCTGGCCTGCGCGATTATCCATGAGCCGGAATTGTTATTCTTAGATGAGCCTACTTCGGCTTTGGACCCGGTCAACACCGCACATATTTATAAAGGCTTGCGCTACTTAAATGAGAAAGGGACAACGATTTTTCTGACTACGCATGATATGGCTGAAGCAGAATTGATATGCAATCGTGTAGCGATTCTGTATCAGGGACAAATTCAAGCCATCGGCTCACCGAAGGAACTTAAACGGCAGCACCGGGAAAACGTAATTTGTGTTGAATTAATGAATGGGGAAACTTACGAGCTCCCGATCGGTGAGGGAACGGGTGATCAAATCGCGGATTGGATGAGACGGGGGCTAATTGACCGGTTAGAAACGAAAGAGCCCAGTCTGGGTGATATTTTTATTAAAATGACAGGAAGTGAGCTACTATGAGTATCTCATTGAAACGTGCGCGGGCGATATTTGTAAAGGATTACAAGGAGTTTTCACGTAACTATGCGCTGTCCATTATGCTGATTTTTCCTATGATCATCGCTCTGCTTTTCAGGAGCGCAGGCGCGTCTTTGCCTGGAGCCAGCGGTTTTCTTTTTAATAGTTCGTTTGTATTACTGACCTGCTTCGCACAAGCCTGCTTGATTGCGGAAGAGAAGGAGCGTAACACTTTACGGTCATTAATGATGACTCCGGCTACGACCATGGATGTTCTAATCGGTAAAAGCTCTTTAGTCTTTGTAATGTCTGCTGTTGTTCTCGCTATTTCTACATTATTATTTGGCTATGAGCCAGCTAATATATGGGCGTTTGTGGCAGTGATCATTCTTTCGATTATTCTGTACACAGCAGCCGGGACCATCTGCGGTTTATTCTCCAAGACGCTGCTTGAAGCCTCATTATCTATACTCCCTGTGGCGTTCATATTTATGGGTGCACCGTGGGGAGCATTACTAGAGAAGGATTATCCGGTCTTTCAAGTGCTGGATTACATGCCAAGCAGTCAGCTGGTGCATTTGCTAGGGATAAGCAATACAGGCTTTACGACGGGAGATTTATTAAAACCCCTCCTCATTATTTTGGTATGGACGGTTGTATTAACGATTGTGTCTGTTGTTTTGTATCAACGACGGTTGAAGGATGAGTAGAATTTGATGAAAACTTGCCTTTACAGACAGCGCGGTGAACCGTATCATATTTCCTGCTGATTGTCGCATGCCGTAACGGGTCCGTATATAGCGTCTTACCAGCTCCTGTCTGCACTACTGGGCGGGGGCTATTTAATGTTCAGTTTGTCCAGAAACTTCAAGATTCCGTTCAAGCAATGCCCCCACCCGTTGAGCCATAAAGGATGGAGGGAGAGGCATTCCATTCTTGAACCACCATTCCACTACCCCTACGATTGCTGCTCCTAAAAATTGAATCTCAACATTCTCACCGTCAGTTAATCCTTGATTGCTCCCTTTACTCGCTAGCAATGCGGAGAAGAATAAAAAATGACTCTCGAAATATTCGAACCATAACAATCCCGCATCTGCATAATCGGCGTCATCGTCTGTCGAATCGCAGAGTTCCCTTATATCGTCAATATGTTCTTCGATGAGCTTGTCCAGAAGATCAAATTTGTCCGTGTAGTGAAGATAGATGGTTCTTCGGCTAATATCTGCCCTGTCGGAAATATCTTGTATCGTGATCTGATCAAATTTTTTTTCAATCATCAGTTCAATAACAGCCGCTTTTATTGCTTCTTGGGATTTACGTATCCTTCTATCTATCTTTAGCACTTGAGAATCACCAGCTTTCCTGAAAATAAATACACAATTATAAAGGAGTTGTGAACTAATGCACGGAACCTGCCTTTTTAAGAATTGTAGACTTTCTATTTCTGTTTACAATTATACATACATAGTTGCTTCTTAATACACTAATGTGCATTTAAGTCGGAGGGGAATATTTCAATGAAAATTGCTATTATTGGAGCAACAGGGGGAACTGGAAGGAAAGTGATGGAGCGGGCACTTGAATTGGGACATGAGGTTATAGCTGTGGCTCGCCGCCCGGAAGTCATTCCCCCTGCAGAGCGGCTCAGCACCCGGCAGAGGGATGTATTCGACGCGTCGAGTATGGCCAAAGCCATTGCCGGTACAGATGTGGTAATCAGTTGCATTGGTCCAACCAGTAATTTCTCGCCGGGTACCGCCATGTCGAAGGGAATCCTGAATGTCCTTGCGGCAAACTTCTCACCGGGTACCGTCATGTCGGAGGGAATCCCGAATATTCTTAAGGCCTGTCAGCATGCTGGAGTTAAGCGCCTAGTCATGCAGAGCGGCATTGGTTTGAGCGACGGGAAGGAGCTTTCCGCAGGCAATCGGTGGGCGATAGGCATGAATCGCCGCATCTTCTCGAAGGCGATCAAGGATAAGGGCATTGCCGAGCATGCGGTGCAACGGAGTGACCTGGATTGGGTCATTGTACGACCGGCGGGCCTGAATGACGCGGCTGCCACTCTGAACTATACAGCAGGACCATCAGCACGCATCGCTCCGTTCCGGCCGCTGTCCTTCGCAGACTGTGCCGACTGCCTTGTGCGGGCGGCTACGAGTGAGCCAGCATGGGTCAGGAAGATCGTTAATGTTGGACAACAATAACATGTTGATTAGATTGGCAGCATGGGCAGTATTGCTTGAGGCTGAGCGGTGAGGCTTCAATGTGAAGTTCATCGTTAACGATGGACATGATTTGGTGAATCTGAATGCTTATCAATCTTCAGGAAGGGATGAGAAAATAATGTTTTATGTTTTCCTTTTTTTAGTCGTATCAATCCTTTTAGTTTCATTGTTTATAGGTATACACCCAACGTTTGGCGGAAACTCAACTAAAAAACAAAAACTGGCGTATGGTAGGTGTTTGATAATTTTTGATTTGTTCACTTAAAAAATCAATGTGAGTTAAAATAGTCTTAATCATCAAGCGTTGGTGAGGGTTTACATAGCCGTGTAGAGCAAGTTCAAGTTCATCCTTTTTTCGTTTCATGGTGCGTCTAGCAAAGTTCGCTAGTTTTTCAGGATCATCCTCACCATCAGCAATAGCATGAAGCATATCACGAGAGGAGACACCCATAATATCAGAGACAACAGGGCTGAGTTTACTATCGGCTCCTTCTAACACTTTTAGAATTCGATTATGTTGTCTAGCTCGTTCTTCGATAATACTCCGACGGTAACGGACAAGTTCTCGAAGCTCCTGTTGATTTCGATCTGGAATGAAACTTGCTTTAAGTAACCCATGACGAAGAAGCTTTGCAATCCATTCGGAGTCCTTGACATCTGTTTTACGTCCAGGCAAAGCTTTCATATGCTGGGCATTCACCACTAAAAATTCAATGTCTTCAGCTTCAAGTAAATTTACAATAGGCTTCCAAAATACACCTGTACTTCTCCTTTCCATTAGACTTAAGAATACATGCGGTAATGTTATCCTTATGAATATCCATACCACATGCCCGTTCAACTACGATTTCCACTCTAAAGTATCCTCTCTACGGCTAAATTAGGTAAGAGGCTGGTGCAACAATCAGAGTAGGATTAATCTCCCATGAGTGCTTCCCGATAGGGAGCGACAATCTGTGGTGCGGCGCTTGCGCTGCATGTATGGCTAACGGGAAACGTTAGTTGAATGAAACTGCGACAGTCCAGGGCTTTATTTCTCGTCCTTTGCTGGCGCTGTTTTAATTTATAAGTTAAGTCTTGAACTTCTTTCTTAGCATGAAAAAGAGCCCTCCGTATGGAGAGTCCCTGTAGTTGGTTTAATTATTTTGAAGCTCGGCAAGATCGGTTTCGGCTCGGGTAAGGAGATTATTCATAATCTCTAATTCACCTTTAAGCTTCTCTATGGCAGAGGTGATGTTCTCCCTTTCTCCAGCTGTCCGGGCACGGTATAGTTTCGCTTTCTCAGCTAACAGATCAGATTGAGCCTTCTCAATTTCATTCCTCCATTTTTCAATATTCATTTTAAATTCCAAAATCTTAGTAGCTTTTATTGATCGGGTACGCTCATACCATCCCCTAATTCCTCCTGAATAATGATCCGTTTCCCATCTACAGCCAGTTCAGATTCAATTTTTCCATACCGACCGTGGCAGTGATTTTAAAAACTAAAAGATGTGAACCAGATGAATTTCCAGAGTCTAAGACAGTTAGAACTGGAATTATCCGATCGAAAATACCGTGCATTGAATGTATGATCCTCACTCTCCAATTCCATAATAGAAACATGCATGCAAATTCAAGGCATGCCATAACAGGAGGGTGATTATGAAAGCTGTAACTTTTAATGGCATGAAGAACATGCAAGTGACGCAGGTCGCGGATCCGACGATTCAGAAAAAAGACGGGATTATCGTCAAGATCACCTCGACGGCCATATGCGGTTCCGATCTCCATATATACCAGGGGGCTATTCAAGCCCAAACCGGATACGTAGTCGGACATGAACCGATGGGCATCGTCGAAGAAGTGGGCCCTGAGGTGACAAAGGTCAAAAAAGGGGACCGGGTCGTGCTCCCGTTCAATATCTCGTGCGGCAGCTGTCATTACTGCCAGCATCAAATGGAGAGCCAATGCGACAACTCCAACCCCAATCCCCAAGTGGATACAGGAGCTTACTTTGGGTTTGCCGAACGTTACGGGAATTATTCGGGCGGACAAGCCGAATTGCTTTACGTGCCGTATGGCAATTTCATGCCGTTCGTTATTCCGGAGTCATGTGAATTAGAGGATGAGAAGCTCCTGTTCCTGTCCGACGTGTTGCCGACGGCCTATTGGAGCGTGGACAACGGCGGCGTGAAGCAGGGAGATACGGTGGTGGTGCTCGGCTGCGGCCCCGTCGGCTTGATGGCGCAAAAATTCGCCTGGATGAAAGGGGCCAAACGGGTCATCGCGATCGACAATCTCCCGTACCGGCTGAACCATGCCAAAAAAATGAATAACGTCGAAATCTTCAACTTTGAAGATTTCCAAGACATGGGGCTGCATATAAAAGAAATAACGGGCGGGGGTGCGGATGTCGTCATCGATTGCGTCGGAATGGACGGCAAGAAGACGCCATTGGAGGAGGAAGAGCAGAAGGCCAAGCTGGTTGGCGGAACGCTCAGCCCGATCAACATCGCGATGAATGCGGTGCGGAAATTCGGCACGATTCAGATTACTGGGGTATACGGTTCTAAATACAACCAGTTCATGTTCGGAAACATGTGGGAACGAAACGTGAAGCTGACCATGGGACAGGCGCCCGTGATTCATTACATGCCAATGCTGTATCAAAAAATTATGGCAGGCGAGTTCGATCCGACAGAGATCATCACGCATAAAGTGCCGCTTGATCAGGCGCATAACGCGTACAACACCTTTTACAACCATGCGGACGAATGCATTAAATTCGTCCTGAAGCCTTAAATGATGGCATGAGAAGAGGGGCTGTGCCACGGGGTATTGTACCCTGAGGGACAGCCCCATGTGTTTAGCCGATTTTTCGCCAATATTGACGGGACCTAGTTTCGTTATAGGGCTAAAGCCGCCAGGTTTACAGCAAGCTCCCGGAAGACCCGCTCCGCGGCTTCGGATAGGTTTCGAAAGCCCGCACCGCCGCTTCCGCAACCTCAATGTCGTTTGCGACCTTACTGCCGCTTGCGCCGACCGCCCCGACGATTCTCCCTTCGAACGACAACGGAATCCCCCCTCCGAACACGACAACGCGTCCGTGGTTGGTCGTATTGATCCTTTACAGCTCCCCGCTCGGGACCGCCAACGGAGCAAGGCTCGCCGTGGGCATTTTTAGCGCGACCGCCGTCCATGCCTTATTATGGGCGATGTCGACACTGGCCAGCCAGGCATGGTCCATCCGATGAGAAGCAACGAAATTCCCGCCATCGTCTAAGATGGCGATCACTTCCGCGATCCCGAGCTCCCTTGCCCGGAGTTTCGCTGCGTGAATCAACACTTTGGCGACTTCTAGAGTGATTTTCAACATCTGCGTCTATAGCGTTAAATCACTAGTATTAGGTTATGTAATGATATTCTAATATTCAGTAATTGGAACAATGTGGTAAAGTGAAATAATGGTACAAGGAATCAACAAAAAATAGAGGAGGCAACAAATATTTCATGGGCAACGACTTATACAGAAAACTAGGTGCAGCCTTTCTAATTTCCGCTGGAGTAATCTATGCTATTGAACGTGTGGGCTCTTTGATAGCTCGCAGCCAAGAAATTGTAGTGTTATACGAAGCGAAAATGTTCGATGCCCTACCTAAAACTCATATTACAGGCTTCTTCGATAATATCTTTGTGCCAATCCTTACGTTCCTAGGTATGATACTTTTCGTATATGGGTTCCCGAAAAAAATAAAATGAGGTAACTCACTCAACGCGATGGGAACACATTATGGATAGTACCGCGAAGCACTAACGGGCAGGATAACGCTGGTAAATTCCGAATTTACTTATGCTAACAATGATTAATGGGGGGCAGTCCATGGAAAGAAGCAAATTGTATGTTTACCACATTGTCACGAGAAGAAAAATGGACATTGGGCAGATAATTAGCTTTGACAAAAACCAAAAAAACACTTTATATCACTTCTTTTTTGAGAAGGAACAGATGAATTCCAAAGGTGAAGACTTTATTCAAATATTACACCGTCATTATACAAATGACGGCTTTAAGTTGGATAAAGAGAATGCAGATGTAGTTATTAGATATGCGGAACAAACCATCAGAGCTACTAGAGAAGTAATAGTTGAAATGGTCAGATTGCAAGAATATCCTGAATATCCTTCACGGTTGTCTTGCTTATACGCTGCTAAGAGCTATGAAGACGCTCTGGAATGGAAAGAACTTTTCGATTCTTATCATCGAAAAGTACTGCAGATCGTTAAACTTCGGGTTACTGGTAATATCTTTGAAGGTGACGGTAATCTTTTACCAAAGGAAGATGGAATTCCTTTCTCCCGAAAAATCGTACAAGCCAGAGAATATTGGAAGGGCAATATAAATAACGAACTTCCTGAGCTGCTGATTAATGGGGAAATCGAAGTAGTAGAAATTATTGATGAATTCTCCACTTAATTTCAACAAAAGCGCTGAAAAAGCAAGCTGGAATTAATTGCTCTAAGATCCCCCGCTTATTCAACTATAGGGCAGGATTGTATAGCAAGTTGTTTCTGGAGAAAAACACAATAAACTGGTAGTGTAAGAGGAAATAAAGTAGGGTGGTTATCATATGAAGAAGATTGGTTGTTTGCATGCCCACTATTCAAATATTGAGTATATTCAAAAAGCTATTGCTTCAAATGATTTGGAATTAGTACACTTTGTAGACCCTGGATTAATGAGCAGAATTGCGTCAGATGAAAATTTTGATTTAACAAAAGCCCAAAACAAAGTGAATGAGCAGATTGAATGGATAGCAAATACGAATATTGATGCAATTCTAATTACATGTACTAATTACATTGCTATTCTCAACGAAGAACAACTTAAGACATCAGTCCCAATAATAAAAATTGATGAGCCATTTATCCATCACGTTTGCAATATAACAGAGCCACAGATGCTACTATTTACTAATCCAGCAACAGTCGAAGGAACAATGAAACGGCTTAATGAATTTGCAACCACACACGCAAAACCAATTAATATTGATGTTCAAGTCATTGAGAATACCTTCGAGCTAATAATGCAAGGAAAGAAGGAGCAATATGTGAATGAAGTATCAAACTATATTAAGGGTTTGCTTGTCTCTGACCCCAACAAGACCATTTCTGTCGCTCAATTATCCATGGTTGAAACTGCTGAAAAAGTTGAGCGTGAAATGGGTGTGCAAATTGGAAATCCATTAAAAACATTGTTAACATATCTTGGATAGAGGTTAAAGTTTAATTCCGCTAACGGGCAGGATACGTTGTAATTAACAGCACTATTATAAGTCGCAGTCAGCCTGAGGTGAACTAATGAATTTTAGATGTGAGTGTGGACAAAGAATACACGACACGACTGATTATTTATCCTATAAGGGATATTTAATTTCTGACCAAGATCAGTTTGATCTCCTAGACGAGATTGACGATGCTATTGAGAAATCGGGGCCGTCGTCTACAGATAAAGAAGAAGCTGCAATAAGAATTCGATCATTAATATCCACACTTTTTAAGACGGTTTATCAGTGTTCAAATTGTGGGAATTTCTTCATTGATAATGATCATCCTGGGCTAGAAATGTTCAGGGGAGCTAATCAAGTTAATAAGAACTTATTAGCGTCAGCTTTAGGGGACAAGTGGAGAGGTTCTATATATGCGGATTGGAAAGATAAAATTCCCGATTGGCAAACTTCCAATGGAACCCTACTTAACGAAACGAATGTAAGCTCTCTAACTGGACAATTGGATGAAAACGGAAAATATAGTGATTGGGAAACCTTGGAGCTGGATTATTATCAGTTATTTAATGACCTAAAGAATAAGAATGTTATAAGGTTCAGCCAATTGAAAAAGAACAATACAGTAATACATTCATGGAGCTTACAAAAATAGCTAGAGACAAAGCAATTAATTATTGATGATTTCGGAGGATTTTACTTGAAAGAATGATTCCCGTGAATAGGACGATTCTTTGTTTTTAAGGGAATCTAGGCAACGATTTTGATTTGAATTACATGGAACTCTAACGGAGAACGATAACCTAATAATGACATGGAGGCATCTGGTCACGACGATCGGCTGCCTCTTTTAACCGAACGGGCAGTTTAATGCAATGAATTACGCTAGCGGGCAGTATAGTTGAATAACCTATCTTTGATATACTTGGTTTATATTGTGGAGGAGAAGGAGGCAATCATGATTGCGTTCGTTGTCGCAATTGATTGTGTGAAGGCTGACCAAGCTGCTGCTTCTCATCAGTGACTATTTTGTCTAGGTCTTACAATATGAAAGGGGGAATGGCGTTGATTGAACATAGCAATCTTGAAGAATATCAAGATCCGGTAAATTACGATCTTGAATTTGACGGTGAAATTGACAAATATCAGTTCTTTCTTGAGCTTGCTAGATCGAGTCCTGGGGAAGTGTTAGAGCTTGCTTGCGGTACAGGCTTAACAACGATACCCCTGTCGAAAGCCGGCATAACGATGACCGGTGTAGATATCTCTTCAGCGATGCTCGCATATGCGCGGTTGAAGGCGGAAGGGTTGACTGTTACTTTTATGGAAGGTGATGCCCGTACCTTCGAATCGGACAAGCGATTTTCAATGATTTATTTGACTGGTAATGCATTTCAGGCATTCATAAGTGATCAAGATCAAATTGATTTGCTCACGACCGTTCACAAACATTTACAACCCCAGGGAATCTTTGCATTCGAGACCCGTAATCCGGAGGGAACGGATTTATCCGATCAAGAGGAGACAGAATGGGGATCATTCATAGATAAGGATGGGAATAACGTCAAGGTATCAGGCACACAATGTTACGATGCTAGACAGCATGTCATGCATTGGGTCACGATGCGTGATTGGGGGGATAAGCGGACGACTTCCCGAATTGCTTGTCGGTTCACGGATCAGAATACGCTGCATTCTTTATTAACCCGTCACGGCTTTCGCGTCGAACATCAATATGCTGATTGGGATAAGACGCCGTTCTCTCCGTCAGCTTCCTCTATCATTAGCGTTTGTAGGAAATGTTAGGAGAGACGTAATGCATTGCAATAGAAAAAATCCCCTCAGGTCGAGGGGATTTTTGGTGATCCTAAGTTTTGCATACTTTTCGCATTAATAATTCAATGACAAAAAAATCGTTGGAGATGAGTGTATGGATATAAACGTAAGGAAGGCAAGAATTGAAGATGTAATGACTTGTCTGAATTAATTTTATTGGAACTGATTCCAACATTGAAAAGATGCAAAATCAGGTTTTAGTTCACAATTTTCAAATTCCGTTCCTCAAAAATTTCTTTGGCAACAAAAACGGCATTAAGAACTCTTGGAAAACCAGTATAGGGAATGCAATGCATAATCGCTTCAATTACTTCATTGGGTGTAAGTCCTACATTGAGAGCTGCGTTGATATGCACGTTTAGCTGTGGCTCACATCCGCCTTGTGTTGTAAGCGATGCGACCGTTATTAGCTGCCGCTGTTTGAGATCAAGCACTTCCCTTGAGTATATCTCTCCAAATGCAAATTCAACAACGTACTTTCCCAGGTCGGGAGCAATGTCCCTCATTGACTCAATGACACGTTTTCCTCCTTCACCATCTATTTGCATTAGTTTTTCCCAACCACGTGTATAACGTTCATTTGACATATATTATTCCTCCTCTGTGTAACTTGAATTAAATGTTACACTTTAGAGTGCACTCTAAAGCAATAACTTTTTTTTGATGTGCTATAATAATATTTATGGAACCTAATTTTTTTACAATTCAACAAATCTCTGAAATGACAGGGCTTACTGTTCACACATTGCGCTATTACGAGAAAATCGGATTGCTTTACGGGATCCATCGAGATACAAGTGGGTATCGCCAGTATTCAGAGACTGATATCTCGTGGATCCATTTTTTACTCCGATTGCGGGTAACAGGAATGAAAGTCAGTGATATGAAGCATTTTTCTGATCTGCGAAGTCAAGGAGAGGCTACAATAAGTGTAAGACGGGAGCTGTTGGAAACCCATCAAAAAAACGTTCTTGCTCAAATTAATGAACTGAAGAACAACCTGAAGATGATTGATGAAAAGATAGAATCTTATAAATGGATGGAGGGGCAAGACAGTTAAGAACAATGTCTATTCGTTCCAGATAATTGATAGACCGCCCTTGCTCAGAGCTTTCACTTCCCCTTCTTCACCCAATCTGAGAGTTGTGTTCGTTCTTCTTAGACAAAGGAAAACTCCCCTTCAAATAGCGGTTTATTTATTAAACCTGTCTAATTGAAGGGGAGCATATCAAAATCGATAGCCTGTTCCGTGATTATAATAGCGAGGTTACGAACTTCACCTCCGGATAGCGGTTATCCGGTCCTTTCATTAAGATTCCGCCTTGATTTTTTAGATACATATCGAAGAAATCCAGCATATAGGTATTGATAACGGAGTTCGCTCTTTCGGGCGCAATCTTTCCTGTAATACCCAGCATTTTGAAAATCGGAGAAACGAACTGTGCGTCGGTAAAATTCAAATGCTCCGTATTGTCGATATAGAGGACTTGTCCCCCTTTGTCGGCCGCTTCGCGCATCCGTTCAAGCTCCAACTTTTTGTCTTCCGTTACTTGATCCTCCCACTCTCTTGTTGAGCCCATACGTTTAAGCTCTGCATCCGTGTAGACCCGGTTATCCATCACCATTTTTAATTTTTCGAAATAGCTTTCCGAGGTGATGAACAAAAACGGCTTTCGCAGACCCTCTCGGTCACGCAGACGATAAAGCCCTCCATCAAGGTCTATTCCAACCGCGATTCGCGGATCGTAAGAAGCGTCATAGGCCGTCGCTCCGCCGATGGAATGACCAAATACCCCGACATGACCGAGATCAATCCTCCCTTTTAGATGACTTGGAATCTGCCCCGATTGGATGAGCTCGAATTGGTCCAGCGCAAACGCCACATCACCGGTTAAAACTTTTCCCAACTTGTCGCGAATTTTTATTCCTGTCCGGTAATCATGGTCGGGCGAGAATAAGTCGTTGGTTGTGCTGGTCGTGATTCGCCCGTCCGGAAACTCGGTTGCAAATGTATTGTAGGTGTGGTCGATCACTGCCACGATATATCCGTGACTCGCGAGATGTTCGGCTTGTGACGTGTGGAGGAACCTGGAAGAGCCGTTGCCTGGATTCGCAAGGATCAGCGGGTATGAAGTCTGTGCCGAAGAGACTTCTGCCCCCGAATAAGCATGACTGGATACGTACTTCAGGTGTTGAAACGTAAACCCGGGAAGGCCATAGTTCGCGGCCATATAACGTAAAATCTGGGGATCGGGAATAAAGGGAGCGTACTTGC
This sequence comes from Paenibacillus sp. FSL L8-0436, assembly GCF_038593025.1. Classification (NCBI taxonomy): domain Bacteria; kingdom Bacillati; phylum Bacillota; class Bacilli; order Caryophanales; family Paenibacillaceae; genus Paenibacillus; species Paenibacillus sp. FSL L8-0436. The sequence goes on along the minus strand of NZ_CP151955.1, from coordinate 5,332,643 downwards.
CGTTGCCAGCTTGAGCCGGATACCATACCTGAACCATCAATTCTCTCTTACCATCCCTGGCTTCGTCGAATATCTCTTCCCTATTTGTATCCACGAAATGAAAAGTTTGCGTTCCTACCTTAAATTCGCCTGTCGGTTCAGGTAGTTTATATACAGGAAAAGCATACATGAGACCCGCTGTTACAACCAGCATTATCGCTATAGCGGTATAAGCTGAACCCAACATAAATCGTGGGATTTTTTTTGGGCCGGTTTTTTTAAAATAGCTATAACCTGAAATGGCTAAAAAAATGATCGTTATGCAATATGGGGGAAATAGCTGAACTCTGTATCCTTCCACCGTCCAATGAATGACCAGTAGAAGTGTGGCGATCCCGCTTGCAACGAATACTGGAATTCTACGCCGTCCTTTTTTTAATAGGACTGTTAATGCAAACAAGCCGATGTTTGACAAAAAAAGCAACAGTTCAAACAGCCTCATCTCGATTCTCCTTTTAAAAAAAGTTATATTTTCATTTGTTCCAATCTTATCCTGCCAGGGTGGCCTGAGCTATCGATTTGCCTTACATCTACCTTACAAGTATGAAATTCGATCTTGCGGTATCGGAGGACTATAATAGATTCCAACGGAACCTAATCCAGCCTATTCAAACCATAGAAACACAGTAAGCTCCAATCGCTCTTCGGCGAAGGCATGCCGCGTTCTGCCTTCTTCTTGCCGGCTACGATTATGAAGCTAACTGAGGACGTTCAACGACTGCAAATCTCAAATAGGTGCTGAGAATATGAAGAAAAACACAAGGGAAATCAATGTTAGAGATAAAAAATACGTTTATTTTATTAACCAAAAGTACCACCAAGGTGCATGCGAAATCACTCTTTCTATATCATTAAAGGGACTGAAGAACATAACATGTTCCTTCCACTTTTGTACATGGGATGACCCGATTTCGGGAAGCCCTCTGTTAGTTGGTGTTCACTTAAAGAAAATAATCTCGGGTGATATTGAAGGTTTTAATTTACATTACCCAGGAATAGTTAAGCAGTTTGTTTTGTATGGTTTGGAAAATGGGTGGAATGGATCAAACAGAATTGAGTTTAATGATGGGCTGGAAATACTCAGTAATATGGGATATGACGTGTTATGGCTTAAACCGGGACACATTCAGCATTAAGTTACGTATTCCCATGCCAAAACAGATTTTATAAACTCGATTATGGAAAATTAGGGGTAAACTAGCGGGACACGATAGTTCAAACACGACATGTAGACAGCCAGTCATTACGATCGGCTGTCTTTGTTGAATTGCCTACAGAAATCCCTTTTCTCTCATTAGTTTTTCTGTGCTTTCCCACAACCTGCGCTGCATGGCATCATCTCCTCCGGGAGACACTGGCTCAATGGATTGTCCTGTTCCGACATTAAAGTATCCACCCGTCTTATTTAGATATTCCGGATCAACAATTAATCGGGTAATAATATCGGTTCCTCTTCGCGGATCTCCGAGGCGCAGGACTTTCAACAATCGTTCGAGTACAGGGGCGAACCAAAGTTCTCGTCCGAGTCCGGTAACATTAAATCCAGGATTCAGTGCATTTACGCTAATACCCGTTCCTGACCACCTCCGCGCAAGTTCAGCCGAAAACATAATATTTAATAATTTGGTTTTTCCATAGATGGGGGATGAGCCGCGAGCGGTAAAGGGAGTTGTATCTGTTAAATCCTCTGGTAGCTTCAATATACCGTGACGGCGTGAAGCTTCAGAGGCAACATTGACAACTCTGGGATGGCTCGAGTTTTGCAGGGAAGGTTTTAGAATCTGTGTTAAAATCCAGGGAGCGAAATAATTGACGGTAATCATCTCAGGAAGACCCTCGGGGGTGATGCGAGGTTTAAAAGCATGAATCCCCACATTGTTCAACAGCACATCGATTTTAGGATATTCGGCAGCTATTTCACTCCCAACCCGTGAAACATCCTTAATTGACGAAAAGTCTCCATAAAAGAAATCAATATTCGCTGAAGGTGCCTGCTCCTTAATGCGTTCTCTCGTGATTTCAGCGCGTTCTTTACTCCGGGCAGTCAAAATAAGGTCAAATCCGCGTTTTGCTAATTCGAGCGCGACAAGCTGCCCAAGTCCACTGGTAGCACCAGTAATGACAACATTTTCTTTATTAACCATCGTCATTTCTCCTTCCTATGATACACTTTAAGAGTGGATAATCACTATAACCTGTCATGAATTTAGTTGACATATATCCACTATATTGATTTAGTTGATATATGTCAACTATTCGTGAATTTGATTTAGACCTAAAGAAAGGTGAATAAGAATGAACGAGATAAACGTACCTAGGGATAGACTTGAGATTGAATTGGGCGAACAGCTTAATGCTCTCATTAGTTCTGCACATGCATTAAATGTAAAAGCCGCTGCTAAATTCGATTCCTCCTTACAGCCTGCTGCCTTCCATCTTGTTCGCTGGCTGTATTCCTATGGCGCCACTAATGCCGCCGCTTTAGCTGAATCAACAGCAATGGATCGAAGTTCGGTCAGCCGCCTCATCAAACAACTTCAAGCTTTGGGATATGTAAAACGAGAAACGTCGGCTAATGATGGACGGGGAGTTGTATTATCTCTTACCGATTACGGGCAACAAAAAGTTTTAGATGCGCTGAAGGAAAAAGAGTCTGTGTATTATGAACGGCTTTCGGACTGGAAAGATGCAGAGCTTCATGATTTCATCCAAAGGTTGAGGCACTTTAATGGATTTCGTAGTTAAAGTGGAACCCTTAACACATTGCCAGAACAATTTGTGAAATCGAGTAGCACAAGGTATTTGTTGTTCCGCTAACAGGAAACGTTAGCTCAATAAAACAGCGGCAGTCCAGGACTTTAATTCGTCCACGGCTGCCGCTGTTTTTATAGTGAGGGCTAGTCTAATGCTTTATTTACTTTATTCTTGCTGATAAATGCGGTAATTTCCGCTTAAGGCCAGTAGACTGAAGAAATACAGGCAGTTGTCGTAGTACCGGCGGACCCCGCTGCGCAGAGGGGTATTCCAGAAGAGCCTTGCGAACGGCTCCGCATCCGGTCCGTCGGCAGCGAGCGAGGCCATGGCCAGAGTAGCCAGGAGTCCGACGGGATGCAGTGCCGGTTCCTCGAACGGATGGCCGTCAATGGTGTATCGGCGGTAATCCGCAGGTTCAATGTCCCGGAAGAATTGCTGAATCCGGTTCGACTGCTCGATCTGCCAGGGATCGCTGCGGAACCATTCATAGTCCAGCGCGATATTGGCCGCTACGCGGTAGGCATCGCTGAAGAAATGCCGGAAATCGCCATGGGGCTGAGGAGCAGCGGGTGTGCCGTCGAAATTTGCGTATTCCGGGGAAAGACCGGTTACAGGATCGCAGGCTTGATGCAGGTAGACTCTGCTTGCTTCCGCAGCCTCCTTCCAGAATGTGCGGTCTTGCTCGTCTGCCTCCCGGGCAAACAATTCGTAGAAATGAGGCAGATGGTAGGAAGGATCACTGAAAGGAGACTCGGGAACGAACTTGATCAGCTTGTTCGCCGGGTCCCACATCGGGTCTCCCTCACCTTGTTCTCCCTTATGCACGCAGGCGCGGAGAATCGTCTTCGCCTGTTCAGAATAGTTGTACGGCTCCGGCCCGTCACCCCAGCGGCTGGAAGCGAAGAACAATGCCATCGCGAAGAATTCTTCACCGTCTGGTGCGGGGCCTTGGGACAAACGGCTGCCGTCCGGCTTGCAGTGCCAGGCAAAATAATCCTTGTAGCGTCCTTCCTTATGCTGCATGAACACCTTGGAGAAAAGCCACAGCCGGTCGAATTCATCTTTCTTGTCCATTTGCACAGCCATCATCATCCCGTAGGACATGCCTTCGGAGCGCACATCGGAATTTCCGGTATCCAGCATATAGGCTTTATCGTTGTCCGCCGGATAATAGATCCGCACATCGGGAGCCCCGTAGAACAAATCGTTCCACGCCTGTTCAAGCCTTGCTTGAATCTCCTCTTCCGTATAGCCAATCTCTCTGAACAGATTTCTATATTCATGCGTGTAATAAGAACCCTCTTTGCTAATGTTCATAGCACCCTCCAGTGGAACTGATTTTGCCCAAAGTATAGCATGGCGGAAGGTGAACAAATTAAAGCGTTTTCCCTGAAAATTATAGTTCAAACCTATTTTGATAAAAAATAAAGTCTGATTAAATTACATTATATGGTAAAAACCCTTGACATGCATATGATAGAATTTATTTAAGAGTGTTTTTTTTGTTCAAATTAGGAGGCCTTATGCATAAATATATAAGTGTTCACGGAGCCAGGGAAAATAATCTGAAGAATGTCAGCCTTAACATCCCGCGCAACCAATTCGTAGTTTTTACCGGGGTAAGCGGATCGGGCAAATCGAGTCTGGCTTTTGATACGTTGTATGCCGAAGGACAAATGCGTTATGTGGAATCGCTCTCGTCCTACGCCCGGCAATTTCTGGGGCTTAGGGGCAAGCCGGATGTCGATTCTATTGACGGACTTTCACCTGCGGTAGCCATCGAGCAAAAGACGACTTCAAACAATCCGCGTTCAACAGTGGGGACAGTTACGGAAATTTATGATTATCTGCGTTTGCTGTGGTCCAAGATCGGAATTCCCCATTGCCCCTCGTGCGGGAGAAGGGTTGAACGCCAATTTGTGGATCAGATTGTGGAACAGATCAGCAGTCTTCCTAGCGGAACAAAATACGAAATACTGGCTCCCGTCGTCCGTGACCAAAAAGGAGAGCATCAGCATGTATTCGAACAGGCCAGACAAAATGGATATGTCCGGGTCCGGGTGAATGGGGAGGTTCATGACTTATCCGGTGAAATACGCTTGGACAAAAATAAAAAACATCAAATCGCAATAGTGATTGATCGTCTGATAGTGAAGGACATAGATGTTCAAAGGCTGTCAGACTCCCTGGAAACGGCATTATCGCTCTCAGGCGATCTGGTCGTTATTCGTCAAACCGCCAGTGGTGAAGAGACCTTATTCTCGCAAACCTATGCCTGCCCTTACTGCTCGATCTCACTGCCGGAGTTATCCACGCGTATGTTCTCGTTCAACAATCATGAGGGTGCTTGTCCAGCCTGCTCAGGTTTGGGTTCGCATTTGAAGGTCGATCCGGGCAAGGTTATTCCAGACAAGAGCCGCTCAATCAACTCAGGCGGGATTGTGGCCAACGGCTGGAACAATGTCAAGAGTAATTCCTTTTGCAAAATGTACTATAAAGCGCTCGGAACAAGGTATGGCTTTGATTTCGACACTCCGCTAGGCGAGCTTACGGAAGAAGCACTGGATGCGCTGCTGTATGGCACCCGTGGAGAGAAGCTTGAAGTGTACCATCCCAGTGAGGCCTTAAGAAAATATGTGAAAGAATCCTTTGAAGGCATTGTGAACAATCTGGAGCGGCGTTACCGCGAGACACCCTCTGAGGCGATGCAAAAAGAAATTGAAAAGTACATGTCCGTATTGCCCTGTCCGGATTGTCACGGTGACCGCCTGTCCCAAGTTGTTCTTGCAGTCACTGTTAATGGGTTGAATATATCGGAATTCTGCAGGTTATCCATTGACGCGGAGCTGCAATTAATTAGAAATCTGAGCTTGTCGAAAGAACATTCCAAGATTGCCGGTTCTATTCTTCAGGAGATTGATTCCAGATATCAGTTCCTGAACAACGTAGGGCTGAACTATTTAACGCTTTCCAGAGCTGCCGGAACTTTATCGGGCGGTGAAAGCCAGCGCATTCGTCTGGCGACGCAGCTCGGTTCCGGACTGATGGGTGTACTGTATATTTTGGACGAGCCTTCGATTGGGCTGCATCAACGGGACAATGACCGCCTGCTGCTGGCTTTGAAAAAAATGCGTGATCTCGGCAACACCTTAATCGTCGTGGAACACGATGAGGATACCATACGGCAGGCGGACTGGATCGTGGACATTGGACCTTATGCCGGTACGAATGGCGGTGAAGTGGTTGTGCAGGGGGGACTTGAAGACATCCTGGCGGAGTCCCGCTCCATTACGGGCCAGTATCTTTCCCGGCAAAAGCAGATCCCCGTACCTGAAACGCGCCGTACCGGAACTGGGCAACAGTTAACCATTACAGGGGCTGCCGCCAACAATTTGCAGGGGATTCATGTGTCGATTCCACTCGGTACGTTCACTTGTGTCACAGGGGTTTCAGGCTCAGGTAAGTCTAGTCTGGTCAACGAAATCCTGTACAAAAAGCTGGCAGCATCGCTCAACAGGGCTCATACCGTTCCCGGAGCCCACCTGAGCATAGAAGGAATGGAGCATCTGGACAAGATCATCAATATCGACCAACAACCGATCGGACGCACCCCGCGATCCAATCCGGCCACCTATACAGGTTTGTTTGATAATATCCGCACGCTGTTCTCGCTCACCAATGAAGCAAAGATTCGTGCTTATGGCCCGGGACGGTTTTCCTTCAATATAAAAGGGGGCCGTTGTGAGGCTTGTGCAGGCGAAGGACTGATTAGGGTGGAAATGCACTTTCTCCCGGATGTCTATGTGCCCTGCAGTATTTGCAAAGGGCGAAGATACAGCCGTGAAACGCTTGAGGTTCACTATAAAGGCAAGAGTATTGCGGATGTACTGGAAATGACGGCTCAGGAAGCAGTTCAGTTTTTTGAGAATATTCCTAAAATCCGCAAAAAGATCGAAGCGCTCTGCAGCGTGGGACTCGGTTATATTAAACTCGGTCAATCGTCCACCACATTATCCGGAGGGGAAGCGCAGCGGGTAAAGCTGGCAGCAGAGCTGCTGAAGCCGGCTACCGGGTCTACTATTTATGTCATGGATGAGCCGACGACCGGGCTGCATTTTTTAGATGTGCATCAATTGATTGATGTGCTGCATTCGTTAACCGATGCGGGCAATACCGTAGTCGTTATTGAACATAATCTGGATTTGATCAAAAATGCAGATTACATTATTGATCTGGGACCTGAAGGTGGAGCGGAAGGTGGAACGATTGTATGCACAGGCACACCGGAGCAGGTAGCTTCTGTTGAAACGAGCTATACCGGCCAATATTTAAAAAAAGAGCTGGATAAAAGTTATGTGCAGAGTGGATGAAAGGAGCATTGCCGCAATGAACTGGGTAAATGAACAAATCTATCATACCGGGTATGGCCATGGAATTGTCGTCAGCCATATCGACGGACGGATAAGCGTGTTATTTTCGGAAGCCATTGGTGAAAAAAGCTTTCTGTATCCGGAAGCCTTTGAGCGCTATTTGAAAACAGCCAATCCTTCTTTTCAGGAACAAGCTGCTGCAGATTTACAATTGAAAAGGGAGCAATTGGCGGCAGAAAAGATCCGCCAAGAGCAGCTCCGTATAGAAGGAATCCATAAGCTGGCTGAGGAAAAGCTTGCAGCAAAGAGCAAAGCCCGCAAGAAAGCAGCGCCGCGGAAGAAGAAAAATTAAGTATGAATAACTTTATTAATCCGGAGGAATTATCGTATGTATCAGTATGAGGATCAGGAATTTGCCGGGGTGCATTTTGATGGACGCGATTTGCGCTATGGCGAACTATTGCGCTGTATATTCAAACATTGCACCTTTATGAATACTTCTATGGAAGAGATTGATACAAGCTATTGCCGGTTTAATGAATGTGATTTTAAGGGTGCAGCGTTGAATGCCTCTATTCATAATGAATCCGCGTTTGAGAATTGCAAGTTTAATGGCGCCAACCTGTTCGTTACCAAATTTAACGCTTGTAAAATGACCGGCTCGGACTTTTTGGGCGCCCAGATGGATGGGATTACCCTGAGTCAGGGGGATTGGTCCTATACTAATCTGAGGCATACCAAGCTGGGCAAACAGGATTTGCGGGGGGCCATTCTTGAGGGGATTGATTTGAAGACGCTGAATATCCGGGGAGCACGGATGGACAGAGAGCAAGCGGTTCTTTTTATGCGCTCCTATGGTGCGAAGGTAGACTGAATTTCCCGAGTTTATCCTATATTGAATATACAAAGAAATCGCTTCTTTTTGAGATGGTTGGTGGCACTTCCATTTTACCAAAAAGGCGATTTCTTTTTTTGCGTTTTTTTAAGATTGCAGAAACTTGTTCTGCTCAAAAAACTAGGGCTGTCCTACGCTTATTCGTCCGTTGATCCCCGATACTCGCGCGGTGATTTACCGTACCAGCGTTTGAATTGCCGGCTGAAATGGGCAATATCACGGTAACCCAGAATACCCGAAATCTGGCTCACGGATAAGCTGGGGTCATCCAGAAGTACCTTTGCTTCATGAAGCATTTGCTCAGACAGAAAAACTCTGGGCGACATGCCGAAGACTTGCCGGAATACACGGTAACAATGTGAGGCGCTGATCCCAAGCTCTGCAGCAATGTCATCAATGCCGTAATGGCTGTCGTAAGGCAGTTCCAGCTTGAATTGCTGATAGACAAGTCCCTGCAGGCGGCTGCGGATCTGGTGGGCAAGCTCTACCTTCTCATAAGTAGTGGACGAAGATAAATGAGCATCAATGGAAAAGGCCTCCCACAGCTGGGCGAACAGATCGAAAACTGCGGACTGCAGCCGCATTCGCTGGGACATCGTAATACCTCCGGCAATTGACTTTGAAATCTCCACCAGTTTAGAGAGAACCGGACCTAATTTATGGGCAATGGTGCTGTCGGATTCAAAGAGAACATGATTCAGGCGGCTCAGCAGGGAGATCAGAATCTTGTCATCGATATCAAAATGAATGCAGAAATAGGTGAAGGGCTTGCCATTGCCGCTTCGACTGGAATGTGAATCTCCGGGCCTTAGCAGGACCAGATCTCCGGCCCGCTGAGTATAGCTGTGATTATTTACAATAATCAGCTGTTCTCCTTCAAGCACATAATTAAATTCGTATTGAGGGTGAGCATGGACGGGATAATCCCACTCTCCACTTACCTTTCGCAAATGCATACCGAACAGATTAAGGGTTGTTTTTACATCCGGTATAATCGTTTCGCTGATACTTTGTCCAAGTACAGGCGGCAGAAATGCTGAAACCACAAGAAGCCCCCCCATTGTGTGAGTTCGGTTTTGTCTATATCAGTATATCTGAGTTCTGCTTGATTTGGGTAAATAACTGCTTGATTTGACAATGTTCCCGGCTGCCGGCGTCAGATATGATATAGAGAAAGCGGAGGATTCTGCTGCGAACCGGTCGCTGACCCGGGAAGCTGTACACTAAGTCAAATTACTTCAGGCCAGAACAAGGAGGAATTCTGCATATGAAAGCATCCAACGATAATAAACATACTCTTGCTGACAGTGGATACAATGCCTGGTTAAGCTATCCGGTGCTGCCGCAAGGGAACGCATATCATCAATACGTGAAATGGTGCGGGGCCGTGAAGGCTGCCGAAAAGAACGATACGGTTCAGGCTGCGCTTCAGGAATGGCAAAGAGGTATTGAATCAATGCTGGGCATAAAGGTGTCATCCGAACCGGATGGGCTGTGTATTGCCATCGGTACCTTCCAGGGAGGAAATGAATTAATTTCCAGTGTGTTTGCTGAAGATACCCTTGCAAAGGTGGGCCCCGAAGGCTTTGCGATCCGATCCAGTGAAGAAAATGACTGCATTGCAGTAGGCGCTTCATCACCGGCGGGTGTTCTCTATGGTGTATTTCACCTGCTGCGCCTGATCGGCAGCCTGCAGAGCATTGAGGGGTTGGACGAGGTAGTCAATCCAGTAAATGGGCTGCGGATGATCAACCATTGGGATAATTTTGACGGCAGTGTGGAGCGGGGATATTCGGGAAGATCGTTTTTGTATGAAAACAACCGTTTCACGGACGACCTGGAGCGTATCCGCGATTATGCCCGGTTGATGTCCTCGGCAGGCATCAACGCGATTGCTATCAATAATGTGAATGTCCATGCACTTGAAACGCTGTTTATTTCGAAGTACCTGCCCGACGTTTCAAGAATCGCCGATGTGTTCAGGCTGTATGGGATCAAGCTGTTCCTGAGCGTTAATTTTGCCGGTCCGATGCATGAAGGAGAAGTAGGGACAGCCGATCCCTTGGACCCTGAAGTACGCAGGTGGTGGCAGAGTAAAGCAGCAGAAATCTATGCAGCCATCCCCGATTTTGGCGGATTTGTGGTCAAGGCCGATTCGGAGAACCGCCCGGGTCCGTTCACCTATGGCCGGGACCATGCCGACGGGGCCAACATGCTGGCCGAAGCGCTTGAACCGTTTGGCGGAATCGTGATCTGGCGCTGCTTTGTCTATAACTGCAAGCAGGATTGGCGGGACCGCAAGACCGACCGGGCCAGAGCAGCCTATGACCATTTCAAACCGCTCGACGGCAAATTTAACGATAACGTAATCCTGCAGATCAAGAACGGCCCGATGGATTTCCAGGTCAGAGAGCCTGTATCGCCACTGTTCGGGGCGCTGGAGCGGACCAATCAGGTGATTGAATTCCAGATTGCCCAGGAATATACCGGCCAGCAGCGCCATGTCTGTTATCTGGTCCCCCAATGGAAAGAGATCATGGAATTCAACACCTATGCCAAAGGAGAGGTTTCCCCTGTAAAGCATATCGTGGATGGATCACTATGGGGCAACCGTTACAGTGGTATTGCAGCGGTTTCCAATGTGGGCAATGACAAGAATTGGACCGGCCATCTGCTGGCACAGGCGAATCTGTACGGATACGGACGTCTGGCCTGGAATCCGGAGCTGACGGCAGAGCAAATCGCCAGTGAATGGATCTCGCTGACCTTTGGCACAGACCCGGTAGTATCAGGCGTCATTAGCCGGATTTTGCTTGATTCGTGGGAGATTTATGAATCCTACACGGCACCGCTGGGCGTAGGCTGGATGATCAATCCGGAGCATCATTATGGACCGAATGTCGACGGTTATGAATATTCGCAGTGGGGCACCTATCATTATGCCGACCATCGGGGAATCGGTGTAGACCGGACGGTTAAGACAGGCACTGGCTACAGTGCCCAATATATAGGCAGCAATGCTGAGCACTATGATTCTCTGGAGGAATGCCCCGATGAATTGCTGCTGTTCTTCCACCATGTTCCATATACCCATGTGCTTCATTCCGGGAAAACCGTGATCCAGCATATTTATGATGCCCACTTCGAAGGTGCGGAGCGTGCAGCAGAGCTGTTGTCGATGTGGACCAGTCTAAAGGACAAGGTTGCAGAAGGTCTTTACCTGCAGGTGGAGGAACGCCTGAAGGAGCAGGCCGGTCATGCCAAGGAATGGCGCGACCAGATCAATACGTACTTTTACCGGAAGAGCGGCATCGAAGATAACAGCAAACGGGTCATTTACTGAGGGGGGAACGGACATGAGCAAGCATTCACAAGTCACAAGACAAGATAAGCTGCCCTTGACCATGAAAGGAGCGGTCATGGACAAACCCGGGAGCATCGTAATTAAGGAAGTGCCGGTACCGGAGGTTGGCGATCATGAAGTGCTCGTCCAGGTTATGGCCGTTGGCGTATGCGGCTCGGATCTGCACTACTATGAGCATGGCCGGATTGGGCGGTTTGTAGTGGAGAAGCCGATTATTCTGGGGCATGAATGTGCGGGAGTTATTGTTGCCGCAGGAGATAAGGTAACCAAAGTAGTCATCGGAGACCGTGTTGCAGTTGAACCGGGAGTGACCTGCGGACACTGCAGCGCCTGCAAGGCTGGAAGATACAATCTTTGCCCCGATGTCCAGTTCCTTGCGACACCTCCTGTAGACGGAGCATTCGTACAGTATCTGGCGATCCGCGAGGATATGGTGTTCAGGATTCCCGATCATTTGTCTTTTGAAGAAGCGGCTTTAAATGAACCTTTCTCGGTAGGCATCCACGCGGCCAAACGAAGCCGGCTGCAGGCAGGTGAGACGGTGGCGATCATGGGGATGGGGCCTGTCGGGCTGATGGCGGTTGCGGCAGCCAAATCCCATGGCGCCTCCCGGATTATTGTGACCGATCTGGAGGAGGTCAGACTGGAGGCGGCGCTGCGCCTTGGAGCGACGCATGCGATCAATATCAGGAAAGAGGACGCGGTAGAGACCATCAAGCAATTAACGGATGGGGCGGGCGTAGATGTGGCCTGGGAGACTGCCGGTAATCCGAAGGCGCTGCAGTCGGCACTATATTCCATACGGCGCGGGGGAAGGCTGGCTATCGTAGGTCTGCCTGCACAGGATGAGATACCGCTTAATGTGCCCTTTATTGCGGATAACGAAATAGACATTTACGGCATCTTCCGATATGCCAATACGTACCCCAAAGGAATCGGATTTTTGGCTTCGGGAGACGTGGACGCAGGAGTGTTAATTACAGACCGTTACCCGCTGGCAGAAACCCGCGAAGCGCTCGAACGGGCCATTCATAACAAAAGCGGCAGCCTGAAGGTTATTGTATATCCCAATGAATAGACCAGAGTCTCGATGAGGCTTATGCTCACAAAATATTAGGAGGGCATAATGACACCTACTTTCGGATGCATTATAGATAAATTAACGGCAGGAATTGCTACGCCTGATGGAACTGTAGACAAGCTGGAGCCAGGATGCCTGGAGACGAAGGTGCAGGGAATCGTTACAGCCTTCTCCGCTTCACAGTATGTCATAGAACAGGCTATTGCTTTGGGCGCCAATTTGATCATCACGCACGAAGGCGTTTTTTTTAGTCATCAGGATCACCGGGAATGGCTCATGCATGACCCTGTATATAAGCAAAAAGCTGATCTGATCGCAGGCTCGGGACTGGGAATTTACCGGTTTCATGATTACCTGCACCGCTATACACCGGATGGGATCATTGAAGGCCTTCTCCGGGCGCTGGATTGGCAGAAATATGTTTCGTCACATCAGCCCGCTGCCTCCATTCTGACTATGCCTGCTATGAAGGTTGCGGAGGTTGCGGAATATCTGAAACGGCAGCTTCAAATTCCTTACTTGCGTGTAGCAGGCAGCCTCTCAACTTCATGCCGCAGAGTAGGAATACTGGTCGGTTACAGGGGCAGCGGTGCCACTGTGATCCCCTTATTTGAACAAGAGTCCCTCGATTTAATCATAGCCGGAGAAGGTCCGGAGTGGGAGACTCCAGAGTATATAAGAGATGCAGCCCATCAAGGGCGGGAGAAAGCCTTGATTATGCTGGGCCATGCAGAGAGTGAAGCGTCCGGCATGAGTTATCTGGCAGAGCGGCTGTCATCGCAGTTTCCACAACTTCCGGTCCACTTTGTTAAAGACCAGCCGGTGTTTCAAATCGTATAAAGCCCGAAACCTCTTTTGAAGCAAAAGGACGGAGGAACAGCCTGTTCACTCCTTGTATCCTCCTGCCGATAAAGAGGTTTTGAGTTTTCACTGCAATAGGCTATTGCAAAAGCGGAAGTTTACAAATAATCAATCAGGTTCATTTTGTAGATTGCCCTCCGGGTCATTTATATATATAGTTGAAATCTAGCAAGGACAGAGGCTAAGACACCGTAAGGGAGTGCGGAATATGAAGCAAAAAAAGTTGATGTTCAGCAAAAGTGTGGCCTACAAATGGATTGTCTCCTATGCTGTGATTATGCTTATTCCGCTTATTGTTAGCGCTATTATATATCTGCAAACTAAACAAATCGTTGAATATGAAATTGAGCGGGCAGGCCATGCGATGCTGAAGCAGATGCAAAATACGGTCGACAGTGAGATTGATCAGGCTGAGAAGATGGCTATGCAGTTGTCCATTCATAATGATGTGAATAAATACTTGAACATGACAACCAAGGAAGAGAAGAGTCAATCCTTTCAGATTTACAAAACCCGTCAGGAGTTAAGCAAATATAAATCGACAAATGATTTTGTGAGCGGAATTTATTTGTATTCAAGCCGTCTGGACAAAGTGCTGACGGATGAGACCTATGTAGACAGTCAAACCTTTTATGAGATGAACCGTCAAATGATCGGTATGCCTTATGAAGAGTGGTTGTCACTGTTGAAGGGTGAGTCTGCCGGGGGCAAGGCATTGACCCCTTTCACCCAATTCAAACGTTGGGAAACCAAGGTTGTTTTAATGAAGCCTTTCTCAAGCGCCGGAGCGGAAAATGCATTTAAGGGGGCACTTATCCTTCCGCTGAACGGCAGTAAAATTCAAAGTATGCTGAAAAATGTGGATTGGGTCAATAAGGGTGATGTGTATATTGTAGATAAGAATAATCAAATTTTGTTCCAGAATAACAGCCTGGCCGGCTTTCAGAACGTGCCGTACACCGAAGAAGGCGGCAAAAAAGCAGGAACCTCTTTCATAAATATCGCCGGAACTGAAAACATGGTATCTTTTATCGATTCGGACACAACAGACTGGAAATATATAAGCGTCTTTCCTTCAAGTGTGTTTTGGGAAAAAGCGCGGGAAATCCGCAATCTGAACCTGTTCGGGCTGCTGCTCTGCTTTTTGGTCGGAGGCGGCGTGATTTCTTATTTTGCCCGCAAGAACTATAATCCTGTACGCGAATTAGTGAATATGTTCTCGGGTGCCAAGGATGAGCGGACACAGCGGGTGCTGGATGAGTTTTCCTTCATCAGGGAGAGCGCTTTGGCCACCATCCGTGAAAGAGATGACATTAACAACCGGCAGTTCAGGCAGCTTCGTGTCCTGCAAACCTATTATTTATCCCGTCTGCTTAAAGGGCAGGCTGAAGATGGATTGTCGGTGGAGGAAGCGGCAAGACTGCATCATTTTAAATGGGATTCTGAGGATTTCGCGGTGCTGCTGTTCTATATCCAGGGCGGGGGAGAAGGCAGTCCTTCACCAAGCCTTTCCAATTTCATCGTTTCCAATATCATCACGGACTTCACCGGCGGGCATCATAGTCTAAGCTTTACCGAAATGGACGGCATGCTGGCAGCTGTAATCAATATCAATGCTGAACGTTCAGCCAGCTGGAAAGAGGATATTGAGGAAGCACTGACCAAAACACTGGAGTTTATTGACCGGAAGTACCGTCTGCAGATTGTTATGGCCGGAAGTGAGCGCCACACCGGACTGAACAGCCTGCACCAGGGTTATCTTCAGGCGCTGGAGGCTCAGGAATACCGGCTGGTGCTGGAAGAGAATCTGTCTATTTGGTATGGGGAAATTGAGCCGCAGGAAACGGATTATTACCTCTCCATCAATGATGAAGTCGTATTTATTAACCTGATTAAAAGCGGGGAGTTTGATAAAGCATCAGCTATGGTGGATGCCATTCTGGCACAGTTTTTCGGTTCCCAGGTGTCCATTGAGCTTGTGAGGTATGCGATGATTGATTTGACCAGCTCGATTATGAAGGCAATTCCTCAAGAGGCCCAGCGGTCTAAGCTGTGGGAAGAATGGCGTCCAATGAAACGTCTATTAGTCTGCACAACACGCGGGGAATTCCGGCAAGAGCTGATGGAGCTGACGCGGATGGCCTGCGGTATGGCTAATGAGAAGCTGACTCTGATGACCAATACCGGAATTGGGGAAGAGGTATCTGCGTATGTGAAGGACAATTATGCGGATATCAATCTCAGCGTATCTATGATCGGCGCCCATTTCGGCATTACTCCCCAGTACGTATCCAGGTTATTTAAGGAACAAACCGGGCAAGGGCTGCATGATTACATCAGCCAGATCCGCACCGGTGAGGCCAAAACGCTGCTGCAGGAGGGGGTCACTATTGAAGAAATATCCTCCCGGGTCGGTTTCTCCAGCAGCAGTGCGTTTATCCGGGTATTCAAAAAATATGAAGGCATCACGCCTGGCCGATATAAGAATCTGCAATAAACAAACTGGATCTTCAATTTCCAAAAAGGAGGATAGGGACTCAAAATGCCTATCCGCTTTTTGCGTTTTGATCAATGGATTTTGCATATTGAACATTGTTTGCCCGTATAAATCCGCTTACATTGTAGAGGCAACAAGTCATCAAATCACATTAAACGGAGGTCGTCATGTTGATGAAAACATTCAAAAAGAAAAAAATTCACCAATCGGTTATCCTGTTGTTGGGTCTTGCTCTGCTGTCAGCCGGATGCGGCAATTCAAGCAATGGCAATAATGAAAGCGCTTCTAACCCTCCTTCCAATGAAACGCCTGCCGCAGAATTCGCTTATCCGATGTCTGGCAGCACGGAGCTCACCTTTATGAACGAACAATTGGGAGGTACTCCGGAAAAACTGCCTATTGATGACGAATATGAAAAGCGTACAGGGATTAAAATCAAGCATTTAGGCGGAACACCCATGACTGACCAGAAATTCAGCCTGCTGCTAGCCTCGGGTGAGCTGCCGGATATTTTTCTGAATACATGGCTGCAGTATCCGGGCGGTCCGGATAAAGCGGTAGAGCAAGGGTACATTCTGAAGCTGAATGACCTGATTGATCAATATGCACCCAATTTGAAGAAGACGCTCCAGGAGCATCCTGAAATCGATAAAATGATCAAAACGGATGACGGCACTTATTATGCCTTCCCGTTCATCCGCTCCGAGGCCGGACGGGTATATGGCGGCCCTATTATCCGCAAGGATTGGCTTGATGAGCTGAACTTGGCTGTTCCGGAAACGATTGATGAATGGCATACGGTGCTGACTGCTTTTAAAGAAAAGAAAAATGCCGCTGCGCCTGTAACATTCCGTACGATGTTTCTGGGCGAACGGACCGGCGGTTTTGCCGGGGCCTATGGAGTGATGGGGAACTTTTATATCAATGACGGAAAAGTAGTGTACGGTTACCTGGAGCCCGGATATAAGGATTATCTGACAACGATGGCTCAGTGGTATAAAGAAGGGCTGATTGACAAGGACTTTGCTTCGATTGATTCGGCTACGGTAGACAAGAAGATGACCTCCAAAGTAAGCGGGGCAACGATTGGCTGGCAGTTCTATATCGAGAAGTACAACTCTGCTGCACAGGAAACCGATCCGAACGCCAATTTTGTGGCGGCTCCTTATCCGTCTGCTGCCAAAGGCCAGCTCCCCGAGTTCGGACAACTGGATAATGCCTATGCGGGCACCAGCTCAGCCGCAATATCGGCCACTGCCAAAAATGTCGAAGCGGCGATGCGCTGGCTGGACTACGCCTACACCGAGGAAGGCAGCCTGCTGAATACGTTTGGCGTTGAAGGCACTACGTATACTCTGGAGAACGGCAAACCTGCATATACCGATCTGGTGGTTAAAAATCCGGAAGGTCTCGGCAGTGATCAGGTCATGATGAAATACTCGCACGGAACCAATTTCCCGATGATCCAGCAGGACAATAATCTGCCAGCTAAATATTTGCAAACCACAGAATCCATCGATATCTGGAAGAAAACCAATCATGAAAGCCATCTGCTTCCACCGATTACACCAACAGCCGAGGAAGCTGATGAAATGAGCAGTATTATGAATGACATTAACGCGCTTGTAAAAGAGATCGAGCTCAAAATTATTCTGGGTACCGAATCCGTTGATAATTACGATAAATATGTTCAGCAGTTGAAAGATATGGGCATTGAGCGGGCACTGGAGATTCAGCAGGCAGCTTATGAGCGTTACATGAAACGGTAGACCCTGTCAGCAGGGGCCGCTATAAATAGGATAAAATGGGCGGCCCCTTCTTAAGTACTGCAGCAAAGGAGAGAAAGTTATGCTGAAAACCAGATTGGGCAAAGATTTATTGCGCAATAAATGGCTCTACCTGATGATTCTTCCGGTGGTAATTTACTATGTTCTATTTCACTATGTTCCTTTATATGGAACCATTATTGCCTTCAAGCAATTTGTTCCGGCTAAAGGGATTCTGGGCAGCGATTGGGTCGGATTCAAGCATTTTGAGGAGTTTTTCTCCAGCATTTACTTTTTTCGCGTAATTAAGAATACGGTTTTGCTGAGTTTTTTCAACCTGCTATTCGGGTTTCCCGCACCTATTATTCTGGCATTATTGCTGAATGAATTAAAAAGCCCGCTTTTCCGGCGGATTACACAGACGATCACTTACATGCCGCATTTTATTACACTGGTGGTTGTAGCCGGAATCATCCGGTATTTTACCTTATCCGATGGTCTGATTAATGATGTCATTGCCTTTTTTGGCGGCGCCCGGATCTCCTTCCTGCAGCAACCGGAATCCTTCCGCCCCATTTATATAATCAGTGAAATATGGCAGCAGATCGGGTGGGGAACCATCATTTATCTGGCGGCCATCACCGGAATTGACCAGCAGCAGTATGAGGCTGCCAAGATTGACGGAGCGACGAAGCTGCAGCAGATCCGCCACGTTACGCTGCCGGGTATTCTTCCGACCATTATGATTATGCTGATTCTGGCGCTGGGGAATATCATGAACGTCGGTTTCGAGAAGATCATTCTCTTATACAGTGCCAGTATCTATGAGACGGCGGATGTCATATCCACCTATGTTTACCGTAAAGGGATTTTGGAATTCAGCTACAGCTACAGCGCGGCGGTGGGACTATTCAACTCCGTGATCAACTTCACCATTTTGCTGCTCGCCAACTCTTTCAGTAAACGTGCTAGTAACAACAGTCTTTGGTAAGGGGTGGACAACGATGATTAAAACGTCGCTCGGTGAACGTATTTTTGACATTTGCAATACCATTATTATGGTGCTGCTGATTATTCTGACGCTGTATCCTATGCTCTATATCCTCTTCTCTTCCTTAAGTGAAGGCAACCAACTGATTTCGTTCAATGGCATCCTGCTGTGGCCGCAAGGGTTTTCCCTGGAGGGCTACAAGGCAGTTCTTAGCAATCCTACGATCCTGTCAGGTTTCAAAAACACTCTTTTCATATTAGTAGTGGGGCTCGGGATTAATATGACGCTTACCTCTCTCGGAGCCTATTTTCTGTCCCGGGAAGGGGTAATGCTGCAGAAGCCGATCATGTTCTTTATCGTGTTTACGATGTTTTTTCAGGGAGGACTGGTCCCCTTCTATCTGATTGTGAAATCTTACGGGCTGTTGGACTCCTTATGGGCGCTTATTCTGCCTACGGCTGTCAGCACCTTTAACTTAATCATTATGCGGACCTATTTTATGGCCATTCCGAAGGAGCTGGAGGAGTCCGCATTTCTGGACGGAGCCGGTCATTTTACGATCCTGTTCCGGATCTTCATTCCGCTGTCCATGCCGGTTGTTGCTGTACTGATTCTCTATTATGGCGTGGGCCATTGGAACAGCTGGTTTAATGCAATGATCTTTCTGCGGGATCAGGATCTCTATCCGATACAGCTTGTGGTCAGAAACATTATTCTCGAGAACGACAATGCCAGCATGCTTGGGACCACAACCCTGATCCAGAGCCGCGACGTTGCCGAGACATTAAAATATGCGGCCATCATCGTGACAACGGCACCTATTTTGCTCCTGTATCCCTTTTTGCAGAAATATTTTGTTAAAGGTGTTATGGTGGGAGCATTGAAAGGATAATTAATTGCACTCTGCAATCCACAAACGGGGGGAATCTTATCCATATGAGTATCAAAAGAAAACTGAATGCTGGCTGGCATTTCAGTAAACAGCCGCTTCATTCGGAGCTGGTGAAGGTAGCCGCTGATGCGGACTGGATGCCGGTTTCGCTGCCTCATGATT
This sequence comes from Paenibacillus sp. FSL L8-0436, assembly GCF_038593025.1. Taxonomy (NCBI): domain Bacteria; kingdom Bacillati; phylum Bacillota; class Bacilli; order Caryophanales; family Paenibacillaceae; genus Paenibacillus; species Paenibacillus sp. FSL L8-0436. The sequence goes on along the minus strand of NZ_CP151955.1, from coordinate 5,312,971 downwards.
GGCTGATCTACAACACTCAAGGGCTCTATGAAAACGGAGAAGGCTGGTACCGCAAAATCCTCACCCTGGACGAAGTGCCAGCCCACAGCCGCCTGTCCCTGCGTTTTGAGGGAGTGTATATGAATTCTATGCTTTACGTGAACGGACATGAGGCGGGTGAATGGAAATACGGATACTCGACCTTTGAATTCGATATTACCCCTTATCTGATTGAGGGAGACAATACGATTAATATGCGTATCATTCACGAATCACCCAATTCCCGCTGGTACTCAGGTGCCGGGATCTACCGCTCCGTGTGGCTGAAGACCTATCCGAAGACCCACATAGCACCCGATGGCATTTATATTGCCGCCCGGCATGCGGGCGGCGAAGCCTGGACAGTCGATGTGGACTGCGAGCTGCAGGTGGAAGAAGGAGCGGAAACATCAGGCCTGAAGCTCCGCCACACCATTCTGGACGCGGGCGGAACGGCAATCGCACAAGGGGAATCTGCGCTCCCAGCGCAGGACGGCGGTCTTATCGTTCATGCCTACAGCCGTCTGACCGTGGACCGGCCAGTGCTCTGGGATATCGGCAATCCCTGTCTGTATACACTCCAGACGGAGCTGCTGGATCAGGATGAAGTTACCGAAGAAGAACGGCAAAGCTTCGGATTCCGCCGGGTGGAATTGGACAGTGAGAGAGGTTTCTTCCTGAACGGCAACCACGTCAAAATTTACGGTGTGTGCCAGCACCATGACCTTGGCTGTCTGGGCGCTGCCGTCAACAAGGCTGCGCTGCGGCGGCAGTTCGTCCTGCTGCAGGAAATGGGTGTGAACGCTATCCGCACCGCGCATAACATGCCTGCGGTTGAATTGATGGAACTGGCGGACGAAATGGGTATGCTTATCGTCTCGGAAGCCTTCGACATGTGGGAGCGCAGCAAAACTCCCTATGATTACGCCCGTTTCTTCCCGGAGTGGTGGAAGAAGGATGTGGCCAGCTGGGTACGGAGGGACCGTAACCATCCCAGTCTCATCATGTGGAGTATCGGCAATGAGATCTACGACACCCATGCCGATGCCCGCGGCCAGGAGCTCACAAGGCAGCTGCAGGCTGAGGTGCTCTTCCATGATCCCCGGAGCAACGCCTTCGTAACGATTGGCTCCAACTACATGCCTTGGGAGAATGCGCAGAAATGCGCCGATATTGTCAAGGTGGCGGGATACAACTACGGGGAGAAATATTATGACCGCCAGCATCAGGAGCATCCGGACTGGATCATCTATGGCAGCGAGACCTGTTCAACCGTACAGAGCCGGGGGATCTATCATTTCCCGCTGGCCCAGCCCGTGCTGGCCGACGATGATCAGCAGTGCTCCTCCCTCGGCAACAGCTCAACCAGCTGGGGAGCCAAAAGCACGGAGGCCTGCATCACGGCCGACCGCGATGCCAGCTATTCACTCGGACAGTTTCTGTGGACCGGCTTCGATTATATAGGAGAGCCGACTCCGTACTTCACCAAAAACTCCTACTTCGGACAATTGGACACGGCGGGATTTCCTAAGGATGCTTATTACATTTATCAAGCGGAATGGACGGATTACAGAACCCATCCGATGATCCACATTTTCCCGTACTGGGACTTTTCGGAGGGGCAGCTCATTGATGTCCGGGTTTGCTCGAATGCTCCGCGGATCGAGCTGTTCTTCAATGATGTATCCCAAGGCACCTATGACATTGATCATGTCAATGGCCACAAGCTGCTTGGAGAATGGCAGCTGCCTTATGCTCCGGGAGTCCTCCGTGCTGTTGCCTATGATGATCTGGGCAATGTGATCGCTACGGAGCAGCAATCCTCCTTTGGTGATGCCGCCTTTCTGGTCCTGACTCCCGATAAGCAGCAAATTACGGCTGATGGTGAGGATCTGATCTTTGTTACGATTACCGCAGCTGACAAGGAAGGTCTTCCGGTGGCAAACGCCAATAACCGGGTTAGCCTTAGTATAGAAGGCCCCGGACGTCTGGTTGGTCTGGATAACGGCGATAGCACCGACTACGATTCATACAAGGGTGTAAGCCGCAAGATGTTCAGCGGCAAGTTGCTCGCTGTGATTGCCGGCACCCGGGAGGCGGGCACGATCCTCCTGCGTGCTTCTTCGCCGGAAATGCCTTCCGCCGGGCTTGTGCTGCAGTCCGCAGCACCGGAGCATGGAACTGCTGCGGAAGACCGGTTATACCTCTATGCGGACTGTCCTTTGGAGGCAAGGGAAGAACCGGAAGAAATTCAAAGCAGTCTGGCTGCGGAAATTCCTGTGCGCAAGCTGGAATTGATCTGTCCTGAGGGCAATGTCCTTACTGCGGAGCATCCTGCGCTTCCGGTTCGTGTGAAGCTTCATCCGGAGAATGCTACCTTTCAGGATGTAGAGTGGCGCATTACCAATGCCGGAGGGATAGATGCCAATATAGCGACTATTGAGGCGGATGGTCATGAAGCGGTCATTACCGGTCTTGGAGATGGGGATGTGTATATCCGCTGCGGCACTGCCAACAGTGCTGAGGGGATTCGGCTCTATTCGCAAATGGAATTCAAGCTCACCGGGCTAGGGCAAGCTTATCTGGACCCCTATGAATTTATATCCGCCGGCTATCACAGCGGCGCCAGCCTTAACCTGACCAACGGCAACGATCGCGGTGTGGCTACGGCGCGGGAAGGGGAGAGCCGGATCTGTTTCGAACGGATTGATTTCGGCGACTACGGGGCGGATGAAATCATTCTTCCTATTTTCTCCCTGGACGGCGAAGAGTTCCCGATTGAAATTTGGGAAGGCATTCCCGGAGAACCGGGGGCCGGGCTGCTGTCCATCGTAACCTATCAGAAGCCGTCACAATGGAATGTATATCAGGAGGAAACCTACAAGCTGCCCAAACGTTTGACGGGCATCACTTCCCTCTCCTTTGTCCTGCGGCGGAAGATACATCTGAAAGGGTTCCGCTTTGTCCACAAGCGCAAAGCCTACGAACGGCTCGCCGCTCTTGAGAACAGCCGGATTTACGGAGACACCTTCAACGTCACGGAGACAGCTATCGAAGGCATCGGGAACAACGTCTCTCTCGTGTTTGACGGCATGGACTTTGGAGAGCAGGTTTGTACACGGATTGTAATCTGCGGGCGCTCTGCACTTGAGAACAATACGCTTCATCTGCTGTTCAGCGGTTCCGGGGGCGAATCCAAGCAGCTTGTGGAGTTTGCCGGTTCAGACGGCTACACAGAGCGGGAATTTATCCTCGAGCCTGTAAGTGGCAGCCGGACAGTAACCTTCATGTTCCTGCCAGGCAGCCAGTTTGACTTCCAGTGGTTTCAGTTCCGGTCTTCTGCTGTTTAAGACAATAAATGCTATATAGATTGAACTTAAAAACTGAGATAAGGAAAAGGAGCAATGGAGGGGGATTTTGGAACTGGAGGAGCGGTAGTGTCCGCCTGAAAGCTTTCCGAAGGAAAGCTATCATCGAAAGCATAAGCAGTCTTCGGATTTCTACCGCTAATAGCGGTTAAAATCAAGAAATTTGAAGACAACAGCGGCCGGAAGTCCAAATATTCACCGTAGTTGCGACTGATCCTGTACTCTAAAACCTTAAGTTCAATCTATATAACTCAAAAAAACGCAAGATACCCACAAAGGCGGGGGTCTTGCGTTTTTTTATTTGCGCATGTGGAAAGGGGGACTGCTGACCCAACAATTGTTGACAGTGTAGCTTAACAATCGACAATCGGGACGAAAAGATCGGAGAAGTTTGTAGCTATAGCGACAGATTAATAGGCAAAGAGATTCATTGACCTGGAAAAGTATGGAGACTATAATCATAACAGGAAAATTCATTGGAGATATGAAACTCTGTGTAACGGCGTAGCGGACACTTCCTGAAGACTCTAATTGTAAGCGCATACACATGATGGATCTTTCCAAATTGCCAACGGAGGAGGAGATGAAAGAACCAATGTTGTTAAATTGAAAGCTTTTCTTTTTTTTCTCTTTAATGCAAACGTTTGCGCCACGCTATCCCATTAAAATTAGATCAGGAGGTTGTTTATTTGGCACGCAAAACAGCTCGGAGTTTAGTTTCATGGTTGGTTATTTTTTCGCTTTGCTTCAGCTTATTCGGCTTATCAGGAGGGGCTTCGGCCAGCGATACCGATTATACGGTCACCTATACAAGCTCTACAGCGACAGCTGTGACATTGCACTGGACTACCAATAACTGGACGAATACTGTGGACACGGCCATGGCCAGGAATGGGACCACATTTACGGCGAATATCAATGTGCCGGAGGATGCCACACTAATTTATTGTTATCATATTACGGCCCCGACAGATTACTGGGATAGCAATGGCGGGAAAAACTGGATGGTCACAATTCCGGTTACCGGGAAATACGAAGCAGAGAACGCAGGCTTGTCTGGAGGCGCAAATGTTAATACAAACCACACCGGATATTCCGGGACCGGGTTTGTGGATGGATACACCGCCTCTGGAACAGCTGCAACTTTCAGCGTCCAGGCTTCCAGTCAGGCAGCCTATAATGCTACTCTCCGCTATGCGAATGCAACGGGCAGCGCCAAAAACCTCTCCATTTATGTCAATGGAATAAAAGTAAAACAGACAACTTTGCCAAGCTTGGCCAATTGGGATACATGGGGCGACCAGACAGAAACGCTCTCCTTGCAGGCCGGAAATAATACGGTTGCTTACAAATACGACTCCACGGACACTGGAAACATTAATATCGACTATGTGACCGTCTCTCCTGGAGCTACTCCGTCGCCTACCGTAACACCGACAGCAACAGCAACACCAACAGCAACAGCAACAGCAACACCGACAGCAACAGCAACACCGACAGCAACACCGACAGCAACACCGACAGCAACAGCAACACCAACACCAACACCAACACCAACACCAACACCAACACCAACACCAACACCAACACCGACGGCAACCGTAACACCGACACCCACAGCTATCGCAGCCGGGGTAACGGTTCATATTAAGAAACCATCAAGCTGGAATTCAGCGATGCGAATCCATTATTGGAATCTGAGTCCGGCAACCGTTCCAACAAGCGGGGCATGGCCCGGAATTCTGATGAAGTCGGATGGGAACGACTGGTACAGCTATACGATTGCTGATGCCGCGGGCGCGAGTCTTATTTTTAATGACGGCAGCGGTAAACAGACGGGCGATTTGTCCCGCAGTGTGAAGGAGTCCTGGTATTACACGGATAACGTGTGGTATGAAGCCAACCCGGAAATCCCCAAAATTCCAGTGGTTTCAGTCTCTCCTGCGCCGAAAACATACGATTCTGCCCAGACAGTGAAACTTTCCAGTACCAATAGCGGCGATAAAATTTACTATACAACAGACGGCTCAACACCTACGACAACATCAGCCTTGTATACCTCGCCAATTCAGGTGGCTTCCTCTTTGACCATCAAGGCCTTTGGTGTGAACGCATTGGGTCAAGCAGGAAATGTAGTCTCTTTCGCTTATGTGATTGACTTAAATGCCGATTTTCAAGCCCCGACAATCACAGCAAATTTACCTGTTGGGCATTCTGAGTCCCAGGTCACTGTATCCTTCACGATAAAAGATAACAAGGCAGCAACGACGAGGGCATACTACACAGATGATGGTACGGAACCATCCGCAAGTTCTAAAGCCTATATTTCAGGCAATGCACTGTCCGGCTTGACTGGACCTTCAATACTTATCTCCAAAACCACCACATTGAAGTTTCTTGTGATAGACGGCGCCGGCAATCAAACCACGCAAAGCTTTGTCTACAACATTGGTAAGTCGGGAGATTTCCGGGAAGACAGCATTTATTTCGTGATCACTTCGCGGTTCTATGATGGCGATCCGAGCAACAACGAGCACTCATGGGATGATGCCAAGGCGGGAAATCCGGATTCGGACCCGGCTTGGAGAGGCGATTTCAAGGGGCTGATTCAAAAGCTCGATTACATCAAAGCTCTCGGATTCAGTGCCATCTGGATTACACCTGTTGTGGAGAATGCGAGCGGTTATGATTATCATGGTTATCACCCGATCAATTTTGCCAAAGTTGACCCAAGGTATGAATCGGCAGGCGCTTCCTATCAGGAGCTGATCCATGCGGCCCATGCCAAAGGGTTGAAGGTTATTCAGGATATCGTCGTTAATCATACCGGTAATTTCGGTGAAGAGAATCTGTTCCCCATGTTCAAGAAAGATGAGACCAAGCCGGACACCGTTAACAACATGCTCAAAATAACGGATAAGCTGCCGGCAAACTATGATTCCATGACACCCGATCAGCAATATCAGGCAAGACTTGCCTTAATGAAGACAGAGGGGGCAAATAATAACATTTACCATACGGAGAAAAGTCTTTCCTGGGAATCTTATACCGTACAGACAGGACAGATTGCCGGAGACTGCGTCGACCTCAACACGGAAAATCCTGTAGTAGACCAGTATTTGATTGACTCCTATAACCAATATATTGATATGGGTGTGGATGCTTTCCGTCTCGATACAGTGAAGCATGTGAGCCGGTATATTTTTAATAAATACTTTATTCCTGCCTGGAAGACAAGAGGCGGCTCGGACTTCTTTATCTTTGGAGAAGTGGCCACCCGCTACCGAGATGTATGGAACAGCGGGATTCCGGCAATTTCGACACCATTTTACACCTGGAAATCTTCGAAATCGTATCCGGGTGATAATACAAATGATTACGCTTCCAATAAAGCGTCGGTTGAACAGGAGTGGGCAGATAACTCGACTACAGCAGGACAGCCTACCTCGAACAATGCTTTCCTGATCGGAAATACCTATCATGCGCCTGACTATTCGATGAAATCGGGTATGGATGTAATTGATTTTCCTATGCATTGGGCCTTCAAGTCAGCACAGGAAGCATTCAGTATGAAAAGCGGCGACCAATTCTATAACGATGCAACCTGGAATGTAACCTACATCGACTCTCATGACTATGCTCCCGACCAGGCTCCGGAAAATCAGCGCTTTGCCGGTACACAGGACACTTGGGCTGAGAATCTCGCTCTGATGTTCACTTTCCGGGGAATCCCTGCCATTTTCTATGGCTCTGAAATCGAATTTAAAAAGGGTTCCGTTATCGATGTAGGTCCAAACGCACCGCTCAGCACAACAGGCCGCGCTTACTACGGGGACCATATTGAAGGCAGTGTTACGGTACAAGATTTCGGCAGATATACCAATGCTACCGGAACACTTGCGGACTCGCTCAACTATCCTCTGGCCAAACATATCAGACAGCTCAATTTAATCAGAAGAGCGGTTCCAGCTTTGCAGAAAGGTCAGTATTCTACAGAGAATGTAACGGGCAACCTGGCGTTTAAGAGAAGATATACCGACAACGCCAAAGGCATTGACAGCTTTGCATTGGTTACGATTTCGGGCAATGCCACTTTTACCGGAATTCCGAACGGAACTTACGTGGATGCGGTGACCGGCGATTCGAAAAACGTAACCAACGGCACGATTACACTGACATGCTCCGGTAAAGGAAATGCGAGAGTGTATGTATTAAACGGCAGCGGCGGAATTGGAGTGACGGGTACCTACCTGAAGTAACCAGCAGCATGTCTTATTAAAAGAAGCACCCTCAGCCGGTATTCAACCGTACGGAGGGTGCTTCTACACTTTTATGCAAAGTGATTTACAAAAATTTATTATAATTGAAAACATTATGAAACTTATAGATTATGGCTGGAGTCAAAAAAGTGTATATCCCTACAATCGGCGGTGGGCCGGACGATTCTTTTGAAGGTATAGAGGTGAAGGAGAATACGTTAATCCTTAAATTCCTGCATATGGCTATTGCTCAATCTGAAGAAGACATTGGCCCTGCTGTCGAGGGCGGCGATGAAAAAGAAGTACAGCTTACCGATGAAGCAACCGGTAAATGGATTCCGGAAAATGAAAGCAGCGTGGCTTTTTTATATTTTAAAATAGGGGATACCAACTTGAGTTATTCTTCAGCCAAACCATTCATCCCTCAAGAGTATGAAGCCTCGGCTCGATCCATGATCCCTCTGGAATAGAATTTAGTACAATGAGTTATGGTGAACTAAAGTGATAATGAAGCACCTATGGGGTGTCCCGGGCAAGCCATTTCATGGCTTTTGGGACACCCCATTTCGTGCTGGTGTAAGTTAACGTAAAGGGTGAGTTACGGTTCGCCCGATGTCTTTGATGAGTGGCTTTATCTACTCCTCTAATTTTGGAAAGGTCTTTGGCAACCTTATCCGAGCGAGTAGAATCGGCTTTATGAATCATATGTTGTTCCTTTGATTGAGTCTTATATCCATTTGTTGTGTTGTTTTTAGTACCACAGCCCGTGGAAAGGACAACAATTACCAAGGTCATAAGCACTAACATATACAGTCTTTTCATTAATATCACCTCCATGCCCGTATTTTGCTCAGAGCATAAGGAAATATGTCGTTTTGTTTATGTTAAATAGTGGAACAAAAACAAGGGGGTGGGATTAATTTACTTCTCTAAAAAAGATCATTGTGGAGATATTAATATTCGGGGAAAAAATTAACGCATATTCGGCAAAAGCGATGATTACCGTTTGAATCTTATCACTTGTACTGGCCGTTACAGTAGAAAGAAAAAGGAACATGAACAAAGATTGGTTATTTTCGCTAAATTAGGTGGGGAACTATGAAACGAAGCACACACATAAAATATATATACAAAATAGTTGTGATGATATTGGTTATGACCATTCTGCCATTTTCAGCAAATGCGGCAGTTGCTAAACAAAATAAGGTGGACCATGAAATTAAATCTGCATTGGATGACTTATACAGGGTCAGAGCTGAAGCAATAATCAGCCAAGACCTTCAAAAAGTAAAGGATTATTACCTTGATGATAAAGCCAGTCAACTTGCACTGCAGCATGAAAAAAACAGAATGAAGTATTTAAATAAATGGTCAAATAAAAGAGCTATTCAATTGACACATTCTCAAAGCACTATTCGGATTGTCCGTCAGCGTATTGCAGGAGATCAAGCTGTAGTCTCACTGGTGCAATCCCACAAAGTTGGATATATCTATACAAACAAAATTTTGCCAGAGCAATTTTTCGGAGTTGGAACAAGGCATTTCATTACATTGAAAAAAAGAAACGGACTTTGGAAAGTTTCCAGGGAATGGTACTTAGATCCTTTGGATGAAAATCCGGATAAAGTTTCAGAAGGATTAGACGGGCTAGCCCCTTCCGTTAAGCCACAATCCGATCATACCAGCAGCAAAATGTATAACCGCGATCGTGCTGTCCGTTATGCCAACAAGTATGCCGGAGCTGCTTGGGGGGCCGGTAATCAGCATCGTTACAATAACAAATATTTGGATTACACAAGTAAAGGAGGGGACTGTACAAATTTTGCTTCCCAGGTCATCGGAGATGCTGAGGAGGGCGGGGGTTTGGCTGTGGCAGGGAACTGGCGTTATTTTAAAAATTCAGGTGGAACCCAAACCTGGGTTCAAACAGATTCCTTGAGTCGCTTCCTTATAAGATCTGGATATGGCAAGCTTATTGCTAAGGGTAATTATCTGCAAATTACCAGCCCCTCTGATAAATACCCTGAAGGTGCGATTTCCATGCTGAAGCCTGGGGATCTCATCGGTTATATATTGCATGATGATGATACGGATCATTTCTCCGTCGTTGTCGGATTTGATGATTATGGCTATCCGTTAGTTAATTCACACACCGCTGACCGTTATCGGGTTCCTTTTGATTTAGGATGGGACAGAGATACTAGATATCAGTTATTTCACATCAAAGATTGAGCAAATGAGTGAAGTTAAGGCTTGTCAGCATATCAGGGGCTCACTGTCATACACATAGAAATAAGAACCTTTATGTGATGCAGGAGGGAAAAATGAGGATACCCCGGCTTATCAAACAATTCGTGATCAGAGCCGGCGCCATGTTCGTAGTGAAGTTGATCGGACTCGTCGGCCGGGTGATCCTTACAAGAATCATTGGCGCAGAAGGAATAGGACTGTATCAAATTTCCTATTCCTTTTACGGATTTATCTTGATGCTTACCAGCGGATTTCCAACGACACTTGCTATTGCAACAGCAAAAGCACCTAAACAGGGTTGGGGATTTTTAAAAATATTATCGCTATGTCTTATTCTTTCCTGTGGCTTTTTTAGTCTTGGGGTTTTCTGGAATTCATCAGAGGTTGCCGGGTTTCTGAGTAATCCTGGACTGGAATATGCGATTCGCAGTCTTTCCTTATCTTTATTTGCAGTACCTTTGCTGGGGTTGGTACGAGGGTACCTGCAAGGGCTGAAGCAATTTGGGATAATCGCACTCTCGGAGATTGTTGAGCAGTCGTTCAGATTTGTTTTTATGCTGTTGCTTGTTGGTCAGTTCTTGTCACTCGGTGTAGAGCGGGCAATTGGATATGGATTATACGGCACTTTCATGGGCGCATTTATCTCATTTAGTATGTTGACTATTTTCATTTCACTTAATAAAGAAACTATATCTTCATACAGGAGCAGAGATTCACGTATAACACTCTCTTGGTTTGTGAGAACTTCGTTGGCAATCTCCGCTACCCGTCTGTTTATTCCGCTTTCAGAATTTGTTGATGCCCTTCTTGTTCCCAATCGTCTCGTTGCGGCAGGCTACAGTGCTTCTGAAGCAACCGCTATATACGGAGTTATTTATGGAATGGCCGTCATTGTAGTTTATGCACCTACACTGTTTACCGGAGCATTGAGTCATATCTTAACGAGTCACATTGTTGCTGAGTGGCAAAAGGGAGACAAAAGAAAGTTCATTAGCATTTGTAATACTGCCTTATACACATGCTGGTTATGGGGAGGAGTAACCGGTTTGTTTTTATTTGTGTATGCAGATGAACTGTCTTTTTACATTTTTAATACGGAAAGCGCAAGTCATATGATTAAAGCCTTAGCCCCTATTCCTCTGATCGTTGGTTTTCGTGAGATTTCCACCAGTATTTTATGGGCTCAGGATAATAGGAAAGATCCCTTCTTGGGAATTCTTTCCGGAATCACATGTTCAATAATCATCCAATATTTTTTAGTGGCTATCCCCGGGTTTGGTTATAAGGGGGCTGCTATTGCAATAATTGTACTTGAATTGGTTGCGTCTATATGGAATATGAAAGTTTTACGCAACAAGGAGGTCGCCTTTAAAGGAATAGTGAAACCCTTACTATATGATTTTACATTCGGAATCTGTATTTTATTGGGGATGATAAATTTATTCCAAGACTCCGAATATATCATGAATTTGTGGCGATTTATAACTATAACTATGTTATATTTTATGACCTCGGGAATTTATATTTATTTACGGTGCATACGAAAAATATTATAACAGCCAGCCATACATAGCAGCATATTTAAGAAACAGTTAAGAATCAAATAAAGATTGTTAAGAATTGATTGAGTAAACTAGAAAGGGTATAGGATACCGATGCTGCAGATAAAGGAGGGAGTTACACGATGACATCATAGTTGAAACCTACGGACAAACTATTTATACCCTTTTGCTTATGGAGTGCTAACTAATTCTATGATTAGGAGATTTATGATGAAAAAAATCCTCGGGCTGGCCCTTGCCACCTTGCTTATACTGCCTTCAACAGCACTGGCGAGAGCTGAACCTGTTCAGCGCTCAGACGCAAAGTTAGAACAGGCAGATGTAAAGGAATTCACCAATCAGTTTTTTAAACAGAAAGAAATTCAAGAACAGCTTGTAGGAGCTGCAGTTGTTGTGGTTAAAGATGGCAAGGTATTGCTTAACCAAGGTTACGGTTACGCTGATGTTGCCGCCAAGAAACCTTTCGATGCAGATAAGACCGTATTTCGTCTGGCTTCCGTCTCCAAGCTGCTTACCTCTGTGGGGATCATGCAGTTGGCTGAGGCAGGCAAGGTTGATTTGAATAAGGATATACAGGGCTATTTGCCTCATTTGCAAATTCCTAATAAAACAGGGTCCCCGCTTACTCTTAAGCATTTGATGACCAATACTTCGGGTTTTGATTTAGGGGGCTCCCCTGAGCCTGGTAAAGCCTACAGCTTGGAGGACTATGTAAAAGCAACAGTGCCCACTGTTACCCGTACACCTGGTGAAGCCTACAGATATAACAATTATGGATTTTCTCTGCTGGGCTACATTATCGAACAGACGAGTGGCTCAACCTTTGAAGAATATATGAAAAAAGGCTTGTTCGAACCCTTAGGTATGAATAACAGTGATGTGCTGTTCAATAGTGAGGTAAAGAAGGCCATTGCTACCCCCTATGATGTTACACTGAAGCCTCAAGCACAGATCCCCAATATCCCTGACAGCGGTCCGGAAGGACTCATGTTCTCAACAGGCAGTGACATGGCGAAATTCCTTCAGGCGATGGTTAACTATGGACAACAGGGTTCTAAGCGCATCTTAACGAAAGACTCAGTCTTGGAGATGGAGAAGAACAGTGTGACTATTCATCCTGATATTCCGGGGAGCGGTTATGGCCTGGAGACTATTTATCCGTCGTCTTACAATGGATACACTGTCGTTGAGAAGGGTGGCGATTTACCCGGATTTCATAGCAATTTATGGTTGCTGCCTGAAGAGAATACGGGAATATTCGTTGTGTTTAACAGTGATAAAGGCAACCTTCGGGCCCCCTTCTTTGAGCAGTTTATGAACCGCTATTTCCCAGATAAAGGGATAAGTCCTGTGATAAAAACGCCGAAGCCAACGCAAGAGCAATTGCATCCATTCGAAGGCTTATATCAGGATTTGCGTAACCCTGGCTGGACCTACGATATTAAGGCCGGTGATGGAACTCTGCTGGTGTCAGATCCTTTGGGAGAGCATGTCTTAGGCCAGTCGAAGGAGCTGCTGTTCTATGATGAGGATGGAGTGCCTGCAGGCTTCAAAGCGGATAAAGACGGGAACATTGAATACTTCTTCTACAACAACGCCGGTAGTTGGTCTCAGAAGCTTCCTGAGCCTGCGAAATATTCTGATGTTCCAGAGAACCATCCTTACGCAAAATATATTTATGCGCTCGTTCAATTGGGTGTGATTCAGCAGGATCAGGATACATTTAAGCCGGAAGAACCCCTGACAAGGGGCAAATTTATTGCCCAGTTGTTTAAGTTTACAGATTTTCCGCTTTCTACAAGGCCTAGCCAGTTTAGTGATACTAAGGGCCATCCGTATGAGGCCGTAATTCAGACTGCAGTTGAAAGCGGAGTCGTATCGGGATTTTCGGATGGAAGCTTCCGCCCGGATGAGCCTGTGACCCGGGAGCAGGCAGCGGCTATGATATGGAGGCTGGTGAAGCAAAATATAATTATTGAACCTGTAAAGGCTGAGCTAAGCGAGGATGTCAGCCCATGGGCATCTGAAGGGGTACAATTCGTAGTGGGCCTTCATCTGTATGGTCCTGATGTTGCAACGACTAATGGAACAGTACAATATCGGCCTAAGGATATGCTGTTAAATCAAGAATCTGCTGTGCTGTTGGGATTGCTTATTCAGAATTTGTACTAATATAGAAGCAGGCCGAAATACAAGTTAGACCCGCAGAAGGGGATGCCCTCTCCCTCTGCGGGTCTTTAATTTTTGGAGGAGCTTGACCTTGCAGTATACTTCAACCTTTATACTGGAAGCAGTGATGAAGAAATGTATTAAGTTGAGCTACAGCAAAAAGGAGCTATGTACTATGAATAGCAACATCCTTCCTGACAAAGAAAAGCTATGGTATTGGCAAGAAGAGCTGAATAGAGTCGGCCCGCGATTTACTGGAAATAAGGCACATAGAAAGCTGATTGATTTCTTCGAACAAGAATTAACGGACATGGGACTGAAAGTCAGCCGGGACAAGCATGTGTTCACAAAATGGGAAGCGAAGCAATGGAGTCTGTCTGTGCAGGCGGAACATGGCGGCATAGAGGAATATCCCGTTACGTCCTACTACCCCTATTCAGGAACAACCACAGAGGATGGCGTTGTGGGTGAACTGATCTATTGTGGTTCAGGACCCGGAAATTTCAAACAGGCGGCTGGGAAAATCGCGATTGTGGAAGTAACCGTTTCCAAACTTCCCTCTTCGGTAGCACTTAGAAAAAGAACCTCGTTTCCTAAAAGCGCAAAGCTTCCTTTCGGACTAAGAAATTCTGTTGTTAGTTCGTTAATGAAGGGTCCGGATTTAGTAGAGGCACAACAAGCTGGAGTGTTAGGTGTGATATGTATCTGGAAAAAGATATCCGCAGAAAACGTTAGGGGGCAATACCTTCCATTCACAACTGGACTTAAAGATTGTCCGGCTCTATGGGTAGACGGGAACACGGGAGATCAATTGAAGCAGCTAGCCCTCCGGCATGCAAAAGCACGTTTAGTACTGCATGCTGACATCAAGGGAAATGCTGATAGCGATACGCTTTATGCCATTCTTCCGGGAACGAATAGAAGCGAAAATATCCTGATCAATACCCATACAGACGGACCGAATGCCTGTGAGGAAAACGGAGGGGTTGGTCTGCTGGCGATGGCAGAGTATTTCTCAAAGCTTCCATTGGAACAGCGTCAAAGGGACTTAGTGTTTGTGTTCGTTGCAGGCCACTTTCAAATTCCGCAATTCGGCATACAGGGTCAAGCCACTACACGCTGGCTGCATGATCATCCTGAACTTTGGGACGGAGTAGGAGGCCATCAGAAGGCGGTGGCAGGTCTTACACTGGAGCACTTGGGATGCAGGGAATGGAAAGATAATCAGGAGAATAGCCGATACAGCGGCACCGGAAATCTTGAAACTGAACTTGTGTATACAGCAAATGAGGTGATGAATACAATTTATTTGGATTCGCTTAAGGGAAGAACGAAAGTGAGAAGTATAACGTTGAAACCGATAAACAATATACATTTTGGCGAGGGGCAACCGTTATTTGACGCCGGGATACCGAATATCTCACTTGTTCCAGCGCCAGACTATTTATGTGCAACAGGACCCAACGGATATTTAGACAAGCTGGACATTGATTTTATGGATGAGCAGATAGCGTCATTTATTAAAATGACAACCGTAATTGACCGTACCCCCGTAGAAGTATTGGGTCAACCAGAGCCCTATGCCAAAGGTCTGCTGGGTTTCTTGGTAAAGGACGCAAACGAAAAGCATTAAAACAGCGGCATTTTGGGCGTGTTTATCATGTCTGGACTGCCGCTGTTTCGGTCTGCAGGATACTTATATATCAGCATATCTGAATGTTCTTAATGCCAATAAAAAGGCGGCAATCCCCACCAGTGACAATAGCCCCATACTTATAAAGTAGCTGGACCACTCCAAGGCCAGAGAATTGCGTAATCCGTTGACAAACCATTGAAAAGGGTTAAACCGGTTGAGCGTCTGCACCCAGCCCGGGGCATTATCCAAGGAGTAAAATGCGCTGCTGCAAAGCAATAGCGGAATGGTAATCATATTCGTTAGGATACTTACATTGCTCTCCGTCCGGCTCAGGCTGGCAGCAAAAAAGCTAAGAAAAACATAGCCAATCGTAGCGATAATTATCACCGGTATCAATGCAACAATCGAACGTACTGCAATATTCAGCTCAAAAACAAAAATACCTGATATCAATACGAGGATTGCGCACACAAGAGAAGTCAGTGTCCATGCCCCTGAAATACTGCATATATATTTCCAGAGAGACATAGGGGTTACACGCAGCAGATTGTATACACCTCTTCGGCGCTGTGTCAGGACCGCGAAGGATGTGGTCATGAACGAATAGAACAAAATGCTGACAGCCATCATGCCGGTTAGTATGCGCTCAGGGTAATCCGGAACTTGTATAAACATTCCCAAGCCAATGGTTCCGCCTATCGGTAACACAATCGACCAAAATAATAAAAATGGATCACGGGTTGCTGATTTAAGCGTAAGTTTGAAGATAGTTTTCATTGTATTTTCCTCCTAATCTAAGCATGATCGGTCAACTGAAGATATAGATCTTCCAATTTTTCCGCATGATATTGCTGCAATAAGTCTTCCGGTTGTCCCTCAGCAACAATTTGTCCGTTGTCCATCAAAATCAAGCGGTCAGCGATACGGGATACTTCCTCCATATCATGAGAGGAGAACAGCACAGTCACGTTGTTCCCGGCAAGCCGCTCAATCATTCTTCTAATCTCTTGACGTGCCCGTGGGTCAAGCCCGGCCGCTGGTTCATCAAGAACAATTAGATCGGGATTGTGTATCGCAGTGACTGCAATAGCAAGCCGCTTCTGCTGTCCGCCGGACAAACGGGCGGCAGGTGTTTTTCCTGCATCTGCTAAGTTGCATTCCTCCAGCTTGTTTCGTATCTGAGCCTTGCTTAGCTTCACATGATAAAGCGCTGCAAATAGTGCTAGATTTTCTTCTGCTGTGTATCCTTCAAAAAATGGAGTTGATTGGAGCTGCACACCTATATGCGCACGGTAATCATCCCTCCAGCGTGTGATTTCGCCGGAATCCGGCTGCAAAATCCCCAACAGCATCGCCAAGGTGGTTGATTTTCCGGCTCCGTTTGTTCCAATCAAAGCAAGAATTTCTCCTTCCCTGATTTCCAGGTCAATTCCCTTTACGACCTCACGGTTACGGAATTGCTTGTGGATACCTTTGGCTTCAATGAGGTTCATCCTTTCCACTCTCCTTTACTTCACATTGTTTATTCATCGTTGAGTATAGGGGCATTTTTTTCTCCCTCAGTTATGAGGGAGAGTGTTTATTCCTGCGGATCCAAAAGCGCCAGCGCCTTTTCAACAAAATCCTGCTGCTGCCGGATAATGGCGAACATATTATCCATGATCAACATGACCATTGGAGGGATGTTATGCTGCATGGCTGCATCTTTGGCTTCAAAACCTTGCTTCACAGCGTCGTATTCATCCTGTAGAGTGCTGCGCTGCTGTTCTAATGCTCTTCGGCATTCCTCCGGCGGCAGTTTTTCATAAAAGGATAAACCGGAATACATCTTCGAAGGGTATAGCACAGAAGAAGCTTTTAGCGCATCGCTGATCAGCTCCTGCAGATACTGTTTTCCGGATTCAGTAATGGTGTAAATCGCCTTTTGGCGATGCCCGGTCTGTTCAATGCTTGTGACCGCAACATAACCCTCCAGCTCCATTTTTTTCAGTGCATGATAAATAGAACCGATCAGCACCCCACCCCAGCGTTCCGCATCTGTCATCTGCAGCCCCTGCTGCACATCATAACCAGACATAGGCTGAACATTCAGCATTCCAAGTACAAGTAATCGTGTCAACCGTGTTCCACCTCCATTGCTCAACGTTGAATATTGTATAATGACTATTCGACTCTGTCAAGTTGATATGTAATCCAGTTATACAAGCATGACGGATATTATGTGAAAATGGCCGTCGCCTGGGCAGTTTCAATGTGCTATATCAAACTGCCCGAGGCAACGATGGCCTACTGGAAAAGAATTCATTGGATGATTTCACCGAACGGATGATCTCCTCAAAATGCGACAGCGTTTTCTAACCCTCTCATCCCTGATTACGAGTCGTAGATTCTATCGTCATCATCATTCTCTTCTTCGAGAGTCCGTATCTCAATCAGTTTCATGGCGGTGAAAGCCCTGATTCCATGCCGATCTCCCCGAACCATTGTAAATATCTCACCTGTGCAGGCCGCAGCAACCGATCCGTTCAGAACGACTTCTCCATGACCGGACACTATCATCCAGCTCTTGCTGGAATGAAGACAGGGCATTTCAGCCAGGGCATGGTCCGGCAGCAGGGACAATTTAATTGTAAGCACATGCCCCGAACCGCTGGTTGCCTCGTCCAGCACGGTAAAGCTCCCCCATTCAGTTTCCCCATACCTCGGTGCAGCGGAAACGTCTTGGAGGATTTCTTTAATGGCATTTGCTTCTGCTTTGCCGGCAATCAGAATGCCCTCGGGACTTCCTACGGCAACTATGCCGGGGACGCCGATCACATGCAGCGGAATGTTCAATTCATTGACAATATGGGTATAACCCGACTCTCCCCAAATGCCCCCTGCACCAATTACATGATGATTCAGCTGGGCAGTCAGTGTTTCCCAGCTTCCCAGATCACGCCACTCGCCTTCATGCGGCAGCACGACGGCTTTGCTGCTGCGCTCAGCCACTTCCTTGTCAAAGCTGCGGACCGGGAATCCGGGGTACGCGTCTGTAAATGCGGCAAGGTCAATAGGCAGCCCCATTTGTTCCAGATGCGACAGCATAAAGCGCAGTGAAAAAGCAAAAACTCCACAGTTCCATAACGCATGTTCCCGTAACAGCTCACGGGCTCTGGAGATGACCGGCTTTTCTTCAAAAGAAATGACGGGCGAATAGGCGGAAGTCGTCCCCTTTCCCGGGACAATGTAGCCGTACTGGTCCGAGGGATGGGTGGGCCTTGTCCCAAGCAGAACAAGGTCTGCCTGTGAGGCGGCCAATGTATCCGTGAACTGATGAAATAAACGGAAGAACGCATCATCCGCAAACATATCCGCCGGAGCCACGCAGAGGGTATCTTCGGGTTTAGCTTTTCCGGTGGAGTGCAAGTAGAGCGCCCCAAGCGCGGCGGCAGTGAAAGTACCGCGCTTATAAGGCTCCCCGATTACCGGGTATCCGTTTCCGGTATACCGCCGGGTCAGTGCCATTTGATCCTTATGCGTCACGAACAACGCCGATTCACCCAGTCCGCAGTGATTGAGCTGGCGGCATACCCGTCCAAGCATGGACTCTGTGCCTCCGCCCGGTGCAGGAAGCAGCTCTAGAAACATTTTGGAACGGATCCGTCCGGACAGCGGCCACAGCCGCTGTCCGGAACCGCCGCATAAAAGAATGGTATGCACGGCTGTCTGCCTCCTTAATGCTTAGGTGGAGTGGAATATCCTTTACGCTGATGGAAGGAAAGCGAACGGTAGGTACGGGCATACTTCTGAATCTGCGCTTTACCCAGAGAAGCGGCTGAGGTTTTCAGAGACTTATTGTTGGCATTTTTTAATATCACAGATGCGCTGTTTCCGCTGTAGACATAATTGGCATAGGTTTCAAACTCGGAAAAGCCGAACTGTTTCTTCTTGTCGATACTGCGGATAATGGCGGCATGCCAAGACATCCCGTGCCGGGCTTCGATTTTTCTTTTTAGTCCGGCCAGTTTTGCTTTCTCAAACAGCATGTAATGGGTGACAAAAGATTTGGGTGAAGGGGCGGCAGTACCCAGCAGCTTCCGGTAGGTGCGGAAATATTCCGGCTGGCTCCAGTTGCGGCAATAAAAGATACTCTTTCCCCCGCTACGGAACCGGTGGGGACGAATCAGCACCGTATCGGCATCAATGACCAGAAAATGACTCTCCCGGCAAATATGATCACCGTTCATTTTAAGCAGCTGCTGATACAGCCAGCCGGAACGGTTCCAGCGGGAGGAGGAATAACGGATGTCCTTTTTAGTAAACGGCAGAACGGTGGTCTCATTGACAAAGATACAGTTTTTGCGTGAGCACAGATTTCTGATCTTGCTGCTGTTCGGTGAGACAATATAGATATTGCTGATGGGATGGCGGACATAGCGGCGAAGACTGTCGATCACATGAGGGAGGGTCGCCAGGTCCTTTTCAATCGCCGGAATAAGGACATCTATCGCGGGACCGCTAATACTTAAGCCTGCTGAGGTTGCTGACATAGGTTCATCTCCATGCACAAATTGACATGAGCGTCTGCACTAATGTATGCCGCGAATTCACTTCATGACCGGGCATAGATCACCGTAAAGATAATCTATTCCTTACGGGATAGATGCTTAATTCAGCGGGGCCTCTTCTGCATAGGATGCAGTGACTATGTAAATCAGGGAGGGAATTCATCCCATCTCAGACAGGAGAGTGCATGAGTGAAGGCAAAACACGCTAACTTACCGCAGAGCAAATGGCTCAAGACCAAATTGCTGCTGCGCAACGCTTCGATCAGGCCCTTTATTCCGGACACCCGGAAGTTCAGCAAACGTAATCTGGAGCAGATGATCCACAGCTATGGAATGATCTATGTCAAGCCGGAACGGGGAACCTATGGCAACGGGGTCATCCGCGCGGAGGGGGGGGAACGGCAGGGCTTTACTTACCAGTATGAAGAAACCGTCCGTCATTTCGACAGCTTTGAGGCCTTTCACAAAAGTCTGGCAAAGAAGACTGGCGGCAGGAGTTATTTGATTCAAAAAGGGATTCACCTGCTGAAGCATAACCGGCGTCGCTTTGATATCCGGGTGATGGTACAGTTAAGCCCCAAGGGCGTATGGGAAGCTACCGGGATTATCGGACGGCTCGGGCATCCGGGGAAAATAGTGACGAATTACCACAGCGGCGGCAAACCCATGGCGATTGAGAAATTGCTCTCGACCCATCTTTCGGAGCGCAGGCTTGCGCAGCTGACAGAGGAATTGAATAGACTGGGCACCCGCATGGCGGCTCATATGCAGAAAACCTACCCCCGGATTCGGCAAATTGGTGTAGATGTCGGTTTGGACCGGTCGCTGACGCCATGGATTATTGAAGTGAACATGAATCCCGATCCCTATATCTTTAATCAGCTTAAGGATAAATCCATGTATAAAAGAGTAATGAGGTACCGGCGTTTTTACTTGGGGAAATAAAGCTTTCGCATCAGGAGTACCCGCTGCATTTTGCAGAGGCTCAGTGACAACTGAGCCTTTTTGGTGTCTGGCGGGCGACGTACAGAACAACAGAGCAGTAAAGTGTCCTTGCCCGTAATACCTACCAGCGGCTCACTCTCATTTCAAGCGGTATTCTAACGGAGAGACGCCGAAGTGAGCCCGGAACACCCGGTGAAAATAAGAGTAGCTGGCGAAGCCGCAAGTTTCGGCAATATGCTCCAGCGTCAATTCACTGTATTTGATCTGTTCTACAGCCGCTTTGAGCCGGATCTCAATCGCATATTGAATCATGGTTTTACCATAATGCTCCTTGAACAGCCTTACTGCCCGCGACAGGCTAAGACCGGCATAGCCGGCAGCTTCCTCAAGCTTAAAGGTGACCGTGGCATGCTCTTCAATAAACCGCTTGAGCTTCAGGGTTGCCGTACCCTTCCGGTCCGCCTGTACATTTTCAGTAATCGCTCTGTCAATATACAGGCAGAGGCTGCGCAGCAGCACATCCTTCAGCTCGGTATCCTCTTCAAGCGAACCGCGCCGTTTCTCCAGCAGCAGGTTGCGCCATAAGCCAATCAGCTTGTCATCCAGGCCAATCCGGTTAGCTACCGGACGGTTCCTCCGTTTCCACCAGGCGTCAATCCAGGGGCCTTCGCAGAACAGATAATAGTCTCCGCTGGACAGGCGTCCCTTATGGTCCGGTTCCTTCACTGTTAGCTGGTAATCGTCGCCTGGCCGGAGCAGCAGCAGATCACCGCCGCTTAGGGTGTACTCTTTGCCGTGTGAAGTCACTTCACAGGAGCCTTCGGTCTGCAGCCGGAACAGGTAATTCTGTAATCCGCCCTTCAGATTGTGGTTAAACGACTTATAGTGATATGAGTGATCGCAGATGAGCAGAGACGTGTCCACGAATATGACCCTCCCAACGAATTCAGAGCAAATAGTTCATGTTCTGTCGATATTGTATATGTTCATTTTAGTCTGTATTCCACTAGAATGATACCAGAGAGAACAATAAAATTTTAAGTAGACAGAGGTGCTTGTTATCATGAACAAGATCAATATCGGGTTGCAGCTGTACACGCTCCGTGATCTAACCGCTTTGGATTTCGAAGGAACACTCCGTAAGGTGGCGGAGCTTGGTTATCAAGGCGTTGAATTTGCCGGGTATGGAGATATTCCTGCTGAACAAATGAAGTTGCTGCTTGATGAGCTGGGTCTCCAAGGATTCAGCAGTCATGTTTCGCTGGAAGCCATGCGTAAGGATCTGCAAAAAGAGATTGATTATCTCAAAACTATCGGTGCAGCGTATATGATCTGTCCTTTTCTAATGCCCGAGGATCGTCCTCAAAGCAGTGAGGAGTGGAGCAAATTGTTCTCCGAGCTGCAGGAAATAGGAACTGAAGTCAGTAAGCAGGGATTGATCTTTGGTTATCACAACCATGATTTTGAATTTATAGGACAGGCCGGAGAACATAACGCATTTGATGGCATGTTTATGCAAACCACACCGGCTGCGGTTCAAGTGGAAATGGATGTGTGCTGGGTTCAATTCGCTGGACAGCATCCGATCGAGTATATCCACAAATATGCCGGACGTCTGCCGCTTCTCCATCTGAAGGATTTCAGTACAGGCGAGCAGGGTCAGATGATAACGCTTGAATTGGGACAAGGTTCTGTTAATCTGCCTGCGGTTATTGAGGCCTCAGCGAAAGCGGGGGTGCAATGGCTGATCGTGGAGCAGGATGTCTGTCAGAACCCGCCGCTTGAAAGTATAACGAACAGCTATAGCTGGCTCAAACAAAACTATTTAAACCAATAATAATCCATTACTTAAAGGAGCTATTTAACATGAAAAAAATCAAAGTTGCTGTATTCGGCTGCGGCGCCATCGCCGAGCGCAGACATATTCCAGAGTATGCAGCGAGTGAACACGTAGAGCTGGTTGCTTTTGCAGATCCTATCATGGAGCGCGCTGAGAAGATGGCCGAAACTTATGGCGGCAAAGGTTATGCCAGCTATGAGGAATTACTGGCTAATGAAGAAGTGGATGCGGTCAGCGTATGTACGCCGAACTATCTGCATGCTTCAATGGCTATTGCGGCGGCCAATGCAGGCAAACATGTTCTGGTGGAAAAACCCATGGCATGCTCCGCTGAAGAAGGTGAGCAGATGATCGAAGCTGCCCGTAAAAACGGAGTGTACCTGATGGTTGGACATAATCAGCGTCTGATGCCGCCTCATGTGAAGGCCAAAGAAATTCTCGACTCCGGCAAACTGGGCAGAGTGCTTACATTCCGCACGTCCTTTGGGCACCCGGGTCCGGAGGGCTGGAGTGTAGACGGTGCAGACAGCTGGTTTTTCCGCAAAGAAGAAGCAATCATGGGCGCGATGGGCGACCTGGGCGTACACAAATCAGACTTTATCCGTTATTTGCTGAACGACGAAGTCTCCGAAGTTGCCGGCTTTATCAGCACTTTGCACAAAGAAGGCACGGAAGTCGATGATAACGCAGCCTGCATCCTGCGTATGAAGAGCGGTGCCATCGGAACACTGGTTGCCAGCTGGACACAATACAGAGGCGGAGACAACAGTACCGTGTTATGGTGCGAGCATGGCGTGATGAAGATTGGTACTGTAGAGGGTGACGAAGTGATCGTAGAGCTTACGAATGGTACGGTCGAGACCTACAAAGTGGGCGCTATGGCGACCAATGAAAAACAAGTGCCGAGTGGTGTCATTGATGATTTCGTGAAATCCATCGTAACGGATACACCTCCGGCGATCTCTGGGGAAGAAGGTCTGAGATCCCTGAAAGTTATTTTGGCTGCATTCGAATCCCAGAAGACGGGGCAAATGGTCAAGCTGTAATTATTTTCACACATAAGCAAATAGTTCAGGTTACAAATGATGGAAACCGCAGCCGGTTTGGCTGCGGTTTTTGTCTGCCGGAAGGCTATTAAATCAACAACTTGCCTGTGAAGAGTATTTTGTTAAAGGCACAAGCGGTCAGCTTGATCTCTGCCATTTTTTGAGCATTAACACCGGTCTATGCTATAATTCCTTATACTAATGAGAGTAAACAGGAGGAAGGGAATGCAAGAACGAAGCAAGAGAAGGAAAGCGCAGCGCAGCAAATCACGTAACCGCAAAACGCTGCTTAGCGTGACCGCTGTGCTGGGTACGTGTCTGATCGCTGGAGCTGTTTATGCAGGAACTTTGTATTATAAGGCTGAACGGGCACTTGACCGGATTTCGGCATCGGGAACGACTCCCAGTGAAACGGCAAGTCCTGCATCGCCTATGCCTGGAGCTTCGGCCGAGGTTGCGGATGCCGTGGATGAGAATAAACCGCTCACGTTCTTACTCGCCGGTGTGGACAACCGGAGCGGCAGCGGAGGGACGCTGAATACGGATGTGCTGATGCCGGTGGTCTATGAGCCTGTGAGCAAAAAGCTGTCCATCCTGTCCATCCCCCGTGACATGAAGATCACAAGCAGTGATATCGGCACGCATAAGGCCAATTATTATTACGCTTATTATTACTCACATAACAAAGGTGAGGATCTAAGCAAGACCAAGGAGTTCTACAGCAGCATTCTGCAGGTCGACATTGACCATATGATTCTGGTTAATTTTGAGGCGTTCAGCAGCATAGTGGATGAGCTTGGCGGACTGGATATCGATGTGCCGATGAATATGCGCTATGTGGATAATGCGGACGGAACGAACATTAATCTGACTAAAGGGATGCAGCATTTAAGCGGCAAGGAAGTGCTGGATTTCGTCCGTTACCGCAAGTCGAACCGGGGAACGGCAGAATCCTCAGATATATCCCGCAATGAGCGGCAGCAGGAGGTCTTGAACCTGATTCTGGGCAAGCTGGATTCTGTTAACGGGCTCGCTCAGCTGGGGGATATCATCGACATCCTGGGGGAGAATATCCGCACCGATATCGACAAGGTTCAGCTCCGTGACTGGATTCTGAATTATAAATCCATGAAGCCTTCATCCAGTGAGCTGATTACACTGGATTCGGTCTGGAAGAGCCCTTATGTCTATGCCAAAGAAGAGGATCTGCTGGTGAAGCTGCAGAAATTTCGCGAACCGCTGGGTCTGCCTGCGCTCGACAAGCAGCAGCTGCTTCATGATTTTGGAATTACGGATTAGGCTGGAGCACGATACATAGGTTTCACTATGCTTGGTCCATGTAAGAACAATAAAGGGCTGTCTCCACAGTAGATGTTTCTACTGTGGAGACAGCCCTTTTTCATTTAAGCTCTGATGTACTCCGAGAAGTTCTCCTGCAGGTATAGCGAATTGATATCCTCCCGCAGATGGTGATGAATCAACGCCTCAATGGACTCGGTTTCCTTTTGCATCATGTATTCAAGGATACGCTGATGCTCATTCCAGATCTCCTCCAGCTTCTCCGTTCTCAGCATGTGCAGTCTGCGGTATCTTTCATAATGCACATTGGACTGCTGAATCAGATTCCACAGGAACTCCCGGCCGGCTAACCTGAACAGGGCAGCGTGGAATGCATCGTCCAGGCGGAGAAACTGCTCTGTGGCCGATTCTTCATGGATGGCGGCTTTCTGCTGCTGCAAAATATCTTTCAGTTCATGTACGCCTTTGAGTACAAGATGAGTGGACAGATATTTGATAATCTCTTTTTCCAGAACACTTCGCAGGTAAATAATCTGTTCGACCGACTCCAGGTCAATATAAGAGACCAAATTGCCCTTTTTGGGATAAACATCAATGTAGGACTCCCGGCTGAGCTGCTTCAGCACATCGCGTAAAGGTGTTCTTGATATCTGAAACCGTTCGGACAAGGCGGTCTCACTTAGAATGGTACCGGGTTTCAGCGTCAGGGTAAGAATTTCGTTCTTTAGCGAATTCATAATTTCTTCTTTAATTGACATTGTACTCCTGCTCCATTGTCGTTTTTAAGACCTAGTATACATCATTGTAGAGGTTTATTAAAGTAAACGATAATGTTTTCGAAAGATATATTGACAACTTAATGGCTGTATTTTATGATCAAGGAAATCTTGTATACAAGATACCAGGGGTTAAATCAGAGGAGGTTCTATCAATGAACATGACGTGGAGATGGTATGGTGAAGGCAATGACAACATTACGCTTGACCATATCCGGCAGATTCCGGGGGTTATGGGTATCGTCTGGTCTTTGCACGATAAAGTAGCCGGTGAAGTGTGGGAAATGGAACGGATCCAGGAAGTGGCGGATCAAATCACTGCCAAAGGCTTCAGCACTGCTGTGGTGGAGAGCGTCAACGTTCATGATGATATCAAAATCGGCCTGCCGTCCCGTGATAAATATATCGATATTTATATCGACACGATCCGCAAATTGTCCAAAGTGGGCGTAAAAGTCATCTGCTATAATTTCATGCCTGTATTCGACTGGACCCGCACAGAGCTGTACAAGGAATTGCCGGACGGCTCCAATGCCCTCTTTTATGAAAAGGCTGCCATTACCGATAATCCGCGTGAGATGGTGGACCGGATTCTGAAAGGCGCCGGACAATTCACAATGCCGGGCTGGGAGCCGGAGCGGCTGGCGAAGCTGGATGAGCTGTTCGCAGCCTATGCAGATGTTACGGAAGATAAGCTGTTCGAGAACCTCAAATACTTCCTGGAACGCATTATTCCGGTATGCGAGGAAGTGGACATCAAGATGGCGATCCATCCCGACGATCCGGCCTGGCCGATCTTTGGCCTGCCGCGCATTATCCGCAACCGGGAAATGATCTGCAGGTTCCTGAATTTGGTGGACAGTCCCTACAACGGTCTCACCTTCTGCACAGGATCGCTGGGCACGAATCCGGAGAACGACCTGCCGGCGATGATCCGCGAGTTCCATGACCGTATTCATTTTGCCCATATCCGCAACGTGAAGGTGTTTGAGAACGGTGACTTTATAGAGGTGTCGCACCGCGGGCGTGATGGCAGTGTGGATGTGGCTGAAGTCGTCAAAGCCTATCACGAGAACGGGTATACCGGTTATATGCGTCCGGACCACGGGCGGCATCTATGGGGCGAAGAGAAAAACTGCCGTCCGGGTTACGGCCTATATGACAGAGCCATGGGCATCATGTATCTCCTTGGTGTATGGGACAGTCTTGACAATGTCAAGGGGGCGAACTAAATGCTGCGCTTAAGCCGAAGCAGTATCTCTGATGAAGCAGCCTGGAAGGCTGCGGGTGTAGAGCTTCCGCGCTTTGACTTTGATCAGGTGGCGAAGAATACACAGGTGAAGCCGGAATGGGTTCATTTCGGTGCAGGCAACATCTTCCGCGGATTCGTGGCGAATGCCCACCAGAAGCTGCTGGACAGCGGCAAAGCGGACACCGGGATCATCGCGGCGGAAACGTTCGATTTTGAGATGATCGATAAGGTCTACAAGCCATACGACAATCTGACACTGCTCGTGCTGATGAACGCACGCGGTGATTTCCAGAAAAAGATCGTCAGCAGCATTGTTGAGGGAATCGCAGCCGACAAGAACCGTGAAGCGGATTACCGCCGTCTGACTGAGGTGTTCGAGAATCCCAGCCTGCAGATGGCCAGCTTCACCATTACGGAGAAGGGTTACTCACTGACAGGCCCGAACGGACAGTATCTCGGCATCGTGGAAAAGGATATCGCAGGCGGGCCGGAGCAGCCGGTGCATGCGATGAGCATCGTGGCTTCCCTGGCCTACCGCCGCTACCTGAAGGGCCAATACCCGATGACCTTTGTGAGCATGGACAACTGCTCCCACAATGGCGATAAGCTGAAGAACGGTGTCGTGACCATTGCCAAAGAGTGGGCCGGCAAGGGACTTGTCGAAGAAGGGTTTGTGACTTATCTGGAGGACGAGCGGTTAATCGCCTTCCCGCTGTCCATGATCGACAAAATTACGCCGCGCCCGTCCGAAACGGTCCAGGCGGCGCTGCTGGAACAGGGAATCGGCGATATGGATGTCATCGTCACTTCCAAGAATACCTATACAGCCCCATTCGTAAACGCGGAGATCAGCGAATATCTGGTGATTGAAGACAAGTTCACGAATGGCCGTCCGGCGCTGGAGGAAGCAGGGATTATCTTTACCGACCGCGATACAGTCAACAACGTGGAGACGATGAAGGTAACAACCTGCCTCAATCCGCTGCATACCGCGCTTGCCGTATCCGGCTGTCTGCTTGGCTACACTCTGATCGCCGATGAGATGAAGGATGATACGCTGCGTAAATTCGTGGAAATTATCGGCTACAAAGAGGGATTGCCGGTCGTAGTGGATCCGGGGATTCTCAGTCCAAAGCAGTTTCTGGACGAAGTATTGACAGAACGCTTCGCCAATCCGTTTATCCCTGATACCCCGCAGCGGATCGCGACCGACACCTCACAGAAGGTGGGCATACGGTTTGGAGAAACCATTAAATCGTATATCCGCCGGGAGGATCTTGATCCGGCGCAGCTGACAGCCATCCCGCTGGCGATTGCCGTCTGGTGCCGCTATCTGCTTGGAATAGATGATGAAGGCAAACCTTTCACATTGAGTCCGGACCCGCTGCTTGAGGTGCTGCAAGAACATTTGCAGGGAGTTTCACTCGGAGCTACCGCGGTAAATGTGCGGCCAATTTTTGAAGACGGGCAGCTCTTTGGTGTTCGGCTCTATGACATCGGCCTTGGGGAGAAGATTGAGGGTATGTTCCTTGAAATGCTGGCCGGACCGGGAGCTGTGCGGAGCACATTGGAGAAATACCTGAAATAAGGGTAAAGGAGCATAAGGATGAAGCCATTTATTCATGAGGATTTTCTGTTGCAGTCAGACGAGGCCCGGATACTCTATCATGAGTATGCGGAAGCTCTGCCTATTATCGACTATCATTGCCATCTGGACCCGAAAGCCATTGCCGACAATAAACGCTTCAATAATATTGCCGAGGTCTGGCTGGGTGGAGACCACTATAAATGGCGTGCACTGAGAACATTCGGGATCGAAGAGAGATATATTACCGGCAATGCCTCTGATGAAGAAAAGTTTGCCAAGTGGAGCGAGGTGCTTCCCTATACTGTCGGCAACCCGCTGTACCATTGGTCGGCGCTGGAGCTGAAAGCTTACTTTGGCGTAGAGGAGCAGCTGAGTCAGGACAACTGGCGGAAGATCTATGACCACTGCAACACCTTGATTGCCCAGGACGGTTTCACGGCCCGGGGGCTGATTACCCGTTCCAGGGTGAAATGGATCTGCACGACGGATGATCCGGTGGATGATCTGCGGTACCATGAGCTGATTGCCGGAGACAAAGAGTTCAAGACCGGGGTGACGCCGACCTTCCGGCCGGATAAGGCACTGCTGATTGAAGCGGAGTCCTTTCCGGGTTATATAGCAAACCTGGAGCAGACCGTAGGGTATGCCATCACTTCCTATGAACTGATGGAACGCGCGCTGCTGGAGCGAATTGAATACTTTGACCAGCAGGGCTGTATGATCTCTGACCATGGCTTCTCACACCTTCCTTATGCTGAGGCGCCGCCATCTGTACTGGAGGCGATCTTCAGCAAGCGGCTGAGCGGCGAGACCTTGAGCAGACTGGAATGCGATCAGTACGCAACAGCGTTGTTCTTAGCCATGGGCCGCAAATATGCCGCCCACGACTGGGCGATGCAGCTGCATATCGGTGCGATCCGCAATCCGAACACACGCATGTTCCGCGAGCTTGGTCCGGACACGGGCTTCGACATCATTGGTGACGGCAGCTACGCGGACAACTTATACAAGCTGCTCGACGGGCTGGACCGGTCCGGCGAGCTTCCCCGGACCATTCTCTACAATTTGAATGCAGTGCAGAATGATGTGCTGGCTGCGATGGCGGGGTCTTTCCAAGGTGAAGGAGTCAAAGGGAAGATTCAATTCGGCTCCGGCTGGTGGTACAACGACCAGAAGGACGGAATGATCAAGCAAATCACTTCCTTATCCAATCTGGGGCTGCTTAGCTGCTTTGTAGGGATGCTGACAGACTCGAGGTCTTTCCTGTCCTATACACGTCATGAGTATTTCCGCCGGATTCTGTGCAACCATATCGGCGGCTGGGTGACCAGCGGGGAGGCCCCGCGGGATCTTGCATTCCTTGGAGGCATCGTTCAGGATATTTGCTACCATAATGCCAACCGCTATTTTCAATTAACCTGAACAGGATAGTGATTTTTCAGTCGAAGAACTGCAAAAGGCTACCTGTTCCGCTTGAAATAGTGCAGAAGAAATAAGCCGGTAATGAGGCCTACACCTGCTATCCCCGCAGCAATCCAGAGGTGACGGCTGTCTCCAGCTTGTCCGGCTGCTGGTTCAGCACCGGCATTGGCGGCACCTGCAGTCGAAGGACTTTCCGCGGCTGGACTCACGGTAGGACTAGGTGATGGGGAAATGCTGATTTCTTTATCCTTCAGAAACTCCAGGTCTACGTAGGCGTCCGAAATCTTTACGGAAGGGGAACATAACGGATTTTCCCACTTGCCGTCCTTTTGCCTCAGAAAAAAAAGATAATCACTGCCTTCTTCGCTGGGGCCGTTCATGGCACCCCAAGTCATATTTTCGTCAACGACAAGGGAAGGTTCCGTGATCGTTTTGAAACTGCGTACTACCGTCATATGGATTTGGTTGTTGGAGCTGGTTTGCACGACATCCTCCACATGTCCAATGACAACTCCATCATATGTATCATAGGCCGCTTCCATGGAAAGCAGTTGTGCACAGGATAAGGCTAATGTGCTTGGGGCGGGCAGGAACAGAGTGAACAGCAGAACGAGCAAGGCTGCTTTTTTCATAAGGAACACCTCCGGGTTACCTACCAAACGTTCCCAGTGGCTAAAAGGTTGCATTTCATGTGATGCGCAAATTCCTGCGGATTCAGGGAGACAGCCCCGGCATGTACCTCTGGTGCAAGCAATATTTCAGACTGACGAGGTGCAGAAGCCGTTAATTCCGGTCTCTGCGCCTTTATTATTTTGTAGTTGACTTTGCCCTTAGGGGAAGGTGCATAGTGGATACAAATACAAGGAATGGAGGTGACGGCTTGCTGTCGATTGGAGACTTCTCGAAGATATGCGAAGTATCTACAAAAACGCTCCGATATTATGATGAAATGGGATTAATTAAACCTGATGAGATTAATCCGGAAAATGGCTATAGGTATTATTCTATCAGGCAGCTTAAAAAGATGCTCTTTATCAACCGTTTGAAATCCTATCATTTTTCACTGGAAGAAATCAAAGCTCTTCTGGACTGGGAAGAGGATCAATCGGATGAGAAGCTTCGTTCTGCTCTGGATCGCAAGAAAAGAGAAATAGAGGACAAGCTGAAAGCTTTTGAACAAACACTGCAACAAATAAGCAACGATATTTTAAATGTAGAGAAGGGCCTGCCGATTATGTCCTATATGGATGATATCGAAGTGCAACTTGTTGAAACCCGGCCAATGAATATACTTTATATGCGTCAGATGATGAGCAGGGACGACTATGCTTTTGGATACGGAAAGTATTTTAGCAGGTTATATGAGAAGATTGCGACTGAAAAACTTACCTCGCTGGGTACACCAATAACAATTTATCACAGCGCTGAATACAATCCGGCCAGCAATGATATCGAGTTTGCCATCCCGGTAAAAGAAACGGTAAACGGAACGCGTAATCTGCCTGGAGGCCTGTGTGCGAAGTCTGTTTTAAAGGGATCATATTCGGAATTGACTTCGGTCTATGCCAAGCTGAGGGAATGGATAGAGAATGAGGGCTATGTAATGGTGAAATCACCCTATGAAGTTTATGTAACCGACCCTTATCAAGGCACCGGTCCTGAGGATCACGTTACCGAGATATATTTTCCTGTAAAGAAAATTTAAATACGTCTTGTAGAGAGGTGTCTATCATGCAAAGAAACTACTGGCCCACTTCAGAATGGCTGCAAGCCTCAGACCCGGCAACCTTGAGGAAGGATGCTGAGAAGCTTGCAGCGCTTGATCCAATCATAAAATCAGAGTACAGCAATATAAACGGTATTGTTGTTGTGAGAAACGGATACATGGTTTATGAAAGCTATTATAACGGCTATGGCCCGGAGGATACGCACCATGTAGCCTCTGTAACGAAAAGTGTCATATCTGCCCTCGTTGGCATTGCCATAGATGCAGGATATATCCGCAATGTAGACCAGAAGGTGCTCGATTTTTTCCCTGAATATGCTCATGGTGCGGCTGATAAGCAGAAACAAGAAGTCAGTATACGCCATCTACTCACGATGACGGCTCCCTATTCATTTGAGGACTGGCAAGAACCGCTCGACAAGATGTGCATGCAGCCTGACTGGGTAAAATACACTTTGGATCTGCTCGGCCAACAATGTAGTATTGGAACCTTTAAGTATTCCACCGCAGGGGCGCATCTGCTTTCCGCCATCCTCACTCGCAGCACAGGGAAAAGTGCCCGTGAGTTTGCCAACGAACGTTTATTTAAACCCATCGGGATGAAAGAAATTCCGGATTATGAAATGAAATCGTTCGGCTTTGAGGATCTATTCGGGGAAAATGTGAAGGGATGGGTTGCAGATCCGGACGGCAACTCCACAGGAGGATGGGGACTTACACTAAGTCCCCGTGATATGGCACGTTTTGGTCTCCTATATCTGAACGGTGGCATTTGGGACGAACATGAGGTTGTTTCGGGTGCATGGACCCGCGAATCCACAGCAATGAACCCTAATAAGTACGGCTACCTATGGTGGTTACGCCAAGAGGATGGAGTTTCGGCATACTTAGCAATGGGAGACGGCGGCAATGTCATTTGCTGTATTCCAGAAAAAGATCTAGTCGTGGCCATCGCATCAGAATTCATGATGAATCCCCGGGATAGATGGCCACTGATCAATTATTTAATCGGAAAATAAATATCAATCTGAGATTTGGGATTATCCGCGCCTAGAAACCGTTCAGAATAGCATTCGAAATCATCCCTGGCAGCCAGTTCTACATCGCTTGCAGACAGCCAAGTTCCCCAGATATACTGATAGCTTTGAAACAATGAATGTACCTTTCCAGTGTGTGTGAATCGTGCGTATTTTCCTCCGGGGAATTTTTTATAACACATTTTATCTGGAGCAAGGCTTGGTTCGTTTACTTCTATTCCGATAAATTCGCTTGTTTGGCTCTGCTCGCTGAATGAATCAAATGTACAGCCCTGTGCAGACTCAAAGATACCATAACGGCAGGAGTCAGGAAGCGCATGATGGATTTCATGAAACCGAGACTGGAAATATTCCCACTTGCTAACGCTTTGATTGTTTGCAACACTAGTTTGAAATCGTATGCCAACGAGCTGTTTGGGTTCAACATCGACAATTTGCGGCCGCAGCGTAATGGAATTACACCGATGCTGTATTTCAGGTTTAGTGATTTTCCTGCGGCTGCCAAGGATGGTCTCTACACGGTTTTTGCGGTATTGATTCGGTGTCATATGATACTGGGATTTAAAGGCCCGGCTGAAAGCTTCATGGGATTCAAACTGCAAAGAAACCGCAATATCTAAAATTCTTTTATTAGTATACAGCAATTCCTTAGCGGCCTGTGTCAGTCTTCTGGAGCGTATATAACTTCCTACGGTTTCTCCCATCATTGCTTGAAAAAAACGATGGAAATGATAATACGAATAGGAGGCTGCTTTAGCAACATCAGTAACGGAGATAGCGTTATTTAGATTGCTTTCAATAAAAACCAATGCTTTTTCCAGTTGCATCCTATAGTCCATAGCAGCCTCTCTTTCTCAAATTATAAAATATTATAAAAGTTTTTTGGTGTCTGTTCGTAAGGAAGCTGTACAGAAAATTCCATATCCTTCTGTGAAGCGAAAGTAAACAACTGCCAATCATTCTGCTGTGGGGAACCAAAGGTCATTTCCACTTGTCCTGCTGTAACATCAAAAATCATAGAACGCAGTGTGCCGAAAAAGTCTCCGTAGTAGTGACAGCATAACCCATTTGGATAGGGTGAAGATAGCAATTGTTTTATATCTGTTTTCGTGAATTTTTCCCTTGTATGGCTAAAGTGGACAATAAGGTCGTTTCTAATCATGGAATTTTCTAGGATCACTTTCTCAAAGGACTTTAGCTCAGTAAGTACTGCGTGATTGGTAGCACTTAAAAAAGATTCTTCTGTTTGGCCATCCAGTAACTTATTCGCTTTGTGTCCATCAATACATTCAAACAAGGCTATTTCACCACTTTTATCGGCAAGCATCAAATTCATGTTGTACCCGATGGGAACCTCCATGCAATAATTAACTGCTTCCTTAACGTTTTGGCAATTTTCCAAAATTCCGCGAATTACAGCCCAGAACTGCAGTCCGCTTACTTCCGCTTTCTGTCCGCCCTCAAAATTACCTACAGGCATTCCGCAGGAGGCTTGGGCAACGGCAAGGCCACATTCATTCATCCCATCACCGCGACCAAATAGGTTAATCATAGAGCCGAGATGCTTGTATTTACCAGCTGTTTGAGTATAGCTAAAGCAAAGCTCCTCCATCATATCGGAGAACTCATAATTCCTTGCAAGGATAGTATGTCCGTCCCGTGTTTTGGCAGGCATTGCCGCAAACAGGCTGCATCCGCGTTCTAAATAGGTCATAGCATAAAACAATGCTTGACCGCGTTCAATACCAACGGTATCTGCGAATCCTTGTATTTCTTCATTAATACCGCTGCAATATTGATCCAGTAGTTCTGTGATTTCCTGTAATTTCTTTTGAGGGTACACATTTGGAGGGAGTAACATAGCGTTGAGCATTTCCGGTTTGGACAACGCCCATTTACCAAGCAATACGCCAATTTGATAACTGTCTCCTTCAAAGGTTTTATAATACGCTGTAGTTTTTTTCAAAATAGTCACCTTACCTTTCTTGTTTTACTTTACAAGAAAGGAAATAGTTAATATTGATATTTTCTGCTGTTTTAGGTTTTACATGAAATTGTAAACTATTGATGAGCTTGCTGTTAGCTGTTACAGGAATTTCCGTAAAGTGTTCAGCCGCTTGATGCCTTCCGTGCCGGCCCATCCTCCGGCACTTGCCAGGATTACATTGTGGAAAAGCTTCAACGCTATAGAATAGGTTACAGTCCCGAGGATAATTTCGATGACAAAGAAGCGCAGGATATCGCCGGAGGTTATGATATAGACTTTGAATTCTTGGTTATGGGTCATGGATTAATCACCGTCTCTTCAGGGTTTATGTAACTAAATATGCTTATTTTAGGTTGTCTAATGCCTAAAATCACCTATCAACCGCTAACGTTGTCAGGTCCTTGTTCCTTGCTGCAAACTTTTGTTCTGCGGGATAAATGGTATATATTATATTTGAGGAATTATTGAATGTTTCAGCGGAGTTTCAACAGTACGTAAGAGAATTTAGTGAAGTGAAAGGTTTTGACAGGAGTACCATTGAGCAGTGACGCCTTCAATCGTAAGAAGGAAATCAATGACAACAGAAACTGGGAATAATATGGGGAATGTATCTCATTTGTATAGAATGTGATATTGTTAATAGCGGTGTGAAATGTGTGTGGTCTTGGAATTAGCAGGACTAGAAGGGACGAACGGCATTATGTTAAAGACAGAATTCATTGATGTATTGTCGGTTATTTCCATAAGGTTATATGATTCGGCTGCCAAGGTTATGGATACAGCAAGCAAGTTAATCCCCGCAAATACTTTCTGCATCGCGAATCTGGATAGTCTCTCTACAAAGGTGATGAAAGCATACAACCGGGACAAGCTCATCTTGGGAGAGGGACTGGTAGTAGACAATGAGGAGTCTTACTGCGCGCTGGTGACGGAGCATGCCCAGGGCCCGCTGCTTATTAACAATAATCTTACCCATCCGTTAACCAAAGACATGGATGCGACTCAATTCGTAGGCGGTTGTTCGTTTATCGGAGTTCCGATCCGTAATGAAAAAGGCGAGTTTTACGGTTCACTTTGCTCTTTTGACCAGGATTTCTATCAGTATCAGGAACGGGATATTGAATTGCTGCTTTCTTTGTCAGCCTTTTTCACCGTGCTGCTTGAAATGGAATCAACGCTTATACAGCTGAGAGCGGCTGAAGAAATAGCTACACAGGTACTGGAGGACAAGAATAATCTGCTTGCAGTGCTCAGCCACGAAATTCGTACACCGATGAACGGAGTCATTGGCATGGCAAGCTTGCTGGAGTCGACCGAGCTCTCCGAGGAACAGACCATATACGTCGATGTTATCGAGAAGAGCGGCAGTAATCTGCTCGCTATGATGGATCAGATCCTGGATTATTCCAAAATGGAGGCTGGCACAATGACGCTCGACAACAGCCCGTTTATTGTCCGTGATGTCGTGGGCCATGTATTGCAACTATTCTCCGCAGAAGCAGAGAAAAAGGGCCTGAAATTGTCGGCCGTTTTCGATAGCGAGGCCAATCCCAGACTGCTGGGAGACAGCAATAAAATCCGTCAGGTTTTGACCAACCTGCTTGGGAATGCACTTAAATTCACGGAAAAAGGTGAGGTATGCCTGTCCATCCGGAATCAAGCTGCCCCAGATGGCGGGGTCATCGTTACTTTCGAGGTAAGGGATACCGGGATCGGCCTGCCGGCCGAACAAATGAACAGTCTGTTCCATTCCTTCTCGCAAATTCATGATAAAATAACTCCGGGCAAATTTGGCGGTGCGGGATTAGGGCTCTCAATCTGCAAGCAGCTTGCCGAATTGATGAACGGGAGAGTATGGCTTAAGGATTCGTGTGAACAGGGAAGTTGCTTTGTATTCGAACTTCCATGTGCCGTCGCGTAATAACCTGTATATAAACTTAAATTGCAAATAGATGATCTTACTCCTCCGCAGCGTTTGTGCAGCCTCAAGCGCTACGGAGGAGTATTTGTGATGTCCTGTCCGGACTGAGGTTGCTTAATTCTAAATAGCGTTTTAGAATATAAGTAATGACTTATATATTAGAAAGGAGAAACCTGCATGGATGTTCTAAATGAACTCGTAGATGATCTGAAGCTGCTGGGTGACAAAACACGTCTCTCTATGCTTTCGTTATTGAAAGACAGGGAGTGGTGTGTCTGTGAATTCGTTGAACTATTTGATATTTCACAGCCCGCGATCAGTCAGCACTTGCGCAAACTGAAAAGCAAAGGGCTGGTCAAGGAACAGAAAAGAGGGCAATGGGTTCATTATTCCCTGAATATCAAAGACAAGCCGCATATTCAGGCTATTCTTGAGTATACGCCGGATTCCAAAGAAATTTTGGCAGGACTCAACAAGGTGTCTGGTGCTGTCTGCTGTGACTAAATAGAAATCATACATAAACGGGAGGGTCAGACTTGGTAATACTTGCAATTTTTATATTTTTGCTTACATTGGTTTTTGTTATTTGGCAGCCCAGGAACCTGTCTATCGGCTGGTCGGCTTGCGGCGGTGCGATTCTCGCTTTGCTGGCAGGTGTAGTCAGCTTTAACGATGTTCTTGATGTCACTTTAATCGTGTGGAATGCTACACTGGCGTTTGTTGCGATTATTCTGATTTCCTTAATCCTTGATAAGGTTGGGATCTTTGAATGGGCTGCCCTGCATATGGCGAGAGCTGCACGGGGGAATGGAACCCGGATGTTCATCTATGTCACTCTTCTGGGTGCGGTAGTGGCTGCGTTTTTTGCCAATGACGGAGCGGCGCTTATCCTGACGCCTATTGTCCTGGCCATGGTCCGTGCGCTGAATTTTGATGAGAAAAAGGTCTTCCCTTTCATCATCGCCAGCGGCTTTATTGCGGATACGACCTCATTGCCGCTGGTGGTAAGCAATCTGGTCAATATCGTATCGGCGGACTTCTTCGGAATCAGCTTCATGGACTATGCAGGGCATATGCTGATACCTACACTGTTTTCTTTGGCAGCAAGTACCCTGGTGCTGTACCTCTTCTTCCGTAAAAGCATCCCGCGTAACTTCGACAGCTCAGAGCTTAAACATCCGCAAGAGGCGATCGAAGACCCGAAAATGTTCAAACTGTCCTGGCTTGTGCTTGCGATTCTGCTGGTTGGATACTTCGTCAGTGAATTCCTGAACATTCCGGTTTCTGTGGTGGCCGGGATTATTGCGATCTTTTTCCTGCTCATGGCCAGAAGAAGCTCTGCTATTTCAACGATGGAAGTAGTTAAGGGCGCACCTTGGGCGATCGTGTTCTTTTCTGTCGGGATGTATGTTGTTGTGTACGGATTGCGGAATGCCGGGTTAATGGATATACTAGCGGATTTGATTCAGGTTGTTGCAGATCAGGGGGTATTCGCTGCCACAATGGGGATGGGCTTTATAGCCGCGGTCATTTCATCGGTGATGAATAACCTGCCTACGGTCATGATTGACGCACTGGCTATCGACGCCACACATACCTCCGGAATCATTAAGGAAGCTTTGATATATGCCAATGTCATCGGCTCAGATCTAGGCCCAAAGATTACACCGATCGGATCACTGGCCACGTTGCTGTGGCTGCATGTGCTCTCGGGCAAAGGTGTGAAAATCTCCTGGGGCACGTATTTTAAGACCGGAATTATATTGACGATTCCTACATTGTTTATCACTTTAGTGGGCCTCTATTTAAGATTGACTCTATTTTAAACCTAAACTATATTGCATTGCGCCTATGGAGCGACCCATGGCCTGAATTCAAATCGAACAGTACAATCGAGTCTGTAGGCGCTTTTGTAAAGTGGGGAAAACTATGAACAACTATACAATATCTTGAGAAAGATAGTGGTGATGTCATAGGCTTGTATATAAGAGGCATGAACCCGTTATTCTCAGTGAATAGAATTT
Organism: Paenibacillus sp. FSL L8-0436; assembly: GCF_038593025.1. NCBI lineage: Bacteria > Bacillati > Bacillota > Bacilli > Caryophanales > Paenibacillaceae > Paenibacillus > Paenibacillus sp. FSL L8-0436. Next base: position 5,274,296 of record NZ_CP151955.1, on the reverse strand, counting down.
ACGATTTGGATGATTTTAATTTATTTGCAAGTTATGAAGGAATAATTGAATGTAAGGAAAAAATCAAACTCAAAATAGAGTATGTAGGTTTTTTAGCACTCAATACAACGAATTATTGGGTTTCTATTTGGCGAATAACGATGCATCCAGTTCTATATTCATATTATTTTTACAAGATGAAATTTATATGGAAAAGGATTGTAGCAGATACGAGGTTAGTAGGGTACTTGAAAAAAGGTTTTCGATGACTGGGTAAAATTAAAGAGAAAGAGGCAAAGTTGTGAAATCAATTAAAGATTTTTATGATGAAAGAGTTGCAAAAGTTCGCTGGTTCGAGAATTGTGGTAAAGAGATAAGGGAGCCTTATTTTGAAGGTAATATCATAATTGTTGATAGTTGGACAAAAGCTCAGAAAGGGATAAACGGGAGATGGGACAATCTGAAACTAGAAATAAGGAACAATCTAACGGGTACCTTACATGAACGTTGGAGAAATGAATATAGAGGATGGAATACGATTGCTTTAGAAGCGAAAGCTGTACTCCAAAGAGGTGTACTTAACGAACTCAAATCTTATGTTTCTGCTAATAACATCAATTATAGTGTATATGAGAGTGTTGAATGGGATCTTCTTTGTGTGTTGATGGAATATGCCTACAGCGATCTGGTCGCTCCTGGTTTTTATTTCAAAATGTTTGATGTATATGAAGCAGGTCATCTTCCATGTGGCTGGAAAGGAAAGTGGCCGGAAGGAAATGCTTTAATTTTTTAATATTAGGTTCCAACCACCGGAGGTACATATGGTTAAAAATGATGACTTTGCATCGGGTGAGCTAATAAATCATTTACGTGAAAATATTGGAGAACCTAGTTTTGTAAACATGGAAGGTTTTATGCAAAACATAAATATAGATTTAATAGTATTTGAGGCAAACACTAATAGAAACTATCACACCATAAGCTGACATTCAAGATGAATTGTATTGGCCTTTCGGCTGGTTACGGAAACTTGGGAAGTTTACATTTGATCATCAAACTTGGTTTTGCTACGGTGACAGTATTCCAAATGGCCCGATAAAGAAATTCAGTTTTTAGTTGTATTTCCTGTTTTTTTGGAGGAAATGAACTTTCTGAGGAATAATGAGTTTACTCTGTTGTTGGAGAAGTTTGATGATTGCCATATTAATGACATTATTAATCTGCAACGGGCCAATGTTTGTGAGTAAGCAGATTGATCTACGTCGGGGGTGAGCGGCATCATGATGAGCGCATGGAGGATAGATTCATTCGTCACCGGGTAGCCCCCACTATTGATACTCTACCGCACCCAAAAATCTGAAATAATTCGATTGAAGGGTTGCTTCAAGAAGTTCCTCAGTATACATAAAATTATATAGTAAAACTACTGCATTAAAATCATCCGTCAAACCTTCTTGTAGTAAGGCAGTGAATCTCAGAACAATCTCATCATCATAAGAGAATCCTTCAAGTAATTGATTCAGATTATTACTTGCTTCTTCATAATATTCTGCTTCTCTTACAGCATCATCATATCTACGAATCCCAAAATGTTTAGCAAAAATCGATGGAATAAAGTATCCTTCATCCGTATAAGACACAGTAAGCAGCCTATCCAATTCCTCGGAAGATTGAACATTGCCTACCCACAGAGATACGGCTCCTTCTTTTTCCATGTTAGCCTCCTCTAAGGTTTTGTTTTATTCCATCAGGCAGATCAGTAGACGAATCAATAATTTCTAACGTACAAGTTCATTGACAGCGGCACTTACTTATTCACTTATTTCGCATATTTCTAGCACCCATTCCTTTGCTTGTTCTGATTTCAACAAGATAGGTTTCTCCAATGTAGCAATATTAATGCTTCTAAAATGAGCTTCTTCTATACCTTTAATATTCTTCAGTGTCACTCCGTTTAATAAAGTTTCTTCAAATGAGGCTACACTTATATCTACATTTTCTAGTCTTGCATTACTAAAATCAGTTAAGTAGAAAAATACATTAATCAAATTACAATTCACTACATATGCATTTCTAAATATTGCTTCCCAACAATCACCTTTACTAAATCTGCTGTTTTTAATGACGCAATTAGAGAAATCTGTATACCCAAGATCTGATTTATAAAAATCGCATTTATCTAAATACGCTTTTTTAAAAGTTGATGAGCATAACAACGATGCATGAAAATCGATATTTTCCAATATAAGATCATCAAAAATACACTCTGTTAAATATGCTTGTTCAAGCAATTTATCGGATAAATCAAAACCTCTTAAATCCACTTCATCTAATTTTAATTGTTCGCCTTCTTTACCCATGGACTCAACCCACTTTTTATGTAGTTCAAACTTATTTATAATATTTCCTTCCATTTTGCCACTCCTTAAGGATACCAGCTCTATTTCTCAGTGCTTGCAGGTTTTCGGGCTAAATCAGCCAATTTTATTAATTACTAACGGCCTGCCGCGGTGGCAGGGGAGGAGTTGTTGCTGGAATCGACCTATTTAATGTAACGGGATAGTTTTACTTAGAATATAGAATTAAAGCATTGGTGTGCGTACAAATGAAATGCGAAATCTATACGAGTTCTATTCAGACAAATCTGGTTACCACCAGAATCTCTTACAATGGGAATAAAGCCGATTTCTAATATTTCCTCAAAAAATTCAATCTTTTTTTCAAGATTATTGTTCATACTACCAATTCCGTAGAAAATATTTAAAGCATTTTCGCCCTCGATTTTATTCATTTGTTCAAAGTTCTCTACCTGCACTATGGATACCTTGTCATGTATCCTCGAAATTTCAGGCATTTTTGTTACTCCTCATTATTAATTTTTTTGCCCTTAACCTAAGATTGTCCAGCAATATGAGCCCCCTTGGATGATACTAGAGGACTGGTATTTCTATGTCATCACCAGGCGACTTATACAAAAAGATATCAGGAATACTAGGATTTAACTTGCTTAACTTAAAGATTTGCACTTTTGTTAATGGTGGAGTAAAAGAAAACTTTTTATTATGGAAGCTGTTATCAAGTATTCTTTCATACAAGTTATTGATAAACTCTTTCCATTCACCCAAGCTAGAATGAAACACCGCATCTGTTGATTCAAGCATACGGTAACCATCTGCATGATAAAACATTAGCAGACCCGTTCCAAAATCACAATTTTCATTGTCTAAAATAGCCTTTGGTACTTCAAAGCCACTGTTCCAGTTGTAGTTTGCCGCATATATATGGAGATGCAGAGTGCTATTCATCTTTTTGATTTCTGCAATAATGCTACTACTATGTTTACTGTATAATAGGTTTTTTATCTTTTGAAGTTCTTCGCTATTCATGGCAAGTATTCCAACCTTTCGTATAAGAAGGGTCACTCCATCAATTGTTCCAATGTGCTCACCCAAAGCTCCACAAATGCACTTTAGTTTATAGATTCGACTTAATGCCCATTCGAAAATAGGGGAGCAAATAAAGATAACAATAAACAGGTCAATCATGGTGGTATCTGACCTTATTCGACCTGTTCAATGTAACGTAGAATGGAAGAGTATTTGAAAATATCCAACTACTCTTCTGTATGAGCATTTTGCATAATTCAATTTTCAATTCAAAGTCAAAGTCGGGCCACTTCCAAAGCTCCGTTTTTGATATTTGGGTTATAAGTAGGCAGACGGACAGAATTTCGGTGAAGCTGAAATTTTTAAGCGGCGTTTTGTACTCGTTGCTTCGCGATGGCAAGCGCAGAGGCAAGTAACACAATTGCATTTAAATATTGGTAAGTTGTCACTTTTTGAATACCCCAAACATGGAGCTGGTCAGCGGTTAAATAGGTCTTCATTCGAGAATTGCAGCGCTCCACACTGGTTCGTTTATTGTAAAGTTCTTTCCAGCCTCGGCTTTCCCGGTGCGGCAGCGCATAGCGCCGGAGATCCATTTGACTATTGATTTTAACGACCATTCCATAATTGGAAGACGAACAAGCGGCCATGCCCAAAGGACAATCTACTTGACCTGTCGCATGCGGACAACGGAATTTCAAATGTGTTTTCTCTTGACCCCAATACGTCATGGGAAAACCCATCGAACAACAGGGGGTGCCTTTGCGGGTGATCCCAGCGGGCGGTTCCTTTTCATTCCGTGGATTGAGAGGGATAACGGCTTGGGCCTTGACGTTCCGGGCCGCCTCGTAGTTTTTCATTTGGTCGTAGCCCGCATCCAGCATGAAGAATTTCGCCTTGGATTTCGCAGCGGCAAGCGCTATGAGCACAGGCCCTTCGTCTCCGTCGTTCACATGGGCAGGGGTCACCTGGAGTGCCATGGGAAGTTCGCTCTTTGCATCGACGGCCAGATGCAGCTTATAGCCAAACCACTTGACTTTGTTGCCAAAGCTATCAAATTTCGCACCCCAGTTGGCATTGCCGGTAAGTTCACTTTTTCGTTTGGGTTCTTTTTTTTCGTAGGCGTGAATGGCTGCACTGTCGATCGCGACATGAGTGCCGGCGATGATTCCAGCCTCTTGGCACTGAGCCACAAGATCCTCAAACAACTGCTTTGCAAGGCTTTTGCGAGTCAACTCGGCAAAGACTCGGCTTAACGTGGAAATCGAAGGGGCGGGGAGATCCAGCCGAAGTCCACATTGGTAACGGAAACGAAGGTCAAACTCCAGTCTGCGCGCTAGGCCGGTGAACGTATCGATGTTCTCTAAGGGAGCCGCGAGTAACGCGCGAAGAATGCCTTGCCGACAGTGTCCATCCGCTCCTCGGGGTGAAGGATTCCTCAATTCTCTCGCATAAGGACGCAGGTCAAGTGCGCTGAAAAAGATGGGCAGACGTTCTTTGGAATCAATTTTTTGAAGCTCCTCAAAGGAAAATAGACTTTCTTGGAGAATATACATAGTGACTTCACTCCCTTGGGTTTTCTCGTTTGGTCACTTGAAAACTTCTCCAAGTTGGGGTGAAGTCCTTTTTTATGCTTGAAATTGCTTTGTGTAACAAGGGTTTAGATTAATGCAAAATGCTCGTATATATAAATTTTCTAAAAAAACCTTGAAATTCTGAGAAATAAAATACATATTGCCCATATCTTCCGCGTCTTCGTCATGAATCCCAAAATAAATATTTCCGAAACACTTCTCAGTAAGACCTATGCAAATTTGATTTCCACCAGAATCATCTGCAATTGGTAAAAATCCTGCATTAAGTATATCGTCAAAAATATCTATTTTTTTGTCTAAATTATCATACATTCCTCCAATGCCATAGAAAATATTTACCATACCCTTACCTTGCTCCTCAGACATGGTGAAGTAGTATGGTTTAGGATAGCCCCCATTGTATCTCAATAAAAAATCTCGATAATGGTTAGGAAGTTGTACTCCAATGATTTGCTCAAAAACTTGAAGTCTAGCTTCTGTTAGAACTTCTTGATTGCTTTGCATTTCCAAATGAATCTCCTCCTGTTCCGGTTTACAATGGACCGTCCGCCCGTGTGCTCATGTATGTCTTTTCAGTGAAGAAAGCTCGTAGTAGTTTGGCAGCCCTTCCTTGAAAATATGAACCAATTCACATTTCTTTCCTGATTATTAATTGAGCATTTTGCATTAATCTAAGTCCTTGCTAGACAAAGGAATTTCGAGCATAAAAAAGGACTTCACCCCAACTTGGAGAAGTTTTCAAGTGACCAAACGAGAAAACCCAAGGGAGTGAAGTCACTATGTATATTCTCCAAGAAAGTCTATTTTCCTTTGAGGAACTTCAAAAAATCGAATCGAAAGAACGACTGCCCCTCTTTTTCAGTGCACTGGACCTGAGACCGTGTGCGAGGCAATTGAGAAATCCTTCACCCCGAGGAGCGGACGGGCACTGCCGTCAAGGCATTCTTCGCGCATTACTCGCGGCTCCCTTAGAGAACATCGATACGTTCACCGGCCTAGCGCGCAGATTGGAGTTTGACCTTCGTTTCCGTTACCAATGTGGGCTTCGGCTGGATATCCCTGCCCCTTCGATTTCCACGTTAAGCCGGGTTTTTGCCGAGTTGACTCGCAAAAACCTTGCCCAGCAGTTGTTTGAGGATCTTGTCGCTCAGTGCCAAGAAGCTGGAATCATCGACGGCACTCATGTCGCCATCGACAGCGCAGCCATTGACGCCTACGAGAAAAAGGAACCCAAGCGAAAAAGCGAGCTCACTGGCAATGCCAACTGGGGTGCAAAGTTTGATACCTTCGGCAACAAAGTTAAGTGGTTTGGCTATAAGCTGCATCTGGCCGTCGATGCCAAGAGTGAACTTCCGATGGTGCTAAAGGTGACGCCTGCCCATGTGAACGACGGAGACGAAGGGCCTGCACTCATGACGCTTGCCGCTGCGAAATCCAAAGCGAAATTTTTCATGCTGGATGCAGGCTATGACCAAATGAAAAACTACGAGGCGGCCCGGAACGTCAAGGCACAAGCCATTATTCCGCTCAATCCCAGAAATGAAAAGGAACCGCCAGCGGGGATCACCCGCAAAGGCACACCTTGCTGTTCGATGGGCTTTCCTATGACGTATTGGGGACAGGAGAAGGCAGATTTGAAATTCCGTTGTCCACATGCGACAGGACATGTGAATTGCCCTTTAGGCATGGCCGCTTGTTCGTCCTCCAATTATGGAATGGTGGTCAAAGTTGACAGCCAAAAGGATCTCAGACGTTACGCTCTACCGCATCGCGAAAGCCGAGGCTGGAAGGAAATTTACAATAAACGAACCAGTGTGGAGCGCTGCAATTCTCGAATGAAGGCCTATTTAACCGCTGACCAGCTCCATGTTTGGGGTATTCAAAAAGTGACGACCCACCAATATTTGAATGCGATTGTGTTACTTGCCTCTGCACTTGCCATCGCGAAGCAACGTGTCCGAGACGCCGCTTAAAAATGTCAGCTTCACCGAAATTCTGCCCGTCTGCCCACTTCTAACCCAAATCTCAAAAACGGAGCTTTGGAAATAGCCCTCGACTTTGACTTTGAATTAAAAATTGAATTATGCAAAATGCTCAATTGTATACATTAAAACTACCTCCAATCAATTCAGCCTTACATCAAACAGGCCGATTTTAAAATGGATATTGCGCAGGGAAGAGGGGACATGGGCGTCAGGACCATTTGTTTTGGGATCAGGCAGGTTCAGCTTACGAGAGAGGAAAAGGACCATTTCGATTTCCGTGCAGTTCTCAGACCGGGGGAGAAGTTGCTAGCGTAATTGTGCGTACAAGTAAAATGGAAGAATTCTTATACTGATATTAATTGAGTTAGGTCTGCTTGGGCTAAGCCGCTCGAATCACTCGGCATTGGGTGGGGTGTATATTAGAGCCAATCCCTAATATAAGTTATCAAAAAAATCATTAAAACTGGTTTTTAAAAAAATCATGTTTTCCATTTCTTCATCTGACTCCATATCATGCATCCAAAAATATATTTTTCCAAAGTATTTCTCACTAATTCCAATACAAATCTCATTTCCTCCTGGATCACTAGCAATTGATATAAAACCTTCAGGCAGCTCACCATCTAAAATCTCAAATACCTTAGCCAAATTCCCCTTCATATCACCGATCCCGTAAAATTTATTTACGACACTTTCACCCGCTTCATCAGAAATCTTAAATGTAGATGCTTTAGGATACCCACCATTATTTTTAAGCAAAAAATCAATATACTGTTCAGGAAGCTTTAGAACATATTTACCTTCAAATTCACGAATTTCATTTATAGTTATTCTCTTGTTTCCTCGATCCATATTCGCCATAGTTATTTTCCTTTTTAATTTTCTATTTTACTGTAGACTGACCACTGAAATACCTAAACTCTCTATGTATATCTTCATCGACAAGGATCATTGTCTTTCTATATTATTGGGCTTTATGAGTTAATTCTATATATTTGTTCTTCACCAGTTCCACATACTCTTCTAGATACTCAACCTCATGTTCATCCAAGCTGTCCAGATAGAGACGTGGCTATCTCATTAAGAACCTAATTAACATCTAATCCACAAAATCACAAATGGATTTTCGAAAGGAAATCTTGGAGCATTTTCTTTGCTGGTAGGCTAGCAGTGTGTAATGAGTCATTTATACGTTGGAGTATATTTGGGTTATCTAATATCATTTTCTTAATTTCTTGATTTGTAAAACTTCTTAGTGTGTCAATACATATTTCGAATAATTCCTCATCATTCGTACTGAGCAATGATAATAAAATGTTGAATTCATTTACATTGCATTCATTATCCAAACAATACGCTAATTTTCTCTGCCACTCTATAGGTTTATTTTGCACTTGATTAGATAATTCAACCCAATCACTTGGGGTAAACTCCGAAAGCATCTCGCTTGCAATGACACAGCCATCATCGTACCACGAATCTACTGATGCATCAGCCGATAAAAGGTTATCTAGTTCTTTGTACATATTAGAGGCCTCCATTTATATTTGAATTAAAAACCTGATAGGCGAGACGCTTAATCTTACCTGTTGGTTAACCACTTGTTACATCGTCACCAACTTTAAATATATCAATTTCCACAGCATTCGTCGTGGCCCTTTTAGAGTTGCTCCAATCTCTTAATCTTGTAGAAATAGCATGCTCTTTTTTAGGTTGGAAATATTTCAGTCAGGGAACTGCTTTGTAAAAACTACATTCTTTGTATCATCAGCATTAGTTGATAATACTTCAACTGCGAAATTATCGTTAGCATTATTAATACTTTGCGAATGTCCTCGCGGGTACTCTCCTGATTCTAACGTATCAATCTGTCTTTGTCTCTCGGGAGAGAGCCGCTTTACACTGATATTCATTTTTCGGGCAACGCTTTGCATGAAGCCTTTGAGAGAATCCAAATTCTTTGGCAGGCGGAGGGCATGAGTCTTGAGTTTGCCGTCGCCGAGCTTGGCTATCGCATCTTTAATATTTCCGAGCCCTCTGAACAGGGGAGAGCGGACGTGGGCACCAGGCCTTTGAGCTCAGGCAGGCCCATTTTACGGGTGACGGAAAGGGGGCTTTTCGAATTCTATGCTGTTCCCAGAGCGGGAGAGAAGTTGTTGGCAATATTCATCTTATAACGCTGGTGTTAAGACTAGCGGTGTGAAAAATAGGTCAATCATAGTAGCTTTTGACCATAATCGACCTGTTTTATGTAACGATTTAGTGTTAGTTAGGTTATGCTTTTCGAGCATTACTTTGCGTACAAGCGAATTAAAGAAAATTTGATACGGGTATTACATAGTTAAATGTGTCATTGGTTATATGATGGGTTCATTCAGCACTGGGTAGCCCCAGCTTGTGGCTCAAATTCTTCTTATAATTTGACATGGTAAGGTTAGCTCTACAGAGCTATTAATCTTGACTATTTAGGGCAAAAGAAAACCACAATACGGGCGGCTATCTCGCATTGTGGCGTTGTTCGTTGTATTGTACGCTCTTTATTTGAATACAATCGACGCTATTTAACGAGTTGAAAAGTTCAACCACTAATTTTTAGACTGAGCCTTATTTATTATTAACTTCCTCCAAAACCTTATCTATTCGTCTTAACAACTCCCGCCCTTCTTCCTCGGTTAATTCATAATGGGAATTATCAAAATATCTATCTTCAAGTTCATTAATAATGTATTTTGGTATTGTTTCATCAAGTCGTATTAAGTTTTCTGCAATTGTGGTGTACACAATCTTCTTTGCACACACTCTGTACCTAAATTCCCTTTCGAATTTATTTAAAATGTTATCAATTGTATTGTTATCATTTTCTTTCTCAGAAAAGTAACGCTCGACTATATCTACGATTTCATCATAAAACCATCTTGCTTTTGGACAAAGATCTACTGGCATTTTTTCGAGTTCTTGCAATACTCTGTTTCTCCGCAAATAAAGTTCTTCATACTCTTTTTCATTTAATTGGCCTTTTTGAATATAGTCCTTTAGTTGGTGAAAATCTATTAGTTCAAGGTCTCTAATGTAATTTTCCTTTGTGTTCTTATAGATCCGTGGCTGTTTCACTTTTAATTCCGCAGAAATAACCCTCAAAACAGCCTTCTCCATATCATCTGAATTTTTCTCACTGTAGTGCTCGTCAAAAGCTCGAGCAACTGCTTCATTTGGACTCTGATTCTCTAACTTGTACTCTTCATACTCTTCAACAAACGACTCTATTAATTCATTATAATTCCAAGGCATATTTTTCTCCCCTATTATGATTTTTTAGATATCTTAACATCGTTATTATGAATTACTTCTACTTTTATTCCAGGATAATCTTTTGTGAAATTATATATAATATCATTACAACTCGCACAAGTATCGTTTTCGGTAAACAGTTTTATTCTTCCCTTTATATCCGGATTAGGTGGACCAAGCTTATTAGCTAAGTCATTAATCATTTTATATTCTGTATCTCCCTCCCTTGGAAAAATATCACCTTGTTTATTTGGAGCATCTTTTGCAGGATACCTTATTGTTTCCGGTTTGTATGAAAAACCATCATAATTCATATTGGGTTGATGAGCCGGCGGTGGACCATTCACTTGACTATGTGCATAAAATTCAGTTTTTATATTTGGAACATCAACTTTAACTTCCATATATCCAAAATTTGCCCCACCTTTATTTAATGCGCCATTTGAAAGTCTTTGTTTTAACTCGGCAACCCTATCAATAATATATCCCTCAGTATCCATGTCTATGGATCTGGTAGGGAATTTTTTGTTAACATCTATTGTATCTTTACCCGTCCCCCCAGCCCGGCCTGAGTACTCTCCTGATTCTAACGCATCTTTCTGTCTTTGTCTCTCCGGGGTGAGCGGCGTATCCGGACCTTTGGAGCGGGAAGAGTAGGGCTCCAGATCATGAAATTGCCAACGGCCTGCGGCGGTGGCAGGGTCGGGGGAGAGCCGCTTTACACTGATATTCATTTTACGGGCAACGCTTTGCATGAAGCCTTTGAGAGAATCCAGATTCTTTGGCAGGCGGAGCGCATGGGTCTTGAGTTTGCCGTCGCCGAGCTTGGCTACCGCATCTTTAATATTTCCGAGCCCTCTGAACAGGGGAGAGCGGACATGGGCACCAGGCCTGGGTAATTTGGGATCAGGCAGGCCCATTTTACGGGTGACGGAAAGGACCTTTTTCGAATTCCGTATTGCTGCCAGACTGGGGACGAAGAAGCTGCTGGCAATATCCATCTCAAAAAGGTCTTGTCCGCCTTGAATCTGTCCGATCTCATAACTTTCTTCTGGAGTGAGCGTTAGCGGGTTATGATACGCATTCGCTTTTTGCTGATTCCGTAAGAATTCTGCACTCCCCTCTATGAAGCTGTCCTTGGCCTTCTCGAATTCGGCAGATACTGACTTTTCACCGGTAATGAGATCTTCTGTATAATCTACCGTATTTAGAAGCCCGGCGAAGGTGGAATTCCGTTCTTCAAGCGGTGCGACTTCAGTGCCGCCATTTAACATGCTATATAACTTTCTGGCTTCCTCATCTTGATTACCGGAAAATGCCATATCTCCGAAATCCACCACGGTATCCCAGAGTCCCTTTGCTGCGTCTTGTAAGATGTCGAGGTATCCTTCAGCTTTTTTATCCGCAATTAATAACTGGTGCTGCTTGGTCACCGCTTCGATTCCCAGAGTGCTTACCTGCTGTTCAAAGGCTGACAAAATAGGTTCCGGGTAATATTCATGCATGGAGCCCTTGAGCTCAATCTCAGAACTGACGTTGTTCACTTCCTGTGCCAGATCCAGTGTAGTGGTCGTTGTATGTAATTGCAGGCTGTTGGTGCCTTGGATCATAATGTTCGCGGCATCCAGAGTGAGTTGGCTGCTGGCCTGAATCCAGATCCGCTGGGTACTGTTCAGGTTGACACCCAGATGGTTGTTCATCGAGATGTACAGTGCGCCCTCTTGGGCCGTCATATGCAGCTCCGAGTTGCCCAGAGACACTTCTTTTCCCTGTGGATTGGCAAAGGATTTGATGCCGGGATCAGCCATTTTGCGGCTGTGTCGTTCGGCTGGAGACTCCACAGATCCATTTTGTCCCGGTGAGGAAAGAAGGGCAGTAGAGGCAGAGGGCTTTGTGCGCACTGATTGAATCACTATTGCATCGTCTTCGTCGGCACTTGGGAAATATAATTTCACCTGTGCTCCGCGTTCAGGCATCATATACCAGACCTGGCTGCCTTCGGCAGAGTAGGGGAACCAGCGGGCTTCCGCAGCATTTTGCCGGTTATCCATGTCTAAATGCAAGCGTACCTGATTGCGGCTGACCTCGAGAATTTTGCCTTCAATCGCTGCCCCAATAAGGATACGGTTATAAATTTTTGGAACCTTGATCCCTTGCGGGATCGCACATTCATACGACCAGGTCATGAGACCGCGAATCATCTGGCCTTCCCGCTTTGTGATGATGAACGTCTCCTGATTGCGCTCGACTTCATCTCCCAACTGCAGCATCTGATCCCATTCAAAGGTGTAACGGGTATAATCTCCAATGCTGGCAGTATTCCAGCCGTTGGCTTCCTGATCCAGATAAGGTGGGATACTACGCTGCATTGCAAAAGGAACACCTTCTAATTGTATGTATTTCCGTGCTTGCGGAATCCCAATCCAGATCTGTACACGTTGTGAGGTCACGTTAGGAACCAGTACGGCGCCTACATGTGAAGCCAGGCGCTGCAAGAACGTCCAATCCGTCTCCTGATACTGCATAATGAACTGACCTGTGTTCTTCTTCTCGAAGGCTTCATCTAATTTGTCTGAGCCTTTATAATCTGCCAGCACTGCATCTACAATCTCTACGTATCTCTGATCCACTTGTTGGAAGGAACGGTTCTTGAGCTGTGTGTCCAACTTGAAGCTATGGGAAATGACATCCAGAGTGACCATAACTTCCCGATTCAAATGCTGAACATCCACGGCATACAATTGTCCCATGAACAAAGGATACTTGCGGGCATTGTCATCCGTGACCCACAGCTCGACTTCGTCGTCACTGCCCGCTCTGGTTATCAGAGTGTCGGTCTGGTCAGCTTCCATGCTTCCGGTGATCAGCAATTTCGCATGTGCTCCAAGCTCTTGGGTCAGCTTTATCTGCTGTAAGCGCAGATTGCCGTAGGGCCAGACCACATGCAGCTGATGAGAAGCAAAGCGGTCTTTTACTGCGTTGTTCATCCCATGTCTCCTTGCTGATTAGATTAAAGGTCTTGTCCGTCATCTGTAATCGAAATGATTCCACCGCCGCCGACAGAAGGGAGAGGGGAGACCTGTGCACCAATAGCCAAAATGTCTAACCCTGGGCAGCTGCATACTAACTTGGAGTCACTCAGCAGGGCAGGAGCCCCGTCGATCAGTACATCCTCTTTGCCCCCTGTCCATTTCGAAGCCAAGGCAATTTCCGGTTCGCAGGGAGCGCCCTTCAATTTGCAGAACCCAAAGGCATTAATTTTACTGATATTAACTCCGCTAACTGCGTCGTCGATGTTCAGGAGGGGTTTGCTTTTAATATAGACCCCATGACTGAACATTGTATTGAGTACGCCGGGGTCTGTCCCCATACTGCATTTCAGGGCAGCCCCCCGAACCACAAAGCTTTGTTCACCCTTTAGCGCACCTTGCACCAAGGCACTCAGTAACATAGGCAGCAGCATATGTATCCCTCCATAGATAATATATTGTCAAGAATCAAGGTTATCCGACCAAACCGCATGATGCAGCATAGCATAGGTTAAAGGCACCCATAACGATGCATCCTCCAGCTTGAACTGGCAGCTCCCGATATAAGCTTTGCCGCGCCAAGAACGGACAAAGGCAATCTGATAAAAGGGAATGGGAGTCAGCAGAAAAAGAGATTCAGAGCAGCCGATTGCGGCACCTTGAATAAGCAGGAATTTGTGGTTGATCAGTTTCATCTTTGAGTGCTTGCGGGTTGTATGCTCTATCATCTGTTGCAGATACGATTCTAGCTGCTCTTGTTCCAATTCATGGTTGGTTGGGCGCAGACCCAGCACAATTCCATTAGCCTTGTCTTGAACAACAACACCGCCCAACGAATTGCTGCTTTGTTCCGCCGAAACTTCCGGAATCAGAGAACGGGGAATCGATAGGGTGAGTTGATCCTCAAAAGCTTGTAGGGTGTGAAAATGGATGACTTGTCCATCCGGCAAGGTCAGCGAACCACTCGATAATCCCTCAATTGCCTCTTCCACAGAGAAGGTCATCCATTCCTGGTCCTGCTCTGCCAACTCCAACTCCTCTTGCAAGACTTGCTGATTGTGCAGCTTCAAAAATAATTCATCCCAGTGCGCGGTCATAGCCCGGCCCCCTTGCAGAGTTCTGCCATTTGCAGGCGATAACCGCTTAACCCCCGGCGGAGCAAGCTCTCCGCTGCCTCCAGGCTAATGATGTAATGAGGTTCTCTTATCCCTGATAATCGAAAAAAATGATGTCCCTTCACTTTAGCTGCATCCAGCACGAGCTGCTTCAAGGTATGATCGTGCGGATACCACTCGGTCTCTCCTGAAATGCCGTCCAAAGCCGGTACATGGGGAGTCCAATATAAGACCTGCTGTTGATCTTCCCGATTTATGACATACAGTTGTTTAAACCGAGCTTGCGTATTGTACAGTTCCAAGATCCGTTTCATGGAATCGGAGAGCAGTGGGTTCACTGCGGCTGACAGAGGCAGCCAGTCTGTGAAATCCTGCTCTGCTGCAGCCTGTACCTCCAGTACTTGAGCCGGGGGCATTTGCGTGAAGGGGGCTTTTAAGAGAGCCATATTCACAGGTGTAAGCTCGCGGGAGATCCGGTTGTCATTCTGCAGAATATAATAGTGGCGCATGACCATGTCCTCCTTATTCGATCCATACAATGGATTGGCGCTGCGTATCACTGAGCTGCCAGTGCTGTTGGAACATTCGCGGAACCCGGGTTCCTAGCATGGAAGCTCCTTCGAAATAGGCATGCTCAAACGCTTGGACAGCCGTGAAATCTGCGGCATCCAGATTGGCATGCTCAAAGTGGATTCCCACTAAACCGGGCAACCGCAGTCCCTTGTTCCGGTAGGCTTCTCCGCTGGCCTGACTGAAGTCCACACCTTTCATATGGGCGTACCGAAAGTCGGCATCTGTAAGCAGACAACCACGGAAACTACCGTCTTCCACATCCGCTTGCTGCCAGCGGCTCCCCACCAAGTTACAGCTGTGATACCGGCTTCCCTGCAGATGGCTGTGACTGAAATCGTTATAGCGCAGGTCCTTGTCCATAAGCTCCAGATGATGAAGCGAGAGGTGCTTCAGATTCTCGTAGATGAAAGGTTCCTCTGTACTGGCTTGCATCAACTGCTCTCTTATTTCATCCCCTTGTGGGAGGTGTTCGTCGTCGACATATATATTTTCACTGATATCCATATACTCACCCGTGCGAATAAGCAAACGTTCCGCTTTCAGAATCGTCTGATATTCGGGCATCAGGACAGCCTCCCCTATGGCCAAGCGCAGGATTGAACTTACAAATTGATGGAATAAAGGCATTGACTCCAACAACAGCCGTTCGATGTCTGCCGGATTTAGCACACCCATATATCGCTTGCGCTCCTGCTCCAAGGTTGACAGCATGGTACTTATTGGAGCAAACGCCCAAGAGGCGTCATAGGTGGACTTGCAGTCCGAGTCATCCTCGTACCACGCCGTATCGTAAGCCTCAGTTATATAATGGTAGGTTTGTTCAAGCACTTGGGTACGTAAAAAGGAATAGTGAATATAGCCTATGGGACCTTTCAGCTCCCGCTGCTGCATGCTGTGGATGTGGAGGCATAAGGATCTGAAAGACGCCTTGAAACCGCTGATCAGCTGGCTCTGTTCCCGGTGATATGCCGTTTCCAGCAAGTTCAGTTGTGCATCCAGCAAAGGGTTAAAGTATTGTTCTCTAAAATGCTGCAAAGCTGCTTGTTTGTCCATATTGACTGCCTGTCGCTCCTGTTAGTTCATTTTAATTTCCGTACCGGAAAAAAGTGTTTTGTCATCCAGTGTAATGGTGTTGCCTTTCCCGGACAGCTCGATTTTGGATGCAGACATATAGATGCTGCCCGATTTCATGACCAGGTCGGTGGTGGCGCTAATATTCACATTTTTACTGCTGACAATATCAATTCCGGTCTTATCGTTGATAACGATGGACATGCCGCTGCCGGAAATGACGATTTGATCCGGGGCCAGCATAATTTCTTTACCGTATTTGGTGCGCAGCGTTTTGATCGCCGGATCTGCCATGCGGTCTGGTGCAGGTGCGGCTGCCGTCAGGGACGAAGATGATTTGGCTTCAGAAGATTGAGCAGCAGTAACGGATGCAGCAGAAGCGTGCTCGGTAGGAGGCACTTCTCTTTTTACCGAGCTGATGGCATACCCTTCTTCCTCTTTGTAACCGGGAAAATAGATGCGGATATGATCGCCTTCTTCCGGCATACAGTACCAGCCGGTGTTGTCTGCTGAGGCGTAGATGGTTGAGTAGGGGAACCAGTAATCGGTATTCGGATCCTGCTGGTCATCCATATCAAGTGAGGCGCGGATTTTGTCTCCACGAACGCTGAGCACTTGTCCCTGAATCGAAGCGCCGATGATAGAACGGTTGTAGTCTTTAATAGGCCGCAGTCCACTGCGCGGTGACAGCTTGCATGTATGGACAAGCACTCCTTCTTGCATTTCCGACACTACCTCGGCCACCAGCAGGAGACGTCCTTGAAACTTGACCTCATATCCGGGCTCAAGCAGTTTATCCGTTACCAACTCATATTGGATAAAGTCCGCATCTCTCACCCCGGGAATATGATTGTCAGTAGCAGTCTGATAAGCACCGATCCGCTTGCTCACTTTGAAGTTGGGCGATTGGATCTCTCCCTTGCTCAAGCCCATGGGCAAACCGAAATAGAACTTGGGCACCCCATAGCCGACTGCAGGAATGAGCGGGGAGTAAAAGTGAGAAGCCATACGTTTGAGGAAACTCCAATCGGTCTCATCATATTGCATGATAAAGGTGCCAATCGGCTGCTTGCCGCTGGCAACATCCATGGTCTCGGCATGCGGATAAGCGGACATAATGCTCTCAATAAGGCCTGTGTATGTAAGTCTGGGATTCTGGAAAGAGCGTTTGTGGCGCTTAATATCCAGTTCATAAGTATGGGAGATGGCTTCAACATTGAGGTAATGAACACCATTCACCACTTTCTCTTCAACATTCAGGGCGAGACCCCGAAATAGTGGATGGCGCTTGCCGTTCTGATCGGTAATAAAGGCTTTGACCTGAGTTTTATCATCGGAGGCTCGTATGTACAGTTCCCGATTGTTCTCGGAGATGATTCCGGTGCAGATCATGCGGGCATGCTCATTGACGGTTTTGGTAATTTTCAGTTCATGAAGACGTACAAAGTTATAGGGCATGATCTCGATCTGACCGTAAGTCACGGTGTGTTCCATGGGCAGCCTCCTTCTGGGCAATATTAATGTAATTGCTTGAATATCCAACATATGTATTTATCGGTGCAATGAGGATATTTATTTACATAAAGCTCCATAGATTGGGATATTTGTACTTCGGATGATCATTCTATTAATGTTTGTTGACTTAAACATTGGAACTTCTAAACATCTTGACAGTTAGTTCTTTGTGGGTTAGTATTAAGAAGCTTCTGAATGCTAGAAGGAAAGCAAAATATACGAAGGTAGGAGAGGTGCTGTTCATTATGAAATACGATGGAAGTCAGGCTGGCACAACAGCGGTGTCCAAGATACAGATGTATCTCACAGGAAAGCCGTTTAACCGGAATGAGGCTACACAGATAATAGAAGGCCTCAAAAGCTACAATAGGAACCGCAAGTATGGGGAAGAACTTACTGGATCATGTGAGGAAATTTTCAGCTATTTTAAATTCAAAACAAAAAACAGATTTACAGACGAATTAGCATATGACAACTTCTTTAAGAAAAATGGGATTACAGATTATGCAACACTTGAGATTCAAGCAGAAGACTACTACGAACGCTACAAGCTTTAAGAATTATAATCACTTTATCCCCGACCTACGTGTGAAAACCTTGAGAAATCAAGGTTTATTTTTTATAGAGAACTATAGAATGTAAGTTTAATCTTTACTTTTTATTGCAACTTCTAAAGTTCAGAAGTTTTTTTGGTTGTATGCATACTTTTTTACTTGTATACTTAAAGCGAATATAGGATTGTGCAATTTATAAAGAGTAGGAGCTGATCAGAATGAGTGGAGAACAATTTAGCTCAAACGCTGAGGAAATCAGATATTATATTAAACAATTGCTTCAAGATGGTGCGATACATGGCATTGAAGAAATGCGAAGTTATGTTGAACGGCATTCTTCCAACGGTGCGAATTTTACTACTGGTATGTATACAGGGGCAATACGCGATCTTGTGCGTAATGGCGGGGGGCATTATGCCAATCCGGTTCGGGGCGGCTATCAATTGGTTCGAGAGCCAATCGTGAAGTCGGCAGGCTCCGAGTTGCGTCAAAATGTGCTTACCGTGATCGATAATACATGTGAATCTCTAACAGAAGCATGCACGATTAATATAATTGGACTTTCGCAGGCGGAATTAGCTGTCGCGAATAAGGTAGCTGATCTAATAGCCTATTTGAAATCAGCCGCTGATGAAATTCGGCAGGAATAATAAGTCTTTAATAAGTTTGCAGTCCAACTAACAATAGAAAAGCGGCGATCCTTCGGACCCCGCCCGTCTTACAGGTAAAGGCCAAATGGGCCACCGCTATAGGATTACTTCAGTAATGGGGATAGAAAGTCACATTTTAAGGCCGAATGCCGGATATGAGGATGCCGTTCTTGTGCAGGGTAACATGATCCCATGTGCTGAAATCCACTTTGCTTGGGTCAAAGGAGTAGTCATTGGCTTCGTTGAAATTACTCCAGTCGCTTTTATGCAGGCGCAGCTGGATATCTCCGGTCTGTCCCCCGGCAGGAAGACTGCCTGCGTTTGAACCAAAGGTGAGCTCCACATAGGAATCAGCGGAAGTGCCGCTGAAGTTGCCGAATGCGGTAGTGATGTTGGCTGCACCGATTTGCGCCCAATCAATAACGGTATTCAGCGATTGTGCCCCATCCTTGGTGAAGTAATAACGTATTTGTAAGTCACTTAAGCTGACTGCGGATGGCCCATTGTTCTTGATATTGAAATGGGGTTTGATCTGGTTGTCATTGATGTTCGTATCCGCAGCCCGGTAGTAGAGGGCAAGTCCTGTGGGGGTTGCAGTTGGGGTGGGTGTAGGTGCGACGGTTGCTGTTGGTGACGGCGTTGTTGGGGCTGGAGTTGGAGTTGGAGTGGTTCCATTGTCGGGAACAGGTACATAACCGGGCGTTGTATAGATTTTGTTCAGAACAGAGGTTGCCTGTGTGCCGTACACACTGTTCACAACGGTATTTCCCCATTCCGAGAGCGTGCCTGCCGGACCGCTGGCCAAATCCAGATATTCGACACCGCCGCCATTACCGTACCAGGACCAGGCCAGCCAGCCTACTCCTATTTGCTGCGAATAGCTCATGATCGTCGCTTCATCAACATCGCCGCTGGTGTGCTTGTACCCAAATTCTCCAATAATAACCGGCAGACCGAGGGCCAGAACACTGTCGATATTGCTTTTGACTGTTGTGGCTGTGCCACCGGCATACTCATACATATGAATGGAGAAAATCGTATTTTTGAGCGGATCGGAGCTAAACACTGCATTGCCGCTGTTGAAAATCGAACCTGGATATTGTCCCCAACCGGCGGAATCTACGACCAGCGTATTTCTGATTCCCGCGGCCCGGAGGGCAGGAATGGCGGATTGATAGCCGCTGGCCCAGGTAGCCGTACTCCAGGAACCAAACCATTCGTTGGCAATGTTGACGATGACCCGGTCTTCCTTGCCGATCAGCGCATCCTTTATGCTAATCCAGTAATTTACGGCAGCGTTCAGATCAGAGACGTTGTCTGAACCTGTGGCATCATGCACTTCAAGCATAGCGGTCAGCTTGTACTCATCGCACAGCGCCAGAATATGCTGGACATCTGCCACACTGTCGAGGGACCATTTGCTTCCGTTCGAAAGCACGATGCGAACGACATTGGAGCCGGTGGCCGCTATGGCCGGAATGGCCGTTTCCAGGTCGTTTTTGTACCAGGTATGTGCATGGTTAATGCCTCTCATTACGAAAGGGCTATTGGTTGCATCGTACAAATTGGAACCGCTTACATAAAATCCTTTGACTGATGTGCCTGCCGCTGCTGCCTGCTTCTGAGGGAGTGAGAGGGAGAGGATGAGGACGCAAGCCAGAGCCACTAGACTAATGCTGCGGAACGAAAATAATTTGCCGGATTTCATTCATAGTTCCTCCTCAAATGGATATTGAACTTGCTTCGGAAGCCAGCACTGCCGAAAGAAATGGAGAATTCAACTGAAGGGTACTCACAGAAGCATAAGTTAGGCTTGCAGCATTGATCACCTCCCATATATATCCAACATAACATAAAAAGGTTTATATGGGAATGGTTACAGAGCATAGGCCTTATAACCGCCAAAGGATTCAAAGCAGACCGCTGCTTTTTTTAGTTCCTCAGGAAAATTCGTCTCGATGATTTCTTCTGTTTTTTTTGGCTTTTCGTTGCAAATGTAGTAACCCACACGCTTTTTCAGCAGTTCAGTTTGATTTTTTTTGATGAAATCGCGGATCGGTTTATACAGCTTTCCGTCTCTTACTCCAGCTCCAAGAATAACACTATCAAATTCCTCTAGGTTTGGTTTCCCGGAATCAATATTGCAAAGCGTACAGTGAGAAAGCTCTTCCGATAGGATTTTGGCACATTGCTCTGTGGCTCCTGATTTTGTAGCGTATAAAACGACTAATGACATTGTTCCGCACCCTTTCAGATAAGTATGTTGGATAAACGAGAAGATTCTTTAACAATTATCTAGTTTATCAAGATATATTAGTTTTAAGTATTGATCGAAACTTTGTCAAGCAAGGTGCGAGATGTATGGTGAAGTGGACTTGCTCCGCTGCTGCAAAGACACCGGCTAGTGGGCCGGTTTCTCAGGTGCTTTTGCTATATTTTCCGGGAGAAACTCCGGCAATATTCTTAAAGGTGCGGATGAAATTGGCATAATCATTAAAACCTGTCAGGTAGCAGGTCTCGGATACTGATTTTCCTCCAGCCAGCAGCTGCTTGGCCAAAGCTATTTTTTTTAGCAGTACATAGCGGTAAAGGGTGCCCCCGGTTTGTTGTTTGAACAGGTGGCTTAAATAGTATTTATCAACGGCCAGCTCACTGGAAACCTGCTCCAGCGAAAGGCCGGTATGCAAATGGTTGTCGATATAATGGATTGCCGATTCGATCAAGGCGGAAATAATGCTGGGAACCGGGGAATGTGACTTGTTGTAGAGACCATTGATGAATACCAGCAACTGCACAAGATAGGTCAGGGAGAGCACATCGCTGCCATACTGCGGGTGGTTTAACGCATCAATCAGCCGGGAAGCCAGCCGCATATATTCATTCAATTGAGGTTCGTCCATATGGGAAATGTTCTGCTTGCCCGGTTGATGGTTCTGGAAGCAGGCCAGGAGATTCGTCTCCGCGGTACAGAAGGGGTACACCAGCTCTGCTTTGAAATGGATGGTTACCCGCTCATAGGGTCCCGGTGACAAATTAATGATTTTATGGATTTCTTGATTATTGAATACCAGCACAGACCCTCTTTGCAGCGGATAGCAATACTGGTCCACGAAGCCGTTCACTGTTCCGTTCAGAAAGAGAAAAATTTCATAATGGTCATGAATGTGAAAATCTTTTGTAGGCGATAAGGGTGAATTTCCGATTCCCGCCAACAAGGGCGCGGCAATTTTCTCATAATACTGGGAATGTTTCATAGGTTTAACGGCCTCCACATATAGCAATATTCGCAAGAAATCAAACATTAATCGCAAAGAACTTGCATTACTATAAAGGTAAACTAGGAGGAGAAATAACTCAATACGGCAAACAGTATTCGGTTGGTTGATATGAAGGGATGGACTGATCAGGAGGGTTAATAATGCTCGAAATCAAGGAAATAAGAGAAATGCTGCTGTGCACGGAATCGTCCAAGCTGTATCTGGCTGATTATCCGGAGACGCTGAGGCAGAAGATGCTCGGTTCGCCGGCATTGCAGCCCATGCTGGCAGAGATCCGGGCGGAGGCTGAAGCGCTGCTGGCGACAACGATTCCAGAGCTTTCTTACACATTATTTCGGATTTATTTCGAAAGAGGCACCCGGATGGAGTATGAGACGGCCTACTTCAATAGGAGAAACCGGCTGAGAACCTTTGGGCTGCTGGCATGGCTGGAGCCGGATAACCCAGTGCTCCGTGATGCGCTGTGCGATACCTTATGGGCAGTCTGCGACGAGTATACCTGGTGCGTTCCGGCACATCTCGCCGGTGAGGCGGAGAATGATCCCGCGCTTCCCGAAGCTTCAATTGCAGCGGGCAAGGAGGTTCCGGCAGCCACAATAGATCTATTCTCGGCTGAAACCGCTTTTGCACTTGCAGAATTACTGCATCTGCACGGGGATAATCTGCCGCAATTAGTGCGTAAACGGGTCATCTCCGAGGTGCTTCACCGTGTGCTGATTCCATTCACCGAGCGCAGCTTTTTTTGGGAAGAATCCAAGCATAATTGGGCGGCCGTCTGCGCAGGTTCTGTCGGAGCCGCAGCATTGTATATCCTGGACAATGCTGAGGATACGGCGGTCGTGCTGGCCCGTGTACTTCCCGCAATGGACAGCTTTCTGTCAGGCTATCCTGCTGACGGCGCGTGTACGGAGGGGTATGGTTATTGGCAATACGGATTCGGATTTTATGTTTATTTTGCGGATCTGCTGAAGACCCGGACTGATGGAGCACTCGATTTGCTGGCAGAACCTAAAATCCGGCAAATTTCCATGTTTCAGCAAAAAGCATTTCTTGATGGGTGCCATACCGTGAGCTTCTCCGATACCCGGACAGTAGCAGGCGTGTTTATGGGCTTGTCCCACTATCTGCATGCCCGGTTTGAAGAGGTTGACATACCGTCGCGCAGTTATGAGGCCGCTTACATGGAGGATCATTGCTACCGCTGGGCTTCGTCATTACGCAATCTGATCTGGCAGCATGGGGAAACGGAGGGACAGCCCTGGAGGCCGGCTTCCTACTACCTGCCGGAAGCGCAGTGGCTAATTTCCCGGCATGAATCGCAGGGACGGCGGTTTGTATTTGCCGCCAAGGGCGGGCACAACGATGAGCCGCATAATCATAACGATGTCGGCAATTTCATCCTTTTTGCCGAGGGGACGACACTGTTGGCAGATATGGGGTCCGGGCAATATACCAGCGGATATTTCGGCCCGGAACGCTACAATATTCTGTGCAATGCAAGTTTCGGACACTCTGTTCCTATTATCAACGGAATGGCCCAGTCGCCGGGCGGGCAGCACCGGGCAGCCGATGTTCAGATGGAGAGCGGGGAGCTGACGGAAACCTTCTCGCTTGACCTGGCCCAGGTCTATGAGGATAACAGTTTGCTGCGGCTGAAACGCCGGTTCACATGGACCAAAACAAGTCAGCCCGTGCTTATGCTGGAGGACAGCTATCAGTTTACCTCTCCGCCGGAATCTGTTACGGAGAGATTCATTACCCCGCTGAAGCCGCGGGTTGAAGAAGATGCAGTCATCCTGTCTTCGGATCAAGCTGCGTTAAGGATTGTCTTTGACAATAAGCTGCTGGCCCCGGAAATCCAGGAATTGCAGCATAAAGCTCATCGTGGATGCCTGATAACCTTTTATGCCCTTGATTTTGCGGTGATCCGCACGGAGCAGAACATGAAGCTGTCACTGCGCTTTGAGTTGTCCGGAGGATAACGTCCGCTCTCTTAAGAGCAGCAAGAATACCTACTAAGAAATAGGGAGAGGATCAGAAGATGGAATATCATTTGACAACCGATGACCGGCAATGGCTGGAGGGAATATGGGGAAATATCCGCAAAAAAATGGCTGTGGAATGTGAAAGAATCGGCACAGACATTCCATTCGAAGCCGAGAACGGCAAATATATAGATAGGGGCAAGCAGGACATTTACTGGTGGACCAACGGCTTCTGGCCGGGAATGTTATGGCAAATGTACCATGCCACCGGAGAAGAGCTTTACCGGACCACTGCGGAAGGCGTGGAAGCCCGGCTGGACGAGGCGCTGGAAGGCTTCGAGGGATTGCATCATGATGTAGGTTTCATGTGGCTTCATTCCGCCGTGGCGAACTACCGGATCACCGGGAATGAAAAGTCGAAAATCCGCGGATTGCACGCCGCGTCGCTGCTGGCTGGCCGTTACAACCCGCTGGGACAATTTATCCGTGCCTGGAATTCTCATTCCGGGAATGATTGTACAGGCTGGATTATTATTGACTGCATGATGAATATCCCGCTGCTCTATTGGGCCTCCAAGGAAGTTAATGATCCCAGATTTAAAGCGGTTGCCATCCATCATGCGGACACTGTGCTGAAGACAACAATCCGTGGTGACGGTTCTTCGAATCATATTGTCATGTTGGACCCCGAGAACGGGGAGTTTATCGATAATCCCGGAGGTCAGGGGTTTGACAGCGGTTCTTCGTGGAGCAGAGGCCAGGCATGGGCGGTCTACGGGATGGCTCTGAGCTATAAACACACTGGAAAAACGGAATATCTCGATGCAGCAAAGCAGGTAGCCCATTATTTTATCGCAAATGTTGCAGAGACCGGCTACATCCCGCTCGTGGATTTCCGTGCTCCGGAGGAACCGGTATGTTACGACACTACTGCCGGGGTATGTGCGGCTTGCGGTCTGCTTGAGATTGCCGGGCATATCAGCGAATACGAGAAACCGCTGTATATCCGCTCCGCTATCAAGATTCTGCAGGCGACCGAGCGTAAATACTGCAATTGGAATCCTGAGGAGGATTCGATTGTCAGCGGTGGTACGGCAGCATATCACAGTGAAATCAAAGAAATTCCGATTATTTACGGAGACTATTTCTTCATTGAAGCTGTGTTGAGATTGCTGGATAAAGATATTTTCATCTGGTAGAGCTGAGCTTCAGCCTATAACTTTTATAAAAATGGGAAGCAGTGAGAGTTTAACTCGCTGCTTCCTCTTTTTTATAATGTGGTAAAATGGTAATGATTTGAACCGGAAGGAGTCGTTCTATGTTTGATATTAATAGAATCAAGGAGCTAATCCCGCACCGATATCCATTTCTATTGGTCGATAGAGTCATCGAGCTTGAAGAGGGGAAACGAGCGGTAGCGATTAAAAATGTGACGGTTAGTGAGCCGTTCTTCACGGGACATTTTCCCGAGTACCCGGTTATGCCGGGGGTGCTCATCGTTGAGGCCTTGGCACAGACCAGTGGCATCGCCATGTCCAGTTCAGAGGAAGACAGCAATAGAATTGGACTGTTGACGGGCATCGACAATTGCCGTTTCAAACGTCAAGTAAAGCCGGGGGACCAATTGCGGCTCGAATTCGAAGTTACCCGGGTGAAGGGACAGATTGTCAAAGGCAACGGAACCGCCACCGTCGACGGAGAACTGGTCTGCCAGGCGGAGATCATGTTTGCCTTCAGTAGCAAATAATTGTGAGTGATGCAGTCCCGCCAGAATAAATCGCTCCTTATTGAAGTGGTTGGGTGGTACCTCCATTTTACTAAAAGGGCGATTTTTTTTGTTTTTTTAAAAGAAACCAGAAACAATTCCCGCTTAAACAATAGACACCCCCGCTTCGCCTATACTTTGTAATTATGCAGTGCTGGCGGCGCCTGCTGTTCCTTTTTATACTCGTTGGGTGAGAGGCCGACCTCTTGTTTGAACAGCTTGGAGAAATAGGAGTAGTTGTTGTACCCTGTTTTATTGGCAATGGTATAGACGGACATATTGGTCGTTTCCAGCAGGTGCTTGGCGGCTGCGATCCGGACTTGAATGACATAACTGCCGAGGGAGACGCCGGTCTCTCTCTTGAACAGCCGGGCCAGATAATCCGGATTGAGATAGACGATTTCCGCCAAGTCATTGCGCGTCAGATCATCCCCGTAATGCTTATGGATATGCTCCTTGATCTCTTCGGCAATGGAAGTGGGCTGTGCGGCAAAGTCGCGGTATTCCATGGCGGTGTTGACCAGATACTTCAGATATTCCTCCATATCCTCAATGGAGCTCAGCGAATGCATCAGCAGCTGATCATTGGTTTTGCCGGAATACAATTTATGCGCCTGTATCCCCTTCAGCTTCAAGAAGGAATACACAAGCTGCACAATATCCAGCCGGAACAAGCCCAGGACAGAGGTGTCGATAGCTTTGTTGCTCAGCATATGGTTCAGATGCGAGATGGATTCTCCAAGAAAAGCGGCAAGCTTGTTCTGATTGAGCAGTTCCTCCAGATGTGCCAGATCCGGCGGAAGGTAGACAGGTTTATTTTGCCGGGAGTACTCTTCCACGGAGAAGGTCTGGTTGCGGCATTTGGTCAGCTCTTCATCCATATTCAGCAGTTGTTTGAGAATTGTCCCGACCTTATTTAGTGTGCCAGGCAGGCCGATATTGCAGCAGACATCGCATTTTAAGTAGGGATTGGCTTTTTGGATAAAAGAGGCACTGAACGCTCTGAGCACCCCGGCGTCCTCCGGCGGGTCGTTCCATTTTAATATGGCGGTCCAGTTATAGTCTTTAACTTCCAGGATGCTTTCTATGGAGAAGCCCGGATGGTTCAGCAGTTCGTACAGCACATTCAGCAGCGCAAAATCAAACAGGCCTTTCTCTTCTTTGCCCATGCTCCCATTGTGGGGAAATACGTTGAACAATATGGGCTGCAGGAGATCATCCATTTGATAGGACAGGTTCTGTTCTTCAATTGCATGGGCGATGTCCCCCGGTTTAAGCGGGAAGGAGGTGCTGCTGCTAACCAGCTTGCGCCAGAAATGCTCAAGATTTTTCGCTTGATTCTTTTGCCAGAAGTAACCGCCCCGAATCGCCTGCTCATTGCTTTGCTGCTCCGCTGCCCGCACGACAGCTTTTTGAATGATCAGCATCAGCTTGTCAAATTCGATCGGCTTGAGAAAATACTCAAAGCTCTGCAATTCGATGGCCTTCTGAGCATAATTGAAATCAGCATAATTGGTAAGCAGGATGGCTTGAATACTGTAATTCTGCTCACGAATCCACGCCAGAAGCTCCAGTCCGCTCCCCTGCGGCATTTCGATGTCTGATATCAGAATTTGCACCGAATGCTTCTCCAGAATTTCCCGCGCTTGCGCCACGTTATTGGCCGTATACACAGTTTCGATATTCAGCATCTTCCAATCTATTTTCTTCTGCAAGGCGGCAATTACGTAATAGTCATCATCCACAAGTAATATATTCATAAGCTTCTCTCCATTCCTGATGATAGATCCGGCTGATCCGGCAGGGTCAAGGTGATAACAGCGCCGCCTTCCGGCAAATTGGAGAAGCTGACGGCCGCTTTTTTAGCATAAAGGTATTCCAGGCGCTTAAGGGTGTTCATGATGCCGATATGTGTGCCTTTCGTCTGATCCAGCGGCAATCCGGAATGAAGTTTCTCCAGAACCTCCGGCGGAAAGCCCGGTCCGGTGTCAGAAATTTGGATTATGGTCAGCTCGGTGTCTTCCTCGTTCACGCAACGTCTGACGGTAAGCTTAATCTGCACTTCCGAATCTCTGGAAATCGCATATTTAATGGAGTTCTCAATGAAGGTTTGCAGCACGAGCGGAGGAATCATCACGCCGCCAGCCTGTTCAGCCAGCTCGATATGATAGATAAAGGCATCCCGGTAACGTTGACGCTGAATTTCCAGGTACATCCGCACATGCTCAAGTTCATTCTCCAGCGGAACAAAATTCTCGCCGTTCTGGAACAAATAGCGGAAATACTTGGAGGTCGACATCGCCATATCCTCGATCTCCTGATACATTTGAATTTGTGCCATGCTGTAAATGCTGGTCAGGCAGTTAAGGAAAAAATGCGGTTTAATCTGCTGCTTCATATAGTCCAGCTGGATTTGCTGTTTCTCCAGTTCCTGCTCATACATGGAAATTTTAAATGTTTTGATCTGCTCCACCAGGTCTTTGAACTGGTCATTTGCCTGCTCCAGCTCAATAAGCTTGCTGCTAATCAGATCCGCCGGCTGTCCGTCTTCATTAATGCGTGCCAGATTCTCGGAGAAGCTTTGGAGAGGACCAAGTACCCTCCGCTTGAAAAAGAGCATAACGACACAGATCGTTGAGGTAACTATGAAGAACAGCAGCATAATGAGCAGCTGGGCGATCATGATTTTCTCAAAGGCTCCGAATTTAATGACCATCTCGGCGCTAAACGTTGTACTCGTGAACTCACTGCTGATCGTGGTACGGGGCTGCAGCTGATTGAAAATGCCATCATTGTTCTGAAGCACCTTGCCGCTGTTGGAGACCGGGCTGGTAAGGCTGATGCCGCTCTCATCCACCAGGGATGCATAACCGTTGGCCCCCAGATTGATCTGGCGCAACGGGCGGATCAGATGATCCGCCGAGATGAGACCGATGAGATAGCGGTTATAATAAGGGACAATGTTGATCACATAATATTTGCCGTTTACGAGGACAGGCGTCCATTTGGAATAAAACTTCTCGTACAGCTCTTTATCATCTATATAGGAAATGATCTGTTTCTTAAGCTCCCGGTAGTCGGTATAGGTCACACTGATCGGAGCGCAATTCAGAAAGTAGGACTGATTCTTTAAATAGTAGAAGAAGTTATACTCCAGTCCATAGTTTTTCTGCAGCTCGGTGAACCGTTTATGCAGGTTTTCATTTGCTTTTAAGAACTCGATGCTGTTGACCCGGTAAGTATTCATCGTGTTAAGGCTTTCATCATTGGCCAGAGTCCAGCCCATATAGTGATTAATGTAAGCAAAATCATGATTGATCCGGTTGATATAGAGGTCAGCGGTATCCTGCAAATACCTTGTGGACTGCTGCTTGACGATAAAAATAGAAGCGATGCTGATTGCCAAATCCAGAACAAGCACAGAGAATGAAATCAGAAGCATAACTTTCACATAATGACGAACAGGGTACAGTTTGGTTGCTGCTTTACCTGAAGTTGTATTGGCCATAGTTCCCAAATCCAGTATCCTTTCCTGCGCAGCCATTTCTATGAATGCGTTTTTATAAGTAACAAAATCATTATAAAACCTTTAGTTGAAAAAAACATAAGAACAAACTGCCGTTTCGGCGCAAAGTCCGGAAAACACAAACAAAAGTCTGGAATCTGTTATTAAAAAGAGGCTGCGGATGAATTTGCAGCTTCAATATTTTGTAAGCGGATGCAGAAGTCCGAATAAGAGGCCCAAAGTGTCCGGAATGCAAAGCGGCAAGCAGATATGATTAGAACTGCAAAGAGGATGTCTATATCGAAATGGGGGATTATGAAATGGGTGAACAGAGCAAGAAATCATCGGCAAAGAAATGGATGACCGGTCTTCTGGCAGCCGTAATGGTCATGGGACTTGCCGGCTGTGGCGGAAATAACAAGGAGAACAATACCGCGGCGACCGAAACGGGCGGGTTCAATAAAGAGGGTCTGCCGATTGTAAGCGAGCCGGTGACCCTGAAGATTCTGACTGTCCGCTGGGGCAGCATGGGCGATACGTTTACCCAGAACCAGTGGCTTAAGGATTTGGAGAAGAACACCAATGTGAAGATTGACTGGCAGGTGATGTCATCCAACGACTGGGCCGAGCAAAAGTCCATTATGTTAGCAAGCGGCACCCTTCCGGATGTGGTACTGGGGGATCAGACCTTCTCCGATTCCGACATCGTCAACAACTTAAGCTACTTCCGTCCGCTGGATGATTATATTGATCAGTATATGCCTAACCTGAAAGCGGCAATGGAAGAAACGCCGGATATGAAGAAAATCAGCACTTTCCCCGACGGGAAAATCTACTCTCTGGCCACAAGACTGCCTTCGCGTCCAAAGAGCTCACGCCAGCCTGTAATCAACAAAACCTGGCTCGACAAACTGGGTCTCGAAGTGCCGGATACCCTTGATGATTTATACAATGTATTGAAAGCATTCAAAGAGCAGGATCCGAACGGAAATGGCAAGGCGGATGAAATACCTTATATTGAAGTGAGCAATGACCTCATCAGTCCTTTCGGGATTACCGATCTGAATACCAACAACATGCTGGTCAAGGACGGTAAAGCAGAATACTACCCTACTTCGGAAGAGTACAAGGAAGGCCTCAAGTGGGAAAATAAACTGTATAACGAAGGTTTGCTGGATAAAGAGCTGTTTACGCAAGATGATACCATGAGATCAGCCAAATTCCAGAACCCGGATGCTCCGGTGGTGGGTTTCTCATACCAATGGACTCCCGATGCCGTATTTGGCAAATGGGGAGATCAATATGAAACCATTCCGCCGATTGCCGGACCGGATGGCAAACGTTATACGATCGGTAATCCAATCGGGATGAATCTGGCCCGCAACGAGCTGCTGATCACCTCTTCCTGCAAAACACCGGAAATCGCTGCCCGCTGGGCCGACCAGTTCTATACCAATGAAGCAAGCATTCAGAATTTCTGGGGA
The DNA here is from genome assembly GCF_038593025.1 of Paenibacillus sp. FSL L8-0436. NCBI lineage: Bacteria > Bacillati > Bacillota > Bacilli > Caryophanales > Paenibacillaceae > Paenibacillus > Paenibacillus sp. FSL L8-0436. The sequence continues at coordinate 5,243,539 of NZ_CP151955.1, read as the reverse complement.
GCTATCGGCACTGTGATCCAGAAGAACGATGATGGCACCTATACGCTCATGGACCCGCCAGCCGGAACCAGCGCTGATGCCTGGTACTGGGATCAATCGCTGCGTGATTTCGGGCCGAAATATGTAAGCCCGTCTTTTGAAAAGAACATCGTGCTGAGCAGCGAAAGCGGCGACGGCTTGAAGCTGCAGCTCGATAAGCTGGGCAGCGAATACGTAACAACGCCTTTCCCTAACGTAATGTACACTGCGGAAGAATTCCAGGAGCTGCCTACCTTGACCACCGATATTGATACCTATGTGAACACCATGCGGGCCCAATTTATCAGCAAGGGCGGAATTGATGATGGCTGGGATGCATATGTGAAGAAGCTGAACGACATGGGACTTGAGAAGCTGATCAAGATCCGTACTGAAGCTTACGAACGTTATATGAGCGTAAAATAATTTTTTTGTCTTCACGAATCCGCCCTGCGCAGCTCACTAGCGCGGGGCGCATTATATTCATGGCTCAGCAAAAAAGCGCTGGAGGATATTCACCGGCAGAAGCGAGCCCAAAATTTTAGGGGGGATTTCATGAAATCCAATCAAGCCAGTCCGGCACGGGCATTCGGACAAATGAAACGAGATTGGGGACTGTACCTGTTACTGCTTCCCGCTGTGGTGCTTACATTATTATTCGCCTACAAACCGATGTATGGGGTGCTCATTGCTTTTAAGGATTATAGTCCGGCGATGGGTATAAGTGACAGTCCATGGGCGGGATTCAAATATTTTGAGAAGTTTTTTAATTCCTATCAGTTTTCATCGACGATTAAGAATACATTGATCATCAGCTTGTACAGCCTGCTTACGTTTCCGATCCCGATTCTGCTGGCACTGATGGTCAATCAGATGCGGCCAAACCGGTTTAGACGTTTTTTCCAGACCGTGTCCTATATGCCGCATTTTATTTCAACTGTGGTTATGGTTGGGCTGATGATGATACTGCTGTCCCCAAGCACCGGGCTTGTCGGTAATCTGTACAGTTTGTTTGGCAAAGAAGCCCCTGATCTGATGGGCTCCTCCAGCCTGTTCAGCAGTGTCTATGTCTGGTCGGATGTGTGGCAGCATGTGGGCTGGGACAGTATTATCTTTATCGCCGCGTTGTCTGCGGTGGACCCCAGTCTGTACGAGGCGGCTACCGTAGACGGAGCAAGCCGCTGGCATAAAGTCCGCTATATTGATATTCCGATGCTGATGCCGACAGCGGTTACACTGCTGATTCTGCGCGTCGGAGGGCTGTTGGGGGTTGGTTTTGAAAAGGTCTATCTCATGCAGAACGATCTGAATGCCACTTCAAGCGAAATTCTTTCAACGTATGTCTACAAAATTGGTCTGCTCAGCAGCCAATACAGCTTTTCCTCGGCGGTCAACCTGTTCAACACGGTCATTAACTTTATCTTGCTCATTATCGTCAATCAGATTTCCAAAAAACTCAGCGAAAACAGCTTGTGGTAGAAAGGAGGAACTTAGACATGGGAGTCTTGGAACCTGTAGTGAAGGAGAACATGGGGAAAATAAAAAACAACCGTTCCTCGGACACGGTTATGGAATATGTAATGTATGCCATTGTGGTGGTCTTTCTGATCATCCTGATGTACCCGCTGTATTTTATTATTATCGCTTCGTTCAGTGATCCTTCTGCAGTGGCGGGCGGACAGGTGTGGCTGTTCCCCAAAGGATTCACCTTTGACGGCTACAAAGAGCTGCTGCGGCATGAAAATATTTGGATCGGGTACCGGAATACAGTCCTCTACACGGTGGTGGGAACAGCCATTGGGCTTGTGGTCAATATCTCGGCGGCTTATGCATTGTCCCGGAAGGATCTTGCCGGACGAAAGTTCCTGTCGCTCTTCTTCATCTTTACAATGTTTTTTAACGGCGGTCTGATTCCGACCTTCCTGACGATCCGCGATTTTCATATGTACGATACCTTCCTGGTCATGGTACTGCCTTTTTCAGTAGGCGTTTATAACATTATCGTTGCACGTACCTTTTTCCAGACCAGCATTCCCGGAGATTTGTGGGAAGCAGCGCAGATCGACGGCTGCGGGAACCTGCGTTATTTTGCCCAAGTGGTTCTGCCGCTCTCCAAAGCTATCATTGCGGTGCTGGGATTATGGATTGCTGTCGGCTACTGGAATTCATATTTTAATGCGCTGATTTATTTGAAAAACCCGAACCTGCATCCGCTGCAGCTGATTCTCCGCAACATTCTGATCACTAATCAGATGCAGTCGGGCATGGGAACAGGCGAAGCTGCCCAAATCGCACTGCGTTTGGCTAATATGATGCGCTATTCCGTGATCATCGTGGCCACCGTTCCAATTATGTGTGTGTATCCGTTTGTGCAGAAGTACTTTAATCAAGGGGTTATGATCGGCGCCGTGAAGGAATAGCCCTCTCTCGCCTATAACCAGAAAAGAAGTTGACCATGGAACAAAAAGTTCTTAAGCAGCGGCCGATGCCTGCTCATTTCAAGCTCCACTCCGCCGCAGGACTTGGGAGGTACGGCACGCACACTGGATCAGGCGGATGGCACCATTCCGCTGGAGCACGGACAGTGTCAACAAAGAAATTTTAAAGATTTTGCTACTCAAGTCTCAAGACCTATTCACCAAATAATTTTAAAATTGAATAGATGTTTTTCACAATTAACATTGATATGCGGCGAGGAGGGAATTTAATCGAACAGAAGAGACCAGTTGTTCTCTCTCCTATTCAGACATCTTACAAAAGAAAAGTACTTTAAATTACTCAGTCGGAGGAATTACTATTTTGAGAAAGCTATCATTCGTTATTGCCATTATCATGTTAGGTGCAATGTTATCCGCTTGTTCTGGCATTACATCCCCGGTGGATCAAGCGCCTGCAGGTGTTACGTCCGGCGAGAGCAAAGAAATCGAGAAATACAATGCGTATGTGATGCTGAATAACTTGATGACAGGTAGAATCAATGAGGTTCTGGTTCATTATTTTGAGAAGTTCGGAGTTGATATACAGCCTGTAATCGAGAAGAACTTCAGCTTCATCATGCTCGGCGTTGCCGAAACTGAGCGGGAAGTTGTTGATAAAGCGAACGGCTATACCGCAAACCAACCTGCTTTTGCGAACGCAGACCCCCTAGTGATCAAACTGACACCGGTCATCAATGATTTGTTGACCGTCCTGGACGATATGAAAGCCTACTATGATACAAGAGGCTACGTGGATGATGATTTCGCAAAAGGAAAACAGCTGCATACCAAGCTGGTAAGCGCCAATCTCGCTTACGAGACTGTCGCCAACCAATACTTCACGGCTTTGCAAAAATTGGGTAACGAGCAGCGTCTGGCTGAACTGCAAAAACTCAAGGATGCAGACCAGCAGATCAGGTATAATGCCTTGAAGTTCATAATAGATGCCGAGGCTACGGCCATTGAAATGGATGAACAGGGAATCACCGCCCACAATGTGCTGCAGCTTGATATGACGAAGTTTAAAGCCAAATACGATATCATGACCGCAGATCTTAGTGCGCTCATGACACTCTCTAAAGACAAGGGACGAATTCAAAAAGAAGGGATTAACAGCTTCAGTATCGGGAACTATGTTGATTCAGCCACTGAGGCAAAAGCGGCCGCTTCAAAAATCATTGAACGCATCAATAAGAAGGAACCTGTATCCGATTCTGACCTGAACGGCCAGTTCCTGCACACTACGGATGGTACATCTGAGAATTTCAATTATCTGCTAAGCAAGGCAGTCGAACGATATAATGAAATGAATTAAGCGTGTCTAATGACTGGGCCTGCGAAATTAATAAAATAATAATTCAAGTCAGACACGACGGCAGCGGCCCTCACCGCCCTTGCTTCCATGGATCTGGAGCATTCGCTCTACGGCGCGTTGTGCGAAATATTGACGGCCAGATAGACCGGCTGCTATCTACAGCAATGATGAAGCCGATTTTCTGTGCAGAGAAAAGGACACATATGCTATCATACACAACAAACAAGCCCGGGAGGTCGGGCTTGTTTGTTGTGCCACAAGCTCAGACTTGCTTACACTAGGCAGTAATTTGTTGCTCAATGGTGAATCTTATGCCTCTAATATCCGGAAAATGTCAACAATTACCACTGAAAAAAATGTCGAATAATGCCGATATATACGATATATTGTTTATTTATTCAGGAAATGAGGCTGTTAGAAATGCAACTTAGAAGCATTAAAGCAAAAACACTACTTCTCATTATGCCGCTTTTACTTGTAATTGTTATTGGAGTATCTTCTGCTGTTATCTTTAAATCCCATGGTTTATTGCTTGAACAGACGGAGAACAGCATGAAGGAGCAACTGGCAAATACCAATCAAAGCATTCAGAACCGGATAACCTCTCACGGTAGAGTGCCGGAAACGTTAGCGAAATCTATTCAAGGTCATTACAGTAAGCTGAGCCTGGAGGATTATGATGCGGCTCTCAAAAACTCACTGGTTATCAACAAAGATACCTTCGGCGTAGGCATTTATTTTGAACCTAATGTATATCAGGATGATACAAAGTTTGTTTCTTCCTATGCCTTTCGCGATCAGAATCAAATTACCGTTACACATGACTATAGTGATCCCAGCTACAATTATCCAGCGCAAGCATGGTATAAAATTGCAGCCAATCAAAAAGAGATACAATATACAGCCCCATTCTATGATGAAAAAACCAAGTCAACCATGGTTACCGCATCAGTTCCTGTGTATGATGATCAAGAACGTTTCATTGCAGTAGCCACCGGAGACATCAATTTGGATACTGTGCAAAATATCATCTCAGAGACAAATGTAGGTGATAGCGGATGGGCGTTTATGCTTGATAAAGACGGTACTTATTTAGCAGGACCCGAGACGGATAAAATCATGAAGGTAAAACTTCAGGAGGAGCAGGACCCCGTCGTGTCCACTTTAGCGAAAACTATTTTGAAAAATGGAAAGGGCGCTGCAACCTACACTTCCTCAGAAGGACTCATCCATGTGCATTTCTCAAAGCTGGAGCAGACAGACTGGATCGTCGCTGTAGCCTTGCCGGATCAAGAACTTAAAGAAAAGTTGAATGCTCTGTTGCTGCAAACTTTGATCTTTCTAATCATTGGTATGGCTCTGATTGTAGTGGTTATTCTACTCTACGCCCGCAACTTGACAGCGCATACTTTACGTGTTAATGCAATGGCCGAGCACCTGGCTCAAGGTGACTTTACCTATTCCATTGAGGTGAAAACGAAAGATGAATTTGGCAAGATGGCAGAAAATTTAAATTATACAAGTGACCTTCTGAATAAAATGATGGGTAAAGTCACCGAACATTCCTTGCATGTTGCCTCTACAGCTGAAGAGTTGACGGCGAGTGCAGACCAGACAAGTATAGTGGCTGAGGATATAGCCAATACCATTCAAGAAGTGGCTGCTGGTGCCGAGACGCAGCTTGTGGGAACACAAGAAAGCGCCAGGTCGCTTGAGGAGCTGGCCATCGGCATCCAACGGATTTCTGAGTCTTCATCCATTTTGCATGATGCTTCACAAAACACCTCACAGCAGGCGGCTGAGGGGAATAAGATCATTCAGCAGGCAGTTCGTGATATGAACGAAGCCAATCGTTCGGTCTCGGTCACGGCTTCGCATATGGAGCAGCTCAGAGAACGTTCCATTGATATAGGCAATATAATCAATGTGATTAGCGGAATAAGTACACAAACCAATCTGCTGTCCCTGAATGCCGGGATTGAAGCAGCACGCGCTGGTGAACATGGTAAGGGATTTGCTGTAGTTGCTGCGGAAATTCGTAAGTTATCCGAACAAACCAAAGATTCTGCCGGGAAGGTCCGGGAGATTATTGAAGAAATACAAGGGGAGACCCAAGCCGCGGTACAATCGGTTGAAGTGGGAACGAAAGCGGTCAATTCCAGCACTGTGCTCGTGGAACACGCGGGGGAAGCCTTTAACGGAATTGTAGTGGAAATTCAACAAATGGTTAACCAAATTCAGGAGGTATCTGCAGTCTCTGAGCAAATGTCTGCCGGCTCCCAGGAAATTAGCGCTACTATGGAAGAACTTGCCCGTATTTCAGGAGAAGCATCAGATGCCACCCAGAATGTTGCCGCGGCCAGTGAACAACAGCAGGCTTCCATGGAAGAGGTTTCACACTCCGCTAAATCATTAAGTTCCATGGTTCAGGAACTGCAAAACTTGCTTGAGCAATTCAAGATTAAATAAACTTGAAGCAATGGAAGAACCCGAGAACCAGAGACAAACAACAACCCGCAAGCTGACAAAGCAGTAAATATACATGAAGGTTATCCATAGCCCAACTGGGGGATAAGGATAACCTTTTTTTTGCGGGATATCCACTGAAGGCCTGTATTCCTTTTTCCTCAATCCTCATCCCAAAAAGTTAATAGGCCACACTCAAACCCCTTCACCACAGCCCCGATTCTTGTCTTCACCCCCAGCTTCTGATTGATTGCGGCCAGATGGTATTCGACAGTCCGCTGGCTTAAAGCCAGCTCTGTGGCAATTTCCTTGTTGGATTTCTCCTTCGCCAGCCAGCGCAGCACTTGTCGTTCGGTTGTTGTTAGCGCGTCTGGAGAAGCGGAAGCCCGAAGATGCTCAGGGACCAGAATATTGCCCAGCACACTTTGTTTGATCGCGTTGATAATGATGCTGTATGAGCTTTGTTTGGAGAGGTAGGCATGAACGCCGATTCGGTACGCTTTGTAGTAGAACTCTTCGTAGGTATAGCCGGATAACAGAATAATCTTCAGCTCATTGCCGTAGTTCTCCTTCAACAGCCGGGCTACCTGGAAGCCGTCCATCTGTGGCAGCGAGATATCCATCAGCACTACATCCGGGCGCAGCAGCGCCGTCTCTGCGAGGAATTCTACCGGATCTGTGAAGGTGCGCAGAACTTCAAGGCCGGGCTCCTCGTCCAGACGGCTCTTAAGCCCGTCCAGCACAAGGGGGTGATCATCAAGAATATACAGAGTTATATTGTCATTCATGAGAAGACTGCTCCTTATAGAGAGGTATTTTGAGAGTGACGGAAGTTCCCTGTTCCGGTACAGAGTCAATCAGAGCCGTTCCACCCAGATGCTCCATCTGTTCCCGGATCGACAGCAGTCCGAAGCGGGGGCGGCTGTCGGCAGGGGCTGTAATGGCAATATTTCCGTTGAAGCCTATGCCGTTGTCGGACACACTGCAATAGATGCTGTCACCGTCTATCCAGACACGGACCTTCAGTTCGGAAGCCCTCGCATGCTCGAAAACGTGACGACCAGCTCGCGGGCTGCCCGGAAGAGATTCGCCTTGATATAGACAGGGAAGGCGTCCGGCAATGGAGCTTCAAACAGCAGGGTCACGTTAAGCTCCTCCAGGCGGTTCATGTCTTGCAGCAGCCAGTGCAGTGCTTCCTGCAGATTGCCTTTATCCAGAATATGCGGATATAAATGATCGCTGAGCGCCCGGATGCTGCGCTGAGAATCAGCCAGACATTTGAGCCATTTCGCATTGCGCTCCTGCTGGTATCTCCCGGTATCATGCAGCTCCTCCAGATCCTTGGACAAGAAGATCAGGTTCTGCAGCAAGTCATCATGCAGGAAATAAGAGATGCGGACCTTCTCCGCTTCTCTGGCCTCCAGCAAGCCCTGGCTATAGCTGCGGAAATCATGCACCTGGCGCTCGTAATGGTCAATCTGCTTTTGATTGTCCTCATATTCGCGCCTCAAGCGGAGCAGATGGCGGGCGTTCATAAGCATCTGAACGGCTTCGCTGCGGAATTTCTGGATGATCCGCTGTTCTTCGGCAGAGAACAAGGTCTGATTGCGCTTCGGTCCAAGGCACAGGTAGCCCAGCCGCTGCTCCTCCAGTTCATGCACCAGCTCGAATACGGCAGCGTATTCGCTGCCGGCGGACCATTCAGGTTCAGGGGTGCCCCATAACGGAGCTGGACCCTTCGTCCCTTTACCCTCGTAAATCCCTGTGTTATGTACAAGCGGCAGGGAACTGTCATCGTAATATACCAGTGTAAGACCTTCTACTTCAATCATATCCTGCAGAAGCTCAGCAAACAGCTTGAGGATATCGCGGATATTCTTGTTTCCGGCCAGCTGTAGCGAGAGAAGCAGCTTCTGTTGCTCCAGCCAGTCTTTTTTGCGCTTTTCCCCATGCTGCAGCCGCCGCAGCAGCAGACGATAGCCGCCGGTCAGCAGCGCCAGCAGAATGAACAATAACACCGCGTATCCTATCGAACCCCAGACGGTTGTCAATAGAAATAGCACTAGCGTCAGGCTGAAGTACAGGCTGTGCGCGGCCAATCTGGGAATATAGAATCTCATATCCAGAACCTGACGCTGGACGAGCAGATAAGTGAACGTTGCAGAAATCGGCACCAGACCGACCAATGCATATTCTGCCGTGATCCAGTACCGGTCCCATAACAGATAGGGCAGGGCATACAGCCATACATAAGGAAGCAGACTTACGGTTATTCCTGTAAACAGAATGTAGAGCTGATTCTTCTCAATCCGGTCGAATTTGCTCCAGTGCCAGACCGTTATGGCAGCCATCAGCAGCAGTGTGGCAAGCAAGGCTACATTCAGAACATTGGTTACCCAGTCATATACATGACGCTGCAGCATAAAGCCTACAGCAAAGACCGAGAACATCAGCGAGTAGACCTGATAACCCCGCAGTAAGGCACGGAATTTTGAATAAATAGGACGGAAGGCAAACAGCAGATAGAAGGAAATTATCGCATAAGGCATCCAGATTGCACAGAAAGTGAACAGGTAGCCGGAGAGCATAAGCTCATCCGAGAACAGCGCCACTATGACGAATGCAAACAACAGATTCATCAGCAGAAATCTGCGGATCAGCATCGATTCAGGATTCCTGCACAGGGCATAAGTGCCTACACCCACCAAAAAGATTTCCATGACGAAGGCAAAGCCATTCTCCAGTTTGTCTTTACTGCCAGCTTTAAGCTGAAGGGTATACGGCTGCCCTTCCTTGCTTTCAACCTTCAGACTATGGGTTCCAGTAAGCAATCGCCTTCTGTCAACGATAAATACTTCCGGTTCCGGCTCCCCATCGAAAGCGAGAATATGATCACCTGGTTTGAGGTTTGTTCTCGAACCGGGGCTGTCCCTATCGATTCTGGAGATCATCCATCCGCCGCTGGAATCCGGTTGCACGCTGATGCCTGAGTAGGGATTGGTGAATAATTGAATCTGTATATAGGTTGTGGCGAGCACTACAAGTCCCATAAAGATGTAGATGATCATCCGGCTGACACGGGGGCGTTGAAGAAAGCTGAACATGGTTCACAATCCTTTATCACTCTTTTCTTAAAAGTATATGATAAAACAGGCGATTCGTCTCGAATCGCCTGTTCGGCTGCCTTGTTGTTACAGCAGGTTTTGCAGCAGCCGGTAGATTAAAGCTGCGGCCTCCTGATTCAGCATTGGATCCTGTGCCCTGTAATTTACTTTCCCGTCTGACAATTCTGCGTCAGGACCATAAAGGCCGCGGCCAACTACATACTGGACACCCTCGGCGGCCCAGTCCGAGAAGGGCTTCTGCACAGCAGCCTTCACCGGGGCGGCTCCTAGACCAATATGGGCAATCCTCCAGACAAAAGTTGCAGCCTGTTCACGTGTCAGAGGCAGGTCGGGGCCGAAATAACTGCCCGGCAGTCCTTGAACGACACCGTAATCAAGCGCGGTCTGAATGGCAGTCTCATAAGGGCTGCCCTTGGTGTCTTTGAATGCGCTGGGCCGGGTCGAAGATTGAAATCCGGCAAGAGGTATCAACTGGGCAATGAATTGTCCGCGTGTAACTGGGCGATCCGGGTGGAAGGGTCCAGTGCTTTCAGGAATGGCGCCCAGCTGAACAAGATTATAGATGTATTTGGCATAGGGATGATCAGAGCCCACGTCGCTGAAGTGCTGGGGCTCAGGCAGCTTTTCAAGCCAGCTGTCGGGCTGGTTGTAATAGAAGTACAGCACCTTGCCGTCGGCATCCAGCTTGAAGCCGGCCGGCTTGTCTTCTTCATCATAAAACAGCAGCTCCTCAGTCTGCCGCAGCTTATGCTCTCCGAACACATCCTTAACCAGCAGTGCGCCGTCTATTGCGGTGATCTCCGAAGTTAAGGCTGGTGTTCGCAGATGGCGGTACAAGCCTGCGAAACGCTGCAGCTGCTCTTGGGTAGCTGCAGGCTCAATGGAAGCGGGGGCCTTGCTTGCCTTAGGGAAATAACGGCTCATGAACTGATGGAACAGGGGCTGGCGCAGATTGCCTTTATCGCTGTTCAATGCGAGGAAGATTCCCGTGTTCTGCTCAGGCAGCAGCCAAAGATTAGAATGGAAGCCGGATAAATCGCCGCCCTTCTCAGCAACTTTATATCCGTTGTAGTCCTGCGAGTAGGTAGACTCGAAGGCATAACCGTTTCCTGGAACCTTAGGATGGATCGCTACGCTGCTGTTCTCCATGGCCTGTATGGATTCTGGTTGAAGAATCCGGTTCTCGCCCTTCTTCCCGCTGTTCAGCATCGCAAGCATGAACTGGGCCATATCCTTCCCGGTAGAAGTCATGCCGCCTTCAGGAGCGCTAACCGGGTCGTTGGGAGTCTGCTCGGTCGGCTGCAGCTGGTTATCATATGGGGTGGCCATCCGCTTGATCACCTTATCATCGAAAATGAAGCTGGTGTTGCTCATCCCAAGTGGCTTGAATAGCTTTTCGGCCATGTAATTCTCAAAGGGCATCCGGGAGACTTGTTGAATGATGTAACCTTGCAGGGTGAAGCCGAAGTTGTCATAGCGGTAGACCTCACCCGGTTTGCGGACGATGGTAGGCATCTTCTCCTTCACGAATTTCTCCAGCGTGGAAGGGGTCCCGGATTCAAGGACATCTCCGTTGTCGAAGCCGGTAGTATGGGTCATTAGATGTTTGAGGGTAAGCGGAGATCCGCTTGTGTTGTTAATGTGCAGACCCGGCAGATAACTCTGCACGTCTGTGTCCAGGTCGACCTTGCCTGATTCGCTTAGCTGCATCACGCCTGCGGCAGTAAACAGCTTGGATACGGAAGCCAGGCGAAACAATGTCTTCTCCGCATCAACCGGCTGTTTGGCAGCAATATTGGCATACCCGTAGCCCTGGTTCAGCAGAATTTTTCCATCCTTTACGATGACTAGAACAGCTCCAGCCAGCTGCTCCTTTATCTCTTGCTGCTTAAAAAAATCATCGCCAAACCGCTTCGCTTCCTCCATGTTGAGCGTAACCGCGGAGGGGGAGCCTGGCGAACTGGCGGCAAATGCAGAGAGGGGGAACATCAAGAAGGCCATAACAACAAGCATAATTTTTCTCATAAATGTGCTCCTTTAATCAGGTTGAGCCCTCATCCTATCATAATTGCATCAGCCTGAAATCCGTAGAAGCGGGCGGCGGGCGCGGACAAGCCGCATAAATTTTGCGGGATCACGCAAAGGGGAGGCTGGAAGGCTGCGCCTGATTTGGCATAGCCAGATAAACGTCAGTTCTGTTCTCCTGGAATGGCTTGAATGATGTTCGGATCTTCTGTTAGTCGAGTCTTCGTATCTTGAAAGATTACGTTCCCTTTTTCGTCAAAAGTTCCGTATACAACTTGTTCTGCTTTCCAATAATCCATGAAGAAATTGATTTTGCCTGATAAGGAAGGACGCTTTCCATACTCTTTACCATTTAACTCAAGTACAAAAGGGATTATTCCCTTCTCATTTGTTGTTTCGGTCACTTGCCCTTCCCAAAAGTTCCAAGCAGCACCATCTTTCACTTCAAAATATTGCGCCATTCCGCGATAAGCATAGATAAACTGATTAGTTTTTCCATAGGAGAAGTAATACATACCGCCAGCACCACCTTCTTGAGTAGGAGTGACATCTTCATGTAAGGAAATTCTCGGAAGATGAATAGCAGCATTCCGTGACTTTTCTAGAGTGGTACTGGCCAATCCATTTAGTAATGATTGATTGGTTTTATAAATTACAACTGTTTTCGTTCCTGTATCCCAAAAGACGTTAGCTTTTAAGGACTCTCCAATAAATCTAAAAGGAACATAAACAGCACCGTTTTTCACTGTGGGTACAGCTCCAAGCGATACCTGATTACCATTAACATAAGCGATTTTACTGCCTGTGGTTAATTTCAGAGTATTCCCCGAGCCATTTTCTGTAACTGTAACGCTTTTGGTCTTTTTGTTCCAATCCACTTTTACATCCGGAAGTAAGGAAACTGTACGGATAGGAACCAAGGTGATGTTGTTGATCACAATAGGTTTCTGTCCATCTTCCTTATGGCCATTGATATTTAATGAGAGTTCTTGTTTACTTGAAGCGGCCATCACGCAGGTTGAAGTAAGCATGGAAAAGGCCAAGATCAAGCTACTTACAAATACTGTTTTCTTCATATAAGTGCCTCCTTTAAAAGTTTTTACAAACATCTTAGACGTGAATAATTGGTAAATGTTGCGAATCATGTTAATTTTTTTATCATAACTTAGTGGGTGTAAGTGATGCTTTTACCCGTTGAAGTGACTGTTCACCGGACATTCGCATCTCTAGTCTTTATAATAATCTTTGTTGTGGGTAGGACGAGAGATTTGACCATGACAATTTTTGAATCACATTGAAGACGACGGGTAATTGAACTACGGAGATTGTGAATTAACATCGTTTCCGCTAATTATATCTAGTAAACTATAACAATCATCATGCTATTTATTACTATTCGCTAAAAAATAATACAGGGACTATTCCCCCACTGCGAAGGTATAGTCCCTGTATTTAGAAATAAGTATTATTGTTTCAACGAGGCATACACAGTAGAGGAATAAAGATATGATGAGTCTAATATATAATTTTGCGGATTCGGACAAGGAATTGGTGTGTCAGTGTGTTCCTTTAAAGGCCAATGAAGATTGGACAATGTGCTATTACTTCCAGTAAGGGCAGTCCATGTATTGCTGGAAGTATTCTTAATTTTAAGACCCGTGGCTGCCACCTGTGAGTGCCATACATCCCACGCCGGCATTTGACTTAGCTGTGGGTAATAGGTACTGCTTCCTGCAGCCAAAACCAAGCGTAGATTAGAATCAGTCTGTCCTTTTTTATATTTAGTGTAGGTATATTTCATTTTTTCCGCTCCATTTACATAAAAACGGACAAACAATTCTTTATTCGGATCAGAGGCATCTGGTTCATCTACCACGAGTTTGAGATTAACTGTTTGTCCCAAAGCAAATTCTCCCCATGAACCGGAACCAACCGTCCCAGACCAGTCATTTGCAAACCAACGGAATCCAGCATTTCCTTTACGATATGACAAGCCGCATTCTGCTTGAGTGAATCCACCCAAATAAAAATTTACATAGTTTCCTGTATTACCATTAAAAGTTACAGAAGTGGGTAGTGTGATATTTGCTTGAATGCCACGGCCCGCAGATTTGGAGTTGAGCTTTACAAGCTTTGCATATTCAGTGATAGCGGTCATTATAAATCACTCCTTGATTGAATGTTTCAAGATAGGAGATGAGTTGAAGAGGCTCTCCCAAACTCTTCAACTGTTTTTCTTGATATTATTAAAGTGAATAGAAAGACTAAAAAGTAAACCTTTATAGAGCTACCTTTTAATTTTGAACGTCAATCTTGCAAACCTGATAAACGTAATTCGCCTTGGGTCATAGGTATAACTTAAATCAAGGATATCTACCAGATGACGAAAGTACACAACGCCAGAAGATGTGACCGAACGCATCGTGGCCAAAAGGGCCAGTGGTCTTAAATTTCTTGGTTATATCAAAAGGACTAACTGATCTTATATCAATTGGGAGTGTCCCTCTATGTGAGACAGGGATCAAAACACCTTGCAAGTTTAAGCAGCCAGTCGCCGGAAATCCATCGGCGACTGCTTATTTAGTTTTCGCTTGAATGATAGTAATGATATAATCTCGAACGGTCTGCACAATGTTTGCGGTCGTTGTTCACATGAGGCCTTCAAGATAGAACGTTTCAGACTATAGTGTGGAATGAAACGATTAGGATGGGGCATTATCAGCTGGTGTTCCTTTGGGGGACATGCTCATGGTATTGCCTTTTTCTTTAACGACACTGTAGCCCCTCACGTTTCATAATCCGCTGAACCCGTTTGTGGTTTATGGACTCTTCTGCCCGAAGGAGTGCGGTGGTTTTCCGGTATCCATACCGGAATTTATGCTGAGTGCAAAGCTGCTTTATCTTTTACAACCGCCCGAACTGTACTCTGAATCTCAACGGATTTCCAACAGTAGTAGGTAGCCCTTGAGATCCTGAGCCATGCACAAGCCGCAGATACCGTTCCAATGCGGTGATATAAAACATAATAGAACCGGATAAAGAACGAATGTATCCCCTTCAATACTTGATTGTTGTCTGAACAACTCCCGTAGTTCTCTAATTAAATGGATACGGAAGCACTAGACCAGTTGTTGCCACCGATTTGCCGAGGAATATTAATCAACATTATCTTGATGACAAGGTCTTCGCACTTTGAAGCTTCAAAATAAGATAATGATTTATGACATAATTTTGTAAACTTCTAACTGTTATAAGTGGTATAATAAGAACAAGTGTTCCCTCATTTAATAAAAAAGGTTATTAAAGGGAATTTAAAGAACATTTGTTCGAGGGTTTGTTTTTAACCAATTTTTTTCACTTTATACATATATATCAGAAAGAGATGGAGGAGGGATACTCTTTGTATTCAGATATGCATTCTCAACTATTTCCTATTCAAATAGAAACAAATAATGTGGCTAAATCCGACCCAGTCATTCAAAACTTTTTTAGTGAAGTAGAGAATTTAGAACTTCTATTGGAAGCTAATAATGGAGTTAAAGAGAGCCAGAAGGAACTAGATAAACGTTTTCAGATACACTTCTTTCAAATTCGATTTGTTGCATTTATTGTAAACAATATTAAATTTTGTGCTATTGATCAATTTAGAACTCAACAGAAACGGAATACACGTTTTCCACTCATATTTGATCAACCTCTATCGTACGAGAAAGATTCAAAAAGCCTAGGTGAAACCCTTATACAACATCAAGATGTTCTCCAGGAATCCGCAATCACCATTGATCCTGACTCCTTTGAATTTTCACTAACTAATGATAATTTAGCACGTGCTTTCACACAACTCTCAGCAAAACAACGTTTTATTATTACTCTTCGATATGGCCTTGGATATCATGATAATGAAATTGCAACATTTTTAAATATCACTCCACAAGCAATTGGGAAAACTAAAAATGCAGCACTTAAGAAATTAAAAAAATTGATGACTGAAGGGAGAGGGACTATTTGAGTGATACTCAAATTTTATCAACTGTAATAACAGCGGTTAGTCAGGTAGGTTTTCCAATTGTAGTTGCAGGATATCTGCTTATTCAAGTTAAGAAGACGTTAGATTTGTTATCAGAAAATATTTCCCGTTTGATTGATGTCATCAAACAAACAGAGAGAGCACACAAATGAAAAATGACATGTTTGAATTAGTAGCTAAAGCTCAAGCAGGTGATAAAGATGCCCTTGAAGAGGTGATTTCCTTTTTTCTTACTAGTATTCGGCATGCAATATCAAAAACTATGCCAGAATATAGAGATGATATTGAGCAAGCGATAATTGAATTAATAATAAAAAAGGTACTCACTTATGATTTAAATAGCATCCCGGACTTTAACTCATTTTTTCAACAACTCAAAGAGGGCAGCACACAGATCAGAATATTACATCAATGACACAACTCATAAAAGGCACTTCAGTAAAAAAGAATTGGGCCAAGTATATCCCAGTCCTCTACATCGAACCCGAAGAGCCACTAGCGGAAAAGAAATTGCTCATTTCCCTAAACGGCTTGTGTGGGGCAATCGAAGAATTGACTCCTAAATGGCAGGAGATAGTCACAAAAGGATATATCGTCCTGACCTTTGAAAATGCAGGAAATGGCGAACGCGAAACGGAAGCGCCGGGCAATATAGTGGGTAAACTTATAAACTTTCAAACCACTAGCCTGCTCGATCTGCTCTCTTCATGCTGTGATTGATAATTTTCTAAAATTCTCAGCATGTAATAATCTGGAATACTTCGCAAATCTGCTACATAACAGAAACAGCAGCTTGCAATTCGAATGAATAAAAGCTATTATAGACTAATAAAGTCTTTGATTGAGGTGGAAGATGAAGTATTCAAAGGCAACAAATTATGCGCTGCATACGATGCTCTTTTTGGTGGTGGCTGCGTCCGACAAGCCGGTAGGCGTACAGCAGCTGGCAGAGCGGCAGGAGGTTTCCCCTACGTATCTGTCCAAGATATTGACCAAACTTGTGAAAGCTGGACTGATCGAGTCGGCATCGGGTGCGAATGGCGGTTATCGGCTTAAGCGCAAGAAGGAAGACATTTCATTTCTCGACATCATTCATGCCATTGAAGGCACGGCCTCGTTGTTTGATTGCACGCTAAATCATCCCAGCGAGTGTCTGATTCAGCAGGAAATGGTGGAAGCTGAACGGCGGATGGAAGATTATTTGCGGAATAAAAAAATCTCCGAGCTTGCTGCACAGATAACGGTGGCTTTATAACCGCCGTTATTTTTGCAATTAAATTATAGATATAATAAGTCTGTTAAGTCTATTAAATGCAGGCTAAATGATATTCAAGAAAGGGATGAGCAAAGATGGCAACAGATTTATTTGATATTCAATTGTGGGAGCAGGCGTGGAAGGAGGACCCCTCATCCACGGCCAACCAGATGAAGCGTGCTGGCATTGATCCCACGCATGGGTTCGATCATAAGGCCAAGGTGTTTGATGAAGAGGTATTCAGTGAAGGCGGAAGACGCAGGAGCGAGCGGATTATCGGCTGGATGGAAGGGCAGGGAGTGGATTTTGCCGGACTCAGCGTACTGGATATCGGTGCGGCTTCAGGGGGCTTCAGCGTACCCTTTGCCGAGCGCGGGGCCAAGGTTACCGCTGTTGAGCCCAACGTACCGCTGGCTGATTTATTTGAGGCCAATACAGCCCGTGTCAGCCCCGGAAAAGAAAAGATAACCTTAGTGCGTGAAGCATTCGAGGACCTTGACATAGCTGCAATGGGCTGGGAGAAAGGGTTTGATCTGGTATTCGTCTCCATGTGTCCGGTGATCATTGACTGGGATAGCGTGGAGAGAGTGCTGAGCTGTGCCCGTCAATATTGTTATATCAGTACTTCAGCTGGGAGCAGACAGCATAGTCTTATTCATGAGGTGATGCCGCTGCTGACCGGGAGGGAGATGCACCCGGATTCCTCAGATATGGCGTATTTGAACCATCTGCTTTACTTGAAAGGCTATGCCTATGAGTCCATTGTGACACGAGAAATGAAAAGCACCGAACTTTCCGTAGAGGCGGCAATTGAAGAGGTCTTGCAACTGTTGAAGATGCATCATCTGCCTGCCCACGAAGTTTCCCGGAATATTGTTACGGATTATATACACAGCACGTATCAGGAGAAGAAGGTAACGGTTCAGCAGGGCGGACGTTTCGGCAAGGTGCTGATCCGGCTGCAGGATCAGAATATGTACAGCAAATCATAAAACGTAGAATCAACCGCTTTTAAGGTGTATTTTCCTTGTGGAAATACGCCTTTTTTCTTTGCGGCCGCAGCAGAATGCGAAAATTGTCGGCCAACCATTTCTATCAGGAGCTGTAAAATGCTAAGATAGTAGTACATTATTTAACGGGGAGTGAATTTCTTATGAAAAAGATTGCTGCCGGATTTCTTGCCGGGGCAATACTGATGGTTAGTGCGCAGGTGCTTGGGGCTACCTCTAGTCTGGTAGGAAAGAAAATCCAAGCGGAATATACAGTCAACGTGTACGGCAAGAAGCTGGTAGATCCGGCCATAATCATTGATGGAAAAAGCTACGCCCCGGTGCGCGCCATCGGAGAACTGGCTGGCTATAAGGTTTCGATATCCGGCAAGAATATTAACCTGGATGAGAAAGATAGCGGAGCGGGCGCATTGGCCAATGATAAAAATACCAATGCCGTCCTGGGACCGCGGCCGACCGCAACACCGGACCCTTTGCCGGCGGTCACCAAAAATAAAATCAAGCAAATTGACGAAAAAATTGATACTGTTGTCGATAACATTCTGGTCACCAGCAGCCTGCTGAAGACAGATGCCAATAATGCTGAATTGAAGCTTAAGCTGGAGCAGTATAAATCGGAATACACAGATCTGCTGAAACAGAAGGATCTGGAGCTGCAGAAGTAAGGAAGAGCAGTCATGCTTTCCCGTTAAGTGATATAAATACAGGGCGGTCCCCATTCACTCACTTAGAGGATGGGGGCAGCCCTGTTTATTATTGAATCTGTTGCCTGCGGTATTGATAAGGTGTGATACCATACTGGTCCTTGAACAGCTTGATGAAATACTGCGGCTTCTTGTAACCGACCAGATGAGAAATATCGATTACATGCAAATTGGATTCTATCAATAGCTGGGAGGCTTTTTCCAATCGTTTGGCTGCAATGAAGTTTGATAGATTCTCGCCGGTCTCCTGCTTATACACTTTGGACAGATAGACAGGATGAAGATGAACAATTTTACCCAGATCGTCCAGGCTCAAACCATCGCCGATATGACCGGCAATATGAGATTGTATGGTTTGGACAATATGGCTGTTAGACAATTTTGCGCTTCGCTCGAGTTGTGTGATGCAGAGCAGAATGGACTCAAGTGCAGTGTCCGGTTCTGCCAGTTGACTGAAGATCCAACCTGCGACCTCAACCTGCTGCAGCCGGCTGGCAGTGAAATACACCCGCTGAATAAAGTCGAGCAGATATAAGATTTTCTGCTTTCTGGACCCAAGCTGGGCGAAGGTCTTGAGAATGTTCTTTCTGGTCAGCTCCCATTCTCCCGGCTCCCACTTAGGATGAGCAGTACAGTCCTGCAACAGGGTACAGTCACCCGCGCGAACTTCCTCCTGGTAATAAAACTGGCAGAAGATATGCCGGACGGCATTCTTCCGGGTAAATTCAAATTTCTCCGAAAAGGAAATATTGCTGATGCTGTGCGCTAGCTTCTGAGCGTCGGATTCCAGGATTAATCCTGCCAGCCCCGAGCCTGTTGTCCAAATCAATTGATCCAGCTCCCGGCTGTTGTCTCTTAAGGTGATTTCATCTGCTCCCCCTGCTTCTGGAACCTGAAAGAAGCAAAAGGTCTCCTTCAGCAGCACGGTGTCATAAGCGCTGAAATCAGTGCCTGCGGGGGAGGGTCCGCCAATAACGGACAGCAGATAACCCAGTCCGTCAAATTTCTCCCACTTAATCTGGGGCTTCTGCTGCTGCTCATCAATGCTTTTGAGCACTTGCTTCATCGCTTTCTCCATATCCTCTTTATCTACGGGCTTCAGCAAATAATCCAGAGCACCCAGCCGGATCGCTTTCTGCGCATAATCAAATTGGGAGTAGCCCGAGAGAAAAACCACTTTGGTCTTAAGCATGTTCTCATTAATATGCTCCAGCAAATCAATGCCGGACACCTCAGGCATGCGGATATCCGTAATCAGAATATCAATCTGATTCTGATTCAATAATTGCTTGGCTTCAACCGAATTGGTTGAGGTCACAATCTGGTGTATGCCGAATTTCTTCCAATCCAGCAGATGTTTTAAGTATTCAACAATGTAATGTCCGTCATCCACAATCAGTAATCGCATGTTCTCCTCCTTCATCCAGCGAGAAATCAATGTAGGCCATCACGGACAAGCCGCCCCAGTCATTGGTGAAGAAACGCAGGCCGCTTAATTCGCCGTAAGCATTTTTAAGACGCTGATGTATATTCCACAGACCGATTCCTCTGGAGCCTGGCGGAGGGGATTCGCTTTCGACCCTTGCTGCCAGCAGAACGATTTGCTCCGCCGTAAGCCCCTTGCCGTCATCCGCAATTATGATCAGTGCACCGTCATCAAGAGCTTTTATTTCTATGGATACCCGATGGGCGCCTTGCCGCTCCTCAATACCATGCTGGATGGCGTTCTCTACGATCGGCTGGATAATGAGCGGCATAATACGATGTTCTCCCAGCTCCGGGGGCAGGTTGATTTCATAATGAATCTCTTTGCATAGGGACATGATGGATAAAAAATGATCCGCAAGCTGCAGCTCAGAGGCCAGAGTGGCGTCATGGCGATCCAGCTTCGTCAGATAGCGGTAATATTCAGCCAGATGTTTGCTCATCTGCATGACAGCCTCCGGAGACGTCTTCGCCATCGACATAATAAAGAACAGGCTGTTATACAGAAAATGCGGATTGATCTGCGCCTGCAGCTGCTTCACCTCAGCATCTCTCCGCAGCTCTGTTTCAATCTTCAGGGACGCAAACAGATTCTGGGTTTTGAGCACCATGAGGTTAAAGCTTTTGAACAGATTAAAAAATTCATTAACGGGATTCTCGCTGATCCGTGTGCTGTAATTCCCTTGCTCCACCTGATAAAATTTCTTGCCCAGCAAATGAACATTCCGGTAGAAATTACGGTAGAACATCAGAATGACGATCAGCCCAATAATCAGAATGACCAGGATACTGCCTACGAATACCTGCTGATTCCGGTCCAGCGGATTCAAGAAATCACTCATCCGTGTATATGTCACAAGATATGTGTCAATAGGCTCGATATATTTAGACAATACATAATAGTCGTCCTCGCCGGTATGATAGTCAAATTTCAGGATTCTCTGCGTATCCGGTGTAATCGTCTCCTTGGCTTTTTGCTCGATACGGCTGTCTACAGGTTTGCCGCTGATCACCAGGTTGTCGTTCACAAGGAAAAAAGCATTGGAGCTGTCGCCGTTAACCGCTTTGCCCAGCAGGCTGACCAGATATTCCTTCTTGAGCTTCACGCCTACGATGTATTGAATATTTGCCGGGTTTTTGGGCTGATGGATGTAGGGGTAGACTGAAAAATAATACAGGCTGTTATTATAGGTCTGCCAGCCGCGCTCAGTGACCTGTTCGAAGGGAAGCTTAGCCAGCGAATCATGGCCGGTCTGAATAAAGGTGCTATCCGGCTTCCAGTAAATCCCGATGGATTCCACCGCCAGACTCGAAAAGAGCTGATCCGATAACCGGTCCGAGATTTCATTCTTATTCATCTGTGCATCATAATTGCTTAATTCCTGTTTCCGGCTCTGATAGAACCGCACATCATTGTCGGCGGTATACTGGATACCGTACATGCTTGCCTCGGAGATGACGCCATCCATAATGCTCTCCGCATAAGCCAGCTGATTTTTGGAGGAGTTGATCAGACTTTCCTGAATCGTTCTTGAACCCAACGTATTCATGATAAAAAACAGTCCCAGCGTAAGCAGCAGAAAAAAAACGAAAAAGTAGATGAACCGTTTCATATTCACTTTTTTAATCATAATCACTTCCTCGTTCCCCAAAACTGGCGGTTGCCGGATTCGTATCATTCTGTATAAATCTATCATAATTCATTAAATTCAAAAGAAAAAGATAATCCAGCCGTAAAATGAAAGCGCTTATCAAACATGTTTAGGGATTGGTTATGATCTTTAGATTAAGACATTTTAGGATGAAAGCGCTTTTGCTAACATTAAACCTGAAAGAAAAACTTCTTGGCATGATAAAAGGGGGTAACACAAATAGCTCAGGTTATAAATACCCAAGTGGGGACGTTAAAGACAGATGACAGGAAAAAAAGCAGCAAAAATCCCTGGAACAAGGAGATCAGGAAAAACTGGCCGCTGTATGTGCTTTGTATCCCGGCACTCGTATTTGTTCTTATCTTTGCGTACGGACCGATGGTCGGACTGGTGATGGCTTTTCAGGATTACAAGCCCTGGCTGGGACTTACCGGCTCAACGTGGATCGGCTGGGACAACTTCGCGAGAATCTTCCAGTATAAAGAAGCGACACAGGCCATTACCAACACGCTCATCATTGCTGTAATCAAAATTATTGTCGGCATTATCGTTCCGATCTTCATGGCAATCCTCTTAAGTGAAGTCAGAAATGTGGGAGTCAAGAAAAGTATCCAGACCTTGGTGTATTTGCCCCATTTCTTATCATGGGTAACCGTTGCCGGAATTATGATTGATATTCTGGGACTGGACGGCGGCATTAACCACTTTCTGTCCAATCTGTTTGGATCGAAACCAATCTTCTTCCTGGGGGACCCGGTCTTGTTCAGGCCGACGGTTATTATCAGTGACCTGTGGAAAAATTTCGGCTTCGGCATGATTGTCTACCTGGCGGTCATCACCGGGATCGACCCTTCCTATTACGAGGCTGCTGAGATCGACGGCGCTTCACGCTGGCAGCAAATCAGGCATGTTACTTTGCCAAGCATGATGCCGATGATCATCGTCATTGCTACGCTGAGCCTGGGGAATATCCTCGATGCGGGTTTTGACCAAATCTTCAACCTGTACAATCCGCTTGTCTATAGTACAGGAGATATTATCGATACGTACGTGTACCGCTCTTCCTTATTGAATGGACAATACGGGTTCGGTACTGCCGTCGGGTTGTTCAAATCTGGCATCAGTTTTATATTGATCGTCGTTTCATACCGGATTGCCTATAAGGTTGCCAACTACAAGATATTCTAGAAAGGAGCATGGAGAGTGTATCATAAGTCCAAGGGATATAAGATCTTTTCGTTCTTCAATTATATATTTCTGATTCTGATTGCATTATCATGCTTCTTGCCTATGCTCCATCTGCTCGCGCAATCTCTTAGCAGTAAAGCTGCGATAAATGGCAATCTGGTCTCTTTTTGGCCGGTGGATTTCAATGCGGACGCTTATGTCAAAACCTTTAAAAACTCCAACTTCACCGGTTCCATGCAGGTATCCGTGTTCAGAACCGTACTGGGAACCTTAATCAGCATGTTTATTATTACGACTGCGGGTTATGCCTTATCCAAAGATTTCCGCGGACGCAATGCCTTGATGTGGGTCTTCATCTTCACCATGCTGTTCTCCGGGGGATTAATTCCGTCCTATATCCTGGTCACGAAGCTTGGATTAAAAGATACAATCTGGTCCTTGGTGCTTCCGGGTGCCTTTGGCGCGTACAATTTGATTCTGATCATGAATTTCTTCAAGACCATTCCGAAGGCGCTGGAAGAAGCGGCGTTTATCGACGGAGCTTCATTCTTCGTGATTTTCCGCAAAATCTACCTGCCGCTGTCGCTTCCCGGCTTGGCCACTGTGGGATTGTTCATCATGGTCGGGCACTGGAATGCCTGGTTTGACGGCATCTTGTATATGTCGAATACTGAGAACTACCCGCTGGCTTCGTTCCTGCAGACGGTCGTCGTCCAAGGCTCAGCCCAGAGTATGGCGCTCAGCCAATCGGAAGCGGCAGCGATGTCGGAGCAAAGCATCAAGGCGGCCCAGATTTTTATCAGCACCTTGCCGATCATTCTGGTCTATCCTTTCCTGCAAAAGTATTTTGTGAAAGGCATCGTGTTAGGTGCGGTCAAAGAATAACCCACTATAAAGGAGCCTACTCAATGAAAAAAACAGGTGTTTTACTCTCCGCCGCTTTACTGATGACTGGATTGCTCGCCGGCTGCGGCTCGGATAACAAGGGATCAAGCTCCGCTGCGGAAGCAACGCTTAAGGACGGGAAATATGATCCTCCGATTACGATCAGCATTGCGAAGCAGCAGGATGAAAATGCCGGCAAATACATCAACGGCGAAAGCCTGAATGACAATGTCCTTTCCCGCTGGGGTAAAGAGCATCTCGGCATCCAGATCGAGACCACACTGCTGGGCGGCGATGCGACCCAATATAACACCAAGCTGCGGCTCGCGCTCACCGGCTCCGAGAAACTCCCGGATGTTCTGCCTGTCTATGACACCTCACTTGAGAATGACTTGATTCAGTCCGGGCTGGTCAAAGATATTACAGAGGACATCAGCAAATATATGCCTGAGCGGCTGAAAGAAATTTATAAGGAATACCCGACGGCCTTCAATCCGGTCATACAGGACGGCAAGGTGTACGGCATGCCGATTGCCCCCAATTTGACGGAAGGCCAAGTGATGCTCATCCGTCAGGACTGGCTGGATAAGCTGAACTTAAAGGCACCGACAACCATTGATGAGTTTGAAAAAGTGATTGCTGCCTTTACGAATGATGATCCCGACGGCAATGGCAAACAGGATACCTACGGATTTGATTTCTCCGGTAAGGATTCCTACAATACAGGCTGGGTCAGTGACTCCGTGATGATCTTCAGTGCCTATACCGGCAAGCATCTTCCGGGCCAATGGTATAGCGGGGACGGTAAGCTCACTTACGGGTCGGTTGCCGAAGGAACCAAGGATGCGCTTGCCAAACTCCGCGACTGGTATTCGAAAGGGTATCTGAACAAGGAATTGGCTACACAGGGCGCATGGGATGCACTGGCTGACTTTACCGAAGGCAAAGCAGGTATTATCATTGGCCGTCCTTGGCTATATGGCAGTGTAAAGGATGTTGAAACTAACGTTCAAGGTGCCAAAATCAGTGCTTATCCCACTATCAGCGGTGTAAGCGGAGATAAGACCTACCAATCCGGTCAACAGAATGACGGAGTGTTCATGTTCAATAAGGATTTCAACAATATGGAAGCCTTCTTTCTGTACTACGACAAGCTGTACGATGCGGCATTCGGCACGGGTGACTTCAAGTACGGATATGCCGAAGGTTATGATTATGATACCGTAAACGGCGAAGTTGTCTTTGATTCCAAAAAATTCAACACGCCCATGGATGCTGCACAAGGCGTAGGCAAGATGTCCTTTACTAAGAATACGCCAAGCGTTGACGGCCCGGGCAAATCGTTCTATGATCTTGCGCAAGGTGCGAAGCCGGATAATGGGGTTCTGATGAGATCGGCAGCCAATGATCCTACCGCCAAAGACGGATATGTTATTTCTTATGAGAACAGAGATGTGCTGCTTCCCAACGCCTTCAACGGACCGCCGACCAAAACGATGCAAACTTCGTGGGAACAGCTGAACACCATGGAGAAGGAAACCTTCACAAAGATCATTTACAGCAAAGAACCGCTTGAAGCTTACGACACCTTTGTTAAGCAATGGCATGACAAAGGCGGCACGCAAATTACAGAAGAAGTGAACGATTGGTACACTAATGCCAGCAAAGTCGATGTAATGTCCAATATGGGCCTGAAATAAGCCAATGATGGAAAATAACCTAAACACGGCTGTCATTCAAAACGGTGTTCCGCTGATGGACACTAACGGAAATCCCGTACATGCACATGGCGGACATATGCTCTTCGAGGATGGGTTCTATTACTGGTTCGGAGAAAACCGCACAGGACGGCGTAAAGTGAGCTGCTACCGCTCCGCGAACCTGGCGGACTGGGAATGGAGGAATGATGTACTGACGCTGGATTCTCCGGTACGGCCGATTTATCACCGCACTTCCCTGGAGCTGGAACCCGGGGAAGCACAGAACCGCGGGTACGGAAAGGGGGCTGTCATCGAGCGGCCGAAAGTGCTTTACAATGCGCTTACCGGCAGATACGTCATGTGGATGCATTGGGAGAACGGGCGTGACTATTCCGACGCGCGGTGTGCGATTGCCGATTGCGGGACAATCGACGGAGACTATGTCTTTCGTGGCAGCTTTAATCCGGTAGGCAACATGTCCCGGGACTGCACCCTGTTTCAGGATGACGACGGTACGGCCTATTTCCTGGCCGCGGCCAGGGAGAATGCAGACCTTATCATGTACCGGCTGTCACCGGATTATCTCAGTATAGAGGAGCAGGTGAAGACATTGTGGCCGGGGCAGGCGCGCGAAGCTCCTGCGCTGATGAAGCGGGGAGGCATCTACTTTCTGATCTCGTCAGCTTGTACCGGCTGGCTGCCCAACCAGGGCGCGTATGCCTGGGCCGGCAGCTGCCCGGCCGCTGGTCGCCCCTGATGCCGCTTGGCGACATTACGACTTACGACACTCAGCCTGCATTTATCGTTCCTGTAACGGATACCGCGCAGGGCCAGACCTCTTACTTATATGTGGGTGACCGCTGGGACCCTGCGGATTACTACGCCTCGTCCTATGTGTTTCTACCGCTTGAGTTCCCGTCTGAAAGAGAGATGCGGCTTACGTGGGGAGACCGGCTGACTATAGATCTCGGTTCGGGAAGAATGACGGCGGAATACAGTTCCGGCAGCGGGCTGTTCCGGCTGAAGAGTGTGGGCACAGAACTTTATCTTGCCGCAGCGGGTGAGTTTGGAGAACAAGGCCAAGCGCTGAGTGTGGAAGTCCGCAAGCTTGCTTATAGCGATAAGCAACAGCAATGGGCCGTGGAGTACAGCGATGACGGTACTGTAAAGCTCATGAACGGGGAGTTCACATTATGCTCCAGAACTTCCGGTGCCTTGACACTGGAGGCTGCACCGGACAACCTTGATAAATCAAGCTGGCTGCTAACAGAGACGGAAGAAGAGGCGCTGATTATCAGCTCCAGGGACAGCAAAGTGCTTAAGGCAATGAGAGATTTAAGGGAAGGACCGGGCCGGGTGTTCCTTGAACCGGAATCTGCTCATGATCCACGCCTTGGCCCGGATAGGCAGTTGTTTCAGCTGATACCGGTAAGATAACGGGCTGACAGCCGGTCTTATAATTATGAAATCATTTATTTCTGAGAAATTCCTTACTGACTACACTAAAAGGGCAATCCCGGGTCATAGTGACCATGGATTGCCCTTTATTTAGAATATTAGAATATGATTTAATCCATTATACTTAAGCTTTTTCTACCGTAAGCTTGGAAGGATTCAAGCCTTCCGTTTCCCCTTCAGCAGGAGCCTTGTTCGAAGTGCGGAGCGGCAGCTCCTTCAGGAAGAAGACCAGAATAAAGGCGACAACCAATACGATAGTCCCTGTCAGGAACACGGTGGACAATGTCTGGCCCAGAGCGTCACGGATGCTGTCAATCATCTGAACGAAGATCGGCTGGGCATCGGCTGGCAGGCTGGCTTGTGTCTGCTCAAGCAGCGGCTTGTTCATCAGCGCCTGCGGATTGGCGAAGGCTGTCATCTGCTGGGTCACTGCCGGATCTAGCTGAGAGAAGTCTGCTGCCGAGGAAGACTGCAGGGCTTCCTTGAGATGTTTCGTAAGATTGTTCGACATAACAGTCCCCATCACTGCGATACCGATGGTGCCGCCAAGGTTACGGAACAGCTGCGACGAAGCGGTAACTGCACCAAGCTCCGTATGGGAAACTGCATTTTGCGTAGCCAGCGAGAATACAGGCATACCCAGACCAAGGCCGAGACCGAATACGATCATACTCAGAACTGCCATTGGCACATTGTTCATGAATACCATAATCGCCATGCCGGCAATCATAACCGGTACGCCGATCAAGGCATAACGTTTGTATTTTCCTTTTTTGGCGATCATCTGACCGGTAAAGGTACTGGCAACCACCATAACGATCGACATCGGCATTGTGACATAACCGGCGTAAGTAGCGGAGATACCTAGCACACCCTGCACGAAGAACGAGAGATAAATCATCGCGCCCATCATGCTGAAGTTCATAATGAACCCGATCAGGTTGGAAATCGTAACTACACTGTTTTTAAATAGATGAAGCGGCAGAATCGGATTCTTCGCTCTGGTTTCGGTGAAAATAAAGATGAGCAGCGAAATAACGGATCCGGCTAACAGGCCAAGAATTTGGGATGAACCCCAGTCATATTCTGTACCTGCCCAAGAGAAGGCCAGCAGCAGCGGAACAATGGTCGTAGTCAGGAACAGTGAACCGAGATAGTCGATGCTTGTAGACTCTCCGCGTTTGGCTTTCGGGAACAGGGCCAGGATCAGCGCAAAAGCAACAAAGCCGAGCGGCAGGAAGATCCAGAAGAGCCAGTGCCAATCCATATGGTCAACAAGATAACCGCCGAGTGTCGGTCCGAGTACACTGGAGAAGCCGAAGACAGCCGTCATTAGGCCCATCCATTTGCCGCGTTCACGCGGAGGGAACAGGTCGCCTACAGCTGTGAATGCGGTGGACTGGATAATACCGGCGCCCACGCCTTGAATCCCGCGGTAAAAGATGAACTGATACACATCATCCGAAGTACCGGTCAGAAAAGCTCCGACCATAAATATCAGAATCCCTGCCAGCAGAAAAGGCTTGCGGCCGAACATGTCGGACAGCTTGCCGACAAGCACCGTGGCGATTGTTGAAGTCAGCATGTAAATATTAATCGTCCAGGTATAGTAATCCATACCGTCCAGTATCGCGATAATACGCGGCATAGCCGTGCTGGTAATCGTCTGATTGATCGCGGCAAACAGCATAGCTGCCATAATGGCGATCATAATGGTAAGCTTGCGCTTATCAGATAAATGTTCCATTGATTTTTTCCCCACCGTTTTTTTATTTTTTGTCTAATTCCGAAATTAATACTCCAAAAATTCTTCTTAAATGTGCGATATCCTCATCAGGCAAGATGCTGAAGTAGGAGCCCATGATCTCCTTCTGTTTTTTATGCGCCTCCTCGATTGCAGCTTTTCCTTCCTTCGTCAGTGTAATATGAACCACTCGTCGATCGTCAGCCGCCCGTTCCTTCTCGACGTAACCTTCAGCAAGCAGCGAGTCTGTAACACCTGTGATTGCCGCGGGGGTCATGTTAAGCGCAGCGGCCAGCTGGGATACCATCATCGGGCCTTCCTTGGACAGAAAATGCAAAGCCTTGAATTGGGTCAGGCTAAGGGCAAAGCCTTGTTTATTCCAGCCCTGAGCCATTCCTTTCAGAAACGTTTTGAACATGGTAGAGATTTCAAAAAAATCATTGGGATCGGACAAAACTTCACCTCCGAAAGCTGTATGGAAAAACGCGGACAAGTTAATTTAGTGTTTAATGATTAAGTGATAAATAGTTAAATACTAAATTATTAATCTGTGAATCAATATATCACCATTTTTTTATCCCGTCAAGACAACAAGCTAGTGAAATTTTCTTTGATTCTAATCGTTAAGAAGTAAATGGTTAAATACTAAAATAATAAACCGTGAATCAATATATCATCAAACTTTTATCCAGTCAAGAATGATATAAGTGGAATTTCATCGGATTTCTTGCCGTAAAAAGTGCAGGATAGTTCAGTTATGTCCCATAATAGATCATTTATGTTTATTTCCCGCCGGGGTACTATTAATGCTGGAGAAGTTCGGCACCAAAGAGATTATGAACTTTGATTAGGAGGAACCTATTTTATGGAAGCCTATTTGTTTGTGCATTTTAAGGAGAAAAAGACTCCTGACGGAGAACAGGTCTATTTCGCACTCAGCATCGATGGATTCAATTGGGAAGCGGTTAACGGGGGACAGCCTGTTTTATGGAGCAATTTGGGTGAGAAGGGCGTCAGAGATCATACCATCATCAGAACACATAACGGCAAATTTTATATTCTTGCGACTGACCTGAGTCTGGCCAATTGTTTCCACACCAAATACAAAGGGGATTGGTCCAACATTGGCAGGGATGCGAGCAAATGCCTCTCCTTGTGGGAATCGGAAAGGCAGAACTCTTACCGGAGAGTACACCCGAATTGAAGCATTTGATGAAGAAATGGCCAAGCTGGGCCACAGTGCTTATGAAGCACCTACAGCATTTAAGCTGAGCAACGGCAAATGGTGCCTGATGCTGGACTTTTTCGGTGTGGAAGGGGAGGGTCAGGGCTACGTTCCTTTTATAGCGGATGAAATCGACAGTGGACGGTTTATCCGCTCAGACGAGAGCTTCAGCTTCCCGTACGGTTTCAAGCACGGCACAGTGCTGGCTATTACAATGGAAGAATACAACCGGATCAAGGAAGCATTCGCCGGACAATAGAGCAAAAGGAGCATCCGCCAGCGCAGCGGATGCTCCTTTTTGTTCATAAGCCTGTATCTCTACAATTCCTCGACTTCCCGCAGCCAGAGCGCGGCGGAAGCGTCGCTTGGCATCCGCCAGTCGCCGCGCGGTGAAAGACTGACGGTCCCGACCTTCGGGCCGTCCGGCAGGCAGGAGCGTTTGAACTGCTGGGTGAAGAAGCGGGTGATGAATACTTTCAGCCACCCGACCAGCTGTTCCCGGGTATAGCCATCGCCGAAGGCATGTTGGGCGAGGTACAGGATTTTGCCGGGGGAAGCGCCGGTGCGGAGCATATAATAGAGGATGAAATCATGCACAACATAAGGACCGAGTATATTTTCGGTCAATTGGACAATTTCCCCTGTCTTTGAAGGCGGCAGCAGCTCTGGGCTGATCCCCGTTTCAATAACGCTGTAGAGCAGTTTGTTCACCGTCTCGTCCGCTTCGTGATCCGCGTACCAGGCGACGACGTACTGGATCAATGTCTTCGGAATGCCTGAGTTGACACTGTACATGGACATATGGTCCCCGTTATAGGTACACCATCCAAGCGCCAGCTCGGACAAGTCGCCGGTGCCGATGACGATGCCGCCGTTTTTGTTGGCCAAATCCATCAGGATTTGTGTCCGTTCCCTGGCTTGTACATTTTCATAGGTCAAGTCATGAACATCCTTGTCATGGCCGATGTCCTCGAAATGCTGCAGACAGGCTGCCTTGATATCGACAACCTTAAGTGAAGCTCCAAGCGCTTTGATCAGGCCGACAGCATTGTCGTAGGTCCGGTTCGTGGTGCCGAAGCCCGGCATCGTAACGGCGAGGACGTCGCTTGCCGGGCGGCCTAGCAGCTCCATGGCCCGTACGGCCACCAGCAGCGCAAGCGTGCTGTCCAGGCCGCCGGAAATGCCGATAACGGCCTGCTTGGTGCCGATATGGCGGATTCTTTTCATCAGGCCGGAAGTCTGGATGGAGAGGATCTCACGGCAGCGTTCGTCGCGCTGAAGCGGATTGCCGGGAACAAAAGGATTAACGCCGACGGTACGAACGAGTTTCCGTTCACTGTTAAGGAGGGCAGGCTCCGCATACAGCACCTCACGATAATTGCGGCCGCCCTTTCCGGCGCGGAAGGTACCCATGACCGCGCGGGAATACTGGATTTTCGGGATGTCGATATCGGCGATGATGATCCGGCTCTCATGGGTAAAACGCTCCGATTCCGCAAGTGTTAGACCGTTCTCGGCGATCAGGGAATGGCCGCCGAATACGACATCGGTTGTGGATTCGCCGGCATTGCAGCCGGCGTAGACATAACCTGCCACGCAGGAGGCGGACTGGCTGGAGACAAGCTGACGGCGGTAGTCTGCTTTGCCTACCAGCTCGTTGCTGGCTGAAGGGTTAAACAGCAGCACAGCGCCGGCTTGGGCTAACAGACTACTCGGTGGAACGGGAACCCACAAGTCCTCACAGATTTCAACGCCAAAGGATAAATTGCTGTTCGCTTCACATGCGAAGATAAGATCATTGCCGATGGGAACGGTGATTTCCCCGAGACGCAGCTCTGTAATTTCAAGCTCTTCGGCACCTGCAAACCAGCGCGGTTCATAGAACTCACTGTAGCCGGGAATACAGGTTTTGGGCACAATGCCCAAAATGTTTCCCTGCTGGATGACGGCGGCACAGTTGAACAGCCGTCCCTTAATGGCAATGGGCAGTCCGGCAATGACTACCATGTGAAGTCCGGCACTTGCGGCGGCAATGCTATGTAGGCTCTTCAGAGCCGCATCCAGCAGCGCGGGCTGCAGGAATAAATCTGCACAGGTATAACCGGTGATGCAAAGCTCGGGCAGCACCAGATACTCTACCTGTTCCTCGTCCGCCTGCTTGATAACCTCAATAATTTGTGCTGCATTAAACTCGCAGTCAGCCACCCGCAATTCCGGGGAAGCGGCAGCCACCCGCGCGAATCCATAATTATGCATTGGTTTCACCTATCCTTTTTATAATAACGCGTTTCTAATAATTGTACCCATGATTCCCCATCAGTAACAAGCGGCAGTTTCATGAGTTATAGATTACGCGCAGCGGGGCGGGGAAGGGGAGTCACAGCAGCATTGGTTAAAATCGAACCGTACGTCGCTACATAAAAATGCCCGGAACTCCAGAGAGCCCGGGCATTCAACAGCAGCTCTGGATGATTTCAGAGTGCATGTTCTGGAATCATCCGCCATATTAGACACGGTAAAGCGGTCCTGAAATGTGTTTGTATCATCCAAAGAAATGCAGCGTTTCGCTAGACTTCGCTGTATAACCGCTGCAGGAAATCTACACTTTCCCGCAGATACGGTTCGGTAGTGCTCTCCAGGAGGCCCTGAATGTGCGGGCGTGTATATTTCATGTACCGGAGGACAGGAGCAAAACTAAGCTGTCCCTGACCGACAGGAACAATGACGATTTGGCCGTCCTGGACCGTGAAATCCTTCAGATGGATCACTGCGATTCTGTCCCCAAGCAGCTCAAGTGCTTCGGTAATGACCGCTTCCTGCTGCTGGTAATTATCGGGCGACATCAGGTTCGCGCAGTCCAGAATGATCTGCAGATTATTGGAGGGAATCAGATCCAGCAGCCGCCTCGTCAGCTTCGCAGAGTGCAGGGGATGATTCTGGCCTGCCTCAATGCCTACCGTTACGCCGAAACGTTCCGCTTCCGCCACCATGGCCTTGACCGAAACGACTACCTCCTGGAAGGCTTCCTCTGTAAAGTTATCCGTTGTATAGCCCTTGCCTACGCTTCCTGTTTCCGTACCTACCAGGCTGGCTCCGAAATCACGTGCCAGGCGAAGATGGGTGCTGAAATCATTTAACGCCTGCGCTCTTTTGCCGGGATCGGGATCAATGATATTTACATAGCAGCCGAGAACGGCGATCCGGACCCCGGCTTGCCGGAACGCTTCGCCAAAGTAGGCCGCTGTTCCCGGGCTTAATGCCGCCAGAGAGGGGACGCTTTCGGGAAAAGATTTGCGTACCGCAAACTGAATATGCTTAAAGCGGTATTGATCCAGCTTGGCGATCAGCTCCGGCAAAGGAAGCCGGGCAAAATCATGGGCGCGGATGCCAAGATGAAGCGGTGCGGACATAGGGTACCTCCCCTTTTCTTAGTTAAATCCTGTTCTGTTGCAATGGATGCATGTGTTGAATAAGAGTAGACAAGTCTGCAGAATGGCGGATTGCTTCTGCTACCAGCTCTGCCACTTGTTTGGCCCCTTCATTAGAGAAATGGGTATCATCCGTAATCCCTTCCGGATAATTGGGATGCCCGTTCTTGGGCAGATGCATAAATAAATGCCTGGACCCCTCGATACCGAGCTTCCGGTAGAGCTGCTGGGAAGAAGCGAAGATATCAAGCAGCGGTGTGCCGGTAAGCTCCGCCACTTCACGCATCGCCTGCGGGTAAGCTCCCACCGCCAGCGGATCGGGATCGCCCTGCGGAGTGAAGCGGCGGCGGCTGACAGAGGTCAGCAGGACAGGGAAACCGCCGCGGCTGCGGGCCGAATCAATAAACGTGATCAGATTGAGGCGGTAGTCCTTGCCGGGATCGGTATAGCGGGCCGGATCCTCCTGCTTCTCGTCATTGTGGCCAAACTGGATCAGCAGATAATCACCGGGCTGGAAATCCTGTTCAATATCCGCGAGCCGTCCTTGCTCGAGATATGATTTGGTGCTCCGTCCGTTAATTGCGCGGTTGTCCACGGTGATTTCCGGGCCGAAATAGCCCTGAAGATATTCTCCCCAGCCGGTCATCGGCTTCTGGTCCGCACCTTTCTGCGCTGCGGTGGAGTCACCGGCGATATATAGTGTCGGCATGAAGTATTCTCCTTCATTACATATTAATGTTTTTGCGCCAGCTCTTGCAGAGCTGATCGCGCCTGCTTTCTTTATTCTCCGGCTGGAAAACCGAAGAATCCGGCAGCGTTGTTATACGCGATATTCTCCACCAGTTGACCCAGCAGCACTTCGTCATCCGGCGCTTCACCGCGCTCGGCCAGTTCACCGATCAGCCCGCACAGCACACGGCGGAAATATTCGTGGCGGGTGTAGGAGAGGAAGCTGCGGGAATCTGTCAGCATGCCGACAAAATTGCCCAGCAGGCTGTTGTCCGCAAGCAGTGTCAGCTGCTCGCGCATTCCGCTGCGGGTGTCGTTGTACCACCAGCCGGAGCCAAGCTGGAGTTTGCCCGGCGTGTCCTTTTGATAGCAGCCCATCAAGGCCAGCAGGGCGGGATAATCGCCCGGATTCAGCGAATAAAGAATCGTCTTCGGCAGGCCGGTCCCGCATTCTGCGCGGTCGAGCAGCTTAGACAACGCTTCGGTCAGCGGCAGGTCATTCAGGCCGTCATAACCGGTATCCGGTCCCAGCTTCCGGAACATTGGTGTATTGTTGTTGCGGAAGGCGTGCAGATGCAGCTGCATCGTCCAGCCTTTATCGTGATAGAACCCGATTAGAGCCGACAGCAGCTCCGTGCGGTAGAGTGTGATTTCCTCCGGTGAGAGGATTCCGCCCTCCAGCCGTTTGGCGAAGATGGCTTCGGCATCAGCAGGTTCACCTGCACGGTAGCGCAGCACATCCAGCGCATGGTCGGACAGGCGGCAGCCGTTCTCATGGAAGAATTCCACGCGGTTTCTCAGTGCGTCCAGCAGCGAAGCATACGACACCACGTTTAAGCCGGATGCTTCTTCCAGCCGCTTGATCCAGGCCGGGAATCCTTCGGCGTCAATGTTCAGCGCCTTGTCGGGACGGAAGGTAGGGAATACCTTGAAGGCCGTCTCCGATTCTTTTAACAGCCGGTGGTACTCCAGCGTATCAGCCGGATCATCTGTAGTGCAGATGGTCTTGACTCTGGAGCTGCGGATCAGTCCGCGGCGCGAGAAGGCCGGTTCCGCCAGCTTGCGGTTGACTTCTTCCCAGATGGCCGGAGCAGACGTTTCGTTGAGCAGCTCATGGATACCGAAAAAACGGCGCAGCTCCAGGTGAGTCCAGCTGTACAGCGGGTTGCCTACGGCTTGCGGTACGGTCCGGGCCCAGGCCAGAAACTTGTCATAATCCGAGGCATCTCCGGTAATATGCGATTCCGGAACCCCGTTGGCACGCATCAGCCGCCATTTGTAATGATCTCCGTAGAGCCAGGCCTCGGTCAGGTTGCTGAATGCACGGTCTTCATAAATTTCTTTTGGATCGAGATGGCAGTGGTAATCAATAATGGGCATAGCTTTGGCATGTTGATGGAACAGAAGCCGTGCGGTATCGGTTGTTAATAGAAAATCATCGTTTAAAAACATAATGACGCTCCCTTTGCATGGATTTGGAATGGAAATAGGGTATTATAGCGTGACTCCAGTTTTGAAAATAGCCAGCTCGCGCACTTCGTTTTGCTCATTCCGTGTTTTTTGGCCGCTGGCAACATCGATAATATAGCCGATAAACTCCTCAAGCACATCGGCCATCGGGACCTCCAGCAACGGACCGGCGTTGAAATCCATCCAATGGCCTTTTTTGGCAAAAAGCTCATTGTTGGTCGCCACCTTGACCGTAGGCACAAAGCTTCCGAACGGGGTTCCTCTGCCTGTTGTGAACAATACCAGCTGGCAGTCCGATGCAGCCAGTGCAGATGCGGCCACCAGATCGTTGCCCGGTGCCTGGAGGAGGCTGAGCCCTTTTTTGCGCAGCTTTACGCCATATTGCAGCACATCCACCACAGGGGAGGTTCCTGCCTTCTGGGTACAGCCCAGCGATTTGTCTTCCAACGTGCTGATGCCTCCGGCTTTGTTGCCGGGAGAAGGGTTCTCATAGACCGGTTCCCCGTAAGAGAGGAAGTATTGCTTGAAGTTATTGATCAGGGATACGATATCTTCATAGACCTCACGGCTTTCCGCACGGGCCATCAGCATTTTCTCCGCTCCGAACATTTCAGGCACTTCGGTCAGTACCGAGGTTCCGCCCTGGGAGATTATGAAATCGGAAAAAGCGCCCAGCAGCGGGTTGGCGGTAATGCCC
Organism: Paenibacillus sp. FSL L8-0436; assembly: GCF_038593025.1. NCBI lineage: Bacteria > Bacillati > Bacillota > Bacilli > Caryophanales > Paenibacillaceae > Paenibacillus > Paenibacillus sp. FSL L8-0436. Next base: position 5,207,456 of record NZ_CP151955.1, on the reverse strand, counting down.
GAGAATCCGTCGGAGCCGCCGCATTTCAGCCCGATGTTCAGCTCGCTGAGCGGAACTGTCTCACGGGCATCATCCTTAGCTGCTTCATACAGCTCCTCCAGCAGCGTGAGACCTGCTTCCACTTCATTACCCACTTCCTGGGCGACGAGGAATTTGACCCGCTTCTCGTCATAATCACCCAGCATGCTGCGGAACTCGGAGACAATGTTGTTCTCGCAGCCGAGACCGAAAACGAGCACACCCCCGGCGTTGGGATGATTCACGGCATCCAGCAGAATGCTGCGGGTCATCCGGTGGTCATCGCCAAGCTGGGAGCAGCCGTAAGGATGCTTAAGCACGGTAAAGTTGTCGAAGGTTCCCATATCCGGATGTTCAGCCTTGAATTCCTGCAGCATTTGCTCAGCGATACCGTTCACACAGCCTACTGTGGGAATAATAAACAGATCGTTGCGGATACCAACCTTGCCGTTTGTCCGGCGGTAGCCCTGAAAGGTCAAATCCCGGGAAGGGTAAGTGACCGGATGAAGATCGGGTACGTATTCATATTCCTCTTCACCCGCCAGATTCGTCTTGATGTTATGCGTGTGAATCCATTCGCCCGCTTGAATCGGAGCAATCGCGTGGCCGATAGGATAACCATATTTTGTAATAACGTCATCCGCCGCAAAGCTGGTCAACGCCATTTTATGACCCTGCGGGATGTCCTGGATTGCCTTAAGAGTCATTCCTTCAAAAACAAGCTCTTCTCCGGCGGAAATGGGGCGCAGCGCCACAGCTACCGTATCCCGGGGATTCATTTTCATTAGACGCTTCATGCTGTCCCTCCTAAAAGTATGGTGATTTCATTAACTTCCTTGATCAGCTTCCTCTAAAGCTTGCTTTGGAACCTTTAGAAGAAGCTGTGATTGTTAGTCCGCCTATCGTTCATTTACCTGCCAACTGTGGAAGTCTCAGCTTACAAACTGCTCCAGTGCAGCCCGGCTGTCCGAGCTTTCCAGCTTCTGCAGATGGGACGCAAGCACCTCGGCCAGGCCCGGCACCTGCGACAAATCTTCGCCCCACAGGCTCTCGTCCTTCAATATCGCTTGTACGAAGTTGGCAGGATTGCTCCACGCTTCATCAAAAATGGCCAGCACCTCCGGACTGTCCTGACGCGCCACAAGGTCTCCACGGTAGCTGAGCAGCAGGCCGGCAAAGGAGAGGGTAATCAGCTCCGGCAGCTTGCCGCGCTCCTGCTGGTACTTTAGCAGCACAGGGAGCAGCCGGGTTTTGAATTTGGAGATACTGTTCAGGGAAATGGATGTAAGCTCATGACGGATAAAAGGGTTCTTGAACCGCTCCTGCACAGCGTCAGCATAAGGCAGAAGCTCCTCTTTCGGCAGATCCAGCATCGGGATCAGTTCTTCCTCTATCAGTTCCCGTATAAACCGGGAGAACGTTTCGTCATTCATCACATCCTCAACCGTCTCAAGGCCGGCCATCATGCCCAGTGGCACCATCGCCGTATGAGGGCCATTCAGCAGATGAACCTTCCGTTCACGGTAAGGCGTCATATCATCTGTCACCACGACATTCAGCCCGGCTTCCGCCAGCGGCAGCTTCTCTGCAAGCCATGCCGGTCCTTCAATGACCCAGAATAGAAACGGTTCAGCGGTCACCATTAGGTTGTCGAGATAACCGAGTTCAGCCTCCAGCTCCGCGGCTTTATCGCGGGGGTACCCCGGTACAATCCGGTCTACCAGACTGCAGCAGAATGTATTCTCCTGTTCCAGCCATTGCAGGAAGGCTTCACCCAGGTTCCATTCCGCAGCGTACTGCTGCACAATTTGCCGCAATTTCTCACCGTTGCGGTCGATCAGCTCACAAGGGATGATGACGAAGCCTTTTTTGCCCAGTTGAAAACGCCGGTGCAGAAGTGCTGTCAGCTTAGCCGGGAAACTCTTCGGCGGCGTACCGTCCGCGCGGTCGCCCGGATGATAGGCAATCCCGGCTTCAGTGGTGTTGGAAGTGATGAATTCCAGCCCATCGTCCTCAGCCAGAGCGAGATAAGCTTCATAATCGGTATAGGGATTAATCACCCGGCTGACGCTGGAGATGATCTCGCGTGAATTCACAGGCTGCTGCTGCATGATTCCGTTTAGCAGAACGGTATACAGGTTATCCTGGGCGGCCATCAGCCCGCCAAGACCCTGCTCGATCGGCTGAACCAGCACTGCACTTCCGTTAAACAGTCCTTGATTGTTCATTTGCTGCAGCTGCCAGTCTACGAAGGCGCGCATAAAGTTACCTTCACCGAACTGAATCATCCGTTCGGGATGTTGGGGCAGATGGGGATGAGTGCTTCGGGATAATCGGTTTGTCGACATTGGTTTTGATCTCCTTTGAGTTCAAATAGTTATATGCACACGTTAACATTTTATTTTAAAAAAGAGAGGCTCTTTTTTAAACAATACCAGGGACCCGGTATTTGCTCTGCCGGAGCGCAATGGACCCGGCAGGGCAGGGGCGGGCAGATCCTTCCACATCCCTAAATTTCTGTGACCGTGTCCCGTACGACCAGTGAAGTCTTGACGAACAACTGCTGGGGTTTGGTCTCCGGCTGCTGCAGGAGCTGAATCAGCATCTTGGTGCCGAGCTCACTGATATCGGCAATAGGCTTGCGGACCGTAGTCAATGCCGGATTCGTGTAGCGGGCGAACATAATATCGTCGAAGCCGATGAGCGATATCTGTTGCGGAATGCTGACCTTACGGGCATAGCAGGCATTCATGGCGCCGATAGCCATATCGTCATTGGAGCAAAAGACGGCCGTAGGCAGATCAGGCAACTCAAGCAGCGTTGTCATTGCGGCATATCCGCTTTCAATGCTGTAATCACCGGCTGCAAAATAACTTGAATTCAACTGAAGCTGGTGGGCGATCAGGCTATCTATGAAGCCCTGTTTACGTTCGGTTGAGGACTTGAAGCCGGGTTTGCCTTCAATAATTGCAAAACGCTGATGCCCTTGTGTTACGGCATAATCGATCGCTTCCTTCACACCTTCGCGGTCATTGGCTACAACGTTCATAATGCCGGGATCCTCCAATTGGCGGTTCAGCACCACAAGCGGGATGCCCATTGTTTTGACATGGTAGATAAAAGCGTTATCCTCGTCGCTTTGGCTCATGACCAGAATACCGTCAAAGCGCTGCGGCTGAATGTTGGCGTAATTGTGAACGCCGTCAATTCCGTTTACAGTCAGGTTAAAGTTCTCATCCAGCACATGGCTGATCCCTTTAATGACGTCGACCAGAAAGCTGGACGATGTTCCCTGATCAATACTGGAGAAGAACAGCCCGATGGTAAAGGACCGTTTGGTGACCAGGCTTTTGGCGCTGTAGTTCGGCACATAATTCATTTCCGCGGCGATTTTCTCGATCTTGTCCCGGGTTACTTTCTTGATTAGCGGGCTGCCGTTTAGTGCTCTGGAAACGGTGGTATGGGAAACGCCGGCAACACGTGCAATATCTTTGATAGTAATCATAATATCTCTCCGGGAAATAGAATTGTTAACGATTCCAGTGTAGTTCCTGAACGGGATCAAGTCAAGCGATTTATGAAATGCACACGTTAAAATTAATACTGGAAGAATAAGCTTCCGGGCGCTATAATTTATTTGCATGCGGACGGAAGAGGAGGAAAATGAAATGCTGGTGGGCAAAGAGGGTTTTTGCGATTTTCATTCGATCCAGAAGGCGGTTGATGCGCTTGAACGGCTGCCTTCAGGTAAAGCGGAGACGTTGTATATTCTGGCTGGTATTTATGAGGAGGCTGTGCAGATCTATCGTTCGGACCTGACGATCAGAGGCATCGGACAAGTAGAGATTACCAACAACCGTTACGCAAGGCAGAAAGATGAGACTGGAGAGGAACAGGGCACCTTTGCCACTCCGACCTTGTTTCTGGGTGGGAGCAGGCTGGTGCTGGAAAACCTGACCCTATCCAACACGGCCGGGCAAGGCACTGAAATCGGGCAAGCGCTTGCAGTATATGCACATTGCGACGAAACGGTCTTCCGCAACTGTATTTTAAAGGGGCACCAGGATACCCTGTTTACTGGGCCGCTGCCTCCGGCGAACAAACAGGGGGGAGCTTTCGGAGGGATTCCCCTCAAAGAGCGGCATAACCATTACCGCCAGCTGTATACCTATTGTTACATAGAAGGTACGGTAGATTTTATTTTTGGCGGTGCGACGGCTTATTTCGAGCATTGCGAAATCCGCAGCCTGCGGCACTACAATGATGGTCCTGGCTATATCACGGCAGGCTCCACACCGCCGGGCCAGCCTTACGGCTACCTGTTCAAGGATTGTTACCTGACAGCTGACCCGAATGTGGATGAAGTGTATTTGGGCCGTCCCTGGCGCGGCTATGCCAAGACAGAGATGGTGAATTGCCACATGGGCGGGCATATTCATCCAAGCGGTTGGGATAACTGGGAGGATCCGGCCAATGAAGAGACCGTCCGTTACCGCGAATATGGTTTAGCGAAGGAAGACCCTTTGAGAATACAGCGTGTAAGCTGGGCTATTTTACCGGACACGGGGGAAGAGGTGCCGGGCAAAGAGCAGGTTTTTGCCGGTACGGATTTTTGGAAAGTGTAATTCCCTGCCCGATTTTGAACAACTGTTTATGAGATGAGCCGCCGGGGAGCCTTCTATTAGCTGAAGCAAATGCAGGGATAACATAGCCCGCTGCAAGGACATAAAAAAGTGGACACCATGTCAATTCAAGTGTCCGCTTTTTTGCGTAGGGGTCATCTTTAAATCCGGATAGTTATTGTTTTATTAGTAAAGCAGGGGAATTGCCCTGAAAAGGGGAAATTAAAATAAAGCTTATGTGCGGTGCGTTAGGCCTTGTTATGCTGAAACTTCGTAATATCCCTGTCATAGTGCGAGATGGAGCCGTCGAATCTTTTTAAGCGTACATACTCTTCGGAGAATTTCTCAACAATCCCGAAGCCTACCTGGGAGTACATTCCATCGGGGTCAAGCTGCAGCGCGGACACAAAGGTCTGCGACAAGGCAGCAACAAAAAAATCGGCATTTTTAACAAGTGTTTGCGGCATAGTCCCGTCCCTCCGTTTATCGGCTCGAATTTTAATCGTTCCACAAAGTCATTTCAATCATTTTACGACAGGCTGTGACTTTTGAAAATAGGATTTAATTTGTAATATTTGCGAAAATAAAACTGTGGTTATGCAGGAAGGCAGGTGGCTTTCTAGTGAGGCCTATGAAGAAATTTGCTTACAGAGCGCTTGCTGTGCTGATTCTGCTAGTTATTTTGACAGCTGTAGTATACGTGCAAGTCAACAAATTCATCTTTTCTCACAGGGTAAAGGCCGGAAGTCGGGAATCCGCGAGTCCAGTCTTAAGTATATTGAGCCCTATAATCCTTATTAAATACAATCTACAGAACAAGGTGGAACCCTCATGAATGACCTGACACAGCAAGCAAAAGAATGTTTTGCCCGGTATTTGGGCAGCTTTGTGCAGATGCACCGTGAAGGTGTGCTGGAGCAGTACAAACAATATGAAATCCCAAGGGAAATGGAGCTGCAATGGTTTCAGGAGATGGTAACCGGTTATTTGCAGCAATTGTCGATCCGTGATTGGGAGGCGGTGTCCGCACTGGATGCACTTTCCAGACAGTTCCAGGCTCCTGTTATCGTAGAAAATACAGCTTCCTTCGCTGCCCGCAACCTGCTCAGTGCCGACAGTATCGTCCGGCTGATGTATGCCGAAAATCTGGTGGGAATCATCCGCTCGAACAAAGGGGTCATTCCCCGCGATCTTTTGTTCAGCGCTTGCCGCACAGCGGTTCAATTGCTTGAGTCTGTGATTGCAGAGCCGCTGGTCATAGATCCCGGACATGAACTGCAGTCGCTTGGACTTAAAGATAAGCGTGGGCTGAACAGCAGGTCGAAAAAAAGCATAGAAGAGATAGAAGTGCTGATCAATTAAAGCAAGCAAAGCAATATCGAAAGGGGATGGAAGATATGCACTTAAGAACAGAAACAGCGGATGATTACCAACGAGTATTTGATCTGAATTACCGGGCCTTTGGAAACCGCGAGGATGAATCGAGGCTGATTGAAAGAATAAGGGAGTCGGCAGACTTCATTCCTGAGCTTTCCATTGTGTCTGTGGAGAATGAGACGGTCATCGGCCATGTTTTGTTAAGCGGAGCCAAGGTTACCGATGGTACTGCGGCCCATAACGTTATTGTGCTTGCCCCTATAGCCGTACATCCCGATTATCAGGGAAAAGGCGTGGGAGGACGGCTCATCGAGGAGGGGCTCAGCCGCTGCAAGGCGCTGGGATACGGGCTTGTGCTGCTGATCGGCCATCCCTCCTATTATCCCAAATTCGGCTTTACACCGGCACGTGCATTTGGGCTGGAGCTAAAGCAATTTGAAGTGCCGGACGAGGTATTCCAGGTGTATGAGTTACAGGAAGGCCAGCTGGGGGACATTAAAGGTGAGCTGAGGTATCCAGAGGCGTTCTTTTGACACTTAAATGAATATGACATAAGGCTGTCTGGTTCGTTATGCTACACTTTCCTGACAGAGAGTCGGAATGAAACAGCAGGAGGAGACTAACGTATGGCTGAACCATTAAAAGCAATGTACAACGAGGGATTTCTGCGCGGCTTCGGCGGAAAGATTAAAGCCGTATACGGGCTGTTCGATCTGGAAGGCTTCGTCCAGTCGGCGATGAAGGCGCCTTGGGAGGAACTGGAGCTTAAGGGACGGATGCGGCGCATTACAGAGACGCTTGGGTCTTTTTTGCCCCCGGGGTATGAGGACGCCTTGGATATTCTGTATGCAATAGATGCTCAATGTGTAGGGTTTCCGTACCTGATCTTCCCCGACTTTGTCGAGGTGTACGGGCAGGCGGAGGAACACTGGGAACGGTCGGTGGCGGCACTGGAGCGGTTCACAAGAGGATCGTCGGCGGAATTTGCCGTTCGTCCCTTCCTGCTGCGTGATCCGCAGCGGATGATGGCGCAGATGCTGCGCTGGTCCGGCCATTCCAGCGAGCATGTGCGGCGGCTGGCCAGTGAGGGTAGCCGGCCCCGTCTGCCGTGGGGGCAGGCACTGCCGATGTTCAAGCGTGATCCGGCTCCGGTGCTGCCGGTGCTGGAACGGCTGAAGGCTGACCCGTCACTGTATGTGCGCAAGAGTGTGGCCAACAATTTGAATGATATCGCGAAGGATCATCCTGATGTTGTCATCGGGATTGCCCAGCGCTGGAAAGGTGAGAATGAGTACACGGACTGGATTGTGCGGCATGCCTGCCGTTCGCTGATCCGCAAGGCAGTCCCGGAAATTATGATGCTGTTTGGATATGCGGCTGAAGCGGAGGACACACCGCTTGTTGCCGATGCTTCGCTTTCCGTCGATCCGGCCATCGTGCAGATTGGGGGAAGCTGCGAACTGCGGTACAGCCTTGATATTGCTCAAGGCGGCCCTGTGCGAATCCGGATTGAATATGGCATTGATTTTGTGAAAGCCGGAGGAAAGATATCACGCAAATTATTTCTCCTGTCTGATAAAACAGTGCCCGGCGGCAGTACTTTAAAGGCCACACGGACACACCGCTGGGGTGATTTGACGACCCGCCGCCATTATCCGGGAGAACACCGGATAACGCTGCTGGTGAACGGACGCGAAGCTGCTACGGCCATGCTGCAGCTGGAGAAGCAGGAGAAGGGGGAGATCGGGCTGTGATTATCAACAATTTATTAATCAAGCTGAAGGACAGCAGTCCGGGCAGCATAGCCAAGACAAGAGAGGTATTGCTTGGCATGCGCGAGAGAATAGAGTATGTCCGCGATCTGAAAGTAGAGATTGATGTCCGAAGCGGCTCGTATGATCTTATGCTAATCGTTCAGTATGCATCAATGGCGGACATGGAGGCTTATCTGGTGCATCCTTATCATCTTGAGGTGTCCGGTTACATTGCGGGCGTGCTGGAATCGTCAGCTTCCCTCTGCTATGAATCGTGAGCTACTGGTAAGAGTGGAGTGCCTATTATATAGATTGAACTTAAGGACGGCAAGCCGCATGACACAAATGTATATTCCATCGTAAAATGAGCAAATGTTCTCTGAGTACAGCATTTTCAAAGATACGATCCCACGCGGATGGTATCTTTTTCTAGTTTTCGGCAGCCTATCTGCAACATATTGGAGGGTTATCATCGTTTAGAAGAAATGGAGCAAGCGCGGGAAACCGCCAAAGGAGGAAATGAAGATGTTTAAGCTGCTGGCCTGTCTGCCGCTGCTGCTGGTTCTGCTGCTTGCAGGGTGTGAAAGCACGGATGGAGGAAACGGAAGTACTACACAGTCTGCAGCTCCAATGCAGAGACCTGGCCACCTTATGCCTGAAGTGATGCCGGAGGATTTTGCCTTCTCTGTCCGTTTCGGAATTACCGGGAAGAATGAAATTAATACCTTTGAAGGCACCGTAACCAAGGATTTGGTGACCGAAGGTGAGGCAACTGCAGGTCTGACGTTTACCGGGAGCGAAATGGCGGACATCTATACCCGCCTGCGGGATATTGATGTAATGGGTGAGCTGAAGCTGGAACCGGCGAGGCAAAACTGCAACCAGACACCCTATGATGAAGAGCATTGGCAGATAAGGCTGAATGGAGAAGAGCAAACACTGGAATGGTCCGAGGAAAAATGCGAGGTCACCGAAGATGCCAAAAAGCTGAAGGAAATAAGAAGCTATATCTTTGAACTCGTCAAGACAAAAGCGGAATACCTGGAGCTGCCAGAAGCGGTGGGCGGATATGACTGAGTGAGAGAAGGGATATGCGGAATTAGTAATAAACACAGGGGCTATCCCATAAGCAGATATTCCTGCTACCTGCTCAAAAACGAGGGGTGTCCCAAGCAGCCATTTTACGGCTTTTGGGACACCCCCTGCGATCGGACGGAAATTAGTCCGTTATATTGCCGGCCATTTTCAGGCGCTTGGCGATTTCCTTGAAGTCCTCCGCGGAGATGCCCGGTGCGAACTCTTCCTTGGACTCTGGAGCTTCAGGAATAGGAACACCTTTAGGAACGCCTTGAATGACTTCAAGCGGAAGGCCATCCTCCGGATGTGTGCCTTTCCAGATTTGATCGATGGCACTAAAATCCTGGTCACTCCATGTATAGAGCTTCGTATGCACACCTTTCTCCTCATACTTCCTGGCTTCGTTAAACGATTTATTGCTTAAAGATGGAACCGGCACCAGCTTTGTGACATTGACGCCTGTGGCAATTTCCAGTGCCTTGGCATAGGCCACGACGTGCACGCCTCCACGGACAAGCAGGAAGCCGACAACAGCGCGTGCAGCCGGATGATCGGTCATTTCGTAGACTTTCATTTTATGTGTTCTTGCTCCGCATTCAAGGAAGAAGTTGTGGAGCAGATCCTCCACCAGGTTGCCGCTGTTAAACACGTTTGCCCCGGTCCATGGATTGCCCATGGAGTCGAACGGCATAGCGCCTTGTGCTCCGGCCAGGAAGTGGTAGGAGAGACGCGCGTCTTTAACGGAATCAAGCGGAGTGGAATCCGGTTTTTTGTACTCTGTCGAACCTCTGAGACATTTGTTCACAGCGTGAGATACCAGTTCAACGTGGCCCAGCTCCTCTGCGGTGATGCTCATAACCAAATCGTAGAAGGGCTTCAGCTTTTCTTTGGAGCGAAAGTTAAAGGATTGATAGAGATAGTTGTTGAGTGTTGACATCTCTCCAAACTTACCACCTAATAGTTCCTGTACGGCAGCGGCGGCATTGGGATCCGGTTTCTCGACTTCGGGAATCTCGATCATGATTTCATCCATGCGTTTGAACATTGAATTGTCATCCTCCTTAGAAATTCTACATAATAACCCTGCTCTGCCCTAACTTAAACGCAATCCGCTATCCTTAAACATTAACGCTCCGGCAGTGTCACCTGCAGTTACTGGTATCCCTCAGTTCACGACCGGCCATTCCGACGACATAACTCCGCAGTCTGCCAGAGAGAGTATTCAGCAAGGCTGCGGATATCGTGATTGCCGGCAATCAAGCTCCCTTCGGTTTATTTCTTCACTTCTGTGACGCCGGATACAATGCCCTGATCTGATGAGTCGAAGGTGGATTGATATTGAGCATTCGCGAAATAGACGTTGCCCTTGATGGTGGCATTCACAACGCTGAAGCCGTCTGCCTCCACATAAACGTCCCCGACAAAAGTACCGCCCTGAATCCGGGCATTTTCACTCTTAATGGTGATTTTGGGAGCAGTCAGCATGAACGAGTTAGTGATGTTATGCTCCGCATCCTGGGTATAAAGTGCAATTTTGCGCGCTGGTTCTTCCTTGTTGATGAACTGGCCGTCCACAACGAGGTCTTCGGTGAACGTAAGGTCATTCAAGGTTGCGGCAATCCAGGTGCCGTCTTTGCTGATCGCTTTTTTGAAATCCTCTCCATTGTTAACTACGGATGCTGAGGTAACAGCGTCAGTGGTTTCCGTAACATTGGTATTGCCGTTTGCGGACGTATTTGGATTTGCCGCATTATTGTTGTTCGAGTTACCGCATCCTACGAGTAGGGTCAAAGCGAATACTGCGGCCAGGCCTGCAATCTTTCTCATCTAAAGAACCTCCTTATGGTGTGTGAGACTTTGTGGTATGTTCTTTCTAAATTTATGTAGAATGATTAGTGCGGAAATATTGCGATGGAATTCACATTCCCTTCATTATATTTACCGATCGTTCTATAAATGGTAAAATCGACCCAGAGAGGAGCATGATGATGGCAAGAAGCAAAGAGTTCGATGTCGACAATGTACTCGGTAAAGCCATGAATGTTTTCTGGCAGCAGGGCTATGAGAAAACCTCCATGCAGGACCTGGTGACCGGAATGGGAATTCATAAGCGCAGCATGTATGATACTTTTGGCGACAAGCATACTTTATATATGAAAGCTATAGACCGGTATGTGCAGAATACCTCAGCCAAGATGGAAGAACAGGTGAAGGAAGCGGTCTCAGCAAAAGGGGCAATTCGTCAACTGTTTGAACTGATTCTTCAGATGGCAGAAATGGACCCGAAGGGCTGCCTGCTTGTGAACACTGCGGTTGAGCTGTCCTATCATGATCCCGAGGCAGCAGCCAGAGTGAATGAAGCGTTCCTGGATACAGAGCAGCTTATTGAGAAATTGCTGCTGGATGGCCAGGCAAGCGGTGAAATCTCCAGACACCGTCCGGCGGCGGATCTGGCGGCATATCTGCACAACGCGCTGGTAGGACTGCGGGTAATGGTCAAAACAACCAGGGATGTAGACAAACTGCAAGGGATTATAGATACTACGCTTGTGGTGCTCGATTAAACTTCTCGTATAGTATGAGCTTGTGCCGGGTCAAATATCCGCAGATTTTTGAGCGGCAACAGGCTCTGAATATAATTTGGCTTCAATATGGCCGCAGTTTGGATTACAATATTCTTCTGATGAATTTTTACGCGAAGGAAGGTCTGTACCATGGCTAAGCAGAAATTTTATGTAGTATGGGAAGGCAAACAGCCAGGAGTGTATGGTACATGGGCAGAATGCCAAGCCCAGACGGATCATTACACCGGAGCGAAATACAAATCCTATGAATCCAGAGCTGCCGCAGACGCAGCGTACAAGGCTGGCTGGAAGGGGAATTGGGGAACGGGGACATCATCCGCTTCCGGTAGCTCAAAGGGGAAACCGGCTGCCTCACGGGGACGGAGCGCCAGTGTAGAAACCTCGGCAGAGATAGATTATGACAGCATATCTGTTGATGTCGGTACACGGGGCAATCCGGGGCCGGTAGAATATAAGGGTGTGGACACTCAGACCGGTGACATTATATTCAGCTGCGGACCCATTAAGAAAGGTACGAATAATCTGGGTGAATTTCTGGCAATTGTTCATGCGCTGGCCCTGCTGAAGAAAGAGGGCAGCAGCAGGACGGTTTACAGTGATTCTGTGAACGCGATGAAATGGGTCAAGCAGAAGAAGGTGGCCACGACTCTGCCTAGAGATGCCTCTACAGAGGAGATTTGGATACTGATTGACCGCGCCGAGCGGTGGCTGCAGAGCAATACTTATGACAACAAACTGCTGAAATGGCAGACCAAAGAGTGGGGCGAGATCAAAGCGGATTACGGGCGGAAATAGCCCTGGCAACCCAGCTTTAGATCTGCCCTGTCACTGGAGTGCGTAAGCCAGCCTTATATTATGGGTAATAACAGGTAATGAATAATGATTACGTGAAAGATCGGAAGGAGAACGGGGATGTTCGGCAACGATTGGGATGAGGTATTGCAGGAGGAAACAACGAAGTCCTATTTTCAGGAACTGCGCTACACGCTTGCGGGTGAATATAAACAACATACAGTTTATCCGCCTAAAGAGCTGTTATTCTCGGCGCTCAAGCTGACACCATACAGCAAGACCCGGGTGGTTATTCTGGGACAGGACCCATATCATGGTGCGGGACAAGCTCACGGGTTAAGTTTCTCAGTGAAGCCCGGGGTGCGTATTCCGCCTTCGCTGCGCAATATTTATGCGGAGCTCCATACGGATACCGGGCTGCCGGTTCCGAACCACGGCTCACTGCTGCACTGGGCCGAAGAGGGTGTCCTCATGCTGAACGCAGTGCTGACTGTGCGCGAAGGCCAGCCCAATTCACATAAGGGACTAGGCTGGGAGACTTTCACAGACGCCATCATGGAGAAGCTGAATGAACGGACGGAGCCGATGGTATTTATCCTCTGGGGAAGCCATGCTCAGCAAAAAGGGGCTTATATCGACCGGGACCGGCATATGGTGATTCAGTCACCGCATCCGAGTCCGTTCTCGGCCCATCGCGGCTTTCTGGGCAGCCGCCCCTTCTCCAGAGCCAATCAGTATCTGGAGTCACATGGTCTTAAAGGAATAGATTGGTCCATACCGAATGTATAGGTAGCACGGACACAGCGAAGGGGGTGGAGCAATGAAGCATTGGGTTGGCAGACCGGTCATTATGTATTGCGGAGAAGAGCCCTACACCATCATGAAGGGCGTTCTGCGCAAATGGGATCCAGCCGCTTCGGTGGCCGTGATCGGCCATCAGGAAATTGCTGTACCTTTTCGTGACATTGTGTTCATTAAGGCTCTGGCTCCCAAAGAGAGAGCCTTGCCCCCGGTTCTTCATTCCGTTGGATATGTCATGAGAGAGCGCCAGCAGTTCGATAACGCAGTGTATTTTAAATCAGCAGTAACCGTATGGAAAGGTGATCAGCTGATTGCTTTTAATACAACTATAGCTTCGCATACCAAAGGTTCGGTTACCCTGGTGGACGGGCAGAATCTGATGAAAGGTACACACATCTTTGTCGTCCGCTCCCTGCGGGGCTGAGAAAGACAAAACAAAAAACGGCTGCACCCTCCCGATTAAGGATGGCGCAGCTGTTTTTTGTTTTGTTTCAGGGGCCTATATGAGAAGTTAGCCTAACCAACAGCTGCTATAGATGTTCTTCCTTGATGACTTCAACTTCTTCAATACGTTCCGCGATGATAATCTCATAGATTCGCAGGAATATGATTTTGATAATCATATACACGGGAAGAGCAATCAGCACACCGATGATGCCGAAGAAATCTCCGCCGATCAGCACAAGGAGTACCGTCGTGAGCGGGTGAACATCCAGCGACTTGCCGTAAATAATCGGAGAAAGCACATTATCTTGAATTTGCTGGGCGACCACAATAATGACCAAAGACCAAATCGCCATGGATGGCGAATCAATGAATCCCACAATGACTACCGGGATTGCCGCCAATAGAGAACCGACATAAGGAATGAAATTAAGCGGTATGGAAATTACGGCGAGCAAGAGCGAATAGGGCAATCCAATAATCAGAAAGCCGATATAGAGCATAATTCCCAGCACAACATTGAGCAGAACCCGGGTAACGATAAAACCGCTAAGTGCGCTGTCGATGTCCTTCAGCATTTCCTGGCCTTCCTTGCGGTACTTTTTCGGAATTAGGCTCTGCAGAATAGGGGACAGCTTGTGTCCGTCCTTCAGCATGTAATAAAGAATAATCGGCAAAGTGGCGATGACCACTACAATGCTTGAAATGACACCGATAAGATTGGTCATCGAATTGGTGACCCAGGTAATCCCATCGTTCAAATATCCCGAAAGCCGGGCGGCCACGTCGGTATCCCCTTTGAAGAATCTTGACAATGAAGGATTATTCTGCAGCTTGTTGAACTGATCCTGCATTCCCTGAACCAGGTAAGGGGTGTTGTCAATAAAGTTCTGAATCTGTTCACGAAGTGTCGGCCAGACCAGCACCCAGAACAGGATGAATAGTCCCACAGCGATAAGATAGATCAGCAGGATGGATAATCCGCGACCCAGTTTATGGCGCTCCAGGAACGAGACCAGCGGCCGCAGCAGGTAATACATGAATCCGGACAGCATCATCGGCACAAGCAGCAGATTCAGGATCGCCACCACAGGAGTGAACAGGAAAATAACTTTGGAGCCCAGATACAAAATCGTCAGAAAGGCGATAATGGCTAGGCATGTTCGAAAATACTTGCTTTGTAGCATAGCAGCCTCCCCTTCATTCTAAATAATGCCTGTATGTATCAGCATCAGGATCATTGGTAGATCTACCAATATACTAATAGTACATTAAAACCGCGGTAAATTTAAACCCGATTCTATCTTTATAACCGATATACGAGAGTTTGATTCAAGTTTATCCGGAACCAGGACAACCAGCCGGCCGGTTCAAGCCGCAAAGGTGGCGGTTAATATCGCTTAAACAGGAGGGATGTCATATGACTATGCTGGTTGTAGGAATATTCGGGCACCGGAGCGATGCAATACTGGCGATAGAGGCGGTGCAGGAGCTCGGAGTCAAAACGAAGCAGATATCGGTTGTGACGAAGGAGAAAAACACGCTGGAGGTCATCAGCCACGATACAGGGATTGGCAAGCCCGAAGCCGGGGAAGGCAATGCAGGCTTGTTCGGAACAGCGAGAGGCCTGGGGGTAGGGCTGGATATGTTGTCTGATACGGCGGTGGCAGCGGGGCCTGCAGCGAAGAAGCTGGCTGGAGCTGATCTGGATATCGACGGTCTTGCCGTCAGCCTGATTAGCATCGGAATCCCCAAGGAGGATGCTGAGGCCTATGCCAAACATGCTGACCTCGAGCATATTATTGTGATTGTCACACTTAAGGATGAAGAACCTCGCGGGAAGATAAACGCCATATTTGAAAAGCATCAGGCCATACCGCTTGCGTCTGCCTAATACGAAAGAACTTATTGCCATGGATTAAGCTTTAACGCGGTGGACGGGATTTCCGTCGGGCCGCTTTTTTTTTTCTGGATTGTATGAATAAAAGCGGGTCGATATTTACCTGGCCTCCGGTTTCCTTGGTCACTTGCTTCGCTTTGACGAGGGCCAAAAATGCGAACACTTCTCCCAAAGCGGTCAGACCGGCAGCGATAATTTCATAATCTTCAGCGCTTAGCTCCGTGGATTCTAACGGATTGCTGGCGCCGGAATTATTACTCAGATTGCTGATGCCCATGCGGTTGCGATATCCAAAGTAGTTTTTGTTATTGGCCATTTCCTGTTCACCCGCTTTTCCCCATATGTATTATAAAATATGTAACACCCCGGGCAGATGAAATAGGCGTTCGGGAGGATATTTCAGACAGCCGGCTTTGAGCAGATATGATCAAGAAAAAGGAGCTTTACAGATGATGAAAACGCTGTTATTATCATAAATAAGCAAAAGTAATCACAAACAGTCAATTTCAATCAAAATCGAGCAGTGGAATCTATTCGATCAAAATATGGAGTATAAGGATTATTGTTAATTCAGATCCTAAAGAAACCGGAAGGTAACGCTGTTCCGTTAAGGAGTGAACCGTCATGCTGTTTGAAGAGGAAAGAAAACGTAGCATCGTGCAGTTTGTCGAGAAGCACACGAGGGGATCGGTACAGGAGCTTAGCCAGCAGCTTGGCGTATCTGAATCGACAGTCCGCCGTGATCTTAAAGAGCTGGAGGAAGCACGGCTGCTGAAACGGACGCATGGCGGGGCGGTCTCCCTGCAGAGCGTCAACTTTGAAGCGGTATTTCAGGACAAGGAAGACCGGTTCCTGGAGGAGAAGCTGCGGATCGCCCGCAAAGCGGTGGAGATGATCCAGGACGGCGATGCAATCCTACTTGACGGAGGAACAACAACCCTGCAGATTGCCAGGGAGCTGAAATCGTTCTCTAATCTTAAGGTCATTACTAACTCTATCATGGCGCTAAACGAGCTGAAGGAGTGCCGTAATATCGAGGTATCCATCACGGGCGGTATGCTTCGTCCGGATACACTTGCTTTTGTGGGACCGATGACGGAGCGGTCACTGGAGATGGTTCGGGTGGATAAGGCGTTTCTCGGTACGAACGGGCTGGATGTGCATGAAGGCATTACCACACCGAATATGCTGGAAGCCGCCACCAAACGCAAAATGATCTCCGTTGCCAAGCAGGTCATCCTGCTGGCCGATCATAGCAAGATTGGGCAGGTATCCTTTTGCAAGGTGGCGGATCTGCAGGAAATGGATCATTGCATTCTGGATTCGGAAACGCCGGAGAGCTTTATCCGTGAGCTTGAAATGATGGATATGGACTATACATTAGTTTGAAAACTAGAAAACCACAATAATGAGGGATAATCATGATATATACAGTGACACTTAACCCTTCCATTGACTATATCGTGGAAGTTGACCAGGTAAAGCTTGGCAGCCTGAACAGGATGAAACGTGATTTGAAGCTGCCGGGTGGTAAAGGGATCAACGTCTCGCGTGTTCTGAACCAGTTGAACGTCCAGAACAAGGCAATTGGCTTTCTTGGGGGCTTTACCGGCCGTTATATTGAAGATTGGCTGCACGAAGAAGGCGTTGCCAGTGATTTCGTATCCGTCTCGGATGATACCCGGATTAACATCAAGCTCAAAGCCGGAGAGGAGACAGAGATTAACGGAGCGGGTCCGGTGATCCGTGATAACGAAGCTGAGGCGCTGCTTCAGAAGCTTGCTAATTTGAAGGCGGGCGATATCGTTATAATGTCCGGAAGCATTCCTCCTTCGCTGGGTGAGGATTTCTATAACAGGCTGATAGGCGTATGCAAGCAGCACGGGGCCGAATTTGTTATTGATACGACCGGACATGCATTGCAACAGGCGTTGCCTCTGGGACCGCTGCTTGTTAAGCCGAATCACCATGAGCTGGCAGAGTTGTTCGGGGTTCGAATCAGCAGCAAGGAAGATCTTATCATCTACGGGCGTAAGCTGCTGGAGCTCGGGGCGAAGCATGTGCTGGTCTCCATGGCTGGAGAGGGTGCTCTGTTCATTTCAGAGAATAGCCTGTTCCGCGCCAACGCGCCGGCAGGAAAAGTGAAGAATTCGGTAGGTGCGGGGGACTCTATGATTGCTGGTTTTGTGGGTACATTGTCCATGACAGGAGATGTACTGCAGGCATTCCGTGCAGGAGTAGCTTCCGGCAGCGCAACCGCATTCTCCGATGATCTGGCGGACAGAGAACTTATTGAGCAGCTCAAGCCCTTGATCGAAATTTCGCAGCTGTAAACGGGTAGTTCAAGAAAAAAAGGGGAGTTGAAATCAATGAAAATTACAGACTTAATGATAAAAGAAACGATGATTATGAACCTCAAGGCCACGACCAAGGAAGCGGCGATCGACGAACTGATTGCCAGTCTTGCAGGCAGCGGGCGCATTAATGATCCTGTGCAGTTCAAGGAAATGATCCTGCTTCGGGAAGCCCAATCCAGCACTGGCATTGGCGGAGGCATAGCAATGCCACATGCCAAAACCCGGGCCGTCAACGAGGCAACGGTTGTGTTTGCCAAAAGCGCAGCGGGCGTTGATTTTGCCTCACTCGATGAGGAACCGGCACAGCTGTTCTTTATGATTGCCGCGCCTGAGGGTGCTGGAAATATGCACCTGCGTACACTGGCTTCATTGTCCAGGTTGCTCATTGAAAGCGAATTCATCGAGGCGTTGATGAAAGCTTCCACCCCGGATGAAGTATCCGCTTTGTTCGATGCCAAACAGGCAGAGCAGGAGGCCAAGGCCAAGGAAAAGGACAATGAATCCGAAAGCGTAAAGCAGGCTCCTGAACGCGTAATTACAGGCAATCCGGCTTCTTCAAGCTTCGTCGTTGCGGTTACGGCGTGCCCTACAGGAATCGCCCATACCTTTATGGCTGAGGATGCATTAAAGAAAAAGGCCCTGGAAATGGGCGTCAACATCCGTGTGGAGACAAACGGTTCTGAAGGGGCACAGAATGTGCTGACCGAGGACGAAATCCGCCGGGCCAGCGGTGTTATCATCGCTGCCGACAAAAATGTGGAGATGGCCCGGTTCTCCGGCAAGCCGGTGCTGCAAAGACCGGTAAGCGACGGTATCCGCAAACCCGAAGAGCTGATCACCAAAGCAATGAATGGAGATGCGCCGATATACCGCAGTGAAGGCCGCAGCAGCGGGGATGCCCCAGCAGGGAACTCCTCCAGCATCGGTAGCAAGATCTATAAAGACCTGATGAACGGCATTTCACATATGCTGCCATTCGTAGTCGGCGGGGGGATTCTGCTGGCGATCTCCTTCCTGTTCGAGCAGGTGGCAGGTGTAGATAATCCGCTTGTGAAGCTGCTGCAGACGATCGGCGGGGGAGATGGCGCCTTCCATTTCCTGATTCCGATTCTCGCCGGATTTATCGCACTCAGCATTGGCGACCGCCCGGCACTCATGCCCGGGATGGTCGGCGGTTATATGGCCTTGAACTCCAATGCCGGATTCCTTGGCGGACTTGCCGCAGGTTTCCTGGCAGGGTATGTGGTCATCCTGCTGCGCAAGGTTTTCGCCGGTCTGCCCAAAACCCTGGACGGCTTGAAGCCGATACTGCTCTATCCGGTATTCAGTCTGCTCATTACCGGCGGCATTATGTTCTACCTGTTTGATCCGGTATTCAGCTGGATCAATGAAGGACTTATCGATGGTCTCAACAGTCTGGGCACCAGCAATATGATCATTTTGGGAATTATTCTCGGTGGAATGATGGCGATTGATATGGGCGGTCCCTTCAATAAAGCAGCTTACACTTTTGCCATTGGAGTATTTACATCCAGCGGCAACACTAACGGACTAATGATGGCTGCCGTTATGGCGGGAGGGATGGTTCCTCCGCTGGCCATTGCGCTGGCAACCACATTCTTTAAGAACAAGTTCACAGAAACGGAACGCAAGTCAGGTGTAACGAATTATGTGCTCGGCTTGTCATTCATTACCGAAGGAGCTATTCCCTTCGCCGCAGCCGATCCGCTGCGTGTCCTGACCAGCTGTATTATTGGTTCAGCTGTAGCTGGCGGACTTACGCAGTTGTGGAACATCAACGTCCCGGCTCCGCACGGCGGAATTTTTGTAGCCGCTCTGTCCAGCAACGCTCTGCTGTTCATTCTGGCGGTTCTTATCGGAGCTGTTATCTCCGGCCTGACGCTGGGACTTTGGAAGAAGCCGGTTAAGGCTAATTAAGACAATACAACATCCGTACTGCGGGATTCAGAATTCAATTCTGAGTCCCGCAGTTTTTTTTGCCTGAACGAACTGCATTTTGCAGGCGTATTTCTGTATAATTACAAATATACTTAACGAGAAGATAAAGGAGCGAGCGAGATGATTCTGCACAAAGGGGAGGCTTTGTTCCGCCAGGGAGACAGCTGCCAAAATCTGTACAAGGTAAAGAGCGGGCTGTTTAAGGTGACAAGGCTGCATGAGAACGGGAACATGGTGCTGTTCAATCTGTTGTATCCCGGTGAGACGGTTCCCCATCATTCTCTCATTTCGCCAAAGGAGGCGCATGGAACGGCGGTGGCGATGATGAGAAGCGAGGTGGAGGTCATTCCGGCTGCGGAATGGTACCGCGAGCTGCGTGAGGAGCCGGATAAAGTGATGGAAATCGCTCTGCTGCTCCAGGAGAAGGTTCGTTTTATGCAGACGCGCATTGACCACCTTACTGTCGGATCGCCGGGGGAGCGGATGGAGCTGCTGACCCGCTGGCTGAATGAGTACTCATATGGAGCACAGCTGACAGACCTGCTGACACAGGAAGAAATTGGGCAATTGATCGGCGTCCGGCGGGAGACGGTGAACCGTCTGCTGCGAAATCCGGGCTAATTCATGCTTTTTATTGGAAAACTGTTTAGAGTGACTCCTTTGCGTGGTATAATCTAAACAGAACATATCAAACTAAAGAAAGGATCAGGATACCATGTGTCCCCGAAGGACGATTCCCCAAAGGACGATTTGGAAACGTTATGATCTGTCTTATACTTAGCTTCCCTGTAGAATGTGCGCGAACCGTTGTTAATTGACGAAGCCGCCTCTGCGTGGGAAGGGAGTATTGTATGCGAAGGAAGAACTCTTCTGGTTTTACCCCTCGTAGAGGCTGGCGGGACGTCTAAGCCGCCATTTACGATAAGGGGAGACCTGTATGAAGAAACAAGACAGTGGCATGAGGTTGCCGCTACGACTCATTATTATTTTATCCGGAACATTGTTACTTGCATTTACTTATTATCACATCAATTATCAGAATCATTTGACCGAGGGCGGGTTTGTAGGCCTGGCACTGCTCGGCAAATACGTATTAGGAATTTCACCTTCACTATCTACGCTAATCTTAGACATTCCAGTACTCATAATCGCAATGATATTCAAAGGAAAATCGTTCGTGGTGAACACCTTCATCTCCGTAGGAGCCTTCACGGTATTCTATGGTTTGATGGAACGCTATTCCGGATGGGTCATTGACTTGCAGGATAACTTGCCGCTTGCGGCGTTGTTGTCCGGTGTACTGACAGGTCTAGGAGCGGGAATGGTCCTGCGCGGCGGCGGGGCGAGCGGCGGAGACGATATTTTGTCCCTGCTGATCAGTGAATGGAAAGGAATTAAAGTGGGTACGGTATTCATCCTGATGGATGTAATTGTTTTGGCGTTGTCACTCTTCTATATGCCTCTCAAGGAAACCTTGTATACGGTGATGGCCGTGGTTGTAGCCGGCTATGTGATCACCTTTACCACATCCTTGGGCAGACCGAAGCTGAGCAAGGCGCCGAAGATCCAGCCTGCACGGGTGAAGCCGCAGGATGGTACGGTAATATGAATAGGGCAAAGTTAGCCCCATGTCACGGGGATCATTATGAGAGGCCAACGGGAACTTACCCGGCTGGCCTCTTGTTTGTGTCAGGTGCCCACTATTTTAAAGGGCAGGATGCCATGAGGTTTTACGCAAAAATGGGCTGGGACCATGCTTATATGGAGACGCGCGACCGTCTGCTGTCCATACCCTGCAATATTTAACAAAATGCTGAAACCGCTGCTGGAGGGAGCGCGTATATATCTCATTCAAAAACATAGGATTACAAAAACTTTGGGGGGGATAACAAGGATGAGTGCTCACGAAATTGATTATGTCATTATGGGCGAGGAAATTCAGTGTGTGGAGGTGCAGCTTGATCCGGGGGAGAGTGTGATCGCAGAAGCGGGAAGCTTCATGATGATGGACCCGGAGATTACGATGGAGACGATCTTTGGCGACGGATCAGGCTCTGGACGGACAAATGGTCTGGTAGGCAAGCTGATGGGTGCAGGCAAACGCCTGCTGACCGGAGAAAGCCTGTTTATGACGATCTTCACGCACAGCGGGGGCTATGGCCGGAAGAGTGTCACCTTTGCCGCCCCGTATCCGGGCAAAATCATCCCGCTTGATCTCCAGCAATACCACGGCAAAATCATCTGCCAGAAGGACTCCTTTCTCTGTGCTGCCAAAGGCGTGTCGGTGGGCATTGAATTCCAGCGCAAGCTGGGCGCAGGCTTCTTCGGCGGTGAGGGATTTATTATGCAAAAGCTGGAGGGCGACGGCCTCTCCTTCGTCCATTCCGGGGGTTATGTGCTGGAACGGACGCTGCAGCCTGGAGAGACAATCAAGATCGACACCGGCTGTCTTGTGGCCATGACTTCGTCTGTGGATTATGATATCGAATTTGTCAAAGGTGTTAAGACCGCGCTGTTTGGTGGGGAAGGATTGTTCTTTGCTACCCTGCGCGGGCCGGGCAAGGTATGGGTACAGTCGCTGCCGTTTAGCCGGATGGCGGACCGCATTCTGTCGGCAGCCGGCAACACCGGCCGCAAGGAAGAAGGAAGCATCCTTGGGGGCCTTGGCAATCTGCTGGATGGCAGATAGGATCGCCAGAGACAAGAATTAGAATTGCCGCTTTTCCACTTCGCGGGTACAGCGTGATTGGAGAAACAGCCGTCTTCACCGGATTACCCGGGAAGGCGGCTGTTTGTGTTATTTTACGGCCAGAATAATATTAGTATGTATTCCTTCAGTAAAGACTCCTTTGGGGTCCAGAAGCAATAACCTCTCTTCCAGCTCGCTCTCGAATAGAGGTGCCCGGTCGCCGAGAAACCGCTTCGAGCCAAAGGAAGTGGAATACAGATTCCCCAGTATGGCTTCTATAGTCCACTGATATTCATACATTGGCAGCCGGTGAGTTTCAAGGCGGAAGCTGGAGCCGGCTACGATATCCGTGTGACTTTTGAGCGGATGAGAATAGGTCGTATTGCCAGCCTTCCGCTCCTCGCCATACCATTTGCGCACGATCCGGTCCACTTCGTTCTGCCAAGGCAGGGGCGCTTGATCAGGCTTGTATTGATCCACAATAGCGACTCCGCCTCCCGGAGCAACCCGGTTGTAGAGCAGTTCGAGCACCAGGTCCCTGTCCATCCAGTGAAAAGCCTTGGCTATAGTGACCAGACGGTATACGGGAAATGTGGACAGAGCCAAATATTCTTCCGCTTTTCCCGCAACCCATTCCGTATTAAGCGCTCTCATTTCCTTGCTGATCCGCGCTGCCTCATTGATCATTTCCTGTTCGTAGTCGAGTCCGGTCACGCGCTGGACCCAATCGGCAAAACGCAAGGCAAGCTGCCCGGTCCCGCAGCCCAAATCCAGCAGTTCGCCTTCCCCGTCCAGCCCAAAGCGGTTCACAAGGAATCTTACCAGCCCGGAAGGATAGAGCGGACGATACTTCGCGTAATAACCTGCCGATCCTTTGAAAAGATCCTGACCATAATCTATCATGCCTCTCATCAGCTCCTTTGACTGAAAATTATAACCTATATTTGACTAGCCTGCAGTGACTGTATATATTATTGGGCAAACCCCTTAGCTTCACTAGGGCGTAAACCGGAGGCCTGATATGTTCAAAATATTTATCATTGAGGATGACCGGGGGCTGGTGGCGCTGCTCCAGGAATATTTACATAGGTTCGGCTATGAAACACAGGCGGTGAACGATTTTGAAGCGGTACGGACCGAGTTTGAGCAGTATGTGCCGCATCTCGTACTGCTGGATGTTAATCTGCCTAAATTTGACGGTTATTACTGGTGCCGCCAGATCCGCGGAATCTCGACCTGTCCGATTCTCTTCATCTCCGCCCGCGACGGCAAAATGGATCAGGTGATGGCGCTGGAGAACGGAGCGGATGATTACATTACGAAGCCGTTTGATTATGAAATAGCCATGGCCAAAATCAAAAGCCATCTGCGCCGCGCTTACGGCTCCTATGCTGTGGGAGTGAACGAGCGCAGTCTGGCGGTGTCAGGACTGACGCTGGATGTGGAACGTCTGGTGCTGTCGCGCGGCAATGCCAAAGTCGACCTCAGCCATACGGAAGCGAAAATTCTCGACGAGCTGATGAAAAAAACAGGCACCATCGTCACCCGCGACCGGCTGCTGGAGAAAATCTGGGATGACCAGGCGTTTGTTGATGATAATACGCTGAATGTCTATGTCACCCGTGTGCGCAAAAAGCTGGCGGCGATGGGTATTCAGGACGGGCTGCAGACCGTACGCGGGCAAGGGTACCGGTTAAGCGACAACTGGGGGGAAGTGACGTGAAGCTATTTTTGCGGGAACAGACGCCGTTAATCGTGATCTACCTTGCCCAGCTTATGATCATTACCCTGGTGTACCGGCTGGACGGAGGAAGCGGTGTGAATGTCAGTCTGTACGCCGGGCTGCTCAGCACCTTTTTGCTGCTGGCCTATCTGGCGTACCGTTATTTCTCCAACCGGTCATTCTATGAACGGCTGGAGAGCCTGCCTTCATCGCTGGATGAATCGGGAGGGCCCGCACAAGGTTCTCCGCTCGCAGAAAGCCTGCGCAAGCTGCTGGCACAGCAGTTCCGGCTCTACCAGAATGATTTGCACAGCTACCGCCACAAGCTGGAGGAGCATATTCATTTCATCAACCAGTGGGTGCACGCTATGAAGACTCCGCTCTCGGTGATCCACTTGATTATTCAGGATAAAGACGGTCCCCCGTTCACGGCCATTGGCGATGAGCTGGACCGGCTGAAAAAAGGGCTGGATACGGTGCTCTATACCGCAAGACTGGATACGTTCGAGCATGATTTCTATGTAGAGCAGCTGGAGCTGGCGGACATCGTGCGCGGTGTGACCTCAGAACAAAAACGGCTGTTCATCCGCAAACGGGTGTTTCCGGCGATAGCGATGGACAGCGGTATAACCATCACCTCTGACGAGAAATGGCTGACGTTTGTGCTGACACAGCTAATAACCAATGCCTTACGCTATACGGTAGAGGAGGGGCGTGTAGTTCATTTTCGCGGCTATCTTCAGGAGAAGGGCAGGGCGGTGCTGGAAGTCCGCGACGAAGGAGTCGGCATCCCGCCGGGGGATTTACCGCGCGTCTTCGATGCTTATTTTACCGGTGTGAACGGCCGCAGCTTTCAGGAATCCACGGGGATGGGCCTCTATTTGGTGAAGCAGATCTGCAGCAAGCTGGGGCATGAGGTGGAAATTTCCTCTGAGGTGGGCAAGGGTACGACAGTGCGGATTATTTTCTGAGCCGGGGCTGAAACCGCAGGATCAGAATAACGACAGCCGATACTACTGTTAAAGACATGGTGTTTGTGATGAAAAAAGCAAGTCCCACGCCCGTCAACACCAAGTTGACAGCATAAGCCTCCATTAAACCAATTCCCAGCAGCATCAATAAGTAGGACTTCAGGTTTAAGTCCGCAACCGATTTTGTCTTTAGAATTTGGATGATTTGAGGTAGCCAGCCGAGGGAAAGAATGACACCGCCGATCAGCTGCATAAGCGAAAAGAGCATGAGATCACCTCACAGTTCCTTTTTGTACATTGTATGCGCCGCGGGCGGAATGGGTTCTTTTCACCTAAAAAAACCGCCGCCTCTGGGATGAGGCAGCGGGTCGTTCAGGAAGCCAGGCTTACGCCATCATTGCTGTTTCAGACGCAGCAACTGCTCCAGCAGCTCCTGCACCCTGGTGTCAGGGAACGACTGGGCCAGAACCTCGTTAACGGTCACCCGGGCCCGGTCCAGCTTGTCTTGCCCTATGGCAGTAAGCGAGGTATAAATGCTTCTGCGGTCATCATCACAGGTCTTTCTTTGGAGCGCGTTGCAGCCTTTGGCTTCAAAACGGCTGACCAGTCTGGAGACGGCGCTCTGGCTTAACCCGACCATCGACTCCAATTGCTGCAGCTTCAGCTTCTTCTCCGGGGCTTCGGAGAGAAACAGCAGCAGATAGAATTCTTTTAGAGACAATTGGTAGTTCTCCTGAAGTTTGGTTTCTAACTCATTTGCTACATTCATTTGTATATGGGTCAATGACAACCAGCTGGTTATCAGTTCATTAGCAAGAGTATCCTTCATCGCATATCACAATTCCTCTCCCGGCTATATACCGACTCATGAAATTAAATATTCAACTATTATAGCATCATACGCCCGTGGTTTGATAGATACAGAGGAATCGGCTGCAGCGTGCCGGAATTCTGTCAACTCTATTCTGCTTACAATAATGTAAGGTGACTGTAAGTTTCAGAAATAGCAGCTGTAGTTTACAGTTTATATAATGAAGTCAATCCAAAACGATCAGGTGAACGAAGGAGCGGAAGCACTTGCCCATATTAGACGTCCATAATTTATCCAAAATATATGAGGGCAAGGTATCGATTCATGCGCTGAACCATATTCGTTTTGCCGTGGAGAAGGGTGAGTTTGTAGGTATTATGGGACCTTCAGGCAGTGGGAAAACAACACTGCTCAACGTGATCGCCACGATCGACGAGCCTACCTCAGGCGAGGTAATGATTAACGGCGGAAATCCGAATGCGCTTGGGCGCAAGGACAAAGCGCTCTTCCGGCGGAAGGAGCTGGGTTTCGTCTTTCAGCATTTCAATCTGCTTGATACGCTTACCGTAGAAGAAAATATCGTGCTGCCGCTGACGCTCACCGGGGTTCCGCTTCCGGAAATGGAACGCAGGCTGCAAGAGGTGGCTGAGCGGCTGGCCATCGGTCCGCTTCTTCATAAACGGACATATGAAATCTCCGGCGGGCAGATGCAGCGGGTGGCGATTGCCCGGGCAATGATTCACCGGCCGGCGCTGATTCTGGCCGATGAGCCTACGGGCAGCCTGGACTCCAAAACAGCGGCCGAAGTGATGAGCCTGCTGGCTGAAGTCAATGAAGCGGAAGGGTCCACGGTGCTGATGGTCACCCATGACGCAGTGGCAGCGAGCTTTTGCCACCGGGTCATCTTTATCAAGGACGGACGTTTCTACAGCGAGATGTACCGGGGCAGCAGCAGGCCGGCTTTCTTCCAGAATATCATCGACATGCTGTCGCTGCTGGGAGGAGCAAGCCATGACCTTTCGGCAGTTCGCTTATAGAAATGTAACGCGGAATAAGCGTAAATACGCCGCTTATTTTGTCAGCAGCGCATTTTCCGTAATGATCTTTTTTCTCTGTGCACTGTTTATATTTCATCCGGTGATTTCGGGCGATATGATCCTGGATACGGCGGCTGACACCATGATGGTGGCTGAGGGAATCATCTTTGTATTTTGTTCACTGTTCGTGCTGGTGTCCGTAGGGTCTTTTCTGCAGTCCCGCAAGCTGGAATTCGGCATCCTGCTGATGCACGGCATGACGAAGCGGCAGCTGAACCTGATGGTCTTTTTGGAGAATATGATGATCGGCAGCTCCGCCATCCTCACCGGCACTTTGCTCGGTCTGCTGCTGGGCAAGTTGTTCCTGATGATTGGAGCGGGGTTCCTGGGCATTGGCCCGCTGGAATTTTATCTTTCCTGGCATGCACCGGTACTGACGATTTGCAGCTTTGCTCTGCTGTTCATGATAATCTCGTTAAGTACCTTTGCCTTTATCGGGAACGAGTCGGCGAGAGGTTTGTTTCAGCGCGGTCGCAAAGGAGACAAGGAGCCGCGGGTGTCGGCCTTACTGGCGTTCGCTTCGGCGCTGCTGCTGCTTGGAGGCTATGTTCTGGCCGCTACCACGACCGCAGCTTCGGTGGAGAGAGTGATGTTTCCGGTGGTGGCCATTACAGTCGCCGGTACTTACTTGTTCTATACACAGCTTAGTCTATTTGTGGTTAGGATCATGAGGAAAGTCCGGCGGTTTTATTGGCATAAGACAAACATTATTACGCTCTCGGGCTTAACCTACCGCTGGAAAGACAACGGGCGGATGTTTTTTATGGTGACGATTGTTTCGGCGGTATCCTTCACCTCTGTCGGGGTATTTGCTTCTATTCATACACTCTCCAAAGAGCTGAAGCTGGACTATCCGGCAGCGGTCGGTTATGTGGCCAAGGGCAATGAGGCCGGGTCCGCTGCAGAAGAGGATTTAAGCGGGATAAAAGCGGAACTGGAGCGGTTGAATCTTCCCTATCGCTCGCTGGAGATCCAAATCAAATATGCGGAAGTAGAGTCTCAGACCGGTCCCGACCGAACAGAGCGTTTGCCGCTGATGGCTTACAGTGATTACAAACAGGCGCTCCAGCAAGCCGGATTCACCTCCCGTGAGCAGCCGCTCCAGGGGAACGAAGGTCTGGTCATGATCGGTTCCCAGCGTGACCGCAGCCTGACCTCTGATCGGGTTCATGCCCTCTATAAGCTGAAGCAGGGAGTAGATATTCAGGAGATCGGGTATACGGAGCATGTGCCGATTGCTGAATATCTGCTGCCGGAGCTGGACGGGAGGGATGGCGGTGATTTCAGCGGAGTTGTCGTCAGTGACAGCTTGTTCTCCGGTATTAATCCCGTGCAAAGCGATTTGTATACCGGGTTCTATGTGGAGCCATTCCAACAGACGGTTGGCATTGCTTCGGGACTTGCGGACAAAGGCAAAGTGTCCTACGAGAGCAAATCCCCTTATGCCGTTGTGGTCAGCGGCACGCTGTTCGAAATTCAGCGGACGTTATACAGTACGATGCTGTTCGCTTCGCTTTTGGTCGGCACAGCTTTTTTTATCGCCGCAGGCAGCTTTTTGTACTTCCGGTTGTACATGGATCTTGACCATGACCGGCTGCAGTATTCCACCTTGTCCAAAATGGGCCTGACCGACCAGGAACTGGACCGGACTGTGACCCTGCAATTGTCCCTGATGTTCTTTGTTCCAGTGGGGTTAGCCATCCTGCACAGCTTGTTCGCCTTTATTGCGCTGCAGCGGCTGTTCTATCTGTCCATCGCTGCCGAAACGGGCGCGGTGCTTATCGGCTACCTGGCTGCGCAGGGGTTATACTTCTTCCTTATCCGCAGCCGTTATTTGCGCAATCTCAAAAAAAATCTCATCTGAACGCGGAGGAGCACGAAATGAAAACATGGATTACCGATTTTATGGAACAGTTCGGCTATCTGGGCATTTTTCTGATGCTGGCCCTGGAAAATATTTTTCCGCCTATCCCCTCGGAGGTAATCCTTCCGTTCGGCGGTTTCATGACAACCACTTCCGGGATGACCGTCCCCGGCGTGCTGATCGCCTCAACGGCCGGCTCGCTGCTGGGAGCGCTTGTGCTGTACTGGATCGGCCGGATGCTGGACGTGAACAGACTGGAGCGGATTGTGGACCGCTGGGGCGGACTGCTCCGGATCAGCGGAAAGGATATCCGCAAAGCGGATGCCTGGTTCGACAAATACGGCTACTGGACGGTATTATTCTGCCGGATGATTCCGCTGGTGCGGAGTCTGATCTCCATTCCTGCCGGAATGTCGGGGATGAAATTCGGATTATTCATGCTGTTTACGACGATCGGGACGCTCGGCTGGAATGTGCTGCTTATTCTGCTGGGTGCTGCGCTGGGAGAATCCTGGGAGGATATTGGCGTGTACATGGAAGCTTACTCGAGTGTCGTCTACGTATTGATTGCTGCGGGAGTTGTTGTGGGTGGTGTGCTCTATTTCCGCAAACGCCAGTCCGCTAGAAAACCGGTAGATACCACAGATTAATTAAATTCACAGGTTTCGCAGAACTATTTAAAGCCTCGCATAGGGTGAGGTCAACAAAAAGGAGGGGATCAATATGGAGCTGCTGACTATTATGAAAGCCATCATTCTGGGCATTGTAGAAGGATTAACTGAATTTGCTCCGGTATCCTCGACTGGCCATATGGTGATCGTGGATGATATGTGGCTGAAATCCCAGGAATTTCTCGGAAAATATGCGGCGAACACGTTCAAAGTAGTCATCCAGCTGGGTTCGATCCTGGCGGTAGTCATCATTTTCCGCAACCGGTTCATCGACCTGCTGGGTCTCAAGCGGTTTAGCCGAAAGGAGCTGACGGCGGTGCCGGAAGGACAACCTCCGGTGGAGACGGAAGGCCGGCTGAAGCTGGCGCAGGTCATTGTAGGACTTATCCCTGCAGGAATCCTCGGTTTTCTGTTCGAGGATTACATCGATGAGCATTTATTTTCAACATCAACGGTGCTGATCGGTCTGGTCATTGGTGCAATATTCATGATTTTTTCCGACCGGTTCGCCCCCAAAAATATCAAGACAGAGAGTGTTGACCAAATTACATATAGACAGGCGCTATCGGTAGGTTTGATCCAATGCTTGTCGCTCTGGCCCGGCTTTTCACGCTCCGGATCGACCATCTCAGGTGGTGTGCTGCTGGGTATGAGCCACCGTGCGGCTGCCGATTTCACCTTTATTATGGCAGTGCCGATTATGGCGGGTGCGAGTCTGATTTCACTGGTCAAGAACTGGCAGTATTTTACGATAGATGCCCTGCCGTTTTTTATTGCCGGGTTTATTAGTGCCTTCCTGTTCGCGCTGCTCTCTATGAAGTTTTTCCTGAAGCTGATCAACCGGATCAAGCTCATGCCGTTTGCGATTTACCGTCTCGTTCTTGCCGGGGTAGTCTACCTCGTCTGGTTCTAAAAGACAGGCTGAAACAGTCCGTTAACTGCTATCATTTATCGAAAAGGAACCGGGTGTACCTCCTTGCCAAGGACGGTGCAGCGGTTCTTTTTGCTGTATACCAAACGTTCTGCTGAAGCTGCTTCTTGAAGAGAGGCTGTGAGGGAATGTGCGGCAGAATCCCCGCAAAATGAGCCTGCACGGCGCCAGCTATAGGGAATGTGTATAACGGGAATACCCGTAAATCTGTTGCGGATAAGGCATCGGATTCAGTATGATGACATCAGATTACGGGATGAATACAATTTGCAAATATCGGAGACAGGCGCCAGCCAGAGCATCAGAAAGGCCCGGAGGCTTAATAGGGAAATTCGGTGACAAGCCGATGCGGTCCCGCCACTGTAACGGAAGAGTTCATAGCAGCCCATGTCACTGGCCATCTCTACTTCGCCGGGAAGACTTGCTGATGGATGCCGACGCCGCTAGCCAGGAGACCTGCCCGTCTCAACAGCACTGCAGTACCTACGGAAGATAGGGAGGTGTTAAGACGTTACCCATTGGCAGCCCATGGGCGTCTTTCCCTGCGGCCTGGTTAGGGGAAGACGCTCTTTATTATTGATACCGACTGAGATCATTAACTAAAGCTTAAGGCATTTATTATAAACAAGGGAGTGACTGTATATGACAAACAACATCAAGACGAGCAGCCTCGGTTATCCGAGAATCGGAAAGAACCGGGAGTGGAAAAAGACGCTGGAGGCTTACTGGAGCGGCAAAATCAATGAAGAAACCTTCCGTGCGGAAATGGCCGGGATTCAGCTTCAGCACCTCAAGACACAGCAGCAGGCCGGGATCGCACTGATTCCTGTCAATGATTTCACCTTTTATGACCATGTGCTGGATACCGCTGCTATGTTTGGCATTGTTCCTCCGCGTTATGCCTACGATGGCGGTGGCATTCCGCTCGATCTGTACTTCGCCATGGCGCGCGGCAATTCGGCCGCCCCTGCCTGCGAGATGACCAAATGGTTCAATACGAATTACCATTATATCGTGCCGGAAATCGGCGGGCAGACTCCCCGCCTGATTGAGAACAAACCGCTTGCTGCCTACCGTTTCGCCAAAGAGCAGGCGGGTATTGAGGGCAAGCCGGTTATAGTCGGACTCTATACCTTCCTGAAGCTCTCCAAGGGGTTCGCTGCTGATCAAATTGCAGAGGTTGCTGCCCGTTTCCTGCCGGTGTATGTGCAGCTGCTGCAGGAGCTGCAGCAGGAAGGCGTGGCTTGGGTACAGATCGATGAACCGGCAATTGTCACCGGCTTAACCGCGGAAGAAGTTGAACTGCTGGGAACGATCTACAGAGAGATTGCTGCAGCAGTGCCCGGACTTCATGTCTTGCTGCAGACTTACTTTGAAGCCGCAGAGCCGCTGGAAGTGCTGCTGAAGTTGCCTGTGCAGGGCATCGGATTGGACTTCGTCCATGACGGCGGGGCCAATCTGGCCTCGATCCGGCGTCTGGGCTGGCCAGAGGACAAATGGCTGGGAGCGGGCATTATCGACGGGCGCAATATTTGGCGCTCCGATCTGGATGCCAAGCTTGAGCTGGTCCGCGCACTGAAGTCCCATGTGCCGGACGAACGGCTGATCCTCCAGCCATCCTCCAGTCTGCTGCATGTGCCTGTAACTGTTCAAGGCGAGGACAAGTTAAAGCCTGCGGTACGGCAAGCGTTGGCCTTCGCCGACGAGAAGCTGGCGGAGCTGAGCCTGATTGCAGCAGCGGCGGGCGAGGATGGGCAGGTCTATGCCGCAGCGCTCGCCGAGAGCCGCGAGGCGCTGAAAGTGTTCCGCGCCCTGCCGGAACGCGGGCGCCAGGATGTGGCTGAGCAGGTGCGCAGCCTGGATAAGCTGCCGGACAGCCGCAGCTTGCCCTTCGCGGAACGCGTAAAGGTGCAGCAGCAGAAGTGGCAGCTGCCGCTGCTGCCGACAACGACGATCGGCAGCTTCCCGCAGACGCCTGAAGTGCGCCAGGCCCGGCTCAAATGGCGTAAGGGCGTCTGGAACCAGGAGCGTTATGACGGATTTATCCGCCAGCAAATTGCAGATGCGATTACTTTTCAAGAGGAGCTCGGGCTGGATGTGCTCGTGCACGGTGAATTTGAGCGGACGGATATGGTTGAATTCTTCGGCGAGAAGCTGGCAGGGTACCTCTTTACCAAAGGGGGCTGGGTCCAATCCTACGGTTCACGTTGTGTGAAGCCGCCGGTCATTTATGCCGATGTTGCGTTTACCGGCCCTATGACCGTGAAGGAAAGTCTGTACGCCCAGTCGCTCACCAGTCTTCCGGTAAAAGGGATGCTGACCGGTCCGGTGACCATTCTGAACTGGTCGTTTGTCCGTGATGATCTCAGCCGTGAAGAGGTGGCTAACCAGATCGCCCTTACCTTACGTTATGAGGTTCAGGCGCTTGAGGAAGCGGGAATCGAGATGATTCAGGTGGATGAACCGGCGATCCGTGAAGGCCTGCCGTTAAAGGCTGAAGATCATGAGCATTATTTGAGCTGGGCGGTAAGATCTTTCCGTATCGCTACCAACTCTGTGAAGGCGACCACGCAGATCCATACGCATATGTGCTACAGTGAGTTCAATGACATGATCGGACCGATCTCGGCGATGGATGCCGATGTAATCTCCATCGAGACCTCGCGCAGCCATGGGGAGCTGATCGTCAGCTTTGAAGAACAGGAGTATGACAAGGGAATCGGTCTTGGTGTGTATGATATTCATAGTCCGCGTGTACCGAAGGTAGAGGAAATGACACAGGCTATTGAGCGGGCGCTGCGTGTGCTTGATGCCGGACAGTTCTGGATTAATCCGGACTGCGGCCTGAAGACACGGGGCTGGGAAGAAACCGGAGCGGCGCTGCGCAACATGGTGCAGGCTGCCGTGATTGTCAGAGAGAAGAGCGGAGCGGTCAGCCGCTGATACGTCCGTTATACCGGGCGCACATTTTCCCAGTGATCCGTAGGGGGCTGAATATCCCGAGGAAGTCCAGCGATCTTTTTTAACATAAACACTTGATAATAATTCTCATTCTTGATAGAATGGGAAACAGAAAAGAAGGAACCGTGGAGGGTCCCTTCTACGTTTAACCTTATTTACTTTCGAAAGTTTTGCAGTCTGTTTCTTCAGACTGTGTAGGCTCTTTGGAGCTGTGATAAGCAACAAAAATGGACTCAGCGTTGCATTTGTTCTCTTCAGCCCAATAGGTGCAAGAGTTCACTGCGCACAATACGTCTTTTGCCATGAGGGTTCACCTCCCCTTATAGTGGATTGGCAACATGATTAGAACGTTGTGATTTGTCCTGTTCAGCAAGGTGGAGCTTGTCCGAACAGAACCATACCCTTATTCCTTGTGAATAGAGGGTATTTGGTGTTTCACTGTCTTTTCAGACACGATTATTGTAGCAAATAAAGCCTCCTTTCGCAAACAGGATCATTCAGCATTCGAATGATCCTGTTTGCGATGTAAACGGTGTTAAATTTGGGAATAAACATCAAAAAAGGTTCGGAATTCTCCAATCTCCTGCAACCTTCCAGCTTTTGGAACGTCAAAATAAATAACGCGGAAGAGACTCAGAGATCAAAGGGCCTTTCGCCGGAGTGTTTTATATAGAAGAAGCTGAAATTCCACTACACTTTTGGAGGAATGAGAATGCGAAAATGGGGTCTGCATTACTTTTTATCTTTATTGGTTCTAGCAGTTGTGCTGGCAGGCTGTGGTTCAGGCGACGACAGCAACTCGGCTGCTGATCAACTCAGTGCGAACACCTTCTCTGAGGGAGGGGCGGCAGATTCAGTACCTGCGGCTGCTTCGGTTCAATCGAAGGAATCTTCGGCGGAGTCTGCTACAGTAACAGCAGGCGGACAGGATCAGAAAACCGATGCGAACAAGACGGGGACAGCCAAGAATCTAGGTACAGAACAGGGTGCTGAACAACCTTCCGGATTTACCGGGAGCGATGTTGCAGCCGGACTGAACAAGAAGCTGATCTACCGGGCCAACCTCAATATGGAGGTAAAGGACTATGCCTCAGCGCAAAGTGATGTACGGAACATGATTACTTTGGCCGGCGGCTATATTATTGAATTCTCGGAGAATATGTCTGAATACGAGAAGGGCGGGACCTTTATTCTGAAGGTGCCGGCTTCCGGATTCGCCTCTTTTCTGGATAATCTGGAGAAGATCAAGAATGAAAAAATTCAGCAAAGCATCACCGGGCAGGACGTTTCAGAAGAATATGTTGATCTGGAATCACGTCTTAAGGCTAAGCAGCTGATGGAGAACCAGTATATCGAGTTTATGAAAAAAGCAACCAAATCGGCCGACCTGGTCGCTTTCGCTAACCAGCTTGGAGCGATTCAGGAGGAAATCGAACAGATTAAAGGCAGAATGCGTTATATTGATCAAAATGTCTCCTTCTCCACCGTGGAGCTCCGCCTCTATCAGACGGACGAAAGTTTTGCCGTTACGCAGAAGAAAGAGCAGGGTCCGCTGTTAGACCGGGCATCGGATGCACTCAAGAGCAGCCTGAACGCTTTGTCCATTATGTTCCAGTGGCTGGTTGTTTTTCTTGCAGCGGCCCTTCCGGTGCTCCTTATAGGCGGAGTGGTTACAGCGATTGTCCTCTGGTACCGGAGAAAATCCAAGGAGCGTGAGAAGACGCATATGGAGCGAATCGGTCAGATCAACCGGGAGCAGAACAGGGAGAATCTGAACCGCAGCAGCACAGAGCCTGCGCCGGAGAATAGAACTGCCCCCGAGGAAGATGGCGGTGAACCGGAGAATAAAGGATAAAGAATGAGCACCCTGTATGGGATGATAAGTTTTTTCGCAGCTTGGTTGTAATTCTCTTTTGAAATTTCCCTAATAGATGAGAAGCAAAGATGGCGCGCCAGCTTCTACTAACTAATATGTATAGGGAGATGGATAACAATGAACAGACACGGAGCAGTTAGAACAATTACCAATGCAGCCAGCTACACAGGGGTAACAACAAAGCTTATTCTGCCGACAACCATTAATCCGGTAAACGGCTACGTCGACTGGTACTTGGGCATCGGAGATGCCTCCATTGAAGCGGGGATTTCCTACTCTTACCTCGGGTTCAAAGTGTTTCTTGGAGCCTCCTACGGAGGAACCAGCACGTACTATGATTCCCAAGTTGTATCGAGTCTTGCCAAAGGCCAGACGGTTGACCTTAAGCTCACTTATGATCATTCCACGCGTCAAGCCACCTTGTATCTGAATGGTGCGGCGCTCCCTTGGACCGACCACAAGGATGTCGGCAATGCGTCGAAGGCGCTGGGGACGTATAACAAAGTGAAAATGATACACGGTGTGGAGGATCAAGGCGCCAGCTCGTACAGCCAGGCCAGCTTCTCCCAAACCCAGCTGCGTACGGACACAGCCGGGGCGAATTACACGCCTTGGACCAGCAGCCTCTCAACAACACAAAAGGTTGCTGTAGGCAGTGGTGATCCAACCAGTGCTAATAAATTCTCAGTGATTAATTTTGCACCACTTATTACGAAGCTTGACCCTGCATAAGCAAATACAAAAAAAGAAACTCTGTAATCAGAGTTTCTTTTTTTTGTATGGGTTAGATGTTTAGAATTCCTGTTCGTTATGAATCAGGCATGCTGGAAGAGCACACGGTACTCTCCATAGCCTTCCTTCTCCAGATCTTCTTTCGGCACAAAACGCAGGGCAGCCGAATTGATGCAGTACCGCAGGCCATTTTCACCGGGACCGTCGTTGAACACATGACCAAGGTGGGAATCGGCAGTTTTGCTGCGCACTTCCGTGCGGATCATCAAGTGGCTGAGATCGGTTTTCTCCTTGACCGAATAGTCGCGGATTGGCCGGGTAAAGCTGGGCCACCCGCAATCGGAATCGAATTTATCATGGGAACTGAAAAGCGGCTCACCGGATACGATATCTACGTATATACCGTCTCCATGATGATCCCAGAATTCGTTGCGGAAAGGCGATTCCGTAGCGTTGTTCTGCGTCACTTCGTATTGCAGCGGCGTCAAACGTTCCTTCAGACTGTTCTTATCCTCCTGATGTGTCCAGTGATTCTCGATAAAAGCATCCCGGCCGGAGCCCTTGCGGTAACGCTTGTAGTGTCCGGGATTCTTATGATGATAACCCTGGTGGTACTCTTCGGCAGGGAAAAACGGTTTGGCCGGCAGGATTGGAGTTACAATTGGCCCCGAGAAACGTCCGCTGGCCTGTAGCGCAGCCTTGGAAGCTTCTGCCTGCTGGCGCTGCTCCTCCGAATGGGTGAATATCGCCGTGCCGTAGGAAGTTCCGCGGTCATAGAATTGTCCTCCGGCATCGGTAGGGTCTATCTGTTGCCAGAACAGCTCCAGCAGCTTGCTGTATGGGAAAATATCCGGGTTAAAGGTAATCTGTACCGCTTCAACATGCCCGGTCGTTTCTGAGCACACTTCTTCATAGGTCGGATTGACCGTATGCCCGCCTGTATAACCGGAGAGGACCTCGACAATACCCGGCAGCTCCTCAAAAGGAGATACCATGCACCAGAAACAGCCTCCCGCAAAAGTCGCTTTTTCTGTTTTGGTGCCTATATGGTTAGACTGAACATCACTCATAAATATCCCTCCATTCATAGAATGCAATTAAATAGATCACAATTCAATTTAATTATAAAGCAAATTAGATCACTCTGCCAGCGGATGCCATTCGTGTGGCGGAATGCTTGTAAACAACATCCTCCTGGCTGCCGGGACTCTCACTGCTACATGTGTGCTCAGTTGACTCTTTATTCCAAGAAACGGCGGGGCCGGAGGGACCATACGGCCAGTGCGATTACGGCGACATAGACCAGAATAGCTATAACAGCGCTTTTCGGATGAAGGAACAGCTGTCCTCCAAGAAAGGCGTACAGCGATATGCCGGGGATTTTGCCTAGGCCGGTAGCGGCGAGATAACTCCAGAAGTGCAGTCCGGATACACCGGCGTAGATGTTCACCGCCATTTGCGGAATTACCGGAGTCAGGCGGGCAAGCACAATGGAAGCAAAGGGGCGCCGCTGTACGGCAGACGAGAATTTCTCAAGCAGTGGTATAGAGGCTAAGTATGTACCCGCCCTGTCTTGAAATATATATTTTACGATGCCGTACACTACCGCGGCAGCTATAGTGGTCGCTAACCAGCAGATGGCTGCGCCGGCTACACTTCCGTAGGCATATCCGTATAAAGCGATGACAGCCTTATAGGGTATGACAGGAAAAAAGGCCAGCAATGTGGCCGCGCCGATCGACAGGAGGAGATTGTGATCCTCCCGCAGCCAGCCCAGGATTTCATTTCTATAGATAAACGCAAGGATTACACCCGCAACATACAGCAAAGCCATCAGCCATTTTCTCATTCTACTATTCCCTTTCTTCCGTTCATTCATCTCATCATACTGAAAAAAAAGTAATTAATGAAGCAAAGATCATTTGTCGAATGAGCTTGTCACTGTATAATACATCTAAGAATGACAGAAGAGGGAGATGCTACGATGAATAACACTGCACGTAAAAGAGTGGCGATGGTCGGCATCGGGGATATTGCCCGTAAAGTCTATTTGCCGCTGCTCTCCCGTCATGACCAGGCCGAGGTAGTTGGAGTGCTAAGCCATTCTCCGGTTACGGTTCAGGGAGCGGTCGGTATGTACCGCTTGCCCAAAGGCACCACCGATCTAAATGAGCTGCTGTCCTGGGATCTTGACGCGGTCTTCGTGCATAGTCCCACGCCAACTCATTATGAAATTGTGACCCAGTGTCTGGAGCACGGATTATCGGTGTATGTAGATAAGCCGCTGTCTTATGAGCTGGAACAATCCCGGCGGATGGCGGAGCTGGCCGAAGACAAAGGACTGCTTCTGGCTGTAGGCTTCAACCGCCGGTATGCCCCGATGTATATGGCAGCCAAGGCCTGGCTAACCAAAGCCGGCGGTATCAGCCATTGTCAGGCGGTCAAACACCGCACGAAGCTGCAATCCGGCAGCAGCCGTGAAACTGTGCATGATGATCTGATTCATATGCTGGACCTGCTGCTCTGGCTCTGCGGCGGGGATTATGAGCTGCTTCACAGCAGTCTTAAGTCCGATCGGGAAGGCAGGCTGCTTCAATCCTCCGGAATGCTGTCCTGGACCAGCGGGGAGAGCGGAATGTACAGTATGGTCAGGGATGCCGGAGCTGACCTTGAGAAGCTGGAGCTGCACGGAAACGGCAGATCCGTAGAAGTGGTGGACATGGAGAAGGTTACGTTATTCGAGAAGGGTTCCCTGCCACGCAACCAAAGCTTCGGAAGCTGGGATACGATTCTGGAGCGGAGAGGCTTCAGCGGCGTGGTCAGTCATTTTTTGAACAATATTCATACCCCGGAGCAATGCGGCATCGCAGCTTCCGCCGTTCTGCCCAGCCATGTGCTGGCAGCGAAGCTTGCCGAATGACAGAAGAGCAGAAAGGAGCACACTATGGACGAGTACAGCAAATCAATGGAAGAGCAGATTATCGAAAGCTACAAACGGGATGAAGAAATGATGATTCTCGTGTTTGCCCAATGGTGTGTGAACAACAAATTAGACCCGCATGCGCTGTATCTGCAGGCTTACCCGCAGCAGGAGGGCAATGCCGCGCTCAGCAGGGCACTGGCGCTGACTGTACCCGAGGAGGAAGCAGGCTTTATCTCCGATGATACGGTTCTAGGAGTATTGTCTCTCTATAGCAACGATGATCTGGCTTACGTGGTAACCGAGGCGATTGCACAGCGAAAGCCGCCGCAAGGCACCGTGGATTGACATCAGGGATATAATAAGGTAGGCTAGTGAACTTTTTTTTGGTAAACGATGTTCATTACGCTATAAATGTGGTAAAATTATATATACTAACTAATTGTAAGTTTCATAAGTGAGAGGTGAGAACAATGGAAGAACATCAGCTGACGATGTGCCCAAGATTCGAAACGGCCTTCTCTTTCTTAGGCAAACGTTGGAATGGGCTGATTATCCAGACATTGATGAGTGGACCGAAGCGTTTTAAGGATATTTCCGGCCTGATTCCATCAATGAGCGATAAGATGCTGTCCGAACGAATGAAGGATTTGGAATGTGAGGGTATTCTGGTAAGGCATGTGTATCCGGAAACTCCGGTGCGCATCGAGTACGAATTAACCACTAAGGGCCGCGCACTTGAGCCGGTTATGCAGCAAATTCAGTCCTGGGCAGAGAGCTGGGTCGAGTAGCCCGCGCTTCAGCGTCCTATTGATCGCCTCTTTTCCGCTTCATGGAAAAGGGGCTTTTTCAAATTTATTCAAATTTATTCAAATAAAACTTGCACAATCAACCGCAGGATATAATATAATAGAAAAAACTGTTGCCGGACGTGTGCGGGCATGACCAAATATATGAATGTGCTTTCGAAGTAAGTTTTGTCGTAGTGGACTCGATAGAAGTAACGCTAACAAAACTAAGTGTATGCTTTCGAAGTAAGTTTTGTCGTAGTGGACTCGATAGAAGTAACGCTAACAAAACTAAGTGTATGCTTTCGAAGTAAGTTTTGTCGTAGTGGACTCGATAGAAGTAACGCTAACAAAACTGAGTGTATGCTTTCGAAGTAGTTTTGTCGTAGTGGACTCGATAGAAGTAACGCTAACAAAACTTTTAGGAGGCGAGGAAGATGAAAACCACCTTGTTTTCCCGGGAAATAACATATGGAAAAGACGATGTTGCCGAGCTGGAGACTGCCTCAATTAAAGTTCAGCTCATTTACGACAAGACGTTGTTTATGCTGCACGGACATCTTCCCGGCTCGTTATGGGATGCGTGGATTGGAGTGCCCTACGAAATCATATCCTCCTTATACAAGGGAGATAACGATAGCGGGAGCGTGTTTCAGAAATGGATCCAGAGCCCGACCGGCTGGAAATGCATCGGCTGTGAACGGCATTGCCTGGAACCATCGGCAGTCCCGGACAATCTCAGCTCCAGCCAGCAGCGCAGGTTCACCTTCCATAATGGCATCCGGCAGAGCATGGTGCTGCAGGCTGTAATATGGTCGCTATATGAGAATACGGTGCTGTTTCAGCCATACTTGGGCGAAGAAGCCTTTCTGGATGGCGATGATCTCGATACGATTTCCACGTATTTCGTACCGACCTATATGAATAATCTAAGGCTGGCCGAGATTGGCAAACCCAGCAAAGAATATAAAGAAAAGAACATAAGGGTGTATCAGGAATGGATCGCAGCTCCCGATCTTGTACTGCAGTGGAATGGCGGCCTGACTGAGGGGCGATGGATGACAGGAGTCTATGTAGACCATTCCCGCTTTGCCGGTCTGGGACCTTATCTGAAGGACGCTGAGGGCAAACGGACGTATATGCAGGCTACGGTTCGATAGCGAAGCTTGATAATAAGAAGAATGGTAAGAATATAAAATAAACCAGTGGGAATGTCTATGACAACAGCGCGTGCCGGCACAATCGGTGCGCGCTGTTTTGAGTTGGGCTTGAAATCGCTGAGAGTAATAAGTACGGACAATCTGAACTATGGCTGTGAAAATAAGTTATTGACTGTTCCCTTGGGTATTAGCTTATTTTATTACAAGGAGGTGTTATTGATGAAAATAAGTGCGATTATGGATATTACGGGCCTTACCAAAAAGGCAATAAACTATTATGAGGAAGAAGGGTTACTAAGCCCTCATGTTAATCCTGAAAACAATTATCGGGAGTATTCGCAAAGTGATGCCGATGTATTGGTGCAAATATCTGTTTTGAGACAATTTGATGTACCTCTAAAGGATATCAAAACCATGATATCGAACCCTCAAAGGTTGAAAGATTGTTTAGAACAACACCTAGTAAGACTTGACAATGAGATCAAAAGACTTGAAAAAAGCAAAAATGTGCTTCGATCCAGCCTGAGCAGTTTCGATTCTGATGAGATTGGACTTCTGCAATTAACACAACAACTATCGGTGCTGAATAAATCTCTTGAGCTGGATGAGCGTAGCAGAGAGGGTTTTATGAAAAAGCAGATTGAGCGTATTTTTCCAGGGAACTTTGGGAAGATGTTGATCATGCAATACAGTTCTTTCTTAAATGAACCTATAGATACGCCGGAAAAAGAGGAAGCGTGGATTTCCATAGTTAAATTCTTAGATGAAGTCGAAGTGATAAAATATCCACAGGAAATAGTCGACATGTATGAAAAGCTGACCATTAAAGATATTGAAAAGTATGAGAAACATATTAATGACTATATCGAGAAACGGCTTACCATAACAGACGAGGGACTTGTAAACGAAAGAGAGAAAATTTCTGATTATATTCACCGATTAAAACACGATCCTGATATGCAGGCAGAACATATAAGATTGACAAATCTATCCGAAGGGATGAGGGGATTGATGAATGATATTGGATATTATGATAAGTTTGTTAAAAATCTAAAAATTCTAAGCAAAGCGTTTTGTGCTTATAATGAAAAAGTCGAAGAGCTTTCGGAATTTTCAAAGTTATCAAATATTACATTTGACGTTCAATAAAATTTTATATATTCAGTGCGTTCAATCACTAGCTTGGGCTTCTCTGGGCGTTAAGGTGGAAGGGTAACAGAAACCAATTACGTAAGGGAGGGGCCATCATGACGGCCAATCAATTCAATAATACAATTACAGGAACACAGGACAATGCGGAAAACAGTTCTGCGGCAGCGCCTATCCAGTTTACCGGAGCGGACATGGTCAGAGATATTGTACTGCAATTCCCGAAGGCGGCAGATTATTTCAAGGGACAGCGGATCGATTTCTGCTGCGGAGGCGCAAAGGCGCTGGCCGAAGTGGCAGCTGAGAAAGGGCTTGACCCGGAGACACTGCTTGCAGATCTGCATAAGCTGCTGAAAGAGCATCCTGTGCTTGATGTAGATACTGCCTGGAATGAGGCATCTTCCGCTGAGCTGGTTGAGTATATTGTGAGCAAGCATCACCGCTACTTGCGCGAAGAGCTGCCCCTGATCAGTCAGAATGTAACCAAGGTATTCCGCGTCCATGGCGAGGATTCTCCGCATCTGGCCGAAGTTTACCGGTTATTTAACCTTCTGCGGGAAGATTTGCTGCAGCATACAGCGAAGGAGGAGGAATCTGAGTTTCCTAAGATGCTGGCGTACTCCGAGAATCCGAGCGAAGAAGGATTGGCCGAGCTGCGCGGGCTGCTGCATACGCTGGAAGAAGAGCATGACGGAGCCGGTGAGATTTTGCGGGAGCTCCGCAGAGTTACGAACGACTTCACTCCGCCAGAGCATGCCTGCACAACCTACCGCCTGACCTATGCCCGCCTGGAGGAGCTAGAGGGAATGACCTTCGAGCATGTGCATCTGGAGAATAATATCCTGTTCCTGCGTTATCAGTAAAATTGAGCACGCTGTTCTCAAAGTCCCTGCGGGGACTTTTTTTCTTCTGACCGCTCCGCTGCCTGATTAACGCCCGGAATTTATCGTTTGAGAACAAAGCTAGTTTGCGTTATTCTTAAAAGATAGTATACATAATGACTAAAGACCTGAGAAAATGATTGAGGTTATGATCGGGCGGAAGAGGGCGGTGCCGGGAATGTCCACGAAATTTCTGTGGCTTTTATGGTTAGGATTAATTATCATTGCGACGGTAGGCGGATGCTCGTCATTTGGTTCAGATGCGAACGGAAACAATGCCGCAGCCGGGGCTGCAGGCCCTACTTTTTCACTGATGGCCGGTGATAATGAGCTGGCAGGGAACTCGGGGAGACTGCTCAGCGAAGCCTACAAGCCGGGAATAACGCTTATAGAATTGCTGAAGAGTAGCGGTGTTGTTACTTTTGCCGAAGACGGATTTAGCATATTGGCAGTCAATAAAATATTTCTTGCCCCGGACATGATCTGGCAGATTCAGCTTGGCGGCAAAATCATAACCGATTGGAATAGTCCAGTCTCGCGTGAACAGGCGATTGTAATTACTGCGAAGCCGGCAGCCGGAGATGCCCCGCTTCTGCCCATCATTCTTGTAGTGAACGGCGGGAGCGAGCAGCCCGATCTGACACATTCGCATATTTTATCCTATAGCGAGGATCTGTCTGTCCGGGGTCTGCTGAAAAGTAGCGGAATTGTTCGGTTGGCGGAAGACAACAAGACGGTACTCACGGTTATGGGATATACTCCGCTCACCAGTGAAGACTGGAAGCTGAAGGTGAACGACAAAACGCTGCTTGACAGCGGAATTGATATGAAGCTCAGACCTCAAGATATACTCGAGATTTCACTGGTTCTCCGGTAAGGTGATAAATAACATAGCCAGTTGTCCTTAATGCAAGAGGAAGATTAAGGGGAGCGGGCTATTTTTCTATCACCAAAAAACCTTACATATGCTGGCATAAAAATATGTGAAAACATTCACATTTATTGTGATTTCAATCACAAATGCTCTTCAAATTTAAAACGTATAATTTTGTTATCAGATAAGTATATGAAGAAATCCAGAAGCATTGAGGAGGGTCTTAACAGTGACCGTGGAGAGAGAAAAGTTAGTTTTGATAGGGAATGGTATGGCTGGCGTAGGTACTATCGAACAGATCCTTAAGCTTGGCGGCACTTATGATATTACGATCTTTGGAAGCGAGCCTCATCCGAACTACAACCGGATAATGCTGTCCTATGTCCTCGAAGGAAGCAAGAGCATTGAGGATATCATTCTGAACGACCGGCAGTGGTACGAGGATAACCATATTACTCTGCATACTGGAACCACTGTTGTCCGGATTGATGAAGCCTCCCGTCAGATCATTACAGATAATGGAATGTCGGTTCCTTACGATAAAGTTATTATTGCAACAGGTTCAAATTCATTCATTCTGCCGGTACCGGGCAGCACAAAGGATGGAGTTGTAGGCTTCCGCGACATTGCGGATTGCGACGCCATGCTGGCTGCAGCACAGCAATACCGCACAGCGGCGGTGATTGGCGGCGGACTGCTTGGTCTTGAAGCAGCCAAAGGACTTGTGAACCTCGGCATGGATGTTACCGTCGTGCATCTGCTGGA
Organism: Paenibacillus sp. FSL L8-0436; assembly: GCF_038593025.1. Taxonomy (NCBI): domain Bacteria; kingdom Bacillati; phylum Bacillota; class Bacilli; order Caryophanales; family Paenibacillaceae; genus Paenibacillus; species Paenibacillus sp. FSL L8-0436. The sequence goes on along the minus strand of NZ_CP151955.1, from coordinate 5,162,907 downwards.
GGATTTGATGGAGCGTCAGCTTGACCATACTGCTTCCTCCATGCTTCAAGCTGAGCTTGAACGACAGGGCGTGAAGTTTGCCATGGGAAAACAGACGGTTGAGCTGACCGGGGAGGAACGGGTAGACGGCCTGCGTTTCAGTGATGGAACCGAGCTGCAATCAGATTTTGTAGTGATGGCGGTCGGAATCAAACCGAATGTCCAACTGGCTAAAGACAGCGGCATCACAGTTAACCGCGGAATTGTCGTGAACGATTATCTCCAGACCTCGATGGCGAATGTCTATTCTGTAGGAGAATGTACGGAGCACCGCGGCACTTGCTACGGGCTGGTAGCTCCACTGTTCGAGCAGGGGATGGTGCTGGCGAAGCATTTGTGCGGCGCCTCCACCCAGCCGTATGAAGGTTCTGTCGTAGCCACCAAGCTGAAGATCTCGGGTGTGGATGTCTTTTCTGCCGGTGATTTCACTGAAACAGCGGAGCATACCGTCATTTCGGCTAAAGATGAATGGAAGAGAACCTATAAGAAAATTCTGCTCAGAAACAATATTATTGTCGGTGCAGTCCTGTTCGGCGATGTAACTGAATCCGCCAGTCTGCAGAAGCTGGTCAAGCAGGGCACCGAAATGACCGACGAAATTTATGGCGAAGTAATGGGCACGGGCTGCTGCGGCGGAGGAAGTGCGAAAAAAGGCTTGTCAGTCGAAACGATGGCTGATGAGGAGATCGTCTGCGGCTGCAACGGCGTGACCAAGAAGGCGATCGTTGATGCCGTTACGGAGAATGGTTTTACCACGGTAGACGAAATTAAAGCGTGCACCGGAGCTACCCGCTCCTGCGGTGGCTGCAAGCCGGTTGTCGAGCAGATTCTGCAGTTTGTTCTCGGTGACAGCTTCCAGGAAAGTGCGAAGCAGGGGATTTGCGGATGCACCACCTTGAGCCGCGATGAGATTGTAGCAGAGATTACCGCTAAAGGCTTGAAAACGACCAAAGAGGTTATGAATGTGCTGGGCTGGAAACAAGCAGAAGGCTGCTCCAAATGTCGTCCGGCTGTGAACTATTATCTCGGCATGATCTACCCGGATACCCATGAGGATGAGAAGGAATCGCGGTTCGTCAACGAACGGATGAGTGCGAACATCCAGAAAGACGGCACCTTCACCGTTATTCCACGGATGTACGGCGGTGTAACTACACCGGAAGACCTGAGACGAATTGCTGATGTTTCCTTGAAATATAACGTGAAGGTTGTAAAAGTGACCGGTGGTCAGCGTCTGGATCTGGTCGGTATCCAAAAAGAGGATGTGCCTAAAGTATGGGAGGAGCTGGATATGCCTTCCGGTTATGGCTATGCGAAATCGCTTCGTACGGTAAAAACTTGTGTAGGTTCGCAGTTCTGCCGCTTCGGGACACAGGATTCCATGGGTATGGGAGCTTTTATTGAACGTAAATATGAACGCCTTGATTTGCCGGCCAAATTCAAAATAGCAGTCAACGGCTGCCCGCGCAACTGTGCGGAATCCTGCACGAAGGATATCGGCATCGTCGGCAACGACGGCGGCTGGGAAGTGTTCATTGGCGGCAACGGCGGGATCAAACCGCGGATAGCCGATGCCTTCTGCAAGGTGAAAACCGATGATGAGCTGATCGAAATCTGCTCCGCCGTGATTCAGTACTACCGTGAAACCGGGAACTACCTGGAAAGAACCTCGGAGTGGGTCGAACGCATGGGACTGGAAAATATTCAGAACGTGATTCTGAACAATGAGGACAACCGCAAGGAGCTGGCTGCACGGATTGATTTTGCCCTGGCACAGGTAACTGATCCTTGGAAAAAAATGCTGAATGACGACAGCACCCGCACCGCGCTGTTTGAGAAGGCAAGAATCTAATCATAACCCAAAAGGAGAGAGAACAATGGATAGCGCAAAACAAGAATACGCCGTAGGACCGGTACAGAGTTTCCTGCCGCAAATTGGACGTGTTGTAACAGCCGGGAATCTGGAGCTGGCCATATTCCGCACCTCGGACGGAGCTTTCTATGCCGTAGAGAACAGCAGCCCTCATCCCAAGGGTGGGCCTCTCGCTGAGGGAATCGTATCGGGACATTATTTGTACGATCCGCTGTATGACTGGAAGATTGATCTTCGCAGCGGCGAGGTTCAGGCACCGGACCACGGTACAGTTGCAACCTTTCCCGTTTCTCTTGACGGAGATATTGTGAAAGTCAGCCTGCAACAGGCAGTTTTTCAAAGCTAAATTAAGATGAGGAATGGCGGGGTGGAGAGATGTTTACGCAAAGTGTCGAGAACATCGTAGAAACAGCAGTAGGCAAACGCGACAAAATGAACGAGAGTCTGCCGAGGTATTTTCTGGCTGCAATATTGGCCGGGGCTTACGTTGGGATCGGAATCATTCTTATTTTCTCACTCGGCGCACCGCTAGCGGCGGCCAAATCCCCTTTTCAGCCGCTTGTGATGGGCACCTCCTTCGGGATTGCACTGACACTGGTCGTATTTGCCGGATCTGAGCTGTTTACCGGGAACAATATGTTTTTTACCGTAAGTACGCTTGCCGGAAGAACTAGTGTCTGGGACACGGTAAAGAACTGGATTATTGTATTTGTCGGCAATGTTGCCGGTGCGGTCATCCTGGCGCTGCTGATTCAAGGAACGGGTCTGTTCAAGGCAGCTCCTGCTGAGCATCTGATCTTTACCGCTGCCGCCAAAAAAATGACTCTGCCCTTCTCGGAGCTGTTCTTCCGCGGTATCCTCTGTAACTGGCTGGTCTGTCTGGCCTTGTGGATGTCCTCGCGTGCGAAAAGTGAAGCGGCGAAGCTGGTGCTGATCTGGTGGTGTCTGTTCGCCTTTATCGCCAGCGGATATGAGCACAGTGTGGCTAACATGACACTGCTAAGCGTAGCCGTGCTGCTGCCGAACCATCCGGAGACCATCAGCATTGCCGGCTGGCTGCATAACATGATTCCCGTTACCCTGGGCAATATCATCGGCGGTGGTGTGTTTGTAGGTATGGCCTATTGGCTGATTTCACCGGTGCGCGCTGCCCGAGGCAAACGTTAAGGCAACGATAAGTTTTGAATAGCAAGCAACTATAACTGTCTTGTGGGTCATAGCCCGCAGGACAGTTTTTTGTTAAACTGTATCTGTACGGGGACTTTACATTAAATCATATGGTTATATTTTACAGGGAGGGATCTGCGATGAAGAGCTTCAATCATTTTGGGGTTTATGGAATTTGTGAGCGTGAGGGCAGGCTGGAGGAGAATGAATCGCTGGCTGATGGCTTGGTCAGAGAATTTATGGAGGAAACCGGGTTGTCCGTCAAGGTGAGAGACAGTCTGGGCACCTTTGATTTTTTTGTGCGCCATCAGGAGAATGACTTTACACATATGCATCACATCGCAGCGCTGTACACTGTGGATATCACGGACCCTCAACATGCTGTTACTATCGGCGTATTCGCGGAGCAGGATTCACTGGGGATGGAGTGGGTGGATCCGGCAGCCATTACGCTGGATTCGGCTTCACCGGTGGCGGTACTTGCAGCGGGTTGGCTAAGCGGAGACAGCTTATCTCCAGAGGCTGGATATTATGGGGAATGGGAGATGAAAAGAGGCTCCATGTAGTACAGCTTCACAAATGGAGCTTTGTCTCAAGGCAATACAAACGGAAAAAAAGACGCCCCCAAGGCGTCTCAGACCACTCTATCTTTATTGTGAAGAAAATTTGGGCCCTATATGTTTCATTGAGGAGAATAGAGGGTATTATTACAAGGAAATTAAATACGGCAAATTTCGTTCGGACATAATTCACAGTGGCAGATTTCCTGCAGCATGCCAAGATCTTTAATTACGATCATGCCGTTTTCGTATTCCACAGCGTCTTTCTTGCGAAGGTCGCTTAGCATCCGGTTGACACTCTCACGGGTAGCACCGATCATGTTGGACAGATCCGTATGCGTGATTTTTTTGTTGATCAGAATGTTGTCGCCGTTCTTCTCGCCGTAAGTATTGCCAAGGCGGATCAGCGTCGAACAAAGTGCGCCAGGTTTGCCGTACATCATCAAATCACGGAATTTCGTCTGGGTGAGACGGTGGTGAATGCCCATCCATTTCATAAAGTCGATGGCGAAATCACAGTGCTGGCAGATCAGAATCTCCAGATCCTTCTGCTCAATCACACCAACCTCGCTCTCCTCAATCACTTCTGCGGTGAAGCTGTGCTTCGTGCTGAAGAAAGGGTCTGCTTGACCTACCATATCACCAGCCTGATACATATAAAGAATAAGTTCTTTACCCTCGTCAGTAGATTTGGTCAGTTTAACACGTCCACGTTTGATATAAAACAATTTATCCGAGTAGTCGCCTTCCCAAAACAAGTGAGATCCTTCAGGGACCATGCGTTCTTTCATTGTGACAAGAAGTCTGTTGAAGTTCTGTTCGGAGAAACAGTTTGTATTCCCGTGGGCTTCGATAACATTATAATGTTCCTTGATCATAATCGACATCCCCTTTATTCCCTCAGTTTTTCAGTAAATTTTAAATTAATTATACCTTGAAATCCCTCATTATGGGTGAAAATTTTCGCCAAAAAGTGTCGAATTTTTAACATTGTGATAATTTTCACTTCAAACGTGTGAGATTTAATATGCTTTTCAGGGCTGCTCAACTTCATTGATCATATCCTAAACTGCAGGATTCCTTCAACTCCGTAAAAATGCACATAACTCCATTACAGGCAGACATTGGCCAAAATTCTCCGGAAAGATACTCTTGAAGTGAGCGTCCGGCGTTTCCTGTGAGCACAGGGGACGTGTGGATACAACTCGGGAGAAGGAGAAATCAGACATGGCAAAAGTGGCGGATAAATATTTAAAGGTCGATCCATGGGCGATCATTGAAGAGGGGTTTGACCCGGAAAGGAACCGTACCTCGGAATCGATTTTTTCACTGGGCAATGAGTATATGGGTGTGCGTGGTTATGCAGATGAAGGTTATAGCGGTGATTCACTGCCTGGCAGCTATTTTAATGGTCTGAACGAGCAGCAGGAGATTGGCAATCATTATAAGGGTATCATTCGTTCCTTGCGCTACATGGTAAATGCAGTGGACTGGCTGTACACCCGAATTACTGTGGACGGAGAAGTTCTGGATCTTGCAAAAAGCAAAGTTTCGGAGTTCAGCCGCAGACTGGATTTTCAGAGCGGGACGTATTGCCGTGAATTCATCTGGCATCTGGAGTGCGGGAAGAATCTAAAAGTAAATTTCACCCGGCTGGTCAGCATGACCCTGTCCCATCTGGGGCTGCAGCAGGTTACCTTTCAGCCGCTGAATTTCTCAGGGACCGCAGAAGTGTGTGCAGGACTTGATTTTAACATGATTCATGAGGCACGCGGGAAGAGCATGTGGAAAAGCCTGCGCAGCGGGGTGGAAGACGGCGTCACTGCAATTATGGCGGAAACGCTGACTACCGGCAATAAGCTGTTTAGCAGCTTTGTCCTGCACTCTTCGCAGGTGCTGAATACTGCGCGGATAGAACGGGATCGATTTATTGGCCAGCAGTTCACACTGGAGCTGACCCAGGGGAAAACCGTGCATTACACGAAGCTTGCCGTCAATTGCACGGATAGTGACTCCTCACGGAGCGAAAATAGTCTGTGGGCAGAAGGAATGGAGCTTGCGCTTGCGACAGGCAGACTAGACGAGCAAGCAGTATTCTCCGAACAAAAGACCTACTGGAGCGGCATCTGGCAGACCAGCGATATCCGCATCGAAGGTGATCCCGAGAACCAGCAGGGCATCCGCTTCTGTATCTTCCAGCTCTACCAGACGTATCACGGTGACCATCCCGGCTTCAATATCGGTGCCAAAGGTTTAACGGGCGAGGCTTACCGTGGCCTTGCCTTCTGGGATACCGAGTCCTACTGCCTGCCGTTCTATATGTTCAATAATCCCAAGGCAGCCAAAAGCCTGCTCGAATTCCGCTATAAAACGCTGCCGGAAGCGATGCTGCGCGCCAAAGATGTGGACTGCGAGGGAGCCTGTTATCCGATTGCCACGATTGACGGGACGGAGAGCTGCGACCTGTGGCAGCATTCTAATCTGCAGCTTCATGTTGGCACTGCCGTTTCCTACGGCATCTGGCATTATGTGAAGAATACGGGCGACCGGGCCTTCCTGTACAGCAAAGGTGCAGAAATGCTGATCCAGATCAGCCGCTTTTATGCTACACGAGGGCAATGGGGACAGCGGAGCGGAGAATACGGCTATTTCGGTGTCATGGGTCCTGATGAGTTTCAATTGATGGTGAACAATAACTGCTATATCAACCTGATGGCCCAAAAATTGTTCGAATACACGCTGGCAACGGTCGCTGAAATGAAAGAGCAGGTACCTGATACGTTCGTCGGGGTGATGGCCAAGACGGGGGTGCGTGACGAAGAATTAGCGGACTGGAGCCTTAAAGCTCAGCATATGCGGATTCCCCTGGACCCGAACAGCGGGATCTATGAGGAGCATGACGGATTTTTCGATATGCCGCATATTGATATTCATTCCATACCTGTCACGGATTTTCCGCTTTATGCGAATTGGTCCTATGACCGTCTCTATCGTTACGACATGATCAAGCAGCCTGATGTGCTGATGTTCATGTTCCTGTACAGCGGGCAGTTCTCCAGAGAATCCAAAGTGGCGAACTATGAATATTACGAACCCAGATGTATCCATGAGTCTTCACTCTCTCCATCGATCCATTCCATTCTGGCTAGTGAAATCGGTAAACATGAGGAGGCTTATACCTTCTTTGAATTTGCCACCCGGCTTGATCTGGACAATTATAACCGCAACACCCGGGAAGGCCTGCACACCACTTCAATTGCTGCCGCATGGATGAATATTGTATACGGCTTTGGCGGTATGCGCTCTGATGGCGATTGTCTAAGCTTCCAGCCTTCACTTCCGCAGCGCTGGACCTCTTACAGCTTTCAGGTGATGTATGAGGGAGTGCTGCTGCGCATCGAGGTCACGAAGGACACGGTGAGCTTTACAGCTGTGGATGGCGGAAGTACGGAGATTGTTGTCTATGGACAACAGCTGAAGGTAGATGCTGCCGGCACAGCGATTCCGCTGGGTGAAGGGATGTTGGCCGGATGAGCTGGACAGTAGCAGAGCATGGCTTCGACAAAAGCAGGGTGACGACGAACGGAAACAAATATATGACCGGCAACGGTTATATGGGTTACCGCGGTACGCTGGAGGAATTCACCAAGGAGCAGCTAACAGCTGTAACTCTGGCCGGATTGTACGACAAATCCGGCGAGCAATGGCGAGAGCCGGTGAACGCTCCAAACGGTCTGTTCATCAAGCTGAGCTGCAATGGCCAGCCGCTTGGAGTTCTGGAGGCTGATCCGCTGTCTCATTGTCAGGAGGTGGACTTCCGTAACGCTGTCCATCGGCGGGAGACTGAATATGGGTTCCTCGGCGGTAAGCTGACCTTCACGGCCGAACGGTTTGTCAGCATGGATCAGCTGCATTTGCTGGCCGGCAGGCTGACCCTGCACAGCACAGCAGATTGCCGTCTCTATATTGAGACAGGCATCGACGGAGAGGTGTGGGATATTAATGGCCCACATCTCACGGAGAGAAAAGAACAGTTCAAGGCAGGGACAGCCCTCTCTACTGCCATAACCGGTGAGCTGAAACTGCCGGTAGCTGTTGCGGAAAGGGTTGCCTTCACCTTTGATGTTCAGGAAACCGCCGGGGAAGGTGCCATGCGTGTGATCTCTTTTGATGCGAAGGCGGGAGAAACCTACGAATGGTTCAAATATGTCGCGGTTTATACCGGACTTGATAACGCTGGCGATCCGGCAGCGGCAGCGGAGCAGGAGGTCCTGACCGCCGAAAAGGCAGGCTACGAAGAGCTGCTCAAGGCTCACTGCGCGGTTTGGGAGGAGCGGTGGTCACGCTGCGATTGCCGGATTGAAGGTGATGAGGCGGCCCAGTTTGCGCTGAGGTACAGCATTTATCAGCTGCTGATTATTGCACCCGCCGAATCGGAGAAGGTTTCGATTCCGGCGCGGGGGTTATCCGGGCAAGTGTATAAAGGTGCCGTGTTCTGGGACACGGAAATGTTCATGCTGCCTTTTTTTCTGCACAGCGATCCCCGGATTGCCCGCAATCTGATGATGTACCGCATCCATACACTGGATGGAGCGCGCCGCAAGGCAGCGGAATACGGATTTCTTGGCGCTTTTTATGCCTGGGAAAGCCAGGACAGCGGAGACGATGCCTGTACATTATTTAATGTAAATGATGTATTTACCGGCCGTCCGATGCGGACTTACTTCCGTGACAAGCAGGTGCATATCAGCGCGGATGTGGTGCACGGGATCTGGCAATACGTAACGTTTACCGGAGATGACAGTCTGCTGGTGGACGGTGGGGCAGAAGTGATCTGGGAATGTGCCCGCTTCTTCTATTCTTATGCCTACTATAACCCGGTCAAAAAACGGTATGAGATCCTTGATGTTACCGGCCCCGACGAATATCATGAGCGGGTGAACAACAACGCTTTTACAAATGCGCTGGTGAAGGAGACACTGGAAATCGCCCTGCGGGTTGTGAAGTTGCTGCAGGACAAATATCCCGGGCATTACCCCGGACTTGCAGCATTGTTTGCGGATGGACCTTTCGTGGCGGAATTTAACGAGATGCTGGAGCATTTTTATGTTCCACAGCCTGATCCGGAGAATCTTGTGATTGAGCAGTTCGACCGTTATTTCAAATTGGAAGAGGTGACACTTTCCGAGCTGAAATCCCGGGTTATCAACAAAAATGAATATTGGGGCGGCGGCAGCGGGCTGGCCACTACCACGACTATTCTGAAACAGGCTGATGTTGTGCTGATGCTGAATCTGTTCAAAGCTTCCTTCTCTAAGGAAGTGAAACAGGCAAACTGGGAATTCTATGAACCGCGCACCGAACATGGCTCCAGCCTCAGCGCCTGTATCTACGCATTGGTGGCCGCCGACATCGGCTCGCCTGATTGGGGATATCCGTATTTCATGCGTACAGCCACGGTTGATCTCACCGGGGAGTCGAAGCAATATGTCGGTGACCTCTACATCGGGGGAACCCATCCGGCCGCGAACGGCGGCGCCTGGATGGCAGCAGTACTCGGCTTTGCAGGGGTACAGTTTGACGGTGAAGTGCTGCGCCTAAATCCGGCGCTGCCGGGACCGTGGCAATCTGTGGAATTGCCTGTGATTCTGCGGGGCGGCCTCTTTAGACTGCGGATCAGCCGAAATGAAGTGGCAGTCACTGCGGCTACGGATAACCGCGAGCCATTGGCTATCAGCGCATTTGGCGGCGGGTGCGTGTCATGTCTGCCGGGTGCCCAGCTCCGTCTCTTGAATAGCGCAGCTGCCAGTGAGCAGGAGAGGAACGGGCAAGGAAAGTTCATTAGAGAGGAAAGAAAATAAATGCTGGAACATATGAAAGGCGCAATCTTTGATCTCGACGGTGTGATTGTGGATACAGCCAAATATCACTTTTTGGCCTGGCGTTCACTTGCCGAGGAGCTTGGCTTCGTGTTTACAGAGGAACACAATGAACGGCTTAAGGGGGTAAGCCGGACGAGATCGCTGGACATCCTGCTGGAAATCGGCGGCATGGAATTCAGTGAAGCGGAGAAGCTTGCCATGGCAGACAATAAAAACCGCCTGTATGTAGAGTACATCTCCGGTCTGAATGAATCTGCACTGCTGCCCGGCGTTAAGGAATACTTGAATAGCCTGAGAGCGCGTGGTGTAGCCATTGCCCTCGGTTCAGCCAGCAAAAATGCCGCGTTCATTCTGGATAAGCTGAACATTGCCGGATCGTTCGATGCGGTTGTTGACGGGAATAAGGTAACCCTTGCCAAGCCGGACCCGGAAGTATTTCAAACCGCCTGCAAGGAGCTTGGTTTGCAGCCCGGCGAGTGTGTGGTGTTCGAGGATGCAGAGGCTGGCGTTGCAGCAGGCAAAGCGGCAGGGATGCTGGTTGTCGGTATCGGTAAACCGGAGGTGCTGAAGGAAGCCGATCTGGTGGTTACCGGATTGCATGAACTGTAGGGCCTTGATAGACTAATGATAGAAGAGGATAAATTATCCTCCGTCTCATTATTCTATTATAGAAGGAAAGTATGAGGGATGCAGATGGAAACGTTGTTGTTATGGCCGGAGGGAGCTCCGGGAGCTCTGGGAAGTAGCGATGAGGACAGTCCGGCGATTACGCCGTATCTAGTAGAAGGAAAGCACAATGCTGCGGTATTGATATGCCCGGGTGGCGGCTACGGCATGCGGGCATACCATGAAGGGGAGCCGATAGCCGAGTGGCTGAATACACTGGGAATCTCAGCTTTTGTACTGCGCTATCGTGTGGCGCCATATCAATATCCAAGCGCGCTGCAAGACGCCCAAAGAGCGCTGCGCACAATCCGCTTCCGTGCTGGCGAATACGGAATTGATCCCGGTAAACTTGGAATCCTGGGCTTCTCTGCCGGCGGCCATCTCGCTTCGACCACTGGAGTCTCGTTTGACCGGGAAAATGCCGGGGCGGCCGAACCGCTGGTCCGTCAGTCCAGCCGCCCGGACTTTATGATCCTGTGTTACCCGGTGATCACCATGTACGCCGCGGCAGCCCATCAAGGCTCCAGAGCCAATCTGCTCGGGGAGACTGCGGAGGAGGAGCTGGTCAAGCTGCTCAGCAGTGAGCTGCAAGTGACAGCGGACACTCCGCCGACCTTCCTCTGGCACACCTCAGATGACGGTTCAGTACCTGTAGCGAACAGCCTGCTGTTCGCCGCCGAATTAGAACGTCATCATATTCCGTTCGATCTCCATGTATACGCGCACGGGAGACATGGGCTCGGCCTGGCGGATGAAGAACCTCATACCCGCACTTGGACAGAGGCATGCGCTTCCTGGCTGCAACTGAACGGCTATACCAAACAGCGCTAATATTAGTTATAAGGCAATATAAGGGGGGCCAAAAGTCGGTTTTCTATGACCAGGTGCAGTCTCCTTCTTTCTAACAACCACAAAAAATGAACAGAGCAGCGATTCTCCCGTTATTGGAGAATCGCTGCTCTGCGTTGTGAGGCATTACGGCTTGCTTCAGCAGCCTGAGCAGCAAATTCTTGCAAAGCTTCTGAATGGCTTTCTTTAAGGGTTTGTCTTTGGTTTCTATACTAGCCGGGCTTCAAGTTTCTGTGTCATTTGTTCGAGTTTCCTGCTCGTAATTGTGGAGGACTCTCCGAGCTGCAAGGTCTTGGGCATGGCAGTAATCTTCTTCTTGTTTTTCTGCGGCTTCAATGTCGGCAAACAGCGCATGTACCTTTTCTTGAAATTTGACTTTGTGCTGTATTTTTTGCGTTTTAAAAGATTGCAGAAACTATTTCTGCTTAAACAGTGGAGAGAACGGACTGACCCGCGGAAAAGCGGCAGCGGTCGCCTTGGTCTCCGGATTTTCACCGCTAAGGGAAATGAAAAAAATCTGGAGAGCACAGCGATTGGAACAACGGTCCGTTCGCGGAGCGTCCACCCATTTGCCTGCCCACAGGAGAAATTGCATACAAATACCCATAATAAACTTTAAAATAAACATATGTAAGCGCTTTTTCATTTGATATATTATTGAAACTGGAGGTGTATCCAGATGTTGTCTGCACTTATGAAGCCGTTCGTCAGGCTGAACGTTAAGCAGCAGCTGATTCTGCTGTTTCTGATTATGGTCTCACCTATACTGATCCTGAACAGCTACGGAAATTACAAGGCGGAGGAGATTCTGAAGCGGCATGTCACCAATGCTTATGTAGAGCTGAATAAACAGAATTTTGCAATCATTAACAGGGACATTGATACAGTAAACAAAATCACTACGACGGTCATCCAGAACCCGATCCTGCAGCAGCTGAACATGCAAGGGGACGATACGGTATTGGAGCGGGTCGAACGTTATGAAACGATTGAAAAGCTCCTGGGGAGCTATTCACAGGGAGCCGAACACGGCGACGGAATCTTCTACTCTCTCTATGTGTACGACCCGGATAACTATTACTTTTTCGCACCCAACTTCCCGCAGGTGAAGAAAGCAGGCGTTTATTTTTTCTCCACAGGGGAGGAGCCGTATTGGTTCGATCAGGTGGTGCATGAGAAGGGCCGGGGGTATCTCATGTTTACGGAAAGACTCAGTCCGCAGGCGGAAAATATGAAGACACTTACCTACGTCAGAGCGGTCAATAACATTTACAGGGGATCAGGGACGATAGGCGTGCTGGTGGTGACCAAGATGGAATCCAAGATCGGTGAATCACTGAAATCCATCTCTCTGCCTGACGGAGAAATTTACTTAACGGATATGAGCAACCGTGTGCTGGCGTCCACTACAAATTCAACCGGTGAAGTGATTAAGCTGCCGGAGGGGGCAGAGAGCGGGGATCCCGAAGGGACGCGGGATGTGATTACAGATGATTTCATTTATGTTGTGAACAATAATCATATGCTGGGGCAGAAGCTGGTTTATAAGGTTCCGGTAAAAGCGCTGCTGCAGCAGCAGAATGAAATGAAGCAGGTCATTCAATACATAACGGTCGCCTATGCGCTATTCGGGATTATCATCATCACCTATTTTTGGCGTTCCCTAATGACACCGCTGCAGAAGCTGGCCTTTTTCGTCCGGAAATTTGAACCGGGGAACCGTGTGCCCGAAACGCCTAGAAGAGGGACCAACGACGAAGTCAGCGTCCTGATCTCCTCGACTTATGATATGGCCCGCAGGTTAAACGGCTTGATTATGTATAAATACCAAATGGAGCTGAAACAGAAAGAATCCCAGCTGCAGCTGCTTTATCAGCAGATCAACCCGCATTTGCTATATAACACGCTGGAGAGCATCTACTGGAAAAGCTCGCTGGAAGGTAACGTGGAATCGGCGGAAATGATCAAGGAACTATCCAAGCTGATGAAAATCAGCCTGAGCCGGGGCAGGGAACTGATTACGCTGGAAGAAGAACTGGAGCATGCCAGTGCCTATATCAAACTGCAGCAGCACCGCTATGATTATGTTTTTGCTGTCATCTGGAGAATAGATCCGGACACCAAAAGCAATCTGATTCCCAAGATCACTTTGCAGCCATTGATTGAGAACGCCATCATACACGGTGTCAAAAACATGGATGAGGACGGAGAGATTATCATCAGCGCAAGCGCGCAGGATGACGTCATCCATATCACAATTGAAGACAACGGATATAAGCAGGTCGACTTTGAGGCGATTAGGCAGGTGCTGAACGATGAGAGCCCGAACCCTGCCAGCGGCTATGGCATCCGCAATATTAATCAACGCGTGCATTTGCATTTTGGTTCTGATTATGGAATCAGTTATGCGCCGCGCCGGGAGGGCGGGACGGTAGTGACCGTCAAGCTTCCGAAGTCGGAGAATCAGGAATAGAAAGGGGAATCTGCATATGTTCAATATTTTGGTTGTGGACGATGAACCGCTCATTTGCAAAGGACTTAGCAGCCTGCTTGCTTCCTCAGGGCTGGATATCGGCCATATCTATACCGCGAGCAGCGGTTTTGAGGCGCTGGATTGCGTCCGCATGGAAGAGATTGATCTGCTTGTTACCGATATCCAGATGGGAGCGATGAGCGGCATTGAACTGATGCAGCATGCGAAGCTGGCGAAACCCTGGGTGCAGACCATCGTCATTTCCGCCCATGAAACCTTTCAATATGCTCAAATGGCCGTAAGGCTGGGAGCTAAGGATTATTTGATTAAACCGCTGAACAGTGAGCAGTTTCTCGACTCGGTACGCAATGTGCTGCTCAAGATGGATAAGCCATCACCGGGGCTGGCGACTTTAATGAGCGGCATCGGCGAAAGCTTCCGGCTTGAGGAGCCGCTTCCGGCATACAGTCAGCTATTAAATGCGCTGCTCGCTGATCCGGGCATTGTGTTAGGCGATGAGGAAGGGATGCGCAAGCTGGATGAACTGCAGCTGAAGGGGCCTTATTTCTCGGTAATCAAGCTCAAGCTCCCGGGAGTAGGACTGGGCAAGAAGTACAATGCCCGCGATAGCGGCTTGCTGCGTTACGGTGTGCTTAACATCGCCAAAGAGCTGCTGGATCAGGAGTGGAACTCCATTGCTTTTTATTCTCCCGGGGAAGAAATTACCGTTATCATCCAGTGGGATGAGAAAAGTTACGAGGAATCGGCGGCAGGCCAGGTGGGCAGGCTGGATATGCTCGGCCGCAGTCTGCATTTTAATATCCATAAATACCTGCATCTGAACGTGGTGATCGGGATCAGTCAGATTCTCAAGGGATTGTCGTTCATGGAGGTGCTGAACCGTCAGGCTTCCAAGGCTATTCTGTGGAACAAGGAACATAACGATCATTATGTGTTCTACTACGGAGATTTCAATTGGAACAATTATACCGCCGACCCCTCTGCAGAGGAGCTGCATACACGCAGCAATCTGATCGTGCAGAAGGCCAAGGAATACATCGACGAGAATTACGCCCAGAAGGGCTTGACCATTCACGAGGTAGCCAAAAAAAATCATGTCAGCCCCAATTATTTAAGCTATCTGTTCAAAAAAAATACAGGCCATAACCTGTGGGAATATGTTATTAAGCTGCGGATGGAGGACAGCCGGGAGATGATTCTGCATACGGACCTGCGCCGTTATGAGATTGCCGAGCGGGTCGGCTACGAATCACCGGAGCATTTCAGCAAGATTTTCAAAAAATATTATGGAATCAGCCCCAGTGAATTGAAGAAGTAACAACGCTCACTACTTCGGTAGATATAGACATGTTCAGCCTCCCCCGCCTTTCCTACAATTAAGGTAGGAAGCACTTTGTCAAAGTGCTGAAGACGAAAGGAATGAGGGAGCAAGATGAACCAGACCGCTGCGTTACACGAGGAGCTACCGGCGAAGCTCGAGAACAAACCGTACAAACAGAATCGCTGGAAAAAAAACTTTTGGGGCTATATGTTCCTTCTGCCAGCAATCATCATCTTTATCATGTTTATGTGGGTGCCTATTTTTAAAGGTTTTCTGTACAGCTTCTATACTGTAGATTTTGTTAAAGGCAATACCTTTGTCGGCATGGACAATTATGGGAGAGCCCTCACGGACCCCGATGTTCTGATTGCCGTCAAAAATACAGTCTACTATATGGGACTCTGTCTGGTTATAGGCTTTTGGGTACCGATCGCTTTTGCTATCGCTATCTCGGAACTGAGAAAATTCGGCGGTTTTGTACGCGTTGCGGCTTATCTGCCTTATGTTATGCCGGCCGTAGTGCTCTATGGGCTGTGGAGATGGCTGTATGATCCCGTGGGCCCGATCAATGCCTTCCTAGGCACGATGGGTGCAGACCAGATCCCGTTTCTGACGGACAGCAGATGGTCGATGATCTCACTGGTGTTCATGGAAACTTGGCAGCAGTTCGGCTCCGGGATGCTGATTTATCTGGCAGCCGTGCTTAGTATTCCACGCGACTGGTATGAAGCTGCGGAAATTGACGGTGCCGGTGTCTGGGCCCGTATCCGCCATATCACACTTCCTTCACTGCGTAATCTGATTATCCTGATGCTGATCCTGCAGGTCATCGCGACTTCCCAGGGATACCAATCACAGCTGGCATTGCTTGACGGCGGACCCAATAAGACGACGCTGACCTATGCTCTGCTAATTGTGAAGTATGCATTTACCAGACTGGATTATGGAACCGCGACTGCACTGGGCATGCTGATGTTTGTTGTCCTCGGCGGTTTGGGCATTTTACAGTTCAAGCTGAATAAGGAGGACAATTAAGATGAAGAGCGCAGAGAGAGGAATTCTTTCCGAACATGATTTGAAGAAAACAAGCAACAAAATCGTCTACGGAATTATGGTGTTTTTCATTCTGATTATGATCTTTACCATGCTGTATCCCATCCTGATGACGATGTTCAACGGCCTGAAATCCAATCAGGAGGTCAACTCGTTCCCGCCGCATTTTTTCCCCCAGGAATGGCATTTCGCCAACCTGAAAGATGCGCTGGATTACATTGACCTGCTGAAATTCCTCAGGAACACGATTTATATTTTTGTCGGGAATATGATTATGACCCTGGTCGTGCTCGGTCTTGCTTCTTTCAGTATTTCGCGGATGAATGTGCCGTTCAAGAGAGTTTTCTATTTCTTCTTCCTGATGACGCTGTTTATCCCGGCGACCAGCTATATGATCCCGAACTTTGTCAATCTAAAGGAACTCGGACTCTTGAACCAGTATGCAGCTTTCTGGCTTCCTGCCGGAGCGAATACGTTTTATTTCCTGCTCCTGAAGAACTTTTTTGACGGACTCCATCCTGAGATTTTTGAAGCTGCGCGGATTGACGGTGCCTCGGAACCGCGAAGTTTCTTCTCAATCGCCGTACCACTGTCCATTCCAATCTTCGCCACACTGGCGATCTTTATCTTCTCGACAGCCTGGAATGACTGGTTCTGGCCATCGCTTGTCATGCATAGTGAGGACAAATATACACTTGCGACATCGATCTATAAATATGTGATCAACGTCAAGGCGCTCAATACCAATATCAAGTTCGCTATTCTTTTTCTAGTCTCGCTGCCGCCAATTTTGGTCTTTCTGATTTTCCAGAGATTCATTATGCGCGGGGTGGCGCTGTCAGCGGTTAAGGGCTGAATCAGAATATGACTTCTTTTATGCAGAGATCGTAAACATGCACACATAAGGAATATAAATACACCTCGTTTGTAAGCGATTTCTCTTTTATGATGATTTTGTTAGCTAATTATGAATTGAAAAGGGGAGTTTCAATGCGTAAATATTCCAGCGTATTAGCCTGTCTCCTTGTGACCGGCTCGTTGTTATCTGCCTGCGGCGGCAACAATAACAACAACGGAAATGCACAGGGGAATAAGGGAGGGGACGCTTCACCGGCAGCTACCACTGAGACAGCGGATAAAACTGCTGCTCCAACGGATGCGCCCGCGGGTGATATCACTCAGAGAAAAGTAACGATCAAAATTCACTATCCTACGCCTGACTTGACAGAAATGAGGGCACAGGAAGATGACCGGATCAAACGCTTCCAAGCAGAGTATCCGAATGTGGAGATCGTTAAAGACGACTGGCAGTACAACGTAAGTGAAATCGGCGTGAAGATGGCTGCGAATGAAGCGCCGACCTTCTTCAACACTTATGCTACAGAAGCCAAATTCCTGATTGAAAAAGGCTGGGTTGCCGATATTACTGATCTTTGGAACAAATATGAATACAAGGATCAGATCAATCCGGTGCTGCAGAACCAGTTCATAATTGACGGTAAAGTCTACGGGGTCACACAAAAGGGTTATGTTACCACGACAATGATCAATAAAAAAATGCTGGATGACAAAGGTGTAGCGGTGCCTGCAATGGATTGGACCTGGGATGATATGCTGAATACAGCCAAAGGTGTAGCAGATGCCAAAAAAGGAATTTCCGGTATCGCACCTATGGGTAAAGGCAATGAAGCAGGCTGGAACTGGACCAACTTCCTGTTCGAAGCGGGCGGAGAAATTCAAAAAGTTGAAGGAGGCAAGGTTGTTGCAACCTTCAATTCTGATGCAGGTGTGAAAGCGCTGGACTTCTACAAGAAGCTGAGATGGGAAGCGGAGGCAATTCCTCAGGATTGGGCACTTGGCTGGGGTGATGCTGTAGGTGCATTCCAACAAGGACGTACGGCCATGGTAATGGCGGGTTCCGACGGAGTTATTGAGCAAGCGCTGAATCAAGGCGGATTGAAGCCTGCAGATGTGCTGACCTATCCGATGCCAGCTTTTGAAAAAGGCGGCAAGCATACCGGAGTACTTGGCGGAGACTATCTGGTCATCAATCCTAACGCTACAAAAGACGAGCAGGAGATGGCGTTCCGTTACATTACCTTTGATTATTTCTCCGATAAAGGCCTCGATGCGCTCGACGCTATTCTGCAGCAGCGTAAAGCGGACGGCAAATACTTCATCCCGCCGCTTCTGGACTACTATGCTGCAGATTCCGAGTTCGGCAAGAAGACCAAAGCGGTATATGACAAGTATTCCGATATCGTGTACCAGTATAACCCGGATATTATGGCCCTCTTGGACGGCAAACCGGAAGCACAATACAATACTCAAGATTATTATGCAACCCTGTCTAATGTGATTCAGGAGCTGTTCTCCAAAAAAGGAACCGACTCCAAAGCACAATTAGATGCTGCTGCCAAAACTGTGCAGGAGAAATTCTTTGATACTATTAAAGTAGAGTAGGAAGTTTTAAAATGGTAATTTATATAAATGAATTGTAAAAAGCGGAAGAGGCAGGGGACATTGTTCCCTTGTCTTTTTGCTGTAAATAGTTCTCCAAAGGTTAGGTGAGGGAAGAGGAAATCAAGGATAAGGCGGAGGAATGAGGCAAAGAAATATAGATGTAATTACCAAAAAATAGAAAAATAATGCTTTGTGGAGCCCTGTAACAGGTTCATACGGTGAGAGTCCTTATTTTGCTGTTCGCAGATTGGACAAATATAAGTGAATTTTACCATATAAACTGGAAATAATGCCTGAATATGATTGAATGAAAGCGCTTTGAAAACAAATCAAAAAAAACTTTATACTTTGTGAAAGATTTCACTTTTAATATTGAAGAGGATGTGATAAGATAAATGTGTAGAGAAAAACAACCTAAAAATTGACAGGAGGACGAGGGAGATGGCAGTTAAAAACGAAGTCGCCGCCCAAGTGAAACAAACCACCGCTGAAGAATATATTCAGATTTTGGTGGATAAAGCAAAGAAAGCTCAAGAAGCCTATATGGCGCTGGATCAAGAGCAAGTTAACACAATCGTTCATGCAATGGCATTGGCTGGGCTCGACAAGCATATGTACCTGGCAAAATTGGCTGTAGAAGAAACAGGACGCGGAGTATACGAAGACAAAATTACGAAGAACATCTTCTCAACTGAATATATCTGGCACGGAATTAAATACGACAAAACAGTAGGCGTCGTTGAAGATAATAAATATGACAGCTTCCAAAAAATTGCCGAGCCGGTCGGAATCGTAATGGGTATCACACCGGTAACCAACCCAACATCCACCACGATGTTTAAAGCGCTGATTGCCGCTAAGACACGTAATCCTATTATATTCGGTTTCCATCCATCAGCGCAAGAGTGTAGTGCCGCAGCAGCAAGAATTCTTCATGATGCAGCTGTGAAAGCAGGCGCTCCTGAGAACTGTATCCAATGGATTGAGCTTCCGACAATGGACAAAACAAACGCATTGATGAACAATCCGGACGTCGCTCTTATCCTGGCAACAGGCGGATCTGCAATGGTTAAAGCGGCATACAGCTGCGGTAAACCGGCTCTCGGCGTAGGCCCTGGTAACGTACCTGCCTTCATTGAGAAAAGTGCGGATATCGACCAAGCGGTTACTGACATTATTCTTTCCAAGACTTTTGACAATGGTATGATTTGCGCTTCCGAGCAGGCTGTTATTATTGAAGAAGCAATTTTTGACCAAGTGAAAAAGAAAATGATCGCAAATGGCTGCTACTTTGTGAATAAAGAAGAAGCTGCTAAGCTGACCAACGGCGCAATGAATGTAGAAAAATGTGCGGTTAACCCGGCAATCGTAGGTCAATCCGCTGTGAAGATCGCTGAAATGTGCGGTATCCAGGTTCCTGCCGGAACGAAGATTTTGGTAGCTGAACTCGAAGGCGTAGGCACCAAGTACCCGCTGTCCGCTGAGAAACTTAGCCCGGTTCTGGCTTGCTACAAGGTTAAGAATGCTGACCAAGGGATTGAACGCGCAGCTCAAGTCGTCGAATTCGGCGGCATGGGACACAGCTCGGCTATCCATTCCAACAATGAAGAAGTTATCATGAAGTTCTCGAACCGTCTGCAAACTGGACGTATTCTTGTTAACTCACCTTCAACACATGGCGCCATCGGCGACATTTACAATACTAATATTGCTTCGTTGACTCTGGGCTGCGGATCTTATGGACGCAACTCGGTATCGCAAAACGTAACTGCCATCAATCTGATCAATGTGAAAAGGGTGAACCGTCGTACCGTGAATATGCAATGGTTTAAGGTGCCTGATAAGATTTATTTCGAAAAGGGAGCCACTCAATACCTGGCCAAAATGCCTGATATTACCCGCGTAGCAATTATCACTGACCCTATGATGGTTAAACTGGGTTATGTAGAAAGAGTAGAGCACTACCTGCGTCAACGCCAGACCCCTGTGGCGATCGAAGTGTTCTCGGAAGTTGAACCGGATCCATCGACAACTACCGTGGAAAAAGGTACAGCTATGATGAACAGATTCCAACCGGACTGCATCATCGCACTCGGCGGCGGTTCCCCAATGGATGCTGCAAAAGGAATGTGGCTGTTCTATGAACACCCAGATGCTGACTTTAACGGTTTGAAACAAAAGTTCATGGATATCCGCAAACGGGTATACAAATTCCCTAAGCTCGGCAACAAAGCGAAATTTGTAGCTATTCCAACAACATCGGGTACAGGTTCGGAAGTAACCTCGTTCGCGGTTATTACTGACAAAACTACTGCAAATAATACTAAATATCCGCTTGCAGACTATGAGCTGACTCCGGATGTAGCGATCATCGACCCTGAGTTTGTATATAGCTTGCCTAAGACTGCTGTTGCTGATACAGGTATGGACGTATTGACACATGCGATTGAAGCTTATGTTTCTGTTATGGCAAGTGACTACACCGATGGTCTGGCTATCAAAGCTATCCAGCTGGTATTCCAATACCTGGAGAAATCCGCACTTGAAGGCGACAAACTTGCCCGCGAAAAAATGCACAACGCATCGACGCTGGCTGGTATGGCATTTGCCAATGCATTCCTGGGCATCAACCACAGCTTGGCGCACAAATGGGGCGGTCAATACCACACGGCTCATGGACGTACCAATGCCATCCTGATGCCGCACGTTATCCGTTACAATGCCAAGAAACCAACGAAGTTTGCTTCGTTCCCTAAGTATTCGCACTTTGTAGCTGACGAACGTTATGCTGAAATCGCCCGTATTCTGGGATTGCCTGCACGCACTACCGAAGAAGGTGTAACCAGCCTGATCAATGCAATCCGCGACATGAACAAAAAATTGGGCATTGAAGAGTCGTTCCAACAACTCGGCTTTGATCCTAAGGATTTCGAATCCCGCGTAGACTATCTGGCTGACCGTGCATTTGAAGACCAATGTACTACTGCCAACCCTAAACTGCCGCTGGTTACTGAACTTGCTGATGTATACCGCAACGCATTCTACGGAAGATTCGACAACTAATTGGTGATTTCTTAGCAAAGAATAAGGTTACAGGTTAATATGGAAGGGGATGGTAGTGACAAATATCACCGGAAAGGTGATATTTGTCACAGTCCTTTTTCAGAAAATAAACTAAAATGTTTATATAAAGAACGGTCCCAGTTATGAAGACGCGATTGTGAATTTAATTACAACCATATCTTTGGGATCACGAGACACGGGATTAACCTTCAAGCCCGCGATCTCTACAAATATAATAAATATAAATGGAGGGATTTAGTATGTCGGTGATTGAAAAAGATGTACAAGAAGTGAAGTCGAGTTGGAGAAGTTTTACAAAAGGTAAATGGGCCAGAAAAGTCGACGTTAACGAATTTATTTCCAAGAACATCAAGCCTTATGAAGGAAACGAAGATTTCCTCGTAGGTCCTACCAGCAACACTACTGAACTGTGGAAGATTATCTCCCAGCTGAGCAAGGAAGAAAGAGAAAGAGGCGGCGTATGGGACGTTTCCCTGGATACTGTCTCCACCATCACTTCCCACAAGCCAGGCTACATCGACAAGGACAAGGAACAAATTGTAGGCGTACAGACTGATGCTCCTTTCAGACGTTCTATTCAACCGTTCGGCGGTATTAAGATGATGATCGATGCCACCAAAGCTTATGGCTTCGAGCTTCCGAACAACATTGTCGAAATGTTTACGAATATCCGCAAAACGCATAACCAAGGCGTGTTTGATGCATATACACCTGACATGAGAGCAGTACGTAAATCCGGCGTTATTACAGGTCTTCCTGATGCTTACGGCCGCGGACGTATTATCGGTGACTACCGCCGTATTGCTCTATACGGTATTGACTTCCTGATCAAAGACAAGAAACAACAACAAACCGAGCTTGAAGTTGATTCCATGACTGAAGAAGTAATCCGGTTGCGCGAAGAGCTGTCGGAACAAATCCGCGCTCTGGGCGAGCTGAAAGAAATGGCTGCCGCTCACGGACTTGATATTTCCAAACCGGCGAACAACTTCAAAGAAGCTACTCAATGGGTATACTTCGGTTATCTGGCAGCAGTAAAAGAACAAAACGGTGCTGCAATGTCCCTGGGACGTGTATCCTCCTTCCTCGACATCTATGCACAGCGCGATTTTGAAGAAGGTACACTTACTGAAGAACAAGCACAAGAAATCGTTGACCATTTCGTAATGAAACTGCGTATTGTGAAATTCCTGCGTACGCCTGACTATAATGAACTGTTCTCCGGCGACCCTACTTGGGTAACGGAATCCATCGGTGGTATGGCTGAAGACGGAACAACACGCGTAACTAAGAACAGCTTCCGCTTCTTGCATACCCTGTACAACCTGGGACCTGCTCCAGAGCCTAACTTGACGGTTCTGTGGTCCGAAAGACTGCCTGAAGGCTTTAAAAAATATTGTGCCAAGGTTTCCATCGAAACCAGCGCTATCCAATATGAGAATGACGATGTAATGCGTCCATATTGGGGTGAAGATTACGCAATTGCTTGCTGCGTATCCCCAATGCGCATCGGTAAACAAATGCAGTTCTTCGGCGCCCGCGCCAACCTGGCGAAAGCTTTGCTGTACGCGATCAATGGTGGTGTAGACGAGAAATCAGGCGTACAAGTTGGACCTGAATTCCCTGCGATCACTTCCGAATATCTGGATTACAACGAAGTAATGAAACGCTTCAAACCGATGATGGAGTGGCTGGCTAAGACTTATGTCAACACCCTGAACATCATTCACTACATGCATGACAAATATTCCTACGAACGCATCGAAATGGCGCTGCATGACCGTGACATTCTGCGTACGATGGCTTGCGGTATCGCCGGCCTGTCCGTTGCTGCTGACTCCCTGAGCGCAATTAAATTCGCTAAGGTTAAACCGATCCGCAACGAACAAGGCATCGCCATCGACTTCGAAACCGAAGGAGAATTCCCTTGCTACGGCAACAACGACGATGCTGTTGACAACATCGCGGTTGAACTGGTTGAAACCTTCATGTCGATGATCCGCAAACACAAAACTTACCGTGACGCTATGCCGACTCAATCGGTATTGACTATCACTTCGAACGTAGTTTATGGTAAGAAGACTGGTACTACTCCTGACGGACGTAAGAAAGGTGAACCGTTCGCTCCAGGTGCTAACCCAATGCACGGACGCGACAAGAAAGGCGCACTGGCTTCCTTGAACTCTGTTGCCAAACTGCCGTATTCCGAGGCACAAGACGGTATTTCCAACACGTTCTCCATCGTTCCTAAGGCGCTGGGTAAAGACGAAGAGTCCCGTAAGTCCAACCTGGTATTCATGATGGACGGATACTTCCACAACAACGCTCAGCACTTGAACGTTAATGTGTTTAACCGTGAACAACTGATCGACGCTATGGATCATCCGGAGAACTATCCTCAATTGACCATTCGTGTATCCGGCTATGCTGTTAACTTCATCAAACTGACCCGTGAACAACAGTTGGATGTTATCAACCGTACATTCCACGGTACAATGTAATTAAATTAACTGTGTAATACAGTTCTTGTATAAGATGTAATAGCAGTGAGGTGATACCGCCCTTGATTCAGGGGGCGGTAAAATCTTGCTAAAAATTAATTAAAATTTTAAGTTCTTTTCGAAAGGAAGTCATCATATGGCTAATGGACATATACATTCCTTAGAAACGTTCGGGACCGTAGACGGGCCTGGTATCCGTTTTGTTCTATTTATGCAGGGCTGCTTATTGAAATGCCAGTATTGTCATAACCCGGATACCTGGGGTCTTAATGAAGGCAGAGAAATGAGCATCGAGGAAGTGCTGGCGGAAATCGAACCTTACCTGAATTATTATAAGTCTTCAGGTGGCGGGCTTACCGTATCTGGCGGCGAACCAACGCTGCAGGCGCATTTTGTCAAACAACTGTTCACTGAAGTGAAACAGCGCTGGAATCTGCATACCACACTGGATACAAATGGCTATAATGATGGTTCGAAGATCAGCGATTTGCTGGATGTTACTGATCTTGTGCTGCTCGATCTCAAGCATATCGATGATGAAGCGCATATTAAGCTGACCGGTAAATCGAATGATCGTACATTGAAGCTGGCCCGCTGGTTGTCGGATCATAACCGTAAAATGTGGATCCGCCACGTGTACGTTCCTGGCATTCATAATAAGGAAGAGGATTTACTGAATCTCGGCCGATTCATTGGAACGCTTAATGGGGTAGAGAAGTTTGAAATCCTGCCTTATCACCAAATGGGTATTTATAAATGGCAAGAACTTGGCCGTCCCTATGAGCTAGAAGGGGTACCCTCACCGACCGATGAAGAAGTGCAGCGCGCTTACCGGCTGATTGAAGAAGGACGCAACGAGACAGCACTTGTTAAGTGATGATACTTATTATAGGAAGCCGAAGCCGTATCTTGCAGTAGCTTATGTACTGCGGAAACGGCTTTTTTGCTTTTTAATGATCCAGAACGCATGTTATGTTTCAGCAGATAAAGGGATTATTTTGCGGGAAAGATGATTTTGTGTAGAGGTTTAATGACGCGAGGTCTATTTTCTATGGAATAATTTTTCAGAATATGTAACTATAAGTGACGTGGTATGTGATTAATTAGGAGTGTATTCGCTTACATTAGAGTATTTTATCCCTAAAGTAGATGAATCTTAACCTTACGATTACACACACTGTTTTTTATAATAAGAGTTGTAAGGGAAATTAATAAATAGGGAGGGTCACCCGTAATGAGAAAAAGTATGACTATGCTGTTGTCCCTGGTTTTTGTCTCTTCTGCTTTGCTGGCTGGCTGTGGAGGCAACAATAATAAGGCAAGCAACAATGGAGAAACTGCAGCACCAAGCAATTCAGCCGCTGCAACCAATGCTGCTGCCACTGATGAGCCTGCCAGCGCTGAGCCTTTCGAAATGACGATCCGTCATACGCAGGTTGGTGCTGATAAGCAGAAACGTCTTGCTATTCTGGAGGATGTGATAGGCAAGGTTCAAAGTGAAGTGCCGGGCCTGACATTCAAACTGGATGGTGTAGATTCGGATGTGAACCGCAAAGAGAAGCTGCGCGGTGAAATGGCCGCCGGCAATCCTCCGGCAGTGTTCGATCTCTTTGGGAGCCCTGACTCCAAAATATACGCCAAAGAAGGAAAATTGCTTGACCTGACCCCGATCCTCGAAGAATTGGGCATTAAAGACAAGTTCTCGAATCTTGATCCATTTACTTATGAAGGCAAGATTTACGGATTGCCAATCGGCGGTTCCGGTGAAGGTTTCTTCTATAATAAAGAATACTATGGCAGCAAGGGCTGGGAAGCTCCGAAGACCTTTGCTGAGCTTGAGAAGCAACTGGCCGATATTAAGGCTGATGGCAAAGTACCGCTGGCTGGCGCTTCCAAAGCCGGCTGGGTGCCGCTGATGCTGGCCAACCACCTCTGGTCACGTTATGCCGGACCGGATGTAACGGCTAAATTCGCAACTGGTGAAGCCAAATGGAGCGATGCTAATGTAGTGAAAGGTTTTGCGAAATACAAGGAATGGGTAGATAAAGGCTATTTCAAAAAAGGCGAGCTTGGTTTCGAATATGCTGAGTATACCACCCAGTTCACTAGTGGCGAAGCCATTCTGCTCTATGATGGAACTTGGAAATCCTCTGTATTCAAAGCAGGACAATCGGGTGAAGGTCTGATCGGCAAGGTTGGTTTCTTCAATATCCCGGCGGTTGACGGCGGGGTAGGCGACCAAACGGCACTGATGCGTGATGTGAATAACGGTTACGGATTCTCGGCTTCGGCGGCAGATGACGAGCGTCAGCTGGCTGCAGTGAAATCTTTTATCAAGAATATGTACAATGAAGAAATGCAGCTTCGCGGTCTGGTAGAGGATGGAGTGCTGCCGGCCATGAAGATTGATCAGAATATCCTGAACGAGAATATTACCGATGATCTGATGAGTGAAATCGTAGCGGTACTGAATAATTCCCAGTCTTCATTCCCTGCCTTTGACTCTCTGGTTCAAGCGGATGTCACCACCGAGATCAGCAACATTCAAATTCAGAAGCTGATCGGCGGACAGACAACACCTGAAAAAATGGGCGAGGCGCTGCAAAAAGTTCAAGAAGAAGCTAACGCAGCAGTGGAATAAGGAACGGTAAATTCTATGTACCCTGGTGCTTGCTCCAGGGTGCATTTTTAAAATCTGCCCTAATCGCTCCCAGATAGTCTAAGCAATCGGAGGTAGTCATGAATAAATCACTCAGAAATCCATTGGTCTTTATCCTGTTTGTTATTCCTGCCCTGGTATTGTTCTTCATGTTCTTTATATATCCGATCTTCAGCTCACTTTACTACAGCTTCACCAGTTGGAACGGAGTATCGGATACGGTTAAATTCACCGGCCTCACTAACTTCAAAAAAGCGCTTGGAGATGAACGCTTCTGGGTTTCGGTGAAGAATAACGGCTGGTTTATCCTGTTCTCCGTGTGCGTGCAGGTTCCCCTGATCGTATTCTTTTCGCTTTTGATTGCCAACGTTAAGAAACTGAAAGGACTCTACAAGACAGCCGTGTTTATGCCTTCTATTATGTCTACTGCGGTAATCGGCATTCTGTGGGGATTTATTTATGAGCCCAATATCGGCCTCTTTAATAAGCTGATTGGTCTCGTTGGTATTGAGCCGGTGTACTGGCTGTCGGATGAACGGTTTGCCATGCTGTCTATTCTGATCACGAATGCCTGGCAGTGGACCGGATTCTACATTGTTATGGTGCTGGCGGCTATTCTATCCATTCCTAGTGAACTGGATGAAGCTGCGGCCATTGACGGCGCTACCGGCTTTCAGCGTGCCACACGCATCACACTGCCGCTGATTGTGCCGATCATTTCCGTAGTTATTATGCTCTCCATCGCCGGTGCAATGAAGGCTGCGGATATCGTCATCGTGATGACGAAAGGCGGTCCGGCTGGATCGACCGAGGTCATGGCGACTTATATGATAAAATACGCGATCACCAACTTTAAGTATGGCTACGGCAATGCCATCGCAGTCCTGATCTTTGCATTCACGCTTGTGGTTACGGCGCTGTATCATCTGCTGTTTGCCCGGCGCAATGAAAGGATTGAATACTGATGCCACGCCTGAAAAAGAGTCTGCCGCATGTTGTGCTGTTGTCGTATCTGCTTGTTATTCTTTTTCCTTTCCTGTTCGTCCTGTTCTCTTCAGTAAAGAAAGACAACAACGCGATCGCCTTGAATCCATTCGGCATTCCGAAGGAATTTGCCTTCTCTAACTATGTGGAGGCCTGGGTCAACGCCAAGATCAGCACCTACTTCTTTAACAGCTTGTACATTTCTGTGCTGGCTTCTGTCGTCTCCATTTTGCTGGCATCGATGTTTGCCTTTGCAGTCACACGGATGCGGCAGGGCAAATGGAACGGTATCCTGTTTTCGCTTGTACTGGTCGGAATGCTTATTCCTAACAATGCGCTGATGCTGCCGATTTATACGATTGTGCGCAAACTGCACATTCTGAATACACATTGGGCATTGATCATCCCTTATATTGCCAATGCAATACCGTTTACGATTATTATTTTGGCCGCATTTATGCGTTCGTTGCCCAGTGAAATTGAAGAAGCGGCAGTTATGGATGGCTTGAAGGCTCCCGGTATCTTTGCTAGAATTATTGTACCTCTGACGGTTCCCGCCATGGTTACAGTATTCATTGTTAATTTCCTGGGAAATTGGAATGAATTTTTGCTGGCTAACTATTTTCTTTCGAATGACGAGCTGCGCACACTTCCGGTGGGAATGGTCCAATTCCGCGATCAGTATCAGATGAATTATGCGCAAATGTCTGCAGGCATTGTCTACAGTGTGCTGCCGGTCATTATTATTTACGCCATTTTGCAGGAGAAAATTATTGAAGGCGTAACGGCAGGCAGCGTAAAAGGATAACCTTATTCACAGTCAGGAGCACTGCCGATGAATTTGCGCTATAAATTATTTACGGCATTTTTGGGCCTGATTATCATCCCCTTGTTTATTCTTGGCATGATTATGTTCTTCGTTACTTATAATTCTATTGAGAAGAAATACAGCCAGCAGTCCGAGTATTCACTTAAAGCGATCAGCTACAGCATCTCCAACGTCTTTAAAGATATGAACAACGTGACAGACAACGGAATTGCTACCTCGGTGTTTCATATGGCGCTCAGCGCGGATGATCCTTCAAAACAGGATCTGACTGATGCTGAGCAGCTGAACCTGAATGCCAGCCAGCGCAACTTCCGTAGTCTGCTGTATAATCACCCTTCGATCAGCTATGCCTTTCTGTACAATTTTAACGGTAAAGGCAGCTCGGAGATCGTATCGGTATTCAACAAGGAAAATTTCCGCACACTCCCTTACGATAAATTCAAAGGAAGTGCTCTCTATCAGGAGGTCATGAAGCTCAATGGTGTGCCGAAATGGCTGGCACCGCATGAATATCCGGAACTGACAGGAACAGAAGCCGTGTTCACACAGATCCGGCTAGTGAAGGAGCTTAGCTTCTTTGAGAACATCGGCATTCTGGTCGTGCAGATCAAGAACTGGGAGTTCGAATCCATATTCCGGAATTTGAAGATTGGGGACAGTAACCAAAAGGTCTCTTTCATGCTGGTGAACGATGACGGAATGATTCTGCTGGATCCGGACCGCAAGCTGGACGGACAGGATTTCCAGTCGTTTACGGCGAAAAATATAACCTTCAAGGAAGGTTTTCAAAGCTTCAAAACCCAGTTCGACGGGGAGAAAAGTATTCTGTCCGTCTATCATCTGAAGGAATATCCCTGGAGCCTCGTTTCTATCACCTCGTGGGGTTCGTTGTCACGGGAGGTTACAGTGTTCGCCCGCTGGTTCGTCGGGGTTATCTTTCTCTGCTTCCTGGCTGCCGTCATCTTTAATTTGTTCTTTATGAACCGGATAACGGGCGGGATTGCTGTTATTGTCCGCTTTATGCGGCGGGTGGAGGATGGCGATCTTACTACAAGGGTTGAGGAGAAGGGCAATGACGAGATGACATTGCTTGCCAAAGGTTTTAACGATTTGATGGATAAAATCAACGGCTTGTTTAATCGGATCCATCTGGAGCAAAGACGGAAGAATCAGGCTGAGATGCGGGTTCTGCAGGCACAGATCAAGCCGCATTTCCTGTTCAACACGCTGGAGTCGATCAATGTGCTTGCTGTACAGAATGAAGGCCGCAAGGTTAGCGAGATGGTCTACCGGCTAGCGAGTATTCTGCGGATCAGCATTCAGGACAGGGATGAAATCACACTGGAAGAAGAAGTTACCCACCTGCGTAATTATCTCGATATCCAGAAATTCCGTTTCGAGGATGTATTTGATTATGAAATAGACATCCCGGAAGGGCTTATGGGCTGCGGTATCCTCAAGCTGACACTGCAGCCGCTGGTGGAGAACAGTATCCAGCATGGGTTCGAGGGGATCGGATACAAGGGCAAGGTGACTGTTAAGGGCTGGGAAGAACGCGGCAACTTGATCCTGCAGATTGAGGATAACGGAATCGGGATGACTCCGGCCCAGCTCTCGATGTTCCAGTATATGGTTAACGAAACGGCAAACCAGTCGGACGAAGGACGGACGGAGCAAGGCATTCATCCGGAGCGGCGTGGTCTTGGAGTGCGCAGTGTGGCCGATCGTATCCGGATTGAATACGGCGACAGATACGGGATATTCATCTGTGCCAGCCCGGGTGAAGGAACAATCATCCAATGCGTCATACCTAAATACGGGCAGGGGGAAGATCATTATGCTAAAAGTATTATTGGTTGACGACGAAGCTCCCATTCTGAACAATCTCAACAGGGTGCTGCCATGGCAGGAAATGGGGATGGAGGTTGCCGGTATGGCCCGCAGCGGCATGGAAGCCTTACGGATTGCCGAGGAGAACGCGCCGGACCTTGTGCTATGTGATATCCGCATGCCGGTGATGGACGGCTTGACGTTCATTGGCAAGCTGCGGGAGATGGGTCTGGAGAGCGAGGTACTGCTGCTCAGCGGCTACCAGGAATTTGATTACGCCCGGGAGGCCATACGCCTCGGTGTAAAGGAGTACATCTGTAAGCCGATTCATTATGAGGAGCTAGGCAACAAGGTGCGGGAGATCGGTACGCAAATCCGCAGCAGGCAGTACAAGGATAAGCTGTACAACAGCATTCCGCTGTTTCAGGAAGTGCCTGCAGCCGATGATTCCGTCAAAAAAACACCAGACCAGCTGATGAATCTGGCAGCACAATATATTTCGGAGCGGCTGCATTATGATTTGGGCATTGAGGAAGTCGCGAACAAGATAGGCATCAGCGGCAGCTACTTCTGCCTGCTGTTCAAGAACCGTTTTGCGATGACCTTTGTGGAATATGTGACCCAGCAGCGGATTGAAGCCGCCAAGTTCATGCTGGCGAGCAGCGACAAGAGCATCACGGCGATTAGCTCCGGAGTAGGTTATCAGGAGCGGCGTTATTTTACCAAAGTGTTTCAGAAGCAGACAGGCATGTCCCCCAAGGAATACCGTGATCAGTACCGGAAAGTGTAACTGCGTTGCTGTCAGGGCAATGTAAGGCCTGAACGTAAGTAACGTAAGAGGAAACCGGCACTGCAAATAATACTATAAAAGGCGATTAACCTTGAACTACAAGGCTAATCGTCTTTTTTGTTTGTAATTTCTGTATGTAGTTGCTTTTTTCATAGAAATCTAAGCTGCACCTTATACTCCTAAAATAAACCATATGTTTTAATTAAAGGGCAGGGGGGTGCGGAAACAAAGAGGAATTGTAAGGGGAGTCGAGGCTTCAAAGGATGATAGGAAATGGAGGAATGAAACGATGAGCGCGAGTAGTCCTTCCGTCAGCTTATCCAAAGGTAACAATGCCGGCAGGACCATAAAGCCTTCGATATGGCGGGTCATGAGGAAATATTGGGTGTTCTATGTGATGATGCTTCCGGCGATTGTGGTTCTGGTCATTAACAACTACATTCCGATGTTCGGGACGCTGATCGCCTTTAAGGATGTCAATTATCAAAAAGGGATTTGGGGCAGTGATTGGGTTGGTTTTTCCAATTTCAAATAATGGTATTCTCAGTCGCAATATTGGCCGATTATTCTCCTGATTGGAGCGGCTCTGTACAGCTTCTGAGGAGGAGCGGTAGGACCAAAAAATGGTGACAGCAACAATGGAGATATGATAAGCGAGAAGCCGGAAATCAGCTGGGTCAGAATCGAACTTTTTTTGGACAAAGGTATCACCCGCTGCGTTGATTCTATAATGCAATCATTGTAGGAAAGGTAAATAAAGGAGAATATAACAAAACTCAGCAACTTCGGTTTTTTAATAAAAAAATCATATTTTTACAGGTTGAAAATGGATTTTGATCTTTCTTTACATTTAATGAAACTTTTAAGGGCTTACTGCGTCTAATACTATGTTTTGTAAAAAGCATGTGGCAAAATTTTGCCTGCCGTCCTTTCAGGGCGTCATGCGTTTTGCGGGGAATATAAGGATTACAGAGAGAGAACTGCAGGCCTTATATACTACAACTGGGAGTAGAAGGAGTCATATCATGAATCTTAAGAAATTATCATTAGCTGCTGTATTGGCCATCACACAGGTTGCCGCAGCGGTACCGGTTTTCGCCGCACCCGTCAGCACCACTTCACCGAGCAACGTGAGTACCGCGGAGGCGACACCAACATCAACACCAACACCGTCCGCTTCATCTGTACCCCTATCTACTGACCCGTCGTCAGGCGGATTATTGGACGGTACAGCATCACCAACTCCGTCTGCAGAGCCTACGGAAACACCGCTGCCGCCAGCAACGGTTACCGATCAAACGTACATGCAGACGAACAGTATGGATCCGCAAATGCTCTCCGCTACAGGCGATGACCAGCTGGTGCTGATGTTGAACAGCAACAAAATGTACGTAAACGGTATGTTATATTTGGCCAATCAGCCGATGGCAGTCAAGAATGGCGTATCCTACGTCTCTATCCGGGCGATGGTGGAACGTGTAGGACTGCAGGTTACTTATGATTCCAAGGCCAAAGAGACCGTAGTTACTAAAGGCAGCGATGTAATGCGCTTTAAGCTGAACAGCAAAACCTATACAGTCAATGGCAAGAAGTCCACAATGAAGGGTGCAACCTACCAGTACAAAGGAACGTTTATGATTCCTTTGACCTCCATTACATCGGCACTAAAATTAAAATATGTATTGGATACGCCTGGGAAACGTGTAATTCTTACGCTTTCTACAAAGCCTAAGGCTTCCTTCACGGTTCAGCCTACCGAAATTTATGCCGGTCAAACCATGGTCAACTTTGTGACCTCCAGCAGTTCACCGAATGGAACACCTATCGTTAGTGATCAATGGGGTGGAGACAAGCGGGACTATTATGATGAACCCGGTATTTATACCGTTACCTATTCCGTTGTGGATGCCAATGGACGCACGAGTGATCCGTACACTGCGACCATTAATGTTCTGAAGCCGAATGAAGCGCCGGTGGCAAATTTCGTCACGGACAAGGAACAGTACAAAATGGGTGAACCCATCACTTATACGGATAACAGCAGTGATCCAGACGGCGACACGATTACAGTAACATGGACCAATAAAGCCCAGGCGTTCTTTACACCCGGTGCAAAGGTCATCAGCCTGACTGCTACGGATTCCCATGGAGCCGTCAATACGTTTGAGAAAACAGTTATTATTACGGAAGAACAGCTGTACAATGAAGAGGATTTTAACCGCCTGTTCGCAGTACCCGGTACAGCATTCAAATTTGACGGCTCTCCGGTCCCTACTTGGCCAAATCTAAACTACACCACGTCTTCCGAGCCGTTTACCCTGATCCGCAGCAACAGCCCGGAAACGGTGTTCAGTGAGGGTGTGCTGTACCGTGAAACGGCTACAGGTGCAACACGTTTCCTGATTCACCATAAGAACAATTTGTCGATCAACACCAAGGTATATGTAATTGCCACAAATGACAATATGTACCCTGCGACAGTTACAACCCAATATTCGGGATTTGGCGGTCCTAGCTCATTTGCAGAGCTAACCGGACAGAAATCTGTAACACGATACTGGGAATCGATGCTGAACGGCAGCTCATACAAGCAAACGGTAATCCAGCCAGGACAAAGCGTATCGATTCTTACAGAACTGAATACTATAGCCATGAAGCCAAACGATAACGTCTCGATGCAGGCCGATCTGTTCAGTGATCAAGCGGTTACCTATTCCGTGATGATGATTGATGCGAACAAAGAGCCGATTTCATCACTGCCTGTAACGCCTATCTTGCCGCGTGACGGAGTGCATAATCGTGGTACCTATCCGGATTCTACTCGTCTCATTAACGTTTCGGATTTGGTGGGAACTACTCCAGCCAGACTCGTGATCGGCGACAATAACAAGGATCCGAACTTGCTCGGCCTCGATGCCCTGACAGGTCTCCAGGAAACCAATCTGGGGAACTTCGGTGTACTGTACAAAATCAGGCTGGAGCGTGTAGCGGCCAATACGCTGATTACCTTTAACCCGCGTGGAGGAAACTATATGGGCACCGTTCTTGTTAACGGCAATCAAGTCGTGCAGGTGCCAAATGAGAAAAGTCTGGGAAGTTCCGATTTGAACAGCGTTGTGTACCGGACCGGTGATTATGAAGGTCCAGTAGAGATCCAGTTTACTCCGGCTTCCGGCAGTAACTTGTCGATCAACTTCCTGTTCACACCACTTCCTCCGAAGAAATAAACAGGGAAGTACTTAAGTAATACTGGAATGTCCGGCAACGGACATTCCAATCTACAAAAAAGGGCTGCCGCTTCCGTCAAGGAAGGGCAGCTTTTTTTGTGGAAAATATAGGGGGATTAGGCCTGAAGTCTTCCAGCAAGCGAGTCTTGGGTGGCCCGTTTCATTGACGGGGCATTTGTTTTGGGGCATTATAAAGAGAGTGCAATACAAATGACCTATGTTATGGGAGATGAGCGAATGCTGTCGACAGAACAAATACTGGAAGCCATGTCGGGGCAGGGACTGCGAATCACCGATCAGCGCAAAACGCTTGCCAAGTTATTCGGCGAGAATACGGGATATTTGTCGGCGAAGGATGTTTATGAGCATATGGGCCGCAAGTACAGCGGGCTCAGCTTTGATACAGTTTACCGCAACCTGCGTGTCATGGAGGAATTGGGTGTGCTGGAGCAGGTAGTCTTTGAGGATGGTGTCAAGTTCAAAGGCAGCTGCAATCAGGATCATCACCATCACCATATGATTTGCCTTCAATGCATGAAGACTTACCCGATTCATTTCTGCCCGATGAATTTAACGGATACACCGGATCAGTTCCGGGTGGTCAAGCATAAATTTGAGGTGTTCGGTTACTGCAAGGATTGTGAACAGAACCGTGAAGAAGAGACGGCACTTGCGGCGAACAGCAAAGAAGGGCACTGATTATGCCTATTATACGCAGAACGATCCAGGCCCCAATCCGCGTGTACCGCAAATTTATTTCGCCGCTTAAACCGGCGACCTGCCGCTTCTATCCGACTTGCTCAGCCTACGCACTGGAAGCAATCGAAATCCATGGCCCGCTCAAGGGTTCGTGGCTTGCCGCGAAGCGAATTGGCAAATGCCATCCCTTCCATCCCGGGGGACTGGACCCGGTACCGCCGCGCAAAGAACACTCTGCCGGGGACGAAGCGGCTCCCACGACTTGACATGATGCCTGCATTTTGGGTATATTTTGGATAATAACATCAATTTCCGAGGAACGGATGAGTAGATCGGGACGACCATTACAGAGAGCCGGGAACAGCTGGGAGCCGGTATGGTACGCAGGA
This sequence comes from Paenibacillus sp. FSL L8-0436, assembly GCF_038593025.1. NCBI lineage: Bacteria > Bacillati > Bacillota > Bacilli > Caryophanales > Paenibacillaceae > Paenibacillus > Paenibacillus sp. FSL L8-0436. Next base: position 5,127,548 of record NZ_CP151955.1, on the reverse strand, counting down.
TTGAATATGGTCCGGGAGGAACTGTGTTCGAGCTGGAGCCGGATTGCCGCGGCTTAAGTAAGATAACAGCGTGTTCCAGCGTTAATGGATAGTTCCGCAAAGGAACTGGCGAAGCCTGTGTTCTGTGAAGAACCAGGGAACTTTGGGTGGTATCGCGTGAGTATACTCTCGCCCCATAAAGGGGCGGGAGTTTTTTGTGTTTATGGTGTTTGCCAAGACGAAAGGATGACATGAAATGAGCGATAAGAAAACTTTTTACCTGACTACACCGATTTATTATCCGAGTGACAAGCTGCATATCGGGCATGCTTACTCTACGGTAGCTGGAGATGCCATGGCCCGCTACAAGCGCCTGCGCGGCTATGAGGTCCGTTATCTTACAGGTACGGATGAACATGGGCAGAAGATCGAACGAAAGGCCGCTGAAGCCGGCAAGACCCCTCAGCAGTTCGTTGACGATATTGTCGTCGGCATTAAGGATCTGTGGCGCAAGCTGGATATTTCCAACGATGACTTCATCCGCACGACGGAAGAACGGCACAAAAAAGTGGTACAGGATATTTTTGACCGCCTGCTGAAGCAGGGCGACATCTACAAAGGTGAATATGAAGGCTGGTACAGCATTCCGGACGAGACCTTCTACACCGAAACTCAGCTGGTGGATATCGAGCGGGACGCAAACGGTGCCATCACCGGCGGTAAAAGCCCGGACAGCGGCCACCCTGTCGAATTGGTCAAGGAAGCAAGCTATTTCTTCCGCATGAGCAAATATGCTGACCGTCTGCTGAAGTATTATGAAGAGAATCCGGAGTTTATCCTGCCGGAATCACGCAAGAACGAAATGATCAACAATTTCATCAAGCCCGGGCTGGAGGACCTTGCGGTCTCCCGTACAACCTTTGATTGGGGCGTTAAGGTCAAGGGCGACGAGAAGCATGTCGTGTATGTATGGATTGATGCATTGACGAACTATATCACAGCGCTTGGCTATGGCTCCGAGGACCGCAGCTTGTATGACAAGTTCTGGCCTGCGGATGTGCACATTGTCGGCAAGGAAATTGTGCGTTTCCATACGATCTACTGGCCGATCATCCTGATGGCGCTGGGCGAGCCGCTTCCGAAGAAAGTGTTCGCACATGGCTGGCTATTGATGAAAGACGGCAAAATGTCCAAATCCAAGGGGAATGTAGTGGATCCGGTTACACTGATCGACCGCTATGGATTGGATGCGCTGCGTTACTATCTGCTGCGTGAAGTGGCATTTGGCTCGGATGGCACCTTTACGCCTGAAAGCTTTGTAGACCGGATCAACTATGATCTGGCCAATGACCTCGGCAATCTGCTGAACCGGACCGGGGCGATGGTTGAGAAATATTTTGGCGGCGAACTTCCGGCTTACGAAGGCAAGGTAACGGCGTTCGACGGCGAGCTTGAAGCGGCTGCGGGCAGCACCTATGCCAAAGTTGAAGAAGCGATGGAAAAAATGGAGTTCTCCGTGGCGCTTACCGCGATCGGGGCATTCATCAGCCGTACGAATAAATACATTGATGAGACCCAGCCTTGGGTGCTCGCGAAGGATGAGAGCAGAACCGGCGAACTGGCTTCCGTCATGAGACATCTTGTGGAGGCCCTGAGCACCGCTTCGATTCTATTACAGCCGTTCCTGACCAGCGCACCGGCGAAGATCTGGGAGCAGCTCGGCATTCAGCCGGGTGAGCTGACAGCCTGGGACAGCGGCAAAACCTTCGGCCTCATTCCAGCCGGAACGAAGCTGGCCAAAGGCGATCCGATCTTCCCGCGTCTTGATGTTGCTGTAGAGGTTGCCTACATCGCCGAAGCGATGGGTGCCGGCAAACCGGCGGCAGCAGAAGCGGAGCCTGCACCTGCAAGCGCTGAAAGCGGCGCAGCAGCTGAGCCGGCGGAGGAAGAGCATAAGGAAGAAATCGGCATCGACGATTTTGCCAAAGCCGAGCTGCGTGTGGCCCAGGTCATCGCCGCTGAGCCGGTGAAGAAGGCAGACAAGCTGTTGAAGCTGCAGCTTGATCTCGGTTATGAGCAGCGTCAGGTGGTGTCCGGGATTGCCAAGTTCTACACTCCAGAGGAGCTGGTGGGACAAAAGGTAATCTGCATCGTCAACCTGAAGCCGGTGAAGCTGCGCGGCGAGCTGTCGCAAGGCATGATCCTGGCGGCCTCCAAAGGCGACAAGCTGACGATCGCAACCGTACCGGACAGCATGCCAAACGGTGCAATTGTGAAGTAAACAGACTGTAGCAGAACAAATAACGGGTCCAAATGGGCAAATCCCACTGACCCGCCGCACGACTGCAAGGGAACGCACGCGCGCCAGCAATGGCTGCGGCGTTCCTTTTTGTTATGGATACAAGGGATACTTAAGGCTTCGAAGCTCTAATTGACGCTGGCAGCAGAACGTTCGGGAGAACATGAGAGTTGACTTATCGTAACCATTACTATTATAATTCTCATAGTAAAATTTACGATTTAAGGAGTCGATAGCAATTATGTCTTTAACAAAACCACACAGAGGGCTGCTGCTGGTGCTTGCTCTGCTGGTAATCCTAACGCTTGCGGCCTGCGGTCCCAAGAGCAGCGGGAGTATCGTTGAGGGTAAAGTGAATGTAGTCACTACTTTTTATCCTATATATGAATTTGCCAAAGAAATTGGCGGGGAAGATGCCAATGTCATCAATCTGCTTCCGGTGGGTGTGGAGCCTCATGATTGGACCCCGCGCAGCCAGGATATCATCAATACTTCCAAAGCCCAGCTGTTTCTGTACAATGGTGCCGGACTTGAGGGCTGGGTGCCGAACTTCCTCAAAAGCCTCAACAGCGACAGTAAAGCCAAGGCTGTTGAAGTCAGCAAAGGCGTCGATTATATTATGACAGATGAAGAAGACGGGCATGATCATGGAAGCGAGGAACATGCGCATGAAGGTGAGGAACATGCGGATGAAGAGCATTCCGAAGAAACGGGCACCGACAGCCTGCATACGGATCCCCATACCTGGGTAAGTCCAAAATCCGCGCTTGTGATGGCTGAGAACATTAAAGAGAGCCTCCAGTCCGTCGATCCTGAGCATAAATCCGGTTATGAGGAACGTTATAATAAGCTTGCAGAGCGCTTGCAGGCGCTGGACAGCAAGTTTACGACAGAGCTTGCCAAGCTGCCGAATAAAGAAATCGTCGTGTCCCACCAGGCGTTTGCTTATCTCGCGCGTGATTATGGCTTGAAACAACATGCTATCATGGGCTTGTCCCCGGATGCGGAACCACGCGGGCAGGATTTGCTGGATTTGGCGGCTTTGGTAAAAGAGGAAGGCATCCGTTATATCTTCTTCGAGGAACTGGTTTCCGACAAGCTGGCCAAAACCCTGGCTGGTGAAGCCGGTGTGGAGACGATGGTGCTAAATCCGGTTGAGGGACTTACCACCGAACAGGACAAGAATGGAGACAACTATTTCACATTAATGGAGAAAAATTTGCAAAATCTAATTCTGGCTTTACAATAGTAAGGAAAGTATAAGTGAAAGGCGGTACTTCACAATGCAATCGGTATCCTTGGACTGCCATCAGCATATGATCGAGATACAGGATCTTTCCTTCTCTTACGGAGAGCAGAAGGTGATTTCCAATCTGAATTACACCGTTAAGGAACGGGACTTCCTGGGAATTATCGGTTCCAACGGCGCCGGCAAAACAACCTTGCTGAAGATGATCGTCGGGCTCCTGCCCGCAACCAGCGGGGATATTAAATTATTCGGGCAGTCTGTCCGCAAGTTTAAGGATTGGGAGCGCATCGGCTATGTTCCGCAAAAGAATGCGTTCAACCCCTTGTTCCCGGCAACGGTCCGCGAAGTCGTGCTGTCCGGCTTGTACAACAATAAGAATCTGATCCGCAGAGTGTCCAAAGCGCAGCAGCGCCAGTGTGAGGACGCCCTTGAGGTAATGCGGATTCAGGATATCGCTGAGAAAAGAGTTGGCCAGCTGTCCGGCGGTCAGCAGCAGCGTGTATTCCTGGCCCGTGCGCTGATCAACCATCCGGATTTGCTCATTTTGGACGAACCTACCGTCGGTATTGATGCTGAAACGCAAGCCGGGTTCTTCGACCTCATTATGCATATGCACGCCCATCATCATATGACTTTCCTGATGGTGTCGCATGACATCGACATGATCAAAAATTATCTGGGGCAGGAGCCGGTACAGAAAAACGGCAAAATCAATTTCTACTGCCGCCACTCTCATGACGTCCAGGATTGCGCCGTAGAGAACCTGCAGCATACACTTACCTGATCCGGGGCTGTCACAATACACTTATTACTCCAAACCAGTTGCTGACATGCTAAATAGCTGCAGTAAATACAAATATGCCGGATAGCGTACCGTTAACCATCAGTCTGCCGCATCAGCAACTCAACCAGCAACTTAACCAGAAGCTAACTTTAGCAAGAAAACGCCTGATTTGGCATCTATGGACGGACTAATAACTTGATCTGCTGCATTATGTGCAGCAGAATAACTACATATTTACTAGTTTTTATATTCTGATGTATTTCCTACACTAGAATTCAGTGAACGCACTACTATTCAGCCATATTGCTGCATTCTGCTGCACATAATGCAACAGAATTCCATATCAGCGCCAAAAGTGAGCAATCTATTGTATCATCTGCAGTAGATTGCTCTTCTCCGCTGAAACAAGCCGGTTTTCCCGTTGGTCATCCATTGTACAACATAGGATGACCAGGTCTTTAATCTTAGCCTTTGACCTTAGTCATTGATCTTAGCCTTTGACCTTAGTCATTGATCTTAGCCTTTGATCTAAGCTTTTGATCTTAGCCTTTATTCCGTACCCAGATCCCGCACCGGTAAAGCGTATCCCGTAAGGGAGGAAAAGCGTTCATTCCTCCGCAGTCACCAGATACCGCAATACACCTCTCCCACGCCAGTTGCACTTAAGCGGGTGTCCAGAGGGCAGAGCCCTTGGGGCCCTCCCTTGGAAGGGAGGGTTTGGGAGGGTTCGAAATTGTTTCAGACGAGGAGAATATATCTTGGAAATTCTATTCAGTGACTTTTTTCAGCGGGCGCTTGCGGGCGGGCTGATGATCGGCATTACCGCGCCGCTTATAGGCGTTTTTCTTGTGCTCAGACGATTGTCGATGATCGGAGACACATTGGCCCATGTAACCATCGCAGGTGTGGCGCTTGGCTTCCTGACCGGGTTTTATCCGCTGGGGGCAGGTCTGATTTTTGCAGTGGTGGCCTCCTTTGCCATCGAAAAGCTGCGCAAGGCGTACAAGAGCTACGCTGAGCTGTCCATCGCGATTATTATGTCAGGTGGGGTAGCGCTGGCTTCACTCTTTTTCACCTTAGGCAAAGGGTATAATGCGGATGTGATGAGCTATCTGTTCGGGAGTATCTATACGCTCAATAATACAGATCTGATTGTAGTGGGTATCGTGACGATTGCCGTAGTTGTAGTTGTGACGCTGTTTTTCAAAGAGTTTTTTCTGCTCAGCTTTGAGGAGGATGCGGCGAGTGTCAGCGGCCTGCCCGTGAAGCTGCTCAACATGCTCATTACGGTGCTTACGGCGCTTGTGATCAGTACGGCCATTAAGATTGTCGGTTCGCTGCTCGTGTCTGCGCTGCTGACGATTCCGGTGGCGATCAGTCTGCTGCTGTCACGCAGCTTTAAGTCTTCGGTTGTACTGTCGGTTATCATTGCCGAGATTGCTGTTGTGGGAGGTCTGGTAGTTGCGGGGGTGTGGAATCTGGCGCCTGGGGCAACAATCGTTCTGCTGCTTATTGCCCTGCTGACCCTGACACTGATCGGCAAAAAAGGATTGCCCACGTAAGAATGTAACTAGCAAAGTGACCCTGAACCCGGAAGGAGAGCTGCCGCTTTGTCGAACCTGAATGCAGGAATTGCTTTTGCCGCTGGTGTGGCATCGTTTATATCGCCTTGCTGTCTGCCGCTTTACCCTTCGTATTTATCTTATATTACCGGGTTGTCCGTTCAGCAGCTGAAGAGCGGCAGTAACAGCAAAGAGGTACGTTTCCGCACCCTGTCGCATACGCTTGCTTTTATCCTGGGGTTTTCAGTAGTTTTTTATACGCTCGGCTTTGGGGCCGGGCTGTTCGGGCAATTTTTCAACGGTCAGCGTGATCTGATCCGCCAATTGTCGGCTATCCTAATTATTGGGATGGGACTATTCCTGCTGGGGATTTTTCAGCCACAGTTTCTGCTGCGGGAACGCAAGCTTGATCTGAAATGGAAACCGGCGGGTTACGCCGGCTCCTTTATTTTTGGCATCGGCTTTTCCGCAGGCTGGTCACCTTGTATCGGGCCGATTCTGACGGCAATCATTGCGCTTTCCGCCAGTGATCCGGGAACTTGGTTTACGATGATTACCGCATACAGTATCGGCTTTGCCTTGCCGTTTTTCGCACTGGCCTTCTTCCTGGGCGGGGCGAGAAAAATCCTGCAATATTCCAATGTGCTGATGAAGATCGGCGGTGCACTAATGGTCTTTATGGGGGTTTTGCTGTTTACGGATCAAATGTTCCGGATAACGATCTGGCTGCAGGGAGTCACGCCGGACTGGCTGATCTTCTAGCTTTAGGTAAAATAATCAATTCCCGCTTCCGGGAAATGTTCAAAAATCCGCTCTGTGATGAACTCCCGCAGGGCGGTTTGCTGTTCGTCGGGGTACACATATTTATTCTGGCCCCAGCGGCCCCATTTCTTTTTGCGCTTTTCAATATCCATCTCCAGCTTTGATTTGGGGTAACGTTTCTCGATCACGGTTTTGGCTGTTTTGGTGAAACGGTGCTGAATCATCTCAAAAGTCAATCCTTTGCCCACATCCGGCGGAAGGGTTTTGGCCAGTTTATCTAGCAGTTCCGCATAACCTTCTTCCCAGCCGTCATGCCAGATAATCGGTGCGATGATAAAGCCCAGCGGATAACCGGCCCGGGCTACTTTTCCCGCAGCCTCAATCCGCTCCTCAAACCGCGAAGTAGCCGGCTCGAAGTTCTTGATGACATAGTCGGCATTCACACTGAAACGGATTCGTGTATGGCCGTTATGCTTCAGTTGCAGCAGCGGCTCAACATGCTGGTATTTGGTTACAAAACGTAGCCGCCCGAGCGGCTCTGCGGCCATGAAGCTGATCAGCTCCGTCAGGGAGCCGGTAATGTGCTCCAACCCGAGCGGATCTGAAGTACAGGCGGCTTCAAATGTAGTGATTTCCGGAGCGCGCTCTTCGATATATTTTTTAGCGGCCTCGATGACGTCCCCGGTGTTCACGTAGACACGGATATAGGGCTTGGCCCCCAGCGTGGTTTGCAAATAACAATAATGGCAATGTCCCATGCAGCCGGTGGCAATCGGAATCGCATAATCCGCGGACGGCTTGGACTGGTCAAAGGTCAACGTTTTGCGCAGGCCGACCACCAGTGTTCTTTTGGCGATTTTGTATTGCTCAACCTCGGTTTCGCCGGGCAGGTTCGTGATGCGGTTATGCGAGGTCGTCATGCGGTAGGGGATGTTCTGGGCTTTGACCCATTCCATAATCCGTACCCCTTTGGGATAATTAAGCGAATCCGGCTCGAAAAAAACCAGCTCTGGAATGAAAAGACCGGTCGGCTTTTTTGCCGCGGGACGTTCCGGCGTTACTACAGTCATGGGTTCACGCTCCTTAGGGATGAGGATATCGTTATTGTGCCGGTTAAGGGCGGAATAAAATCATGGTAAACATCGCTATGCAGGGCAACAAGGGGCCGGAGGACTTGCCAAAGAGCGGCAGAAACATGTATCATTGTTAAAGCAAGGTTGGCCCCCGCGCCACGCTCATTATAGAAAAGAGGTAAACTTGAATGCCAACACCCAGCATGGAGGATTATTTGGAGCGCATATACAAGCTCATTGATGAGAAAGGATATGCGCGGGTTTCGGATATTGCCGAGGGACTGGAAGTACACCCCTCCTCTGTAACCAAGATGATCCAAAAACTGGATAAGGACGACTATCTCATCTATGAGAAATATCGTGGGCTTGTCCTAACGAGCAAAGGTAAAAAAGTAGGAAAACGTCTCGTTGACCGTCATCAGCTGCTGGAGGAGTTTCTTGGCCTGATCGGAGTACAGCAGGAGCATATTTATAAGGATGTGGAAGGCATCGAACATCATTTGAGCTGGGATTCTATCACGCGGATTGAAACGCTGGTGGAATATTTCCGGCGCGATGAAGCACGTCTCCAGACCTTATACGATATTCACCATGAGCTGGTCAGCGATTCTTAAACGAAGCAGATTTTTCTTGCTTTGCGCAACTTTTCCAGTTTTTTTACGTCAAAACGGGTAACGTTCTTTTTTTCTATGACCCCGTTTCCAAAGCAAACGGCCGTCTCCCTTATTTAAGGACGAGAGGGCCGTTTCTTTTTGTTTATACACATTTCAGAATGTAAACCTGGGAGGAATTATGAATTACCGTAAATGGATTGTAGGATTGCTGGTTTTTGTCTTATGCCTGTCCGTAGGGTTACCGGGTGTCCGAGCGGCAGCGGTGCCGATTACGATTGAGCTGGATGGGGAACTACTAAGCAGTGATGTGCCGCCGTACATTACCGCTTCCAACGTAACACTGGTGCCTGTCGCTGTAGTCAGCAGGGGACTTGGCGCGACAGTGGATTGGAACCAGAGCAGCAAGACGGCCACGATCAGCAAAGGGAGCACCGTGCTGAAGCTGACCAGCGGCAGCACAACGGCCCTCGTGGACGGAGCTTCTATCAGCCTTGAAACATCGGTTCAGAGCCGGCAGGGCCGGGTGATGGTGCCGCTTCGTTTTGTAGGCGAACAGCTCGGGCTACAGGTGGCCTGGAATAAGGCAGCAAATAATATCGCCCTATACTCGAATACCGAAATTATCAGTCCTGGGCCCCCGTCGGTTCCAACTACACCGGCAACGCCTGCGGTACCGATACCTGCCGTTCCAACGCCAACGGTGCCGAAGCCAACGGTTCCTGAAATTCCGTCCATTCCGGGAGCAAAAACAGGCAAGGCGATGAAAGGGGCGTGGATCTCCACCGTATTCAATCTGGATTGGCCGTCGACCTCATCGGCAAACAATGCCGACAAACAGAAGAAAGAGTTCAGCACGATGCTGGACAAGCTGCAGGCCACCGGCTATAACGCCGTATTTGTCCAGGTCAGACCGTCAGGGGACAGCCTGTATCCTTCGGTGCTTGTTCCCTGGTCCAAGGTGTTAACCGGAACGCAAGGGAAGAATCCCGGTTATGATCCGCTGGAGTACATGGTTAGCAGCACACACGAACGCGGTATGGAGTTTCATGCCTGGTTCAACCCGTTCCGTGCAACCACGGATGCCAGCACTTCAAGCCTTGCCAGCAATCATGTGGCCAAGGCCCATCCGGAATGGATTGTAAAAGCAGAGAACAAGCTGTACATCAATCCGGGAATTCCGGAGGCGCGCCAGCATATTATCGACACGGTGATGGAGGTTGTCAAAGGCTACGACATTGATGGTGTGCATTTGGATGACTACTTTTATCCTTCGGGCTCTTTCGCCGATGACACGGCGTTCAATACATATAACGCCAAGGCTATCTCGAGTAAAGGGGATTGGCGGCGGGACAACATCAATGAATTTATCCGCCAGCTAGGCCAGGAGATTCATAGCGCGAAGTCTGATGTTTCTTACGGTGTCAGCCCCTTTGGCGTGTGGCGCAACAAGAAGGCCGACAGTACCGGCTCGGACACAACGGCAGGCGTATCGGCCTATGATGACATGTATGCGGATACCCGGACATGGATCAAAAACGGCTGGATCGATTATATTGCACCGCAGATATACTGGAGTTTATCCTTCTCCGCTGCCCGCTATGACAAGCTGGTAGACTGGTGGGTAAATGAAGTTAAGGGTACCGGAGTGAAGCTGTACATTGGCCAGGCAGCTTATAAGGTTGGAGCAAGTGATCAGAAGGCCGAATGGCAGAGCGGAGAGCAAATCATCAACCAGCTCAAATATAACGAGCAGTACGATGAGGTTGCCGGAAGCATTATGTTCCGTGCGAATGATATCGTCGTGCGTGATCCGTTCGGACTCTCCAGCTTATTGACGTTTTATTTCAAATCCTGATGAATTACCGGCAATTGCAATCATAAGAAGTCATGAAACTACCCCCGTGCTCATAGATAAGCAGTAGGATCTATGGAACGGGGGTAAACTCTGTATGGAGATTAATGCTGTATTTGAAGGCGGTGGGGTAAAGGGAATATCGCTCGCGGGAGCAGTGGAGGCAACGGAACATGCGGGCCGCACCTTTCGTAAAGTAGCCGGAACCTCCTCGGGTTCCATTATCGCCTCGATGCTGGCTGCAGGTTATAACGGTGAAGCCATGAGCCGGATTATAAAAGGAACTTCTTTTTCTTCTTTTTTGAAACGGGGAGCGTTGTACAACACAGCTTTCGTAGGCCCTGCACTGCGGGTGATGATTAAAAAAGGCCTGTACTCGGGTGAGGCGCTGGAATCCTGGATCCGCGGCATTTTGCGGGAGAAAGGCATTGTCACCTTCAGCGATTTACCGCGCGGGAAGCTGTCCATTATTACTTCGGATATCTCGAACGGACGAATTGTTGTCCTGCCGGACGGATTGGAGGAATACGGCATAACCCCAGGCGGGTTTGAAGTCGCCAAGGCAGTCCGCATGAGCTGCAGCATTCCTTATTTTTTCGACCCGGTTATGCTGCGTTTGAGCGGGCAGGCTGCCCGGGGGAAGACATTCACTGAACAATTCGTTTATTTCGTGGACGGAGGACTGCTCAGCAATTTTCCGTTATGGCTGTTCGATGAGAAGCAAGCCGGCTTTAAAAGTCCGGGGCACAACATCCCTACAGTCGGCTATCAGCTTATCGGGAGAACGGAGCCCCAGCCTCACCGGATCACCGGTCCCTTCAGTATGCTGCAGGCGCTGGTTGGGACCATGCTGTCGGCCCATGATGAACGTTATATCGAAAAAGAGAAACTTGTGCGGACGGTCAAAATTCCGACACTGGGGATTTCCACAACCAGTTTTCATATTTCCCCGGTGCAGGGGGATGATCTGTACGCGGCGGGATATAAGGCGGGGGAGGAATTCTTCAAACACTGGAGGCCGACCATTCACAAGCTCACCCAGTGAGTCTCAAGGGGGAACCCTCGCTCCCCGAGGGTCTCCATCTTCCCACCGCAGCAATGGTATTAAAAAAGGCATCCCACACGTCAGTTATGCAACGTGGAGATGCCTTTTTGATGCTTAAAATTTTTGCTTGCGCAGCAAGAACCTGTTAATGATATTTTGGAAGCTGATCGTCGTTTTTACCCTTGCTGCCCTCGATAACCTGGAACGGATAGCTTTTGCGTTTACCGGGTGCGGTTTGGGCTTTGCGTACCCCGGCCACTTTAGACATGGTTTTCTGTGAAGGCTTTACTTTTGTACGTGGTCTGCCGGGAGTCCGTGTTTTTCCAGCCGGTGTCATCTTGTAGCCATAATAGAGTAGACCGAATAACACCAAAGGAAAAATGAATACCGACAACGTTCCGAATACATCGCTCAACATTCCTGTAACGAGACCCAGTACCGCAAGCGATACCGAAATCCAAAAAATCAAAGCATGCCTCATAGGCCACTCATCCTTTCGCAGGATCCAATATGCCGCCTGACACTCTCACTTCTGAATATTCCCCTGCTTCAATTGCGGCATCAAGCTCCCGCATCCGGTTGAACGAGGCGATGGAGACTTCCACCATATCATCCTTTGGTTCCTTAGTGGTGAGCAGCTGCAGCCACAGCCCAGGATAACCTAAATACTTGAGACCCGGAATGTCGCGTACAGCGTTGGTGCCCTTCAGCACTTCAAACGATACGCCGATGACGACAGGAAGGAGAATAATCCGCTGCAGTACGCGCTGGGTAAGGTTATCCCAAGGGACAACGGAGTAAATGATCACACCCAGCACAATGGTCAGCATCATAAAGCTGCTTCCACAACGGTAATGCAGGCGGCTGTACTTCTGTACATTCTGAACAGTCAATTCCTCACCGGCTTCAAAAGCGCTGATGACCTTATGCTCAGCTCCGTGATACTGGAACAACCGCTTGACCACCGGGGTCTGCGAGATTGCCCATAAATAAACGAGCAGAAGAACCAGCTTGATCGCACCTTCTACGAGGTTGTGCAGAACATAGTTATCAAATGCATTGCCGAATAAAAAATCTTCAACGAATACCGGCACCAGCGTAAATATTACCTTACCGAAGAGAAAGGAGAGAATACCCATAACCGCCACGCCAAAAATCATGCCGAGGCTCCAGCCCTCATCCTTTTTCTTTTCTTTTTCTTTCTGCTGCTTGGCAAGCTCTTCCGGCTCTGTTTCATCCTCAGCATACGATTCCGCAGAGTAATTCAGATGTTTGGAGCCTTTGGCGCTGGAATCTATAATACTGACAATGCCGCGAAGCAGCGGAATCTTGCGCAGTTTAACGACCCAGCTCTTATCGCTTCTCGGCACCTCCAAAAATGTGATTTCCTGATTCTTCCTTCTTACGGCTGTTACGTTGATATGCTTGCCGCCGAACATGACGCCTTCAATAACGGCTTGGCCGCCGTAACTTGGAGTTTCTTGGGACAACCAATTCACCTTCCCATGTATTAATATGATTTATATAATACATTGTAACTAATTTATGCCTACATTGCTAGTTGGATTGCCTTTTCCTGTACATACTAGCATTTAGAGTGCGGAGGGGCCGAAGGGCAACCTATATATTGAAAGTGAGGCAGTAAGATGAATAATGCAGGCAAGCAAAAATCGCAACATACGAACCCTTTTTATTTTGCCATTGAACTGGGCTTTTTTGCCGGAATAATCTGGGGAGGGATCCGCTGGCTGATGTATGCCTTTCATTTCACCAAGGTTCTTCCGGGTTTTTTGGCCGAGCCTTTCTTTAAACATGAATTTCTGATGACAGCAGCCGGGCATTTGGCCGGATACCTGTCTTTTATCGTGTTCTCGGTGGCAGCATCACTCTTTTATGTGCTGATCTTCCGCAAGCTGAAGGGCCCCTGGCCGGGGATGATTTACGGGGTTCTGTGCTGGTCCGCGCTCTTTCTTGCCGGGTCGTGGCAATTTCTCATGCAGCCTCCGTTCAGGTTGCCTTGGAACTCTGTAATCAGTGAATTTTGCATCTTTTTACTCTGGGGTTTGTTCATCGGCTATACCGCGGCGATCGAGTATACGGATGAGCGGAAACGCGAGCAGCAGACAAGCCTGGCTTAATGGCCCGAAAAAACTTCTCAAGGGCATGACCCTATGTTAAAATACAATGTGGCTATTTCGAGAGGAGAATGAAAATGGGCAACGAGCGCGTCTCCAAGCTGCGTACGGTTTTGCAGGAACAAGGATTGGATACGATGTTAATAACCAGCGGCATCAACCGCCGCTATTTGAGCGGATTTACCGGCTCTTCCGGTTATGTACTGGTGACCGGTGATGACAGTTATCTGCTGACCGACTTTAGGTACATGACACAGGCTGCAGAGCAGGTGAACGGACTTAAAGTGGTTCAGCATGGTGCGAAATTCATTGACACTGTACGCGAACTGCTGCCGCAGGGCGGCAATATCCGTGTCGGCTTTGAACAGGATGATGTAACCTTCAGCGCTTACACCGCATATGCTGCGGCTTTGCAGCCGGCGGAACTGGTTCCAGTCTCCAAAGCAGTTGAGAACCTGCGCATGTTCAAGGACAAGGAAGAGCTGGCCGTCATGCAGCGGGCAGCGGATCTGGCGGATGCAACATTCAGCCATATTCTGAATGTGATCAAGCCCGGCATGACCGAGCGTGATGTAGATCTGGAAATGGAATTCTACATGCGTACCCATGGTGCTACTTCTTCATCGTTTGACACCATTGTGGCTTCCGGTGAACGTTCGGCAATGCCTCATGGTGTGGCAAGCAGCAAGGTCATCCAGAACAACGAATTCGTAACCTTCGATTTCGGTGCGCTGCTGGACGGCTACTGTTCGGATGTAACCCGCACCATTGCGCTGGGAACCCCGGATCCCAAGCTGAAAGAAATCTATGATATTGTACTTGAAGCGCAGCTGCACACGCTGGCTAACATCAAGCCGGGTATGACCGGACGGGAGTGCGACGCTTTAGCGCGTGACATTATTACCCGTTATGGTTATGGGGAATATTTCGGCCACAGCACAGGCCATGGCCTTGGCATGGAAGTCCATGAATGGCCGCGGTTGTCCAAGCTTGCTGATGAAATTATGCAGCCGGGCATGGTAGTAACTGTAGAGCCGGGCATTTATTTGGAAGGCCTCGGCGGTGTGCGTATTGAGGACGACATCGTGATTACAGACAGCGGTATTGCGCTGCTCACACATTCGTCCAAGGATTATACGGTATTGTAAGGATCGCTTGAACAGGTAAATTATTGATTCCAGGAGGGATTTTTTGTGATTTCAGTTAACGATTTCAAAACAGGCTTGACCGTAGAGGTAGAAGGCGACATCTTTACCGTACTTGATTTCCAGCACGTTAAACCAGGTAAAGGTGCGGCATTTGTCCGCTCCAAACTGAAGAATTTGCGCAACGGCAACACTGTAGAACGTACATTCCGCGCAGGTGAAACTATTGGCCGGGCGATCATCGAGAACCGTGGTGTGCAATATCTGTATGCCAGCGGTGCGGACCATGTATTCATGGACAACGAAACGTATGATCAATTCGAATTGTCTGCCAAGCAATTGGAATGGGAGCTTAATTTCCTTAAAGAAAACATGACTGTGAACATCGTCAGCTACCAGGGCGAAATTCTCGGAATCAACCTGCCTACCAGCGTTGAGCTGAAGGTTGTAGAAACAGAGCCGGGCATCAAGGGTAACACGGCTCAGGGCGCTACTAAATTTGCTAAGGTAGAAACCGGATTGAACGTTCAGGTTCCTCTTTTCATTAATGAAAACGACGTGCTTCTGATTGATACCCGCGAAGGTAAATACATCTCCCGCGCGTAAGATTTGTCCTGCCTTAACTTACATTTATACCAACCGGCCTCCCTCGCATTCTGCGGGGGAGGCTTTTGGCTATCCGGGTAAGGCAGTCTGGTAAATCACGGAAAGAAACGAAAATTGGGCGCTTTTTTTATGAAACCATTAACGCATGATATGGTTTTCGTATTATACTGGTTTAAAGCGGGAAACCAAATATAAGCTACTACATAGAGCGAAATAGGGAGTGAATGGGACTTTGTCACTTTATGTCATGAAATTCGGAGGCAGCTCCGTCGGCGATATTGAACGCATGCAGCGTGTCGCCAAACGCATCGCAGACAAGCAGGATGAAGGGCACCGCTGTGTTGTGGTTGTATCCGCCATGGGGGACACCACGGATGATCTAATCGATCAGGCGAAGCAGCTGAACGCTCAGCCGCCCGCGCGTGAAATGGATATGCTGATGACGACGGGGGAACAAATCTCTGTTGCGCTTCTTTCCATCGCATTGCACGGAATCGGCCGCAATGCCGTCTCGTATACAGGCTGGCAGGCCGGCTTCGTCACTGATGAGACTCACGGCCGGGCACGGATCAATGAAATTGATCCCCACCGCGTACTGGAGTCGCTGGAGCGCGAGCAGATCGTTATTGTAGCCGGATTCCAGGGGATGACCCAGAGCGGCGAAATTACCACGCTGGGCCGCGGAGGTTCGGATACGACAGCCGTAGCGCTGGCAGCCGCCATCAAAGCGGATGTATGCGAAATTTACACGGATGTGGACGGCATCTACTCCACAGATCCGCGCATCGTGAAGAGAGCGCGCAAGCTTAAGGAAATCTCTTATGATGAGATGCTGGAGCTGGCTAACCTGGGAGCGGCAGTATTACATCCGCGCGCCGTGGAATATGCCAAACGATATCAAGTGAAGCTGGTCGTCAGATCGAGCTTTAACCATAATGAAGGTACTGTTGTGAAGGAGGAAGCGAGCATGGAGCAGGGAGTGGTAGTTAGCGGAATTGCCTATGACAAGAACGTGGCGCGGATCAGTATTCTGGGAGTGCCTGATTTTCCCGGCGTATTGGCCCAAGTGTTCGGCAAGCTGGCCGATGAAGGCGTTGACGTAGATATTATCGTACAGAGCGGCGTGCAGAATGAGAAAGCGGATTTCTCCTTTACGGTGGCGCTTAGTGAGCTCGCACGGGCCAAGGAAGTGATCGAGGGGCTGCACAGCGCACTGCCATACCGTGAAGTCACTTCAGAGGATAATCTCGTCAAAGTATCGATCGTAGGCGCAGGCATGGTCAGCCATCCGGGTGTGGCCGCGCAAATGTTCGAGGTCATTTCCCAAGAGGGCGTAAGCATTAAGATGGTCAGCACCTCCGAGATCAAGGTATCCTGCGTGATTGAATCCGGCAATCTTCAGCAGATCATTCAGGCGCTTCATACCGCCTACAATCTGGATACAGAGGAGCAAGCCTTCGTCGGGGGTCCGCAGGACCGCCGCTAAATAACAAAAAGTCCTATTCCCGCTATAAAAGTGGAGAATAGGACTTTTTGTTATGGGCAGCTTTCCGCTGCTGCTATCCGAGACGCCGGAACCGGCCGACAATCTCTACGGTCTGCAGAACATTGACGAAGGACTTTGGATCGGTTTCCAGAATTGTTTTTCTCAGTTCGGCAAGCTCATATCGGGTTGTTACAGTCATCAGCATTGTATTGCCTTCATGGCTGTAGCCGCCTTCCGCATTGACGACGGTAACGCCGTGAGGCAGGAGCTTGAGGCGGGTCAGCATCTTTTCCCGTTCCTTCGTGACGATGAAGCAGGTCAGCTTGATGTGGCGGCTGTGGATCATATCGACTACACGGCTCTTGACGAAAATACAAAGCATAGCGTAAAGGGCAGAATCCCAGCTTTTGAAGAAGCCAAGGCTAAGGATTACCAGACCATCCATTACAAAGAGTACGGTCCCCATTGGAATATCGTGTTTGCGCGTAATAATAGAGCCAAGTATATCAAAACCCCCGGAAGAACCCCCTGCACGAAGCGAGAAGCCTACCCCGCCTGCAATTATTACCCCGCCGAAGATACTGGCAAGGATCGGGTCCTTGGTCAGTTTTACCAGGGGGATGACGGTCAGAAACCAGGTAGTGGCTAGTACCGAGAGCATGCTTAAGCAGATATATTTCTTCCCTACGGCAATGAAGCCCCAGATCAGAATTGGAAGATTGATACCAAAATAGAACAGTGAGATGTACTTCGGATTCGTTAAATAACCAAGGATGGATGCCGTCCCTGCTACCCCGCCACTTAGCAGCTGATGAGGAATAAGGAACAGCCGGAGTCCGCTCGCCACCAGAAAGGCCGAGAAAATAATGATGGCCACATCCCTCACCTGTTTGGCTACTGTGTTTGAAACAAGCGGCACTACGAAATTACGAACTTGCATGACATAAATCCCCTCTTTTTCCGATGTCTTTATCCAACTATAACAATGTAACAAGAAGCTTGAAGTGATAAGTACGCTTGTAGTTTATCCCACAGGCCGCGCTTATATTTTCCAGCTCCTTTTTTTCAGGCACTGCAAAATTTATTTTATCATACTGATGATATTTTTTTATAGAGGGATTCACTATGATTTCTTTCACATCTTCCAATTGAAAACCGCCCATTTCTTATTGTCTAAAGTAGGCAAGTCCAGCATATCCATGGATAACAGCAAGTTTTCCCGCGGGTGAAGTCTGGCAGGTTGCAATTCAATTTCCAATTGTAAAAAAGGAGTTGAACAGATTGGACAAGTATGTGAGCTGGATGGCGGCGCTTCGGCTGCTCTCAGGCAGTGTGGAAATAACGGCTGCGCTGATCATGCTGCGGCTGAATCAGGTGGACAAGGCACTGGCGGTCAATTCCGGGCTGGCTCTGGTCGGACCTACGATACTGATCTTAACGACAGCGGTTGGCCTCACAGGGATGGCGCAGGAGCTGTCCTGGGGCAAGCTGGGCTGGATTGGCTGCGGGGTAGCCTTTCTCTTAATCGGGATTCTGAAAAAATGATAGATGATAGTCATAAAGCACAGGTACAAGCATAAATATGGAATAAAGCTATTAAAGTAGAGGACAACTTGGGGGTACTCTGTATGGCTAACGACTGGCTTTTATTGTTTCCCGAAAAAGTAAGGGCGCTGCTGAGAGGACTTCCTGTTCATTTGCTGGACAAGGTGGAGGAAATCCGGGTCCGCGAAGGGCGTCCGCTGGAGATCAACTATTCCGGCAAATATCATTTCCTCACCGGCGACGGCAGTCTGACCCAAAGACCCGAAGAAGCGTACAAGCCAAGCCGAGAGGACACTCACCGGCTGCTTGACCTGATCAGCAATCATTCGCTCTATACGATGGAAGAAGAACTGCGCAAGGGCTTTATCACCATCCCCGGCGGACATCGCATTGGTCTTTCCGGCCGGACCGTCTTAAGCGGCGGCGGCGTGGAGCACTTGCGGGACATCACTGGCTTCAATGTCCGGATCGCCCGTGAGCTGCCCGGCATTGCCGACGGAATTCTGCCCTACCTGCTGGAAAGGGGGAGGCAGCGGGTCATGCACACGCTGATCCTCTCGCCGCCGCAGCATGGCAAGACTACCCTGCTGCGCGATCTCGCCAGGCAGATCTCGACAGGGAGCCCAAGAGGGCGGGAGGGCAACCGGCCGGGACTGAAAGTCGGCATCGTCGATGAACGTTCGGAAATCGCCGGCAGCCGCCGCGGCATCCCGGCCTTTGACGTGGGTCCGCGTACGGACATCCTCGACGGCTGTCCCAAGGCGGAAGGCATGATGATGATGATCCGCTCCCTGTCGCCCGATGTGCTGATCGCCGATGAAATCGGCCGCCCTGAGGATGCCGAAGCCGTCACCGAAGCGCTGCACGCCGGCATTTCGGTAGTGGCCTCGGCCCACGGCAAGGAAGTGGCCGAGCTGGCCCGGCGGCCCGGCCTTGGCGGATTGCTGGAACATCATATGTTCGAGCGTTACGTCATCCTGCACCGGACGGACGCCGGGCTGTCGTTCCGCATCCTGGACGGGCAGAAACGCGGGCTGCTGCTGGTCTCGCCTGAAGAGCGGCTGGGCGGTGACCGCCATGCTTAAGCTGTTCGGAGCCGTGCTGATCGTGCTGGCAGGTACGCTGGCCGGGTTCAAGCGGGCTGCGCAATATGCTGACAGGCCCCGGCACATCAGAGGCCTTATCGCAGCGCTGCAGCGGCTGGAGACCGAGATTCTGTACGGCTTCACCCCGCTCCCGGAAGCACTGCGCCGGATTGGGCTGCAGTCCAAGGATCCGCTGAGGGCGTTTTTTATGAGAGCGGCTGAAGAGATGAGCCCGCCACATGACCGCAGCGCCGAGGAAGCCATCCAGCGGGCTATGGATGCCCACTTCAAAACCGCCTCCCTGAAGGGAACGGAGCAGGAGATCCTCCGGCAGCTGAGCTGCACGCTCGGCACCAGCGACAGGTCGAATCAAAGCACGCATATCGCGCTGGCTTTGCAGCAATTGAAGCAGGAGGAGACAGTGGCCAGAGAAGATCAGGGCAAATATGAAAAAATGAGCAAAAGCCTGGGTCTGCTGCTTGGAGCATTGATCGTCATTTTGATCTTTTAGCGAGGTGCCAGGAATGAATATTGAAGTCAACGCGATCTTTCAGATTGCCGGCATCGGCATCATCATTGCCATGATTCACACGGTGCTCAAACAGATGGGTAAAGAGGACATTGCCCATTGGGTGACGATAGTCGGGTTCATCATCGTGCTGTTTATGGTGATCCGCATGCTGGACGGACTGCTTCAGGAAATCAAAACGATTTTTCTTTTTCAATAGGCAGGCCTTATGGAAATCATTCAAGTGGTAGGAATAGGGCTCCTGTCAACGGTTCTGATCCTTGTTCTGAAGGAACAAAAGCCTATGTTCGCCTTTCTGCTGACCACTGCGGCAGGCATTCTGATCTTCCTGTTCCTGATCGGCAAGATCGGCACGATTCTGGGCACGCTGGAGCGGGTGGCGGAGTCCTCCGGGATGGAAATGATCTATCTCAAAACCGTGTTTAAAATCATCGGGATTTCCTATATCGCGGAGTTCGGAGCGCAGATTGTGCGGGATGCCGGACAGGAATCCATCGCCTCCAAAATCGAGCTGACCGGCAAGGTGCTGATCATGGTGCTTGCCGTACCGATCATCAGCATTATAATCGAAACGGTGATGAAGCTCCTGCCCGCCTGATCCGTGACCCTTAGTAAAAAAAACCAGAGAAAGGCGGGAGGAAAGGATATGCGTCAACGCAGTATTTTTCGTCCGCCAAAACTAAAAATGCTGCTGCTGCTCCTGCCCTGCCTGCTGTTTCTGTGGTGTGCGGATACCGCCCGGGCTACAGCCGTTGCGCCAACCAATGCGCCAACTACCTCACCAACGTCTTCACCCACCCAGGGAGGAACTTCCTCTCCAGTGGATCAGTGGGTGAAAGGGCAAATGCAAAGTCTGCCGACAGACAAGGTGGAGTCGTACTGGGACCAGCTGATGAAGGATTACGGAGGATTTTTTCCGGACGGGAAGACTCCTTCGCTGATGGATATGCTGCTGCCGGGGGAGAAGGGACTCAGCTTCAAAAGCGTGCTGACCGGACTGACCTCCTACATGTGGCACGAGGTGCTGTACAACGGCAAGCTGCTGGTGACGATCGTTATGGTCAGTGTGCTCAGCATGATTCTGGAGACGCTGCAGACCGCTTTTGAACGGAAATCAGTCAGTAAAATCGCTTATATGCTCTGTTACATGGTTGTGCTGGTCATCGCCGTCAACAGCTTCAATATCGCAATCGGTTATGCCAAGGATGCCATCGACCGGATGATCGATTTCATGATGGCGATGATCCCGCTGCTCTTCGCGCTTCTGGCTTCGATGGGCAACATCGTTACGGTGTCGGTTACCCATCCGCTGATTGTTTTCATGATCCATGCGGTGGGCACGCTCATCCACACCGTCGTGTTCCCGCTGCTGTTCTTCTCGGCGGTGCTGCATCTGGTGAGCGCAATGTCCGAGAAATACAAGCTGACCCAGCTGGCCAATCTGCTGCGCAACATCGGAGCGGGCTTGCTCGGCGTACTGCTGACGGTGTTCCTCGGAGTCATTTCTGTCAGGGGGATCACCAGCTCGGTTACGGACGGTGTGACCATCCGTGCCGCCAAATATATTACGGGGAATTTCGTGCCGGTTATCGGCAAAATGTTCGCGGACGCCACCGATACGGTGATCTCGGCCTCACTGCTGGTGAAGAATGCCATCGGGTTGTCGGGCGTCATTATCATCCTCTTCCTTTGTGCTTTTCCGGCGATCAAAATCCTGGTTCTCGCGCTGATCTACAATGTGGCCGCAGCAGTCATGCAGCCGCTGGGCGAGACACCGATAGTAACCTGCCTGCAGACGATCGGCAAAAGCATGATTTATGTATTCGCGGCGCTGGCCGCCGTATCGCTGATGTTCTTCCTGGCCGTCACGATCATGCTGACGGCCGGCAATGTCACCGTCATGATGAGGTGAATAGGGAACAGCTTCAAAGCGGTTTTTTCTCCGAAGTAAGTAATGTCGAAGCGAGTTCTGCGATGCAGTCCTAAGAAAACTTGTAGGAGGTAGACAATGACCTGGTTGGGCGGATGGCTGCGGGAGCTCATTCTGGTGGTGCTGCTGGCCGCCTTCGTGGAAATGCTGCTTCCGAGCAAGTCGATGGAGCGTTATGCCAGGCTGGTGCTCAGTCTGCTGGTCCTGCTTACTATGCTGAGCCCGATCGTCTCTTTTCTGAAAGGAGATGCTGCAGCAGAGCTGAGTGTGGCGATGGTGCAGCAGGAGAAACACGGCGGTCTTTTGTCCGGTGCAGGAGACGGGGCAGACTCGCTGGAGAAAATCCTGGCGGACGGGCGGATGCTGGCTGCGGGAGCGAAGGAACAAAGTCTGAAGCTGGCCGCCGAAGAGGTGGCTGGGCAGATGAGAGACCAGATTGCCGGCAGCACGGGGGTAGGCGGGGCGAAAGTCACCGTAACACTGGGGATGGGCAAGGCTCCCGGGGAGGGCAGCGGTGAAGAGGTTCCGTTAATCTCTTCGGTGACCGTCTCCCTGCCGGCAGCAGCCGGAGCAGTGGAGGCTGGGGGTACAGGTGCGGAATCAGACAATGGCGCAGGTACAGCAGAGCCGATCATCATCGAGCCGGTGGAACCTGTGCAGGTTAGCCTGGGCGGGGAAGAGGGAGAGGCGGCTGAGGTTGGAACAGAAGCCGGGGCATCGGTTGAAGACAGCTCCAGTGCAAATACCAATGAGGAATTGATCATCAAGCTGCTGGAGCAGAACTGGGATTTAGACCGCGAAGCGATCCATATTCAAGGCGGTAAAAACGGCGCTGAGAAATTATAAATATAGCTCTACCAATAACAATACGGCATACGCCGGTAACCGGAGGAGGGATAAGAAGTGGGCAATTGGCTGAAGAAACTGGAGCAATGGGCAGGGGGCGGGTCCGGCAGTCCGAAAAGGAGTCATACCTTCCGCTGGCTGATTATTTTGGGACTGCTGGGTGCGGCAATCATGCTGTTCAACTCCTTCGTGAACGTGAAAAAGCTGGACAGCGAGAACACTGGAAGAGAACCGCCGGTAAGCGAGAGTTCGCAGGCAACCCTGCAGCAGGGAGAATTGAGCACACCCAATTCATTTGACGGCATTGAGCTGGCAATGGAGAACCGCACGAAAGAAATTCTGGAGAAAATCGTTGGTGTAGGCACGGTCGATATTATGGTCACTGTGGATTCAACTGAAGAAATTGTCGTGGTCCGGGATATGAACGATTCCCAGCAGCAGAGCGAAGAGACCGATGCCAACGGAGGCAAACGGCACACCACACAATACACAAGGGATGGCGAGATCGTCACCTACAGCCAATCGGGCGACGAAACCCCGATTATAACCAAGCGGATAAAACCCCAGGTGCGCGGCGTTCTCGTCGTTGCCAAGGGAGCGGAGAACAAAGTCGTCCGGGGATTGATTGAAGAGGCTGTTGAGAAAGGTCTGAACGTGCCGAGCTACCGCATATCCGTAGTGCCGCGCAAGCAGGAGCAGTGATTGATTACATGCTATAAACTTTGAGGAGGAATAAAAATGAAGGGCAAAAGACAAACGATTTGGTTGGTATCCATGCTCAGCTTAATGGTTGTGCTTTCCGCATACTATTTATTCACAGAGGACTCCGGGGCCTCGGTCCCCCAGGAAACAGCGGGAAGTATTCAAGTGGATAACCTCAAGGAAACTGGCGCGAATTCATCAGTACTGGATAACGGCTTGGTCATCAATGAAGTGGACACAAAGGATGCAGTTACTGCTGATGCCGGAACAACGGGTACAGCGGACGACAACACAGCCGTCACTGCTGATGACAGCACCGATGACAGCACTGTCACTGCGAAAGGTGACAACGATGATACCGCAGTAAAAGATGACAGCACCCTGCCGGCGAATGCCAAAGGTGAAGACGCCGATAAGACAGCGGCCGCAAAGGACGACAAATCAAGCGATTCGAAAACCGCAGCTGCAGATACCTCCGCAGCAGCCGATAAAGATACTGCAGCAGCTTCCACAGAGAAAACTCCAGCCAAGGGCGACGATGAAATTCTGGATGAGGTAGCCTCCCAGAGTGTTTCTGCAAGCAGCCTGTTCAACAACTATCTCTATGAACGCGAGCAGCAGAATCTGAAGAATTACAACGATTTGCTGGCCCTGATCAATGACATGGACAAAACCCCTGCCGAAAACGCAGTTGCCCATGAACAGTTGAACAAGCTTGAAGAAAAAGAAACCAAAATCACCGGAATTGAAGAGCAACTGCAGAAAAAATACGGTGAAGCCATTGTCAAAGAAGAATCCGGAGATGCTTATACCGTGGTGGTGCTGAGCGAGAAGCTGGATGTGAAGCAAGCTGTTGGAATCGTGGATCTCGTGATGAAGGAACTAAGCGTTTCCCAGGACAAGATCAGAGTCCAATATGTCAGCGAGCAATAATCAGCCTGTCGAAAACCAAAGAAAATGCCGAAAGAGCCCGGGCGCGCACCGGGCTCTTTCCATTTCTATCGTTTGTGATATAATACATAAAGTTATCTTGACCGTATCAGAAGAGTGGCTTCGAGAGAAAGCTGAAGGAGTGAACTATTAAATGTTCAAGTTAAGCGAAATTAAGGAATTGATTAAATTGTTGGACCAGACCTCCTCCGTACACGAGTTGGAGATTGAAAGCGAAGGAATGAAGCTGGCTATTCGAAAACCGGATCGCCCTGAAGCTGATGGAACAGCAATACAGGCGACTCCTTATGGCTATCCCTTTACGCAAGCACCGCAGCCGCAAAGTCCGCAGCAAGTTGCACCTACGGCCGTTTATGAGATCCCTGCTGCACAGCAGCCGCCATCTTCACCCGCTGAAGGCGCATTACATAAAATTGTCTCACCGATGGTAGGGACTTTCTATAGTGCCGCTTCACCGGAAACCCCATCTTTTGTTAATGTCGGCGACCGGGTCAGCGAGAAATCAACGGTCTGCATTATTGAAGCGATGAAGCTGATGAATGAGCTGGAGGCTGAAGTGCGCGGAGAGATCGTCTCCGTCCTTGCCGAGAACGGCCAGCTTGTGGAATACGGCCAGCCGCTGTTTCTGGTGAAACCGGAATAAAGCACGCTGAACTTGAGGAGCTTGCAAGCTTCGTTAAACTTTGGGAGGAAACGCATGAACATTCAAAAAGTGTTGATTGCCAACCGCGGCGAAATCGCGGTCCGCATTATCAGGGCCTGCCGTGAACTGGGCATTTCCACCGTGGCGGTCTATTCGGAGCCTGACCGGGATTCACTGCATGTCCGGCTGGCTGACGAAGCTTACTGCATCGGCCCGATGCTGTCGAAGGATAGTTATCTGAATTTTACAAATATTATGAGTGTAGCCACGCTTACTGAATGCGATGCCATTCATCCCGGCTACGGTTTTTTGGCTGAGAATGCCGATTTCGCAGAAATCTGCGGATCCTGCAATATAACCTTCATCGGACCGTCCCCTGACGCGATTACGCGTATGGGCGACAAGGCTGTAGCCAAGGAGACGATGAAGCTGGCTGGCGTGCCGATCATTCCCGGCTCTGACGGGCTGGTGGGCGATGTGGACGAGGCTATTATGCTGGGCCGCGATATCGGCTATCCGATTATCGTAAAGGCTACCGCAGGCGGCGGAGGCAAGGGCATCCGCATTGCCGAGGATGAGGAATCACTCGTGAAGCAGATTACCGCCGCACAGCAGGAAGCACAGAAGGCTTTCGGCAATGCAGGCGTGTACCTGGAGAAATTCCTGACCGGCATGAAGCATGTGGAGATTCAGATTATTGCCGATAACCATGGAAATGTTGTCCATCTAGGCGAACGGGATTGCTCCGTGCAGCGCCGCCGCCAGAAACTGGTGGAGGAAGCTCCATGCTCCGTACTTACGCCGGAGATCCGCGAAGCTATGGGCCAAGCAGCGGTGCGCGCCGCACTGGCGGTCAATTACTCGGGAGCGGGTACGCTGGAGTTTCTGCTGGGTCCGGACGGACAGTTTTATTTCATGGAGATGAATACACGGATTCAGGTTGAACACCCGGTAACGGAGATGGTTACGGGCGTTGACCTGATCAAGGAAATGATTTCTGTGGCTGAAGGGAATCCGCTGTCCTTTACACAGGAAGATATCGTGATTAACGGCTGGTCCATTGAATGCCGTATTAATGCAGAGGATCCGGAGCGTAACTTCATGCCTTCACCGGGCAAGATCGGCTTTTATCTGCCTCCGGGCGGACTGGGTGTACGTGTAGACAGCGCAGCTTATCCGGGTTATACAATCTCACCTTTCTACGACTCGATGATTGCCAAATTGATTGTCTGGGCGCCTACGCGCCAGGAAGCGATTGCGAAGATGAAGCGTGCACTTGCTGAATTTGCCGTGGAAGGCATACATACTACAATTCCTTTCCATCAGAAACTGCTGGAGCACCCGGTATTTCTGGACGGCAATTTCGATATCAAATTCCTCGAAGAGTATGAAATTTAGGACGGCTTCTCATTGTTTGTCATAAACTTCGGCAAATGATATAGTATGTTTAATAAGAGACGTGCTTGGCGCTTGAAATTGTGAACAACTTTTTGATTGAAAGGTGTGAAGTCCAAAATGAGTACATTGCCGACAGAATTCGAACGTACGGAGATCGGTGAGATCCAGATCGCTCCTGAAGTGATCGAGGTTATCGCAGGTTTGGCGACCGTAGAAGTTAAAGGTGTGGCTGGCATGAGCGGCGGCTTTGCCGGAGGAATCGTGGAGCTTCTCGGACGCAAGAACCTGTCCAAGGGCGTTAAGGTAGAGGTTGGCCAACGTGAGGCGGCTGTAGATGTGTCCGTCATTATTGAGTACGGCAACCGTCTCCCTGAAGTGGCTGCAGAAATTCAGCGCAACGTGAAACGTTCCATCGAGACAATGACAGGTCTGACCGTTGTGGAAGTGAATGTGCATATTCATGATGTGCAGTTCAGAAACAACAACACTGCAGACAAGAGTGAAGATACAGATGCGGTTCTCCGCGTGAAATAAGGGCCTGCGTTCTTCCATAAACCCCCGACAGCACCGTCGAGGGTTTACTCTAATTTAAGGAGGTTATGTGACTCGTGGCAAAAATTTTGGACAGACTTCTGCTGTTTCTGTACAGCTTAAGTATCGGAATATTATCAGTAATTGCCATCCTCCTCTTAAGCGGCGCTATTCCGGATACGCTGGAGATTCCGGATGACCCTGCAGCGTATATAACCGCAATAGCCGTGGCTGTTATCCTGTTTTTGCTCAGCATCCGTTTCTTCTACATTTCTTTGCGCCGGGACCGCGCCTCGATGCCTTCGGTGGATCAGCGAACGGAGTATGGGGATATTCAGATCTCTATAGAGACCATTGAGAATCTGAGCCTCAAGGCTGCCGGTAAAGTAAAAGGGATCAGGGATTTGAAATCGCGCATTCGCGTTTCACAAGCCGGTCTTGAAATTATGATCCGTGCAGTGGTGGACGGCGAGCATTCCCTTCCGCTGCTTACAACAGAAGTGCAGCGCCAGGTACATGAATTCGTGCAGGAAACGACCGGGATTCCGGTTGCTGACGTTTCTGTATATATTGCCAACCTTACTCAGTCTCCAAGCTTCAAAAGTCGAGTGGAATAGAGGTGAGTTTCCCTATGTTCTGGAGAGAAGTATGGGAAAGTCACGGGGGTAGAATTGCCGGAGTTACCTTCGGCATCGTTCTCGGATTGATTTATTTGATTAGCGGTTTTTGGGATATGCTGTTCTTTGCACTGGTAGTGTTCATCGGATATACGTTCGGCAAAAGAAAGGATACCGCACAGGGTCCCCTGTTTCAGTGGCAGGAGCTCGTAGCGCGGCTGTCCGGACGCTGGCGTCCCTTCAAGTGAACCGCTATAGTCTTTCTCCCGGAGCTGGAACCCGTTCGTTAGAGTTGCCTGTTTTGCCGGAAGAAGGGCTGTGCGGTTTTTTTTTCTGGAGCAGGGCGGTAACCGGCTGGAACGTTGTGGGGTTTGCCCGCAGCAGTAAGCTCAATTAGCTATGGCTTGAGATTAGGCCACAGGCTTATTTAACTAACGTAAAATGAAGTTTTGCGCTTGTTTAATTGCATTTTGTGCATTTAAAATTGCAGTATTGGTCTTCAAAGCTTATTTAAGGGATAGAATTTGCTTGATTTAGCTTAAAATAATTGTATGAAATGCAACACGACAGACTGGTGTGGAAACATGGCAGTGTAATATAAAATGCGAGATCAGATTGTAGGAGGAAACATATGAAAAGACGTTTAGCGAGAGAGATTATTGTCCAAAGCCTGTACCAGATGGAAATGAATGATGTAGACAGTGCGGAAGCCGTGGAAATGCTGATTGAGGAAGCTTCGGAAGAGAATGAGACTGAACGTGTCATCACAGACGAAATTGAATTGAAGGCGTATGTCGTTATGCACGTGAATGGCGTATGGGAGCATAAGGTTGCGATCGACGATATGCTTGAGCATTATCTTAAAGGCTGGCAGATGAGCCGGCTGTCGCGGGTGGACCGGCAGATTCTGCGCCTGGCCACGTTCGAAATGGTATTTGCCAATGATGTGCCGGCTAAGGTTGCCGTCAATGAGGCGATTGATCTGGCCAAGCACTTCGGTACGGACGATTCCGGCAAGTTCGTCAATGGCGTACTCGGCAAGATGATTCAGGAGATTGATACGCTCAAAGCAGACCTTTAAAGTATTCTATTTACATCTTAATCAGACAAAAGGGGAGAGACTTACATGACAGCAGCAATCATCAGCGGTAAACAGGTATCCGACGAAATTCGTATCGACATTGCCCGGGAAGTTACCGGACTGGCCGAACGCGGCGTGAAGCCCGGTCTTGCTGTCGTTCTTGTCGGTGAAGATGCGGCTTCTCAGGTGTATGTCCGCAATAAAGAGAAATCCAGCACCCAGCTTGGCTTCCATTCGGAAGTCCACAGGCTGGATGCCTCCACTTCCCAGGAAGAGCTTCTGAAGCTGGTGGCAGAGCTGAACAGCCGTGATGATATTGACGGAATTCTGGTTCAGCTGCCGCTTCCGAAGCATATTGAGGAGAAGGCGGTCATTGACGCCATTTCCGTGGAGAAAGATGTTGACGGCTTCCATCCTATCAATGTCGGCAATCTGGTCATCGGCGATGACAGCCTGCTTCCTTGTACGCCTGCAGGAGTCATCGAGCTGATTAAACGTACCGGCACAGAATTGTCAGGCAAACATGCTGTAGTCATCGGGCGCAGCAATATCGTCGGCAAACCGGTCTCACTGCTGCTGCAGCGTGAGAACGCAACGGTAACAATGTGCCATTCGCGCACCGCGAACATCGCTGAGCTTAGCCGCCAGGCAGACATCTTGGTGGTAGCCATCGGCCGGGCCAACTTTATTGACGGATCTTATGTCAAGCCCGGTGCGGTTGTGATTGACGTCGGGATGAACCGTCTGGATAACGGCAAGCTTGCCGGTGATGTCGATTATGAGAGCGCCAAGGAAGTTGCCGGATACATTACACCAGTACCAGGTGGAGTGGGGCCAATGACGATCACCATGCTGATGAGCAACACGCTGATAGCGGCCAAACGCCGCCGCGGCCTGGAATAGGTCAGGGCTCATGGCGGCAGAACGGCAAGTCTACTCCATAAAGGATCTTAACCGTTACATCCGCATGAAGCTTGATTCCGACAACCTGCTGTCCGATGTGTGGATTCGCGGAGAAATCTCGAATTTCACCCATCACGGCAGCGGACATATGTATTTCACGCTGAAGGATGAGAGCAGCCGGATCAAGGCGATAATGTTCGCTTCGCATAACCAGCGCCTGCCCTTTGTCCCGAAGGAAGGCACCAAGGTTATTGCCAGAGGCAATGTAACCGTGTATGAACGGGACGGGCAGTATCAGTTCTATGCTACGCATATGCAGCCTGACGGGATCGGCAGTCTGTACATGGCTTACGAGCAGCTCAAGCGCAAGCTGGAGCAGGAGGGGCTGTTCGCGGCAGCGCGCAAACGGCCGCTGCCGCGGTTCCCGCGCTGTATCGGGGTCGTGACTTCTCCTACAGGCGCGGCGGTCAGGGATATTGTGATTACGCTGCAGCGGCGTTTTCCGCAGGTGGCGGTTGTGCTCTATCCCGTGCTTGTCCAGGGCAAAGGTGCAGGCCCTTCCATTGTGAAGGCCATCGAAACCTTAAATGACATGGGCGAGGCTGACGTGCTGATCGTCGGCCGGGGCGGCGGCTCACTGGAGGAGCTATGGGCCTTCAACGAAGAAGCTGTCGCCCGGGCCATCGCGGCGTCAAACATTCCGGTCATCTCGGCCGTCGGCCACGAGACCGACTTTACGATCGCCGATTTCGCCGCCGATCTGCGGGCGGCGACGCCTACGGCCGCCGCAGAGCTGGCCGTGCCGAGTGCGGCCGAACTGGCCGCGCAGCTGCGCACGGCAGAGCAGCGGCTGCGCCAGGGCCTGCTGCGCCGCTCCCAGCGCGGCGGCGAGCGCCTGGCTTCGCTGCAGCGCTCGCTGGCGCTGGTCGGCCCGCGCCGCCAGCTGGCCCAGCACGCGCAGCGGCTGGATATGCTCCGCACGGCGCTCACGCGCGCAGCGGAGACCCGGAACCGCCGTGCGCGTGAGCGCCAGGCGGTGCTGCACCACAGCCTGCAGCGGTTCCATCCGCTGGGCAGTGTCAGCGCTGCCCGCCAGCAGGCGGAGAGCATGACCCGCCAGCTGGCGGGGGCCATGCAGGCGCGCCTGCAGGACAAGCGCTCGCGGTATGTGTCCGAGCTGCGCCATCTGGATGCGCTCAGCCCGCTCAAGGTTATGTCGCGGGGCTACAGCCTCGTCTACGACGAACAGGAACAGCATTTAATCAAATCGCTTAAGGAAGTCGAGCTTGGCGATGTGGTGAACATAAAGCTCAGTGACGGACAGCTAAGCTGCCAGGTATGGGGAATGAAGGAGGATGGCAAAGACGATGACGAAGGAAGCGGAACTGGATTTTGAAGGAGCAATGGAGCGGCTGGAGGAAATCGTACGTGAGCTTGAGCACGGCGACGTTCCCCTGGAGAAAGCTATAGATTTGTTTCAGCAGGGCATGAAGCTCTCGCAGCTATGCGGCAGCAAGCTGGAACAAGTGGAACGCAAAATTGAGATGATTACCCTGGAGGATGGGGAGCTGCGCAAAAAACCGTTCGGTGCCCGCCTGGAAGGGGATGCCGATGAGCCGCTTTGAGCATGACTTGGAGACAGGCACTGCCGGTAAGGCCCAGCAGCCGCCGCTGAAGGATTACATTGCCGAAGTCTGCGAACTGGTTGGAGCTGAGATGGAGCGGACGCTTCCGGCAGCCTGGACGGTCCCTGTCCATTTGAAGGAAGCGATGGACTATTCGCTGCAGGCCGGAGGCAAGCGCCTCCGCCCGCTGCTCGTCATCGCTGCCTGTGAAGCGCTGGGAGGCAGCCGCGAGGCGGCTCTGCCGGTAGCAGCGGCCATTGAGATGGTGCATACGTATTCGCTGATTCACGATGATTTGCCGGCCATGGATAATGATGATTACCGGCGCGGCCAATTGACGAATCACAAAGTATTTGGTGAAGCGACGGCAATTTTGGCCGGTGATGCGCTTTTGACGCATGCGTTCTACAGCGTGGTACAGGCTTCACGCCGCCATGGCATTCCTGCGGACCAGGTGCTGTCCATCGTGGAGGACCTGGCCGAAATGGCCGGTCCGCGCGGCATGGTCGGCGGCCAGGTTGCCGATATGGAGGGTGAGCAGGGGCTGACTGATCTGGAACAGCTGCAGTACATTCATCTTCATAAGACTGGCGATCTTATCGTTTTCTCGCTGCTGGCGGGCGGACGGATCGCCGGAGCCGATAAGAAGCAGCTGGAGGCGCTCCGTGAGTTCGGCACCCATATCGGTCTGGCTTTTCAGGTGCAGGATGATATTCTGGATCTGGTCGGCGACGAAGGCAAACTCGGCAAAAAAACAGGCAGCGACATCAAGCAGCAAAAGGTGACCTACCCGTATTTCATCGGGCTGGAATCCTCGCGCGAAGAGGTGAAACGCCTAACGGACGCTGCCCGGAGCGCAGTGCTTGAGGGCGGATTTGCCGACAATACACGGCTGCTTGAAATCGCGGGGTATTTAATGGCTCGCGATCATTAGAAAAATTTAGGGAGCGGCTGTGTTACGACAGCCGTTTCGTTTGTGTTATAATGGGTTTTATATATTTTACAACATCTAGGAAAGCGGGGAATACTCGTGCTGCTTCCACAAATAAATGATCCGGAGCAACTTAAATCCTTGTCAACCGAGGAGCTGGCTACCCTTGCGGAGGAAATCCGCCGGTTTCTGATCGAGAAGCTTACTGTAACCGGCGGGCACCTCGGATCCAACCTGGGGGTAGTGGAGCTTACACTGGCTTTGCACTATTGCTATGACAGTCCCCGGGACAAAATGATATATGACGTAGGGCATCAGGCTTATGTGCATAAGATACTGACCGGCCGCCAGGACCGGTTTGATACGCTGCGCAAGCGTGACGGGCTATGCGGCTTTGTAAAGCGTTCTGAAAGCGAGCATGACGTATGGGAAGCCGGGCACAGCAGCACCTCTTTGTCAGCTGCGATGGGCATGGCTATGGCCCGCGATTTGAAGGACGAAGACAACAAGGTAATTGCTGTGATCGGCGATGGCGCGCTCACCGGCGGGATGGCCTTTGAAGCCTTGAACCATATCGGTCATGAGAAACGCAAGCTGATGGTCATCCTGAATGACAACGAAATGTCCATTGCTCCCAACGTCGGGGCGATGCACAATTATTTGAGCAAAATCCGTTCCGACCGCCATTACCTGCGGGCCAAAGATGAAGTTGAAAGATCCCTGAAGAAGATTCCGGCGATCGGCGGCAAGCTGGCCAAGACCGTTGAGAAGATCAAGGACAGTCTTAAATATATGATGGTTCCCGGAGTGCTGTTTGAGGAACTGGGCTTTACCTATCTTGGACCGGTAGACGGGCATGATCTGGAGAAGCTGATTGATACCTTCCATCAGGCGGATAATGTGTCCGGACCTGTTCTGGTGCATGTGCTGACCACTAAGGGCAAAGGTTATAAACCGGCTGAAACCGATTACTATAAATCGCATGCTATTTCTCCTTACAAGATTGAGTCTGGACAGTCCCTAAAGGCTGTGGGCAATCCCATGTACACTGAAGTATTCGGGCAGACACTGATTGAACTAGGTCATGAGGACAAGCGCCTCATTGCTGTTACCCCGGCGATGCCTGGGGGTTCGGGTCTATTCCCGTTTGCCAAGGAATTTCCGGATCGGATGATTGATGTCGGGATCGCCGAGCAGCATGCGGCGACACTTTGTGCGGCACTTGCAATGGAAGGCATGAAGCCGGTATTTGCCGTGTATTCGACCTTTATGCAGCGGGCGTACGATCAGATCGTTCACGATATCTGCCGGCATAACGCCAACGTAATGTTCGCGATTGACCGCGCCGGCTTCGTCGGTGCTGACGGCGAGACGCATCAAGGGGTGTACGACATCGCCTTTATGCGCCATATTCCTAATCTGGTCATGATGATGCCGAAGGATGAGAATGAGCTGCGTCATATGATGAAGACGGCGCTGGAGTACAATGACGGTCCGATTGCCTACCGTTATCCGCGGATTGACGGAACCGGAGTTCAACTGGACGCCGAGCTGCGCAGCCTGCCTATCGGCTCTTGGGAGCGTCTGCGCCCGGGTGACGATTATGCGGTGCTTGCCTGCGGACCAATGGTCCAGGTAGCTGAGGAAGCGGCGGAGATTCTGAAGCGTGAAGGCATCCAGGTAGGCGTAGTGAATGCGCGGTTCCTGAAACCGCTCGACAATTCTATGCTGCTTGAGCTTGCCCATGCCGCAACCAGCATGGTAGTGCTGGAGGAAGCCAGCCAGGCCGGTTCTCTGGGCAGTGCTGTGCTTGAATTTTATGCCGAACATGAAATTTATGATGCCCGCGTTCACTT
Source organism: Paenibacillus sp. FSL L8-0436 (assembly GCF_038593025.1). Lineage (NCBI taxonomy): Bacteria > Bacillati > Bacillota > Bacilli > Caryophanales > Paenibacillaceae > Paenibacillus > Paenibacillus sp. FSL L8-0436. The sequence goes on along the minus strand of NZ_CP151955.1, from coordinate 5,093,784 downwards.
AATGGGTGTGCCGGATCTGTTTATTGAACACGGCTCGATTAAAGAGCAGCGCCAGGAGACGGGACTTACCGTGGAAGCGCTGTGCGCACGCATTAAGGCAATGAAGGCTTTAAGCAAATATACTTACAAGACGACTTCTACTTCCTGAATGAAGGAAGCTGAACTTGGGAGCCCAATGATCGGGAGATGAACATGGAACACCCTAAAGAACGTATAGATGTACTGTTAGTTGAACAAGGCTTTTATGAAAGCCGCGAGAAGGCCAAGGCTGCCATTATGGCCGGCCTGGTGCTTGCGGATGAAGAACGGATCGAGAAGGCGGGCATGAAGGTATCGCGCGGTGCAACCCTGAAGGTTAAGGGGGCTGTGCATCCTTATGTCAGCCGCGGGGGACTGAAGCTGGAGAAGGCACTCCGCCAGTTTGGTATCGAACTGACCGGGAGAATCATGCTGGATATTGGCGCTTCTACCGGGGGGTTCACCGATTGCGCGCTGCAGAATGGTGCAAGCCATGTCTATGCGATTGATGTCGGTTATAACCAGCTGGATTGGGGTCTGCGCAATGATGAGCGGGTCAGTGTGATGGAACGGACCAACTTCCGCTACATGACGCCGCCTGATCTGATCGGGCCGGTGCCTGATTTTGCAAGCATAGATGTCTCTTTTATCTCGCTCAAAATCATTCTCCCGCCGCTCAAAGCGCTGGTTAACCGCCCTGCGGACATCGCCGCACTCATCAAGCCGCAGTTCGAGGCTGGCCGTGAAAAGGTAGGCAAATCAGGAGTGGTGCGTGACCCGGCCGTTCATAAAGAGGTGCTGGTGAATGTGCTGACCATGGCTTCAGAGCTGGGCTACCGGCTGGAAGGTCTGACATTCTCACCGATTACTGGCGGAGAAGGAAATATCGAATTTCTGGCCCATTGGAAGCTGCTGCCGGAAGCTGTGGAAACAGCATCGGCAGCGGACCCGGGGACTTCGTTTGCAGAGCTTGCTGATGCCGTAATTAAGGAAGCGGCGGCGACATTTACTGCCAATACCACTGGAAACTCATCGAAGAAACGATGAGTTTCTTTTGCTAGTTCAGTAACAAATAACCACGGGCTCAGTACGGCAAGCAGGATTTCAGCGATCCTCAAGCGAATAAATCACCGAGGTGATTGCTTTGGCGAGCTCTGATAAAGTGGTTATGATACTCATTGGAGTGGCGGTATCGATCTTCCTGATTTACCGGATATTTATATGGCTGCAGAGCTCTCCGCGTTCGTTCATCAAGGACCGGCTGCCCCTCAATAAAGACATTCTGCCCCATCCTGCCATAGATTTGCTGGAGGCGGCTGGATATGAGGTGATTGGTGGCAAACTGAAGATTCCGCTATCCTTTCAGGTGGACGGGTCTAATATGTACAGCAGGCTGTTCATTGACTACGTTGCCAGTAAAGAAGAGGACAATTTTTACCTGGTGATTTTATCCCGCCCGCGCAAAGGGCTGGAGTTTACCGGCAGCGGCCTTCGGGATACCCTGCTGCCTTATCTGTTGATTTATCCCGAATGCAGCGGTGTTCTGTATGTTAACACAGCGGCTTCGGCCATACATCTCATCAAACTTGGCAAAGATGATGGGGAATCGAATTAATGTTCATTTTTTAAATACGGGAGGCAATAATGAAGGGACATAGGCATATCAAGATACGTGAAATTATTACACAGAGGGATATTGAAACGCAGGATGATCTGGTGGAGGCACTGCGTGGCGCCGGTTTCCAGGTCACTCAGGCTACGGTATCGCGTGACATCAAGGAACTGCTGCTGATCAAGGTTCCCATGGATGACGGCAGATACAAATATTCTCTTCCGACCGACCAGCGCTACAACCCGATTCAGAAGCTGAAGCGCGTGCTGGTGGACAACTTTGTTCATATTGATTTCTCCGCCAACCTCGTGGTGATGAAATGTCTTCCTGGTACTGCCAATTCAGTAGCGGCTCTGATCGACAATATTGACTGGCCGCAAATTATGGGCACCATTTCCGGTGACGACACTATTCTGATTATTTGCCGTCAGCCGGAGGACAGCAAAGATGTTATTTCGCAAATTATGGGTTATATCTCTTAATTTAAAAAACTTAGTGATCATCTTTTCGGAGGTGTTGTATTCGTGTTAGAAACCTTGTCGATCCGCAATCTTGCCGTTGTTGAAGCGGTAGATGTGCATTTTTATCCCGGTTTTCATGTGCTTACAGGGGAAACCGGGGCAGGTAAATCGATTATTATAGATGCGCTTGGACTTATTGCAGGCGGACGCGGATCAGCGGATTCGATCCGCTACGGCTGTGAGAAGGCAGAAATGGAAGCGTTATTCAGCTTACCCGCCAGCCATCCGGTATGGGAAACCCTAGATCGTCTTGGCATCGGTGCCGACCGGGAGGAGCATCTGGTTATCCGCCGTGAAATCACCTCCCTTGGCAAAAGCACTTCGCGGGTCAACGGGCAAATGGTGAATCTCAGCATGCTGCGTGAGATCGGCGAACAGCTGGTCAATATTCACGGGCAGCATGAGCACCAGAACCTGCTGAAGGCAGATCGTCACCTGGGGTTGCTGGATACATACGGAGATGCCGTGATCGGCCCTCTTAAGGCTGATTATCAAGAGAAATATTCCGCTTTTGCCAAAGTAGAGAAAGAACTGCGGGAGCTTCAGGAATCAAGCCAGAAGGCTTACCAAATGCTCGATTTGTACCGCTTTCAATTAGAGGAAATTTCTTCTGCAGGATTAAAACCCGGAGAAGATGAATTACTTGCTGAAGAAAGGGTCAAACTATCCCACAGCGAGAAAATGATGGATTCCGTATCCGGCGCATACGAGCTGCTGTATGACAGGCAGGGATTGGAATCAATTGGTAACGTGATCTCGAAGCTGGAGGACGCGGTGCGTTATGATGAAAAGGGTCTCCGGGCAGTGCTTGATCAGCTGCAGTCTTCTTATTATCAGCTTGAGGATGCTGCGTTCCAGCTGCGTGACTACCGTGAGGAAATCGAGTTCAATCCGGCCCGGCTGGAGGAAATTGAGAACCGTTTGGATCAGATTATCGGCCTGCGGCGCAAATACGGGGAAAGTGTAGAGCAGATCCTGGCTTATTATGAGCAGATTGAGCGGGAGACCGATCTTCTGGAGAATAAAGACGAATATATAGAGAAGCTGACCGTGAAGCGTGATGGATTGCTGAACGTTCTAATGGAGGCAGCCGGGAAGCTCAGCGTTGCGCGCAGCCAGTGTGCAACAGATCTGTCTACCCAGGTAGAAGGTGAACTGAAGGATCTGCAGATGGAACGGACCTCGCTCCAGGTCAAGCTGGAACCTCTGGAGGACCCCCGGGGTATCGAACATCAGGGGCGGCGTTACCGTCTGACCCGGCAGGGGATCGACGGCGCCGAATTTATGATCTCTCCGAACCCGGGAGAACCGCTGAGACCGCTGGGCAAGATTGCCTCAGGCGGGGAGCTGTCGCGGATTATGCTGGCGATGAAGAGCATATTCGCGCGGACCGATGCGATTCCGGTTCTTATCTTTGATGAAGTGGATACTGGTGTCAGCGGCCGGGCCGCCCAGTCTATAGCGGATAAGCTGTTCAGGTTGTCATCTTCTTGCCAGGTGTTTTCAATTACGCATTTACCGCAGGTGGCCTGCATGGCCGATCATCAGTATTTAATTCGCAAAAAAGTCGAGGACGGACGGACGATGACCGAAGTGGAGTCCCTCTCAGCAGAAGGCCGGGTGATGGAGCTGGCCCGGATGCTGGGCGGTGTGGAAATTACCGAAAAAACATTGCATCACGCACAGGAGATGCTTGGTCTGGCCGAGGCCAGCAAAGCAGCTTTAGGGTAAGCGGGACAATGATTGACAGTAATAAAAGCCTGGGGGCAAGGTTATCTTATAGGTACGCAATTGGCGACCACCTTTTTCGTCAAGCGAAAGAAGCAAAAGGGAGCGTGACAGCCATTGAAGCCGAACCTCAGGAAGTTAATGCCCGGCCTTTTATTTGCCTTCTTTCTCAGCATGTCAGGAATGACGGGATCTCTCCAGGCCTATGCATCACCGCTGGATATTCCGCCTGACAAGCCGGTACAAGGAATTGACGGGGAGCTGAAAGTCATCCCTGGAGGCCAGACGATTGGCGTCAAAGTGAAGTCAGCAGGTGTTCTGGTTGTGGGCCATCATCTTATTGAAGTATCCGAGCAGTCCAAGCTTTCACCAGGAGAGAACAGTGGTCTGGTACCGGGTGATCTGATGATCTCGATTGACGGGAACAAGCTGGACGAGGTGTCTAAGGTAGCCAAGCTTGTGGAGCGTGCAGGAATGGCAAATGAGCCGTTGACCATCGTGTACAAACGCGACGGGAAAGAACATACGGCGAAGCTGAAGCCTGCTTATGACCGTAATGACAAGGTGTGGAGATTGGGGCTGTACATCCGCGATTCAGCAGCCGGTGTCGGAACCTTAACGTTCTATGCTCCTGAGCAGGGCGTATATGGCGCTCTGGGCCATGTCATTACGGACATGAATACCGGAACACCGATTGTCGTCGGCAGCGGTCACATCGTCCAGTCCAGTGTGACCTCAATCTCCAAGAGCCAGGACGGTGATCCCGGCGAGAAACGTGCTGTATTTCTAAAAGAAAGCCAAGTACTTGGCAATGTTCAAAGCAATACGGACTTCGGGATCTTTGGCAAAATGACCCGCAATCCGGAGCACAGCCTGTATAAGCAGCCGATACCGATTGCCATGAGCAGTGAAGTCAAGGAAGGGCCCGCACAAATCCTTACAGTGGTTGACGGACAGCAGGTTGAGCGATTCAATGTAGAGATCATCCATGTTGCCCATCAGCAGACCCCGGCAACCAAAGGTCTGGTGCTGCGCATTACCGATCCCCGTCTGATTGACAAAACCGGAGGAATCGTTCAAGGCATGAGCGGCAGTCCGATTGTGCAGAATGGCCGTTTAATCGGCGCAGTGACCCATGTATTCGTTAATGACCCGAAGTCAGGGTATGGCTGCTTCATCGAATGGATGCTGAAAGACTCTGGTGTGGCTCAGCAGAGCAATATTGCTCCCTACAATCTTAAGGCGGTTTAGCCTTAAGATTTTTTTGTCGAAGCTAAGCGAGAAAGATCGAAAAATGAAACAAAATATTTAATTATAATCCAACGCCGAAAAAAAATAAAGAAAAATAATTTTCGACAGAAGGATATTCAAACTGCATGTCGAAAATGTTAAGGGAGACAAGATAAATGTTATTTTCGAATAGCAGTTATTAATAAGGAGGAAGCAGCCAGTGCAGAATATTGAAGTGTTGTTGGCCGATGATAACAGAGAGTTTACGAACTTGCTTGCCGAATACATTACGGAACAGGAAGACATGACCGTGACGGGCATTGCCTATAATGGTGAAGAAGTGCTTCAAATGCTTAGCGGGGCACGTAAAGTTCCGGATGTGCTAATTCTTGATATCATTATGCCGCATTTAGATGGACTTGGCGTCCTGGAACGCCTGCGTGATATGGATTTGAATCCGCAACCGAAGATCATTATGCTGACTGCTTTTGGGCAGGAGAACATCACTCAAAGAGCTGTGCAGCTTGGCGCGTCCTATTATATTCTTAAGCCGTTTGATATGGAGGTTCTGGCCAATCGTGTGCGTCAGCTTGTCGGTACCCAAGGCAGTATGAGCTCCTCCTCCAGCATGTCCAATTATTCCGGCTCCAGAAATAACAACAATGTTGTGCCGCTCTCCAAAGGCAAAAATCTGGATGCCAACATTACCTCAATCATTCATGAAATCGGCGTTCCGGCCCATATTAAGGGTTACCAATATTTACGTGAAGCCATTACGATGGTGTACAACAATATCGAAATCCTCGGTGCTATCACCAAGACACTATATCCGGCCATCGCCGAGAAATTCAAGACCACGCCTTCACGCGTAGAACGCGCGATCCGTCATGCCATTGAAGTGGCCTGGACCCGTGGCAACATCGACAGCATCTCCCACCTGTTCGGCTATACCATTAATATCTCCAAATCCAAGCCGACTAACTCAGAATTTATTGCCATGGTAGCCGACAAGCTGCGGATTGAACATAAGGTTTCTTGAAAGGGTTAGGATCAGGATATGTGAAGGGCTTTGTGGGGATTGGAAACAGCATCCAGCCAGTATTCAAAAGCCGATAAACTTGTTTTGAAACTATAAACTTTTCCCATCTCACCCGATAAACCTTTTTGGTTTATTGGGTTTTGTTTTTGTAGGAAAAGAGATGGAGGATCGGAATGAAGATATCGGAATTGGAGTATTATTTAGAAGACTTTTTAGCTTATTGTCAAAACAAGAATTTATCACGAAAAACGATTGGTTCATATGAACAATCATTGAAATTATTTATTGCTTATTTAAAGGATAAACACGATGTGGAAAAAGTAAGCGAAGTACGAACAGGACACATCAGGCAGTATATCGCCTATGTTCAAGAACGAGGAAAATATACAGTGGTAAGCCGAGAGTCATCGAAGCAGGTTAATTTTCCTGAAAAAAGAACTGATTATAAAAAGAGGTTTCGTCAATTACAATAAATAACTATATACGCAACATCAAAGTTCTCTTCAATTGGTTAAAACAAGAAGGAGAGCTTATCAAGAACCCTGTTGAGAATATTGCACAAATAAAAACTGTGAGGAGACAGAAAAAAGGGATAAACGAAGAGGAATTCAATAATTTGATAGACAAATTTGATTATACTAAGTTCCATGGTTACCGAAATAAGATTATTGTAATGCTGATACAAGATACAGGCATGAGAATTGGTGAATGCTTAGAAGTGATTGTAGATGCAATTGACTTTAAAGGTAAAATGATTCTTTTAACCAAAACAAAAGGTAAAAAGGAACGATACGTTTATTTTTCTAATGTAATGCAGTGGGAATTGAAGCAATATTTAAAATTTAAAGATCGATATACAGAAACAGAATTGCTATTCCCAACTACAAAAGGCACTCCTTTAAGTATCCAATCCTTTGAAAGGCAATTAAAAGACGCTAGTAAGATGGCAGGAATTGATGTTCATCCTCATATGCTTCGTAATAATTTTGCAAGACATTATTTGTTAAATGGGGGAGATTTCTATACTTTATCGTGGCTCCTTGGACATAGCTCAGTTACGGTTACTGAGGCCGCATATATGGATTTAACCCGTGAAGAAATTGCAAAAAAATATCAAAATCATAGTCCGCTTGGTAAGTGGAAATTGAAGAACTAGCGAATCCAAAAGGCAGCTAACCTATTCTAGGTTTAGTTGCTTTATTTGGTTGTACAGTAATGCTAACTGGAACCAAAAAATACATACTCTCGTACTATTTGGTATGGTAAAATAATCCTACATATCAAATAATCGATAATTAAATCTATATGAAAATTAAAGGAGACTACATAAATGGGACTGTTTTCAAAGAATCCTGAGAAACAAGCAAAAAATGAAGCAGGAATTAGCCAGGGAGTTGAAGTTATTTCTGATGGGTTACAATATCACGTTGAATTTTATTGCAAATTTTATTCGAAGTTCTTATTCTACTGCAACTCTTTCCTTGTGAATAGAGTAAATATCAAATCGACTAATCCAAGCCTCTTACAGCCAGTCCTAGAGCGTCTGAGCAGCATTCTATGCAAAAGGTACATGTACATCTGCCCATAACTGATACATGTGCCTTTTTTGTTTTATCCTAATCTACAATAACTAATTAACATTCCCCTCATCATACCCTAACAACTACCCTCCAGCATTCACACAGCTACTAATTCATTAGAATACTGTAAGTAAATCAGCCGAAAATTGATGCTGGGGAATAGATTAAACTTGACAAGAAACATACTACTGGTCAACTTTAAGGTCAGCATTTATAGGCATAGAAAAAGCCCACCCGAAGGTAGGCAAATGAATTTGTGTATGTATTATTTTTTGCTCAAGACATTTCCTGAAAGACCAATCATAGACATTGCTTCGGCTAGGTTAGTGCTATTAGTAGAAACATCGCCATAAAATGCATTAAGCGCAGATATAAAATAGGTAGAACTGACAGAAACATCAAAATTATTTGATTTCCAGTCTAAAATGACACCTTCAACAATATCTTTTTTCTGAGCATTATACATTTTTAGCCAATCATACCCTGTGGTGCTACCAGCAGTCTTATCCCATGTTTCCTTTGAATACTCTTCATTAATGTCTGTGTCTTCTTCTAAGGTTGGGGATGAAGTATTATTGCTTCCTGAACCAAATTTCTCTTCTAACTCATCATATTTCCAACGAATTTTAATATATTCAATATTGAAGTTTTTTATGTCTTCTTTAAACTCACCTTCGTAATCCATTAACTCATACCATACACCATCAATTTTATCGAATATTTCTTTATTATGCTTTTCATCATCGTTAATCTGTCCATAGTTGTATCTAGCATTTATGTATAAACTAAGATAATCAATGTCGTCTATATTAGTAACATTATTAGCATCAGTATTTTCAATAAATAACTTCGCTTCTTCCCAGTTCGCCTCTCGAATATATGAGTATAGTTTTTCTTGATTTCTAAGAGTTATCTTCGTTGCCTTGATTTCTTTTTCATCCATATAATGATTATATAAACCACTTAATCCTGCTATTAATACTATTATTATGATTATTATTAGTGCTTTAACTGGAAATTTATCTTTCTCATTTGCATTGATATCATCAGAAATTTTTACACTTACAGGGGTACTTCCTTCGTTATGTAATTCTATTGGTTTACTATTACCACTTGTTAACTTTGATCCACATTTATTACAAAACAAACTCTCCTCTGGATTCTCATGTACACAGTTGTTACATATCCTTGATGCCATTTTAAGAGTCCCCCATGACGTTTTTCCTGAATTCTACCACTCGGAATTTATCAGGTCTATAGCAACTCTCACTATTTAATTACAGCATTATTAACTTATCACTAATCCAGAATATTAGATGCTGATGTACTTTCATTCGTGGTAAAATATTACTATAGTATATATCTCGACAGGATGTGAGGGCTGGACTATGAAGAAATATGCATATGGTCGTCTTAGCAGTAGAATTCTTAATTTTCAAGTCCATTGGTTCTTTTCTTATGGCAATGATATTGAAGAAGATTTAGAGAAGGATCAAGATATCCTTGATGTTATGAACGAATTGGGGCTTAAAGGATGGCGTTTCTCTTTGAATGAGAATGATCATGGAGAAAATGAGAAGGATTACATATTATATCGTGAAATCAGCAATGACTAATTAGGATGAATTAATAGCTTGAAAAGCATTTTCAAAGGAAGTGATATTATAAGTGTGGGAGCAGTTAGCAGGAATATCTTTAAAAACATTAAGTTGGGGCGGATTAGTAGCTTTCATAGCAGCACTAGTTCCAGTACTGAGAAAGATACAGCCTATTACTACTTTGACTTCATCAAATTTCGAAAGAACGCTTCTAACTAAGGAAAAAAGAATACTTGTTAAACTAATACTATTTGTCATGCATTCATTAATTTATCTGGGTGTTATTGGATTTGTATATTATTGTTTTTACGGACTGTACACTAATTCATTCTTAAATATTTCAGCAAAAACAATGCAAGTAATACCCAGTGTCCTTTCATATGTCCTATTCATTTCAAGTTTTGTACTAATCCATTTGACTTTCTCAGAGATAAGTATTGTCGAGCGATTAACTGGAAGCAGAAAAGTCTATGTAATTAGCTTTTTAATAACGTTTGCTTTATTTGTAACATCCTCAACTCTTTATATCCCCAGCCTATTTCTACTATCTGTGGTTAATGAAGATTTCTCATATGGGAATAATAAAGAGTTGTTTGTACTCATCATTGGATTTGCTATTATTTTCTTTATGTATAGTCTTGCAGCAATGGCTGGAATGAAATTCGTTCTTTCACAATTTGATAAAAAGTTAAAAATATCGAACGGAGAATACTTTTATATCCAAGAGAATGATACTTCTGAGAAATGGTATGTATATTATCCGACTAATAATAATTTATACTTGTTGGGGGATACTCCGTTACCTCAGAAAACTAATGTATTTAAAACTATGGATAAAAAGGAATTGTTAGCACAGAAGATTTATGTTCACCGTTCAAATGATGAAGAAGAAGCACAGTAGGAGGGAAACATGACTGCAATTAATTTTATGTTTAATGCTGAAACGGTTGTTGTTGCAATGGATACATTATCTATATCCGCAGAAGATAGAACACCGTATAAATTTATATCTAAAATATTCCCGCTCCCACATTTACAAAGTGTAATGTGTGGAACAGGTAATTTAGATTTAATTCTTGAATGGTACACTACAATCCAAAAGAATGTTATTTCTTATGATATTGATTATTTCAGTGATTTAACCTCAGACACTCTAAAAAAGCTGAAAGCAAAATATCCTTCTGAAGCAACAACAACTATCTATCAATTTGGCTATTCACATGAGAAAAAAACCTTTAGGGGTTTTGTATATCGAAGCACCAATAACTTTGCATCTGAAGAATATCAATATTGTACAGCACAAAAACCACAAGTGGATTTTGATTTCTTTGGGGAAGCAGAAGTACATGGTCTAGATGCAGCATTTATTAAGCTAATCACCTTGCAGAAGATTGAAGATGATGCATGTGAGGACCGTGTGGGCATAGGTGGAGAAATTCATAGATTTGTCATGACAAAGGATTCGAATAAGCTTGATATAATTCATCGTTTTCCAGATCATGAAGAGAGTCTGTAAAATATATTGTGTAAACTCTCAAACCCATTAAAATGGAAGTAAGAGAAAGGTTGGGGAGAACACATGGGACTTTGGACAAAACAGCAGTTACGGGAATTTATTAAGGAAAACAATTTGGTAAGCGCACAGGATGCGCAAAATGCTCTAAAAGAGCTATTCGCTGAGACGATTCAGGAGATGCTGGAAGCCGAAATGGATACTCACTTAGGCTACGGAAAGCATGAAGTAAAGGCGAAACTCACTCCAAATAGTCGCAATGGAAAGAGCCGAAAAACGGTCGTCAGTGAGTACGGTGAACAGGAAATCGCTATCCCTAGGGACCGTCTGGGTGAGTTTGAGCCACTTGTCGTCAAGAAGCATCAGTCGAACGTAACGGGCATCGAAGAACAAATCATTGCCCTGTACGCCAAAGGCGTCAGCACCAGGGAAATCCAGGATCATCTGGGGCAGATGTATGGCATTGAGGTCTCTCCTACGCTCATTTCCAATGTCACGAACAAGATTGTTCCTCTCATTAAAGAATGGCAGAACCGGCCTCTGCAGGGCGTCTATGCGGTCGTCTATCTGGACGCCATCCACTTTAAAGTCAAACAAGACGGGGCCATTATCAACAAGGCCGCCTACATGGTCATTGGCATTGATTTGGACGGAAACAAAGATGTGCTGGGCATGTGGATCGGGGAGAACGAGTCCTCCAAGTTCTGGCTGAGCGTGCTGAATGAGCTCAAAAATCGCGGGGTGGGGGACATTCTCATTATCTGCGTGGACAACCTGTCCGGGTTCTCTCAAGCGATTGCAGCCTGCTACCCCCAAACTGAAATCCAGAAGTGTATTATTCACCAAATCCGTAGCTCTACCCGGTACGTTTCGTACAAGGACATTAAGAAGGTGACCGCCGACTTAAAGCCTATATACAAGGCCGCTACTGAGGAAGGCGCCTTGCTTGAACTCGACCGTTTTCAGGAAGTCTGGGGCGCTAAATATCCTCTTATTATCCGTTCCTGGCGGACAAATTGGGACGAACTCGCTACCTTTTTCAAGTACCCGCCTGAGATCCGCAAACTCATCTACACCACCAATATGATCGAGAGTTACCACCGCCAGCTACGCAAAGTAACGAAAGGAAAAAGCATCTTTCCTACGGATGAGGCATTGCTGAAGATGCTCTATTTAGCTACCGTTGACGTCACTCGGAAATGGACGGGACGTGTACAAAACTGGGGGCAAATGCTGCTCCAGTTGTCCGTCTTCTTTCCTGATCGGGTCGGTCAACACTTGCGTTAGATTCGCGACTTCCCCCTCGGGGGAATCTATGCTTAAAAGAGTTTACACAAAATTATTGACAGACCCCATGAAGAACAGTATAAACAGATGATTGATAATCTACATAAATAGATACAATATCGAAGCCCTGAGACACGTTCTCTCTAGGGCTTTTTCTTTGCGTCTTCTTTAATTAAAGGTTAGGTTCTAGAAAGTTTAATATGCTTAAAAGAGTCTCTTTTAAGCTATGTATAAGATATGGTCTAAAACTCTCATCAATGTTACGGCTATATTCATTAGAATCTTCAATCTCTTTTATTTCGTTAAGTGCATGAGCTACAATGTATTCTTTAAGTAAGGAGAGTTTTATGAAATTGTTTGGTTCCAATCCTAAATGATCTATATGCTTGCATTGAAGTATTAGAATTCTTATGAAACTAACATCTAAAGTATTGAAAAAGAGAGGATCTAATTTCTCAAAGTAATTATTCCAAGCAGAGATAGCCAAATTAGTATTTTTTGGGTCTGTCAATAATTTTGTGTAAACTCTTTTAAGCATAGATTCCCCCGAGGGGGAAGTCGCGAATCTAACGCAAGTGTTGACCGACCCGATCAGAAAGAAGACGGACAACTGGAGCAGCATTTGCCCCCAGTTTTGTAACGTCCCGTCCATTTCCGAGTGACGTCGACGGTAGCTAAATAGAGCATCTTCAGCAATGCCTCATCCGTAGGAAAGATGCTTTTTCCTTTCGTTACTTTGCGTAGCTGGCGGTGGTAACTCTCGATCATATTGGTGGTGTAGATCAGTTTGCGGATCTCAGGCGGGTACTTGAAAAAGGTAGCGAGTTCGTCCCAATTTGTCCGCCAGGAACGGATAATAAGAGGATATTTAGCGCCCCAGACTTCCTCAAAACGGTCGAGTTCAAGCAAGGCGCCTTCCTCAGTAGCGGCCTTGTATATAGGCTTTAAGTCGGCGGTCACCTTCTTAATGTCCTTGTACGACACGTACCGTGTGGAACTGCGGATCTGGTGAATAATACACTTCTGGATTTCAGTTTGGGGGTAGCAGGCTGCAATCGCTTGAGAGAACCCGGACAGGTTGTCCACGCAGATAATGAGAATGTCCCCCACCCCGCGATTTTTCAGCTCATTCAGCACGCTCAGCCAGAACTTGGAGGACTCGTTCTCCCCGATCCACATGCCCAGCACATCTGTTTCCGTCCAAATCAATGCCAATGACCATGTAGGCGGCCTTGTTGATAATGGCCCCGTCTTGTTTGACTTTAAAGTGGATGGCGTCCAGATAGACGACCGCATAGACGCCCTGCAGAGGCCGGTTCTGCCATTCTTTAATGAGAGGAACAATCTTTTGTTCGTGACATTGGAAATGAGCGTAGGAGAGACCTCAATGCCATACATCTGCCCCAGATGATCCTGGATTTCCCTGGTGCTGACGCCTTTGGCGTACAGGGCAATGATTTGTTCTTCGATGCCCGTTACGTTCGACTGATGCTTCTTGACGACAAGTGGCTCAAACTCACCCAGACGGTCCCTAGGGATAGCGATTTCCTGTTCACCGTACTCACTGACGACCATTTTGCGGCTCTTTCCATTCGACTATTTGGAGTGAGCTTCGCCTTTACTTCATGCTTTCCGTAGCCTAAGTGAGTATCCATTTCGGCTTCCAGCATCTCCTGAATCGTCTCAGCGAATAGCTCTTTTAGAGCATTTTGCGCATCCTGTGCGCTTACCAAATTGTTTTCCTTAATAAATTCCCGTAACTGCTGTTTTGTCCAAAGTCCCATGTGTTCTCCCCAACCTTTCTCTTACTTCCATTTTAATGGGTTTGAGAGTTTACACAATATATTTTACAGACTCAAAAATAGCAAAAATATGTGTTCTACTCCCTGAAGGTCAAAAACGTAAAACCCTGTCGCTCCGCTCCTATCGTGCCGCTTGCGGCACTCTCGCATTAACACTCAGTTTAACATTAGAAGACAGTACCTCTTAGCGTTACAAGGTTTTATTATTGGATTAATTTGTGTTTAACATTTGTGAAACACGGTATGCTCTTGTCTCACAAATGTTAAACAATCCACTCCATTTCCCTAGTAGTATCATTCTTCACAAACTGCTTATACCCCTTAAATACTTACTCTGAAATCGGCATAGCCGCATAAGGATTGTGAAAAATCTTAAAGCTATACCATAAGCCAAGTTCCGTCAGTCTATCTTCTAACGTGGCAACTGCACTAATACGAGTGTTACGGCATGGCTGAAACAATCCAGTTGGCTCAAATTGAATTCAGGCTCACTAGCTAGTCCAGCTTCACTCACATCAAAGGCAAGCTTGTGAGTGCCGTAGAGGGCTTCTATAACACCTGATGCGTGTTCATGTGCATGTGACCTGCGGAATTTAGCAGGTTCGTCTTCCTCATATCAAAATGCTTATTTGTAAGTGTTACTGCAACTCTATTAAAATTTCATCTGATAAGCCACCGTAATTCCTCTTTTCTGAAGGACTATATCCATGAGAAATAATTTCAAATACAGTATAAACTTTATTATTAGTGAAGTTAATCTGCTTGAATTTCTCTATTAATTGGAAAAATACTGAACATGTTTTATTTGTGTATTCTTTAAATGAGTATGTATCGTCATTAAATTCGATAGAAATGTGGTATTCTACGTCAGTTTCTTCACTTGGTTCTTCATTTTCGATTCTGTGTAGTAGGTCATCCCATATTTCAATTGAATAACATTCCTTCGAATAATTATATTTTTTTTGAAGTTTAGCATTACTAACAATATTATGCAGCTTCTTTTCTAACAGATCGTAAAAGTTCGATGATTCCATAACAAGATATGAGGAGTGCTCTTTTATCGAAATTGCTCCTTTTGAGTCTAAAGAAAGAATATTACTCTGGATTGCTTCTGCTATCTGTTTTTTTACTTGCACCTTATTTTTACCATCAAGACTATAACAAAGTGGTCTTCTGAATTTTATATCGAAGGGAAGATCGTCAAATGAACCAAAATCTGAATTGAAAATGCAGATTATTCTCTCCCAACCTAATACTTTTGCTGCATATCCTAATTCAATAAGAACATTAGGGTTAGGTGTTTTTCTTTTGTGATAATCGGAATTAATAATGCTGACATCAGCTATAAATAATTTTGATTTTTCTATTTTCGAAAAAATTGTGCTTGCAATATCAGGGGTTCCTGTCTCATTCTGGGTATCCCTATCTATGACAAATTCTATATCAAACGATTCAGATACATTTAGTTCCTTCAGGCACTGCTTAATACAGCTTTCAATAAAACTACGATTGTTGTTATTGGGGAGATCTGATTGCCAAGAGTAAAAAACATGGTTTTTCATTTTGAGTATCCTTTCTATAAAACCTAGTTGTGTTGATTGTAGTGAATTGTGAATGATTTATCCTCGACAAAAAAAGGTGTGATTTTCGAATACTGATCTTCATATAGCTTATTGATTTTGTCGATGATGATCAACTCTTTGAGTATCAATTGATGAAGGGGGACTACAGCAGATCGCTTACTGTTACAGATAACGTTAAGTTTTAAGCTTATTATAGGCAGTAATACCAGTTAATCAATAAAAATAGGCACATTTACGTTGGTGGAAATCTCACTTAACGTAGGCTGTGCCTTATATGAAATCTGAATTTTATATAGTTGAAAGAACCATATTAAAGGTATCTAAATATAATGATAATACGAGTTTTTGCTTAATTCATTATTAATTAGTTCATCAGCATCATTAATGTGGAAGCCATTAGTATAGAATTTTTTTTCAAGGCTTGAGATTTTAACTCCACTTATCTTTGCTATTAAAGCAGGGTTAACATTGTTTTGTACAAGACCTAATAATGCAGAGTTCATTATTCCTTCAAGTTCAAAAGTATCTGAATCTGGTGCTACCTCTACGATCGGAGGCGATAGTAACCTTGCTGCGCAAGATAAATACGGACAAGCAAGTGACCGTGGTTATCGTCACGCATGACCCGTTAGTTGCATCAGCAACAGATTAAAGCAACTTAATCAGCTCTTCCAGCTCATCAACCAATACTTTTGCAAGTTCAAAATCAGTATTTTTTAAAGCCAATTCTATTTTCATTTCAACTGATTTTTTCTTTTGTTCAGTTTCTAAATAGTCTCGATCAAAATGACTAGCATAAATCATCTTTCTGAATTTTCGCATACTCATTTTTCTAATCGTCTTATCGGCAATGATTAAAACATAATCCATACCATTTACCACAGAATAGAAATCATGAGAAATCATGAGAATCGCACCTTTATACTCTTCAATGGCTTTCTCCAGTGCTATTTGTGTATAGGTGTCTAAATGGCTTGTCGGTTCATCAAGAAGCAATACGTTTGCTTTACTGGCAGAAACTTTAGCCAATTGAAGCATATTTTTTTCTCCACCAGATAAAGATTCTATCTTTTGATTAACGATTTCTCCTTCAAAGCCATAGTTTGAAATATACGATCTTATCTCATCATAAGTTTTAAACCCGGCATCGATGAATTCTTCCAGTATTGTATTAGAATCCTTCAGTATTTCGCTTTGAAGCTGAGATAAATAAGCCATTTTAACATCCGTGTTTATTTCAATTGAATCATGATTATTTTTAAAGATTTCTCGGAGTAAAGTCGTTTTCCCAGTTCCGTTTGAACCGATAAGGGCTACTTTATCCGTAGATTTTATCTCAAAGTTAACATTTTCTAAAAGCAATTCATCAAAGGAAACACTATAATTATTGACATTTACAACAACGGTGTCTTCAATTTCATTATCAATACCTAAACTGATATTCGGTTGCTTAATATCTACGAATGGCGCTTTAATTCTACGCGTTTCCAATCTCTCTTGAAACCTAACTCTAGCTTTTAAAGCTCTCCCTCTAGATGCTTCTGAATTATAGGTTGCGATAACTCTAAGATTATTGATGATGTTCTCGTTTCTCTCAATTTCTTCATTCTCAGCGACCGTGAGTTCTTGTAACTCAATTTTAGTTTGAAGTAAGGAGAAGTTATAATCAATATATCGCCCATTAAACTCTTGGATCTCCATGTTTTCAAGGTGTATAATTTTGTTGAAACAATGATTCAATAGATATCGGTTGTGCGTAACAACTAGCAGCATTCCTTTGTGGGAATTAATAAGATTTTTAAGCGCATTTAGGTTTTCAAAATCTAAAAATACATCTGGTTCGTCCATAATCATTAAGTCTGGACTACTAAGCATTTCCTTCATCACTTGAATAAGTTTGAATTCCCCGCCACTCAGGTCGGATACCCTAAGATCTTTTAGCTTCATGAGGTTTGCTAGATTTAGTTTCTTATTAATATTGCTTTCAAAATCATCCCCGCCAATTGAATCAAATGCGTCTAAAGCTAATTGATACTTTTCTAGTAACGAATCAATATCCGATGATGTTTCCATTTCAGTACAAATAGATTTTATTTCATTTTGGATCTTAATAAATTCTTCTCCTATATATTCAAAAACTGTTGTTTCTTTAGATTTGTCCAGTTGCGAGAACTGACTTACATACCCAATTGTGCAAGTTGGGTCCATCTCTAACAGGCCATCAAAAATATATCTTTCTGGATCCATCAGTATATCTATCAGTGTACTTTTCCCACTGCCACTTGTTCCTATAAAAGCGCAATGTTGTGCCTCTTCTAACGTAAATGAAATATTTTTATATAGTTCTTTTTGCGGAAATGAGAAGGATAAGTTATCAACTTTTATCATAGTATTACCTTTCTTTATAACTAAATTAGTGACGATTAATAGATGTATTGAAGATCATAGATTATGAGTTTACCGTTGATAGAGTAACACTGTTTACAACCAACTTCAATCATTTCGCATTAAAGTTGTTCGTGAAATTGAAAAATACTTTCATTGAGAGAGGAAGTTATATTTTGAATTTAAAGAAATTTAATTCTTTAACAAAGTACCCAAGCATTTTTACCTATCATCAATTAGGTGAACGTGGCCGCTTGAATGATGTATTAACTGAGTCCAAAGGCTTCTCAGAATCAGACGATGTTTTTGTTTACGAAAAAGTAGATGGTGAAAATTCAAGAATCATTCTATTTAAAAATGATTATAACGAAGTTGATTATCTGATTGGTTCCCGAGAAGAATTGTTATATGCTAAAGGAGACAGAATCAGTAATCCTTACGGGAACATTGCGGAATTCCTTAAACCGTTAGCAGAGAAAGTAACAGCAGATGTCTTTTCACAGGGTGACTGGGCATTAACCGTAATTTATCAGGAATCTTATGGAGGAAAAACTAAAGCATCCAAGAACTATTCTGACAGAAGAACTCAAGGGTATCGTGTATTTGATGTGTTCTCCTTGGATAAGGATGAATTAGATAGACTACTAGAGTTATCGCAGGAGAAAATTGCGGAGTGGCGAGATCATGGTAATCAGCCATTTTATAATGAGATTGAGAAGAAGAGATTTGTAGAGCGCATGGATTTGCAGTCCGCACCACTTCTGGAAACCATCAAGGGTCCCCAATTTCCAACTTCTCTTGAGAGTACATATTCTTATTTAAAAAGGTTCGAAAATACGCAAGTGGGGATTGAGGCAACAGGTAAATCAGAAGGAATCATTGTTAGGACAACTGACCGTAAACAAATTAGAAAGATCCGTTTCGAGGATTATGAACGAACGTTTAGAAAATAACTGATCAAAATAGGGGAGTTATTATGGAGTCTCATTATACAAGAGCCGTAAATCGAATTAACAATATTGATGCTAAGTATTATATAGATATCTCTAATAAAAGGTATGAAGATGTAAGGTCCAAAGGTGAATATACTGCAGACGCTACACTTATCGCTGAATACTATCGTAGAGTTGGTGTTTTATTACAATTTATGTCTATTGAAGGCGTTAGTATTTTTGCAGGCATGGCGAAAATCATTAATAATGAAATGGAGATTCTCGATTTTGATAATCTGTTTGAAATTTGTCCTAATCTTGAGCCGATAAATTTAACGGTTTTAAAAATGATTTGCTCCAATTATATTCAATGGTGCATTCTGCTTGATGCCGGCGACCCGATTGCTGTTAAATTTCATGATATATATGAGCCAATAATCAAGTTATTTGAAAGAGGTGGAGGACGGATTAGTACGCATCATCACGAATTGGTTGGAGGGTTTGGTGCGTTTGGCCGGTCTATACATGCTAGTAGAGGAGACATGAAAGAATTCGACATCAGTGACCAGGCACTTAGACAAGAAATCAAAGAGGTAGAACATGCCGAAGAATACGTTAAAGAGTATAAGTTAGATAGCAGCGTAACAAAAAATTGCCTACGATGCGGAAATAGACTGGTTGTACAAGAAAACGAGGGCTATGGTGGTAAATGGTACAAAATTAAATGTGAAACTAATATATGTTTTGATCAGAATTTTAGTTGAAATCTTCAATGAAATAAATCTTAGTCTAGCTGAACCGCTATTCATTTGATTAGCCAATCGAAGTGAATAGCGGTTTTTGTTAAGCCTTCACACCCGTACGTCAATTGATTTTACCGCCCCGGAAGCTCCAGCATCATCCCCAGTTTTTTCGTCTCCCGGGAGCGATTTATCTTTCGAAGTGCTGTCTTTGGTATCCTTTTTATCACTGTCCGTATCTTCCTCAAGTCCGGAAATTTCCGGTACGGCTTTATTTGCTTGTGACAAGCGGGAGTTATCCTCTTTGAGCCCGGAAACCAACTCGCCAATTTTTTGATCGACATTATGTATGGTAGAGCGGATATCCAGTATCCGTTCCCGTTTGGTCTGCAGGACGGTATATTCTGCATTCTCCAGCATTTCGTATCTGCCGATATCTTTGGTAGGGTTGTTAGCCAGTCTGTCGTGCTCCATCTTGGATTCGCTCTTTAACGGATCTATAGAGCCTTCCAGCTTCTTGCTCAGGCCCACCAGCTTGCCCAGGCGGTCATAAGTCGTGCTGTGCTTTAAAACAACGTCCAGCACTGCTGCAGAGCTGTCTGTTGACGTTGGTTTGCTGTCCTGCTGCTCGGGCCGGTTGCGTTCAGCTTTTTCTTGCATCTCTTGGGCTTTGAGCTCGGCAATCTGGGCATCAATGTTCTGGATTGAGGTCCTCAGGGACTGAACCCGTTCGGCCTTCATCTTCGTGTCCAAATCTTTATCGGCCTTAACCGCGCTGATTTCTTCATTTAATTTGCTTTTTTGGCTTAATAAGCTTTGGATCTCCTTGCCACGGGGGGAAGCAATGGTTTGGTTTGCGGTATTGGCGTTAACGTTACTTGAGATTGAGGGGATGGGCGCCATGGGTATTTCCTCCAAATCAAAGAATTATTTACCATATAAATGTTTTATCGGTAAAGCAGGGCGCCAAAATAAGAATAATGCTTAAATAAGCAGCAAGTATTTTAGGGATTAATTGTTATATTGAAACACAAAGTGTTATCTTGTGTTATGATAGAGGTAGAGGTGACTCCCATGAACGATTTCGATAACTATCCTGATGAGCTGGGGGATTTTATCCGGCACTTCAGAAAAGCACGCGGGTTGACCTTAAGAGGACTGGAAGAGAAGAGCGGCATCAGTTACTCTCAGCTCAGCAAGATTGAACGCGGGGAAAGTATTCCTCTCAAAGATAACCTGGATAAGATCATTGAAGCGCTTGGAGCGGACCTTAAGAACCGCATGTATCATCTGGCTGACTATATGCCGGATATTGAATACATCAAGACACTTAAGCAGGGCTACAAGCTGCCTGTCCTTAATCAGTCCCAGGATTATATATATGAGACGGCATTTAACAAGCTGAAGGAGTTTCGGTCCAAGGAAGGGAAAGAAACTTCGTACGTTTCGTTTGATTCCGATGAGGTCATCGTTTATGAAACGGAATATGGGGCAGGAATGGTAATAGAAAAAATTGAGAAATATAACCTTACTGATGTGCTCAACGACAAATTTGAAGGCAATCTGGATTCACTCCGCAAGCAGCCCCGAAAAGGCCGACAGGCCTATATCTTCGGCGAGTGGCTGCGGGAATGCATCTATGAGCTGAAGGATGAGGAGCAGGACGAGGTTATCCAGGCACTGAAGGAGTTTACCCAATTTAAGGTGCAGCAGGTTAAGGGCGCGTTTAAATGAGCGTGCGTCCGTTCTATTGTTTTCAAAAATGAATAATGTTGCCCTTTCTTGCAGCCATCTATTCATCTTGATCCATAAACCAACAACAAAAATGGTTACACAGAAAAGGGGATATCTCAAATGAGAGTTAACATGAAATTTACCAGCAAGGGAAAAGCGGCAATCGAAAATTTCAACAACGAAGAGCTGCTGGAGATCTTTGCGAGATACATCAAAACATTGACCAAGAAATATGATATCGAAGTGGACGTGCCTCTCGAAGTGAACCAGAATATCGTGGGGGACGGAACCATAATCGCCATGGCACAGAATGTGAAGTGTGATATCGAAACCTTCTTCAAAGAACTGGGCCGGGATATCAAGGTGCCGCTCAAAAAAAGACTGGGCGGAAAGCTCGACAACGTCTTCAAGACAGAATTCATCGAGTAGTCCTGAAGTACTCTCCTTTATCTAATCATTAATCATCCCAATAAAAGAAGCCATCCTGCACATTAAAGTGAGGATAGCTTCTTTGCTGTTTATCGGGCAAGGTCTATTCCAAAAAGCAGAAACTATGTAAGAATATGCTGAGATTATAGCAGCATCAAGCATCCAGGTGCTCTGAGCCCGTTAATTTTCTCCCGTTCAGTACATTTTTAATAATTTCAATAAAATCAGGCGAAGCCTTCGCCTCCACCGCCAATTCATAGATGTTCAATAACTGTTCGTCAGATAACATTTCAAGGGATGAGGGGCGCGGAGAAGGATGAAAGTAATAATCCATTAGATTCCTCCATCGGTTATTTAGAATGACTTAAATTATAGTAATCTATCTAAATGGTACCATTTGGAAAGAAATCCGTCTCCTGGTATTCACAGCGTGAATTCCCCTTTACAAAAAATGAATGATATGGGAAAATGAAGGATTGGGTCGAAGGATGTTGAATAAAAGCAACGATCCCAGTGCTAATGTGCACCGGGATCACTGCTTTTTGATGCTGCCTTTGTTCTCTTATTGCGAGGAATCTTTTTTGCGTCCTGCCAAATGTTTTTTGAGGCGGGCTTCATTGGACTCAGATACAGTGGCAAATTGTTCTCCTTGATTAAAAAGAACGATCTTCCGCTCCGCATCATAACTGTCCACATTGCTGAGACTCACGACATTGCTGCGGTCAAGACGCTCAAATCCTTTACCCTTATAAGCAACCAATAAATCGGAAAGAGTAGTGGGGAGAACAAATTCGCCTTCTTTCGTATGGACGAATATTGCATTTTTGTAGCTGGAAAAATACAATATCTCTTCTTCCTGGATGTCCAGGGAGGAGCCGTCGTTTTGTAAGACACGCATGTTTTCCCCATCCTTGTTTAATTACTTCCGCAATTCTTTTGGTGCTTCAGGGCTGTGTAAACTAATTTTCATAACGGAGACGAAAAAACGGGCGGATGCTTCAAGTGCAGCTGAAGCGCGTTTAGCCACAAGTGCTTTCATAGTTAGTACCTCCTTCTCCAAGGTATTACTGTTAAAGACTGGACGAGAAAGGCCAGTCCTAAGACAGACGATCCAATGAAAAAATTTAAAGAGACAATTGCTATTGAGGCGGCCTTCAGCCCCGGATACCAATGGAGAGGTATTTGGGCATTTTTGTCCGGATTAGGAGCAAAGAAGATCATTATTATTAAACTGGTTGCATTGATTAACAACAGTGTACTTCCTGAAAAGTGGAGAAAAAAGGGTATAAGGACGCATAATAGAGTTGTTACTATGTTGCAGGCAGTTGCCGTCCTTAAATGAAAGCCTCCCGAACAGACCCGCAAGAAGGAGAAGCTTACAAAAAATAATAAGGTTGCAGCTAGATTATTTATGAACCATCCAATCACTGCCGAGCTTACCAGCATTAGAAGTGTGTTCAGTATAATATTCAGGGAGTATTGCATGACCTCGATAGAACCTGTTTCTTCGGGATTCGCCTTTTTAATAGCAGTTGAAATCTTAAGAGCCAAGCTATTCAAAACTCATCACCACGATTCTTTTGACTTGAATAATACAGATACCCAAATAAAAGCATCCCGTAAAGAAGAGGGATAAGAAAGAACAAGTTCGGTAAATATTCAACAAGGTATAGCATTAATATGACTAAAAGAACAGAGGGTATACTTAGGGCGAATAATATTTTATCGCGTTTGCCAATATCAATTCTTCCTTCTGGCTTGTCCGGTACAAAATCAAACCCTTTTCTTTTTTTGCCAATGTAGTAAGCAATAATAAGAGAAGCTGTAACAGTTAATAACTGCAACAGGTAGGAGCCTGTGGAAAGTGAAGGGAAATTCATTTTAACCAGACCGGTGAGATTCATGAACAAGTACAGTAGCGACTGGATTAACATATACGCTTGATAGGTCATACCTGTCATAATAACAGCATAAAATATATGAATGCGAAACAGAAGCCAGATGAAGAGAAACGCCAAAGTATACTGTAAGAATACATCTGTTTTTGACATCGAATAATTAAAGCGTAAGCAATATGAGAAGAAAGCCATAATCAAACCGGCAAAAACTATCTCTTTCGGATAAAGATCAATCTTGAATATCTTAAATGCCAGATAAAATAATGAGGTACTTTCAAGTACCGAAAACACGATAAATAGTACAGAATCCAGCATACCGACACTCCCGAAGGTCAGATTAACTCAACCTTTAATCTTGCAAATATTATACCTAATGAACTAAAATACAACAATAAGATTTTGTTCTTTTCACCAAATTTTTCTTAATAATGTTGGGAAAGAGGCGTTAATTGATGAATCAGCGTCCGGAAAAAAATGAGTATCTTGAGGTTCAGGAGCGATATATCGCTCTAGTGCCAGCTGACGGAGATTTGGCAGCCATTCTTAGGGAGCAATCCAGAAGCCTCTTTGATTTGTTGGGAGCCTTAAGCGAAGAGCAGGGGAACTACCGTTATGCACCGGAGAAGTGGAGCATTAAGCAGATGATTGGCCACCTGACCGACAATGACCGGATTATGTCTTACCGCTTGCTTTGTTTTGCCAGAGGAGAACAAGCGCCGCTGCCCGGGTACGAGGAAAAAGATTATGTGGCCGCAGGTGATTTTGACCGCTTCACTCTTCAGGAACTGGTCAGCCAGTACAAACTGGTCCGCCAGTCTACCCTGGCTCTGCTGGACAGTCTGCCGGAAGACGCCTGGACCCGGAGAGGAATGTTCCATTCGACAGCAATGTCGGTCAGAGCACAGGCCTGCCTCATTATCGGACATGAACTTCATCATTTGAATGTGTTGAACGAGCGTTACTTGAATTAGTTGCGGCTACAGTTGATGGCAGTGAGGGATGGGAACAGGAGGAGGACGCAAATGGGCTTTTTAACGGGCATCTTGCATTTCTTTGTTCCACGGGAGAGAACACTGCTCTTCACTACATTTGATCAGGCCCAGTATTTCAGGGTGAAGAGCCGTCTTACCGCAGCGGGCATCCGCCACCGTTCCAAGATTAATGGAGGCATGCGGGCTGCAACCAACCGCGCAAATTATGGAGGGAACCTGGCAGTGCAGCATGAGCTGTTTGTGAGCAAGAAAGACGAACATAGAGCGCTGAAGGAGATCCAATCGTCTTCGGTCTAAACCAAAAAAAGCATTCCGGCTCTTTATGAAGAGGCTGGAATGCTTTTATATTTACAAGGGCGGATTCTTGTGGCATTTGCGGCAGACCGGATAATAAGCTTCATTGCCGCCGATCTGGATTTGCTTGCCGCTGTATACGGGTTTGCCGTTCTCTACACGCAGCGCCATTGTGGCTTTCCGTTCACAGAACCAGCAGATCGTCTTCATCTCTTCAATTTTATCCGCGTAGATCAGCATATATTTACTGCCTTCGAATAAGTTGTTCTGAAAATCATTTTTTAGTCCAAAAGCCATTACCGGTATGTTCAGTTCATCCACAATACGCACAAGCTGGAGGATACAGTCCTTGGTCAGAAACTGGCATTCGTCGATCAGCACGCAGTGGGGCTTCGGCAGATTGCTGCTGACTATACTGTATATATCTGTGTTCTCGTCGATGGCTATGGCCTGCTTGCGCAGTCCGATGCGGGAGGAAATATACCCGACCTCGTCCCGATCGTCCAGGGATGGAGTGAAGATGAGCACCGACTTGCCCTGCTCCTCGTAATTATGGGCTACCTTGAGAATCTCAATGGATTTGCCGCTGTTCATTGCTCCATACTTGAAAAACAACTGTGCCACGTCCATCTATCCTTTCGTTCTTCAACCTGTGTAATAGTGTACTGAAAAATGCGACTTTATTAGAGTATCATACTCGTGGCTGAACTTGCCAGTGAAATCATTGCCATCGTGTTTTTAAATTTCAGCAACCGCTTTAAAGTGTGCTTCCCTGGTGATATGTTATAATATACGCAATTATGGACTTCCACAGGAGAAGCCTTGACAGAAAGGAAGTTTGGCAGTTGACGGAGAAAATGGAGCATTATAAAGAGAGAATGGCAGCACTTCAGGAGAGCGGGGAACTGTCCCCGGAAACGCAAAGTTTATTGACGGAAATGCTTGATGAATTAGCAGAAATGAACCGGAGCAACAAGGCGCTGCGGCGGGTGATACTCAAGACGGGACAGGGTTCGGCAATGTCCACCCGCCTGCGGGATGCGCTCTACGAATAAACAAATGGGGTAACGTCGATGAACTTAATTTTTTCTTATCTCAAAAGATACCGGGTGGCGGCGATCGCCGCCCTGGTAATGATGCTTATCGAGCTTTCGGTGGAACTGTCGCAGCCTTTGCTGATCTCCAAAATTATCGATAATGGGATCAGGGAGAAGGATAATTCAGTAGTCTGGCTGTGGGGCGGTGTACTTGCAGTAAGCGCGATTATAGCGTTTGCGGCGGGTGTGCTCAGCTCTTTTTTTGCGTCTCATGCCAGTCAGGGATTTGCTTTTGATCTCAGGGACAAGCTGTATGAGAAGGTGCAGTCCTTCACCTATGAAGTGTTCAGCCGTTTTCCGACCTCGTCGCTGATTACGCGTCTTACCGGAGATGTGACCCAACTGCAGGATACAATATTTATGGGGCTGCGGTTTATGACCCGGGTGCCGCTTGTTGTCTTGGGCAGTGTGATCATGGCTTTGGTTGTGCATGTGAAGCTGGGGCTGCTGCTGACGGTGACATTGCCGGTGCTGATTCTGTTCCTGGCGTGGGTGATACGCAGGTCATCAGGTTTGTTTCGCAGCGTCCAAGTCCGGCTTGATGGGGTAAACGGCGTTATTCAGGAGAATCTGACCGGCATCCGTTTAATTCGTGTGTTTGTCCGTATGGGCCATGAGATTGGCCGGTTCGCTTCATTCAGCGGAGAGCTGATGAAGTCGACTGTAGCTGCACTCCGATTGACGGAAACAACTGCTCCGCTGATTATGCTGATCGTCAACGCGGGGATTATGGCGGTTTTATGGTTTGGAAGGATTGAGATTTCTGCAGGGGAAGCAACCCTGGGACAGACCGTGGCGGTCATTAACTACTCGTTGCGCACGATAGGTGCTATGTCAGCCTTGTCCTCGATCATGGCGACATTCTCCCGTGCAATAGCTTCTTCGCAGCGGGTGGCGGAAGTGATGTCGGCAGATGCAGTTCCGGATGTAATGGCGGAGCAAGCCGTACAGACCAACAAGCATAAGCGTGGCGTTTTTGGACACAGTGACTATACCGGACCGGATGCTATACAGGGTGAGGTTGAATTTGAGAATGTCAGCTTCAGTTATCCGGTGAGCGAGATCGCAGTCCTGGAAGAGATCTCCTTTAAGGTGAAATCTGGAGAACGGGTGGCGATTATGGGGGCTACCGGCTCCGGGAAATCCTCGTTGGTCGGACTGATTCCCCGGTTATATGAGCAGAACCATGGGGTGATCTCAATTGACGGTGTGGACAGCTCGGAGCTGGACATTGCCAAGCTGAGGGGAGCGATTGGTTATGTGCCACAGGAGGTACTGCTCTTCACCGGCTCGGTACGTGACAATATTGCCTGGGGGAATGAGCACGCAACCCGGGAAGAGATCGAGCGGGCAGCTGCTGCGGCGCAAATCCACGAAACGGTGAGAGGTCTTCCTCATGGCTATGACACCATGCTGGGGCAGCGGGGGGTCAATCTGTCCGGCGGGCAAAAGCAGCGGCTGACTATCGCCCGGGCGCTTGTGCGAAAGCCGGCGATACTCATTCTGGATGACAGCACCAGTGCGCTAGATGCAGTAACGGAAGGTCTTTTGCTGGAGGAACTGAAGCATATGTCCTGCACAACCTTTCTTATTACCCAGAAGATCAGCTCCACGGTATCGGCAGACCTGATCCTGCTGCTGGATGAAGGCCGGTTAATCGCCAAAGGTACCCATGGAGAGCTTATGACCGGCTCTTCCCTCTACCGGAAAATTTATGAATCCCAGGGCAAGGAGGCGGTGCATCATGTTCAAAGCATTAATTGAACCTTTCAAGCATCCAAAGCTGGATCTGGGACTTGGAGAGGGTAGAAGCTTCGGGGCGGCCTCGAACCGCAAGCCCCAAGCGAAAGCGAAAAATTGGTCGGCTACGCTGAAACGGATCTGGAGTTATCTTGCCGAGCGCAAATCCAAGCTGTTCCTCGTGCTTCTGATGGTGCTGTTCAGCTCCGGTCTGGCGCTGCTTGGACCTTATCTGATCAGCCGGGCGGTCGATCATTACTTAGAGGGATCGGGGGGCAGAACCTGGGGGACCTTCCTCATTACCCTTGCACTTGTATATGTGCTCAATTCATTAACTTCCTGGCTGCAAAATATTTGGATGATCGAAATTGCCCAGGAGACAATCTACCGGATACGCACCGATTTGTTCGCGCACCTGCACCGTTTGCCGATTTCCTTCTTTAACCGCAGGCAGCAGGGCGAAATTATGAGCCGCCTGACCAATGACATCGAGAATATCAGCTCCACACTGAACAGCTCAGCGATCCAGATTTTCTCCAGTGTCCTCACGCTGCTGGGTACCGTAGGTGTCATGCTATGGCTCAGTCCGCTGCTTACGCTCCTGACATTCATTGTAGTGCCGCTGATGACGCTGGGGATGCGCTGGATTACGCGGCGTACCGGGCCGCTGTTCAAGGAGCGGCAGCGCAGCATGGGCGAGCTCAACGGCTATATAGAAGAGACATTGTCGGGACAGCGGATTATCAAGGCGTTCTCGCAGGAGGAACGGGTCATTTCCGGTTTCCGCGAACGCAATACGCGGATTATGCTGTCCGGGTATTGGGCGCAGTCCATTTCCGGCTTCATTCCCAAGCTGATGAATGGCCTGAACAATCTCAGCTTTGCCATTGTTGCCGGTGTCGGGGGCCTGCTGGCGATCCGCGGCCTGGTCACGGTCGGTGTAATCATCGCCTTTGTGGAGTATACACGTCAATTTACACGGCCGCTTAATGATCTGGCGAATCAGTGGAACACACTGCTGTCGGCGATTGCCGGGGCGGAGCGGGTGTTTGAGGTTATGGACGAAGAGACTGAAGCCAAGGATGAAGGCGCGGCGGTATCGCTGGATCAGGTAGAGGGGGCGGTGACGTTCAAGGACGTCTGTTTCTCTTATGACGGCGGTGCCGATACATTGCAGAATATCAGCTTTGAAGCGAAGCCGGGCGAGATGATCGCCCTCGTCGGGCCTACAGGGGCCGGCAAGACAACACTGATAGGCCTCTTGTCGCGGTTCTACGATCCGAGCAAAGGAAGCATTACGCTGGACGGCATGGATCTTTCGTCCATCCGCAGGGAAAGTCTGCGCAGCCAGATGGCTTTTGTGCTGCAGGATTCCTTCTTGTTCAAAGGAACAATCCGCGACAATATCCGCTACGGAAGGCTGGACGCCACGGACGAGGAAGTGGAGCAGGCGGCGAAGCTGGCGAATGCCCATTCCTTCATCATGCGGATGCGCGGCGGCTACGAGCGGATGCTCTCCGTGGACGGCAGCGGGATCAGCCAGGGGCAGAAGCAGCTGCTGGCGATCGCAAGAGCGATTCTCGCCAATCCTTCCATGCTGGTGCTGGATGAGGCGACCAGCAGCATTGATACGGTGACTGAAATCAAGATTCAGGAAGGGCTGCAGGCGCTGATGAAAGGCCGGACCAGCTTCGTGATCGCCCACAGACTGGGCACCATCCGCGCGGCGGACCGTATCCTGGTATTGCAGGGCGGACGTTTGCTGCAGCAGGGCACGCATGACGAACTGCTGCAGCAAGGCGGATTGTACAGCGAACTGGTTCGGGGTACCAAGGATGAGGCAGCGATGTAAGGGGACAATCCAGATTCAGAACGACTAACTAGAAGCAGCAAGATACGCCATCCCGGCAGGCAGTGGAACCGGGGCGGTGGGCTTGCTGCTTTTTTTGCCTTTCCCGAAAAATGGAGCTACTGTTTGTAGGATAATATAATGCTCTCATTGCTCAGCTTCCCGTGTAGAGAGGAGCGCACAGCGGTGCAGAGTGCAGCCAGGAGAAGCAGCATGCAGCCGGTAATCCAGAGGAGGGCGTTACCATCCGGTGTAATCCCGAGCCTGCGGATAAATGTGCCGGGCAGTGAGGCGGCAAACACAAACAGAACGGCACTGACCGAAAGGAAAGTCCTTACCCGCTCGGGGGACTTGGAGAGCATGGAGATCAGCGTCAATGTTCCGGTGGCGGCATAGGTAAACAGGAGATAAGCCGCAGCAAACATCACAAAAGCAACACTCCGGAACAGATGAAGCAGAATCGCTTCCCGGGCAGCCAGGGCATATCCGAACACGAGGGCATTAAAAAGCAGGATAGGAGCAAGGCTTAGCACAAAGGCGGAGCGGCTGTATAAAGACGTTAGCTGGCGGATATCGACCTTGTTGGCCAGATAATATTCGCAGCGCCCCGAGGTTTTTTCGGAAATAACTATTAGACTGAGGGCAAGCATATTAAGAAAGAGATAGATCGAGATGTTGAGGATAAGGTAAATATAGACCGCGATAAATGCCATCGGGCCGGTGCTGGTTCTCAGAATTTGCAGCAGGGAGTTAAACGGCAAGATCATCACGATCAGGAGCATGGCAATATACGAGGGGGTTCTCAGGACATCCTTGATATTCAATTTGTTCAACGGATGCAGCCTCATTATCTAGCCTCCTTAAGTACAGTGAAGAACCGTTGCTCCAAATCACCGCAAAATTCTTGATTATGGATGGTATCAACAATGGAACCGCCGATCAGGATGGTGATCCAATCGCTGATTTTTTGAACCTCCGCCAGATCGTGAGAGGTAAGGATAAGTGTTTTGCCTTCATCCTTCAAACCGCGCAGGACATTGCGCATGACCAGTCTTGATTCGGGATCGACACCGGAGGTAGGCTCGTCCAGCAGCAGAATGGGGGAATCCTTCAGCAGCGTAATCAGCAGCGACAGCTTTCGTTTCATGCCTTTGGAATAGGTAGCCACTTTATTATCAAGTGCGGTTTCAAGCTGCAGAAGAGCAGCGTATCGTTCGATCATCGTAGAAGCCAACGCCGGACTTACGTCCAAATAGATGCTGAAATCATGGATATTTTCACGCCCGGTTTTGGTCTCGAATAAGTAATCATTCTCCAGCAATACCGAGATTTGCCGCGGATCACTGGAATAAGTAATCGTTCCTTCATCCAGAGTTAAGAGACCCATGATGAGACGCAGCAGGGTTGTTTTGCCCGCTCCGTTCGGGCCGATGATGGCATAAATGCTGTTATGAGGCACAGCGAAAGAAACGCTGCGGATGATCTTTGTCTGATTTAATGTTTTGCCTGCGCCGGATACGATAATCGCATTGCTGTCCAGTGCCGGGGCCTGTTGTTGATGCAGCAAGACATACCACTCCCTGATTGAAATAAGTTACAGGGAAAATATACCTTATTTCCTAAGGAATTCATAGAATCAAAAAAAGAAAAAGGCATCTCCGATTGTCTTCGGAAATGCCTGGTTAAGTGATCTAAGTTATTTAAAGTTAAGGATTACTTTTCGTAGCAGGCGGCTGCTGGATTTTTTGCTTCTCTCTGAACCGCGGGCCGACATAGTTCTTTTTACGGTCACGCGTCAGAATCCAGCCTCCGAGAAAGCTCATCCCGGCCAAGAAGAGCAGCAGCCCCCCGCCAAAATGCAGCCAGGCAAAATCCGGTGTCACAGCATCGTCGCCATGCATGGAGATATAGTTGAAAATATCATCTTTCATCATCAGGAAGCCCGTCATGGCCAGCAGGCCGGGAATAACCAGAATAAGGATGGCAATGAAGCGTGAAATCAGCAGTTTCATGAGGGTTCCATCTCCTTCGCAGCCCTTTGGATTCCCCCATATGATAACGCTTCACCAGGAAAAAGTCCATGAATACATGACGATTATAAGTTTGTAATGGGCATAAAAGAGAGTACAATGTAATAGGTTATGCAGAACTTATAAGTAATGACTGGAGGATACATATCATGACAATATCCTGTGACGTGGCGATACTGGGCGGTGGAACCGGAGGTTATGTGGCGGCGATCCGCGCGGCCCAGCTGGGAAAGTCGGTTGTCGTCATCGAAATGGACAAACTGGGCGGCACCTGCCTGCACCGCGGCTGTATTCCAAGCAAGTCGCTGCTGCGCAGCGCAGAAGTCTATGCTGAGATAAATGAGAGCGAAAGTTATGGCATCGAAACAACAGGTGTGCAGCTGGTATTCCCGAAGGTGCAGCGCCGCAAGGAAGCTGTGGTGGAACAGCTGCATGAGGGTGTGCAATTTTTGATGCGCAAGAATAAAATCCAGGTCCTCAAAGGGAAAGGCCGGATCATCGGGCCTTCGATTTTCTCCCCGCGCAGCGGTGCTGTGGCGGTGGAACTGGAGAATGGCGAGATGGAGACTGTGGTCTCATCCAATCTTATTGTCGCTACAGGCTCACGCCCCCGAGTGCTGCCGGGACTTAAACCGGATGGCAAGGTTATTCTGAGCAGTGAAGAAGCGCTGACGCTTGAAGAACTGCCGTCTTCGATCCTTATTGTAGGCGGCGGAGTAATCGGTGTGGAGTGGGCTTCAATGCTGATTGATTTTGGTGTACAGGTGACTGTGGTCGAGGCCGCAGGCCAGCTGCTGCCGCTGGAAGACGAGGAAATTGCCCGGGAGCTGCTGCGTCTGCTCAAAAAACGCGGGGTCAAAGTTCTGACGGGGACAACCGTGGATGCTGAGACTTGTGCGGTAACGGAGGACGGCGTAACCATTGAAGCCCGCAAGGGGGAACAGAGCCAGAGCTTGTCCGCAGAGAAGCTGCTGGTATCTGTCGGCAGAGTAGCCAATATCGAAAATATTGGATTGGAAAATACCGATATCCACTTCGATAAAGGAGTGATTGAGGTTAATGCTAACATGCAGACAAATGAGCCGCATATCTACGGTATCGGCGACTGCATCGGCGGCCTGCAGCTGGCCCATGCCGCCAGCCATGAAGGTATTCGTGCGGTGAACCATCTGGCAGGTGAGAAGCTCTATCCCTATCATATCCATCAGGTTCCCCGCTGTGTCTACACACGGCCGGAAGTGGCCAGTGTCGGATATACGGAGAAAGAGGCCAAGAATCTCGGCCATGATGTCGTGACCGGGAAATTCCCATTCTCGGCTATCGGCAAAGCTATCGTCTATGGGATGAAGGACGGTTTTGTCAAAGTCGTTGCCGACCGCAGCAGCGGAGATATTCTCGGTGTTCAAATGATCGGACCGCATGTGACCGATCTGATCGGCGAAGCGGCGCTGGCGCAGCTGCTGGACGCCACCCCTTGGGAGATCGGCGAAGCCATCCATGCCCATCCGACCCTTTCCGAGATTATTGGAGAAGCCATGCTGGCGGTAGATGGCAAATCAATCGGTTTTTAGTATACGAGAAAAGCCCCTAAGAGAATGCCGGATAGAGCTGGAGAAGCGTTATACGCCGAAATAGCTCTATTCCGGCTTTTCCTCTCTTTTCTTTTTGTACAGAAAGGGATTATAATGAACTCAAGCCAAGTCTTAGTACCAGGTTATAAGATCAGGCACAGGTTGTTATAATTTTAAGCATCTAATCCAAGTTTGTACGAAATCAATTTAGTGGGATTAGGCTCACAAAACTTTTAGGAGGTACCTCTCATATGGAATCTCAAGGTACTGTAGGAACAGTCAACAGACATCAGGAGCTTGGACTCAGTGACGGCCAGGTCATCGATATGTACAAATATATGCAGATGGGACGGAAGTACGATGAGCGCAGTCTGCTTCTGCAGCGCGCCGGGAAGATTAACTTCCACGTTTCCGGCATCGGCCAGGAGGCGGCGCAGGTGGCGGCGGCCTTTGCACTGGACCGGCAGAATGATTATTTCCTTCCGTATTACCGCGATTATGCCTTTGTGCTCACCGTGGGCATGACCATGCGCGAGCTGATGCTCTCCGTGTTCGCCAAGGCTGAGGATCCCAACAGCGGTGGACGGCAGATGCCGGGCCACTTTGGAAGCAAACGTCTGCGCATCGTTACCGGCTCAAGTCCGGTGACTACACAAGTACCGCATGCGGTAGGTTTCGCGCTTGCGGCCAAGATGCAGAAGAAAAAGTTTGTTTCTTTTGTTACGTTCGGAGAGGGCTCCAGCAACCAGGGTGATTTTCATGAAGCGTGCAATTTTGCCGGTGTGAACAAGCTGCCGGTCATTATTTTTTGCCAGAACAACCAGTACGCGATCTCCATCCCAGCCCATAAGCAGCTCGCCGGCAAAGTCAGTGACCGTGCGCTGGGCTACGGCTTCCCGGGCATCCAGGTAGACGGCAATGATCCGCTTGAAGTGTACCGTGTCGTTAAGGAAGCGCGGGAGAGAGCACTTAGAGGAGAAGGACCAACGCTGATCGAAGCGATGATGTACCGCCTGTCACCGCATTCCACCTCGGACAACGATCTGGCTTACCGGACCAAAGAAGAGGTTGACGAGAACTGGAAAAAGGACGGCGTCGCCGCCTTCCGCAACTATCTGATAGAGCTGGGCCTGTGGAGTGACGAACAGGAACGCGATCTGGCTGCACAGTACAATCTTGAACTGAAAGAGGCTATTGAATATGCTGACAATGCACCGTTCCCGAAACCGGAAGATACGCTGCTGCATGTATACAGTGAATCAGACCTCAAAGGAGGAGCATAATTCATGGCAATGATGGAATATATCGATGCGATCCGGCTGGCGATGAAGGAAGAAATGGAACGCGATGAATCCGTGTTCGTGCTGGGCGAGGATGTTGGCGTTAAGGGGGGGGTGTTCACCACTACCAAAGGGCTGCAGGAGCAGTTCGGGGAAGAACGCGTAATGGATACCCCGCTGGCGGAGTCGGCGATTGCCGGAGTGGCCATCGGAGCGGCCATGTACGGCATGAAACCCATTGCCGAAATGCAATATTCGGATTTCATGCTTCCGGCAACCAATCAGATTATTAGCGAAGCGGCCAAAATCCGTTACCGCTCCAATAACGACTGGAACTGCCCGGTTGTTATCCGCGCGCCTATCGGCGGCGGTATATTTGGCGGGCTGTATCATTCCCAGTGCCCCGAATCCATTTTCTTCGGCACACCGGGACTGAAGATTGTGGCGCCTTATTCAGCTTATGACGCCAAAGGCCTGCTGAAGGCAGCGGTCCGTGACCCGGATCCGGTCCTATTCTTCGAGAACAAGAAATGCTACAAGCTGATTAAGGAAGACGTGCCGGAAGACGATTATACCGTGCCGATCGGAGAAGCGAACCTGCTGCGCGCAGGCAGCGATATTACGGTGATCGGGTACAGCCTGCCGCTGCATTTTGCGATGCAGGCCGCGGAGGAGCTGGAGCGCGAGGAAGGCATAACCGCACACATACTGGATCTTCGCACGCTGCAGCCGCTGGACCGTGAAGCCATTATTGCCGCTGCCCGTCAGACCGGCAAGGTGCTGATTGTCCATGAGGACAACAAGACAGGCGGAATCGGCGGCGAGGTGGCGGCCATTATTGCCGAGCACTGTCTGTTCGAGCTCGACGCGCCGATCTTCCGGCTCTGCGGCCCTGATGTGCCCGCGATGCCGATCAGCCCGCCGATGGAGAAATTCTTCATGCTGAGCAAAGATAAAGTGAAAGCGGAGATGCTCCGGCTGGCGCAATACTAACCATTCTGATTCTGCGGGTACATGCTTCCGAAGCGAGTTTTGTACGAAGATGCTACAGGAAGTATTGCTTACAAAACTTAAGCGTATGCTTCCGAAGTGAATTTTGAACGAAGACATTTCAGGAAGTATTGCTTACAAAATTTTAAGGAGTGACAATATGTCTGACAATACAAAGCTGATCGACGTGATTCTGCCGCAGCTGGCTGAGTCGCTGGTATCGGCGACGATCGGCAAATGGCTGAAGCAGCCGGGCGATCAAGTGGATCAATATGAGCCCATCTGCGATTTGATTACAGATAAAGTCAATGCAGAGCTGCCTTCCACCGTGGAAGGAACACTGGTGGAGCTGCTCGCGGAAGAGGGCCAGACCGTCAACGTTGGCGAAGTTATCGCCCGTATCGCTGTAGCTGTGGCTGCTCCCGCAGCTCCAACTGTTCCGGCAGCTCCATCCGCCGGAGCTGGCCAGGTGAGTTCCGCTCCGCAGGCGCCTGCAGCAGCCAGACCGCCGGTACCAGCTGCCGGGGGTTCAGCTGACGCTCCCATGCGCTCCCGCTACTCACCGGCAGTACAGACACTCGCCGCCGAGCACGGTATTAATCTTGCCGCTGTGCCGGGAACCGGTATGGGCGGCCGTATCACCCGGAAGGATGTGCTGACGTTCCTGGAAAGCGGCGGGGCCGCAGCCGTCCATGCCACCAATGGCGCAGCTTCGGCAGCCGGACATCAGGCGCAAGAAACCGCGCAGCAACCTGTGCTGCAGGCTGTTCAGACTGAAGTGCAGGAAGCGCGGGAGCCCGTTCGCCATTCCGGACTGCACCTGAGCGAATCTCCGCGTATTCCGACGATTGAGGTGGAAGGCGGCCGGGGCAGCAGTTCAGAATTTCTGATCGACGTCACCCCGATCCGCAACACGATCGCCACAAGAATGCGCCAGAGTGTCTCGGAGATTCCCCATGCGTGGACAATGATTGAAGTGGATGTGACGAACCTCGTCGTGCTGCGCAATAAGCTTAAAGATGAGTTCAAGCGCAAGGAAGGCATTAACCTGACTTACCTCGCTTTTATGATGAAGGCTGTAGTCAGTGCGATCAAGGATTATCCGATTATGAACTCCGTCTGGGCGGTTGATAAAATCATTGTCAAACGCGACATCAATATTACACTTGCTGTAGGCACCGAAGATTCCGTTATGACACCGGTAATCAAGAAGGCTGATCAGAAGAACATCGCCGGACTTGCCCGGGAGATCGACGAATTAGCGCAAAAGACCCGCGACGGCAAGCTTCGCCTGGAAGATATGCAGGGAGGTACCTTTACCGTTAATAACACCGGTTCTTTCGGCTCTATTCTGTCCTACCCGATTATCAACTACCCGCAGGCGGCAATATTGACCTTTGAATCCATCGTGAAGAAGCCTGTGGTCATCAACGATATGATCGCCGTACGCTCCATGGCCAATATTTGTCTGTCTCTGGATCACCGGATTCTGGATGGAGTCATTTGCGGCCGCTTCCTGCAGCGCGTAAAGGATAACCTGGAAAGTTATACACCGGATACCAAGCTGTATTAATATTTTGCAATATTCAGTGACTGGCGACTCTAATTCGAAGGGGACCTGACGTTATGAATAACCCGCAACCTGGCAAGCTGGAAATTTCATATCACCCCCTGATGGAATATGGTGCGGCCTGGGAGCTGCAAAAGGAACATGTGCAGGCCATTGATGCCGGAACAGGCCTGGAACAGCTGATCCTTTTGCAGCATCCGCCCACCTATACCATCGGTTCTCAGAATCACCCGGAGCATCTTCTCCTCAGCGGTGAACAGCTCAAGGAGCAAGGGATTGCGCTGTTTGAAATCGACCGCGGAGGGGACATTACATATCACGGGCCGGGCCAGCTTGTCGGCTACCCGCTGCTGAAGCTTGGGGAGGACGGAAGGGTCGACCTGCACGGGTATCTCCGCCGGCTGGAGGCTGTAATTATCGATTATTTGGCTTCCTGCGGAATAGAGGGTGACCGCAAACCCGGGTATACCGGCGTTTGGGTTGGCGACCAGAAGATTTGTGCGATTGGCGTCAAGTTTAACAGAAGCAAATCACGCAGAGGTTTTATTACCAGCCACGGCTTTGCCTTCAACATCTCTGCGGGGATTGGCGGGCGCGGGTTTCAGGGGATTATCCCCTGCGGCATTGCGGAATATGGGGTAACTTCGCTGGAGGAATGCACCGGCCGGCCTATGGATCCTGAGCAGGTATCAGAGGAGCTGATTCCTTATTTCCTGCATCACTTTCCGTATAAGGTGATCAACCCGGTGAATCCACATGCTTAGGCCGATTTTACGGTAACCCGGGATGTCAAATAGCGCCCGGGGAGTCCGGACGCTATTATTAACGTTCTACTTTCTGCTGTTAACCGGCCAGGAAAGGCTCGATGACCATCAGCAAGGTAGAGCCGACCATGGCGATCAGCATGACATAAATGAAGATACGGAACCATTTTTGACGTTGCATGAGTGACTCCTTTGGAATTAGTTTAAGTTAAGAGCGTACAGATATTTAAGGCAGTACCACTATTGTAACGCAATCGTGAAAGAGAGGGAAGTCCAATGATATCACAAGACCGATTGATTCAGGAATTTATGGAGCTTGTCCGTATTGACAGTGAAACAAGAAACGAACGGCAAATTGCCGATGTGCTAAAGGAAAAATTCAGCGCTTTGGGTCTTACTGCCATCGAGGATGATTCTCAGGAGCGCACCGGACATGGAGCGGGCAATCTGTTCGTTACCTGGCCTGCCGATAACGGCGCTGCGGCTCCCAAGCTGCTGTTCACCTGCCATATGGATACGGTAGTTCCCGGACAGAACATCAAACCTACCCTTGGAGAAGACGGCTGGATTACGAGCGACGGCAGCACAATTCTCGGGGCGGATGACAAAGCGGGGTTAGCTGCTTTGTTCGAAGCGATCCGTGTCATTCAGGAACAGGGCGTTGCTCACGGGCAGATCCAGTTTGTCATTACAGCCGGTGAAGAATCCGGGCTGCTTGGCGCCCGGGCCATGGACCCCAAACTGCTGGATGCTGACATGGGCTTTGCGCTGGATTCCAACGGCGAGGTTGGAGCGATTGCGGTTGCTGCGCCTTCCCAGGCTAAAGTAACAATGCAGATCTTCGGCAAATCCGCCCATGCCGGCGTGAATCCGGAAGATGGCATCAGCGCCATTCAGGTGGCAAGCAAAGCCATCTCGGCGATGAAGCTGGGGCGCATCGACAATGAGACTACGGCCAATATCGGCAAGTTCGCAGGCGGCGGACCAACGAATGTGGTCTGTGACCATGTGCAACTGGATGCCGAAGCGCGCAGTATTGTGCAGGAGAAGGTAGACCGGCAAGTAGCTTCCATGCGCGAAGCATTGGAGACCACAGTGCGTGAGCATGGTGCAGAATGTGAATTCCGCAGTGAGATTATTTATCCGGCCTTCAGCTTTAATGAGCATGATCCGGTTGTGGTGCTTGCGGACCGTGCCATAACCTCACTCGGTCTGAAGACACGCCTGTTTCCGTCCGGCGGCGGCAGCGACGCCAATGTGTTCAACGGGCTAAAGGTACCAACAGTAAATCTAGCCATCGGTTACGAGCATATCCATACCACCAAGGAACGGATCAAAGCCGAAGACATCGTCAAAGCGGCTGAGCTGGTTGTTGCCATCGTTAAGGAAAGTGTAAAAGGTTAAAATATCATGTGCAGCAGCTGAGGCTGGGTATATGCAGTGAAGGAGCTGTTTCCGGGCGATGCCCGGGAACAGCTCCTTATGGTTTTCCTGGACAGTACCATTAGTAGCGTTTAATGGAGCAGCTTCGCCGAATGGAACCTTACGGAAAATGCTGCTGTCTCTCTAAATGTGTGCACTTGTTGTTGTTCTAATTGAAGTGGCAACGTTCCTTCAAGCGAATGGGGAGAACTCTCCGTGACTTGAGGATGAGGACTAGAAGCTGCCGGACTCCATGGACGTTATTTCTAATAATCGCCGGTTTTTGACAAGGAAACGGACTCCAGTGACACTATTGTTCTGTTTTGAAGCCAATTTCCCTCCTTGTAGAGGAAATAACGCCTTTCCGGTCCGGATACATTCAGAGACGAAAAGGGGGGACCGCGGGCGGGTTACCCCGCTTTAGGTGGACTCAGCCGTGATTCGGCTTGCAGCCGTAGGATGTAGGACAGTGGCATATCACGTCCGTACTGCAGGGTCCACCCGGCGATTACTGCTTTAATCTGCTCCGGTGTACCTACCATTGTGACTGCAGTCGAGCTTGTACGGATAAGGATGTCATTCATGTCTACATTCCTTCTTTCCCCTTAAGTTTGCTATAATACACCCTATGCAGAACTGAGCTAAAGGAGACCTAAACTATGAAAAAAGATGAAACTCGCCGCAATCCCGCACTGGATGAAGAGACGTTGTCTACACAGCCGATTTTTGAAGGCAAAATTATTACCCTGCAGGTGGATACGGTTAAGCTCCCGGATGGCAATACCGCAACCCGCGAGGTTGTGAAGCATCCCGGAGCTGTAGCTGTGCTTGCCCTGAACCAGGGCAAGATGCTTGTAGTGGAGCAATACCGCCAGCCGATGCACCGCACTGAGGTGGAGATCCCCGCAGGCAAGCTGGATAAGGGTGAAGATCCCTTAGCCGCTGCCGGCCGGGAGCTTCAGGAGGAGACGGGTTTTCACAGCGGCGACCTTAAGCTGCTGAAATCCTTTTATACCTCGCCCGGATTCGCGGATGAAATTATTCATTTGTATGTGACAGACAACGCCCAGGCGGGAGATATGGCACTCGATGAGGACGAATTCCTGGAGGTCTCCGAGCTTACGCTGGAGGAAGCTTACCAGTACATTGCGGATGGCCGCATCGCCGACGCCAAAACGATGATGGCGGTGTATGCATGGCATCTCTATACGCTGACGGGCCAATGGCACTAGAAGAGGAAAACAAGCTGCACAGCTTCTACTGTGACCTGCATGTTCATATCGGCCGCACTACGGAAGGACAAGCTGTCAAAATCAGCGGCAGCAAGAATCTCACCTTTGCCGGAATCGCCAAGGAGGCCGCAGAGCGCAAGGGGATCGGGCTAATCGGGATTATTGACAGCCACTCTCCCGGCGTGCAACGCGATATCCGCCAGTCGCTGGAATCCGGAGAGATGACAGTTGCAGACGGTGGAGGTATTGCTTACAGGGGCACCACCATCCTGCTGGGGTCAGAGATTGAAATCCGCGAGCCTGGCCGGAAGGAATGCCATGTGTTGGC
Source organism: Paenibacillus sp. FSL L8-0436 (assembly GCF_038593025.1). NCBI lineage: Bacteria > Bacillati > Bacillota > Bacilli > Caryophanales > Paenibacillaceae > Paenibacillus > Paenibacillus sp. FSL L8-0436. The sequence continues at coordinate 5,052,996 of NZ_CP151955.1, read as the reverse complement.
CTTTATGCCGGACCTGGAGACGATGGCGGGTTTCAGCAGCTGGATGAGCAAGCATATGCGCAACGTAAATCTCAGTTCCCAGCGGCTGTATGCCCCATCCAGGGAACTGCAGGATGAGATTTACGGACGCGGGGGTATTCTAATTCCGGCGCATATTTTCACGCCGCATAAAGGTCTTTACGGCTGCGCTGCAGAACGTATGGCTGAGCTGTTTGACCTGGAGCGTATCGCTGCTGTTGAGCTTGGCCTTAGCGCGGATTCGGAGATGGCAGGATACATTTCTGAGCTGGACAGCTATACCTTCCTGACCAACTCAGACGCCCACTCCCTCGGCAAAATCGGCCGTGAATACAATGTCATCGAGCTGGCTAAGCCGTCCTTCAGCGAACTGAAGCTGGCACTGGAGCGTAAGGCAGGCCGCCGGGTCAGCGCTAATTTTGGACTGAACCCGCGCCTGGGCAAGTATCACCGCACCTATTGCGCCGGATGCGGCAGCATCATTGACGAAGCGTATGCTACTTCGGAACGTTGTCCTTATTGCGGCAGCCCCAAGCTGGTGCAAGGGGTGTTTGACCGGATTCTGTCCATCGCCGACCGCGGGCAGCCCTTCGTACCTGACCATCGTCCGCCGTATCATTATCAGGTGCCGCTTGAGTTTATTCCGGGACTTGGCCCGGCCAAGATGAATGCGCTGCTGGCGGCTTTTGGCACGGAGATGAACATTCTGCATGGCGCCGGCGAGGCGGAGATTGCTGCAGTAGCGGGAACGGAGCTGGCTGCGCAGATTGTTCTTGCCCGCACGGGGGAACTTGCACTGTCGGCAGGAGGCGGAGGGACGTACGGGAAAGTAATGGTGAACAAAAAGTAGAATTGCTGTGCATAACATCGACCTGTCCAAAGGACAAGTCATAGAGCGGGGTGTCTCCTCATATGGTGTAATATGTGACCGGAAAGGAGAACGTCCCGATGCGCAGTTTAAGGCTGATGATGAAGGAACAGACGCCTCTTTATATTTTTGTTGCCGTATTATTTCTCGTTGGTGTCGTTTTCGGGGCTCTGATTGTAAGTGCGTTAACGTTGGATCAGCAGCAGGAGCTGGAAGATTACATGGGGAATTTCTTCGTCACCGTTGATCAGCAGGGTCTGCCGGCTGCGCCCGACTCTTACTGGAGTATCGCCGCGCTCAATCTGAAGTGGGTGGGACTCATTTGGATTCTTGGCTTGTCGGTCATTGGGCTTCCGGGTATTCTGATCCTGGATTTTCTCAAAGGCGTGCTGATCGGTTTTACCGTCGGCTGCCTCGTCAGCCAATATTCCTGGCACGGCATGCTGTTTGCCCTCGTCTCGGTTGCTCCGCACAATCTTGTGCTAATCCCGGTTCTGCTCGTATGCAGCGCAGCGGCTATTGCCTTCTCGCTGCTGATGATCCGCAGCCGGGTGCTGGGGAAGCGGCGTACGCCGGTGACAAGGCCTTTTGCGATGTACACGGTATTGTCGCTCGGAATGGCCGTACTTGTCCTGGGCATTTCCGGTTTTGAGGCTTGGGTGACGCCGGTGATGATGAGATGGGTGACACCCATGCTCGTATCTATAGGGTGATTTAAAGAATGCTGCCGGGTGGAATTTGCACTGGGGCAGCATTTTTTTGTTCCTTTGATTGCACAAAGTTATGAATAGTAGATATTTGCAAATATAGGAATTAAAATGGTGTTGGGTGAGCAGCCGAGGAAGGAGGATACCACAGGTGAAAAAATAGGGATTCTGATGATTTTTTTGTTTATGGTGTCTACGAATGTTTTCGCAGAACCCGTCCAACAGAGGACTTTAGAAGGCTTTCTTAATAATGATTTGCAATTGTTTACACTTTCAGCCCAAGAGAAAGTTATTTTTAACAGGATGGATAACTCGATATCTGTCTTTAACTTGGCTTCAGGCGAAGAAGCTTGGACGAAAAGTTATTCCAAGCTCTATGATGTTGATGTACTCAGCTCTCCTGAGAAAATCATTGTGATCGCCAAAGACAAAGACAACAAGCTGCAAAAGATCGTCCTGAGTAAGGCCGGAACGACACTCTCCACTACGGCCTTTAACAGCGCTCCAATCACTAAATCAATAACAAGCAATGGGGAGCTGATCCACTGGTACGCACCAGAAGGCAGCAATAAAGAAAGACTTTCTGTGTACAGTAACAACGTTCTCGCTGTGTATCAAGCCCCTTGGAACAATCCTGTTTTTAAAATGAATTTAGGCGCAATGTCAAGCAGCAGGTACGAAGATATCACGCTTAAGGATATTAAATTGAACGGGCCTTATGCGGTGGTCAAATTTACAGGATCCAGTCTAATGCAAAGTCAGGATTTTTTTCGTGTGATTAATATCTCCAGTAAGAAAATATACACTATAGCTTCTGATTGGAACACACGCAGCGATTCTTCATTTGCCGGCAATGAGCTTGTTATTAACAGTTCCTTCAACGTGGGCAATCCGCTGGGCGTGAATGTTGGACAGCCTTATTCACTATCCGGCATGTATAATCTATCGACAGGAAAAAAGACAGCAGGCATCTCTGAAACGTTTACGGATCGGGAAATGGGATGGAACTCTGAACGTATAGGCAATCATATTCTAATCTATCTCCCGGAGAAAGGACGAATTGATATATATAATCTCTCCGGCCGGAAGGTGTCGGAGGCTTCGATTACTCTTCCCAATAGCTTCCGCGTGCTGGATTATTCCAAGGGTGAGCTTTCTTTACTTATCCGGGAAGAAACCGGAGCAACAATTCAAGTGATCCACACCACTGCTGTTAACGATATAAGTTGAATTAATGAACTACCTAGAGGCAAAAGCAACGGAGGGGAATTTTGGAACTGTAGGAGCGATAGCGACCGCCTTTGTCTACGGATTTCTACCGCTATGAGCATATAAATCAAGAAATCAGTAGACAACAGCGGCCGGAAGTCCAAACATTCACTGTAGCTGCGTTCTATGCCGGCTCGCTAAATCTAAAGTTCAACATATATATAGTCCATAGAACCGTTGTCGGAGCTGTATTGCCATCACGGAATACCACTATTGAACACACTCTAAAAGCGTTTGACTTCTCAAAGCGACTCCCCCTATAATGGAAGAAGTGGTTTTATGCCCGGTGCGGTAATTTTCCAAGGGGGAGGGATACTATGGAAGCCCGGATAGACAAGATAAAGCAACAGCTACAATCCCAAGGATATAAGCTTACACCCCAACGGGAAGCAACCTTAAGAGTGCTGCTGGAGAACGAAGACGATCATTTAAGTGCAGAAGATGTGTTTATGCTTGTGAAAGAAAAGGCTCCCGAGATCGGTCTCGCCACTGTATACCGGACCCTGGAACTGCTCAGCGAGCTTCATGTCGTGGAGAAGATTAATTTCGGAGACGGAGTTGCCCGTTATGACCTGCGGACAGATACGGCGAAACACCATCATCATCATTTAATCTGTGTGCAATGCGGCACAATGGATGAAATCCGTGAGGATTGGCTCGGACCGCTGGAAGAGCGGCTGGAGAACGATTATAATTTCACGGTGCTCGATCATAGACTTGATTTTCACGGGATTTGCCACCGCTGCAAGGACAAGAATACAACGGATGGCAATACGCCCGAATAGGCTTATAGATGATAAATTACCGCACAAGCTCTCCCCGGTGTACTGCCGGAGGGGGCTTTTTAAATGATTTCATCAGGCCTACATACATATCACCGTCCGCCGGCGCATAAAGTGAAGGACGAGTTATGCTTCCGATGCGAGTTCTGTACGAATCAATTCCCGGAAGTATAAGCTCACAAAACATAAGTTTATGCTTCCGAAGTGAGTTTTGTACGCTGCAACCCTGGGAAGTATAAGCTCACAAAACTTTTAGGAGGAATCCTAATGATTATTTCTGTGCCTGGAACGGTGCGCCGGCTGTATTTTTTGACCCTGCTTGTTGCATTGAGCTGTTTCTTGTATTACGCCCTGAGCTGGCTAAGCGGATGGGTCAGTCCGATAGATCATTATGAAATCCCGGAAGGCACGGCAGTCCGGGCCTTTAAGGATGCCCCTGTCAGTGTGGACAGTCTGAATGCAGGGGAACGTCTGCGGCTATATTACTGGTATGGCGAGTGATTGCCCGGCCCGAAGCAGGAAGAAGCCGGAACACTGTCGAATGAACCTTAGGTGAGTTCATGCATCTGGCTTGCCGCTGTGCAGCCAGATGCTGAACTCCATGCCTAAATGCTGCATAGGAGCGAAGAGCAGCCTGAGCAGACAGGAGCGTGAATGAAATGAAGTCACACTTGCAGCCTTTTATGCAATATTTAACCGTAGAGAAAGGTTTATCTTCCAGCACGCTCGAGTCCTATGGACGCGATGTGTCGCAGTTTCTGGAGTTTGCCGAAGGCCGTGGTGCCGTTACACCGGAGGAGATTAGAAGATCGCATATTATGCAGTATCTCGCTGAGCTCCGCACCGCAGGGCGGGCAACCGCAACAGTGAACCGGAATACGGTGTCGCTGCGTGCGTTTTTTCACTATCTGCTGAAAGAACGGCTGATCGTGCAGGACCCAACGCTGGATATGGAAATGGTCAAACCGAGCAAAAAACCGCCGATGATCTTAAGTATTGAAGAAATCGAACGGCTGCTGGCGGCTCCTGATGATGCTACCCCCCAGGGGATGCGCGACAAGGCGATGATAGAGCTGCTGTACGCCACCGGCATCCGGGTTACAGAGCTGATTACCCTGAATGTCGAGGATGTGCATACGGACCTGAAGTTTGCCCGCTGCAGCGGGGCTTCCGGGAAGGAGCGGGTAGTGCCAATCGGCGCTATTGCAGCGGAGTGCGTGGCGGTATATACATCCGGTATGCGGGACAAGCTGCTGCGGGGAAATCAGGAGGAGCCTGCCTTGTTTCTGAACAGTCTGGGCGGACGGCTGACCCGTCAGGGCTTCTGGAAAATCATTAAAAAGCATGCGCGTGAAGCTCAGATTGAGCAGGATATCACTCCGCATACCCTTAGACATTCGTTCGCTGCTCATTTGCTGGAAGGCGGTGCGGATCTGCGTTCCGTGCAGCAGATGCTTGGTCATGCGGATATTTCCACAACGCAGATTTACAGCGGGATTGCCCGCAAAAATATGAAGGAAGTCTACGAAAACCACCATCCCCGGGCGAGGTAACTGCTGCTGCGGAATGGGTATAAGACCTGAATCGCGGGTAATCCCCGAGGAAAGGGTAAAAAGATGCTTTTTGTGAGTAAGATCGTTATGATGGAAATATACTGAAGGGATAGACCGGAGCGTGTGAATCCCGGGAGTTACTTTCGGCAGAAACGGGTACCTAAAAAGCGGGGCAATGGGCCGCTGGCTTCGGAAGGGCTGTCCCTTCGGAAGAAGGTAGAGCCGTTTCTTCTTGTTTTGATGAAACCTAAAGAATATGCATACTACGAAGGAGTGAAGACGGACATGTCCTCATTTAAACGAATTGGATTTATCGTTCTTGATAGTGTTGGTATCGGCGAAGCGCCGGATGCGGAAAGTTTCGGTGATAAAGGGTCCCATACGCTGGGACATATTTTGGAGCGGGTGCCGGGTCTTAAGCTGCCTAATCTGCAAAAGCTTGGTCTCGCCAATATTGCACCGCTGCCGCCGCTGGAGCCTGTAGCGGCACCCGCCGGATATTACGGCAAAATGCAGGAGGTATCGGTAGGCAAGGACACAATGACCGGGCATTGGGAGCTGATGGGACTGAAGATTGAAGTTCCGTTCAACACCTATTTTGACGGATTCCCGGCAGAGCTGATTGAGAAGTTCGAAGCGGCAACCGGACGCAAGGTGATCGGCAATAAACCGGCTTCCGGTACGGAGATTCTGGTCGAATATGGCGAAGAGCAAATGAAGACCGGGGCCTGGATTGTGTACACTTCCGCCGACAGCGTATTCCAGCTTGCTGCTCATGAAGATATTATTCCGCTGGAAGAGCTGTACAGCGCCTGCAAAATCGCCCGCGAGCTGACGATGGCTCCCGAATTCTCGGTAGGCCGCGTAATCGCCCGCCCCTATGTCGGTGAACCGGGGAACTTTGTGCGTACTCCTAACCGCCATGACTATGCGGTCAAACCGCCGGAGCCGACGGTAATGAACGCGCTGGAGGATATCGGTAAAGACGTTATCGCTGTGGGCAAGATCAACGATATTTTCACAGGTGAAGGCGTAACAGCCACTTATCCGACAAAAAGCAATGAGCATGGCATCGAGATTACGATCCGAGAGCTGCGCAAGCCGTTTGACGGCTTCCTGTTCACGAATCTGGTAGATTTCGATTCCCTGTATGGCCACCGCCGTGATCCGGAAGGTTACGGACATGCTCTTGAGGTATTCGATCAGGCGCTTCCGGAACTGCTCTCTACACTCAGTGAAGATGATCTGCTCATTATCTCGGCAGACCACGGCAACGATCCGATCCATAGCGGAACTGATCATACACGCGAATATGTGCCACTCTTGATTTATAGTCCAAGATTCAAGACTCCGGGCAACCTGGGCATCCGCCAGACGTTCTCGGATGTGGCAGCGACAATTGCTGACAACTTCGGGGCCAAAGCGCCGCAATATGGGACAAGCTTTTTGGCGGAACTCAAGTAATACGAATTTCTATGAAGCATCAATACTACGGACAACCCTCAAGGAGGCAATAAACTATGGAAGCAGTTAGCCAAAAGCACATTCAGGAAGCAGCGGTTTATATCAAGGATAAATGTACAGTCGCCCCGGAAATCGGGCTGATTCTCGGTTCAGGTCTGGGCGTTTTGGCAGACCTCATTACGGATGAGGTTGTAATTCCCTACAATGAGATCCCCCATTTTCCTGTATCTACAGTAGAAGGACATGAAGGCGAACTGCTGATCGGGATGATCGAAGGACGACGAGTTGTAATGATGAAGGGCCGGTTCCACATGTATGAAGGCTACGGCCCGGAGACGACGGCTTTTCCGGTGCGTGTCATGAAAGAGCTTGGCGTAACCAGCCTGCTCGTTACCAATGCCGCAGGTGGCGTGAACACGGACTTTACACCCGGCGATCTGATGCTGATTACCGATCATCTGAACCTGACCGGGCGCAATCCGCTGACCGGCCCGAATGACAATGCTCTGGGCGTGCGGTTCCCGGATATGTCGACCGCCTACAGCCCCCGCCTGATTGCAGCGGCGAAGGAAGCTGCGGCAGAGCAGGATTTTGAATTCAAGGAAGGCGTTTATGCCGGATTGCTCGGCCCTTGCTATGAAACTCCGGCTGAAATTGTCATGCTGCGCCGTCAAGGTGCGGATGCGGTAGGCATGTCCACCGTCTCGGAGACGATTGTGGCCCGCCATGCCGGTATCGAGGTGCTTGGCATTTCCTGCATCACCAATATGGCTGCCGGCATTCTTGACCAGCCGCTGAACCATGCGGAGGTTATGGAGACGGCTGAACGTGTGCGTGAGCGCTTTTTGAAGCTGGTACTGGCCTTTATTCCGAAGATGTAGGCTTTATAGAACAAATTCAATGGCATCGGAATTATGCCAATACTATTCATCCACAACAATTCATACCCGGGAGGTTCAATTCATGACACAAACCAATATTTCTTACGGCAATCAGGTGAAAGAAGCAGCGGAATACGTAAAATCCAAATTCGGAGCGTATTCACCATCCATCGGGCTGATTCTGGGCTCAGGGCTTGGCGATTTGGGCGACCAAATCGAAGATGCAGTGTATCTGCCTTATGAAGAAATTCCTCATTTTCCGCGTTCTACGGTAGAAGGCCATGCTGGCCGGTTCGTCATCGGGAAGCTGGAAGGCAAAGATGTTATTATCATGCAGGGCCGCTTCCACTTCTATGAAGGCTACGAAATGCGCAAAGTTGTGCTTCCGGTCTATGTGATGGCAAAGCTTGGCGTGGGTACGCTGGTGATCACTAACGCGGGCGGCGGAATGAACCGGGCATTCAAAGCAGGTGACCTGATGCTGATTACCGACCACCTCAATATGACTGGTGACAACCCGCTGATCGGACCTAATGATCCGGAGCTGGGTGTGCGTTTCCCGGATATGTCCCGTGCTTATGACCCTGAGTACATGGCTTTGGCCAAAAAGCTTGCGGCTGATGTTAAAGGTGTAGACGGTGAATCGCTTGTGCTACAGGAAGGTGTATATGCCGGCATCAGCGGTCCAACTTATGAGACACCAGCGGAGCTGAAAATGCTGGCATATCTCGGCGGTGATGCTGTCGGGATGTCTACTGTACCTGAAGTGATCGTGGCCAGCCACAGCAGGCTGCGTGTGCTTGGCATAACCTGTATCACCGATATGGCGATCGGGGATGAGCTGGAGCCGTTGACCCATGAGCAGGTGGTGAAAGTTGCCAATCTGACTAAACCGAAGTTTATCGGCCTTGTGCGCGCCTTTGTGCGTGAGGTACAGGTGTAATGCGAGCGGTTGATCTTATTCAGAAAAAAAGAGACGGCGGGGAGCTTAGCCGTGAAGAAATAGCTTTTCTGATCCAAGGCTACAGCAAGGGTGAAATTCCCGACTACCAAATCTCGGCTTGGGCAATGGCGGTGTATTTCCGCGGGATGAATGCACGGGAAACCGGCGATCTGACGCTGGAAATGGCCATGTCCGGTGATCAGGTTGATCTTAGTCCGATTGCCGGCATCAAGGTGGACAAACATTCCACCGGCGGCGTGGGCGATAAAACGACTGTGGTACTGGCACCGCTCGTTGCCTCAGCCGGAGTTCCGGTGGCCAAAATGTCCGGCCGCGGGCTGGGACATACCGGAGGCACCCTCGACAAGCTGGAGTCGATCAGCGGCTTCTCTATCGAGATGGGCCGGGAACAATTTTTCGCCCAGGTAGGGGAGATCGGCGCTGCTGTAATCGGCCAGTCGGGCAACATTACACCTGCAGACAAGAAGCTCTACGCACTACGTGATGTGACAGCGACAGTGGAATCCATTCCGCTGATCGCCAGCTCCGTCATGAGCAAAAAAATCGCCGCAGGTGCCGATGCCATAGTGCTTGATGTGAAGACCGGCAGCGGCGCGTTCATGAAGACACTTGACGATTCTATTGCCTTGGCGCAAGCCATGGTGGATATCGGGACCCATCTGGGCCGCAATACGGTTGCGGTCATCAGCGACATGGACCAGCCGCTTGGCTACGGCATCGGCAATGCCCTGGAAATCAAGGAAGGCATCGAAACCTTGAAGGGCCACGGGCCGAAGGATCTGCAGGAGGTCTGCCTTATTCTGGGCAGCCAAATGCTGGTGCTTGGCGGCAAGGCGAAGGACGAAGCTGAAGCCCGCTCCATCCTGATGTCTCATATTGAGGATGGCAGTGCTCTGGACAAGTTCAAGCAAATCGTATCTGCGCAGGGCGGAAAGGTGTCGCAGGTCGAAGCGCCGGACACATTGCCGGCAGCACGGAGATTTATCGAAGTGAAAGCAGCAACCGGTGGTTATGTGGAGAGCATCCAAGCCGAAGAGATTGGTGTAGCTGCCATGCTGCTTGGCGCAGGCCGCGAGACCAAGGAATCGGTCATTGATCTCGCCGTCGGCATCCAGCTGTCGCTGAAAGTCGGCGATGCCGTAGCCGCAGGCGATACGCTTGCTGTATTGCATGTGAACGATGCCAGCGAGAACAAAGTGCAGGAAGCGGAAGCCAAAGTGCTGGAAGCTTACCGCATTTCCCCTCAGCCCGTTCCGCCTCAGCCGCTGGTGTTTGCGCTTGTGACCAAAGATGGCGTAACCCGGTACTAGGATTCAGCGCAGGAATGTAAAGGTTCTTGTATTTCTGTGATAGATCAGCATCATGAAAACGAAAAGCCGTACAGAACAGTCAAATGTTCTGTACGGCTTTTTGCAATTTGAAGTAATCTAACCCTCCAGGAGTTTGACTTTAAATATCATCGAACTTGCACCTTACCATGAAGAATTACTTCAGCAGCCATTCCTCTACCACCTTCAGGATAGGGTAGGCTCCCCGGCTTTTGTTACACAGGACAACAACGGTTGCTCCGCTTGCAGGATAGAAGGCGGAGTGGAAGGACACCCCGGGATCGTACCCCATCAGATGGTATTTCAGTGCCTCGCCGTTTCGCTTCGTGATCCATACTCCGTAACCGTAGTACTCCTCATTGTCATCATGAATATGCGGAGTGAGCAGCAGGGCCGTCAGCTCCGGATTTAGCAGCGTATGATCCAGCAGTCCCTGCCATAGCCGCTGCATATCCGGCGCGGTGACGAAAGCGCCGCCGTCAGCGCCTCCTTTTACGGGAATGGAATAGATGTTGGTGACCCAGTTTCCATCCGCTTCTTCGATATATCCCATAGCGGTATTGGCTGGAAGCGCATCCAGTGCAAAATACCCGGAATGCTTCATTCCGCAAGGCGCAAAAATATGCTGCTCCACGTAATCCGTAAAGGGCATCCCGCTAATCTTCTCAACCAGCAGGCCAAGCATGATGTATCCGGCATTGTTGTAGTGAAATCTTTCTCCCGGTGAGAATTTCATCGGATGCTGCGAGAACATCGGTACGAAATCCTGGAGCTTGCGCAGCAGGTACATGGGCTGGTTCAGCCACAACGCCGCGTAATCATCCATGATTTCTTCATCAAAGTAATCCGCAATACCCGAGTTATGCGTCAGCAGGTGATGAACGGTCATGTCATGGCTGAATCGGGCAAACTCTTTTCCATTCAACACATCCAGCACCTTGCTGCTGAAAGCAAGCTTACCCTGTTCCACCAACTGGCAGACAGCAATCGCCGTAAACAGCTTGCAGCCGGAGGCGATGCCAAAGCGTGTGTCCGGATGATTTAGCCGCTCCTCTGAAATGTTGGCACTGCCGTAAGAAGCGGCCAGGGTCTCGCACTGTTTTTTGACCAAAACTGCTCCAGAGAATCTTTCGGTCTCAGCTTCCTCGCTGAGCTTATGCTGCAAATATTCAAGCTTCATGGTGGCTCCTCCGATTCAGTTCATTATAGTAGCTTAGCTAAGAAATTCGCCTGAAAGATACAAGTTTCCTTCATTTGATCCTTATTTATGAGGCGGGAATTGGAATAACGACTGAAGACTGTACGTGCTGCGTAAGGTTTATCTGCAAAGGACAAGAAAAGCACATCAGTTTTGGCAGGGCGGCACATTGTGGACGTTTTGGAATTTAAGATACTATAAACTCTAACCTTATAATAATAGTTTTGTACAGACTGGCGGCGGTTGGCTGCTTTTTCATGAAATGTCGTTAGCGTTTCTACAGATTAACAAATCCGCGAGTCAGCACATCCGAGGAGGAATTATAATGGCACTTCATCAAACGATAATGGTATTGAACACACTGGACAGCGCTTATGTTAACGGTGAACAGGTCAGGCAGCTGTTTGCAGCTTATCCGGCAGTTAAGGTAGACGTCCATAAGGTTGAGGGTGAAAAGGGCAGCACGGAATTCGTCAAAATCTCAATCCCGGGCAGCAACGGAAAGCTGGCGGGCGGCACGGCGCCGACCTTTGGAATTGTGGGCAGACTAGGCGGAATCGGCGCCCGTCCCAGCCGGATCGGGATTGTCTCTGATGCGGACGGCGCAGTCGCTGCTATTGCTTCAGCGCTGAAATTGGCCCATATGCAGACCCAAGGCGATGTGCTCAAAGGGGATGTGCTGGTAACGACCCATATTTGCCCGGATGCTCCAACGCTGCCGCATGAACCGGTGGATTTCATGGATTCCCCGGTCGATATTCTGCAGATGAATGAACATGAGGTGCTGCCGGAAATGGAAGCGGTTCTGTCCATTGATACCACTAAAGGGAACCGGGTGGTCAACCACAAAGGCATTGCAATTTCGCCAACGGTCAAGGAAGGCTATATCCTGCGGGTGAGTGAGGACCTGCTGCGCATTCTGGAAATGACGACAGGCCAGTTTCCGGTTACTTTTCCGGTGACGACCCAGGATATTACACCTTACGGGAACGGCCTCTATCATATTAACTCGATTCTTCAGCCTGCCGTTGCAACGAATGCTCCGGTTGTAGGCCTGGCGATAACTGCACAGTCCATGGTGCCCGGCTGCGGTACCGGGGCAAGCCACGAGGTTGATATTGCTTCCGCAGTACGTTTTGCAATTGAAACCGCCAAAGAAGTGACCGGGGGATCATGCTCATTCTATAACAAAGCGGAATTTGACCGCATTACAGAATTGTACGGCACGATGAGTGTATTACAGACACTGGGCAAACCGGCGGTAACCTCCCGCTAAATCCGGGTTTATAGCGATTGTACTGTGAAGGGTAACTCCATGAACATCTAGGAGGAAGCAAATTGAAAAAAATTGGATTGATCACGATTGGACAGTCCCCCAGATCCGATGTGGCGCCGATTATAGAGAAATATTTGGAGGGCCGTGCGGAATTGCTGCAGTCGGGGGTACTGGATGGATTCACTCCGGCACAGGTCCGCGAATACTACAGTCCGCAAGAAGGAGAATACGTTCTGACGACCCGGATGGCGGATGGTACTGCGGCGATTATCTCCCGCGAAAGGATAAAGACGGTGCTGCAGGGAAAAATTGATGCCATGGAGGCTGCTGGAATCCGACTGATTCTGCTGCTCTGCACCGGTGTGTTTCCTGAGCTGTACACGAACCGTGCCCATTTGCTTGAGCCGGACCGGATTATACCACCGGTAGTGCAGGCCATGATTGGCAAGCGCCGGTTGGGGCTGATTGGCCCGTTGCCTGAGCAGGAAGAGAATATGGTCAAGAAATTTGCTGGGCCGGGGACCTCGCTTCCTTTTGCCGCTGTCTCTCCATATACCGGCACTGAAGCGGAATTCCGCGCCGCAGCGAGCCGGCTGAAAGACCAGGCGGATGTGATTGTGCTTGACTGCATGGGTTATGTGGAGCAGCATAGAATATGGGCGGCCTCAGCAGGAGTGCCAGCCGTACTGTCAAATGCCCTCATAGGGAAGCTGATGGCGGAAATGGTATAATCAGGAGGAACGAATATGAGTGAAGACCGGATAATAATCAGTATGAATGTCCTGAAGGACTGCCTGGGACTCAGCAGCGGTGAACTGCTGGCCGTAGTGGCGGATGATGACAAGCGGGAGCTTGCCGAATCCGTCTACGAGGCCGGCAAAAGACTCGGAGCCGAGTCGGTACTGCTGATCATGCAGGAACGGAGCAAGTCCGGTGAAGAACCGCCTGCTCCGATTGCGGAGGCGATGGCCAAGGCGGATGTGGCGGTGTGTATTACGAAACACTCCATGACACATACAGCGGCCCGCAAGCAGGCTGCTGCAGCGGGAACCCGGGTAGCGACCATGCCGGGTATGACGGATGACATGTTCAGCCATGGAGCCATTACGGCAGACTATGGGCAAGTGAAGTCGTTGACGGAACAAGTTGCCCTGCTTCTGTCCGCAGGCCGTGAGGTACGTGTGGAGAAGGACGGGCTAAGCCTCTCCTTTTCCATAGAAGGGCGGGACGGAGTGCTGAGTACCGGGCTATACCTGAATCCTGGGGAATCCGGGAATTTGCCTTCGGGCGAAGCGTATATAGCACCGCTTGAAGGCACTGCCGCAGGACGGATTAAAGTAGACGGGTCCATAGCCGGTATTGGCGCCTTGGCCAGTCCAATGGTGCTGACGGTGGAGCAGGGCCGGCTTACAGCAGCTGAAGGTGAAGGTGGAGACAATCTGCTGGGGATGCTGGGGGCAGGCGATGGCCGGCTCCTGGGTGAATTCGGCATTGGCACGAACAACAAGGCGAGAATTACCGGGGTGGTGCTTGAGGATGAGAAGGTCTACGGGACCATTCATGTAGCCTTTGGCAGCAATAACACCTTTGGCGGCGTTGTAGCGGCAGGTGTACATATAGATGCCGTAGTGATGAAGCCGGATGTGTATATTGATAACAAAATCATTATGCGCGCCGGGGAATTGCTCTAGTCTTGCCAAGTACCTAAGCGGTCGTTACAAGCAACCTGAAAGGGGGGGGATACGGATGCTGGGAATCATACGTGTAATAACACTTCAAGAAGAGAGCTCCATCCATCTGCACGGCGAGCTGATAGAGCGCCGCTATGGTCTGCCGGTCACGAGCCGCTGCATTCAGGATCAGCCTCAAGGCGTCTACGATGCCCTGACGGAAGCGGAATCCGTACCGAAAATCATTGAACTCGCACGGGCGCTTGAAGCAAGCGGATGTACGGCGATCGGCATCAGCTGCGCGGCGGATCCGGCGCTGCTTGAAGCGAGGGCTGCGGTACGGATTCCTGTACTCGGTGCCGGGTCCTGTGCAGCCCATATGGCGCTGGCCTTCAGCAGCCGAGTCGGTGTTCTGACGATCCTGAACGAGGTGCCTCCCTTCATTCGAAGCATCCTCGGAGACGCCTATCTTGGGATGGATCGCCCCGACGGTGTGACAACGACGCTTGATCTGAACACGCCTGCGGGACGTGCCGGAGCTCTGGCCGGAGCGGAAAGGCTCGTCGAGCGCGGAGCAGAGGCCATTGTGTTGGCCTGTACCGGCTTTGCAACGATCGGTTTGGCTGCTGAACTGGAAGAGAAGCTAGGAATCCGTGCGCTCGACCCGATTCTCTCACTGGGTGCCGCAGCGGCTTCTGCTGCCTCTCTGCCCGGGCTTGTCCGCCGCTAAACCTTTGTCAACGGCTGATTTGCTGGGCAGACAGCTATCCACACTTAAGTGAAACGTTCTCCCGGACCCCGGTCCGGCGAGGACGTTTTTTTGTGGATCACTTGAAAGCTTGATGAACCGCAGGAACGGAGTCTTGATCGCGTAAAGTGGTGGAACAGATAGTGGTATGAGAGGTAAAAGTGCATCTGATATTGCCGCAAAGGCGCTATATGGCAGTATGAGAGGTAAAGGTGCATTTGATTTCGCCGCAAACGCGCTGCATGGCGAAATGAGAAGCAAAAGTGCATCTGATATTGCCGCAAAGGCGCTATATGGCAGTATGAGAGGTAAAAGTGCATCTGATATTGCCGCAAACGCGCTGCATGGCAGTATGAGAGGTAAAAGTACATCTGATTTCGCCGCAAACGCGCTGCATGGCGAAATGAGAAGCAAAAGTGCATCTGGTTTCCACACTACATGCGACCGCAGTCGCGTTATTCCTTGGGAAAACGGCAAAGTGCCGGCAATTTCACACAAATTACAATAGCCGCTGTGATGTCCGCGGATTGCCGAAATTGTGGATTTCAACGAACTAACAGCTCTGGTGTCCGGATAAGTCACCTCTACAATGTAGTTTGCGTGATGTCTCCATTTCAGCGATTTTCTCCAGAAGGTTTTACTGTAGGATGCAGTTGTTATCTGCAATTTGAAATATTTTCCCTGTGGTTCACAGGCGAATTCTGATAAACTATCGGGAACGCCAGACTATGGCATATCTCAGGAGAAAACTTGAAATACTGTAGACAGCGGAGGGAGGAAGGATTATTGAACACACGAGGAATTACGTTGAGAGAGCTGCTGCAGCTGCCGATTCTTGGCACAGCCACTGTAGTCAGCGGTGAACAGGGACTGGACCGGATTGTCCGCTTTGTAGATATTATGGAGGTTCCCGACCTGAAGGGTTGGATCAGTGAAGGCGTCATGCTGCTCACTACAGCCTATTCGATCCGTCATGACCCTTCACTGCTGACTGAGCTGGTATACACACTGGACAAGCTGGGGGCAGCTGCGCTGGCGATAAAACCAGCCCGTTTCCTGAAGGAAATTCCTCAAGCGGCGATCGAAGCGAGCAATGCCTGCGGGCTGCCGATCGTCGAGATTCCGCCTGAAATCCCTTATACGAACATTACCCAGCCGGTGATGGAGCTGCTGCTGGGCCGTCAGGCTATGCTGCTGCGCCGGGCAGAAGAGGTCTACCGCACACTCACAACGATGGTGCTGGAGAACAGCGGAATTCAGGCGGTGAGCGATAATGTGGCAGACTTTCTAAAAGCGCCTGTCGCACTGGTGGATACGCAGCGCAGTATTATCGTTTCCTCACCCCCCAATTTTGACTGGTCACAGAAGACTTCACCGCTGAACTGGAACATTAATGTGGACAAGCGGACGGTGGCCAGGCTTCTGGTAGACAAGGAGAAGCTGGATGATATGGAGGAAGTGGGGATCGAGCAGGCCAGGCTGGTGTTTGCCCTTGAGCTGATGCGGAAAAAGGTAGCCGAGGATACTGAGTTTCGTCTGCGCGGAAATTTCATCGACGAGCTGCTGACGCCTCCGCTGCCTTCACGGCATGAAGTGGAGCGGCGAGCACGTCAGCTTGGTATGAATCCTGAACATAAATGGGAGGTCGCCGTCATTGAAGGTGATACCGCTCCTAGTGAGGAGACCGTGAACCGGCTGCTGGACCGGGAAGCGCGCAAGCGCGGAGTGGCTCCCCATGTGGAATACCGCTCAAGCCGAGCCGTGTTGTTCTTGCCGACACCGGAAGGCCGTAAATTTACGGGAGCTGCAGGCGGGGAGGAACCATGGGCGGCAACGCTGGAAAGCTGGCTGCATGACAAAAGCGAAGGTCTTAGCGCCTACCGGACCGGTATCGGTACCCCGGAGGACTTGTGGAATATCCACACCAGCTATAATGAAGCGCGCAAAGCGCTGTCGGTCTCCAAACGTCTGGGCCAGGGGGCTGGTGCAGTTACCCAATACGAGGAGATGGAGGTCTACCATCTGCTGGAGGGGTTAAGCGGGCAGGGCTTCGAGGTGCTGTTCGAGCGCAAGCTGGGCAAGCTGCTGCGATATGACCAGGAGCATGACAGCAACATGCTGTTGACGTTTTATCATTATCTGGAGCACCGGGGGAGTCTGATTGACACGGCCAGCAGTCTTTACATACACCGCAACTCAGTGAAGTACCGGCTCGAGCGGATCCGTGATATTACAGGGTTCGATCTCAATGATCCGCGTGAGCAATTTGTCTGCCATTTGTGCCTGATTTACTATTACCTGCAGGAAAAATAGGGCACGCTGGAATTTTTACGGAAGTTAATGTTAGATAACATGACATTTAGAGGCGGCAATAGTGCACAACCGACAAACGGTTGTGCTTTTTTTTAGCTAAACGGGACGTAGAGTGGACATGAAATTGTATGTAGAATTAGCTCAACTACTAAAGAGAATAAAGAAACAGCACAGTACCTGACATGGAACCGCAGGTTCCGCCAAAGAAGGGCTCACAGACTGGATTGCAACAGAAGCCGTAAGGGGGTTGATTCATTGTTTGCTTACACATTAAAAAGACTTACGCAGATGATTCCGGCCTTGCTTGGTATCATCGTCATCACATTCATTCTATCCAGGGTACTGCCGGGTGATCCCGCAATTATGCTGGCAGGTGAACAGGCCCCGGAGGAAATCGTGAACAAGATCCGCCAGGACATGGGGCTGGACAAGCCGCTTTACGTTCAGTTCTTCAGCTATTTCGGGCAGCTGTTTCAAGGAAACATCGGCTATGCCTATCATACGGGGCATTCGGTAGCCAGTGATTTGTCCTCACGGTTTCCGGCCACCCTTGAGCTGACCTTGACCAGCATACTGATTGCGATTCTGGTGGCGATTCCCGTCGGAATTGTTGCTGCGACCCGCAAGGAATCCATCCTCGACCATATTTCACGTGTATTCTCGCTGATAGGTGCCTGCGTGCCGATCTTCTGGCTTGGTCTGATGTTCATTTATATTTTTTATTCGATCCTTGGCTGGGCTCCGGCACCGATGGGGCGAATCAGCGGTGATCTGAATCCGCCGGTCCACATTACGGGCTTGTACGTGCTGGACAGTCTTCTGTCGGGTGATACCGCCGCTTTGAAAAGCAGCCTGGCCCACCTGCTGCTTCCGGCAATCTGCCTGAGCACAGGCACCATGGCTATTGTGGCCCGCATGACCCGTTCGAGCATGCTGGAGGTAGTCGATCAGGACTTCGTGCGCACTGCCAGGGCCAAAGGGCTGCGGGAGTCCGCCGTAATTTATAAGCATGCACTTGTGAATGCCCTCATTCCTACACTTACCGTGCTCGGCCTGCAGTTTGGCTATCTGATGGGCGGTGCGGTCATCACCGAGACGATCTTCTCCTGGCCGGGCATCGGCGGGTATGTCACAGATTCCATTCTGGCCGCGGATTATGCGCCGATTCAGGCGTTTACCCTAGTAAGTGCGATTCTCTATTGCGGCATTAATCTGGCAGTAGATCTGATATACGGTCTGATTGATCCGCGTATCCGCTATGAATAAACAGCTTTTTGGAGAGGAGGAGATTTCTGTTGAGCACTGCAGCACATTCAGCACAGGGCAACCCTGCCAAACCCGCCGCTGCACCGAAACCCAAAACATTACTGACGCTGCTTCTGCATAACCGTCTGGCTGCCATCGGCCTCATCTTTATTCTGATCTGGACGGTGATTGCCATCATTGCACCCTGGATTGCTCCGCATGATCCTTACATTACAGATATGGCGAATAAACTGCAGGCCCCTTCAGGAAGCCATTGGTTCGGAACGGACAACTTCGGCCGGGATATTCTCAGCCGGGTGCTGTACGGAGCAAGGATCAGTATCTGGACCGGTCTGATCGCCGTGGCGATTTCTTTTCTTATCGGCGTACCGCTGGGCGGAATTGCTGCCTACTACGGCGGAAAGACCGGAACGGTCATTATGCGCTTGATGGATGTCCTGTTATCCTTCCCTTCACTGGTGTTATCCATGGCGATTGCCGCTTCCATCGGGGCAGGCTTAACCAGTGCAATGATCGCTGTAGGAATCGTCGGTATTCCGGAGTTCGCGCGGCTGATGTTCGGCCAGACCGTCTCCCTCCGCGAGAAGGAGTATGTTGAAGCCAGCCGGGCAATCGGTGTAAAAAATTCGGTGATCCTATACCGTCACATTCTGCCCAATGCACTGGCCCCGCTGATGGTACAGGCTACCCTCGGAATGGGCTTCGCCATCCTGACGGCATCCAGTCTCAGCTTTCTCGGCCTTGGAGTCAAACCCCCGATTGCCGAGTGGGGGGCGATGATCTCAGAGGGCAGGGAATACATCATTTCCGGTCAATGGTGGTTGGTCACTTTTCCTGGATTGTCCATCGCCACTTCGATTCTGGGCTTTAATCTGCTCGGCGACGGTTTACGAGATGTTCTTGATCCACGGTTGCGGTCGGGCAAATAGAGCGGAGCGCAGGCAGGGAAGTCCCGCTGCATATCCGCAGATTGCCCGATAAATATAGATTAGAGTCTGCCGGAAGGGCTGCTGCAGACAGGCGAGACCCTCGGAAGCAGATCCAGCCCTTCACGGAGCATGATCACAAGCAGCAATATGTTTTTTTAGCAGGCAGGATATAGAAAAGGGAGGAATTACTGATGAAAAGAGTTAAGTTGCTGTCCACATTCATCGCTTTTTCAATCATGCTGGCTGGTTGCGCAACCAGCGCCAATCCGCAAACACCGGCTGCCTCACCAGCGACACCGGGAACTACAGGAGAGACGGCGGCTGCCAAACCATTCCTGACCGTAGCTTATTCCGAGGGCGGCACAACACTGGACCCGGCAGAAGCGAATGACCTGACCTCCGATACACTGGTACTTGCCGCGTACGATCAGCTGGTTACCTACGGAATTAAGACCGAAAATGGCGCAAATATCGCCAACACCGAAGATATTCAGCCTATGCTTGCCGAAAGCTGGGAAGCTTCGAGCGATAATACCGTCTATACCTTCAAACTGACGCCCGGAGTGAAATTCCAGAGCGGCAATCCTGTGGATGCAGCATCGGTTGTGTATTCTTTTGACCGTGTTGCCAAGTCCAGTTCCGGCAGCTTTCTCTATGGGATGGCTGCGATCAAAACCGTAACCGCCGTAGATGATTCTACAGTTGAAATTACCCTGACTAATGCCAATCATAATTTCCTGCAAATACTGGCCATGTACACCTTCTCCGTCGTCGATCAGAAGACGGTGGAAGCGCAAGGTGCCGATTACCTCAAGACCCATGCCGCCGGCTCCGGCCCGTTCAAGCTGGAGAAATGGGATCCTGCGACGGAAGCAGTGTTCACACCTAACGAGGACTACTGGCAGGGTGCTGCGAAACTTGGCAAGGTGACCCTGAAGTTCACCAAGGAAGCCTCCAACCGGGTGCTGCTGCTGGATAAAGGTGATGTAGACATGGCGATTGAGATTCCGCCTAAGGATGTATCCTCCCTGAAGAGCAACACCGACCTGACCGTAGCCTCCAACGCGAGCAACCGGATTCTCTACTTTGCGATGAACAGTAAAGTGAAGCCTTTTGACAACGAGAAGGTCCGCCAGGCGATCAATTATGCCATCCCTTATGATGAACTGCTGAGCGGTGTCATGTACGGCCAGGCGAATCAGATGAAGAGCGCCGTGGCCAGCAATACTCCGGGCTTCACCGATGCAGGTTACGTCTACGAGCATAACCTGGACAAAGCCAAGGAATTGCTGAAGGAAGCCGGTTATGAGAACGGGTTTAAATTTGACTTCACCCTGGGCTCCGGCTTTGATGACTGGGAAGATGATGCCGTACTGATTCAGGCTGAGCTTGCCAAAATCGGCGTCACTATGAACATCAACAAGCTGGCACGCGCCCAGTTCCTGGAACAGCAGAAAACAAAGAACCTGACCGCTTATATATCCAAATGGACTTCTTTTGTCAATGATCCCGGTTATCATCTTGGTTTCCTGATGTATGGCAAAGGTTCCTCCAACTACAACAACTATCAGAATGCCGAAGTAGACAAGCTGTGGGAACAAGCCAATACGGAGACCGATCAAGCCAAACGCAGTGAGCTGTACCAGCAGGCACAGGAAATTATCACAACAGAAGCACCATGGGCGTACCTCTACGAATACAACCGCATCGTCGGCATGAGCAACAAGATCAGCGGCTATGCGTTCTACCCGGATGAGGTCATCCGATTCTATCCATTGTCGGTGCAGGAATAAAATTCGACTTACAAAGAGCGGACGGGCCATGAGGCTGCGGTCCCTCTTTTTTCACAAATTCATGGGAGCTATAGGGAGGCCATTACCAATGACAGACTGGATAAGCAAGGTGCTGAATGCAATTGATGAAGGGCAGGATCAGCTGCTGGAGCTGTGCTCGCAGTTGATCCGTTATCCATCGGAGAATCCCCCGGGTGATTCGCGTGAGATCAGCGCTTTTATTATCGATTATCTGAAGCAGGCTGGAGTGAGCACGAGCATTTATCCGGCTACTGAAAAGATGCTGAATCTCGTTTCCACATTGACAACAGCAGCTGAAAATCCTACCGATAAAAAGTTGATTTTCTGCGGACATACCGATGTGGTTCCGGCTGGTGATCTGTCCCGCTGGGATTTTGATCCCTTCTGCGGGGATATTGTCGACGGATACATGCTTGGCAGAGGCGCTTCCGATATGAAGGCGGGGCTTGCCGGACTGATCTATGCCGTGGCCCTGCTGTCGAAGCTGGGCGTGCCGCTCAAAGGCGATCTCTCGCTGCTTATCGTGCCGGATGAAGAAACGGGCGGGCACCTGGGCGTGCCCTGGGTGCTGGAGCGCGGACTAATTACCGGGACTGCAGCAGTTATCGCGGAGCCCTCCGGACCGCTGAATCCGACGATCGGCCAGAAGGGGAGCTGCTGGTTTGAATTCACAGTAGAAGGCACACCGGGACACGGCAGTCTGTCTCCGGTGGTTGGTGAAAGTGCAATCGTCAAAGCGGCCAAAGGCATTGATGCCTTGCAGCGCCTATGGGATATCAAGCCGGATATTCCGGAGGAGGTCAAAGAAATTATCCGCATCTCCCAGGATTATGTGAAGCAGCGTGAAGAGTACGGTACGGTCGCCTACCAGGTGTTCGACCATGTTACCGTGAATATCGGAACCATTCAGGGCGGTACGAAGGTCAACGTGGTTGCCGACCGCTGCACTATTCAGGTAGATTCGCGGGTGCCGTTCGGCGTCGATTACCGCGATGTGCTTGACCGCGCCCGTTCCTTACTGCTTGAGGCGGGAATCGAGTCCGAGGTCAAGGGCTTCGGCTTTCAGGGGAATGCGAATTGGACCTCCCCGGAGGAGCCGGTCGTCAGCGATCTCGTAGAGAGCATTTGCGAAGTGAGCGGAGAAGAGGCTTACGGTGTGCTTCAATGGGCATCCAGTGATGCGCGCCATTTCCGCACTCATAACATTCCGGTGCTGCAATACGGCCCGGCCGAGCTGTCCACCATTCATAATTTCAATGAAAAAGCACCAGTCTGGCAGATCATTCAATGCGCCAAGGTTTATGCCTTGACTGCGCTTAAATACCTGGGTGTGGAGGAAGACACGCAAAGATAAACGTAACGGAGGGGAAAGGATGACAGAACTGCTGGAAGTATCGGGATTATGCACCGAATTCGTAAGCGCTGCGGGCACAGTCCGCGCTGTGGACGGCATCAGTCTGTCAGTGCGCAAAGGCGAGACGCTGGGCATTGTCGGTGAATCCGGCTGCGGCAAAAGCATAACCTCGCTGTCGATTATGCAGCTCCTGCCCAAGCGGATCAGCCGGATCGCCGCCGGGCAAATCCGTTTTGAAGGCAAGAATATGCTGGAAATGCCGGCGAAGGAAGTGCGCAATATCCGGGGCAACCGGATTGCGATGATTTTTCAGGAGCCGATGACCTCACTCAATCCGGTATTCAAGATCGGGCGGCAGATTTCCGAGTCTGCCCGCTTTCACCTGAAGCTGGGCAAGAAGGAAGCGAATGAGCGTGCGGTTGAGATGCTGCGAAAGGTCGGCATTCCCCGTCCGGAGAAAATTGCCGAACAGTATGCCCACCAGCTCTCCGGCGGCATGCGCCAGCGCGTGATGATCGCCATGGCGATGGTCTGTAACCCTCAGCTGCTGATTGCAGATGAGCCGACCACGGCACTGGACGTCACGATCCAGGCCCAGATTCTCGATCTTATGCGCGATTTGCAGAAGAACGAGGGCATGTCCATTCTGATGATTACCCATGATCTTGGGGTGGTTGCAGAGATGTGCGACAGAGTAGTCATTATGTATGCAGGACAGATTGTGGAAGAAACAGATGTGGCGACGCTCTATAACAATCCGCTGCATCCGTATACCCAAGGGCTGCTGGCATCGCTGCCTCAGCTCGCGGGAGACAATGACCGTCTGAGCTCGATTCCGGGGCAGGTGCCGAACCCGGCCAACCTGCCGCCCGGCTGCCGGTTCGCTCCCCGTTGCCCGATGGTGGTTCAGCGCTGTTGGGAAGAACGCCCGGAGCTGCTTGAGATTCAGCCGGGACACACTTGCCGATGTCTGCTGCAGCAGGAGGAAATATCATGAGTACAATTCTGGAAGTCCGCAATCTTAAGAAACATTATCCGATCCGCAAAGGGTTCTTCTCCAAGCAAGTAGGTGCCGTGAAAGCCGTTGACGGCATTACGTTATCGGTAGAACAAGGAGAGACCCTAGCCGTAGTGGGAGAGTCCGGCTGCGGCAAGTCCACTACAGGGCGGGCTATCCTGCGCCTGATCGAACCAAGTGAGGGCGAGATCCTCTTCAACGGCACGGATGTGCGCAGCCTGGGTACCGAGCAGCTGCGCCGCTTCCGCACCGATATGCAGATGGTGTTTCAGGACCCGTATGCTTCGCTGGATCCGCGTTGGACCGTGCAGTGCATCCTGGAGGAGCCCATGCGCACGCATGAACAGGCAGCAGGAAATGAACTGAAGAGCCGGGTCGAACACTTGATGGAGGTTGTCGGACTCTCCCCTTATCAGGCGCACCGTTTTCCGCATGAATTCTCCGGAGGCCAGCGGCAGCGGATCGGAATCGCCCGGGCGCTGGCACTGAACCCCAAGTTCATCGTCTGCGACGAGCCGGTATCTGCATTGGATGTATCGATCCAGGCCCAGGTGCTGAATCTGATGCAGGATTTGCAGGAGCAGTTTGGCCTGACTTATATGTTCATCTCCCATGACCTGTCGGTCGTGAAATTTATCAGCGACCGTGTGGCCGTCATGTACCTGGGGCGGATCGTTGAGCTTGCGCCTACAAAGGCGTTATTCGCGAAGCCGCTCCATCCGTATACACAAGCGCTGATGTCCGCAGTGCCGGTGCCGAATCCGGCGCTGAAGAAGCAGCGGATTGTCCTGAGCGGCGATGTGCCGAACCCGGAAACTCCGCCAAGCGGCTGTGCCTTCCATCCCCGCTGTCCGCATGCAATGGACAGATGCCGGACCGAAGAACCGGTGCTGCGCGAGCTGGAATCAGGGCACCAGGTTTCCTGCCACTTGTATTAACCGCATAGAGCGAGATAGCGAGGCCATCCGGGAGTGGGTGGCCTTTATTTTATAGAGCAGTTTTGCGGATAAATGGAATAATTTTCACCCTTTCTGACCAAACTGGAACACAGTACCTATGAATTGAAGGTTAATGTTCAGGAGGGGAACCATTGTGAGAAGAATGCGTTATATTATGTTAGTGCTGTGTATTGCTGTATCGGTTCTGGGAGCGTCCTCGGGGGCGTATGCGGAGGAGAAAGCCAAAGGTACCGGTACCGGCAGTAATGCCGCCGCTGTTGACCTTGCGCCGGGTGCACGTTCCGCCATCCTGATGGATGCGGGCACCGGCACGGTAATCTATGAGAAGAACAGCCATGATAAGCTGCCTCCGGCAAGCATTACGAAAATTATGACTATGCTGCTCACCGTTGAGGCACTTGACGAAGGAAAACTGCAATTGACCGATAAGGTACGGACCAGTGAATACGCGGCATCCATGGGCGGTTCGCAGATTTTTCTGGAGCCCGGTGAAGAAATGACGGTGGACGAGATGCTCAAAGGCATCGCTATGGCCTCAGGCAATGACGCTTCAGTGGCAATGGCGGAGAAAATCGCCGGCTCGGAGAGTGCATTTGTGGATCTGATGAACAGCAAAGCTGAAGCGCTGGGCCTGAAGGACACCCATTTCGCCAACTGCAACGGTCTGCCGGCGCAGAACCATTATTCTTCGGCGCATGACATTGCCGTAATCAGCCGGGAGCTGCTGAAGCATGAGCGGATCATCAAATATACCGGCTCCTACCAGGATTATCTGCGCAAGGATTCGGCCAAGCCGTTCTGGCTGGTCAATACGAACAAGCTGGTCCGTTTCTATACAGGAGCCGACGGATTGAAAACGGGTTATACCTCCGAAGCCAAGTTCTGCCTGTCTGCGACTGCGGCCAGAGACGGACTGCGTGCTGTAGCGGTCGTGCTGGGCGAACCGAACACCAAAACGCGCAACAGCGAAGTGTCGGGGATGTTCGATTATCTCTTTTCCCAATATAAAATGCACACCATTCACAAAAAAGGCGACGCTATCGGTACCCTAAAGATTGAGAAGGGTGTGAAAACAGAGCTGCCGCTGACCGCAGAGGAAACCTACAGTGTTCTGCTGAAGAAAGGCATCACCCAGGAAGGCATCCGCCATGAGCTGGTACTGCCAGCAAACCTCAAAGCTCCTGTAGCTGCAGATCAGATCATAGGGAAGTTGGTTGTATATCAAGGGACGAATGTAATTAAGGAATACGAGCTCAAGGCAGGCGAAGATGTGGCGAAGGCGGGCTGGTGGAAGCTGTTCAAGCGGACGACGGGTTCGCTGTTCACGATTGATTAATTTCTTGTATTTTGTAGATTGCACATGAGTCTCCTGTAGATTCATAGGGGTTTTCTTCTAGTTTTGTCGTGGGGCAGGAATCCTCAATTGCCATGTAGAAAACCTTGTCCTTGAAGGGGAAAACATTTAGTTTCAGGGCGGTTTTGAAAGCAACGAAGAGGAGAGTGGCAGGCATGAATTCTCATGTGGAGATGGAGCATCACCGGGGTGTGCTGATTGTCCGTTTATTTGGAGAGCTGGACCATCACGCAGCCGATTATGTACGTATGGAAATGGATGAAGCGATTATGCGCGGCCAGGTCGAGCATATGATCCTCAGCCTGAAGGACCTGCAGTTTATGGACAGCTCGGGCTTAGGAGTCATTCTCGGGAGGTACAAGCTGATTCGCAGCAAAGGCGGCAAAATGGCAGTCTGTGATGCTACCGCACCTGTGAAGCGGCTGCTGGAAATGTCGGGCCTGTTCAAAATCATGTCCCTATATGACGACGAGAGCGCTGCACTCTCGGATTTGGAGGTTGCGTTATGACAAAGAGTGAAGCTGGTAACTTCATGAGTGTGCAGTTTGCTGCCCTGTCGGAGAACGAATCGTTCGCGCGTGTAGTGGTGGCAGCTTTTGTCTCCCGGCTCGATCCCACAATGGAAGAGCTGAATGATCTGAAGACGGTCGTTTCAGAGGCAGTGACAAACTGCATTATTCACGGATATGACAGTGACCCAGAAGGGATTGTCAGCATCTCCGCATCGATTGAGAACGAAACCGTGCGTCTGACCATAGAGGATCAGGGACGCGGGATTGAGGATTTGGAGCTGGCGCAGCAGCCGTTGTACACCTCCAAGCCGGAGCTGGAGCGGTCGGGTATGGGTTTTACGATTATGGAGAATTTCATGGACGAGTTCGAAGTTACAAGTGAACCGGGGCGCGGTACTTCCATCGCAATGAAGAAAACCATCGTCTCGAAAAAAGCTTTATACAATTAGGGGTTGGAGCCATGGATGCAGAGTCAAAAAAAGCTCCGCCGACCTATTTGGACGATGCGGAGGTCAAACGTCTTATCGCGCTCAGTCAGGCTGGAGATAATCTGGCCCGCGACACGCTTGTAAGCTGCAATATCCGCCTCGTCTGGTCGGTGGTGCAGCGGTTTATGAACCGCGGGTATGAGCCTGATGATTTGTTCCAGATTGGCTGTATCGGACTGCTGAAGTCCGTAGATAAATTCGACCTCAGCTACGAGGTCAAGTTCTCCACCTACGCGGTGCCGATGATCATTGGCGAGATCCAGCGTTTCCTGCGCGACGACGGCACCCTGAAGGTCAGCCGTTCACTGAAGGAGATGGCGAACAAGGTACGCAAGATGAAGGATGAAATGTCCAAGACATTGGACCGCCTGCCGACCATCGGCGAGGTCGCGGAGGCGCTGGGCGTGACGCCTGAAGAAATCGTCTTCGCCCAGGAGGCCAACAAGCCGCCGACCTCGATCCACGAGACCGTCTTCGAGAACGACGGCGACCCGATCACCCTGATCGACCAGATCGCCGACGAAACGCAGGAGCGCTGGTTCGACAAGCTTGCGCTGAACGAGGCCATTGGGGCCTTGACCGAACGCGAGCGCCTGATCGTTTATCTGCGCTACTACCGCGACCAGACGCAATCCGAAGTCGCCAGCCGCCTTGGCATCTCGCAGGTCCAGGTGTCGAGGCTGGAGAAGAAAATCCTCGCGAACATTCGCGAGCAGATTGCACAGTGAAACAAGGATAAGTATGAGCAGTGAATGTGACGGGTGAAATCAAGGGTGTATGAGCAAGAAGCAGGAGCCGCCTCGGGAGAGGCGGCTTTTTGTGTGGACCATCTACCTTGATTCTACTGAGCTTTATAAAGAATGGTAAAATCTCCGTTCCCGCCAAAGGGCTGAGCGGAATAAAAAATGGAGTTCATGAAATTCAGCACATAGGGAAATCTAGAAGATGGAGAGAACTCTCTAATTCCCAACAGTGATGAGGACAAAATTCATGAACCAAGCTTCCAGTAATACCAAAGAAGACAAAAAACTGAAATGGTGGCAGCTGAGTTTGCTGGGAGTTGCGGGCACCATTGGTACAGGGTATTTTTTGGGCTCGGGTCTAGCGATCTCCATCGGCGGGCCAGCGGTGCTGCTTGCCTACATCCTTGCAGCTGTTGGAACCTATGTAGTCTTTGATGCCTTGTCTCAAATGACGGCAGAACACCCGGAGCAGGGCTCTTTTCGATCCTATGCCAAGAAAGCATTCGGAAACTGGGCCGGGTTTGGCAGCGGCTGGGTATACTGGTTCTCGGAGCTGCTGATTATGGGAAGCCAGCTGACGGCCTTGTCCATTTTCTCACGCTTCTGGTTTCCGGCCGCACCGATGTGGATTTTTGCAGCCGGGTTTGGCGTCGTGAGTCTGTGCATTGTTTTCTTTGGCAATAAGGGTTTTGACCGGGTGGAAAATGTGCTGGCTGTCATCAAGATAGCGGCGATTTTGATGTTCCTGGTGATTGCGGCTGCTCTTCTGGCAGGCTGGATAGGGGGTGGGAAGTATGCCCCTAAACTCCCGCTAAGTTATTCTGCATTGTTTCCTGCCGGGGGGATAGGCTTAGGTTCGGCCTTTATTTTTGCTTTCTATGCCTATGGCGGCATTGAGGTGCTCGGCATTATGTCCAACCGGCTCCAAAAACCCGAAGAGGCACCGAAAGCAGGTAAGGTAATGCTGCTGGCATTGACTACAGTATACGTCCTGTCTATTGGGCTTGCCGTAACGATGGTTCCCTTAAGCGCCTTTAATCCGAAGGAAAGTCCCTTTGTGCTGGCGCTCAGCAGTGATCATCTTGCTTTTGTGCCTCATCTGTTTAACGGGGTGTTGATTATTGCCGGTTTCTCCACAATGACTGCCTCGCTTTATGCGATAACTTCGATGATGATTACACTTGCGCAGGAAGGGGATGCTCCCCGGCTATTTGCAAAGAAATGGAAGGATAAGTATCCGTTATTTGCCTTGTGTCTGATTGCTGCCGGTTTAGTTGGTGCCATCGTGATGGCGCTGTGGTTGCCGGGGAAGGTGTATGAATATATCACGACAGCTGCGGGGCTAATGATCCTGTATAATTGGGCTTTTATCCTGTTGTCGTCAGGCAGGCTGCTACAGCCAAGCAAGTTAAGCGGGGTAAAACGCTGGATCGGGTTGCTGCTGATCGGGGCAGCGGTAGCGGGCACTCTGTTTCATGCACTCAGCCGTCCGGGGTTCTACCTCAGTCTGCTGATTATCTCGCTGATCGCGCTCAGTGATTGGATCGTTCAGCGGGTTCAGAAGAAACAAGCAGCCAGTTCCGCTGGCACCAACGTTCATGAAGATAAACTATCAAATGAACACGAAGCCATGCGAGGCAGCAGTCCTAAGTTTCGCATTACAGGCATCAGGCTGCGGAAAAGCAGGCTTTAGTGGAAGAACAGCAGCTGAACAGCCTGTACACCAAAATAAACACCAAAACCAACCAGCGACAGGCCGGACAAGACAGAAATCCCCTTTAAGACCCGTGAGGTCATCACTCTGCGAAAGATGCTGGAGGCTGCGGCCATGGATACATCCCAAAGAAGAATCCCGGTTACGATAGCTCCACTATATATTAATAACTGTTGCATTGGATATTCATTGGCTGCCTTAGCAAGGATGGACCCGTAAATCCCGAGCCAGAACAGAATGGAGAGCGGATTAAATAAAGACATCAGAAACCCGGACAGGTAGGACTTTGAAAGGGAAGTTTCGCTTCCTCTCATCTCGGCTGCAGAGATTACGCCTGCATTTTTGATGCTCTCCACACCAGTATAGACCAGAACAAAGAAACCGAATAACCATAGGAAGGCTTTCACAAAAGGAGCCTCAAGCAAATGGATAACGCCAAAATAAACCAGCAGCATATAAATGATATCTGCGCTGATCGCCCCTAGACCGACAACCCAGGCGTGCCAGAAGCCTCCCCGAATCCCCTTGTCCAGCTGCGCGGCATTAATCGGGCCGATAGGAGCCGAAAGTGACAAACCAAGAAAAATATAACCTATAAATACATTAATCAGGACCTCCTCCTTTGTATTTAGCTTATTCTTATAATGTTGTTTATAGGACAACCAAAAAGAAGGCCCGCCATTGAACCGCGGGCCTTCTTTACATCCTGATGTGTACAGAGATATTACTTTAATTCCCAGGTTAAGCCTTAACGGGTTCTGGTCTTTTTACTTGAAGCGGCGGAGGAATCAACCAGCCCTTTTTCTTGTTCAGATGCAGAATTTTAAGGCCTATGGCTGCTTTGGTAAGGTGATATTTGGCGAATAAAGCACCGATATCTTCTCTGATGGATTGTCCCATAACCTGACTGCAGGCAACCAAGCCGGCTGCGTTATCAGCAGCAATTATGGCAGCAATCTCCGGATCTGTGAATCGAGCACCTACAGGAATATCCTCAAGCTTGGCTTCGGGCCTACTAGGCATTACCGGTGCTGAAGCAATACCGTTATCAGCCAGCAGCGAATCGCACTCGCTGATTTCCAGCTCGGCTTGATCAATTAATGCCGATATTACTTTTTTTAGATCATTATCACCGGCATGATACGTATAGGCCCGGTAACAGGAGAGAGCCCCTTTCGCTACCATCGAGGCTTGCCACACGCTAAAGATCTCTCCATAATGCATCGGCTCGTCTTTGGGGTTGCCACCTAAAATTCCTGTCATAAACAAGCTCCTTTACATTTAAAATTGAACAGCTGTAGCATACCCATAAACACACCAAACTATTGAAGATTTCACATGAATGTTTAATCACAATTACACTTCAATAATGATCGGAAGAATCATCGGACGGCGTTTTGTTTTGTCATACAGATATTTGCTCAAGGCATCTTTGAGCGTCTGCTTCATAATATTCCATTGGCCCAGATCCCCTTTGCTCATTTTCTCCAGGGTTGC
Source organism: Paenibacillus sp. FSL L8-0436 (assembly GCF_038593025.1). Lineage (NCBI taxonomy): Bacteria > Bacillati > Bacillota > Bacilli > Caryophanales > Paenibacillaceae > Paenibacillus > Paenibacillus sp. FSL L8-0436. The sequence goes on along the minus strand of NZ_CP151955.1, from coordinate 5,022,309 downwards.
TGCGATAAACTGATTGATCTCTTCCATCAGATTGTCTGAATTCCGTACATAAATGAAGCCACGGGATATCGTGTCAGGGGCGCTCAGCATCCGGCCATCCGTTTGGCTAAGGGTAATGACAGTGATTAACACACCATCCGCAGACAATTGACGGCGGTCCCGCAAGACCACATTGCCGATGTCGCCGACTCCCAGGCCATCCACAAATATTTGCCCGGCGGAAACCCGTCCCGATTGACGGACAACCCCTTCCAGCGATTCAACGACCTCACCGTTTTTCAAGATAAATATGTTGTCCTCCTTAACTCCGACTGCTTCTGCCAAGAGGCTATGATGATGAAGCATGCGGTATTCTCCATGAATCGGAATAAAGTATTCAGGTTTCATTAGGGTAAGCATCAGCTTTAATTCCTCCTGGCTGCCATGCCCGGATACATGAAGCTCACTCTTTGATCCGTAGATGACCCTTGCGCCGAGCATATACAGATTATCAACAATCCTGGATACATTACGTTCATTGCCCGGGATCGGATTGGCAGCGAGAAGAACAGTATCCCCGGCTCCGATTTCCATCAGCCTATGGCTGGAGTTGGCCAAACGGGACAATGCTGCCAAGGGTTCCCCTTGACTGCCTGTGCAAAGGACTGCTATCTGTTCTGGAGGAAGCTTCGCAGCTTCCGCAGGTTCTACCAGCATCCCGTCCGGGATGTTCAAATAACCCAGTTCCTGGGATACGGAGACCACATTAACCATACTCCGGCCAAGTAAGGTGAGCTTACGTCCGGTAAGGATAGAAGCATCTACAATTTGCTGCAGTCGGTGCACATTGGAGGCGAAGGTGGAGACAAATATTCTGCGGTCCGCTTTTTGAAAAGCTTCTTCCATATGGGCGCCTACAAGCTGCTCAGACGGCGTGAATCCAGGGCGTTCGGCATTCGTACTCTCGGAGAGCAGAATTTTAACACCGTTTTTACCGATGTCGGCCATTTTATGTATGTCCGGATATTGTTTATTGACAGGCGTCATATCGAACTTGAAGTCGCCCGTATGGACAACCGTTCCTTCAGGAGTATCAAAGACGACCCCGAGACAATCAGGAATGCTGTGGTTGGTACTAAAAAAGGTTGTCGTTATGGAACCAAAGGTGAGGCTCGACTCGGCATCAATGCAATGCAGGCTGGTCTGGCGGAGCAGACGATGTTCCTTAAGCTTGTTCTCAATTAACCCCAGTGTCAGACGGGAGGCATAGATGGGGATATTTAATTGTTTGAGCAGGTAGGGAATCCCTCCGATGTGGTCCTCATGCCCATGAGTCACAATCAGTGCTCTTAACTTGTCAACATTATTCAATAAATAAGTTACATCTGGAATAATAAGGTCAATGCCAAGCAGACTCTCATCCGGGAATTTAGAGCCGCAATCGATAACAAGAATGTCATCGGCGTATTGCAGGAAATACATGTTTTTACCAATTTCATGAACGCCACCTAAGGCTGCAACCGATAACCTTTTTTCTGACATTTTTATATTCCCTCCTTATTAGAATCCTCTTTATTATGTTTAGAGTCTTTAATAACTATCCATTGTTTCGGGAGGTGAGTTAGGATAATACAGAACAAAAATAAAGCTGCGTTCCTCGTAACATGACGGAGAACGCAACTTTAGGTCTGAATGGATCCAAATGAATCGTAATACGGCTTTCCTTTGCAGCAATCTGCTCGTGAGGAGCATGGTGCAGTTGAATAATCTAGTAAACGTATTCCAAGCGTATTAAACTTGCTTTTCGCTATGAATTAATTCCAGAAACTCTACAATAATTTCGGAGGTCACATCTTCCGCCGGCAAATGTATAAATTGACTTAGCCGGAGAATGACCGGCTTGTACAGCTCAATCAGTTGAAGCGTGGCTTCGGGGTCTTTGTTTCTGACCTCGTTCAGCAAATTTAAAAATTCGCGATCTGGGATAGGCGCTGAATCAGCTTCCTTTTCCATTTGTGCACCCCCTGTTGACTGATGTTGAGCTGGCGAGCGACTTCAGCTTCCGTCAAGCCTTCCAAATAGATTTTTTGCAAAATGGATCGCTCGTATGGGGACAGCATGCTGATTAGCTGTTCCGCAGCGATTTTGTTATCTGAAGATTCTGTGAATGAAGGGACGGCAAGCTTGTCATCGTAGCTGTTCTCTTGCCGCTTGATCTTCTTTGCCCGATATTGCAGCCTCCAGCCAATACGGTATATTTCGGTTTTATAGCGGTTATATTCACTCTGCTGCACACCAACACTCCCCTTTCTACTATTTAACGTTTATGTATATAGGGTACTTTTAAGAGGGAAATAACAACCGAAAAAGGAACATATGTTCCTATATATTATACACGTTTTCCAATTTAATGGAATCGGTTGTAAAACAAAGCCCGAAGTTTCCCTTCAATTAAAACGTCGGTTTAGGAAGGGAGGGGAGATTCATGGAAATTGCAGATGTTGTCAGCTTGATTACTAATGTGGGCTTTCCGGTCACACTCTGCTTTATTCTGATTCGTTATGTACTGGAAACGGTAGGGGAGAAGCTGGATAAACTGGATGCTTCGCTTCATCAGCTCACACAGGCTATTCAAACACTGGAAGGCACAGAAAAGGCAGTAGAGTTCAAAAGTGTTAAATCTAAGCAAGTTTGACAAGCGTATCGCTTCAGCACAAAAAGCTTCCCACATGAGGAAGCTTTTTGCCCTGAACTGTAAACTTACTAATCATTGCTGATAGGTTAGCGTATAATATGATTTAGAAAATTGAGGATTCCATTAGCCGCCGATCGCCATCGCGCTAAAAACAACAGGACCGACAACAAATGCAGTCGAGTTATTATCCTGATTTTCAACAATCAGCTGATAATTTTGTGTTCCGGCAGGAACATTGATATCCACCATATGCAGGCTGATGATCCCATCATCGTTAAAGTCTTCTTCATATTCTGCCAGCGCATAGAAAATTTCAACACCTGCACGCCAAATGAGATCAGAATATTCGGGAAATCACCGAGATTGGGAACATCGATACCAATGGTAGCTTTCAATTCCACCTTGTTCGGGAAATGGGCAGGATTTGCGGGATCAATAAACACCGCTACTCCTGCAATCTGCACGCCCGCAGGAGAGATTGGAATCAATGTAGAAATCCCTCCTGTAATTGGTGTGACGACAGTAGCATTATAATCTAAAAGAGTTTTCACCATTTCACATCACCCCCTTCGGTCTTGACACAACATCTTATGTGGGGCCCTGAATTCGGAGTGTGTGGTTGTCTTAATGACTATGCTCATTTTTACTAGATTAAGAGAGTGATGAAGTAGTTTTACCCCCCGCACCAAGATCGTTGTAACCTTTCTTCTCGTAGATGGCACCTATAGTTAAGAACATGTGAAAAGAGGATCGAAAGTGATGCGGCAATGGGTTGAAGAGGCACAACAAGAGAATTCGGAGGCGTTCGGGCAGTTAATGCGGCATTTTCGCGGTATGGCTTATGCTGTGGCTTACGACATGCTGAAAGATGTACATCTTGCTGAAGATGTTGTGCAGGAAGCGTATATTGAAGCTTATTTGAATCTAGGAAAGCTGCAGGAGCCGGCTGCGTTTCCGGGATGGTTCAAGACGATTGTCGTAAGGCAATGCCAGCGGAGTCTGAGACGTAAACGACATATATTGCTGCCTCTTGATGATGCCCTGCACATCTCGGAAAAGTCGCCGGGTGTTGCGGAAATTGCCGAGCGCAGAGAAGGGGAACAGCTGCTGCAGAGAACCGTCGCAGCGTTGTCTGCGAAGCTGCGGGTGCCCATGCAGCTGTTTTATTATTATGGTTATTCCCTTCAGGAGATCTCGGATTATCTGGGGATTCCGGTTTCGGCGCTAAAGAAACGGCTGTATGATGGGCGGTGCAAGCTGAAGGGAGCTCTTCCCGTTGCCGATCTCGCCTCCATGTTCAACTATCTATATGAAGGAGGCAGAAATATGCTGCATATTGTGAACGGAGACAGTGTGGGTGAAATGCTGAAGCAGGGAATTGTCCAGGGAGAGGTGCTGGTCTGGCGGGAAATCTATTCCGCGGGTCCGATATTCGTCAATCCGGCAGGCTCCAGTGAACGGATACAGCGGGCCGGGGTACTGGAGAAGACATTAGGCATTCCTTCTACAGAGTATATAGCAGGGTGTGAGGCACAGGAGGCGAAGATTCGCGAATTCAAACGTTATGATGAAGTAGTACTGTGGTTTGAGCATGATCTGTTCGATCAGAGCATGCTTGCTTATCTGCTGCACTGGTTCAAAGGACAGAAGCTCGGCAGTACGAAGCTGAGCCTGCTCTGCATTGGTGAATTTCCGGGGATTGAGCTGTTTCACGGTCTTGGCCAGCTGACTCCGGCGCAGCTTGGAACATTGTCTGGAACCTGGCAGGGCATTGGACGCAAAGAAATGGAACTGGGCAGCGATCTTTGGCGAGCCTATGCGTCTCCCGATCCTGGAACGATGGCTGCTCTGCTGGAGGAGAGAAGGGGAGAGCTTTCGGCATCTGCGCTGCCCTTTGCCTATGAAGCATTCAAAGCCCATCTCTCAAGGCTTCCTTCGGTTCATAACGGCCTTGGCATCGTAGAAGAGACTACGCTTCAGGCTGTCCGCCACGGCGCGCTTACACCGATGGAGCTGTTCCCTCTGGTTTCCGACAAGCTGCACCGGCTCGGCATGGGTGATCTTGATTTTGGCCGTTATCTGCACACTCTGGTGTATAACCGGCAGCCTCTGCTGACTATAGAGGGAGCAGAGGGAAATACGGATTTCCGGAAGATTCCGGAATTTTGGGGCCGCCGGGTTGCCATCACTGAACTTGGTGAGCGGATGCTTGACGGGTTAGCAGACCGGGTAGAGGTTCAAGGCCTGGACGAATGGTACGGCGGGCTGCATCTGGAGGGTCACACCGTTCCATGGCGCTGGAACAGCTCCTCCGGCAGTTTGATCCGGTCTGAATTGTAAACTCCTCAGGGATTCATTGGCAGGTGCCGGAGGATTTGGGCGCGGGCCAGTCCTATAAAGTTGTAGCCACTTGCATTGATAAAGAAGACCTGAGGGGGATGCCCTCAAGGTCTTCTTTGTGATTACCAGCCCAGCTTCTGGTCTCTAATCTCCGTTATCCAGAGATCCTGCAGCTTCTTGACGTGAGCTTCGGGCATCGCTGCTGTGCTGGCCGATATATTCTCGATCAGTTGGGCACTGTTCCGTACACCGGGGATGACGGTTGTGACTTCAGGATAGGCCAGGATGAATCTCAGAGCAGCCATCGTCATCGTCGTTTCTTCATTGGTTATGAATTTGATTTGCTCCAGAAGTGCTGCACGCTTGCGGATCACTTCCGGCGACCAGCGGCTGCGTACACCTTCGAAGCTGCTCTGGCTGTTATACTTGCCGGACAGCCAGCCGGAGTCGAGGGGGACCTTGACAATAATGGCGATATTGTTATCCTGGGCATGCTTGAACGCTTCGGCAGTCTCCTGATAAAAGATATTAAACATCACTTCCAGCACACCGATGTTCGTATGCTCGATAACTTCCAGCATTTCCGGGATGGAATCTACAGAAACGCCGTAGGTGAGGATTTTACCCTCGGCTTTTAACTTCTCCAGTTCCTCATAATGTCCGTGTTTCCCATCCAGCACATCAAAAGGCGGATTATGGATCAGCACGGAATCGACATAGTCAGTTTGCAGCCGCTGCAAGCTGACTTCAACCGAGGCCCTGATTTGATCCGCGCCATAATTCGAGCTGCCATCCGCCTGATGTCCGAATTTCGTATTGATGACAGCATTCCTGCGTTTGCCGGCTAGAGCTTTCCCAAGCAGCTCTTCGCTTTTGCCAAGTCCATAATTGGGAGCGGTGTCAAAAAAGTTCATCCCTTTCTCCAAAGCTTCATGCACCAGGCGCACCGCCACGTCATCCTCCATGACTTCCCAATCCTGTCTGTTGCCCAGCTGCCATCCGCCGAAGCCGATTTCCGATACGGATTTACCTGTAGGTCCATAAGTTCTTGTGTTCATCGTATTCACTCCCTATAGGATTGATCAATGGTTCATATACATAGCTGCTCATATTTCCAGAAGATTATATTATATTACTAGAATATTGCAACACTGGACACCGATATTCCCTGAGGCATGCAAAGAGCCTGTGAAACATAGGATTGTATAAGAGCTGTCTCCATTCAACTGCAGCAGGAGGGATTGGTGTATGGAAGGGAAGATGAGTGCAATCATTATGCAGATAGACGCTCTTGCAACCGATATCATTATACCTTTGCGCAGAAAAATCATTAATGAGGCCGGATTTATGCGGCTGTATACCGTTCTGGAAGAGGTTTATGTGTGGATTGAGCACGAAAGGCAGATCGACAGGGAGCTGGCGGCCATTTTATTCCTGATCTATTCACAGCTTGTGACCCAGGCTAATTATGTGTATGACAAAAGCACTTTTGTGCCTCATATCGGCAAAATGCAGGGATACATCCGCAAAATATTTGGCGGCACGCTGCAAAATGACTAGTCCCAAGGTACAGGAAATCTCCGTTATCCGTCCTATTATCAAGGAGAGATAACGGAGATTTTGTATTATTTAGGGTGAAAACTTGTCATTTTAACGGAGATTAGAGGTTTTTGAGCGGTGTGCTTTCATTTGTCCATTGCCAAACAACGCCATTTTCATTTACAATATTACAATGATAATGAGAATCAATTTCATAGAAAACGGGTGACTTTAATGAATCAACAGGCAACGGCCAGCAAAAGGCTAATCCAGGGGAGAGATCCGGTGAAGTTCCGTTCACGCCCATGGGCAGCAACGCTGATATTGGTCGGCGGTCTGATTGCATTAGCACTAGGCATTGCGCTTTCGGTCTCGTTCGGAGCCAAAGACATTAACTTTTCTGTAGTGTGGAGCGCTGTGTTTCACTTCAATCCGGATATTACGGATCATCAAATTATCCGCGAGCTGCGGCTGCCGCGCGTGCTCGGCGGGGCTATGGTAGGTGCCAGCTTTGCGGTGGCAGGAGCGATTATGCAGGGGATGACCCGCAACCCGCTCGCGGATTCCGGGCTGATGGGCATAAACTCTGGAGCGGGGTTTGCGCTTGCACTCTGCTTTGCATTCTTGCCGAATTTACCGTTCATGTATCTGATTTTATATGCATTTGTGGGAGCCGGGGCCGGGGCGGCAATTGTGTATGGTATCGGGTCCATGGCCAAGGGTGGCCTTACACCTGCCCGCCTGGTACTTGCCGGAGCGGCCTTCAGTGCGCTGCTCTCTGCGCTCAGCGAAGGCGTAGCTTTATATTTTCAGATTGGACAAGATCTGGCTTTCTGGTATGCAGGAGGCGTAGCCGGTACGAAGTGGATTCAGCTCAAAATTATGTTTCCCTGGATCGGCGGGGCGATTATAGGTGCTCTCATTTTATCCCGCTCCATCTCTATGCTCAGCCTGGGTGAGGATATCGCCAGAGGCCTCGGGCAACGGACGGGTCTGGTCAAATTGGCCGGTGCATTAATCGTGCTGATTCTTGCCGGCTCCTCAGTAGCAGTTGTCGGAGCAGTGGGCTTTATTGGACTGATCATTCCCCATCTGACGCGTTATCTTGTAGGGGTGGATTATAGGTGGATAATCCCTTGTTCCGCCATTCTGGGCAGTCTGCTGACTGTATTTGCCGATCTGACCGCCAGAATGATCAATCCACCGCAAGAAGTGCCCCTGGGCGCTATCATTGCGCTAATCGGTGTGCCTTTCTTTCTGTATTTGGCCCGCAAAGAAAGAAGGGAGCTGTAGTCATGCAGAGAACAACAGCTTTATCCTATGAATCTACCAGACGCAGACGCGGACTGAGCGTTCTGGCTGTGATATTTGCATTAATCGTACTCGTGTTTATTATCAGTGTGAATACAGGATACATACGACTTACTCCTATGGAACTGCTGAACACTTTGCTCGGCAAAGGTACGGACAAGCAGGAGCTGATCCTGTTCGACTTCCGTCTGCCGCGCATCGTGATCTCCGTTCTGATCGGAGCGGGACTTGCCGTGTCCGGAGCAGTCATGCAAGGCGTCTTCCGCAATGACCTGGCGGATCCCGGCATTCTCGGCATCAACGCCGGAGCCGGCCTGATGGTTATGCTGATGGTTTCTTTTTATCCGTCGACGACTGCTGCACCGGTATACCTGCTGCCGCTCGTTGCTTTTGTCGGAGCGGGGCTGACTGCGGCCTTGATTTATGTGCTTGCGTATAAGCGGTATCAGGGGATATCTCCGATCCGCCTGCTTCTGACCGGTGTAGCAGTTGCAGCCGGAATCAGCGCAGCCATGATTGTGCTGACGCTGCGTCTCGATCCTGATAAGTATCAATTTGTCGCTACCTGGCTGGCGGGCAGCATCTGGGGGACCAGCTGGAAATTTGTGCTTTCCCTGCTCCCCTGGATTGTGATTCTGCTGCCCTATGTGATCTACAAAGCACGGGTAATGAATGTGCTTAATCTGGGCGAGCAGACAGCCACCGGACTTGGAGCCGCTGTTACCAGAGAGCAGTTCAAGCTGCTCGCAGCCGCAGTCGGACTCGCAGCTTCTAGTGTCGCTGTCAGCGGCGGGATCGGTTTTGTCGGCCTGGTCGGTCCGCATTTAGCCAGACGTCTGGTGGGTCCGAAGCATCAGCTGATGCTTCCGGCTTCCGCGCTGCTAGGTTCCCTGCTGGTTATCACCGCCGATACGATCGGCCGCTGGATATTGCAGCCCTCGGAGATCCCTACAGGGATCGTGGTTGCTGTGATAGGTGCACCTTATTTTCTCTATTTGCTGGCCCGGACGAAGTCTTGATAGAGACCACAAATACTCAAGCCAAAAACATACGCGGAGGGAAATGTATGAGCAATCAGCTGGAATTATACGATGTAACGATCATTGGCGGGGGACCCGCAGGTATGTATACAGCATTTTATAGCGGCATGAGAGATTTGAAGACAAAGCTGATTGAAGCCAAGGAAGAGCTTGGCGGGAGAATGCTCATCTATCCTGAGAAAATGATCTGGGATGTGGGTGGAGTTACCCCGATCCTCTGCGGCCAATTGATTAAACAGCTGGAGGAGCAGGCCCGGACTTTCGATCCGACTATTGTTCTGGGGCAGCAGATTATTGCTCAGGAGCGGCAGGAGGACGGAACCTATATTCTGACTTCGAATACAGGCGAACAGCATTGGACGCGTACGATCATTCTGGCGATCGGCTACGGTATTCTTCAGATGGCGAAGCTGGAAATTGAAGGAGCGGACCGCTACGAGGTTACGAATCTGCATTATACGGTGCAAGAGCTGGAGCCGTTCCGCGGCAAAGCGGTGCTGATCTCCGGCGGTGGCGACTCCGCGGTAGACTGGGCCAACGAACTTGAAGGTATCGCGGCCAGCGTAACCATTGTGCACCGCAGGGAGCAGTTTGGCGGACATGAGAAGAATATCGCGCGGATGAAGGCTTCCTCCGTAGAAGTACGCGTGCCGTTTGCAGTAAGCCAGCTGCACAGCAGCAATGGAGAGACGATCGACCAGGTGACGGTCAGCCAAATAGAATCCGGGGAAACAGAGCAGTTTGCGGTGGACGCGGTAATTGTGAACCATGGTTTAAAAAGCGATTTCGGGCCACTGAAGGAATGGGGCCTCGATATGGGCGACTGGTGCGCCAATGTCAGCGGGCGGCTGGAGACGAATCTGCCCGGTATCTTTGCCGCAGGTGATTTTGTAGATTACAGCAGCAAGGTCCGCCTGATTGCCGGCACCTTTACCGATGCCGTTCTGGCCTTGAACAGTGCCAAGCTGTATATGGATCCCGATGCACCCAAAGCAGCCTATGTCTCCTCGCATAATGACCGCTTCAAGGAAAAGAACAAGGCACTTGGCGTAAGTGATGAACACTAGCATATAACATAAGGATTGATAAATATGGCTGTCCCAAAGTAGAAGAATCTACGGCGGGGCAGCTTTTTCTGTTTCCGCATGGATAAATTCAGAAATGAAGGATCAGCGGCTGGAAAGCTTTATGCAGCATCTCACACATTCCATAACCTGCATAAAAAGAGAGTAGCAAGTGAATAGTAAAAGGCAGGAGGTGCCGAAGATGGCTAAACGCAACCCAGAACCTAAGCCCGCCGGGGCGCATGAAGGAAGCACTTCAAGCCCCCCGCTCTCCTTAAGCCTAGAGGACAACGTTAAAGTGATTAGATCCAGACTTGGAAACAGCCCGGATCTCATTATACGCGAGTACAAAACAACAGATAATGCCAACCAGATGGTAGCAGTATATATCAACGGCATCATCGACAAGGAAAGAGTAGAAGAGTTCATTACCCATGCCTTTTCGTTTGGAATTCTAGGCGAAGAGAAGTCTGCTGAACTGACAATCTTGGACTTGTTCACCTTTGTGCAAGAAAAGGCGCTTAACATCGGCAAAGAAAAACTCGTTCAGGACCTGAACAGTCTTCTGGAAGCCCTCATGTCGGGAGACACGGTATTGCTGTTCCATGGCCTGAAGGATGCCATCAGCCTAAGTACAAGCGGCGGTGAAAGCAGAGCTGTCACGGAAGCCGCAACCCAGGTAGCCATCCGCGGCTCCAAGGAGAGCTTTACGGAATCTCTTGGCACGAACATTGCCCTTGTGCGCAGAAGAATCAAGAGCCCTGACCTTTGGATCGAGACAATGACCCTTGGGGCTGTAACTAAAACCGATGTCACCATGATGTATATTCACGGACTAGCCCCGGAAGAGACCCTTCAGGAATTCAGGAAGAAGCTTAAGGCGATCCACGTGGATTCTATTCTGGAATCGGGATATATTGAGCAGATGATTGAAGAGAACAGGTTCTCTCCTTTTCCGACGATGTACAATACAGAACGGCCGGACAGCGTGGCCGGAAATCTGCTGGAAGGCAGAATAGCTTTGTTTGTAGACGGGACTCCTTTTGTGCTGATCGCGCCTACAACCTTTCTTATGTTTTTTCATACAGTTGAGGATTACTATCAGCGGTATGATATATCGACATTAATCCGTTTACTTAGATTACTCTGCCTGGTGATTTCCTTATTTGGTCCAGCGGTTTTTGTTGCAGCACTGAATTTTCATCAGGAGATGATCCCCACACCCCTGCTGATTAATCTGGCCTCCCAGCGGGAAGGCGTGCCTTTTCCCACGTTCGTTGAGGCGCTGATGATGGAGGTTACCTTTGAGATCATCCGTGAAGCCGGCATTCGGATGCCTTCTCCCATCGGTCAAACCGTCTCGATTATTGGGGGTCTGGTTCTGGGACAGGCGGCCGTGCAGGCCGGGATTGTGTCTCCTGCCATGGTTATTGTGGTTTCATTAACGGGGATCTCCAGCTTTGCCACGCCTTCCTTTAACATGGCGTTGTCCATACGCGTACTCCGCTTTGTTATCATGTTTATTGCTGCTTTTATAGGTCTTTACGGCATAGCCATTGTCAGCCTGATGCTGGTTGCCCATATGTGCTCCTTGCGTTCCCTGGGTGTTCCCTATCTCTCCCCAATCGCTCCGTTTGCGCCGGGTGATCAGAAGGACGTCATATTACGGACACCTTTGCATTTCATGAAGACCCGCAAACGTTTGATCAACCGCAATAGCGCTGAATCCGGCCAGAGCGGTCAGAACCGGCAGGGAAATAACAATGAGAACTAAAATGCCGGTTCTGCTGACGGTTTGGTTGATCCTATCTCTGATCCTCACAGGATGCTGGAACAGCAGAGAATTAAATGACCTTGCCATTGTGAGCGGTATCGGAATTGATCTAACGGCAAACAACGGGGAATTCCGGGTTACCTTTCAGGTGGTTAACCCGTCGGCTTCGTCTACAAGTATGGGGTCCGGGAACGGAATGCCTGCGGTTACTGTCATTTCTGCAAGTGACCGGACGGTATTCGGGGCATTGCGTAAAGCCTCCAAGCGGGCGACGCGTCAGCTGTTTTTTGCCCATTCTCAGCTCGTTGTTGTGGGTGAATCGCTGGCCCGAAGCGGAATCGAAGGCTTGTTCGATATTTTTGAACGATCACATGAACTTCGCCTGAACTCGCCGGTGCTGATTTCCAGAAATTCAGATGCCGAATCTGTACTCAAGATCTTGACGACGCTGGAGAGTCTGCCCTCCATGGGAGTGGTCAAAAAGATGCAAAATACCTCCAGAGTATACGGAGAGAACCGGAACATGAATGTATTTGAGATCATTAACGGGATCACGGGGGAAGGGGATTTGACGATTAACGGTCTGCGGATTATCGGGGATCCAGCCGATGGGATGAAGAAATCCAGCCTCGAACAATCCGAAACGAAGGCGGGAACAATAATGAGCGGATTGGGTGTCTTTAAGGATGGTAAGCTGATTTATTGGATGGACGGGCCTGCGGCGAGAGGCACTCAATGGGTGCTTAATAAAGTCAGAGAAACGAATATTGATATCGCCTCTGATAATAAAGATGAGGATATTGCTGTCAATGTGCTCTACTCGAAGACCACTGCTAAGGTTGAACTCAGGAACGGTATACCGGTCTTTCATCTGCATATTCGTGAGGAAGGCATTGTAAATGAAACGGGAAGTTATGTGGATTTGAGCCGGAAAGAAGAAGTTATGAAGCTGGAAGCTGAAATGGAGGAGAAAACCAGGGAGGAAGTAGAGCTGGCTATAAGAACCGCTCAAGCGTCTCAAACCGATATCTTTGGTTTTGGCAATGAACTGAAGCGTACCGATCCGGCGACCTGGAACAAGCTAGGGAAGGAATGGAGTACCGCATTTGCACAAGGCGAATTGGATATTCAGGTTGAAGCTTATATCCGTAGTACCGGGATGAGATTGAAGCCTTACATGGCTCCAGAAAAAGAATGAACGGGTGAGCTGATTTATGAGAAAAGAAGTTATCGGACCGGTTCAATTATTTTCCATGATAATACTGTTCGAACTGGGGACGGCGATTGTGGTACCCATTGGGCTGGAAAGCGGACATGCCGTCTGGCTGTCGATCCTGATGGCTCTGCCGGGGGGGATTCTCTTATATTGGATTTACGTCGATTTGTATCTTCAATTTCCCAATATGATTATCAGCGGATACACACAACAAATTCTCGGCAAATGGATCGGCTGGCCGCTGAGTCTGCTGTTTCTTCCCATACTGCTATATAACGGCTCCCGGAATTTGCGGGAAGCAGGAGACCTCCTCATCTCGGCTTCATACGACAGGACGCCTGTGTTTATCATTAATTCAATTATGGTAATCGCCGTAATGTATATTCTATACAAGGGGATCGAGGTGTTTGCAAGAACGTCAGAGATCTACTTTTTTATTACCATCCTTATGGGTTTGCTCTGCAACTTTGTTGTCATTGCGGCGGGGCTGACTAAGTTCAAGAATCTGTTTCCGATTCATGCCGGAGAATGGATGGAAGCACTGCGCTCCGCTTACCCGAGTATATGGATTTTCCCTTTTGGCGAACTTGTCTGCTTCACGACAATACTTCCCCATCTCAACAAAACGCGGAAGGTCAGGAAGACAGGAATCGCCGCCATTCTTTTAAGCGGATTTCTGCTCAGCTTCACGCATGCTGTTGAGATGTCGGTGCTTGGAACAGATATTTACAGCCGCACAACCTTTCCGATGTTTACGACCATTACGCTTGTCAATGTGGCCAACTTTATTCAACGCCTGGATGCGTTTGTTATCCTGACCCTGATTATTGGCGTGTTTTTCAAAATGTCGATTTATTGCTATGCGGCTGTCATGATTGCGGCGGATTTATTTAAGGTTAAGGATACGCGCAGGCTGGTCATCCCGGTAGGGGTTGTAGTATTGTTCACTTCGTTTGTCAGTGCGGAGAATTACCCTGTCCATATGAAAGAAGGCAGTGTTTTCCTCAAGAATATTCTGCCTTTACTGTGTGCTGTCATCCCGATTCTGCTGTTTCTTGTGCACAGGCTGCGGCGCAGATTCGGACTGTACCGGTAAATTCTTATTTCTGCGGAGCTCTGTTCCGTTTGATATAGCCGGCAATTGCGGCAACAATGGGCAGAACGGCAAATACAACCATGATGAACATTTCCTGCAGGGTAGTGGTTGCAAATGTGACATAAAAGGAATGCATCGACATCGTGAAGCTGGTGCCTGACAGCAGATCGACAACTACCAACAGCCAAAATGTTAAAAAAGCGAGCAAAAAATAGATCCCCACAACCTTCATCCGGTTGTCCTCCTTGGCGGCAAGTGTTTGAAAAGTATTGTTCTTTCGGGAACTGTAGACTAGAGGTATTATCTCCATTTCGGGAAGCGGTTAATCAAAGGGCCTCCTGTATACTCCGGGCTGCGGAAGCTGGCCATAAAAAAACCGGCAGACCAGCCAATCAAGGCTAATCTCCGGCTTGTGCTTATTGTCCTTTAGTCAGCCAGTCCGCCAATTCCTCAGTCTGGGATAATACAGCAATAGGGTCATAATACCACGAACGTTCCTCTTTCCATACATAGAGATGATCGTTTTTGACTGCAGGGAGGTTGCCCCAAATAGGATCATCTTTGAAGTCCTGAACGGTGTAGTTGTTATCGGTCACGATGAGATAATCCCCTGCATACTTGTTAAGCACCTCTGTCGATAATTCCGCCCATTGCTTCTCCATGATCTCGGCGGCGACTTCGGTTGGAGGCTTGCGGCCCAGCGCCTGGTAGACCGGCTGTCCGCCCCGCCCGAAATTGTCCCCGTAGACCCAGGTGGTTTTTTCTGAATGCTCCAGGATACTGAAGGTTGCATCTGCAGGAATGGCTGCATCTACCTTAGCCTTAGCAGCGGCGATACGTTTGTCGTATTCGGCCAGCCAATCATTTGCTTGCTGTTCTTTGCCCAGCAGCTCACCGAAATAGGTCAGTTCCTGATGAGCATCTTTTAGATCCCCGTAAGGTACAATGACCGTTGGCGCGATTTGGCTTAAAGCCTCATAGCTGTCGGCATTGCCGGAGATAATCAGGTCCGGATCCAGCGCGAGGATTTTCTCGGGCGACATCTTTCCGTAGGTTCCGGTATCCGCCACACCTGTAAGGGATTCCTTGTAGTACATATTTTGCAGCGTCAGGCCAGGAGCGCCGACGGGAATGGTGTCCAGTGCAATCAGGCTGCCCAGATATTCCTCGGCAACGATCCGCTTCGGCTGAACGGGGATTTCAATATCGCCGTTTACAGTTGTCACTGTTTTGAAGGATGCCGGTGCGGTTGTTTCTGCAGGCTGCTGTGAAGGTGCCGGAGCTTCGGCAGCACTTCCTGAATTAGTTGCGGAGCCAGTGCTCTGGTTGCTGCCACAGGCTGAGACCAGAAGAGTCAGGGTCAAGAGCAGCGGGTAGACGAGCCAGCGCTTCCGGGTGTTGCTGTTATGTTGCTGGTTAATCAACTTATAGGCCTCCTTATGTAGAACGATTATCATTCTCATTTACACTTTACAGATTTCAACCGGTGAACACTATGGCTTAATGTGATCTTGTCCTATGGAAATTTGTGATCTTATTGTTCTCATCAGCGTTTTTAGCTGAGCCTATGAAGAGAGGGGATCAAACCCATAGAACATGTCCGGCTGATCGAGGAGATAGACATGCCCGCTGCGGGCTGCGTCAAGCTCCTGCCAGCGGGCGGAGCGCAGCAGGGTCTCGAAGCGCCGCTGGCCCGCAGCGGTTGAAGCGCTGCTGGTGAAGATGATATGATCTGCCGGATAATCGGCTATATGCTCAGCCGGTATTTCCAGATAACCACGGTTCATCAGCCCGTGCTCCATCAAGACGCCGGGCGGCTGAAAGCCGAGATCGCCATATAAAATCTGGCAGCCATGGCCATAGCTGCTGCTGAAGCAGTATGCGCTGCTCGTGCCGAACTCCCAAATGACGGCTGTGCCCCGTGCGCCAAGCAGCCGGTCCAGTTGCAGGTTAGCTTCGTAGCACAGCTGATCATAATGTCTCAACCAGGCTTCGGCCTGGGGCTGCCGGTCTGCAATCCCGGCAATCATCCGAAACTGCTCGCGCCAGTCCATTTGCATGTAAGGCAGCTCTATCACTGGAGCTACCGGCAGCAGCTGCTTGCTCTCTCCGGGGAGGTCATAGCTGATGATGACATCCGGGCGCACAGCGGCAACCCTGTTATAGAGCATGGCCGCGCTGCTGCCTTCGAGCTGAAGCTTAAGCGCAGAAGGAACCGTCTCATGACGTTCCATCCACCCGGAATACACTCCGAGCTGTGGCGTAATCTCCAGAGCCCGCAGGCTTGCGGTATGGTTGAAATTGAGGGCCACAATTCTTTTATTCTTACGGTGGTAGGCTGCAGGAGAAATGCCTACGACCTGCTTGAATTTCCGGCTTAAGTAGGTCCCCTCAACATAGCCGACCTCCAGCGCGAGCTGAGACAAATTCGGAGCACCGGTCAGCATCCGCTTCTGGGCTCTGCGGATGCGCTGCAGGGTTACATATTCGTTGAAGGTTTGTCCGGTAGCTTTGCGGAAGACCCGCGAGAAGTGTTCCGGGCTGACTCCTGCCCGTTCGGCCATCTGACTTCTTGTGATATCCTCGGAATAATGTGCTTCTATATATTCCAGCACGCGGTCAAGCCAATGCGCCGGGGACTGGCTGTTCTCTCTGATTTCGCCATGAAGCTCAGTCAGCAATTCGGTGAATAACTGCTGTACGGTGAAAGGGGACTGAATTTCGCTCCCCTCCCAGACTCTCAGCAGGCGGGCTGCGAGTGTGCAAACCTTGGTCGAGCAATTCCCCAACGGGTGCCTGTCGTTCAGGGGATTTGTCTGATTGCTCAGCAGCGGAAATGAAGAGTATTCAATCCATACACCCTGCAACTGATGCTGCGGGCTCAGAGAAACACCGGGCTGTGTGCTGCAGCACAGCATGCTGCCGCCGGATAGGCTAAGGCGTTCGTCTTGAATATCGATAGTTCCGCTGCCTCCGGTTACAATAATAGACAAGTGTCCGGAGGATCCGGGAGCAATGCTTGCGGCTAATCCGGTTAGATTTTCAACACGTACCGGGAAGTAGAAATGATGGGAATGAGGGCGGGAATCGCCAGGTTGCCGGAGAGGCATGGATAGAATCACTCCTTTGATGTTTGATAATCATTCTCATTTGTATTATAGCAGCCTTTCCCCCTATTGACGATTGTCCGGGCAATCGGTAGAGTTTAGAAGAATTCATGTAAAGGTATTATTGTTCAGAAAGAGGTGGGAGTTTCCATGACGACCTGGAATTTGCAAGGGACAGTAAGCCATCTGCTGATCTGCAATGGGAGCAGCTGCAGAAAGCATAAGGGTGAAGAGGTGGCTGATGCAATAGAGGATGAGATCGGGAAGCAGGGTGCGGAACGGCAGATTCATACGACGGTTACCCGCTGCAACGGAAGATGCTCGGATGCCTGCGTAGTGATTTCCTATCCGGAAGGCGTATGGTATAAGGAGATCACCCCCAAATCGGCCAAAGCGCTGGTGCGCAAGGTTCTGGAAGGCGAACGTCTGGAAGACAACGTGCTCTATACTTACGATGGAGGGCTCATTGCAGCAACCGAGAAAGATGCGAAGGGCAAAAAGAAGAAGTAAAAATTACATTCAATATGATCAAAATACCGTCAAAGCGCTGGCGGTATTTTTTTTATACTAAATTTATAAACAGCGCACAACCAATAACGAAACTATTGAGGTGTTAGACATGGGACAAAACCTGGAAACTTTACCGCAACAACCGCCTGTGCGCAGCCGTAGAGCCTGGTCGCTGCAAAAGGGTGAGACGCTTTCCGGACTGCTGTTCGTAAGCCCGATGCTGATCGGGGTGACGATACTGGTGCTGATTCCGATCATCGCCACGTTATTCCTCGGATTTGCCGATTGGAACTTTGTTCAGGGCTTTGACGGCATCCGCTGGGTAGGCCTGCAGAATTTCACCAATCTGCTGCAGGACGAGATGTTCATCCGTTCGGTGCGCAACAATTTTCTGTTTCTGCTGACGGTGCCGGTGTATTTGCTGGTGTCGATGGTGCTGGCGATTCTGATTGACCGTTATGTGTATATGAAGGGATATTTCAAAATTGCCTATTTCGTTCCTTATGTGTCCATGACCGTAGCGGTAGCCATCGTATGGCAGGTGCTGTTCCAGCCCTCCTATGGACCTATTAATGAAATGCTTAAGGCCATCGGGATTGCCGACCCGCCGAAATGGATTGCCGATCCGCATTTCGCGTTGATCTCGATCATGATGATCTCTGTCTGGATCTCCATCGGCTTCAATATGATTATTTACATCGCCGGACTGCAGTCCATTCCGAAGGATTTGTATGAGGCGGCCGACATTGACGGAGCAGGCGCCTGGACAAAATTCAGACGGATCACCTTCCCGCTGCTGTCACCAACCACCTTTTTTCTTCTTGTAACCGGTATTATTGCCACTTTTAAAGTATTTGATATTATCGCTGTTCTGACGCAGGGCGGCCCCATCGGCTCAACGACAATGATGGTCTGGTATTTATACGATACAGCTTTTGTAAATCTGAAGGTGGGTTATGCGTCGGCCATCGCTGTGGTCTTGTTTATCTTCGTGATGCTGATTACTTTCGGCCAGTGGCTGGCAGAGAAAAAATGGGTTAATTACTAGGGCGGCAAGGGAGGGAAGAGAAACTATGGAAATACGCACAGGCTTGGACTGGCGCAAAGTAATTATTACAGTTGTAATGTTTGCGGGAAGTGTTTTGTTCCTGCTGCCTTTTATATGGATGCTGGTAACGTCGTTCAAAGTAGAGTCGGAAGTGTTTGCTTACCCGATCCAGTGGCTCCCCAAGAAGTGGAATGCCATTGAGAATTACAAGGAAGTCTGGTTCGGGGATTACCCGTTCACTCTATATTACTGGAACTCGATCAAAGTGGCGCTGATCACGACGGCGTTGTCCTGTCTGGTCTCGGCAATGGCCGCCTACGGCTTTTCGAAGATCAAATTCCGCTCCAGCAATTTCTTGTTTATGATCGTACTAGTGACGTATATGATTCCGGGACAGGCGATCCTGATACCGCAGTTTATTCTATACCGTAACATCGGGCTGTTTGACAGCCATTTTGGACTGATTCTGCTCGGCAGTTTCAGTGTTCTTGGAACCTTTATGCTGCGGCAGTTCTTTATGGGACTGCATCAGGAGTTCATTGAATCAGCTAAAATAGATGGTGCAGGCCACCCGAGAATCTTCTGGTCGATTGCACTTCCGCTGGTGAAGCCTGCTGTGGCTACTTATGCTATACTCCGGTTCATCTGGACCTGGAATGATTATCAGAATCCGCTGATCTTTATCCGAAGCGACAAGCTGCTGACCCTTCCGATTGCCATTCAGAAATTCACTTCCATGAGCGGAGAGTTCTATTCCCTGATCATGGCGGCCGCAGTGTCGGCAATTCTTCCGCTCATTATTATCTTTATCCTTGGCCAAAAAAGTGTTATCGAAGGAATTGCTCTTGGCGGTGTTAAAGGATAAGCTGCAAGCGGGAACTCTCCTATATTAAATAGAAGTAAAAATAATTCAATAAAAGTAAATATTGTTTCATGTGTCAAATGAAAGCGTATTCTATAATTCAGTTGTTAGTTTCATGTAAGTGAAAGCTGAAGAAAACTTTGAGGAGGGTTATAGAAATGAGAACAAAAGTATGGGCAGGAGCAATTACGGGGGTTCTGATGTTAAGCCTGCTGTCGGGCTGCGGCGGTAATAACAATAACAATGCTGCGGACGGTGGAGCGACTGCAGGCACAAACGGCGGGGCCTCCGGCAGCACCGAGACTACCAATCTGCGGCTCTATACCTACGGTACTGAGGAAGCCTATAACTGGAAGCATACGCTGGAGGCTTATGAAGCGGCAACTCCGGGAGTGAAGATTGAGCTGGTACAGCTCAGCGAGAAGGGAGATACACAGGAGGCCTTCAAGAAGCTGGATCTGGAGGCAGCGTCCTCCGCCCAAATGGACATTCTGATGTTCAGCGATGCGGCGGGTTATGCGCAGCGTGTCGCGCTTGGCATGGCGGAACCGCTGGATGAGTACATTGCCAAGGATAACTATAAGGTGGAAGAGGATTACAAGGTGGATACCCATCTGGACGGCAAGGTCTATGCGCTCCCGGGCAAATTCAATCCATGGTATGTGCTGCTGAACAAGGACCAATTAGACGAAGCAAGTCTTGCGGTGCCGGCCGAATGGACCTGGGATGAATTTGCCGACTACGCCAAGAAGCTGACTAAAGGTGAAGGCGCAGAGAAACGCTACGGAACCTACTTCCATGGCCCTCAAGCCGGCGGCTGGATGGAATTCCTGAAGCTGAAGCTGGAGAATCAACCGCAGAACTCTGAGTTTCTCAAAGCCGATGGCACGTCCAACCTGGATGATCCGAACTTCAAGGCGACGCTTGAGCTGAGACTGCGGATGGAGAAAAAGGATAAATCCTCGGTGCCCTATTCTGATATGATCTCCCAGAAGCTGGCCTACCGGACGCAATTCTTTAACCAATCCGCCAGCATGATTCTGATCGGCAGCTGGATGAACACGGAAATTGGCGGTACGGAAAAGGTGCCTTTGAACTTTAATGTGGCGGTTGCCCCGTTCCCTAAGAACACTGCAGGCGATGAAAATGGTCTGACTCCGGTTACTACAGACTATGTGGCTGTGGCAGCCAAATCCAAAAACAAAGAAGCGGCTTACAAGTTTGTGCGCTGGTACACAACGGAAGGACAGCTTGTCCAAGGTAAAAACATCCCGGCCTGGAGCAAGGTGACCAGCGATCAGGTGGAAGGCATCATTGATACGATTCTCACCGGCACCAAAAATCCGGAGAAGGTGGACAAAAAGTCACTGGTAGATACTCTCGTAGCTTCAAAAGCTTCGGCGATTATTCCACCCGCTACTTACCAGGCTGAGGTCTACAAAGCGATCAATGAAGAATACGAGAAAATGATTCTCGGCGATCAGGATGTGGATACAACGGTGAAAAACGCCAAGGAGCGGGTCGACAAAATTATTGCTGCCAACAAAAAATAATTGATATAATGTTTTAACCTTATACTTCTTGCAGAAACGGATGCCTTCCTTCATACAAGGGGAGGCGCACCGTTTCTACTTGTTTCAGGGGGACATCCGATATGATAGGCAGACTGAGGGAACTTGCCCCTAAATCGATCCGCCATAAGCTGATCCTGGCAGCTGTGGCTTGTATTCTCGTTCCAGCCGCTCTGACACTAATCATTTATAATTCCTTGACCCAAGAGGCAGTAAAACGGCAAGCGGTTTCAAATGCGGAGGATTCCCTGCAGCTGGTGAGCGGTTCAGTAATGAACAGCTTGAAGGGAATGGTGACCATTGCCAATTATGTGCAGACCAATCCCGGGCTGAGAGCCTATTTCAAGCTAGTGGCCTCGGGCAATGCCAGCGGCAATGAGTATGAACGCTTTATGGACAGCAACCGGGTGCTGGAGCAGCTTGATACCCTTACGGTTGTAGGCCAGAACTGCTATGTTACGATTCTGCTGACCAACAATGCTTACTATATGAACTATTCTGTTAGCGATTACAATCCGCTGGATCTTAAGAAAAAGCCCTGGTTCCAGAAGCTGATGGAACTGAAAGGGCTGGGATCCTATTGGATCGGTGTCGAGTCTACTGATTTCTCCTATGACAAATTTGATCATCCGTATCAGTTGACCGTTGCCCGTACGCTGCGGCTGGACAGCACAGAGATTTACGGCTATGCCATTGTCACGATTATGGAGGATCAGCTCCATTCGATTTTTGGCAATCTTTCCGCCGGCCAGAAGGTGACGCTGCTGGACAGTGCCGGCATGATCGTCTCCGGTGGCGATCCCGAAAGTATCGGCAAGCCGTTTCCATACACCGCCGCTGTGAATCATCTCAAGGATTCCTCTGTGGTTTCCATAGCAGGAGAGCGGTATCTGGTCGCCCAGCAGCAGATTCCGTTCAACGGCTGGAGGCTTGTGCTGATGCAGCCGTATTCACAGAGCATTGTCGATATCAGCTCCATCTTCAACCGGGTATTTACCATACAGCTCATTTCTTTTTTTGTGTTTCTGCTGCTGCTGATTACACTGGTCCGTGCCTTTACAAAGCCGCTGGTGCGCCTCGGCAAAGTGACAACGGCAGTACAGCGGGGCAATCTGCTGGTGCGTTCAGGGGTCCGGGGCAATGACGAGATCGGGCGTTTGGGCCTGCTGTTCGATCAGATGCTGGACCGGGTCAAGGAAATGATAGCCGAAGTATCCGATACCCAGGCGCGCAAAAGAAAAGCGGAGCTCAAAATGCTCCAGGCCCAGATCAACCCGCATTTTCTCTTTAATGTGCTCAACTCGATCCGGATGAAGGTCATGAAGCGGGGAGACCCGGACAGCGCCAAAATGATCGGTTCGCTGTCCATACTGCTGCGGATGACGATCAGCCGTGAGGAGGATGAGATTTTTCTGCATGAGGAGATCGACCTGGTCTCCCATTATGTCAGCTTGATGAATCTGCGCCAGAAGGAAGAGGCCGCGCTTCAGCTGGATATTGATCCGGAAGCTTTTCTCCTTAAAGTGCCGCGTTTCTTTCTTCAGCCGCTTGTCGAGAACGCGCTTATTCACGGTCTCAGCCAAAAGCCGGGAACAATCAGCATCCGGGCAGTCGTGGAAGAGAAGTTTATCGTGCTCACGGTTGAGGACAACGGGCGGGGGATGGACTGCAGCGAATTATCCAGCCTTACCCGCAAGATAAGCTTGGAAGCGGAGAGCCTTCCCGGCAAGGCAGAGCTTAAGGGCTCTTTTTCCGGCATGGGACTGCATAATGTGGTCGAGCGGATGAGAATTCTTTTTGGCGGGGAATTTGCTATTGAAGTCAGCAGCATAGCAGGCGAAGGTACAGCAATCAAGATGTTTATTCCGCACAGGGAGGTGATCCGGGATGTATAAAGTCATGCTGGTGGATGATGATTATCCTGTAATCGAGCTTTTATCCGAAAGTATCCGCTGGGAGGAGCTTGGCCTGTGTCTGATGGGGACACATGAGAACGGCTGGAACGCCTGGGAGCATGCCCGGCTGGAGATGCCGGATATTCTGATTACGGATATCGGGATGCCGCGGATGAACGGATTGGAGCTGTCTTCACTCATGAAGGAGCTGAAGCCGGAGGTGCGGATTGCCATTCTTTCCTGCCATAACGAATTCCAGTACGCGCAGCAGGCGATGAGGCTGAATGTGCAGGATTATTTGCTGAAGGATGCCCTGGACCCGGAGGATCTGGTGCAGCTCCTGCGCAGATTCAAGGAATCGCTGGATGAGGAAACCAAAACAGGCTGGGAGAATTCCCGGATCAAGCATTTGTTCGGGGAGACCCGGGAGCTGCGCAAGGAGCGGAGCATCAAGAATTTTATCCACCAGCCGCTGCTTTCACCGGAGAAATGGATGGATGAAGCTGCCGAATATGGATTGTTCCAGAATGGGGAATGCTGCCTGCCGGTGATCGCCTATCTTGAGGACTACAGGCATGTGAAATACCGCTTCTCTTCGGATCAGACCCTGCATTTCGCCGTGTGCAATGTGATGAATGAGGTGCTGGACGGAATGAAGCCGAGCGGGCTGTATGTCGGTTACAATGTGAAGTCTTCGTTCCTATTATTTTCCTATAAGCCCGGTCTTCAGGGCAATATTTATGCTGAAGCCGCCGCCGGTCTGAAGATGATCCAGTCTACCTTGTTCAGGGTGCTGAAGATTCAAATGTCCTTCATTACAGGGGAAGGGACCGGGTCGCCGGAGGGCCTGAAGCAACAGCTTGGCCAACTGCTGGCGGGGGAAGAACAACGTTTCTATCTGGAGCAGGGGGAGATTGCGAAGCGGAAATCCCCGCAGCCTCCGGTCAGCGGCCACACCAACAATCTGTTCGCCCATTATGACCAGGCCAGTATGGAGCTGAGAGAGGTGCTGCTGGGCAGGTCCGGTGATTTGTCGCACCTAATAACGGATAAATGGATAGCGCAGATCCGGCAGGAGAAGTATGCACCGGAAGTGGTCAAGGATTGGACGCTGAAGCTGCTGCTCGATCTGAAGCTGAAGCTGCATTCCCTGCAGTCGGTCCGGCCTGCTTATTCGGCGGATACGCTGCATAAGGAGATTGTGGATATTGATTCACTGCCTGCCCTGCGGGAATGGCTCGATAATCACCTGAAATCCATCGCCCGCGCCAAAGGAGCGGGTGCCGGGGCAAGCAAACGGGCCGAGGTGATGGAAGCCTGCCAGTATGTCTCTCTGCGTCTGGGCTCCAGAATCAGCCTGGATGAGGTGGCGGATCACTTGCACCTGAATTCCAGCTATTTCAGCAGGCTGTTTAAGAAGGAGACCGGCACTACTTTTATCGAATATGTAACCAAGCTGAAGATGGAACGGGCCAAGGAGCTGCTGGACGGAACAAACTCTACGGTCGGTGAGATCTGTGAGCAGCTTGGGTATGACAACCAGAGCTATTTTATTAAGACATTCAAGGTGCATGCCGGAGTTACACCCGTGGAATACCGGGGCTGAACATTCAGATGTGCCAGGAAAGGCGGCGTAATATGCAAAGGGTTGAACTGCATCCCATTATTGCAGCGATGGAACCGTCGGATGTCCGGTTGTATTATCCTGACGGTGATCAGAAGACATTCTGGAGTTATGTGCTGGAATCACCGCTATACCGTGATGAGCTTGCGGAGATCCGCCGGGAAGGCGAACGGCTGAATGAGGTTTCTATTCCTGAGCTTACGTATGAGCTGTTCTCCATCTATGCCCGCACGGGTTCAAGGCTGGAATATGAGCGGGTCTATTTCGAGCGCAGGCGAATACTGAATACGGCTGTTCTGCTGGCGCTGCTGGAACCCGGGCAGGAGAAGCATTTAGCGGCGGTGTGTCAGATTGTGTGGAGCATCTGCAACGAATATACCTGGTGCCTCCCCGCTCATCTGGGAGATACCGGCATCACAGAGACGATTGATTTGTTCTCGGCAGAGACAGGCTTTGCACTCAGCGAAATCAATTGTCTTCTTGGCGAACGGCTGCCTGCCCTGCTGCAGGCCCGGATCAAGGCAGAGGTAGATAAGCGGCTGTTCGTGCCGTACTTAACCTGCGGACCCTATCATTGGGAGACTTCCACCCATAATTGGTCGGCGGTTTGTTCCGGCTCTATAGGCTCGGCGGCACTTTTGCTGATGGAAGATAAGGAAACGCTTACCGAGATCCTGTTCAAAGTGCAGGGCAGCATGGAATATTATTTGCAGGGCTTTGGTGAAGACGGCGCTTGTCTTGAAGGGTTGGGGTACTGGAATTACGGATTTGGTTATTTCGTCTACTATGCTGATCTTCTTCGTCAAAAAAGCCGGGGGCAGCTGGACTGGTTCCGGCGTGAGAAGGTAGGCAGCATCGCGGCCTTCCAGCAGAAATGTTTTCTGGGCGGGAAGCTTGTGGCGAACTTCTCCGATTCGCTGGAGTCAGGCCATGTGTTCCTCGGACTCAGCCATTATCTGGCTTCCGCGTATCCTGAAGTGGAGGTACCTCCGTTGTCGCTTAGAGCCTCTTACACTGAGGATCACTGCAGCCGTTGGGCTCCTGCGCTGCGTAATCTGATCTGGCGCAAGCCGGAGGAAGGACCAAGAGATTGGGGCAGCGCCAGCTATTATCTTCCCGATGCACAGTGGCTGTTGTCCCGTCATTCGGGAACGGGTGGCAGTTTCGGGTTTGCTGCCAAGGGCGGCAACAATGACGAACCTCATAATCACAATGACCTCGGGGGATTTATCCTGCAGGGAGAAGGAACGGTATATATTTCCGAGCTGGGCAGCGGGGAATACACTTCAGGTTACTTCGGAACAGGACGGTACTCCTATGATTGCAACGGTTCTCAAGGCCATAGCGTGCCAATTATAGACGGGCAGTATCAGGTTGCGGGAGCGGAGGCTTATGCTGAAATTCAGGAAGTGAAGGCCGGGGACGGCAGTGATGTGCTGGAGCTTGATTTGACCCGTGCATACCGTGTTGACAGCTTGGAGGGCTTAACACGCCGGTTCGAATGGAAGACAGGTGTTAATCCTCCTGTACTTGCGATGACTGATGAGTTCCGGTTTGCGGAAGCTCCAGCGGCGCTGGTTGAACGGTTTATTACCTTTATTCCGCCTGTTCTGGAGGAAGATGCGGTGCTGCTGGAGAGGCAGGGAGAGGGAGATGGGCAGGCAGATAGACAGGCAGATGAGAAGGCAGATAGACAGGCACATGGACAGGCGGATGGACGAGCAGATGGGCAGGCAGATAGACAGGCAGATGAGAAGGCAGATAGACAGGCGGATGGACGAGCAGATGGGCAGGTAGATGGACAGGTAGATGGACAGGCAGACAGAGGAGCAGATGGACGAGCAGATGGGCAGGGCCAGCGTGGGCTGCGTATCAGCTATGACATTGCGGCGCTGAAACCCGAAATTTCCGTGCATAGCTATAACGACCATTTCGGTAAGGGGAAGACTTGGTATGGTCTGGATTTTTATACCCGGAACCCGTCTAAGCATGAAAGGTATCATTTTGAATTCAGATTCCTGGACTAAATAAGTTTTCAACCGCGATGAGCGGTTCAATAGAAGAAATGCAGCAGGATGTAATACGTAAATCTAGAGTTCAACTTGTATCATCCAAAACAATGAATGGCGGTGGCTAGAGATGACGGCGGAAACAAAGCTGGGATGGGTAGAGGAAGCGTGGAGCAAGGCACTGGAGAAGACACGGAAGAACAGCCGGAGAATCGGCGCGGGGTTTCCCCATGCCAGTCAAGGCGGCCAATATGAACTGGCCCAGCCGTACTGGTGGACAGCCGGGTTCTGGCCGGGACAGCTGTGGCTTCTGTATAACGAGAGCAAGGAGGAGTCTTTGCGTGCGCTGGCAGAGGACTGTGAGGAACAGCTGGACCAGGTCCTGAATGATTTTGTCCGACTTGACCATGATCTGGGATTTATGTGGACCTTGACCAGCGTGGCTTCCTACAAGCTGCTGGCCAGCGAGGTTTCCAAGGTGAGAGCGCTGAAGGCAGCGAATTTCCTCGCGGCCCGCTTTAATCTGAAAGGCAGCTACATCCGGGCCTGGAATCCCTGGTATGAAGGCGAAGATAACCGCGGATACGCGATCATTGACTGTGCGATGAACATGCCGCTGCTTTTCTGGGCGGCAGAGACCAGCGGAGATCCGCGTTACCGCCATATCGCCGAAGCACATATGGACACGGTCGTGAAGCACTTCATCCGCCCGGACGGCTCCGTGTATCATATTGTCCGTTTCGATCCCGATACCGGCGAATTCCTCGAAGGCATCGGCGGCCAGGGTTACGCCGCCGAGTCGGCATGGTCCCGCGGCACAGCCTGGGCGATCTATGGACTGACGCTGGCCTATCATCATACCGGCAAGGCTGAATATCTCCATACCGCCCAGAAGGTGGCCCATTTCTTCCTGGCCCGTTTGCCGGAGGACCATGTCCCGCAATGGGATTTCCGCGCACCCGGAGAAGCGCGCGGCTTCCGCGATTCGTCAGCCGGCGCTTGTGCGGCAAGCGGTTTGCTGCTGCTTGCCGACAAAGCCGGCGAGACCGAGGCACCGGTGTACCGGGAGCCTGCGATCCGCATGCTGGAATCGCTCTACCGCAATTACGGTACCTGGGACAACGACGCCGAGGAGGGATTGATCCTCCACGGTACGAGCAATTATCCGGCCGGAACGAACATTGATGTTCCCTTGATTTACGGAGACTTCTTCTACGTCGAAGGACTGGCACGGCTGAAGGGGGATGGCCCGTTCTATTGGGAGTAGCGCCCACCGTTGTGCTGTGGGATTAGGGTAACAGCGCATTCACAGGGAATAGAGCAATAAGCGCTGAATCTTAGGACTAGAATAAGGGTGCAGGAAGAGACAGCAGATGAGATAGAAATAGTATGACTAGAAGAGATAGCAGCAAATCGGATAGAAATAATATGACGAGAAGAGATTGCAGAGCGAATAGATGGTACGACAAGCGGTGGTACAGGTCACTAGCGACATTGCATTCGCTGCTGATATGGCAGTGAAGTAACCATGTTTCGGAGTACTAACATAGGCAGCCTGATGGACTATATTGCTTGCTGTTCCGCCTCCGTTCGAATATCACCGGATAGTTGGCCAGTACCTGACACTGTGAATTAATCTAGCAAGTTTGCTGCTTGTTCCAGCCAGTATGCCTCTCCAGCAGATTGGCTTGCTCCTTAGATGCCAAATCACTCGGAAATTTGTGGGCAACACGTCTTTTAAGAGCAGGCAGTCGATACGCAGAGAAGCTGCGGACTCCAGTGCTCTTATTTTCCGGATTTCGCCTGCTTGGCCTGCATGCCGGACTCCAGCGCACTTATTTGCTCATAGATCAACTAAATATTCGATTTTCCTAGGAATAGCGTCATCTGAGTCCGCTCGTTCGTGCGAAGAGGCCATTTCTGCAAAGTAACGTCACTGGAGTCCGCAGAGCAGCAGACGCTGGTGGAAGGAGCAGCTTTCCGCGAAGAGCGTTGGTGAGAGTGCTAACGAGATTGTTGGAGGATGTGTTGGTGAGAGTGCTGACTAGATTGCTGAAGATGCATTCGTGAGAGTACTGACGAGACTGTTGGAGGATGCACTGGTGAGTGCCGATGATGCTGCCAGAAGATGTGCTGGTGAGTAGGGGGATGTTGCTGGAAGTAAGGTTACTGGTGCTGAGTGCGGTTGGTGAGTGGAAATGGGTTGCTGAGGTACATTAGCGAGCGTGGCGGGTTTGCTGGAAGTAGCACCAGCGAGCGCAGATGGAGTGCTAATAGAAACGTTGGTCAGACCCGATGAGGTTGCTAGATTGCACTAGTGCTTGCGGATGGATTGCTGAAGTTAAATCAGCGAGCGTGAGCGCGGATGAGGTTGCTATAAATTGTATTGGCGATGCGATGGGACCGCTGAAGATAATCGGAAAACACCAACAGCACAGCAAAGGGTACATCAGTGAGCACATCGATTTTGAACATTTATAGTTGGAGCCTGACTCTATAAAAATTCGAGAAGCAATTAGGAGTGGTGTCGATGAGTAGCCAATGGGGATCAATAGGGGCTAATCCGCTGGTCACAAAAGAAGATATGCAAAATGTTTTCCGTCAGCTGGCCTATCCGCTTAAGCCTTACTATAGTAAGGGGCGCGCCCGCCTGAAGCTGGGGGTGACCGGGGTTCATTACGGGCCCGATATTGCTGAAATGGAGGGCTTTTCCCGGGTATTATGGGGATTTGTGCCGTTTCTGGCCGGTGGCGGTGAAGATGACATGTGGGAGATACTGCTGGACGGCATCCGCAACGGGACTGACCCGGAGCATAAGGAATACTGGGGTGAGGTCGGTGATTATGACCAGCGCCTTGTGGAGATGGCAGCATTTGGCTACGGGTTGGCGTTGATCCCGGACCGGATCTGGGGGCCGCTGAGCGAACGGGAGCAGAGGAATTTGTTCAATTGGCTGAACCAGATGAACTCACATCCTTGTTATGACTGCAATTGGCTCTTCTTTAATGTGCTGGTTAATCTGGGCTTCCGCAAGGCTGGTCTGCCGTATGATGCCGATCAACTGGAGCAGAATCTGCGGCGGATGGATGATTTCTACTTGACCGATGGCTGGTACAGCGACGGTATCGGCGGACATAGCGATTATTATGTTCCGTTCGCCATCCATTTCTACGGGCTGCTGTATGCTGAACTGATGGGTGAGGAAGATCCTGAACGGGCAAGCGTGTTCAAGGAAAGGGCCGGAAAGTTCGCTGCTGAATTCATCCATTGGTTTGCTGCGGACGGCTCCGCGCTTCCGTATGGCCGCAGCTTAACCTACCGGTTCGCCCAATCGGCATTCTGGGGGGCCTTTGCTTATGCAGGAGTTGAAGCTGTGCCTTATGGTGTTATTAAAGGGATCGTTCTGCGCAACTTACGCTGGTGGTTCCAGCAGGATATTCTGAACGCGGACGGCGTATTGAACATCGGGTATACCTATCCCAACCTGGTGATGGCCGAGAACTATAACTCGCCGGGGTCGCCGTATTGGGCGTTGAAATTCTTCCTGCCGCTGGCGCTGCCGGATCAGCATCCCTTCTGGCAGGCGGAGGAGCTGCCGCTTCCGGAGCTTGAGGCGCTGGCTGTGCAGAAGCCTGCTCATCTTGTTATTTGCCGCCGGGCAGAAAGCGATCATATCGTCGCCTTCAACAGCGGGCATAAAGGCACTAATGAGCATACCCATACTTCGGCCAAATATGAGAAGTTCGCTTATTCTACGGCTTTTGGATTCAGCGTTCCCCGTTCGGAATGGGGAATCTCCCAGGGCGCATTCGATTCCATGCTGGCGCTCAGTGAGGCAGGCGACAATCTGTACCGGGTGAGAAGACAAAATGAAGAGACGCGGATTGAAGACAATCTGCTCTTTTCCAGATGGAAGCCTTGGGCCAATGTGGAAGTGCAGACCTGGGTTGTGGCCGGTCTTCCCTGGCATATCCGGATTCACCGGGTACAAACAGCAAGAACGCTGGATGCCGCAGAAGGCGGTTTTGCCGTGGCGCTGGAGTCTGGACTGCAGGAGATAACTCCTGCTGAAGGAGCAGGTATGACAGCGATCAGCAGCCATGGCGCCAGCGGAATTCTCAGCTTGGCCGGTTACAGCGAAGCAGGGCTGATCCGTCCGCATACCAATACCAATGTACTGCGGCCGCGGACAGTTATACCGACGCTGCAGGCGAAGCTTGCTCCCGGGACCCACTGGCTGATCTCGGCCGTGTATGGCGAGCCGGGAGACAGCGGTGAAGGAGGCAAGGCTATGGCTGCCGAACCAGCAGGTGACCCGTTGCAGCTTCTCGGTGTGGAGCTGACCGGGGATGAAATCCGGGTTGCTACTCATACCGGCCATAGCATCACCATACTGCTGGATAAGTAGAATCTCCCGTCGGATATAACATTCAGGCTGGCTGGCAGAGAGGGCACCCAGAGGGTGAGGGTTGGCCAGCAGGTACCACAGTAACGGGAATAGTTACCGCTGTATTAGGCTTATTTAGTGAAATCGAGCTGTTGCCGGGAAATCAGCCCGCTAAAATTTCAATCTATTACGTAACAGGGGAATTCGACTTAATTACCGTTAGGAATTCCCGCTATCCTCCCGGTAAGCGGGATTCTGGTGAAAGTAACGGGTATTATGGACCTCCGTCAAGAAAGTGGACACTAAAAAATGAAATTAGACTGCTTTTCGTTTGAATCTAGCTGCAAACTGAACCGGCGATACGTAGCCCAGAGCACCATGGATTCGCTTGCGGTTATAAAAAAATTCAATGTACTGGTAGATGCCATCATAGGCTTGTTTCTTCGTTTTGAATCGGGTACAGTACACAAACTCTTTTTTCAATAGGCTGTGAAAAGATTCAATGCAAGCATTGTCGTAGCAGTTGCCTTTGCGGCTCATGCTGGCCTTCATGCGGTATTCAACCAAACGTTTACGGTAGTCGGCTGAGGCATACTGTGAGCCTTGATCCGAATGGTGAATGAGACCTTTCTTTGGGCGTTTGGCCTTGTAGGCGTCTTCTAGAGCGCCCATTACCAGATCTGTGGTCATCCGGTCGTCCAGCCGCCAGCCTACGATTTCCCGGGTGCATAGGTCAAGCACGCTGGCAAGGTACATCCGTCCTTCCCGGCAGGGAATGTAGGTGATATCCGCGACCCATGTTTGATTTGGCTTTTCGGTGGAGAATTGTTGGTTTAGCAGATTAGGTGCAACCGGTAAGGTGTGGTTGGAGTCGGTCGTGTTTACGCGGAATTTCTTTGCTACACAGGAGCGCAAGCCCAGCTCTCTCATGTATTTCCCTACGGTACGCTCACTGATCTTGTGGCCTTCGCGCTGGAGAAGAATCGTGATTTTAGGACTGCCGTAGCAGCCTCCTGTATCGTCAAAATGATAGGTAATTCGCTGAAGAAGCAACGCCTTTCGGGTCGCTTGTGGGCTTGGTTTTGCCGTTCTCCATTTGTAATAGCCGCTCCGCGATACCTCAAGGACACTGCACATCTTCTCCACACGAAACCGGGAGCGATGATCTTCGATGAACTGAAATCTCAGTTCTTTGGATTGCTGAAGATGTGCACTGCTTTTTTTACGATGGCCATTTCCTCCGCCATATCGGCTAGTTGCTGTTCTTTTTCCCGCAACTGTCGTTCCAGTTCTCGTACCCTTTCGGCGCTGGCCACGGGCTCGTCTGGGAACTGCCGGAACTTGCCCAGCCATTGATGCAGGGTTTTAGCGGGGATATCCAGCTCCTGGGCCAGTTCCGCCACCGTCTTGGTCTGCTCCTGGATGTACTTTACCGTCTGTTTTTTAAATTCATCATTGTAGCTTTTTCGTGTTCCACTCATGTGGACACCTCCTCGTTAATCTCATTATTCCTGTTCTCTTAAGGAGTGTCCACTTTTAACTCTAACAGCATTAATCCCGTTACTTTCGCAGTGCCCAATCAAGTACGCCAATTGGCGAAACCTGGCAGTTTGACCAACAGTCCGAACCGGAAATTCCGGAGACGGGCTGTTTATTTTTTCCGGCAGGCGCATTATGATTGAAAGAAAGGAAAAATTAGGGGGTTATGAGATGTTTGAGAGTTTTGAGCTGGATGATAGAGTGCTGCATAGCAGTGGGTTTAAGCAAGAGGAGGTTCTACATAACCTGATTCACCGCATTGCGGAGTACGCGGATGCGATCAAGCTCAAAAGCATTGATGACCAACTGATCTTTACCCAATCGACAGGTCACAATGCCTGGTTATGGGTTTCGAAGGAGCTTGAAGTACAGCAGCGGGACGATTTGCTGCGGCAGCTGGCGGAACGGGTGAAGGATAGTGGAATCCCCGGAATCAGCGCAGAGCCGGAGACGGCCAAGGCATTCGCGGAAGCTTTTTGCGCGGCCAAGGGGAAACTTTATCATACCTACATGATGCTAAAAGCCTACCATTGCCCGGAGGTGCGGAAACCCGGCCATGTCAGTGGGTCGCTCTTGCAGGCTGGTGAGGCCCATATTCCGGTGGTCGCGGAGTTTACAGCCAGATTCGTTGAAGATGCCTTCGGCACTTCTGAGCAGCAGGAGAATTTCCTTTCCTATGCGGATGAAGCGGTTCGTGCCGGCAACCTGTATTTGTGGGTTGTGGAAGGCGTACCTGTATCTATGGCGGCCATCGCACACCGCTCAGCGAGACATGTCCGGATTAATGATGTCTATACGCCGCGCACTCACCGTAAACAAGGGTATGCCAGCGCAGTAGTGGTTGAACTATGCCAAATATTGCTCGCCGAAGGCTTAACTCCGGTGCTGTACGCGGACGACAAAAACCCGGATTCCAACAAGGTCTACCAAACCGTAGGGTTTGTGGAAGCAGGGCAAATTGCAGATATTAAATTCGACTGAATACATGTGTCATAGTCTGGCAATATCAAGGGCCTGGGCTGAGACATCTGGAACTTTCAAAAACGCAGCGTAAAAGGTGCAGAATTTCATAGTGGGCGCTAGTGCTGAAAATTTGACTTGCAACCCCTGCGTTGACTATGCTAATAGCAAGTGCAATTTATCACACTTACAGATAAGTCTTTGTATTAGGGGGAAAGCAGTAATGGAAAGGGTGCAGGTATGGCCTGAGAGGTTTAAAAAGTTTTTTCTAAATAACAAATTTGTGGTTTCTTTACTGATTACTTTACTTATCGGGGTTACGATTCTAGTGTTCTCCAAGGTCCCGTTTATCTTCAAGCCGGTATCGGTCCTGCTGCACACAGTGGCGGCTCCGCTGCTGCTCTCAGGAATCGCCTACTACTTGCTGAATCCGCTGGTAGACCGGCTGGAGAGAAGAAGCAAAGTGAAGCGTGCCTATGGGATTGTGATTCTGTATCTGTTGATCGCCGGAATTATCACACTGATTCTGCTGACAGTCATTCCGATAATCCGCACCCAGCTGCTTGGACTGATTGATAATTTCCCTAAATACAGTGAGCAGATTCAGCAGGAATTCGTTAATCTGACCGGCAGTGAGCAGTTCGAGCGCATTCAGGGGAATATTGGCATGGACTTCACTGATATTACCAGCAAGGTGACAACATGGGCCACCTCCTTTCTGAATAACGCAGTGAATGGCGTTGGCAGCTTCGTTGGGGCATTGACCGAAATTGTTCTGGCTGTGGTAACCACGCCATTTATCCTGTTCTACCTGCTCCGTGACGGCAAAAAGCTGCCTGATTACCTGATGAGGTTCATCCCTACAGGCTTGCAGCCGCAGACTCGGGAAGTAATGTCCGAGATGAACAGCCAGGTGGCTTCCTATATCCGCGGACAAATTATCGTAAGCTGCTGCATCGGTGCGCTGCTCTATATCGGGTATTTGATTATCGGGCTGGAGTATTCCCTGGTGCTGGCGATCGTTGCAGCCTGTACGGCGGTAGTTCCCTATTTGGGTCCGGCCATTGCCATTACTCCAGCCTTGATCGTTGCGATGGTAACTTCTCCGTTCATGCTGCTGAAAATGATCTTCGTCTGGACTGCGGTCCAGCTGATTGAAGGTAAATTTATTTCGCCGCAGATCATGGGCAAGTCGCTGAAGATTCATCCGATTACTATAATTTTCGTTATTATTTTTGCCGGTAAAATGTTCGGCGTATTTGGCATTATCCTGGCTGTACCGGGATATGCCGTGCTGAAGGTGGTCGTTACCCATGTCTTCCAGTGGTTCCGTTTCCGCTCCGGATTATATCAAGTGATCGAAGAAAAAAAGGAATAACGGAAAGGATGATTGTTTTATGACAGGACCCGTGGCAGAAACATTATATGGGAAGCTGCAAGGAACACAAAGTGACGGTGTGAACATCTGGCGCGGAATTCCTTTTGCCGCCCCGCCTGTGGGTGAGCTGCGATTTCGCGCGCCACAGCCGCCGGAGCCATGGAGTTCAATTAGAGAGGCCAGGGAATTCGGCCCGGTCAGCCATCAGCCTGTCAGTACCGGCAGCACCCGATTCGGAGGTACAACTCCGGAATATTCCGAAGATTGCCTGTACCTGAACATCTGGTCGCCAGCGGCTGAAGGTGAAGCTCTGCCGGTCATGGTATGGATTCATGGAGGCACTTTTGTAACCGGAGCCGGCAGCCAGCCGATGTTCGAAGGTACCCATTTGGCCAGTAAGGGCAAAGTCATTGTGGTTACCGTCAATTATCGGCTGGGACCGTTCGGTTTCATGCATTTGTCGCCGTTTGGCAGCGGCTTGGCCTCCAATGCCGGTCTGCTGGACCAGATTGCCGCACTACAATGGGTGCAGGGCAATATTGCCGCGTTTGGCGGCGACCCGAAACGGGTTACCCTCTTCGGCGAGTCTGCGGGCAGCATGAGTATTGCCGCGCTGCTGGCGATGCCTGCGGCAGAAGGCTTGTTTGCCGGAGCTATTATGCAGAGCGGGGCTGCACAGACCCTGAAGGCGCAGCAAGGTGAAGAGATTGGCGCAGCTTTTCTGGCCGAGCTCGGGATTCGTCCAGGCGGCGATACCACACTGCTGGACACGCTTCCGGCAGAGCAAATATTGAAGGCAGCGGGGGCGATGGTTTACAAGCTGTCCGGCAATGCGATGAGCATGCTGTTCCAGCCCGTTATTGAGCCGGATACATTGCCGGCAGATCCGGCGCAGGCTATTGCCGAGGGTGTAGCAAGCGGTATACCGCTTGTGATCGGGACGAATCTTCATGAGGGCAACCTGTTCTTCCGGGGAAGTGGTTCTGCAGAGAACTTTGACCAGTCGCTTCAATCTCTGGAAATGATGATGGGCGTAGAGAATTTAGCTGAACTCGCGCTTCATTATCCCAAGACCGTGGAGGGTCAAGCCGATTTTCTGACAGATCTCTTTTTCTGGGACAGCTCCATTTCTATCGCTGAGCGGCAGCATTGCTATGCCCCGGTATGGATGTACCGGTTCGACTGGACCATCCCCGGCCATCCGCTGCTCGAGAAGGCTGTTCATGGTGCGGAAATCTGCTATGTATTTAATAATTTATCGCACATGGCGCATTATGGAGTAGAGGTTACTCCTGCTATGGAGAGTTTGTCGGATGCGATGCTCTACGCCTGGACAGCCTTTGCCCACCGTGGCGATCCGTCGGTGCCGGGCCTATCTTGGCCGCAGTATACACTGGATAACCGGGCTACCCTGATCTTTGAGCAGGACATCCGCATCGTGGCTGATCCGGATCGGAAGAAGCGGACACGGCTGCTGTCAGCACAAGAGAGCCCGCCTCAAGACTCATCTACCGGGACGTTGTCAGAATAGTAGTTGAGCGAAGTTGCTTGTTGTACAAAAAAAGAAGACCGCATCATAGAGAAGCAGCAGGGACTCGGGTATCCGTGAACCTGCTGCTTTTTTGTGTATCTGCGTTTGGGGTAGAGGAGTAGTCCAGAAGTTTATTTTACCGGGGTATAGCCGGTTTTTTCCACCAGCTCCTGACCCTCGGGGGAAACTATCCAATTCAGAAAAGGCTGGATATGCGGATTGGAGCTTCCTGCGGTCACGGCATAAAATTCGGAGGCAAAAGGATAGGCTCCGTTGCGAATACTCTCCCTGCCGGGTTCAACCCCGTCGACGGCCAGCAGCTTGATCTCGTTATTGCTGTTCATCTCCGAGGCGTAGAACAGGAAGCTGAAGCCAAGAGCATTTTTATAATTACGGTAGCTGGCGGTCTGGCTGATAATGCCGCTCATCACATCCATAACATCTTTTTGCGGAGCTGCCATGAGCGGTGTGCCCTCCATGATTTTCTCAAGCATGGTCTGGCTGCCGCTGTTTTCTTCCCGCTGGAATGCCCGGATCGAGTCCCGTTTGCCGCCTACCTGTTTCCAATTTGTCAGCTTGCCGGAATAGATATCCTTGATTTGCTGTGTGGTCAGTCCGTCCACCTTGTTCCGCTTATGAACGAAGAAGACAAATGCCTCGCGGCCAATGGGCGTAAGAACTAGCTCTTTGCCTGCTGCTTTGGCTGATTTCTGTTGGGAGAGAGAGGGGGCTGCTGCAAAAATAATATCCGTATCTCCATCGATCAGACGCTCATAAGCAGTGGAGGTCGAAGTGCAGGCTACCGTACTGCTCTCAAAATCATATACGCTATAGTCGTCCTTCGGGTAGACGGCTTGAACAAATGCCGAATATAGCGGGTAGAGTGCGGTTGCACCGTCCAGCCGCGGAAGCTCGTCTGTGATCTTATAAGTGGAGGTTTGGTCCAGTATGGCTATCTTGGATTCCGGCTGGAAAGGTTTATATTTCTCCAGAGAAATCTCCCGGTCATTCACTTCAGCGAGGCTGTTCACATAAGCCTGATTGATTTCATAAACGCCTGCCGCCAGTAGACATACCCCGGCGAAAGAGGCGAATACGATCCGCCGGATACGCAGATTGAACAAGTCAAAGATCGCCAGCACCGCATAAACTGCAAGGGCAAAAGCGGCAACAGCGGAAAGCGGGGCATAAAATTGCATCCCCCCAAACAAGGAGATAACGAAATAGGCGATAGTTTCGGCAAATGCAATAGCGGCTACAGCGATAAATGATAACGGCAAGCTTGTTCCAAGTGGTCTTTTCATAAGGGCCTCTCTTTCAATGGATGAAGAATATGGATAATTCACATAATTCTATTATAACTTAATGAATTCAGCAGGAATTACAAAAAAATATCATTTATATGGCATGAAATGCGGTGATGAATGAAAAAATGTGTATATTTTCATAAAATACTGGACGAAATTCATAAACGGGAGTATCCTGAGATTGTGAAAAAAATAACGGAATACAAGATTCTCGGGGTAAGGTGAAATTCCTGACCGGCGGTGATGTTCAAAGCGAACTCAGCCCGCGACTCCTTCTCGCTGTCAGCAGCGGAAAGGACTGATCTGGTGACATTCCAGAGCCGACGGTAAAGTCCGGATGGGAGAGGATCATAAGATAAAGACGACAGGTTTATTCCTGATGGTCTTTATTGATAATGACCCCCGATGGTTGCCCCTCATAAGGCAGCGCGGGGGTTTTTGGTCTCTTATCGAGGGTTTGTATCGACAAGGAGAATGGAATTATGAGTAATCTAACTGCTACAACTTCGGAGGTGCGTCAGGCGCCGCTTCGCGGCGGGTTCTGGCTGGTTGTGCTGGGAGCGGCGCTATGGGGCGTCGATCCGCTGTTCCGCATCATCCTGCTCAAATCAATGACCTCTTCACAGATCGTTCTGCTGGAGCATGTTGTGCTCTTTCTGGCTGCCGCTCCGGTACTTTGGCGGCATCGCGCTGAACTGAAAGGAATTCGTCTGCGTCAGGCCGGAGCGCTAATGGTTGTATCTTGGGGCGGCTCCGCCGTGGCTACGATTCTCTTCACCAAAGCCTTGTCCAGCGGAGATCTCAATGCGGTGCTTCTGCTGCAGAAGCTGCAGCCGATCTTTGCCATAGGACTGGCGGCTGTCATCCTTAAAGAACGCCTGCCCCGAAATTTCGGACCGCTTATAGTGATTGCACTGGCAGGGACTTATCTGCTGACCTTTGGCTGGACCGCACCCTTCGGACATGTGAACAGCTTCATCAGTGTCGGCAGTCTGCTGGCACTCGGTGCCGCTGCCTTGTGGGGCGGATCTACAGTAATGGGCCGCTATTTGCTGGGTTCAATGAAGTATGAAACGGTGACTTCACTGCGGTTCATTCTGGCATTGCCTCTCTTGTTCGTCGTCACTGCTATGGAAGGTGCTCCCTGGCAGGTACACGGGGGACTGGGCACTTCAACGGCGATTGCGATCAATCTGCTGCTGCAGGCACTGCTGCCCGGACTGCTTAGTATGCTGCTGTATTACAAAGGTCTTAACACCACCAAAGCTTCCGTTGCCACCTTGGCAGAGCTCAGCTTCCCGATGACGGGAATCCTGATCAACTGGATTTTCTTCGATCTGCTGGTCACCTTGCCGCAAATTATCGGCTTTGCGCTGATTTGGACCGCACTGTTCCTTATTTCTAATCAACAGAGCCGTCAGGAAGCACTCAATTAGAGCGGGGCGGCTTTCTGAGTATAAAGTAGGCCTGAGAGGGGGAACCCCCGGGCTTTGAGTAGAAGAGGAGGATGTTCCCTTCAGCCATACGGCTGTGGGAGACATCCTTTTTTTCAAAATATAAGAATTGATATGCTGCACGCTATAAATTATCTTTCTATTTCTCGCTGATACGGATACCGTCCTTTTGAGGACGGCGAAGCCGTTTCCACTTGTTTCAGCCCATCCGGAGAATTTCGTTCTTCCAAGTTTGCGAAACATCCATATTGGCTGCAAAAACTGCTGAAATGTTGCGTAAGTGAACTATATGGCTATTTGTGAAGCATATACTTAAATGGAGACCAGCCTGAAATCCGGCAGGATTTCTGTGCAGCGTACGGTGATTGGTACTGGGCTTACGCTGCTCATTACGTTCCTTGCAGCCTATCCGCTGTCTAAGGGGAATTCGGTCTTTAAGAGCCGCACAAGGTATGTTAGAGGAAGAGCTAGAGCCTCTTACTCCGCATATGCCGAGTTGGTAAATCCAATGTATTATGTGCAGCAGATGGGTCCAGTTTTCCACTATATCAGCGATCTATTGCACTTTGTACAGCTGATTACTGCAAAGATGCCTGTTTATCGACAAAATGCGGTAATCTGCTGCAGGAAATGCAACAGAACGCTATTTTGAAGGCGAATAGAGAGAATCTGCTGTACTTACTGCAATAGAACTAACTCATATGGCAGTTGCGGCAGCTTAGAGAATTCGACGATTTACATCACTGAATTTAGAAGAATGAACGCAGCACCAATAAACAAAGGGTAAGGCAGACAGGGGGAAATCGCCCGGTCTGCTTTTTTGTGCGCCTGTCCAGCACGCTAGCCAGTCAATTGGTAGTTGATACGGTGCTTTTCCGATACCGATAAACAATCGGAACTTATGCATTTTTTGGATACTAATCCGCAGGAACAGATCAATGGAGGGTGTTTCGGTGTGCTAAAGAGGCGATGCCTTAACTTGAATTCTGCTGGCCTGGAGTAAAATTAAGCCTTTTCTCCCATACTACCGTTATTCTTGCGTCTCATCCTGCTTTTCACGACAACAATAGGAGGTGTACGGATGAACACTTATTCGGCTCCCGCCATTTACATACAGCTTAAGAATCGGGTAACGGTGCCCAAAGGGAAAGGGGTCACGCTGCGGGATATCGCTTATTTAATCACCGAGCCGGAGTGGAGGGAGCCGCTGTATTCAATTCTGCTGCTGAAGCCGGCACAGAGTGACGGAAACCTCATTCTGATCGACCTGTTGACGGTTATCCCGCATATTCACGAATTGATACCGGGTGCTGACATCCAACCGATTGGCGAGGGGCGGACGATAGTGCAGATTGAAGGGCCGGTCGAAGCACGTAAACCTTCGGTTGCGCTGTTTGTGCTGGTGTGGCTGCTGCTTTTTTTCGGATCGGCGCTGACGATTATGAATTTTCATGCCGATGTCAGCATGCAGGAAGTGCACGTTCGTATCGTGGAGATGCTGACCGGACGGCGGGATGACCACCCCTATGTGTTCCAGATTGCCTATTCGCTGGGCATCGGGTTTGGCATGGTGATTTTTTTCAACCACCTCTTTAAGAAAAAATGGAATGAGGAGCCCACTCCGCTCGAAGTGGAAATGTTTCTTTATCAGAAAAATATCGACCATTATGTAGTCCACGAGGAGTATAGCAAAATGAATCGCAGCGGAAACGATCCATCAGGACCTAAAGAGGATGGAACATGACCGCGCCGATTACACTTGGACTGAATTTGCTGCTCGGAATCGCCGGGGGGATTGCGGTAGGCGGAGGGGTGATCGCTCTGTTTATCGTGCTTGATATGGTGCCCCGGCTGGCCCAGCTGACTTCCTCCTACGACAAAGTTCATTGGTATGAAGGGGCGATGATCGGGGGTTCTCTGCTTGGCACTATGAGTGATTTCTGGAACTGGCGGATTTGCTCAGGTCCTGTGGTCGAACTGGGAGTTGGGCTGTTTGACGGGATATTTGTCGGTATGCTGGCCGCTGCTTTGACAGAGGTTTTGAATGTGCTGCCGATCTTGGCAAAACGTCTGCAAATGACGCATTATCTGTTTGGGCTGCTGATGGCCATGGTATGCGGCAAGGTTGCAGGGGCTCTGTTCGACTTCTTTGTATATCAATAGTAGAAGGGGGTTATGGAGTGGTAAGGTATATTCACAGCGGTGATCAGGTAAATGATAAAAAAGCAAAAAATCAGCCTGCTGGCCCGGCTGCGCCTCAGGCCGGCAATGTTGGTGGCGGGACATCTGGAGCAGCTCCGGCAAACGGAGCTGAGAGCTATGCAAACCAGTCACCGAATAATCTTGGGGAAGCTCATACGGGGACTGCCGGCCGGCCCGGAGAAGCCAAGGCTGCGGGCGAGTCATTGTTAAGTCAGGAACAGCCGGTACCCGCTTCAGGTTCTGTATCGGCAGGCGCTACGGAAGCCGGAGCAAGCGCCACTGGAGATCATGGCCTGCAAGCTCCGGACGGAGCGGGTATATCGAAACAGGAGGGGGCACCGGGAGGAAGTACAAATGCATCCGGGGAACAAGAGGCACCACAGTCAGGCACAGCCGGTAATATCGCCGCAGACGGAAGAGGTACCATCAGTGCAGCGATTGTTAGTGCAGCGGCAGCCGCACAAGCTCACAGCACGCAAGCAAATGACACGAAGGCCAGCGTAGAGGAGGATAGCCGTGCGGAGTCTGGAGGTGCGGAAACTGGCGGCGCGGAAGCTGGCGGTACGGAAGCAGCAGGGGGGACGTATGCGAATGCTGGGGGTGGTGCGGCAGACAGTAAGGGTAATGGCGAGACGGCTGGCGGCAGCAACGCGGTTACTGGTGAGACACAACCGCAAGACGCGGAGAACTCCGGAAGCGGTGTGAGGGAGTTTTTTAGCACATTATTCAGTAAAGAAACAGAGGCAGAAGTTACATCCGGCACCGATGCCGGCAATCAGGACGTGGAAGCTTCAACTGAGCTCGACACGGGGAACCAGAGCAATGGTGATTCCACTGCGCCGGGTGCGGGTGCCGATAAGGGAACAAACAGCAGTGTGGACATTGGTGTGGACGCCGGAGCAACCGGGTATGGCGATCATGATCTGCAAGCCTCGGATGGAGCGGGAACACCGGATCAGGAGGGGAGCAACCCGCAACAAGTGGCCACGCCTTTGGCAGAGGGCAGTTCAGATACGGAAGCAAGCAGCGCAGCGGGAGAAAGTGCAAAGGGAGCTGGAGGACAAGTGACGGCGGCGCAGGCTGGCGGCAATGCCCCTACGGCCGAGACTGGCAATGCAGCAGCAGGTTCAGCCTCCACACCCGAAGCCGATAATGCAGCAGCTGAAGCGGAATCGAAAAGACCGGAGGATGACAGCGCAGTGTCCCCCGGCACAGCTGATCCCGGGGATGAGACCGGCAGCCAGCCGCAGGATATGGAAGCATCAGATGAGCTGGGTGCAGAGGAGCCGGAGAGCGGCAAGAAGGGTTTTTTCGCCAGACTGTTTAGTGAAGAGCCGGATACTGAGGAAGATGCTGAGTCAGACGATGAATCAGGAACGGGGAGTCAGGCTGGAGCCGGAACTACGGCTGAGGCTGGGAGCGGGAAGCAGTCACAAGCGCAGACCCAGCAGCCGCAGAAGTCCAAAAAAGACAAGAAAAAAGC
Organism: Paenibacillus sp. FSL L8-0436; assembly: GCF_038593025.1. NCBI lineage: Bacteria > Bacillati > Bacillota > Bacilli > Caryophanales > Paenibacillaceae > Paenibacillus > Paenibacillus sp. FSL L8-0436. The sequence continues at coordinate 4,979,388 of NZ_CP151955.1, read as the reverse complement.
TAAGCAGGAGGATGCTCCACCCCAGGGGAAAATCGACCCGCTGCAATTAAAACGGGACAACGAACGCTCTGATTCGCTTGAAGAATCGGTTATATACTGGCAGGGTAATGACAAAGTTTCACCGAACCTGGAGCATACCAAAAATACACTGGCTGAGGTCATGGGGCTGGGTTCATCTTTTGATATCGTGTTCAGGGAGATGTCCTTTGCCGGCCGCAATGCAGCGCTGCTATGCATCAGCGGGTTTGCCAAGGATACGATTATTGACGAGATTCTGAAGCGGCTTACCTATCTGACACCGGAAAATGTCTCCACTGATGTGCTGGCCAGCTTCATGACAGAATACATCCCCCACGTGCAGGTGGAAAAAGGTGAGCTGCTGAGCGAAAGTATCAATAAGGTTTTGTCGGGAATGAGTGTGTTCTTCATTGAAGGCGAGACCCAGGTTATTATTATGGATACACGCTCGTATCCTTCGCGAAATCCTGATGAGCCTTCTATTGAACGGGTGGTTCGCGGGTCACGGGACGGGTTCACGGAGACACTGCTGAGCAATGTTGCACTGGTACGCAGACGAATCCGCGACCCCGGACTGAAATACGAGATGCACCAGGTCGGCCGCCGGACGCGGACGGATGTCTGCGTAGCGTATATTGACGACATCGTCGACAAAACCCAGGTGAAGGCTGTCACTGACAAAATTAAAAGTGTGGATATCGACGGAATCCCACTGGCGGATAAGCAACTGGAGGAGGCGATCGTCGGCAGAGGCTGGAATCCTTATCCGCTGGTCCGCTATTCAGAGCGCCCGGATACCGTAGCTTCTCATCTGCTGGAAGGCCGGGTCGTGATCTTTGTAGATACATCACCAAGCGTCATCGTCCTGCCGACCACGTTTTTTGATCTCTGCCAGCATGCCGAGGAGAACCGCCAGACTCCGTTTATGGGGACTTACCTGCGCTGGGTCCGGTTCATCGGAATCTTTGCTTCTATGTTCCTGTTGCCATTGTGGATGCTGATGGTCATTCATCCTGAGCTTTTGCCGAAGATGTTGGACTTTATCGGGCCGCAGAAGACAGCTGAAATCCCGCTTCTGGCCCAGTTCCTGATTGTCGAGCTTGGGGTTGACCTGCTGAGAATGGCGGCGGTGCATACACCGACACCCCTTGGCTCCGCCATGGGTCTGATTGCCGCTATTCTGGTGGGAGACATCGCCGTACAGACCGGACTGTTCGTGAATGAAGTGGTGCTGTATATGGCGGTAGCCTCCATCGGGATGTTCGCGACGCCGAGTTATGAGCTTGGACTGGCCAACCGGATTGTCAGGCTTGTGCTGCTGGTCGCCGTTGCTGCGTTCCAGGTACAGGGATTTATGATCGGAACCACACTGATCATCGTTCTGCTGACCCTGCACCGGTCCTACAATTCATCTTATTTGTGGCCGTTTATACCATTTAATGCAAAAGCGATGGGCGAGATCATCCTGCGCCAGCCTGTGCTCAGCTCCAAAACAAGGCCATCCTTCAACAAAACAAGGGATAATACACGAATGCCGCCTGTCCAGGAGAACGAGAAACAATCGTAGGAAAATACAAATCAACTGCAAATTAGTCCATTCTATGGTGTTCCCTCTGTCTGCTATACTGAATACACTAAACAGCCCCGTAAAAAGCGGAGTTTCTGCTCAAGCAGCTATCTTTCAGGAACTCTGCGGGGCCTAATAACATACAATAGACAGGGTGGAACAAGACATTCCACAGAAATTGGAGGACTGAGTAATGTTTTTACACGGGACGAGCCGAATTAATGATGCCGGACATTTGGAGATCGGCGGATGTGATGTGACGGAATTGAAAGCGGAATATGGAACCCCGCTATATATAATGGACGAGCAACTGGTCCGGCGCCGCTGCCGCGAGTACATGGATGCGTTTACGGCCTCCGGTCTTGAGTTTCAGGTGGCCTATGCCAGCAAAGCCTTCTCCGTGATGGCGATGTGCCGGTTGGTGGATGAAGAAGGATTGTCGCTTGACGTGGTGTCTGACGGGGAACTATACACGGCGCTGCAAGCGGGTTTTCCTGCAGAGCGTATCCACTTCCACGGCAACAACAAAACACCTGATGAAATTGAGATGGCGATTGATGCCGGTATCGGCTGCTTCGTAGTGGATAATCTGGTTGAACTCAGCCTGCTGCAGAGCATTGCCTCGCGCAAGGAAGTGAAGGTGAACATCCTGCTCCGCGTTACGCCAGGGGTAGAAGCTCATGCCCATCATGCGTATGCTTCTACAGGCCAGACCGATTCGAAGTTCGGCTTTGACATCGGCAATGGTTCCGCTCAAGAAGCGGTAAGCCAGGCTTCAGACAAGGCCAATTTGCAGCTGCTGGGTGTGCATTCACATATCGGCTCGCAAATTTTTGAAACTGAAGGGTTCCAGCTTGCGGTGGAGCGGATCGCTGATTTCACCCGCAAGGTGAAGGAAGAGCTTGCGATTGATTTCCCTGTCGTCAATCTCGGCGGCGGCTTCGGCATCCGCTATGTGGAGGGTGATACACCGCTGTTGGTATCCGAATATGTAGCGGCAATTACAGATGCGGTGAAGACGCATTTCGCAGGAATCGGCGGCAAACTGCCGCAAATCTGGGTAGAGCCGGGCCGCAGCATCGTTGGGGATGCAGGTACGACGTTGTACACGGTAGGAACCAACAAGGAAATTCCGGGAGTCCGCAAATATGTCGCCGTTGACGGCGGGATGACCGACAATCCGCGCCCTGCACTATATGAATCCAAATACGAGGCGCTGCTTGCCAACCGTGCCACGGAATCCAATGAAGAAACAGTTTCGATCGCGGGCAAATGCTGCGAGAGCGGCGATATGCTGATCTGGGATGTGGAGCTTCCGAAGGTGGAGAGCGGTGATCTGCTTGCCGTAGCCTGCACCGGTGCGTATAACTATTCCATGGCCAGTAATTATAACCGGATCCGCCGTCCGGCCGTCGTTTTTGTACAGAACGGACAGAGCGATGTAGTGGTACGCCGCGAGAGTCATCAGGACATTACCGCCAACGATATTGTGCCGGAGCGCATCGCCAAGCAGGCTGTTACGAAGTAGGTCTTCATCACCGCAAGGCTTAATGTGTAGAATAATTGGAGCAAGCGGGAGTGACTCCCGCTTGCTTTGCTTTGTGCGTGGTTTCATAGTAAACTAAGAAAAGTGTTCTACATCTGTTATTTCGAAAGGGGTCATTTACATATGGCAAAGCAAGCGAAAATTACACTTGAAAACGGCGGCGTAGTGCTGCTGGACTTGTTCGATCAGGATGCTCCAAACACCGTAGCCAACTTTGAGAAGCTGGCAAAAGACGGTTTCTACAACGGTCTGGTCTTCCACCGCGTTATCCCTGGTTTCGTAGCACAAGGCGGCTGTCCTAACGGTTCAGGCTCCGGTGGTCCAGGTTATACGATCAACTGCGAAATCAACCCGAACAAGCATGAGCGCGGAACGCTGGCTATGGCGCATGCCGGCAAGAACACTGGCGGAAGCCAGTTCTACATCTGCTATGCACCGCAGCCTCACCTCGACGGAGTGCACACTGTATTCGGTAAAGTCGTAGAAGGCATGGACTATGTTGACTCTTTCCAGGGCCGCGACAAAATGACTTCGGTGGAAATTATCGAAGCTTAATTCAAATGAACTAAGGGGCGTCATACGTCCCTTACTGCTATTCATAAAGCACCCGGCTGGGATCCCAGCCGGGTGCTTTTGTGCGAATTTATATGCTTCACGCTATAAATTATCTGTTTCTACTTGGTGCACCGCTTCAAAGGATCCGGCTTCTACGCCGGTCCCGGAGAGCGGAACGCAGCGGCAGCCTGAAAAAGAGCAGATACATCAGCAGAAAAAGAATAAAGGCAAAACCCTCTTCGACCAGCAGGTAATAAGGATAAGGGCCGAAATAATCCAGTACGGAAAAGGTGCCGGGTTTATGCGCCAGGAACATGTAGTTCGATCCCAGCAATGAATTTGCGGCATAGACACAGGCAGCGACTAAATTCAGGCAGAGCATGGTGAAGAAAAGCGAGCGCCAGGTTGGCCTATACCCTTCGACCCAGGTCATATAGAGAGAGGCCAGAATAATCGCGCCATGGGCCGTAAAAAACAGCAGAAAGCGAAAATGGGGATAAGGATACACCAGGTTAGGCGTCAGCAGGGCGATAAAAGCTCCGCCAATGCCGGCAAAGTAGAGAAAGAAGTAGAGCCTCCGGCTGCGGGTAAGCAGCATAATGACGGACAAGAGCAATGTAATCCCGCATAACTCCAGCGGCAGCGAGGACTCCTTCTTCCAGATCCCCTGCGAAAAGTACCATACATGCAGTCCGGCTTCTGAAAAAAGTAGGACGAATACCAGCAGCAGTTTCACAAACCGGCGGAGTGATGGACGGGAACGAAGTGCAAAACGCGACCAGAACAGCACCAGGCAAACCAAGGCCACAACAGCCAGAGCAGCCCAGTGTGACGGCGAAAACATACTGAAATCAGTCTCATGCCGCCGTGCGAAAAATGAGTCGAAGTTCACAGAATACTCTCCTTAGGACCCGTGGGTTATTTTAACAAAAATAAATATTCGGAATTTTAACATTTTCTGATTCTAGAGATCTATACTTAGGTGATATAAGTATATAACGCTCAAGCCGACCAGAAAAGGAAGAGATTTCTGCAATATCACATAAGATGGACGCAGGAAAACCGGAATACATAACTGGCTTGAGGCTTTTGAGTGTCATGACGAGGGGTACGGCTGCCATTTTATTTTGTATCATTGTTGACCGGTTTTTAGAGCTGTTCCTGAAATCAAGCATGAATAGACAGAGAAGGAATATGCTGCAAGAGGGATAATTATCCCAAAATTAAATCAGAAACGGGGGCTTCCAGGGAATGTTGAAGAAGAAATTTAGTTTGTCCATTATGATCATTATGCTTTTTGTGCAGTATGCCTATGGTATTGGATTCACCTCGCAGGCTACGGCAGCTGGGATTGAGACTGAAAGAGATATTATTACCAGCGTCTCCATGGCTGTGTATGGACCTGATGGCCAGACCGTTACGGACAGTGTGTATGATGTCAATTCCACAGTCAGACTGGATTACACCTGGTCGCTTCCAAACGGACATGGTTACGCAGCAGGTGACACCTTTACGTTCCTGCTTCCAGAGCAGTTCCAGCTGTTTAATGACATCGGCGGCGCATTGGTCTCCGATGACGGGGAAGTTGGCAGCTTCACGGTCAGAAAATCCACGCATCAGGTAGTGATGACCTTTAACAGCTATATTGAGAGTCATGACAATGTGCAGGGAACACTCCGGGTGAATACGAAGTTTGACAAACAGAAAATTCCCGGCAGCGGGGTAGAGGAAATTCTCTTCCCTGTGAATGGCGGGACGCAGAAGGTTATCGTGCACTTCAAGCCTGAGATCGGCTCGACCATCGACAAGCACGGCAGCTCCAGCGGCTACAATGCCACCAGCATTCAGTGGACGGTTGATGTGAACAAGAAGCTGGAGCATGTAGCAAACGCTACGGTGACCGACCCTATTCCGGCAGGGTTGTCCTTAGACAGCACGGCCACGCTTGCGGTTTACGAGCTGGCAGTCCAGCTTGACGGCACAGTGTCACCGGGTGCGCTGCTCGACAGCAGCAAATATTCTGCGGAAATCCTGGACGGCAAACTTATCCTTCACTTCACAGATCCTGTAATCAGCCGTGCATACCGCATTGCATACACCACCCCCATAGCTGTGGAGAATAAAAGGATTTTCACCAATACAGCGACGTTTACAGGAGATGGGCGCGATCCGGTCAGCTCCTCAGCAACGGTAACTGTTGAGCGCGGTGGAACGCTGAAAAAATTCTCAACCGGATATGAATGGGGAAATCAGGTGATTTCCTGGGCAATAGAATATAACTACAATGGCAAGAACATCCCGCAGGCCAATGCTGTCTTATCGGATTTATTCGATGCTTCGCATGAGCTTGTAGCCGGTTCGGTTAAGGTTTATCCGGTAACCCTGGATTCAGCGGCTGTAGCCACAAAAGGGCCAGCCCTGATTGAGAATGTGGACTTTACTGTTTCTCCTATTACCGCTACCGGTAAAAAAGGCTTTAAGCTGCAGTTCACAAACGATGTATCCGCACCGCACCGTATTGAATATAAAATCAAGGCCAAAGACCGCGTGATCAAAGAAACGACGGTTATCAATTCGGTTACAGACAGCACGTATACTTATGATGCCAAACAGCTTGTCCGGCCTGCCGTCATCTATAAGACATTATCGGGTGTAGACTACAAGAATAAAACGACAGATTGGAAAATTACGCTTAACGGTGATAATTACCCGATGAGCCATGTTGTTGTGAAAGACAGCTTCCCGGATGGCGGTCAGAAATTTGTTCCCGGTTCGCTGCTTGTAAGGGATGAAAACTGGCTGGTAGTGAGCCCTTCCAAGTACACGGTGACCTATGATTCACCTGTACAGCCGAACGCCGGATTTACAGTGAAGTTTCATTCACCGATATCCGGGTTTCACACCATCAATTACACCACCTTGTTCAGCAATGACTGGCTGACTGGAAGCACTGATGATTTTATTAATAAAGCACAGATTGATTGGATGGACAGTGCTGAAAATATCCAGTCAACTGTAGCGTTTGGAAAGTTCATTCCGCGTCCCGAGGTAAAGAGCAACGGGTTCAAGTCGGGTGTTTACAATGCAGCTGCTAAAGAAATTACCTGGACTGTGGGTGCGAACTACAACGGCAAGGCGATTGCTGATCCTGCGGTAACCGATGTGCTGACTGCGGGCCAAATATTAGTTCCAGGTTCGCTTAAGGTTTACAGCATGAACATCGACACAAAAGGTGACTTTACAAAAGGTTCAGAGCTTAGTACATCGGCGTATACTTACGCTGTCAGCAGCAACAATGAGCTGAAAGTAGAATTTGCCGGCAACATCGGCGAGCCGTATATCATCGAATTCAAGACAACTCTTGAAGGCCAGCTTATCGACGCTACCGTAGTCAATACGGCTAAACTTCTGGATGGAACTAAGCAGGTATCGAAAGACTTGACTGCTTCCCTGAAGATCCCGCACGGTGGTGAATATATCTACAAAGATGGACTGCAAAGCGGCGATAAGGTAGATTGGAGCATCGCGATCAACCGGACACAGTCGTTCGTGAAGAATGCAAAAATCATTGACGAACCAAGCTCCAATCAAATACTGCTCCAGGATTCCTTCCATTTGTATCCAACCGTAGTATCTGTGAACGGAGAAGTGACCAAAGGCGGACCTGAACTGGTGAAGGATGTTGATTATTCACTTAACATTAATCAGAATGCCAGTGGAAAGCAGAGCTTTGAACTCAGCTTCTTGAAGGATATCAAGACAGCTTATGTGCTGGAATACAAGTCGCTGATCGTAGCGAATACAGGCGATAAGCTGCTTAATACCGTAAAATTCAACGGCAACAATGTTGTATGGGTCGAGAAGGATACATCCAAAGAGGTCATCGTGGGAGTATCCAGCGGTTCGGGCACAGGAAGTGGTGTCAGAGGGGCATTGATCGTCAACAAGCTGGATGCCGTAAACAAGGAGAAACCGCTGGAAGGTGCAACTTTTGAGCTTTACCGGCTGAACGGAACAGAACGAGTGCTGATCAATACCCTGACTACCGACACTGCAGGCAAAGCGGCATTCAACAATATTTGGCTGGGCAGCTATGTATTGATTGAGACGGCGGCTCCGAAAGGATATGTGCTGGATTCCAAAGAGTATCCGGTCACAATCGGTTCGTCGGTGAGCGTGGGGCTGACTGTATACAATACAGAGGAGGTGCCGGTACCAACGTCGACACCAACAACAGTACCAACAACAGTGCCGACAACAGTACCAACAACGGGTCCAACGACAGAACCAACACCAGTACCGACAGTAGGCCCTGGTGGCAGTCCAACACCAGTACCACCGACACCAGTACCGACACCAGTACCAACACCGACAGTAGCACCTGGCGGCAGTCCAACTCCTGTTGTCATTATCGAAGAACCACAGATTCCTGCGGGACCTGGGGCGACGGCACAGGTTACACCTGCTCCGTCAGCTACACCTTCACCGACTCCGGGACAAGTGACAACGACTGATGATGACATCCCGCTTGGCGAAGTGGAAGTTGAGGATGATGAAATTCCGGCGGGGACAGTGACCGGCTCGGGCGGCCAACTGCCACAGACGGGTGAGAACAGTCCATTGCCAATCTATTTGGCAGGTTTAGGATTGATTCTTGCAGGGTTCATTCTGAGCCGGGTATTCAGACGCAGAAAGCAGGAATAGCACCAGAGGCAGCTGAAAATTCATTTTTTCTGCCATAGCGCACGAACAAAGAGCACACGGCGATCATCTGCCGTGTGCTCTTTTTCTTATTGGAATTACATAATCCACTGTAGTTATGGAGTAAGGCTGTAGCGGATCCAGTTCCCCTTCTTATCGGTAGTGACATCCCAGCCCAATTGTTCAGCGGTAAAGGCGAGCGGGATCAAGACTTTGCCTCCGACGAGCAGCGGAGCGGCTTCCAGGTCTGTGCTAGTGCCGTCCACAAGCGCTTTACTGCTGCCGACAGTCATTGCAATACGGTGCCCGCCGGACGTTAGCGTTACTGTTTTGCTGGCTCCATCCCATTCGACTTTAGCCCCCAGGGCAGGCCCCAGGTCTTTGGCAGTCAGCCACAGCTCCTTGTCCCCCTGGATCAGCCGGGTGGTATATCCCAGCTGCACTCCACCGAACTGAACGCTGCTCTGATAGAGGTTCCCGCTGAGGTCGGTAACGGCACTTTCCGCCTGGGACTGCAGCTTATTGTTAAACTCGTCGATGTTTTCATCCGTTACAAGATAATCCGGACTCTTCTCTCCGATGGCCTCTGCAATCCAGCTGTTAACTTCTTCGCTGTGATGGCTAAGATCCTTGTACAGATCAAGGTTGAACGTCCACTTCGATTCCGCCTGAAAATCATATAGCGACACATTATCGAACTGCCGGAATTGCTCGTACATCCATTTGCGCATCACCAGTTGATTGCCGAAGCGGATGGGATTATCAGAATACCAGGCAACCTGCCGCATCACGCTGTAGGGAGGATAATAGAAGTAGAACTGCACGTCAGGATATTACTTCAGCAGCGGCAGAATATAGGTATTGAAATGTTCCTTAAGCTGATCGGTGTTTTCCTCGTTAAGCCCGAAGTATAACTCGTTGTCACTGGCATTCAGGTAGGCTTTGGTTACATATTGTTGGCCGAACTTAACTACACGGTTCCAATTGTTCAGATATTCCAGCTTTTTTCCGGGCTCACCGGTGAGCGTGCTTTTGAGGCTGGGCCAGAAAAATTGCGTATACACCGAGGAATTGAACCAATACTTGTAATCGGTCCATAGCTTGCCGTCGTACAGATAATCGGGAAATTCTTTTGCCGCCTTTGTGGTTTCCAGCTTCAGGGAGAAATAATCCAGCCCCCAGAGGACCTGCTTTACTTTGCCGGTTTCCAGAGCAAGCTTGGCGATTTTATAGTGCTCATCGACAGTTGATCCCTCCATCGACAGCTTCATTGTGGTTCCGCCTAAGCTTTTGTCTACTTGAGAAGGCAGAAAGTTCTCGGTCATGGAAGTCCCGATAATAATATTGTCGTAATCATAGTTTTTGGCCAGCCCGGGATTCTGGTAACGTTCCTCCTGTGAGAAAACCGGGGTATACCATGAGGATTTATGATAGAACTGCAGCGGATCCAGGAATATGGTAAGAAGAGCGGCGAGAGCTGCGAACGAGAACAGAAACAGCAGGAATAAAGTCATCATTTTTTTGGATCGGGCATGCAATCCGCATGGCTGTGCCGGGGTTTTGGCGATTTGAATATGGGGTACTGACATCCTTCGAACCTCCTAAGCAAATAGTGTGAGCGAGTGTGACGGGATCGTTTCCTGGATTAGAAGTTAAAATACAGGAACGGAGTGATACGGTTGAAGAAGAACAAGGAAAGGACGAAGATCAGAGCCATGGCCATAACCGTCTTCCAGCTTCGCACCTGAATTTCTGTCTTGTGCCGCAGCAGGATCACGCCGAGCAGGATAACAATTAGGACGATAGCCCACTTTAAGCTGCTGACTGCAGAAGTTCCCAAACCGTTTATTCCGCTCATTCCTTTTAATAGTCTAAGGGCTATCGTAAGATTCTCCGCGCGGAAGAATACCCAGGTTACATTTATAAAGGTGAAGGTGAGTAGCCATGCGATACCCTTAGGCAATGGCGTACCCCGGCGTGCCCACAGCTTCTCTACCGCTTGTCCGACTCCGTGCAGCAGCCCCCAGAGTACGAACATCCAGCCTGCCCCATGCCATATGCCGCCAAGCAGAAAGGTAATGATCACATTGCGGATAGAGATCCAGAAGCCCTTGCGGTTGCCCCCTAGCGGAATATAGATATAATCCCTAAGGAAGCGGCTGAGCGTCATATGCCAGCGTCTCCAGAAGTCGCGGATACTCAGGGCGCGATATGGAGCATTGAAATTTTGCGGCAGTACAATATTGAAGAGCAATGCAATGCCGATCGCCATATCCGTGTACCCGCTGAAATCAAAGTAAAGCTGGAGGGTATAGGACAGCACAGCCACCCAGGAGTCCACGAAATGAGCAGCAGAGGCAAAGCCGCTATTGGCAAAGCCGGCCAGGGTATCCGCGATGATCACTTTTTTGCCGAGGCCGATGCTGAACAGCAGGGTACCCTTCAGGACATTGTTCCAGTTCCAGAGCTTGCCCCGCAGTCTGTCGAACTGAGGCATCATCTCCTTGTGGTGAAGGATCGGACCTGCAATCAGATGGGGGAAGAAGGTAACGAATAGTATGTAATTGATGAGACCGTATTCACGTGCCTGATGCCGGTAGGCGTCGACGAGATAGGCAATTTGGGTAAAGGTAAAAAAGCTGATCCCGAGCGGCAGCAGCAGGTGAAGGGGAGCCACTTTCCACCCCGTCAGCCCATTCCAGTTTGTGATGAAAAAATCGGCATATTTGCAGTAGCCCAGCAGCAGGAGATTGGCGCTTAAGCCGAAGATTAGCAGTGTGCGGGGGCGGAATTTTCCGCTGTGTATATACCGGCCAAGCGTGTAGTTGAACAGAATGGACAAGAGGATCAGAGGGATGTAGCGGATATTCCACCAGCCATAGAAGACCAGAGAGGACAGCGCCAGCCACAACTTGGCGTACTTAAACAGGCGGATGCGGTTTAGTGCAAAGTAGCCGGCCTGCACAACAGGCAGGAAGCCGAACATAAAGATGTACGAATTAAATAACATGTGACCCCTCGCTTATAACAGATTTGGTATAACAATCACTTTAAGACTCAGTTCTAAAGACTTACCGGCACTAAATCTAATGATTTTCTTAAGAAAATTCTCCTTTCCGTGAGAACAAGGCCGGAGATTTATTGTCATCCGCAGGGGAAATGCTATAATAATTTAAATTCGAAGTTTTGGAGGGAATCGGCAATGTGGAAGGAATTCAAAAGTTTTGCCATGAAAGGAAATGTGCTTGATCTCGCCGTTGCTGTCGTCATCGGGGCAGCTTTCGGTAAAATCGTTACCTCCCTGGTCGCCGACATTATTATGCCCCTGGTGGGGATGCTTAGCGGAGGGATTGACCCTTTGAAGAAGCTTAGCTTCACTTTCCGAGAGGCAACTGTGAACTACGGCTTGTTCCTGCAGGCAGTGGTAGATTTCTTTATTATTTCTTTCTCCATCTTTTTGGTGATTAAGCTGGTAGGCAAATTTAAACGCAAGGAAGTCGTAAAAGTCGAAGTGGTCGAGACCCCGGCACCAGATCCGGAAATTGCCCTGCTGACAGAAATTCGCGATTTGCTGCGGGCGGAAAAACAGAGTGAAATCTAGAAGTAAGTTACATAAATAAAGTAAATATATTAAATGCACTTGCTTTTCCTGCCGCTAAGTGATAATTTTGTTGTAGGCAAAACTTAATTTAATTGAATATATCAATCCTTCAGGGCAGGGTGTAATTCCCTACCGGCGGTGATGCTGCTGTATATGGCCGAAATGCCAGTATCAGCGCTTAGTCCGCTACCCGCTTCGTATGTTGCATACGGACGGTGGACCCGGTGCAATTCCGGGACCGACAGTATAGTCTGGATGGAAGAAGGAGAGATTGACGTTCTGTGCTTTGTATAGGCAGGCGTACTGCAGTGTTTTCGAATATTATGTGCGAACTTTCACAATGCCATGTTTGTGGCGTTTATTTACGCACCATTTTATTGGACTGCCGGTAAACTCTCGTATAACCCGTCTTGAACTCCTCCTGGAGATTGAGACGGGTTTTTCTGTTTTGGACTGGAAGCATGAATACAAGGCAATGGGATTGGAGGCAAGGCATGGATACAATGAACGACCAGTTTTATATGGCGCTAGCGCTGGATATGGCGGAAAGAGCACAAGGACAGACAGGGATCAACCCGGTGGTGGGCTGTGTTGTAGTGAAGGACGGCGCGGTGATTGGCCTCGGCACTCATTTACAGCGCGGAACAGGGCATGCCGAGGTGCATGCGCTGAATATGGCGGCCGGCAAGGCGCAGGGAAGTACAGCGTATGTGACCCTTGAGCCGTGCAGCCATTACGGCAAGACGCCGCCCTGCAGCCAAAGGCTGATTGATGAAGGCGTAGCTCGTGTAGTGGTAGCGTGTGAAGATCCCAATCCGCAGGTAGCAGGCCGGGGCATAGCCATGCTGCGCGAACAAGGGATCGAAGTTGAAGTTGGGCTGCTGCGCAGCCGTGCTCTGCGGCTGAACGAGAAGTTCATCAAGTACATTCTGACGAAGCAGCCTTTTGTCACGCTGAAGAGCGCCAGTACACTTGATGGTAAAATCTCTACCCGGACCGGGGACAGCAAGTGGATATCTAACGGGCAGGCACGGGAGATTGTACATACCCTGCGGCACCGTCATCAGGGGATTATGGTCGGCGTCAATACGGTTATTGCCGATAATCCTTCCCTGACCACAAGAATGGTGGTACCCGGACTCAACCCGGTCCGGATTGTGATCGATTCTTCGCTGCGTATCCCGCTGGACTCCGCCGTTGTTACCGACGGGCAGGCACCTACAGTTGTGGTGACTACAGAAGCAGCCGATCCGGTCAAACATGAGGCGCTTGTGGCGGCAGGGGTTCAAGTCATCATCTGCGGCGCGGGGCCGCGCGTGGATCTGCAAAGTGCCATGACTAAGCTGGGCGAGATGGAGATCGGCTCCATACTGCTGGAAGGCGGAGGCACACTGAACGGCTCCATGCTGGAGAGCGGACTGGTTGACCGCGTGGTGCTGTTCTTCGCTCCCAAGATCGTCGGCGGCGGGGCCGGAGCGGCCGGAACCTTCGAATTCCCGGGTGTCGGGCTGATGAAGGATGCCATCACGCTTGAGGGATTGGAAGTGGAAGTGCTCGGGGATAATGTGTGTATCAGCGGCACTCCAATCCGCTAAGTAACAGCAGATGCTAACAAAGCTTAAGCATATGCTTGCAGTGATCCTGACCAAACTTGTAGGAGGGGTTCTATGTTCACCGGCTTAATTGAGGAGATCGGCGTGCTGCGCAGCGTCTCCAGCGGAGGCGAGATGATGGTGCTGAATATCGGCGCTTCCCTCATTATGGATGACCTGAAGATTGGCGACAGTGTATCCGTCAACGGGGTCTGCCTGACCGCAACGTCTTTAGGCGACCATTATTTTACCGTCGATGTGATGCCCCAGACCTACCGCAACAGCAACCTGAAGGAGCTGCGGACCGGCGGCAAAATGAATCTGGAACGGGCAATGGCCGCCGGAGGGCGTTTCGGCGGGCATATCGTTCAGGGGCATGTCGACGGCACCGGCGAAATCCGGAGCGTGAAGCGTGACCAGAATGCGGTTGTGTTCGAAATTGCACCGGACCGCAAATCGCTGTTCAAATACATTATTCCTAAAGGCTCCATCACGATAGACGGCATCAGCCTGACGGTCGTAAATACGACGGCTGCAGCGTTTACCGTGTCGATTATTCCGCACACGCTTGGAGAAACTGTACTTACGCACAAACGCTCAGGCGACAGCATCAACATTGAGTGTGACGTGCTTGGCAAGTATGTGGATCATCTCCTGCATTACAGTGCGGGCGCAGGACATGAAGAAGATGAGAACAGTTCCCGGATCAGCCGTGATTTTCTGGCAGCCAACGGGTTTGTATAAATAAATAAGACTAGGCTTACGGATAGCTGTGAGGGCAACGTAAAGTGATATAGGAGGACAGAAACATGAGCCAAGAACCCAAGCAAGACAGCGTCCTGGACCCGATTGAAGACGCTATTTATGATTTGATGCGCGGTAAGGTGATCATCGTAGTTGATGATGAGGACCGCGAGAATGAAGGAGACTTCATTGCTCTTGCCGAACGTGCTACACCGGAAGTAATCAATTTCATGATTAAGGAAGGCCGGGGGCTGGTCTGCCTGCCGATTACGGCGGAACGTGCGGAGGAGCTGGATCTGCAGCCGATGGTCAGCCAGAATACTGACAATCATGGCACTGCTTTTACCGTGTCCATCGACCATAAAGATACCACAACCGGCATCTCCGCAGGTGAAAGATCCATGACCATCAAAGCGATTATGGACCCCAACGCCAAACCGTCCGATTTCCGCAGACCAGGGCATATGTTCCCGCTGATTGCCAAGAAAGGCGGCGTTCTGCGCCGTTCCGGCCACACAGAGGCTGCTGTTGACCTAGCCCGCATGTGCGGCGCATATCCGGCAAGCGTCATCTGTGAAGTGGTCAAAGAAGACGGAGAGATGGCCCGGCTGCCGGATCTGATCGAGATCGCCAAGAAACATGATCTGAAGCTGATCAGCATCAAGGACCTGATCCATTACCGCAATGAGAAGGAGCATTTAGTCACCCGTGAAGTTTCAGTGAATCTGCCTACAGATTTCGGTCTTTTCCAGACGATTGCCTACACGAACGAAGTGGATGACAAAGAGCATGTCGCGCTGGTCAAAGGCGACATTTCCGGCGAGGAGCCGGTGCTGGTCCGTGTGCATTCCGAATGTCTGACCGGTGACGTGTTCCACTCGCACCGCTGCGACTGCGGGCCGCAATTTGAAGCAGCGCTGCGCCAGATTGAAGCGGCTGGCAGAGGAGTACTGCTCTACATGCGCCAGGAAGGCAGAGGCATCGGCCTCATTAATAAGCTGCGTGCCTACAAGCTGCAGGAGGAAGGTCTGGATACGGTGGATGCCAACCTGAAGCTCGGCTTCCCGGCAGACCTGCGAGACTACGGTATCGGGGCGCAGATTCTTAAGGATCTTGGCGTACGCCAGATCAAACTGCTGACCAACAACCCGCGCAAGATCAAGGGACTGGAAGGCTACGGCCTTGAGGTTGTGGAGCGTGTGCCGATTCAAATGCCGGAGAACAAGGACAACACGAATTATCTTCATACGAAGCAGGCCAAGCTGGGACATTTGCTGACTTTTGACAATATTGAACAAAATGAAGATTCCAAAATTTAACCATAAAACTAACTTACCAATGAAGGGTTGATGAGCACAATGCCGAATTATTTTGAAGGACATTTAGTATCCGAGGGTTTGAAATACGGGGTAGTCGTAGGACGTTTCAATGAGTTCATTACAAGCAAGCTGCTGTCCGGCGCACTGGATGCGTTCAAACGCCACGGTGTTGCTGATGAAGAGGTGGATGTGGCATGGGTTCCGGGCGTTTTCGAAATTCCGCTGATTTGCCAAAAGATGGCCGAAAGCGGCAAATATGATGCCGTCATCGCGCTGGGCACCGTCATCCGCGGCTCCACTACACATTATGATTATGTATGCAACGAAGTGGCTAAAGGGGTGGCAGCCATTAATCTCAAAACGGGTATTCCTACTATTTTCGGTGTTGTTACGACCGAGAATATTGAGCAGGCCATCGAACGCTCCGGAACCAAAGCAGGCAACAAAGGCTGGGATGCTGCGACGTCGGCAATCGAAATGGCAAACCTTAACAAGCTCTTTAAGTAAGGCAGCCTCTTGACGAATTGGCTATAATCGTGCTTATTTATAAGTATAAGAAGAAAGCATGGACTATAAAAACCCTTTCTACTTGTGTAGCGTCCCTATAGCGGCGCTGCACTTTACTTTTTTTTGGCGGGAGGAAACCGCGTGACTGTATTGTACAAGCTGGAGACGTTCGAAGGTCCGCTCGATCTGCTCTTGCATCTAATTGACAAAGCGGAAATCGACATCCAGGACATTCCGGTCAGCGTGATCACCGAACAGTACATGGATTACCTGCAAACGATGCAGGAGCTTGAACTGGATATCACCAGCGAATTTCTCGTTATGGCTGCAACCCTGTTGTCCATCAAGAGCAAGCTGCTGCTGCCGAAGCCGCCGGTCATTGAGATCGAGGATTTCGACTATTACGAGGATGATGGCTATGATCCGCGTGCAGAACTGGTTCAGCGGCTGATTGAATACCGTAAATTCAAGAACATTGCTGTACAGCTGCTGGATATGGAGAGCGAACGCAGTCTGATCTTTACGAAGGAGCCGGAGGATCTGGGTCCTTTTGTGCCGACGCAAATTGATAACACACTGAAAGGGTTACATACGTCTGACCTCATCGCCGCATTCCGCAAGGCGCTGAGCAAGGCGGCTCGAAGATCCTCTTATCAGCGGATTACCCGCGATGAAATTTCAGTTAAGGACCGGATTCGTGATGTTTCAGAGGCGCTGCAGCGCAAAGGGGTGGGCGGCAGGCTGCGCTTCTCGGCGCTGCTGCATGATGAGATGGCCAGACATGAGATCGTGACTACCTTTCTGGCGATCCTGGAGCTGATGAAGATGAAGGCCATTTACTGTTATCAGGAAAAATTGTTTGAGGACATTGTGATGGAGTGGAGAGGAGGAGAGGAATTCAGTGGATTACAAAACGCTGAAATCGATTATTGAAGGACTGCTGTTTCTGTCTGGCGACGAAGGGTTGTCGGCGCGTCAAATCGCCGAAATCACCGAACAGCGTCCGGATCTGGCGACAAGTGCGCTGGAAGAGCTGAAAGACGACTACATCAACCAGGGCCGCGGTCTGCAGGTCGTGCAGATCGCCGGGAATTACCGGCTGGCTACGCTGCCGGAGCATGCGGCTTATTTTGAACGGCTGGCCTATTCGCCTTCAAGATCTTCTTTATCCCAGGCGGCGCTGGAGACGTTGGCCATTGTGGCCTACCGCCAGCCGATTACCCGGGTGGAGATTGAGGAGATCCGGGGGGTAAAGTCTGAACGGGCGATTCATACGCTGAATAATAAGGATCTCATTCATGAGGTCGGGCGTGCCGAGGCTGTAGGCCGTCCAATCCTTTACGGAACGACCAAATCGTTCCTTGACAGCTTTGGACTGGCCAGCCTCAAGGAGCTGCCGGAGCCGTCTAACTTCGATAACTCCGACGGGCTGGAAGAGGAGACACAGCTCCTTTTCAGCAAGCTGGACAGCCAAATGACATTCGATGATGTTGAGCCGCCGCAGGGTATTGAGGAGTAAAGCATCCTCATACGGATCAACTGTGAGCTGTAAATTTATGTTGAAATGCCGTTGTCTCCCAGGAGAACAACGGTTTTTTTGCGTCCATCCGAATTTTTTCCAGCCAAGTTTGCCATACTAAACCAAAGGTTCCTATTATAAGGATGCTTGGAGGGTAATCCGTGACGTTATGGCTTGTTATACCTTTGGCTCTTTTGCTGTTTGTCATTGTACTGGTCCTGTCTTCTTCCATTCATTTTCACTTCCGATTGTGCAGACTTGGCAAGGATGACCGGGTGGAATTTGACATTAAGGCTTTATTTGGGTTAGTTAAGTTTCATTATGAACTCCCAGCACTCGTATATGAGGGGATAGAGCGGGGAGTGAGGGTGAAGCTGGAAGAAAGCGGGATCGCACCCGTGAAGAAGGATGCCGATAAAGAGGAGCAAATTGACAAGGAGGCTGTGTCAGGCTGGATCGATAATGTTAAGGCAGCGCTGCGGGCAACACGGGGGCTGAATACATGGCTGAAAGGGCTGATGGCTCATGTCAAAATATCAAAGCTCGACTGGTCGACGGATTTCTCGCTTGGCGATGCAGCCTATACAGCAACAGCAGCGGGGGCACTGTGGGGAATGAAATGGAGCCTTATCGGCTGGGTTTCACAATTCGTCCGGCTGCAGCAGGCTCCGCGTCTGTTTGTCGCACCGGTGTTCCGCGATGAGCTGTGCTACTCCACTGAGGCAGTGTGTGCCGGCAAACTGTCTTTGGCCTACACCCTTTACGCGGGAATACTGCTGCTGCGCCGGATCACCAAAGTGAAGGAGGGACTGGCCCGGTGGAAACAGCTATTGAGCCACAAACAGTAAGGGAAAGCTCCAACTGCCCCGAAGATAGAAACGACTTACATACAAATGTAGTGATATGGGAATGATATACGCTGTGGAAGAAAGAATATTTCCCTAGAAGTTAAAGGAGGATAACAATATGAGTGACCATCCGATTCAAGGTCTGATGCAGACCGCGATGGAAAATATCAAAGGCATGGTGGATGTTAATACAATCGTCGGAGATCCTGTGGAGACACCGGATGGCAGCGTCATTCTGCCGATCAGCAAAGTGGCATTTGGTTTTGCCGCAGGGGGCAGCGACTTCCGGGTGGAGGATGATGCGCCAGGTGTGAACGGCAGCGGCTCCAGCGTTAAAATGCTTCCATTCGGAGGCGGTAGCGGGGGCGGCGTATCCATTCGCCCGATCGCTTTTCTCGTAGTGGGCAGGGAAGGCGTGCATATTGTACCGCTTGATAATCAAACCCATCTGTTCGAGAAAATCATCGACGCCACTCCAGCGCTGATCGACAAAATCCAGAATATGTTCCAAAATGGTGCTCCTGTCGGGGCGGAAGTTGTGGGTGCCCCTGCTGCAAAGCCAGCAGTTAAAACAGATCCTGCAGCCAGCGACTCATCAACACACTAGCGGAGAAATCAGGGATATCGCCTTAACCGGGGCGGTATCCCTTTTTTTTGAAAGTTATCTAGCCGGTGTCCAATCCTCATACATATAGAGGACTTAAGAGAGGGACATACCTGTCCGCCATGCTGCATACACTTGTACAACATAGCGTGATCCGCACCTTAACCTGACTTAAGAACTGAGAAGAAAGAAGCCGGAGGATGAACATGAAGAGATTAACTTTTAAATCGTCTTTGATCCTGATATTGTGCCTGCTGCTAGTTGTTTTGAGTCCGCTGCCTGTACTCCGGGCCGAAAACAGCTCCATCTCCACTCATGCCAGGGCTGCGGCTCTGATTGACGTGGAATCCGGAAGGCTTCTGTACAGCAGCAGGGGAGATGAGCCTATGCTGATCGCCAGTCTGACCAAAATTATGACCGCCATAGTGGCTATAGAAAATGGGGATTTGACCTCCAAGGTCAAAGTAGGCAAAAACGCTTTTGCGAAGGAAGGATCTTCACTGTTTTTGAAGCAAGGGGAAGAAATGAAATTGGAGGATATGCTGTACGGGATGATGCTGCGTTCGGGAAATGATGCGGCAACAGCAATAGCCGAACATGTCGGCGGTTCTGAGCAGGGTTTTGTCTATCTGATGAATCAGAAGGCGGAGGAGCTCGGTTTAACCCACAGCCATTTTGCCAATCCGCATGGTCTGGATGCCGAAGGCCATTATTCCAGTGCCAATGATCTGGCGGTGTTGACCGCCTATGCGCTCCACAATCCTGTATTCAAGGAAATCGTGAAGACGCAGGAGAAGACGGCGGACAATCCTTATGAGAAATGGGACTACAAATGGAGCAACAAAAATAAAATGCTGCGGCTCTATGAAGGAGCAGACGGCGTAAAGACAGGCTACACCAAAAAAGCGCTGCGCTGCCTGGTCAGCTCTGCCACAAGAAACGGACAGCAGCTGGTTGCAGTCACAATCAACGACGGAAATGACTGGAATGACCATGCATCCCTGCTGAATTTCGGATTCAATCATTATCCCCTCAAAACGTTAATCGAACGCGGCGAAGGGATCAGCGGATACAGCTACGTGACCAGCAAATCCTTTGCCTACCCGCTTGGACAGGGAGAAGAGGCGAGGCTGTTTACCAAGCTTGAGCTGAAACGGAAAGCAGCTGTACCGAAGCAGGCGCGCAGCAGTGATTTTGGCTTAAAAGGCGTGCTAGTCCTGCAGCTGGGCGGCCAGGAAATCGGCCGGGTGCCTGTTTATGAGCCGGAGCAGCTCCCCCCGGAACAGTCGGCTTATACCAAGAAGTACAGCGCGGCCCTAGCCCCTGCTTATCCGGCGGGGAACTGGCTGCAGGCGCTTGGCAGTGCACTCCGGGCACTTTTTCAGCGGGGAGACAGCTGAGCATATGCCGTTTCTTACAAGTAGATAGAACCGGGATGGGGGAGGGATACACATGATTAATGGAATCTGGCTCGGAATGATCCTGATCGGCTTCGTATTTGCCGCTGTGAACGGGCGGATGGACGAGTTTACAGCTGCCGTGTTTGACGGTGCCAAAAGCGGGGTTACGGTAAGCTTCGGCCTAATCAGCGTGCTGGTCTTCTGGCTAGGAATTATGCGGGTGGCCGAGGATGCCGGATTGCTCAGGAAAATCGCCAAGGTACTCGGACCCGTAGTCTCCTTTCTATTTCCCGATGTTCCGAAAGGCCATCCTGCGATCGGCTATATCCTTTCCAATATGAGCGCCAATCTGCTTGGCCTTGGCAATGCCGCAACCCCTATGGGCATCAAGGCGATGCAGGAGCTGCAAACGCTGAATCCGGATAAGGAGACCGCCACCCCGGCGATGTGCACCCTGCTGGCGCTGAATACAGCAAGTATTACACTGATCCCGGCTACGCTGATAGCAATCCGGCTCAACTACGGTTCAGCCGACCCTGCCGGTATCGTCGGTACGACCCTGGCGGCGACCGCAGTGGCGACGATTGCTGCCATCGCCGCCGATAGGCTGTTCCGCCGGCTGACACTAATGCGCAGGCCGCCGAAACCGCCGGCGGTAAAGTCCGGCGATTCAGCCAGAGGCAGCACAGCGCTTCCGCATTCTTCACTGAAAGGGTGAGCTTCCGTGTTCCAGTTAATTAGCCTCATCTCGGCCTGGGCGATTCCGGTTATGATCACCTTTATCCCGCTATACGCCTATTCGCGCAAAATTCCAGTCTATGAGTCCTTTGTGGAAGGGGCCAAAGACGGTTTCGGCACGGCGATAGCCATTATCCCGCATCTTGTCGGCATGCTTGTCGCCATCAGCGTGTTCCGCGCCTCCGGTGCGCTGGATTTCTTCATGGGCTTCATCGCCCCAGCCCTCAAAGGCTTGGGCGTGCCGCCGGAAGTGCTGCCGCTTGGCCTGCTGCGTCCGCTGACCGGGACAGGCTCCCTCGCTTACACCACCGACCTGATCCGTGTCCATGGCCCGGACTCCCTGATCGGCATGATCGCCTCCACGATCCAGGGCAGCACAGATACCACCCTGTATGTCCTGACCGTCTACTTCGGCGCCGTGGGTGTCCGCAACGGCCGCTATGCCCTTAAAGTCGGTTTGTTCTCAGACGTCATTGGTTTTATCGCTGCCATCGCCGTATGCCTGCTGGTGTTTGGGTAGCAGGCAACCGGATCCCGCAGGATTGTCCGCTTAATAGGTACGGGTTGGCGGGGATACTTTATCAATGAGAATCAGGCCGTCGAACTGTTCCTTCGGAACGAATTTCATCACCATCGGAGCAATGAACGCACTGGTGAGCCCGTCCTCAGCAGCATATTGAGGTTGAAACATCCATTTGTTGTCTGCGTCTGCTTTGGTATGCTTGCTGAGGTCAACGAAGGTACGGGAGTATCCGCTTTGCAGGATTCTTCCTTCCAATGTGCCTTTTGGCATCGGTCCGATAGAGAATTCCTTCAATGTTATAAGATTAGTTGCTTTGCCCCTATTCATATAAAAGCCGACCACATACATCTTATCCTTCAACTTCTGATGCAGCAGTTCGCCCATGCTGGTAAAGCTATTCTGCCATTTCCCTTGCCCTAAGATGCGCATGTCCGAGGTGTTTTTAGCCAAATGGTCGTTGTGGGCCCACAAAATAATCTTTTTGCCGGGGTATCTGACCTTCATCAGCCATTCCACATGCTCAGCCATTATTCTGTCCCGGGCCTCGTAAACTTCCCGCACATTGGCTACCTGCCCTTGCGTGAAATATTGCACACGGTCTTCCAGTCCTTTCAGAATCGTATCTGCTGTGTGGGGCGCACCGGGATAAAAAGCGTCGAACTGTTGCCGGTGTTCCTGGATGTACCTGATGTATTCTTTATATTTAGGAACATACTTTTGAATGATTTTTCCTATTTGCTGCTGGTAAACTGGATTGCCTTTGTTCTCCAGGGCGTATTGTTCCGTTAGCCCAGAATATGTTTTATTGGCTTCATTATCCAAGTCCATAAAGGCTTTGCCATAGTCCTTATTCACCTTGGAAATGAAACTGCGCGTAGCCACTGCAAACAATGGGGAGGTATACTGCATATCATACCCGGCCAGCTGTAAAGGCCTGTCCGTCTGGCGCGATTGTTTGATGTAGTTGAACAGCTCCAGGGTTTCTGCGGATTTCCAGACGTCAAATATTGAATTATCCATCATCTCTGCTGCGGTTAATTCATCAGCAACATCGTTGACGACGGAAGCTTCAGCCAGACCTGATTCAAAAGCGATGACCTCAAATCCCAGTTCCTCATGCAAATATTTTACCAGCCTCGTCTTCATGCTGGCGTATTCGCCTACCCGGTGAAAGTTCTCGCCAAGGCTAACGACCGTCTTGTCCTTCAGCAGCGGCTTCAGGAAAGAAAGATCGCTGTAATCCCCGCTTGTCAGTGATTTAATCTCATGCGCGTATGGCAGCGGATTCGGCGCCGGCTGTGCGGCAGACACGGGAAGGGACACTCCAAGCAGCAGCCCAAGTACAGATGCAACCGTGAGCGTTCGGATTTTCCATGATCTTTTAATCAACATACGTATTCCTCCATTGCTAGATATAGTGTAATTGCTGTCCTTTTAAGCCTAAGGTGGCCAGGCCTTTGTAACAATCGATTTACATGACTAATTCCTTACATGCAAATCATGTTATGTTCGCATGCACTGTTCGCTATGAACGGACGATTTCTCTGCGGCGCGAAAATTAGCACCAATTTCTCACCCTGCTCTCCTCCACTTCATATGCTATTGCAGCAATACGGAGGGAGGCCACAATGGGATGGAATATAAAGGTTTTATTCTGCATCATTCCCGCTGTCCGTCCATTAACGGCAAGGGCTTTGACTTTTGGGTCGGGGCAGACGGGGGGATTTATGCCGCCCCGCTGCTGACAGATCCGGATTATATCCACGTCTGTCTCGAAGGGGATTTCGGAGCGGAAGACAGTGTTCCGCCGCTTCCGGGGCGCAAAGAGCAGTTGTTTGCAGCAGGGAAATTGATTCTGGAGCTGGCTGCCCGTTACCACATTTCCCCTTTGCTGGTGGAACCGCACAGCAATTCTTGTCCCGGAGCATTTTTTCCATGGAATGAACTTGTGATTTATGCCTCTGATGGTTATCATTAACCTGAGGTGAGTAGTCGAAAATGGAAAGATTACAGAAAATATTGGCGCAAGCAGGTGTTGCGTCCAGACGCAAGTGTGAAGAAATGATATTGGCCGGTAAAGTGGAAGTCAACGGGGAACTCGTAACTACGCTTGGCACGAAGGTGGACCCCGAACAAGATATTATTAAAGTTTCCGGGCGTTTGATCCGGGGAGAGAACAAGATTTACATTATGTTTAACAAGCCCAAAGGTGTCATTACAAGCGCATCTGATCCCAAGGGCCGCAAGGTGGTAACGGATTACCTGAAGGGCATTAACGAGCGCGTATACCCTGTAGGCCGCTTGGACTATGATACGGAAGGATTACTGCTGCTGACGAATGACGGAGAGTTTGCCAACTTGCTCACGCATCCGAAGCACCATGTACCGAAGACGTATTTGGCCACGGTCAAGGGTGTGCCGCATGGCACTGCACTGGACAAGCTGAAGGCAGGCATTAAGCTGGAGGACGGTATGACCGCTCCGGCGGAAGTCGAATACAAAGATGTGGATGAAGTCAACAAAGAAACCGTAATCAGCATTACGATTCATGAAGGGCGCAATCGTCAGGTCCGGCGGATGTTTGAAGCAATTTCTCATCCTGTAATCCGTCTGAAGCGGATTTCCTTCGGGGATATTTTGCTGCAAAATCTCAAACGCGGCTCTTATCGCCACCTGACCAAAGATGAAATCAATCATTTGCAGCAAATGGCCAAGGCTGGAGCGCTAAAAGCAAATACGACACGCAAGGACACATAAAGTTCACATTTCCCCCTCCTAAAACTGTGACAATATTCGGTATAATGTTCATAGGATGTTCACACCTAACAACTAAAGTATGAGTTGCGTCACAGAAGGGGGCTTCGCGTGTGGGCAAAGCGAGAAAGCCGATTCAAATCGTAATTCTGTTTTTGATACTTTTGCTTGGAGGTTATGCAATCGGTTCCTCCGTATTCGGAGGAGACGGAAAACCCCGGGAGGGCGGAAGGGCGCCGTCCTTTGAACTGTTGGGACTAGACGGTTTGACCCATACGCTCGAAGAGTACAAGGGCAACGCGGTTGTACTTAATTTTTGGGGCTCATGGTGCGGCCCTTGTGTGAAGGAAATGCCTGCTCTGCAGGCGCAGTGGGAGAAATGGAAAGATCAAGGTGTAGTGGTCGTGGGGGTTAACGTCGGCGAGGATCAGATGACAGTGGAGAATTTTGTTAAGCTTGTCGAAATTGATTTCCCGGTTGTCATGGACACCGGACGGGATGCCGTCCGCAGCTATGGCGTATCCCCATTGCCCACCACCTTCTTTATTGATAAGAAGGGCAAAGTGGACAGCATTCATATCGGACAGCTGGATCTGAACTCGCTGGAGTCCCAGATCGGAAAGCTGGTGAACGAATGAAGAAACGGACGCCGCTGATCAGCAATACCAAATGCGAATGCGGGCATCAGAATCCGGTAGGTACCGTTCTGTGCGAAGCCTGCGGCAAACCGCTGGAGGAGAAGGGAAGTTCCTCGGGAGAGAATCTTGAAATGCGCTACGATGGAGTTGCCCGCCGTTCACAGCGTGTGAATCCCGGAGTGATCGACCGTGTGTGGAACTTTTTTTCCTCTGTCAAAATAGCGATTTACCTGATTGTGCTGACGCTGCTGGGCTCCATGCTGGGTACGATTTTCCCGCAGGAGAGCACTTTTCTGAACATTGATGCCTCAACGTATTACAAAGAAACGTACGGAACAGCCGGGAATATTTATTATAGACTCGGCCTTTCGCACACCTATGAATCCTGGTGGTTCGTAACCCTGCTGGTAATGATCGGAGCTTCACTGGTGATCTGCAGCCTGGACCGCGTACTTCCGCTGTACAAGGCGCTGACCCGCCAGAAGATCCGCAAGCACCGGCAGTTTCTGACCCGCCAAAAGGCTGTTCTGGTCACTGATGTACAGGAAGATCCGGAGACTTGGGTGGCCGGAATTGTAGAGCCGCTTAAGAAAAAAGGCTACCGTGTAAGGACAGAGGGTGGCGCTCTGCTGGCAGAGAAGCACCGTTTCAGCCGCTGGGGACCCTATGTCATACATATCGGCCTGATTATTTTTTTGCTAGCCGTACTGGCGAGAGGACTGCCGGGACTGAATATGGATCAGCATCTCGCTTTTCCGCAAGGGGAAATGACTAGGATTCCGGATACCACTTATTATTTACTCAATGAGAAGTTTACAGTGGAATTTTACTCGGAAGCAGAAATGCCTGAGGAATTCCGCGGCAGGAAAGTGCTGCCGAAGCTGTATGAGACAAAGGCCAAGCTTTATGAATGCACCGCCGATTGTGTCGATCCTTCGAAGGAGCCGCAGCTCGCAGAGGTGACCTCCCATGATATCCGTGTGAATTCACCGCTCAGCTACAAAGGTTTGAAAGCGTATCAGTTTGATTATGACCTGACCCCTGTACTGCGCTCAGTACAGCCTGAGCTGGTGAATTCAGCTACGGGTGAGGCATTCGGCAAGTTCAAGCTGGAGATGAAGAACTCTCAGCGCATCTTTCAGGTCGGTCCCTACACCCTGGAGCTGAAAGAGAAATATATGGATTTCGGTCTGAACGAGGAGGGGCAGCCGGTATCCAAATCGCCTAATCCGAATGCGCCTGCATTCCTTTTTCTGATTACGGGGCCGGACCTGCCGGCGGAAGGGCAGCAATATTTCTATTTTCCGAAGGCGATTGACAAGGATCAGTTCCAGCAGCAGACGATCAACGATAAGCTGGGAGGCGGCAGCCGGTTTCTGGAGCTTGAAGTGAAGAGCATGAGCGATGTTGATTTTGCAGAGTCCACCTCCTTCCTCAATGTGCGTGTGGACCGTGCAATGCCCTTTGTCTGGATAGGTGCCGGGATCGTAATGCTTGGGCTCGTGCTTGGCTTCTACTGGCAGCATAGACGCATCTGGCTGACGCTGGAGAACGGAGAACTTGTACTGGGTGGCCATACGAACAAGAATTGGTTCGGCTTCCGCCGTGAGATCGTTTCTATTCTGAAGAAGATAGACATGACAGTCGATGAAAAATCATTGGACAACGGAGGAGGCATGGCATGAGCTTGCTCGATTTCAGCAGTGATGTCTTTATCATCGCATTTTTCTTATACAGCGGTGCGTTTATGTTGTTCACAATCGCTATTATGGGGCGCAGGTGGTCCGGCAGAAAACCGGAAGAGCATACCGCGCGCTGGGGCAGAATTGCGTTTATAATTTCCTCTTTGGGCCTCATTTGCCACATGGCTTATTTCATCACCCGCTGGATGGGATCGGGTCATATTCCGGTCAGCAATATGTATGAGTTCATGACCTTTTTATCCATGATGGTGATGGTTGCCTTCACAGTAATCTTCGCCATCTACCGCAAGATCATTCTCGGCGTCTTTGCGGTACCGATCTCCATCATCGTTATGGCTTATGCGGCAGTATTTCCGCAGGAGGTTCAGCCGCTGATACCTTCATTGAAATCCATCTATCTGAACATTCATGTTACCCTGGCCGCCTTGGGCGAATCATTCTTCGCAGTCGGCTTCGCAGCCGGTCTGATGTATCTGCTGCGCACAGTGAATTTCGACAGCGCGGAGCGGAGCGACCGCAAGCAGCAGCGGCTGGTCGAATTTACTCTCTTTTCGATCATTGTTATAATAGGGTTTCTCGGGAGCGTCTTTGCTTTTCGCGGCGCCGGATACGAAACTGTTTTCGTTCGTTCCAACGTTACGATTGACAGCCCTGGGCAGGAAGATAGTACAATAGAAAGAGTGAGCTATAAAATGCCGCCGATTGTGGCGCCGTATCATAGCGAAATTGAGCAATTTCAGTCGTTTCTTGGTATGAAGGAGCCTCTCTTCGAAGCGCCTTCATGGATGAATGGTGTCAATGCGGGACGGAAATTCAACACGGTTATCTGGTCGCTGATCTCCGGCGCGCTTATCTATGGACTCCTGCGCCTCATTGTCCGTAAGCCGCTAGGCAAGGCCATACACCCGGTACTGGACGGAATCGATGAGAATGACCTCGACGAAATTACGTACAGGGCTATAGCCATTGGATTCCCGATCTTTACACTGGGTGCGCTGATATTTGCCATGATCTGGGCTCAAGTGGCCTGGGGCAGATTCTGGGGCTGGGATCCCAAAGAAGTGTGGGCTCTCGTCACCTGGCTGTTCTACAGCGCCTATCTCCATTTGCGGCTGGCCCGCGGATGGCAAGGGCGCAAATCCGCGTGGCTCGCCGTACTCGGCTTTCTGGTCGTAATGTTCACCTTGGTGGGCGTTAATCTGGTCATCGCCGGGCTTCATTCTTATGCGGGGACGGACTGAGCAACTTTGTTTACTAACGCAGCACTTGGTTTTAAGATAACGTTCTACTGTATTTGATGAAGGGGTTGTTGTGAAATGGCAGAGCATTTGAATAGAATTCTGGTGGTGGATGACGAAGAGCGCATTCGCCGCCTGCTAAAGATGTACCTTGAAAAAGAAGGCTACGAAATCGACGAAGCGGAAGACGGTGAAATTGCTCTGCGCAAAGCAACGGCCAATGATTATGGCCTTATTTTGCTGGACGTCATGCTGCCGGGCATCGATGGGATTGAAGTGCTGACGAGACTCCGGGGGGTTAAATCTACTCCTGTTCTGATGCTGACCGCCAAGGGCGAGGAAATCAACCGGGTTCAGGGCTTTGAAATGGGTGCAGACGATTATGTGGTTAAACCGTTCAGCCCGCGAGAAGTGATCTACCGGGTCAAGGCCATTATGCGCCGTTCTTCGGCAACGGCCTTTTTATCCAAAGAGAGCAATTCCAGCAACAATATCGTTTTCCCGCATCTTATTATTGAGCATGATGCACACCGGGTAACTGCAGGCGGCCAGGAAGTAAGCCTGACCCCGAAGGAATATGAGCTGCTGCATTATTTGGCTATCTCGCCTGACAAGGTTTTCTCGCGCGAAGAGCTGCTTAAGGATGTGTGGAATTACGAGTTTTTCGGAGATTTACGTACAGTGGATACCCATGTCAAACGGCTTCGCGAGAAACTGAATAAAGTTTCACCGGAATCAGCAGCGATGATCACCACAGTATGGGGCGTTGGCTACAAGCTCGAGGTACCTAAATAAGTGAATTTCTGGAGAAGTCTTGTCGGCAAGCTGTGGATCACGATCATCTGTCTGGTTGCTGTCGTGCTCATTACGGTGGGGCTGTCTCTGCTGCCTTATATCGACAGCAACTTCGCCAATTCCGGGGCGATTAAACGTTTGTTCATGTATGCCTGTATGATCGGGTTCTCGTTGACGACATTTTTTGCCTTGTTTTTATTTACTAAGATTACCCAGCCGATGCAGCAGGTCATTGAAGCGGCCAACAATATCCGCAAGGGTGAATACGGGACAAGGCTGACACTTGTGACGAGCGACGAAATTGGTCAATTAGCCACTTCATTCAACCATATGGCTGAAGAGCTGGAGGAGAATATCCGCAGTTTGAACCATGAGAAGGGCCATCTGTCGAGTGTTCTGCGCAGCATGAGCGATGCTGTTATCACGTTTGACATCGAAGGCCGGATTATATTGACCAACCCGCACGGCCAAAAACTGCTTCAAGCCTGGAAGGATTTAGACCACGAGCAGGAAAGCGATTCTGAGCTTGATCCTGATGCGGTTGCTTCAGGCGATGTGCCGCCGCCGCTACGCCCGCTGTTCTTCAGCACGCTGAAACAGGGAAGCGACGAGCGTTCTAATGTGCATGTCCGCCAGGGAGTCTGGTCGGTTCATATGGCTCCGCTCTATTCGGAAGGGAATATCCGCGGCGCTGTAGCGGTTCTGCGTGATGTGACTGAAGAGGTGCGCCTGGAGAAAATGCGCACGGACTTTGTGGCCAACGTATCGCATGAAATCCGTACACCGCTCTCGATGATGCAGGGCTACAGCGAGGCGCTGCTGGATGGTATGGCCTCCTCGCCGGAGGAGAGCAGCGAGCTGGTGCAGGTTATCCATGACGAATCGCTGCGTATGGGACGGCTGGTTAAGGATTTGCTGGATCTTGCCCGCATGGAGGCAGGACATACGGATATGGCCAAGGCGCAGGTGGATATGGATGAGCTGCTGGAACGCATATACCGCAAGTTTTCCGTACGGGCCAAGGAACGGGAGATACATCTGGAGCTGACCAAGTCTGGCGATATACCGCTCCTTAAGGCTGCCGACGAAGATAAGCTGGAGCAGGTTCTGACAAATCTGCTGGACAATGCATTCCGCCATACACCCGCAGGCAAGCACATTACCATTGTTACCAGCACGGTGATTCTGGAGGGCCGCCGTTACCTGGGGATTGAAGTCCGGGATGAAGGAGTCGGCATTGCGCCGGAGGATCTTCCTTATATTTTCGAACGTTTCTACAAGGCGGATAAAGCGCGTGTCCGGGGGGAATCCGGGGGAACGGGATTGGGACTGGCGATCGTTAAAAATATCGTCGAGTCGCATCAAGGGCAAATTACCGCGTACAGCAAGCTTGGCGAGGGGACAACCTTTACGCTGCGGCTTCCTGTCGAAAAACAGTAAACGCTTGACCCAGCATGACAGCGCCTCTGACAGCAGAGGTGCTTTTTGTTGAAACTAGCACTTTAATCTTGTTCATCGTGGAACATCTTGCAGCAAATCAAGGAGGCATCTATCATGATTTTATCGTTGGACCAAGGCACGACCAGCTCACGGGCGATTATGTTTGATCTGGAAGCGGGCATGCTCTCCCAGGGTCAGTATGATATTAAACAATCTTTCCCCCGTCCAGGCTGGGTTGAGCATGATCCGGAGCAAATCTGGGAAAGCCAGCTTGCTGCAGCCAGAGATGCTATCAGCGGAAGCCGGGTCCCGGCTGCGGAGATTTTGGCCATCGGCATCACCAATCAGCGGGAAACTGCGCTCATTTGGGACAGGGTTACAGGTGTGCCGATTTATCCGGCCATTGTCTGGCAGGACCGGCGCACGGCGGAGCAGTGTGAGGACATTAAGCGGCAAGGTCTTACCGCAGAGATTGCCGAGAAGACGGGACTTGTCGTCGATGCCTATTTCTCGGCAACAAAGCTGGCCTGGATTCTGGACCATGTGCCGGGCTCAAGGGAACGTGCCGAGCGGGGAGAACTGCTTGCCGGAACTATTGACAGCTGGCTGATCTGGAAGCTCACCGGAGGCGCTGTGCACGCCACGGACGTGACCAATGCTTCACGTACGATGCTGTTTAATCTGCATGAGCGCAAATGGGATGAGCGGCTTATCAAAGTTCTGCGCATCCCCCGCGCCATTCTCCCGGAGGTGCGGATGTCCGGTGGGGAATTCGGCGTAGCCCAGGCACAGTGGTTCGGTGCGGAAATTCCTATCCGCTCTGTCCTTGGCGATCAGCAGGCCGCATTGTTCGGCCATACCTGTCTGGATGCCGGCAGCGCCAAAAACACATACGGCACAGGCTGCTTTATTCTGATGAATACTGGTACGGAAGCAGTCGTCTCCACTCATGGGCTGCTGACCACAGTAGCCTGGGGTATGGGCGATGAATTGTATTATGCGCTCGAAGGCAGTGTCTTTGTGGCCGGTGCAGCCGTCCAGTGGCTGGAGGAAGGACTGGGGCTGATTACCGGCCCCTCGGACTCGGAGGACAAAGCAAGGGAAGTGGAGGACAGCGAGGGTGTCGTGGTTGTACCGGCCTTTACCGGCCTGGGGGCGCCTTATTGGGATATGTACGCCCGCGGCGCGGTGTTCGGTCTGACCCGGGGGACTACGGCAGGTCACCTGGTGCGGGCCACGCTGGAGTCGCTGGCTTTCCAGTCCCGGGATGTGATTGGGGCGATGGAAAAAGACGCCGGCATGCCGCTGACCGGACTGCGCGTGGATGGCGGCGCTGTCCGCAATGATCTGCTGATGCAGTTTCAATCAGATATTCTAGGCAGTGAGGTGACCCGCACCACCTATGCGGAGACGACGGCTCTGGGTGCAGCGCTGCTGGCCGGACTCACCTCAGGGATTTGGTCAAGAGAAGAGCTGGAGAGCTTCAACAAGGCCGAGAAGGTGTTCTCGCCGCAGATGGAGCAGGAGGAACGGGAACGCCGCTATGGCGCCTGGAAAGATGCTGTAGCGCGTACCATGGGCTGGGAGAAGCATGAGGGGCGTCAGTAAGCAGGAATTATACATGTTCTGATTTGGAAACTTGTTTCACGATCACCCTATCACGCAAACGGCGCTCAAGAAGAGTAGATTCTTCTTGAGCGCCGTATTTGTTCTGGCGGGCTTTAGCCGGAAGGACGCAGAAATCGTGGATAACCGCTGTCCGGGTGTTAACTTTATTAACTCTTATCAGTCCAACTGGCATCAGCTCAGAAAACCGATTAACTGTTCCCCGGCATGGCAGAGGAAAGCAGCATCACCGTTCTCAGGTCCCAGACTCTCAACGCCAACTCAGATTGCTCCCATCGGAATTTTTGCAGAGCAGCTCCAGCGACTTCACAGCCGCAATAGATCTCTCCGAGAAATCAGTCATTTTCTTAATTACAGGTTCTCCCATAACTGCTGCTACACTTCAACTGCGGAAAGGATCTCTAAATTCTCAAGACCAGCCTTGCGGCCCAGCCGGGCCAGCTGCATTTTAAGGATCGGATTGTTTTCCAGCGTCAGCTTGACCTTCACAAATCCGTCGCTCTTGAACATCACGAAGCAGCCTTCCAGCAGAGGAACCACATCTGGAGCGGTTACATTCAACTTTATACAATCAATTTTCAGTTCATAGTCGGCTGGGTTAATAGGATTGATCGTTTGCTGATAAGCTTGGATGGACCGGAGACCGTCCTCTTCAGAGAAGGTGCCTTCCAATTCAATTTCGATTACTTTCTGTTCCACATCTGTCTTTAAAATAAATTTCCCCATCTGTACATCTCTCCCGTTAGTGAAGTGCTGAACATGAGGGGGCAGCTAAGCTTGCCTCTAGGGTCCTCATGTATATCTGTTCATATAGATAACCATGAATTTCATGTATATGCAATAATAAAGTCGAAACATGTATTAATTTGTCACAAAAGATCAAATGAAAAGCGCTTGCTAGCGCACTATATAGTGATTTTTAACCATATTTCAATAAAAAAACCTCTTCAGGATACGGCTGATAATCAGCCATAATCCATAAAGAGGTCTCGGAGTAGGATACGCTTAATCTAGAACTTGAAGATGTGAATGGTCTTTTGCAGCTGGAATACGGCTTGCGTCATTTTATCTGTCTCTTCGGCTACGGATTGCAGGGCATTGATTTGCTCATTCATGGCTGCGGATACCTCTTCGGTTCCGGCTGCCGTCTGCTGGGTAATCGCGGAAATATTCTCAATTGCGCTGGAGATTTTGAGTGCACTTTCCAGCATGAGATCACTTTCAGCAGAGAAGGAGGCGATTTGCTCGGTTATGTACTGAACACTTTGCACAATTTGCGCGAAAATATGAGCGGTCTCGGTGATCATCTCATTCTGAACCTGCACAACCTCTTCGTTGATGGCTATATTGTCGATTGCCTGCTTGATGTCGGCTTCGATACTGCGTACCAGTCCGAATACTTCCTTAGTAGAAGCGGTGGATTCCTCGGCAAGCTTGCGGACTTCCTGGGCTACCACGGCGAACCCCCGGCCATGTTCGCCTGCGCGCGCGGCTTCAATGGATGCGTTCAGCGACAGCAGGTTGGTCTGCTCGGCAATTTCGGTGATGGTCTTCGTAATCATGGTAATGCCCCGGGCATTTTGTGAAAGGGCATCAATCGTATCGGCCACCTTTTGCGTAGCCTGAATATTCTTGCGCATGCCTTCTGCCTGAGTGTCAACGGACACACGTCCTTTTTCGACCAGCTCCAGCGTATGTATAGAACGTTTATTCATTTCTTTAGTTGAGCTTGTGTAGTTAGAAACTTTGGTTTCTATGTCTTTGATGGATTCCGTCATATCTGCAATATCCACGGATATCTCATTGGCGCCGAGGGCCAGCTCGTTGGAAGAAGAGGCAACCTGTGCCATGACAATCTTGAGATTCTGATTCTTGTCCTCAATGCCCCGGCTGGCGTCCATTACCTGGCGGGTAATTCCCGAAGCTTCCGTCAGAATCTTCTTCAGCTTCTCGATCATCGTGTTGAACGAGCGGCTGATGTCGCCCATGGCCCCGCTTTCGTCCGCACGGCTTGTGAAATCTCCTTTGGCGATCGTGTGCGTCACATTAGAAATGTCGTCAAACGAAGATGTAAGCGTTCTCTCAATAAATCGTGAAAGAGGATAAGTCAACGCTGACAGCACCACAACAAGAATAATTCCGATCAAGATCTTGCCCATGATCAATAAAGTAATCAGAACAGGAACTGCGAATAATGCGGCAATCAGATAACAACCGGCAACTATTCTCTGTTTTAACGGAAGCTTGTTCATCCAGTCCATAATAACTAATTCCCCCTAATAAATATGTTGTGTATTGTAATATTATAGGTGATTATAGGAGGTTTGGTCTATTGTAAGAACTGACATAAATTTAAGACTGGAATAATCTAAAAAATGCTGCAGGTTATCTAAAAAATGACTCCTATATTTTTGTGGATGCTGAAATTATGATTATAAATGATTACGCTTTCAATCGCTATATAACAATTGCCTAAGGAGGTTCTGTCCGAAAGGGAAATTTGTATTCGATTTCAGTGCTCACTACTTTTGAAGGAGGCAATATGAAATGTTGAAACGCGCAATTTCCTCGGCCACCGCTATACTTCTTTTGTGGTCAACACTTGCAGGAGCAGCACCTGCAACTTCCTATGCAGCAGCGTCAACTACGGAAGCCCTGGTTCCCTATTATAAAGCCTCACTGCCTGTGGATACCCGAGTGGCAGACTTGCTGGGACGGATGTCTCTGTATGAGAAAATCGGGCAAATGGTGCAGGCGGAGCGTGCATCCGTCACACCGGAAGATGTCAAGAAGTATCACTTAGGTTCGGTTCTCAGTGGCGGAGGTTCTTTCCCGAACGGGAAGCAATTAGACAGTACTCGTGAGAAGTGGGAGGCACTGGTGGATTCCTATCAAGCAGGTGCCTTATCAACACCACTGGGTATCCCGCTTCTCTATGGGGTTGATGCGGTACATGGTCAGAACAATATCATGGGTGCGACCTTATTCCCGCATAATATAGGTTTAGGAGCTACACGAAATACAGAACTTGTCGAACAAATTGGGATCGCAACCGCACAGGAGGCTAAAGCATCTGGAACGAATTGGATCTTTGGTCCTACCATTGCTGATCCGCAACATATAAATTGGGGCCGGACGTATGAAGGCTTCAGTGATAACCAGTCCCTTGTAGCTGAAATGGCCTCTGCGTACATAAAGGGACTGCAGGGAAAAACCATTGGCGAGTTGAAAAATAGTGATCGGGTGATCGCCTCCGCAAAACATTTTCTTGGAGAAGGGTTAACGGATAATGGAGTGAATCAGGGCGATATCACCGGGATGACTGAGCAGGAAGTGCTCGACCTGAATCTGCCTATGTACAAAAAGGCTATAGAAGCTGGGGCAAGGACGGTAATGGCTTCCTATAACAGTATCCAAGGATTGAAGATGCACGCGAACAAACGTATTCTCAACGATGCGCTGAAGGGTACAGGCGAGGGCCAGCTTGGCTTCACGGGCTTTGTTATTACGGACTATAATGCCGTGCAGCAAATCAACAAGGACTGGGATGGAAATGCAGTCAGTGGATTGAAG
This sequence comes from Paenibacillus sp. FSL L8-0436, assembly GCF_038593025.1. Taxonomy (NCBI): domain Bacteria; kingdom Bacillati; phylum Bacillota; class Bacilli; order Caryophanales; family Paenibacillaceae; genus Paenibacillus; species Paenibacillus sp. FSL L8-0436. The sequence continues at coordinate 4,943,839 of NZ_CP151955.1, read as the reverse complement.
AACCAGATTAAAGTAGCTGTGAATGCCGGCGTTGACATGCTGATGATGCCAGCCGATTGGAAAGTTACCATCACTCACCTGAAGGCACTTGTAGAGGATGGATCCATTAGTCAAAGCCGTATAGATGACGCAGTAACGCGTATTTTGCGCGTTAAGTTCGAGTCAGGTGCATTTGAGCATCCGATGACGGATCAGAGTCTTGAGACTACCTTCGGCTCTAAATCACACCGTGCGCTTGCCCAGAAGGCAGTGCGCGAATCCCTCGTTCTCCTGAAGAACGATAAGGTAAATGGTCAGCCGATCCTTTCCCGGCTTAAGAATATGAACAAGATTTTTGTCGCAGGCAAAAGTGCGGATGATATCGGCATACAGTCGGGTGGCTGGTCCATCAGCTGGCAGGGTCTATCCGGAAAAATTACGGAAGGAACCACGATCCTTCAGGGGATTAAGAACACAGCCGGTGAATCAAAGCAGGTAACCTACAACAAACATGGCCGTGGCGCAGCGGGCAATGATGTCGCGATTGCTGTTATCGGTGAAAAGCCGTACGCCGAATCAAACGGTGATGGCCTAAACAGTCTCAAATTGGATAAGAAAGATATTGCCACGTTAAATAATATCCGCAAATCTGGGGTTCCGACGATTGTTGTCCTCGTATCCGGAAGACCTTTGATCATAAATGATCAATTGGAGGATATTGCAGGGCTGGTTGAAGGTTGGCTGCCGGGAACGGAGGGGCAGGGAGTAGCCGATGTCCTTTTCGGTGATTATGAATTCACGGGTAAATTACCGATTCGTTGGCCTTTCTACACAGAGGCATACTCGGCTTTGAAGGCAGGCACCTCGAATTTAGAACAGCAATATATTCTGTTTGATTATGGGTATGGATTGACTAAAAACGAACCAACACCTGTTTTACCCGCTCTTCCGCAAAAACCGGGCAACGCTCTCTACGCGAAAGTAGAGGCGGAGAGCTTCATACAACAACAAGGGATACAGTTAGAGGGCACTGCTGATGTGGGTGGAGGCCAAAATATTAGCTACGCAGATGCAGGGGACTGGATGGAATATCTGATCGACGTTCCAACAGATGGAGTGTTTGATATAGATTTCCGCCATGCCGGTGAAGGTGATAATACCGGATTTAACATTCTAAATGAGTCAGGCGTGAAACTCGGTGAGTTATCCGTAAACCGCACAGGAGCCTGGCAGAACTGGAAGACGACTACAGTTCATGACATTGCCCTTACAGCAGGTGTTCAGAAGATTAAGTTAGTGCTTAAGGCGGGCGGTCTAAACTTAAACTGGTTTGGTTCCAAAGGCTTCTCACCCGCAGCGCCAGAAATTGATAGTGGGGGAATTGTAACCCCGGCACCGGTCATACAGGCGAACGCAGTTGAGAACTGGGTGACTACTGAACGGGATTCCGGCGATATGGGATGGTATTACGATCCTCGTTGGCAGGATGGCGACAAGAAGCTTGAACAGCAAGCTAATATCGACTTGACTGAGGTTGGAACGGCTGTTGACCCTAAAGTTACAACGATTACTATTGATCCAAACAAAGAATATCAGTCGATGATGGGGATTGGAACATCGATGGAAGAATCGACTGTTTACAATCTGCTCAAGATGTCACCAGCGAAACAGGACGAATTACTGAAGAAGCTAGTGAGCAAGACTGAAGGCATTGGCATGAGTATGATGCGCGTTACGATTGGTTCGGCTGACTTTACAGCACAGAAGTTTTATTCCTATGATGATATGCCAAAGGGTGAAACGGACACAAGCTTAAGTCATTTCTCCATTCAGAAGGATATCGACTTTGGTATTATTCCGGCATTGCAGAAAATGGTGGCGATCAATCCGGAACTCAAATTTTTTGCTTCACCATGGAGTCCTCCAGGCTGGATGAAGACCACTGACAGCATGGTTAAAGGGCAGGTCAAGGATGAATATCTGCCTGTACTCGCGGACTATTATGTCAAATTCATTCAAGAGTATAAGAAACAAGGGATTGTTATCGAAGCGATGACCTTACAGAACGAGCCGCTTCTTGAAATCGAATATCCCAGTACGAAAATGCCTTGGCAACAAGAAGCGGAGCTTGCCAAGCTGCTGAAGCAGAAGCTTACAGCAGCAGGACTGGATGTGAAGTTATGGATATTCGACCACAACCCGGGCGACACGATGTCTTATCCGGCTCCAATGCTGGCTGATTCTGAGAACTACGCAGCGATTGACGGAACGGCTTTCCATGATTACGGCGGCGATCTTGGGCTTATGTCTCAGCTGCATGATATGTACCCCGAGAAGAACGTTTACTTAACGGAACGTGCAGTATGGGGAACATTAGGTACGGACCGGATTGCACAATATTTCAGAAATTGGGCAAAAAGCTATAATTCATGGGTCCTTATGCTGGATAGCGATATCAACACCCACCAATGGGTTGGAACACCGGATCCGACGATGTTAATTCAGGATTCGTCGAACACCGATAATTATTGGCTGACGCCGGAGTATTACTTCGTGGGCCACTTCACGAAGTTCGTGAAACCAGGCTACACTCGAATCGGCAGCAATTACGGTAATAAGGATAGTGTAACGAATGTATCCTTCATGAGTCCGGACAAGAAAACGATCGTTACGGTCGTTATTAACCAGACGGCATCCACACAAACGTTTAAGCTGGTGAGTGACGGAACACAAATTGCGGCAACACTAGCCCCCAAGTCAGTAGCCACTTACCGTTGGAACCGTGACGTTCAGACGGTACCTGGGGAGGAGAAAGTGCTAAGTCTTACTCCGGATGTTTTGGATTATGACGTAAACGGCAAAGAAGTAACGTTGAATCTTAGCGGAGGCACTTTTAATAGCTTCAATGTGAATGACATTTCATTATCTGGTGAGGCAACGGATAAGGGTGTGACAGTAACCTCTGTTACCTACGCTACTTACAACCCGGATAAGGTTAAAGTAAAACTCGCATGGGATGGAACGCCTTATTATAATGATGTGAACCTGACCCTAAATGTACCGGCTACCGCCTATTCTGATTCTACTGATGGTAAGCCGCTTTCAGCGCATGTGAAGCTGAAAGGGACTGCAAGACAGACACCGGCTACACCTATACCAGGTACCGTCAGCGCGGATGTTTACTATCAGTTCTCAGGAGTGAATTTTACGGAGGGATGGAAATTTACAGACATAGGAGCTGGGGACTGGGTAGACTTTAAGATTAATGTTCCGAGAGCCGGCAAATATGCATTTACGTTAAATGCTGTAGTTCCAAGTGGTGGAGGCAGTGCTTTCCAGATGAAATCTGATCATACAACGCTCGCCACATTTAACATTCCTTCCGGACCTAATACTTGGAATCTCATACGTACTTCGGCGGATTTGGAAGCAGGGGAGCAGATCATTAGAATTCTCGGCAGTGTGGGTACCTTTGAAATGCAGCATATGATAGTCGAAGAAGTCAGCCCTCATTCCGTGGACGGGGACGGCATCTTGAAAGTGGAAGCGGAGAGTTTCGTAAAAGCAGGTCAGAACGTGATCCAAGTAGGAGATCCAATTACAAACCTCGGCTATACAACCGCGGGAACCTACATGGATTACCTAGTTACAGTACCGGAGTCCAGCAACTACAAAGTTAAATATAATTATGCAACTCCACAAGGCGGAGTTTCCGTATCGCTGCAGACGAAGGGTCAAACAACCGGTACCACAAGCTTGCCAAGTACGGGTGGCTGGGTTGTCTATTCTGAAGCGGCTTCGATCCTTCCTTTAACAGCAGGCACGCAGACCATTCGGCTTGTCATTAATGGCGACGGAGTAAACTTGGACCGGTTCCAGCTTGAGCCAACGGATTCCGCTCCGGCGCCAGTTTTTGAAATGGCTGCAGCACCTAATGTCTTGTATGAAGATAGTCAAAGGGATGACGAGCAAATCGTAAAGCTCAATACGAATATCGTTGACGGGAAAATCTACTATACAACAGACGGTACACTTCCAACAAAGGGCAGCACATTATATACGGGTCCTGTCTCAGTGTCACCGGCGAAAGTCCTTCGGGCTATTGTCGTAAAAGCGGGGATGGATGACAGTTATGTCTCCTTCTATGCAGCAGCAGCGGCATCACCGCAAGCAAGTCCAGGTGCGGGAAGTTATAACAGCCTGGTCAATGTGAATCTAACAAGTAGAACCAAAGGAGCAACTATTTATTATACTACCGATGGTACCGTTCCGACGACGACAAGCCACTTATATCAGGGGCAGCTTACGGTTACTTCTGCTACGACGATCAAAGCAGTTTCTATTAAAGACAGCTTGAATCATAGCGCTGTCGGTGAATTCACTTTCAATATTACTAATAATCCAAATCCGAATCCCGGTACGAATCCAGGGACGAACCCAGTAACAAATCCCGTAACAAACCCAGGGACTACCCCGGTTGATAATGGGCAAAAGGCGATGATCAAAGCTCCGAAGCCTGTAGTAAATCCTAACACAGGCCGCGCAACAACAACGATAGCAAGTGCAGATTTGAAAGCAGCGCTACAAGCTGCGAAACCAGTCAAAGGAGTCCCAACGGTTTTTATAGAAGTTGAGGAATTAGCAGGACAGAAGGGATACGAAATACTTCTTCCTGTTGAGAATCTGACGACGGGGACTTTAACCTCGAAGCTGGAAATTGATACGGCCATTGGGAAGATAGTCGTGCCAAGTAACATGCTAAGCAGAACCGTTGCGAGTGGTGTAGACAACATTGGATTAACGATTGCAGTAGCGGGTATTACTGAGGAGGGGGTAAAAGCAAAAATTGGGCTACATCCCGTCATCAGGCTGACCTTACGGGCCGGTAATCAGGTCATTGAATGGAATAATCCGAAAGCACCGGTAAAGGTGTCTATTCCTTACACGCCTTCGGCAACAGAATTGGCCCATAAGGAGCAAATCACTGTCTGGTATATCGATGGACAAGGAAATCTAATATCGGTTCCAAGCGGTCGTTACGATGAAAAATCCGGAATGGTTAGTTTCACCACGACACACTTCGGCACATTTGCTGTAGCGTATGTTAATAAATCTTTTACAGATATCAGTAAGCACGGGTGGGCAAAGCAGGCAATCGAGGCTCTGGCGTCCAAGGGAGTGATACAGGGCACATCAGATACGACATTTGCCCCTAATGCAAAGATTAAAAGAGCGGACTTTATCGTATTATTAGTCAAAGCACTTGGACTTACAGAAGTAGCAGGTGATAACTTTGCCGATGTTAAATCCACGGCTTATTATGCAGAGGCTATTGGCATAGCTAAGAAGCTCGGGATTGTCCAAGGAAAAGGCGGCAATGTCTTCGAACCGGAAGCAAACATCACGAGACAAGAAATGATGGCGTTGGCCACCCGGGCATTGGGTGCTGCACAGATTCATTTGGAACAGGGATCAGCAGCGGACTTAGCAGGATTTGATGATATTACGCAGATCGCCCCCTTCGCGGTTGAAGACATAGCAACGCTGGTTAAGAATGGAATCGTGTCTGGTAACGGGACCCTTGTGAATCCGCTTGGGACTGCAACCCGTGCTGAAGCTTCAGTTATGATTTATAAGATGTATAATTTGCAATAACTAAGTGCTGTTGTAGTTGAATGAAGATAAGGCCAATCGGAAGGTTCCGGTTGGCCTTTCTTTGTTTTTTATGCCCTTTTGAGCTTCAGCTTGTAGGTTCAAGGTAACCGATCATTTTTTGGTACTGTGTTGGGGTCAGCCCCGTCCATTTTTTGAAAGTAGTTCTAAAATGCCGCTCCTCCTGATACCCGACTTGCTTGGCAACTGTATATATTTTGTAGTTTTGCTTCAATAGCTCCTTCGCCTTTTCCACACGGAATTGATGCAAATAATCCAAAAAGTTAATCCCTAGTTCTTGCTTGAATAAAGAGCTTAAGTAGGTATTGGATACATAAGTTTCCTTAGCGACAGATTCCAGCGAGATACTGGTGTTGTACTTCTGAATAATCCAATCAAGTGCAGCTTGAACCGTTCGGTGAAGAGGCTTCTGCCGGGAGTCAATTTCAACGATGCTTTGAATAATTTTTTGCATAATGGTAGCCAGCTCTTCTAATGTCTCGATCGAGGGGACTTTCTCCACCCAATTAATAAGGTCATCCTTCCATTCGAAGGCGGCATGATTACGTTCCTGTGAGAATTTTTGCAGCTCTAGAATGAAGATCGTGGCCCGCAGATTGACTTCCGTTTTGTCATATTGAGAGGTGTTGCGGATATAATTCAGCCAATGGTCCAGATGATCTAACGCTTGTTCATAATTTTGATTTTCCAAGTTGAGCTTTATTTCCTTCTCCAGTTGCTGTAATTCTTCATTCTCCAAGATGGAGGTGTGAACCAGACCGCGCTGATTAGATTCGGAAAAAAGAAATACCCCGCCTTTTCCTTTGTAAAACCGGCCTGCCATGGCTTCCATGGCTTCCGCGTACGCGCTATGCACTTCATCCAGAGATGGTTTTACGGAAGAGATGGCTATACTGATGGAAATTTTCAAGAAGGTCTCCATATTCTTTTGGAGTTCTTCCATCTTTTTCTTCAAAGAGGTATCGGTCTCATGATCAGGGATGTTGGCCAGCCATAATAATTCCTCTCCGTAGCTAATCGGTTCTATAAATCCATGGAATAGAGGCAGCAATGTCTCGGTCAGAATATTACTGGCTGCGTATCGAATCAATGCCATATCCCGTTTATATAGTTTGGAGTCATTCCGGTGGTCCGGGGTGTCAATCCGCAGCAATCCAATATGAATCTTAAAAGGTTTAAGTGAGATTTCCATCTCTTCGATGATTTTCTGCCTGTCTTCGAGAAGGAGCGGGGGATTCGCAAGCCACTGATTTAAAATTTGATTTTTAAGCAGCGGAATATTTTTTGTCCAATTCTGATTGAGCTGCTGCAGTGTGGAGCCTTCCCTTTGTTCCTTATCGATCTTTTCCTTCACACTAAGTATGGCTTGGAGAATATCTTCAGGTAAGCAGGGCTTTAACAAATACTCGCTTGCCCCATACCGGACAGCATCCCTCGCGTAATTAAAATCACTGTATCCCGTAAGCAGGATGGAATAGAAGGACAGCCCCTCCTCCTGCGCAGTCTGGATCAGTTCCAGTCCATTTATGTAAGGCATGCGAATATCTGTTAATAACACATCCGGCTTCCTTTCTCTCATTAATGTTATAGCTTCTCGTCCATCCCCCGCTGCGCCCACAATCTCAATATCGTAAAAGGACCAATCGATCATCTGAATAATTCCTTGTCGGAATGATAACTCATCTTCGGCAATCAGCAACCTGAGCATCGTTTAGTTACCCCCTCTATGGATTCGGATTTGGATACGCGTACCTAGACCTAAGGTGCTTTCAATGTGAAATTCCGTAAGCCCAAAGTACAGATTCAACCTTTCGCGAATATTACTTAAGGCGAGGCCTGAGTGTCCAATGGAAGGAGTAACCGGTTTAGGATGACATGAAATTTGCTTCACCCGTTCTGGAGTCATGCCCTTTCCGTTATCAACAACCTCCAGGACGATCCACGATTCCTCAGCATAACAGGCTACCGCAATCATTCCGCTTCCCTCTAAAGGTTCTATGGCATGAATGATGGCGTTTTCAACAAGGGGCTGCAATAATAATTTGGGGACTTGGAAATGACCGATCTCTTCATCCAGGGTGACGGAGAAAATGAAATCTGGTAGTAAAACGTTTCTTTTGCAAAAATAAATAATTCTCGATGAATTCAACCTCCTGATGAAGAGTGGCATTGTCTTGGCCGTTATTCAGACTTAACCTGAACACCTGGGACAAAGATTGAACCATTTCTGCAATATCCCGCTCATTCTTCTGCATCGCCGTCCAGCTTATCATATTTAAAGTGTTGTACAGGAAGTGAGGATTGATTTGCGATTGCAGCGTTTTAAGCTCTGCTTCTTTTTGTTTTAAGTGGGAAGTATATACATCATCGATTAGGGTTTTCACACGCTTAACCATCGTATCATACCAGTAACCCAGTTGGCCGATCTCATCGTTCCCCGAAAAATTCACCCGCTGACTGAAGTCTCCAAGCTGCAGCTGCTTCATCGAGAGAATTAATGTTTTGACAGGGTTCGTAATGATTTTGGCGATTAACCAAGTACACAGTATCATTACCAGCGTAAACACTGCCATAATAAGAACAGTTATAGATTTGATATAATCGAGCTCTTTCAATAAATCCTTTTTATTCTGTATCACCAAAGAGTGCCAGCCTGTCAGCGGGGAAGTGGTCTGAGAGACAACCAAGTCATCTCTATCCAGCAGGTAGCTGAGCGCATCATCTTTTGAGAGTGTTGGTTCAGCAGATTGGAAATAGGGCAGATCACCAATATGTTCGCCCAAATTATCCAGCTCCGTAGAAGCCAGAATCACACCATCGTCATTGATAACCAGCTGATAGGCATTATTTTCTTTGCGGAAAAGATTATTGCTGAGTTGATCGGCATCGATCCCAATCATTAGTACACCGATTCGTTTATAGGTATTGAAATCCTTAAAGGGCTTGATCATCACGAGTTTATAATGTCTGTCTCCATGCAGCAGGTGATCCTCAGGGGACAACATATCCCATATAGGTTCACCGGCAGATTTCATAATGTTCTTGAAAAACCGGGTTTCTTGAAACTCGGCGAAGGAGGTAGCACTGGCAATACCGGTTTGTGTAATAGCGAACGGCCCATTATCTTCTTGACCCGTAGACAAGCGATACACAAGCAAGGATTGAAAGGATTCGCTTGAGACCATCAATGGGAGGAGGGATTTGTAGATTTGCTCTCTTACTTCGAGTGTATCACTGGTGGTCACCAAATGTTGTAAGGATGGATTGAGAAACAGGAAGTTACCTGTGCTAATAGTACCGCTGGTGATAAAATCAAGCTGGTTCGTAGTTTTGGCAGCCATGTGGCTTTGCGCTTGACGGATTTTATCGACGATTTCATTGGCGGCAATATAGTAGGAATAAAGGCCAGTTAAACCTACAGTAAAGATTAGCAGAGGGATAACCCAGATCAGTAGTTTATACTGCAGTGAAATGTCTCGATAGCGAGTCACGATAGGTTTAATATTATCTCACCCTACTTTACATAGAATATCATCAGTATAACTATAATTAAGGTAATAATATATGTGCTGTCCCCTAAATTTTAGAAATAATAACTTCTCAAGAGGTGGGGAAGAGGATGAAAAAGAAATACCGCACACTATCCATTCTGATCATAACCGGTTTGGCAGCTTGCGCAATATTTAGTATTACGAATATGAATTCCAAGACACCTGCGATAAAAGTTCAGAATAATACAGAGACACCGGGAATTGTCACGTTGAAATTATTCACAGCCCTTGCTGACCGCGAGAACGGACAGGGGAAAATCGAACAGCAAATCATAGACGCTTATATGAAAGAACATAGAAATGTGAAAATAGAAGTCGAGGCATTGCAGGATGAGCCTTATAAATCCAAAGTTAAAATATACGCTACATCGAATGCTCTTCCGGATATTATTCAGTCCTGGGGACAGACCTCTTTTATCAAACCCTTAATTGATGCAGGTTTGTTGGCTAAGCTGAACGAGTCGGATTATACCTCCTACCATTTTGTCTCCGGCTCCCTCGATGGATTCAAGCAGCATGGAGATTTATACGGGTTACCAAGAAATACCGACTTCTTTGTGATGTACTACAATCAAAAAATATTGGCCGACACCGGTATCCCGGTTCCTGGAACAACACAAGAATGGTTTAAGGCAAGCAAGATGCTAAGAGAGAAAGGCATTAATCCTATCACAACCAATGCCGTTGAAGGCTGGTCACTACCAATCTGGTTCGAGTACATCGCTCAGCGGCATACGGGTGATTTCAGCAAAATGGACGAGGTTCTCGCGGGCAAAGCTACCTTTACAGGCAATGAACAATTTCTTGCAGCGGCTAAAGAATTACAGCGGTTCCAGCAAGAGAGGACACTTGCGGACGGCTTCCTGACTGCGGATTACGGCGCAGCCCGCAACTTGTTTGGACAAGGTAAAGCGGCTTTCTTTTTGATGGGGAGCTGGGAATCCAGTCTTGCTACGGATGAGAATTTCTCGGAAGAATTCCGGAATAATGTTGTAGCTGCACCGTATCCCGCTTCTGACAGGGGCAAGCTGACGGATGTCGCAGCCTGGTTCGGCGGGGGATATTCGATCTCCGCCCATTCTAAGAATAAAGAGGAGGCTGTACAATTTTTGAAATACTTCTACGATCCAGAGAATTGGGCGAAGCTTATTTGGCAAAGTGGAGCAGGGATACCCGCTCAAAAATTCGATCAATACCTGACTGGGGCAGAAAATAAGCTGCAAAAAGGACTGGTAGACATCTTTAGCTCCATTTCAACTTCCAGCGGGACCCCCCTCCAGGATCAAGGAAGTAATGAATTTAAAAATAAAGTAATGGAAGCCCATCAATCCTTAATGGATGGAAGATGCACTCCGGCAGAGTTTTTAAAGAAACTTGATGAAGCCGCTAAAATGAATCAGTAGCTGGAAGACGACTTACCCGACGACCCAATAGGACGGTTTCCAGTGCAGCCTTATATACTTTTATACGCAGTTCCTCTGGTGACCTGACGATCACATGGGGACCCAAGGACAACATGATTCGGCAAGCTGCTTCTATGACGTTGAACTCAGCTTCGACCTCCAGCCATGCAGAATCAGGAGATTCATCTATGGACAGCAATGTAACAAAGCGTTCCTGCCTTAACGCTTGAAGGGAGGAAGACTTTAGCGTGAATTTGGCTTGATAACTGGGAAGGGCGGATTTGAACGATACTTTAGACAACTCCCAGTAACTCATTAGCTCAAAATCGTCCGGTCGTGAATAAGCTTCCTCTAATATTTGGGCAGCAACGATTCTCGAAACCCGGTAGGTTCTGAACTGCTCCTCATGCTGCCCGATAACATACCATACCCCCCGTTTCGCCACCAAGCCCAGCAGTCCAATGATTCTGTTCTTTATTTCTCCATTTCGCAGATAAGAAATACTTACTTTCCGGTCTTCCCAAAGAGCTGCCTGTAAGGTTGAAAGAAAAGGGAAGCTTTCCTCGGATGAAAGCCATCCTTCGCTGTCTATATGAATACGCTGGTTAAAATAGTTGGCGGAAGGGGATTTATTCCCTGAGGCAGCAGCCTCCAGCTTGCGCGATGCAATCGTGAAATCCTCATGAATACCCAGATCCTTCAAGATTGCCGAATCGGCAGAGAGCAGGAGAGCGCCTATTTCGTTGGGCTTCATTCCAGTTAAGGAAGTGCGGTAGCCTTCGGTGAGCATCCAGCCTCCTTCCCGGCCTCGTTCAGCCAGCACAGGTATTCCGGAGGCACTAAGCGCCTCCATATCACGAAATATTGTCCGCTCGGACACCTCCAGGGTGCTGGCCAGCTCACGGGAGGTGACTTTGCCGCGGTTCTGTAGCAGAAGCAATATGGATAATAAACGGTCTGCTCTCATACGTCCTCCTCATAGGGGGTATCCCCCTATATAGATTGAACTTATAATTCTTCTATTTTGGGATTGGCCGTGACTCCAGAGAATATTTGGACTTCCGGCCGCTGTTAGGTTTGGATTTCTTAAATTTAACCGCGAATCGCGGTAGAAATCCAAACCTAAAGGCGGACGCTATCGCTCCTCCAGTTCCAAAATTCCCCTCCGCCACTTTTCCCTACATGTAATTCTCATATTCAATCTATATAATTTCAATCTATTTTCATTTTATCATATATATATGTCAGTTGATGTCATATATAGAGTTTATGATGAGTATAGCAAGCAGAAGAACCAATGATACTAAGATCAATAATGAAGAGAGGAGCGATAGTATGACAAATCTGCAAGGGAAAGTCGTACTGGTTACCGGAGGAAGCAGGGGAGCCGGCAGGGGAATAGCTTTGGAGCTGGCAAAGGCAGGTGCGTATGTGTATATCACAGGCAGAAGCACGGGGCTTTCCCAAGAAGGAAGGCGTAAAGGGACGATAAACAGTGTTCTTGATGAAATCAAGGCGGTTGGAGGGCAGGGTGAAGCGATCCGCTGCGACCATACCCGGGATAGCGAAACGGAAGAAGTCATCCGGCGGATAGCGTCGGAGCAGGGCAGGCTGGATATCCTGGTCAACAATGTATGGGGCGGTAATGAGCTGTCGATCGAGAGCAAACCCTTCTGGGAGCTGCCTCTGGAACATTGGAGCCATATGTTCGATGCGGGAGTCAGAGCGCAGCTGATGACTAACTATTACGCGATTCCGCTAATGCGCAGCAACCGGCAGAGCGGTGGTATTATTATTCATACAACGTATTGGGACCACTACAAATACATTGACAATTTCTATTATGATCTGGCTAAAAATGCGCTGGTGCGCATGGCTTATGGATTGTCGGTAGAACTTGCGGCAGACGGTATAGCCGTGATCCCGTTGTCGCCCGGCTGGATGCGGACTGAACTGGTGCTGGAGAGCCTCAATACAGATGAAGAGCATTGGCAGGAGGTGCCTGAGCTGCAAACCAGTGAGTCCATAGCCTATATCGGGCGGGCTGTGGTTCAGCTGGCTGCAGATCCAGAGGTAATGACCCTAACGGGAATCCCGCAGCAGGTAGGCAGCCTTGCGGTACAATACGGATTCACTGATGCTGACGGGCGGCTCGTCCCGGTATTCAAAGTTCCGGAATAAACAAAAATCGCTCTTTTGAAATGGGTGCAGGATGCCTCCATTTTCGAAAGAGCGATTTTTTTTGCTAATACCCAGAACTATAGAGGATACGAAACGGCTTCTATAGCAGAACGACCTCTTCGGCAGTGTTGATTTCCGGCAAGCCAGCCAGCTTCACAAGCACATGCTGCGGCACCTCTTTATCTACGGTCAGAAGCATGATAGCTGCACCACCGACAATTTTACGTCCCACCTGCATCGAAGCGATGTTGACATCGTTTTGTCCAAGCAGAGTGCCGACGAGACCGATAATCCCCGGCTTGTCGTTGTGGGAGATTACAATTTGATGGCCTTCCGGAGCGATATCAACCGGGAATTTATTGACCTGGACAATGCGTTCGCCGTAGCCCTGGAGCAATGTTCCGGCTACCAGGCGTTCTTCATCCGGTTCGGCCTTCAGCGTAACGGTGATAAGATTAGTGAAGCCCTTGGTCTTGGAAGCCTTGGTCACGACAACATTCACATCACGCGTTTTGGCCAGATGCATGGAGTTGACGATGTTGACATCACTGCCGAAGTGGCGGGTGAACACGCCTTTTACAATATAGCGGGTCAGCGGCTGTGTATCCACATCCGAGAGATCCCCGGCATATTCAACATGAATTTCACGAATAGCGCCGTCCGTTAGCTGTGTTGCAAAGCTGCCAAGCTTCTCTCCCAGTCTGAAGTAAGGCTGAAGCTTGTTCATTACGCTTGGCGCAACTGGAGGAATGTTTACAGCGTTAATGAACGGCTCGTTGCGCAGAATATGCAGCACCTGCTCCGATACATCGATGGCTACATTCTCCTGGGCTTCTACGGTCGAAGCACCCAGATGCGGAGTCACGATGATTTTTGGATGGGAGAGGAACGGGTGATCTGCTTGTGGCGGCTCTTGCTCGAATACGTCAAATGCTGCTCCAGCGACGATGCCGCTGTCGATGGCTTCTACCAATGCCATTTCGTCGATTACGCCGCCGCGGGCACAGTTGATGATGCGCATGCCTTTTTTCATCACTTCGAACTGCGGGCGGGAAATCATATGGCGGGTTTCAGGTGTCAACGGTGTGTGCACGGTCATGAAATCAGCGCCGCGGACAATGTCATCAACGGAGGCCAGCTTCACTTCGAGCTTCTCCGCGCGGTCCGGAGTCAGGAACGGGTCATAAGCGAGAATGTTCATGCCGAAGGCTTTGGCCCGTTTGGCCACCTCGCTGCCGATCCGTCCCATGCCGAGAACACCCAGTGTTTTGCCGCGTAGTTCTACGCCGAGGAATGTCTTTCTATCCCATACGCCGGAAATCGTTTTGGCATAGGCTTGGGGAATGTGCCGGGCGAGTGCCATCATCATGGCAAAAGCATGCTCACAGGTCGTAATCGTATTTCCGTCCGGCGCATTGATGACCACAACGCCATGCTGCGTTGCCGCCTCCAGTTTAATATTGTCGACACCGACGCCGGCGCGGCCAATGACCTTCAGGTTTGTGCCTGCGGCAATAATTTTCTCGGTAACAGTGGTTTGGCTGCGTACGAGCAGGCCGTCATATTCGCCGATGATTGCAATAAGCTCTTCTTCACTAAGTCCAGTCTTCTTGTCTACAGTCACGTCGTTTGCGTCCATCAATTGCTGAATGCCCAAATCACTGATTGGATCCGATACTAATACTTTAAACATGGTTTCTTGTCCCCCTTAAAGTGATAAAGCTTAATATGCCAAGGATGCCCTGATAAGGCAATCCACAGTACCTGAAGCATCAAAACGGGTAAAAAGCATGTCGGAATAACGGAGTAACGCGCTGTCGCATAAAAGAAAAAGAGTGTAGGAGGTCGGTTTCCTGCCAAATTTGGGCTTTTTAGGCCAAAAGACGGATTCCGGGTAACAAAAAAACTCCCAACCCCATACTACTGCCGTAGTAAGGGACGAGAGTTGTCGTGGTACCACCCTAATTCACTGCAACGTTGAAGAAGCAGCCTCATTGGCCTGCAAAGGCCACACTGGTAACGGAGATGATCCGATTGCATCTACTTATAGTTCGATACAATATCTCAGGAGCGCTAAAGATATCTGTATGCCACCGGTTTGCACCACCCACCGGCTCTCTGAAGGCTTCCAGCATCCTTGTTCCATCATCGGTTTTGCTTGATTAATTTTTTCATAATGTAACATGGTGGCACCAAAAGTGTCAATAGGCTTATTACAACCTGCCTGCCTTGAAGTAGGCTTCATTTTTCGTTATGATGCAATATACTAGTCTTATTCATAGAAAAACGGAAGCTGCGGCATCGTTTCTTTGCCATAATATTGTTCCCGCCACTTCATGAAGTCCTGCTCCTGTATAGCTCCGGTAGAAATAAGCAGTGTAACAGAGGATTGGACATCCTGCAGCTTCAGGGAGCTGGCCATGCCGGAGTAGATCATGTCGTCTATTTTGGCCGTGATATCCTGCGGATCATAACCGGCGTAAATTCCCCGGTTCAGCATCATTTCGGCGATTGAAGCATTTTTAAGCAGGAGCGGCATCTTCTTCCATTGGATGAAGGACAGCGTCTTCAGTTCACTGGGTACCGCCGGGATTTTGCTGTTGGTCTTGGAACCCCACTTCAGCATGGAATCATAGAAATCCTTTTGGGCAAGCAGCCCGAATTGCATGGCACTGGCCGTGAAGTTATCGTTCTTTAGCGCTTTGGCTGTTTCTGTGCCTGATGATCCAGCAGACACCTTGTTGGAGGCCTGGGAGAAGAGCGTCAGGCTCTTAAGTATGTTAAGCTGGGATTGATACAGGAGTGGCGAGCTGCTGAAGATGGAATCCTGGTTAACCTTCTCATATTGCTTGTCCGCCAGAATACTGAGATTTTTCAGTGTGGCCGCGTTCTCACGGGCATCCGTGTTGCGTGACAAACTGTCTACCTCTTTGTTCCAATTCCGCTTGAATTCACGATACGGCAAAAATACGTTATGATAGAAGGTAACAAGATCCTGCTGCTGGTAAGAGCCGGAGAATTCCTCCGATGCGCCGTCAGCTTCAATCAGGTGGGAATATTTAGCTTCTGTCTTGTCTGCACCTACTTTCACTCCCGTAAAGAAAGCGGCGAAAGCGCATATCAGGAAAAATACAAAACCTAGAGTGTATAACATTTGAGTGCGGGAGGTACGACTGTTCATAATTAGTGCTCCTTCTTCTATGGAAATTATCTTATGTAAAAACAATATAGAACAGGCAGGTTACAATGAAAAAATTCAAATTAGGTGACATAAAGATTAAAAAAGCCGATCCTCAAGCGTTAACCGACAAGCTGCTGCTGATCAATCTCTATATTACACAGGGCCTTACCTTATTTATCGGTTTGATATGGATATTATTGCAGAAAAGAAATCCGTTTGACATATTAAATTTTCCTAACAGTGTAAATTTTGTGTACTGGGGCCTTGGTTTGGCAGGAATTATGCTGATTGTGGATTTTATTCTGACTTATATTGTACCAGAAGAAAGCATGGATGACGGAGGAATTAACCAGTTGTTGTTCGGCAACCGTCCTTTGTGGCATATTGTTGTTATTGCAGCGCTTGTTTCAGTTTGCGAGGAACTCCTGTTCCGCGGTGCTATTCAGCATGGACTGGGTCCTTACTGGACGAGCATTCTTTTCGCAGTTATTCATGTACGTTATCTGCGGCACTGGATTCCGACCGGGTGGGTATTCCTCAGCAGCTACGGCCTTGGCTATATATACATCCATTCCGGAACGATTTGGGCACCGATTTTATGTCATTTCTTCATCGACCTGTTCTCAGGTCTGGTGATTCGCTACAGGAGGGTATCATGAGTGACGACTTAAGCCGGGTGAAGTCCCGCCAGAAAAAATATAAAGGCGAAGGCCAGGCTCCGGTCAAAGGTAAAATTAGAAAGCAAGCTGCCGTATCTCCCCCCAAAGAGACGGAAGCGCCTGTTCTTGTGTCCGGTACGCTGTCAAGGAAGGCCCGGCATTCCAGCACCGCAGCTAAATCTTCCGTTAAGCATGATAGGGCAGAGCAGGAGGGAGAAGATACGCCTTCCCGTGCGCAGACCTACCCTTCGGAACGTATCCGCCTGAGTAAAATCTTCGTCAACTCGTTGATCGTAATGTTTGTCATGCTGCTGGCTTCGCTCTTTTGGTGGGGATTTGAAGGAGCTCCTGAATTGAGGACTCTATGGTAACCGGCTGGGTAGTAATTATTATGGCGGCCCTGCTCCTGTTGATGGGTATAGGAGCTGCAACTATGGTGGTTTCGGCATTTAAAAAGAACATTATTGCCGAGGAAATATCTCTTGGTTCACTTCCAGCGGAATTTGAAGGTTACCGGATTCTGTTTATCACGGATATTCATCGCCGCCGGCTTCCCAAAAAGCTGCTCGATCCCTTACATGGAAATGTAGATGCTGTTTTTCTGGGAGGTGACCTGACGGAGAAGGGGAGTCCCATAAACCGCCTCGTTGATAATATGGCGCTTGTAGCTTCACTTGCACCTGTGTATGCCGTTCATGGTAACCATGATTACCGGGCAAATATTTCGCTGGTGGACAATATTATCCGCGGCAGCGGGGCAACCCTGCTGATCGATGAGAATATAACATTAGAACGGGGAAATGAATGTCTGCTGCTGACCGGTGTGGATTTCCCGAAGAAAGGCGGCAAAAAAGCGTATGCCCCTCTGGCTCCGGTCCCTGAGTCACTCTCTTCGTGCTGCCGGATTATTCTAGTTCATGATCCGCTTTGGGTGTCCCAGCAACCCAGCTTGCCCGCAGATCTTATTCTGGCCGGCCATACGCATGGTGGACAGGTGGTTTTGCCATTGATCAGGCAGAGGCATACAGATCCGTTCTATCAACAATATAATGCCGGAATGTACCGGCTTGAGCGGAAGGACCGCTCGGGAGCATTCGTCCAAATGCTAATCAGCCGCGGCTTCGGCACCGCTCATCTGCCGCTGCGCTGGGGCAGTCCGGCAGAAATGCATGTACTGACCCTGCGCAAAGGGCGGGAGCAGCTTGAGCAGTCAGGTTAAGAGAGCCGGATTAGCGGCTGCTGGCCTGCACTGGATCAGATTATGTATGCAGATAAACAAGAGGTATCCTGCGCAACATGCGCTGGATACCTCTTGTTTATTGTCTTCTATATAGAACAGGGACGCAGCAATACTCAGCGCATCTTCAGCTCAATGCTGCGCGGATCTACGAAGCTGTAGCCCTTGGCTTCCAGTTTCGTAAGCAGCGTATCCAATGCTTCCACGGTCCAGGGAAGCTCATGCATCAGGATGTTGCTTCCGGAATGAAGCTGGTCGGTTACGTTCGTAATCAGCTTCTCCGTTTTATTGGCATCCTTTTCTTTCATTTCCCAGTCAAGTGATCCTACGGACCAGGTCATATAGAGCAGTCCGTTCTCTGCCGCCACCTTCTTGCCGACATCGCCGCCTGCTCCATGCGGTGGACGGAAGAAATGCGGGGTTTCGCCTACAACTTCCTTGACAATCTTCTGCACATCCTCGATCTGTTTCTTCACTTCGGTATAGGATTCGTCCTTCAGCTTGATATGATCCCAGCTGTGATTACCGATAATTCCGCCCCGGCTATGGATAAGCTCAAGCAACTCGGGATGTTCTTTGACGCGGTAGCCGTTCACGAAGAAGATCGCTTTAGCTTTGTGTTTGTCCAAGATATCCATCAGCGGATTGATCATTTCCGCTTCCTTCGGGCCATCATCGAAGGTCAGCAGGATGACTTTCTTGTTGGTGCCTTCTTCATTCGGAACAATGTCGTAATTTTTGTTCATATGGTACAGGAGCGGGATTTCTGCTGGATTTGTCTCTCCGCTTGGCTGGGCGGTACCTGCATCGCCGGATGTCGCGGCCTGTCCATCCGTGGCTGTGCTTCCGCCCGCAGTCCCTCCAGTGTTTGAAGAGCCGGCTGGTGTCGCCTGAGGCGAGGCGCTTGCCTCCGCAGCACCATTCCCCTGAGAGGCTTTAGCCGTAGCTGATGGCGATGCTGTTTCAGTTGCCGCCGCTGTCGGCTTAGCATTGTTGTTCACTGTCTTGCCGCTGTTGTCGCCGTTGCTGCAGGATGCCAGCAAAATGGCGGTCAGCAGCAGTGCTGATGTCGCTTTAACCACTTTTTTCATCTCGCTTTCTTGTAACTTTGCTGTATGAGTCGGAATCTTTCCGCGAACACTAAGCATGATTTTACCATACAAGGAGGTTAGAGATATGAATACTTCGTCATTTTTATGCGGAGTGGTGATGGGTGCAGCCGCCAGTATGATTATGTCCAAAAAACGCAGCGCCATGATGTCCTCGCTCGGATCAAGCGGTTCGATGCAAGGAGCCGGTGAAAAAGCGAAGGACAAAATTCTGGGCATGGCCATGACCGGATTCGGAAACACCGCCGCCGGCGGCAGCTCCCAGGACAAGGGCTCGCATGAGCCGAAGAGCAGTGCCGATCACAAGGGGGAGTCCACGGTTAAATCCAAGGAAGCCAACCTCAATATGCTGAAGGATTTCATCCGCAGCAACCCTGATGTAAAACATGAAGTAGAGCAGATTCTCAAAGAAACACATACAGCGATACCGGGTTTGTAACCGCAAAGCAAAGCGCTAGAATCATTTTGGGGAGGATTCCATCCGCAAAATGATTCTTTTTTTATCAATAAACCGGCACAATTGGGTGATTAAATATGTTTATTTACGTGCATTTATGGCAGCAAAATGATAACATACATACATAGTAACCATTTTTGGCTCATTACTCGGGACTCATCATACATTAATATCAAATGAGCTTGCAAAAGGAGGATCCTGTCATGAGAATAGAGCGATTAAGTCAAGATAAGATACGGATTTTCCTCACTTTTGACGACCTGAGCGAGCGGGGCATCCAGAAGGAAGATATGTGGCAGGAAGTTCCCAAGGTGCATGACCTTTTTACGGAAATGATGGATCAAGCGTATAGTGAACTTGGTTTTGACGCTACCGGTCCGCTTGCCGTAGAAGTGTTCGCAATGCCCGCGCAAGGTATGGTCGTTATTGTGACCCGGGGGAAATATGATCACCATCAGTACGGTGCGCCCGGAGAAGAAGAATTGCCTGAAGAGATCTATGAAATGGAAGTTACTCTTGAACAAAGCGACTCCATTGTGTATGCATTCCGCGATTTTGAGGTTCTGGTTGAAGCGGCACATGTACTCATCGGCAATATTACTTCCCAGGGGAAACTGTATTCTTATAACAATAAATGGTATCTTTACTTCGATCCGAAGGAATTTGAGGAGCCGGCATTGTCTGGACTTGTTGCCGTATTGGCAGAGTTCGGCGATTCTTCGCCGGTTACCGAGGCTGTACTGGATGAATACGGAAAGACGGTTATGGCCGAAAATGCGGTCCAATTGTTGTGCACTCACTTTAAGCGCCAGGAATAACAATTGAGGAACGGCAGGACAGCGGGTGCTTTCTGCCTTCCTTCGAACATTGGAAGATAATGCAGGAGAAATGGGTCTAGTTTCAGGGGAGGTTATTCGGTGCTTTGGTTATCGGTCATTTCGTCGGCAGTGGCACCGGGACTTGCCCTGCTGACTTTCTTCTATCTGAAAGACAAGTACGATCAGGAACCGCTGCATATGGTGGTCAAGGTGTTTTTGCTTGGACTGCTGATTGTTTTTCCGGTAATGATCATTCAGAGAGGTCTTACGCTTGGGCTGGACAGTGGGCCTTATGTCGATTCTTTTCTGATTTCCTCCGGGGTGGAGGAAGGGTTGAAGTGGTTTGTGCTGTACCATATGATTTACAACCATACCGAATTTGACGAGCCATATGATGGAATACTATACGCCGTGGCGATTTCGCTCGGTTTTGCAACAATAGAAAATGTAATGTACGCGTGGTACAGTCAAGCTTCAATAGGTTCAATGATTATGAGGGCGCTGCTCCCGGTGTCGGGACATGCAATGTTCGGGGTCATTATGGGCTACCACATGGGCAGGGCCAAGTTCTCGAAACCGGGCAAAGGCAGAGGAATATTGCTGGTCTCTCTGCTGCTGCCTTGGCTGTGGCACGGAATCTACGATTTTATCCTCAGCACGTCGCCCAATTACTGGATTTGGTATATCGTACCTTTGATGGCCGTATTGTGGTACGGAGGAATGGGCAAGGTGGCGCGGGCCAACAACCGTTCGCCGTTTCGTTTTCTGAAGCGGGAGGAAGAGGTTAACCTGTAATAGAGATGGACACACTTAAACTTGAAGGGTAGTTCCCGTAAGCAAGGAATTCCAGAGAGGAGCGAGGTGTCTTTTTTTTGCGCGTAAAAGTTCGGATAGTCTGTAAGCAGTGCGGCGAGAGCTACATATTAAGAGGAAACAAGGAAGAGGGAGTCATCCAGACCGGCTTCAAGCAATGTCTGTGCAACAGCAGCAGCGGATTTCAGATCGAGGAATGTGGCTGAAATGCTGCATGGAAGTATTCTCTTGATATTATTGGCCTGCCGGGTGCATAAGACTTCTCAGTTATTGTCAAACTAACGGCAATAAGCTACCGAAAGGAGTCTTGCAGCCCTATGTACAAAAGATTAAGTGCCATAATGTTCCCGCTTACCGCGCTTTTGCTGATTGGCGCACTGGTGTGGGGGTATCAGGAGAACCAGGAGAAAAATTCGATTCTGATTAAAGCGGAGAACCAGTATCAACGGGCTTTTCACGATCTCTCCTATCATGTGGAGCGGCTTCATGGAGAGCTGGGAAATACACTTGCCGTCAATTCGGCCTCTAACGGTGTGCACCGCAAAGGACTGGTCAATGTATGGCGGCTTACCAGCGAGGCGCAGAATGAGATCAACCAACTGCCGCTTACGCTGCTGCCGTTTAGCCAAACGGAGGAGTTCCTCTCCAAGATCTCCAATTTCTCTTACAAAGCTGCTGTCCGCGATTTCACCAAGAAGCCGCTCACCGAAGCTGAGATGGGGAATTTAAAGGCGCTCTATAAGAATTCGGGTGAAATCTCCAAGGATCTGCAGGAGGTACAGAACAAGGTCATCAGCAATAAGCTGCGTTGGATGGATGTCGAGTCAGCTCTTGCTACAGAAGAAAAGGCGGAAGACAATACAATTATTGATGGCTTCAAGACGGTAGACAAACGTGTGGCGGCCTATCCTGAGCTGGACTGGGGACCCTCTGTTGCCAGTATTTATAATAAGCGTTCCGTCAAGAAGCTGGGCGGTAAACCTGTCACGGCAGAGGATATCAAAGCCAAGGCTGTAAAGTTTGCCGATACTGGTGCTAATACCAAGGTGGATGTTAGGGAGAATGGCAAGGGAACCGAATGGGCTTCCTATACAGCCACTGTGACACCTCCGAATCACAAAGCTCCTATCAGCATGGACTTCACGGTGGAGGGCGGACTGCTGATTTCGTACAATGACAATCGCGAGGTCGGACCAGCCAAGGTATCCATGAAGCAGGCTGTCGCCAAAGCCGGGGAGTTTCTGAAGCAGAAGGGCTATGCCGGCATGACGGCAGTCAGCGCTGACAGATATGATAATTTGGGGAATTTAACTTTTGTAAGCAGCCAAGACGGTGTATTGATCTATCCTGAGAAAATGACGCTGCGCGTCGGGCTGGATACCGGGGAAACCGTCGGCTTTCAAGCCAGCGATTATGTCCGTGAGCATCAGGAGAAACGTGAAATTCCAAAACCTGAACTGTCCCTCGCCAAGGCGAGAGAGAAGCTGAATCCGGAATTCAAAGAGCTGTACAACCGGATGGCCTGGATCGAGAATGAGGATGCCGTCGAACTGCTGACCTATGAATTTGGCGGCAAAATCAACGGTTCACAGTATCGGATTTACCTCAATGCGGCGGATGGAAATGAAGAAGCGGTCGAAGAGATTCGCACCTCTTCGGGGGCTCAGGATAAATAAATGAAGCCTGTCTGCAAGAGATAGAGGAGGGAGGGGCGGTTCCTTTAGGGGATGCCGCCTCTTTTTTTTCTTTCTGCTGTGCAATAATATTTCTAACCGGAGGGCAAACGGCCATGCTATAATCATGAAGAATTAATTACTAACTCTGTGGCGGTGACATGATTGTATCCCAAAATTAACGAATATCTATACATACAGATTGCTTCCAGCGATGCGGCTGAAGCAGAACTAGAATATAGATCCAGAATTGCAGATATGGAAGATGAGGCCTTGCTGATTGAAATTCCAATGCAGGCCAGCAACGGGCGGCTGAAAAAGCTGTTTATAGGGGACGAGCTCTCTGTATATTTTCTTACCGAAGGCGGAATCAAAAATTATTTCAACACGCATGTACTCGGTTTTAAAGAGGATATTATCCGGATGGTCCGGGTGCGCAAACCGGAAACGGATGCCATCTTCAAAATACAGCGCCGCAGCTTCTTCCGTGTAAATGCCGAGCTTGAACTGGCGGTGAAGGATTCGCTGGGCAGCCGTTTTCTGGTGCGGACCGATGATATCGGAGGAGGAGGAGCTTCATTTCTCAGTGATCCCAAAGTAAAGGTGGAGGTGGGAGACAAACTGTTCTGTTGGCTGCTGGTCCCTTACCGAAACGGCAGCACCGAGCATGTGAACTTTGAAGGAGAGATTGTGCGGATAAAGCAGCTGGAAAGCGGGCGCAATCTAGTCATGTTAAAGTTTGCCGCCATCACGGATTCCGAGCGTCAAAAAATAATCCGCTACTGCTTCGAACGCCAGTTTGATTTCCGCGACCGTTAATGTTAGCCGCCTAAACGCCCGGAAAAGGCATCAAAATAGCCTTTTTTATGCTGAATTTATGCTATGCCATTTTGCACTGGGGTATAAACTGTGGTATAATTTTATAAGTCGCAGGCAATGCCTGCTTTTTTCTTGATAAGATCATCAAGTCCCTAGAGATACGTCGGTGGACGTATTTCTTAATGAAAGCGTGTTTGAGGAGGAATGCCCCGTTGGTTAGGCAGGGGACACATACTTACGACAGAATCAACGTCGCCATCGACGGACCTGCCGGGGCAGGCAAGAGCACTGTAGCCCGATTGGTAGCCCAGAAGTTGTCTTACATTTATGTTGATACGGGTGCAATGTACCGGGCCATTACCTGGGATATGCTCCGCAGAGGCATTCCGCCGGAAGATCATGAATCAGTGGATCAAAGGGTCCGCGATATGGTGATTGAGCTTATTCCGGAGCAGGACATCCAGAAGGTGCTGATCAATGGGGAGGACGTAACCCCGCATATCCGCAGTCTCCAGGTTAGCGGCCAAGTGTCGCAGTATTCGAAGATCGAGGGTGTTAGATCCAGACTCAGTCATTTGCAGCGTCAGATGGCGCTTCGCAAGGGGGTCGTAATGGATGGCCGCGATATCGGTACAACCGTGCTGCCGGATGCCGAAGTGAAGATTTTCATGACGGCAAGTGTGGAGGAACGGGCTCTCCGCCGTTACAAAGAGCTGAAGGAAACGGAAACAATAACTCTCCAGCAGCTTGAACACGATATTGCAGCCCGTGACCGTCTTGATGAAGGACGGGAGATTTCACCGCTGCGCCGTGCAGAAGATGCCATTCTTCTTGACACGACCTTTATGGATATCAGGCAAGCCGTGGAAGCCATTGTCTCCCACTGCAGATCTCATGTTGACGGGGAGAGAAATCATTCATGATTTATGCCATTTGCTGTGGGTTGCTTCGCTTGATTTATGCTATTCTGTTCCCGCTGAAGATTGTCGGGAAAGAGAATGTGCCGAAGGAGGGCGGGGTGCTGCTCTGTGCTAATCACATCAGCCTGCTTGATCCAATGACGATCGGCATTAAGCTAAACCGCCAGGTAAAGTATATGGCCAAAGCAGAGCTGTTCAAGGTTCCTGTGCTAGGCTGGCTCATTAATAAGTTGGGCGCTTTTCCGGTGAAACGTGGCGGCGTAAGCAAAGAATCCATCAAAACGGCCCTTAATACGCTTCGTGGCGGACATGTTATGGGCATCTTTCCGGAAGGGACGCGAAACTCTGATTCTGGTGTGGCTAAGAAGGGCGCAGCAAGTTTTGCGCTTCGCAGCGGTGCAGCAGTTGTTCCGGCCGCTATCGTCGGATCTTACAAGCCCTTTCGCCGGATGACTGTCATTTATGGGGCTCCCATTGACCTCAGTTCGTTCGATGGAAAGGGAAGCGAGTCTCTTGAAGAAGTCACTGATGTAATTATGGGGCGGATTCATGAGATGGCCAAGACCGGCAGGCCCAGTGCAAGATAAACGTTGAATCACGCCGCTTTTTGCAGATGCTGAGGAATAACGGCATAACCGCTATTTTTTGGAACATACTAACTTAAAAATGTAAGTGATATTTAGGTAATGCTTGTTTTGAACTCTGCTCTACGCGGGTTTAAATAAATGGGGTTTTGAATCGAGGAGGGTAATCACATGTCTGAAGAAACTAGAAATCAGGAAGCTGCGGCTAATGTTGAGAACAACGAAGCCGTGGAAGCAACAGAAACAGTGGAATCCGCTGTAGGTAATGAAGAAGAAGTGACAAGCCAAGAAGGTTTGGAAATCATTTCGTTGAAAAAAGGCGATACCGTGAAAGGAACAATCGTCAAAATCGAAGATAACCAAGCTTATGTAAGCATTGGATATAAATACGACGGCGTTATTCCTATTCGCGAATTGTCTTCCGTACAACTGGACAACGCTGCAGCAGCAGTAGAAGTTGGACAAGAAGTGGAATGCAAAGTTGTCAGCATCAACGACAACAAGGAAAGCCTGGTTCTTTCCAAACGTGCAATTGACAGCGAGAAATCATGGGAAGATCTGGAGAAGTATTTTGCTTCCCAGGAAGCGTTCGATGTTACTGTGGCTGACGTTGTCAAAGGCGGCCTCGTAGCTGATGTCGGCGCGCGCGGATTTATTCCGGCTTCCATGGTTGAACGTCACTTTGTAGAAGATTTCAGCGACTACAAAGGCCGCACTCTACGCGTGAAAGTGAAAGAACTGGACCGTGAGAACAGCAAGGTTATTCTTTCCGCCAAAGAAGTGCTGGAAGAAGAATTCGAAGCCAACAAATTGAAGATTATGGCTGAGCTGTCCGAAGGACAAATCATCGAAGGTACTGTGCAACGTCTGACACAATTCGGCGCATTTGTTGATGTGGGCGGCGTTGACGGATTGGTTCACGTATCCGAAATCGCTTGGAACCATGTCGAAAAACCTTCCGATGTTGTTTCCGAAGGCGACAAGGTTCGCGTAAAAGTGCTTAAGGTTGATCCTGAAAAAGGAAAAATCAGCCTCAGCATCAAAGCTGCTGCTCCAGGTCCTTGGGATTCTGCAGCCGGTAAAATCAACATTGGCGATATAGTTACAGGCGAAGTAAAACGCCTTGTAAACTTCGGCGCGTTTGTTGAACTGCTTCCAGGCGTGGAAGGCCTTGTGCATATCTCGCAAATCTCCCACAAGCACATCGGTACTCCGCATGAAGTGCTCAAAGAAGGACAAGAAGTACAAGTGAAAGTGCTTGACTTCAATCCATCCGAGAAACGCGTCAGCCTGAGCATCAAAGAAACCGAAGAAGCTCCGGCTCCTACAGCAAGACCGGAACGCAGCAATAGCAGAGACAGAGCTCCTAAAGAAGTGCTGAACAATCCTAACGTATCGCTCAGCAACGAAGGACTCAGCTTCACGCTTGCTGAACGCTTCGGCGACAAGCTGGACAAATTCAAGGGTAACAACTAATCCTTTAGATTGTCATACCGGGTAAAGTAATCGGCGAGCCCTCGATAAGAGGGTTCGCCGATTGTGTTTTTACTGGCATGTAAGTCCAAAAGGGGCAAGGTACAAGCTGGTTAGCCAATTTTATTGTTTTTTGCTATGATGAGTTACGTAAGGACGACAGGAGGAATGAATATGGCAAGACCCGTTGTGGCCATCGTAGGAAGGCCTAACGTCGGAAAATCGACGATATTTAACAGGCTGATTGGCGATAGACTGGCCATTGTAGAAGATAAACCGGGGATTACACGCGACCGGATTTATGGCGTTTCAGATTGGAACGGCAAATCCTTCAGTGTAATTGATACCGGAGGGATTGAAATTGATGGTGAAGACGCGATTCTGAAATCAATCCGTGTTCAGGCGGAGCTGGCGATTGAGGAAGCGGATGTCATCGTCTTTATGTGCGAGGCGAAAAGCGGACTGACCAATTCGGATGAAGAAGTGGCACAAATTCTTTTCCGTTCCGGCAAACCGGTCGTGCTTGCAATCAATAAAGTGGACAACATGAAGCGCACGGATGATATTTATGAATTTTACACCCTGGGAATCGGCGATCCTATCGGCATCTCCGGCAGCCACGGTACCGGAATCGGCGATTTGCTGGATGCGGTAACCGAGAAGCTTCCAGAGCCAACTGAAGAGGAATACGACGAAGATGTGATTCGTGTGGCCCTGATCGGCCGGCCGAATGTAGGTAAATCTTCTTTGGTCAACGCCATTTTGGGTGAAGAACGCGTAATTGTCAGCGATGTCGCAGGGACTACACGCGATGCCATTGATACTCCTTTTGAACGGGACGGGCAGCGCTATGTTCTGATCGATACTGCGGGTATGCGCAAACGCGGTAAAGTATATGAAACCACGGAAAAATACAGCGTGATGCGCGCAATGCGGGCCATTGAGCGGGCTGATGTTGTTCTGGTGGTAATCAACGGCGAAGAAGGCATTATCGATCAGGATAAGCACATTGCCGGTTATGCTCATGATGCCGGGAAAGCTTCGATTTTTGTGGTCAACAAATGGGATGCCGTCGAGAAGGATGACAAGACGATGCAGAACTTTGAGACCAAAATCCGGGATCACTTCCTGTTCATGAGCTACGCACCTGTAGTGTTCTTGTCCGCATTAACGAAACAGCGTCTGCAAAAGCTGCTGCCGGTGGTGCAGCATGTCGCCCAGCAGCATGCTCTGCGGATTACGACGCATTTGGTCAACGATGTGGTGTCCGATGCTGTGGCCATTAATCCTCCGCCAACGGATAAAGGACGGCGCCTGCGCATCAATTATGTTACTCAGGTTGCTGTCAAGCCGCCGACGATTGTGGTATTCGTCAATGACCCGTCGCTGATGCACTTCTCCTATGAACGATACCTGGAGAACAAAATCCGCGCGGCGTTCAATTTTGAAGGAACACCAATCCGTCTGTTTACACGGCGCAAATCCGAAAACGAAGGTTAGGGGAGAAGAGTAGTGGCGTTTGAACTTCTGGTGATCGTTGTAAGCTATTTGCTTGGCTCTGTCAGCTTCAGTGTATTGCTCGCCCGGCTGCTCAAAGGTATTGATATCCGTCAATATGGAAGCGGCAACGCCGGAGCGACCAATACGCTGCGTGTGATGGGGAAAGGACCGGCAATACTGGTGCTGGTTCTGGACGTACTGAAGGGAATTGCCGCAGTTTGGCTCGGAACCTGGGCTGGCGGCTGGGGAACCTGGATCGCGGTGGCTTGCGGGGTCGCAGCCATCATCGGGCATAATTGGCCGCTCTACTTTCACTTTCGCGGCGGGAAGGGCATTGCGACTACAATTGGCGTAATGGCTACGCTTTGTTTTTGGCCTGCGCTGATCGCAGGGATCATTGCCATTCTGGCCATCGTTGTTACCCGCTTTGTGTCGCTGGGCTCCCTGATTTTTGTCGCGCTTACCCCGGTATTCCTGCTGTTTACCGAATTTACAACGCCTGAATTGTGGGGAAGCCTTATCATTGCCGTTTTCGCTTTCTGGCGGCACCGCAGCAATATTGTGAAGATCTCCCAGGGAAGAGAGAATAAAATCGGCGCTAAAGTCAAGGAGGGGAATCGCGTTGTCTGATAAAGTAACCGTGCTGGTCGCGGGCAGTTGGGGAACTGCGCTGGCTACTGTGCTGGCGGCTAACCACTCGGAGGTTTATCTATGGACACGCAGGTCCGAACAGGCTGCCGAGATTAATGAGGCTCACACGAATGAGCATTTCTTGCCCGGGATTTCTTTGCCCGCTAATATCATCGCAACTACGGATATGGAGACAGCGGTCACCGGTTCCAAGGCGGTGGTTATTGTTGCCCCGTCCTCCGGAATGCGCCAGGTCGCCCGCAGCCTCAAACCTTTCTGGAAAGAAGATATGCTCTGTGTACATGCTACAAAGGGCTTTGAGACGGAATCCATGAAACGGATGTCCACCGTCATTTCCGAGGAGCTGGGCTGTGATGAAGGCCAGGTGGTTGTTCTGTCCGGACCTAGCCACGCCGAAGAGGTGGTGCGGCTGTGTCCTACAACGGTTGTGGTAGCTTCACCGGACGACAGACGCGCTACAGAAGCACAAAGTTTATTTATCAACAATGATTTCCGTGTGTACACCAATCGAGATCAGGTAGGTGTTGAACTGGCCGGAGCACTGAAGAATATCATAGCGCTTGGGGCAGGTCTGTCTGACGGTCTGGGTTTTGGCGATAATGCCAAGGCGGCATTACTCACCCGCGGTCTTGCCGAGATTTCCCGTGTAGGTGTTGAGCTGGGCGCTAATCCGCTAACCTTTGCCGGTCTGGCTGGACTCGGTGACCTTGTGGTAACAGCAACGAGCCAGCATAGCCGTAACTGGCGAGCAGGTTCGTTGCTTGGCCAAGGGAAACCGCTCTCTGAAGTGCTGGAGTCCATGGGCATGGTCGTTGAAGGGATACGCACCACGGAAGCCGCATACGCTATTTCGCTTAAGCTGGGCGTGCAGATGCCAATCACTGATCAGATCTATCATGTGCTGTTCAAAGGCAAAACGCCGCGCAGCGCCGTCGAGGCCCTGATGGGACGCGACCGCAAGACGGAGATGGAAACGATCTCGCAGGAAACTTGGGAGCAGTGGCATTCCTGATCACGTTCACCTTTTGACGGGGACCCTCATATGTTGTAATGGGGATTGACGGAGGAGGGATGAAAAGTGAGCAAAGATTTTTCCAAGGATGCATTGAACGCCATCAATAAAAAAGCGGGCAAAAACATCACACCAGGTGCCGTCCAAAAGCTGGCCAGTACGGTCAAACCGGGAACAATGCAGAATGAAGCCCAGCTCCGCCAGTTAATTAAGCAGGTGTCATCAATGGCGAAGGTACCGGTCAGCGAGGCTACGGTGCAGGATATCATCAACGCTGTCAAAAAAGGCGGCGCGAATTCGGGCACCATGGAGTCTTTAATGAAAATGATGCTGAAAAAATAGCATTACTCTTCGCGGAGCAAAGAGCAAATGATCCGGAATCAGTCCTGATTCTGTGATCTTTTGCTCTTTTTTTTGAACCCTTAGACTTAGTAGGTTTCATGCCGTAGTCTTCGTGATATAATAGTCGCAATCAAATATTGCCGGATGGAGGCGGTTTGTCCATGGATCCGATGACGAAAATGTGGTTGTCGCTAATAGCGATTCTGGTAATGGGATTGTCCGTATTTCTGATAACCTTTGCGCGCAGCAAGACAAAAGGCCTGCTGAGAGCTATATTATCAATAGTTGCTTTTGTCATTATGCTGATCGGGCTGTTGGGTGGGGCCGCTTCAATTATGTAAGCATTTACATGAAATTCAGGCAGAAGGTTCTTGGAAGAATCGCTGGATTTTTTTTGCAGAAATAGGACGTGAGTAGATGGCAGATTCGGGAATTCCCTACATATTGGAAGCAGCACTAGCCTCTATATGCGAGGTGTTAAGCCTGAGCTGGCTGGAGGAGCCGCCTGTATGGCTGCTGGGAGGAAGCTGCGGGCTTCTGCTGCACGGAGTGCAGTTGAGTGCCCCGCCGCGCGACATCGACCTCTACGCCGATCTGGAGGATGCCGAAGTACTTCATTCGGCTCTGAGCGGATATTCGGTGGACGGAGGTCCGGAAGAAGATTATAGCGGAGGCTGCTATTCGCTGCGCAGCCGCTACCGTATCGGAGATGCGAGGGTAGAACTGGTATGCGGTTTTCAGATCGGCTCCGGTACGCGCCGGTATGCCGTGGATGTTCAGCAGCTTCTGCCGCATGCATTCATCCAGGATTTTAACGGTATCGGCTTAATGCGTCTCATGCCTGCGGCTCACGAGCTGGTGTTTAACCTGCTGCGGTGCAGGGTTGAGCGGTGCAGTGCTATTGCCAATTTTATGAAAGTCAATCTTGCTGATCATTTACCACTGCTGCAGCAGCTAGTTCTGGAAAATGGACTGGATGAAGCCTTTGGACTGCAGCTGGAGAAACTGCTCGGAGTGTCGACATCGATACAGATTTAACAAGAAGCATAAGGAAGGAAGCTATGTCATGAAGCCACAAAAAGGATGGACTGTCACCTTCCAGCCAGAAGGACGAAAAACAGTAGTGCAGCACGGGGTAACCCTGCTGGAAGCAGCGCGTAAAGCGGGAGTGGTCCTGCCTACCCGCTGCGGCGGCAAAGCCGGTTGCCTGATGTGCAAGGTGACGGTCCCGCAGGAAGAGGCTGCTGCCCTTCGGCCGCCGGGGGATGCCGAGCGGCGGAAGCTTGGCGGCTTGCTGGATTCAGGCGTCCGTCTGGCGTGCCAGGCAGCCGTCTGGAACGATTTGAGTGTCGAAGTTCCTGAGGACCCGCTCAAAGCCGCAGTGCGGCGCAGACTGGAAGCAGCGCGTCGTGGAGAAGAGGACGGGCTATGGTAAGCTTTTGAAGTAACTTTCGGAGAATGCTGGAGCAGAAAGGGGCGGACGGAGTGCTTTTCACAGATGGGCTGAAGACATCCGGAATCAGAATGGGCTTGCTGCTGGGAATAAGCTTGCTGCTCTTTGTTCTCACGGGCTGTATGTACCGCGGAGAACAGAACCAGCCTGCGGGTAATTTCCGCGAGAGTGTCAAGCGGGTCCAGGCGGCAGTGGATGATTATCAGCAGGAGGAAGGTCTGCTGCCGATCCTGAATAGTGAGGAGTCTACTCCACGCTATGAGAAATTCGTAATTGATTTGGAGAAGCTGCGCCAAAAAGGGTATTTGGATGAAATTCCGGCTGCTGCCTTTGAGAAGGGCGGCAGTGCCTATTTTCTTATCTTGGACGAAGAAAGTGATCCTACCGTAAAGCTGATGGATCTTGTTACCGTGCAGAAGGTAAATGATGTCACCCGCCAGGTCAACCGCTACAAATCATCGCATGGAGGCGCACTCCCGGCAGGGGAGGAACGGTATCCGGGCTTCTTCACCATTGATTCCAAAAAGGCGGGAACGGCGTCTATAACGCTGAAGAGCGTCTATTCCGGACAGCCGCTGGAGTTTATCATGGACAAGAACGGTGACGTGTATGTCGACTACAGCTTTGATATTATGTCTGCCATCGACAAGGAAGGCGCAACTCCTGCGGCCAATCAGGATCTGCGGATTGAGCTGGAGCAGGTTTCTTATTATGTGCCGGTGAAGTCGTTGCCGTATTTGTGGATTAATGGGCAGCCAGTTCCTCAGCCTCCGGATAGTCCATAGACCGTTTCCAGCCGACAGCAGTTCCAGAAGTTATTCTGGGGCTGTTTTTTTGTGTTTTCCGGTGTTTCTGCGGCAGCGGCCACATGAAAGGAGAGAGGTAGTTCTACTTACTACTCCGCCCTCATATGATTGATGAGAAGACTTCCGGGCGTCGTGACGCCCTGCGGGGGTGCAGAACCTCATTTCGCAAATTACTATACAAATTGCGCAGCTGCGGGTCATAAATCCGTTCCGGATACATATGATGATACTAGTCCAAATGCATGTCCGAGCATTCGGAGTTTAGCGCGGGGCAAAAGTGTTCCGCCCTTAAGCAGCAGCTAGGCTTCGGGCGGACATACGAAAGTCCGGTGGATGTCCTGCAAGGGTCAGATTACCGGCGGAACGCGAAGTCGATGCTCTTCAGGCATTTTTTCTTCGGAGTAATATGAGGAGGGGATCTCTTTTGGAAAAAGTGGATATTTTCAAGGACATTGCCGAGCGTACCGGCGGAGACATTTATCTTGGCGTCGTCGGCGCGGTTCGCACGGGGAAATCGACGTTCATCAAACGCTTCATGGAGACGATTGTCTTGCCGAACATCACCAGCGAGGCAGATCGGGTAAGGGCAGTGGATGAACTTCCGCAAAGTGCAGCGGGCAAAACCATTATGACAACTGAGCCGAAGTTTGTACCGAACAACGCGGTGCAGATCAAGGTTGCGGAAGGGCTGGAAGTGAATGTCCGGCTGGTCGACTGTGTAGGATATGCTGTGGAGGGTGCAAAAGGGTATGAGGATGAGAACGGCCCTCGCATGATCTCCACTCCTTGGTTTGAGGAACCAATTCCTTTCCAGGAAGCGGCGGAAATTGGCACACGTAAGGTGATTCAGGAGCATTCCACGCTGGGTGTAGTTGTGACTACAGACGGCACGATTGCTGAAATCCCGCGGAACTCTTATATTGATTCCGAAGAGCGGGTCATTGCGGAGCTGAAGGAAGTAGGCAAGCCGTTTGTGCTTGTGATCAACTCCACCCGGCCGCGCAGTGAAGAGGCACAGCAGCTGCGCAGTGAGCTGGCTCTTAAATATGATATTCCCGTTATGACGCTTAGTGCCGCGAATATGACGGAAGACGATGTGACCGGTGTGCTGCGCGAAGTGCTGTACGAATTCCCGGTCCATGAGGTCAATGTGAACCTGCCTAGCTGGGTGATGGTGCTCGGCGAAAATCACTGGCTGCGCAGCAGCTATGAGAATTCCGTCCGCGATACCGTGAAAGACATCCGCCGCCTGCGTGATGTTGACCGGCTGGTCTCCCAGTTTACAGAATATGATTTCATCGACAAAGCAGGGCTTAGCGGAATGAACATGGGCCAAGGTGTGGCCGAGATTGACCTGTATGCGCCGGAAGAACTGTATGATCAGGTTCTGATGGAAGTGGTAGGGGTTGAAATCCGCGGAAAAGATCATCTGCTGCAGCTGATGCAGGACTTCTCCCATGCCAAACGCGAATATGACCGCTTCTCCGAAGCACTTGAAATGGTCAAAACAACCGGCTACGGGATAGCCGCTCCTTCACTCGCGGAAATGGCTCTCGATGAGCCGGAGCTGATCCGCCAGGGCTCGCGTTTCGGGGTTCGCCTGAAGGCGACAGCACCTTCGATTCATATGATCCGCGTGGATGTGGAATCGGAGTTCTCACCGATCATCGGCACGGAGAAACAGAGCGAAGAGCTGGTGCGCTATCTGATGCAGGACTTTGAGAATGACCCGATCAAGATTTGGGAGTCGGATATTTTTGGCCGCTCGCTGCATTCGATTGTGCGCGAGGGTATTCAGGGCAAAATTGCCATGATGCCGGATAATGCCCGCTACAAGCTGCAGGAAACACTTGGACGGATCATCAACGAGGGTTCTGGAGGCCTGATCGCCATCATTTTGTAAGGCATATTTCATAACAAAAAGAGAGCAGGGATTTCCGGCTCTCTTTTTGTTATGCCGAAGTGGAGGCATATGACATCCGATGAATTCCCCTCTGCACTCTTTTTATACGGAAATGCTTCTCTACTTTATGGTTAATAGGAATTTCTTCCATTAATAGTCTCTCATTTTCGGCCTTATTGAGGGTTTAGTAGATACTTTCTGCTCCTTTTTTGAGGAACGCCTTGAAATTATGGATGGGCTGTATTACTATAAGTTTGTTGCGCTTCTAGGAAGAAGGGCGCCAGTATCTAGCAATAAACGGGATTATCACGTATATTTTGCGTTGAAACGGAAACAGTGTATGATACCGGAAATTTACCCAGGGAGGTGAGAAGACATGAATAAATCAGATTTGATCAACGTAGTAACAGAAGCAACTGAACTTCCCAAGAAAGATGCTACTAAAGCGGTAGATGCCGTTTTCGAAGCGATCACAGGTGCTCTGCAAAGCGGCGATAAAGTACAACTGGTTGGATTCGGAAACTTTGAAGTGCGCGAACGTTCCGCACGTAAAGGCCGCAACCCGCAAACTGGTGAAGAAATCGAAATTCCTTCAAGCAAAGTACCGGCATTCAAACCCGGTAAGGCGCTTAAAGACGGAATCAAATAGAGATTTCTACATATCGATCCTATAGTCTTCCGAGTTACAACTATGCCGCCCTCCAAGGCGGCATTTGTTTTTGCAATCTTTATCCGCAATTGCTTAGAGAAAGCGTATACTCACACAAAATTAAGCGAACGCTTCCGAAGCCAGTTTTGTACGAAGAAATTTCAAGGAAGTAGATGCTCACAAAACTTTTAGGAGGATCAAAGATGACCGAGAAGAATAATGGCGTTAGCCCTGCACCGTCAGGCAGCGAGTACATCGTGGTGAAGGCCAAAGAGAACGGCGTTCAGGTAATCGGGCTTACCAGAGGACTGGATACGCGCTTTCACCACACCGAGAAGCTGGACAAAGGCGAGGTGCTGATCGCTCAATTCACCGATCATACCTCAGCTATGAAAATCCGCGGCAAGGCGGAAATATGGAGCAAACACGGACAAATGGAGAGCGAAAGCTGAAAAGCAGGCATAGCCTGCTTTTTTTCAAAATATAACTAAGTATAAGCAAGTCTGCAGGATCGTATAAACGCACGGCTAGGCGGAAATTATGGATAAGGGGGCAGGTCATGAACCGGGGCTGGCTAATCGGAACTGTATTGCTCGTGACCACGGCTTCTGCCGTAATTCTGCCGCAGCTGGCGGAACTCGAACCTTCCTTGCAGAGGCAGCAGGGAGTAGTGGAAACCTTTAGCGGTGCAAATACGATTCTCGATAATGATAATCTTGTAGATATACTGAACGGAATCCCCTTTACCCTGTCCATTGATAGCGTAGACTTTGATCAGAGCGTCTTGTCACTGGATCTGAAGGTAACCGGCAATAACCACGAGCCCAAGGAACTATATCAGAATATGGCTCAGGCGATCTCCTTTGCTTTCCGAGATACGGAGAATGTCGATCAGCTGCTCCTGCGCATCGTTGCCGAGGACAAATGGCTGGACACCCGCCGACTTTTGCTTGCCGGGGATATCAGACGCATGGAGTGGTCGCTTCAACTGCAGCAAAAGCTGGAGGCGTCCGGGAATGATCCGCTGCCAGATGCGCTCAAGAAAGGCTTCCGTATTCGTGAAAGCGAGCTGTGGAAAAGGCAGTTCATTTATCCCTGATGTGGGTAAATGAAACTAGAACGCCCTAGAGTGCGTGACAAAAAAACATGTGATATAATAGACAAGATTGTGAACAAAGATAATGTCATAACGTCAATGGCTTCGGAGGCTGAAATGAAACCGTACCGCATACCACAACTTGCTAAACCTTACACCGACTACGATATGATTCAGCGGCATACGGAATTACCGCCGTTTTCCGATGGGCGTGGTCATTTGTTATATATTTTTCTGAATCACGGCACCCCGGGCGGTGCGCAAAACGGTGAGCTGTATACTCTGGTAACAGCACTTGTGCAGCTAGGTCTTGATACGCATGAGAGCATCGACGTATCCCTTGAAGAACCGGGGGGAGACCAGATGCGTTCCCGTCAGCTCAAGGTGCTGGCCGGCGATTACTTCAGCAGCTGGTTTTACCATTTGCTTGCGAAACGTGAACAGATCGAGATGGTGGGCATCTTAAGTACGGCCATTGCCGACTTTAACGTGATGAAAGCCCATCTTTACGGCAAAATGAAGGGGATGCTGCTCTCCGCTGAACAATACCTGCGGCACACGGTACAGCTCAATATGCGGCTGTTCCTTTCTTTTACACCGATGATTGAGGAGTCGCTTACCCAGCTGTGGGAGAAGCTGCTGGCTGAATTCAGCCACTGCGAGACCTTATGTCTGGAACTGCGGCGGTCTGGTAATCCGGCAAGTGCCCGGGAAGGCTATTGTTACTGGAAGGTGATGGAATTAGCCACAGAAGAAGAGCGGCAGCTGCTGGACGAGCAGAATCTCGATCTGAAGGATTGGAAGAAGCTGAAGCTGAAATATAAATGCGATTCCCTGCTGACCGACAAGCTGCATGGGTCGCTCCAGTCCATACAGGGACTGATGAAAGACATTAAGGACGAGCACCTGATCAGCGAGCTTAGCTCCGCGCTTGACCACTTTCTCCTGCAGACGAAAATTTCCGGACAAGCGGCCGTGGAGGGGTAGAGAATGACTATAGAGAAAACATCGGCTTTGGGTGACCAGGGCGTCAAACCGAAGGAACAATTTGTACACTCCGTATTTGAGAGCATTGCCGGCAAATATGACCTGATGAATGATATTCTAAGCTTCCGCCGCCATAAAGCGTGGCGAAAGTTCACGATGCGCAAGATGGGCATGAAGCGCGGCGATTCCGCTGTAGACTTGTGCTGCGGTACCTGTGACTGGAGCATTGCCTTGGCTGATGCCAGCCAGACCGGAAGTGTTATCGGGCTTGATTTCAGTGCAGGCATGCTGGAGGTAGGCCGCCGCAAGGTGGAA
This sequence comes from Paenibacillus sp. FSL L8-0436, assembly GCF_038593025.1. Taxonomy (NCBI): domain Bacteria; kingdom Bacillati; phylum Bacillota; class Bacilli; order Caryophanales; family Paenibacillaceae; genus Paenibacillus; species Paenibacillus sp. FSL L8-0436. The sequence continues at coordinate 4,906,595 of NZ_CP151955.1, read as the reverse complement.
GAGCGCAAACTGCAGGACCGCATCTCACTGGTCCAGGGCAATGCGATGGACCTACCTTTCGGTGACAACAGCTTTGATTATGCGACGATAGGCTTCGGACTTCGCAATGTGCCTGATCTCGTTCAAGTGTTGAATGAAATGAAGCGTGTAGTGAAGCCGGGAGGAATGGTTGTCTGCCTCGAGCTTTCCAAGCCGATGAAACAGCCGTTCAAAGGCATTTATTATTTTTATTTTCAGCGTGTACTTCCGCTCCTTGGGAAACTGTTTGCCAAAAGATACGAGCAATATAAATGGCTTCCCGAATCATTGGCCCTATTTCCGGACAGAGAGCAGCTTGCGGTGATTTTCCGTGAAACCGGTCTTGAGCAAGTTGAATCCTATCCCTTGACCGGCGGCATCGCAGCATTACATATTGGGCTCAAGGAGAACTGTAATGTTTAAAAAAGTCGGCGTTTTTCTGCAAATGATCAAGTTTGAACATACTGTTTTTGCATTACCCTTCGCATTTATGGGCGCATTGCTCGGTTCAGTTGTCATGTTCGGCACACTCCCTTCCTGGGCCCAGATCGGCTGGGTTGTTATCGCTATGTTTGGCGCCCGCAGCGCGGCCATGGGCCTGAACCGGCTGATTGACCGGATCAGCGACGCCAAGAATCCGCGGACCGCAGGAAGAGCGATTCCCGCAGGGCTGCTGAAGGTTGGAGAAGTAATTATCTTTATTGCGATCTCATTCTTTTTACTATTCTGGGCTGCTTTCAAGCTCAATCCCTTGTCGGCGAAACTGCTGCCGATCGCTGTTTTTCTCCTTGTTTTTTATTCTTTCACGAAGCGATTTACCTGGGCCTGCCATCTGATACTCGGGCTAACCATCGCCTTGGCTCCGCTTGGGGGCTGGGTTGCCGTTACTGGCACTGTGGACTGGACAGCCATGATCTTTTATTTCACGATTGTGTTTTGGACTGCGGGTTTTGATATTATCTATTCCTGCCAGGATGTTGAATTTGATACGAAGGAAGGCCTTTACTCCATTCCAGTCCGCTTTGGTGTTCCGCGGGCGCTGGACATTGCGAAGGTATTTCACTTTCTTACGGGCATCGGATTCGTTTCGCTCCTCTTTATCACCGATTTAAGCTGGTGGTATGTAGCAGGGATGCTGATTGCTTACATCATTCTTTTTTATGAGCATCACATTGTGTCTCCAAGTGACTTAAGCCGCTTGCAGACTGCGTTCTTTACCATGAACGGGGTGCTGAGCATCGTGGTGTTCTCATTTACTTTGATTGACCTGGTGGTGCAGTTTTACAAATGACAGAGCAGAAGCCTAAAAATTTCGTTGTAGGAATTACCGGAGCGAGCGGAGGTATTTACGGCGTTCGTCTGACGGAAACCCTGCTTTCATTGGGGTATACGGTCCATCTCGTTGTGAGCAATGCGGGCTGGCGTGTTTTTAAAGAGGAGCTTGGCTTTGCCGCCTCCGACCGGGAAGGCTTTCTGAACGAACAGTTCAGCGGCTATCCCGGTTCTCTGCTTTATCATAAAGTACAGGACATCGGGGCATCGATCGCCAGCGGCTCCTTCCGCACGGAAGGGATGATTATTATGCCTTGCTCCATGGGTACACTGTCTGCTGTGGCGCATGGCAGCTCCGATAATTTGATGACAAGGGCTGCCGATGTCATGCTGAAGGAAGGGCGCCCCTTGGTCCTCGTCCCCCGGGAGACACCGCTGCATGCCATTCACCTGGAAAATATGCTGAAGCTGTCCCGGCTGGGCGTCAAGCTGATCCCGGCAATGCCGGCCTTTTATTTTGGCCCGGTCAGCATGGATGATCTGATTAACTTTATGGTGGGCAAGGTGCTGGACAGCTTTAACATTGAGCACACTTTATTTCGCAGATGGGGGGAATGAGGGATGGTCAATTCGCAGCATACCGTTATCGGTAAAATCAGCTATACCAACTCATGGCCGGTATTTCACAATTTTCACCCCTCTTCGTTAAGTTATCCTGCAGAGATGGTGAGTGAAGTGCCTGCCATTCTTAATCAGGGCATGGCTGAGGGCACCATCCACGTAGGTGCATTGTCTTCCTTTGCCTATGCAGCAGCAAGTGACCGTCTGCTGCTGCTTCCGGATCTATCCGTCAGTGCGGAGGGGCCGGTCAAATCGATTATGCTGTTCTCTCGGATGCCTGCTCAGCAGCTTGGAAACGCCAGGATTGCCGTAACTAATACCTCCGCAACATCGGTGAATCTGCTGAAGATTCTGATGGAGAAAGCCATTCATGGCAAACCGGAATATATCAGTGCAGAGCCTGATCTGGATCACATGATGGATCAGGCGGACGCCTGTCTCTTAATCGGCGACAATGCGATCAGAGCCTCGTGGCAGAATCAGGGTTACATTGTTACTGATTTGGGTGAACTGTGGAATGAGTGGACTGGACTCAGCATGACCTTTGCCGTCTGGGCGGTAAACCGGGAGGCAGCGAACAGTAAGCCTAAAGCGATTGCCGAGATTGCCGAGGCCTTTGCGGAAAGTAAAAGACGCGGAATCCGCGAACTCGCGCCAGTTATTCGGGAGGCGTGCATGGCTATCGGCGGAACGGCTGCTTACTGGGAAGGATATTTCCGTAATCTATGTTATGACTTTGGGGAAAGGCAGCAGGAAGGTCTGAACCTCTATTTCCGCTACGCCTATGAAATGGGCCTGCTGCCGCAGGAAGTGAAGATGGAGCTTTGGAGCCACAATCTGCTGACACGGGTGAAAGAATGAAACGAATGCAAATATTCGGTTTGCTGAATAAGGATATGGATCTGATCGAAAAAGAGCTGTACCGCAGCGTTCAAGGCGATGATGGTCTGCTGACAGAGACTTCCCTGCATCTGCTGAAGGCGGGCGGCAAACGTCTGCGTCCAGTATTTGTGCTGATGGGCGGCAAATTTGGCCAATATGATCTGGAGAAGCTGAAGCGTGTAGCTATCCCGCTTGAGCTCATACATAGTGCTTCGCTCGTTCACGATGATGTGATCGACGATGCAGAGCTGCGGCGTGGAGAGCTTACTGTCAAAGCGAAGTGGGGCGACAAGATCGCCATGTACACCGGGGACTATATTTATGCGAAAGCGCTCGTTATGACTTCGGAGCTGAAAAATCCCCGCATCCACCAAATCCTCTCCAAGGCGATGGTGGAAATGTCCATCGGAGAAATGGAGCAGATCCGTGATTTCTTCAACAGCGAGCAGAGTGTGCGCCACTATTTGCGGCGGATCCGCCGCAAGACAGCCTTGCTCATCGCGATCAGCTGCCAGCTGGGCGCGCTGGCCGCTGATGCGGAGCCGGAGACAGCCCGGCTGCTCTATAATTACGGATACAACGTCGGTATGGCGTTTCAGATCCGTGATGATCTGCTCGATCTTTCCGGAACGGAGAAGCAAATCGGCAAACCTCCGGGCAGCGATATGCGCCAGGGGAACATTACACTTCCCGTGATCTACAGCCTTGAGGACGACCGGCTTCGCGATTCGCTGCTGGAGGAGCTGAAGCTTATCCGTGAAGGGCAACGCAGTGTGGGCCGGGCCATTGATCTGATCCTGTCAGGAGAAGGTATTGCCCGCGCAGAAGAGCTGGCTTCACGCTATATAGCCAAAGCACTGGCGGCGCTGGATGAGCTTCCGAACAACAAAACAAAGCGCAATCTGCGGGATATTGCATTTTTTGTAACAGGCAGAGCCTATTAGACTTCGCTCCTCTTTGAAATATAAGCGTTCACAGATGACCGGGTTTCTGATAATATCAGAAAATATACCACTTGAATTCGCAGCGATGTACTAACCTATTCATAAAAATGGAGAGTGACTCTATGGAAAAAACGTATCTGATGATCAAGCCGGACGGAGTACAACGCGGATTGATCGGGCGTATTGTCGCCCGCCTGGAGGACAAAGGATTTAAGCTGATTGCCGCGAAGCTGATTACCGTCACAGAAGCACAGGCCAAGAAGCACTACGCAGAACACGAAGGTAAAGATTTCTTTCCTGAACTTGTGGGCTTTATCACCTCCGGCCCTGTGTTTGCCATGGTGTGGGAAGGCGATGATGTAGTGGCGCTGTCCCGTCTGCTGATAGGGAAGACCAAGGTAGGCGAAGCGTTGCCGGGTACAATCCGCGGCGATTTTGCCAGCCATACACCGCTTAACCTTATTCATGGATCGGATTCACCGGAAAGCGCTGAACGTGAAATTGCCAATTTCTTTGCTCCGAATGAACTGGCTCACTACAACAAAGACATCCAGGCATGGATGTAACAACAGGCGGGAGGCAGGAGAAGTCATATGGCAGAACGTGAACAGATTGAAGCAGCAGATCCGGATTACACCGGGTTTATTCATAACGTCAAGCAAAGTACCGGAATCGATCTCGCCCAGTACAAGGAAGCACAGATGAAACGGCGTTTAACTACGCTGCGGATGAAGAACGGCTATCATTCATTTCAAGATTTTTATGCCGCAATGATGAAGGACAAGGCTTTATTTTATGAATTTCTGGACCGGATGACGATTAATGTCTCGGAGTTCTGGCGCAATCCGAACCGCTGGGAAGTACTGCGGGATGTCATTCTGCCTGATTTGCAGCGCTCGGGACGCCGGTTGAAGTTATGGAGTGCCGCCTGCTCCACCGGGGAAGAGCCATATACGCTGGCGATGATTTTATCCGACAAAAATCTTCTTTCCCAGACTGGTATTCTGGCTACTGACATCGATGATGGCGCTCTGGCCAAAGCAAAGCAGGGCCTTTACTTGGAACGATCCTTAAAGGACGTGCCAAAAGATGTAGCCGCCCGTTATTTCGCGCCGGAGGGACCGGTGTTCAAGGTCAGCGAATCACTCAAAAAAAGTATTGATTTCCGCAAGCAGAACCTGCTGCTTGATAAGTTTGACGAAGGGTTTGACCTGATCATTTGCCGGAATGTGATGATCTATTTCACAGAAGAGGCTAAGAATAAGCTCTATCATAAGTTCTCGGACAGTCTGCGCCCGGGCGGATATTTGTTCGTGGGCAGTACGGAGCAAATCTTTACACCTGCGCAGTATGGCTTTGAATCGACGGAAACGTTCTTCTACCGGAAGAAATAGTGCTGCACCGCCCGATCTGGTAAACGTATACTTTCGCTTCTTTTCAGTGATACTGAATAGTAGATACCCGTACGCTATGAAAGGTCGTAAATCCAGATGGACAAAAGCAAGGTCATTGCCGCGTACAGACGCGGCTTTCTTACCGTCCGCGAATGCGGGCAGATTCTAGGCATTGAGGAGCTGCAGCTGCAAAGCCTGCTGCAGCTTGAGGAGAGCAAGACGACATTGCCTCCGTCAAACCGGAGGATCGGGGGCTGATCAGAGGCTCTTGACCCCGGACGCTCAGCAGCGCCGCTTTTACTCGGAAGAGTATGGCGGCGCTGTTCTTTTATGGATGCGGGGCACCTGATTAGAGGCGATCCCTTTCTTGTCAAAGCGGATTCCCTATACTATAATGAGCAAAGACATTTAAGATTTTAGCGGTTTACAGTTTAAAAGTGTGAAGGGGGAACGCAGCATGAGTTTACGCTATTTAACAGCGGGGGAAACGCACGGCCCCCAGCTTACAGCAATTATTGAGGGACTGCCCAGCAATTTGACACTTAATTTCGAAGAGCTCAATTTTCAATTGCAGCGGCGCCAGAAGGGTTACGGCCGTGGCCGCCGGATGCAAATCGAGAAAGATACCGCACAGATTGTCGGCGGTGTACGCCATGGTTCTACGACAGGAGCTCCTGTAGCGCTGGTGGTAGAGAACAAAGACTGGACACACTGGAAGAACATTATGAATATCGAACCGATTCCCGGCAGCGACGAAGAGAAGCGGCGGGTGAACCGGCCGCGTCCAGGGCATGCGGATTTGAACGGCGGACTGAAATATAATCTTACCGACCTGCGGAATGTGCTGGAACGCTCCAGCGCCCGTGAAACGGCAGCAAGAGTAGCCGTAGGCGCTGTGGCCCGGCAGCTGCTGGCCGCTTTCGGAGTGAAGATTGCCGGACAGGTGATCCGGATCGGCGAGATTGAAGCGCCGGCCAACAATCTTCCGGTTGATGAACTGATCGAGCTGACCGAAGCCTCCTCTGTGAGAGTTGTTGATAAAGAGACCGAACAGAAGATGGAAGCTTACATAGACAAGATCAAGGAGGAAGGCGACTCCATCGGTGGAATTGTGGAATGCGTCGTTGAAGGATTGCCTACCGGTCTTGGAAGCTATGTGCAGTACGACCGTAAGCTGGATGCTGCTATCGCCGGAGCGGTAATGTCGATCAATGCCTTCAAGGGTGTTGAAATCGGTATTGGTTTCGAGGCAGGTGAACTGCGCGGCTCACAGGTCCATGATGAAATTATGTATGAAGCCTCACGAGGTTACTACCGGGCAAGCAACCGGCTGGGCGGCTTTGAGGGTGGCATGACGAACGGAATGCCGGTTGTTGTCCGCGGAGTGATGAAGCCGATACCTACACTTTACAAACCGCTGCAAAGCGTTGATATTGATACCAAAGAGCCTTTCACTGCGCAGGTGGAGCGTTCGGATGCCTGCGCTGTTCCGGCAGCTTGTGTTGTGCTGGAGAATGTCGTGGCTTGGGAGATCGCGAAGGCATTCCTGGATAAATTCGGCGGCGATTCCCTGGAAGAAATCAGAGCCAACTATAATAATTACTTGTCCCAGCTGGAGAGCTACTGATTATGCGCAGTATTACTGTAGAATTGGGAGAACGTTCTTATCCGATCCATATCGGCAGTGGTTTGCTTCAGGGTATCGGTGAACGCTGCCAGGAAGCCGGATTTCCACTGCGCAGTCCGCTGCTGGTTGTTAGTGACAGTGAAGTTGCCCCACATTTTCTGCCCACGGTGGAAAGCTCCTTGCAGGCTCAGGGATATACAGTCGTAAGCCATATTATCCCTGCCGGGGAGGCTTCCAAATCTCTGGCCGTATATGAAGAGATTATCACAACGGCCATTCAGGCTGGTCTGGACCGCAGCTCGGCGGTACTGGCACTCGGTGGCGGTGTGGTCGGTGATCTGGCGGGTTTTGTGGCCGCTTCTTATATGCGCGGTATCGGCTTCCTGCAGATTCCGACAACCATCCTTGCCCATGACAGCAGTGTCGGCGGGAAGGTGGCTGTCAATCATCCGCTCGCCAAAAATATGATCGGCGCCTTCTATCAGCCGTCTATGGTGCTCTATGATCTGGATACGCTCCGCACGCTTCCGCCGCGCCAGATTTCTTCAGGGCTGGCCGAGGTTGTAAAACACGGCCTGATTCTGGACAGGGATTTTGCCTACTGGTGCCGTGATCATGCGGCAGAGCTGCTTGAGTTGAACGTAGAAGCGCTTGGTTATGCGCTCGAGCGGGGCTGTGCGATCAAAGCCGCCGTAATCGGCAATGATGAGCGTGAGCATGGACAGCGGGCCATACTGAACCTCGGGCATACCATTGGGCATGCGATCGAGGCAGTGGGGGGTTACGGTGTATTCCTGCACGGGGAAGCGATTGCCATCGGAATGGCCGGATCGGCGCTTTTAGCGGCCAAACTGGGCAAAGATAAGTCCATTTATGAAGACACAGTATCTATGCTGTCGGCGCTCGCCTTGCCGGTAAGACTGCCGGCGCAATATGGTGAGGACGAACTGATGGCGGCGATGATGCATGATAAGAAATTCAAAGAAGGCAAAATGACCTTTATCGTGCCAGATTCCATAGGTTCGGTCAGTATTGTCAATGATGTGCAGCAATCATCTGTTCGTGAGGTTATAGCGCAGCTTAAGAAGGAGGAAAGCCCATGGTAAACCGGGGGATACGCGGTGCAACAACCGTAACGAAAAACGAGGAAAACGAGATCCTGCGTGAAACGGTTGTTCTGTTGCGGGAAATCGTCGAACGCAATGACGTGATTGCAGAGGATATTTGCAGCGTATGGATTACGATGACTGCTGATCTGGATGCTACCTTCCCGGCAAGGGCGATCCGTGAGATTGAAGGCTGGGAGATGGTGCCGCTCATGTGTTCCGTCGAGATCCCGGTCAAGGGCAGCCTGCCACAGTGCATCCGCCTCATGGTGCAGGTCAACACCGATAAATCACAGCGGGATATCCGCCATGTGTATCTGAACGAAGCCCAGAAGCTTCGCCCGGATCTATCACAGAGCAAGTAATAATTTGCAGATGCGGGGTTGTCAATGACCTCCATCATCATGTATAGTGGAGTTAGCCGAGTGAAGCAGAGTTTAGTTTAGATGAGATGAGTATAGCTGAGTTGAGTGCAGGATTTAGTTCGTATAGGCAATTCATTTATTTGTGATTCCCTTCTGGGATTAATTTGGTGTAGAGTTTCACAGCGCTACCCGTCTATTCCCACATAGGAGATATCCGCATATATGGATCATAATGCCGGTCCTGAGCGCTTTTTCACATACTTACACTTATACAAACCTCTACTTCGGTAGAGGTTTTTCTGTATTTCGGACATAATATCAGATCCCAAGGAGGTATTTCAAATGACGAACCCAAGAGTCGAAGAAGTAGTGGCGTTGTCCCGGGAGTATAACTTAATTCCGGTCGTAAAGCGTCTGCTTGCCGACATGGAGACGCCGATCCGGCTGTTCCAGCGTTTTGCCGAACAGGATCGTGCATTTTTGCTGGAAAGTGTAGAGGGCGGTATTCAATGGGCCCGTTATTCCTTTATCGGCAGTGATCCGTTCCTCATGATCTCAGGCAAAAAAGGCATCATTCACGTTGAAGTCGGCGGAGAGAAAAAACGGCTCTTGGGCAAGCCGGTCGAGGAGCTTAAAGCGCTGCTCCGCTCTTACCGCAGCCCGAAGCTGGAAGAAATGCCTCCCTTTACAGGCGGAGCCATCGGATTCTTCGGCTATGATCTGCTGCAGTATTACGAGAAGCTGTCGGCACATGCCGTAGATGATCTGAATATGGACGACATCCGCTTTATGTTCTGCGACCGGATCATTGTCTTTGATCATGTGAAGCAGCAAATCCTGCTTGTCGGCAATCTGCACATCAAGGACGGAGATACGGACTCGGACATCCGCGCAGGCTATGAAGAGCTTAGCCGCAAGCTGGAGGTTATGGCCGAAGAGCTGCAGAAGGAAGGACCGAAGGAAAATGTCAACCGGCGCAGCATACCGCAGGATATCGAGCTGGGCCAGATCCACTCCAACCTGACGAAGGAGCAATATATCAGCAATGTGGAGCAGGCCAAGGAGTACATCCGGGCCGGGGATATTTTTCAGGTGGTGCTGTCACAGCGGCTGCACATAGAAACGGAAGTATCGCCACTCCATGTGTACCGGATGCTGCGCACATTGAACCCTTCGCCGTACATGTATTATCTGAAGATGGATGAAGAGATCATTGTCGGCACTTCTCCCGAAGCGCTGGTGAAGGTGGACGGTGACCGGGTCAAGACCCGCCCGATTGCCGGAACCCGTCCGAGAGGCGAGAATGAAGCACAGGACCGGGAGCTGGCTGAGGAACTGCTGCATGATGAGAAGGAACGGGCAGAACATTTGATGCTGGTCGATCTGGGGCGCAATGATTTGGGCCGGGTCTCCAAGTTCGGCACCGTCAAATGCGATTCCTTCATGGAAATTGAAAAATACTCCCATGTCATGCACATGGTTTCGAACGTATCCGGAACGCTTGACGAGAACAAGGATTTCTTCGACGCCTTCCTGTCCTGCCTTCCTGCCGGCACCGTTTCCGGAGCACCGAAGCTGCGTGCTATGGAGATTATCTCGGAGCTGGAACGCGAAGCAAGAGGCGCGTATGCCGGAGCCATCGGTTATCTCGGATTTTCCGGAAATATGGATTCCTGCATTACGATCCGCACCATTATCTTCCGCAAGGGCCGGGCTTATGTGCAGGCCGGGGCGGGCATTGTCTGGGACTCTGTTCCAGAGAAGGAATATGAGGAGACCCTCAACAAGGCAAAAGGGATGCTGAAGGCGATCCGCATGGCGGAAGCGATGTTCCCGGCTGAAGTGAAAGAAAAACAGGTAATCAACCAGGATTACATGTACGAATATACCCCTTAACCAGGGGTAGCAGAGATGAGCAGAGCAGAGAATGCTCCATAAAACTTAGCGAATGCTTACGAAGCGAGTTTTATTACGAAGATGAGCAGAGCAGAGAATGCTCCATAAAACTTTTAGCGTATGCTTCCGGTGTCAGTTTTGTTCGATGCGGGTTCAGGATGCATGTGCTCACAAAACTTTTAGGAGGAAAAGAACTATGGAAGCAAGTCAATTGATGCAATCAGGAATTGCCGGACTGATCGAGGGCAGGGATCTAACCCGCACACAGGCGCGTGAGCTTATGGGAACAATAATGGAGGGATCGGCATCACCGGCGCAAATTGGCGCCTTGCTGACCGCATTGCGGATTAAGGGGGAAACGGTGGAGGAAATTACCGGTTTCGCCGAAGCCATGCGCGGTTTCGGTACTCCTGTGCTTACGGAGCGCACCCGGCTGCTGGATACCTGCGGAACCGGCGGTTCCGGAATCCATAAATTCAACATTTCTACGGCCTCGGCGATCATATCCGCAGCCGCTTCGGTCCGGGTCGCCAAGCACGGCAATCGTTCTGCTTCCGGCAGAGCGGGCAGCGCTGATGTGCTGGAAGCGCTGGGCGTCAACATTCATCTGAATGCGGAGCAGGCCCGGCAGTGTCTGGACAGCATCGGTATCTGCTTCCTGTTCGCACAAATCTATCATCCATCCATGAAGCATGCCGCTGTACCCCGGCGTGAGCTCGGCGTCCGGACCGTATTCAACATGCTTGGCCCGCTGACCAATCCAGCGGGAGCCGACCGGCAGCTGATGGGCATTTATGACCGCAGCAAGACGGAAACAGTCGCGAATGTGCTGAAGGAGCTCGGCTCCAAGCGGGCGATGATTGTAAGCAGTCTGGATGGTCTTGATGAAATCAGCATTTCGGCACCTACACAGGTATCCGAGCTGAAAGACGGGGCTGTGTTTACCTATGAAGTGACTCCAGAGGAACTGGGCCTCAGCAGACATCCGCTGGAAGCTGTGCTTGGCGGAGATGCAGCTGAAAATGCAGCGATTATCACCGCCGTGTTGGCCGGAGAAGTTAATCCTTACCGTGATATTGTATTGGCTAATGCAGGTGCTTGTATCTATGTCGCCGGATTGGCGGATACATTGAGAGATGGCGTAGAGAAAGCAAGAGAAGTAGTAGATTCAGGCGCGGCACTGCTCAAGCTGGAGCAGCTGAAAGTCATGACGAAGGAGCTTGATTATGTATCTTGAACGGATTGTTGCCACCAAAATCAAAGAGGTAGAGGCGCTGGCCGCGACTTTTTCGCTGGCTCAGGCTGAACTTGAAATTTCCGGGCTGCCGTCGACAAAAGGATTCCGTGATGCGCTCACGCAGCGGCGGAACAGAGAGTTGGGGCTGATTGCGGAAGTGAAGAAGGCTTCCCCGTCCAAAGGTCTGATCCGGGCGGATTTTGACCCGGTTTCCATAGCACAAGGTTATGAGGCGGGAGGTGCTGACTGCTTGTCCGTTCTTACGGACAGCGAGTATTTTCAGGGCAGCGGTTTATACCTGCAGCAGGTTAGAAAGGCGGTAAGTCTTCCACTGCTGCGCAAGGATTTTATTATCGACGAGAAACAGATTTATGAGGCGCGTCTGCTGGGAGCAGATGCCATTCTGCTAATCGCGGCTATTCTGGACCCGAACCGGCTTGCTAACTTCACAGAGTTGGCTTCCTCACTGGGAATGGACGTACTTATTGAGATTCATGACCGCAATGAACTGGAAATGCTACTGGAGACCGGCAAAGCGGCACATCCGAATGTGCTGCTGGGAATCAACAACCGCAACCTGCATACCTTTGAGACCTCGCTTGCGACTACAGCAGAGCTGGCCACGCTCGTACCGGAGGGAGTACCGGTAATCAGCGAGAGTGGGATTGCAGGGCCCCGTGATATAGACTATCTGAGCACAACCGGCGCCCTTGGCGTGTTGGTTGGAGAATATTTAATGCGTCAGCAGAACGTGGAGCAGGCGGTGAATGAGCTGCTGGGTCCGGTGCAGGCAGGGAAAGGCCGTGCTGTGCATGAGTGAGACAATGGTAAAAATCTGTGGACTTCAGGACGTTGAAGTGCTAAAATCTATGAAGCGATTACCACTGGATTATGTCGGTTTTGTCTTTGCTCCCAGCCGCCGCAGAATAACCCCGGAGCAGGCAGCAGTGCTTACCGCGCAGCTTGCGGACTGGCAGGCAGACAAGGCTCCGGAAGCCGCAGGTGTGTTTGTGAACCCGGAACTGGCAGAGCTTCGGGAAATCATGAAGGCAGTTCCACTGGGTGTGATACAGCTGCATGGGCAGGAAAGTGCGGAATTCTGCCGTGAGGTTAAGCTGGCGTTTCCGCAGGTACAGGTCTGGAAGGCTCTTTCTGTGGTCAGCCGTGACAGGGAACATGCTTCGGATAGCCATAGTAGCCTGGAAAGCTATGCCGGTGTGGTGGATGCATTGCTGCTGGATACTTATGATCCGCAGGGCGGCGGTTCAGGCCGGACATTTGATTGGGAACGTATTCCTCACTACCAGCAGGCGGCAGCGGCGTATGGGCTGCCTTTATTTATCGCCGGAGGTCTGGAGCCGGGCAATGTCAGTGAATTGCTGGCGGGCTACGCCCCGGATGGCGTGGATGTTTCCAGCGGAGTGGAGAGCGGCGGAATTAAGGATATTGTTAAAATGACAGCTTTTGTGGAAAGGGTGAAGCAATCATGATACAAGTACCGGACATCAATGGGCGTTTTGGTTCTTTTGGAGGCCGCTTCGTTCCTGAAACTTTAATGAATGCACTGATTGAGCTGGAGGAAGCCTACCGCAAGTATTCGGGGGAACCGGCTTTTCAGGAAGAAATAGATTATTTGCTGAAGCAGTATTCCGGACGGGAGACTCCGCTGTATTATGCGGAACGTTTCAGCAAGCATATCGGTGAGGCTAAGATCTATCTAAAGCGTGAAGACCTGAATCACACCGGAGCACATAAGATCAACAATGCGATCGGTCAGGGAATATTGGCCAAGATGATGGGCAAAACGAAGGTTATTGCCGAGACAGGTGCAGGCCAGCATGGCGTAGCTACGGCTACGGTGGCAGCGCTCCTTGGGATGGAATGCAAGGTGTTTATGGGGGAGGAGGATACACGCCGCCAAGCGCTTAACGTTTTCCGTATGAAGCTGCTGGGGGCAGAGGTTATACCTGTGACTTCCGGATCACGGACACTCAAGGATGCAGGGAATGAAGCGCTGCGCTACTGGGTCAGCAATGTTGAAGATACCTTTTATATCTTAGGCTCTGCGGTTGGGCCGCATCCTTATCCGATGATGGTCCGCAACTTCCAGCGGATTATCGGCGATGAGACCCGCCGCCAGATTCTGGAGGCCGAAGGCAGGCTGCCGGATCTGCTGGTTGCTGCCGTAGGCGGAGGAAGCAATGCGATCGGCATGTTCTATCCGTTCATGGAGGATGAGAATGTCGGCATGATCGGAGTAGAGGCTGCAGGCAAGGGAATCGATACCCCTTTTCATGCTGCGACAATGAGCAAGGGAACCCATGGAGTATTTCAAGGCTCCCTGAGCTATCTGCTGCAGGATGAACATGGACAGGTTACAGAGGCGCATTCCATCTCTGCCGGATTGGATTATCCGGGAGTTGGCCCTGAGCATTCCTACCTCAAAGACATAGAGCGTGCCCAATACGTGCCGATTACGGATGAGGAAGCGCTTGAGGCTTTGAAGCTGCTGTGTATGACTGAAGGCATTATTCCAGCTCTGGAGTCGGCCCACGCCTTGGCGCATGTTGCTAAGATCGGACCCACGCTCACCAAGGATGATATTGTAGTCATCTGTTTGTCCGGGCGCGGCGACAAAGACGTGGAATCTATAATGGCCTATACGGAAGGAGCGGGTAAGCAATGACAACGGACACGACAAACCGGATGGATTTGACCTTCCGGCAGCTTAAAGAGGCCGGACGGACGGCCTTGATTCCTTTTCTGACGGTTGGCGATCCCGATCTGGAGACCACGCTTGATATCATTGCCGAACTGGAGGCGGCGGGTGCAGATATTCTGGAGCTGGGCGTTCCTTACTCCGACCCGCTTGCGGATGGTCCGGTGATCCAGCGGGCATCTGCCAGAGCGCTGCGAGGCAGCATTAACCTTCGAACCTGTATGGAAACGGCACTGAAGGCCCGACAGGCGGGAAGTGAGCTTCCGTTCATTTTGTTCACCTATTATAATCCGGTTATGCAGATGGGCCTGGACACCTTTTTTGCAGAGCTTGAGACCCACGAAATCAGCGGCCTGATCATTCCCGATCTGCCTGTGGAGGAGTCCGGGGAAATGCGCCTGCGCAGCCGTGAGGCCGGTGTGAATCTGATACCTCTTGTCGCTCCTACCTCCAGTGAGCGGATTGCCAAAATTGTTTCCGGTGCCAGCGGTTTTGTCTATTGTGTCTCCTCCCTTGGTGTGACGGGCGAAAGATCGTCGTTTCATACCGGAGTGGATGATTTTATTGAATCCGTACGCCGGGCAACAGACTTGCCGGTAGCTGTTGGATTTGGCATCTCGACGGGCGAGCAGGTAGCACGGTTTGCCCGCATTTGCGACGGTGTAGTCGTAGGCAGTGCCATTGTCCGCAAGGTGGAGGATGTGATTCCGCTGCTGGACAATCCGGATACCCGCAGCCAAGGGCTGTTGCAAATTCGTGAATTTGTGGCACAATTAAGACCATAACGGTCTGCTGACAGACCTGAGAGCAGCTATCTTACCCATGGAGAGCGAGGAACATAAATGAATCCGAAACCAAATATTATCAACCTCCCTGTCTACAAGCCAGGCAAACCTATTGATGAGGTTAAGAAAGAACTGGGCTTAAGCGAGGTCATTAAACTGGCGTCCAATGAGAACCCCTATGGTCCTTCGCCGAGCGCAAAAGCTGCTATTATTGCCGATCTGGACAATCTTTTTCTGTATCCTGATGGCGCGGCCGCTGATTTGACAAGCGCACTGGCAAGCCACCTTGGCGTGGAGAACGACAATATCATATTCGGCTGCGGCTCCGATGAAATCATCGCCTTGATTACACGTGCCTTTTTCCTGCCGGGTGACGAGACAATTATGGCGGATCAGACCTTCTCCGTATACAAGAGCAACGCCGATATAGAAGGTGCTGTTTCGATAGAAGTGCCTTTGGCAAATGGTACACATGATCTTGACGCGATGCTGGCTGCAGTGACGGAACGGACAAAGGTGATCTGGATCTGCAATCCCAATAATCCAACCGGTACGATTGTGCCTGAAGAGGCGCTGGTCACTTTCCTGAACGCGGTTCCTGCGAATGTAATGGTGGTGCTCGATGAAGCATACTCCGAATACGTAACAGACCTCTCCTATTCGGACGGAATTGAGCTGCTCGCTAAGTATCCGAATCTGGTGGTGCTGCGCACCTTCTCCAAGATTTATGGGTTGGCTGCGCTCCGCATCGGCTATGGTGTTGCAAGTCCGCAGATTATCAAACTGATTAATCAGGTTCGGGAACCTTTCAATACTTCCCGTCTAGCCCAGGCCGGCGCCTTGGCTGCACTGGCTGATCAGGATTATGTGCAGGAATGCCGCCGTCTCAACAGCGCGGGCATCATTCAGCTTCAGGGAGAATTCAAACGCCTGAGCCTGGACTTTTTCCCGGCACACGGTAATTTCATTATGGTAGATGTACGCAAGCCTGCAACCGAAGTATTCGACGCCTTGCTGCGTCAAGGCATCATTGTAAGAGCGGGCCACAGGCTTTACCCGACTTATATCCGTGTTACTGTCGGATCGACAGAGCAGAACAAGGCTTTTATCGCCGCTTTGGAGCGGGTGCTTAAAGATCAGAAGGTACAGGTGTAACCTGTAACAGACAAGACGATACCTTTAGAAGGCAGGTAGTACAAAGAACATGACGACAAAAATAGCCATTTTCGGTGTCGGTCTGATCGGAGGCTCACTGGCCCTTTGCTTCAAAGGCAAGGAGGGCCTGACCGTCGTAGGCCATGCCCACCGTCCTGAATCCGCAAATAAATATGTCAGCAGAGGTGTTGTCGATCAGGCAACACTTTCTGTTGAAGAAGCGGCGCTGGACGCCGATTTTATTTTTCTATGCGTGCCTGTAGGCATGCTGGAGGATTATTTGCAGCAGTTAAGCAAGCTTCCGCTGAAACCCGGCTGCATTATTACGGATGTCGGTAGCACTAAGGCCAGCATTGCCGCCTGCGCGGTTTCACTGGACTTTCCCGATGTGCATTTCATAGGCGGGCATCCCATGGCCGGTTCCGAGCGCTCCGGTGTGGAAGCAGCTTCCTCACTGCTGTTTGAGAATGCTTATTATGTGCTGACGCCTCCGCCCGGAGTGCCGGACGATGCGTATCATGCACTTGAATCCTTGCTATTACATACCAAAGCGCAGATCGTCCGGCTCGATCCGGAACGCCACGATGAAATCGTCGGTGCGATCAGCCATCTGCCGCATATTATTGCCGTCGCGCTTGTGAATCAGATTCATGCCTATGATAATACGGATTCCCTGTACAGCACTTTGGCTGCAGGCGGCTTCCGCGACATCACACGGATTGCTTCCAGTGATCCGATCATCTGGCGTGATATTCTGCTTAACAACCGTACGGTGATGCTGCGCTTGCTGAAGGATTGGAATGAGGAGGTATCGTCATTTATCCAATTGCTGGAGACGGCGGACGGAGAAGGCATTGAGGAGGCTTTCAGCGAAGCTAACGGCTTCCGCAGCCAGCTGCCGGAGCGCCGCAAAGGAATGATTACGCCATTGTTCGATCTCCATATTGATGTTCCCGATCATCCGGGTATTATCGGGCGAATCGCTACAGAGCTGGGGGATCAGGGTATCAACCTTAGCAATGTGCAGATTATTGAGAGCCGTGAAGACGTTCCCGGCATTATGCGGCTGTCTTTCCGTCAGGAAAATGACATGGAACGGGCTAAGATTCTGCTGCAGCATAATGATTATACGGTATATGTGTAGAAGCCGGGGCGAATGCCCCGGCTTTTTTAGTTGTTAAGATATATAAGGCATCTGACTCCTCGAAAATAACCTGAGTAAACTTCGAAGTCAAAACCCTTTTTGGTTTGGGTTACGGCGCACCTCAGCCTGAAAATGGACAAAAAAAGACCGCTTACAAAGTAAGCGGCTACAATTCACAATGAATTGGAATTGTGCAGTGTTTGGATAGGAGTGGAGAGAAACCATACTGTACTTTTATTATATGTATCCGTTTACATCTTGTCAACACTTTATTTAAACTTTATTTTCCAAATCGCAGATTCGGCCAACCGGAATAGATAATAAAGAGCGTTTCGACTGACTTTTTATGTGCCCAGATGGCAGGTTTAGGAATGAAGCAGGATTCGACTTAATATCCGAAATGTAAAAGAGTGTATTGTTGCCACGAGTCTATTAATGTCATCCTGTTAGAATCTATGCTATACTGGGTTAAGTATGTTTATAGATTCCTTTCCGTAATCATCAAAAAAGAGCCGTGCGGGATGTAAGGAAACCTGTAAAGATGCGTATTTATTTCTGTATTTACATGTGGCATGCCTTTTTTACCAGGTATTTGAATATACATAGGAAGTATTTCATAAAAGGGTACAAATTTAGCGTAAAAGCGCAACTTTTTAAGCCCCGACCGGTATAAGTAGTTACAGACCGGCCGGGATTAAACGTGCAAGGGCGAGGAGGGCCGAACTCACCATGACGGATTCCCAGTTGATCCAGCTTATTAAGCAAGGAAACACAGAATTATACTCGGAACTGATGCGAAGATACCAACGAAAAATATTGGCTTTTGTCTATCATATGCTTAAGAATTCCCATATGGAGCTGATTGCTGAAGATCTCTGCTCGGAGACCTTTTATAAGGCGTTCCGCAGCTTGCATTCCTTCCGTGAAGTGGATGCTTCATTCTCGACATGGCTGTATACAATCGCCCGTAATACGGTGCTGAGTGAGCTTCGCAAGAATCGTGCAGGCAATGTATCTCTTGAAGAAAGCGGCTATACTCCTGTAGCTCCGCCAGAGGTAGCGCCGGAGCAGGCGGCACTGCGTAAAGAACGGATGATGCTGGTCCGTGAAGCGATCAATAATCTACCGGAGAAGCAGCGTTCTGCACTCATTCTGCGTGAATATGATCAAATGGATTATCAGGAAATCGCCATTATTTTGGATCAGAGTGTCAGCTCCGTGAAATCATTATTGTTCCGTGCCAGGAGCAGTGTGAAGCTCCAGCTCGAGTCCTATTTCTATGAGCCTGAACTTGAAGAGCAGGCTGAGAGGGTGTAAGGCCAATGAACTGCAGGGAAGCGCAAGATTTCATTCCGCTATTGTGGGACGCTCCCCCCACCGACCCCAAGCGGATTGAACTTGAGAGGCATATTGCAAGTTGCCCATACTGCGGCTCCGAGTGGGCATTGTGGCAGGAGAGCAGCGAGCTTATGCTTGAGACGAAGGTAGAAGTCAGCGAAGAACGTGCGGAAGCTATAAACCTCAGGGTTATGGAGCGGATTTATCTCGAGAGTCCCTGGCTGATGCCTGGGGACGGGAAATCTGCCGGTAATTCTACAGTTTTCCGCCGCCGGATAAGCCTTTGGATTGCCTGCTTTCTGGCAGTGTTTCTATCGAGCTTCCTATATTTCACTATGTTTAAGACATCCCATAACACAACCACAGCGCAAAGCGGGATTGTGGATACGGGTGTGGCCGGCCTTTCACTAGGATGGTCGCCGGCTTATCCTGTTCTCGAATCAGAAGGCGGCATTATCGAGCCGCTTGTAGTAAGCATGGGGCCAACCCATCCACAATATTGGATGATGCTGTCCATGCTGGGCGTAGGCTTATCGATATTTTTGCTCATCCGGTTGAACCGATACCGCAGACAATGAAGAGCTCCCTTTACTACCAAGTAAAGCGGGCTTTTTTTGTTGTCTTGTTTCCGTGGAGGAAGAGCGAAAAGGCATAATAATCTTTCGAAAAGAAGACATTTGTTTTCATTCATGATACATTATTAAGCAAACATAAAGGAGGGGAAGGGTGATGGCAATGCTTATCGGCTTAGTACGCCATGGGCTGACTGATTGGAATGCGGAAGGAAAGATACAGGGGCAAAGTGACATTCCGCTTAACGATGAGGGCCGGAGGCAGGCTGAGATGCTGGGAGACAGGCTTCTGCAGGAACCTTACCGCTGGGACTACTGCATTACCAGCAGTCTTTCCCGCGCAGCGGAGACAGGGAAGATCGTAGCTGCCAAGTTGGACATTCCACTGCTTGAACCTGATCACCGGATCCGTGAGCGTGCCTATGGGCAGGTGGAAGGCATGACTGCCATGCAGCGGGAGGAGAAGTGGGGCAAAGAGTGGAACCTGCTGTCGCTGGGTCAAGAAACGGATGAACAGCTGCAGGTACGCGGTTTGGCTTTCCTGGAGGATCTATCGGCCCGTTATCCGCAGAGCAATGTGCTGGTTATTTCCCACGGCGGCTTTCTGGCTCAGCTGTACACCGCGCTTTATAAGGACAAGTACACAGAACGTCTTGGCAATCTGTCGCTGACCATCCTGGAGAAGAAGGAACTGGAATGGAGTCCGCTGTTATACAACTGTACACGTCATATCTTGCAAAATCAGCGTTAACCCGAAGCCTCGGGTTATTTTTTTTGCGTAATAAGGAATAAAAAGGGCTGTATTTCCCATAATGGTAGTAAAACGGTGAGGCGATAAAAGATGAATCTGGCGGATATGCTCACTTACGCAGACATTGGTCAGCTTACCGCCATTGCGGGGCGCTACCAGTGCGATTGCAAACGAAATTCTAAACATGACTTGATTCAGAGTATACTGATCACGCTGGGAAGCCGCGATTTCATGGAGACTCATATCCGGGATTGCACCCCGGAGGAACTGCGGTTTCTCAACATGCTTTTGTTCGACGAACGCAGCAAATTCAGTCTTGAAGATTTGCTGGCTGCCGCGAGGCAGGCCTGCTTTGATGCACCTGCCGGCAAAACCGGCGGTTACCGTGAGATGGTCAGCCGGTTCAAAAGCGGCGGATGGCTCTTCAGCGGCGCCTCACAGCAGAGCAGATACCTCTTTCAGGTGCCGGAGGATCTGAAGAACCGTTTCCGCGAGAGGATGGGACAGCATATCAAGGAACATGTGGTCCGGAGCAGTGAACCCGCGGTATACCGCGGGGAAGGTGACCTGCTGGCGGGCGATCTGCTGCTGTTCCTGCGTTATGTGATGGACAATGAGCTGGAGCTGAACCAGGAGGGTGCACTCTATAAACGTTATCAGCAGGGCGTAATGAACGCGATCCAAGTTCCTGAGCCGCTGCTGGGCAAGGGGGGCTGGAGATTCGGTTACGGCAGAGCATGCGAGCATTATCCGCCAAGAATGGCGCTTCTGTATGATTATGCGAGGCACCGCCGCTATATTTCGGAAGAAGGTTACCGTTTGAAGCTGACCTCGGCAGGTGAGACGCTGCTTGCGGAAGGAAAATCGGAAAGACTGATGCAGTTATTCACCTTTTGGTTAAAACTCTATAAAGGTGCTGTTCCTAATCTTCCATCGCTCGTATACTGGATTAGCGTAAGTGCGGAAGAGTGGGTGAGCGTTTCTTCCTTGGTGGAGGGATTGGGCTGGCTGATCAAACCGTTTTACTATGATGATGCCGCATCGATCCTGGAACAGCGTATTTTACGGATGATGCTGCATCTTGGAATGATCCGGCTTGGGGAGACGCCTGAAGGCCCGGTAGTCCAAATGACGCCATGGGGGACGGAAGCTGCCACTCCGAAGCGACTGCCGAAGTAAGGGGGAGGAAAATGCGGATTGCTTATGGAAATTACATACCGCAGCTCGATGAATCTGTTTACGTGGCAGAAGGGGCTAAGCTGGTAGGGAATGTGAGTGTAGGACAGCATTCAAGTATTTGGTTCAATGCGGTGCTTCGGGGCGATCTGGCTCCAGTCATTATTGGAAAAGGCTGCAACATTCAGGATGGGGTTGTAGGCCATGTGGCGGAGAATCTGCCGCTGATATTGGGGGATGACATATCGGTAGGGCACTCCGCAATCATACATGGTTGCAGGATAGGCAGAGGCACATTAATCGGAATGGGTGCGATTGTATTGAACGGAGCAGAGATTGGTGAATATGCTTTAATAGGAGCCGGATCTCTTGTAACCGAAAACAAAGTGATCCCGCCGTACACCCTTTCCTTGGGTACCCCCGCCAAAGTGGTCCGTGAATTGACCGAGCAGGACTTACTGAGAATGTCACGCACCAGCGAGAGTTATGTGAACAAGGCGAAGGAATATGGAAACTTCTAAACAGCGGAGGTGTATCGAATGGACAAAATGAAGGCTACCTATGAAGTGATGCTGGGGCTTGCGGCAGAAATGGTGTGGGATGAAGCGCTGCGAAAGCGTCGTACCGACATCTTGTACCGGGAGATTGACACAGCGCTGGCGGCCGGAGATAAAGCGGCTTTCCGGTATCTGACTGAAGAACTGAAAAGTTTGGCATAA
Source organism: Paenibacillus sp. FSL L8-0436 (assembly GCF_038593025.1). NCBI lineage: Bacteria > Bacillati > Bacillota > Bacilli > Caryophanales > Paenibacillaceae > Paenibacillus > Paenibacillus sp. FSL L8-0436. Next base: position 4,884,874 of record NZ_CP151955.1, on the reverse strand, counting down.
GAGATGCGCTTGGCGCATTTCTTTTTTTGTTGTCCTGTAAAAGAGGAATTTAACGGTATCTTCGAGAAAGCAAGGAGAAATGTTTGTCAAAACTGTTTGAACAATTCAGGTGAGGGGAATGAACAGTAATGAAATTTAGTGATTTTGACAAAAGCAGCTGGGAGGCAAACTGCAAATACTTCGATACCTGCCTGATTCCGTTTACCGGCCTGACGGGTACGGAGAGTCCGCCGGAGGCGGCAGAGGCACTTGAACGGCTGCGTGATTTGCTGGACTGTATTGAACAACCCTTTCAAGGACGCATTGTAACCTACCCGGCAATTCAGTACAGCTCAGGTGACAGTCTTCAATACGTAAATGAGATTTGCCGAAAAGTCAAATCCAGTCACTTCCAATATGTCATTGTGGCTTCATCCGATTTGGAGGTATTGTCCCAGGAAACTGTTGAAAGCGATTTAGTCCTTTCCCTGACTGGATTTGACGCGTCCCGGATAATGTCCTTTAAGAGTCAGATAGGGAGAGAAATTGAGCAGATGTGGCAAGGTGAGAAATGAGTTAAATGTGACAAAAAATCAACAATTTATAGAAAAGCACTCCAAAATGCCTGTCACAATTTAGACAATATTCTTGACGGGTTTTGGACCCTACGCTATGATTAGGTTGAACTTATATGTCGTGTGACTTATATCATTGTAAACGGATTATTTACAGGAAAAACCTCTGGATAACACTGCAGGTGCCTTCTCCAATTTCTGAATAGGGGGTTACACACAGTATGAGCAGCCATGAAGAAGAGCAGGAGCCGCATCCGCAAGGACCGCCCAGCCAAAAAGAGATGTCACGCAGACAGTTTCTAACCTATACCCTTGGCGGAGCTACCGCTTTTATGGGGGCCGGGGCAGTCCTGCCGATGATCCGTTTTGCCGTAGACCCGATATTACATAAAAAAGGCGAGGGTGAATTCATCAAAATTGCGGAAACCTCTAAAATTACCGATGAACCGCAGGAGTTTACGTTTGAGCTGAAACAGCAGGACGGATGGTATGCCAGTACAGCTACGCTGACGGCCTGGATCCGTAAAAATGAGAGCGGAGAAATTTATGCGCTTTCACCGATCTGCAAGCATCTGGGATGTACGGTCAGATGGAACAATAACAAGTCCTATCCGGATGAATACCATTGCCCATGTCATGGAGCGAGGTATACCAAAGTAGGCAAGAATCTAGAGGTCGCCCCGAAGCCGCTTGACCAGTACAAGACCAAGATTGATGGAGGCTGGGTCTATCTTGGCGATATCGTCCCCAACACCGAAGCTAAGAAGGAGGCGTAAATCTGATGTTTAAAAATGTCTACAACTGGATTGATGAACGTCTGGATATTACGCCGATTTGGAGAGATGTCGCTGATCATGAGGTACCTGAGCATGTCAATCCGGCACATCACTTTTCGGCATTTGTCTATTGCTTTGGCGGACTTACATTCTTTATTACAGTCATTCAGATCTTATCGGGCATGTTTCTGACAATGTATTATGTTCCAGATATTATAAATGCCTATGCCAGTGTGGAATATTTGCAGACGAAGGTGGCCTTCGGGCAGATCGTCCGCGGTATGCATCACTGGGGCGCAAGTCTCGTCATCGTGATGATGTTCCTTCATACAATGCGTGTATTTTTCACCGGTTCCTACAAGGCACCGCGCGAAATGAACTGGATCGTCGGTATGCTTATCTTTTTCGTGATGCTGGGGCTTGGACTGACCGGATATTTGCTGCCTTGGGACAACAAAGCTTATTTTGCAACCAAGGTTACACTGGAAATTGCTAATTCTGTACCCGTTATGGGGCCTGTGCTGAAGGAACTGATGCAGGGCGGCACTATTGTCGGCGCAGAAACTTTAACCCGCTTTTTTGCACTGCATGTATTTTTCCTCCCGGCGGTCCTGCTTATTCTGCTCGTCGGACACTTTATTATGATCCGCAGACAGGGTATCTCCGGTCCGCTGTAAGTCAATTGACAGAAAGGGGGAACTGCAGATGGCACACAAAGACAAGGACAACACCAAAGAAAAGGTCGTATTTGTCGGTGATTCCCGTGTCCGCAAGGGCAACGGTTTCATTACACCGCCGGACTATACGGCATATCCGGGCAAATCGGAAGCGTTTATTCCCAACTTTCTATTGAAAGAATGGATGGTCGGTGTTGTCGTGCTGGTGGGCATCCTGGTGCTGACCATTTCAGAGCCGGCGCCGCTAGGCTTCCCTGCGAATGCCAGTGCAACCGTAATTCCGATACCAGACTGGTATTTCCTGTTCCTGTATCAATATTTGAAGCTGCCTTATGCCTCCGGCGACTATATTGTGCTTGGCACACTCGGCGTTACAGGCGTAGCCTTTGGAGCGCTCCTGCTGGCCCCCTTTCTGGATACGGGCCGGGAACGGCGGTTCTACCGCCGGCCGATCGCTTCCTCTTTAATGTTCCTCTCCCTCGCAGCGATCATTTATTTGACGAATACAGCCTGGACGGAATATAAGCATGAAATGGCGTTAACGAATCAAATTCCTGAGGATGTGCAGCGCGAGGAAAAGGCGGCAGAGAATAGAGCCAAAGGTTTGCCGACCACAAGTGTTGTTGAAACGGAGGAAGTAGCCATCGTGGACAAGAGTGATCCGGCGATGGCGCTTTATAAGCAAGCTACCTGTGTCTCTTGTCATGCTGTCGATATGAAAGGTGGAGGTAGTGTGCCTGCGCTTCGTGGTGTCGGCGATACCCATGACAAAGATGCGATTCTCGCGATCATTAAAGAGGGACAGGGGCAAATGCCTCCGATGTATGAAACGGCGGTGGCGGCAGGTCTGACAGAGCAGGATATTGACACTCTTGCCGGCTGGCTTGCCAAACAAAAAAGCGAACAGTAAAATAATGATAAGCGCAAACCTGATCGTGCATGCGGTCAGGTTTTTGGTTGTGTAAATGCAGAGGCTGCATGATCTAGGAGGTAATGTGTCGATATGCCGGTTCATTGGTTCGAGAAGTTGTTTAAACACCGGGGAGTCATATGGCTGCTCTTTATTGTGAATTTCTTCGGTACGATTTACGGTTACATGTGGTACGGCAATCAACTGGAATATACAGCAGCCAATTATCCTGCCTGGCTGCTTCCGTTTGTTCCGGATAGTCCGACTGCGAGCCTGTTCTTTACGGCCGCTTTATTGCTCCTGCTGTATCCGCCAAAGAGTCTGAAAGGGACTCTGCTGCGTGAACTGATCGAGGCACTGGCGGTTCTCACCTCCGTGAAGTACGGTATCTGGGCGGTAAGCATTATTTTTGCCGGGGGATATCAGGGGGACACTGTGGGCTGGAAGGACTGGATGCTGGTCGCATCGCATACCGGGATGGCGGTTGAAGCGCTGATCTATGCCCGCTTCTTCGCTTTCCGCAGAATGCTGCCATTAGCGCTGCTCTGGACCCTTGCCAACGATATGGTGGATTATTCGATTGGGATTTATCCGTGGCTGCCTTCTGTGCTGGAGGATGATGTAATTGGTGTGCAGTACTTCACTATTGGATTAACCTTGCTCAGCGCCGCAGCGGCCTGGATTTTCAGCAGAAGAACCAGGCCGCTGGAGAGCTTCAGCGACAGGCGCTGACCGGCTGTTCTATCTCTTGTCCTCCTGCCATACATTTAGGGTAGGAGGGATGTCTCATGCCGCGCAGGGGATATTATGTGCTGACAGGGTTAGTGTTGTGCTGGCTGCTTGCCGGAGGGAATACTGGAAAGGTTATGGCCGATTCTAGTGCTGCCGCTGCAGGTTCCGGCCTTGAGAATTCGCTTAGTACCGGGAGTTCCGTAAGCGGAGAATCTCCGGCGCTTACCGGCAGGACTGGAGCGCAGCGGCTGGAGCAGGCGGCAGAGGCTTTGTACAGCTATGTTCTGGAAGGGAATGTCGCTAAGGCAAGGCAGGAGAGCGAGGAGATTTCACAGATTGTTGTATCCTCATCCTTTGAAGGCCTGACCTCGGTGGAGGGAATAAATGCACTGACGACAGTAGTTATGGATCTTAAGACTACAATGGCGGCTGCGCAAATCAATCCCCAGAAGTGGGAAGCTGCCGCTGCCAAGCTCAGGCTCGCTGCCAACAGTCTGAATCATCCAAAGCAACCGATGTGGCTGCAGTACTACAAGCTGATCCGCGAGGATCTGAACGATATGGAGCAAAGTGCTGTTGCCAATAATCTTAAGGATTGGAAAACGGCAGTAACAAGACTGCAAAGCAGATATGATAATATCCGCCCTGCAGTGGTCATCTCCCGCCAGCCGGAGGTGGTGAATGCCTTTGATTCCTGGTTATCTTACGCTGCGGGTATTCCATCCTCCTCACAGCCGATCGAACGCACACGCCTGCTGGAGATCGTTTCTTACGGACAGGACGCAGTCCGGGTGATGTTTGGCAAAGAGAGGGATGAGCCGGCTTTATCTCTGCCGCTGTCTCCGCCGGAGTATGGAGGGTGGGGGCTGCTTGCCGGGGCGTTTATTCTGGCAGCACTGGCCTATACCGGATACCGCAAGTACCGCGGCGAGAATGAGGAGTGGAAGCCGGTATAGATCCGGCCATGAGGCAGGCGGCGGCAGATCCCGTATGGTTAATAGTTCTGTGACGATACTTTTCTGCTGATTATAAGATGTAGGTAAAATAAAAGGCTCCCCCATCATCCATCGTGTGATGATGGCAGGGAAAGCCTTTTTTTGTCCACCCTCTATTAATGATAAATCACGCTGATTCATGGATTTAGGTTTGCCGGAAGCCTTCCCCCTGCACATCATGCACATCGCTGATGATCACAAACGCCGTGGGGTCTATGGATTTCACCAGCTGGCTGAGACGGCGGATCTCCTGGCGGGAGACGACACAGTACACCATGTGCTTCGCCTGCTTGGAGTAAGCGCCGATAGCAGGGATAAGCGTTACGCCTCTGTCCATCTCTGCCGTGATAAGATCGGCAATTTGCGGGGCATCATCGCTGATAATGGTGAAGGCTTTGGCGGCATACGCACCTTCCTGAATAAAATCAATGACCCGCGAAGAAATAAAGACGGCCACCAGGGTATACAATATTTTTTCCCGGGGAATGTAGAGCAGGGAGGCGCCAATGATGATAATGTCGACAGCCAGAATAATCTGTCCCATGCTCCAGCCGAACTTGCGGGCAAGAATTCTGGCTACGATATCGACACCGCCGGTGGTTCCGCCGTAACGGAAGACAATCCCAAGTCCAGCGCCAAGCGTCACCCCTGCATATAATGAAGCAAGAATGAAATCATGCTCGGTGCTGAACGGGACAAGCCAGCCGCCGGCAATCAGCCGTTCAAATACCCAGAGGAAAAAGGTCAACAAACCGATTCCTATACCTGTATAAAAAATCTGGTTTGAGCCGAGCACTTTCCAGCCGAGCAGGAACAGCGGAAGGTTAAGCAGTAAGGTAGTCAGGAATATGGGAAGGTCAAAGGCGTAATTCAGCAGGATGGTAATCCCGGTTACACCGCCTTCCATCAGCTGGTTGGGCACTATAAAATAGAGGAGCCCAAATGCATAGATTGCGGCACCGAGCATAATGGGAGCTACTGTTTTGCCGATCGCGAACAATTTGGATGATTTCATATAATCCCTCGCCTAAGCCCCTTAATGGGCAGTTTGTACTAACATTGCTTTCATGGGGTGAAGCTGTAAATTTAAAAAAGATTTGTCTTCAAAACGTCTTTACGATAACATAGGGGCAAACAGAAGGCAAGAACTCTCAGGGGGGCGAAGAAACAAATTATGGATAAAAGTCTTGGTGATTTGCAGCGTGAAGTCGACGCGTACATCTCACAATTTAAAGAAGGTTACTTCAGCCCGCTGTCTATGCTGGCCCGAATGTCCGAGGAAGTGGGTGAATTGGCCCGTGAAGTAAACCATCAGTTCGGTGAGAAGCCGAAAAAATCCGACGAAGCGGAAAATTCCATTGAATTGGAGCTGGGCGATATTCTGTTCATTACGATCTGCTTCGCCAATTCGCTGGGCATCGATCTGACCGAAGCCCACAATAAAGTCATGCATAAGTTCAATACCCGCGATGCCGGGCGATGGACACTGAAAAACACCGATTAGGCTTCTATAACATATGCTGTACCAAACGAACGGGATTTAGCCGTTAGGATGGTGAGGATATGAATCATAACGATTTTGTAAAAGCGGCCTACCGCTCTATTCTGCGCAGCGATTTCGCCGAAGCAATACACTTCTTTGAGGCAGCTATAGCGGCCAGTCCGGATGATGCCGAGGTGAGATACCGGTGTTCCATTACCTATGCCCGCAGCGGGATGCTGGAGAAGGCGCTGGAGCATGCACTGGCAGCGCTCAAGCTTGATAACGGCAAGCCTGAATACCGGCTGCATCTTCAGCATCTGCAGGCGCTACAGCTTGTCCAGGAGGCCAAAAGGCTGCTTGAAGATGAAACGGCAGGGACAAATAATCCGTATCATCCGATCACGCTGCTGAAAGAAGCGATTACGCTGGATCCACTATACGGGGATGCATATGTATGGCTCGCCATTGCGCACAGCCGGATGAACGAGCACTTGCAGGCCATCGCCGCGATGAAAGAGGTCATTTCCCTGCATCCGGATGATTCCGGTCTGCGGCAGCTCATGAAGGACCTGCAGAAATCATTGAAAAAATATATCCAATAAACATGGAACCAGTGAAAGCGAGGAGGAAATAAGGGTGAGCGACAAGATCAGAGTAATTGTCTCCGGAGCAGGAGGCAGAATGGGCAAAGAGGTTATAAAGCTGGTGCTGCAGGATGATGAACTGGAATTGGCTGCGGCTGTAGATCGATCGGCAGGCAGTATCGATGCCGGTCGTCTCGCGGGACTGGAAGAATGCGGAGTTAATGTTACATCGGACTTTGAGGCCGCCCTTGCACATAGCAGCGGGGATGTGTTAGTTGATTTTACGACTCCTCAATCAGCCTTTGCTAATACGACACTCGCAATTAAATATGGGGTACGTCCGGTGATTGGTACTACCGGATTTACTCCCGAACAAATTAAGGAACTGGACAAGCAATGCCAGGAACAGGGGATCGGCGGGCTGATCGCACCTAACTTCTCCATCGGGGCCATCCTGCTTATGAAGTTTGCCGCCCAAGCTGCCAAGTATTTTCCACATCTCGAAATTATCGAGTATCATGGAGATCAGAAGCTGGATGCTCCATCGGGCACGGCAATCAAGACAGCGGAAATGATTTCTGAAGCGCGTGAGGAGCTGCGTCAAGGCAATCCTCAAGAAGAAGAAATTATTGAGGGCTCGCGCGGCGGCTACTACAACGGTTTCCGTATTCATAGCGTCCGCCTCCCCGGTGTGTTTGCCCAGGAGGAAGTAGTCTTCGGCGGTTTTGGGCAATCGCTTAAAATACGCCATGATTCCTACGAACGGGCTGGATATATGCCTGGAGTCAAGCTGGGTATCCAGAAAGTGATGGAGTACACAGGAATGATCTATGGTTTTGAGCACTTTATAGAGTAGACAGGAGAGAAGAAAACATGTTGAAGATTGCATTTATCGCACATGACCGGAAAAAAGATGAGATGGTGAATTTTGTAACCGCTTATGAGCATGTATTTACTGGACTTGAGATGTACTCTACAGGAACGACCGGCCAGCGGATTATGGACGCAACCAACCTTCATATCCACCGCTACATGTCCGGTCCGCTGGGCGGAGACCAGCAGATCGGTTCGCTGGTGGCGCAGGATGAGCTGGATCTGATTATTTTCCTGCGTGATCCTTTGATGGCGCAACCTCATGAGCCTGACATTACTGCCCTTCTGCGTTTATGTGACGTGTATGGCATTCCGGTAGCGACAAATATTGCTACTGCGGAAATTCTGGTCAAGGCGATTGACCGGGGCGATTTCGGCTGGCGGGAGCTGGTACATAAGTACAAGCCGGGTGTGGACGAATAATGAAGCTGGATATCCTAGTATTCGGCGCTCATGCCGATGATGCCGAGATCGGCATGGCTGGAACCATCGCCAAACATACTGCTGCCGGCCTGAAAGTGGGCCTATGCGATTTGACCGCAGCGGAAATGTCCTCGAACGGAACCGTGGAACGGCGCAAGCTGGAAGCTCAGCAGGCCGCTGATCTGCTCGGTGCCTCACTCCGCACGAATCTGGGGCTCCCTGACCGGGGACTCTATTTGACAGAGGAGCATCTCTCAGCGGTGACCTCGGAAATTCGCAAATTCGCACCGGACATCGTATTTGCACCTTATTGGGAAGACCGCCATCCTGACCATATTGCTTGCAGCAAGCTGGTGGAAGAGGCGGTGTTTAATGCCAAGCTGCGCAAATATATGCCGGACAAGCCTGCGGTAGCGGCACCGCTGCTTTATTTTTACTTCATTAACGATCTCGGTCGGTGTGATCTTATCGTAGATGTGACTGCACAATACAGCATTAAAGAGCAGGCGCTATCCTGCTACCGTTCGCAATTCGAGAAAGCACCGGGTGAGGATGTAGTTTCGACCCCGCTTAATGAAGGCTATATCGAACGCGTCCGTTCGCGGGATATGCTGCTTGGACAGCGGAGGCTTATTCCTTATGCGGAGGGCTTCGCCAGTAAAGTGCCGCATGCCGTTGAATTGTTCACCACCGGAGGCCGTTAAACACAAAGCTTTATTTCAGCCCGATGAACAACTATAATTAACTCATGTCATTACTAAAAGTACTAACTTAACATAAGTTTATCGAAGGGGCGGAGCTATGGACCGGCTAAAAATAGGCATCACTTGTTATCCGTCTCTTGGCGGCTCGGGTGTAGTGGCGACTGAACTGGGCAAGCTGTTGGCTGAGAAAGGCCATGAAGTCCATTTTATTACACACAGTATCCCGTTCCGGCTTGGTACGTTTCAGAAAAATATATTTTACCACGAGGTAGAGGTTAACGATTATTATGTCTTCCGTTATCCCCCCTACGATCTGGCGCTCGCTACTAAGATGGCTCAGGTCGCCAAGATGCAGGGGCTGGATTTATTACATGTCCATTATGCGGTGCCGCACGCGGTCTGTGCTTTCCTTGCCAAGCAGATGTTAGGCAATGACATCAAAGTGGTAACGACACTGCATGGTACCGATATTACTGTACTTGGCCAGGATGAATCGCTTAAGGATTTGATCCGTCTCGCCATCAATGAGAGTGATGCGGTGACGGCGGTGTCGCTGGATCTGATCAACGAGACACGGCGTGTGCTGGATATTACCCGCGATATTGACCTGACTTATAACTTTGTCGATAAACGTGTGTATTATCCGCGTGACGTGTCCGACCTGCGGGGGGATTTTGCTTCACCGAATGAGAAAATCCTGATGCATATCAGCAATTTCCGTCCAGTCAAACGTGTCGGTGATGTGGTTGATATCTTTGCGAAGGTGAGCCATGAGTTGCCTGCCAAGCTGCTGCTGGTGGGTGAAGGGCCTGATCTGCCGAAGATTCAGGCGAAGATCAATGAGATGGGTCTGGAAGACAAGGTTCGCTTCCTCGGTAAGCAGGATGATATTGCCCAGGTCATTTCCTTGGCCGACCTCCTGCTGCTGCCTTCCGAGAAGGAAAGCTTTGGTCTTGTAGCCCTGGAAGCGATGGCTTGCGGTGTGCCGACAATCGGCTCGCAGGCCGGCGGCATTCCGGAATTGATCCAGCATGGCAAAACCGGGTTCCTGGCTCCGATTGGCGATACGGCCGCCATGGCTAAATATGCCGTTCAGCTGCTCTCGAATGAGGACATGATTGAGCAATTCAGAAGAGCTTGTCTGGAGCGGTCCTGCAACGATTTCAGCAGAGACATGATTACGAATCAATATGAGGATATTTATTACCGTGTGCTTGGGCGCAAGGTGCTCGGACTGGATAAAGTCCGGGGGTAAGGGGTGCTTCATGGAATGGAAAATGGCACCATCCGGCATGGCAGAGGCGGCAGGCAAAGTGATTGCCACCCTGCTTGCAGACGGCCGTGAGGCATATTTTGTCGGCGGCTGCATCCGTGATGAGCTGCTTGGCAGACCGGTGCATGATATGGATCTTACGACTTCGGCACTGCCGGAAGAAGTAATGTCCATGTTCACACGTTGTGTCCCGACCGGGCTTGCACACGGCACGGTTACTGTATTGCAGGATGGATATAGCTTTGAAGTAACGACGTACCGGACGGAGAGCGGCTATGCCGATCACCGCCGCCCGGAGCACGTCTTTTTTGTAAGCGATGTGCAGGAGGACCTGCGGCGGCGCGATTTTACGATCAATGCCATCTGCTGCGGCCTGGATGGGCAGCTGGTCGATCCTTTTGGCGGAGCTGCTGACCTGAAGCATCGCCTGATCCGCTGTGTGGGCACGGCGGAGGAACGCTTTGACGAGGACGCGCTGCGCATGCTGCGCTGCGTGCGGTTCGCGTCTGTGCTGGACTTTGCCATCGCTAAGAATACGTGGCGGGGGCTGCTGCGCCAGCGTGACAAGCTGGCGCATATTGCCGTGGAGCGTCTCCGCGCGGAGCTGGAGCGCATGATAGAGGGGCCGCATCCCGCGCGCGGCCTCGGTCTTCTCGCGCGCAGCGGCCTGCTGCCGCGCGGCAAAGCCCCGTTCCCCTGGACCGGCAGTGACATGGCGGCAGCCGCCGCCCTGCTAGCCGGGATCGGGGAACTGCCCGGCGCCCTCCTGCGGTGGGCGCTCCTGCTCCATGCCCTGAAGACGCCGGCCGCTGAGGCCGACGACCTGATGCGGGCATGGACGTTTCCGGGGGCGACGCGCAGCGCCGTCACCTCGGTGCTGCGCGTCCGCGAAGCCTGGACCGCAGCGCTTGCAGAGGTGCCGCCGGAATCTCCGGGCGGCACCGAGGCGCTTCGGCGGCGCTGGATCGCCGCCGTGCTGGCCTTGGGCGCGTCAGCCGCCGAAGGGTGGCTGACGCTGCTGGAGGCGGTGCCGGAGGCCGCCTCCTATCAGCAGCGTGTTGGCCTGGCAGAATCCGGGCCCGGAGCAGCTGTGCAGCTGCATGTGGACATGCCAGGGGTAGGCAGTCCCTTGGCCGAGCAGGTTGATCAATCAGAGCCTAAGACGGATAATGCCGCCGTTCAGCCATCTGGAGCGCCGGCGCTCTCCACGGGTCTCCTGCGGTCCTGGAGCGCATCAATGCCGCTGCAGACGTTGGCAGAGCTTGCGGTGACAGGCAATGAGCTGGCCGAAGCTTTGCAGAAACGTCCCGGCCCGTGGCTGGGAGAGCTGCTGCATGCCCTGCTGCAGGCTGTAGCGGCTGGAGATATTGCCAACGATAAACAATCATTGCTTCAGGAAGCAAAAAGGATGGATAACGATGAAAAGCGATGAAACGCCGGGGCTTTCCGGGCTGAACAGAGATACTTTTGTTTCGGGCTGGAACCGCAGTGCACAGCGACTGGAAACGGTGGTGTCTACCCAGGAGGAAGCCAAGAGGCTCGCCGAAAACGGCGCTCCGGAAGGAACGGCTATTATCGCCGAGGAACAGACCGGCGGCCGCGGGCGGATGGGCAGAAAGTGGCATTCGCCGCGAGGCAAGGGCATTTGGATGAGTGTGGTGCTGCGCCCCAATCTTCCGCTGTCACTGACGCCGCAGCTGACGCTGCTGGCTGGCGTAGCCGTCTGCCGCGCCATTCGCGAGATCAGCGGCGTGCAGGCCGGCATCAAATGGCCGAATGATCTGCTGGCAGGCGGTCGCAAAATTTGCGGAATCCTGCTGGAATCATCGCTCCGGGAAGGCGGGCTTCATTATTGTATCGCCGGAATCGGCATTGCGGTGAACTTGACGGAGGACGACTATCCGGATGATCTGCAAGGAATCGGCACTTCGCTGCTGATTGAAGGGGGAGGCATTCCCGTTGACCGCCAGCAACTCACGGAAGCGGTGCTGGCCGAACTGGAGTTTTTGTACACCCTTTACATAGAACGGGGCTTTAAGCCTGTTCGTGAGCTTTGGGAATCCATGTCGGTCACATTGGGGCGCCAGGTGTACTTTAATACACCCGAGGGACGCAGCGAAGGCACTGCGGTCGGTTTGGATGACGGCGGCGGGCTGCTGCTGAGGGATACTGCCGGGAATATTACCTGCATATTGTCAGGTGAAATAGAAATGATCCAGTGACAAGGGTTCCATGCCTTGTCACATTTTTTTGGTGTAATTAACTGCGGATTTTGTTATAATATGCTCAGAGACGGTATCGCAGGGTCGAGCTGTACTCAATCAAGCAAGCTGTACAACAGCAATTTGCTTTTCGGATTCACCTTCATAACTGTATTTCCACGGTTACGTTGGATTCTGCTCTGAGCCGTAAGGACCGAGACAGAAGGGACGATCGCGAGTGACTCTTTTTTGCCCTTCGGACCTTTTTAGCGGACCATGCTAAAAGGTTTTTTTGTTTGCGCGTTTACGCGTATTTTAACTACGAAAAGGGGAATGGGAGCAAATGGCAGACAAACATGCACTGAATATTGTCAAAATGAAAAAAATGAAAAGGGACGGTGTGCCGCTGAGCATGCTGACCGCTTATGATTATCCTTCGGCCCTGCTGGCCGAAGAAGCGGGGATCGATCTGATTCTGGTCGGTGATTCGCTCGGGAATGTTGTACTGGGTTATGATACAACCCTTCCGGTAACGATTGACGATATGGTCTATCACACACGCTCCGTGGCGCGCGGTGCGCAGAATACGTTCATTGTGGCGGATATGCCGTTTATGACGTATCACGGCAGCATTGACGAGACGCTGCGCGGTGTGCGCAGACTGATGCAGGAAGGCCGTGCGCAAGCCGTTAAAATGGAAGGCGGGCTGGAAATTTGTGAGGCCGTATCCGCTGTGGTTGCTGCTGGTGTGCCGGTGCTCGGCCACATCGGCCTTACCCCGCAGTCCGTAAACATGATCGGTGGATACCGGATTCAAGGCAAGGATCCTAAGGATGCGCAGCGGCTGATGGATGAAGCCAAGGGACTTGAAGCGGCCGGGGCTTTCGGCATAGTGCTGGAACTGGTCACGGAAGAAGTAGCGGAGGCGATTTCCAAAGCGGTCAGCATTCCGACCATCGGGATCGGCGCAGGCCGGTACTGTGACGGACAAGTATTGGTCTTCCACGATCTGCTGCAATATGCTTCACCTTACCGGGAGAAGCGCTTCGTTAAGACCTACGCTGATGTGGGCAGCCTGATCCGTGAGGGAATCGGCAGCTACGTACAGGAAGTGAAGAACCGTTCCTTCCCGGCGGAGAATCATGTATTTAATGCGGATGAAACTGTATTGGAATCTTTATACGGCGCTGCCGGAAAAGGAGCGAAATAAGATGAGAGTCGTTAGAACGATTGAACAGCTGCGTGAAGCGCTTGAATATATGCGCCAGGGCGGGCATACTCCTATCGGCTTTGTGCCGACCATGGGATATCTGCATGAGGGACATGCAAGCCTGCTGCGCCGGGCTGGGGAAATGAGCAGTACGGTAGTGATGAGCATTTTTGTTAATCCGCTGCAATTTGGGCCAAATGAGGACTTTTCCTCTTACCCGCGTGACGAGCAGCGTGATTTGGAGCTCGCGGAGCGTGAAGGAGCCGACATCGTATTTATTCCCGGTGTGGAAGAGATGTACCCGCAGCCGATCCGCGCCCAGGTATCGGTCTCTTCGCTGACCACGCAGCTGTGCGGGGCATCCCGCCCGGGGCATTTTGATGGAGTCACCACAGTTGTAAGCAAGCTGTTCAATATGGTACAGCCCGATTACGCCTTTTTCGGACTCAAGGATGCCCAGCAAGTGGCGGTTCTGCGCCGGATGGTAGCTGACCTGAATATGAATGTTGAAATCGTGGCCTGCCCGATCATCCGTGAAGGCGACGGACTCGCGCTTAGCTCACGCAATGTGTATTTAAGTGCAGAGGAACGCAGCCAGGCTCTGGTATTGTCCCGTTCGCTGCGTGAAGTTCGCCAAGCCATGGAAGAAGGTAAGGTCCGGACGGTTGAAGATGCCCGGAAACTGCTGGTGTCAGTCATTTCAGCTTCTCCGCTTGCCGTCATTGATTATGCGGAAATATTGACCTTCCCGGGCCTGGAAACGCTGGATGGTGCTTCATTGCTGAGTGATGCTGACGGTGAAATCATTATTGCACTTGCCGTGAAGTTTGGCAGAACCCGTCTGATTGACAATAATGTATTTAATCCCAAGGAGGTTGCGACCCTTGTTTAGACATATGATGAAATCCAAAATACACCGGGCAACGGTTACCGAAGCCAATTTGAATTATGTGGGCAGTATCACCATCGACGAGAACCTGATGGAAGCCGCTGATTTGCTTGAGAACGAAAAGGTACAGATTGTCGACAACAATAACGGCTCCCGGCTGGAAACCTATGTCATTCCGGGACCACGCGGCAGCGGCGTCATTTGTCTGAACGGAGCAGCGGCCCGTCTTGTTCAGCCGGGGGATACTGTCATCATCATCTCCTACGCGATGCTTTCGGCCGAGGAACTTGCAGGGCATAAACCAACTGTAGTTTTTGTCGATGGCGAGAACAAGCCGGTGAAGCTGGCCGATCATGAGATTCATGCTACGATTGCTTAATCACCGGACCTAAGCCATGTAATCAATGGCAGGGATGAAGAGTCCCCCACTTGCGAAAAATGAAGGCAGGCAAGCTTAGGCTGATTTCATTTTCAGTAAGGGGGGATGTCCCGTGTTTCAACAATTATTTGCTGAGATGAATAAGATGCTTCAGGAGATCGCCACGGATTACCCTACTTCGGAGGGTGCCCGCCGGGATGATCTTTTATGCAAGTACAACATGCTTCACCGGCTTAGCGATGAGGTTATGGACGAGTGGCTCGCCTTTGCCGAGAAGCTGAGTCATTTCCGGGAACATGCGGAATTTCCGCCACAGCCGGACGAAGAGATGCCGCAGCAGGAAGCGCCTGAGCTTGCCATGGATTCTTTTGTCAGAGGGCAGGGCTACTACAAGTTGTTGATGTACCGGAAGTGTATTGATCAATTTAAGGAAGTTATTGCGCAGCACCCCGACAGTCTGGCGGCCCGCCTGTATTTGGCCATGGCCTATCTGCAGGAGGGCGACGGGGAGACCGCATGGGGGCATCTGGATCATATGCTTGCGCTGATTCGCGAGAACAAGCTGAAGGCGATGATCTACAATGCGCTGGGGTGTATCAGAGCTTCCCAGGAACGCTTCAATGAGGCAAGGGAGCTGTTCAGCCTTTCTCTGCTTCATGACCCGGCACTCCCGGAACCGAATGTCAATCTGGAGGTTTGCCGCAGGCGGGGAGGAAAGCTGCAATTCGGAAATCAGCTTGTTTCGCTTTTGTAATCATAGCCCACTCATTTAAGCGATGCATCCACTTCAACAAGCGGTGTGCATCGCCTTTTTTCGTAACTTCTGTTATGCTGATAAAGAGTCTCAAGTGAAAGGGAATAGAACTTATAATGAAATTTGCCGTGCTTGATTTTGAAACTACGGGAACCCAATCTGTGGGTGAGATCATCCAGGTTGGCCTTGCCATTATAGAAGAAGACCGGTCCATCTCCCGGGTGTATGGTTCTTACGTCAAGCCCGGAACACCGATTCCTCCTTTTATTACGGGCTTGACCGGCATCACCGATGAAGATGTGAAGGATGCGCCAGAGCTGGATGAGATGATGATGGAGCTCGTCCCGCTGCTTGACGATGTAGTGCTTGTTGGACATAATGTTGCTTTTGATTTCCATTTTTTGCAGAATGCTTTAGACCGCTGCGGCTATTTGCCGTTTCAGGGACGGATTCTGGATACGATCGATTTCCTTAAAATATGCTTTCCGTCCCTAACGACCTATCAGCTGGGTGCGGTAAGTAACCATTTTGGCATCACGCATGACCGTCCGCACCAGGCGGACAGTGACGCAGAAGCTACAGCGATTGTGTTTCTTAAATGTCTCGAAGAGCTGTATAGTTTGCCTCTGCTGACCATTCAGCGGCTTAACGAGCTGTTTGCCGATGAAGACAGTGATTTGGCCTGGTATTTTGACGGCCTGCTGCGGGAGCGCGAGATGGAGACCTTCCAGCCGGAAGGAGAGCTGAATTTTTACCGTCAGCTTGCACTGGCTGTAGGCGACTGGACTGAGCTGGCGCCTCCAAGAGAAGAAGGTGTTGGCAATCCTGTGGAGAATGTATCCTTTGAGGATTATATGGCCGAGGTAACCAAACGGCTTAAGGATACGCTTCCGCAATATGAAAGCCGGGAAGCCCAGGAGATCATGATTGGCGAAGTGAATACGGCCCTTCAGGAGGACAAGCATCTGCTGATCGAGGCGGGCACGGGTACCGGCAAATCGCTCGGTTATCTGCTGCCGGCCATTTATCAGAGCGTACGTACCGGACAGAAGGTTATGGTCAGCACCCATACCATCAACCTTCAGGATCAGCTACGCGAACGCGATATCCCGCTTCTGACCAATGTTGTGCCTTTCCCGTTTAAGGCTGCGATATTCAAGGGGAGAGGGCACTATTTGTGTCTGCGCAAGTTTGAACATAAAATAAATAAAAAGGACTTTGTAAGTCCCCGGGAAGAAGCGCTTACGGCAGCGCAAATGATCGTATGGCTGACCCAGACGGAATCGGGTGACGATGAGGAGCTGAATTTGAGCGGTCGCGGCGGGGATTTCTGGGAGACGGTAGCCAGTGATACCGATTCCTGTCTGGGCCGTTCCTGTCCGTGGTTCCGCAAATGCTACTACCACCGGGCCAAATATGAAGCAGGGATTGCCGATGTGGTCATTACCAATCACTCCAAGCTGTTCGCAGACGTCAAGGCCGGGCACCAGCTGCTTCCGGCTTATGAGCATCTTGTCATTGACGAGGCTCATCATTTGGAGGATGTGGCCGGCAAGCATCTGGGCATGCAAATGAAGTATTTCACGGTAGCTCATACGCTTACAAGGCTGTATAAAGACAGCCGCAGCGGTCAGCTGCCGGCACTGCGCCAGACTCTGCAGTCCTCGGGCAGTGAGCAGGCTTCGGAGTGGAGCAGCGTAATCGATAAAATCTATCCTGACCTGCTTACCGTAAAGGAAACTTGGGATACACTAAGCGACAAGCTGTTCGGCCTATTGCCCGAACGCAGCGATGCAGCGGCAGGTGAAGCCGGCCAGCTGGTCACACGCCTGCTTCCCGGCAGCAAGCCTAAAGATTGGGAAGAGCTGGCGGCGCTGGAGAATACGCTGCACTTAGCCTTGAGCGACATCATCCGCAGAGGTGACAAAATGCTCAGCGAGATGCGCGACACGGAGAGTCAGTCGTCTTCGGACAGCCTGGTGACCGATATCGGAGGCTTGTTCAAGGATTTGGCATCCATCCGGGAACAAATCCGTTTCTTTATGGGTCTCAGTGACGATAATATCGTGTACTGGATGGAAGGGAGCGGCAACTACCGGGGCAAGTCGCTTCAGCTCTACGCCGTGCCTGTCGATGTAAGCAGCCAGCTCAAGGATCTGTTCTTCGACAAGAAGAAGAGCATAGTGCTGACGTCTGCCACGTTATCGGTCGACAAGTCCTTTCAGTTCATGATTGACAACCTTGGTCTTTCTGAAGCCTCTGAGCAAGGGCGTCTCATGACAGCGCTGCTGCCTTCACCGTTCAAGTACCGTGAACAGGCGCTGCTTGTCATCCCGCGCGATTTTCCCAGTGTTAAGGGCAGCGTAGGCGATGCGCGTTTTGTAGACAAGCTGGTGCATTCGCTGGCTGAAGCGGCGGCGGCGACCAAGGGGCGGATGCTGGTGCTGTTCACCTCCTACAAAATGCTACGCCAGGTTTATGATCCGCTGAAAGAGGCCTTGGCTTCCCAGGACATTACGGTTCTGGGCCAGGGTGTGGAAGGAGGCAGCCGCAGCAAGCTGATCCGGCGTTTTCAGGACAGCTCTGCATCGGTATTGCTTGGAACAAGCAGTTTCTGGGAAGGAGTCGACATCCCTGGCGAGGCGCTGACCTGTCTTGCGATTGTAAGGCTGCCGTTTCAGCCGCCGAATCATCCGCTTGCCGAGGCAAAGGCGGAGCTTCTGCAGGCCCAGAAGAAGAATCCTTTTATGAAAATGTCTGTTCCACAAGCAGTGATCCGGTTCAAACAGGGTTTTGGGCGATTGGTTCGCACAGCGCAGGACCGGGGAATTGTTATTGTATATGATACCAGGGTTATCGAAGCTTATTACGGGAAGTACTTCCTGTATTCACTCCCTGGTCCGAAGATGGAGCACATGCTTACCGATCAGATGGTTCCGCGGATTGCGGAATGGCTTGAAGAGGGCGGCGTTTCCTAATCTGTCATCGTTTATAAATTTTTTCCATCTCTTTGTACCATGGGCTGTGTCCCGTTCGCAGAGCGGGCACTGCACGTGGTTGTCATACGATATCGCGTCAGTGCAATTCTAAATTAGGAGGAGAAAACATGAAATCGGATAAAATATCGGAGGCCGTCGTTCGCAGACTCCCAGTGTACCTGCGTTTCCTGAACGATCTCCAAAAGCGTGAAATCTCAACCGTTTCTTCTCAGGAACTCGGGCAGAAGCTGGACCTTAATCCGGCGCAGATTCGTAAGGATCTGGCCTATTTTGGTGATTTCGGCAGAAAAGGCATTGGATATGACGTGTCTTATCTCATCGAAAAGATCCGTCACATTCTGAAGCTGGATCAACAAATCAATGTGGCCCTGGTAGGTGCCGGTAACCTCGGTCATGCCTTGTCCAATTACAATGCTTATCTGAAGGATACTATGAAAATCACCGCTGTATTTGATTCTTACGCTCCCAAGATTGGACAAAAGATCAACTCTCTTACGGTTCAGCCGATGGAAGAGCTGGGTCAGACCATCCGTGATCAGGGAATCCGGATCGGGATCATCACTGTACCGGACAGCGAAGCACAGAATGTAGCTGATATTCTGGTAGAATCGGGCATCGAGGCGATCCTGAATTTTGCACCGGTCATTCTGAAGACACCTTCAACCATCCGGATTCATGCTGCTGACTTTACGACTGACCTGCAAAGTCTGGCGTATTATTTACATGATGGAAAGGAAGGAATTACAGATGAGCAGCAATAAGATGATAATTGCAAACGGACGTTTTCTGGTTCCCGGAAGCGAGAAGCCGGTCCTGAGCGGTTATATGACTATAGAAAATGATTTGATCACATACATAGGGGAAGAGAAGCCCGTTATTGAAGAAGGCACAGTGACGCTCGACGGCAGCCGGCTGCTGTTCATGCCGGGTCTGGTCAATACCCATGGCCATGCTGCGATGTCGCTGCTGCGCGGCTACGGGGATGATATGGTCCTTCAAGCCTGGCTGCAGGAGAAAATGTGGCCGATGGAGGAGAAGTTTACCGGAGATGATGTCTACTGGGGCACTTCCTTATCTGTTCTGGAAATGCTGAAAGGCGGCACAACCACCTTTTTGGATATGTATGATCACATGGACCGGGTGGCCGAGGTGGTCGAGCACTCCGGCATCCGTGCGGTGCTGATGCGCGGTGTTATTGGTCTATGTCCTGAAGAAGTGCAGAATCAGAAGCTTGCGGAAGCTGTTGCGTTTGCCCGCAACTGGCACGGCAAGGCTGACGGCAGAATTACAACCATGATTTCACCGCATGCCCCGTATACTTGTCCTCCGGACTTTTTCATGCGGTTTGTGCAGGCGGCACATGACCTGGACCTGCCGATGCATACGCATATGTCGGAAACGCTGCGTGAAGTGGAGCAGAATGCCGCTGATTACGGCCTGCGTCCTGTAGCGCACCTGGAGAAGCTGGGGATGTTCACCCGCCCGTCCTTAATCGCCCATGGTGTCCACCTGAACGATGAGGAGATCGAAATCCTCGCCCGCCACAAGGTGGGTGTGTCCCATAACCCGGGAAGTAACCTGAAGCTTGCCAGCGGGGTTGCACGGGTGCCTGAGCTGCTGAGAGCCGGAGTCAAAGTTTCGCTCGGTACGGACGGGGCGGCAAGCAACAATAATCTCGATATGTTCGAGGAAATGCGGCTTGCAGCATTGATCCATAAGGGAGTCAGCGGTGATCCTACCGCAGTTCCGGCACCGGAAGCGCTGCTGATGGCTACGCAATATGGGGCGGAATCGGTCTTCCTGAACCAGGTGGGCCGCCTTGCAGCGGGGATGAAGGCTGACTTTATTGCAATTGATATCGATCAGCCCCATTTACTGCCGCATAGCGACTTGCTCTCCCACGCCGTGTATTCGGCCAGCGCCAAGGATGTCGAGCATGTCTGGGTGAACGGCAAGCAGGTTGTGAAGCATGGTCAGTGCCTGACACTGGACGAGGAAGAAATCCGCCGCAAGGCGCAAGAAACTTTTGAAGGGCTGCTGAAGCGGTAATTCGACTGCCGCCGCAGTTGACTTTATGACGTTTCATATATTAAGGAAAGGAAGCTGCATTTTGAGGAAAAGGAAAAAATGGCTTCTGCTGGGGATCGCTCTGTTTCTGCTCATTTTGTTCGGTCTAAGCCAATTTTATGCCTATATCATGAAGGACCAATGGAATGAACGCAACGCGGCCAAAGAAGTTGCCAAGACCCGGGCGGGACTTACTGAGATATCCAAGGCGCAGAAATCGGTATGGGACGAAAATTCGGTGTACTGGGTGCTGACGGGAAAAAATAAAGCCGGTACGGATCTGATGGTGTGGGTACGTTTCACCGTGGACGGCAAGCCGGCCGGCGGTGATAACGGAGTTTATGCGGAAGAGCTGGCCAAAGGAACCTCGGAGAAGCAAATCCGCTCCATCATAGCCTCCCAGCTGCCCGGCATCGATATTAAACGGCTGCTTCCGGGTGTATATAATGGAGAATACGCCTGGCAGCTTTTTTACAAGCAGGAAGGACATTATTATTACAAGTTCTTTCGTTTTGCGGATGGTACAGCAATCGGTGATGGATATACTTTGCCGAGCAAGTAGAGGCAGGCTTGCAGTAACAAATAAAAAGCGGACAAAGCGGAAAGCGCTTGTCCGTTTTTTTTGCATAATATTGCTAATAAGTTGAACTAAAGCACAACCTAGAGGCAAAAGCAGCGGAGGGGAATTTTGGAACTGTAGGAGCGATAGGCGGTTTTTTTACTCTGACATTTTGTGAAATTTATATGATCATTGGAATGAAACATTGATTCTGAGGATTAAAGTACATGTTCCTTGAACAGGTGGAGAGATACGTTTGAAAACGATGATGAGGCTTTACCAGGAGGGCAGAACGGACGCCATGGGTGCAAGCTATTTCACACTGGCTGAACTCTTGAAAGGCGAGAAAATTGTAAAAAATGTAACAAGCAGTAGATAATAATTAGTTGATGATGGGGGAAGGGCATGGATTATTTAACGTTAACGGTGTACGCGGTTTCTCTATTATTGATGATAGGGAGTAGATAACGAAGTATATACAAATAGCAATATCGACGTTAGGAGAAGTTAATACATCAGTAGAATAGAAAAGGGCCTGAATGGATTAATCATTCAGGTCTTTTTTGCCGATAAAGGAGCAAGGATTGAAGGGAATACCCAGAAATTAGTATCAAAAATTTTAAATATATTCACACTTTCGTGCGAAATCGTATATACACCTGTGATATACTTCTACTTGTATTAGACATGCTTAAGAGCATGTCAGTCTCGGATGAGCGCTAGACACGCTATTTATTGCAAATTCATATATTTAGGTTTGGTCAACTTGAGAGGAGGACGTTTCTTGAAACTGCGTCTTGTGCCTGTACTGCTAACATCTCTGTTGTCTGCTGCACTGCTCTTTGGCAGCTTTTATGCTTATCGTCAATTTGCGGTCCATGAGCCGCTTGATAAGATAGTATCGGCTTATGAAGGTGTTAATCATTCACATATTACTATTAACCGCAATGAGGTAACCTTGAAACTGGATTTGAAACCTGGCACGAAATTGCGCGAGCTGGTGCAATACGTGAACACTGAAGGCAAGTCAGCCATTAATGGCCGGGCGCTTAAGCTGGACGTTGATCAGCACTCCAGTAAACTGCTCGACGAATATTGGGATAAGGCGATGTTCTCAGTTGCAGAAGCAATGGAAAGCAAAAAGTATACACTTATACCTGCTAAACTAGATGGATTGAAAGAGCAATTCCAGGAATACAAGAATGTGACAGCAACAACTGAAATTGATGACAACAACGTCTATGTTAGCCTGAGCAACGGTGAAGAGAGCAAGTTCATCATTTTACCGCGTGCAGCGGCAACGATGGGAGTGTGGAACAATGCCTAAGTGGTGGAAAGAGATTGTTGCCGGATTTGTTCCGGTGCTACTGATATTTATGGCTTTTGTGGGCATTAACATTATTCCTGTAATCATAGCAGCCGGTATGGTTTGTGCACTCCTGGTGATCGCCCATTTGCGCGGCGGGTTGACAGTGAACGCGGGCGGGGACAAGAAACGTAAGAAGGATGGCCCTTCCAAACTTACCTTCGAAGAAATCGGCGGCCAGGATAACGCGAAGCAGGAGTTGCGGGAAGCGCTTGATTTCCTGATCCGTCATGAAGAAATCAGCAAGTTCGGGATTCGCCCGCTTAAAGGGATCTTGCTTACAGGCCCTCCGGGAACCGGTAAGACGCTGATGGCCAAGGCTGCGGCTCATTATACCAATTCCGTGTTCGTTGCCGCTTCCGGCAGTGAATTCGTGGAAATGTACGTCGGTGTCGGTGCCGGACGTGTCCGTGACTTGTTCAAGGATGCCCGGACCCGTGCAGTGAAAGAGAATAAGCAAAGTGCCATTATCTTTATTGATGAAATTGATGTTATCGGCGGCAAACGCGAAGGCGGCCAGCAGCGTGAATACGATCAGACGCTTAATCAGCTGCTGACCGAGATGGACGGGATCTATAACAATGATACACCGCGCATTCTGCTTGTTGCGGCAACAAACCGCAAGGAGATGCTGGATTCAGCGCTGCTGCGTCCCGGCCGCTTTGACCGTCATATCCAGGTGGATATGCCTGACAAGAAGGGCCGCAAATCAATCCTCGATCTGCATGCCAAGAATAAGCCGCTGCATGCTGAGGTGAATTTAGACAAGATCGCCGAGGAAGCCTACGGTTTCTCCGGTGCACAGCTGGAGAGCGTCATGAACGAAGCAGCGATTTATATGTTGCGCGAGAATCTGACTGAAGTCGAGCAGCGCCATCTGGCGATGGCGATCGACAAGGTGATGATGGGTGAGAAGACTGACCGCGAAACCAATCATGAAGAGAAACAGCGGGTGGCCATCCATGAGCTTGGACATGCTATTATGGCGGAGCTGCTGCGTCCGGGCAGCGTCAGCCAAGTTACCTTGACTCCGCGTGGACAAGCACTTGGTTATGTGCGTCATAACCCGCAAACCGAACAGTATTTGTATACCAAGGATTATCTGGAGAATCAGATTATGATCGCGCTTGGCGGAGCAGCTTCCGAGGAGATGTATTATGGGGGCCGCAGCACAGGTTCACGCGGTGATTTCGATCAGGCGCTGAATATTGTCGAGACCATGATGAAGTCGGGACTCACGTCTCTTGGGATCGCCAACCTGGAAATGGTAACTACAGAAGAGCTGATGAAGGAAAATAGCAAGATTCTGGATGAGCTCATGGTTCGTACCCGGGACCTGCTCCAGAAGCAAAGAAATGTATTTGATTACTCTCTTGACATTTTAATGAAGGAAGAAGTCCTCTCCGGAGAGCAGTTTCGTTGTCAATTTCGTGACAGTGTCCTTTTACCGGCATAATTCTTTATGCCGGTTATTTTTTTTTACTTTTCAGACATGCTAAGATATTATTATATGTCGGGCTACATATTTTTTACGACAGAAAAGGTACAATACAAAAGTATAGATACCTGAAAGGATGGAGACTTTTTTATGAATTTTAAAAAAATAGGTGTCATCGGCGGGGGCACAATGGGACAAGGGATTGCTGAAATGCTGGCAGCCAAGGGTCTTGATGTTATGCTGGTAGAGAAAAACACGGAAAGACTGGAATACTCCTACGAAATGATCGAGACAAGTCTTGATAAGCAATTGGAGAAATGGGCGATTACCCAAGCAGAAAAGAAACTGATTCTTAGCCGCATCCAAAAAGTGACACATTTCGCCGAGCTCAGCTCGTGTGATATGGTCATCGAAACAATTACGGAAGACCTGGAAGCTAAGCAAAAAGTATTTAATCAGCTCGACCAAGTGTGTCCGAGCCACATTATTCTTGCCAGCAACACGTCAACGCTCAGCTTGACGGAGCTTGCCAGCTCTACAATGTACCCGGAACGCGTAATCGGCATGCATTTCATACATCCGGTAGGTAAAGTGGATCTTGTGGAGATTGTACGTGGACTGAAGACCTCTGACAGTACCTTTGAAGATACCAAAGCTTTTGTTGACGAAGTCGTTGAGAAAAAAGGCGTAATGATTTATGAATCCCCAGGATTTGTTACTTCGCGCCTCATTTGCTTGTTCATTAACGAAGCTATGCATGTTCTGCAGGAAGGTGTCGCTTCCCCAGAGGATATTGACGACGCAATGCGCATCGGTTATCAGTTCCAGTATGGACCGCTTGAAATGGCTGACCGTTTCGGTCTGGATTCGATTCTTGCCGCACTGGATAACATGTTCCGTGAGTATGGGGAACTGAAATACCGTCCATCGACTATTCTTAAGAAGATGGTGCGTGCGGGACAACTGGGCATGAAATCGGGCGAAGGCTTCTTCAAGTATGACAAGGATGGTGACCGTGTATGAACGTATTAGTAATTAACTCAGGAAGTTCTTCTTTGAAATATCAGCTGTATAATATGACAGATGAATCTGTATTGGCCAAAGGGCTGGTAGAACGCATCGGGATGGATTCTTCCATTCTGAACCATAAGCCAACAGGCAAACCGGAAGTCACTGAAGTCAGTGAAATTCTGGAACACAATACCGCCATCCGCAAGGTTCTGGCTTGCCTGACAGACAGCGAGCATGGCGTAATCAGTTCGATCGAAGAAATTAATGCCGTAGGCCACCGTGTAGTTCACGGGGGAGAATTCTTCAAGGAATCTTCATTGGTTGATGGCGATGCCAAGTCGAAGATCCGTCAATTGTTCGACCTTGCTCCACTGCACAACCCGGCTGCTGTGATGGGGATTACGGCTACAGAAAAGAATATGCCCGGCGTTCCGCAGGTTGTTGTGTTTGATACAGCCTTCCACCAAACGATGCCTGAGAAGGCTTATATGTACGCTATCCCAAGAGTGCTCTACAACAAATACAAAGTCCGCCGCTACGGAGCACACGGTACCTCGCATGATTTTGTCAGCAAAGCTGCAGCGGAATATCTTGACCGTCCGCTCGAGGATCTGAAGATTATTACTTGTCACATCGGTAATGGTGCGAGTGTTACTGCGGTTAAAGGCGGAGTATCTATTGATACTTCCATGGGGATGACACCACTGGAAGGTCTGATGATGGGAACACGCAGCGGTGATCTTGACCCGGCAATCGTTCCTTATGTGATGAACAAGGAAGAGCTGTCCGTAGGCGAAGTGAATTCTATGCTCAACAAACATAGTGGATTGCTGGCTATTTCTGGCATCAGCAGTGACATGCGTGATATTATTGATGGTGCAGAAAAAGGCGAGCCTAACTCTACGCTTGCTTTTGAAATGTATGAATACCGTCTGCGCAAATACATCGGTTCTTACGCAGCAGCCATGAACGGTGTGGATGTTATCGTGTTCACTGCCGGCGTGGGTGAGAATGCATCCCTGTTGCGCGAAAAAGTGCTGAATCAGCTTACGTTCCTCGGAATCGAACTGGATACAGAAGCCAATAAGGTTCGTTCCGGTGATCCGCGCCGCATCTCTACAGTTGATTCCAAGGTGCAGGTGCTTATAGTACCGACGAACGAAGAGCTTGTTATTGCACGCGATACCTATCGTATTGTGCAAGGGGTTAACGGCTAAACTAGAGGAGAGATCGTAGGCATGGCAAACAAGAGTGTAATTAAACGCGTTAATGAACATGTCGGAGAGAGTGTTGTTATCGGCTGTTGGGTAAACAACAAGCGCTCCAGCGGCAAAATTCAATTCCTGCAGCTCCGGGATGGTACAGGCTATATCCAGGGTGTTGTAGTAAAATCCGAAGTGCCTGAGCAGGTCTGGGATGATGCCAAAAGCCTTACCCAGGAAAGTTCCTTGTATGTGACCGGCATTATCCGCGAAGAGCCGCGCGCTCAATCGGGATATGAGATGACCGTAATGGGCATCGAGGTTCTGCATCTTACAGAGAACTACCCGATCACACCGAAGGAGCATGGCATCGATTTCCTGATGGATCATCGTCATCTCTGGCTCCGCTCCGCGAAGCAGCGGGCCGTACTGGTGATCCGTGCAGAGATTATCCGTGCTATTCAGCAGTTCTTTAATCAGAACGGGTTCACAAAGGTGGATCCGCCGATCCTGACACCGACATCGGCTGAGGGCACCACCAACCTGTTCCACACGAAATATTTTGATGAGGATGCCTATTTGACGCAGAGTGGCCAGCTTTACATGGAAGCTGCAGCAATGGCGCTGGGCCGCGTGTATTCCTTCGGTCCTACCTTCCGTGCTGAGAAATCAAAGACCCGCCGCCACTTGATCGAGTTCTGGATGATCGAGCCGGAGATGGCTTTCACGGATCACGAAGAAAGTCTGAAAGTTCAGGAAGAATTCATCAGCTTTATCGTACAATCCGTACTGACCAACTGTCGTGCTGAGCTGGAAGCGGTAGGCCGCGATGTCTCCAAGCTGGAGAATATCAAAGCGCCGTTCCCGCGTATTACTTATGATGATGCGATTAAGTTCCTGAACGATAATGGTCATGAAATTGCCTGGGGCGACGATTTTGGTGCGCCGCATGAAACTGCAATTGCTGAAGCCAATGACAAACCTGTCTTTATTACGCATTATCCGGCTTCGTTCAAGGCTTTCTACATGAAGCCGCATCCTGAGCGTCCTGAAGTTGTACTTTGTGCGGATATGATTGCTCCGGAAGGTTACGGGGAGATTATCGGCGGATCGCAGCGGATCGACGATCCGGCATTGCTGGAGGAACGTTTCAAAGAACATAATCTTTCGATGGATAGCTATAAATGGTACATGGATCTGCGCACCTACGGTTCAGTGCCGCACTCCGGCTTCGGTCTTGGACTCGAACGCACAGTGGCCTGGATTTGTGGTCTAGATCATGTGCGAGAAACGATACCGTTCCCTCGTACGCTGTACCGTCTCTACCCGTAAGGGCACAAAGGGGGCTGGTGCATGGACGGCAAAGGATGGAGTACATGGGGCGAAGGAATGGCTGCTGGTCTTCAGAACGGAATGGCCATCATTCCTTATGCACTCTTGAAGCATTACCGGAAGCTGAATCTCAGCGGCAGTGAGGCGATGCTGCTGATTCACCTTCTATCGTTCCGGCAGGTAGAGGGGATCGACTTTCCTTCTCTGGAGGAACTGCAGGCTGTAACAGGCCGAAGTATCGCTGTCATAGCGGGAGAACTGCAGAAGCTCATGAAGGAAGGGTTTATCAGCATCGACGAAGATAATGATGAGCTGAGAGATATCCATTATGAGCGCTACAACTTCTCTGGAATGTATACAAAGCTGGGTGCTTATCTGGCTGAAGCTGCGAAAGAGGCTTCAGAGGATAAAAACGCTGGCACGGCTCCTTCACGCGAGGCAGCCCGCTTTACTACCGGTTTTCCCGTTCTGGACGGGGGATACGGCAGAACGGCTGTCGCTGTACCCGGCAAGGCCGCTGAGGAGAGCCGCAGTCTGTTCAGTATCTTCGAGAAGGAATTCGGCCGTCCACTCTCTCCGATGGAATGTGAAACAATCTCCGGCTGGGTGGATCAGGACCGGTACCCGGAAGAGCTGATTCTGCTTGCCTTAAAGGAATCGGTATTCGCCGGGAAGGTTCATTTCCGCTATATTGACCGCATCTTGCTGGAATGGGCCCGCAACCGGGTGAAAAACGCAGAGGATGTTAAGAACTATACACAGAAGTTCCGCAGTGGTGGAAGATAGCGGCACAAACGGAAGAACCCTGTTGCTGGGAATAAAGCAGCAGGGTTCTTTTTTGTTGTTTGCAACAATCGAAGCGAGGATGACATTAGAAAAGCTGAATAATAAGAAGCCCGCGCCATTCCGTGAGGAAGTGGGCTGCGGGCTTCTGTGCGATCCTGAGTTGCACAGGCTGGAGTTTAGGACAGTTCCTTCTCCAGTGCAACACCCATCTCGCGTGAGCGTTCTGCGCAGCGGTTAACTGCGGCTATGACCGATTCGAAGAAATCGGCCTTTTCGAGCACCTCAATGGCTGCTTGCGTTGAGCCGTTTGGCGAAGTGACCTTCTTGCGCAGTGCTGCCGGTTCCTCACCCGTCTGCTGCACCATGCGCGCAGCGCCGAGGACAGTCTGCACGGTCAGCTCAGTGCTTTGCTGCGGTGGAAGTCCGCCGCGGATGCCGGCAGCGATCATCGCTTCCATCATGTAATAGATATAAGCCGGACCGCTGCCGGAAATTCCGGTTAAGGTTTCCATCCGTTCTTCCTCAATCACAGCCGTAATGCCAACGGATTCAAAGATGTTGAGCGCCGTACGGCGTCCGTCTTCATTAACTTCTTTGGAATACACAATTCCCGTCGCTCCAAGGCCAATGGAACTGGAAGTGTTGGGCATCGTACGCACAACAGGCTGAGGGGTGCCCAGCAGGCCATGAATCGTGCGGACGGTCAAACCGGCAATTACGGAGATCACCAGCTGATCCGGTGAGAGCACAGGTCCTAATACGCGCAGCGCTTCGGCAGCGTCCTTGGGCTTCATCGCCAGGACAATGACTGGAGCCGTCCGCAAATGTTCCATTTTTTGTTCCGGATCATTGCAGCCAAGTACGCCGTAACGGCTGCGCAGCTCAGCCAAACGCTCGTTGCTGCTTCGGTTTAGCATAACGATATTGTTGGAATCGATGACATTGCGGGCAATCATGCCGCGTACAATTGCTTCTGACATTGAGCCTGCGCCATAAAAAACAATTTTATGATTGATTAGTGGAATTGCGGGTTGCTGACACATGGCTAAAAGTCCCCCTTGTTCTTTGTACTAACTCCGGATTTGGCCGGAGCCATATATTTTATATTTGCATGAAGTGAGCGCGGGCAGGCCCATCGGGCCGCGGGCGTGCAGCTTCTGGGTGCTAATTCCGATTTCGGCGCCGAATCCAAATTCAAAGCCGTCTGTGAAACGGGTCGAAGCATTATGGTATACAGCTGCTGCATCCACTTCCTGCAGGAAACAGGCTGCATGTTCAGTATCTTCGGTTACAATACACTCGGAATGTTTGGTGCTGAACTCGGCAATATGCCGCAGCGCTTCATCCAGTCCGCTGACTATCCGGACGTTAAGAATATAATCATTGTATTCTGTAGCATAATCCTCTGCAGTAACCGGCAGTGCCCAAGGTACAAGGGCAACCGTTTCCGCACAACCGCGTAATTCTACAGAAGCTGTGCGGAAGGATTCCGCAAGGGAAGGTAAATATTGTACGGCATAGTCGCGATGAACGAGCAGCGTTTCCATGGAATTGCATACGGACGGGCGCTGGGCTTTGGCGTTCAGGCTAATTTGCTCTGCCATATCAGGACGGGCGCTTGCGTCGAGATAAGTATGGCATATACCCGCACCTGTTTCAATTACCGGAACAGTAGCGTTGAGCACAACATTCTGGATCAAGGAACTTCCGCCGCGCGGGATAATGACATCCAGCAGCCCGTTAAGTTTGAGCATCTCATCGACGGAGGAACGGTTTGGGTCCTCAATCAGCTGCAGTGCACCAGGCGGTACCGCGGTTTGGGCTAAGGCGG
Organism: Paenibacillus sp. FSL L8-0436; assembly: GCF_038593025.1. NCBI lineage: Bacteria > Bacillati > Bacillota > Bacilli > Caryophanales > Paenibacillaceae > Paenibacillus > Paenibacillus sp. FSL L8-0436. The sequence continues at coordinate 4,854,866 of NZ_CP151955.1, read as the reverse complement.
CATGCAGCACTTCAACAATTTTGCGGTTCGAGGACAGGGCGGAAGAGCCGCCCCGCAGAACTACGGCATTGCCTGTCTTAAGGCAGAGCCCGGCCGCATCCACGGTAACATTGGGACGGGCTTCGTATATAATCCCGATCACGCCAAGGGGAACGCGGATTTTCTCAATGGAGAGACCGTTCGGACGGTTGATGGTTTCCAGCGTGTCGCCGACAGGATCGGGCAGCACGGCAATTTGCTGCAGACCTTCTGCGATGCTGTTGATCCGTCCGACATCAAGGGCAAGCCGGTCAAGCATCGACTCTGGAGTGCCAGCCAGCCGGCCGCGTTCCAGATCTTCGCCGTTAGCGGCAATTATGGCTTGTGCTTCGCGGCGGAGGGCCTCCGCCATTATAAGCAGCGCTTCATTTTTTTGACCGGTAGTCAGGCTTGCCAGTACACCGGTAGTTTCTTTGGCCAAGGTGGCTTTATTCACGACTTCACTCATATCCGTTCCTCCTAAAGTTTTATTAGCCAAGCATTCAGAAACGTCTTCTATTAAGTCTGAATTAACATATTGTTGATTTCTTAGGGTCAATCATCAACCTGGACGTTACCGTAAAGTAATCCATTCATCACGGTGGATGACCTCAAGCCTGTGTACTTCGCCCAGCTTCGGCACAATCTCACGGCTGGGAAGCCCCTGAATGCTGCGGAGCTGGGCATCATCATAATTCACAATGCCCCGTCCCAGCAGCATAGCGTCTGGACCGAGTACTTCTACAACGTCGCCGGAGTGGAAGCTTCCTTCGATCCGCTTGACCCCTACGGGAAGCAGACTGTGGCCCCCGTGAAGCAGTGCTTCAACGGCTCCGTCGTCCACATAGAGGGAACCGAGCGGCGTGGACATGAAGCCGAGCCACTGTTTTTTGACGGGCAGAGAAGAGAGCGTGGTGGCAAAATACGTACCTTTGCCGTCGCCTGTTGCTGCCAGCTCCAGATCGCCGGGTTCGGTGGCTCTGCCGATAAATACCGGCACTCCGCCGCGGGTTGCAATCTTGGCGGCATCAATTTTTGAGCGCATGCCGCCTGTCCCTACACTTGAACCTGCACCGCCGGCGATAGCATAAATCTCCGGCGTAATTTCCTCCACTTGCCGGTAACGAACGGCATCAGGATGCTTGCGCGGGTCTCCACTGTATAATCCGTCCATATCCGTGAGGACGAGCAGACGCGTTGCCTTCAGCAGGTTGGCAACCAGAGCGGATAGAGTGTCGTTGTCGCCGAATTTCAGCTCGTCGACAGACACGGTGTCGTTCTCATTAAATACCGGTACGGCACCCTGACGGAGCAGCTCTTCTACCGTCATTAAGGCGTTGTTCATCGCCCGCCTGCTGCAGAAATCGGTGCGGGTCAGCAGGATCTGTGCAGTTGGTATTCCATGCTGCGCGAAGGCTTCCTGGTACGCCTGCATCAGCAGGACCTGTCCAACCGCCGCCGCTGCCTGCTTCTCATGCAGAAGCTTCGGACGGGACGGGTAGCCGATGCCGCGGAATCCGGCAGCTACAGCGCCGGAGGTTACTAGCAGGACCTCGCAGCCAGCCTGCCGGAGTGCGGCAATCTCGGCAGCGAAGAAGGCCACGGCGGAGCGGTTTAACCCGCCCTCCGGACCGGTAAGTGAGCTGCTGCCGATTTTGACTACGATTCGTGTCGTCATTGTTCTTCACTTCCTTCTTGAAATAATATAGATAGCCCGGAAAACGACAAAAAGCCCCCATCCTAAGACTTAGCAAAGGACGAAAGCATTGATTACTTCCGCGGTACCACCTTCATTGATGAGGGTTCATCCGACTTCATTCTCATAACGGGAGTTTCCGTCCTGCAGGGGCAGGCCGCTCGGGGGTAGGATTCAGAAATGACAACCGCGGTAAATTCTCTCAGCCTGCCGGAATTTACTCTCTGCTCGCGGATAGAGACATTTTCTTACTGGTCCCGTCTGCACGTTTCACTATTTGACATTTAGAATACCACGGCAAAGTGCGGTTTGCAAAGGGAGAACGAACTAATATTTTTCGGGAATAGCTGGAGTTCCAAATATTATGTTTATCCTCTGGGAGAATTTTCAGAATCAGGCCATTCGGGAATTTGTAGAGGAAAAATCCGGTGATTCCAGAACAAAGGGACCGGCGATGAAAGCACAGCCCGTAGGACGGACGATCAGAACCGATTGATAACCCAGTATAATTTGCGCAAATAGCGGGTGGCTCGTATGGAGCTGACTTGAAGATAGGATCTTATTCATACTTGAATACAAAAAATGCCCTTTCGTTTCCTTTGCCGGAGCCGAAAGGGCATTTTTAATTACAGGCGACACAATAATCATTTTGTTCTGTACTACTCATCCGTGAGACCTGCAACGGTTGCTTTGAAAGTGCCGATGAAGGCTTCTGCAGCTTTGGACAAATAGCGGCCCCTGCGGTACGCGATCACCAGGGTGCGGCTTGGCACAGGTTCGGCCAGCGGCAGATAGACGGGCACAAATTCGCTGCGCGGGGCACGGGCGATAAAGTGTGGCACGAGTGTAACGCCCATTCCGGTAGCTACGAGGGATTGAACCGTCTCCATATTGTTGCTTTCAAACACAATGCGCGGCTCAAATCCGGCTTCGCGGCATAGCTCCACCGTCATTTTGCGGAACCCCTGGCCTTCTTTAAGCACGATGAACGGCTCATCCTTTAATTCTTCGAGAGAGGTGCGTGTACCCTTTGTGCTTCGGGAAGCCAAAGGATGCTCCGGCGGCACGGCCAGATCAATCCGTTCTTCACCAAGCACCTCGTAAGCAAGAGTGGGGATTTCCAGCGGGAGGGAAAGCAGGCTGAGATCAGTCTGGCCGATTGCAGTCAGTTTCTCGAGATTCATTGAAGAATCCTCAAGCAGTGTAATTTCCACATCGGCATATTTCCGCTTGAACACAGGGAGTACATGGGGCAGCAGATGTGCTCCGGTGATCGGCATGCTGCCTACCACCACGCTTCCTGTACGAAGCTGGGAAATATCAGACATTTCCTGGCGCAGCAGCTCCACGGCGTCGATAATCGCTCCTGCCTGTTCCACAAACTTGTGCCCGGCATGGGTAAGCTCTACCGAGCTTGTATTGCGCTGAAACAGCATGACCCCAAGCTCTTTCTCCAGCTTGGACAACTGCTGGCTGAGCGAGGGCTGGGCGATATGCAGTTTATCCGCAGCACGGGAGAAGTTCCGTTCCGCCGCGATTTGCAGTGCATACTGTAATTGTCTTAGTTCCATTAGTAAGCTCCTTGAATGAACATGATTGCTTATAAGTATAACCTATAGTAAGTCTGCTTAATATAGGTTGGGTGACCTGGCCAGAACTATCCACCTGAAGGTGGGATAGTAGCACAAGAAAAAACAAATCCTTAGAGCAGGTTAGATTCACCTCTAAAGGCATAGGGATTTCAACCGGTGCATGGAATACAGTCCGTGCTGCACTTACAGCGCGTGGATTGGTTGCAGAGACTGTTTATGGTCAGTTTGGTTCCTTTGTTTCGATGTTAATCGGAAGCGGAAATGACGTTACCCAAATAAACACTCATGGTATAGCTGCAGGGCATGCAGAATTCGACGAAGCTCCATTTCGTGTGGATATGCAGTCTCTATCCAAGGCGACAACTTGAGATCTTGCAGAAGGTTGATCATGCAGTCGGTGAAATGTTGGCCGCGATACAACCTAAAGAAGAACCGGAACCAAAAGAAAAGTTGAAAGAATCAACTTAGTGAGAAGCAAACCTGCACAGCGCCGATTTTAGGCGTTTTTATTTTGCCCTCAGAGATCATACGATGATAGGTTTTTGACTAACATGAATTGTAATGAAGGTGAAACAACCTTATCAATTAATTGCAACCCATTCAGTGGTCCTTCCTTTTAGTGTGAGAACTTAAGGATAACAGACCATCGCCGATTGGGTTATTTTTCTATGTTACGATTTTTCGACAAGAACTTTTGCCTGTCCAGTTCATAAGATAAAAGCATTTTTTGTTGGAGACTTTTATGATATAGAAAATTTGATGAGTTTACTTACGGAGGCCTTATATACGCTTAATGAGTAACAACGGAAAAGTTTAAAGGATTTATCAGTCTTCATGGGAGTGAACGTTATGGCGGACCAGTCCGTAAATTAAGTCGGGAAAGTGTGAAGATCGCAGATGCTTACTATATGAGAGACGAATTTGAATTTAGATTGGTCTAGCGTGAACGACACATAGTAAGTCTTAGAGAGCGATACAGACTTTCTGGCGGCTGCACTTGTCAGTCCAAAGTATCCGTATGTACCGCGAAGAACCGGACCCGATCGGTCATTTGATGGATTATGGCGGCATTGTTGAGGGGTATTCACCAGAGACAATTAAGATTGCCGGTAGTTGGTTTATGCGTGAACGATTTGAATTTAGAGCATACATAAAATAACCCGCCGGGCTTCGGCGGGATTTTCTTTTTTTGTCTTCACGTCTTTTTTGAATGCATAAACTATTTGACGAAGTTGGCTACATATTAGTATGGAACTCCTGATATACATCTGGATAGAGCCATTCCGAATAGATCCTGGTCGAATACATGATATTGTCGATTTTGATCAAGCAGCCAATTCGCAAAACCTGCGGCTGTTCGATAGTTAGCAAAATCTTCAGAATTAACCCCATACTCAGCTAATTTAATCATTATTGCGTATTCCTCATCCGACAATTGAATGCCTAGTTGAGAAAGTTGTCTCTGACGGATTCTTCGTGCAGAGTCATCTTGTATTACCCGGTGTTTATTGGACACTTGTCCTTCGTGAGGCCGATAGTACATTAAATTGTGAGGGAGATTCGCGAATTTCGCGCTTGAGGAAAGCCTGTTCCACAATTCGTAGTCCTCTGCATGAGGGTAATTACAATCATAACGAATCCCGAGACGATCTATAGAGCTTCGGCGCATCATAACAGAAGGATGTAGAATGCAGCTGTAAAATAACAGCCAGACCTTAATTTCTTCGTGATGCATAGGATTTAACTTGACTGGCCCGAGGTAGTTCGTTGTATATCCTGTTCCGCAAATATCTATGGCGGGATTAGTGTCCATAAAATAAGCCTGCACTTCCAAGCGATTTAGTGCTGCAATGTCATCGCTGTCCATACGGGCGATGTACTCGCCTTGGGCCAGATCAAGTCCTTGATTCAGTGAAGTGACAATCCCCATATTCTCAGTATGAAATATCTTTTTTACTCTAGTATCCATTATTTCATGTATAATTCCCGCTGATCCATCTGTCGATCCGTCATCGATTATTATCAATTCTAGATCGTTTAGCGTTTGCAATAAGATTGTGGTAACTGCTTCATGTAAAAACATAGCGTTATTGTAGACAGGCATAATTACAGATATCCTTGACACCCAGCATTCCTCCTAATTCGGTTTGTCTCATCAACACGTTATGATGAAACAAACTAATAAGCGACAGGAGGAAAGAAAAAAGGCATATGGTCAGTGTGTATTTGCTTATACTATAAACTCTGTAAATACAGGACTACGCGGCATTCCGGATTTGGTCCAGTTACGCATTCTTACCTTGGCACGTAGCCGGGGCTCCAGATGTATAAACTCTTTATCCTCACCAGTTACAAGTTGTGAGTCCACACCCCGGAATGCCTGCTTATGGAGCGGTGACACGCCAAGCTCAATTACTCCAGCCGGTCGCAGTTTGCCGGATCTACCGGGCACTGCTGCTAACCAGCCGAATTCCTGCTTGCGATAAGCTGTTATATATACATCGGCATAGGTCCAGTTAATGACCTTCTGTCATGCGTGGGATCGGCGTCCAGTGGCGTATCCTTCATCGATGTTGTTAAACCTCGAATAACGGTAAATCATTACCGCTCCTGGTACGGATACGGGATACCAGTCGCCTACCTTATTAGCTAATAGTCTTGTGAGCTGCGGACGCTGGTAAGCTACAGTGTGCGGATGATCAAATAAGTTGTCTATGAATTGCTGGAGTGGCATGGATTCGAGTTTCATTTAACGTTCTCCTTTCAATAATTTGCTCTCGTCCCCATGGGGACAAATTGGGGACGAAATGCAGAATACCTACCTCCAACCAGCCCCAAACGAGCATAAACATGAATTACGTAATCCCTTATGTACAAGGGATATACTAACTCACCTCATCACAGCTTATAGACGCAGCCTATCACTTCTATAGAAATCATATCTTGGAATTATAAATGAGGCGATGTTATATTTAGATCATTCAAGAGAGACTCCACACTCTCTTCCATTGAACGATTCTACTATATGAGGTGAAGACATGAGCAAGAAGACAATGTTTGAGAAAATTTGGGATAATCACGTAATCCATCAAGAGGAAGGTAAGCCTAGCATTATTTATATTGATCTGCATCTGGTGCATGAAGTTACCTCTCCGCAGGCCTTCGAAGGTCTCCGTCTCAGCGGACGCCAAGTCCGCCGTCCCGGCCTTACTTTTGCTACCATGGATCATAACGTTCCTACGAAAGACCGTTACAACATTACGGACCCTATTTCCAAACAGCAGATTGACACGCTGTCGCAGAATTGCCGCGATTTCGGAGTCAGATTGTTCGACCTGAATGATATCGATCAGGGTGTCGTGCATGTTATGGGCCCGGAAATCGGCCTGACACATCCCGGCAAAACCATTGTCTGCGGTGACAGCCACACTTCCACGCACGGAGCATTCGGCGCACTGGCCTTCGGTATTGGCACAAGTGAAGTTGAGCATGTTCTGGCTACCCAGTGCTTGCAGCAATCCAAAGCCAAAACGATGGAAGTCCGCTTCATCGGCAAACGTAATCCTGGAGTGACTGCCAAGGATATGATTCTCGGTGTCATTGCCAAATACGGCACTGATTTTGCAACAGGCTATGTTATTGAATACACGGGCGAATCCATCCGTGAGCTGTCGATGGAGGAACGTATGACCGTCTGCAATATGTCGATCGAAGGCGGGGCAAGAGCGGGGCTGATCGCTCCTGATGAAACTACCTTCAACTACCTGCGTGATCGCCAATATGTCCCTCAGGGTGCCGCGTATGATGCTGCTGTTGAAACTTGGAAAGGCCTTGTAAGCGATGAAGGTGCAGAATATGACACGATTGTTGAGTTCGATGTGGAATCTTTGATTCCGCAAGTGACCTGGGGAACTAGCCCGGGCATGGGCACAGACATCAATTCCAGTGTGCCGAACCCTGCTGATTTCTCGACTGAAAATGAACGTAAAGCTGCTGAAAAAGCGCTTGAATATATGGATCTGGCACCAGGCACACCTATTTCAGAAATTCCGATTGATTATGTCTTTATCGGTTCCTGCACGAATGGCCGGATTGAGGATTTGCGTGCTGCTGCCGAGGTAGCCAAAGGTCACAAGGTATCCGACAAGGTTACGGCAATTGTTGTACCGGGCTCCGGACGCGTGAAGCTGCAGGCGGAGAAGGAAGGTCTCGATGTAGTGTTTACGGAAGCAGGTTTTGAATGGCGCGAAGCGGGCTGCAGCATGTGCCTGGCGATGAACCCGGATGTACTTCAGCCTGGACAACGCTGCGCATCAACCTCAAACCGCAACTTTGAAGGACGCCAGGGACGCGGAGGACGCACGCATCTCGTATCTCCGGCAATGGCCGCGGCGGCTGCAATCAAGGGGCGTTTCACCGACGTCCGCGACTGGAACTATAAGACGGAAGCCGTCAATTCATAGAAATCGTAGAGAGAGCGGGAGGATACAACAATGGAAGCTTTTAAGAAATTAACAGGAATCGTTGCCCCGGTTGACCGGGTAAATGTAGATACGGATGCTATTATTCCGAAGCAGTTTTTGAAACGGATTGAACGGACTGGATTTGGACAATTTCTTTTTTACGAATGGCGTTTTGACGAAGCGGGCAATGACAATGCCGCTTTTGAGATGAACAAACCGCGCTATAAAGGCGCATCTGTATTGATTTCGCGGGCTAATTTCGGCTGCGGCTCCTCCCGGGAGCATGCGCCGTGGGCGATCATGGACTATGGCTTCAAAGTAGTAATTGCCCCATCTTATGCAGATATTTTTTACAACAACTGCTTCAAGAACGGGATTCTTCCGATCAAGCTGTCGGAATCGCAGGTCGATGAGCTGTTCAGCCGTACGGCAGCCCATGAAGGCTACAACCTGACGGTTGACCTTGAGAACAACACGCTCAGCGATGAATACGGACTGTTGATCAGCTTTGAGCTGGATGAGCACCGCCGCCAGTTCCTGCTGCAGGGGCTCGATGATATCGGGCTGACACTTCAGCATGCGGATGAAATCGCCGCTTACGAGGAGCGCCACGCGGCAAAGCTGTTTTCGTAAGCGATGTAAAGAGCACGTTGGGTCAAAGGGAAAACGGAGTTTTATTCCTGAAGAATACGTAATCTTTACAAATTTTACACAAAACTTCTATTTCCGGGTGTCGGAAATAGAAGTTTTTTTGCTATAATCGATATATTCATTGCCGCAGAAGGCAACTTTTGGAGATTTCTGTCGTCTTAATCTTATCTATGTATCTATCATTTACCAGAAGGAGAGGAAAAGAAAGGATGAGAAGAGCCGGACAACGGGTGTTATTTTTGCTGCTGCTGCCACTGTTACTGCTATCATTCGCCGGCCATGAAGCTGCCGCCGCCGGAAGCGGGACAGGCAAGATTATTATGGATAATCAGGAGCTGACAATGCCCAAAGGCGCCAAAATTGAATATGTCGATGGAAGCGTTATGATTCCTATTCGGGTAGTTGTGGAGAATCTGGGGTTCAAAGTCGACTGGGAGCCGAAGTCGCGTAAAGTAACCGTTCAACAGGATGGCAGAAGCGTGCTGCTGGCCGTAGGAAGCAAAACGGCTGAAGCCGATGGAACTACACTAGCTCTAAATGCGGCACCCAAGCAGAATAATGGAACTGTACTAGTGCCTATCCGATTTGTAAGTGAGCAATTTGGGCTTATCGTGGGCTGGGACAACAGCGACAAAACTGTCTATTTAAGCGGCGGTTCTACAAGCGGTACGGACATTTCTGCAACTCCAGCGCCGTCCGCCAGTTCAACACCGGCGCCTGTTTTGAGTCCAAGTCCAACCCCTGTCCCGAATGAAACTGGATCAGAGGGAGAGATCGTGACAGGAACCGCAGGCCCAACACCAACGCCGATCCCCGGCAGTGGAGGTACGACAGTTACGTCTCCTCAGATCATGGGGGCGGTGTTCAGCGAAAATCGTTTGATCGTTTCCGCCACGGGTGGAGCCAAGCCTACTGTTACCAAGATGAGCGGCCCTGACCGGATTGTGGTTGATTTCCCCAATACCTCGTTCGCGGCGGATTTCGTTGGCAGTCTGCCTGGCACAGCCCCTAACGGCAGTCCGCAAGGCAAGCTGGATGTTACCGGTTACCCATTGATTTCGGAAGTCCGTTATGCGCTGTTCAGTTCCAATCCCTCTACCGTAAGGTTCGTTATTCAAACGATTGGAAGCCAGCCGTATCAGGTAAGTACTGACGACAGCACCGGGCTGGTTACAATTGATTTAAATGTAGTGGCTAATGGAGGCAGTACTACCGTAGGACCGGGAATCACCGGCAAGCCGGTTGTCGTTCTCGACGCAGGACACGGCGGTAAACAATCTGGAGCCGTAAGCCTGACAGGGAAGCTGGAGAAAAACTTCAATCTCTCAGTTGTGAATAAGGTCGGGGCACTGCTTCTGCAGGAAGGTCTGGTCGACGTGGTGTTTACCCGCACGGATGACAGTACACTCGGTCTGCAGGACCGGGTCGTAATTGCTGAAGCAAATCAAGCGAACCTGTTTATTTCAGTGCATGGAAACTCGCTGGACCTCAAATATCCCAACAGGGAAAAGATCAATGGCAGTGAGACCTACTATTCCCGTACTGAAAGTCTGCCGCTCGCCCAGGTCCTCCACAAGCATCTGGTCGCGGGAACAGGCTTCAAGGACAACGGGATCAGGAGCAAAAGTCTGCATGTTACAAGAGAAACTACAATGCCGGCAGTGCTGCTGGAGGTAGGTTATCTTACCAATCAGGGGAATGAGGCGGGCATGTATGATAGCCAGCTTCAAGACAGGCTGGCTAGGGAAATCGTAGCCGGAATTAAGGAATATTTGGGATTATAGATATAGAATCTTGTTAATAGGCGCGGAATTACTAGCTTTTTAATGGGATTTATTCGCAACTTTTAGCGGATACCAGCGTCTAATCAATGTCGAGGGTTGTCAATGGCGAGATCATCATGAACGCCGTTCTCTGGCGGAATACTAGATTCTTAGAGGTGAAGAATGAAGAAATTTGCTTTTACGCTGTTGCTGCTGCTCTTTGTACTGGTATTGCCGGAGCATGGACATGCTGCTGCCGGGAATAAGATCTTTCTGGATGGCCAGGAGCTGACAGCAGGACAGGATGCGCCGGTCGAAAATGTAAAGAACTCAGTTATGGTGCCGCTAAGAATGATCGCCGAAAACCTTGGCTATAAGGTGGATTGGGATCAGAAGAGCAAGACGGTTACAATTGAACAGCAGGGCAAGACGATCAAGCTGATCGTGGATCAAACGGCAGCTTCCGTTGATGACAAAACCGTGATTCTCACGGCGGCGCCAGTAGCGCGCGCAGGTACTACACTCGTACCGATCCGGTTTGTCAGCGAGCAGTTTGGCCTTACTGTCACCTGGGATAACGCCCAAAAGACTGTAAACATTATTACCCCGGAAACTGGCGGTAATAACACCGGTTCAGAGGGAAGTTCTGGTGACGGTGGATCAACCGTCGTTGTTCCTCCGGCAGAGTCGACTAGCGGCCTGACAATGGTGAATGGCATCAGCTTCAGCCAGAACCGTCTGACCATTGCAATGGATGGCAGCTCCGCGCCGAATATAACGAAGATGACAGGGCCGGACCGGATTGTTGTCGATCTGCCAAATGCCACGTTCTCGGATGTGTTCGGAAGTGGACAAGAACTTGACCCCAACCTGAATGGCAAACTTGCTGTAACGGATTACCCGGATGTATCAGGTGTACGTTATTCTTTGTACAGTACAAGCCCTTATACCGTTCGCTTTGTAATTGATTTGAACACTTCCAAGAACTATAGTCTTGAAGTATCAGGTGATTCCTCCAAGCTGGTTGTGGTTGATCTGAATGCGAAAAGCACAGAAGATACGACGACACAGCCCGGCAATAACGGCCGGAAGCTGGTGGTGCTGGATGCCGGCCATGGCGCCAAGGATTCCGGAGCTGTAGGGGTTACCGGTAAATATGAGAAGAATTTTAATTTGGCCGTTGTTCTTAAAGCAGCAGAACTGCTGAAACAGGAGAATAAAATCGATGTAGTTCTTACTCGCAGCGATGATACGTTCCTGGAATTAAAAGACCGTGCGGGTATGGCCAATAAGCTTAAGGCCGATCTGTTTATTTCCGTCCATGCGAACAGCGGTGGTTCATCGGCTGCAAGTGGAACAGAAACATATTATCAGCGGGAAGCGAGCAAGGCACTGGCGAAAGTGATGCATAAGTATCTTGTCAAGGCGACCGGGCTTAGCGACCGTGGTGTGAGGTATGGCAATTTCCACGTCATTCGTGAGACGACAATGCCTGCCGTACTACTTGAAGTAGGTTACTTAAGCAATAAAGGCGATGAATCGCTGTTGTTCTCGGAAACATTGCAGAACAATGTGGCAGCATCCATGGTCAGTGGTATCAAGGAATATCTGGGAATGTAACAGCAGACTTAGCGGCAGATGAGAGCTGCAAAGCCAGCTTTCGGCCTGATTTGCAGGCGAAAGAGGCTTTGCAGTTCTGTCTGCCCGTATTCATCTAGAGGGGGTAAATGTTGATGAACAAAAAACTGACATATGCAGGGGTTGCAGCACTTCTTCTACTAGTGATATCAGGCTGCGGAGACAAGCCGGCTGCAGCACCGGCTGATGAAGCGGGACAAAATTCTCCTGCAGTCGTTAGCGGAGCCGAAGGAAATAACGGAAATGGAGACAGCAACAGCAACAGCAACAACAGCAATGCAGGCGGGCTCAATACACCCGCAACTGCCGAGCCGGTTAGCACCGATGCTCCTGTTGCAACAGATAAGCCCGTTGAAGTCGACAAACAAAGCCAGAGCATTTCCACGTACTATACGGATTCGCAGCAGATGGAACTTGTGAAGGCTGCAGCAAAGATTAGCTTCGCAAACGATACGGAGAAATATACTGAAGCCTTTAAAACGCTTCAAAACAGCGATAAGGCGGATATGATCCCGTTATGGAGCGGTATTGAGCTTAAATCACTTAAATTTACAGCTGGACAGATTGTGATGGACATTCATAAACCGGCTGAGGCTCAACTGGGTGCAGGCGGTGAATCCATGGCCATCAGTGCGCTGGCTCAACTCTTCTTCCAGTTCGAAGAAGTAAAAAGCGTTGAGCTTCTGGTAGACGGTGAGCAAGTGGAAAGTTTAATGGGGCATGTGGATTTAGAACATCCAATTACCCGGGAGAACAGCGCATTATAAACGTTGCACAGGAATTTTGGGAATGTTTACCGAATTACTAATATACCATTTACATGAAGCATAGAGAGGGGAATAACCTATTGTCCGGTCATAAAAGATCCAATCACTCTATTAAAGCTTATTCCACCAAAGCGGCATCTGCTGTTCTGGCCGGCGCTATGGTGCTTGGCAGTGCGGGGGCTGCATTCGCTGAGAGCGCAGCTACTGCTGCCCCTAAAGCTACTGCTGCGCCTGTAGCAACAGCTACACCAAAAGCTACGGCAACGCCTGCAGCTACTGCTCCCCCTAAAGCTACGGCAACGCCTGCAGCTACAGCTGCCCCTAAAGCTACGGCAACGCCTGCAGCAACAGCTACACCAAAAGCTACGGCAACGCCTGCAGCAACAGCTACACCAAAAGCTACGGCAACGCCTGCAGCAACAGCTACACCAAAAGCTACGGCAACGCCTGCAGCAACAGCTACACCTAAAGCTACGGCAACGCCTGCAGCCACAGCTACACCAAAAGCTACAGCAACGCCTGCAGCTACAACTGCACCTACAGCAACGCCGCCTGCAGCTGCACCAGGATTGTTCAGCGATGTAAAAACAGGCTTCTGGGCAGAAAAACATATCTATAAGCTGGCAGCGCAAGGTCTTGTTGTCGGAAATAACGGATTATTCCGTGCGGGTGACTCTGTTACCCAGCAGGAAGCTGTGCTGATCGCACTTCGCTTCATGAAGCTTGAGGACAAAGTAAATACCGGCACTGACGTGGTGCTTCCGGCTAATTTCCAGGTGTCCAATTATTTTAAGCCGTTTGTTGTGCTGGCTTTCCAGCAGGGCCTTCTGGACAAGACGGTTGAAATGTCGGCGGATAATCTAAAGACATCCTGGGGTGACCGCAAGGCTTCACGTGAATGGATTGCTGAATTGCTGGTCCGTGCTCTTGGCAAAAACTCCGAAGCGGCCGCAGTATCAGGCAAGCCGACTAGCTTTGCTGATGATGTCAAGGTTTCGGCGAATAAGCGGGGTTACGTGAACACTGCCGTGGAATTGGGACTGGCCAATGGTCTTGACGGCAACCGCTTTGATCCACAAGGAGCGGTAACCCGTGCACAAGTGGCAACTTTCTTCAGCCGCGCAGAAGCATTTAACACTATAGGGTATGACAACACAGTCAAAGGGAGCATCAGTGCCTTGAAGGACGGGAAAATGACCGTTTACAGCAATGGTTCACCGTCTGTCTTCAATTTGACTCCCGTAACTGCATACTACACTAGTACGGCAGACACAAGAATCAGTCTGAATGATGTTCAGCCGTATACCAAAGTAACCGTTATTGGTGCAACCTATAATGCAGCTTATGTTGAGGTGACAGATCCTGCCCAGCAGGTGGTAAGTTTCGAAGGGAACTTTGCCAAGATCACTCCAAGTACGATTTGGCTTGATTCTGCTACGGGATATGACCAATACAGCTATGATGCCGATACTTCTTTTGTAGATGTAAATGGAAGCACGATTAGTTCCGGTGCAATTACCGCAAACAGTAAAGTTACCTTGCTGCGTGAAACTTTCACAGGAACTAATAAGCTGGTAAAGGTTCAGGTGACCTCGGGCGTTGTGAACAAAACGACTACAGGGACAATTCAAAGTGTGGATCAGGCAGCAAAAAGCATCACGTTCAAAAATGCTTCCGGAACTGCGGAAACGTTCAAGTGGGAAGACGGGGTTACACTGTTCAGTTCGCAAAACGCAGTTCTGCTGCCAGCCGACCTGAAGACCGGAGCCGCTGTGAAATATACGATAAATAGCAATGTCATCCGTTCGGTGGAAGTGACTTCGGGCACGGAGCGGACGGTAGAGGGATCGATTTATGAGCTTACAAGCTCAAGCATTATTTATAAAAAGTCTGACGGTGCGCGCGAAGTAAAGCTGCTGGCTACATCGCCGGCGCCGACAATTGTGATACCTAACGTTGCTAACCCGGTAATCGGTGATCTGCTTGCCGATGCGACCAGTGGAGATAATGTTCTGATTACCCTCAACAGCTCTGATCAGGTAACGAAGATTGAAGTGCTGAACCGCCAGCTGGATGAATTTATCGGTGCGACTGTAATTGCTTTTAATAGCAAGACAAAGCTGCTGACAGTTATGGACGGCAAAAGTAAAGCACATCTGGTACAGATTGATGACAAGACAAAACTTGCTTTTGACGAGGGCATTACCACATCATTGACTACTATGGGGATATATCTCTACGAAGGGCGCAGAGTGGATGTAAAAGCTGTCGGCCAGCGGGCCCTTTCGGTAGAAACCAGCACCAAATATACAGGAACCCTGTCCGAGATTAATACAACAACCAGAACGATTGTTCTGAAGCTCGCAGGAGGGCAAACTCTTACCCTGGGTTATCCACAGGTAATAGATATTCTCGGACGTACATCTTCTGCCATCACAGAAATACCTCTTAACTCTTCGGTAACCGCAGTGCTTACGAGCAATCAGGATGTCATCTCAGTGCTTAAAGTGAACTCATCAGTACAGGTTGAAATCACTACCCTTAATGCACCAATGAATAAGCTGGGTGTGAAATGGTCCGGAGGAACGCTTGAACTGAATACTTTGACTTTAGCGATGACCAATGAAGCAGGGCAAACCCTGAAAATTGGCGACTTGAAGGTCGGTGATTATGTGAATCTTACCGTAAGCGGCAGCACTCCAGTATCACTTCAGTACATCAAGCAGAATACTGGTGTTGTGTCGTCAGTAGATGCAGCTGCGGGTTCGTTCGTACTTAAGGATTATGCAGGCACCTCCCAGACGATTGCAGTCAGCGGTGGCGTAAAAATTATCCGTGACGGTGTCACTACGACAGGTCTTGGCAGTCTGACTACAGCTGACCGGGTAGATGTCCGCAAAGATGCTGACGGATCAGTGATCGTCACTGTACTGAAGCAGCTTACCCGCTCGGTTTCGCGTTACGACAGCCTAAATAACCAGATCGTAACCAAACGCTCTTCTCTGAGCGATACGAATTATCAGTTTGCGATCACTTCGAGTGTATATATTCACCAGGGTGACACGACTTTATCCGTGCAATCTCTCAAAGAAAATGATAATATTATATTGTATTTCAAAAACGATGTCTTAGTTGAAGTCGTGAAACAATAGTGACAATGGTGATTTTCCGTGAGAAACACCGTCTTGATCCAGTAGATTGTCTGGATCAAGACGTTTTTTTTGAAATATAAGCGGTTATACTTGTTTATATTTCATTACATCAGAGAAGATACGCTCGTCTGGTTTGTTGAGTGTAAATACTCCGTGGAGGGGACGCCGGTGAAAGTTGCAGAGGTCCGCCACATTCTGGATACGATTCGAGACATGTTTCCTGATGCGCATTGCGAGCTGAATCACAGCAACGCTTTTGAGCTAACCATTGCGGTGCTGCTGTCAGCCCAATGTACGGACGCAACAGTGAACAAAGTGACCGAGGACCTGTTCCAAAAGTACAAAACCCCTCTTGACTATATTTCCGTGCCGCTGGAGGAATTGGAGAGGGATATCCGGCGTATCGGCTTGTATCGCAATAAAGCTAAGCATATTCAAAGCCTTTGTTCTATTCTTATAGAGCAATATGGCGGAGAAGTGCCACAGGCTCATGACTTGCTGGTAACATTGCCGGGGGTCGGCCGCAAGACTGCGAATGTCGTTGTGTCCAACGCTTTTGGCGTACCTGCGATTGCTGTGGATACCCATGTGGAACGGGTATCCAAGCGGCTCGCACTTGCGGGCTGGAAGGATTCCGTACTGGAAGTGGAGAAGAAGCTGATGAAGGCGGTGCCTCGTGAGGAATGGACACTTACACATCATCGACTGATCTTTTTTGGCCGCTATCACTGCAAAGCCCAGAATCCAAGTTGTCAGGTATGCCCGCTCTTGGATGTATGCCGTGAGGGCAAGAAACGTATGAAAACAGCTGTAATCAGGAAAGATAATGATGTTTTAAAGGCAAGTAAAAAGTTAGAGATGAAGAAGAGGATGGGATAGAGATGAAATGCATTTCTGTATATACCAATAATTTTGAAGCTTTTTCCGATATTTTTGACCGTGTAGTGGAAAGTCCGTTGGAAGAAAATGAAGAGCAGGAAGTAGAAGGCATCACGATCAGCCATTCCGGCGATGTGCCTGAGCATTACCTGGAGCGGATGTCCCAGAAGCCTGAAGTGGTTGTTATGAGAGACAAATCCCGTGGTCTGACCATTCTTCAGCACGGTAAAGTATTCGAAATTCTGCTTCCGGTACTGGAAACAGCATAATAGGATTTACAAACAAAGAGCCGGCCTTGGGGCCGGCTCTTTGTTTGTCATACGTTTTTGAAAACGTGGGAACATCTTTATGGAATGAGCTTAAGATGAGAACTTCCTTAAACGCAAGGAGTATGCAATATAGACCATGGTGGAAGGTACGAATGCCATGACGCACAACATTAAGACTACGAGAGATGAGTACTCCAGAAGTGAACTGTTCCATACCTTTGTAGACAGGGACCTTAAAGCAATACTTCCTAAGGTCAGCAACAGTGTTATGAAAGCTGATGTTTTGCTGATTCGGGCAACCTTGGTATATTTGTCATATATAGTCGTTCGGTCAGTATGGATGGGAACAGTTCCCGGTTCTGCCGAGAAGATATGGAAGTCTCCGGCGGAGCATACATAAGTCCAGCCGCTCTCTGCAAAAATATTATGGTACTCTGCTTCCTCCTCCTTCGGCAATTCACGTATGTCAAGACAATAAATCTGCTTATGCGGCGCACCCCTTCGGATTACGTAACCAAATAAAGAGAAATGATCCAGAAACCAGCCTTTTTCTGACAGTGCGCTTAATTTGTTCATATCCTCTTCCTCGGCAAATGCCAGACCTTTCGTTATCACATAACGTGTTTGTTTATCCTTCTTCATGAGATGATTCCTCCTTCGCAGTTTGTATTGCGGCGTTTCCGTGTGCAACCATTCTAAGTCTCCGTTCGATTTCAGCTGTAATAAGTAGCTCCCCACTTTGAGTAATCTGATAAGTCTTCCGCCGTTCATCGTCGTCCTCATTCAATAGGATATAGCCTGATTTCTGCATTTTCTTGATTAGGGTGTAAAGTGTTGCAGGCCCGATTTTGACTTCCCCGTTCGTCAGTTCTTCAATATATTTCATGATCGCATAGCCGTGTTTCGGAGTGAGTAAGGCAAGCAGGATGTAGTAAGCCGAATCAGTCAACTGTTCGGTCTGCAGTGAATTAGCTCTGGACATTGGCACACCTCCATTTTCTAAAATAACAGATATATCTGATGTCGATATATCCATTAGTGATATATCTGATATGGATATAATAATTCCATAATATTGCATTGTCAAGTCAGGGATGCATAATTTTAGGCAACTGAATTTTGTAAAGGTTTATAGGGGATTTTGTAATTCGTGATTATTTGATTTGTGGCAAACTGGTGATAAAATGTAATTATTCTAGTTATGCCATTTATTTTTACGTTAAGATATATTTATTTTAGATATCGCTTTATGAAGGGTATGTACATAGACTTCAAACAAAGTCGATTTTTTCTAGGATGCAGCGGAGGTGGATATAGTGGCAGCAGAACAAACCAAGATTAAAACAGAGAATGTGACGGATTCGCCGCTTACTCTGCTGGGAGCGCTGATGGAACGGTGGGGAGAGACAGAAACGCAGCGGGTACTCTCCGATTTGGAGAGTAAAGAGTGTGCCCGTGAGCTGACACTTGCCTTTTGCGGACATTTTTCGGCAGGGAAGTCGAGTATGATTAACAGGTTATGCGGCAGCAATGTACTGCCTTCCGGGCCTGTTCCGACCAGTGCCAATGTCGTGTCTATCCGCAGCGGAGCGCCCCGTGTGCGGCTCTATCCCAAGGTGGAAGGACAGAATGAGACAAATTCCGCATGGGAGACCACACCGGAGAAATTGCAGGAATATTGCCGCAAGGGCGGTGATTATTCTGCGATTGAAGTCTGGGAGGATGTGCCTTTGCTTGGAGCACATGGTGTTCTGATGGACACCCCGGGGGTTGATTCCACGGATGACGGGCATCAAGCCGCGACGCGCTCCGCACTGCACTTGGCCGATGTGGTGTTTTATGTGATGGATTACAATCATGTGCAGTCGGAGAATAACCTGGCTTTTGCCAAAAACCTCAGTGATTGGGGCAAACCGCTGTATCTTATTATCAATCAGATTGACAAGCACCGTGAACAGGAAATTGCCATTGAAGCCTACCGGCAGCAATTGGAAAGCGCTTTCCGCGAATGGGGGATTCAATCCGCAGGTATTTTGTTCACTTCACTTAAGGACATGGAGCACCCGCTAAATCAATGGGACGGTCTGCTTATGCTGATTCGCCAGCTGCTGGATCATCGGGAGGAGCTGCTTGGCTACAGCTTGTCCCGCTCGGTACATCATGTGGCCGATGCGGTTGTGACAGAATACCGCGAGCAGCAGCAGGAGGAGCGCGAGGCGCTGCTGGAAACATCGGGCGGTGCGGATGAGTACTCCGTGGAAAGAGCGCTTCAGGCTTGTAACGAAGAGCGTAAGGAGCTTGCAGAGCTGCCTGATCAGTCAATCCTAACGCTGCGCAACGCACTCGATGCGCTGCTGGGCAACAGTAATCTGATGCCTGCCGATGTAAGGGAAGCTGCGGGTGCTTATGCTGAAAGCATGGCTCCCGGCTTCCGGCAGGGCCTGCTGTTCACGGCTGCGAAACGGGAGAAGGTGCAAGCAGAACGGCTAAAAGCCTGGCACGGACTGCAAACGCGGGAAATCACCGCCCAACTGGAATGGCATATTCTTCAGTTGATCCGGGAATGGGCCGAAGGCCTTGGAGTATGGGAGGAGGGGGCCGAGAATCTGCTCAAGCAAAGTTTTCCGGCGGTGAGCCAGGAGTGGCTGGCGGCTGCGGTGAAGCCGGGAACCGGGGCCTCGGGCGAGGCATTGCTTAATTTCACCCGCACGCTTGCGGCTGAAATTAAAGCCCAGTTCCGCCGGGCTGCCCTGTCTCTTGGCGATGAGCTGCTGGCGAAGCTGCCGCTGCTGCTGGAAGTGCGGCGCGTCGAGGTCTCGCGCCGCGAAGAAGCCCTGCAGCGGCAGGCGCGCGCGCTAGCTGCGCTGGCTGCCCTTGACCGCGCGGCGGATGCCCGCGCGGCAGAGCTCGCGGCGCTGCTGCCGCCGCGCCGGACCCTCACCCCCGGCACTCTGCCGGAGGTGAGGGTGGCCCCGCGGGCAGGCGCCAGCAGCGCCGCACCGCGTGAGGTCCGGCCGCTGCCGGGCACAGCGGCCGGAAGGCCTGCCGCCGCAGCCTGGGCGGCAGGGCCGGTCTCGCCGGCGGGCGGACGACGCCGGCTCACGAAGGCCGCAGCGGCGCTGAGCGCTGCGGCAGAGCTGCTGCGCGGCGAACCGGCCATGGCTTCGGCGGCGCGCAGCCTTGCGGCACGGGCGGAGAGCATCGCCGCCGGCCGCTTTACGATGGCGCTGTTCGGAGCGTTCAGCGCCGGTAAATCCTCCTTCGCCAATGCGCTGCTGGGCGAAGAAGTGCTGCCTGTGTCTCCCCACCCCGCCACAGCAGCGGTGAACCGCATCCTGTCACCGGAAGGGGAATTCCGCCATGCCAGCGCGGTGGTAACGATGAAGACGGCGGAGGATTTCTGGGAGGACATCCTCCATTCCTTCAGCGTACTGCAGCTTGCCCCGCCGCAGCGGCAGAGCTGGACCGCTGAGGTGGCTGGGCTGAAGGTCAGCGGCCTGCATCCTTCCGCCCTGCCGCATGCCGGATTCCTGCGGGCGGCAGCTGCAGGATGGTCAGAAGCGGAGGGAATGCTGGGAACGGTGCGGACTGTTGATCTGCAGGAATACCGTGGACTGGTCGCCGAGGAGACCCGGGCCTGTTTTGTGCAGGGGATTGACCTGTATTATGACTGTCCCTTGACCGCGAGCGGCATTGTGCTGGTGGATACCCCTGGCGCGGATTCCCTGCATGCCCGTCATACCGGTGTAACCTTCGGTTACATGAAGAATGCGGATGCGATATGTTTTGTGACCTATTATAATCATGCCTTTTCCAAAGCGGACCGTGGCCTGCTGGCCCAATTGGGAAGAATTAAAGACAGCTTCGCGCTGGATAAAATGTTCTTTATCATCAACGCTTCTGATTTGGCCGAAGACGAAGCGGAGCTGGAAGAGGTGAAGGGGCATGTCGCGCAGAACCTGCGTGCCGGCGGCCTTACCTCGCCGCGGATATATACCTTGTCCAGCCTGCTGGCGCTGCAAGGCAAAACAGACCACAACCGGGAAGCTTATGAAAGCTCCCGTTTCCATACCTTTGAAGAGGCGCTTGCGGAATTCGCGGGCGGAGAACTGCCGCGGTTGTCGCTTGCAGCCGCGCAAGAGAACATTGCCTCCGTGCGCATGCGGGCGGAAGAATGGCAGAAGCTGGCCGAGATGGAGGCAGGAAGGCGTGAAGCCGGACTGCTGGAGCTGCAGGAACGCCGCCGCACCGCAGAAGCACGGCTCACGGCACTTTCCGCCGAGGAACGTCCGCTGCGCGACCTGCGCCGGGAAGGTGAAGAACTGCTCTATCATGTGCGGCAGCGGATCGGATTTGCCTTCGGCCGTTTCTTCCAGGAATCCTTCCATCCTTCCGTGCTGCGCGAGGATAGCGGAAATCTGAAAGATATCTTTACAGCCTGTGGCAGAGAGTTGGAACGCACCCTTGAGCGCGAGCTGGAACAGGAATTGTGGGCGACTACCCTGCGCCTGGAAGCGGCAGGTCAAAAACTCGTGCGGACGGCAGCCTCATCGGCCGCGTCGGAACTGTCGATTTCGGCTCAGGAGCTTCAGCTCATGGACAATGCCGAAGAACACTGGCCTTCCCCGGATAAGCTGGAGTGCCGGTTATCCCCTCTGGATTGGGCAGCATTATGGGGCCGCTTCAAATCGCCGCGTCATTTCTTTGAGGGGCCGGGGCGCAATGAAGTCAGAGCGTCAGCGGACCCTTGGCTGAAGGAAGCAGTTGCCGGAGCCGCCGGAACGCAGGAAGGTTTATTATTGGATTTTTATACGGGGGTAGCGGAGCAGGCGTTGAAACGTTCGGCAGACACACTCCGAGCAGCTCTGGCTGAGCGGGAGGAAGTGATGTCCGGTCTCTTGAAAGGGGGTGATTCTGCGGAACGTTGGGGCCAAATGGGCCATCAATTAAATGTTCTGGAGAGAAGTTTCGACGATCTCGTAGACGGTGATCTGTGAAGATTGTAGGAAAATGTCGAAGAAGGCTTGCAATCTGGTCGTTGATGGAAGAAAATAAAGAAGCCTGAAAATTTACAATGAATACTGCGACATTTACAGAAAAAGAGAGTCAGCAGTCAAATTAGCCGAAAGAGGTTGGAGTCGACAATGTGGGGAGCTCCTTTTTCAGCTCAAAGCCGTAAGCTGCTGCTCTTGGGCAGCGGGGAATTGGGTAAGGAAGTCATTATCGAAGCTCAGCGCCTTGGCGTAGAGACCGTAGCTGTGGATCGTTATCAAGATGCCCCGGCGATGGGTGTAGCCCATCGCTCCTATGTAATTGATATGCTGGATGCGGACGCGCTTAAGACGCTCATCCGTTCGGAGAAGCCTGACTTGATTGTGCCCGAAATTGAGGCTATTGCCACTCATGCGCTACTGGAGCTAGAGGCGGAAGGATTCTTCGTAGTCCCGACTGCACGTGCAGCCCGGCTGACCATGGACCGGGAGGGTATCCGGCGTTTAGCGGCTGAAGAGCTTGGCCTGCCGACCGCGGCATACCGCTTCGCGGACAGTCTGGACGAATTGCGCCAGGCAGTGGAAGAGCTTGGCACACCCTGTGTGATCAAGCCGATTATGAGCTCTTCCGGCAAAGGACAGAGCGTCTGCAAGAAGCCGGGTGATGTGGAGGACTGCTGGAATACGGCTCTGGAAGGAGCGCGGGCCAAAGGGACACGGGTCATCGTGGAGGCTTTCGTTACGTTTGAAAGTGAGATTACCTTGCTTACGGTCCGGTCGGCAAGCGGAACTGTATTCTGTCCGCCGATCGGCCATATCCAGAAGGACGGCGACTATGTAGAGTCCTGGCAGCCGCATCAGATGAGTGAGCGTACGCTGGCAGAAGCTCAGAATATCGCCAAAGCGGTAACTGATCAGCTTGGAGGCCTTGGTATTTTTGGAGTGGAGCTGTTTCTTACAGAGCAGGGAGTATTGTTCAGTGAAGTATCGCCCAGACCGCATGATACCGGCATGGTTACAATGATTACGCAGGATTTATCGGAATTCGCTCTGCATGTCAGAGCCATTCTTGGATTTCCGCTGGACTCGGTTGCGCTTGTAACACCGGGCGCTTCGGCTACCCTGAAAGCAGAAAAAACCGGACAGGCTTTTGCCATATCCGGAATCGGCGAAGCGCTGGCGCTTCCCCGTACGCAGGTTAGGGTATTCGGCAAACCTGAAATCCGTCCTGGACGGCGGATGGCAGTAGCCCTCAGTGCAGCGGAAGATGTAGAAATCGCGCGGACTACCGCCAAACAGGCGGCGTCTATGCTAAAAGTGGAGGTATATGAGAATGAACAGTAGTACTCAGGAGCAAGTACTGCAAATTCGCAAATGCGGCATGAATGATCTGGAGAGAGTGACAGCCCTTCTGCGGGAATTCGGCTATCCGACAACACTTAGCGTGATGAAAGAGAGAATGGAAGGCATGGAGAATGATCCGTTCCATTGCACACTGGTCGCTGAACTGGACAATGAAGTTGTGGGAATGATTGGACTTCGGCAGGTGGAATCCTATTACAAACATGCGGATTGTATTACGGAAATCAACGCGCTGATTGTATCAGAGGAGCTTAGAGGCCACGGCCTCGGCAAAAGATTGGTAGCTGCAGCGGAAGAATGGGCCCGCGGGCAGGGTTGCTGCCAGCTGTTCCTTAGAAGCGGCAACCGTGTGGAACGTGCGCCTGCGCATGCTTTTTACCGTCATATGGGTTTCGAGCAGACTACCGGCTACCGCTTCAACAAAACATTGCTGTAAATCTAATACGTACAATCATCCCCATCCCGGCAACCGGGATGGTTTTTTTTTATTCGTCGTAGAGGTACACCCGACCGTTCTGCCCAGGAGAATATCATTCCCTCAATTTGCTTATGTATATCCGTCCATTGCCACTGTATAATGAATTTGCTGAACCGGCGGAATAGCCATTCATTATCTTTTACCCCTTACTTAAGTTAAACATAGATAGAGTTGATCGAATCAGCTAGAATAGTTTTATAATTACCTAAACAGAAATTATAAGAGGGATGAAGCATGTATAAATTGATTCTTGCCGAAGACGAAGAGGATGTAAGAGAAGGGGTTATCGCACAGATCGACTGGGGCAGCTATGGTTTTGAGGTTGTAGATCAGGCGGAGAATGGCCGTGAGGCTGCGGAATCAATCGACCGCCTGCTGCCGGATGTGGTCGTGACCGACATCCAGATGCCATTCATGAACGGACTGCAGCTGTCCGAATGGATCCGCAGCCGTCATCCCAATACGAAGATCATAATTCTCACCGGCTATGATGAATTTGAGTACGCCCAGAAAGCAATTAAACTGCAAATTGACGAGTATATTCTGAAACCGTTTTCTTCTCAGGAATTGATCGACACACTGCTCAAGGTTAGAAAAACCATAGAGGCGGAAATCGCTGAGAAAGAAAATGTGTTTGTGCTGAGCGAGCATTACCGGAAAAGTCTGCCTGTGCTTCGTGAACAATTCCTCTCCTCGCTTGTTTCCCGCAAGCTGCGGCCCGCGGAAATCGCCGAGAAAAGTGCGGAATACGGCATTAACCTCTCTGGTGAGAGCTTTCAGTCTTCGGTAATCAGCATAGATTATATCCGTTCGGAGAAGAATGCAGGAGTTATCCAGAGCCTGCCCGTATCCCTGCGTGACACCGGTGACCGCAATTTGCAGCTGTTCGCGGTGCTTAATATCGCTGAGGAAATTTGTCTGAAGCATGGTTTCGGCAAAGTATTTATACACCGGGATGATGTCGTGCTGCTCTCGGTCAGCATGGAGAAGGAGGAGGCGGAGATTACCGGCAAAACCTTCACGATTTTGGAGGAAATCCGGCAAAATGTACAGCGGTTTCTAAAGCTGACGGTGACCTCAGGAGCCGGAACAGTATGCCATACAGCATCCATGCTGTTCAATTCATTCGGCGATGCGCTGCAGGCACTTGATTACCGCCTTATTCTCGGCAACAACAGAGTGATCTGGATTGAAGATGTGGAGTCAAGATCCAATCAAATGCTGGCTTATGACGAGCTGACCCAACAATCGCTGATCCGCACAATCAAGCTGGGCACGGTACAGGAACTGAAAGAGGTTGTTGACGAATTGTTCGGGGGACTGGACACCGCACAGGTTTCGACGCAGGACTATCAGGTGTTTCTGCTGGAGATCATCACCTCGATTCTACGGGTGGCCAAGGAGTCAGGCAGTGAGACCACGGATTACATCGGATCAGGGCTGTCTTCACTGACGGAGATCCATAAATTCAACAATATGGGTGAAGCTAAGCAGTGGATTATCAATGTGTGCAGCCGGCTGATGAATTCCATCGCTTCGGAGCGGCAGTCGAGCTACAAACAGCTGATTGACCAAGCCAAGGAATACATCCGGGGTCATTATGAGGAGTCCGACATCTCGATCGGCAAAGTCTGCCAGCATTTGCATATCAGTACGGGATATTTCAGCAGCATTTTTAAGAAAGAGATGAAGATGACCTTTGTCAGCTATCTGCTGCAGATCCGTCTGGAGGCTGCCAAGGAGCTGCTGCGCTCAACAGAACTGAAGGCTTTTGAAATTGCCGAAAAAATCGGCTTTGCCGACCCGAATTATTTTAGCTTCTGCTTCCGCAAGAAATATGGACAATCTCCCAAAGAGTATAAGAACAGCTCCCGGGGAGGCTAGCCATGAACAGGCCGAAGGCTTATTTTTTCCCGCTGCGCCCGCAGCAAGACAGACGCGGCAAAACAAGGATATCCTCCAAACTTCGGAGTATTCAGCTTATCATTACGGTGTCGTTCACGGCGGTTACTGTGCTGGTTGCGGTGATCGTCAGCTTCATGCTGTACAACAAGTTTGCGAAGACAGCCGAGGAGAATGCCAATCTGAATATGCAGCAGATAATAGAGCAGGTGAATTATAATCTGGAGCTGTATGTCAAAGGAATGAGCAATATTTTTGAGACGGCGGAGGAACAGGTCACGACCAGTGCCTCTATTGACTCCCCGCTGCTGTACGAACGGATGGATACGCTGATGAACAGCAGAGAAGACTTGGTGTCGGTCGCCGTGTTTACGCTGCAGGGGAAATATGTGGTCGGGACCCCGGGCCAGAACATGCGCCTGAATACACAGCTGGAAAGTCAGAGCTGGTTCACCACCGCCAAAAAAAGCTCGGAAATTTCCTATTCCGCACCGCATATCCAAAATTTATTCAAGGGGCGCTATACATGGGTTGTCTCCATCAGCAAAATGATTCAGTACAGAGAAAACGGAGAACTGAAAACCGGCATCCTGCTGATCGACTTCAACTTCCGGACGATTGATGAGCTGAGCCGGCAGGTCAAGCTTGGCAAAAGAGGATACGCTTACATTTTGGACTCGCTGGGCAACATCGTTTATCACCCCCAGCAGCAGCTGATTTATGCCGGTCTAAAGTATGAGAACGTGGAACCGGTGCTGGAGTATGCTTACCGCAGTTATCTGGATGAATCGACAGGAGAGAAACGTTTTATCACCGTACGCACGCTGGCGGAGACAGGCTGGAAAATCGTCGGTGTTGCTTATTACGATGAAATTGTGACTACGAAACGGGATCTGAATCAATTTCTGGTCTGGTTTCTGGCTGCTGTTATTCTTGGAGTGATTGCTGTCTCCGTCTTCCTGTCCTGGCTCATTGCCAGTCCCATCCGCAAGCTGGAGCGGACCGTCAAGCAGGTGGGTGAGGGTGATCTGAATACTCCGATCAATGTCAGCGGCGCTTATGAGGTTGAACAGCTGTCGCGGCGCTTTAACCTGATGCTCCAGCGGATCCGCCAGCTGATGGACCAGATAATTTATGAGCAGGAGACCAAGCGCAAAGGTGAGCTTGAAGTACTGCAGTCGCAGATCAATCCGCACTTTTTGTACAACACGCTGAACTCTGTCATCCGGCTTGCCGAACGGGGCAAAAACGAAGAAGTGGTCACGATGATCCAATCGTTGTCAAAGTTTTTCCGGATCAGCCTGAGTAAGGGGAATAATATTATTACTGTGCAGGAAGAGCTGGCCCATATCCGCCATTATCTTGTCATCCAGAGCTTCCGCTTCAAGAATAAATTCCGCTTTGAAATCAAGGCGGAGGATGAGGTGCTCCAGTACCAGACGATCAAGCTGATTCTGCAGCCGATTGTAGAAAATGCACTGTATCACGGGATTGAAATGCTGCCGGACGAAGGTCTGATCTCCATTAGTGCAGAGCTTCAGCATGGCTTAATTGTCATCACAATCAGTGATAACGGGCTAGGAATGCCGCGGGAAATGCTCAATATGATCTTGAACGGCGGGACCAAAAGCGGCAGCGGCTCTGGTGTAGGCGTGCGGAATGTGAATGAGCGGATCAGACTTTATTACGGACGCGAATTCGGTCTTGCATTCGAAAGCGAGCTTGAGGAAGGCACAACGGTCACTATTACATTCCCGGCAATCCAAACCGCAGAGGGGCCGGAGCCGCAGAAGGAGGATGAATCATCTCCATGAGAAGCAAACGATTGTGGCTGATCCTGCTGCTTTGTCCGGTGCTGTGGCTGACGGTCACTTCCTGCTTCAATACGTCTCCCGCCGCTTATATCAGCACCAATAAAACGCATAATATCGATATGATTGTCAAGATGAACAAAGGGGATTACTGGAACACGGTTAAGCTCGGTGCTGAAGCCGCCGCCAAGGAATTTAATGTCAAGCTGACGTTCAAGGCACCTGATTCCGAGAGTCAGATTGATAAGCAGATTACCATGGTTGAGGATTCTATTAATCAAAAGGCAGAGGCGATTATTTTGGCAGCCAGCAGTTATATGGGGTTGGCCCAGGTAGTGGATCAGGCCGCCTATTACAAAATCCCTGTTATTTCCGTCGATGCCGAGGTTGGTTCGGCCAGAGTCAAAGCCTACGTGGGTTCAAATGGCTATGAAGCCGGACAGAAATCAGCGGAAAGGCTGATACAGCTCTTGAACGGATCTGGTGAGATTGGAATCATCAATTTCACCAACTCCTCTCAGAACGTGCAGCCGGAATCCAGCGGACCGATTGATTATGGAGCCCGGGACGCAGAAGAAAGGGAAGAGGGTTTCCTGAACTATGCGGCCCGTTATCCGAATGTTCAGGTTGTGCAGATTTCCTACACCTCTTCAAACACGGACAATGCGGAATCATTGACCCGGGACATGCTGCAGAACCATCCCGATTTGCGCGGAATCGCCACATTGAATGAAACGGCGTCGCAGGGCGCGGGCAAAGTGCTGCAGAATCTGAAGCAGCATAAGGTTAAAATGGTGGCCTTCGACAGCTCTCCCTCGATGATGGAAATGCTTCAGGACGGAACCGTCCAGGCAACTGTGATCCAGAATCCGTTCAGCAACGGTTATCTGGCCGTGAAATATGCAGCCCAAGCCCTGGAAGGCATCGACATTCCGGAGCGTGTGGATACTGGCACCAAGCTGATTGACCTGGAAAACATGCTATGGCCCGAGAATCAAAAGCTGCTGTTTCCTTTTGTCCGGTAGTATCGGGAACTCATTAGAATTTTTATTGAATACAGTAGGATTTTATATTCGCAACTGTGCTTATTTCAAGCATAATAATGTACCTGGGACAGATCCGGCATAAGAAAGATTTACCCTCGGGAGGTCAATTAGTGATGAAAAAAATGTCTTCCGTTTTATTCGCCGCCGTGTTGCTGGGTGCTGCTATGTCCGGCTGCGGAGGCAGTTCTGCGAATACCGGCGGCAGCGCTGAGACGGCAATCCCTGGCGGTACCGGCTCAGCTCCAAAAATTGGTGTAGCCATTTATAAATTCAGCGATACGTTTATGGCCGGTGTCCGCAAATCGGTTGTGGCGGGTGCCAAAGGCATCGCAGCTGTGGACATTGTAGACAGCAAAAACTCCCAGCTTACGCAAAATGATAAGGTTGACGTTTTCATTACCAAGGGATATAAAGGCATGCTGATTAATCCAGTTGACCGCACTGCCGCAGGCGTCATCATCGACAAAGCAAAAACCGCCGACATTCCGGTCGTCTTCCTGAACCGTGAACCGTTTCCGGAAGATATGAAGAAATGGGATAAGGTGTATTATGTAGGCGCCAAAGCGGAAGAATCGGGCACCATGTCCGGCCAGATTATCGCGGAATACTGGAAATCCCATCCTGAAGCCGATAAGAACGGCGACGGAGTGCTTCAATATGTCATGCTGAAGGGCGAGCCGGGACACCAGGATGCCGAGCTGCGCACCAATTATTCCATCCAGGCGATTGAAGATGAAGGTATCAAGGTCGAGAAACTGGCGGAAGACAGCGGAATGTTCGACCGGGTGAAGGGCCAGGAGAAAATGGCAGGCTTTCTGAAGACCTGCGGAGACCGGATTGAAGCTGTGCTTGCCAACAACGACGATATGGCTCTCGGTGCAATTAAAGCTCTAAAAGCTGAGGGATATTTTTCCGGCGGGAAATACATGCCGGTAGTCGGTGTAGATGCGACAGCTCCGGCCGTTAAAGCACTCAAAGAGGGGACCATGCTGGGTACTGTGCTAAATGATGCCAACATCCAAGGCAAAGCAGCAATCAAACTTGCGGCTGTTCTCTCTAGAGGCGAAGCGCCAACCAAACAAAATATTGGTTTCGATATTACCGATAACCAGTATGTATGGATCCCCTATAAGAAGATTACCAGAGACAATGTCGCCGACGTCGAATAATTAGGAAAGCGTCAGAGCTTACAACCACACACCCTTTCTCCCTTGACCACATATCCTATAGGCAAAAGCCCTTGTAAAGGAGAGCGACGGGATGCTGAGGATTAAGCTGAATGAGCTGGCGAAAGGAACGGATAACAGCCTGGTGCAGACGGAAGTGTGGAGATGGGACGGGATTGGCTGGAATGAATGTATTCCTCAGCAGGAAGAGGATTTCATCCGTGCGGATGATGATCTGTTCGTAACGATTCCTGCAGAAGCGGGTTTGTATCGGGTAGATTACTCCAAAAAGCCTATAGAGGCGCTTTATTTCCTGCCTGAGTTGGATGACAGCGAGCTGCGGGCGGATTTGCTGCATCCCGCTCCTTTTAAGCTTAAAGAGGGGACTCGTTGGGGGTACATCAACAATGAAGGACGGACGGTTATTGAACCGAGGTATGAGTATGCCGAGGAATTTCAGGAGAATGGCCTGGCGATTGTGCAGCGCAACAACAAGAGCGGCCTGATAGACAGCTCCGGGCGGGAGAAAGTGAGACCGGCCTATTCCTTTATTGCCCCTTTTTCAGAAGGCCGTGCTGTGGTTTCCGATGCCAAAGGCTATACGTTGATTGACGAAAGAGGCAAGCAGGTTACAGCAGCGCGTTATGATTACTTAAATTCGCTGCATGAAGGGCGTGCGATGTTCTCCAAACAAAGTACGACGGGTACTTCCCGCTACGGATATCTGGATGCCCAGGGAAAAGAAGTACTGCCTGCAGTTTACGAGGACGCCGGCGATTTCATGAACGGAACGGCACTGGTCAAGCTGGGCGAAAGGGAGTTTGCGCTGATTGACCCGCAAGGCACCGTGCTGCATACGTATAAATATCCATTTGTAGGTTATCCGGGGGATGGCCTGCTGGCATACCAGGCTAGCGAGAACGGTAAATACGGGTATCTGCGGATAGACGGAAGCATCGCGATAGAGCCGCAGTATACAGCCGCCCTGCCATTTTCTGCGGGAAGAGCGGTGATCAATACGGCTGAGAATTATGGCAATGCCTACGGCCTGATTGATAAGCAGGGCAAGCTCGTAGTCCCGGCCCTGTATTATGAAGTTCAACAGCTGGGTGAAGACCGGGTGGCATTGGGTACACCAGTGTATCCAGACCAGCCTTACCGCGGTTCACGTTATGTTATCGCTGATGCGGTAACCGGCAGAATCCTCAGCACCCACCCCTTGCTGGGTGTGAACAATTATCAGAATGGACTCGCCTCAGTGTTTGACGCCACAGATACCTATTTCATCGACAAAAGCGGAAAAAAAGCAGCTCAGCCGCCCGTGATTGCCGGTTCAGGCACACTTTCCTTCAGCGGAAGTCTGATCAGGGCTGACGTGGATCAGCGGACAGCCTATTACGACCGACGGGGCAATCAGGTATGGAAGCAAAATGGAGTCATAACGCTCCGGCCGCCTTATTCAGTGCTGGAGAAGAAATACAAACCGAATAGAGACTATTTGGTGTATTATCCGGTTATCGAAGGGATCGCAAACTCCGAGGTATCCAGAGAAGTAAATGACAAGCTGCGCAGCCTTTCCCTTGCCGAAGGAGCGGGGACCGGAGAAGGCACGCAGGATTACAGCTATACCGGGGATTTTGCCGTCTCCTTCTTCCGCAAAAATCTGCTTGTCCTGGAATTGAGCGGCTACAAGTACCCTTTTGGCGCTGCCCATGGCATGCCTACACGCATCTATGTTCATATCAATTTGCGCAACGGCAAGTTTTATGCTCTTCGTGACCTGTTCAAGCCGGGCAGCAAATATGTGGCGAAGCTCAGCGCTATTGTCGGCAAACAGATTGCGAACGATCCCCAGTACTCTTACGTTTTTCCGGACACCTACAAGGGAATTACGGCGGATCAGCCCTTTTTTGTTGATGAAGAAGCGCTGTATCTGTATTTCGCTCCCTACGAGATTGCCCCATATGCTGCGGGTTTCCCGACATTCCGCATTCCTTATGCAGAAATCATGGGTCTGATCTCGACCGAAGGTGAGTTCTGGCAGTCTTTCCATTAAGCTTCCAGCAACGAAGGTAACGTATTAACCTGTACAGAATGTCCAGCGAAGTCAAAAGGAGGCTGCTGTCCTGATTAGGATGGCGGCTTTTTTGTTGTATTGGAGTTGAAATGTACAAGCCGTCTGCTTGCTATCTGGCAGTCTATTAATGTAAAAATTTAGAAGCGCACAGCTGAGAGATTTATGCTACAATGACTGAGGAACAGATTACAACTTTGTAATATTTGGAGCCCGATACTTCGGCCGACAGCAACATAACAAATACATCATGAACAAGGAGATGGCAGAATGAAGAGCAAAACTTTAAGAGCAATGATAGGTGGAAGTGTGGCGGCAGTGATGGCGCTTAGCATTTCTCTTCCAATACAGGCAAAGGCAGAGGCGGGTAATACTGCGACTGGAGCACCAACTAATTTCGCACAATTCATGCAATATTTTAACCAATATAGCCTTAAGGGATTTCCTTTTTCCAATACAACAGTGACAGTTTACAAATCTCAACCGGTTGTTGTTCCGACAAACACACCTGCACCGGTTGCAACAGCTAAACCAACAGCGATACCTGTAGCGACAGCGGCACCAACGGCGACACCAGTAGCAACGCCTGTAGCGACAGCTAAACCAACGGCGACACCCGTAGCAACAGCGGCACCAACGGCAACACCTGTTGCGACACCAAAACCAACGGCAACACCAGCAGCAGCAGTCAGCACTCAAGAGTCCTATATCCAGCAAATCGTTACGCTTGTGAATAAGGAACGTGCGACAGCAGGGCTGTCCCCGGTCAGCGCTTTGGAAAGCCTGAACAAGGTGGCCGCAGCTAAAGCAACCGATATGCGTACGAACAACTACTTTTCGCACACATCCCCGACGTACGGATCGCCTTTTGATATGATGGCCACTTTTGGCGTCACTTATCGGGCTGCCGGGGAGAACATTGCCATGGGCCAGAGAACTCCGCAAGAAGTAATGACGGCCTGGATGAACAGTGAAGGACACCGTGCCAATATTCTGAGTGCGAACTTTAACTACATCGGCGTAGGGTTCGACAACAATTACTGGGTTCAGGAATTCATCGGAAAATAAACCTAATGAAAAGTACAAAACCCGTTCTCCGGCATTGCCGGGGGACGTTTTTTTTGAGAAAAAAATGCTTTCGATTGATATAATAGACTATTAAGGACAAAAACCGCCAAATTTCGCTTGAGCGGTGGATATTTGCAAATTAAGTATAGAAGAATTATGTTTATCTACATAGTTAAGAAGTTTGTAAAATGTGGAACACTGGAGATAAGAATGGGCATACGGAGGGATGGCTTTGAACGATTCAAAATGGACCTGGCGCACTGTGAGCCTGATTTCCATAGCAGCAACGTTAGTTTTGATCGTTGGGTTTGGATACGCGGTGAACGATATTATATACCCGAAGGGTGAAGTTCTTTCAACCTCTTTGCCGCAGGAAACACCGGTTCCCACGGCGGCAAGCAGCGATGAAGTGAAAATATTGGCACTTGGCGACTCTTTGGCCAAAGGCACCGGTGACAACACCGGAAACGGTTTTGTAAAGCGGACGCTGGACGGTCTGTCGGCTGGCGGAGGCAAGGCGGAGCTGCTTGGCAATATGGGCATTAACGGGCTGACAACCGCAGGCCTGCAAAGCAAGCTCAAAGAAGAAGGCGTTCGGTATGCCTTGCGGCAGGCCAACGTCGTGCTGCTCTCAATTGGGGGCAATGATTTGTTCAGGGGCTCAGATATAATGGGAACGGGCAGTACAGAACAGGGGACAACATCAACAGAGACAGGGAGTTCAGCGGACATTGCTTCAATGCCTGGAGCAAATCCTTCTGAAACAGGGACTGCGAGCGGGAAGAACGGCTCATCCGGGACAAGCGTTCCTTCGGCAACTGAAGATGAGGTGACACCGGAGTCGCTGCTGGCTGCGCTGCCAGAGGCTTCGAAACGGCTTGGCGGGATTCTGGAGAGTATCGGCGAGATCAATCCGCAGGCGCAAATTTATTATGTCGGATTATATAATCCATTTGGAGATATCGAGGATCTGCTGGTGCCCGGCAATCAGGCGGTTACAGCCTGGAATAACGCGGCAATGGAGATCATTAACACACACAGCAATATGACACTCGTCCCAACCTTTGATTTGTTCAACCGCCATCTGGATAAGTATCTTTCAAACGATCATTTTCACCCGAACGGCGACGGCTATCAGCGGATGAGCGAACGAATCATACAGGCTGTGCGCTAAGGAAGTGGCTGCACCGCAAGTCAGAAATGATCGTAGCAAGGAGTTGTGAGAACATGGATAAAGACATAAGCGGAGAAGCCGGGACAGTTATTCTGTCAGTGGAAGGCGTCCGCAAAAAAATCGGCCGGAAATGGATCCTTGATGATGTTACCTTCGACGTGAAGCAAGGGGAAATCTTCGGTTTCCTTGGACCCAACGGGGCCGGCAAAACAACTACAATCCGTATGCTTGTGGACCTGATTCGCCCAAGTGAAGGCAAGATAACCGTCTGCGGCTATAACGTTAACCGTGAACCGGAAAAAGCGCTGCAATATGTTGGCTCGATCGTAGAGAATCCGGAAGTGTATACCTATCTGACAGGCTGGGAGAATCTGCAGCATTTCGCCCGCATGCAGCCAGGCGTGGACAAGGCGCGTATTGCTGAGGTAGTAGACATTGTCCGGCTGGACCAGCGCATTCATGACAAGGTGAGCACCTATTCGCTGGGGATGAGGCAGCGGCTTGGAATTGCCCAGGCGCTGCTGGGCCGTCCCCGGCTGCTGATTCTGGATGAGCCGACAAACGGTCTGGACCCTAAAGGGATCAAAGAATTGCGCGAATTTATCCGCGAGCTTGCTGCGGAAGGCCTCGCGGTATTTGTATCGAGCCATTTGCTGAGCGAAATTCAGCTGCTGTGCGACCGGGTTGCGATTATCAGTAAAGGCCGCGTGCTGGCGGTTGGCGGGGTAAATGAACTGGTGGCGCGCAATTCCCCTTATGTGCTATGGGATCTGGAGCCTTTGGACAGGGCCAGAACGATACTGGCCGGACGTCCTGACATCAAGCTTCTCGAACTGGATGAGGTTACGCTTGACGACTCCGTTATTGCCGGAATGGGCGCGAATTCCCTCATCACGGTCATGGATGAAGACCTGATTCCGGAGATTGTTGCCGTGCTCGTCACAGCGGAAGTGGAAGTTAGCGCTGTGCATAAAATAAACCCCACACTGGAACAGCTATTCTTGAAGCTAACGGAAGGTGAAACTATTGATTAATTTGCTTCCGCTCATCCGTAATGAGTGCCTGAAGATTATAAAAAAGAAACGGTTTTATGTTATACTGCTAATTCTGGTCGTACTTGTGCCTATGTTTACCTATGCACAGATGCGTATAGCCGAGCGCAGCCGGGACAAGTTTAATTCGGACTGGAGACTGGAGATACAGCAGCAGATTACCGATAATCAAAATTCACTGGGCAGCGACCGGATTCCCGAGGAATGGAAGTCCTACCGGCGGATATTCGTCCAACAGCTGCAATATTATCTGGACCATGACGTCAATCCGAATGAGCCCAGCGGGGTTACCTTTACCCGCGAGTTCCTGGACAACTCGGTCTCCTTGTTCATTCCGCTGCTGATTATGGCAGTAGCCTCAGATCTTGTATCCGGGGAAAGGACGACCGGTACGATCAAGATGCTGTTGACCCGGCCGGTCAAACGCTGGAAGGTGCTGTTCAGCAAGCTTGCGGCGCTGCTGATGTTCGTCTCCTTGATTGTATTGTCGGTGTTTGCAATCAGCTATCTGATTTCGGGGCTTGTTTTTGGATACAAGGGCTTTAATCTTCCTGTATTTACCGGATTCCAAATCAGCGGAGATGCGGTGGATATGTCGGCTGTCCATTCCGTTCCGCAGTGGAAATACCTGCTGATGCAGGGCGGGTTAATCTGGTTCGTTAGCGTAGTCGTTGCCCTGCTGGCATTTATGGTATCGGTGCTGGTGCGCAGCACAGCGGCAAGCATCGTGGTGATGATGGCCGCACTGATCGCCGGAACGATTCTGACCAATATGGCTTCGGCCTGGACGACGGCTAAATATTTATTTATGGTTAATCTGGGATTAACCGGGTATTTGGCCGGAACACCGGCACCGATTGAGGGGATGACACTGCCCTTTTCCATGGCTGTTCTGGCCGTTTGGGGGATTTCTGCAGTAATCATTTCATTCGCCGTCTTTACGAAACGGGATATTTTGAATTAGAATGTACAAAGTGAACCAAAACGTTTGTTTGCATTTCATAGATAGAGAGAAAAGAAGGAGGAGCATGAATGCTCGAACAGATCGATATGTTTGCAAAAGTCTCTAAGAACGCCGAAACAGGCCGGACTGGATACGATGCTGACGACATTCAAGTGCTCGAAGGTCTGGTTGCGGTCCGCAAACGGCCCGGCATGTATATCGGCAGTACGAGTTCCTCGGGACTGCACCATCTCGTATGGGAAATAGTGGATAACGCCGTAGATGAGCATTTAGCCAAGTTTTGCTCGAAGATTGATATTACACTGCGCAAGGACGGTTCGGTTACCGTCATCGATAACGGCCGGGGAATCCCGACCGGGATGCATAAGACCGGAGTGCCTACACCACAGGTTGTTTTCACGATCCTGCATGCCGGTGGTAAATTCGGCGGCTCCGGGTACAAGAAATCGGGCGGTTTGCATGGCGTAGGGGCTTCAGTTACCAATGCGCTGTCCGAGTGGCTGGAAGTCGAAATTTATCGTGACGGCAAAATCCACCGCCAGCGTTTCGAATATTGGGTAGATGCAAAGGGGAAAGAGCATGTTGGTGAGCCTGTTACCGGTCTTGAGGTGCTGGGAAATACGAATAAGACCGGTTCGAAGATTACCTTCAAGCCGGATATTCGCGTCTTCCCGAATGGCATTGCCCTGAACTATGATACCCTTGCGGAACGGGTGCAGGAGATCGCCTTCCTGAACTCCGGGCTGCGGATTAATCTAAGTGACGAGCGCAGCGGCCGCCAGGATGAATTTTTCTATGAAGGCGGAGCAAGCCAGTTCGTGCAGTTTCTCAATGAGGGCAAGGATGTGCTGCATGACGTCATTCATTTCAGTTCGGAGAAGGATGATATTGAGGTAGAAGTGGCATTGCAGTATAACGCAGGTTATACCGAGACGCTGGCCTCCTTCGTCAATTCGATTCCCACGCGCAGCGGGGGAACACACGAGACCGGCTTCAAGACAGCCTATACCCGCGTGCTGAATGATTATGCCCGCCGGACACAGCTGCTTAAGGAGAAAGATAAGAACCTAGAGGGCAATGATCTGCGCGAAGGCATGATGGCGGTAATCAGCGTCAAGATGTCCGAGGTGGAATTCGTCGGCCAGACGAAGGATCAGCTCGGAAGCGCTTCTGCCCGCAGTGCCGTCGACTTTATCGTGTCCGAGAACATGGCCCGTTTCCTGGAGGAGAATCCGCAGGTGGCGCAAAGCCTGCTGAAGAAATCCATCCAGGCCTCCAGAGCCCGTGAAGCGGCGCGCAAGGCCCGCGATGAAATCCGCAGCGGCAAGAAACGCAGTGAAAGCTCCAATCTGGGCGGAAAGCTCTCGCCTGCGCAGTCCAAGGACGTTACGCGTACAGAGCTGTTTATCGTCGAAGGCGATTCCGCCGGAGGATCAGCCAAGCAGGGGCGTGACTCCAAGATTCAGGCTATTCTGCCGCTTAAGGGCAAGCCGATGAACCCGGAGAAGGCCAAACTGCTGGATATTCTTAAGAATGATGAGTACAAGGCGATTATTTCCGCAATCGGTGCGGGAATCGGTCCGGATTTTGCCGTAGAAGACAGCAATTATTCCAAAATTATCATTATGACCGATGCTGATACGGACGGTGCGCATATTCAAGTGCTGCTGCTGACCTTTTTCTACCGATACATGAAGCCGTTGATTGACGCCGGCAAGGTGTTTATCGCCCAGCCGCCGCTGTATAAGCTGACACGCAAATCAGGTAAGCTGGAGACGGTACGTTACTCCTGGAGCGACGAGGAACTGCAGAATTACCTCAAGGAATTCGGCAAAAACTTCGAGCTGCAGCGGTACAAAGGACTCGGCGAGATGAATCCCGACCAGCTGTGGGAGACGACGATGAATCCGGAATCACGCACGCTGCTTCAGGTGCAGATTGAGGACGCCGCAAAGGCGGAGCGCCGCGTATCCACGCTGATGGGCGACAAGGTCGATCCCCGCAAGCGCTGGATTGTCGAAAACGTCGACTTTACCGAATTTGTAGAGTAGTGTGCAAGTGACGATTATCCCGATTGTTAAAAAGAGCTTGGTGATCTGAGGAACGAAGGGGAAGTTTGGAACTGCAGATGCGTCAACGTTCGCCTTTATTCTCGAATTTCAACCGTAAAGCGGGTCAAATTGAAGAAATTCGGGAATAACAGCGATCGGAAGTCCAAACATTCCCCGCAGTGACAAGGGATCACCACACTATTTTTAGGCGGGCAGTTTGAGGAACAGAAGGTGAGCCAAGTGAGCAGTTTATCAGAACAATTTTCACCGGCTTTTCTGGAAGAGGTCGTCGGTGACCGCTTTGGCCGGTATTCCAAATATATCATTCAGGACCGGGCGATTCCGGACGTGCGTGACGGGCTGAAGCCTGTACAGCGCCGGATTCTATACGCCATGTACGACTCCGGGAATACCCCGGACAAGCCGTACCGTAAATCCGCCAAAACCGTCGGAGACGTCATGGGTAATTATCATCCCCACGGGGATTCGTCGATTTATGACGGAATGGTGCGGATGGCACAGCCTTGGAAGTTGGGCCATGTGCTTGTGGACGGACACGGCAACTGGGGCTCGATGGATGATGATCCGGCAGCAGCGATGCGGTACACGGAAGCCCGCCTGTCGCCGATTGCCATGGAGATGATGCGCGACATTGAGAAGCGCACCGTGCTGTTCAAAGATAACTTTGACAACACAGCCAAGGAGCCAGTGGTGGTTCCTTCACGTTATCCGAACCTGCTGGTCAACGGAACGAGCGGCATTTCGGCCGGATTCGCCACGGAGATTCCGCCGCATAATTTGCGTGAGGTCATTGATGCCTGTATCGCGGTGATGCAAAAGCCGGAGATCGAGCTCGAGGACATCATGACATTTATCAAAGGTCCGGATTTCCCGACAGGCGGTACGATTATGGGCGGCGAAGGTATTATGGACGCCTACCGTACCGGCAAAGGCCGCATTTACCTGCGCTCTAAGACAGAGATTGAGAATCTGCGCGGCGGCAAACAGCAGATCGTTATTACGGAAGTGCCGTTCCAGATTGTGAAATCACGATTGGTCACCTCCATGGAGAACATCCGTCTGGAGAAGAAGATCGAAGGCATCGCCGAAGTCCGCGACGAAAGCGGACGGGAAGGGCTGCGTATTGTGGTGGAGCTGAAGAAGGAAGCCGACGCCCAGGGCGTGTTGGCTTATCTGCTGAAGAAAACCGATCTGCAGGTCACTTATAACTTCAATATGGTGGCGATAGTCAACAAGGCTCCACAGCAGCTTGGCCTTAAGGCTATCCTGCAAGCCTACATCGCCCACCAGCGAGATGTGGTTACCCACCGCACCCAGTTCGACCTGGAAAGAGCGGAGGACCGCGCCCACGTTCTGGAAGGGCTTGTAAAGGCATTGAACATTCTGGACGAGGTTATCGCTGCGATCAAGGCATCGAAGAACCGCCAGGATGCCCAGAACAATCTGGTATGGATGTTCGGCTTCAGTGAACGCCAGGCCGATTCCATTCTTACTTTGCAGCTGTACCGTCTGACCAATCTGGAGATTCATTCGCTCCAGAAGGAATTGGACGAAATGCAGGCGCGGATTGCCACATTGCGCGGTATCTTGGACAGCGACAAAAAATTGATCGCCGTCATCCGCAAGGAACTGCTGGAGATCCGTGATAAATACGGGATAGACCGCCGCTCGCTTATTCAGGGCGAGGTTGAAGAGCTGAAGGTCAGCCTTGAAGTACTGGTTAACGCCGAGGATGTGCTTGTAGCACTTTCGGCCGATGGTTACATCAAACGGACCGGAATGCCTTCGTTCACGCGTTCGGGCGGTGAACGCCAAGCCTCCGGTGTTAAGGAAGGCGACCATATCGTCAAGCTGCTGGATCTCAATACAAGGGACAGCCTGCTGGTATTTACCCGCAAGGGGCAATATTTCCTGCTTCCGGTTCACCAGATACCGGAATTCAAATGGAAAGAGCCCGGCACGGCAATCGTGAACGTCATCAGCCTGGCGAAAGGCGATGGCATTGTCAGCGTGCTGCCGGTGGGCAATCTGGAGGAGCCTCAGGCGAGTCTGGTCTTCGTCACGCGTAAGGGTCAGGTCAAACGTACGGAGCTCAAGGAGTACTCTACGAGCCGTTCCGGAGCCGTGGCTGCCTGCAAGGTAGCAGATGGCGATGAGATCATTACAGTGGCGCTGAGCAGCGGAGACAAGGACATCGTGCTTGTGACCCGCGAAGGAATGAGCATCCGGTTCCGCGAGAACGAAGTTAATCCGATGGGCCGTGTGGCCAGCGGGGTCCGCGGTATTCAGCTTCGCGAAGGTGACGAAGTGGTTTCCTGCTTCTGGGTAAGCGAAGACGAAGGCGAAATACTGGTTGTCTCCGACCTTGGATATGCGAAACGGACACTATTAGTGGATTATCCGTCGCAGAGCCGCGGCGGCAAAGGGATGCCAACCTTCGAGTTCAAGGAAGGCAAACGGGTCAAACCGAACGGCAGCAGGCTTGCGGGGGCATTCCATTGCAAGGATCCGCTGGAGTTAGTCGCCTTCACCCGTGATGGCATGCATCATCAGTTCTCTTCTGAGGCTGCTCCGCTGGGTGATCGCCGTTCTACAGGCAAACAACTTGTTCCGGTTGAGAAGAAGGATGAGATCATCACTCTTTTACCTGCAATTAAGTAATTCGTATGCACTGCAACAGGGCTAACATACAAAAGGCGTTTGACGGCTCCTCACGGGCTGGCCACAACGCCTTTTTGTATAGGTAAAGTAATGGATAACAAGGGTTTTGGTTATTTATTTTTTCGTTTTGCAGGAAATGGAATTTCTTTCTCGAAAATGTAGATATACCGGATTGAAATCCGCAGGGAAAGGAAGGAGTAACTGTGCATTCCTCAGAATTCAGTAAGATTTGGCATAAAATATTGAAGGACTATAAGCTACATATGGATAGCAAGCTTGCGCCTACGCTGACAGATGCCCAACTCACCGTGCTTGAATTGCTTCAGGAACATGACGCAATGAAGCCTTCTGATCTGGCCCCCCATCTCGCGACCAGCCCGGCGGCGGTGACGATGCTGCTTGACCGGATGGAGAAGCATAATTTGATTGTGCGTGAACGCGATGCAGCGGACCGGCGGATTGTCTGGGTGAGCATCACGGAGAACGGACAGAAAGAGACCGAGCGCGGACTCCAGATCCGCAGTGATTTTTTTGCCGAAGCGCTTGATCCGATTTCTTCACATAATCAGCAGCTGCTGCTTTATCTGATGGGCAAGATGGCGGTTGCTCCAACGCCGGAAGGCTCTACACCCTGAACCTAAACTTGGATCTTATTAATACTTATATAAGCTCAAAAAACAGGCCATCCGTTAACGGATGGCCTGTTTTTGCAAATGCCGGGACCACAGATTCCAGGGAAAAGTCTGCGGCGGCAGCGAGATAAGCTCGATTTCTTCTTTGGTGACCGGATGCGGAAAGCCGACCAGCGCGGACCAGAGGGCAATTTGCTGCCCCGGTCTGTTCACAGCCGAACCGTATTTCTGATCCCCGAACAAGGGACAGCCGATTCCGGCAAGCTGCACGCGGATCTGATGCGAACGTCCGGTAAGCAGGTCTATCTTCAGCAGAGTATAACCTTCCGCGCTTCCCAGCACCGTATAATCCAGAATAGCCTCTTTGCCGCCCGGTGTTCCTTTGCGGACAATGGTAACTGTATTGCTCTTGGCATCCTTGAGCAAGGTATTGATCAGACGGCCCTGGGAGGCCGGAGGCTGGCCGTGCACCACGGTCAGGTAGACTTTGTGGAAGCTGTGGGTGCGGACGCTTTCGGACAGCCGTGAAGCGGCTTTGGATGTCTTGGCGAAGATCATCGCACCTCCGACTGGACGATCCAGTCGGTGAACGAGCCCCATGTACACATTACCGGGCTTGTTAAAGCGTTCCTTCACATCTTCCTTAAGCAGGCTCAACAAGTCTGCATCGCCAGTAGCATCCTCCTGTACGGGGATATTTACGGGCTTCACGATGCCGAGAAGGTGGTTATCCTCGTACAGAACTTCAAAACGGGAATTTCCCTCCCCGCCCACTCCGGCTGTACCGGAATTGTGTGCAGTCATGGCTTACGCCTCCCAGCGGCCCAAAATTCCGCAAGGCAGGTTCATCCCGGAGGAGGTAATCGGCAGTCCGATTTCGCCGGAGGTCAGCTTGCCGCCGTACCGTTTGCCCATCGTCATCGAGAGCATGTTGCGCAGAACGGTTGGAGAAATGCCTGTCGTATAGGAGTTAATGAGCATGAACAAAGGTCTGTCGCTCATGATTTGCATGCAGCTCTCCAGGAACGGGTACAGACTCGCTTCAAGCTTCCACATTTCACCGCCGGGTCCTCGGCCATAGGAAGGCGGGTCCATAATGATTGCATCGTATTTGCTGCCGCGGCGCTGTTCGCGCTGTACAAATTTGAAGACATCATCGGTAATATAGCGGACCGGACGTTCGGCAAGGCCGGACAGGGCCACATTTTCCTTCGCCCATTGGACCATGCCTTTGGCCGCATCCACATGGACTACTGAAGCTCCGGCGCTCGCTGCAGCCACTGTAGCCCCACCGGTGTAAGCAAACAGGTTGAGCACAGAGATCGGACGGTTCGCCTCAGCAATCTTGTCCATCATCCAGCGCCAGTTGGCCGCTTGCTCAGGGAACAGGCCAGTATGCTTGAAATTTGTCGGACGCAGGTGGAATTTCAGCTTGCCGTAGCTGATTTTCCAGTCGTCCGGAATGGTTTTCTTCATTTCCCATTGTCCGCCGCCTGCCGAGCTGCGGTGATAATGTCCGTGCACATCCCGCCACTTCGCCGTCTCGTTCGCGAGCGGCCAAATGATTTGCGGGTCCGGGCGGCGCAGAATAATATCGCCCCAGCGTTCCAGCTTTTCTCCGCCTCCGGTATCAATAACTTCGTAGTCTTTCCAATCGCCTGCTATATACATATTTAATCCATCCTTCAAAAAATTCATTTAGCCTTTATTGTACAACATTTAGCCCGGGCCCTACAAACAAAAAGGTAACAAAGCTGCGACACTTCTCATTTTGCCCATTTGGGGATGTGTGTATAATATTTCCAAATATATCAGCGAGTTAGGCCAACAAATGATAAGAAACTATCTGCTTCTCGGAGGAGTGCTGACGGCCGTGATTGTAGCGTTTCTGGCAGTGATTGTGTATGATCAGGTTAAGTATGTTTATCGGAAGTTGAACAAGCACAGAAGGGGGCAGCAGCTTCATGTACAATCTGTCGGAGCTGTATTATCCGATTACGGCGAATCCGAAAGGGGCAGGGGAGATTCTGCCCTGCAAGGCGCTGCGTCCTTATATCCGCTGTTTCTGGGGAGAGCCAGAGAAACAGCTTAATGCTCCCTCGGCCCCCTCCCTTGGGGGAGAAATTATTATACCGGACAGCTGCATGGACATCATTTGGGAGTGGGATGAGCAGACGGGAGAATCGGGCGGGATTTTTTGCGGGATTAACGATACGCCTTTTGAAGCCGGACAAGCTCACGACGATACGGGAAAAGTCCGCTTTGCCATCCGCTTCCACTTCTGGGCCGTGCACTTGTTCGCGGATGACCATCTCAGGGAGGTCCTGAACATCCATACCGGGGTGGACCATTATTTCGGTTCGTTCCGCAGCGAATTGGGAGACAAGCTGCAGGGGACCCGTACTGTAGCAGAACGGATTGCCTTGGTGGAAGCTTATCTGCTGCGTCAGCTGGAGAAGACCCGGCACAGCAATAACGGCATGCTGAATGCTGTGTATGCCATCGTGAAGTCCAAAGGCGTCATATCCGCCGCTGCACTGGAAGGGAATTCGGGGTTTAGCAGCCGGCAGCTGGAAAGGCTTTTTCGTGAATATATCGGAATTTCGCCCAAAAAAGCAGCCGATCTTGTGCGCTTTCAGAATGTATGGCTGGATATATACCGTACACCCTCACAGGATAGAAATATTCAGGATGTTGTATATAGCTACGGCTACAGCCATCAGTCCCATCTGAATAATAATTTCAAGAAATTTGCCGGCAGAACGCCGCTTGAAGCTCTGGCCTATGCACGGAATTAACATGTCGTTTTTTTGCAATACAGCGGCGGCGCTCACCAGGTATACTGTTGTCAGATGGCCAATGCGCCGCTAACCAAATGATGAGAATGAGAGGGATATACTATGATTTCTGCTTTTGAAGGCATCAATTTGTACAGCAAGGATACTGCAGCCTTGGCGGCATTTTATGCAGAGGTGCTGGGGATTCCCGTACCGTTTGAAGGTTATGGCAACTCTGACGGGGCGAAGATTGGCTTTGATAAGAGTCAGCCAGGCATCATTATCTGGGATGAGAATAAATGGGATAAGCTGACGACAGGAGCAGTCAATCTGGTGTTCTCCTGCAGCAATCTGGATGAGACCTATGAAACGCTCAAGGCAAGAGGATTGGATTGCCAACCGCCGGCTACAATGGAATACGGGGGGAAGGAAATGAATTTCCGCGATCCTGACGGCAATAGCATTACTTTGCTTGAAGGAGCATATTAAGTTATAGCAAGCCTCGATAATATAGAATCGACGATGAACACGAACATCGACCGGACTCCCGGTCAGTGTTCGTGTTTTTATATATTTGACAATGATAATCATTATCAAATAGAATGGAGTTAGTAAAAGTTGGTTCAAATTTAATGTTTACCTTGGGGAGGAACAGATTCATGGCTAAGGTGCTCGTGGCATATGCCAGCTTGACC
The DNA here is from genome assembly GCF_038593025.1 of Paenibacillus sp. FSL L8-0436. Lineage (NCBI taxonomy): Bacteria > Bacillati > Bacillota > Bacilli > Caryophanales > Paenibacillaceae > Paenibacillus > Paenibacillus sp. FSL L8-0436. The sequence continues at coordinate 4,810,053 of NZ_CP151955.1, read as the reverse complement.
GGCAATACGGAAGAGATTGCTGAGCTGATTGTGGAAGGAATACGCCAGGCAGGCGGAGAGGCCGTTCTGAAATCGGTCACCGACTGCAATGCGGATGAGATAAAAGCTTATGAGGGTGTGCTGCTTGGTGCCTATACCTGGGGTGACGGTGAGTTGCCTGATGAATTTTTAGATTTTTATGAGGAGATGGATGATCTGGATCTGACGGCTTATAAGGCAGCTGCCTTCGGAAGCGGGGACACCGGATATGAAATCTATTGCGGAGCCGTGAATCAGATTGAGGAGAAACTCAAGGAACGCGGCGCAGAGATTGTTCAGGAAAGCTTGAAGATTGAATACGGTCCGAACGCTGCCGAGAAAGAGGCCTGCCGGAACTTCGGTCGTCAATTTATCGAAACCTGCGCGGCGGTTTCTTAAGAATGGGCGGCGCGGCAGGATATCAGGTGGCGGGAAGAAGGGAAGTGTCGGACGCAGGCTACAGCCGGCTTAACGATTTCCGCATGGAGCATATCATGCTGAGCGGAGCCGAGGATCCTACCGGAGGGGCTGCGGCCATAGGGCTTCCGCGCTGGAGGCAGCAAGCCCAGTATGCAGTAGGGCATACCCTTAACGATTTTTACAGTCTGCCGCCAGAGGTGCGCAGGGAGACGCCTATCCAATTTCTGCTGGAGCGGCGCTGGCCGCCCAAAGGAACAGCTTTTCCTTCGCTAATGCACTATTGGGATATCAAAACGGCGGTGGCTGACGAGCTGATGCGCATTGTCTCCGGGAATCATACCCGCGAGGTGCCGGTGATGCTCTATGAGCAGTGGCATGTTCCGGTACCAGAGCTGGCGATTGACCTGGCGATGATTTTTCAACTGGCCTGGAGTTCCACAATAAATGGACGTTGCATGAATATCCAGAAATTTATGGTGAACGGAAATGAAGATGTGATCACCGGATTTCTGCACATGGCTAATGTGTTCTGCCATAAGGCTTACGGAGAACCAGCTGAAACCATTGAAATATATACTTTGCTTGACGGCCGCCGGCATATCTTTGACGGAGCAGGTGTACCGCTTGGCGAATCACTTGATTATGTGCGATTGTTGTCTGTATTCCTGGAGGGCGAAGCCATGGCCTATCCTGCATTAAAATACGGAGAGCGCAGGAACGAGAAAAGTGAGGAATCCTTCGGAAGATACGGATTAATGTAATCCGTAACCAAGTGGCCTATCCATTCCTTCCCGGAGCGCGATAGGCTTGCCAAGCAGGGGACATGAAGATATGGTTAAGGGCAGGAGGTGTTCCAGCCAATGCCGGAAACAATTAAAACCTATAATACCGCAGTGGAAGCGACGCTTGAAGTGATCGGAGGCAAGTGGAAGCCGGTGATTCTATTCTTTCTTACGTTTGGCAAGAAACGCAATGGGGAACTGATGGGACTGATGCCTGCTATTACACAGAAGGTGCTAACGCAGCAGCTGCGGGAATTGGAAGAGGACGGAGTCATAAAGCGGACTTCTTATAATGTGGTTCCACCGAGGGTAGAGTACGAGCTGACTGAATATGGCTGGAGTCTAAAAGCAATTCTTCACCTTCTGTGCAAATGGGGCGATACGCACATTGAACGGGTGTACGGTGATCGGGCCATTGTATTGTCTGAACGTGAACGGAATGATAAAACGGCCGGCCTCTGAAACAGGGACCGGTCGTTTCTCTTAAGAAAAGCTATCACACATACAGGGAGTATTGCTTAAGGGATAACCTTAGCTTTTCGGAGCCCGTCAAAAATATTCATGAACATACTCTCCGTTTCTACGAACTCATGGAAGCCCAAGCGGCGTGCTTTAGTACCGTCTGCAAAAAAATCGTAATCCCAGGAGAAGACAAAGTCCCCGAATGCCCAGGATGATACGCTCTGATAGCTGTTTTTTTCCAAGCCGTACTTCTCTACCATGTTATTCCACAGTGCCTCCTTGTCCTCCATGACTACAGACAGCGACATCTGAAGAGGCGGAGCCGTTTCAAGATTAAAATACGTGGCGATTTTGGGCCACATCTCACTCCAGCGGAACAGGTCGCCGTTCGTAATATTAAAAGCCTGATTAGCACAGCGCGTATCGGTTGCCGCCCATATGGTCGCTTTCGCCAGCAGCCCTGCGTCAGTCATTTCGAGCAAGCTATGATAGGCCCCAGGTTTACCGGGAAAACGCAAAGGCAACCCAAGCTCCTTCGACATGGAGGCATATATGGCAATAACGAGGGCAAGATTCATAGGATTGCCAAGTGCGAATCCGCCAACGACGGAAGGTCGCAGTGCCGACCAGGTCCATCTTTTCCCTTGCTGCCGCTCTTCAAGAAAGTTCTGCTGGTCAATATTGAATTCCGGCGGCATATGATTGGGATCGGTTTCCCTGGCAGGCGTTTTAAAGGGTCCAAGGTGAGCGCCATATACTTTATAGCCCTGCATAAGACTGATATGCTGCAGAGCATGGGCCACCGGTTCAATAACATCTACTACGTTAACCAGCATGGCGAGGTTTGGGGGGACAAGCTCCGCCCAGGTGGGCTTATCCTGATAGGCTGCGTAAAAAATATGTGTCACTTCTGAAAGGCTGCCTAACTTTTGGCGGACGTCCAAGGGGTTGAGCAAATCGGCGGAAATGTAGCGGATGCGCGTAGTATTCACCCCACCCCGGCGTGACACGCCGATAATGTCCCATTCGGGCAGCGTGATGAGATGTTCGATCAGATTGCGTCCAATCACGCCGCCTGCTCCTACAACAAGGGCTGTTTTTTGCGGTGTATGTTCTTTTGAATTCATATTCTTTGTCCTCTCTCTGTGTATTGGATACACCCCAAGTATGGATCGCGGGAAGAGGGATGAATAGTACGCACTTTGAAGTCATATAGGCACCTGCAGGTAACATAAGGGGCTGGACTCACCGGCAATCAAGAGAGCCCCTTGCTGCTGGCGAAGAATGCCAAGCGACAAGGGGCTGCTGTGTGTTGTACTATTTATGCTGCTCTGGATAGGCAGAGAATTCAACCTGTATAGCGGTAGTAATCCTGCTTGTTAAGAATAACGAATCCGCAGCTCTCATATAACTTGAGCGCATTGGGGTTGTCCAGTGAAACCTCCAGATTCACACCGTTATAATTGCGCCGCTCCCGCTCGATGGTCTGCAGCAGTGCACTGCGTCCGATGCCGAACCCCCGCAGCTTCTGGTCGACCGTAAATCCGTAAATCCAAGTTTCGTTATCCTCCGTGTACAGCCGCATCTTGCCGGCAGGCTGCCCATTCATTTCAATGATGATATGCTCCTGCAGCCCTTCATGTTTATACATTTCATATTCTTCGGCCGCGTCCTCTTCCGACATGTCAAAGCCGCCGCTGTCCAGTTTAATGAGGATAGATTCCTCGTCCTCGCGTGCGGGACGCAGCACCACAGTACCGGCAGCAGAACTGGCTGCTCCAGAGCCTTGCGGCAAAGTGATTCCATCCCATCTCATCTGGTATTCGGCATGATTGAAGACCAGCGGCAATGTCTGCAGGAATGCCGAGGCTGAAGCCGAATTGGAGGGAGCATTCAGCAGCAGTGTGGTAACCTTTTTCTGCTTAATAATGCTCTGGGCCCGCATCCAAAGGGAGGTGAAGATTCCGCGCCGGCGGTAGCCCGGGCGGACCATGCCGCATATTTCCATTTCGCTGCCGAAACTATATAGTCCGATGAAGCCGACCAGCAGTTCCTCTTCGTAGGTTACCAGCCATTCCGTTCCGCTGGCCGCTGAAGGCAGCCGCAGCATATCCCAATTCAATTTGAGGGAGATTCCCTCGTATTGCTCGCAGCGCTGCTGCAATTCTTCTATATCTTTTAAAGTGTCAGCTGTAGTCAAACCGTTTCCTCCTAAGTTTGTGGGCGCTCAGCGATAAAGCTTTAGCTCCCATAGATTCATAGTAATCAAGGAAACGGGCAATGGTCTTAAGACCGGCGTCCGTCTCCGCTGAGTACATCCGAGTACTCCTCATGTTTTTTGAATTGATGCGCAGCATAAGAGCACACGGGGACAATCTTCAAATCCTCTTCACGGGCCTTGTCTACAACTGCCCGTACAAGTTTTTCACCGGCACCTTGACCGCGCAGATCCTCAGAGACGTAGGTATGGTCAATGACCAGTATTCCTGCAGCCTCTTCCAGTCTGTATGTAATCTCGGCAAGGTCCTTACCGTCGCCTGCAATATAGAAACGTCCTTCTCCTTGTTCAATCAGTTCCATATTCTTCACTCCTGCCTAAATGTAATGCCTTTATTTTACTACCCTGATTTGGAAAAAGCGAGAACTGTACACAATGACTGCCTGTTTTCATGGAAGAACTTAACACCAGCCGGAAGGGGATGCGGAATGACTTGCACTTACGCTGCTTCATGCCCTAAGATTAAGACACTAACGCTGTAACCAATAGAAGTTGCATCAGGAGGAACGCCCATGGAATACGAGATAGAGGTTCAGTTTGAGCCGGTTTATGAGTTAGTAAACAGCATACATACGTTTATCTGCAAGAAATCCAATAAAAAAATTGATCTGGGTACCCCGTGGGCTGCCGAAGTGGCAGGCAAGCTTAGTCAAGAGCTTCTTAGTGCACTGGAGGAAACAGAACTCGGGAATGACTGGAAGCTGCTGAACCTGCTGATCTATTTATGTCCGGCCAAACAAAATGTGGAGAGTGCACTGAACTGGCTGGAAAGTCTGTCGGTCGGTGAAATATACGAAACCCTAGCCGGGTATGTCAGTGTGTTTCCTGTCCAGATGGAGCAGTTCCGCAGCCGGATGAGCTACCTGTTAACCGAATGGAACCGGCAATACTTCAGCACCAGTGATCCCGCTATTCTCGCCAAGCTGCAGGAGCATACGAAGGAACGGAACCGGGAACTCAAGACAAACAATACTTCTGATTTTGTCAACAAGACAACGAATGGTTTCTATTTCTTGCCGGGAGACGGACTGCGCAGGCTGGTGCTAATCCCTCAGTTTCATTTTCAGCCTGTCAACATTATTTACAACTTCGGCACTTTGACCATTTGTCATTATGCAGCGAGAATTATGGTCACAGATGAGGAAATATCACCGTTCATGTACAGGACTCTACGCAGTCTGGGTGAAAAAAGCCGGCTGAAGATTCTTCAATCGGTCGGCGGAGAACGCAAAACGTTCACGGAAATCGTAAAGCAGGCGGGTATTTCCAAAGGGATCGTACATGATCATATTTTCAGTCTCCGGTGTGCCGGTCTGCTTCATGCCTACATCGAAGGGGAGAATGTCACCGCATACAGCCTTCGTCTGGAGGGGATTCACCGGATGAATGAGCAGCTTTTTAAATATTTGAATTGAACCCGGTACACCCTATAATCCTTTACAAAGCCAAGGTATTCTCTGCTGAAGAGAAGCTTTGGCTTTTTTTGTACCGGAAAAAACGCCAGTGAATTCTGTTTGTGGAGAATTATTTTTAAGTTCTCTCTTTACAGAACAGAATTTACTTTCTATAATGTGAACTATCGGCCATTAATCATACTTAGTAGGTAGGAATTATAAGTCTTTATAAAATGGAGAGAAAAGAGATGATTTTGTGAGAAAAAGTACGATTTTATTGTCCACCTTACTGATAGCAGGTTCACTGCTGCTGTCGGCCTGCTCGGACAACGGCAGTGCGAACAACTCTGAAGTTGTGGACACCCCGGCTACGGCCTCTGCAGATACTGGCGGAACCGAAGCGGCAGCTTCACCGGCACCCGTGCCGGCTGGCGCACTCAGCGAGCCTTTCACGGCAACCGACTTGTCGAAGCTGCCCGCAGTTGCCCAGAACCGTACAGATACGATAATCGTCGGACTCACCGACCCCAGCGGCGCGTTTACACCTTATTTCCAGGAAAGTGGTTATGACGGCAACGTTTCTTCTCTACTTTATGCTTCATTGGTAACGGTAGATGACAAAGGTGTTCCTACTCCGGAGCTTGCCGAAAGCTGGGATGTGTCGGAGGATCAGCTTACATACACCTTCCATTTGCACAAAGACCTGAAATTCAGCGACGGCTCACCGCTCACTGCGGAGGATGTGGCTTTTACCTGGACGATTCAATATGACAAGACTTATGACGGCGGGTCCTCGCTGCCTTCGCTCAATGTGAAGGGCGGCAAAGCTTACAAAGAAGGTACTGCCAAAAGCATCGAAGGCATTAAGGTTATTGACCCGCAGACGATCTCGGTAACGCTGGAGCAGCCAAATGCTACGGCACTTGTGGTACTTGGCTCCAATGTGTTGTCGAAAGCCTATTATGGCAAGGACTACAAATTCGGCGAGCTGGAGTACATCAAGAAGCTGCATGAGAAACCGCTTGGCGACGGTCCTTACAAACTGGAGAAATTCATCCCCGGTCAAGAAGTTCGGCTGGTGGCTAATGAGAACTACTTCAAAGGCAAACCGAAGACCGAACATTTCATTTACAAAACCTCTGAGGGCGACGTTTGGCAGTTCCTGGAGACAGGAGAAGTCGACTATGCTTCCTTCAGTGCCACAGAAGAAAATATCGAAAAGCTGAAGGGACTCGGGTATGTGAATATCATTCCTTATACACCGAGCACTTACGGCTACATGCAGGTTAACCTGAAGCACGAGCAGCTCAAGGATAAACTGGTGAGACAGGCGATAGTCTACGGCCTTGATCGTCAGAGTATTTACGTGGACGCTGCCCAAGGTGCAGGCTCCATTGCCAATATTCCGGCATCGCCGATCTCCTGGTCATATACGGAAGAGGGCATCAATCCTTATAAATATGATCCGGAAAAAGCCAAACAGCTGCTGGATGAGGCCGGTTGGACTGTAGGTGCGAACGGTATCCGCGAAAAAGACGGCAAACCGCTCAGCATTCACTATCTGGGCTCCAAGAGTAAAAACACCGACATCTTTATTGCTGTAGCCAAAGAGAACTTTGAAGCGCTGGGCATTGAGTTCCAACCGGAAATTTTCGCAGATTTTAACTCGCTGGTTTCGAAGGTGGAAGGCGGGGATTATGATCTCGTATCCTTCTCCACACCTATGCTGACCGATCCGGCTGACGGATTCATGCAATTCTTCGACGGTGAAATTAACGATTACGAAAATCCGAAATTCCTGGAGCTGTACAATAAAGCACTGGCCACTACTGATATCGAACAGCGTAAAGTAGTCTACAAAGAGCTCTACCAGCTGTTAAATGATGAACTTCCGATCATTTTCACCAGCTACAAAAAGACAGTGTACGCCTATAACGGCCGCATCCAGAATCTTACGGTCAGCCCATTTATCGGGCTTGCCGGCAGCCTGCCGGACTGGACTCTGCAATAATTAACTGTTCGTCCCCTGCCGGGTATGCAACGGCAGGGGACGAATCCATAAGGAGCCAATCATGAGTACTTATTTGACAAAAAGACTGCTGTATATATTCATCATTCTGTTTGCGGCATCACTGCTCATTTTTTGTCTTTATGCTACTACGCCGGGGGACTTTATCACCGGGAATATCAAGCTGACTGCAGAACGCAAGGCGGAGCTGCGGGAGATCTACGGCCTGAACAAACCGGTGCTTGAACGTTACGGCATATGGATGAAAAATGCACTGCACGGGGATTTCGGATATTCGCTCGCCCAGCAGAAGCCGGTGCTTCAGCTGTTCAACGACTATATCTGGAATTCTTTTTTGCTGGCGGCGGTATCGACCTTTCTGACCTGGGTTATCGCAGTTATTATCGGAGTGATTTCTGCCTATAAGCAATACTCCTGGTTTGATACGCTGGTGATGATTGCCATATTCGCGGCGATGTCGCTTCCGTCTTTTTTTATCGGCCTATTCCTGATTAAAATATTGGCGGTTGACTTCAAATGGCTGCCGCCTGGCGGAATGACGACTACAGGCAGCAATGCTGCCGGTATGGCGTATCTCAAAGATGTTGTGCGTCATATGACGCTGCCGGTTATTGTGATGACCTTGCTTGGGCTGGGCTCACTAACCCGGTATTTCCGCAGCAATATGATAGATGTACTTAAACAGGATTATATCCGCACAGCCCGCGCCAAGGGCTTAAAGGAGCGAAAGGTACTGTTCACCCATGCGCTGAGAAATGCGCTGCTGCCGGCCATTACGCTCGTTGGCTTCGAGCTTCCGGCGCTGTTCGGCGGGTCGATTATTATCGAGCAGATCTTCAACTGGCCGGGCATCGGTCAACTGTATATGAAGTCCTTCGGGCTGAGGGATTATCCTCTGCTGATGGGCTTTACGATGCTGCTTGCCATTCTGACCGTGATTGGAACGCTGCTCTCGGATATTTTGTACCGGGTTGCCGATCCGCGTGTCCGGTTATAGAGGGGGGATGACGTTGTGACAGCTAACAGCACTTTAAACGAGCTTCACAGGCCTGCAGCCAAGGTCCAGAAATCTTCACTGTTCCAGCAATCCATACGGAGACTGCTTCATAACAAGCTGGCGGTATCCGGTTTTGTAGTCGTTGTATTTATGTTTGTGCTTTGTTTTATCGGTCCTTTGTTCTCGCCGTATACAGATAACAAAATCAATATGGCCATGATGAATAAAGCACCGAATCTCAAGCATTGGCTGGGAACGGATGCGCTGGGCCGCGATATACTGACGCGGGTGATGCAGGCGGGACGCATCTCGCTTACGGTCGGACTTGCTTCGATGGTATTGTCCGTATTTCTCGGCGCCCTTCTGGGGGCGATAGCCGGTTATTACCGCGGAATTGCTGATCAGATCATCATGCGTATTGCGGATCTGCTAATGACGATTCCCAGTCTGCCGCTGCTGTTCATCTTTGGTGCGCTGCTGTCAGAATGGAAGATTCCGACGGACTACCGGATGTATATTGTTATGCTTATGCTGAGTATCGTGAACTGGCCGGGTCTGGCACGGATGGTGAGAGGCCAAATGCTCAGCTTGCGGGAACGCGAATTCATGCAGGCTGCGGTAGTGCTGGGGCTTAGCGACCGCCGAAAGCTGTTCAACCATCTGCTTCCGAACATCGTTCCACTGCTGATCGTGATGGCGACGCTTAACATCGGCGGAGCGATCCTCAGCGAATCCGTACTCAGCTTTTTCGGCTTGGGGGTTATGCCGCCGACGCCGACATGGGGGAACATGATTGATGCTGCGAATAATATGATCGATTTCCAGAATCGCCCTTGGCTGTGGATACCGCCGGGTCTGTCGATATTCGCCACGGTCATTGCCATTAATATATTCGGTGACGGCCTCAGAGACGTGCTTGATCCTAAACAGAAGAGGTAGGTGTCCAACATCCGATGAAGGATTTAATGACGATAGACGGTCTCAGCACCAAGTTCTTCACAGAAGAAGGGAATGTAACAGCCGTTGATAATGTAAGCTTCCAGGTACGCGAAGGGGAAACGGTCTGCATTGTCGGGGAATCCGGTTGCGGCAAAAGCGTAACCGCCATGTCGATTATGGGACTGGTGGAGAAGCCCGGAGGGCGGGTTGCCGGAGGAAGTATAGAGTTTCAGGGAGAAGATTTATTGCAGCTAGATCAAAATACATTGCGGGCGATCCGCGGCAACGAGATTGCCATGATCTTTCAGGAACCGATGTCGTCGCTCAATCCGGTAATGAAGATCGGGGAGCAGATTATGGAGCCGCTGACCGTTCATTTGAAAATGAAGAAAAAAGAAGCCCGGCTGCGGGCGATTGAGCTGATCCAGCAAGTGGGGATCTCCCGGCCTGAGCAGATTGCCGACAGTTACCCGCATGAGCTGAGCGGGGGAATGCTGCAGCGGATCATGATCGCCATCGCTATTTCCTGCAATCCAAAGCTGCTGATAGCCGATGAGCCGACAACGGCGCTGGATGTTACGATCCAGGCGCAAATTCTGGATATGCTGCGCGGGTTCAAGGAAAGCTCCAAAATGTCGATCCTGCTAATCACCCATGACCTTGGGGTCGTGGCAGAGATGGCTGACTACGTGATTGTGATGTATTCCGGCAAAATCGTCGAGGAGGGCGAGGTT